>CAVYVL010000009.1:0-354689 GCA_963771975.1 uncultured Alphaproteobacteria bacterium | reverse complement strand
AGGACCGACATCAGTAGAGCGACCACCGCACGGATGGACTTGCCCTCGTGCATCAGGTCGAAGCCCTTGTTGATGTCGTCGAGCGGCATCGTGTGGGTGATCAGGTCGTCGATGTTGATCTTGCCGTCCATGTACCAGTCGACCATGCTCGGCACGTCGGTGCGGCCGCGTGCGCCGCCGAAGGCCGTGCCGCGCCACACGCGGCCGGTGACGAGCTGGAAGGGGCGCGTCGCGATCTCCTGCCCGGCGCCGGCGACGCCGATGATGACGCTCTCGCCCCAGCCCTTGTGGCAGCACTCCAGCGCCTGGCGCATGACGTGGACGTTGCCGATGCACTCGAACGAGTAGTCGACGCCGCCGTTGGTCATGTCGACGATCGCCTGCGACCACCTTGTCGCGCCCGACCTCGTCCGGGTTGATGAAGTCGGTCATGCCGAACTTCTTGGCAGCCCACCTTGTCGGGGTTGATGTCGACGCCGATGATCCGGTCGGCGCCGACCTGCGCGCGCCCTGGATGACGTTGAGGCCGATGCCGCCGAGGCCGAACACCGCCACGGTGGAGCCCGGCTCCACCTTGGCGGTGTTGACGACGGCGCCGACACCCGTCGTCACGCCGCAGCCGATGTAGCAGACCTTGTCGAACGGGGCGTCCTCGCGAACCTTCGCCAGCGAGATCTCCGGCAGCACGGTGTAGTTCGAGAAGGTCGAGCTGCCCATGTAGTGGTAGATCGGGTCGTTGCCGTCGTGAGAAGCGGCTGGTGCCGTCCGGCATCAGACCCTTGCCCTGCGTGGCGCGGACCGTCTGGCACAGGTTCGTCTTCGGGTTGAGGCAGTACTTGCACTCGCGGCATTCGGCCGTGTAGAGCGGAATCACGTGGTCGCCCTTCTTGAGCGCTCGTCACGCCCTCGCCGACCTCGACGCACGACGCCCGCGCCCTCGTGGCCGAGGATGGCCGGGAAGATGCCTTCCGGGTCGTCGCCGGAGCGGGTGAACGCGTCGGTGTGGCAGATGCCGGTGGCCTTGATCTCGACGAGGACCTCGCCCGCCTTCGGGCCTTCCAGCTCGACCGTCGTCACCTCGAGCGGCTTGCCGGCCGCGTAGGCGACGGCTGCGCGCGTTTGCATGATTTCCCCCGTCCCTTTGTCTGTGTTGCACAGTCCGTCCTGTGGCTGGACAACAGCTCCAACTAGGGCAAAAGCGTGCACCCGAAAGCAAGGTGGAGGAAAGTCGTAATGTCGAAGCGAGGGAATGTCTGGTTGATTCCGTGGCTTGCCGCCTGCGTGACGGGGATGGCCGCGCCGAGCCTGGCGGACGATACGATGCGCCGCGGCGCCGACTATCCGACGGTTGCGATCGCCGACTACGTGCTCGGCTGCATGAAGGCCAACGAAGAGACCCGCACGGTGCTGGAGCAGTGCTCCTGCTCCATCGACGTGATCAGCACGCTGCTCCCCTACCCGCGCTACGAGGAGGCCGAGACCTTCCTCAGCCTCGGCCAGATCTCCGGGGAGCGCGGGGTAATCTTCCGCACCAGCGAGCAGGCCAAGTCGGCCGTCGAGGCGTTGCGCCGCGCCCAGGTGGAGGCCGAGCTGCGCTGTTTCTGAGCAGCCGCGTCGGCCGGGCCCGGCCCTCCCGTCAGGACCCCTCCACCGGGAAGGTCTGGCCGAAGTCGTTGCCTTCGGTGTCCGTCGCCTCGACCGTCAGCGGCGCGCCGGTGGAGCGGAAGTCGATGCGGAAGTTCGGGTCCTCCGAGATCGAGATCCCGCCCTCCATCGCCAGCACCAGCGCATCCCCCTGCCGGATCGTCACGTTGGAGACGAAGTGGGCGGGGATATAGAAGCGGGTGAGCTGGTCCATCTGCAGCCCGGAATTGTTGGGGTGGCGGATCATCAATTGCGCGGTGGCGTGTGCGGGCTCGGCGGTTCCGGCATCACCGAACCAGCGCACCTTCATCTTGCCGAGGTTGGCGAGGGCCTGCTCGGCATCCTTGGCCATCGGCGCCGCGCATCCGCCGGAGGCCTTCACGAACGTCTCTGCCACATGGAGCGACCCGTCGGAGAGTTCAGCCACCGCGTGGACCGGGGTGTAGGCGTTGACCCGCACGCGCGTGGAGATGGCCGAGACGTTCGCATCGGGCCCCAGTGTGAACGTCGCGGCGACGGGCGCCGGGTTCTCGTCGATCACCAGCGTGATGCGCACCACCTCGCGGTCGTCGCCCTCGGGGAGCGTGGTGCGGATGGTCATCGGCACCACGGCCGCGTCCTCGGCACGGTAGGGCGCCTCGAGCGAGACGATCCCGTCCTCGACGAGAGCGGCTTCGCCGAAGAGGTTGAGGCGAATGTCCGACCAGGCGGACCCGTCGCTCTCGGCGGCGGCGGCCCCGCTCAGACTCCCCGCGACCAATGCCGCCGCGAGAAGCATCCGCCCTGTGAAACGCGTCATCCGAACCTCCCTGCCGTGTTTGTTTTCGTGCCCCTATCGCTCGAGCCGGCCGGATCTACTCCCACTCCAGCTCGGCGTAGGCGGCGGTGACGTTGCGCCGGTGGAACGTATCGACCAAGCTCCACCCCCCGGCCGGTGCCGGCATCGCCTCCACGGCACGCGCCATGGGGATGCCGTCCGCGATGGCGTCTCGCACGTTGGAGGCGACGCTCTCCAGGTAGTGCCGCTGATCCGCCAGCGCGCCAGGCCAGTCGAGGGCTGCCGGGCCGTGTCCCGGAACAACTCGGACGGCATCGACTCCCGCCAGAGGCGGATGAATTTTCAGCCACCCGGCGATGCTGCCATCCACCACAGGTAGATGATGCACGAAGACGAGGTCCCCCGCAAATAGCGTCCGGGTGGCGACGTCCAAAACGGTCAGATCATTGTCCGTGTGGGCGGTGGGCCACGCGGTCAGTCGCAACACGCGGTCGCCGATGTCGATGTCTACGCTACCCTCGACCGCACGGTCCGGGAGCACGATGTCTTCCACAGCGGTTGTCACCGCGCCGATGGCCTCGGCGCTGGAGGCGACGTAGTACCCCGCCCGAACCGCCAGCGCCCGCTCGAGCTTCGCGTGGCCGATGAACTGCGGGTCGGTGCCGCCCGGTCCCGCGCCCCGGAAGGCGGCGTTGCCGAAGGTATGGTCGGGGTGCATGTGGGTGTTGATGACGCTGAGCACCGGCAGCGGCGTCTCCGCACGCACCGCCGCCAGCAGCGCCCGGCCCACGGGGACACTCCCGCCGGTATCCACCACCGCGACACCACGGCCGCCGACGATGAAGCCGAGGTTGGCGATGTCGCCGCGATTGACCGCGTCGGCCAGCGCCACAGCGCCCTCGTGGACGAAGACACCCGGCGCCACCTCTTCGACCGGCAGCGCCGCCTCGCGTCCCGGGGCCTGCTCCGTCGCGACCGGGCCGGCGGCGTTGCCCTTCCCCGCTTGGGGAGCGATGGCGGTCATCGCGACAACGAGAGCGACGAACCCGATCTTCATGTCGGTCGTACCCGCGCAACATCCCCGGCTTGGCGTCCGTTTGCCTCCCCCTGGAGGTCGACGAGGCGTCTCGATGCCGCCTCGGCACGGTTCGATCGCGCGCATTCCGCCTTGGCACCGGTGGGCTCGCCGGACCGGTCCGCCCGCGTCATCAGCGCGATCGTCATCACCTCAGAATCAAGGCGGGCGTGGTCGAGCGAAGTCTGCGCGGCGGCGGGAACGGCGAGGGCGATCGCACCTATGACGCTGACCCGCGCCCCACGCAACTTGTCCCCCCCGCCTTTGGTCGCAATAAATTCTCGCGACATGTTCCACCTGGATGCGGGATAGCAAGAGCATCCGCCCGATACGGCAGCATCTTACCCCGTCCTTGCTCAAGAGGACGCTTATTATACCGCAATCTGATTAAGCGACGACCTATCCTTTCGCAGCGGGACTTTGGTCGTATGCGGCGCAACGTTCTTCCGACTTGAGTCGCCATTGCAATCTCTGGCGAGATCATGATGGGATATCGCATCGAACCGCGGGGTTTCACCCGCGGAAAAATAGCTAGGGAGGTGCTGATGAAGCAACTTATATTGACTTCGGCTTGCAGCGCGCTGGCTCTCGGCCTCGCCTCGACGGTGGCCATTGCCAACGATAAGCTGATCGAAATGGAAGGCAACGCCGCCGACTGGGTGATGCCGACCGGAAACTACGCCAACTGGCGTTACTCCGAGCTGGATCAGATCAACAAGGACAATGTCGGTCAGCTACAGGTTGCTTGGAGCATGTCGACCGGCGTCCTGCGCGGTCACGAAGGGTCGCCGCTCGTTATCGGCGACATGATGTATTTCGCCACACCGTTCCCGAACAACGTCTTCGCGGTGGATCTGTCCAACGAGGGCACGATCAAGTGGAAGTACGAGCCCCAGCAGGACCCGAACGTCATCGGCGTGATGTGTTGCGACACCGTGTATCGCGGCGTCTCCTACGCACCGGCGACCGATAGCACACCCGCCCTGATCCTCCTCCAGCAGGCCGACACGACACTCGTCGCACTCAACGCCGAGGACGGCTCGGTGGTCTGGGAGGTCAAGAACGGCGACCCCTCGAAGGGCGAAACCGCCACGATGGCGCCGATGGTGGTCAAGGACAAAGTCCTCACCGGCATATCCGGCGGCGAGTACGGCGTGCAGGGCCACATCACCTCCTACAACCTCGCCGACGGCGAGCAGGTTTGGCGGGCTTACTCCACCGGTCCCGACGACATGACGCTGATGGACCCGCAGAACACCACGCATCTCGGCGAGCCCGTCGGCAAGGATTCCGGCACGGCGACCTGGGAAGGCGATCAATGGAAGATCGGCGGCGGGACGACCTGGGGCTGGTACTCGTACGACCCCAAGCTCGACCTCATCTACTACGGCACCGGAAACCCCTCGACCTGGAACCCCGCTCAGCGTCCGGGCGACAACCGCTGGTCCATGACCATCTTCGCCCGTGATCCGGACGACGGCATGGCCAAGTGGGTCTACCAGATGACCCCGCACGACGAGTGGGACTACGACGGCGTCAACGAGATGATCCTCGCCGATCTCGAGTTCGACGGCGAGACCGTCCCGGCCCTCGTCCACCCCGACCGCAACGGCTTCTCCTACACCATGAACCGTGAGACGGGTGAGCTGCTCGTTGCCGAGAAGTTCGATCCGGCGGTGAACTGGGCGACGCACGTCGAGATGGACAAGTCGTCCGACCAGTACGGCCGCCCGCAAGTGGTCGCCGAATATTCCACCGAGCAGAACGGCGAAGACGTCAACTCCAGCGGCATCTGCCCGGCCGCGCTCGGCTCGAAGGATCAGCAGCCCTCGGCCTATTCCCCCGAGACCAAGCTGTTCTACATCCCCACCAACCACGTCTGCATGGACTACGAGCCGTTCCGCGTCTCCTACACCGCGGGCCAGCCCTACATCGGTGCGACGCTCTCCATGTACCCTGCTCCGGACAGCCACGGCGGCATGGGCAACTTCATCGCCTGGGACGCGGTGAAGGGTGAGATCGTCTGGTCGATCCCCGAGCAGTTCTCGGTCTGGTCAGGCGCCCTCGCCACGGCCGGCGACATCGTCTTCTACGGCACGCTCGAAGGCTACCTGAAGGCGGTCGACATGAAGACCGGCGACGAACTCTACAAGTTCCGCACCCCGTCCGGCATCATCGGCAACGTGATGACCTACGAGCAGGACGGCAAGCAGTACGTCGGCGTTCTCTCCGGCATCGGCGGTTGGGCCGGCATCGGCCTCGCCGCGGGCCTCACCGACCCGAACGCGGGTCTAGGCGCCGTGGGCGGCTACTCGGGCCTCAAGCAGTACACCGAGCTGGGCGGCCAGCTGACGGTGTTCACGCTGCCCGACAGCGCCACGCAGTAAGCAAACGCTCGGCCGGCCGGCTGGCGCCGCCGGCCGTCTCCACCGAGGCATCCGACACGCATCAGACGGGGCGGCCCATCACGCGGCCGCCCCGTTTGCAACGGCACAGTCGCCTTCCAAAGGTACATTCTATGATGAGACGCGTCCTGATCGGGGCCGCCATGATCGCAGTATCGACCGCGGCGTTCGCAGTCAGCCCCGGCGACCCCACATCCGTCGAGACGGTCGACGGCAAACACTACGACGCCGACGGGGTCCCCACCTTCAACATCACCGACGACGGCACGGTCGACTGGAACACCTATTCCGGATTTCGCCGCTACCACGCCGAATGCCACGTCTGCCACGGACCGGACGGCATGGGTTCGAGCTACGCGCCGGGATTGGCTGAAAGCGTCGCCAACATGGACTACTACGAGTTCTACGAGGTCGTCGTGAACGGCAAGCAGAATGTCGGCACCGGCCAGGCCAACCAGGTGATGCCCGCTTTCGGCACCAACCCGAACGTGATGTGCTACCTGGACGACATCTACGTCTATCTTCGCGCCCGGGCCCAAGGGGACCTTCCACGCGGCCGCCCCGCCAAGAAGGAAGCCAAGAGCGATGCATTCTCCGAGGCTGAAGATGCCTGCATGGGCAGCTGATCGGCGTCCACGCCGCGCTCTCGGCGGCGCGCTGGCCGCAGCGCTCACCCTGGCGGTGAGCGGTGCGGCGGCGCAGTCGACCGGCCTCGGCGCGGACCTCGAACTCGTCGATCCCACGATGCTTCGCGTCTGTGCCGATCCGAGCAATCTCCCCCTCTCCAACGAGGCGGGTGAGGGTTACGAGAACAAACTCGCCGAGCTGATCGCGAACAAGCTCGGCCGCGAGGGCGTCACCTACACCTTTTTCCCGCAAGGCATCGGCTTCGTGCGCAACACGCTCCGCGCCTTCCAATGCGACATCATCATGGGGTTCGCGCAGGGCAACGAGCTGGTGCAGAGCACCAACCCGTATTTCCGCACCGCCTACGCCCTCGTCGTGCCGCAGAATTCGCCGCTGGCCGACGTCACCACCCTCGCGGACCCGCGTCTGAAGGATGCGACGCTCGGCGTCGTCGCCGGCACGCCGCCGGCCACCACGCTGGCACGCAACGGCCTCATCGGCCGCGCCCGTCCCTACCAACTGATGGTGGACACGCGCATCGATCACCCGATCGAGGACATGTTCGCCGACCTGGAGGCCGGCGAGATCGATGGCGCCCTCGCTTGGGGGCCGATGGCCGGCTGGCACGCCAAGAATGCCGACACGCCGCATGTGGTGATCCCGCTCATCAACGAGGATGGCGGCTCGCGCATGACCTACCGGATCACGATGGGCGTGCGGCCGTCCGACCAGGAATGGAAGCGCTCGCTGAACCGTGTGATCGCCGAGAACCAGGACGAGATCAACGCCATCCTCCTCGACTACGGCGTTCCGCTGCTCGACGAAAACGATCAACCGATCACCGCCGGGAGCGCCGATTGACGCGCCAGGTCCGGCTCCGCCTGGCGGCCGCACTCGTGGCTGCCGGGCTCGGCGCCGCGGGAGCCACGGCCGAGCCCGCCGCGCCCCGTCCGCCCGACACCAAGGAGATCGCGGAGCCGGACGGCTACCGCGGCCCCCCCTACCGCGCCCCCGTCCCCGCAACGCTCGCCGGTGCCGAGGTGCTGACCACCGCCGAAACGAGGGCGCTCTGGGAGCAAAAGGCGGCTGTCTTCATCGACACCCTCCCCACACCGGAACGGCCCGACAAGCTCCCGGCGGGCACCCTCTGGCGCCCCAAGCCGCGGGACGACATCCCCGGCAGCATCTGGCTCGCCAACACCGGCTACGACCGCCTCTCGCCCGACGCCGACGCCTACTTCCACGCCGCGCTCGAGCGCGTCACGGATGGCAACAAAGGCGCCCCGCTCGTCTTCTACTGCCTCGCCGACTGCTGGATGTCGTGGAATGCGGCCAAGCGCGCCGTCGCCGCCGGCTATACCGGCGTGATGTGGTATCCGCACGGAACCGACGGATGGGCCGAAGCGGACCTCCCGCTGGAACCGCGACAACCGCACCGGCTAAGCCAGTAGAAGCCTACCAGGTCCCCCGGCACACCACTTTCGCACGGGCCCCGAGGGCTGCGGCGGGGTCAAGCGCCCGCCCGGAGCCACGCGCAGCGCGCCCCGGCTGCGGCGGTGCGGTTCTCGCGGCGGCGGTTCTACCTGCCCCAGAATTGCGCGAGCATGGCGAGGACGGGCGCTTGAGGCCGTCGCAGCCCGACCCAGCGTTGATTGCTGCTGTTCAGCTCAGCCGACCGCCTCTTCGCGGTCGTCTGATCTGAACGGCTGCCTGCCGGCGAGGCGGAGGGAGCGCGAGGGGGGAACCCCCCTCGCTTCTGAATATCGCCAAAGCTCGGCCTCGCCATCGCCGGAACAGGTCCGCGCCCCGCGCTTTGCGTGGGACTCGCCCGATCACCAAATCCCGAGGCGCTCGCCTCAGTCCGGTGTCGCCCTGGTGATCGCGCGACCGAGCGCGAAGAGGCGCTGCTCGACGAAGCGTGGCACCTCACACACGTAGGGCAGCGAGGCGCGGCGCTCGTTGAAGATGCGCGTCTGCCACTCCAGCTGCGTCCGCGCCTCGGCTATAGACGCCGGGTCTGCGCCCGGATCGCGCTGGAGCGCACCGAACTCGGCCGCCATGGTGCGCACGGTGTCGGCCACCTGGCGCTGGCGCCGGGCGTAGCGCTCGATCCCCTCGATGATATCGCCGCGCTCGCGGTTCATCGTCTGGAAGAGGCCGGCGAACAGCAGCGTCAGGCGATCCGCGGACGCCTCGTCGAGGGCGTCCGCGAATGCCTCGATCTCGGCCTCGGCCTCCTCCATCGGCATGCGGCGCTGGGAAAGGCGCGCCACAAGGTCGGCGACCTCACCGTCGGCCCGCCAGTCGCCGCTCGTGTCGTCGATCGCCGGCCCGGTCCACACCGCCGCCGGCGTCAGCACCGGCACCTTGCGCTGCACACAGGGCCAGTCCGTATCGCTCCCCTCCGCCGCGATCGCCGGGGCAGCAGCGAGGGCGGTGCAAAGGGTCAGCGCAGCAACGCGAACCAGCTTCATGGCCGTCAGTCCGTCACGTTGAAGATCACCTGCTGCGTCTCGCCGGTGGTGCCGGGTATGCGCAGGACGAAGCGGCCAGGGCGGATCGGGATGAAGTCCATCTCCAGCTCGCCCTCGTCGTCGAACTCGAACGAGTCCACGCCGAGGGGGCGGATTTCGATGTCGTTGATAACGATCTCGTTGATCCACACGTTGCGGAAGAACTCCGCGCCCGACAGGCCGAGTTCGGCCGAGCCGTCCGCCACGATGGTCAACTCGTAGAACTTGCCCGCCTTCAACTCGTAGGGCTTGTCGGCGAGCGGCTGGCCGGACGAAAGCGTGATCGGCGGCAGCTCCTCCGCGCCGCCGGTCAGGAGGCCGGCCTGTCCGAACGCCGGTGCGGTGAAGCCGAGGGCGGCGAGACCGAGCGCCGCGGTCAGTGAGAGATGTGCCTTCATGGATGTTTCCTCTTGTTATTCGTGCCGGTCATTCGGGCCGGGCGACCACGCCCCAGGGGAACTCGCCCACCTGGATGTTGTCGATGACTTCGCGGTCCGCGACATCGATCACGGAGACGTCGTTGGAGACGCCGTTGGTCGAGAAGATGAGGTCCTGGTCGGGCGAGAAGCCGAGCTGCCAGACCCGCTGGCCGACGAGCAGATAGTCGAGCACTTCGTAGGTCTTCGGGTCGATCACGGCGACGCGGTTGGCTGGGCCGAGCGCAACGAAGGCCACCGACATGTCATCGGCGATTTGCACCCCGACGGGCTGGATCGCCTCCGGCCGCAGCCCCGGGACGTCGAAGGTGATCTTGTGCGTCACCTTGCGCGTGGCGTTGTCGATGACGCTCACCGTGCCGCCGATCTCGGCCGAGACCCAGACCTCGGAGCCGTCGGGCGTGAACTCGGCGTAGCGCGGGCGCTGGTCGACGAGGACGTTATCGGTGATCTCGTGCGTCTCGGGGTCGATGAAGTGCGCCATGTTCGTCGTTTCGGACGTGTTGACGATGGTCGACCCGTCCGGCGAGACGCCCATCCCTTCCGGCTCGACGCCGACCGGAATCTCGGAGAGCATCTTGTGATCCACGACATCGACGACGGTGACGAGATTGTCGTCCTCGTTGGCGATGTAGAGGTGGCGCCCGTCCGGATGCAGCACGAAGAGCTCCGGATCCGGGCCGGAGGGCAGCGTGTGAAGGCGCTGGTAGGTGTCGGTGTCGTAGACCTCGACGGTGTCGTCGTCGCCGACCGCGACGAGGAGCTGCTTGCCCTCCAGCGCCAAGGTGATGCCGCGCGGTCGCTGGCCGACGTCGATGGTTTCAACCACCTCCATGCTCTCCGAATCGATAACGGAGACGGAGTTTCCCTTCTCGTTAGAGACGAAGATCTTGTAGGCCGCAGCCTCGCCTGCCGAGGCCACGAGGGCCGTGACGGCGATGGCGCCCAGTATGGTGCGCATGCACTCCTCCCTATGGAAGCGTAAGGCCGTGGCGTCTGACGCGCCGGTTCGGCCGGGGTGTCGTCAGTCGTGCGAACGCCGCAGTTTGCGCCCGTCACGCGCTTCTATCGCGGTCATGGCGCGCAGCGGCTCTCGGCCCGGTCGTAGCCGAGGGTGTCGAGGAACGAGGTCGGGTGCAAGAAACCCTCCTGGGGCGAGACCGACACGACGGATTTGTCGCTCGGCCAGGAGGATGGGCTGGCGCAGTTGGCGGTTCCAGTCGCGCAGCGTCAGCGCCTCGCCCTTGAAGGCGGCAAGCTCGAAGTCCGGGCCGAGGACGTATTCGCGGATCGCGCCCGGATCGCTGGTGGCGGCCCGGGTGGCCGCCTCGCCGACGGCGCGCACGGCCATCCAGGCCAGCATGTCCTCCACCTGCATGCGGCGGTCGTACGCGTCGCGGAAGCGGTTCTGCACCTGGACGCCCGCCCATTGCTCATGGGCCGGGCTCCAGGCGGTCGGCACGAGGCCGGCCGTCCCCACCACCGGGCGCGGCGTCCCAGGTGTGGTAGGGCACGTAGGTGCCGAAGACCTCGCTCTCGTCGGCGACGACGACGACGTCGTGCTCGGCCGCATCCTGCAGGAAGACCGGCATGCGCTGCTGCACCTGGACGTGACCGGAATCGGTTGTGCGCGCGCCGCCGGTGTCCTCGAACGTGCGCTCCTCGACGATGCGGGCGCCGAACCGGTTGGCAGCACGCTTCACGGCCTCGGCGAACGCGGCATCCTCGGGGTGCGACCCGGTCACCAGGAACCAGCGCGTCCACTTCTTCCAGGCGAGGTACTGGGCGAGCGCGTCGGCGAGCATCGCCCGGCTGGGGGCGATATGAACGACGTTGGCGGGACAAGCCTCCACCCGCAGCCGATCGTCGCGGGCGCCGACATTGAAGACCAGCATGTCATGCGCCGCGGCGGCTTCGGCGACGGCCAGCAAGGCATCGGCCGGCATCTCTACCACTGCGGCCGCCGCGCCCGCCTCGGCGAAGGCGTCGATGGCGGCGAGAGCCTCGTCCTCACTCGTCACCGGGGCAGGCAACAGCTCGTAGTTCTGACCGGTGAAGCGGCCGGTGGTGTTGTTGTCGGCGATCGCCAGCTCGGCGCCGGCCAGGCCGAAATCATCGGTCGGCCGGTCCATGATGGAGAGCGTCAGCTCGCGCTCTTGCGGATAAATGTAGCCGATGGCGATGCGCTCGGCCTCCGCCGCATGGGCTGCGACCGAAACGCCCAACCAACCGGCGGCGACGAGGGCGCATCTCGTCGCGGCTCGAATCAGCCGGATTGTCAAATTTCCACCCCAAGTCACGCTTTTGTTGTTGTTCCGCCGCGGCGGCTCCGGGAGGGCACTCAAAATTAGACCCCAAGTCAACACTTTTGCGGTGCGACCATAGTACAGGTGCCCTTCTCGCTGGACGTTCTATTCCTGAAGAAGGAGACGGCCCGTCGAAAGGACTGTGGTGTGCGGGAACGTTTGATTGCGGCTTTTGCCGGCATCACGTTGATGGTCTGCACGGATGCTGCGTTCGCGGCGCAGGCGGCGGCGAGCGTCGCCGTGTTCAACTTCGAGCTGATCGACTATTCACGCGGCGGCGGGGTGGGCGCGGCGGCGCAGGGCCCGGTGGAGACGGCGCGGCTCGCCAGTCTCACCCGCCAGCTTCGGGACACCTTCGAGGAGGCTTCAGGCTTTGAGATCGTCTCGATCGCCCCGGTCGCGGCCGGCCTGGCACGGCGTCACCTGCAAAACTACGGCGGCTGCGACGGCCTTCGCCGAAGAGCTGAACGCCGACTGGTCGCTCAGAGGCATGGTGCAGAAGGTGTCCAACCTCATCCTCAACATCAACGTATACGTGAAGGCGGCTGGAACGGTAGACGTGCTTCCGGCGATACGCGCGGACATCCCGCGGCGACACGGGCGAGGCTTGGCATCGCGGACTCGCATGGCTGATCCGCAATCGGCTACAACCCAAAATTCTCGAAGCACGCCGAAACGGGCATTCCCTTTGCAAAGGAGACCGCGTCAACTGAGACTTTAGTGCAAAGGTCACAATATGCCGATTATTCAACTGGTGCTCGCCGTGTGTCTCAACACCGATCCCGGCGTGTGTTCCGAAGAGCGCATCTCGTTCCTGGAGCACACGTCGCAAACCTCCTGCACCATGCGAGCGATGCCATACCTCGCCAAGTGGGCCGGTGAGCACCCGGAGTACAAAATCATAGGCTGGACGTGCAGCTATCCGACGATCGACGAGCAGGACGCCTGATAGAACCACCCGCGCCCGCGCTGGAGGTCGACGACGTTCATCACGCCTACGGGCGCAAGACAGCGCTCAAGGGTGTGTCATTCGCCATCGAGCCGGGGCGTTTCACCGCCCTGCTCGGCCCCAACGGCGCGGGCAAGACGACACTGTTCGGTCTGCTGACCCGCCTGCTCGCGCTCCAGTCGGGCGCCATCCGTATCGAGGGGACCGATATCCGGGCCGGAGCCGCTGCGCTGGCGCCGCTCGGCCTCGTGTTCCAGCAGCCGACACTCGACCTCGATCTCAGCGTGCGGCAGAACCTCACCTACTTCGCCGCGCTGCGGGGCATCGGCCGGCGTGACGCCAAGGAGCGCATCGTCCAGGAACTGACCCGCCTGGACATGGCCGAGCGCGCCCGGGAAAGCGTGCGGGCACTGAACGGCGGCCACCGACGCCGCGTCGAGCTGGCACGGGCGCTTCTGCACGGCCCGAGCGTGCTTCTGCTGGACGAACCCACCGTCGGCCTCGACGTCAACTCCCGGTCGCGCATCTGCCGCCATGTCCACGCCCTGGCGCGCGAGCGCGGGCTGGCGGTCCTGTGGTCCACCCACCTCATCGACGAGGTGTGGCCGGACGACGATCTCATCGTCCTGGGCGGCGGCGAGGTGCTGGCGAAGGGCGTCAGCCGCGACATCGTGGCGAGCACCGGCGCGGGCGACCTCGCCGAAGCCTTCACGCGGCTGACCGGGGTACAGTCCTCGGCGGCGCCGAGCCTCGACGCGGCGCTCGAGAAGGCGGCGTCAGCGTGAACGCCACGCCGAAGAGCACCGCCTCTACGAGCAGCGGCGAGACAGCCACCGCCGTCCCACCCGCCACGGCGACCGCGCCGGAGCATAATCCGCCGCCACATGGCGCGGCGCCCTTGTCCGGCCGACGGAGCGCCTACGTGCGCGCTGGGCTCGGGATCGCCCAGCGTGAGCTCCTGCGCTTCGTGCAGCAACGCGGCCGCTTCATCGCCGCGCTGGTCCGCCCGCTGGTGTGGCTGATCGTGTTCGCGGCCGGGTTCCGGGCGGTTCTGGGCATCGCCATCCAGCCCCCCTACCAGACCTACATCACCTACGACGTCTACATCGTGCCCGGCCTGATCGGCATGATCCAGCTCTTCAACGGGATGCAGTCCTCACTCTCCATGGTCTACGACCGGGAGATGGGTTCCATGCGCGTGCTCATGACCACCCCGCTGCCGCGCGCCTTCCTGCTGTCGGCAAAATTGATGGCGGGGGTGATCGTGTCGATCGTGCAGGTCTACGCTTTCCTCGCCATCGCGGCGGCGTTCGGCATCGTGCTGCCGTGGGAGGGTTACATCGCCGTGCTACCGGCGCTGGTCCTCTCGGGGATGATGCTGGGGGCGATCGGGATGTTCCTCTCCTCCACCATCCGCCAGCTGGAGAACTTCGCCGGGGTGATGAACTTCGTCATCTTCCCGGCCTTCTTCCTGTCCTCGGCGCTCTACCCGCTGTGGCGCATGCGCGAGTCCAGCGTCATCCTGTGGCAGATCTCCTCGGCCAACCCGTTCACGCACGCGGTCGAATTGATCCGCTTCGCCCTCTATGGCGAGGCCAATTGGGCGGCGGCCGGGATCGTCGCCGCCGTTCTCGTGCTGTTCCTCGCTCTAGGACTTTGGGGTTACGACCCCTCGAAAGGGTTGCGCGTGCGGGGCCGGCCGTCGGACTAATCGCGAAAGAGGCCTCCGCAAGAGTGGCCCCGTCACGGCGCCCGAAGCGCCCGTCACAATCAGAGCGCCTCAGGCGCCGCCGACATCAAACGCGCCGCAGGCGCTGGGGAGTGGAACATGACAAGGTTCGGCCGATCGCTGATCGCCGTGGCCGCCGCGTTCGCGGCGACCTTGGCCCATGACATCTCGCGTGGACATGCCCAGGCGGACGAGCTGCCCACCGTGCGGCTCGCCCTCCTGAAATTCGGCACCGTCAACTGGGAAGCCGACACCATCCAGCGCGAAGGGTTCGACACGGCGAACGGCTTCCGTCTCGAGATCGTGCCGTTCGCCAGCGGCAACGCGACGCAGGTGGCGCTTCTATCCGGCGATGTCGACCTCTCGACCGGAGACTGGCTGTTCGCCTCGCGCCAGCGGGCGATGGGCGCTCCGATGACCTTCGTCCCCTACTCCACCGCCATGGGCGGTGTGATGGCACCGTGCGATGCCGGGTACGAAAGCCTCGCGGACCTCAAGGGCAAGACGATCGGCGTTGCCGGCGGACCGCTCGACAAGAGCTGGCTGATGATCCGCGGCATGGCCGAAGGCACGCTCGGCATCGACGTGAAGGACGAGACGCGCCAGGTGTTCGGCGCGCCGCCGCTGCTGACCGAGAAGCTGCGTCAGGGCGAACTCGATGCGGCGCTCAACTACTGGCACTACAATGCGCGGCTGGAGACGGAGGGCTACTGCGAGGTCGTCTCCGCGCAGGACGCGGCCGAGGCGCTGGGGGCGACGGGCAAGCTCTCGGCCATCGGCTACATCTTCGACGAGACGTGGGCCGATGCAAACCCCGAGCTGATCTCCGGCTTCGTCAACGCGTCGCGCGCGGCCAAGGCATACCTTGCCGAGAACGACGCCGCCTGGGACGCGCTGCGCCCGCAGATGAACGCCGAGAATGACGCGGTTTTCCATGCGCTGGTGCGGCGCTGGCGCGAGGGCATTCCCACCAGCACCCCCGCCCAGGAGGAGGCCGACACCGCGGCCGTCTACGCGGACCTGGCCGAGATCGGCGGCGAAGCGCTGGTCGGGCCGGCCGAGGAGATGGCGCCCGGCACCTTCTGGTCCGGCCTCACCGCCGGCAATTGAGCGCATGGCCGACGCCCCCGCCACAACGCCCGCCGCGGCGGAACGCAGGGCCGCGCGCCCCAGGTTCGGGCCGCTTCGCAGCGGGCGCCTGACCGCCTCGGCGCTCTCCGTCGCGGCGTTCTTCGCGGTCTGGCTCCTCGGCACGTGGTGGATGGGGCCGCGCCTGTGTCCCGGTCCAGTGTCGGTGTTTCAGTTCATCGTCGCCGAGACGGCCTCGGGCGAGCTCCCCGCACAGCTCGCGATCACCCTGGCGCGGGTGGCGGCGGCCTTTGTCATCGCCATGGCGCTGGGGGTGGCGGCGGGGCTTCTGATGGGCCGCTCGTCCCTCGCCAACACCATCGGCGAGCCGTGGCTGATCCTGCTGCTCAACGCCCCGGCGCTCATCGTCATCGTGCTGGCCTACATCTGGATCGGCCTCACCGAGACCGCGGCGATCCTGGCCGTCGCCATCAACAAGATCCCCAACGTTACCGTGACGATCCGCGAGGGAGCACGGGCCATGGACCCGCAGCTGATGGAGATGGCGAAGGTCTACCGCTTCTCCCGCGGCAAGACGCTGCGCAACGTGACCCTGCCGCAGCTGCAGCCCTACATCGCCGCGGCGGCCCGCTCGGGGCTCGCGCTGATCTGGAAGATCGTGCTGGTGGTGGAGCTGCTCGGCCGCTCCAACGGCGTCGGCTTTCAGATTCACCTCTATTTTCAGATGTTCGATGTGCGGGCGATCCTCGGCTACACGCTGGCGTTCGTGGCCATCATGCTGGTGGTGGAGTTCGCCGTTGTCCAACCGCTCGAGGCCCGCGCCAATCGCTGGCGCCCGAAGCCCGTCTGACATGAGCGAGCCGGGCTACGCCGTCGAGATCGACCGCCAAGTCGCACCGCGGCGCGGACGGACGCGAGGTGCCGGTGCTGGCGGGTGTATCGTTCGTGTTGCCGAAGAACGCCTTCACCGCGCTCATCGGCCCGTCGGGCTGCGGCAAAACGACGACCTTGCGCATCCTCACCGGGCTCGACACAGCTTACGAGGGCACCGTCGATCCGGCGCTCGCCGAGGCGCGGATCGCCGTCGCGTTCCAGGAACCGCGGCTCCTGCCGTGGCGCACGGTGGCGCAGAACGTCGCCCTGGCCCTGCCGGACGGCGCCGACCACGCCGCACGCGTGGCCGAGGCACTCGCCGACGTCGGCCTCGCGGGGTTCGAGGCGCGCTACCCGGCGGAGCTTTCGCTCGGCCAGGCGCGGCGGGCGGCCCTGGCGCGGGCTTTCGCGGTGCGGCCGGACGTCCTCTATCTGGACGAACCGTTCGTCTCGCTCGACGAGACCAGCGCCCAGCATCTGCGGGCGCTTCTGCTCGCGCTCTGGCAGCGGGACCGCGTCACCGTCCTGATGGTGACGCATAACGTGCGCGAGGCGGTGCAGCTGGCCGACCGCATCGTGCTGATGAGCGAACGACCGGCGCATATTGTTGCCAGCGTTGAAGTACCTCTGGCGAGAAACGACCGCGATACGGGGACGGTTGCCGGATTCGCCAAGTCTCTCTCGGAACGGTATCCGACCATAGTCGCGCTCTAACTTCGGCCATCAGGCTTTACCGTCCCATCTGTATGATCGACAACCCGGCCACGCGCCTCGAACACACCATGAGCGCAGCGACTGTGAAGACTACATGACCGACATGGACGGACGTTCCGCGGATCACGCACCCGGCGGGGGACCGCGCGCGACCCCCGGGCGGCGCGATCCCGCCACCCCGAAGGGCCGCCAGGTCGACGAGGGGACGGTCGACGACGTGCGCGCGATCCTGCGTCCCATGCCGCTGCGCCGCGATATGCTGATCGAGGCGCTGCATGTCGTGCAGGACCGGGTCGGCTACATTCATGCGCGCCACGTGGCGGCGATCGCGGAGCTCTTCCGCCTGTCGCAGGCCGAGGTTCACGCGGTGGCGAGCTTCTACCACCATTTCGACATCGTGAAGGAGGGCGAGCTGCCGCCGCCACCGGTGACGGTGCGTGTGTGCGACGGCCTCGCCTGCCAGATGGCCGGAGCGGACGCACTCGCCGGGACGATGCGGGCCGGCACCGATCCCATCGCGCGTGCGTGTCCAGACGGTCCCGTGCATCGGCCGGTGCGACGGCGCGCCGGCCGCCCAGGTCGGCCGCCGCGCGTTCGACCGTGCGACGGCCGAAACGCTGACGCGCGGCGCTGGACGGCCCGCAGACCGCCATCGTCGCCGACTATGAGCCGCTGGACGCCTACCGGGCCGATGGCGGGTACGAGGTGCTCGCCAAGGTCCTCTCCGGCGAAATCACCGCGGATGCGGCGATCGCCACCATGTCAGACGCCAAGCTGCGGGGGCTCGGTGGAGCGGGCTTCCCGGCGGGCCGCAAGTGGGGCTTCGTGCGCGGCTACCCTGGGCCGCGACTGATGACGATCAACGGCGACGAGGGCGAGCCCGGCACATTCAAGGACCGGTACTGGCTGGAGCGCCGCCCGCACCTCATGTTCGAGGGGGCGCTGATCGCGGCCACGATCGTCGAGGCGGAGCGCATCTACCTCTACATGCGCGACGAGTATCAGGGCGTCCTGGAGATCCTGCGCCGCGAGATCGCCGCGCTGGACGCCGCGGGCCTGATGCATGTGCCCATCGAGCTGCGCCGCGGCGCCGGCGCCTACATCTGCGGCGAAGAGTTGGCGATGATCGAATCGATCGAAGGCAAGCGCGGCCTGCCCCGGCACCGCCCGCCCTATATTGCCGAGGTCGGCCTCTTCGGCCGGCCGACCCTCAACCACAACATCGAAACGCTGCTCTGGGTGCCGTCCATCCTGAAGGACGGCGCCGAGGCGTTCTCCGCCAAAGGCTGGAACGCGGACCACGCGGGGCTGCGCTCGTTCTCCGTGTCGGGCCGCGTCGCCGATCCGGGGGTGAAGCTCGCGCCCGCCGGCATCCCGGTGCTCCGGCTGATCGAGGACTATTGCGGCGGCATGGCCGAGGGACACACGCTGAAGGCCTTCCTGCCGGGCGGCGCCTCGGGCGGGATTCTCCCCGCCGCGATGGCCGACCTTCCGCTCGACTTCGGCACCTTCGAGAAGCACGGCGGCTTCGTCGGCAGCCATGCGGTGATGATCCTCTCGGACCAGGACTCCGTGCACGACGCGGCCGTCAACCTGATGCGCTTCTTCCGCCACGAGAGCTGCGGCCAGTGCACCCCCTGCCGCTCGGGCACGGACAAGATGGTCCGGATGCTGGAGGCGGGCAGCCTCGACCAGACGCTCGCCAACGACCTGATGCTCGTCATGCGTGACAGTTCCATCTGCGGTCTCGGCCAGGCGGCATCCAATTCGGTCGCCCACCTGCTGCAGCATTTCCCGGAGGACGTCCTATGAACGCGCCCGCCACGGACCTGAAGACGATCACTTTTACGCTCGACGGCGCGGAGGTCGAGGCGCTGCCCGGCGAGACCATCTGGGAGGTCGCGGCGCGCGCTGCGGCAACGAGATCCCGCACCTTTGCCACCGCCCCAAGCCCGGCTACACGCCCGACGGCAACTGCCGCGCCTGCATGGTGGAGGTGGAGGGCGAGCGCACCCTCGCCGCCTCCTGCGTGCGCCGCCCGGCCGAGGGTATGACCGTCGCCACCACCGGCGAGCGGGTGGAGAAGAACCGCGCGCTGGTGTTCGAGCTCCTCGCCTCCGACATGCCGGAGCGCGCGGCGAGCCCCGACCCGGACGCCGCATTCTGGACACAGGCCGCGCTGACGGAGCTCGGCGAGCGCCGCCGCTTCCCCTCCGGCCGCCCCGGCGCCGGCCAGGGGATCCCGGTCGAGAGCATCTTCCGCGACAACTCCCACCCGTCCATCGCGGTCAATCTCGACGCCTGCATCGCCTGCAACCTGTGCGAGCGGGCGTGCGTGGACGTGCAGTCCAACGACGTGATCGGCATGATGGACCGGGGCATGGAGGCCCTCCCCGCGTTCGACGTGCACGACCCGATGGGCCACTCCACCTGCGTCGCCTGCGGCGAGTGCGTGCAGGCCTGCCCGACCGGCGCGTTGATGGAGCGAACCGTCCTCAACGCCGACGCCACGCGCCGCGCGGTGGTCGCCGACAAGACGGTCGCCAGCGTCTGCCCCTTCTGCGGCGTCGGCTGCCAGACCGAGATCTCGGTCAAGGACGGGCGCATCATCAAGGTGGACGGGCGCGACGGTCCGGCCAATCACAACCGGCTCTGCGTCAAGGGCCGCTTCGGGTTCGACTACGTGCTCTCACCCCGAGCGGCTGACCAAGCCGCTGGTGCGCCGTGACGATGCGCCCAAGCGCGCCGACACCCGCATCGACCCTCGCCGACATCCCGTCCGTCTTCCGCGAGGCCACCTGGGAGGAGGCGCTGGAGCGCGCGGCCGCCGGTTTCACCCGCTCTGCGCGACACGCGCGGCGGCGGCTCGCTCTGCCGGCTTCGGCTCGGCCAAGGGCACCAACGAGGAGGCCTACCTCTTCCAGAAGCTCATCCGCGCAGGGGTTCGGCACCAACAACGTCGACCACTGCACGCGGCTCTGCCACGCCTCGTCGGTTTCGGCGCTGATGGAGGGCGTCGGCTCGGGCGCGGTCTCCGCCCCGTTCTCGGCCGTGGAGGATGCCGACTGCATCGTCATCATCGGCGCGCGACCGGCGCAGAACCACCCCGTGGCGGCGACCTTCTTCAAGGCGGCGGCCAAGCGCGGGGCCAAGCTGATCGTCATGGACCCGCGCTGTCAGGGCCTGATGCGCTACGCCTCGCACCCCGTCGTCTTCACGCCCGGGCCGCGACGTAGCGCTGCTCAACGCGATGCTGCACGTCATCATCACCGAGGATCTCGTCGACAAGCAGTACATCCAGGCGAACGTCGACGGCTACGAGGCGCTCGCCGCCAAGGTCGCCGACTTCTCGCCCGAGGCGATGGCGGAGGTCTGCGGCGTCGCCGCCGACACGATCCGCGACATCGCCCGCACCTACGCGACCGCCGAGCGGTCGATCATCTTCTGGGGCATGGGCATCAGCCAGCACGTCCACGGCACCGACAATTCGCGGGCCCTGATCGCACTCGCCCTCGTCACCGGCCACGTTGGGCGCGAGGGCACCGGGCTGCACCCCCTGCGCGGCCAGAACAACGTGCAGGGCGCGTCGGACGCCGGCCTCATCCCGATGCTCTTCCCGGACTACCAGTCCGTCGAGGATCCGGACGTGCGCCACCACTACGAGGATGCGTGGGGCCGCACGCTCGACCCCGCCAAGGGCCTCACGGTGGTCGAGATCATGGACGCCGTGCACGCCGGGACGATCCGCGGCATGTACGTCATGGGCGAGAACCCGGCGATGTCGGACCCCGACCAGAGCCACGCCCGGGCCGCGCTCGCGCACCTCGACCATCTCGTGGTGCAGGACATTTTCCTCACCGAGACCGCGTGGCACGCGGACGTGATGCTTCCCGCGCCTCGGCGCAGGCCGAGAAGTGGGGCACCACGACCAACACCAACCGCCAGGTGCAGATGAACCGCCCCGCGCATCGACCCGCCCGGCGAGGCGCGGCAGGACTGGAGCTCATCGTGGACCTCGCCCACGGCGTCGGCCTCGACTGGCGCTACAGCGGCGTCGACGAGGTCTACACCGAGATGGCGAGCCACATGCGCTCGCTCGACAACATCACGTGGGAGCGGATCGATGCCGAAGACGCCGTCACCTACCCGTGCGCCGGGCCGAGACCTGCCGGGCGCCGACATCATCTTCCGCGAAGGCTTCCCGACCAAGGACGGCCGCGCCGAGCTGGTGCCGACCGACCTCGTCGCCGCCGGACGAGATGCCGGATGCGGAGTACCCGCTGGTGCTCACCACCGGCCGCCTCCTGGAGCACTGGCACACCGGCGCCATGACCCGGCGCTCGCCGCGCTCGAGGCGCAGGAGCCGGAGGCGATCGTCGCGATGCATCCGCGTGAGATTGGTGAGCGGGGCCTGCCGCCCGGCCAGAAGGTGCGCGTGGAGACGCGCCGCGGCGCCAATCTCCCTGACCGCTGCGGGCCGACCGTGACGTCACGCGCGGGATGATCTTCATTCCGTTCTGCTACGGCGAAGCACCGGCCAACGTGCTGACGAACCCGAAGCTCGACCCCTTCGGCAAGATCCCGGAGTTCAAGTACTGCGCCGCCCGCCTCAGCCCGATTGCCTGAGCGGGCCCGCGGCGCCTCAGCGCGGACGCCGGTCCGACACTGTGCGCGCCCCACGTGGACGCGCTCTTCGCGCAGGGCGGCCCGCCGTGGCCGATGGGCCCGGCGGCGGTTCCGCGATGCGGTCGGCCGTCAGGCCAGAGCCGGCGCCAGATGCGGCGGCAGGTCGAACTCCTCGGCCATGCGCGCCCGGGCGTCGGCGGACATCTTGCGTGCGGTCTTTGTGAGGATGCGCAGCACGTCCTCGTCCGCATGCTTGGCCGCGAACGCCGCGAAATAGTGGCGGACGAAGACGAAGCAGATCGTGTCCTCCAAGAGCTGCGTGTCCGGGTTGCGCTTGATGCCCTCCTTGCGCAGGAGGCTGGCGACGGCGGCCCGCTCGTCCTCGTCGTACCCGGCTTCGGCCATGAGGGCACTGACGCGCTTGGCATGGAACCGGGCAAGGTCCGTGCGCCAGGCGAGATAGCCCTGACGGCCCGCGGGATAGCTGTCGCGCGGGCTCGTCCAACGCTCGATGTGCTGGCCCCGTGCCGCGATCCTGACAGCCTCCGAGGCGTCCGGCGCCAGCCGCTCCAGCTCCTGCGACATGCGCTCGCCGTAGAGCACGGAGGCCGGGCGGCCCGTCGCCTCGTCGCGGGTCGGATCGGCGGCGTTGGCCGCGTCGATCGCCTGAATGACGCGCTCGAAGCGCTCGCTCATATCCGGCTCCCCCATTGCCACCGGCCCGGATCAGGAGCGGACGCGTTCAAAGAGCCCGCCCGGATCCACCGTGACGGAGGTTAGCCTATCCGTCAGCAATGAGAACCGCTTGCCCTGGTGCTTCCCCTCGGAAACGCCGCAGCCGTGTCATGCGGCCCCTCATCGACGGCCAGTCAGGGAACGCCGGCAGCCTTTGCCGCACATCGTGGGGCGTGCAGGGCGTCCGCCACGACAAACGCACCGCCGCCGCCGCGATCCCGGCCGGTCGGCCCAATGTCCGGCGGCGAGGCGACAGCATGATCGTTTGACCTTGCGCGGGCGGCGCGCCAACGTTCGGCAACGCCGGGCTGACGCGGCGCACCAGAGGGAAGGACCACGATGACCCACCGCCGCACCGCCCGCCGAGCGCTCGCCTGATGCGCTCATTCCTGTTCGTGCCGGGCGATTCGGAGAAGAAGCTCGCGAAGGCGTACAATTCGGGTGCCGACGTCGTCATCCTGGACCTGGAGGATTCGGTATCGGCCGAGCGCAAGGCCGCCGCCCGCGCGCTCGTCGCCGAAGCGGCCACCGATGCGCCCGGCTACGTCGCCGTCCGCATCAATGCGCTCGACGCGGGGCTCGTCGACGACGACCTCGAGGCGGTGATGGCGGCGCGGCCGGAGATGATCGTGCTGCCGAAGAGCGAGACGGGGGCGGACGTCGCCCACCTCGCCGCGCGGCTCTCCGTGCACGAGGCGCAGGAGGGCGTCGCGGAGGGCCAGACGCAGATCCTCGCCATCGCCACCGAGACGGCGCGGGCAATGTTCGGCCTCGGCACCTACGATACGGCGGGCCCGCGCCTCGCGGCGATGACATGGGGGCTGGAGGATCTCTCCGCCGCACTGGGCGTCTCGCGGACGCGCGACGACAACGGCCGCGTGACGGACCCGTTCGCCTACGCACGGATCATGTGCCTCGCGGGGGCGAAGGCGGCGGGGGTCCTGCCGATCAATTTCGTCTACACCGACTTTCGCGACAGCGAGGGGCTGGCACGCGAGTTCGCGCGAGGCGGCGGCGGACGGTTTCCTCGGCAAGCTGGCGATCCACCCGGCGCAGGTGGCGGTGATCAACGAGGCGTTCACGCCCTCGGCCGAGGCGGTGGCGGCGGCCAAGCGGATCGTCGAAGCGTTCAAGGCCGCACCCAGTGCCGGGGTGGTGTCGCTGAACGGCAAGATGGTCGACCGCCCGCACCTCATCAACGCCCAGCAGCTGCTGGCCCGCGCCGGCGAAGGCTGACCCTCGCCCCTGCCGGAACCACCCGCGGCGGCCCCGCCGGCGTCACACTCCAACGCCAGTGCGGGCGCCGCCCGTCGCCGGTTTGTCGTTGAAACCGGCGCCATTCAGCGCCTCACCGCGCCCGTCGACCGCGGCGAGGCACCGGGCCGGGATCAGCCCGGATACGTCTCGGCGAACACCGGGATCTGCATCGCCCGCTCGGCGAGCGCCGTCAGCTTCGGGTACTGCCCCTCGATCAGATAGGGGTTCGTCGCCTTGGCCTGGTGGAAGGTGCAGACGAACGCGATGTCGGAGCCGTCGGGCATGTCACCGCCGAAGAAGCCGGAACCGGGCACGATCGCTTCCATCGCGTCGAACCCGCCCCCGATCTGCATCAGGACCCGGTCCTGCCAGTCCTTCCAGTGGAACTCCTCCGGCCGGCGGTTCTTCTCGTAGACCAGCGAGATCACCTTCTCGACGGTGGAGTGGGCGAGGCCGATGCGCTGCATGCAGTCGCGCCGCGCAAGTCCCGTCGCCGGCACCAGACGCTTGTCGGGCATCGAATTGTCGAGCCAATCGCAGATGGCGATGGTTTCGATGAGCTTGGTGCCGTCCTCCAGGATCAGCACCGGCACGCGCATACCGGGGTGGTAGCTCTTCACGACGTCGGCCTGCGCGGGATCGGTCGCCGCGACGGGGACGCTCTCGACCTCGCGCCCCTGCATGGCGCACCAGATCGCCACGCGCCGCACGTATGGCGACAGCATGCGCCCCACAAGTTTCATTGGTGCCTCGGCCATGAACGTCCTCCCGTTTCTGTGTCGTCGCTCGCGCGCTGACGCCGAGCGGTATCGCCTCCGGCCGCGATCGGGCCGGCTCAGGCGCTACGTGCCGTCTGCAGCGTGGCGATGTCGAGCTTAACCATCTGCAACATCGCAGTTATCACACGAGAGACCCGAGCGGGGGGACGGATCGTACAGCACGTCGGGACGGACGGGCGACCGCCAGGAAAGGCCGGTGCGGTTCGTCGCCGTCTGGTCCCGGACTGCCCGGCGGCCAGTGCGTGGACCGCACGACCGCCGAGTCCGGGGAGTTCGCCACGTCGACCTCGGCCGCCTCGAAAGCCCTGGCCGCGAGCCAGGGCGAGGGGGACGAGACGGGCGTAGCTAAGGAGCGTCAGCCGACGATTTCGTTGCCGCCGAACCAGAAGGCGATTTCCTCGGCGGCGGTCTCCGGGGCGTCGGAGCCGTGCGCGGCGTTCTCGCCAATGGAGGTGGCGTACTCCTTGCGGATGGTGCCCGGCGCGGCTTCCGCGGGGTTGGTGGCACCCATCACTTCGCGGTTCTTGGCGATGGCGTTCTCGCCTTCGAGCACCTGCACGACCGTCGGGCCGGAGGACATGAAGGTGGTGAGCTCTTCCGTAGAAGGGACGGGCCTTGTGGACCTCGTAGAACTTCTCGGCCTGCGCCTTGGACATCCACACGCGCTTGGAGGCGACGACGCGCAGGCCCGCCTCTTCGAGCTTTGCGGTGATCGCCCCCGTCAGGTTGCGCTTGGTGGCGTCGGGTTTGATCATGGAGAAGGTGCGTTCGATGGCCATGGTATCCTCAGGTTGCCGCCGTGCGGCATGTGTCGGGTGATCTGGCGGGGCGAGTGTCGCGCCGCGGTGTTGCGCTCGCTATAGGATGGGCCAGCCTAGAACCGCAACAGGAGGTGACGGCATGAACCCATTCCCCATGCTGGCGCGCTACAACGCGTGGGCCAATCAAAGAGTGTACGAGGCCGCCGCCGCGCTCCCGGACGCGGACTACCGGGCGGACCTCGGCGCCGCGTTCGGCTCCATCAACGGGACGCTGAACCACATCGTCGTAGCCGACCTCATCTGGATGTCGCGCTTTGCCGGCACACCGGCGCCCACATTGTCGCTGGACAGCACCGTCAGCGACGACCTCGGCGCGCTGCGCGAGATGCGCGAGGCGCTCGACACGGAGATCGTCACCTTCGCCGACCGCCTCACCGAAGACGAAATCGCCGCCACCTTCTCCTACGTCCGCGCGACGTCGCCGGAGGCGCTGACCGAGCCGATCGCTCCGGCGCTGGTGCATTTCTTCAACCATCAGACGCATCATCGCGGCCAGGTCCATGCCATGCTGACCCGCCTGACGGGCGAGGCGCCGGCCCTCGACCTCATCTACTACGCGCGTCAGACCGCCGCCGCCTGAGCGGTCTTCTCCCCTGCCAGCCACCCGCGCGCCGCACGCTCTTGCCTTCGTCGCGGCGCTGGCGATAAGTCCGGCCATGCTGACCATCCGCAACCTCACCTACCGCATCGACGGGCGCACGCTCCTGCGAGGGGGCGGACGCGACGGTCCCGGCCGGCGCCAAAGTCGGCCTCGTCGGCCGCAACGGCTGCGGCAAGACCACGCTCTTCAACCTCATCTGCGGTGATCTGTCGCCCGAGTCCGGCGACATCACGCTCGCCGAGGGGCAGCGCATCGGCCGCGTCTCGCAGGAAGCGCCGGGGTCAGACGCGTCGCTGATCGACACGGTACTCGCCGCCGACACCGAACGCGCCGCGCTGCTGGCCGAGGCGGAGGGCGCGACGGATCCCCACCGCATCGGCGAGATCCACACACGCCTCGCCGACATCGACGCCTACTCCGCCGAAGTCGCGCGCCGCCTCGATCCTCGCCGGCCTCGGGTTCGACGATGCGGCGCAAAAGCGCCCCTGCGCGTCGTTCTCCGGCGGCTGGCGCATGCGCGTGGCGCTGGCGGCGATCCTCTTCCTGCAGCCGGACCTGCTGCTCCTGGACGAGCCGACCAATTACCTCGACCTCGAGGGGACCGTCTGGCTGGAGACCTACCTGCAGCGCTACCCGCACACCGTCGTCGTCATCAGCCACGACCGCGACATGCTGGACGCGGTGGCGCGGCAGATCATCCACGTCGACAACGGCAAGCTCGTCCCCTACCGCGGCAACTACACCGAGTTCGAGCGCCAGCGCCGCGAGCGGGCGGAGGCGAAGGCGCGCGCCGCCGAGCGGCAGGCGGCCGAGCGCGAGCATCTGCAGGCGTTCGTGGACCGCTTCCGCGCCAAGGCGTCGAAGGCCAAGCAGGCGCAGAGCCGCGTCAAGAAGCTCGAGAAGATGGGCACCATCGAGCCCGTGCTCGACGTTTCGATGCCGCCCATCAAGATCCCCTCCCCCAAGCGTGCGCTGTCGCCGCCGATCATCGCCGCCGACCGCGTGGTGCTCGGCTACGAGGGCAACTCGGTGCTGCGGCGCGTCAACATCCGCGTCGACGACGACGACCGGATCGCGCTGCTGGGCGCCAACGGCAACGGCAAGTCGACCCTCGCCAAGATGCTGGCTGGGCGGCTCGACCCGATGGACGGCTCGATCACCCGCGCCGACCGCATGCAGATCGCCTACTTCGCGCAGCACCAGCTCGACGAGTTGCGGCCGAAGGAGACGCCGGTCGCCCACGTCCAGGTGCGGCTGAAATTCGACGAGGACGAGAAGGACGTGCGCGCGCGGGTCGCCCAGATGGGTCTGGCCGGCGAGCGAATGGACACGCCCGCCAAGGATCTCTCCGGCGGCGAGCGGGCCAAGCTGCTCCTGGGCCTGGCGACCATGGGCGGCGCCAACCTCCTCATCCTCGACGAGCCCACCAACCACCTCGACATCGACTCGCGCGCCGCCCTGGTGCAGGCGATCAACGACTACGAGGGGGCGGTGATCCTGATCAGTCACGACCGCTATCTGGTCGAGGCGTGCGTGGACCGGCTCTGGCTGGTGGCGGACGGGACGGTGAGCCCGTTCGACGACGACATGGAAGCTTACCGGGCGCTGATCCTCGGCAATGCGCGCAAGGGAAAGGCGAGTGAGGACAAGCCGGCCGACAAGGTGAGTGCCGCCGACCGCCGCCGCGAGGCCGCCGAGGCCCGCGCGCAACTCGCCCCGCTGCGCAAGAAGGTCCAGGCGGCGGAGCGCGAGATCGCCAAGGCCGAGGCCGAAATCGCCAAGCTGGACGCGAAGCTTGAGGATCCGGGCCTCTACACCAAGGACCCGGCCAAGGCGGCCTCGCTCTCCAAGGCCCGGGCCGACTGGGTGCGGGCCCGCGAGGCAGCCGAGGAGACCTGGCTCGAAGCCTCCGAGTCCTACGAGGCGGCCGAATCCGGCGCCGTACTGACCGGCTGATCGGGCGCCGCGGGTCGCCCACCCGTCGGGCGTCCCTTTCGAGGCCGAGTCAACCTGTCCTCGGGCGACGACGCCTCTCGCCAGTTACGGCGCGGTCAGAGCGCGGCGGAACGCGCTCGCCACCATCTCGATCAACTCGGCATGGATTTCGCCACGTGTGCGGCCCCCGCCGTCCGCGAAGATCGGATCGCCAATCTTCTTCATCCTCGGCGAGCTGGGCCGCGCCGGGCTTGCACTCGGCGAACATGCTGTAGTGGCTCGCATCATCGATCGTGGAATACGTGGCGTGAGGGATGGCGTCCGCGACCTTCGCAGCCTGAACGGTCTGCGGGATTGTCCCGGGCCGGCCGAGGTTGACCAGAGCGACCGGAATCTCGATCCGTGAAAAGCTGTCGAAGTCGAAGACGTCGACGGGTGCCGGGTCGATCGCCATGGCGAACTTGACGCGCGAAACTGCGGCGTCGCGGCCGGCGGGCGTCATATCCATCGCGTGAAGGTCGACGCCGCTGAGCCTGACCCACTCGCACAGCGACGGGTTGCGCGCGTCCGTGTCGCAATATCCCGCCAGGCGTTCGGGGTCGATGCGGGCTCCGGCGATCGACAGCGCCGTCGTCCCACCCATCGAAAGCCCGAGCACGCCGGCGGCCCCCTCCGTCGATATGCTCTTGGAGAGCGGTGTCGTCCTTGATCGCGTCCAGGGTCGCGGTGATGTCCGCCGGTCGTCGCCAGAGCTTCATCGTCTCGGCCGCGGACCGGTTCGCGCCGGTATTTCTCGGATGGGTGGGCGCCGCCACAATGAAGCCTTGTGCCGCCAAAGGCGCTGCGATCCAGCTCATGGCGTGCGCATCGCCGGCCAGGCCAGCGCCGTGGGAGAACACGACGAGCGGGAACCGCCCCTCGGCCACCGGTGCGTCCCGCATCCCCGGTGTGCCGCGGAAGAACACGCTCTCTCCATTGACGACCGGCATGCCACCCGGCGCGGCCGGGTACCAGACGGTGAGGTCGAGATCGCGGCCGCGCTCGTCGGAAAACGCCGTCATCTGGCGGATCCCGGCATCGTCGCCGGCGTGGGCCGCGGTGTGCAGGTCCCACGTCGCGGCCGTCACCGCGCACAGCACAGCAACGAGTTTCGTCGAGATCCTCATCGTCATCCTCTCGCGCGTTCTAGAACGCTTCGACGCCGCACCGCGGCCCGCCAGCCGGAACCAGATGGACGACGGTGTAGCCGTCGCGCGCCAGGGCGTCGAGGAAGGCGGGCAGCATCTGCGCGGTGCGGGCGTGGATATCGTGGAACAGGACGATCCCGCTGCCGCGCTGGCGAAGGTGCGCCAGCGTGCGGCGCATCACCGTGCCGCCGCCGGTGCGGACGTAGTCTTTGGAGTCGATATCGACGTCGATCACGACCGTGCCGCGCTGGGCGAGGGTGCTGCGCAGCGCGGGCGTGTCGGAGAGGTACGGGAAGCGGAAGAACGGCGCGACGCTTTCGCCGGAGCCGGCCAGCGCCGCTGCCACCGCCCGCTCGCCCCGGGCGATTTCGGCGAGCGCGTCAGCCCGGCTCATTTTGCCGAGGTTCGCGTGGATCTCGGTGTGTGTCCCGATGGTGTGCCCGCGCGCCGCCACCTCGCGCACCAGGTGCGGGTAGGCACGCGCCATCTGGCCGACCATGAGGAAGGTGGCTTTGACGCCGGCCGCGTCCAGTGTGTCGAGGATGCGGACCGTCTTGCCGGGCATCGGGCCGTCGTCGAACGTGAGCACCACCTCGCCGGGCGCAAGGTCGATGTCCGCGATCTCGCTCACCTGGATGATCCGGCCGGCGAGCCGGCTTGCCCCCGGAGGCGAGACGGCCGGGCACCTCTCCTCGCGCGCCACGGGCGCGATGGGGACGATCGGCGCCGGACGGCTTGGCGCTGCGATCGTGAGCGGCGGCGGGTTGTTGTAGGCGAGGCTCGTCTGCGACGACGACTGGCACCCGGCGAGCAGCGCCGCGGCGAGAGCGAGGAACGCGGCGGACAGCGGCGATCTCATGATGAAGCCTGCTTGGAAATATGCTTTCCCGAATATTGCGAATATTGGTTAACGCGGCCTTTCGCCCGCCGCCGTAAGCCGGCCGCCGGGTTGTAGCGCCTCGGGCTGGCGCCGGGGTGCCCGAAGCGCTGCCGATCTCAGCCGGGGACGCCGGTCAGCGTCCCCCGCGAGCGCTTTCAGAGCGCGGCCAAGACCCGCGCCCAGGAGCGGATGCCCTTGTGGAACGAGGTCATATTGAACTTCTCGTTGGGGGAATGGACGTTGTCGTCCTCCAGCGCGAAGCCGATCATCAGCGTGTCCATGCCGAGGCCATGCTTGAAGTCGTGGACGATGGGGATGGATCCGCCCATGCCGACCATCGCCGTCTCCTGGCCCCACTCCTCGGCGAGCGCTTTCTGGCCGATCTTGAGGATGGGCCAGTCGGCCGGGACGCGGAAGGCCGGCCCGTTGCCGTGCTTCTTGAACTCGACCGAGCAATCGGCCGGCACCCGCTCGCGCACGAAGGCCCGGAACGATTCGCGCAGCTTATCGGGGTCCTGGTCGCCGACGAGGCGGAATGAGATCTTGGCGTGCGCCTCGGCCGGGATCACCGTCTTGAAGCCGGCGCCGGTGTACCCGCCCCACATGCCGTTCACCTCCAGCGTGGGACGCGCCCACACCTGCTCCAGCACCGTGCGCCCCGCCTCGCCCGCCGGCGTCTCCAGGCCGATGGGCCCGAGGAACTTCTCCGGCGTCATCCCGAGACCCGCCCAGTTGTCCAGCGTCTCGGGCGGCGTCTCCGTGACGCCCTCGTAAAAGCCCGGCACCATCACCCGGCCGCTCTCGTCGTGCAGGTCGGCGATGACCTTCGCGAGCACGTGGTTGGGGTTGCGGGCGGGGCCGCCGAACTGACCCGAATGCAGGTCGCGGTTGGCGCACTTGATGGTGATCTCGTCCCCCACCAGGCCGCGCAGGCTGAGCGCGATCGCCGGGGTCTTCGCGTCCCACATGCCGGTGTCGCACACGAAGGCGGCGTCGCAGCGGATCTCCTCGCCGGACTTGGCGAGGAAGCCGGGAAGGCTCGGGCTGCCGGACTCCTCCTCACCCTCGATCAGCACCGAGACCGGCACCGGCAGGCGCCCCTCCACGGCGAGGATCGCCCGCATCGCCTCGATGAAGGTCATGAGCTGGCCTTTATCGTCGCAGGCACCGCGCGCGACGATGATCTTCGTGCCGTCCTCGCGGGTGACGACGCGGGGCGCGAAGGGCTCCTCCTCCCACAGCTCCAGGGGATCGACGGGCTGCACATCGTAGTGGCCGTAGAAGAGGATGTGCGGCTTGTCGCTCGCCGCGGCGTCGGCGGGCTTGGCGAGCACCATGGGCTTGCCCTCGGTGTCGCGCACGTCGGCGAGGAAGCCGAGGGCGGCGAGGTCTTCCTTCAGCCAGTGCGCCGCCTCGCGGCACGCCCCGTCATAGGCCGGATCGGTCGAGATCGACGGGATCCTGAGGAGCGCGAACAGGCGCTCGAGGCTTTCGTCGAGATTGTCGTCGATACGCTGGAGGATCGCGTCGATATTCATGGGAATCCTTGCGGTTGCCTTCGGGCTTCGTCTGACAATAAAACACGTGGGGGGAAAGCAGTATGACCGACACAGCGCAAGCGTCATTGCTGGAGGCGTGGCGCCCATTGGCGGAAAAAGCGCTGAAGGGCCAGAGCCTTGACACGCTGCAGACCGAAACCGCCAGCGGCATCAAGCTGGGTCCCCTCTACGCGGCCGCCCCGCCGTCCTACCTCGGCCGGCCGGCCAACGGGCCCTGGCAGGTGGTCGCCCGCGCCGATGCGCCCGGCACCGCCGACCAGGCCCGCATGGACCTCGCGAACGGGGCCAGCGCGCTTCAGCTGGTCTTTGCCGGCGCCCCCTCCGCCTTCGGCCGCGGCCTCGCCCCCGGCACGGTCGACGATCTCGATGCCGCCCTTTCCGGCGTGATGCTGGATCTCGTGCCGCTGCGGCTCGAGGCGGGCGCCTCGGCCGTCGCCGCCGCCGCGATGCTGGCGGCCCTCGTCGAGCGCCGCGGCACCCCGCCCGCCGCGCTCCACGCCGGGATCGACCCGGTCGGCGCGTTCGCCTTCACCGGCACCGCGCCGGCATGGATGGATCCGTTCGCGCTGGTCGATGCCGTCCACGGCGTTCAAGCGATCGGTGCCCCGGGCACGGCGATGCTGGCCGACGGACGCATCGCCGCGGAAGCCGGCGCCTCCCCCGCCACCGAGCTCGCCTTCGCCCTCCACGCGATGGCGACGATCCTGCGCCTTGCCGATACCGGCGGACTCCCGCCCGCCAAGGCGCTGCCGGCGATCGGGATGGCCCTGTCGGCCAGCGAGAACCAGTTCGCGACCATGGCCAAGTTCCGCGCCGCCCGGCGCCTGCACCGGCTGATGGCCGATGCGTGCGGCGTCGACGTGCCGCTCGTCCTGCATGGCGAGACCGAGCGGCGCATGCTCGCCTTCAACGATCCGCAGACCAACCTGCTGCGCCTCACCATCGCCACCTTCTCGGCGGGCGTCGGCGGGGCGGACAGCATCTCCGTCCTGCCGTTCGACGCCGAGGCCAGCCCCTTCGCCCGCCGCATGGCGCGCAACATCCAGACCCTGCTGATCGAGGAAGCGCACATCGGCCGCCTGTCCGACCCGGGCGCCGGCGCCGGCGCGGTGGAAGCGTTTACCGACGAGCTGGCCGAGGTCGCATGGACGCGCTTCAAGCTGTTGGAGAGCGAGGGCGATGCCAACGTGAGCGGCAAGGTGGCCGAGATGGTGGCGAGCGACCGCGCCAGCCGGACGAAGCGGCTCGAGGCCGGTACCCGCGCCATGGTCGGCGTGACCATGCACCCGCCGGAGACGCCAGCGACCGTGCCACCCGAGCCCACCGCCGACGCCGCTGCCCACCGGGGCGCCCGCCGGTCGCGACTTTGCGAGTCTGAAGGCCGCGGCCGAGGGCGGCACGCCCCTCGCCGAGCTCGCCGTCGCTCCGTCCGACGATGCCGCCACCTGCCCCACGCTGACGCCGTCGCGCGTCGCAGCGACCTTCGGAGGCTGAGCCATGGTTCCTGACTTCCGCACCCTCGCCTACACCGAGCCATCCGCCTCGGCCCCCGCAGCCGAGGATCCGTGGATGACCTCCGAAGGCATCGCGATCGCCCCTCTCACCGGTGCCGAGGCCGTCGCCGACCTGCCGCTGGGCACAATTCCGGGCCAGCCGCCCTACATCCGCGGCCCGTACCCGACGATGTACGTCCAGAAGCCCTGGACCATCCGCCAGTATGCCGGCTTCTCCACCGCCGAGGAGTCCAACGCCTTCTACCGCCGCAACCTCGCGGCCGGGCAGAAGGGCCTCTCCGTCGCCTTCGACCTCGCCACCCACCGCGGCTACGACTCGCGACCACCCGCGCGTGACCGGCGACGTCGGCATGGCGGGCGTCGCGATCGACTCCATCCTCGACATGCGCACCCTGTTCGACGGCATCCCGCTCGACGAGATGACCGTCTCGATGACGATGAACGGCGCGGTGCTGCCGGTGCTGGCGCTCTACATCGTCGCGGCCGAAGAGCAGGGCGTGCCGCAGGCCAAGCTCGCCGGGACCATCCAGAACGACATCCTGAAGGAGTTCATGGTCCGCAACACCTACATCTACCCGCCGCGCCCGTCGATGCGGATCATCGTCGGACATCTTCGCCTACACCGCGCGAGCACATGCCGCGGTTCAACTCGATCTCCATCTCCGGCTACCACATGCAGGAGGCCGGGGCGACGGCCGACCTCGAGCTCGCCTACACCCTCGCCGACGGGCTCGAGTACATCCGCACCGGCGTGACGCGCCGGGCTCGACGTCGACGCGTTCGCGCCGCGGCTGTCGTTCTTCTGGGCCATCGGCATGAACTTCTTCATGGAAGTCGCCAAGATGCGCGCCGCCCGCTACCTGTGGGCGACGCTGGTGCAGCAGGAGTTCGCGCCGAAGAACCCGACGCTCCTTGTCGCTGCGCACCCACTGCCAGACCTCCGGCTGGTCGCTGACGGCGCAGGACGTCTACAACAACGTCGTCCGCACGATGATCGAGGCGATGGCCGCGACGCAGGGCGGCACCCAGTCCCTGCACACCAACGCGCTCGACGAGGCGCTGGCCCTGCCGACCGACTTCTCCGCCCGCATCGCCCGCAACACGCAGCTCGTCCTCGCCGCAGGAGACCGGCACCACGCGCGTCATCGACCCCTGGGGCGGCTCGCACTGCCGTCGAGCGCCTGACCCACGACCTCGCCGCGCGCGCGCTCGACGCACATCGAGGAGGTCGAGGGGCTCGGCGGCATGGCGAAGGCCATCGAAGCCGGCACGCCGAAGCTGCGCATCGAGGAGGCCGCCGCCCGCACCCAGGCGCGGATCGACTCCGGGCGAGCAGACCGTCGTCGGCGTCAACAGCTACAAGCCGCCGACGACCGACGAAGGCGTCGAGGTCCTGAAGGTCGACAACGCCGACGTGCGCCGCCAGCAGATCGCCAAGCTGGAGCAGCTGCGCGCCGAGCGGGACGAGACGCGCCACCGAAGGCCGCACTCGCCGCGCTGGACGAATGGCGCGCAAGGGCAACGGCAACCTCCTCGCGCTCTGCATCGACGCGGCGCGCGCGCACGCGACCGTCGGCGAGATGAGCGACGCCATGGAAGCGCGCCTTCGGCCGCCACACGGCCGAGATCCGCGCGATCACCGGCGTCTACAAACGGGAGGCTGGGAAGATGGAGGCAGCGCATCGACGACGTCCGCCGCATGGCCGACGCCTTCGCCGACGCCGACGGCCGCCGCCCGCGCATCCTCGTCGCCAAGATGGGCCAGGACGGGCACGACCGCGGCCAGAAGGTGATCGCCACGGCCTTCGCCGACCTCGGCTTCGACGTCGACATCGGCCCCCTCTTCGCGACGCCCGAGGAGTGCGCGCGGCAGGCGGTGGACAACGACGTCCACATCGTCGGCGTCTCCTCGCTCGCCGGCTCGCACCTGACGCTTGCTGCCGGAGCTGCGCGATGCGCTGGCCGAGGAGGGCGCGCGAGGACATCCTGATCGCCATCGGCGGCGTGATCCCGCCGGGCGACGTCGCCGAGCTGAAGCGAGATGGGCGCGGCGGCGATCTTCCCGCCCGGCACGGTCATCGCCGACGCGGCCGAGGGGCTCATCGTGGAGCTGAACCGGCGCAACGGCTACGCCCCGCGTCAGGCGGCGGAGTAGCGGTGACCCTCTCCGCCGAGGACGCCGCGCTCGTCGATGCCGCGCGGGACGCGGCAGCGCGCGCCTACGCCCCGTACTCCGGCTTCCACGTCGGCGCGGCCGTGCGCGCGGCGGACGGCCGCGTCTTCGCCGCCGCGAACATCGAGAACGCATCCTATGGGCTGTCGCTCTGCGCGGAGACCAACGCCGTCATGGCGGCGGTCCACGCGGGCGCGCGCGAGATCGTCGGCGTCGCAGTGCTCGGCTACCGGGCCACGTCGCCCGGCGAGCCGGTCCTCGCCACACCCTGCGGACGCTGCCGGCAGATCATCAACGAGTTCGCGGCCCCGGCGACGCCCATCCTCGTGAGCGACAGCGCCGGCGGCGAGGTGCTCGCCACGACACTGGGCGACGCTGCTCCCCCACGCCTTCGGGCCGAGCCACCTCGCCGGCTGAGCCGGGCTCGCCGGCGAGGTCCTTCGGCGGGCGTCAGAGGAGGCCGTAGTCACCTCCGCGCGAACGCTTGCGCCACGTCCTCCGGCCGGCTGGCGTCTGGCGGACATGGCGCGCGCTCACATGCCCCGCGGCTCCGCGCGCAGGAAGTTGAAGTCGCAGCCGTCCTCGGCCTGCAGCACCTCGTCGAAGTAGAGCTTGGCGTAGCCGCGGGTGGCGCGACGTGCTCGGGCGGGCGCCCCACCCGGCGCGGCGGCGCGCCAGCTCCGCCTCGTCCACCAGGAGCTCGATGCTGTCCGGCCGGGGCGTCGAGGCGGATCATGTCGCCGGTCCGCACCAGGGCGAGCGGGCCGCCCTCCGCCGCTTCCGGTGAGATGTGCAGGACGATCGTGCCGAACGCGGTGCCGCTCATGCGCGCGTCCGAGATGCGCACCATGTCCTTCACCCCCGCCGCGGCAAGCTTCTTCGGGATCGGCAGGTATCCGGCCTCCGGCATTCCCGGCCCGCCCTTGGGACCGGCGTTCTGAAGCACCAGCACATCGTCGGCTGTCACGTCGAGGTCCGGGTCGTCGATCCGCGCGGCCATGTCCTCCAGCGAGGCGAACACCACGGCGCGGCCGGTGTGCGTCAGAAGCCGCTCGGTCGCCGCCGCCTGTTTCACGATGGCGCCGTTGGGCGCGAGGTTGCCGCGCAGGAGACGGATGCCGCCGCCGGAGTGGATCGGATCGGCCACGCGGACGCACGACGTCCTGCGGCCAGGCCGGCGGCGCTGCGGCGATGTCCTCGCCGAGCGTCTTGCCGGTCACCGTGCGTGCAGGAGGTGTCCATGAGGTCCTCGATCTCGCGCAGCACGGCCGTCGAGCCCGCCGGCCTTGAAGAGGTCCTCCATGTAGTGCTGCCCGCTCGGCTTGAGATCGACGAGCACGGGTGTCTCGGCGCCGAGACGGTCCATGGCGGCTCGAGGTCGAAGTCAAACCCCAGGCGGCCGGCGATGGCGGCCAGATGGACGACACCGTTGGTGGACCCGCCGATCGCCTGCAGCACCCGCACCGCGTTGGCCATCGATGCCTCGGTCATGATCGTCGCGCGGTTTCAGACCCTCGGCCGCGAGCGCCACGGCGCGCGTGCCGGTCGCCTCGGCGTGGCGCAGGCGGTCGGCATGGACCGCCGGGATCGCGGCGCCGCCGGGCAGCATCATGCCCATCGCCTCGGAGACGAGCGCCATGGTCGAGGCGGTACCCATCACCATGCAGGTGCCCGGTCCCGGTGCCAGCGCGCCCGAGATCTCCTCGATCTCCTCCGCGCCGATGTTGCCGGCGCGATGCTGGCCCCAGAGCCGGCGGCAGTCGGTGCAGGCGCCGAGACGCTCGCCGCGATAGCTGCCGGTCATCATCGGGCCGGTGACGGTGAGGATCGCGGGCTTGTTGGCGCTGGCCGCGGCCATCAGCAGCGCCGGCACCGTCTTGTCGCAGCCGCCGATCAGCACCACCGCATCCATCGGCTGGGCGCGGATCATCTCCTCGGCGTCAATCGCCATGAGGTTGCGCAGGAACATCGAGGTCGGATGCGAGAAGCTTTCGTGCATCGACACGATGGGGAAGTCCACCGGCAGCCCGCCCGCCAGCATGATGCCGCGCTTCAGCGCCTCGATGATCTCCGGGACGTTGCGGTGGCAGGCGTTGTAGCCGGAGTAGGTGTTGGTGATGCCGATGATCGGCCGCTCAAGCGCGGCGTCCGAATAGCCCATCGCCTTGATGAAGGCCTTGCGCAGGAACAGCGAGAATTCCGCGTCCCCGTAGTTCGCCAACCCCTGCCGCATGCCCGTCTTCGCCGTGGCCATCGCTCTTCCCCGTCCCTGGTGTGCCGTCTCGTGCGGCGTAGCGGCCAGGTCCGCAACCGCGATGACCCGACCCTCTCTTGTCGATTCTGTGATCTACAGCACATTCGCCGCGCGTTGGCGCCCTTACATGTCGTTTGTCGGGGGACGGATGATCTCTCGACCCTACCGCCACATCCGTTTTCGTGGTGGGCGGGTATTTCTACAGACCCTTGGCCCGGGCCGGACCGCTCCGATTTTCTAGGCGGCACCGGACCCGGGCGTTGCCTTGGCCCGCGGAGATGTGCGGGTTGCGCGCGATCAGACAGCCGCCGCGAAGATGCCCGCCGCTCCGTCCCGTCGGAGCGGCGCCGTTTTTCGTGGACCGCGCTGTGGCCGATCGGCCACGCTTCGCCGCCGCCATTGACGGGCCCGGGGCGGTCGGAACAATTGCACGCTCCCACTTGGGGCTTCGTTCAACGGTAGGATGCTCTGGCTGTGAGCGCTTTGGCCTCTGAAGGCGTTGAACCATGCTCCGATCCCTGCCTCTGATTTTTGCCGCTTCTGCCATCCTCACCGGCTGCGTTGCTGGGCCGGCCGAGCCGTTGACCGAGGACAGGGTCTCGTCCAGCACCTGGCTGGTGATGACCGACGAGGGCATCGGCCCGGTGCGGTCCGGCACCCCCTACCGCGAGGCCGAGATGGCCGTGGTGGCGCCGGGCGCCGAGATCCGCACCATCCAGACCGCCAACGAGACGCGCACCGAGTGGACGCACGCGGCGTTCATCAACGAGGTGCAGGCCGTCCAGTTCTTCAAGGGACCGGGCAACACGGTGGGGGAAATCCACGGTGTCTCGCAGCATCTGGCCGGCCCGAACGGCGAGCGCATCGGGATGACGATGAACCAGGCGCGCGTCACGCGGCGCGACTGCCGCGTCGGCGAGAGCCTGTGGCGCGGCATGGCGGTGTGCAAGGCCCGCGGGGCGCCCCATATCTCGCTGGTGTTCTCGATCCCCCAATACGACGGCCCGTTCGACCAGCTCCCCTCCAACGAGGAGCTCGCGGGCGCCGAGCTGCAGCGCATCGTGTGGCACGCCAAGGCCTGAGCGACCTCGCCGCCCGGATTCGCTCCGGTGAGCGCGCCGCGCTGGCGCGCGGGATCACGCTCGTCGAATTGCGCCGGGCCGAGCACCGCGCCGACGCCGCCGCGCTGATCCAGGAGGTGCTGCCGGCGACCGGCGATGCGGTGCGTGTCGGCATCACCGGCGTGCCGGGCGTCGGCAAATCCACACTGATCGACGCGCTGGGCACGCAATTGATCGACGAGGGGCACCGGGTGGCGGTGCTGGCCATCGATCCCTCCTCGACCCGCACCGGCGGCGCCATTCTCGGCGACAAGACGCGCATGGCGAACCTTGCGGCGCGGCGCGAGGCCTTCATCCGCCCCTCCCCGTCGGCCGGCTCGCTCGGCGGCGTGGCGGCCCGCACCCGCGAGGCGATGCTGCTGGCCGAGGCGGCCGGCTTCGACGTGATCATCGTGGAGACCGTCGGCGTCGGCCAGTCGGAGCTGGCGGTGGCGGACATGGTCGACACGTTCCTGGCGCTGATGCTCCCGGGCGCGGGCGACGAGCTGCAGGGGATCAAGAAGGGCCTCCTGGAGCGGGCGGACATCATCGCCGTCAACAAGGCGGACGGCAATGCGATGGCCGCGGCGCGCCAGGCGGCGGCCGAGCTTCTGAGCGCGGTGAAAATCCTGGCCGCGGAGGCACCGCCGCAGATCCTCACGGTCTCCGCCCGCACGGGCGAGAAGCTACGCGAACTTTGGGAGTCGGTGACCGCCCACCGCGATCGCCTCGCGCAGGGCGGCGCGCTCGCCGTGCGGCGGCGCGAGCAGAACGTCGTGTGGATGCGCGACATGATCGCCGATGGGCTTCAGATCTATCTCGCAGGCCATGCCGCCGAGACGCTTGCCGAAGCGACGGATGCGGTGCGCGAGGGGGCGCTCGCCCCCAGCGCGGCGGCACGGGAGATCCTCGCCCGCCTGCCCCACTGAGCGTCCCGCCGCCCGTCCCGGACGCGCGCCAGGCCGCCCTGCGCGGCCATGCATCGCCGCCTCAAAAGCCGCCGGGTTCAGAGCCCGCGCGCGCAATCTTGCCGCCAGTCTCGCCTGATAAAGGACTGCCGTGAGTAGGGAGCGTGCCAGGCTATGCCGCGGGATTTTTGTAGACAGTGCCAACCGGGGGACGGCCTCGGGTTCGATTTTTCGTTCGCCTTTCAGCCGATCGTCAACGTGATGACCCGCGAGATCTATGCGTACGAAGCCCTGGTCCGCGGGACCGACGGGGCCGGCGCCGAAACGATCCTCTCCCAGCTCGACACCACCAACCGCTACCAGTTCGACCAGGAGGCCCGGACCAAGGCGATCCAGCTCGCGGCCGTGCTCTTTGGAGATTCGACCGCGAAGCTGTCGCTCAACATCATGCCCAACGCGATCTACGACCCGGTGCGGTGCCTGCGCGCCACGCTGCGCGCCTCCAAGGAGTGCAACTTCCCCCTCGAGCGGATCATGTTCGAGTTCACGGAGCACGAACGGGTCGCCGACATCGCGCACCTGCGCCGCATCGCGCGGCACTATGCATCCTGCGGCTTCACCACCGCGATCGACGACTTCGGTGCCGGCTTTGCGGGCCTGCGATTCCTCGCCGATTTCGTGCCCAACGTCGTCAAGATCGATCGGTATCTCGTGCGCGAGATCCAGCACGACCGGGTGCGCCAGGCGATCATCAACGCGATCCTGTCGGCGGCGCGCGACCTCGACATCACGATCGTGTCGGAGGGGGTCGAGACGTCGGACGAGTTCGGCTTTCTCGTCGACATGGGCGTGGAGCTGTTCCAGGGCTACTATTTCGCCCGCCCCGCGTTCGAGCAGTTGCCGGACGTCCACTTCGGCGGTCCGATCACACTGGGTGTGAACGCGTACATCCGGCCGGTCACGGTCGCCACGTGATGGCGTCCAGGCGCCAGCGCTTCTCGCTCCGGCGCGCTGGTCGACCGCCCGCTACTCCGCCGCCTCCACGAGGAAACCGCCGGATTGGCGAGCCCAGAGGCTGGCGTAGAGCCCGCCCTTGGCGAGCAGCTCCGTGTGCGGCCCGTTTTCGACCACCCGGCCCCCATCCAGCACCACGATCCGGTCCATAGCCGCAATGGTCGACAGGCGGTGCGCGATGGCGATCACGGTCTTACCCTCCATGACCTCGTTCAGCGCGCCTTGAATGTCTGCCTCCACCTCGAAGTCGAGGGCGCTGGTCGCCTCGTCGAGCACCAGGATCGGCGCGTCCTTCAGGATCGCCCGGGCGAGCGCGATGCGCTGACGCTGCCCGCCGGACAGCTTCACCCCCCGTTCGCCGAGATGCGCGTCGTAGCCGAGGCGCCCCTTCATGTCGGCAAGGTCGGTGATGAAGTCGTGCGCGCGGGAGCGGCGGGCCGCTTCATAGGCGGCCTCGCGCCCCGCCTGCGGGCGCCCGTAGAGGATGTTGTCCAGCGCCGAGCGGTTGAAGATCGCCGTTTCCTGGGTGACGGTGGAGATCGCCCGCCGCAGCCCGTCCTGGGAGAGCTTGCGCACGTCCGTGCCGTCGAGAAGGATGCGCCCCTCCTCCACGTCGTGCAGCCGGAGGAGCAGCGACACCGCGGTGGACTTGCCCGCGCCCGACCGTCCCACGAGGCCCACCTTCTCACCGGGCGCGATGTCGAGGTCGAGGCCCGCCACGCCGCCGACCGGGCGGCCATACCGGAACGTCACGTCCTGGAACTGGACATGGCCGCGGGTGGCGCGGGGGTCGACGGCGTCCGGCTCGTCGACGATGTCGTGCGGCGGCGAGAGCGTGTGCGCACCATCCTCGATGGTGCCGAGCTCGCCGAAGATCGACAGCGCCGACTGTGCGATCCAGTTCGACATCGCGGTCAGCCGCAGCGTCATGATCGAGGCCATGGCGATCACGCCGATGGTGCCTTGGCCAATATGGAAGAGCCACAGCGACAGGCCGATCAGCGCGAGCGTGAGGCTGATGTTCATGATCGCCAGGATGACGCGCATGGCCATCATCGCGCGGCCGAAGGCGATGCCCGTCTGGCGGAAGCCGGCGATGGCCTTGCGGGCCGCCTCCTGCTCGCGGTTGGCGTGGGCGAAGAGCTTCACGGTCTTGATGTGGCTGAGGCTGTCCACGAGCTGACCGGTCACGTTGGCGCGGGCGGCCGCTCGCGCCTTGGCGCGGGCCCGGATGCGCGGCACGCCCCACCGCAGCGCGAGGCAAAAGCCGACGCGCCCACAGCACCACGATCAACGCCAGCAGCGGCTCGGCCGAGGCGAGCAGGACGGTGATGGTGACGATGTAGGCCGCCAGCATGCCGAGGGAGGAGAGCGAATCCACCACCACGCTGGTCAGCGCGTTGGACGTCTGCGTCTGCTTCTGGGCGATGCGGCCGGTGAAGTCCTCCTCGAAGAAGCGCATGGACTGGCCGAGCGTGTGGCGGTGCAGGCGCCAGATCGTCATCGGATTGAGGCCCGGCCCCACCGCCAGCGAGGTCATCGCGCTCTGGCCGAGCTGCGTGATCGGCTTGCCGAGCACCACCATCAAGAGGATGCCGACCAGCCACGGCCACTCTTGTGCGAAGAGCGCCTCCGGACCGGCCGCGCTCGCCCGGTCCACCAGGCCGCCGATGAGGTAGAAGATCAGCCCCTCCGTCGCCCCGACGGACAGCGAGAACGCGGCCAGCATCGCCACCGGCCAGCGCACGTCGCGAAGGCTCCACTTCAGGAACGGCACCAGCGCGCTGGGCGGCTGCGTATCGTTATACTCGCGGAAGGGGTCGATGATACGCTCGAAGGGGCGGAAGACGCGGGTGAAGGGTTCGGAGTCGGGCAGGCTCTCCGGGTCGGGCGTTCGGATGATCGGCTTCACACAGTACCTCTTCGCCAGGAGCCCATCGGCGTGAGCGGACACGCGGGCACGTGGCGCCAATGGATCGAAATGCAGCCAGGCCGCCGGTGGGTGACGGCCGTGCGAGACGGACGCGGCCGCCTCCGAGCCCGATCCGGGGCCCCGATGGCGAACGGCAGAACGCAAGGGCCGTGCCCGGATACCGGACGACCGACGACCGGGGCCGCACTCGGCCCCCAACGGTCTCCGCTCCATCGGATCATATAGGACCGCGCAGGAGCTTCGACCTCCCCTCGAGGACGCGCAGCGGCGTCGCGCCGCGCTTAGACGTCGAGCGCGCGCGACGGACCTTCGGCGATGCGGGCGCGGAAGACGGACGGCGTCATGCCTGCCGAGCGGGTAAAGGCGCGGGTGAAGTACGCCGGATCGACGAAGCCGAGTTCCACCGCGATCCGGCCCACCGGGTGCGCGGTGTAGGCCAACAGCCGCCGCGCTTCCTTCATGAGACGCATCTCGATCACCCGCGAGGCGCCGGCCCCCATCTCCGCCCGCGACAGGCGCGACAGGTGCGTCGCCGAAATGCCGAGCGCCGCAGCATAGTCGGCGACCCGCCAGTGGTTGCGGTAGTGCGTTTCGATCAGCGCCTCGAACCGGCGCATCAGCGGGGAGCCCTCTGCGGCGACGTCCGGCGCGATCTGCTCGGCCACCCGGGCGGCGATCAGCGTCGCCACCGCGGCGAGGCACTGGCTGCGCGCCGGCCGGCTCTGCGCGAACTCCTCCGCCACCTCGTCGAACAGCGCGGCGAGCCGCGGCTCCGCCTCGACGATCGAGGCCGTCGCCAGCATCGGGCAAGCGCCCATGGTCGCGTCGAGCGCCTCCACCGGCACGGTGAGCACGATCCCCTTGGTCTGCGGCACGAAGCGGAAACCATGCACACAGCCCGCCGGCAGGTTCACGACGGCGGCGCCGAGCAGCGTCGACTCGCGCTCGTCGAGCTGCACCGTGGCGGTGCCTTCGACGAGGTGCAGGAACTGGTGCAGCCTCTCGTGCCGATGCGGCTGGATGGCCCATCCGTGCAAGACGGAGCGATCGGCGATCGTCTCGCAGTGGACGACATCGGGCAGAAGCGCGCGCTCGCCGTAGAGCTCGAACTTCGGAACGCCAGCGGCTGGGATGTTCGAATAATGCAAGTTGGCGGCGTCCACGTCCATTCCCGAGAGGCGCTCTGGGTCGCACACTCGCCCCGGGAGGACCAGATCAATGAAAACAGAGGTGGTCATCATCGGCGGGGGGCCTGCCGGCCTTCTGCTGTCGCAGCTCTTGATGAATGCCGGCATCGACACGGTGGTCCTCGAGCGCCGCAGCCGCGCGCACGTGCTCTCGCGCATCCGCGCCGGGGTCCTCGAATGGGATTCGGTGGAGGCGCTGCGGCGCGCCGGGGTGGGCCAGCGAATGGACGCAGAGGGCGAGGTGCACCACGGTGTCGCCCTCGGCCACAGCAACCACCAGTTCCGGATCGATTTTGCCGAGCGCTGCCAGCGGGCCGTGATGGTCTACGGCCAGACCGAGATCACCAAGGACCTCTACGCCGCGCAGGACGCCGCCGGCGCCACGATCATCGACGAAGCCGAGGACGTCACGCTGCACGACGTCACCGGCACGCCCCGTGTCACCTGGCGCAAGGACGGCGTGGCGCACGAGCTCGACGGCCGACATCGTCGCCGGGTGCGACGGCTTCCACGGGGTGTCGCGAGAAACGATCCCGGACGGGCCGGCGGACGCGAGTTCGAGCGGGTGTTCCCATTCGGCTGGCTGGGCGTCCTCTCCGAAACGCCGCCGGTGTCGCACGAACTGATCTACTCCAACCACGAACGCGGCTTCGCGCTCGCCTCCATGCGCAACCGCGCATCTGTCGCGCTACTACGTGCAGGTGCCGGCGGACGACCGCGTCGAAGCCTGGAGCGACGCCGCGTTCTGGGACGAGCTGCGCCGCCGCCTGCCGCACGACGCGGCCGAGCGCCTCGTCACCGGTCCGTCGATCGAGAAGTCGATCGCGCTGCTGCGCGCGTTCGTGTGCGAGCCGATGCGCTGGGGCAAGCTGGTGCTTGCCGGCGATGCGGCGCACATCGTGCCGCCCACGGGCGCGAAGGGCCTCAACCTCGCGATCGGCGACGTGGCGCTGCTGGCCGAGGTGCTGACGGCGCACTTCGGCGGCGACGCCCACGCCCTCGGCACCTATTCGGACCGGGCGCTGGAGCGGGTGTGGTCGGCGATCCGCTTCTCGGTCTCGCTGACGGGGCTGCTGCACCGCTTTCCCGAACAGAGCGCCTTCGACCAGCGCCTGCAGGAGGCGGAGCTGGCCCACATCGAGCGATCGACCTCCGCGCAGACGACCTTCGCGCGCAACTACACGGGGCTGCTCGCCTGAGGGAGCGCCACTGCCGGAGAGGGCCGGTCGCAGACCCTAACGCGATCACTCCACCGGCCGCAGTGCTGACCAGCACACCAGGCCTCTGCCAATAATCCCATCTGGCTTCGCAACGGGGCGCACGCTCCGAGCAATCAACGGAGAGTGAGATGGATCAGGTTCGTTTGGAAGCGTTCGTCGGTCGCATGCTCGGCGAGCTCGGCGCGTTCAGCAGCATCACGCTGGCGCGCATCGGCGATAAGCTCGGCCTCTATAAGGCGCTCCACGCGCACGGGCCGATGACGTCGGCCGAGCTCGCCACCACCACCAGCTGCGCCGAGCGATACGTCCGCGAGTGGCTCGCCCAGCAGACCGCCTCGGAGTATCTCTCCTACGATCCTGCCACGCGCCGGTTTGCGCTTCCGCCAGAGCACGCGATGGTCTTCGCTGTCGAGGACAGCCCCGTCTTCATGATGGGCGCCGTGGACCTCGCCGCCGCTACCGCGAGCGAGGCCGACACGGTGATGGCCGCCTTCCGCACCGGCGAGGGTATCCACTACGACAACCGCGACGGTTGCCTTCTTCTGCGCCATGGCCCGCTTCTTCCGCACCGGCTTCCGCACCGATCTCCTCGAGAACTGGCTCCCCGCCCTCGACGGCATGATCGATCGCCTCGCCGCCGGCGCCCGCGTCGCCGACATCGGCTGCGGCCACGGCCACGCGCTGGTGCTGATGGCCGAAGCGTTTCCCCGCTCCACCTTCGTCGGCTACGACTTCCACGAAGGCTCCGTCGCGGCCGCCCGCGCGCATGCCGCCGAGCATGGCGTCAGCGACCGCGTCACGTTCGAGGTGGCGACCGCCAAGGCGTTCCCCGGACGCGACTTCGACCTCATCGCCTTCTTCGATACGCTCCATGACCTCGGCGATCCGGTGGGCGCCACGGCCCACGTACGCCAGGCGCTCGCCTCGGACGGGACGCTCATGGTGGTCGAGCCGCAGGCAGCCGACCGGCTGGAGGACAACATCAATCCCGTCGGCCGCCTCTTCTACGGCGGATCGACGATGATCTGCGTTCCCGCCTCGCTGGCGCAGGAGACGGGCCGGGCGCTCGGCGCGCAGGCGGGGGAGAGCGAACTCACCAGCGTGCTGCACGACGGCGGCTTCCAGCAACGTCCGACGCGTTGCCGACGGACCGTTCAACATGGTGCTGGAAGCCCGCGTCTGAACCCCGAACGAGCGAGAGGCGATGGCGCGCAAAAGAAAAGGCGCGGGGTTGGTCGCCCCGCGCCTCCATTCCGTCGCCGTTACGAGGTCCGCCGCTACTGCGCCGGCTGCTCGCAAGTTCCGCATTGCGGCCCACGATGATCTGCCACCCGACGACAAGCACCACCAGGCGTGATGCCGGTGAGGTCGGTCCACAGCCCCGGCTTGATCAGAACCAGCGCCGCCGCGATCAGCATGAGCCGTTCGACGACCGACGCGCGGGCGAGGAGGTAGCCCGTCATGCCGCCCGCGAGGCAGACCACGCCGATCAGCGCGGTCGTCAGCGTCGTGCGCGATCACCGGCCACTCGCCGATGAGCAGGATCGACGGGCCGAACACGAACATGAACGGGATGATGTACCCGGTCGCGCCGAGCTTCAGCGCCGCGTAGCCGGTGTCCCACAGGCCCGCTCGCGATATCCCGTTGGCCGCGTAGACCGCCATCGCCACCGGCGGCGTGATCGCCGAAAGGATCGCGTAGTAGAAGACGAACATGTGCGCCGCCTCGACCATGACGCCGAGCTTCACCAGAGCCGGCACCAGCAGCGCGACCTGGACGATGTAGGCCGGCGTCGTGGGCATCCCCATTCCGAGGATGATGCCGGCGATCATGGTGAGCACCAGCGCCAGCACCAGCGAAGTCCTGCGAGACCGCGATGACGAGGCCGGTGAACTCGGTGCCGAGGTTGGTCAGCGTGATGCAGCCGACGACGATGCCGGCGCAGGCGCAGGCGAGCGCCACCGGCACCGTGTTCTTGGCGCCCGAGATCAGCGCGTCGCCGATCATGGCGAGGTTGATGTCCTTGCGCGTCTCCTTGCGCAGCATCGCCGTCGGCACCACCGACATGATGCCGGCCAGCGCCGACAGCGGCGCCGAGTAGCCCATCAGCAGCGTGCCGATGATGATGACGAGCGGCAGGAACAGGTGGCCGCGGGTGAGCAGCGTATGCTTCAGGCTCGGCAGCTCGGACTTCGGCAGGCCCACCATGCCGGTGCGCTTGGCCTCGAAGTGGACGGCGGCAAAGAGCGCGACGTAGTAGAGAATCGCCGGGAACAGCGCGAAGGCCGCGACCTCGAGGTAGCCGATGCCGAGGAACTCGGCCATCACGAACGCGGCGGCGCCCATGATCGGCGGCATGATCTGCCCGCCGGTGGAGGCCACCGCCTCGACCGCGCCGGAGAAGCCCTTCTTGTAGCCGATGCGCTGCATCAGCGGGATCGTGAAGACGCCCGTCGTCATGACGTTGGCGACCGCCGAGCCGGACACGGAGCCGAAGAGCCCGGACGTTACGCACGCGACCTTCGCCGGGCCGCCGGCCGCGTGGCCGGTGAGGCTCATGGCGAAGTCCATGAAGAGCCGGCCCGCGCCGGACCGCTCCACCAGCGCGCCGAACAGGATGAAGAGAACGATGTACGTCGCCGACACACCCAGCGGGATGCCGAAGATACCCTCGGTCGTCAGGTACAGCTGGTCGAGGGTGATCTCGAGCCCGAAGCCCATCCACACGAGCGTGTAGAGCAGGAAGGCCGCCGCCGTCGCCGGGAGCGCCCAGCCCACCGCACGGCGTGTCGCCTCCAGCACCAGCAGCACGAGCGCCGAGCCGAAGATGAAGTCGGTCATCCGCAGCTCGTCCACATAGTACATGCGGTTGACGAGGTAGTCGTAGAAGAAGATCGGGTAGGTGGATGCGGCGAGCGCGATCACCAGCAGAACGATGTCGAGGATCCCCGGCTTGCCTGTCGCGGGATCGCGATAACCGCGTGCCGGCAGCATCAGGAAGGCGATCGCCATGACGAATGTCAGGTGGATCGCGCGGAACTTCTGCGCGTCCGGCGGACCGAAGAAGGCCACCCAGAGGTGGTAGAGCGACATGGACAAGGCAACTGCCGCAACCGCGCTCGCCCCCCAGTTCGCAGACAGTCGTTTTAGCATGGCGCATGCCGCCAGCGGATCACGCCGGCGTCCTCTTCACACCCGTCAGCGTAAAAACACGACGGCGCCGCCGGGCCTCCCTGGAGTGCGGAAGGCGCCGGCCGCGCCGCGCGTGCACGACACCGGCCCCCCGAGGGAGGCCGGCACAGACGATCGAGCTTAGCTGGCGCCGGCTTCGTCGTAGAAGCGCTTGGCGCCCTCGTGGAGCGGCACGCCGATGTCGCGCGCCATGTCCTCGGGCGTCGCGCCCTTCATGGCGTTGGCGATCGAGGCGAGATCGCCGACGTTGTCGTTGATGCTCTTGAGGATGTTGTAGACGACGTCCGCGTCGAGATCGCACTGGGCGATGATATGCGTCGCGTAGCCGATCGTGTTCACGTCCGCGTCCTGCCCCGGATAGGAGCCGGCCTTGATCGTGATCGGCTTATAGCCGGGGTTCAGCTCCTGCATCTTCTCCAGCGCCTCACCCTCGATCGGGACGACCTTGATGTCGCGCGCGGAGGCAAGGTCCATCACGGCGCCGGCCGGGACGGTGGTCCCCAGGCTGAACCACTCGGCATTGCCGTCCTTCATGAGCGACACGGAGTCGGTGTAGGACCCGTGGTTCACGCGCGGCAGGTCGTCGTAGGTGGTGCCGATCGACTTCAGCAGGTGGCCGGTGATGGCCTCACCCGTGTTGCCTTTCGGCTGAACGGCCGCCGCCTTACCGGCGAGATCGGCCGGCGCGTTGATCCCCGAATCGGCCAGCGCGACGACCTGGAAGTACTGCGGATAGAGCGTCGCGACGTTGCAGATATTGGTCGCCTTCGACTCGAACGGTGCGTTGCCCTGGATCGCGTCGACCGTCGAGACGGAGTTGGCAAAGCCCATCTGCGCCTTGCCGCCCTCGATCGCCTTCACGTTCGCGATGCCGGCGCCCGGCAGGACCTGCACGCTGGCACCGTCGACGTTGCTCTCGACGATGTTCTGGATGGCGCCGCCGAGCGGATACCAGGAGCCGCCCTGCGGACCGGTCATCAGGCGGATCTGCTGTGCGTTCGCCGTGCCGGCCATGAAAACGGCACCGACCGCGACTGCGGCCAGGAGATGGCTCTTCATAGATGTCCTCCCATTGGCGCGGCTGTCCTTCGCCGCTCCTTGGACTGGTATATTAATGGATTGGCCATTCGGAGCAAGGGCTGCCTGTGGCTCGCGCCCGTCACCGCCGGCGAATATGGCCTGCTCAATCAAGGCTATGCTAAAGCGCAGCAAACCAAGCGGAAGGACACGCCATGACGATCGAACTCTACACGTGGGGCACGCCCAACGGGAAAAAGGTCTCCATCATGCTGGAGGAGGTGGGCCTTGCCTACAACGTCCACCCCATCAACATCACCAAGGACGAGCAATTCGATCCGGCCTTCCTGGCCATTGCACCCAACAACAAGATCCCGGCGATCGTCGACACCGACACCGGCCTCACGTTGATGGAAGTCCGGCGCGATCCTCCTCTACCTTGCCGAAAAAACGGGCAAGCTGATGCCAACGGAGGCAGATGCCCGCTGGCACGCCGTCGAGTGGCTGATGTGGCAGATGGGCGGCTTCGGCCCGATGCTCGGCCAGACGCATCACTTCCACCGCTTCAACAAGGGAAAGTCCGAATACGGCGAGGAGCGGCTTCCTGAAGGAGACGCAGCGCCTCTACGGCGTGCTCGACAAGCAGCTCGAGGGGCGTGACGCGATCGCCGGCTCCTACTCGGTCGCGGACGTGGCGACCTGGCCGTGGGCGGCACGGTTCGAGTGGCACGGCGTCGACCTCAACAAGTTCCCGAACGTGAAGCGCTGGTACGTGGACCTCGCCCAGCGCCCGGCGATCCAGCGCGGCTACAACGTGCCGACGGAGCAAGAGATCCCGATGCCGTAAGCCGCGCTCCCTGCCGAGGGGCACGCCCGGTCTCGGAGCGCGCCCGTCGCAGCGCGGCCCACCGTCGCCCCGGCCCTCCTTGACGTGGCCATGGCATGGGACTTGCTGCCGATACGGGCAGACGGGGGACTGCGGTTGCACGAGGCAGAGCTTGAACTCATCGGTGTCGCGAAGCGCTATGGCGACACCACGGCGGTCAGCGGGGTCGACCTTAAGGTCCCCGCCGGCGCCTATTGCTGCCTTCTCGGCCCGTCAGGCTGCGGCAAGACCACCACGCTGCGGATGATCGCCGGCCACGAGGTCGCGTCGGCGGGTGACGTCATCCTCGGCGGGCGCAACGTCACGGACCTGCCTCCGGCCGAGCGGGGCACGGCGATGATGTTCCAGTCCTACGCCCTCTTCCCGCACATGACCGTGGTCGACAATGTCGCCTTCGCGCTGCGGGTGCGCGGCATGAAGAAGGCCGCGCGGCGCGAGGCGGCCATGGAGCGCCTCAAGCTGGTCGAGATGACGCAGTACGCCGCCCGCCGTCCAGCCGAACTCTCCGGCGGCCAGCAGCAGCGCGTGGCCCTCGCCCGGGCGCTCGTCACCGATCCGTCCATCCTGCTCCTCGACGAGCCGCTGTCTGCGCTCGATCCGACGCTGCGCCTTCGCATGCGCGCCGAGCTGAAGCGCCTGCAGCACGACCTCGGCATCACCTTCGTCCATGTCACCCACAGCCAGGACGAAGCGCTCGCCCTCTCCGACGTCGTGGTCCTGATGAAGGATGGACACATCGAGCAGATCGGCACCCCGCGCGACGTGTTCGACACGCCGCGGACCGCGTTCGTCGCCCGCTTCATCGGCTCGCACAACGTGCTGACCGAGGCGGGGCGCGAAGTGTCGCTGCGGGCGGACCGGCTGAAGATCGTCGACGCCGACGCCGGCCGCCGCCGCGCCACCGTCACCTCCGTGGAATACCAGGGCCACTTCGTCCTGGTGCGGCTGGGAGGCGAGGACGAGCTGGCCGCCATCGTCGGCGAGGACGCGATGCTCGCCCGTCCGGTGAGCGAGGGCGACACCGTCGGCCTCGACTGGCGCGACACGGACGTCGTCGCCCTCGGCCGGCCGGAGGCGGACGAAACCCGCGCTGCGGCCTGAGGGCGGCGGCGTGACCCACCACTCATTCGCGTTCGCATCGGAGCTGGCGGATCGCCGGCGCGCGTCGATGCACCTGGCTCTCCCAGCCGTCCCCCCAAGAAGAACGATGGAGCACCTATGACCGATCGTCCGAGCCGCCCCGGCGGATTGAACCGCCGCAAGTTCCTCTACGGCACCGTCGCGACCACGACGCTCGCCGCATCGACGAAGCTGTTCGCCCCGGCCGTTCACGCCCAGGAGGCGGTGACGCTGCGTTACCTCGGCACCGCGGTGAACCAGTCGTCCGAGATCGCCGCGAAGGTCAAAGAGGACCTCGGCATCACCATCGAGTACATCCCCGTCACCACCGACGAGGTGACGCGCCGCGTGGTGACGCAGCCCAACACCTTCGACCTCGTCGACATCGAGTACATGTCGCTGAAGAACGTGGTCCCGACCGGCAACCTGAAGGGCATGGACACCTCGAAGATCAAGCAGTCGAACAACATCAGCGACGCTGTCCACCGAGGGCACCATCGACGGGCAGCCGGTCGGCGACCAGGGCACCGCACCGTCGAAGTGATCTGGCTGCCGGGTGAGGACGCGAAGGACTTCGCCGACGAGCCGACCAGCTTCATGAGCCTCGATCCCCACCGTCTACAATGCCGATACGCTGGGCATCCGCCCGGACCTCATCGGCCGCCCGATCGAGAGCTGGGCCGAGCTTCTGAACCCGAGTTCAAGGGCAAGGCGTCGATCCTCAACATCCCGTCGATCGGCATCATGGACGCCGCGCTCGTCGTCGAAGCGATGGGCAAGCACACCTACAAGGACAAGGGGAACATGACGCGTGAGGAGATCGACCTCACGATCGACACCCTCATCGAGGCCAAGCGTGCCGGCCAGTTCCGCGCCCTGTGGCAGGACTTCAACGAGAGCGTGAACCTGATGGCGTCGGGCGAGGTGGTCATCCAGTCCATGTGGTCACCGGCCGTCACCGCGGTGCGCACGCAGGGGATCGACTGCGTCTACCAGCCGCTCAAGGAAGGCTACCGCGCGTGGGCCGCGGGCTTCGGCCTCCCCTCCACCATCGAGGGCCGCAAGCTCGACGCCGCCTACGACTTCGTCAACTGGTTCCTGTCGGGCTGGGCCGGCGCGTTCCTCAACCGCCAGGGCTACTACTCGGCGGTGCTCTCCACCGCCAAGGAGAACATGGAGCCCTACGAATGGGCCTACTGGATGGAGGGTCAGCCCGCCGAGCAGGACATCATGTCCCCGTCCGGCCAGCTTCTGGCCAAGGCCGGCACCACCCGTGACGGCGGCTCCTACCAGGAGCGTATGGGCGCCATCTCGTGCTGGAACGCGGTCATGGACGAGAACGTCTACATGGTCCGCAAGTGGAACGAGTTCGTCGCGTCGTGACGACGGCCGAGCAGGCATCGGAGGGCGGCGCCCTCCCGTCCGGACGCCGGGGTGGCAGCAGCCACCCTGGCGAGGAGGCCGCGCACACCGCGCTCGCCGGCCCGGAGAGCGACGCAGCGTCCCTCCATGGCGTGAAGCGGCGCAGGAGCCTGCTCGACCAGCCCTACGCCCTGGCGAGCCCCCTCATCCTCGTCATGGCGTTCTTCTTCGTCGGACCGCTCGATCCTGACGATCATCGTCTCGTTCTGGCAATACACGCAGTATTCCATCGACCGGCCCTCGTCACCACGAACTATTCCGACATTTTCTATGGCTGCGTCGCCAAGCTGCCGGAGCTGTGCGTCACCTTCAAGACGTACCTGTCGACGCTGAAGTTCTGCTTCATCGTCTGGGCGGTGACCCTGGTGCTGGGCTTTACCCTGGCTGGTTCATCGTCTTCGAGGTGAAGAAGACCTCCACGCAAATCGCCCTCTTCCTCCTGTGCACGATCCCGTTCTGGACCTCCAACGTCATCCGCATGATGGCGTGGATCCCGCTGCTCGGCCGCAACGGCCTCGTCAATCAGACGCTTCTGAGCCTCGGCATCATCGACGAGCCGCAGGACTGGTTCCTCTATTCCGACTTCGCCGTCATCCTGGCCTTCATCCACCTCTACACGATGTTCATGATGGTCCCGATCGTGAACTCCATGCTGCGCATCGACACCGAGATCATCGAGGCCGCGCGTGACGCGGGCGCGGGCATCTGGACCATCGCGCTGTCGGTCATCGCGCCGCTGTGCCGGCCGGGCATCGTCATCGGCTCGATCTTCGTCATCACCATCGTCATGGGCGACTACATCACCGTCGGCGTCATGGGCGGACAGCAGATCGCCTCGGTGGGCAAGACGATCCAGGTGCAGATGCAATACCTGCGAGTTCCCCATCGCCGCGGCCAATGCGGTGGTTCTCCTGGGCGCGGTCTTGATGATCATCTTCGCCATGACGCGGCTGGTGGACGTGAGGCGCGAGCTATGAACACCCGCGGCCGCCGCTTCTACATCCTGGCGGGCATCTTCACGCTTTTCGTCCTGTTTCTTTACGGGCCGATGTTCGCCATCTTCGCGCTCTCCTTCCAGGGGCCGGACGGCGGGCTCACGTTCCCCATGCGCGGCCTCTCCACCCACTGGTTCGAGGAGCTGTGGAAGGGCGTCGGCGTGGTCGACATCTGGGCGGCGTTCTACCGCTCGCTGCGCCTCGGCGCCGTGGTGGCCGCGCTCACGCTCGCCATCTCGCTCCCCGCCGCCCTCGCCTACCGTCTCGGCTTCCGCGGCGCGACGCTGTCTCTTCTACACCGTCATCGCGTCGCTGATCGTCCCGTCGATCGTCGTTTCGCTCGGCATCGGCCTGGAGTTCCGCCTGTTCGACGACTGGGTGAAAGAGTTCATTACCGGCCATCAGACGTCGACCGGCCTTCTTCACCTCGGCGCTCGGCGCGCACCTGACGTGGACGCTGCCGTTCGGCTCCTGATCCTTCTCGCCGCCTTCAACCGCTTCGACCGGCGCTTCGAGGAGGCGGCGCGCGATCTGGGCGCGTCGCCGTGGCAGACCCTGTGGCTCGTCATCCTGCCGATCATCGCACCGTCGCTCATCGGCATCGGCCTCTTCGGCTTCACCCTGTCGTGGGACGAGCTGGCGCGCACCAGCCAGGCGATCGGCGGGCGCAACACGCTCCCGCTCGAGCTGCGCGGCCTGACGCAGACCGTCACCACGCCCGGCGGTCTATGCGCTGGGGACGATGGTGACGGGCGTATCGCTGTGCGTCATCGGGCTGAGCCTGGCGCTGATCACGCTGATGGGTCGCCGGCGGGCCCGGCGCGGCGAGATGATCGCGGCCACGCTCGCCGAGGCTTTCGCCGGCTTCTCCGCGGACCGATCTGCCCGAGGCCGTGCGCGCCCACGCCGCCCGCGTCTATGCCGACACGGTGGCTTGCATGGTGGCGGGTCTGTGCGATCCCGAGGTCGCCGCCTTCTCCAAACGCTTCGCCGGCCATGGCGCCACGGAGCCGCTCACCGGCCTCAAGGCGGCGTATGGCAACCTGGCGCTGGTGCTGGGCTTCGCCGCCGCCGCGCTGGAGCTCGACGATGGGCACTACGACACCGGCAGCCATCCCGCCGCGCACGCCGCCGCTGGAGCGCTCGCCGTCGCCGCTCACCTGCAGGCCGATGACCGGGCGCGGTTCGAAGCATTCGTCGTCGGCTACGAGGTCGGCGCGCGGATCGGCCTCGGCACCACGCTGCGCCCCGACGCGCACGGGCACGGCACGTGGGGCGCCATCGGCGCTGCCGCCGCGGCCGCGCACCTGACGGGCCGCGAACCGGCTGCCTTCGCCGCGATACTCGACATGGCCGGGGGCTGGGCCTCGGCACCAGCGTCACCGCGCCCATGAAGGGTGGAACCATCCGCTCCGCGTGGGTGGGCGTTGCCGCCCGCAACGGCCTCCTCGCGCTCGACCTCCACGACGCCGGCGTCACCGCCGAGCCTGGCGGGATCGAGGCCGTATTCGGCAAGGTGCTCGGCAGCGCGTTCGACGAAGACGCCGCCGCCGCCGGCCTCAGCGAGCGCGCGCTCATCGCCACGAACTTCATGAAGGTCGACGCCTCGTGCCGCGAGACGCAGGGGGCGCTCGCCGCCTTCCGGGCCGCCTGGCCGGATGATCGCTCCGCCGCCGACATCGCCCGCGTCGAGATCGCGACGTTCGCCCCAGCCGCCAACCTCGCCGAGCGCGAGCCGGTCAACGTCATGGCGGGGCGCTTTTCGATCCCGGCCACCGTGGCGTTGGCCGCCCATGGCCGGCCGGTCACGGCGGCCAGCTACGCCGCTGCGCTGAAGGATCCCGCGGCACTGCATCTGATGCGGCGTGTCGCCGTGGTGGAGGACCCGCAGGCGACGGCCGTTCTCCCCGTGCGCCGAACCCGCGCCACGGTGCACCTCACCGACGGCACAACCCGCGAGGCCACGGTCGACGGCGCGCCGGGCGATGCGGACCAGCCGCTCGACCCCGCGGTGCTCCGGACGAAATTCAAGAGGCTGTTCGAAGAGGCCGGCCGCACCGATGCGTCGGCCATGTACATTCGCCTGACGGGTGGCGTGAGCGCGGCCGCCAGCGCCGCGATCTGAGACGCTGCGGCGCCGTTTTCTTGGCGGCGTCTCAACGTCGGTGCAGTGCGCTGTCAGGCGATCTGGCGCTGGGCAACCGCGGCGCGGGCCATCGCCGCCATTCGCCCGCACGCCTCGCTGATGGCTTCGTCCGGGACGGTGAGGCTGATGCGGATGAAGTCCTTCGCCTGCATCCCGAACGAGCCGCCCGGCATGACGGCGACACCCTTGTCCAGCGCGGCCCAGGCGAAGGCCTCGCCGTCGATCCCCATGGCCGAGACGTCCACCAGAATGAACATGCCGGCGTCCGGCATCAGCGGCGCCAGGCGGAGCCCGCAAGCTCATCGGCCACGAGCTGGGCGCGGCGCTTGTAGGTTTCGCGCAACGTGCCGGCGGTGGGTGACGGCTCGGTGAGCGCATAGGTGGTCATGTCGGCGATGAAGGGCTGGTTGCCGAACAGCATCGTCTCCGACACCGGCAGGAGGCGGGCGCAAAATTCCTCCGGCCCCACGGCCCAACCGGACCGGAAACCCGGCGCGGCGTGCGATTTGGAGATCGACGACACCGCGACGGACCGCTCCGCAAGGTCGGCAAAGTCGAGCGGGGACACGAACTCGCCGTCGAAGATCAGCTCCTCGTACACCTCGTCGCACACGATCCAGAGATCGTGACGCTTGCACACCTCGCCGATCGCCGCGATCTCATCGCGGGTCAAGATCGCCCCCGTCGGGTTGTGCGGCGAATTGAGCAGCACAACCCGCGCTCGGGCGTGATGACGCGCTCCAGGTCCTCCGCCTTCATGTGGAAACCGTTCGCCGCGTGGAGCGGGACGGTGCGCATGGTGGCGCCGCTGCGCCGATCACGCCCTCGTATGTGGCATAGAGCGGATCGCCGACGAGCACCTCGTCGCCTCGCTCGGCAAGGCCCATCATCGAGGCGTAGAGCGCCGGTCTGCGTGCCGGGGAAGGCGAGCACGTGGTCGGGGTGATGGTGCGTCCGGCCCGGCGGGAGTACCGCGCGGCGATGGCCTCGGCGAGCGCGGGGTCCGCACCGCCGCCGATGCCGTACCCGTCCGGCCGGCGTGCATCGCAGCGCTGCACACGTCGAGGAGATCGCCCTCGGGCGGAATGTCCGGTTCTCCGATGGTGAGCTCGATAATCGCGTCTCCGGCGTCAGCGCGGCGCCGTGCTTCGAAATGCACGGCCCACTTTCCGGATCCGAGACCGCGAAGCCTGTCCGTGATCGACGCGTATCGCATGGGCTGCCTCCGATAGGTTCGTCGAGACGTTGGCGCGATATGGCTGCGACCTCAAGCGATTGAGCCGTTCGGTCCCCCGCGCACCGGCCTCAACGCCATGAAAGAGCAAAAACGGTGCCGGACGCGGCGGGATCGCGCAACGAACGGCCGCGAGAACAATTTGACCCTTGCGCCCAGACAGATAACGTTGCGTTGCATCATCGGCACCGCCCGCACCCCAAACGCCGGATTTCATGGATATCTTTTCGCTTCTTGCCTTTGGCCCGGACGGATGGGGCGACGAGCTTCTCGCCGGCGTCAAGATCACGCTGGCCCTTGCGCTGGTCACCGCGCCGCTGGCCCTCATCGCGGGCTTCTTGCTCGCCCTTGCCCGTCGCTCGGTCAACCCGTTGCTGCGCATACCGGCCACCATCTTCGCCACCGTTTTCAAGGGCCTGCCGGAGCTGATCACCCTCTTCATCGTCTACTACGGCGTCGCCATGCTGCTGCGCTGGTTCGTGGCCCTCTTCACCGACGCCTACGTGACGATGCCGGCGTTCGTGTCGGGCGTGATCGCGCTGGGCGCCGTATCGGCGTCCTTCGCCTCGGAGGTGTTCATGGGAGCGCTGGGCGGTGTGCCGCGCGGCCAGCTCGAGGCGGCCAACGCACTCGGCCTCGGGCGGTGGGCGACGATGCGCAAGGTGATGCTGCCGCAGGTGATGCGCCTCGCGCTGCCGGGGCTCTCCAACTTGTGGCTGGTGCTCCTCAAGGACACCGCGCTGGTCTCGGTGCTGGCGCTGCCCGACTTGCTGCGGCGCACCGTCATCGCCGTCGGCGCCACCAAGGAGCCGTTCTTCTTCTTCGCCGTCGCGATGGCCATCTACTTCGTCATCTCGATGGTGTCGTCCGGTCTCCTCGCGCTCCTCGAAGCGCGCTACAGCCGGGCGTACCTGCGATGAGCGAGTATCTGCCCAAGGTCCTCGCCACCTACGGCACGGACCTCATCGACGGGTTCGTGGTCACGCTGCAGCTCGTCGGCCTGTCGGTCGGGTTCGGCGCGGTGCTCGGCTGCTTCGTGGCGGCGTGGCGCATGTCCAGGAACCGCCTGGTGCGCTGGGTGACGTGGTTCTACACCAACCTCTTCCGTGGCACACCGCTGCTGGCGCAGCTCTTCCTCATCTACTACGGGGCGGGCCAGTTCTCCGGCTTCTGGCGCGATGTCGGCTTGTGGTGGTTCCTGCGCGACCCGTTCAACTGCGCGGTGCTCGCCTTCATCCTCAACACCGCCGCCTACCAGGGCGAGATCTTCCGCGGGGCCGTGAAGTCTGTGCCGGAGGGCCAATGGGAGGCCGGGGCGGCGCTGGGGCTCTCCAAGCGCATCACCTTCCGCAAGATCATCCTGCCGCAGACCGCGATGATCGCCCTGCGCCCCTTCGGCAACGAGATCGTCCTGATGATCAAGGGTTCGGCCGTCGCCTCGGTGGTGACGGTCTACGACCTCCTCGGTGAGACGCGCCTCATCTACTCCGACACGTTCCGCTTCGACGTGTACTTCTACGCCGCCGCGCTCTACCTGGTGCTGGTGGAGACGCTGCGGCAGGTCTGGAACCTCCTCGAGAAGCGCCTCACCCGCCACCTCACGCCGCGCGAGACCTCCGCCGCGCGGCCGCTGGAGCCAAGCACCATGGGCGCCGCCACATGACACGCCGCCGCGAGACCATAGCCGCCCACGCCAACGGCCAGCACGATACGGCAACTGGCGGGATCGTCGGTGCGTGGCAGCCGTCGACCACGTTCGTGCGTGATGTGGACTACGCCGCCCCGGCCTCCGGCGACATCTACCGGCGCCCGCACAGCCCGACGACACGCGAAGCCGAAGCGGTGATCGCGGCGCTGGAGGGGGCCGAGGACGCGGCGCTGTTCGCCTCCGGCCTGGCGGCGATGGCCGCGCTGATGCGCGCCGCGGGCGGCTCGCGCGTCGCCGTCCAGCGGGGGTCGTACTACGGCACGCAGGTGCTGGCCGAACGGCTCGCCGACGGTGACCCGATCACTTTCGACGGCGCCTCGCTGCAGAGCCTGGCCGATATGGTCGACACCCACCGCCCGGCGCTCGTCATCATCGAGACGCCCTCGAACCCCTTCCTCGACGTTCTCAGCATCGCCGAGGCGGCCGGGATCGTCCACGCCGCCGGGGGCCTGCTGGCGGTCGAACTCCACCGCCGCGACCCCGATCCTGACGCGCCCTCTGGAGCACGGCGCCGACATTGTCGTCCACTCCGCCACCAAGGCGCTGAACGGCCATTCGGATGTGCTGGCGGGCGCGCTGGTTCCCGGCGCGGGCGGCCGCGCGCTCTTCGACGGTGCGCTCGACACGCGCGCCAAGGAGGGCTGCGTCCTCAGTCCGTTCGATGCGTGGCTGCTGACCCGCGGCATGCGCACCGTCCACCTCAGGGTGCGCGAGGCGTCCCGATCGGCGCTGCACCTCGCGCAGTGGCTCGCGGCCCATCCCAAGGTGACGATCGTGCGTTATCCGGGCCTGCCGGATCATCCGGGCCATGCCGTTGCGGCCGGCCAGATGGAGGGCGGCTTCGGCGGTCTCCTCTCGTTCGACGTCGCCGGCGGCGCGGAGGCGGCGCTCGGCGTGGCGGGCCGGCTGCAGCTCATCGCGCGCGCGACGTCGCTCGGCGGGGTGGAGACGCTGATCGAGCATCGCCACTCCATCGAGCCGGCATCGACCAACATGCCGCCGGGGCTGCTGCGGCTCGCGGTGGGGATCGAGGCGGTCGAGGACCTCGTGGCCGATCTTGATCAGGCCTTGGCCGCTGTGGCCTAAAGGCCCTACAAGCGCACGCTAATACATTAGAACCGACAAAGGAGCGCTCGATGGCGAACGTCGCATTTCTGGGCCTAGGCGTGATGGGCTACCCGATGGCGGGCCACCTGAAGAAGGGCGGCCACACCGTCACCGTCTACAACCGCACCACAGAGAAGGCGAAGAAGTGGGCCGAGGAGCATGGCGGCGCCTGGAAGGCGACCCCGGCCGAAGCTGCCGAGGGCCAGGATTTCGTGTTCTGCTGCGTCGGCAACGACGATGACCTGCGCTCGGTGACCATCGCCGAGGGCGGCGCCTTCGCCGCCATGAAAAAGGGCGCCACCTTCGTCGACAACACCACCGCGTCGGCCGAAGTCGCCCGCGAGCTCGGCGAAGCCGCCTCCGCCGCCGGTTTCGAGTTCCTGGATGCGCCCGTCTCCGGCGGTCAGGCCGGGGCCGAAAACGGCGCACTCACCGTGATGGTCGGCGGCGACCAGGCGGTGTTCGACAAGGCCAAGCCGGTGATCGACTGCTACGCCAAGATGGTCGGCCTGATGGGCCCCGTCGGCGCCGGTCAGCTCACCAAGATGGTCAACCAGACCTGCATCGCCGGCCTGGTGCAGGGCCTTGCCGAAGGCCTGCACTTCGCCAAGTCCGCCGGTCTCGACATCGAGAAGGTCGTCTCGGTGATCTCCAAGGGCGCCGCGGGATCGTGGCAGATGGAGAACCGCTGGAAGACCATGGACGCGGACCACTACGAGCACGGCTTCGCCGTCGACTGGATGCGCAAGGACCTCAACATCGTGCTCGACGAGGCGCGGCGGAACGGCTCGCGCATGCCGGTGACGGCGCTCGTCGATCAATTCTATGGCGACGTGCAGAAGATGGGCGGTGGTCGCTACGACACCTCCGCCCTACTTGCTCGGCTCGAGCGATCCTGAGCCGCACCTTTCGCGACGCCTTAAGGCGCGGTTAGGGCTGAATCAACGCGGCCGGTGGAAAAATTCGCCGGCCTGCAACTCTCGCCGGATTGGGACATTGATCCAGCACCGGGCGGTGTCCGGGAGAGCGGAGTGACACGTGTTCAGACGATTCGGTAGCATCGCATCGGCCCATCGGCGGGACTTCACGCTGATCGATGCTGCGCCCTCGGGTGAGCGGCTGGAGTGTGCCAACCGCGTCGGCGGGCCCCTGCTCTCCGGTGCGCCGATCGCTCGCCTCGTCCCGCGCTACGACGCGACGACAGTGCACGTCGCGCCCGAGACCGACGCGCCGCCCCTCGCCGGCGTTCCCCTGCTCCTGCGAATCCAGATCGTCGACGCGGCTCTCGCTGCCGTTGGCCGGCGTTCCGGTGAACGTCGATCTGCACGCGCCCGCGGCAGGCGCACCACACCGGCCGCCGCCACGCGCGCCGGCGCGATCACCACCGAGGCCGGTATCGCCGAGATCGACACGGTGTTCCCGGCGCCGAAGGCGGGCCGGTCGCAGGTCGTGTTCCAGGCGATGCTGGGCGACGCCAGCGTGCGGGGCATGATCTCGCTGCCGGACGAGGTGAGCGAATTCCTGGCCGAGCACGTCGCCCCCTACTGCGGATCGACGGACGCGGACGCGACGTTCGCGCTCGGGCAGGCCTATCTGGCGCAGGCGGTCATCAGCGTCGACCGCTCCGCACCGCGGCTCCCGGGCCGGCCGCCGATGCGCGCTGCGCGGCGCCGCAACGGCCCCACGATGACCTCACGCGCCTTCGCCACCGTGCTGGCGGTCTCAAGCGTGGCGGCGCATCTCTTCGGCGCGAGCGGCGCCACGGGCAGGGAAACCGCCACCAGCGTCTCCGCGGACCGCGATCCTCAGTCCGAGAACGACCGGTAGCCGACGCCAGACGAGCTGCGGCGGCGCATGTTGGCGCTCAGCAATCCACGTCTTGGGGTGGCCGCCGTACCAATCGGGTTCAGCGCCGTCAGCGCTGGGCGAGGTAGTCGGCGTCGTCGACCGGATCCAGCCAGGTGATGTGACCGGCCTCGCCGTCGCGCTCATGGATGGCGATGTGGGTCATCATCATCGTGTCGGTCGCGCCGTGCCAGTGCTTCTCGCCCGGCGGAATCCAGATGCTGTCGCCGGCGTGGATCTCGATCCGGGGCTCGCCCTCGGTCTGGAACCAGCCGGTGCCGGACACGACGTGCAGCGTCTGCCCCAGCGGGTGGGTGTGCCAGTTGGTCCGCGCGCCGGGCGTGAAGGTGACCGACGCGGCGGCGACACGCGCCGGATCGGGCGCCGTGTTGATCGGCGACTGGAAGACGGTGCCAGTGAAGTAGGAGGCGGGGGCGACGATGGTGTCGACCTCGCCGCAGCGGGTGATCTTCATTTCGGAGCGGCCTCGCCAGGGGTCCATGCGTCATAGCCGGCGGAGATGCCAGCTTCGGGGTCCGGCCGGAAGATCGAGCCGGTCGGGCGGTAGGCTGCGGCTGTGCCTGTCGGATTGGGGCGGTGGGGCTTTTCCCACTCGCGCGCAACGTAGCCCTGCTCTGACGGGATGAGGTCGGTCAGATGGTGCATCCACCGGTACCAGCCGGGCGGGATCATGGTCGCCTCGGCCACATCGGCGTAGATGACCCAGCGGCGGTCGTAGCCCAGCGCCGGATCCGCCTTGCCGCCCTTGTTGCGGAAATAGCGGTTGCCGTACTGATCGGTTCCGACTTCCTCACCGCGAAGATACGTCGTCCACGACGTTCCCCAGGTGGTGCCGTTCCACCAGGTGAAGAGCTGCAGGAAGCGGCGAAGCGGAGTCTGAGCCATGGAATTGTCCTAGTGAGCCGCGGGGGTGATGTAAAGCATCATACCGAGGCGGCGCCGGCCTTGAGCGCACGCGCTTCGATGAAGAGCTGCGAGACGTCCGGGAAGGTATCCTCCACGTGGCGCCGCAGCCGGGCGGTGGCCGCTTCCACGTCTTCGGCGGACAACGTGTTGTCGAAGTCGGCGGAGATGGTGGCGAGGATCTCGTTCGGGCCGAGGTGCATCGTCAGCACGACGCCCACCGACACCACCGCGGGATCGGCCTTCACCGCCTCGCGCAGCTTGGCAACAACGCGCGGATCGGCCGCCTCGCCCAGCAAAAGGCCCTTGGTCTCGATCGCCAGGGCGACCGCGGTGGCGGCCAGCACGACGGCGATGAAGATGGTGGCGAGCGCATCGTAGGTCGGGTCGCCGGTGAGCTGTGTGGCCAGCACGCCGAAAAACGCGATGACGAGGCCCAGCATCGCCGCCGTGTCCTCGAACAGGACCGTAAAGAGCGTCGGGTCCTTGGAGCGGCGCACCGTCTCGATCATGCCGCGACCCTGGCGGGAGGCCTGGAAGCTGCGGAAGGCCATGGTCCAGGCGATCGCCTCGAACACGAATGCGGCGCCGAGAACTGCGTAGTTGATCCAGGACGGGGCGACCTCGGTCGGCGCCATCAGCTTGTGGACGCCCTCGTAGCCGGCAAAGCCCGCACCCGCGCCGAAGATGATGATCGCCACCATGAAAGCGTAGAAGTAGAGGTCCTTGCCGTGTCCGAAGGGGTGCTCCGGCGAGGCCGGCCGTTTCGCCCTGCTGATACCGAAGAGCAGGAGGAACTGGTTGCCGGTGTCGACCACGGAGTGCACGCCCTCGGCGAACATGGCGGACGATCCGGTGATCGCCGACGCGATGAACTTCGTCACCGCAATCGCGCCGTTCGCGAACAGCGCCGCATAGATCACTTTGGTGTTGCCTTGGGCGGCCATTATGCAACCTTCTCCAATTGTTTAGCGAAATCGAGCGATGATGAGCGAACGTACGACATTCGCATGCGTTCAAAGCTGAGCCTTCGCGACAGGAGATTCGATGCGCTTCCTCCTAATGATCGTCCGTCCGATTGTCACGGGCGTGCTGGCGGTGCTGCCTGTGCTGCTCACCTTCCTGGTGATCGGCTGGTTTGCCGCCTACGTCGGGGCCTTCCTGGGGCCGGATTCGTGGTTCGGGTACGCCGTCGCTCGGCTCGGCGCCTTCGTGGTGGACGACAACCTCGCCTACCTCATCGGGACAGCGATCGTTCTGGCGGGCCTCTATTTCCTCGGCGTCCTGGTGCAGTCGCGCTTGCGCACGGTGTGGTCGAACTTCTTCAACGAAACCATCGGCCGGATCCCGCTGATCGGCACCATCTACAAGACGATCACGCGCTTCGTGCAGCTCCTGGATCGCCGGGACGACGTGGACGTGAAGGCCATGAGCCCGGTCTGGTGCTTCTTCTCCGACGAGCGGCGGACGGCGGTGCTGGGTCTGATGCCATCCGACCAATCGGTTCAGATCGAGGGCCAGGACTACCGCATCGTGATGGTGCCGACAGCACCGGTGCCGTTCGGCGGCGGCCTGTTCTTCCTGCCGGCGGAGTGGGTGCGGCCGGCGGATTTCGGCGTGGAGGGGCTGACCAACATTTACGTGTCGATGGGGGTGACGGCGCCGGACTACATGTCGACGATCCGCCATGCCGAGGGTCAGGCCCCGCGCGTCGTGAAGCCAGGCGAGTCGTCGCGCGACCCGGCCGAGACGCAGCCGCTCGCCGTGCCCGGCGCCGATACCAGCAAGGATTGAGGGGCCCGAGGGCGCGCGCGGCTTGCGTTCGGCGCGTGAGGGCCCGTCCTGCGGGGAGGGCGGCCCCGCGGGTGATACCTGCCTTTCGTATCATCCACGCGGCGCGGTAAGGCGATGATCCTGGCTGGCCTTGGTACCCTGCGGTGACCCCGCCCGAGGGAGCGTCCGGTTGGCGGGTCAGAGCGAGCGGCGGCGGGCGCGTCATTGGAAGTTCCGTCCCTTCGGCAACGCCTTCCTGACCTCGGGCGGTAGCTCCTGGTCGGGCGTAGCACGCCGAGAGTTCCCGGCGGCCGATCCATGCCGCGAGCCTGCGACCGCACCGTCAGCTTGCGCGTTCCACCGCTCCGATGGCCCCCGTCGAGCGGGCTCTGGAGGTTTGCCGCCGCGGGCGATCGCCGCTGCGGCCTTCCGATGCGCCTCCAGCGCCTCCGCCACCGTCCGGCTGTCGCCAAGACCGGCGGCCTCCCTGCTCACCGCGCCCACCTCGGTGACGAACTGCGCCAGAAGGGTGCGCGGCCTGGAGTCGGTGCGCGGGTCTGTGCCGGGACGCTTCACCTCGTCCGCCCGGTCGAGCGCGTCCCAATCGCCGACGTCGTCGGTCAGCCGCGAGAGCAGCGCGGTGCGGTCCTCCAGTTTGGTGGCCACCACGTGCACCACGTTGTCCTCGGCCTGCACCCACCCCGAAACCTTGATGAAGCGCGCTCCCAAAACCACCGAGCGGAACGCCTCGAACACCTTCGGCCAGACGATGACGTTGGCGACCCCGGTCTCGTCCTCCACCGTCATGAAGATGACGCCCTTGGCCGAGCCCGGCCGCTGCCGCACCAGGACGAGGCCCGCGACCGAGACCCGCCGTCCGGCCTGACCGGGAACGGCGCGGGCGGGGACGACCCGCTCGGCGCGCAGGGCACCGCGCACGAACGCCGCCGGATGGGCCTTCAGCGACAGCGACAGGAAGCGGTAGTCGTTGATCACCTCCTCGCCGGGAGGCATCGGCGGGAGGTTTGCGGCGACCTCCTTCTGCAGCTCGGCAAGGTCGGAGGCCGCGAAGAGCGGCAGATCCTCCAGACGCGCGTCGCGGTCGAGGCCGCGCGCCGCCCATAGCGCATCACGCCGGTTGAGGCCGAGCGAGCCGAAGGCGTCGGCCTCGGCGAGCCGCTCGACCGCGGCGCGCGTGAGACCGGTGCGCAGCCACAGGTCGCGCACGGTATCGTAGCCGCGCCCGCGCCGGGCGACGAGCAGGCGCATGTCCGCCTCGGCGAGCCCCTTGATCTGCCGCAGCCCCAGACGGACCGCGCAGCGCGAGCGGATCGCGGTGCGCATCGAGGCATGGTCCGCGTGGAGCCGCTCGGCGGCGCGCGGCCCCTCCTCCAAGGTGCAATCCCAGTCGGAGCGGTTGATGTCGACCGGGCGGACCTCGACGCCGTGCTGGCGCGCATCGCGCACGATCTGTGCCGGAGCGTAAAACCCCATGGGTTGACTGTTGAGGAGCGCGGCGCAGAAGACATCCGGGTAGTGACACTTCAGCCAGCAGGACGAGTATACCAGAAGAGCGAAGCTGGCGGCGTGACTTTCAGGGAAGCCGTATTCGCCAAACCCTTCGATCTGCTGGAAGCAGCGGGCGGCGAACTCGGGGTCGTAGCCCTTGGCGGTCATGCCATCGACCATCTTCTGCTGGAACGTGCCGATGGTGCCGACCTTCTTGAACGTCGCCATGGCGCGGCGCAGCTGGTCGGCCTCGGCCGGGGTGAAGCCGGCCGCGACGATGGCGATCTTCATCGCCTGCTCCTGGAAGAGCGGCACGCCGAGGGTCTTGGCCAGCACCGTCTTGAGCTCTTGGGAGGGATAGGTCACCCGCTCCTTGCCCTGGCGGCGGCGCAGGTAGGGGTGAACCATGTCGCCCTGGATCGGCCCGGGACGCACGATCGCCACCTCGATGACGAGATCGTAGAAGGTGCGCGGGCGCAGGCGCGGCAACATCGTCATCTGCGCGCGGCTTTCGATCTGGAAGACACCGAGCGTGTCGGCCCGGCAGATCATGTCGTAGACCTCCGGGTCCTCGGCCGGGATGCTGGCGAGGGTGACCGGCCAGTCCTGACCGAGGGGCACGCCCGGCAGCGGTGCGGTGGGACCATCCGGGTCTGCGGGCGGCGCATCCGGCGATGCGGGCTGCGGGTCCGGCGACCTTGCGGGCGGTATGTACGGGGCCTGGCGGGACGGCAGATCCGGCACCGGGTCGAGCGGTGGGGCTGACGCCTCAGGGGACAGCCTATCCGGCGACGGGGCGAGCGGGAGGCCGTACGGACCAGCGAGTGAGAGACCAGACGAACTGACGAGCGAGAGGCGAGACGAACTGGCGAGCGGGGAGCCGGAGGGAAAGCCCAAGGAGGGCTGCGCCGTTCCGGGCGCGCCACCGAGACGCAAAGGTTCCGCCTGCGACGTCGCCCGTCCAGAGCGATCCTTTCTCGGACGTTCGGTTCGGGGCGTTTCATTTTCGATGACCGTCAGAGGGCGGCGCCCCTCGGACGCCCTCTCCCCAGCGCTCTGCGCACTCGACGCGCCATGCCCGGATCGAACGGTGGCATGTGGCGTGACGTCCCGTCGAGCGGTGGCCTGCGCAGAGGCCGTTCGAGCGTCGTTTGTGCGTTCCGTGACGGGGCAGATGCGGGCAATGGTGGCCTCGCACACAGCCGTGTCTGCTGGAGTGCGGACGCCGCTGGCGGCCTTTTCGGCAGAGGACTGGCTGCCGGTGGGCTCGGCGAAGCCTGTTTGCGGGGCGAGATCCGGATCCGTGCGCTGCGCCCGGGTATGACATTGCGGATGGGGTGAATTGTCCGGGCTTTGCCGCATTGCCTGATCCGCCGCGTCATCCGCGACGGCCGTCGCCACAGTGTCCCCGAGGGCTTTGGGCGCAAAATCGGGAAGCTCGCGGTTCTCCCATACGGGCGGCCGGCATGGTCGCGACGCCGGGGGCCCTGCCGCGGGCCCCGACGGCCCGTGCGCCCGGGAGGAGTTCAGCATGCCGGGCGGCAGAGGCGGCCGCAACGTCGGCGGCGTTCTCGGCGGCCGACGGCGCCGCGGCGTCGGTGACGCCGACGGGCTTCGCCCCGGTCTCGCCATCGCTTGATAGGGCAACCGTGGCCTGGAGGTGGGCAGCAGCTTCGAGGACCCCGGGCGCGGGCGGAGCGGCAAAATCCGCGCCATAATGCTGGGCGAGGAGCGCGAAGCCTTTGCGCACACATGTCAGCATGCCGAGCGCCAGGACATCGATCTTGAGAATCCCCAGGGCGTCCAGATCGTCCTTGTCCCACTCGATGTTGGTGCGCCCGTCCATGGATGCCTTCACCACGGGAACCATCTCGTCGAGCCGCCCGCGGGTGATCACGAAGCCCCCCACATGCTGGGACAGATGCCGCGGAAAGCCGGCGATCTCGCGCGAGAGGCGCACCAGATGGCCGATCCTGTGGTCGCGCGGATCGAGACCCGCCCGCGCCGCGTCGGCCTCGTCGACACCGCTCGTGCCCCACCCCCAGATGGAGCCGGCCACCGCCGCGACGCTGTCCTCGCTGAAGCCCAGCGCCTTGCCCACCTCCCGTGCGGCCGAGCGGGCGCGGTATGTGATCACCGTCGCCGCGATCCCGGCCCGGTCCCGCCCGTATTTCTCGTAGACGTACTGGATCACCTCCTCGCGCCGCTCGTGCTCGAAGTCGACGTCGATGTCGGGCGGCTCGCGCCGCTCGGGCGAGATGAAGCGTTCGAACAGAAGGTCGGCGCGGTCGGGATCCACCTCCGTCACGCCGAGGCAGAAGCAGACGGCGGAATTGGCCGCCGAGCCCCTCCCCTGTGCCAGAATGTCGTTGTCCCGGGCGAAGCGGACGATGTCGTAGACGGTCAGAAAATAGGGCGCGTAGTCGAGCGTCTCGATGAGTTGAAGCTCATGCCTCAGGAGGCCGGCGACCTTCTCCGGCAGGCCGTTCGGATAGCGTTTGGCGGCGCCGTCGTAGGTGAGACGCGTCAGCGTCTGCTGCGGCGAAGAGCCTGGATCGGTGGGCTCTTCGGGATACTCGTAGCGCAGCTCGTCGAGCGAGAAGCGGATTTCGTTCATGACCGCCACACTCTCGCGCACGGCCTGCGGGACGGTGGCGAAGAGGCGGGCGATTTCAGCGGGCGCCTTCACATGCCGCTCGGCGTTGGGAGCGAGCCTGCGGCCGGCGGCATCGACGGTGGTGTGCAGCCGGATCGCCGTCAAAACGTCCTGCAGCGGCCGCCGCGCCGGGTCGTGGTAGAGTGGCAATGTGGTCGCGAGCGGCGCAGCCCCAACCGCCTGGCGAGCGCGGCGTGGGCAGCCAGCCGGCGCTGGTCCTGGGCGCTGTAGGACATCGATATGGCGAGGCGGAGGGGGTGGCTGACGTGCGGCGCGAGCGCGCTTGCTGCATGGGTCGATCACATCCGGCGCAGCCGTCTGGGCGACGATGGCGAGGATGAGACCCTCGCACCATTCCACCAGATCGCTCAGCATCAGGCGGCAATCGTCCTTCGCGCCGCGCATGTTGCCGATCGTCAAAAGTCGGCAGAGGCGCCCATAGGCGGCGCGGTCGGAGGGCCAGACCAGGATGTTCGGCGTTCCGTCGTCGAACATGAGATGGCAGCCGACCGCCGTGCGGATCCCGACCTCCCGGCCCGCCAGATGCGCGCGGACGACCCCTGCGAGCGTGTTGCGGTCGCACACCGCCAGCCCCGGAGAGCCGAGTGCGGCGGCCGTCACCACCAGCTCTTCGGGGTGCGAGGCGCCTTCCAGGAACGAGAAATTGCTCTTGGCGGCGAGCTCGATGAAACCGTCCATCATCCAGTCCAGCCGTCACCCAAAGAACCCGTGCATGAACCACTGCGGCGCCGCGGTTTCGCTGGCGAAGAGGCCTTTGCGGAACAGCCAGAAGCGGCGTCCATCACGATCCTCGACACGGAAATAGTCGCGGGTTTGACCCGACCCCTCGTGCCACCACTCCGGTGCGATGCGCTCCGGCCCCTCTGCCACGGCCACGTGATAGAAGACGCGCCGCCAGAAAAAGCGCACAGGGGGACCGTCGGGCACGCCGGCGAGGGTCTGAATTGGCTCCGGCGGCTGGAGGAGACGAATGGGCCGCAAAGGACCGTGCCGTCGGCTCGGCGTGTCGACCCGCCGCCAGAGCGGGGCCGTCAGGGCTTGGCGGGCCGGCACACGTTGCGTCTGCAGCGAAGGATCGTGCGTATTGACCGGTGCCAGGCGATAAACTGCCGCCTCCCCCAACCGCTCGGACAGCGTGTCCACAAGCGCCTCCAGCTCGCGCGATGTGTCGTCGGTTTCGCCGAGCCGGCCCTGGCTTGTCCCGATCCGTTCCAGCTCGCCGGCATAGATCCGCATCAGATCGACGCCGCTGTCGCTTTCGATCCGGCCGGACATGTCCTGAAGACGCGGCGCGACGAGACGGGTGATGCGCGACGGATCGTTCAAGGGCGAGCTGGCGCCGACCGCGATGTCGCGGACCGTCCCGTCGGCCTGGAAAAGACGCAGCTGGATGCGGCGCGCTCCAAGGCCCTTCGGCTGCAGCGCGCGCGTCGAAGTCGCCGCCAGCTGGGTAAGGCCCGCCTCCAAAGCGTCGATGTGGGAGACCGGCTCGGCAAACGCACGGTCGAAGATGTGGGGCGCAGCGGGGGTGAGAGGGTTGATCGGTTCATCTTCCAAGCCGCTCATCTGGTCGATCCGCCGCCCCACGAGAGGCCCAAACCTGCGGATCAACGGATGGCGGGGTTGCGCCACGACCTGCGCCACGGTCTTCAGCCCCAGCCGCTGCATGACGGTTGCGGTCTCATGGGGCAGACGCATCGAGGCCACCGGCAGATCCGCTACCGCAGGAAGGTTCTCCCCCTCCGGAACAATACCTCCGAGCTTGTAGCGGGCGATGGCCCAGGCGATGGCCGGAGTATCGGCAACGGCGACGCGGGTTTGGACGCCGCGGCGCGTGCATCGTGTCTGCAGCGCCTCGACAAGGGCGCCCTCCCCGCCGAAAAGGTGAGCGCACCCGGCAATATCGAGCACGAGCCCGTCGGGCTGATCGAGAGCCACAAGGGGCGTGAAGCGCTCGAGCCCCCGAGCAATCGCCTCCAGAAGGTGCTGATCAGCGGCCGGGTCGGCAAGATGCACTTGAACATGAGGTGCCAGCGCGCGGGCTTCGGCAAGGGTCATGCCGGGCTGGAGCTTGCCTTCCCGCGCCGAGGGATTGACGGCCTCGAGCAGCATCGCGCCCTTGCGCTTCGCGTAGGTGACCACAGGGACCCTCGCGGAGGCCGGCATGTCGAGCACGATGCGATCTGTCGGCAAATGTGAAAGCCAGACGTAGAGAATTCTGCGAGGATTGCGCATAGCTCACCTCGGAGCCGTCATGGCTGTTCGCCTCCGGATGGGCTCCCACGCCAGGATATCGGCCGGTCGTGGTTCGGCGCGGGACGGAGCCGCTTGGTGTGACAGCAACTTCTGCGCGATGAACCGCCGCTTGATGGGATCGAAAGAGACGGCTTGGGAGCCGCATTGATCCCTTTTTGTTCTTATTAAGATCCAATCGCCAGGCGGGCCAACCCACAAAACCTTGCATCATGCTGCCGGGGTTTGGGATGGGTTGCACGGCCCAGCGCGTCAAAGCAGCTGTGGCGCCGACCTTTCCGGACGCGATGACATGGACGGGAACTCCTGACGCCGAGGCGCGGAGATTAAGCCGGCGCGTGGATTTCAGGTCCAAAAGCCCCCGATCATTCTGCATTTCGCCGACCACCATTCCCAGGGATCTCGACACCAGGCTTTGTTCCAGCAGCCCACAACACGTCGGATGCGCTGTTTGTCTGCACAAAGACCATGCATTCTGGGTCGATTCCGCTCTCACAGAGGCCGTCACCAGCGGGGATAATCCCGCCTCACGCGACGAGATTTTTTGAGACACCCAGAAGAATACGTGGAGACATGATCGCCATCGCAAGCAGCGATACAATAAAAGATCCCGCAGCAATGAAATCTCGCGATCCGCTCGCCCTCGAAAAGGTGGACGCCGGAGCCCAAAGAAGAGCTGAATTGCGCGAGCAAATCCTTGGGGAAATGGTCAGCATCCCAGAGGGGTTGGAGCAGTCTCCTCCTCTCTTTTTCGAGATCGGCCCAGGCAACAAGATGGCGAAGGCAAGTCCACGAGCGCAGAGGACATGGGGCCTCAGATGGTTAATGTTCCTACACATGTTCCATGTAATCAGAATTCGAAGGCTTGTCAAACAGTACAACAATCTAAAGGTGCAGTTATGGTCATCGACCGACCTGTCGCACGTCAAGGCATTATCAGGCTTCGCAACACCGACGACGGCTTCTCGCCGAGCGCGCGCCAGGTTCCGAACAGCCCGAGCGCGACGGTCACCATGATCGCCACCAGACACCACAGGCAGCGCCGCGCCCGGCATGAAAACGAAGTCCAGCTCCATCAAGTCGACACGATGAACCAGCCGCCGCGAGACCCAGCGCGCATCGCGAAGCACCGCCGCCGCCACTCCGAGCAGCGCATATTCGAGCGCGTAGGCCAGAAGCAAGGTCCGCCGCCGGGCCCCAGCGTCTTCAGGATGACCGCATCGTAGATCCGGCTGCGATGGCTCGCCGCAAGTGTCCCGGCAAGCACCAGGATCGACGGAGACAAGGGTCACCGACGCCGCAATGCGCACCGCAAGCACCAGATCGGACACGACATCGTTCACCGCCGCCAACGCATCCTTGATCCGGATGCTCGTGACCGTCGGGAAGGCATCGCGTGACCGCCGCAGGAGCTCCAGTTCCTGCGCGCTCGCTCCCTCCGTCCGGGAAGGCGAGCGTCGCGAGATGGGCATGCGGTGCGCCGGCGAACACGTTCGGCGAGAAGATCATCACGAAATTGATCGACAGCGAATTCCCAGTCCACCGTGCGCAGGTTCGCGATCACGCGCCTCCACCTCACGGCCGAGAACATTGACTCGGATGGTATCACCGACCGTCGACGCCCAGTTCGTCGCGCCAGCTCCGCCGCGAACGACACCTCGTTGCTCGATCGTGGTCGCCGTCGTCCCACCACGCGCCCGGCGACGACCTCGCTGTCCTTCGGCGAGGTCGGCGCGTAGGTGATGCCGCGATCACCCCGCAACACCCACGATGCCTCGGTGTCCGGCCAGTCCTCCGCCGCCGTCGCCGTTGATCGAAACGATCCGCCCGCGCAGCATCGGCTGCGAGCCTGAATCGTCGCCTCCGGCGCGATCCCGTCGAGCTCGGCGAGAACACCGTCCCGCTGCGCATCCTGGATATCGACGAAGAAGAAGCTCGGCGCCGTGTGCCGGCAGCGTCGACGTCAGCGTCTGCCGCAGGTTCCCGTCGATCTGCGACGAGTGTCACCAGCAAGCGTCAGGCTCAGCCCGAGCGACAGGGTGACCGTCGGTGTCAGCGCACCGCGGCGGTGAATGTTGGCGACCGCCATGCGCAACGTCGTACGCCCGCTGCGAGGCAACCGGCGCGCCAACGCCATGATGCCCGACGCCACCACCCGGAACAGCACGAAGACCGCCCCGCGCCGAGAACATAGAAGAAAGCGAGCCATCGATCATACGAGGTCAGAACGACGAGTGTCGCCAGCACGACCGCCGGACCATGCCGTCGCGACGCGAACCCATGCGGAAAGCCGTCGGGCTCATCCGCCTCGCCCGCGTCAGCAGGACGATCGGTCGGATGCGGTCCGCACGCGCCAGCGGGAACAGCGCGAAGGTCAGCGCCGTCAACGTCCCGAACAGGCCGCGAGCGCGAGCGCGCCGGGGAACAACGCGTTCAGCGCCGACACCGGGAAGATGCCGTCCAGCAGCGATCGCCGCGATCGGCGGCGCCGCCACCCCCAGTGCCAGCCCGATCGCGATGCCGATCGCCGTCAGGATCCCGATCTGCAAGAGGTACAGCGTCGTCACGAAGCGTCGTGTCGCGCCCAGCGCCCGCAGCGTCGCGATCTGCAGGCGTTTGCGGCCGAGATAGGCGCGGACGGAATTCGCGACCCCCACCCCACCCGACGGCGAGCGAGGTCAGCCCCACGATCGTCAGAAACTGCGCGAACCTCTCGATCGAACTGCACGCAGTCGCGGCGCTGCATCGAGCCGCGTCTCGACCCGCCACCCGGCCGACGGAAAATCCTGCGGGCCGGCTTCCACGAAATCGGTCAGCGCCGCCTCCGTCAATGGACCGTCGTCGCCCCGCGATCCGGTAGTGCCACCTGCACGAGGCTGCCCGGTCGTCACGAGCCCGGTCTCACTCAGCGCCGCCAACGGCATGCATCACCCGCGGCCCGAACGCCAGCCCTCCAGAGAGACGATCCGGCTCGCGCTCGATCACGCCGACGATCCGCACCGTCGCGCGCCCGAATCGACAGGTCGTCCCCCACGGCGAGATCGGCGGTCGTCAACAATGTCGCATCAACGATGACCGGCGCGCGATCCTGCGGCGCCGTCGCGACGGCCTCAGCGACCGACCGGCCGCCCTCGAGCACCAATTCGCCGTAAAGCGGGTAGGCACCGTCCACCGCCTTCAACTCGATCAGCATCTGCCGACCCTCTCCGGCCGGGCCATCGCTCGCAGTGTCGCGATCGGTCGAAAGCTGCCCGCGCTCTGCGAGGAAGGCCGCCTCGTCCGCCCGTGCCTTGCGATGCATGAGCGAGAAGCTCACGTCACCGCCGAGCAGCGACTGACCTTCCGCCGTAATGCCCTGGACCAGACCTTGCGACAGCGAGTTCACCGCCGCGATCGTGGCCGTTCCCAACGCGATGCAGGCGAGGAAGACGTAGAACCCGCGCAGCCCGCCGCGCATCTCGCGCAAGGCGTAGCGCCACGCGAGGGGGATCGGAAACCGCTTACCCGCCGGCAGGCGCGCGACCGAGACCGCCGCCTCACTCACCGAGCCACCTCCAGGGCGAGGGTGCGCTACCGGCTCGACACGGCCGAATGCACCCGCACCGTCCTGTCGCAGCGGCTGGCAAGGCGGGCATCGTGCGTGACGAGGACCAGCGTCTGCCCCCGTTCGGACTGCGCGGCTGAACATGAGGTCGATGATCCCCTGGCCCGTCGTCTCGTCGAGATTGCCGGTCGGCTCATCGGCCAGGAGCACTGCCGGAGAGGGCGCGAGCGCCCGGGCCACCGCAACGCGCTGCTGCTCACCGCCGGACAGCTCGGTCGGATAGTGCTGCACCCGCTCGGCCAGGCCCACGCGCTGCAGCTCGGCGAACGCCCGGTCCCTCGCGTCCGGCACGCCGACGAGCTCCAGCGGCACCGCGACATTCTCCCACGCCGTCATCGTCGGGATCAGGTGGAAGGACTGGAAGACGATGCCGATCTGGCGCCCCCGGAAAACGGTCAGAGCATCCTCCGACAGTTCCGTCAGCTCGCACCCGCCGACCCTCACCTGCCCCCGATCAGGGCGCTCCAGGCCAGCGAGGATCATCAACAACGTTGACTTCCCCGACCCCGACGGGCCGACGATGGCGATGGATTCTCCCGTCTCCACCGTGAGATCGGCGCCGCGCAGGACCTCAACGGCGGACGTCCCCCGACCAAGCGTCAGCGTGAGGTCGCGCGCCTCGATCACGGCTGGGGAAATCATTGGGCGTCCTTTCGCGACAACGGCTTCGACGGGCTCTGGTTTACCTATATTGCCGCCCGCGCAAGACAATCGCCTGTGACAGCCGAGACCGGCGGCAAAAGCGCCGCACGTCGGAAGGGCCATACTGGTGCTGGCGTTCGCGGCGCGTCGATCGGCCATCGCCAGCTTTGCGGCGGCCCCTCCACAAACAACCCGCCGCCCGGGCGGCTGTGGCGCACCAGACACGCCTCCGGCACGAGCACGCCTCTCGGGCCGCCGATCGCGACGATCGTGTTGAAAAATGGCGGCCTCTCGGTCAGACACGTCAAAGAGTGTGAGAGGGAATGGCCATGGTTCGATTCGCCACAGCGCTTATCGCCGCCGTCTTGGCATGGCAGGCGCCGGTGGCGCTCGCCGCCGATCTGGCCGCCGAGCCGGTTCAAAAGGCCAAGCGGTGTAACGTCTTCAACAACTACTTTCTTTTCGGCGATCCGACGGACTGCCCGAATGACGAGACGGTCCCTGAGTGCAACTCGAAGACTGTCGTCAGCGCGGCGCTGCGGTTCGCCAATCGCGCCGAGCCTGTCTATCGCGCGCCGCGGGTCAAGACACTTACACCGCTCGGCGAACTTCACCAGAGCGTCTACAACCCGAGCCCGCTGGTCCGTCGCTACTGCGAAGGCACCGTCGAGCTGGACAACGGCGATCATGCCCGCGCGTACTACTTCGTCGAGGAAGATTCCGGCTTCGTGGGAATCTCCTGGAAAGTCTACGTCTGCATCGACGGCTACGACCCATGGCGCGTCTATGACGGGCGGTGCCGCGTGGCGATGCCGGCTCCACCTCGCTGAGCTGATCCGGGCGTAAGCTCGGATTTTGGAGCCTGGGGCCTGCACGGTGGGTACGCCGCGTTGGCATGCCGGATAGCTCTGCCGAGTGTGCTCGCGGGCCGAGACTCCCTCGGTGTCCGACTTTTCGACGTCGATAAGCTCCAGAACGAGGCCGGGGCACCCTGTCAGCCGGGTGATTCGATCATCACCAGCGAGCGCGACCTCAACCATGCCTCGCCCTCGCTGCGCGCTGGCGCCCCATCGCGGATCCTCAACCTCTCCAGCCGAGATGGCGGGAATCGTCGTCACCGCCTCGTGGCAAAGCTACCGACTGTCGTCGCACCATGCGCTCCGCCGCGGGCCAAACCTGCGCGATGCCTGGATGATGTGGCCATCGCACCGCAACAGCTGCCCCCCACTGGAGGCGGCTGGATCGAACCGGCTCGGCTCGTAGAACATCCTGCGCTCTATCGAGCGCAGACGAGATGCTCCCAGTATTTTCATATCGAGCAGTTTCTTCTCGCTCGATCGAGTCCAATAGAGGGAGGATCACTCCGGTGTACGTTCAGCAAAGGTGCAGCCGGTTTTCCGACGGGAAGGTGCGCGAGCCGGGAAGCGGAGCCGACGCGTCGAAAGCAAGGTCATCGACCCCACGCCAGACGCCCGACGGGGCAGCCCGCTCCATCCGGCACGTCGGACAGCCGTGGATTTTCATCGTCGGCCCGTCGCGCGATCACATTCGATGAGCCGTGGAGAGGTCCGGCAAACCGGCGCACTCGCCTTCAGTCGACCGCGCGAGGAAAGAGGATCGGGTTGAGGAACGCTGCGAGGTCGGTATTGGAGCGGGTCCGCACCGCCGCGTCGCCGCCGATCAGGTAGCCGTCCCTGTTGGCACAGAGCGACAGGATCGTCGCGCGGGTGGCCGTGTCGGTCATCGGCAGGGTCGAGAACGTATCGCGCACGGTGTTGTCCGCCTCGACGGTGAAGCGGCAATCGGCGATGTGCACCGGCGCCTTCCATTGCCGGGACGAGCCATCCCAGCGATGCCGCGCGTCGTAACGGTGCACGGCTACGTCCGATCCGCCGGCGCGCAGATCCTCGGCCAGCACGCTGCATTCCTCCGGATCGACGATCGCATCCCGCTCCCCCCACAGCATGAGGACCGGTGCGCCGGTCGTGGCGCGCTCCTCGAACCGCGCAACACATGGTCCGTAGAAGGCGACATGCGCGGCAAACGGACGCGGTGCGTCGTAGGTCTCCACCACCTGCCGGTAGACCGCATAGATCGACGACATCGCCCCGTACGAGAAGCCGATCAGCGCCGTGCGGCTCGCGTCCACATCGGTCCGGGCGTCCAGCCAGGCCAGCGTCGCGAAGGCGTCCGCCAGGGCCATCGCCTCGGTGGTGGTCATGAGCCGCTCGATGAATACCGCCGCCCCCACGCGGACCGAAGACGTCGATGACGGCCACCGCCACGCCCTGGCCGGCAAGCTCGCGCGCATAGCGGCCCTCGCGGCTGCGGCTGACGCCGCCGGCGCCGTGCAGCAGGATCGCCGCCGGCGCGGGAGCGTCTGCGCTGGCGCCAACGGCCGGATAAAACTGCACGGATGCCGCCTGCTCCGGCGCATCACCTGCGGCCGCATCGGCAAGGCTGAATGGGCTGGAGCTCGAAATCTGCACGTGGATCGGACGAACGGCAGCCTCGCTCCAGTCTCCGCTCGGGTCGAGGTCCGCGGCCGCTGTCCCGCAGAAGCCGATCAGCGCGGCGCCAATGAGAAGAATGTATCGCATCGGCGCAGTGTCAGCATCCGCACGGCGCGATCAACGCAGCGCCTTGCCGCAGCCGTTGTGACCAGAGGGGTCGCCTCGGCGCATCCACACCACGCGCGCCCGCGAAGTGCGCCCGTTCAGGGACACTCGCTATGGTCGACGAAGCGGCGCTTCACCCAGCCGGCGAGCGTCTGCTCACCGCCGTAGAGCTGCACCGGGCACCATCGCGCGCCTAGCGGCAGGTTGGCCGGCGTGCAATCCCGCTGCTCGGCACGATGCACCTCGAACAGCTCCGCTTGGGCGAGGCCGGGTGCGTCATACGCGATAATGTATGGCGTACTGGAGTCCAGGTCAGCGACGATCGCCGACGACGCAGAGGGCTGCGCCCGAACGTTGAGGGGATCGGACGGGCCAACGTTGGGCCGGTAGCAGCCCCAGCCCGAGGTCGCCGCGGCGGGCGCGACGGCCATCGACGACAGGATCAGCGCGGCGGCGATGACGCGCATGGCATGGCTCCACATGGCGGATCCTCACGAGAACCACCTCAAGCTGCAACCAATGGAACGATGCGTCAACCGCGCTCGGCCGCCAGGGTGGCGATGGCCGCGCGCAGCTCGGCGATTCCGTCGCCTTTGGCCGCCGAGGTCGTCAGAACCTCCGGATGTGCGGCCGGACGGCGGCGCAGCGTCTCCTGGGTGGCGGCGATGACGTCGGCGCGATCGGAGCCGGACTTGTCGACACTTGGTAAGCACGATCTGGTAGGAGATGGCCGCCTCGTCCATCACCCGCATGGCCTCCACGTCGACCGGCTTCGGGCCGTGCCGGGCGTCGATCAGCAGGTAGACGCGGGCGAGGTTGGGTCGGCCGCGCAGATAGTCGAACACCAGCGCCGTCCACGCCGCGACTTCGGCCTTGGGCGCCTTGGCGTAGCCGTAACCGGGCATATCCACGACCACCGGGCCGACCGCGTCGGTGCGGGCGAAGAGGTTCAGCGCCCGGGTGCGGCCCGGGGTGTTGGATGAGCGGGCGAGCTGCTTCTGCCCGATCAGCGCATTGAGAAGCGAGGACTTGCCGACGTTGGACCGCCCGGCGAACGCCACCTCCACCGGCCCGGAGTCCGGCAGCTGGTCGATGGCATGGCAGGCGCGTGTGAAATCCCAGTCCCCCGCGAAAAGGAGGCGCCCGGCCTCGAGAGCGCGCGGCCGCCTCCGCGTCCGAATCCGGCGGTGCGGGTTCGCCGGGGTGTCGGACGGCGCGGTCAGGTCGCGCCCTTTTCTGTCGCCGCGGCGGAACAGGCCGGAGATGTTGCCCCAGAGCTCCACCTGCACCCCGTGGCGGCGCATGATCACGTACTGCTGCAGCACCGACAGCGAGTTGTTCCACGCCCAGTAGATCACCAGACCCGCCGGGAACGAGGCGAGGAGGAAGGTGAAGAAAATGGGCATCATGTTGAAGATCATCGCCTGCGTCGGGTCCGGCGGCGACGGGTTCATCTTCATCTGCAGCCACATCGTGATGCCCATGATGAGCGGCCACACGCCGATCATCAGGAAGGCGCCGATCACCGGCACGGCCGCGGGGTCGAAGCGGCAGCAGACCGAAGAGGTTGAAAATGCTCGTCGGGTCCGGGCGCCGACAGATCGTTGATCCAGCCGAAGAAGGGCGCGTGCCGCATCTCGATGGATATGAACAGCGTCTTGTAAAGCGCGAAGAAGACCGGAATCTGGATCAGGATCGGAATACAACCGGCGAGCGGGTTCACCTTCTCCTTCTTGTACAGCTCCATCATCGCTTGCTGCTGCTTGACGCGGTCGTCTTTGTACCGCTCCTGCATCTGCTTAATCTTCGGCTGCAGGGCCTTCATCTTCGCCATCGACGTGTAGGCACGCTGGGCGAGCGGGAAGAACAGAAGCTTGACGAGAACCGTCGCGATCAGAATGGCGACGCCGAAGTTGCCGACGATGCCCTGGATGAAGTCCAGGAGATAGAACATCGGCTTGGTGATGAAGTAGAACCAGCCCCAGTCGATCAGCAGGTTGAAGCGATCGATGCCGAGCGTTTCCTCATAGGACTGGATGACCTTGGTCTTCTTTGCGCCGGCGAAGACGCGGTTGGTGACGGCGGTCGCCTCTCCGGGCGCGATGGTGACCGCGTCCGCCAGATAGTCCGCCTGATAGGCCGGTGCGCCGTTGACGGTGCGATACAGGAAGCGGGGGCTGAAGGTCGTGCCCGGGTCGGGGATGACGGTCGTCGCCCAGTACTTGTCGGTTATGCCGAGCCAGCCGGAGCCGGATTGGGCCAGCGTCTGCGTGCCCTCGTCGGCGATGTTGCCGTAGCTCTCCTGGACGAGTCCCTCCTCGCCGAGCACGCCGATGAAGCCCTCATGCAGGATGAAGTAGCCGAGGGTCTCGATCTGCCCCTCGCGACGGACGCGGCTGTAGGGGTGGAGCGCGATCGGCTCGCCGGTGTTGTTCTGCACCGTCTGCTCGACGGTGAACATGTAGTGCTCGTCCACCGAGATCGTGCGATTGAACGTGACGCCGGCGCCGTTGTCCCACGACAGGGTCACCGGGGTGTCCGGCGTCAGCTGTTCGCCCGCCGCCAGCGTCCAGACGGTGGCGGACGTCGGAACGGCGATATCCTGGCCCGAGGCGGGGACCCAGCCGGTCTCCACGAAATAGGGCTCGGCCGTGCCCGCTGGGGCGAGGAGCACCACCTCGTCGGACGATTTGTCCGGCGTGACGTGGTAGTCCTTCAGCTTCAGGTCGTCGAGCCGGCCGCCAGCGAGGTTGATCGATCCGTCGACGCTGGGCGTCTCGATCGTGACGCGCGGGGCGACGGCCGCGGCGGCGACCGGGGCGCTCCCGGGGGTCTGCGCCTGCGGCACGTCGCTGCCTGCAACTTGCGGGGCCGATGGGATGTCGCTGCCGGGCGCGGCCGCGTTGGGGCTCGCCGCATCGACCGCATCGGTCTGCTGGTTGAGGATCCGCTGTTCCTGCTCGACCTGCCGCTGTGCGTCCAACTGCGGCTCAATGAAGAAGAACTGCCATAGGACGATCACCGCCAGCGACAGGCCGATGGCGAGGAACATGTTGCGATTGTCGCCCATTACGCTCTCTTTCGGACCACTGGTCGGTCGAGTTTCGCGCCCGCTGCGCCGAGCGCCTGTCTGAGCTCTTCGCCGAGTTCGGCGAACGGCGCGCCGAGCGTCTCCCGGCGCGCCACGATCACATAGTCGGTGGCGGCGTCGAATTCATCCTGAGCTTCGGACGCGATTGCGCGCAGGCGCCGCTTGATCCGGTTGCGCACGACCGCGTTGCCGACTTTCTTCGTCACCGTGAAGCCGACGCGGGGACCGGAGATCGCTGGCTCGCCCGCATCGCGGCGGCGCGCCTGCAGCGTAAATCCGGTCTTATGAACTCGAACACCCTTCGCGACGGCCTTGAACTCGGACCGCCGCTTCAATCTAGGCGGACTGGTCAGGCCGACAGCTTCTTCCGGCCCTTGGCCCGCCGGGCGTTCAGCACCAGACGGCCACCCTTGGTAGCCATCCGGGCGCGGAACCCGTGGCGACGCTTGCGCACGAGCTTGGAGGGTTGATAGGTGCGTTTCGTCATGACCGCCTCGCCTGACGACGGGGGCCAACGTATCGCGCCATCTCGGCGCGGCCGCATCCCTCCCGTCGGAACAATGAAAAAGGGAGCGCTCGGCCCCCTGACTCCCGTCTCTATATGAACGCGCACCGGCAGTGTCAACGCGCCGCCGCCGAGACGGGCGACAATCGCCCGGTCACGCAACCTTGAGCGCGATGCGATCTCGCAAGGGTGTGGTGCGGTTGTTAAGTCTGAAAGCGTTGAAGGCGTGAAAGGAATCGAACCCTCCATGGCCCGCACCGACCATTGCGACGAGGCGGCCCCGGCGGATCGCGGAGCCCGTCCCGCCGAGCCCCGGCGGTTTTCGCTGCGCCGAGTGTGGCCGCTCGGACTGATCGCCGCAGCGATGGCGCTCTTCTATCTGGCGGGCCTGCACGAGCATCTCTCGCTCGACACGATCATCCGCAACAACGAGCGCCTGCGCGCGGCCGTCGACGCCCACACCGTGGCCACCGTCGCCATCTACCTGGGCGTCTATGCCTTCGCCGTGGCCGTATCGTTCCCGGGGGCGAGCCTCATCACCATCGTCGGCGGGTTTCTCTTCGGCGCGGTTCTCGGGACGGCGCTCACCGTCGTCGCCGCGACGGCGGGGGCGGTGGTGATCTTCCTCGCCGCGCGCTCGTCGCTGGGCGGGGTGCTGCGCGACAAGGCCGGCCCGTTCGTCAAGCGCTTCGCCGAGGGCTTCTCCGAAAACGCCTTCAACTACCTCCTCTTCCTGCGTCTCGTGCCGCTCTTCCCGTTCTGGCTCATCAACGTGGCGCCTGCGTTGTTCGATGTGCCGTTGCGGACCTACGTGCTCGCCACGGTGATCGGGATCATCCCCGGCACGCTGGCCTACACGCTGGTGGGCGACGGCCTGGGCGGGCTCATCGCGGCGCAGGAGCGCGCCAACCCCGGCTGCGCCGACGCGGGCACCTGCCAGATCGAGATCGGCGCCCTCTTCACCCCGGGCCTGCTGGCGGCGATCCTGGCGCTCTCCGTCGCTGCGCTGATCCCCGTCGTTCTCAAGCGCTGGCGCCGTCCGAGAGGGGCCCACTGATGGCCGAACGTTTCGATATCGCCGTCATCGGGGCGGGGTCCGCCGGGCTCACCGTCGCCGCCGCGGCCGCAAGTTTCGGGCAGAGCGTCGTCCTCATCGAACGCGGCAAGATGGGCGGAGACTGCCTGAACTACGGCTGCGTGCCCTCGAAGGCGTTGATCGCTGCGGCCAAGCACGCGCACGCCGCGCGCGCCGGGGCCGCGTTCGGAGTCCACGCCGCCCCCTCGGTCGACTACGCGGCCGTCCACGCGCACGTCCAAGGCGTGATCGCCGGGATCGCCCCGCACGAACTCGGTGGAGCGGTTCGAGGGGCTCGGCGTAACCGTGATCCAGGCGGATGCGCGCTTCACCGGCCCGGACACGCTGGAGGCGGCCGGGCGCACCATCCGCGCCCGGCGCTTCGTCATCGCCGCCGGCTCCAGCCCCATCGTCCCGCCCATCGAGGGCCTGGCCGAGTGCGAGCCGCTTACCAACGAGACGCTGTTCGACCTCACCGGCCTCCCCGCCCGGCTCGCCATCATCGGCGGTGGGCCGATCGGCTGCGAGATGGCCCAGGCGATGCGACGCCTCGGCGCCGAGGTGACAGTGGTGGAGGGGTCCGCGATTCTCTCCAAGGAAGACCCCGAGGCCGCTTCGCTGGTGCGCCAGGCGATGACCGGCGAGGGCGTCACGCTGATCGAGGGCACGGAGGTGGTGCGCTGCACCCGCTCCGGTGGCGACAAGACGTTGCATCTGGCCGATGGCCGCACCGTCACCGCCGACGCGATCCTCGTCGCCGTCGGCCGGCGCCCCAACCTCGACCTCGGGTTGGAGGCCGCCGGCGTCGAATCGACGCGCGCCGGCATCACGGTCGACAAGCGGCTGCGCACGTCGAACCGCCGCATCTTTGCCATCGGCGACGTGACGGGTGGGCTGCAGTTCACCCACGTCGCCGGGCATCAGGCGAGCCTCGCGGTGAAGGCGATCGTGTTCCGCCTGCCGGTCGCCTACGACCCGGCGCTCATGCCGCGCTGCACCTACACCAGCCCGGAACTGGCCCAGGTCGGCCTCACCGAAATGGAGGCCCAAGCGCGTGACCCCGCGGCGCGCGCCTGGACCGCGCCGCTTGCGGGCAACGACCGCGCCCGCACGGAAGGCGAGACGGAGGGCTTCGTGAAGCTGGTGATTTCGGGCCGCGGCAAGCTCCTCGGCGCCACGGTGGTCGCACCGACGGCGGGCGACATCATCGCCACCTACGCGCTCGCTCTCGCCGCCAAGGTAAAGCCCGCCACCATCGCCTCGTTCACGCCGGCCTATCCGACGCTCTCCGAGTCCGGAAAGCGCGCGGCGACGCTGTACTTCGCCGAGAAGCTGGACAAGGCTTGGCTGCGCCGCGTCCTCAGCATCCTGAAGCGCTTCTGACGCCCCTTACGCCGCCGACACCGCAGCCCACGCCTGAAGTGCGACTTCGCCGACACGATCGCCACGCGTCGTGACGAGATCCGAAACAATACTGTGCCGTGACCGCCGATCGTGAGCTAAGGTGCGATCATCATGGCGATCGTGACGCAAACGGAGCGTGTGTCGGCACGCGCATCGCTCGGGACGAAACTGCTCGTCCTGACCATCGCGTTCGTCATGGTGTCGGAGATCTTCATCTTCGTGCCGTCGATCGCAAACTTTCGCGACAACTGGCTGAACGACGCGCATCGCAACGCCTCGGTCGCGGCGGCAATCATCGCCGAGACACCGAACGTGCCCGAGGGCCTGAAGCTGCGGCTGCTGACGGCCACCAACACCATTGCCATCTCCCACCGCGAGGGCAATCGCCGCCGGCTCCTCGCCATGGCGATGCCGCCGACCAGCGTCGACCGCCACATCGAGCTCGGCAACGAGACGGCGCTCCAGTCCATCGTCTCCGCCTTCGACACGCTGTTCGCCCCCAACGGGCGAATCATCCGCGTCACCGCGATGCCGGAAGGGCTGGACGAGGAGGTCGACATCATCCTCTCCGAGACACCGCTGCGCCAGGCGATGCTCGCCTACTCGGCGAACATTCTGGCGCTGTCGCTGGTGATCTCGGTGGTGACGGCGATCCTGGTCTACATGTCGCTGCGCTGGCTCTTCGTGCGGCCGGTGCGCCGGCTGGCCGACGCGATGATCGACTTCGCCCACGACCCGGAGGACGCCAGCCGCACCATCATCCCGTCCGGCCGAACCGACGAGCTGGGCGAGGCCGAGCGCAGCCTCGCCGCCATGCAGCATCAGCTTGCCGATACGATGACCGAACGACGGCGCCTCGCCGAACTCGGCCTCGCCGTCTCGAAGATCAACCACGACCTTCGCAACCTGATGGCCTCCGCGCAGCTCTTTTCCGATCGGCTGGCGATGGTGCAGGACCCCACGGTGCAGCGCTTCGTGCCGAAGCTGGTGCGCGCGCTGGACCGGGCCGTCGGCTACACGTCCGGTGTGCTGGCGTACGGGCGCGCGGGCGAGGCGCCGCCCAGCCGCCGCCTCGTCGACCTGCACCATCTCGCGGCTGACGTGGGCGAGATCCTCGGCCTCGACACGCATCCCTACATCGACTTCCGCATCATCGCCGAGGACGACATCGAGATCGACGCGGACCCGGACCAGCTCTACCGGGTGCTGATGAACCTGTGCCGCAATGCGGCGGAGGCGCTGGAGTCGAGCACCCACGACAGCGTCGTGCGCCGCCTCGCCATCGCCGCGGAGCGGTCCGGCTCGGTGGTGCGGATCGTCGTCTCCGATACCGGGCCCGGCGTACCGGACAAGGTGCGGCAAACTCTCTTCCAGCCGTTCAAGTGCAATGGGCGTCGCGGCGGCACGGGCCTCGGCCTTGCCATCTCCGCCGAGATCATCCGCGCCCACCGCGGCAGCCTCAACCTGATCGAGACGCAGACCGGCGCGAGTTTCGAGATCATCATTCCCGACCGCCCCATCGACCTCTCGGTCCGCCGCGCCGCCATCGCCTGAACACTCGGGCGCCGCGCGGGCCGATGGCACACCACGGCGCCGGGGGCTTGACAGTGCCAGCCCTCGGCCCTTGCCATTCACCGGCTCGACCCATATACACCCCTCGCCCGCACCCCTGGAGGCGGGCCGCGCACCTGTGCGCGGATGCCGGCGCAATATTGGGCCCCGGCATCATCCCAACACCGAAGGAGAGTACGATGGCTGAAGGCTTCGAGCTGAAGGCCGACGTGCGCGAACGGACGGGCAAGGGGGCCGCGCGCGCACTGAGGCGAACCGAAATGATTCCCGCCGTGATCTACGGCAACAACGAGCCCCCGCTCGCGATCGCGATCCCGTGGAAGCAGACCAACCTGGCGCTCTACGCCGGCGGCTTCAAAACCCACGTCTGGACGATCGACGTCGGCGGCAAGAAGGTGCAGGCCCTGGCGCGCGACTATCAGCGCGACCCGGTCAAGGAGCGCCTGGTCCACGTCGACTTCCTGCGCGTGACCGCCCGTTCGCGCGTGAACGTGGACGTGCCCGTGTCGTTCGTCGGCGAGGAGGAGTCCCCCGGCATCTCGCAGCAGGACGGCGTCCTCAACGTAGTCTCGCACTCGGTCTCCGTCGAAGCCGGCGCCACCACGATCCCCGAGAGCATCGAAGTGTCGCTCGCCGGGCTCGAAATCGGCGCGACCATCATGTCCGACCAGCTCACCCTCCCCTCCGGCGTGAACTTCACCGCCGAGGAAGCCTTCACCATCGCGACGATCACGCCGCCGGTGGAAGAGGTCGTCGAGGACGAGCCGGAGGAGCCCACCGAGGTTCCGACCACCGAGCAGGAAGCCGATGCCGGCGAGGACAACCCGGACATGCCCGAGCCGTCCGACGACGCCGAGAACCAGTAACCGATCCGGGGTCACCCCATGCTGAAGCTCATCGTCGGCCTCGGGAACCCCGGCAAGGACTACGCCATGAACCGCCACAACGTGGGGTTCATGGCGCTCGACCGCATGCACGACCGCTGGAACGGCGCCCCCTGGCGCACGAAGTTCCAGAGCGAGATCGCCGAGGCGAGCGTCGACGGCACGCGGGTGCTGCTCGTGAAGCCGATGACGTACATGAACGTCTCCGGCCACGCCGTCGCGGAGGCGGCGCGGTTCTACAAGGTCGAACTGGGCGATATCGTCGTCGTGCATGACGAGATCGACCTGCCCCCCGGCAAGTTCAAGATGAAGACGGGCGGCGGCACCGGCGGCCACAACGGGCTGAAATCCATCTCCGGGATGCTGAGCGACGGCTACCGGCGGCTGCGCATCGGCGTCGGCCATCCGGGCCGCAAGGAGCTCGTTCCCGGCTACGTTCTGAAGGACTTTCCCGAAAGCCGACGCCGAGTGGCTGGATCCGCTGCTGACCGCGCTCGCCGAGGAAGCGGGGCTGCTCGCCAAGGGCGAGGACGCCAAGTTCGCCTCCAAGGTGCATCTGCGGCTCGGTGACGGTGCCAAGTCCACCGGCGCCGCGCGCAGAGCCGCTCGCACGGCGGCGCGCACCGAAGCGGAGGCCGCTTCGGCCGGCAACGCCGCAGGCGACAAGGGTGACGCGGCCGAGGCCGCGAACGCCGAGGCCGCCAAGCCGATCCCGCCCCACAAGACCCCTTTCACGCCCGAGCGCCACGACGACAAGGGCGGCAAGAGCCCCTTCGCCGCGCTCGCCAACCTTCTCAGGAAGTAAGCCATGGGTTTCAAATGCGGCATCGTCGGCTTGCCGAACGTCGGCAAGTCAACGCTGTTCAACGCATTGACGAAGACGGCGGCGGCGCAGGCGGCAAACTACCCGTTCTGCACCATCGAGCCGAACACCGGTGACGTCGCCGTCCCCGATCCGCGCCTCACCAAGCTCGCCGCCGTCGCCAAGTCCGCGTCCGTCGTGCCGACGCGCCTCACCTTCGTCGATATCGCCGGCCTGGTGCGCGGGGCCTCCAAAGGCGAGGGCCTGGGCAACCAGTTCCTCGCCAACATCCGCGAAGTGGACGCCATCGCCCACGTGCTGCGCTGCTTCGAGGACGAGGACGTCACCCACGTCGCCGGCGCGATCGACCCCGTCTCCGACGCCGAGACGGTGGAGACCGAGCTGATGCTGGCCGACCTCGAGAGCCTCGAGCGCCGCGCCACCAACCTGCGCAAGCGTGCCACCGGCGGCGACAAGGACGCCAAGGCCGAAGTTGCGCTGATGGACCGCGTCATCGCGCTCCTGCAGGACGGCCGGCCGGCGCGCGAGCTGGAGCTGACGCCGGACGAGCGCCGCCCGTTCAAGATGCTGAACCTCCTGACCGGCAAGCCCCTCCTCTACGTGCTCAACGTGGACGAGGCGTCGGCCGCCACCGGCAACGCGATCTCCGCCCGCGCCGAGGGGATGGCGAAGAGCCAGGGCGCCGCCTCGGTGGTCATCTCGGCCGCGATCGAGGCGGAAGTCGCCCAGCTCGACGCGGACGAGCAGGCCGAGTACCTCGCCACCCTCGGCCTCGAGGAGCCGGGGCTCGACCGACTGATCCGCGCCGGTTACGGCCTCCTCGACCTCATCACCTACTTCACCGCCGGGCCGAAGGAGGCGCGGGCCTGGACGATCCGCGACGGCACCCTCGCCCCGCAGGCCGCCGGCGTCATCCACACCGATTTCGAGAAGGGCTTCATCCGCGCCCAGACCATCGGCTTCGAGGACTACGTCACCCTGGGCGGCGAGACCGCGGCGAAGGATGCCGGCAAGGCGCGTGACGAGGGCAAGGAATACCGCGTCCACGACGGCGACGTGATCCTCTTCAAGTTCAACAGGTAAGGCGCGGCGGCGGACTCGGCGCGACGAAGGACGAGCGCGATGTACATCAGCCTCACGCACAAGTTCGTCGCGCTGAACAACCCGAAGTGCGCCTCCGAGAGCATTCGCTACATTCTCTGGGCACACACCCAGATCCGCGGCGGTATCGATCCTGGCGTGCCGCCCCACCTGACCTAGCGCCAGGCGCGCGACGCGATGGCCCCCGATGGGCCACGACATCGGCGCGTTCTATACCTTCACCACCGTGCGCAATCCATGGGACCGGCTGGTGTCGGTCTATACGTTCGGGTTGCGCTCGACCGGCAGCATCTGGCGCAAAGTGGCGTTGGAGGGCGGATCGTTCACGGGCTTCATCGACCTGATCGGCAAGGACGGGCGGCCCTGCCCACTCACCATCGTGCAGTTCGGGCGTGACGACACGGGAACGATCGTGCCGGAGGTCTTCAAGGTCGATGCGCTCCACCACCTGACGGAGCGGCTGAAGGAACGCTACGGCATCGAGGCGACGCTGCCGCACATCAACGTCGGCGAGCGCAAGGACTATCGGACCTACTACGACGTCGCCGCCCGCCAGCGTGTGGCGGACATCTACGCCGCCGACATCGAACTCTTCGGCTACTCGTTCGACGATGGGGCGGAACGCACCGGGTAGTCCAGCGCGCGCAGCCGGTCGAGCGCCCCTTGCAGGATGATCGTCGCCGCCATCTTGTCGATCGACGCGCGGCGCTTGGCGCGCGAGGTGTCGGTCTCCAGCATCGCCCGCTCGGCCGCGACCGTCGACCAGCGCTCGTCCCAGGCGATCAGCGGACGCTCCGACAGCTTGGCCATGTTGCGCGCGAAGTCCCGCGTGGACTGGGCGCGCGGACCCGACGTCCCATCCATGTTCAGCGGCATGCCGACGACGAAGGCGGCGACGTTGTAGCGCTGCGCGAGGTCCAGCAGCGCCACGGAGTCGACCTTGAACTTGGTGCGCCGGATCGTCGTCAGCGGCGATGCGATGCGCCAGCCCTCGTCCGACACGGCGATGCCGATGGTCTTTGTGCCGAAATCAAGACCGAAGAGCGCGCCCTTGAGGTGGCCGATCTCCTCGATCGGTGTGAAGGGGCCGGTCACGCGGGGAACAGCCGCGCGGCGTCCGTCCAGGCGGCGCCGGGGTGACGGGCCACCAGACCGGCCAAACGTCTCACGAATTCGCTCACCGCATCCGTCTCCACCGCGTGATGGGTGAAGAGCCCGATGGGCCCGCCGGCAGCAAGACCCCGTCGCACCATCGCGGTCAACGCGTCGTCGGACGCGAGGCTGCGATCGCCGCGCCAGTCCACCGGATCGATATGCGTATCCACCCGGCGGATCGGCGCGGCCCGGCGCCGCCGCCGAACTGCGACAGGCCGCAGTAGCCGGCATCGCTCAGCCACGCGGCAAGATCGGGCCGCATGCGGTTCCACGGCGGCACCATCACCGGCACCAGGCTCGGCGAGGTGAGCCGGCCGCGCAGCAGCACCAGCTCCTCGACGATCTCCTCCACCGGCCGCGCGTCGCCGAGCTCCGCCTTCTTGCCGGTGCGCTGGTGGTTGCGGTGCGCGGCGCCGTGCTGGAGGACGTGGGCCCGCCCGTCGCACCAGGCGAGCAGGCGCACGTCCGCGTCCGCCGGGATCACCGCCAGCGCGATCCGCGCGCCGGTCCGTTCGGCGAGCGCCACAGTGCGCTCCAGGCGTGGGCCGACCCGCACCGCATCGTCGTCCCGCCACCACATGGCGACGGCGCGCCCCTCGTCGGCCGCGGCATCGAAGGCGCGCTCCAGGATCGTCAACGCCTGCATGCGGCCTCCGCGAGCAGGATGTCGGCGGCGCGGGCCGCGCCGTCGAGGTCGATATCCGGACGATCGGGCGGCGGTGCAGCCGTCACGCGCGGCGACCGTCGCGGCGAGTCGCTCGGCCGTCAGCTCATGTTCGGCGATGACGGTGGCGAGGCCGCGGGCGGCCAGGGCGCGGGCGCGGTCGGTCTGCTCGGTCTCGTCGTGCGCCGCGAAGGGGACGAAGATCGCCCGCACGCCCGCGGCCAGCACGTCGAGCGCGGTGTTGTAGCCGGCCTGGCTGACCGAGAGCGCGGCGTGGCCGAGCAGGGCGCGGAAGTCCGGCCGGTTCGGCTCCACGAGGACATTGGCGGGCGCCTCTCGCCTGCCATGCCGGCGTGAGCGTGGCGAGGCCGGATGGCACCAGCACACGCCACCGTAGCGAGGGATCGAGGGCCGCCGCGCCGATGGCCGCCGCCACGAGGGCCTGCCCCACCGCACCGCCACCGCACGAGACGATGACCTCACCTGCCCCTCGCGCCGCGCCGTGCGGCACCGGTCCGCTGTGGACGAAGCCGGTGTAGCGGATCAGGTCCTCGATGGTGCCGGCGGCAGGAAAGCTGTCGGCCAGTGTGACGAAGCGCGGGTCGGCGTGCACCAGGACGAGGTCGACGCGCTCGCGCGCAAGCCGCGCCATCGCCTTGGCCTTGTCGGGAGATTTGCGCACCAGGACGTCGCGCACGGAGGCCGCCACCAGCGGCCGCGGCGCGGCGAGCGCGCTGGAGCACCGGCAGGAGCTCGGCCCGGAAGGCGCGCCGGCCGAGCGGGAAGGTCTCCATGAGCAGGATATCCGGCGCGCCCGCTCGACCACCGCGCCGAAAACCGCCGCGCGCTCCGCGGCCACGTCGGCGTAGGGGCGGCCGTCGGCGGTGACGAGGGTGGTGAAGGTCGCATCCGTCGCCAGCACCGGGGCGAGCTGGCACAACGTGAGGCCCGCCAGGACAGCGTGGGCGGCGGCTCGGCCGCCCAGCATCAGAGTGACTTCGGCGCCGCGCGCGGCCAGCGCGCGGGCAATGGCCGCCGCGCGCACCGTGTGGCCGGTCCCGAGCAGGTGCTGCACCCAGATGACGGCGCGTGTCACGGCGCGGTCCGGCCGCCCGGCGTTGCGGCTCAGCAGCGCCTCGAGGCGCGCAGCGCCGGCGGTGAGATCGTTGGCCGCGGCGAAGGCCTCGGCGTGGGCGGACATGGTGGCGCGGCGACCGCGTCGTCGAGAAGCGTGAGCACGGCGTCGGCGATGGCGGCCGGGTCGCGCGGGTCGACCAGCAGCCCGGTCTCGTCGTCGCATACCACGTCCACCACGCCGCGCGCCGCGCCCGCCGACGACCGGAAGACCCGCCGCCTGCGCCTCCAGGAAGGTGAAGCCGAACGGCTCGTCGATCGCCGGCCACACGAAGAGCGCCGGCGCGGGCAAAGAGCTGCGGCCAGCGCCTCGTGCGACAAGGAGACCGCAGAGCGTGCCGGCGGGAAAAGCGGCTTCGAGCGATCGCCCGCTCGGGCCCGTCTCCGGCGAGGACGAGCGCCGCGTCCGGGCGCGCGGCGCGGACGCGGGCCATCGGCCTCGGCGAGCACGCGCACGCTTTCGGCCTTGCGGCCTGGCCGGATCATCGCCGCGCACACCAGAGTGGCCGGCTCGCGCGCCTGCGCGTGCGCCGGAACGGGGCGGTGTCCACGAACGGCGGCGTGGCGCATCACCTTTCCCGGCGCATGGGCGGTGAGGGCCACGCGGATCGTGCGCGGTCACCGCGCCGAGCGCGTCGGCGGCGTCGAGAGCGCGGTCGGCCAGCGCGAAGCCGTGCGCCCACGGGCCCCGGCGCACGGCGTCGGCGCCCGGCTCGCCTCGACGATGGCGTACGGGCAGCCGAAGCGCTCCGCCAGCGGCCGGGCGCCGATGAGATCCGGCGCCTTGTGATAGTTGTGGTAGGTGAGGATCGCATCCGGCGCGCCCTCGTCGCGCCACGCCTCGGCGATGCGCTCCACCTCGCGCAGACGCCTCGGCTTCGATCGCAGCGAGGTCGGCCGGCTCGCGGCACCAGGTGCGCAGCGCCGAGGGCAGGCTCACCTCGTGCCCGCCTTGCAGCAGCGCCGCCAGGATCAGCCGCGCGAACGTGCGGTCGCCGGAGGGCACCGGGTGATCCGGCGGCTTCATCGGGGTGAGCAACGCGATCTCGCATCACGCCGCCTGCGCGCGTCGACAGCGTCTCGGTGAGGCGGGCGGCAGATGCGGTCGATGCCGGGATCGGGCGAGAAATGCGCCGCAACCCGCGCCGCCCCGGCCCGGCCGAGGCGCGCTCGCTCGCGCCGGCGTCGCCGGCGAGCCTGGCGAGCGCGGCACCGAGGGCGGCCGGCATCGCGCGGCGGCACCAGGATGCCGGTGTCGGTGCGTGACGATCTCGGGCACCGCCGGACACGTCGGTGGAGACCACCGGCAAGGCCCATCGCCATCGCCTCCATGATGACGTTGGGCAGCCCGTCGCGGTCGCCGCTCCTGGCGATACGGCTCGCCAGCACGAAGACGTCGGCGCGCCGCGTAGGCCGGCGACGACCTCGCTGCCGGGGCCTGGCGCCGAGGAACGAGCACGCGGTCGGCAATGCCGAGCCGCTCGGCGAGCGCCTTCAGCCGCGCCACCAGCGCGCCGCCGCCGATGTGCTCGAAGCGCCAGTCGCCGGTCGAGCCGGGCGAGCGCGCGCAACAGATCGTCGAGGCCCTTCTTCTCCACCGCGCGGCACACCGAGAGGATGCGAACGGGCCCTTGCCGCCGGCTCCGCGGCGGGGGCTGGCGGCGAACGGTGCCGGTCGAGGCCGTGGTAGACGAGTTCCACCGTGCCGCGGCCGGTCGGCGAGCGCGTTCAGAACGTCGCGGTTGGTGCTGGTGCAGGTGGTGCCCCAGGCCGCCTCGGCGATCTTCTGCGACAGGTCCCACTCGGGCGTCGTGTAGATGTCCTTGGCATGGGCGGAGAAGGCGAACGGCAGGCCCGTCATGATCGCGCGGCGTAACGCGCCACCGAGGCCGGCGTGTGCAGGTAGTGCACGTAGAGCATGCCCGTGTCGGCCGGCATCTCGGCGGCGAGCACCGCGGCCTGACCCCAGCGGCGGCGGCGGCTGGCGGAGCGGTCACGCTGCAGATCGGCCCGGTAGGCGGCCTCGGCGGCGGCGTAGCCCGGGCAGCGTTGCGCGCACCGGCCGCGGCCGGCCCGCACGCGCGCCGGATCGTCCTTCAGGTACTCCGGCAGGTAGAGGACCGGCGCGGTGATCGTCGCGGTGCACATCGTGCACGATGCCGTCCGTCGGGTGGCGCAGCGACACGATGGTGAGGTGGAGCCCGCGCCGCTGCAGGCCGAGGATCTCCTGCGCGATGAAGGTCTCCGACAGGCGCGGATAGCCCTTCACGACAACGGCGACGCGTCCGCCGGCAACCCACGTCCGCCATCACGTCGGCCCTCAGCGCACGACGCTGAGCCGGCTGACCGACTGGCGCCGCCGCGTTCGTTGCAACATGATCGTTTCGGTGCGGGCGTTGATGGTGTCGAGCCCGACCAGCAGCTGCGTCGAAGCCCGGCGGCGGAGGGCGGCGCACGCTCCGGCAGCTCGGCGAGCGCGTCGACCATCCGTTCGACGTTCGGATAGGCCGTCGATGGGAAGGCACGTGACGAGACCGGCCGCTTCGGCCTTGGCGGCGCGGATCGCCTGCTCGCGGCGCGGCACCACGCGCGGCACCAGCAGGGTCGGTTTGTCGAAGGACAGGATCTCGCAGAAGATGTTGTAGCCGCCCATGCCCGACGATGGCGGTGGCCTCCATCCATCAGCCGCTCGATCACCGGTGTGAAGCGGATGACGTGGACGTGGCGCAGCGCGTCCGCACGGGCCTTGAAGCTCGCCTGCTTCTCGGCCGGCATGAACGGGCCGAGCACGATGAGGGCGGGGAAGAGCGGCGTGTCGTGCGCCTCGTAGGCGCGCAGCACCCAGTCGACCAGCTCCATGCCGTCGCCGCCGCCGCCCGGCGTGACGAGGATGAAGGGCTCCTCGTCGAACGGGTTGCAGCTCGGCCGTGCCGTCGCCGTTCGGCACGTCGCGCCGCAGATAGCCGGTGAAGAGCATCTTATCGCGCACGCTGCTGAGACACGCTGATGCCCTCGAGCGGGTCGTGGACCTCGGCTTTGCCGTAGACCCAGACCTCGTCGTAGAGGTCCTCCAGCGCGCGCACGGCGTGCTTGCGCTCCCACTCGTCCGCGAGGCTGGCCGGGTCGTCCATCACGTCGCGCAGGCCGAGGACGAGCCGGGTCCCGCGCTGCCTTCAGCATTTCGCAAGGTCGGCTCCACCTCGCCGCGCAGGCCGAGCGGCTCCTTGTCGACGATGAACGATGTCCGGATCGAAGACGTCGGCGGTGTGCTCGATGATCGACGCGCGCAGGCGCAGCATCTCCTCGATGCCGATGGTGCAGCGAGTGGGAGGAGTAGGCGCCGTCGCGCAGTCTTGATGACGCCGGGCACGCGCACGAAGTCCACCCGCGGGCGGAAGTCGAAGCTGCCGATGATGGGCGAACCGGACAGGATGATGACCGACAAGCGTGTCATCGCGCCCACCATCGAGTGGGCGATGGCGCGGCAGCGCCGCAGGTGCCCGAGGCCGAACGAATCGTGCGAGTAGATCAGAATGCGCGGCTGATCGGTCGGCATGGGACCCTCGACCCGGACCGCAGCCGATTGTCGGCGACCGTCTAACCAAGAAGCTATGCGTCAGCACGCGCAATGACGCAAATCGCGGTGGACGATGCTCCGCCCTCTCGCTCCGTTCATGAGCGGGCGACGGACGCATGAGCGGCTCGATCACGGCTTTTTGCGATTGCCGGCTGCTCGAGACAGTGATAACTCAAGCGCGCAATGGATCGATCCTCTTCGGCTTTATTTGGCGCTACTCGAAGCGTCAGCAGCTCGTCATCCTCGCGTTGACGCTTGCTCGTTCCCCATCCTCTACATGACGCTCGAATTGCCGAAGTGGATCGTCAACGACGCGATCTCCGGCACGCGATTTCCCGAAGAACATCTTCGGCTTCGAGCTTGAGCAGATCCAGTATCTGATCGCGCTGTGCCTGGTATTCCTGGCGCTGGTCGTCGCCAACAACGGCGTCAAGTACGTCCTCAATATCTACAAGGGCGTGGCGGGCGAGCGTATGCTGCGACGCCTGCGCTACATGCTCTACAGCTCGATCCTGCGCTTTCGCCTGCCGCGCTTCCGCCGGGTCTCGGGCGGCGAGCTGATCCCGATGATCACCGCCGAGGTGGAGGACGTCGGCGTCTTCATCGGCGAGGCCATCGCCACGCCGGCGTTCCAGGGCGGCACGCTCCTCGTCTACGCGGTCTTCATCTTCGTGCAGGACCCGTTCCTAGGTGCTGCCGCCGATCTCGCTCTATCCGCTGCAAGGCTACATCATCCCAAAGCTGCAGCAGCGAGGTGATCCTGCTGTCGCGCGAGCGCATCATCAACATCCGCGCCGTCTCCGAGCGCATCAACGAGACGGTGAGCGCGGCTGCCGACATTCACGCCAACGACACGTCGCGCTGGCACCTGGCGGACCTCTCGGACCGTCTGTTCCTGAACTACCGGATCCGACTTGCGATCTTCAAACGCAAGTTCATGATCAAGTTCATCAATAACTTTCTGAACCAGCTACCGCCATTCTTCTTCTATCCGGTCGGCGGTTATTTCGTCATCCACGGCAACCTCTCGTTCGGCGCTCTGGTGGCCGTGCTGGCGGCGTACAAGGACCTCGCCTCGCCCTGGAAGGAGCTGCTGGACTGGTATCAGACGCTCGCCGGTGTGAAAGTGAAGTACGAGACCGTCGTCGAGAACTTCGACGTGGACGAGACCATCGCGCACGAGCGCCTCGCCGGTGAGCCGAACGGCCAGATCGAGCTGCCCAACCTGACGATCGCGCTGAACTCCGCCTCGGCGAGCGGCGGCGGCAGCGGGCAGGAGATCATCGGACGTGACGCTGGAGGTCGCGGAGGGCGAACGCTTGGCCGTCTACGGTGCGGACGGGTCGGGTCGCACCGAGCTGGTGATGACCATGGCGGGACTGCTCGAGTCCCACCACTGGCCGCTGCACGTTCGGCGGCCGCCGGTTCGACGATCTGCCCCACCAGACCATCGCCCGCCACCTCTCGTACGTCGGCTCCGATCCGTACCTCTTCAACGACACGATCCGCGCCAACATCGTCTATGGCCTGAAGACCGATCCGGTCGGACGCGGACAGCGACCACCTCTCGCGACCTTCGCCAGCTCGAGGCCACGCTGACCGGCAACTCGCTGCACGACGTGACGGCCACGTGGGAGAACTATCAGCGCGCGGGCGTCGATGCGGCCGAGAGCGCTCGACGACATGCTGATCGAGCTCGTCCAGCTCGTCGGGCTGGAGGGCGACCTCTATCGCCTGGGCCTGGCGTCCTACTCCTTCGAGAACCGCGACCCGGCGTTCGACGAGAAGATCCTCAAGGCGCGGGCAGATGTCGTGCGGCAGGTCCACGAGGACAAAAGCTGGAAGGGCCTCGTCGCGCTGTGGGAGAACGGGAGCTTCAACCACTCCGCGTCCATCGGCGAAAACGTCCTGTACGGTGTGCCGAAGACCGTCGGCACGCCGGTCTGGTCGGCGGCGGCGGACCCGGCGGTGATGGGCGCGATGATCGACGCGGGCGTGGCCGACCGCCTGGTCGCGATCGGTGCGCGAAGTCGCCGAGACCATGATCGAACTCTTCTCCGACACTGGCGCCGACGCCTCGCTAATCGGCGACTACTCGTTCCTGTCCACCGAGGAGATCCCGCAGTTCGCCGAGCGCCTGCGCCGGCAAAAGGCGGGCGACGACCTGTCCAGGGCCGACCGGGCGGCGTTCGTCGGCATCGCGTTCCGCCTGATCCCGAGCCGTCACCGCATCGTCACCCTCACGGAGCAGGACGAGCAGCAACTGGTCGACGCAAGGCGCGTCGTCCATGAAGCGCTGAAGGACGATCCCAACTATGCCCTCTTCGATGCCGACGCCGTGATTTCGCCGCTCTCGATCGAGGAGAATATCCTCTTCGGCAAACCCCGGGTCGACCGTCGCGGCGCATCCGACAAGATCGACGCGCTGCTGCGCGACACCACACGGGCGCTGGGGCTGCGCGAACCGATCGCGCGCGCCGGGCTCAACTTCAACGTCGGGATCGCCGGCGGACGTCTCTCGGCTGGCCAGCGCCGGCGCGTCGGCCTCGTCCGCGCGCTGTTGAAGCAACCCGCCGTCCTCGTCATCGACGGCATCTTCGACGGTGATCGCCAGCTCCTCGCGCGTGTGACCGACGCGTGCAAATCCAGCACACTCGTCGCAGGAACGAGCGATCCCAGGGTCGCCGAAGCTCTCGAATCGGTCGCGGTGATGCGTGATGGCAGGTTGGTTGCACGGGGCGGATGGGATAGCGTGAAGAACATCGCCGTCTACGGCGAAAGTGACGAAGCCCAGGAGAAGGAGGCGTCATGAGCATCGACACGGACGCCGCCGCGCTCCGCAAGATCCCGTTGTTCCGCGGGATCGATGACCAGAAACTTCGCCTCCTCGCCTTCATGTCGGAGCGGGTTCGCTTCGATGGCGGGGAGAACCTGGTGGAAGAAGGTGACTTCGGCGATGTCGCCTACATCATCCTCTCCGGCCAGGCGGATGTCCTCATCGGCTCGCCCAGCGGGGAGCAGCTCGTCGCCACCGTCAAAGAAAACGACTTCGTGGGCGAGATCGCACTCCTGATCGACGTGCCGCGCACCGCCACGGTCCGCGCCACGAGCGATCATCGTCGCCCTCGCCGTCACCAAGGAGCACTTCTTCAAGCTCCTCGGCAATTTCCCCGACATGGCGCTGGAGGTCATGCGGGCGCTGGCTCACCGCCTGGAACGCACCACCCGCGAGTTCGGCCGCCTGCGCGCCGCGGCTGCCAAAACGTGACGATCCTCCGTCCCGACACGCTGTCGTTGACCATCTGGGGCGCCCGCGGCTCGATCCCGGCGCCCGGTCCCCACACCCTGCGCTATGGCGGCGAGACCACGTGTCTGGAGATCCGCGCGGGCCCGCACCTCCTCTTGATCGACTGCGGTTCGGGGGCACGGCTCTGCGGCGCCGCCTTCGCCGAGGAGGGCATCGAGCAGCTCGACGTGCTCTTCACCCACACGCACATGGACCACCTGTGCGGCCTGCCCTTCTTCTGCTCGGCCTACGATCCGAGGGTCGCGGTGAGCCTCTGGGCCGGGCACATTCCGCCCGGCGGTACGCTGGAGGAGATCGTCGAGCGGATGATGAGCCCGCCGATCTTCCCGGTCGCCACCTCGGCCCTGCGCAACACCGATTTCCGCTCGTTCGAGGCGCGCGACACCTTCAAGCTCAACTACGGGCCTCACCGTCTCCTCCACCCGGCTCAACCACCCCGGCAACGGCTGTGGTTATCGGATCGACTATGGCGGGTCGTCGATCGCCATCATCACCGACCACGAGCACGGCGACGATACGATCGACGATGCGATCGCCGAGTTCGTCACCGGCGCCGACCTGATGATCTACGACGCCATGTACCTCGAGGACGAGTACCCGAAGTACGTCGGTTGGGGTCACTCCACCCCCGCCCAGGCCCTCGATCTCGCGGCACGTTCCGGTGTCGGCATCCCGATGATCTTCCACCACGACCCCAGCCGCGGCGACGATGCCCTCGACACGCTCGCCCGCGAGCTTGACGCGCAACTCCCGGGCGCCATGGTCGCCACACAGGGCCAGACGATCCACCTCACCAACGGCAAGGTCGAGGTCGGAACCCGGCGCGCCGCCTGACAGGCGCGCCAGGTCCGGCCGGGATGCAGGCCGCGCCCGCCGACGGGTTGCACCTCGTCCCGTTCGCCGTGATCGCGGGACGAGGCTTGCGAGCCCCCCGGCCCGTCGGGCGCACATCGTGTGACACACGGGGAAGGATCGATCGATGAAGCTGACCGAAGCCCCCGCCGCGATCGTCACCGGCGGCGCATCCGGTCTGGGCGCGGCGACGGCGCGGCGGCTGGCCGCCGAGGGTGCCAAGGTCGCCCTCTTCGACCTCAACGACGGCACGGCGGTCGCAGACGAGATCGGCGGCACTTGGCACAAAGCCGACGTCACCTCCGAGGAGAGCCTCAGGGCTGCCTTCGAGGCGGCGCGCGCCGCGCACGGGCAGGAGCAAATCCTCGTCAACTGCGCCGGCATCGCCCCCGCCGCCAAGACCATCTCGCGCGGCGAGGTGCATGCGTTCGACCTTTTCGCCAAGACGATCGACATTAATCTCGTCGGCACCTTCCGCACCTCGGCGCTCTCGGCCCTCGGCATGAGTACGCTCGATCCGATCACCGATGACGGCGAGCGCGGCGTCATCATCATGACCGCCTCTGTGGCGGCCTACGACGGCCAGATCGGCCAGGTGGCCTACGCTGCGTCCAAAGGCGGCGTGGCGGCGCTGACGTTGCCGCTGGCGCGCGAGATGAGCCAGTTCGGGATCCGCGTCGCCACCATCGCGCCCGGCATCTTCGAGACGCCGATGCTGGCGGGGCTGCCGGAAAAGGCGCAGGCCTCGCTGGGAGAGCAGGTCCCCTTCCCCAAGCGCCTCGGCAAGCCGGAAGAGTACGCCGACCTCGCGAAGTACATCGTCGAAAGCCCGATCCTCAACGGCGAGGTGATCCGGCTCGACGGCGCCATCCGCATGGCCCCGCGCTGAGCGCCGGGCCCCACCGCTCTGCGAGCCCGAGGAGCGACCGGATGCGGCTCGCCAACACTACCCCCGGCGATAACTCATCCACGCGACGACCAGCGCATGACCATCGCCCGCGGCAACCTCTCCTGGGTCCCGCAACCGCCTCTCTCGTCCGTTCCTTGGCACGGCGCTTCCACTCACCCCGCCCCACGCGCGGCGGTTGCCGGTGCCTGTTTCTCGGAGCCTGCCGTCGCGAAGCCCGATCGGCGCCGGGGCGGGAGAGGCTGCAAGGCCGAAGAGCGACGCGCAGCGGAGTGCGCCTTGCGGCCTCTCCCGTCCTGGTGCAGGGCTTCTTCAGCGACGGCAGGCTGCGAGGAACAGGCACCACGCCCTGTTTCTTGGTGGGTCGCGAGCCCTCGCGGCCTCGCCACCGCCGGTGCGCCCACGCCATCCGGCACCGTTGCAACCACACCACACCCAGGTTCCCGTGTGCCTTTCAGGCCCTCACGAGAACTTGAGGTGCGGCGACTTGGCCTTGAGCTCGCGCATTAATTCCGCATCAAGAGTGTGCTGGTCGGTGCGCGATGCCGCGGGCGCCGGCGCCCCGCAAAAGGAAACGGATGATGCCGAGTGACTTCATGAATCGCAGGACGTTTTGCGTCCTGGGAGCGACCAGTGCGGCCGCCGCGCTTTCGGGCTGCGTGAACGGGGGTTCGTTCCAGTCGGCCACGCTCGGCTACAGGCCGGTTCCTCAGCTCGGGACGCCAGAGCGCGAGGAGTTTCGGCTGCCGCAAGTCGACTACAACTCGATCCCGGTCGAATTCCGCCGCCAGTACGTGAACCATTCGGGCCGCTACGCGCCCGGGTCGGTCGTCGTCGACACGTCCAGCCGGCACCTCTACTTCATCGAGGACAGCGAGACGGCCGTCCGCTACGGCATCGGCGTGGGGCGGCAGGGCTTCTCGTGGGGCGGAAACGCCAAGATCGGCCGCAAGGCGAAGTGGCCGACGTGGACGCCGCCGGCCAATATGATCCGCCGCGAGCCGGAGCTGCGCAAGTGGGCCAGCGGCATGCCGGGCGGGCCAGGCAATCCGCTGGGGGCGCGGGCCATGTATCTCTATCGCGGCGGCCGCGACACGCTCTACCGCCTGCACGGCACGAACGACCCCTCGTCTATCGGCAAAGCGATGTCGTCCGGCTGCATCCGGATGCTGAACCGCGATTCCATCGACCTCTACGAGCGTGTGAAGATCGGCACGCCGGTGATCGTCGTCCAGGGCGGCACGGCCGAGGTCTGACCCCCCGGCTCCGGCGGGGCGCGAGCTCCGCCGGCCCCTTCCGCCCGACCGCCGCCTACTCCGGCGCGGAGGCCGCGGGCGCCCCCGTCAGATCGAACCGGCGCATCAACACACCGTCCTCCATCCGGCGCACCTCGATCCGCGGCTCGTCGCCGCCGAGGGTGAGGACGAGCATCCCGTCATCGACCGCCACGGCGCGCACCGCGTCCGCCGCCACGTCGAGCACGACGGGCGTGTCGTCAGGCCGCGCGCCGCTCTCGGAAATGCGATAGAACACGGCGATCGCCACCGCCGCGAAGCCCAGCAGCATGACGCTGGACGACACCAGCAGGAGACGCACCAGCTTGCGACGAACCCGCTCAACCGCCGGATCGAGCGGTTCTTCCTCTTCTACGACCTCAGGTGAGGACACCGAGCCTCCTGCCGCATCGGGCGATTTCGAGGTGGATGGGGACGCGGGCGAAACCTTCGTGATGACGCGCGAGGGCCGCGCCGATGCGCTCCTCGCCGCCGCCTCCGGCCTCAGCCGCACCCGCGTTCAGGCGCTGATACGGTCCGGGGCCGCAAAACTCAACGGGGCTTCGCTGAGCGATCCCGCCGCACGGCTCTCGGCGGAGGACGCCGTGACGCTCGTCGGTGCCGCCGCCGGAGCCCGCCGAACCGGCGCCGGAGGCAATCCCGCTCGACGTTCTCTTCGAGGACAGCGCCGTGCTGGTGCTCGACAAGCCGGCCGGCATGGTCGTGCATCCGGCGGCCGGGCACGCATCGGGCACCCTCGTGAACGCGCTCCTGGCGCACTGCGCGGGCTCGCTGTCGGGCATCGGCGGCGTGATGCGGCCCGGCATCGTCCATCGGCTCGACAAGGACACGTCGGGCGTGATGGTTGTCGCCAAGTCGGACGCGGCGCACCAGGCGCTGTCCGCGCAATTCGCCGACCATGGGCGCACCGGCCCGCTGCGCCGTCGCTACCACGCCTTCGCCTGGGGCGTCCCCGAGCCGCCGTCGGGCGTGATCGACAAGCCGCTCGGCCGCCACCCGACCGACCGCCAGCGCTTCGCCGTGCGGGCGGACGGCCGCAGCGCCATCACCCACTACCGCCTGGTGCGGCGCGTGGGTCCCGTCTCGGAAGTGGCGCTGGAGCTGGAGACCGGCCGCACGCACCAGATCCGTGTCCACATGACCGCCATCGGCACCCCGCTGGTGGGCGATCCCGTCTATGGCACCGGCTTCGCCACCAAGGCCAATCTCCTTCCGCCAGAGGCGAAGGCGGCGGCCCTGGCCCTCGGCCGGCAGGCGCTCCACGCCGCGCATCTGACGTTCGCCCACCCGCTGAGCGGCGAGATTCTCGCCTTCGACGCGCCGCTGCCCGCGGACCTCGCCGCCTTCGCCGCCGCGCTCGAGGCGCGTTGAGTTGAGCGGCGAAAGGCAGCAGCCGGCACATGCATCGTTGGCGACCGGCGGCGCCTCGGGTAAGTCCGGTAGCCTCAGGATGGAGGGCGGGATGCAGCGCGCGATCGTAATCGGAGCCGGCTTCGGCGGCCTCGCTCTCGCCATACGGCTCCAGTCGGCCGGGATCGCGACGACACTGGTCGAGAGACGCGACAAGCCGGGCGGACGGGCCTACGTCTACGAAGACGCCGGCTTCACCTTCGACGCCGGCCCCACGATCATCACCGACCCGACGTGCCTGGAGGAGCTGTTCCAGCTCTCCAGCCGCTCCATGGACGACTACGTCTCGCTCGTCCCCGTTTCGCCGTTCTACCAGCTGCAGTGGGACGACGGCACGTCATTCGACTACGTCAACGATCAGGCCGAACTGGACCGGCAGATCGAGGAGATCAACCCGAAGGACGTCGAGGGATACGCCCGTTTCCTCGAATACTCCAAGGCGCTGCTGGAGGAGGGCTACGTCAAGCTCGGCGCGTCTCCGTTCCTGTCCATCGGCTCGATGTTGCGCGTGGCGCCGCAGCTGGTGCGCCTGCAGAGCTACCGCACGCTCTACGCCAAGGTGGCGACCTTCATCGAGGACGAGCACCTGCGCCAAGCCTTCTCGTTCCACACGCTGCTGGTGGGCGGCAACCCGTTCGCCACCAGCTCGATCTACGGGCTGATCCACGCGCTGGAGCGGCGCTGGGGCGTGTGGTTCGCGCAGGGCGGCACGGGGGCCCTGGTCGCCGGCATGGTGCGGCTCTTCGAGGAGCTGGGCGGCACGGTCCGCCTCTCGAGCCCGGTCGCGGCGATCGAGACCGCAACGGCCGAGGGCGGCACCGAGCGGGCCACCGGCGTGCGCCTCGCCTCGGGCGAACGGCTGGAGGCGGACATCGTCGCGTCCAACGCCGACGTCATGCACACGTACAAGGCGCTGCTGGCCGACACCTCCCGCGGCCAGTCCGAGACGCGGCGGCTGTCGCGCAAGCGGTATTCCAACTCGCTGTTCGTCATCTACTTCGGCCTCGACCGTGACGTGCCGAGCGACCTCGAGCACCACACCATCCTGTTCGGCCCGCGCTACCGCGAGCTGATCGGCGAGATCTTCGCCGGGCCGGAGCTGCCGGACGACTTCTCGCTCTACCTGCATGCGCCGTCCAAGACGGACCCGTCGATGGCTCCGGACGGGCAGAGCGCCTACTACGTCCTGGCCCCGGTGCCGCACCTTGGAGCCGCGCCGATCGACTGGGAGACAGCCGGCCCGATCTACCGCGACCTCATCCTCGCCGAACTGGAACGGCGTTCGATCCCGCGGCTGCGCGAGACGCTGGTGACGTGCCGCATCTTCACCCCGGCCGACTTCGCCAGCGAGTTGAACGCGCACCTCGGCTCGGCGTTTTCGCTGGAGCCGATCCTCACCCAGTCCGCCTATTTTCGCTGCCACAACCGCGACGACAAGATCGAGAACCTCTACTTCGTCGGCGCGGGACTCATCCGGGCGCCGGGGTGCCGGGCGTGGTGGGCTCGGCCAAGGCGACGGCGCAGCTCATCGTCGGCGAGGCCGCGCAGCCGCCACTCGCCGCCGAATGAGCGATGCGGCCCTCGCCCGCGAGACGATCGCCGGCGGCTCGAAGAGCTTTGCCGCCGCGTCGACCTTGCTGCCTGCCGCCCTGCGCGACGACGTCGCCCGCCTCTACGCCTGGTGCCGGCACGCCGACGACGTGATCGACGGACAGGAGCTCGGTCACGGCGAGCGGCCGGTCGAGGATCCCGCCGCCCGGCTCGCCGAGCTTCGCCGTGCCACGGATGCGGCGCTGGCCGGGCGCGCCTCCTCCCCTGTCTTTACGGGCTTCGCGGCCGTGGCCGAGCGGCACGGCATCCCGCGGCGGCTGGCGCACGATCACCTCGACGGCTTCGCGATGGACGTCGAGAGCCGGCACTACGAGACGATCGAGGACCTTGCCGCTTACTGCTACGGGGTCGCAGGCGCCGTGGGCGTGATGATGGCGCTCGTCATGGGCGTGGCGCCGGACGAGGCCGACACGCTGGACCGCGCGTCCGACCTCGGCCTCGCCTTCCAGATGACCAACATCGCGCGGGACGTGGTGGCCGACGCCGAGCTCGGGCGCGTCTATCTCCCGGCGGCGTGGCTCGCGGAGGCAGGGGTGCCGGCGACACCCGAGGCGGTGCGCGACCCGGCCCACGCGGGCGCGGTGCATGGCGCGGCGGTGCGGCTGGTGCGGGAGGCGGAGCCTTACTATCGCTCCGCGCGTGCCGGCTTCGGGCGGCTGCCGCTCAGAGCACGATGGGCCGTGGCCTCCGCGAGCGCGGTCTACCGCGAGATCGGCGTCCGCCGCGAGACGGCTGGCCCGGCGGGCCTCGCGACGCGCGTGGGGACCGGCACCGCGGACAAGGCCCGGCTGATCGCCGCGTCGCTCGGCCCGGCGCTCAGACCGCCACACACGGCGGTACCCCGCGACGGCCTCTGGACCCGCCCGCGTCATAGCCCAACGGCCCGACGCTCGTAGCCTCTCGCGCGATGCGTGTCTCGGTGACGCCCTCCTACGCTCCCCGCGGCGTGATCGTCCCCGCCTCGACGCGAAAGCGGTCGGCGCGATCGCCGAGCGCGGTGAAGAGGCTGTCGTCGGTCCCCGTCATGAAGGTCTGCGCGCCGAGGCCGTCCAGCGTATCGTAGAGCGCCGCGCGGCGGTCCGGGTCGAGATGCGCGGCGACCTCGTCGAGCAGCAGGATGGGCGTCTCGCCGGTCACGCGGGTGACGAGCGCGGCGTGGCCGAGCACGATGCCGATGAGGAGCGCCTTCTGCTCGCCGGTGGAGGCGAGCGCGGCGGGCATGTCCTTCTCCACGTGCGTGACGGTGAGGTCGGCGCGGTGCGGGCCGGACAGCGCGCGCCCGGCGGTCCGGTCGCGGCTTCGGTTCTCGCGCAGGCGCGCAGGCAAGGCGGAGGCGTCGACGTCGCCCTCGTCGCGGGCGAGCGCAAGAACGGCCTGCGGGAAGTCCCCGCCTGCCAGCGCGCGCGCACGGCCTGGGCGGCGTTCAGCTTCACCATCAGCTCGACCCGCGCGGTGGCCATCGCGGCGCCGTGCTCGGCCATTTCGCGCTCCACCGCGTCGTACCATGCAGGGTCCGACACGCCGTCCTCGAACATCTTGTTGCGCTGGCGCATCGCGCGCTCGTAGGCGTTGGCGCGGCGGCCGTGGTGGGGGAAGAGCGCCAGCGCAAGGCGATCCAGGAAGCGCCGCCGATCGGCGGTGCCACCGCTGAAGAGCCCGTCCATCGCCGGCGTCAGCCACAGGATGCGCGCCACGCGGGTGAGATCGTCTGGCCGCGCGTCGGCACCTTCGATGCGCACGAGCCGGCCCCTCGCCTTGCAGCCCGGTGCCGAGCGCGCTGCTCCTCGCCGTCCTTCTCGATCCTGCGCGGACACTGCCCAGCCGTCCGAACGGCGCGCCCTGGCGGACCATCTCGGCGTAGGTGGCACGGCGCAGCCCGCGGCCCGGCGAGAGCAGCGAGATCGCCTCCAGCACGTTGGTCTTTCCCGCGCCGTTCGGCCCGGCCAGCACCACGTTGTCGCGCGCGGCGGTCGCAAGGCGCGCCTCGGTGTAGTTGCGGAAGTTGGACAGGCCGAGGCGCGTCAGACGGACGCGCGCGGGGGCCGGCTCCGGCGGCAGCACCTGCGGCGCGCGGCGTCACACGCGCCGGTGCGTCGGCGCGCTCACACGCGCATCGGCATCAGCACGTAGAGGGTTTTGTCGGCGTCCCCGTCGTGGATCAAGGTGGGCGAGCCGGGGTCCGCCAGCGCGAAGGTGGCATTCTCGGAGCCGAGCTGGCTGGTGATGTCGAGCAGGTATTTGGAATTGAAGCCGATGTCGATCGGCTCGGAATCGAAGTCCACCACCAGTTCGTCGGTCGCCGTGCCCGAATCCGGGTTGATGACGGAGAGGGTCAACGCACCATCGGTAAGCGAGAGCTTCACCGCACGGCCGCGTTCGGACGACACGGTGGACACGCGGTCGACGGCAGCGGCGAAATCGATCCGGTCGACGTGCATGATCTTGGTGTTGTTCTTCGGGATCACGCGGTCGTAGTCGGGGAAGGTGCCGTCGATCAGCTTGGACGTCAGCACCACGTTGGCGAACGTCACGCGGATTTTCGTGTCCGACAGCTCGACCGTGAGCTCCGCGTCCGGGGCGTCCATCAGCCGCTGCAACTCGCCGACGGTCTTGCGCGGGACGATGACGCCGGGCATCCCGGCCGCGCCGTCGGGCGCCTCGATCTGCGCTTGGGCGAGGCGGTGGCCATCGGTCGCCACGGCGCGGAACATGGCGTCCCGGCGGCTGTCGATCGCGTGGAAGTAGATGCCGTTGAGGTAGTAGCGCGTCTCTTCGGTGGAGATGGCGAACTGCGTGCGGTCGATCAGCCACTTGAGATCGGCGGCCTTCAGCGTGAAGCGCGTGGGTGAACTCGCCGCCCGATGATGTCCGGATAGTCCGTCTCGGGCAGCATCTGTAGCGCGAAGCGCGAGCGGCCGGCGGTCAACGTCATCGTCGAACCGTCGGGATTCGTCTCCAGCGCGACTGCGGGCGCCTTCGGGGATCTTGCGCACGATGTCGTGCAGCATGTGCGCCGGGACGGTTATGGCGCCCGGCTGCTCGACCCCGGCCTCCACCGTCTCGACCAGTTCGAGATCGAGGTCGGTGGCCTTCAACGTCAACGACGCTCCGTCCGCCCTGATCGAGCACGTTCGACAGGATCGGGATCGTGTTGCGCCGTTCAACGACCCGCTGAACGTGGCTGAGCGGCTTCAGCAGATGGGCCCGTTCGAGGGTCGCACGCATGACGAGAGTCCGTCGGAAAGGTGCGGGGCGTACCCGCTGGGAGGCTACGTTGAACAGATGGTGGCCCGGTGTGCAAGATCCTGGCCGCCCGAGCGGCCGCGCCGGCACCAGCGGATCCACGGTCTGCCGGCCACTCTGCGTGGGTACGAGACGAGAAAAGGTCCGGTGTTATCCGGGCTTCCGATGAGCTCGCAGCGCCTTGCGCGCGGAAGCGGCCTACTGATCGAGGAGGCGCTTCAGGGTTTCGATGTCCTCGGCCATCTGATTGTCCTTGGTGATCAAGTCTTCGACCTTGCGCACGGCGTGAAGGACGGTCGTGTGATCGCGATTGCCGAACCGTCGGCCGATCTCCGGCAAAGAGCGCGGCGTCAGCGTCTTGGAGAGATACATCGCAATCTGCCGCGGACGCACGATCACCTTCGTGCGGCGGGCCGAGACGAGATCCTGCCGCGACACGTTGAAGTGCTGGGACGTCACGCGCTGGATGTCCTCGATCTTCGGCTTCTTGCTCTCCCGAGCGCGAAGCAGATCGCGCAGCGCGTTTTCGGCCATCTTCAGGTCGATCGGCGCCGACGTCAGCTGGTTGTGGGCGACGAGGCGGTTCACCGCCCCATCGAGATCGCGCCCGTTCGTGGTGATCGAACGCGCCACGAAGTCGACGACCTCCTCGGGGAAGACGAGCGTCTTCGAACATGTCCCGCTGCGCCGAGATGCGCTGCTCGAGGATCGCCTTGCGCATGGCGTAGTCCGGCGGTGTCAGTTCCACGAGGAGACCGCCGCTGAGACGCGAGCGAACCCGCGCGTCGAGACCTTCCAGATCGGCAGGAGCCCGATCGGCGGCGATCACCACCTGGCGCTGGCTGTCGACGAGGGTGGTCAGGGTATGACCGAACTCCTCCTGCACCTTGACGCCATTCAGGAACTGGATGTCGTCGATGATGAGGACGTCGATGTCACGCAAGATATCCTTGAACGAGATCGTCGTGCGGTTCATCACCGCCGAGACGAACCGGTACATGAAGTGCTCCGCCGTCAGATAGAGCGTGCGGCGGGCCGGATTGACGGTACCGGCCGCGCTGGCGATGGCCTGCAGCAGGTGCGTCTTGCCGAGCCCGACGGCGCCGGTGACGAAGAGCGGATTGTAGGCGACCCGTTCGCCGGGCTGCGAATAGGCCACCTTCTTGGCCACCGCCACCGCGAGCTGGTTCGACGCGCCTTCGACGAGGCTCGTGAACGTGTAGCGCGGCTCCAACGGCGAACCCTCGAGGCCACCGGCCGTATTGGCGGGAACCTGGGGCCCGTCGATCTGGCGGCGCGGCGCTGCCGAACCGTTGGACTGGTCGATGGTGTTGGGCGCACCCGCGGCGGGACCGCTGCGGACAGGCCGGGTTTTGGGGCGCAGCGCGCTTCGCACCTTGAAGCGCACCTCGCTGATTTCGGGGCGCACGGCGCGCCAGCGCTGGACAATGTCCGTCGCGTAATGGGTTTGCACCCAATGCCGGATGAAGGACGTCGGCGTCGACAGGTCTACGACCGTAGAGGAGGCGACCTCGAACTCGATGCGCTCAAACCACGACGTATAGATGTCGTCCCCGTGGGCAGATCGGAGCTCTGATTTTATCTGAGACCACATTTCATTATCTTTATTATGAGTCGTTCCGGCCGATGTTTGGGTTGGCTCCATCGTTCGCACTACTCCTGAAGGTCCCGTGACTGAATGCTGTTGCCCGGGCATCGCTCAACGCGGCACACACCTTCCCCGTCGGGTGCCCGGGTGCACCCGTGAGGACTCTTTATTGATTACGCGTGGGTCTTGATCGTCAGTTCTGTCGCCAGGGAAGACCGGATGCTTTCCACCCGGCGACAGTACCACGGTGCCCTGCGCCATCCGGCGGCCCTTCGAAGCCATCGGTGACGTTGAAACACCTCTCGTAGCCGAGAGCGCACATGAGTTTGGCGGCGGCGAGGCTGCGCGCCCCGCTCCGGCAGATGAAGTACAACGCTGTCGACGGGTCGGGGCAGGCGCTCTGCAGCGCCTGGCCAAAATCGTCCGCAACCGTCATCGACGGGAACACCTGCCACTCGATGAGGACGGGCTCTTTGGGTTGGGTCGAGGACAGATCCGCCAGACCGACATAGGCCCACTCGGCCTTGGTTCGCACATCGACGAGACGCGCCGACGGGTCTTGCATCAGCTCTTGGTACGCATCGTCGGGCGACACTTCTGAAATTGGTGGATTGTCGCTCTGGATCATGGACAGCACTCCTCATCCGGGTGACACGTCACCCAGCCTTGGTTTCCGGAAGCCTCATCAAAACGTTCGCTGTGGGATGCGAACCGTGGCTATGCCGGACCGGTGACGCAAAATTCGGATGCGCTCGAGCAACCTGAAATTGCATTCACCGACATGCCATGAACCCCTTCGACGTGGACGATCCAGCTTCGCAAACGACGAGCTGGACTTGTCATTTGTCTGACCGGTTCATCGCCCCCGCCAGTGCTTAACCTTTCGCACGGAGGGGCAGCGAGGGCAAGGGTTTCAGCGCAGCAGATTCGGCCGAATTGTTTAGCAAATCCGCACATCTTGGCGCTTTTTCACAGTCGGATGCGAAAATCGCGTTGTGCGCTAGGGGGTTCGCACTCAGGCGTGAATTGAGGCCCGATCGGAAATTTTTTGGGTTGACCGACCGCGTGAAACGGCGGGTGGATTTGCAAAGTTCGTTGCCGAAGCGGCGAAGCCTCGTTCACCTATTATATACGGTTTTTCCCAAGTAATTCACTCAAAAGTTGCATACCGTACGGTCGTCGCTGCATCCGAACCGGACATTCGTCCTACGATTCCAGGCCGTGGCACCACCATTCCGCCCCCGATGAAGCCGGAATTTACATGACGGACTTGTGACATGTTGTCAGGCCCCACCTGATGGGGGCCGTCAGTTGTCCCCATCCGCGAGCCGCGACCGGTGAATTCATTCGCCGGTTCATTGATTGCCGGCTAACCAACCGAAGGCAGCAAATTCGGCACTATTAGTGGTTCACAAATGGATTGATCGGATCGCCGCCCAGACATTTTCTGGATAACCCGCCTGAAAGCGGGCAACGGCGACCGAAGACAGCATTTCGTGCCGGGACACCCGCGCACCGGGCCGCTGTACCCATCCGGGACGTCAAAATTTAATGCAGCGCGCCGACGAGGCGGCACAAAAAAGTTCGCCGGCGAAGCGATAGGCTTCATCCGGCGGAACGGTCGTTGCGATAGCAGGGGCTGTCGCCTCAGCGGCGGCCTCGCGGCGATCCAAACGAACCGGCGCGCAGCGGCCGCCGAGTCACCGGCTCAGCCGAGCGCCTTCACCCGGCTCGCCAGGCGCGAGACTTTGCGGGAGGCGGTGTTCTTGTGCAGGACGCCCTTCTGAGCGGCACGCATGATCTCGGGCTGCGCGTTCTTCAGCGCGTCCTGGGCGGCGCTCTTGTCGCCGGCGCGGAGCGCGTCTTCGAGCTTGCGGACGAACGTGCGCATGCGCGAACGGCGGGCACCGTTGATGGCGGTCCGCTTGTTCAGCTTGCGGACCATCTTCTGGGCGGACTTCGTATTAGCCATGTACTCTTCCAATGACGACGAGCGGGCACGGGTGGGCGCAACCGCACCGCCACCGCTCACTCGCATGACAAGATTGAAGCGCGCGCCTATCGCTTCAAGAGGCGCGCGTCAAGTCTTTGACCCTTTTTTAGCGATTGCGGAACGCCGGTTTGCGCTTCTCCAGGAAGGCCGCCATCCCCTCTTTCTGGTCCTCCGTCGCGAAGAGGCTATGGAAAATCCGGCGCTCGAATCGGTTGCCCTCTGCAAGGGGCGTTTCGAATGCGCGGTTCACGCTCTCCTTCGCGGCCGTCACCGACGGGCGCCCCTTCGCGGCGATCGCGGCGGCGGCCTTTCTCGCCTCGGCCATCAAGTCCGCCGCCGGCACGACGCGCGACACCAGGCCGGAGCGTTCCGCCTCCTCGGCGTCCATCATGCGGCCGGTGAGGACGAGGTCCATCGCCTTGGCCTTGCCGATGGCATGAGTTAGCCGCTGCGTGCCACCGACGCCCGGGATGACGCCGAGGTTGATCTCCGGCTGACCGAAGCGAGCGGTGTCGGCCGCGATGATGACATCGCACATCATCGCCACCTCGCAGCCGCCGCCGAGCGCGAAGCCCGCCACCGCCGCGATCACCGGCTTGCGCATCGTCGCGACGCGGTCCCAGCGCGCCAGGAAGTCCTCGCCATAGACGTCGGCGAAGGACCGTGACGCCATCTCGGTGATGTCGGCGCCGGCGGCGAACGCCTTTTCGGACCCCGTGATAATCATGCAGCCGATCGCATCGTCCGCATCGAACGCACGGAGCGCGTCGACCAGCTCGTCGATGAGTTTGGCGTTCAACGCGTTCAGCGCCTGCGGACGATTGAGCGTCACGATGCCCACGGCGCCGTCGGTCTCGGTCAGAATCGTTTCGTATTGGGCCACAGCGTCCTCCCAGATTGGCGTTCGCGGAGGCCTAGCACTCCGGCGCGGGGGGGCAAGGCTTTTGGACGGCGCCATCTTCTGGCAAGACAGACGCACCCACCCATCCCGATCCCCCAACCTCACGGACGACGCAGCCTGATGAGCAACAGCGTGACCGAGCGCTACGAGGCGCTCGTGGCCGAGGGCGAAGTGCAGCACGACCCGGCGCAGCTCACCGTCGCCGCGGCGCTCGACGATGTGGCGAGCGACCTCACCACCCAGGCGGCCGCGCACGAGGGCGGCGTCACCGGCTTCTTCCGCCGCCGCCTCGGCCGCACGCCGCGTTCGGTGAAGGGTCTATATGTATGGGGCGAGGTGGGGCGCGGCAAAACCATGCTGATGGACCTCTTCTATGAGACCATCGAGGTGGAGAAGAAGCGGCGCCTGCACTTCAACGACTTCATGGCCGATGCGCACACCCGCATCGCCGCGCTGCGCAAGACGAAGGTCGACGACGCCGTCCTCAAGGCCGCCGACGATCTGGCCGACGAGGCGCGTGTCCTGTGCTTCGACGAGTTCGCCGTGACCGACATCGCCGACGCGATGATCCTGGCGCGACTCTTCCGCCAGCTCTTCGCCCGCGGCGTGACGCTGGTGGCGACCTCCAACGTGGCGCCCAACGACCTCTATAGAGACGGCCTCAACCGCCAGCTCTTCGTCCCATTCATCCATCTCCTGCGCGAGTACGTGGACGTCGTGCGGCTCGATGCGGACGTCGACTACCGGCTCGACCGGCTGAAGGACTTCCGCGTCTGGTTCGCTCCCGGCGACCAGGGCTTCGAGCGACTCTGGGCGACCCTCCTGGGCGACAGGACGGCCGCAGCCGACGACGGTGAAGGTCGCCTCGCGCAGCCTGGAGGTGCCGCGCGCCGCCGGCGGTCTGGCGCGCTTCGGTTTCTCCGAGCTGGTCGAGGCGCCGCGCAGTGCGGGCGACTACATCGCCCTCGCCAATCGCTTCCACACCATCTTCCTGGAGGACATTCCGGTGCTCTCCCCGGCACGGCGGGAGACGACGCGGCGCTTCATCAACCTCGTCGACGTCCTTTATGACCAGAAGGTCCGCCTGATCGTGACCGCAGCGGCCGAGCCGGACGGCCTGTTCGAGACCGACGAGGACGGCGTGACGCTACGAGAGCTTCGCCTTCGCCCGCACCGCCTCGCGCCTTCATGAGATGCGCTCGGCGAGCTACCTGTCGGACCTGGAGTTGACGCCGATGACGTGAGGCGGCGCCCGCCCGGGGCAGGGCCGCAGCTTGCCATTGCCGCTTAAACTAGCTTGCGGGGGATGGGTTATCGCGCTAGCCCCTCGAAGATACCGCACAATCCCTCGGAAATGCACATGGCACGCTCGAAAATCGCTCTCATCGGCTCCGGTCAGATCGGCGGCACGCTCGCCCACCTCGCGGGCCTAAAGGAGCTGGGTGACGTCGTAATGTTCGACATCGCCGAAGGCACCCCGCAGGGCAAGGCTCTCGACCTCTTCCAGTCTTCGCCCATCGACGGCTTCGACTCCAACCTCTCCGGCGCCAACGACTACAGCGCCATCGCAGGCGCCGACGTGGTCATCGTCACCGCTGGCGTGCCCCGCAAGCCGGGCATGAGCCGTGACGACCTCCTGGGCATCAATCTCAAAGTGATGAGCCAGGTCGGCGAGGGCATCAAGACGCATGCGCCCGACGCGTTCGTCATCTGCATCACCAACCCGCTCGACGCGATGGTGTGGGCGCTGCAGAAGTTCTCGGGTCTTCCCGAGAACAAGGTCGTCGGCATGGCCGGCGTGCTCGACTCGGCGCGCTTCCGCACCTTCCTCGCGATGGAGTTCGACGTTTCGGTCGAGGACGTGACCGCGTTCGTGCTCGGCGGCCACGGCGACACCATGGTGCCGCTGACGCGCTACTCCACCGTCGCCGGCATTCCCCTGCCCGACCTCATCAAGATGGGCTGGACCACCCAGGAGAAGCTCGACTCCATCGTCCAGCGCACGCGCGACGGCGGCGCCGAGATCGTCGGCCTGCTGAAGACCGGCTCGGCGTTCTACGCCCCGGCCGCGGCAGCGATTTCGATGGCGGAGTCCTATCTGAAGGACAAGAAGCGCGTTCTGCCCTGTGCGGCGCACCTGTCGGGCCAGTTCGGCATCGACGATCTTTACGTCGGTGTGCCGGTGGTCATCGGTGCGGGCGGCGTCGAGCGTATTGTCGAGATCGAGTTGCAGGGCGACGAGAAGGCGCAGTTCGACAGCTCGGTCAACGCGGTGAAGGGTCTTCTGGATGCCTGCAAGAAGATCGAGACGTCGCTGGCGTAGTCGATCGGCCCTTGCCGCGGCCGTCAGCGCGGCGCTGGTCGCCCCCAGCGCCGCGGACGAGCCGATGTGGTTCCTCAAGAAGGACCTCGTCGGCGTCGTCGCACTTTGGGGCGTGCCGGAGACCCATGCCGTCGGCTTCGTCGTGACCTGCGACGACCACAGCAAGGTCATCCTCAGTCCGGCACTCTTCACCATGGACGAGCCGAAAGCTGGCCAGCAGCTGCGGTTTACCGTCGACGGGACCACGTTCGTGCGCGACGCCCGGCTGGTCTTCAGCGAGCGTGACGCCGCCTGGCGGGCGTCCGCCGCCGTCGGGGTCGAGGACGAGCTGCTCCTCGCTCTCAAGAGCGGGCGCGCGATGACCTACGACTTTGCCCCGCCGTTGCGCGATGGCGACGCCTTCACCGTCTCGCTGAAGGGCTCCTCCGTCGCGTTGGCCGACGTATTGAGTGCCTGCTGAATCGGCACACCCGTCGCGCACGCGGTCCAAGCATTCCCATTCGCGCTTTTTTGAGAGTTGATCGGCCAATTCGATCTGGACTGTTGCAATTGCGCCGCAGCTCGGTGCAGGTACGCGCTTGCTCGGCGCCGCATTTCGCGGGCCGGCACAAGAGCCGCGGCGCGTTCGCCACCGCCGGCCACATGTTCAAATGACGGATAGGATCCATGAGCCATGCGTTGCGTACGGCAATCGCGGTCGTGACGATCGCGGCTGCTTCGACAGCTTTCGAGGCCCGGGCGGCAGACACCTGGGACGTCACACCCGAGGCCGACAAGGCGCCGGCGGCCTTCATCCGCGTGCCGGGACAGGAGGCGTGGCCGCCCGTCAACGTCCAGTCGGTGGATGACGGCCAGCGAAAAGCTGCCTTCCCCAAGCCCGCGCCGCCCCCGCCGGAGGAGATCAAGCTGGTCCTCACCTGCAACGCCGGGCAGACGTTGACCATTCACGTCACCGGGATCGGCTACGCCGAGCCGCGCATCATCGGCGGCCTCGAGTTCGACATCGACGGCCGGTCGATGACGCGCATCGCATCGCTGAAGTACTCCGACCCGGACGGGGCCTGGTTCCCCACCACCGAGGTGACGCGAAACGACCAGCTGGTCGAGCGGCTGCGCAAGGGTTGGACGGCCAAGGCGTGGGTCGTCGGCAACGCGGCCGATGGGCGCGTCGTGGAGGTGCCGTTGGCCGGCTCACACGCCGCCATCGACAAGACCCTCGCCGAGTGTGATGGCACGGACGTCGGAGCCTGATCGCGCCTGGTCGCCCGTTCCGGCGCTTGGCGCCGCGCGGCTGGTCCTCAACGCACCGCGTGACGCGGACCGCGATGCGGTGACCACCTACGCCGGCGACCTCTCGGTAAGCCGGTGGCTGGTGCGCGTGCCGCATTCCTATACCGCCGAGGACGCGGACCACTTCCTCACCACCATCGCCCCCAGCCACGCGTGCTTCGCCATCCGTGAGACGGCGGATGGGCCGCTGATCGGCGTCGTCGGTATCTCCCCCGTCGCCGACGAGGGCGCGGACGTCGGCCTACTCGGCTATTGGCTGGCCCCGCCCTACTGGGGTCGCGGCTATGCCACCGAGGCGGCGGGCGCCGCCGTCGCCCATGCCTTCGATACGCTCGGGCTGGCACGGCTCCATTCCGGCTACCTCAGCGGCAACACAGCCTCGGCGCGCATCCTCTCCAAACTGGGCTTCCTGCCGACGGGGCGCTCGGTGAAATGGAACGCCGCGCTGCGGTGCGAGAGCGAGCACATCGACATGATCCTGCCCGCGCCAAACACGCCTTGAGCGTGGACGGGGCCGGAAAGTCTGTTATCAGAGGGCCGGCACGCAGCACCATCGACGTCGACGCGACCCGAGGATCTCATGAACATTCACGAATATCAGGCCAAACAGCTTTTGAAGACCTTTGGCGCGCCGGTCGCCGAAGGCGTCGCCATCACGAGCGCCGACGAAGCCGCCGACGCTGCCGCGAAGCTGCCCGGACCGCTTTACGTGGTGAAGAGCCAGATCCACGCCGGCGGCCGCGGCAAGGGCAAGTTCAAGGAACTGGGCGCGGAGGCCAAGGGCGGCGTGCGCCTCGCCAAGTCGATCGACGAGGTGGTCGCCAACGCCAAGGAGATGCTCGGCAACACCCTCGTCACCAAGCAGACCGGCCCGGCCGGCAAGCAGGTGAACCGCCTCTACATCGAGGACGGCGCCGACATCGCCCGCGAGCTCTATCTCTCCATCCTGATCGACCGCACCACCGGCGCCGTCGCCTTCGTGGTGTCGACCGAGGGCGGCATGGACATCGAGGCCGTCGCCGAGGAGACGCCGGATCGGATCATCACCGTCGGCATCGACCCCGTCGCCGGCGTGACCGACACCGACATCCTCAAGCTTCACCGAGGCGCTCGGCCTCGAGGAGCCGGCGCGCGGTGAGATGGGCCCCCTCGCCCGCCAGCTCTACCAGGCGTTCACCGAGAAGGACATGAGCCTCCTCGAGATCAACCCGCTGATCGTCATGGAGAACGGCCACCTGCGCGTGCTCGACGCGAAGGTCGGTTTCGACGGCAATTCCCTGTTCCGTCACCCTGACATCCAGGAGCTGCGCGACCTCTCCGAAGAGGACGCCAAGGAGATCGAGGCCTCCAAGCACGACCTCGCCTACGTGGCGCTCGACGGCACCATCGGCTGCATGGTGAACGGCGCGGGCCTCGCCATGGCGACGATGGACATCATCAAGCTCTACGGCGAGGAGCCCGCCAACTTCCTCGACGTCGGCGGCGGCGCGTCCAAGGAGAAGGTGACGGCGGCGTTCAAGATCATCACCGCCGACCCCAACGTGAAGGGCATCCTGGTCAACATCTTCGGCGGCATCATGCGCTGCGACGTCATCGCCGAGGGTGTGATTGCCGCGGTGAAGGAAGTGGGCCTGAAGGTGCCGCTGGTGGTTCGCCTCGAGGGCACCAACGTCGCGCAGGGCAAGGCTCTGCTGGACGGCTCCGGCCTCGCCATCACCTCCGCCGACGACCTCGACGACGCGGCAAAGAAGATCGTCGCCGCGATCAAGTAGTAAGGCACTGGCGCCTGCTTCGGCCGGCGCCTCTCAGGGCGCCGCTCGATTTTGCGGCAGCCCCCTTCGTCAGCGTTCGCCGGTGCGGCCAGGGCCGGGACGTCTCAGGCGACGGCGCGGGGGTGGAGCTGGCTCTCCGAGCCCGGCGGAGCGTCGGACGGGGTGTTGTCGCTATCGATGCGACGCGCGCTCGCGAGCCCGCCCTGCAGCCAGAGATCCATGAAATTCTGCAACCACGCGCGCACCGGACCGTCGTAAACGGCGCGGCCGGCGAAGTGATCGCGACGCTGGCGGGCGCCGGGCAGCTTCATGCGCTCGTGCGCCCGGGTGGTCCAGCGGTGCATCATGGCCAGCGTCAGCTCCGGATGGAATTGGATCCCGAAGGCGCTGGTACCGACGCGGAAGGCCTGCTCCTCGTAGTGGTGCCCGGAGGCGAGGAGGTCGGTCCCCTCCGGGGTGCGAAATCCCTCGCGGTGCCACTGGTAGACTTTCTTCGGCCACTCCATCAGCGCTTCACCGGAGGCGGTGGGCGCAATGTCGTAGTAGCCGATCTCAACCTGGCCTTCGGGATGCGGCGCCACCGTGCCGCCGATCGTCTTGGCGAGCATCTGTGCGCCAAGGCAGATCCCGAGGAAGGGTGTCCCCTCCTTCAGCGGCACGTTGATGAAGTCGATCTCTTTCTTGACGAACGCCTCGGTGTCGTTGGCGCTCATCGGGCCGCCGAAGATGAGGACGCCGGCGTGGTTCTCCGTCGTCTCCGGCAGCGTGTCGCCCAGCGCGGGGCGGCGAATGTCCAGCTTGTAGCCCCGCCCCACCAGCGCTTGCCCGACGCGACCGGGGGTCGAGTGGGCCTGGTGCAGAATGGTGAGGATGGGTCGGTCGGCCGACGCTGCGGCCCCGGAACGGGCAGTATCTTGCGATTGTTCAGACGCCATGTCGCGATGCTACCAGACGTAAAGTGCCGATGCTACTGGCCTTTCGCCTGCCTTTCTTCGATCTCCTTGCGCAGAATCACGCGGTCGCGCGAGGACACGCCGATCAGCTCGGCCACCCGCCAGACGATATTGTCCTCGAACTCGGAGACGACGCCGTCGGCGTAGACCATCTCCCACATCATCATGACCACCTGGCGCCGGCCTTCCTCGTCCAGCTCGCGCTTCAGGATCGATGTGAAGCTGTAGAGGTCGACCGCCTCGTCGTCGCGCCGCGTCGCCTCCTCGATCAGATCCTTGGTCTCCGGCTCCGACAGGCCGTAGTGCTGTTTCAACACGTCGTGCAGGCCGCGCTTCTCGTCGTCAGTCACGATCCCGTCGACGGCGACGATGTGGACGAGGATGGCCGCCACCGACAGGCGCGGGTCGACAACGGAGAAGCCTTCCTCCGGTTGCCCCGCCTCGGTCAGGCGCCCGAGCCAATCGGATAAAGTACGAAGCATGGCAATCCTCATCGTTTCATCGGGGTCGCGACCCGCGCCTGCCGCGACGCCGCTTTCATAGAACGACAAATACTAACGCAACCCGCTCTCAATTGTTCGTTGGATTCGCGTGAGATCACCGCGCCCCGCCCATCCGTCACTTATTTCAGATCACCGGGCCGCCGCACAACAAACGACCGGGACCGACGGCCGACCGGCAGCACAACAATCCGAGGAGACACCGATGACGCGTTTCGCGCTGGCCGCCGTTCTGGCGGTTCTGACGATGCCGGCCATGGCGGGCGAGCAGTATGTCAACACGACCGGCTTTGCGAACTCCGGCTACGACGTGGTCGCCTACTTCGACATGAAGCAGGCGCCGGTCGGTCAGCAGCAGCCGCCTGCCGTGCCGGGATCGCAGGACTTCACCACCACGCACAACGGCGCCACCTTCGCCTTCGCCAGCGCCGAAAACCTCGCTCGCTTCGAGGCGGATCCGCAGAAGTACGCGCCGCAGTACGACGGCCACTGCGCGTATGGCGTGACCAAGGGCGGCAAGGTGCCCGGCAACCCCAACCTCTGGCGGATCGTGGACGGGAAGCTCTACCTCAACATCACCCCCAACGTCGTCACCTTTTGGGAAGAGGACATCGACGGCAATCTGGAGACGGCGCAGACGAACTGGCCGGGCATCGAGCCCACGCCGGCCTCCGAGATGGAGATCCCGAAGTTCGAGCCCTCCGCACCCAAAAGCTGAGGCGCCCGGGGCACGAAAGGGCGAACCGTGATCGTGCCGCTGCTGCAGCGAGGTCCGCCCCTCAGTGCACCGCGTCTGCCGCGAACGCGTCGAATGGGGCGAAACCAGCCTCGTTCAACGCCGCGGCGAGTGTGGCGACGCGTTCGGGGTTGCGGCTGAGGAGCGTGGCGCGGTCCGGCTCGTCCGTCACCGGGTCGCGCGCCACCACGCCGAGGCCGCGCCAGTCCGGCACCGCGCGGCGCCACCGCTGCACGATATCGGGCCCATAGAGGCGCCAATGGCCGTACTTGTCGGCCCGCGGATAGCCGTATTCCTTGATGCGGCGCACCCGCAGGAGGTCCGGCACCGAGAGGAAGACGACGCCGTCCGGTCCCGCAACCCGCGCCAATTCGGCCAGCGCGGCGATGTCGTCCTCCACATGCTCCAGCACATGGTTGGCGATGACGAGGTCATAGCTGGAATCCGGCCGCTCGATGGCGGCCATGTCGAGGTGGTTGGGCCCCCCGAACTCCGACACCTCGAAGGCGGCGAACGGCTCGCGCGGAGCCGACATGTCCGGACTGAACTGCAGGACACGCGCGCCGCTGAGCACCGGGGCGATGGCGTCGAAGACGGTGCGGAAGGCGCGATGGCGCTCCAGCGACCCGCATTCGCCGCAGCGCGGGGGAAGGCCGCCGGGCGACAGGCGACCGTTGGGGCCGAGCGTGAAGGACGTGCTCAAACAAACGGGGCACGGTCCCGGCTCGGGACGGGAAGATTTTGACGCCATCATCGGCATTCTCTACCTATTGCATCCGTCAGTGTCGACCGGGGTGAGACCGTGGAATTCTCTGGTGAAAAGGTCATCAGTGCGTCGCAGGAACGCGTGTACGATGCGCTGCACGATCCCGTCATCCTTCGGCAGGCGCTGCCGGGCATTCAAAGCCTCCGTAAGATCGACGACGAACACTACGATCTGACGGCGACGCTGAAGATCGGCGGCTTCCGGCCGACCTTCCACGGCGCGGTGGAGCTCTACAACCAGGATCGACCGTCCGGCTTTTCCATGCGCGGTCAAGCCGGCAGCAGCGACGGGCGCTCCCTCGGCAGCGCCCACGTCGCCCTGGCAGCGATCGATGCCGAGACCACCAACCTCGCCTACCACATCTCGGTCGAACTCGAGGGGCAGCTCGGCAATGTGGAGGTGGTGCGCCTGGAGACCACGGCCCGGACGCTCACGGCCGAGTTCTTCTCGCGCCTGCAGACTTTGCTCGATGGTGACGCCGTTCCACTGCCGATCGAGCCAGAGCCGCTGCGTTCAACGGAACACGTTGCCGACGCGATGCGCACCGTGGGGCCGGACTACGCCACGACCGATGCCACTGGCAACTACATCGCCGCGCCCCAACCGGCGGCGCCCTCCGGCGACGACCGGAGCCCGGCCGGCATCACCAGCGCCGGAAGCCGTGCCGATTCCCGACCGTCGGCCCTGGAAACCCAGGGCTACACCGGGATGCAGAAACGCCTCCGTCCTCCGGAGCCGGCTGACTCGGACGGCGGCATCGGTCGCTGGATCGCCGTGATCGTCGGCCTTGTGCTGATTGCGGCGCTGCTCAACAACAACTTCTGACCCGTCGCCATCACGCGTAGACGGCGCCTGACGCGACGGTGATGCCGCCGTGTCCTGCGGCGTAACTGCGCCAACGCAACCCTCCTCCCCGACCGTGCGTTCCCCCTGCCAAATCGGGAGATACGACAATGACCGACGCACAGGATCTGAAAGCGAAATTCTGGGACACGCTGGAGGACAGCCCGTTCGTGATGCTGGGCCTCGCCGGCGTCGACGAGGCGCACACCCAGCCGATGACCGCGCAGTTCGACGACGACCTGCCCGACCGCATCTACTTCTATACCAACCGGCAGAACCGCCTCGTGACGGCGCTGGCGGCCTCGCATGCCGGCGTCATCCACTTCTCGGCCAAAGGGCATGACCTGTTCGCCTGTGTCCACGGCACCCTCAGCGTCGATAACGACAAGGCGGTGATCGACAAGTTCTGGTCGCCGGTGGTGTCGGCCTGGTACGACGAGGGCAAGGACGACCCGAACCTGACGCTCCTGCGCCTCGACCTTGGCGCGGCGCAGATCTGGAAGGCGGGGACCGGCGAGTTCCTGCACTACATGACCGCCGCACTCCTTGGCCGCCGCGCCGACGAAGCCGCTCAGGGCGACGTCGTCGAGACCACCTTCTAAACCACGCTCCTGCGCTCGCGGCATCGTCTCTCATGCGATGCCGCAAGCGCTCGCGCGGCGCCTGCGGCGACCGCTGAAAGCCAGGATACGCTCCGCGTTGCCGGGCTTTTTCGTGCGCGCTCGCGGGCGATGCGGCATCTGCTTGCGCTGCACCCACCACACGCCGGAGCTGCGCTGGTGTCAGGCCATCTCGGTGTCGAAATCGGCCGGCAGGACAACCTCCAGAACCTCGCAATCGTCGGAATAATCGACGAGGCGGTGGCGGATCTTCGGCGGCTGCATCCACGCCGACCCGGCGGTCATCTTGACCGGCTCGTGGCCTTCCATCTCCGCCACGACCCAGCCTTGCAGCACATAGACCATCTGAAACTCGACGTCGTGCGTGTGCCATACGCGGACCTCGTCCGTGCAAGGCCCGTGGAAGCGGATCACATGCGCGGTCGCGCGGCCACCCGACCCCTTGGCCATGCCCAGATCACGGTACGACGCGTAGGGGCGCAGCCCTGTCTCGAAGGCGGTGGTGGCGACATGGGTGTGCGTGAATGTCTGCTCGCTCGGAGCGTCGGTGACGGCCATGGGTGGGGATCCTCCGGTTCTTGTGTTCTGGACCGCCCATTCAATACGACTTGCGCCGTAACGCAAAAAGGGGGCCGAAGCCCCCCTATCGCGACCCGACGGCCGCCGCTCTCAATGCATGGCGGCGCCCGGAGGCCCCGCCTTGCCGTGGCGCATCAGGCCGCTTCGGCGCCGTCCTTCGCGAGTCCGCGCAGCACGTAGTGCAGGATGCCGCCATTGTTGTAGTAGGCGAGCTCGTCCGCGGTATCGATGCGGCACCAGGAGCTCGATCTCCTTGGTGGCGCCGCCCTCGTACGTGATCGTCGCCTTGAGGGTCTGGCGCGGCTTCAGTCGGCGAGGCCGGCGATCGTCACCTTCTCCTTGCCGGTGATGCCGAGCGTGTCCCAGGTGTCGCCGCCCGTGAAGACCAGCGGCAGCACGCCCATGCCGACGAGGTTGGAGCGGTGGATGCGCTCGAACGATCTCGGCGATGACGGCGCGCACGCCGAGGAGGCGCGTGCCTTTCGCCGCCCAGTCGCGCGAGGAGCCGGTGCCGTACTCCTTGCCGGCGAAGACCACGAGGTCGACGCCCTCCTCCTGGTACCTCATCGCCGCGTCGTAGATCGGCATCTCCGCGCCGTCCGGCTGGTGGTAGGTCACCCCGCCTTCGACGCCCGGCCACCATCTGGTTCTTGATGCGGATGTTGGCGAAGGTGCCGCGCATCATCACTTCGTGGTTGCCGCGGCGGGCGCCGTAGGAGTTGAAGTCCTTCACGCCGACCTGGTGCTCGGACAGGTACGTCCCGGCCGGCGAGGACGGCTTGATGGAGCCGGCCGGCGAGATGTGGTCGGTCGTGATGGAAGTCCTGGAAGAGCGCCAGAATGCGCGCGTCCGCGATATCCTCGATCGGCTCCGGCTCCATGCCCATGCCCTCGAAGTACGGCGGGTTGCGCACGTAGGTGGACGGACAGCGGCCAGTCGTAGGTGAGACCGCCGGACACCTCGACCGCCTGCCAATGCTCGTCGCCCTTGAAGACGTCGGCATAGCGGGTGTCGAACATGTCGCGGGTGATGGCGGTGCGCACCATCTCGGCGACCTCCTTGGAGGTCGGCCACACGTCCTTCAGGAAGACGTCGTTGCCGTCCTTATCCTGCCCGAGCGGCACCGTGGTGATGTCCTTCGTCATCGTGCCGAGCAGCGCGTAGGCGACCACGAGCGGCGGCGAGGCGAGGTAGTTCGCCCGCACGTCCGGATTCACGCGGCCCTCGAAGTTGCGGTTGCCCGAGAGCACCGAGCACGGCGACGAGGTCCTTTTCGTTGATGACCTTGGAGATCTTCTCCGGCAGAGGGCCGGAGTTGCCGATGCAGGTGGTGCAGCCGTAGCCGACGAGGTCGAAGCCCATGGCGTCGAGATCGCTCGGTCAGGCCCACCTTGGCGAGGTAGTCCGTCACCACCTGGGAGCCCGGCGCCAGCGAGGTCTTCACCCACGGCTTCACCTGCAGACCCTTGCTCGTGCGCCTTCGGGCGACGAGGCCGGCGGCGATCAGCACCGACGGGTTGGAGGTGTTGGTGCAGGAGGTGATGGCGGCGATGACGACGTCACCGTCGCGACGCGTGTATTCCTCGCCCTCCACCTCGTGGCCGGGATAGGCCGACTGGTCGCGCTGCGCCCCTTCGGCCATGTACTTGGCGTCGTCGCCCGCTGCGGTGTCGTCTCCGGCGCCTTGGATTTCGAGCCGCCCTTGATGGTCGCGACGGCGTCCTTGAACGCCGTCCGCCGCGTCGGTCAGCGCCACGCGGTCCTGCGGGCGCTTCGGGCCGGCGAGCGAGGGGACCACGGTGGAGAGGTCGAGCTCCAGCGTGTCGGTGAAGACGGGGTCCTGGGTCTCGTCGGTGCGGTACATGCCCTGGAGCTTGGAGTACTCCTTGACGAGCTTGATGCGGTGCTCATCGCGCCCGGTGGACGTGAGGTAGCGGATGGTGTCGTCGTCGACCGGGAAGAAGCCGCAGGTGGCGCCGTATTCCGGGCGCCATGTTGGCGATGGTGGCGCAATCCTCCAGCGACAGCGCCGAGAGGCCGGCGCCGTAGAACTCGACGAACTTGCCGACCACGCCCTTCTTGCGCAGCATCTGCGTCACGGTCAGCACCAGATCGGTCGCGGTGGTGCCCTCGGGCAGCTTGCCGTGCAGCTTGAAGCCGATGACCTCGGGAATCAGCATCGAGATCGGCTGGCCGAGCATGGCGGCCTCCGCCTCGATGCCGCCGACGCCCCAGCCCAGCACCGCGAGGCCGTTGACCATCGTGGTGTGCGAATCGGTGCCGACCAGCGTGTCCGGGAAGGCCTGCAGCTCGCCGTCGACTTCGCGGGTCCAGACGGTCTGGGCCAGGTACTCGAGGTTCACCTGGTGGCAGATGCCGGTGCCGGGGGGCACGACGCGGAAGTTGTCGAAGGCCGACTGGCCCCAGCGCAGGAACTGGTAGCGCTCGCCGTTGCGGGCGTACTCCAGATCGACGTTCTGCTTGAAGGCGGAGGGGGTGCCGAAGTGGTCGACCATCACCGAGTGGTCGATGACGAGGTCGACCTGCACCAGCGGGTTGATCTTCTTCGGGTCGGCGCCGAGGCTCGCGGTGGCGTCGCGCATGGCGGCGAGGTCCACCACCGCCGGGACGCCGGTGAAGTCCTGCATGAGGACGCGGGCCGGACGGTAGGCGATCTCACGGTCGGAGCGTTTTGTCCTCGACCCATTTCGCGATCGCCTTGATATCGTCGGCGGTGACGGTGTTGCCGTCCTCGTAGCGCAGGAGGTTCTCGAGGAGGACCTTCAGCGACATCGGCAGGCGGGAGACACCCGAAAGTCCGTTGCGCTCGGCGGCCTTGAGGTCGAAGATGGTGTAGGTCTTGCCATCGACCTCGAGTTCGGTACGGCATTTGAAGCTGTCGAGCGAGCGGGTCACAGCGGCCCCCTTCATTGGAACGATTTGCAACTTGCCGCTACAAACGCTCAATCGACGCAAGCGATCAAGCGGCAGCGGCCTCGTCGATACAATTAGCGCGCCATGTTGTCTCTTGAAGTTGACCGGCTCAGCGTCGAACGGGGCGGGCGGCGGGTCATCAGTGATCTGACGTTCCGCTTGGCCGAGGCTGGGGCGATGGCCGTGGTCGGTGCCAACGGGTCCGGCAAGTCGACCCTCCTGCGCACCGTGGCCGGACTGATTCGGCCGGCGTCGGGCACGGTCCATCTCGCGGGGATCGACGGTCCGGCGGCGACCGGCATGCACCTCGTCGCCCATCAGAACGCCGTCAAGCTGCCGCTGAGCGCCGCGGAGAACGTCCATTTCTGGATGCACACGCTGGGCGCCGAGGACCGCGGCGACGATCGCCGTCGAGGCCGCGCTGGAGCGGGTGGGCCTGCTGGCGTTGATGGAAACGCCGGCGCAGCTCTTCAGCCAGGGGCAGCGGCGGCGCCTGGCGCTGGCGCGCCTCGTCGCGGTGAAGCGCCCCGTGTGGCTGCTCGACGAGCCGACCGCCGGGCTCGACACCGCCTCCCGCACCGCCTTCGCCGCGCTGATGAGCGAACACCTCGCCGGCGGGGGCATGATCCTCGCCGCCACCCATGAGCCGCTCGGCGATCGACACCGAGACGCTCGACCTGACCGCCGCCGCGACGACCGCGCAGACGGCATGAGGCGCACGCGATGACGCTTCTCGCGATCTACCTGCGCGATGTGCGCCTGGCCTGGAGCGCGGGCGGCGGGGGCGGCGTCGGGCGTGATCTTCTACCTCGCCGTCACCGCCGTCGCGCCGTTCGCGCTGGGGCCCGATCTGCCGCTGCTGGCGCGCATCGGCCCGGCGCTTCTGTGGATCGCGATGCTGCTGGCGCTGCTCCTGGGGCTGGAGCGGCTCTTCCAGGCCGACCACGAGGACGGCACGCTCGACCAGCTGCGCCTCGCCGACACGCCGCTGGTGACGGTCGTGCTCGCCAAGGCCGCCGCGCACTGGACGGCCGCCGCACTCCCGCTAATCGCGGCGACGCCGCTGGCGGCGATCCTCCTCAACCTGTCGCCGCGGCTCTTGCTGGTGACCCTGGCGACCCTCGTCCTCGGCACGCCGGCGCTGGCGCTGATCGGGGCCGTCGGGTGCCGCGCTCGCCGTGACGCTGCGCCGCGCGGGGGTGCTGATCGCGGTGCTGGTGCTGCCGCTGTCGATCCCGGTGGTGATCTTCGGCGTGGGCGCGGTGGAAGCGGCGGGCGCGGATCGGGCGATGGGGCCCTCCTTCGCGCTCCTGGGCGCCACGACGCTTGATCTTCGCGGTGGTCGGCCCGCTGGCAGCCGCGGCGGCGCTGCGCGAGGCGGACTGACGCGCCGGGGCGCGGCCGTGTGGCGCGGCCGATGCGTCTCGGACGGACTTTGAAACGCGAGTTGGACGAATTACGATCGGCACCACAGGAGTGGTCATGTCCGTCATGAGCGAACCGGCCGGGAAGCGGCCATCCATCATCAACCCCGGCCGCTTCGCCGGGATCGCCGACCGCGCGGTGCCGATCTTCGGCGTGCTGACGGCGCTCACCATGGCGGTGGGCCTCTATCTCGCGCTGTGGGCCTCGCCGGAGGACTACCAGCAGGGCTCGACCGTGCGGATCATGTATATCCACGCCCCGTCCGCCTACATCGCGCTGATGGCCTATCTGGTGATGACGTCGGCCGCGCTCGGCACGCTGGTCTGGCGCCACCCGCTGGCGGACGTGGCGGCGCGCTGCGCGGCCCCCATCGGCGCGGCCTTCACCTTGGCGACGCTCGCCTCGGGTGCGATCTGGGGCAAGCCGATGTGGGGCGCCTGGTGGGTGTGGGACGCGCGGCTGACGTCGATGCTGATTCTCTTCTTCATGTATCTGGGCCTCATGGCCCTGTCGCGCGCCATCGACGAGCCGGTCCGCGCCGCCCGCATCACCGCGATCGCGACGCTGATCGGCTTCATCAACATCCCGATCATCAAGTTCTCGGTGGACTGGTGGAACACGCTGCACCAGGGCGCCAGCGTCATGCGGCTCGACGGGCCGACGATGCCCGCCTCGATGCTGACGCCGCTGCTGGTGATGGCGCTCGCCTTCACGCTGCTTTTCATCACGCTGCACCTTGCGGCGATGCGCACCGAGCTGCTCCGCCGCCGTGCCCGCTCGCTGCGCCTGCGCGCCGCCCGGAGCGCCGGATGACACCGCACCGCATTATGGGGAGCCTGCGCTGATGGGCGAGTACGCCGCCTATGTGATCTCGGCCTACACGGTCGTCTTCGGCGCCATCGTCGCGCTCATCGCGTGGGTGGTGCTCGGCCGCATCGCCGCGCGGCGCGATCTGGCGCGGGCGGAACGCTCCGCAGAGAGGATCGGCCGTGCGCATTAACCGGGTCGTGCTGGCGGTGCCGCTGGTGCTTTTCGCGGCCCTCGCCGGCGTCTTCGCCATCCGCGTCGGCGACGGGCAGGACCGCGCGGCGATCCCCTCGGCGCTGATCGGCCGCGACGCGCCGACGTTCGCCTTCGACGCCCTGAGCCCGGCCTCCCCCGGCATCGAGCCGGCGAACTTTGAAGGCAAGGTGACCTTGGTCAACATCTTCGCGTCATGGTGCGCGCCGTGCCGGGTGGAGCATCCCCTTCTCGTGGAGCTGTCGCGGACCCCGGGCCTCACGCTGGCGGGCATCAACTACAAGGACGACCCGCTGGAGGCGGCGCGCTTCCTCACCACGCTCGGCGATCCCTACGATGCCATCGGCGTCGACCCGGAGGGACGCGGTGCCATCGAGTGGGGGCTGACGGGCGTGCCGGAGAGCTTCCTCATCGACCCCGAGGGAAGGGTCCGCGCCAAGCACGTCGGGCCGCTCAGCGAAGAGGCCCTCTCCGGCTCGTTCGGAAACATGATGACCCGCCTGCTGGCCGAGCAGGCCGAGGGCGCCGCATCGTGACACCCGCCTTCTCGCGCCGCATCCCGGACGGCGACACGATCACCCGCGACGTCTGCGACACGTGCGGCTTCATCGCCTACGACAATCCGAAGATCGTCGCCGGGGCGGTGGTGCGCTACGGATCGCGCGTTCTCTTGTGCAAGCGCAACATCGAGCCGGCGCGAGGACGGTGGACGTTGCCGGCGGGCTATCTGGAAAACGGCGAGGCCCCGCCCGAGGGCGCCGTGCGCGAGGCGTTCGAGGAAGCCACAGCGACCATCGTCATCGACTCGCTCCTCGCCGTCTACACCATCCGCAGATTGTCGCAGGTGCAGCTCATTTATCGCGCGCACCTGACCGCACCGATTTTCGCGCCGGGGCCCGAGAGCCAAGCCGTCGCCCTCTTCGAAGCGGACGAAATCCCTTACGATGACATAGCCTTCACGACCGTTCGCTGGGCGCTGGCGCACGAACGCCAGGACGGCGGGCCGTTCTCGAATCCGGAAATTGTTGACCCGAAGGGCCCGGAATAGGACATTGGCCCTCCTCACCCGCCCCGCCTGTCACCTTGCGTTGATTGGAAAGAAGGGGCGCCCCGGTCTAAACAATGTCCATTGGGCGTCTGGTCGACGCAGCGCCCGTGATCAACATCCGACGGTCATGCAGGCGAGTCGTGTTTGCGTGCGCGGACAGCGGACCATGGAGTGATCCCATGCAGCGTGTGCCCTACCGAAAGCTGGCCACACTCCTGGCGGGCCTGAGCGTTTGGACGATGTCCGGGGCCGCGCTGCGGGCGGAGCCGCCCGAGCCGAAGGTGGTGCTGGAGCTTTTCACCAGTCAGGGATGCTCGTCCTGCCCGTCCGCCGACCGGCTGATCGCCCAATACGACGACCGCGAGGACGTGCTGGCGGTGACGCTGCCGGTGAAGCTGTGGGACTACCTCGGCTGGTCCGACACATTGGCGACCGAGATCAACACCAAGCGCCAGATGGCCTACTCCGTCGCCCGCGGCGACCGGGACGTCTACACGCCGCAGCTCGTGGTGAATGGCGAGAAGGCGATTCTGGGAAGCGACGAGGCGGCGATCGAGAACGCGATCCAGAACGCCGCGCTCGCGCTGCCGATCGACCTGTCGCTGCGCGGCGGCGTCCTCACCATTCGTGTCGGCGATGCCGAGACGGCGCTTCAAAATGCCACGATCTGGTTGATGGTGGTGGAGGACGAGATCCACGTCCCCGTCAACGAGGGCGAGAATCGCGGGCGCAAGCTAAAATACTACAACGTCGTGCGCGATATGCGGCCGGTGGGAATCTGGAAGGGCGATCCCCTCACACTGGAGCTTCCGCTCACGGACATGGACAAGTACGCGACATCCGGCTGTGTGGTGATCGCGCAGGCGGATACCTTCAAGGGGCCGGGGCGAATCGTGGGCGCGGCGCAGCTCGACCAGATCTTTCCGGCCCGCACGGTCGGCGCCATCGACTCGTCCGCCGCGATGAGAATGGGCATCCAGTAGCGCGGCGGCCCCGCGTTGCGGCCGGCGCTTGCGCCGCAATCAGACGGTGGTCGCCCTGCCACCCACTGCGGCGTAGCTGATAGCGAGCACGATCCCGTAGACGAGGTTGAGAACCAGCGTCATCGCGATCAGCACCGGGGTGAGGTCGCGCATGAAGAGCTCGTGACCGGTGAGCGGCGCGAACACGACCATCATCACCAGCCAGGCGATGAAGCCGAACACCACCCCCTCGCTCAAACCGCCACCGGGCAGGATCGGCTGGATGAGGGCGAAGATGACGCCGTAGACGAAGACACCAAGGATTGCGTGCGCGACCCAAGCGGCCTCTTCGGTCTGCGGCAGACCGAGGCGGCCCATGAAGGTCTGGATCTCGTCCAGCATCGGGAACTGCGGCAACGTGACCATCTGCCCGTTGAGATAGACCAAGCCGGTTGCGACCAAAGTCGCGACGACCGCTGCGAAAATTGCGCGTGCCATAAGCCCCAGTCCTGATCTCTCGGCTACAGTCTATTCGCTGATCGCGCAACAGATCGGGAAAGTCCAGCGGGCCGGTCAGCAATGCACGCCAACGGTTGCATATGTTGCACGATTGCCTGCATACACAGGCCGTTCGATGGTTTGGCGTCCCGACCGTCACGCGACAGAGGAAGATTTGGACACGGTGGTCGATAGCTGTTTGGTCGCCAAGCTTGGTCGGTATGCTGCGCTCGCGGACGCGGATGCCCAAATGCTCGCGGCGCTGGAGAAAGATGAGCGAGAGTACCGCAAAGACGAAATCGTCGTGCAGTGCGGGACGATGGTCAAGGAACTCTTCGTCGTCAAATCGGGCTGGCTGGTTTCATTTTCCCTGCTGGACGACGGCCGGCGGCAGCTCTTGCGTCTGTTCTATCCTGGCGACATCGTCGACCTGTCGGAGATCGCGCTGGTGCGCGCCCGGCATGACATCAAGTGTCTCACCCCGGCGGTTCTCTGTCCGTTTCCGAAATCGGGTCTGGAGCCGTTGTTCACGCACTCCCCGCGGCTGACGGCACTGCTGTTCTCCATGACGGTGCGGGAGAATTCCACCCTGCTCGACCGGATCCGCGCCGTCGGCCGTTTCAGCGCATACGAGCGGGTGTGCTACATGCTCCTCGAGATCGGCATGCGGCTCGATGCCGGTGGATTCCACCAAGCATGACGGCGGCTTCCGCATCCCGCTGACGCAGAGCGACATCGCCGACCTCCTGGGGCTCACCAACGTTTACGTGTCGAAGACGATGTCGCGGATCGAAGCCGACGGCCTGATCAGCCGCGACGGCAACCGGGTCAAGATCCTCAAGCTGAAGGCGATGGAGGATCTATGCAACTTCAATGGCGATCCGAGCATCGATTCGAGCTGGTTCCCGGTCCACTGACACGTTGATGCGCCGGATGGGATGGGCGGTGGCCCGACGGTCGCGCGGGCGACGGGTGGTCGCATGAAGGTCGTCTTCGCCAGCCATGGGTCGCTGGGCGACCTCGTGCCGTTTCTGGAGATCGGCAAGGTGCTGCGCGCGCGAGGGGTCGCGGTGACGGTTGCGACCCACGCAGCCCATCGCCCGGCCGTCGAAGCGGCGGGTCTCGCCTTCGCGCCGATGCGCCCGGACCGGCCGCACGATGCCGACTTTCACGCCCGTTTCATGGATCCGCGCCGCGGTGCGGCGTTCGCCTACACGCAATATCTCGGCCCCGCGATCGGCGACAGCGATGCCGACCTGACGGCCGCCGTCAACGGTGCGGACGTTCTCGTCAGCGTCACCTTGGCCCTCGCCGCCCCCATCGTCGCAGCGCGCACCGGGATGCCATGGCTGTCGGCCGCATTCCAACCGGCGATGCTGTACAGCGCCGAGGATCCGCCCAAAGTTCCCATGCTCCCGTTGGTGCGCGGCTGGCACGCCTACAACGCCCGGGTGCTGCACTATGCCGAAAAAGGCGTGGAGTCGTGGGCGACGGGGCTGCGCGCATACCGGGCGCAGCAGGGCCTCGGCCACTACCCCGCCCATCCGGCCTTCCGCGGCCAGCATGCGCCAGGCGGCGTGCTGGCGCTCTTCTCACCGCTGCTGGACAAGGTGCCTGCCGACGCACCGCCGGGGACGGTGCAGACCGGACAGGTGTTGCAGACCGGCGGCCCGCCGCTCGCGCCCGACATCGCCGCCTTCCTGGCGGACGGTCCGGCGCCGGTCGTCTTCACCCTAGGCTCGGCTTCGGCGCACGTGGCGCGGCGCTTTTTCGTCCACAGCGCGCGGGCGGCGCAGCGGCTCGGCGTGCGGGCGTTGCTGCTCGTCGGCCGCGCCGAGGGCCTGCGCGACGTCGCGCGAGGTCCTGGGCTGATGGTGGCCGAGCAAGCGCCCTACCAAGCCGTCTTTCCGCAGTCGGCTGCGGTGGTCCACCAGGGCGGCATCGGCACGATCGCGCTGGCGATGGCGGCGGGGGTGCCGATGGTGGTCGTCCCGTTCGCGCACGACCAGCCGGACAATGCGGTTCGCGCGGCCCGTGCGGGGGTGGGGCGGGTCGTGCCGCGCTGGCGCTATCCGCTGTCGGCCGCGCCGATCCTCGGACAGGTTCTCGCGGATGCCGAGATGCGCGCGGTCGCCCAGCGACTCGCCCCGCGCATCGCGGCCGAGCGGGGCGCGGAGCGGGCGGCGGACGCCATCCTCGCCGCGGCACGCTGACCGGGAGCGGCCGCGGAGCGCCTCAGCCGGCGGCGCGGGTCGAGAACGCCTTGAGCGCACCCACGATGCCCACCGGCGGCTTTCCCACCAGCACTCGCACCTGGTCGGCGCGCCCGAGCCGGCCGGCATAGAAGCGCTCGATCAGCGGCTGCGGCAGGCGGTGGAACCGCTCCAGGATCGCGTGGCGCTCGTCGGCCCGGCCGGCGAGGAACAGCATGCGGTTGAGGAGCCGCTCGAACGCCGAGGTGGCGAAGTGGCGTCGCACCAGGGTGTGCATCTCGCCGCGCAGCCGATCGGTCGTCAGCGGGCCGGGCAGCTGCGACAGGGCCAGCGCCGTGCGCGCGGCGTTGGGGAGCGAATAGCTCGTCACCGGGTGGAAGAGCCCTGCGCGCAGGCCGATCGGCACCGGGCCGCCCTCGGGCGCGGCGGCGGTCCACATCGCCTCCGCATCGCCCGACAGGACCAGCGGCAGCACGCCCCGCTCCTCCGCCAGAACCTCCTCGATCCGCCAGCCACGCGCCGCCGCATAGGCCGCGATGCGACCGGCGAGGGCGTCGCGGTCGAGGGCAGGACCGTCGTTGTAGTAGGTGTCCTCGATCAGGAGGGTGTCGGGCGATAAACGGGAGCAGATAGACGAAGCGGTAGCCATCCAGCTGCTCCACCCTTGCGTCCATGATGGTCGGCCGGGTGAGACCGTGCGGGGCGGCGAGGCGCACCTCCTGGCCGAGGAAGGTCTGGTAGCGCAGCTTCAGCCCGGCGAGCGCCTCCGGTCCGCGTGCATCGATGACGGCATCCGCGGGGAGACGGGTTCCGTCAGACAGGGTGGCGCCGCCGGCGTCGAGCGCGGCGACGGGTGTGGCGAGGCGGACGCGGTCGCCCAGTCGCTCGCGCGCGGCGCGGTCGAGCGAGTCCGACGTGATCGACCGGTAGGGCGTGGTGAACGTGCGCGACAGGCGCCGGAAGCGCACATCGTAGCCGGACCAGCGATGGGCGACGAGCGGGGCGACGAGGCGCGTTGCATCCGCGTCGAGATCGCTGGCGTAGAAGCTCCAGGTGTGGTTGCCGCCGAGCCGGTCCCCCGCCTCCAGGACGGTGACGGCCACGTCCGGCCGAGCGGCGAAGGCGAGCGCGGCGAGCACGCCCGAGAGCCCGCCCCCTGCGATGATCAGTCGTTGCGTCATGGTCTCGCTTCGCATTCCTCGGACGTGTATGTCACTGCTTCATGATGCCCGACGCCACATCGTCCGCCACCCCGCGACAACGCGGCCCATCGCCGGCACGCGCGCGCCGAGGCGACGCCGTGGTCGGCATCACGCTGGCGCTCGCCATCATAGCCGCCTGGCTGACGCTGCACGTGGGCGCGATCTTCGTCGTCGACTGGAGTACCACCCCGCTTTGGCTGGGCGCGGTCGTCATCGCGGTACAGACGTGGCTTTGCGTCGGGCTCTTCATCGTCGCGCACGATTGCATGCACGGCTCGCTGGCGCCCGGGCGGCCGGCGGTCAACCGCGCCTTCGGCCGGACCGCGCTGTTCCTTTACGCGGCCTTCTCCTACGACCGGCTGCTGCCCAAGCACCACATGCATCATCGCCGCTCCGGCACCCCCGACGATCCCGACTTCTGCCCTGAGGCCCCGAGCGCCTTCGGGCCGTGGTTCCTGCGGTTCTTCCTGCAATACTACGGCTGGCGCGAATTCACCGTGATGGCCACCGCGATGACCCTCTACGTCGTCGCGACCGGCGCCGCGGTGGGAGCGATCCTCGCCTTCTACGCGCTGCCGGCGGTGCTGTCGGCGGTGCAGCTCTTCTACTTCGGCACCTTCCGCCCCCACCGGCTGGAGGATGAGACCCCGTTCGTCGACCGGCACAATACGCGCAGCGACGCTTTTCCGCCGCTTGTGTCGCTCTTCACGTGCTTCCATTTCGGATACCATCACGAGCACCACCTGGCGCCGACGACTCCGTGGTGGCGCCTGCCGACCGCGCATCGCGCGCTGCAGCGTGACATGACCCGTTCGGCCGGCGAAACCGAGACCGCATGACGCCGCAGCCAGGCATTCCGAAGGTTCGACGCTGATGATCGCACTCAACATATCCATCGTGATCGCGACGGTACTGGTGATGGAGGCGGTCGCCTATCTCACGCATCGCTTTATCATGCACGGAGCGATCGGGTGGGGCTGGCACCGATCCCATCACGAGGAGACCGAAGGTGTCTTCGAGATGAACGACCTGTACGCGGTTGTGTTCACTGTGCTCTCAGGGGCGCTGATCACGTTTGGTATGGCGGGCGTCTGGCCGCTGCGGCAGATCGGCATCGGGCTGATGGTGTACGGCATCCTCTATTTCATCGTGCACGACGGACTGGTGCATCAGCGCTGGCCGTTCCGCTACGTGCCCCGCCGCGGCTACCTCAAGCGTCTCGTGCAGGCGCACAAGATGCACCACGCGGTCGACGGGCGGGACGGGTGCGTGTCGTTCGGCTTCCTCTATGCCCCGCCGGTGACGGCGCTGAAGCGGCGTCTCTCCCGCACCGGTGCGCTGCGTGAGAAGCAGAAGACGCCGGATGCGCGCGAGACCGACCACCGGACGTCGCCGGCCGCCTGATCGCACCTCCCGCTGGGCGCATCGCTCCGGTCCCGCGGCGGGACGCCCTCCGGGATGCCCCGCGTCCCTCAGCTTGATTCAGGTTCTCGCAATCTATAGTTGCGGAAAGGCATCAGGCGCCGGATTTGCGCTCCTGGCACGCTTTTCGAGCGTTTCGCGCATCGATTAGCGCGGCAAACGGTTGCGGTCGCCCCCCCTCTGGTCTAGCCAACAAGCGCGTTTGACGCCCTGCCGGAAGCCGGAGACAACTGACCCTATGTCCATCCTCGTCGACAAAAATACCAAAGTCATCGTGCAGGGCCTGACCGGCAAGACCGGCTCGTTCCATACCGAGCAGGCGCTCGCCTATCACGGCACGCAGATGGTTGCGGGCGTCCACCCGAAGAAGGGTGGCGAAACCTGGACGAGCGAGAGCGGCAAGACGCTGCCGATCTACACCACCACGGGCGACGCCCGCGAGGCGACCGGCGCCAACGCATCGGTGATCTACGTGCCGCCCGCAGGCGCTGGCGCCGCCATCATGGAGGCGATCGAGGCGGAGGTTCCGCTCATCATCTGCATCACGGAAGGCATTCCGGTGATGGACATGGTGAAGGTGAAGGCCGCGCTCGACCGGTCGTCCTCCCGCCTGATCGGCCCGAACTGCCCCGGCGTGCTGACGCCGAACGAATGCAAGATCGGCATCATGCCGGGCTCGATCTTCCAGGACGGCTCGGTCGGCATCCTGTCGCGCTCCGGCACGCTGACCTATGAGGCGGTGTTCCAGACCACCGCCGAGGGTCTCGGCCAATCGACCGCGGTCGGCATCGGCGGCGATCCGGTGAAGGGCACCGAGTTCATCGACATGCTGGAGATGTTCCTGGCCGACGACGAGACAGAGTCCATCATCATGATCGGCGAGATCGGCGGCTCGGCCGAAGAGGACGCCGCGCAGTTCATCGCCGACGAGGCGAAGAAGGGCCGCAAGAAGCCGATGGTGGGCTTCATCGCCGGCCGCACGGCGCCTCCGGGCCGCACCATGGGCCACGCGGGCGCGGTGATCTCCGGCGGCAAGGGCGGCGCCGAGGACAAGATTGCGGCGATGGAAGCGGCGGGCATCAGAGTGTCCCCCTCCCCGGCCCAGCTCGGCAAGACGCTGGCCGAGGTGCTGAAGGGCTGAGGCCACGGCAACGTCGACACATCCCGCCCCTGATCGGGAGAGGGGCGCGCGAGCGGCGAGGGTCTGAGCTTCGCCGCCCGCATCTTAGGCGAGCGGTGGCCCTCCCCGGCGCGGCCGCCGCGTGGCCAGCGGGATGATCGCGGCCTTCGCCTCCCGGTCCCGCCAGCCAGACGATCGGGCACGCCCTTCCGAAGCTCGTCCCAAGCTCCAGGGCGGCGTTATCATGTTGACCGGCCGAGCGTCCGCGCTTGGCTTTCAGGTTCGGCCGGCAGCCCGCCGCCAATGATCGGTCGGACGCTCGCCTTGACGCTCTAAAAATCCGCCGTGAAACGCTAGGCGGTATCGGCCACGAAAATCTGGTTGGCCAAACGCCGACGCACTCAAAGCATGGCGCAGCGCGCGGTGCCCTCCCAGTGTCAGCAAAAGCGGCACTTCACCCCGTTAGCGGCACAGTGCCACCAATTTCGGTTCCTCGGCTGGGCCGGCGTTCGCCGAGGCGGTCGCTGCCGCTCGATGCCCGTCGCGCCCTCTCCCCGGCGCCCTCTCCGATGGTGCTGCCGGTGGTGCAGGCCCGCCCAGCGGCGTGACCGCGGCCGCGCCAGCCCCATCCCGATCCCGGACCGCTCCATCCGCAGCGCGATGAAGCCGGATACCGTCGAGTTCTCGTCTCAGGAGGGCGCGCCGCGCGCCGCCGTATCGCCAAGCGCAGCCGTCCCGCGCGCTGGCGAACCACGCCACGCGGGAAATGGCATGCAGCCTGCAAGGCCGCTCGCATGGTTGATCGAGCTTCGAAGCCAGCCGCTTTGGTCGCAGCGGACCGCGCCCCCGGGCCGCCATCACGCTTCGGTCAACCCGCGCTGACAGGCGACCGCCACGGCACGGCCTTCAGCCATACCCACTTCCGCGACTCTCGCCCGCTCAGAACAGGACGACGTCTATGCTGAACGCCTCCCTCGCAAGGTCTGCCCTTGCCGCCATCGTCATCGCCGCAAGCGGGACGGGGCCGACACTTGCCGCCGAGGATCAAACGACGCTCAGAGTGGTCCCCTACGCCGACCTGCGCAATCTCGATCCGGTGTGGACCACGGCCATCATCACCCGGCACCACGCCTACATGGTCTACGATACCCTCTTCGGGTACGACGTCGATCTCGAGCCGCAGCCGCAGATGGTCGGCGACTACACCATCAGCGACGACGCGATGACGTACACCTTCACGCTGCGTGAGGGGCTGACCTTCCACGACGGCTCGCCGGTGACGGCCGAAGATGCGGTCGCCTCCATCAAGCGGTGGGAGGCGCGCGACAACGCCGGCGGCGCGCTCAGCAATGTCACGAAGTCCCTCACCGCCCTGGACGACGACACCTTCGAGCTCGTCCTCGCCGAGCCCTATGGCCTGGTGCTCGACAGCCTCGCCTCCCTCACCGGCCCATTCGTCATGCCGAAGGCGATCGCAGAGACCGACCCGTTCGAGCAGGTGGACAGCTACATCGGCTCCGGCCCGTTCGTCTTCAACGAGGAGGAATGGGTCCCCGGCAACCGCGTGGTCTACGACAAGTTCGAAGAGTACGTGCCGCGGTCCGAGCCGCCGAGCAACGCTGCGGGCGGCAAGGTGGTCAAGGTCGACACGGTCGAGTGGCTGTATCTGCCGGATCCGGGCACCGCGATGGCGGCGCTGCTGAACGACGAGGTCGACTTCTGGGAGGCTCCGCCGGTGGACCTGGTGCCGGTGATGGAAGCGGACCCGAATGTGACCGTGGACACGCAGGATCCCTTCGGCCTCATCGTCATCCTGCGGCCGAACCACCTCTACCCGCCGTTCGATAAGAAGGAGGCGCGCCAAGCGCTCGCCGCCATGGTCGATCAGACCGAGTACATGACCGCGATGGTGGGCAACCCGAAGTACTGGCAGACCTGCGCCTCGCTGATGATGTGCAACACGCCAGGCGAGACCAACGCGGGCGGCGCCGAGCGCATGGTCACGAGCGATATGGCCATGGCCAAGGAGCTGATGGACCAGGTCTACGAGGGTGAGACGGTCGTGGTGATGCATCCGACGGACCACCCCTCCGGCCCGACCGCGCTCGTCACCGCGGCGAAGCTGCGGGAGCTCGGCGTCAACGTGGAGCTGCAGGCGATGGACTGGGCGACGCTGACCTCGCGCCGCGCCTCGAAGAACGATCCGGCATCCGGCGGTTGGTCCATCTTCCACACCCGGACCGGCGTCGGCGCCGCTTCGCCGATCTCCCACTCGGGCGTCGCAGCGGGCGACACCGCGTGGTTCGGCTGGCCGAACAATCAGGAGATCGAGCGGCTTCGCGCCGACTGGGGCAAGGAGGCCGACCCGGAAAAGCGGGCCGCGATCATGGACGAGCTGTCGGAGGTGATGATGGAGTACGCACCCTTCGTGATGCTCGGCCAGTATCAGATGCCCTCCGCGTGGCGCTCCAACGTGTCGGGCGTCGTGAAGGGCTCCATCCTCGGGTTCTGGAACGTCGCCATCGACTAACGGTCGAGCGAGACCTTCGGGCCGCGAGCCGCCTCGGCGGCCCGAAGGGTTCACCGGCGCGATTCCCTGCGATTCGCCCCCTCCGCGCGGCTATGTGATGCCTTGCGCAATGAACGGCGTGCCCCTCCTGGGCGCGCCTTGGCCGTCCCGGGCGCGACGCCGCCCATCAACACGGGTTCAAACGCCCGAGTGCTTCGAGGCTCACCATGCTCGCCTACGCCGTGCGGCGCATCCTCGCCACGATCCCCGTGCTCTTCATCGTCGCGGTGCTGATCTTCTTGCTGCTCCACCTCGGTCCGAACGATCCGGCGGCGGTCATTGCGGGTGACTTCGCCCAGCCCGAACATATCGAACGCATTCGTCAGGATCTCGGTCTCGACCGGCCGCTCTACGTCCAGTTCGGCGACTGGCTCTGGCACGTGATGCAGGGCGATCTCGGCAGCTCCATCTACAATGACCGGCAGGTGTCCCAGCTCATTCTGCAGCGCGTGGAACCGACCCTCGCCCTAACGCTGTCGACGATCACCTTCGCCGTCCTCATCGGCGTGCCGATCGGCGTCGTGGCGGCATGGAAAGCCGGCAGCCTCCTCGACCGCGTGGTGATGATCATCGCCGTCACCGGCTTTTCCCTGCCGGTGTTCGTGCTGGGCTACATCCTGATCTTCGTCTTCGCGCTCCAGCTCCAGCTCCTGCCGGTGCAGGGCTATACGAGCTACCAGGACGGCATCGTGCCGTTCCTGCGCAGCCTCGTCCTGCCGACCTTGTCCCTCGGCATGATTTACGTCGCGCTGATCGCGCGGATGACGCGGGCCAGCGTGATCGAGGTGCTGAACCAGGACTATGTGCGCACCGCGCGAGCCAAGGGCCTGGCGACGCCGCCGATCCTTCTCATTCATGCGCTGAAGAACGCGGCGATCCCCATCGTCACCACCATTGGGCTCGGGATTGCGCTCCTCATCAGCGGCGTCGTCGTCACCGAGACGGTGTTCGCCCTGCCGGGGATCGGGCGGCTCACCGTCGATGCGATCGTTCGCAAGGACTACCCGGTGATCCAGGGCGTGCTGCTCATCTTCACGGTCGTCTACGTGCTCATCAATCTCGCCGTGGATCTCAGCTACTCGCTGTTCGATCCCGCGCATCCGCTATCAGAACTGAGGGCCGCCTTGTGACGATGACGACCCTGTCCCCCTCCGCCGCGCAAACACCTGCGCGGGCGAGTTTGCTGTCGCAGGCGGGCACATTCACCAGGCGCAACCCGACGCTGGTGGTCGGAACCGCGCTGCTCGCCCTGCTGGGCGCACTCGCCGTCTTCGCCCCCCTCGTCACGCGCTACGATCCGATCGCGCTCGACGTGGTCAACCGGCTCAAACCGCCCACGGCCGCGCATTTCTTCGGCACCGACATGATGGGGCGGGACATCTTCTCCCGCGTGATCTACGGCAGCCGCGTGTCGCTGATGGTGGGGCTTTCGCGTCGCCGTCATCGCAACGGCGATTGGTCTCGTGATCGGTCTGGCGGCAGGGCTCGTGCGCTGGGTCGACGTGGTGGTGATGCGCGTGATGGACGGGTTGATGGCGATCCCGTCCGTCCTCCTCGCCATCGCGTTCATGGCGTTGGCGGGTTCGTCCATCCGCAACATCATCATCGCGATCACCATCCCGGAAATCCCGCGGGTCGCCCGCCTCGTGCGCGGCATCGTGATGAGCGTGCGCGAGCAGCCGTTCGTCGAAGCGGCCATCGCGGCGGGGGCCAAGGATGTGCCGCTCCTGACGCGCCACATCCTGCCGACGACCATCAACCCGCTGATCGTGCAGGCGACCTACATCGCGGCTTCATCGATGATCGCGGAGGCGTATCTCAGTTTCCTCGGCGCCGGCACGCCGCCGGAGATTCCGAGCTGGGGCAACATCGTCGCCGAGGGCCGCTCACTCTTCACCGTGGCGCCGGGAGCGGTTCTCTTCCCCAGCATCTTCCTCGCCGTCACGGTGCTCGCCGTGAACATCATGGGCGATGGCCTGCGCGACCGGCTCGACCCGCAGATGCAGCGCGGCCTGCGCTAACGGCTCGTCAAGCCGCGCCCCCGCGCGCGCCGGGAACGGGCGGGCGCGGGGTCAGGCTCTCGTCCGCCTCAGTCGTTGAGGTGGCACGCGGCGAAATGGCCGGGCTTCACCTCGCGATACGCCGGCGCCTCGGCCTTGCAGCGTGTCGAAGGCGTGGGGGCAGCGCGTGTGGAAGCGGCAGCCGGAGCGGCGGCGCGATCGGGCTCGGCACGTCGCTCCGGTGATGATCGTGCGCTCGCGCTCCACCTCGGGATCGGGGATGCGGCGACCGCCGCCAGCAGCGCCCGCGTGTAGGGATGCAGCGGCTCGTCGAAGAGATCGCGCTTCTCGGCCAGCTCGACGATCTCGCCCAGGTACATCACCGCGATCCGGTGGCTGATGTGCTCCACCACGGCCAGATCGTGGGCGATGAAGAGGTAGGCGATCTCGAGCTCGCTCCTGCAGCTCCGTCAGCAGGTTGATGACCTGCGCCTGCACCGACACGTCGAGCGCCGACACCGCCTCGTCGCACACGATCACCGACGGCTCCAGCGCGAGCGCCTTGGCGATCACCAGGCGCTGACGCTGGCCGCCGGAGAATTCGTGCGGGTAGTGGTCCATCTGCTCGCGGCGCAGCCCCACGCGCTCCATGAGGTCGCCGATGTACTCGCGCGTCGGTCGCTGCCCGAAATTGATCAGCGGTTCGGCGACGATGTCGCCCGCCTTCATGCGCTGGTTGAGCGAGGAATAGGGGTCCTGAAAAATCGCCTGCAGGTGTTGCCGGTGCGGGCGCATGGCGTGACGGTCGAGGTGGGTGATGTCCGTCCCGCCGAGCGCGATGGTGCCTTCGGTCGGCTCGACGAGGCGCAGGATGCAGCGGCCCACGGTGGACTTGCCGCAGCCGCTCTCCCCCACGAGGCCCAGCGTCTCCGAATGGCCGAGCGTGAAGCTGACCCCGTCGACGGCATGGACCGTCGCCACCTCGCTGTTGAAGAGGCCGCGCCGCACCGGATAGTGCTTGGTGAGCCCGTCGACGACGAGCGGGGAATCGTCAGCCATCGGTGCGCTCCATCAAGCGATCGGCCTCGAAACACGCCGTCAGACGACCGGGCACCTTCTCCATGAGCGGGGGCTCCTCCTGCGTGCAGTGCTCGGTCGCGAGGGCGCAGCGTGGCGCGAAGCGGCAACCGACGGCGGTCTCGCGCAGTGAGGGGACGAAGCCGGGAAGCTCCACCAGCTTGCCGCGCTTGCCCACCGGTACCGCACCCTTGTTGGGCAGGCGCGGGATCGAAGCGAGCAGCCCCTTGGTGTAGGGGTGGAGCGGCTGGCGGAACACCTCGCGCACGGTGCCGCGTTCCACCACCCTCCCCGCGTACATGACCACGAGGCGGTCGCAGGTTTCCGCCACCACGCCGAGGTCATGGGTGATCATAATGACCGCCATGCCGAGCTGTTGCCGCAGGTCGCGGATCAACTCCAGGATCTGCGCCTGGATCGTCACGTCGAGTGCGGTGGTCGCTTCGTCCGCGATCAGGAGCTTCGGATTGCAGGCGAGCGCCATCGCGATCATCACCCGCTGGCGCATCCCGCCCGAGAGCTGGAACGGATACTGCTGCATGCGCCGCTCCGGCTCCGGGATGCGCACGAGGCGCATCATCTCCAGCGCGCGGGCGCGGGCGGCAGCGCGGCCGAGACCCTCGTGCACGCGGATCGTCTCGGTGATCTGGTAGCCGAGCTTGAGCACCGGGTTGAGGCTCGTCATCGGCTCCTGAAAGATCATCGAGGCGACCTTGCCGCGGATCTGCCGCATCCGCGTCTCGGAGGCGTCGACGACATCGTCGCCCGCGAGGGAGATCGCGCCGTCCACGATCCGCCCGGTCCGCTGGGACAAGAGACGCATGATGGACAGCGCCGTGACGCTCTTGCCGCTGCCGAACTCGCCGACGATGCCGACGGTCTCGCCCCGGAACACGTCGAACGAGACCCCGTCGACGGCGCGGACCACGCCGTCGCGCGTGAAGAAGTGGGTCTTCAGGCCGTCGATGGCGAGAACGGGCGCCGCGTCGCCGGCGATCTCTTCACGCGTTTGTTCGAGGCTTACCGACATGAAGCGCCCTTCCTCCGGTCCAACCAGCCGCCGTCGCGAGCCGTCACTGCGTCAAAACGCAAGGGCGCACCCGTCCTTGCGCGGCTCGGAGCCGGCGATGAGAATGTCCCGCTCGTGGTCGAACCAGATCGCCTGGCCGCCGCCGACCGGGTCCTGGCGCACCACCTTGTGGCCGCGCCGTGCGAGATCCTCGGCAACCTCTGGCGCCACCGTATCCTCGAGGCGCAGCTCCCCGTCCATCGCGAACGAGCGAGGGGCGGCGAGGGCATCCTGCGGGTCGAGCTCCTGGTCGAGGACGCCGGTGACGAGCGTCGTGTGGCCGACGGGCTGGTAGTGCCCGCCCATGACACCGAAGGGCATCACCATGCGATCGCCCTGGCCGAGCATTCCCGGAATGATGGTGTGCATCGGCCGCTTGCCGGGTTCGATGACATTGGGATGCCCGTCGACGAGGCGGAAGCTGGTGCCGCGATTCTGCAGCATGACCCCGCTTTGCGGTCCCATGATGCCCGAACCGAAGCCGGAGAAGAGCGAGTTGATGAACGAGATCGCGTTGCGGTTCTTGTCGATCACCGTGAGATAGGTGGTGTCGGTATGGAGCACGGGTTCGACCGGCGCCGGCTCGTTCGCCCGCTCCATGTCGATCGACGCGCGGATGCGGTCGGCTTCGGCGGCCGACAGCAGCCGCTCCGTCGGCACGTCCACGAAGGCCGGATCGCCGATCAGCGCATTGCGGCGGGCGTAGGCGGCTTTCGACGCTTCGGCCAGGAGGTGGATGCGGTCGGCCTCGCTGTAGCCGCTGCCCCCGTAGTCGAAGCCGGCGAGAATGTTCAGCATGATGAGGGCGGTGATCCCCTGCCCGGCGGGCGGGATCTCGTAAACGTCGTAGCCGCGATAGTTGACGCTGATCGGGTCCACATATGTCGGCGTGTTGGTGGCGAAGTCATCCAGCGAATGGAGCCCGCCGAGCGCGTTGAGACGACCGACGATATCCTCCGCCACCGGCCCTTCGTAAAAGCCTTTGCGGCCGTCCTTCGCCACGCGCCGCAGTGTCGCCGCGAGCTCCGGCTGCACGTGGCGGTCACCGGCCTTGGGGGCCTTGCCGCCGGGCAGGAAGCGCGCCTTCGTGTGGGGATCGAGCGACAGCTTGCCGGTGAGCTTGCCCCAGTCGCGGGCCACACGCGGCGCGACCAGGAAGCCCTCCTCGGCCGATGCGATCGCCGGCTGCAGCAGCTCCGCGATCGACTTCGTCCCGTGATCCTCCACCAGCCGGCACCAGCCGTCGACGGCGCCCGGTACGGTCACCGCGTGCGGCGTTTCGACCTTGATCTCGTCGATTCCCGCCGAACGGTACCAGTCCAGCGTGGCGGCCTTCGGCGCGCGCCCGGAGGCGTTGAGACCGATGGGGGAGCCGCTGCCGGCCTTCCAGTAGATGGCGAAGCAGTCGCCACCGAGCCCGGTCGCATGCGGCTCGATCACGCACAGCTGCGCCATCGCGGCGATGGCGGCATCCACCGCATTGCCGCCGGCGCGCATGACGTCGATCGCGGTGAGGGTTGCAAGGGGGTGGGCAGTGGCAGCGGCACCATTTTGCGAATAGACGGCGGAACGACCGACGTTGAAGTCGCGGCGGGTCATGGAAGTCCTCTCTCTGCCTCGCCATGACGATCGGCACGGAGCGTGCCGGCGAGGCGGTCTTTTCACCTGTGAAGCAGAACACGGGCCATCGGCGCTGGCGCCCTTGGCCCGGACGCGAACGGTCGCGCGTTGCGCCGCCATCATGTCACAGGTTCCGCTTGGCGGATGTGGACGCGGAACGAGCTTTGTCGCGTCCCCTCGGCAAGGCGGCGCGGCGTCACGTGTCCGATCGCCGGGCGTCACAGTTTCGGCCTGCGACGTCGCCCGGCCGGCGGCCCCGACCTGGATTCTCGAATATCGCCGCGCTTATCAACACGCTCAGCAATAACTCCGCGCACGAAACGTGCATTTGCCCAATGTTTCGCCACAAAAACTAGGCAATACTTCCAGGCCGATCGACGAATTCGACAATCCTGACCCCACTTGGCAGGATTTGCCCGTATTTTGTCGGTCAGCGCCTGCGCGACAGTCTTGTTAACTGCCAGCCTTGCGCCTGTAATCTCCAAATCACCGCGAGAGTTCCAAGCCTGCCGGCGACCACGGCGGCGTCCCTATGGGAGCCGCCGCAGCGACGGCGCGTGCCCGGGACGGTGATCTGCAGCTTCAGGAGCGCCGCGATGCCCAAAATCCCCACGACGATCTTTACCGGCTTTCTCGGTGCCGGAAAAACCACGCTGGTCAACCACCTCCTCCAGGCCCCGAAAGGCGGACGCACGGCGATCATCGTCAACGAGTATGGCGAGGTCGGAATCGACGGGCAGCTCATCGTCTCCACCGATGAAGAGATCATCGAGCTGAACAACGGATGCATTTGCTGCACCGTGCGGGCCGACCTCATCGGCGCCATTCAGCGCCTGCTGGAGCGTGACCCCGGCATCGATCGCATCATCGTCGAGACGTCGGGCCTCGCCGACCCGGCCCCTGTTATTCAGAGCTTCATCATCGACGAGATGCTGGCCGCGCGCCTTCAGCTGGACGCCATCGTCACCGTGGTCGACGCCCTGCACGTCGTGGATCAGCTCGCCCAGGACGAAGCGCGCGAGCAGATCGCGTTCGCCGACGTCCTCATTCTCAACAAGACCGACCTCGTCGACCGGGAGAGCCTGGAGCGCACCCGCTTGCGGCTCAGGTCGCTGAACCCTCTCGCCACCATCATCGACACGCAACACTGCGCGGTCGATCTCGCCGCCGTCCTCGACCTCGGCGCGTTCGACCTCAAGTCCATCCTCGCCATCGAGCCGACGTTGCTGGACGAGCACGATCACGAGCACGACCCGTCGATCTCCTGCGTGGCGATCAGCGAGGAGGTCGCCCTCGACGGCATCCGCTTCAATCGCTGGCTCAACGAGCTGGTGCAGGAGACCGGACGTGACCTCTTCCGCATGAAAGGGGTCATCTCCTTGGCGGGCGAGCGCCGCCGTTTCGTGTGCCACGGCGTCCACATGACCTTGGACGGGCGGCCCGGCGTGCCGTGGCGCCCTGGCGAAACGCGCCGCAGCGAGATCGTCTTCATCGGCCGCAACCTCGACGACGCGGCGCTGCGGCGGGGCGTGGCGGACTGCTGCGCGGAGCTCGCCGACGCCGCACCCTGACCCGGCCACCCACGGCCGCGCCACACCGCCAATCCCGCCTTCCTTTACGCGAACCGAAAAGGAGACCGCCATGCCACCACGCCTCGCCGCCATGGTCAGCCTCGGCGTCCTCGGCGCCATCGACACCTACCTGACTGCGACCATCCTGCCCGTACCCGTGTGGGTCACCTTTATCGCCTGGGCGTCGTTCTTCGCCTGCGGCGGCGGAACCGCCGGGCTGGTGAAGTCCCTCGCCTCCAACTTCACCGGCATCCTGATCGCCTCGGCGACGCTCTTGTTGATCGCCACGCTGCCGTCTCACCCGCTCGCCGGGGCGATCCTGGTGGGCCTCGGCACCTCGGCGATGATCTTCGCCTCGGGCGCCAAGCTCCTCGATTTCCCGCCCGCGATCGTCTTCGGCTTCGCGTCCCTCGTGGGCACCACCGCCGCCACCGACACCACTGTCTTCACCGGCGGCCTGACCCATCCGACCATCGTCGCCGCGGTTGCGATGACGGTCGGCGGCCTGTTCGGCCTCGCCTCCGAATACGGGACGAAGCTCCTTACCGCCCGCACCCCCGCCACTGCCTGACTGGAGAGCCCCATGAAACTGCAACACCACCTCGGCGGACTGGAGGGGCTCGGCCCCGTCTGGACCGAAGTCGACGTCTTCGTGGAGCCGTGGGAGACGCGCATCTTCGGCATCCACACCGCGATGATGGCCCTGTCGTCCCAGCTGCCGCTGCCTGAAACGCCGTCCACCTTCTCGACCGTCTGGACCTGGGCCGATCTGCGCAAGGGTGCGGAGGCGATGAACCCGTTCGACTACTTCAAGTATCGCTACTACGAGAAGTGGCTCGGCGGGATTTCGGGCTATTTCATCGAAAACGGCTACATCACCGAAGCAGAGCTCGACGCAAAGACGCAGGAATACCTCGCCGATCCTGGGAAGCCGCTGCCGGCCGGGGGCGACGCCGCGATCGACGCGCGCGTCGAGCAATACCTCGTCGAGGGGGACAGCCCGAAGAGTGACATGGCCGTCAACCATCCGGTCTCGGTCGGCGATACGGTGACGATCGGCAACCCCGCCACGATCGAGCACACGCGCCTTCCGGGCTTCCTGCGCGGCCACGCCGGCACGATCGAGACCGTCTACGAGGGCACCTACGTCTACCTGTGCGACACCGGCCCCGACGGCATCGGTCCGGCCATGCCGGTCTACTGCGTCGCCTTCGATCCCGAGACGCTGTGGCCGGGCAAGACCGAGCCGAACTTCACCTTCTACGCCGACCTTTATGCCGCCTACCTCGATGTCCCCGCGGACGTCGCGAAGGCCGCTTGACGGGAGCTGACACCATGGACGATCGCTTCAACTACCCGGCTGATCGCGAGGCGCAGAGCGCGGCCCGCGTGCGCGCCCTCGAGGCGTTGCTCATCGAGAAGGGCGTGATCACCGACAAGACCGTCGACAACGTGCTCGGCTACTTCGAGACCAAAATGGGCCCCTTCAACGGGGCCAAGATCGTGGCCCGCGCGTGGGTGGATCCGCAGTTCAAGGATCGCCTCGTGGCGGACACGCCCGCCGCGATCGCCGAACTGGGTCTGGGCGAGGGCATGGCGGGCGCGGAGGGCGAGCACATGCGTGCCGTCGCCAACGCGCCGGGGGTGCACAATCTCATCATCTGCACCTTGTGCTCCTGCTACCCGTGGCCGGTGCTGGGCCTGCCGCCCTACTGGTACAAGGATCCCGACCTTCCGCAGCCGCGCCGCCCGTGAGCCGCGCGCGGTTCTGAAGGAATTCGGCCTCGACATCACCACCCACATCGAGGTGAAGGTCTGGGACTCCAGCGCGCAGATCCGCTGGTTCGTCGTCCCCGAACGCCCCGCCGGGACCGATAACCTCACCGAGACCGAGCTTGCGGCCCTGGTGAGCCCCGAATCCATGATGGGCGTCGCCGTCGCCCAGCCCGCCGCCTGAGGGGCCGCGGTCATGCTGACCCGCTACGAGCACTTCGCCGTCACCCAGATGATGGGCAAGCCCGGCACGCCCCCCCGCGCCAACGGCTCACTGTGTTTCGGCGCCGACTGGGAACGGACCGCCTTCGGCATCGCGTTGGCACTGGCTCGCGAAGGCTGGTTCGAATGGGAAGACTTCCAGGGCGCTCTGATTGCGCAAATCGCCGCCTGGGAGAACGCCGACCCTGAGACCCGCGGCCCCTGGGACTACTACGAGCGCTGGCTCTGCGCGCTGGAAACCACCGTGTCCGCCGCCGGCATCGCCGACACCGACGCCCTTGCCGCGCTCATCCCGGCGCCGACGCCGGAAACGGCCGCGCCGCCGCGCTGAGGCGCGTCCGACCCCCGCCCCTGCCCGCAATTTTTCGAGGACCGACATGCATATCGAACCCAGCGCCGTCGATGGCGCGAAACTTCTCCTCGGCCAGGCGACCGGCGCGGCCGCGCTCGTCTTCACGGCGAAAGCCGGCCTCGCCTTCGCCCGCGGCATGGGACTTGGCACTCTCGCCAAGCGCTGCGCCGCGACAACGGCTCTCGTCGTGGTCTTCTTTCAGTTCCTGCCGCATCCGCCGGTGGGCGTGAGCGAGGTGCATCTCATCCTCGGGTCCACGCTGTTCCTGATATTCGGCCTGGCCCCGGCGGCGATCGGGCTCGCGGCGGGCCTCCTGCTGCAGGGGCTGATGTTCGCGCCCATCGACCTGCCGCAGTACGGCATGAACGTGACCACCCTCCTGGTGCCGCTCTTCGCCCTCTCGGCCGTCGCCGCGCGGATGATCCCGGCCGGCACCCGCTACGTCGACATCGGATATCGCGAGGTGCTCGCGCTATCGGCCACCTACCAGGCCGGCATCGTCGGCTGGGTCGCCTTCTGGACATTCTGGGCCCATGGCCTGTCGCTTGCTTCCGTCGGGTCGGTGGCGACCTTCGGTGCGGCCTACCTCACCGTCATCGCCATCGAGCCCTTGATCGACCTCGCGGTTCTCTCCGGCGCCAAGACGATGGACCGAACCCGCGGCATGGCTCTCTTCGAACGCCGGCTCTTCCAGGGGAGCTGAGGATCAACGCGCGTCCGGGTGGTTCTCATCCGGGCGGCGCTCCAGCGAAAGAGGAGGACACGACCCATGCGTATCGTCATTCTCGCACCGCCGGGCGTCCAGATGCTCGACGTGGTCGGACCAGCCGAGATCTTCTGGGAGGCCGCGCGGCGGATCGGCGACATGTCCGCCTACGACATCAAGATCGTGTCGACCGGCGATCCCTCGGTCCCCGGCACGGGCGCGCTCCGCCTCGTCGCCGACGGCACGATCCACGACCTCGAGGGCCCGATCGACACGCTGCTGGTGGCGGGCGATCCATCCTTTCAGGACCTCGACCCGGCGGTGACAGAGTGGCTGCGCCGCGTCGTCCCCAACGTGCGGCGGTACGGCTCCATCTGCACGGGGGTCTTCCTCCTGGCTGGCGCCGGGCTGCTGGACGGATGCCAGGTGACCACCCACTGGGAGTGTGCCGACCGCTTCCGCCGCGACTACCCGCACATCGACCTCAACACCGACGCCATCTACCTGCGCGACGGGGCCCTGATCACGGCGGCCGGCGTCACGGCGGGCATCGATCTGGCGCTGGCGCTGGTGGAGGAGGACTACGGCCGGGACATCGCGATGATCGTCGCGCGCTACATGGTCGTCTTCCTGCGGCGGCCGGGCGGGCAGTCCCAGTTCAGCGCCCACCTCGTCGGGCAGATGTCCGAGACGAGCGCGATCCAGAAGGCGCAGACCTTCATCCTCGAGAACCTCGCCGCGCCCCTCTCGGTGGACCAGCTCGCGGGTGAGGCGGGGATGAGCCCGCGCAACTTCGCCCGCGTCTTCCGCCGCGAGCTCGAGATGACGCCAGCCGAATTCGTCGCCGCCGCCCGGACGGACGCGGCGCGCCGCCAGCTGGAGAACACGAGCCTCTCGTTGCAGCAGATCGCCGTGTGCTGCGGATTTACCGACACCGGCACCATGCGGCGGAGCTTCAGCCGCCTCGTCGGTGTCACGCCGCACGAGTACCGGCAGCGCTTTCAGAGCCGAAACGTCAGCGCGCACAACGCGAACATGTCGCTGGCCGCGGCGAGGCCGAACGGGGCCGCGGATACCATCATGGAGGTCTTGCGCGCCTGACGCTCTGTCGGCACGGAGCGCTGTCATCGCCGAGACCGGTCCGGCCGGGAGACGGCAAACGTGCCCGCCCGCCACGAGGCCGACCCGAGGCTGAAACCCGCCGCCAACACCTGGCGCAATTTACGGCGGGCAGCCCACGACCGCACAAGCACCGATCGCGCCGCAGATACAGCGGGCGGAGCCGTTGAGCACGCCGCAAAGCGCCACGCCCGGACATCGATGACGGCAACAGCGTGCGGCACCGCGACGCTCGCTGATCAAATATGCGGCACAAAACCAAGGCCGGTGCAAGGATGTGACTTGACTGTGGCTCACTCGCGGCGCGTAGACGGTTCAGATTCCGCCCGAAAGCCCCTATGGTAAGGGGGCATCAACTCACGGACCCTGCCATGGCTCGCCAAGACGCGAACGCCGCGTTCCTCAACTCCTCCTTTCTCTACGGCGGCAACGCTGAATACCTCGAGCAGCTCTACGCGAGGTACCAGGTCGATCCGACGTCGGTCGACGCGGACTGGCAGGCCTTCTTCGCCGACATGAAGGACGACAGCCACGCGGTCGAAGTCCAGGCGAAGGGACCGCGGTGGGCGCGCTCGGACTGGCCGGTGCCGATGAACGGCGAGCTCGTCTCCGCGCTCGACGGCGATTGGGGCGAGATCGAGACCCGCGTCACCGAGAAGGTCGCGCAGAAGGCGCAGGCAACCGGGCAGGACGTCTCGGCAACCGAGGTTCGCCGCGCCGCGCGGGACTCGGTGCGCGCGATCATGATGATCCGCGCCTACCGCATGCGCGGCCACTACCACGCTCAATCTCGACCCGCTCGGCATCGCCGGGATGCGCGACGAGGAGCTGCGCCCGCAGGCCTACGGCTTCAACGAAGCCGACATGGACCGCCCCATCTTCCTCGATAACGTTCTCGGCCTCGAGTTCGCGACCGTGCGGCAGATGATCGACATCCTGGAGCGCACGTACTGCCAGACGATGGGCGTGGAGTTCATGCACATCTCCGACGGCTACGAGAAGGGCTGGCTGCAGGAGCGCATCGAGGGGCCGGACAAGGGCATCGCCTTCACGCAGCAGGGCCGCAAGGCGATCCTCAACAAGCTGGTCGAAGCGGAAGGCTTCGAGAAGTTCCTCGGCGTCAAGTACACCGGCACCAAGCGCTTCGGCCTGGACGGTGGCGAAGCGGTGATCCCGGCGCTCGAGCAGATCATCAAGCGCGGCGGCAACCTCGGCGTGAAGGACATCGCCATCGGCATGGCCCACCGCGGCCGCCTCAACATCCTGGCGCAGGTGCTCGGCAAGCCGCTGCGCGCCATCTTCCACGAGTTCAAGGGCGGCTCGTTCAAGCCTGACGAGGTCGAGGGCTCGGGCGACGTGAAGTATCACCTCGGCGCCTCCTCGGACCGTGAGTTCGACGGCAATCAGGTCCACCTGTCGCTGACCGCCAACCCCTCGCACCTGGAGATCGTCGACCCGGTGGTGCTCGGCAAGGTCCGCGCCAAGCAGGACCAGATGAACGACACCGAGCGCACCAGTCGCTGCCGCTGCTCCTGCATGGCGACGCCGCGTTCGCCGGCCAGGGCGTCGTGGCGGAGTGCTTCGGCCTCTCGGGCCTCAAGGGGCACCGCACCGGCGGGTCGATCCACGTCATCGTCAACAACCAGATCGGCTTCACGACGAACCCGCATTTCTCGCGCTCGTCGCCCTACCCGTCCGACGTCGCCAAGATGATCGAGGCGCCGATCTTCCACGTGAACGGCGACGATCCGGAGGCGGTCGTCTACGCCGCCAAGATCGCGACGGAGTTCCGGCAGAAGTTCCACAAGCCGGTCGTGATCGACATGTTCTGCTATCGCCGGTTCGGCCACAACGAGAGCGACGAGCCCTCGTTCACGCAGCCGATCATGTACAAGAAGATCCGCCAGCACCCGAGCACGCTGGAGATCTACGGCAAGCGCCTCGTCGACGAGGGCGTCATGTGCGACGACGACGTCGAGACCATGAAGGCCGACTGGCGCCAGCACCTCGACGAAGAGTTCGAGGCCGGGCAGTCGTTCCTGCCCAACAAGGCCGACTGGCTCGACGGGCGCTGGAAGGCGATCAAGCCGGGCGAGGACAAGGACGACGCGCGCCGCGGCCACACCGGCGTCGACATGGACGAGCTGAAGTCCATCGGCGTGGCGCTGTCGGCCGTGCCGGAAGGCTTCCACATCCACCGCACCGTCGGCCGGTTCATGGACAACCGCCGCAAGATGATCGAGACCGGCGAGGGTGATCGACTGGGCGACCGCCGAGGCGCTCGCCTTCGGCACGCTCCTCGTCGACGGCTATCCCGTCCGCCTCTCGGGGCAGGACGTCGAGCGCGGCACCTTCTCGCAGCGCCACTCGGTGCTCTACGACCAGGAGACCGAGGAGCGGCTCATCCCGCTCAACAACCTGGCCAGCGAGCAGAGGCGCTACGAGGTCATCAACTCCATGCTCTCCGAGGAGGCGGTGCTCGGCTTCGAGTACGGCTACTCCCTCGCCGAGCCCGACGCCTGACCTTGTGGGAGGCGCAGTTCGGCGACTTCGCCAACGGTGCGCAGGTGGTGATCGACCAGTTCATCTCGTCGGGCGAGCGCAAGTGGCTGCGCATGACGGGTCTCGTGTGCTGCTGCCGCACGGCTACGAGGGTCAGGGCCCCGAGCACTCCTCGGCCCGTCTCGAGCGCTTCCTGCAGATGTGCGCGGAAGACAACATGCAGGTCGCCAACTGCTCGACGCCGGCGAACTACTTCCACATCCTGCGCCGGCAGCTGAAGCGCGACGTGCGCAAGCCGCTGATCCTGATGACGCCGAAGTCGCTGCTGCGCCACAAGCGCTGCGTGTCGGCGCTGGACGAGATGGGGCCGGATTCCTGCTTCCACCGCGTCCTGCTCGACGATGCGCAGGTCGGCCGCACCGCCGACTTCAAGCTCGCCGAGGACAAAGACATCCGCCGCGTCGTCCTGTGCACGGGCAAGGTCTACTACGACCTCCTGGAGGCGCGCGAGGAGCGCGAGCAGAACGACGTGTACCTTCTGCGCGTCGAGCAGCTCTACCCGTTCCCGGCGAAGTCGGTCATCAGCGAGCTGAAGCGCTTCCCGAACGCGGAACTGGTGTGGTGCCAGGAGGAGCCGGCCAACATGGGCGCCTGGTCCTTCATGCAGCCCTACCTCGACTGGTGCCTGGGGCAGACCAAGATGGCGAACGACCGTCCGCGCTATGCGGGCCGGCCCGCGGCGGCCTCCCCGGCCACCGGTCTCGCCAAGCGGCACCAGCAGCAACTGGAGACCTTCCTCGACCAAGTCTACGGTTGAGCGCGGGCCCTCGTTAACTCGAACCGATAACTTTGCGTTGCGCTTGCTTCGCGAGGGTGATCGGTTCACAACGCCACGGCTTGGTGCGGGTTTGCGGCCACCGCACCGACCTGATGAACCGCCGCCGCACCAAATGCGACAAGAGCGCCATGACCGATATTCGCGTCCCGACTCTGGGTGAGTCCGTCACCGAAGCCACGATTGCCAAGTGGTTCAAGGCCGAGGGGACTCGGTCTCGGCGGATCGAGCCCCTGCTCGAGCTGGAGACCGACAAGGTCTCCGTCGAGGTTCCCTCCCCCGCCGCCGGCACCCTGTCGGAGATCACCGCCAAGGACGGCGAGACGGTCGAGGTCGGTGCGCTGCTCGGCCAGATCAGCGACGGCGCCGGTGGCGCCAAGGCGAAGACGGACGCCCCCAAGGCAAGTCCGAGCCGGCAAAGTCCGAGGCGACCCCGTCCGAACCTGCCAAGTCGGAGGCGCCCGCAGCGGCGGCCGGCAACGGCGCCGCACCGGCTGGCGGCTCGACCGAGGTGCGCGTTCCCACCCTCGGCGAAAGCGTGACCGAGGCGACGGTGGCGCGCATCATCAAGGCCGAGGGCGAGTCGTCGGGGCCGACGAGCCGATCGTCGAGCTCGAGACCGACAAGGTCAGCGTCGAGGTTCCGGCTCCGACCGCCGGCACCATCGCCAGCCTCGCCGTCAAGGAAGGCGACACGGTCGAAGTGGGTGGCCTCATCGGCACCATCGGCGGCTCCGGCGCCTCTGCCGCACCGAAGACGGATGTGCCCGCCGCCTCCACCGGCGCCCAGCACGGCACGGCCGAGCGTGAGATCGCCCGCGCCCCGGGCCGCGAGGGTGACATGCCCCCGTCCCCGTCCGCCAAGAAGATGATGGCCGAGAAGGGCCTGTCGTCCGATCAGGTCGATGGGACCGGCAAGCGTGGCCAGGTGCTGAAGGGCGACGTGCTCGGCGCCATCGAGAGCGGGACGACCGCGCCCGCCGCCAAGGCCGCCCCGGCGCAGCAGTCCCGCGCCCCCTCCCCGGCCGAGGACGGCGAGCGCGAAGAGCGCGTGCCGATGACGCGCCTGCGCCGCACCATCGCCAAGCGCCTCAAGGATGCGCAAGACACCGCCGCGATGCTGACGACGTTCAACGACGTCGACATGTCGGCCGTCATGGCCCTGCGCACGCAGTACAAGGATGTCTTCGAGAAGAAGCACAAGGTGAAGCTCGGCTTCATGGCCTTCTTCGCCAAGGCCTGCGTGCATGCGCTGAAGGAAGTGCCGGCGGTCAACGCCGAGATCGACGGCAACGACCTCGTCTACAAGAACTACTACCACATGGGCATTGCCGTCGGCACGCCGAAGGGGCTCGTCGTCCCGGTGGTCAAGGACGCCGACCAGCTCGGCTTCGCCGACATCGAGAAGACCATCGCCGACTTCGGCAAGCGCGCCCGCGACGGCCAGCTGAAGCTCGACGAGATGCAGGGCGGCACCTTCACGATCACCAACGGCGGCATCTACGGCTCGCTGATGTCGACGCCGATCCTCAACGCCCCGCAGTCGGGCATCCTCGGCATGCACCGCATCGAGCAGCGCCCCGTCGCCGTCGGCAACGAGATCAAGCTGCGCCCGATGATGTACCTCGCCCTCTCCTACGACCACCGCATCGTCGACGGCAAAGAGGCCGTGACGTTCCTGGTGCGCGTGAAAGAGGCGATCGAAGACCCGCAGCGGCTGCTGCTCGACCTCTGATCCGACCGCCGCGGCCACGCGGCGCCCCGTTTGCGGAATATCCGACCGGCGGTGCAGCACGCACCGCCGGTCGTTTCGTTTTGAAGCCGATGCGGTGCGGCGCGGCCGTATGCCGTTGCGGCCAGCCGGCTCCGCTCCACGTAAGGCACAGGCCACCCCACTGCACGGCCAGCCAAATGGAGCGACGGACACGATGGCGATCGAACTTATCTGCGTTGGGCTGGGCGGCGTGCTCGTCGTCTTCTACATCCTGGCTCCGGCCTTCGGGCGTGCTGTGAAATCCACCCAATGGGCCGCCGGCAACCGTGACACGAGCCCGCCGGAGACGAGCCTCGCCAACCAGCGCGCCGACCGTGCCGCGAAGAACATCCTCGAGACCTACGCCGTCTTCGCCGCGGTGACGCTTGCCGTAGTCGTCGGCGGCGCCACCTCCGGGCTGTCGGCGGCCGGGGCGATCCTCTACGTGGCGGCGCGGGTCGCCTACTGGCCCGCCTACGTGTTCGGCCTCGGCCCAGTCCGCTCCGTCATCTATGGCCTCGCCATGCTCGGGATCGTGTTCGAGTTCGTCGCTCTCTTCGGCGCGGCGATCTGAGCCCGAAGTACGGCGCAACCCTTGACCCGCCACGCGGAAGCGGACAGGTGAAGCGCGGCAACAGCGAAGGAGCGGACGATGGCAGCCTATGACGTCACGGTGATCGGATCCGGTCCGGGCGGGTACGTCGCAGCCATCCGCTGCGCACAGCTCGGGCTGAAGACCGCGGTGGTCGAAAAGTGGCCGACCTTCGGCGGCACCTGCCTCAACATCGGCTGCATTCCCTCCAAGGCGCTCCTGCATGCGTCCGAAATGTTTCATGAGGCGAACCATGCGTTCGCAGACATGGGCATCGCCGTGGATCCCAAGCTGGACGTCGCCAAGATGCTCGCCTTCAAGGACGAGGGTGTCAGCGGCAACGTGAAGGGCGTCGATTTCCTCTTCAAGAAGAACAAGATCGACAGCTTCCGCGGCACCGGCGCCGTCGCCGGTCCGGGCAAGGTGAAGGTGACCGCCGAGGACGGCTCCACCCAGGAGATCGAGACCAAGAACACCATCATCGCGTCGGGGTCGGACATCGCGCGCCTGCCGAACGTCGAGATCGACGAGAAGCGCGTCGTGTCGTCGACCGGCGCGCTCACCCTCGACAAGGTGCCGGGCAAGATGGTGGTCATCGGCGGCGGCGTGATCGGGCTGGAGCTCGGTTCGGTGTGGCGCCGCCTGGGCGCTGAGGTGACGGTCGTGGAGTTCCTCGACAAGATCCTGCCGCCGGAGGACAACGAGGTCTCCAAGCAGTTCCAGCGGATCCTCGGCAAGCAGGGGTTCAAGTTCAAGCTCTCGAGCAAGGTCACCGGTGTCGACGCGTCGGGCAAGACGCTCAAGGTCTCGGTGGAGCCCGCCAAGGGCGGTGACACGGAGACGCTCGAGGCGGACGTGGTGCTCGTCGCCATCGGCCGCGTGCCCTACACGGCAGGGCCTCGGTCTCGAAGAAGCCGGCATCGAGCTCGACCAGCGCCGCCGCATCAAGACCGACGAGCACTTCCAGACCAACGTCAAGGGCGTCTACGCCATCGGTGACGTGATCGCCGGGCCGATGCTCGCCCACAAGGCCGAGGACGAGGGTGTCGCCTGCGCCGAGATCATCGCCGGGCAGGCCGGCCACGTGAACTACGAGGCGATCCCCTCCGTCGTCTACACCTACCCCGAGGTCGCCTCCGTCGGTCGCACCGAGGAGCAGCTGAAGACCGACGGCGTGGAGTACACGGTCGGCAAGTTCCCCTTCACCGCCAACGGGCGCGCCAAGGTGAACCGCACGACCGACGGCTTCGTGAAGATCCTGGCCGACAAGAAGACCGACCGGGTCCTCGGCGTCCACATGGTCGGCCCGGACGCTGGCACGATGATCGCGGAGGTGACGCTGGGCATGGAGTTCGGCGCCGCGGCGGAGGATATCGCCCGCACCTGCCATGCCCACCCGACGCTCTCCGAGGCCGTGAAGGAAGCCGCCCTCGCGGTGGACAATCGCGCCATCCACATGTGACCGCCGGCCGGTCACGGACGGGCGACCCTTGGGCCTGCGCTGGGCCGAGGGCAACGCGCCCGCCAGATCTACGTCAGCAGCCGAGAGCCGGTTCTTCGTCGAGCCGGCCCGCGGGTCTCCCCTCGCGTCGGCTGCATGTCACGGGGTCGGAGCGCCCGGCGGCGGCCCGCGGCGAGCCCGCCCAAGACAACGCCGCACGCCAGAGCGCCGAGAAGCGCGGCATAGACGGGCACCTCGACCATCCGGTCAGGGTCGCGCCACGGATCGAAGTAGACCACCACCGTGTGCCGGTTGGCCACCGCCATGCCGATGACGATGGCCGACAGGATCACTGTCGCGACGCCGATCACACGGCGCATCGGCCCTCTATTCCGCGGCGCGGCGGTAACTGTCTTCCGCGTCTTCCTCGGCCTCCGCGCTTCGGCCGGTACGGGACTGCGCCGCCGCATTGATGCGGTCGCGCATCTCCTTGCCTGTTCTGAAGAATGGCGCGGCCTTCTGCTCCACCTTCACAGGTTCGCCGGTGCGCGGGTTCCGTCCGGTCCGCGCCTCGCGCACACGGACCGAGAAGGCACCGAAGCCCCTCAACTCAACGCGGTTTCCATCCCTCATTGCATTCGCGATCTCATCGACAGGAATGCATTCACCACGCCTTCCACATCGCGCTGGAGCAGATGTGGGTTCTGCAACTGAAGACGCGTCACCAGCTCGGACTTAATCATTGTTTTTCACCTTTGTGTCCGAAGAAATCGAAGCGTGCCAAAGGGACCATAAGACCGTCAACCGAGCCAATCGGTGCAATTGTCGGTAAATTCGATCCCGACGGCGGAAAAAATGCGGTCCACCAGAGCATTGGCCATATGGGCCGTTAGGGACAAATCCCCCTCATCCTTGGCTTCATAGGTCCGGACCGGCAGGTCGAAGGCGACACCCCGCGCGGACTTCGAGCCATTGCTTGGCTTCCTCTTCGCCGCCGATCGCGTCGATCAGATCGGCGTCCAACGCCTGAGTTCCGGTGAAAATCCGGCCATCAGCCAGGCGTCGCGCCTCCGGCTCGGCGATGCCTCGCCGCTCGACCACCAGCGAAAGGAACCAGTCGAAGCTGTCGTCGACCACGCCCTGCAGCACGTCCACGGCCGCCGGGTCCACGTCGTCGAACGGACTGGGCTCGGCCTTCAGCGCACCGGAGGCGACCTTGTCCACGGTCGACGCCAATGTGATCGAGAAGCTCCTTGGCCTGCCCGAACTGGATGAGGACGCCGATGGAGCCGGTCAGGCTGGTGCGGTGGGCGACGATGTGGTCCGCGGCCATCGCCGCCATGTATGCGGCGGAGGCGCCGAGGGTGTTGATGTACGCCACCACCGGCTTGTCGACCGCGATCTCGCGCAGCGCCTCGTACAGACGCTCGCCGCCGACGGACGTGCCGCCGGGCGAGTCGATGGACAGCATCACGGCAGAGACGCTGTCATCTTTCTGGAGCCGCTCGATCAGTTGCATCAGCGGACGATCGGAAACGATGGCGCCGTTGATCTCGATGCGGGCGATGTGCTGCCGCTGCGGGCTTCAGCATGACCAGGACGGTGACCGCCATCGCGGCCGCGACCAGGACGAACACCAGTCCCGCCAGAACGCGATGCGTCTGGCTTGGCGGCGGCGGTCGAGAAGGGCGTCGACATCGAGTGTCATGGCGGCCACTCGCTTTTTGACGAAACCGCCTTTTAACACGGGATTTAGCTAGGTGGTGTCCCGTTCTGCGCCAAAATATCGCCCACGAGATAGAGCGAGCCGCAGATGACGATGCGCGGCGGCGGCTCGTAGCGCCAGTTCTCCGCCAGCAGCCGCAGGGCCGTGCGCACCGACGTCACAGGCTCGGCTGACAGACCCGCCGCCGCGGCGGCCTCGGCGAGCGCGGCCGGCGCGATGGCCGCGTCGCTGCTGGGAACGCCGACGGTGAAGACATGGCGCGCCAGGCCGGCGAAGTGCTGGAAGTAGCCCCGGGTCCTTCGTCGTCAGCATGCCCGTGATGAGGAAGAGCGGACGCGAGACGCGGTCCTCGAGGTCGGCGAGCGCGGCGGCCACCACCTCGCCGGCATCGGCATTGTGGCCGCCGTCCAGCCAGATCTCGGCATCGGCCGGCGCCGCAGTCGACGATCCGCCCGCGCGTGAGGCGATGCATCCGGCCCGGCCATTCGACCGCGGTCATGCCCGCTTCCAGCCGAGCCGGGTTTGCGCAGGATGCCGGTGACGCGGACGGCGGCGATGGCGACGCCGGCGTTCACCATCTGGTGGCGGCCGGGAAGGCGCGGCAGCGGCAGGTCCACCAGCCCGTCCTCGTCCTGGTAGACGAGGCGGCCGTTCTCCTGCGCCACGGTCCAGTCCATCCCGCCGAGGTGCAGCGGCGCGCGCAGCGAGCCCGGCCTGCCGCTCGATCACCGCGGCAACAGCGTCCTTCTGCGGGCGCCGAGACCACCGGCACGCTTCGCGCTTGATGATGCCGGCCTTCTCCATCGCGATCTCGCCCAGCGTCGGGCCGAGGAAGCCGACATGGTCGATGCCGATGGTCGTGAGCACCGAGACGATGGGCTCTCGCACGACGTTGGTGGCGTCGAGGCGGCCGCCGAGGCCGGTCTCCAGCACGCAGCACGTCGGCCGGGGTCTCGGCGAAGAGGAGGAACGCGGCGGCGGTGGTGATCTCGAAGAACGTGATGGGGCCGCCGTCGTTGGCGCGTCTCGGCCCGCTCCAGCGCCTCGGTCAGCACCTCGTCGGTCACCAGGCGGCCGCCGCCCTCGGCGCCGAGACGGATGCGCTCGTTGAAGCGACGAGATGCGGCGAGGTGTAGACGTGGACGCGCTGGCCGTCGGCCTCCAGCATGGCGCGCAGCATCGCCGCGACGGAGCCCTTGCCGTTGGTGCCGGCGACGTGGATCACCGGCGGCAGGCGCGTCTCGGGATGGCCGAGCCGCTCGAGCAGGCGCTCCAGGCGGCCGAGCGAGCAGGTCGATGCGCTTGGGGTGGAGCGCGGCAATGCGCTCCAGGATGCGGACTGGTGGCGTCCATCTGGATCAGGATGCGGCCGGCGCCGTCTCCTCGTCCGGGGTCTCTGGCGGGGTGGCGACGGTCTCGGCGGGCGCGGCTCGGGAGCGCTTCGGCGCATGCTCGGGCGGCGGCAGCGCGCCTCAGCGGTCACGCGGGACGGTGCAGCAGGACCCGGAGGAGGCGCCCCAGGGTGGCCTTCATCTCGTGGCGGTGGACGACCATGTCGACCATGCCGTGATCGTAGCAGATACTCGGCGCGCTGGAAGCCCTCGGGCAGCTTCTCGCGGATGGTCTGCTCGATCACGCGCGGGCCCGGCGAAGCCGATCAGCGCGCCCGGCTCGGCGATGTGGACGTCGCCCAGCATGGCGTAGGACGCGGTGACGCCGCCCGTCGTCGGGTTGGTGAGGACGACGATGTACGGCAGCCCCGCCTCGCGCAGCGCCACGAGCGCGGCGGTGGTGCGCGGCATCTGCATCAGCGAGAGGATGCCCTCCTGCATCCGCGCGCCGCCGGAGGCCGCGAACAGCACGTAGGGCGTCTGGTCTGCGAGCGCGGTCTGGGCGCCCGGGACGATCGCCTCGCCCGCCGCCATGCCGAGCGAGCCGCCCATGAAGGCGAAGTCCTGCACCGCGACGGTGACGGGCAGCGTCTCCAGCGTGCCCTTGGCGAGCGTGACGGCGTCGTCGCGGCCGGTCTTGGCGCGGGCGTCGCGCAGGCGGTCCTGGTAGCGCCGCTCGTCGCGGAACTTCAGCGGATCGTGCGGGACGGTCGGCAGCGGCAACGTCTCGTAGGCGCCGGCGTCGAAGATGGACGCCAGGCGATCGTGCACGCGGCATGCGCATGTGGAAGCCGGAGCCCGGCACCACCCAGCCGTTCTGCTCGAGGTCCCGGTGGAACACCATCTCGCCCGTCTCCGGGCACTTGATCCACAGGTTCTTCGGCGTGTCGCGCTTCGTCCAGAACGACGAGATCTTCGGGCGAACGACGGACGATATCCAGTTCATGCGGCAACCTTCCGGGCGTCCCGAACGCCCCTGGCAAGCGCGGCGACGAAGTCTTGGCCGCGGCGGCCTCTTCGCCGGGCGCGGCCTTGGCGATCGTGTCGACGATCGCCGACCCGACCACCACGCGCATCGGCGACCCGCGCGATGGACGCCGCCTGCTGCGGCGTCTTCACGCCGAAGCCGACGGCGACGGGCAGCTCGGTCGCCGCCTTCAGCCGCTGCACCGCCTGGGCGACGTCGGTCGCGGCGCGCGCTCGCGGTGCCGGTGATGCCGGCGATCGCGACGTAGTAGAGGAAGCCCGACGTGTTCGGCGAGGACGGCCGGCAGGCGCGCGTCATCGGTGGTCGGCGTCGCCAGGCGGATGAAGTCGAGCCCGGCGTCGCGGGCCGGCACGCACAGCTCGTCGTCCTCCTCCGGCGGCAGGTCGACGACGATGAGCCCGTCGACGCCGGCGGTCTTGCGCTTCGTCGAGGAAGGTGTCGACGCCGCGATGGTAGATGGGGTTGTAGTAGCCCATCAGGACGATCGGCGTGGTGTCGTTCGTCGGCGCGGAAGCGCGCGGACGAGGTCGAGCGTGACCGTCAACGTGCCGCCGGCCTTGCAGCGCGCGCAGGGACGCGGCCTGGATCGCCGGGCCGTCGGCCATCGGGTCGGTGAAGGGCATGCCGACCTCGATGACGTCCGCCCCGCGCCTCGGCGAGCGCGGCGAGGATCTCGGCCGAGGTCTCGAGGTCCGGATCGCCGGCGGTCACGAAGGTCACGAGGCCGGCGCGGCCCTCGCGCGACAGAGCGTCGAAGCAGGCGGCGATGCGGCTCATCAGCTGGCCCCTGTGCTTGGTCCTGGATGCCGAACAGGGGGCCGATGTCGGAGTTGTGCGAGATGGCGATCACGCTCGATGCTCTCCAACGCGTTGACCGAACCAGTCGATGGAGCGCAGCCGCTCGACGTTCTGGTAGATCGAGGCCAGCGCATCCTCGCCGGCGAAGACGAAGAAACGGCCGTGCCACCAGTCGCCGCCGTGGGTGCAGCAGCACCTCGGCGACCTGACGGTCGGCCCAGGTCTCGGGATTCACCTCGGTCGACGGCATCGAGCGCTGAACCGTGGTCATGTCGAGCATACAGACGAGCAGCGTACGACTAATTGGCCTTCTCGCGCGGGCGTCGAGATCGGAGGCGACGGTGTGGACGTCCTTGTCGCCTCGTCCGCACAAATTCATCACCACGATCTGGTCACGCCCCATGGTCGGCGCAACCTTCGCCACATGGGCCAGCGCGTGTGCCGGCTCCAGCGCGGGCAGGATGCCCTCCGTGCGGGCGAGGAGCTGGAAGGCCGAGAGCGCCTCGTCGTCGCCGATCGGCACGTAGGTGACGCGGCCGTTCTCCTTCAGCCAGGCATGCTCGGGGCCGATGCCGGGATAGTCGAGCCCGGCCGAGATGGAGTGGCCCTCCAGGATCTGGCCGTCGTCGTCCTGCAACAGGTAGGTGCGGTTGCCGTGCAGCACGCCCGGCGCGCCCGGCGGTCAGCGAGGCGCAGTGCTTGTCGCCGTCGAGCCCCTCGCCGGCCGCCTCGACGCCGATCATGCGCCACGGACGCGTCGTCCAGGAACGGGTGGAACAGGCCGATGGCGTTGGAGCCGCCGCCGACCGCCGCGACCAGCGAGATCCGGCAGCCGCCCTTCCGTCTCCTGGATCTGCGTCGCGCGCCTCGGTGCCGATGACGCGACTGGAAGTCGCGCACCATGCGCCGGATAGGGGTGCGGCCCGGCGGCGGTGCCGATGAGGTAATAGGTGTCCTCGACGTTGGCGACCCAGTCGCGCAGCGCCTCGTTCATGGCGTCCTTCAGCGTGCCGGCGCCGGCTGGTGACCGGCACCACCTCGGCGCCCGAGGAGCTTCATGCGGAACACGTTGGGCGCCTGCCGCTCGACGTCCTTGGCGCCCATGTAGACCACGCAGGGCAGGCCGAAGCGCGCGCACACGGTGGCGGTGGCGACGCCGTGCTGGCCCGCGCCGGTCTCGGCGATGATGCGCGTCTTGCCCATGCGCCGGGCCAGCAGGATCTGGCCGATGCAGTTGTTGATCTTGTGGCTGCCGGTGTGGTTCAGCTCGTCGCGCTTGAAGTAGATGCGCGCGCCGCCCGAGCTCACTCGGTCAGCCGCTCGGCAAAGTAGAGCGGCGACGGGCGGCCGACATAGTGCGTGCCGAGGTCGTCGAGCTCGGCGCGCGAACGCCGGGTCGTCGCGCGCCGCGTCCACGCCTGCTCCAGTTCCAGGATGAGCGGCATCAGCGTCTCGGCGACGAAGCGGCCGCCGAAGATGCCGAAGCGGCCACGGTCGTCGGGACCATTGCGGAAAGAGTTGGGGCGTTCGCTCACCGTACGGCCTCGCAAAATTGGAGGAGAGGCGGCGGACATATAACGTCGGCGCGCCGTCGGTCACACAGCATGAAGGGTCGAGCGCGGTCAAGGACCCGGCGGCCCGCACGATCCTCAGCCGCGTCCTACTCGTCCGCCTCGGCCGCGTCCGGATTGAACAGGCGGACGAGGCGATGATAGCGCCGCACCACGATGTCGAACAGCTCGGTCTCCAGATCCTCGTCGTAGAAGGGCGCCATGAAGCTCTTGCCGTTCTGCGCGATCTCCTCGCACACGGCGGGGTTTGCCTCGCACCAGGCGTAGACGTCCTCCAGGTCCGAGAGGTCCGGCTTCACCTCCACGTAGTGGACGCCGGGGCGCAGAAGGTTCTCGCAGGCCCAGGAGACCATCGTCGGCCGCGGCATCAGCACCAGCGAGTTGGACGACAGCATCCATTTCAGCCCGCTCGCCACGTCGTTGCCCTCCAGGCACAGCAGATATTTGTACTTCAGCTGTTCCTCAACCCCGATCCGCGGCGTCTGGCAGTCGTCGATGTCGACACCGCCGGGGGTGGTGTAGTGGACCTTGTTGGCGGTCATGTTGGTGAAGCCGAAGTCGAGCGCCTCAGTTTTCTGCCAGCGACCCCACTCCTTGTAGAGGTGAAAACGCGACACCATAGCGTCGCCGCCGAAGACACCCGTCGTGGCGCCGCGCCACAGCAGCTTGCCGATTTTCTCCGAATACGGCCGGTCGAATTTAGCGGAGTGGCGCAGCAGCGCGAAATGTCGGCGCGGGTTGAGCGGGACGAGAACATCCATCCCGCAGCCGTCGATCCGGCGGGCCTTGTGGAAGGCGGGTGAGCGAGACGGGGTGGTGTCGTCCCCCAGAACGACCTGAAAGCGGCGCTTGATCCCGATGCGCTTGTGCACCTGCACCATTGGCCGCCAATAGCCTTCGATGAAGAGATTTCGCCTCGTCTCGTTCGTTTCGAGTCCGTAGCGCTGGATGTAGCGCTCGGACCGCTTGCACGCGCGATCGAACGAGCGGTGGGCGGCGGCGATAAGCGTCTTTTCCGGGTCGAGGGGGAAGCGCTTTTGCTCGAGGTCCAGCAGCGGCGCCAGGTAGGTCGTCAGCCGGTCAGACTTCGAGGGCGTGATCACGACGTCAGAGCGCGTTACCGGCCCCTGCGCTACCGGACCCGTGCCCACCGCAGCCTCCTCGTTCATAGGTCCTTGATCGTCTCCGCACGCTCTCCGCCAAGAGCCACACGCTCATAGTCCTGCAACACGTGAGGATCGAGCGTCGGCGCATAGGCCGCGATCTCCTTGCGCACGCCGCCCGGGCGCCATGGTGCCCAGCGTAGCCGCGTCAGCGTCGCGATCGCCATGAGAAAGTCCCCCAGCGCCTCGGCGTAATCTTCGACATTGAATGTCGCGCGGATCGTTTCGGCGGCCTCCACCTGCACGGACGTCCGCCACGCCGGATCCTCCAGGAACCGCCCGACCAGCCGAACCAGATCGTCCGCCGTGGTGAAGCGGAAGGCCTCGCCACCGTCCGCCATCCACTCCAGGAACGCCATGTTGCGTGACAGGCCGGACTGCCAGAGGATCGGCCGCCCGGTGGCCAGGCTCTCGACCGTCGACCAGCCGAACCCCTCCTGATCCTTGATGTGCAGCGAGGCGGTGCACTCGCGCAGAAGCTTCGGCACGTCCGGGCCCTGAACTTTCTCGAAGTTCTCGACAACCACCCGGTCGCCGTAGGCTTCGGTCAGTTTGCTCCGGCATTCCTGATGGAATGCGTAGGAGAGCGGGAAGCGCTCCTGATAGTTCCGGATGAACGAGCGCAGGATCACCGGCGACTGTTCCGGTTCCGGCTCGTAGGGCCAGCGATCGAAGCCGAAGTGGGGGAAGAATTTCAGGGACGGCACACCGACATAGCGCGCGGCTACCCGGCTGGCCTTGTCGGTCGCGATCAGCCCGTCCAACTTCTTGTACTGGTAGCGCGACTGGAAAACGCCGGAATAGCCCACGATCGCCACCGGCTTGATCCGGTTCAGCTGCCGCCGCAGCTTGATCGTACTTTCGAGATTGTCTTCACGACCGACGACGATGATGTCGGGCGGATTGTCGAAGATCTCGTCCCCCTCCACCGCGAAGGCGCTGGGGCTGAACGCGGAGCGCACGCGCGCCGTCGGCATGCGGTGGTCGACCTTGATCTCATGGCTCGCCGTCGGTCCGGTCACCATCATGCGCATTCCGACGTGGTGCAGCGACTTGGCCAGTCCGCCAGCTCGCCCCCCGTGCACCACCGGAATATAGATGACGAGGGGATCGTAGCGGTCGCTCATCTTCACCTCAATTGCCGACAGAAGGGATCGTCGATCGCACTGCCGCGACGAAGGCATCCATCTTGCGAGGATCCTTGATCCGGTCCGTTTCGACACCGGACGACACGTCCAGCGCGTAGGGCGACACGTACCGCAGTGCCGCGCCGACGGTGTCCGCCGTCAGCCCACCGGACAGCATGTAGGGCCTCGGCGAGGACCAATCCTGGAGGATCGACCAGTCGAACGTGCGCGCCGTGCCCCCCCGGACGATCAGCGCCCTTTCGGCGGCTTGGCGTCGAGGACGATAAGTGCACCTTCGTAGTCGTCGGCCGCGGCGAGATCGCCGGCCGAACCGACGCCGATCGCCTTGGCCACAGCCACACCGTACTGCTCGCCCAGGTGCGCCACGCGCTCGGGGCTCTCCTTGCCGTGGAACTGCAGCGCGTCGGGCCGCACCGTCCGTGCCAGTGCATCCAGCGTCGCGTCGTCGGCATCGACGGTGAGCGCCACGATCGACACCCGCCCGCGCACGCTCGCCGCAATCGCGGCCGCGTCGTCCAGCGACAGATGGCGCGGGCTGGGTGGGAAGTGGACGAGGCCGATCATGTCTGCGCCGGCTGCGATGGCGGCCTCGGCAAGGTCCGGCCGCGTGATCCCGCAGATCTTGACCCGCGGGGTCGCCGCCGGCGCGGGCCAGCGGCTATCGATCCGCGAATCGACGGCGATCATGTCTCCTCGGTGAGGATATCCGGCGCGCTCGCCTCGACCTTCTCCTCGATGATCTCGCGCCGTTCCTCGGCCCGCAGTTCGTCGAGCTTGGGCATCGACATGATGTTGTAGCCCGAATCCACGTAGTGGATCTCGCCCGTCACACCCGCCGAATAATCCGACAGAAGGTAAGCGGAGGAGCGGCCGATCTCGTCGATGGTGACGGTCCGGGCGAGCGGCGAGTGCTTGCGCTGATAGTTGAACATCAGCCGCGCGTCGGTCACGCCAGCGCCGGCCAACGTGCGCACCGGTCCGGCGGAGATCGCATTCACCCGCACGCCGGATTCACCGAAGTCGGCCGCCAGGTAGCGCACGGAGGACTCCAGCGCCGCCTTCGCCACGCCCATCACGTTGTAGTTCGGCATGACCTTGACCGAACCGCCATAGGTGAGCGTCACCATGGCGCCGCCATCCGTCATCAACGCCGCGGCGCGCTTGGCCAATTCGGTGAACGAGAAGCACGAAATCAACATCGTGCGGGTGAAATTCTCGCGCGAGGTGTCGGCGTAGTGCCCCTTGAGCTCGTTCTTGTCCGAGAAGGCCAGGGCGTGGACGAAGAAGTCGATCGACCCCCAGGTTTTGGCGGCGGTCTCGAACACACGGTCGACGGAGGCGAGATCCTCCACGTCGCACTGCTCCAGGAAGGCCGCGTCCACCTTGTCGGCCAGCGGGCGCACACGGCGGCCGAACTGGTCGTTCTGATAGGTCAGTCCGACCTCGGCGCCCTCGGCCGCCAGCGTCTGAGTGATGCCCCACGCGATCGAGTGGTTGTTGGCAACGCCCATCACGACGCCGCGCTTGCCCGCCATCAGGCCCATGCGATCAGCCATCGTAACGCGCCAGGACCAGCGACGCGTTGGTGCCGCCGAAGCCGAAGCCGTTGGACAGGACCGTGTTGAGCTCCACGCCGTCGCGCCGTTCGCGCACGATGGGGATGTCCTCAAACGCCGGGTCCAGCTCGTCGATGTTCGCGGAGGCGGCGATGAAGCCGGAGCGCATCATCAGGAGCGAGTAGATCGCCTCGTGCACGCCGGCCGCGCCCTGGGCGTGGCCTGACAGCGACTTCGTGCCGGAGATCGGCGGAATGTCCTTGCCGAACACGGAGCGGATCGCCTCGACCTCGCTGGCGTCGCCGATCGGCGTCGCCGTGGCGTGCGGATTGATGTAATCGATCTTGCGGTCCCCAGCTTCCTTCAGCGCCAACTTCATCGCCCGTGCGCCGCCCTCGCCGGACGGAGCGACCATGTCGTGGCCGTCGGAGGTCGCGGCATAGCCCACGATTTCGGCGATGATCGGCGCGCCGCGCGCCTTGGCGTGCTCCAGCTCCTCCAGCACCAGCACTCCGCCGCCCCCCGCGATGACGAAGCCGTCACGGTTGACGTCGAACGGGCGCGAGGCGACCGCTGGCGTGTCGTTGTAGTGCGTGGACATGGCGCCCATGGCGTCGAACAGGACCGAGAGGGTCCAGTCGAGCTCCTCGCAGCCCCCGGCGAAGACGATGTCCTGCTTGCCGAGGCGGATCTGCTCGGACGCGTGGCCGATGCAGATGTTGGTCGTCGCGCACGCCGCGGAGATCGAATAGTTGATCCCCTTGATCTTGAAGTGCGTCGACAGCGTCGCCGACGCGGTCGAGCTCATCGCCTTCGGCACGGCGAACGGGCCGATGCGCTTCGGTCCCTTGGACCGCGCGATATCCGCCGCTTCCACGATCGTGCGCGTGGACGGGCCACCGGAGCCCATCACGATGCCGGTCATCTCGTTGGAGATCTCCGACGGCTCGAGCCCGGCTTCGCGGATGGCCTGATCCATGGCGACGTGGTTCCACGCCGTACCGCCGCCGTGGAAGCGCATGGCGCGCCGGTCCACGGATTCGGACGGATCAAGGGTGGGGGCGCCGTGCACCTGGCAACGGAACCCGTGTTCAGCGTAGGACTCGGCCCGCACGATGCCGGACCGCCCCTCCTGCAACGATGCGGTCACCTCTTGCGTCGACCCGCCCAAAGGCGAGACGATACCCATCCCGGTGACGACGACGCGTCTCATAGTGCTCCTTTGCGGGGGCCGCAGTTGGCTGGCGAGCGGTTCAGCTCGCGGCAGGTTCCGCCCCGTCCTTGAACAGGCCGACTTTCAGATCTTCGGCCTTGTAGATGGCCTCGCCGTCCGCCTTCAACCAGCCGTCGCCGATCCCGAGCGTCAGTTTCGAGCGCATGACGCGCTTCAGGTCGATGCCGTACTCGATGAGCTTGACCGACGGCGTCACCATGCCGGTGAACTTCACGCCGCCGACGGCGAGCGCGCGACCGCGGCCCTGGCCGCCGACCCAGCCGAGGAAGAAGCCGAGCATCTGCCACATGGCGTCGAGGCCGAGGCAGCCCGGCATCACCGGATCGCCCTTGAAGTGGCAAGCGAAGAACCAGAGGTCCTCGCGCACTTCCAGCTCGGCGCGGATCTCGCCCTTGCCGTGGGCCCCGCCCTCGGACGAAATGTGGCTGATCCGGTCGAACATCAGCATGGGCGGCAGCGGCAGCTGCGGGTTCCCGGGGCCGAACATCTCGCCCCGGCCGCAGGCCAGAAGATCTTCATATTCGAACCGCGACCTTGTCATCGTCATCGCCAAACGCTCGTTCTCCCGATCGGTCGCCCGCCCATTATCTAAGATGCGTGCGGCCGTGCTGCAAACCGTTGCCGGCGTGCATTCTCATTCTCGGTGCCGGATATCGCCCTATTGGCCGGCGTGGCAAGCGTTTCCGCCGTCGGGGCGACATTGATCTTACACGGACGAGCGGTTATATCGTTACAGCGTGCACAGTTCGTGCGCTTGAATTTTCCTCTGTGGTCTTGGGACGTGGCGATGGCAGTTTTCTTCTCGCGGGAGACAATGGACGGCGCAAAGGACGTGCGGTCTCCTGCAGTCGATATCCGCGACATGCTGAAGACGTCTGGTCTGCGGCCGACGCGCCAGCGTGTCGCGCTCGGGGACCTGCTGTTCGCCCGCGGCCACCGGCACATCTCCGCCGAAGGTCTTCACGAGGAGGCCATCACCGCCCGCGTGCCGGTCTCCCTCGCGACGGTTTACAACACGCTGCACCAGTTCACCGAGGTGGGCCTCCTGCGCGAGATCGCCGTCGACGGGACGAAGACCTACTTCGACACCAACACGGACGATCACCACCACTTCTTCGACGAGACGAACGGCGAAGTGACCGACATCCCCGCCAATTCGCTGTCTCTCAGCCGCGTGCCCGAGGCACCGCAGGGCATGGAGATCCATCGGGTCGACGTGGTCGTCCGGATCCGCCCGCTCCCCTGATCGGGTCTGCCGACGCTTCAACATTCAAGCCCCGGCCGGACATGTTCCGCCGGGGCTTTTTCGTGCCGAATCGACCTCCAGGCAGACGGCGGTGTGCGAACGCGAGGGTGGCGAGCCCGCGCCAAGCGCAGGCTCCTCTCCGAATCAGGCGGCGCGGGCCATTCCCAGCGGGTAGACGTCCTCCGTCACATACGGCCCACCCCCGACCGAAGCGCGCGAGGACAGGAGTTCGAACGCTTCCGCCTCGAACGATGGCGCGCTGAAGCCGCCGCGGACCGTCAGCCACTCGGCCACATCCCGCGCCGTCGCCCCTTTGCAGCGGGCGATCGTCACATGAGGCGTGAAGCGGCGCGCCTCGGCCGGCAAACCGACGCGCTGCAGCGCGCGCTCCTGGTCGGCCTGAAGCTCCATCAGCTCCGGCGTCGGCTCCACCCGCGCCCACACCGCATGCGGCTGCTTCTTGTTGCCGAACGAGCCCAGACCGCACAAACGCACGGTGACCGGGGCGCGGCGGATCCGCGACAATGCGTCCACCACCTCGTCGGCGGTCCGCTCGTCGATGTCGCCGATGAAGCGCAGGGTGACGTGGTAGTTCTCCGGGTCGATGAAGCGCGCCCCACGCAGACCGCCCCGCAGGCCGGTCATCCACATTCTAACGTCATCGGGGAGCGTGAGGGCGGTGAACAGGCGCGGCATGACGACCTCCGTTCATTGAGCGGCGAACCGGCCGGCCCACCGTGCACTCGGCTGAAGCCAGTTTCCGCGAACTCGATCCGCTTTTGGCAAGAGGCTCACGCCGCCGCGCTCGCTGGAGCGGCGGCGGCTGCCCCAACATCGGGCTGGCCGGCCCTCGGCCTGCCGTGTAACTTTTCGCCAGTTCGACAGAGGATCCTATGGCTGGACGGCTCACAACGCACGTGCTCGACACCGTTCACGGTACCCCCGCCAGCGGCGTCGCCATTGCCCTATGCGATGCGGACGGGAACGAGATCGCGAGCGGCACCACCAACGCAGATGGCCGGCTGGATGAGCCGATCCTCGCCGGCGACGCCTTTCGCATCGGCCGCTATACGCTGGAGTTCGAGGCGGGCAACTACTTCCGCCGCATCGGCATCGAGCTGCCTGACCCCGCGTTCCTGGACGTCGTGGTCATCGCCTTCGGCATCTCCGACGCCACCTTGCACTACCACGTGCCGCTCCTCATCTCGCCGCACGCCTACTCGACCTACCGAGGGTCCTGAGCGGTGAGCGCCTCCGCTGCGCCGGATGCGGCATCCACCGCCATCGCCTTCACTGTGAACGGCGCGGCCCACTGCGTCTCGGATCGTCCGCCGACCCTGACCCTCCTCGAGTACCTTCGCGCCAGCGGGCTCACCGGGACCAAGGAGGGATGCGCGGAGGGTGACTGCGGCAGCTGCACCGTCGCCGTGCGCGATGCCACCGGCGCGTCGCGGGCGGTGAACGCGTGCATCATGCTGCTGCCGATGGCGCACGGGAGCGAGGTCACCACCGTCGAAGGCCTCGAGGATCACCCCATCCAGCGCGAGATGGCCGACCGCCATGCCTCGCAATGCGGCTTCTGCACGCCCGGGTTCGTGATGTCGCTATGGGCGCGGCAGCCGGGCGAGCCCGCGCCACCGCCAGGCGACCATGGACCGGCTGGCCGGCAACCTGTGCCGCTGCACCGGCTACGGGCCCATCCTGGAGGCCGCCGAAGCCGCCGCCCCGCAGACCGACCGCCTGAGGCCCGCCGCCGCGCCCACCGCCTCCCACCCCTCCCCGGTCGGCGCGCTCGACTATGCGGCGGGCGGTCGGCGTTACATCGCCCCCACCACCGAGTCGGCGCTCGCCGAGGCCATCGCCGCACATCCCGAGGCGACGATCCTCTCCGGCGCCACCGACGTTGGTCTATGGGTTACGAAAAGCCTGTTCGACCCCCCGGTGATCATCTCCACCCGCAACGTCGCAGCGCTCGCCACCATCGAAACGCGCGGCGACACGCTCGTCGTCGGTGCGGGCGTCCGGCTCGAGGCGTTCTCCCGGCACATCGTCGAGGCGCCCGGACTTGCCGAACTGATGCGCCGCTTCGGTGGGCTGCAGGTGCGCAATGCGGGGACGGTGGGTGGCAACATCGCCAACGGGTCGCCCATCGGCGACCTCCCGCCGGCACTGATCGCTGCCGGCGCCACGCTCGAGCTGGGGCACAAGAACGGCGCTCGGACATTGCCGCTGGAGGATTTCTTCATCGCCTACGGCAAGCAGGACCGCCGTGCCGGGGATTATGTGCGCGCGGTCCACGTGCCGCTGGCGGGGCTGGCCCGTCTCACCTGCCACAAGGTCAGCAAGCGCTTCGACTCCGACATCACCGCCGTTCTGGGCTGCTTCGCGCTCGACGTGGCGGACGGGCTCGTGACCGACGCGCGCCTCGCCTTCGGCGGCATGGCGGCGACGCCCAAGCGGGCCAAGGCGGCGGAGGCGGCCCTGATCGGCCACCCCTACGACGCCGAGAGCGTGGCTCGGGCGGCAGACGCGCTCACGGAGGACTTCACGCCGCTGTCGGACCAGCGCGCCTCGGCGGCCTACCGCATGGCGGTCGCGCGAAATCTCCTGAAGCGTGATTTCATCGAACGCACCACGCCCGGGACCGCCACCCGCCTCGCCCGCGCCGCCGACGTTCCCGCCTGACGCTGGCCCTGATGGGCCCCGCTCGCCGGCTAGTGGGCGAGGCCGAGTTCGGCGAAGACATGCGGCAGGGTCCGGTGCGCCTCGGAGTTGGTCATGCCGGGGCGGATCATCGGGTGGTAGAGGACGTTCATCAGCGCCTGGTCGAACTTGGTGAACGTCGCGTGCCGCGAGCGGTCGTTGAAGACGCTCTCGGTCAAGCTGTCGTCGTCGTTCATCGGCCCGAGGCCCTGCAGCACCTCCTCCACTAGGCATCTCGCGAACAGGAAGTCATCGTCCGCGACGATCACCGCCGTCGACTGCTGGATGCGCCCGTTGACGGTCGTCACGCCGACGAGGCAGCGCGCGTTCATGGCGATGGAGTTGGCCCGCAGCTCGGACGCCACGACATTGGCGAAGTCCTTGTCGCGAACCAGAACGACGTTGAAGTTGGCGCGCGACCGGCGATCCACGACCTCTGCGCGCAGGTGGCCGATGTGGCGCGGCAGGCGGTTGAGGAAGCGCCGCGCATCGAGCGCCCGGCCCGCGCCGGAGCGGTCGTCGACGAAGAACCGCACAGGGCCGACGAAGCGCTTCACGCGGAAGGCGTCGGCATGGCCCCCGTACTCCAAGCCGAACACCGTCTTGAAGAACGCGGCCTTCAGCGCCTGCGGATCCACCTCTTCGCCCGCGGACGGTCCGTGTCCGATGGTGACGAATGTCGCCATGACCGAGAGGCATAAAAGATTTAACAGTTTGTGCATGGATCCCATCCGCGCCGTCGCAGTGATGGTGCTGCAACACCGGATGGGGCACAACCATATTGGTTAGCGAAAAGTAACTAAGGGTTAACGGGTTGCGGCATGGGTTCATGACGCGATCGGTATTCCAAGCCGAGGCAGGGGAAGGTCTGTGGAGCTCGCGGCGGGATTGATCGACCGGCCGGACGGACGGCCGCGCTGCTGGTGGCACCAGGGGCTGCCGGACTACCTCACCTACCACGACACCGAGTGGGGCCGGCCGATGGCCGACGACACGCGCCTGTTCGAAAAGATGTGCCTCGAAGGGTTCCAGTCCGGCCTGTCGTGGCTGACGATCCTACGCAAGCGCGAGAATTTCCGCGCCGCGTTCGCCGGGTTCGACATCCCGACCGTGGCGCGCTTCGGTGAGGCGGATGTGGCGCGGCTCCTGGGCGACGCCGGAATCGTCCGACACCGCGGTAAGATCGAGGCGGCCATCAACAACGCGCGCCACGCCGAGGCGCTGATCGAGCGGGAGGGGTCGCTCGCCGCATACATCTGGCGCCACGAACCGGACAACGCCGACGCGCTGGACTACGCGACTGCGACAACGCGAACGATCCTGCCCGAGGCGGCGGCGCTCTCCAAGACGTTGCGCAAGGCCGGCTGGCGCTTCGTCGGGCCGACCACGGTTACGGCAATGTTCCAGGCCGCCGGGCTCGTCAACGACCATCTCGAGGGATGCATCTGCCGCGAGCCCGTCGCCGCCGCGCGCGCCGCGTTCGAGCGGCCCGGCGCTTAGCGGCCTTTCCGCGGCGAGAACGGGACGCGCCGCGTCAGGTGGCCTCGGGGCCGCGAGTGATCGCGGCGATGCCGGTGCGCGACACCTCGACCAGACCCACCGATGCCATCAGGGCCACGAAGCGCTCGATCTCCGCCGTGGCGCCGGTGACCTCGAACACGAAGGACGTGAGCGTCGCATCGATGGTGCGCGCGTCGAAGGCCTGCGCCAGGCGCAAGGCTTCCAGCCGCTGCTCACCCCGCCCCGCGACCTTCACCAGCGCCAGCTCCCGCTCCACCGCGTCGCGCTTGTCCGCAGTGAGGTCGGCGACGCGGTGCACCGGAACGAGCCGCGCCAGCTGATTCTTGATCTGCTCGATCACCATCGACGTGCCGGTGGTGACGACCGTGATGCGCGAGAGGCTCCTCTCGTGCTCGGTCTCAGAGACCGTCAAGGAATCGATGTTGTAGCCCCGTCCGGAAAACAGCCCGATCACGCGAGCCAGCACACCCGGCTCGTTGTCGACGAGCACCGTGATGGTGTGCGTTTCTTTGTCTTCCTCGGGTCGCAAAGCCGGTGCGATTCCGATCGGCTGATTCATGCTTTCTTCCCTCTCGCCGCAATCAAATGCAGCATTGTCGGCGTCGCAGAATTGACGCACCGCGCCGCGCATTGCGGAACGCATTCCTCTTTCGGTCATTTTACCGTCTGAAACCAAACTAGGAGACGGTAATGTTCCGTATTGTAGCGACGAGCGCCGCAGTGTTCACGATGGCCCTTGCCCCTGCGTCGGCGTTTTGGGCTCCGGAAGGCGAGACCGCCAAGCCCACATCCCCGCCCGCTATCGTTCTCGCGCAGGCCACGCTTGACGCTGACGAGAACAAGATTACCGAGCCGGGCAATCTGGCCCAGGAACTGGACCGCAACACCGACCGCATTCAGCCTGCGGCCGATGGTACGGTCGCTGGCACCGTGACGCCGGGCGTGACCCCCGCCACCACTGGTGCGGGCCTTGATGCGGACGAGAACAAGATCGACGAGCCGGGCAATCTGGCCCAGGAGCTGGACCGCAACACCGACCGCATTCAGCCTGCGGCCGATGGGACGACCACTGGCACCGTGGCGACGACCGGTGCGACCGTCACCGGCGGCGGCACCACCCTCGACGCGGACGAGAATGTCGTCACCGGCGGTGAGGACGATCTCGCGCAGGAACTCGATCGCAACACCGATCGAATCCAGCCCGCGGACTAAGCGTTCTGCGTTCCCCGCGCGATCGTGATCAACACACTCGCGCGGAGGCCCGCCGGGAAGAGCCCCATCCGATATTGGGGCGCCTTCGTGTCGGGTCCGCAAAGCGGATCCAAGCTCAGGGGAGAGACTGCAATGCTCCGCAGCATCGTCATGGGCGCAGCGGCGATGCTTCTGGCCACCGCCGTCACTCATGCGCAGACCAATTCCACCGAGACCCCCGCGGCCCCATCGGCGACCGATCAGACCGATACGCACTTCCGTGCGCATTCGGACATGACCGCGCCGAGGACGGGCCGGATGCCGGGCACGGCATCGGAACGGATCGACGCCTCGGACCTCGAGATCGTCGAACCCAATCCGTCGGCCACCAGTGCGACCACCGGCGGCGGGGTCTATGAGCCGGAAGAAGGCCTTCCCCGGTCCGACTGAGGAGGCCAGGGGCGAGCCGGACGACACGGCCCGCCGCGTCACGCTACGATAGTCAGGCCGGGTGCAATGCGCCCGGCCTTTTTGCGTGTGCGTTTTGCGCTGGCGGGGTGCCGTCGCATGAAGGCTCATCGTGCCGCATCCAGCGCCGCCGCGACGGCCGCGAGCGGGAGCGCCACACGCAGCCGCTTCAGCCGCGACGTGGACCCCGCCACGACGCGCGCCTCGCTTTTGGCAATGCCGAGTGCCTTGGCGAGCGTCGCCGCCACCGCGGCGTTGGCCGCCCCCTTGTCCGGGACGGCTCGGACGCGCAACGCGAGCCATTCGGTGCCGTCGTCCATCCTCATCACCCCAACGACGCCGTCCGATGCGGCCCGCGGGGTGACGCGCACCGAAATCAGGCACCCATCGCCGTCCTCGCGAAGCCATCCCGGCGCACCCATCCCCGGCCTCGCCTAGACGAGCGCGCGGCCGGCATCCTCCAGCGCGCTCTCGACCTCCTCGGCCTCCACATCGTCCGAGGACGCCAGCAGGATCTCGTTATGCGCCTTGCCCGACGGGATCATCGGGAAGCAGTTGGTGAGGTTGGCGACGCGGCAGTCCATCAGCACCGGCCCCGGGTGGGCGATCATCTCCTCGATCGCGTCATCGAGCTCGCGCGGGTCCTGCACCGCCATCCCCTTCCAGCCATAGGCCTTCGCGAGCATCTCGAAGTCGGGCAGCGAATTCGGAGTAGGAGTGCGACAGGCGGTTGCCGTGATTGAGCTGCTGCCACTGGCGCACCATGCCCATGTGCTGGTTGTTCAGGATGAACACCTTCACCGGCAGCTCGTACTGCACCGCCGTGCCCAGCTCCTGGATGTTCATCTGGATCGAGGCGTCGCCGACGATGGCCATGACCAGCGAATCGGGGTGCGCCACCTGCGTGCCGATCGCCGCCGGCAGGCCGTAGCCCATGGTGCCGAGCCCGCCGGAGGTCATCCACCGGTTCGGCTGCTCGAAGCCGTAGAACTGCGCCGCCCACATCTGGTGCTGGCCGACGTCGGTGGTGACGTAGGTGTCGCGGTGCTTCGTCAGCTCGTAGAGCCGCTCGACCGCCTCCTGCGGCATGATCACCTCGGAGCGGCGTCGTGTAGGCCAGCGACTTCTTCGCCCGCCAGCGGTCGATGTCGTCCCACCAGGGCTTCAGCCGCGCCCTGTCGTGGGTGCCGGTCTCGGCCCAGACGCGCACCATGTCTTCCAGCGCATGCGCCGCATCACCGATGATCGGCAGATCCACCTTGACGTTCTTGTTGATGGACGAGGGGTCGATATCGATGTGGATCTTGCGGCTGCCGGGCGAGAAGGCGTCGATGCGGCCGGTGATGCGGTCGTCGAAGCGCGCGCCGATGCAGATCATCAGATCGCACCCGTGCATCGCCAGATTCGCCTCGTAGGTGCCGTGCATGCCCAGCATGCCCAGCCACTGCGGATGGCTGGCCGGCATCGCCCCGAGCCCCATCAGGGTCGAGGTGACGGGGAAGCCCGTCGTGTCGGCCAGCTCGCGCAGGAGGTGCGAGGCGGCGGGACCGGCATTGATGAGCCCGCCGCCGGTGTAGAAGACCGGCCGGCTCGCCGCCTTCATCAGCGCCACGGCCTGACGGATGCCGACCATCTCCGGCCGCAGCTTCGGCCGGTAGGTCTTGTGCTGGACGTTGCGCGGCGGGTTGTACGGGCCGGTTGCGACCTGAACGTCCTTGGGGATGTCGATGACCACCGGGCCCGGGCGGCCGGAGGTGGCGACGTAGAACGCCTCGGACAGGATGCGCGGCAGATCCTCCACCCGGCGCACCAGGTAGTTGTGCTTGGTGCACGGCCGCGTGATGCCGACCGTGTCGCACTCCTGGAAGGCATCGGAGCCGATGAGGTGCGTCGGCACCTGGCCGGTGATGCAGACCATCGGGATGGAATCCAGCATCGCGTCGGTGAGCGCGGTCACGACGTTGGTGGCGCCCGGGCCGGACGTCACGAGCACGACGCCGGGACGGCCGGTCGAGCGGGCGTAGCCCTCGGCCATATGGCCGGCGCCGGCCTCGTGACGCACGAGGATGTGGCGCACGTCCTCCTGCTGGAAGATCTCGTCGTAGATCGGCAGGACCGCTCCGCCGGGATACCCGAAGATGGTATCGACGCCGTGGTCCTTCAGCGCCTCGATCACCATTTGCGCGCCGCTCATGCGGCCTTGGTTGCGCTCGTCCATTTCAGTCTCCGCTCCGCCGTGCCGGCGCTCGTCGGGCCCGCTCGGTGTCCGGTGGTGGAGAGCGGGCAATAAAAAAAGGCCCCGAAAGGGACCTTGAACCGCGCACCACCGTTCCCGAGCCTGGTCAAACTCTGGTGGTGCGCCCCGCTACAATAAGGATGATGGTGGTGAACATGCTGTTCCCGCTTGACCTTGGACGTTGCCGTATCACGCGTCACGCTGCCGCGCAATGCTGCTTTGACGAATGTTTCAGAGGCACCGCAAGCCTGCCCCCAGGGAGCGTCGATCGCAGGCGGCGGGCGCCTGCTGGGGCGCGCTACAGGTCCGGCATCTCGCCAGGGCTCAAGGCGTGACCAGTCGGCAAAGCGGTTGCGGAACCAGGTGTCCTGGCGCTTGGCATACTGGCGCGTTTGGGTGATGGCATCGCCGATCGCCTCGTCGCGGCCGACGAGGCCGCGGGCGTGCGCGCTCAGTTGGGCGACCCCGATCGCCTTCATCGCCGGAAGCGCCGGGTCGAGGTGGCGCCCCGTCAGGCGCACCGCCTCGTCGATGGCCCCCTCCTCCACCATCGCCTCGAAGCGCGCCGCGATCCGCTCGCGCAGCAGCGGGCGCGGTGTCTCCAGCACGAAGTTGGCGACGCCCGGCGCCAGCGGGAGCACCGGCGGCGTCCGCTCGGCCTGCCAAGCGCCGAGCGAACGGCCCGTCCCCTCCACCACCTCGAGCGCGCGCACGACCCGCTGCGGGTCGGACGGCCGCAGCCGTGCCGCCATCGCCGGGTCGCGCGCCGCCAGCGCCGCATGGAGCGCGGCCGGCGTCTCGTGCGCCTGCGCCTCGCGCCAGTGGCGGCGCACGGCCTCGGGGACCGGCGGGATCGGCGAAAGCCCCTCGGTCAGTGCCGCCAGATAGAGCCCCGTGCCGCCGACGACGATCGGCACCCGCCCCGCCGCGCGCGCCTCTGTGATTGCGCCCTCCGCCGCCGCCACCCACGCGGCCACCGAGGCCGCCTCCGCCGCGTCGACGGTGCCGTAGAGGTGATGGGGCACCCGCGCCTCGTCGGCCACGCTCGGCCGCGCCGTCAGCACACGCAGGTCGCGGTACACCTGCATGGAGTCGGCGTTGACGATCGCCCCGCCGAGGCGCTCTGCCAGGGTGAGCGCCAGATGAGACTTGCCCGAGGCCGTCGGACCGGCGATGAGGACAGCCATGATAGTCGTCACGCTCGTCGCCCCCGGTCCCCTTCCGCCGCTCGTCGCCGCATCTCTGGTGCATGTGCTGGGCGCCCACCGGGCCGATCGGCTCGACGAGCGCGCCACCGACATCTACGTCGACGGTGAGCGCGGCGCGATCCGCGAGACGGTGTTCGCCCACCTCGCCGAAACGTCCGAGCCGGTGGATGCGATCGTGCAGGACGTGCAGCACCGGAGCAAGCGGCTCCTCATCTCGGATATGGACTCCACGCTCATCGGCCAGGAGTGCATCGACGAGCTCGCCGCCGTCCACGACCTGAAGGCGAAGGTCGGCGCCATCACCGAGCGGGCCATGCGCGGCGAGCTCGACTTCGCCGAAGCGCTGATCGAGCGGGTGGCACTGCTGACGGGCATCCCCGAGGCCTCGATCGACGATCTGCTGGCGCGAGTGATCACGCCGAGCCCCGGCGCGGCGGAGCTGATCGCGGTGGCGCGGGCCAACGGGATCCGCACGGTGCTGGTCTCGGGCGGGTTCATGCATTTCGCAGCGCCGGTGGCCGCGCGTCTCGGGATCGACGCGGCGTTCGCCAATCGGCTCGTGGCCGTGGATGGTGTGCTGACCGGTGCGGTCGAGCCGCCGATCCTGGGCGCCGATGAGAAGAAGCAGCGCCTATTCGCGGAATGCGAGGCGCTCGGCATTTCGGCCGATGACGCCGTTGCGATGGGAGACGGGGCCAACGACCTCGCCATGGTTCAGGCGGCCGGGCTGGGCATTGCCTACCGGCCGAAGCCTGTGCTTGCAGCCGCAGCGGACGGTGTGCTCGCCCACTGCGACCTGACCGCAGCGCTCTATGCCATGGGCATCGCGCCCAATTCGGACGCCGCAGTCTCTGGTGTTTAAAGTAGTCCGAAAACGACTGCGATGACGAAGGCCATCGCCGCGGTCATAGACAAGATGCTAGTGCTTCGACTCGAAAGAGCGATCGTGCGCAACTTCGACATGTCCACTCCCCAGATGTTCTTCGTGACACTCTTTTTGACGTGGGCATCCACGATAGGCAGCGGTGCCTAAGCTTGCAACAGGAAAGTGACATGGGCGATATACCCCCCGAACTTTCCAGGGGATTTTCGTTTCTCGCCCCATGCCGCGGCGCCGAGGGCCGCGCACGCAGTGCGGCTCGCGCGATTCGTTCGGCGCCGCCGGACGGAGGCGGCACCGTCCTCCCCGGTTATCCTCGACCACGCGAAACGCCCCAAACTGCTGACGGACTCACACGATCATGAACCTGCTCCGGCGTCTCGGAACCCTGCGCCAAGCGCCCGGCACGGCAGCGAACGCCGCCGCGACGCCGCCCAACTGGCCGCTCGCCAAGCGGCTGTGGCGCGAGCACATTCGGGAACACCGCGGCAAGCTCGCGCTCTCGCTCGTGGCCGTGGCGTTCGTTGCCGCCAGCACCAGTCTTTATCCGGTGCTCATCAACTGGGCATTCGAAGCGCTGGACCAGCGGAGCTCCTGGGCGATCTCCACGCTGCCGTGGCTGGTCCTCGTGGCCGCGGCCGTGCGCGGCGCATCGACCTACACACAGGTGGCGCTCACCCAGCAGGCGGTGACCCGGATCGAGGCCGACATGCAGGCCCGGCTCTACCGCCACCTGGTGGACGCCGACCTCACCACCATCACCGCCCACAGCCCCGCTGCCTGGACGCAGCGCTTCACCACCGATCTGGTGTTCGTGCGCAACGCGCTGACGCGGCTCGCCAACATCCTGGTGCGCGAGGGGATCACCATCATCGCCCTCTTCGGCACCATGATCTACCTCGACTGGGTGCTTTCCCTGGTGGTGGTGACGATCCTGCCGTTCGCGATTATCCCCATCGGCCAGATCGGCAAGCGCCTGCGCCGCGTGTCGCGCCGCACGCAGGAGCGGACCGGCGACATGGCGAGCCTCACGGTGGAGACCTTCGGCGCGGCGCGGGTCGTCAAGACGTACCGCCTGGAGGAGTATCTCGGCGCGCGTGCGGACGAGTCCTTCGCGCTGCTGCGGCGGCTTCGCTACAAGTCGATGGTGCAGAAAGCACGGGTCGAGCCGCTGATGGAGGGGCTCGGCGGCATCGCCGTTGCGCTGGTGCTGACGTTCGTCGGCTGGCGCATCATGTCGGGCCAGTCGTCGGTGGGCGAGTTCTCCGGCTTCCTGGGCGCGCTTCTGATCGCATCGCAGCCGCTGCGCGCGCTCGGCAACCTCAGCACCATCGTGCAGGAGGGGTTCGCCGCGCTCCATCGCTACTACGCGGTCATCGACGAGCCGGTGACGGTGCGCGACCGCCCGGGCGCCAAGGCCGCCGGTTTCGGCGCCGACGCGGTCCGCCTCGACGCCGTCTCGTTCAGCTACGGCGACGCCGCGCCCGCCCTCTTCGACGTCTCGTTCGAGGCGAAGGCCGGCGAAACAACTGCCATCGTCGGCCGCAGCGGCGCCGGCAAGTCCACCGTCTTCAACCTCATCCCGCGGCTCTACGACCCGTCCGGCGGGCGCGTTCTCATCGGCGGAGAGGATATCGCCGGCGTCACGCTCGCGTCGCTGCGTGAGCGCGTCGCCATCGTCTCGCAGGACGTGGTGGTGTTCAACGACACCGTGGGCGCCAACATTGCGCTGGGGCGGCCGGGGGCGCCTGCCAGCGCGATCGAGGAGGCAGCGCGGCTCGCCGGCGCCCACGATTTCATCATGCACGATCCGCTCGGCTACGACGCGCCGGCTGGCGAACGCGGTCTCAACTACTCCGGCGGCGAGCGTCAACGGATCGCCCTCGCCCGCGCCTTCCTGAAGAACGCGCCGATCCTGCTTCTCGACGAGGCGACCTCGGCTCTGGACGCCGAATCCGAGCAGATCGTCCGCGATGCGCTCTCCCGCCTCACCGAAGGCCGCACCACCCTGGTGATCGCCCACCGCCTCGCCACAGTGCGCGCGGCGGAAAAGATCGTGGTGCTGGACGCGGGGCGCGTGGCCGAGATCGGCACGCACGACGCCCTGGTCGGCGCTGGCGGCCTCTACGCCAAGTTCCACAAGCTGCAATTGGCGGCGGACTGAGGCGCGCACGTGAAAGCGCCGGATCCCGAAGAACCCGGCGCCACCGCGCATCCGTCGCAACGGCGCGGCCAAAAAGAAAGGGCGGCTCCGAAGAGCCGCCCTTCCCGATCGTTCCGATTGTGCGCTCTTAGCTCGCGCTGGCCATATCGTCCATGTTGATCACGCGGATCTCGACACGGCGGTTCTCCTCCGAGCGCGACTGCTCGACGTTGCCGCCGCTGACCTCCGGGTTGCGCTCACCGAGGTGGCGCGTCCGGATGGTGTCCGCCGCCACGCCCATCTCGCTCAGCGTGTTCTCGACGGCGGAGACACGGCGCCCGGAGAGCTCCATGTTGTACTCCGCGTTGCCGATCGGGCTGGCGTAACCGGTGAGAAGCACCGCGGCTTTCTCGTTCTGGTTCACCACGTTGACCACGTCGGTCAGCACGTCGTTGCGCGCATCGTCCGTCAGCGTCGAGGAATCGAACGCGAACTCCACCTCGAACACGCCCATCGGCTTGATCTCGACCATGGTCTCGGTTTCGACCTCGGAGATGATGATCTCCGGCGCCGCGTCGCGGTCGACGGTCACGTCCAGCTCACCCTCGCGGGTAGCCCGCATCCGCGCACCCTCGGCGATGTCGGCCGAGACGGTCGCCTCGGCGGTCTGCACGTCCACCTGGGCCCGGCCCTGGGCGACGTTCACCTCCGGCTGAGCCTGATCCACGTTCACGGTCGGCTGCGCCTGGGCGACGCTGACCTGCGGCTGGCTCTGCTGAACGGAGACGGTCGGCTCGGACTCCTGCACCATCACGTTGGCTTCCGCCTGGGAAACCTGGACTTCAGGCTGGCGCTGGGACACCTCGACCTCGGGGCTCGCCTGGTCGACCGTGACGTTCGGCTGGGCCTGCGTCACCGCGACCTGCGGCTGCGCCGCTTCGACGGTCACGACCGGCTCGGGCTGAACCACGGCCACTTTCGGCTCCGGCTGCTCGACCGTGATGGTCGGCTCCGGCTGACGGATGACCACTTCCGGCTGGAACTGGCGCACCGTGATCTCGGGCTCGGGCTGCTCGATCGTCACCTCCGGCTGCGTCTGCTGGACGGCGATCTCGGGCTGGGCCTGCTGCACGTCGACCGTGGGGGCCGGCTGCATGACCTCGACCTCAGGACGCGCGGCCTGGACGTTGACCTGCGCCTCGGGCTGCGTCACGTCGACCTGCTGCTTCGGCGCCGCGACGGTGACGTTGGCGGCGGGCTGGCGGACCTGGACCTCGGACGCACGTTGCGCCACGGCGACCTCGGTGGCCTCCTGAGCGACGTCGACCTGAGCCTCACGCTCTTCGACGGCGACCTGAGCCGGCGTCGTCTGGACCGCCACGCGGGTGGCGTCGGCACGATCGACGAGGCCGGCCAGCTGCTCATAGCGAGCGATCGTGGCTTCGTCCGTCGCGTCGGCGATGACGTATCCTTCGTCGGCGATGGCGGTCTGCGCCTCCATCAGGACAGCATAGCACTGACCCTCGATCGCGCCGCGAGCCTCGAGAAGGCGGGCCTCGTAGTCCGAGAAGGTCCGCTGAACCTGCGGAAAGGCCTGGTCGTCACGAATCGTCTCGACGAACGTGTCCACTTCCGTGGCACAATTCAAATCCTGAGCAGCGGCAGGAACCGCGACACTCATTGCAGTAGATGCAAGCAAAACGGCTGTGAAAGCGCGCATAATACTCCCTTTCGAGCTATCGTCGGGAGATCAACGGGGCGCCCACCCTTCCGTTCCGAGCATCTACCCATTCACGGCCCCGATTTCTGAATATTTCTCTCGTCATTCCATAAATAATACGATTTTGCGGCAGGTTTAATCTATTTCATGAAAGGTGAGCGTCTGAGCCTCCCGACCGATGCATCGGATACGGCGGCGCCAGCGCCCTCCGCAGCGAAAGAGCGTGGGTCGGCACCTGCCAAACAAAAAGGCCGGCCCCGAGGGGACCGGCCGCCGTTGCGCCCAGCTGTGACGCGGCTAGAAGATGTCCACGCCGATGATGAGGTCGTTGGTGTTGATACCCTCGACCACCAGGAAGACATCCCCGTCGATGAGCAGCTCGTCGCCGGAGAACTCGATATCCTCCGGGAACACGTCCGTCAGGAAGATGGCGTCGGCCCCGAAGGTGAAGTCGGTGATTGTGTCGAAGCCGTTGTCGAACGCGCCGACCTCGAAATCGTCGAAGCCGCGGCCGCCGGTGAGCGTGTCGAACCCGTTGCCGCCGGAGATGAGGTCGTCTCCCGCGCCGCCGAACACCCAGTCGGCCCCGTTCTCACCGTAGACTTCATCGTTGCCTTGGCCGCCGCGCACCGTGTCGTTGGCGTTCCAGCCGTACACCGTATCGTCGCCCCGGCTGCCGGTCAGCGAATCGTCGCCGTTGCCGCCGTCGACATAATCGTCCCCGTTTCCGCCGACCAGCGTGTCGCTGCCGGCTGCGCCGAAGAGGTCGTCGTTGCCGGCACCGCCGTAGCCGAGGTCATCGCCTTGGCCGAGCGCGATATAGTCGTTGCCGTCGTTGCCGGCGGCGGTGTCGTTGCCCTGGGCGCCGCGGATCACGTCGTCACCCGAGCCGCCGATCATGCTGTCGTCGCCGTTGGCGCCCAAAAGCTCGTCGTTGCCCGAGCCGCCGATGAGCGTGTCGTCGCCGTTGCGGCCGACCACCTTGTCGTTACCGGACCCGCCATCGACGTAGTCGTTGCCCCGGCCGCCGTCGACGACGTCATTGTCGAGCCGGCCTTCGATGATGTCGTCGCCGTCACCGCCGTAGAGCGAGTCGTTGCCGGTGAAGCCGAGAAGGCTGTCGTCGCCGTCGTTACCGAGCAGCTGGTTGCCGGAACCGTCCCCCTGCAGGGTGTCATCGCCAGAACCGCCGGGGATGCTGTCGTCGCCGATGGTGTTGGTGACGAAGGTAATCGATCCGGGGTTCGTCGGGTCGCCGTCGATGCCGAACGCCGCCCCCTCCGGCGCCTCATTGTTCACGAGAACGCTGTCGCCCACGGCCGCCGTGCCGCCGTCGACGACGAAGTAGCCGCCGCCGGCCGTGCCGGCCTCGTTGCGCGTGAAGGTCGTGTCGGTCACGTCAGCGTCGACGTCGGCCGACGTCCACAGCCCGCCGCCCTCGAGCGCGGCTCTGTTCTCGTCGAACACCGAGCCGGACACTGCCAGGAACGTGCCCATACCGGCCGCGTGGATGCCACCGCCGTTGCCGGGATTGGCGGTCGCGGCGTTGCCGGTGAAGGAGGTTCCGGTCACGGTGTTGGTGCCGCCGGTCAGCTCGGCGCCACCGCCGGCGCGGCTGGCGGTGTTGAGGGTGAAGCTGCTGTCGGTGATGTCGACGTTGCCGCCGGTCGACAGCAGACCGCCGCCAGAGCCGGACGTGCCGAACGCGCCGTTGTCGACGAACTGCCCGATCTGCACAGACAGATCGCCGCCGTTGTTGAAGATGCCGCCGCCGCCGTTGTCGGCGTCATCGCCGAGGGCGAAGTTGCCGGTCAGCACCGTGTCGAACACGGTCATCGAGGACCCGGCCTGGTTCCAGAGCCCGCCGCCCTCCGAGGTGGCCGCGTTGCCGGTGACGGTGGACGACGCGACATTGACGGTGGTGCCGTTCATGCCGGTGACGTGGAGGGCGCCGCCATTGCCGGGGTTGGCCGATGTGAATGCGGTGTTGCCGGCGATGTTGTTGAGCAGGCCGGACCCGTTGATGACCATCGTTCCGTCGATGATCTCGATCCCGCCGCCGGCGCGCGCCGCGAAGTTGCCGTCAATCGTCGATTGAGCGATGCTCACGGCACCGTCGGTGGACAGGATGCCACCGCCCGAGCCGGACGTGCCGTCCGCCACGTTGTCGCCGATGGTGGTGCGGTTGACGTTGAGCGTCCCGCCGTTGTTGAAGATGCCGCCGCCGCCATTGGCGGCGTCATCGCCCGAGGCGATGTTGCCGGTCACGGTCGAACCCTCGACCGTCAGCACCGAACCCGCCTGGTTCCAGAGCCCGCCGCCTTCGGATGCGGCCGTGTTGTCCGCCACCAGTGAGTCGCTGACCAGGAACGTGCTGGCGCCGGTGATGTGCATTCCGCCGCCGTTGCCGGGCGCGGCGTTGGGGCTGCCGGCCGCGTTGCCGGTGAGCTGGCTGAAACTCAGCGTGTAGTTGCCGTCGACGACCTCGATGCCGCCGCCGGCGCGGTTGGCCGTGTTGCCGCTGATGGTGGCGCTGGTGATCGTGATTTCACCGCCGGTGGAGAACACACCGCCGCCGGAGCCGGCATCACCGCTCGCCTTGTTGCCGAGGATGTTGGAGCCATCCACCAGCATGGTGCCGCCGTTGTTGAAGATCGCGCCGCCGCCATTGTCGGAATCGTCGCCCGCGGCCACGTTGGTCTCGAACAAGCCGCCGAAGACGTTCATCGTCGACCCGGCGTCGTTCCACACCGCGCCGCCTTCGCTGGCGGCGATGTTGCCGGTGAAGTTCGTGCTATCGATGGAGGTGGTGGTGCCGCTGCCGGTGATGTGGATGGCACCGCCGTTGCCGGGGGCCGGGCTCGCGCCGCCCGCATCGTTGAGAGAGATGTTCGAGGTCGAGATATTGAGCTGCGAGAGGCCGTTGGTCTCAATCGCACCGCCCGCGCGCTCGGCCTTGTTGTCGACCATAGTGCTCGACGTGACCGTGACACTGTCGCCGGAGCTGAACAGCGCACCGCCCGAGCCTTCTCCCGCGCCGCCGTCACCGGTCGCACTGTTGCCGGCCAGCCGTACATTGCTCAGGAGCAGATTGCCCATCGTGTGGTTGATGGCGCCGCCGTTGCCATCCACCGCCGTGCCACCCTCTAGGTTGACGTACGAGAGGGCGACGCCGTCGGCCGCAATGCTGAACAGCCGGTCGAGCGTGGATGTGTTGACGGTGACGCGGTCGTCCGCGTCGACGCTTCCCTCGATACCGACCGAGTCGGTGACGGCGATTTCGCCGAGATCCAGGGTGATGGTCTGACCGGCGACAGAATTGTCAAAGGTGATGGTGTCGGCTCCGGCGCTGGCATTGGCCAGCTCGACGGCTTCGCGCAGGGACAGGTCGCCAGCTGCGAAATTCCCATCCGATTCGTCGGTGATGGTCGATACGACGAAAGTGGCCATCGTTGCTCCTCCCACTTGATGTTTTGTGCGTAAATTAGCGCGCACATTATCCAATACGAACGGCCCGTCGATTTGGTTTTAGACAAATTTTCGGTAATTTTTGGGAGTAGGTCTGATCCGGGCACACTCCGCGGCAGCGGCCATAGTGCGACCCAGGGATGCGCCTTCGCGTCCGATTGACGCATAGCGTAATCATCAAATATCGCTCGAAAAGCAGTCGGTTGAGTTTGCAGTATCTACGAGACGATGCCGTCGACTGCGGCGATCAGGCGCATCAGGTCCTCGTCGCGCGACAGACGGTGGTCGCCGTCTTTTATGAGCGTCATCACGACATCGTCATGCGCGAGCCGGTCCACCAGCTGCAGTGCGTGGGTGTAGGGCACGTCCGGATCGGCGACGCCCTGGAGGATATGGACGGGGCACCCGGTCTCGATGGGCGTGTCGGTGTAGAGGAGGTGCTGGCGGCCGTCCTCGAACAGGCGCCGGGTGACGGGGGTCGGCTCCCCGTAGTCGGAAGCGAGGTAGGCGACACCCTCGCGCTCCACCGCCGCCTGCTCGTCGGCGCTGAGGGAGGGCCACATCAGCCGCTCGGTGAAGTCCGCGGCGGGCGCCAGGAGCACCAGGCCCGCCAGCGGGTTCCCGGCGGCGTGGCGGATTCGCGCCAGAAGCAGCGCGATCCATCCCCCCATCGACGACCCGACCGCCACCACCGGACCGGGACAAAACGTGTCGGCCACGTGCTGCGCATCGGCCAGCCAGTCGGACAGGGCGAAGTCCTCGAAATTGCCGCTGGAGGCGCCGTGACCGCGATAGTCGAAGCGCACCACGCGCCGGCCGGTCTGCCGGCCCCACTCGGCCAGCCGCACCGCCTTTCCGCCGGTCATGTCGGAGCGGAAGCCGCTCAGCCATAGGAAGGTCGGATCGTCGCCGTCCGTGATCTCGACTGCCAGCTCATCCGCGCCGATCGAGATCCGTGTAGCCTTGTCAATCATGGGGTGGAGCTTCTTTGCTAGATGGGACACTAAGCGGTCATCTTACGTCCGCTGCGATGAGAGTGAATCCATGACTGCGCGGCCAATGACGATCCTGCAAGTGGTGCCCGAATTGGAGACCGGGGGCGCCGAACGCACGACCCTCGACGTCGCAGCCGCGCTGGTCGCGGGCGGGGATAGGGCGATCGTGGTGTCCGAGGGCGGACGCATGCTCAATGAGCTGGAGGCGGCCGGCGCCGAACACATCACACTGCCGGCCGCCTCCAAGCGGCCGCTGGTGATGCGGCGCAACGCCGCCCGTCTCGCCGAGATCATGGAACGCAAGGGTGTCGACATCATCCACGCCCGCTCGCGCGCGCCGGCCTGGTCGGCGCTCTGGGCGTCGTCGTGGACCAACCGCCCGCTGGTGACCACCTACCACGGCGCCTACAACGAAGGCTCGCTGCTGAAGAACCGCTACAATTCGGTGATGGCGCGCGGCGACACGGTCATCGCGAACTCGGCCTACACCGCTGGCCTGATCGCGGCCCGCCACCCGTTCGCCCGCGACCGGATCGTGACCATCCACCGGGGCATCGACCTGTCCGCCCTCGACGCACCGGCGACCGAGCGGGCCGAGGCGCTCCGACGCGAATGGAAGGTAGACCGGCGCGACCGGGTGATCCTCAACCTGGCGCGACTGACGGCCTGGAAGGGCCAAATGATCCTGCTCGACGCTCTGGCGGTGGTGCGCGAACAGTTGCCGTCGGGGTGGGTGTGCGTGCTCGCCGGTGACGATCAAGGCCGGTCCGAATACCGCCACGAGCTCGAGGAGCGCATCCGGTTCCTCGGGCTGGAGAGACGGGTTCGACTGGTCGGCCACGTGAGTGACGTGCCCGCCGCGCTCGCGGCATCGACCGTTGCGGTGCAACCGTCCATCGAGCCCGAAGCGTTCGGCCGCGCGGCGGTGGAGGCGCAGGCGGCGGGGGTTCCGGTGATCGTCTCCGACCACGGGGCGGTGCGCGAGACGGTGATGGCGCCGCCGGATGTGGGCGAGGCGATGCGCACGGGCTGGCGCGTTCCCGCCGGGGAGGTCTCCCCCCTCGCGGACGCGATGTTGCAGGCGCTCCTGGCGTCCGACGAGGCGCTCCGGGAGATCGGCGAGCGGGGCAAAGCGCATGCCTTCACGCACTTTTCACTGCGGTCGATGACGCAAAAGACGCTTGCCGTGTACGATCACCTTTTGGAGAATGCGAAAACCACGCTATATTAGCGTTGACGCCTTATCTCGGGGAACTTTAGCGGGTCCTCGCGCGTCACCCGAACAACGATTTTTGGAGACACCACCATTCGTCGACCTCACCGCGCCCCCGCTCCGGTACTGAAGCAAGGTCCGAGGACCAACCACGACATCCGCGTGCCCCGCGTCCAGCTTGTGGACGACGAGGGGGCCAATCGCGGCATCTTGTCCATCGACGATGCCATCAAGCTCGCCGAAGACGCCGGGCTCGACCTTGTCGAGGTTGCGCCCAACGCCGATCCTCCGGTCTGCAAGATCTTGGACTACGGCCGCTTCAAATTCCAGTCGCAGAAGAAAGCGGCAGAGGCGCGCAAGAAGCAAAAGACCTTCGAGGTCAAAGAGATCAAGATGCGCCCGAACATCGACACGCACGACTACGACGTGAAGATGAAGGCCATCAAGAAGTTCTTTGACGAAGGCGACAAGGTGAAGGTGACCCTCCGCTTTCGCGGTCGCGAGATGGCGCACCAGAACCTCGGCATGGAGCTCCTCAACAAGGTGAAGGTCGACACGTCCGACATCGCCAAGGTTGAAGCCGAGCCCAAGCTCGAGGGCCGCCAGATGGTGATGGTCCTGGCGCCCACCGCGCCGCGCTGAACACCGCGCCCCGCCAGCTTCACTCAAGCTGACCGCGCCACTGACGCGTACGATCGCGCTCCTGATGAACGGCCGCATGCCCAGCACGCGGCCGTTTTTTTGTGTCCGCACCGGCAGAGTTGGTCACCGCGTCGCCGTTTTGCTCTAACCCGTACCTGATATTTATACTTCTAGTTGCAGTTCGTGCCGGCTTGCCGTAAGGTCACTCAACCAGAGGAGGCATATGATGACCGCTGCGATCCCGATTACGCTTCATCTCGACCCGAGCCTGATCGTCGGCATGACCAACGCCGCGGGTGAGCTCGGTTCCAGTCTCGACACCTACCTCACTGAGCTGATTGCGCAGCACGAGCGGCCCGTCCGCGGAATCGAGGCCGACCATACCGCCCTCATCGCCTCATTCGTCCTCCTCGCACTGCGCGTGCGCGACGAGGGCCGGTTCGACGAGGATTTCACGCTCAACGTGTTCCGGACGGCCGTTTCGGCTCCGCGCATGCGGGCCGAATACGAGCGTGCCATCGGTGGCGACGCCTACGCGCCAAACCTGCCGGGTAAGTTCCTCCTCAACATGTCGTTGAGTTGGCACATCCGCAATGCGGTCGGCGCGGCGCCCCGGCGCGACGGCACAGGGAACGAGATCCGCCGCCACGTGACGGGTGAGGTCATCGAATCCTACACCCTGCTGGAAGCCACGCGTCTGCAGATCGCCGCCTGAGACGATCTGCAACGGCCTATTTTGACAGGATCCGAACCACGCGGGCAAACAACCAGATCGGCACGACGATGACCGCACCGACGATCATCACGTTGACGAATTGGCTGATCGAACTCGAAACCGAGGTTGGTCAGCGCGCGGAACCGCTGATCGACCCAGTTGATGATATCGTTGGGATTGATGTCGAGCATCGTCAGGATGAGGCCGACGACGAACGACATCACGACGAGGCGCACGAGCACGCCCATCGGCGAGCCACCCAACACACGCTCCGTGGCGCCGTAGCGCCGCTCAAGTGAACTCATTCGATCCTCCGTTTGTCCCGATATAGGTTCAAACGAATGGACCGCCAGCGGCTTGAAATCGCGAGCCGCCGCACGTTCCGGACGAAACGCGCGCATTTCGACCGGTCCAGCGCGGCGACCGACGTCCGTCGGCTGACCCGTACGCCGCGCAACGAGGACGCACAAAGTGGCCTTGCTCCCCTCGAGCGCGGCCCGGGCCTCACCCGTCGGGCGACACCGGCCCCCGTCACGCGCTGCGCCGCCTCATGCCGTCGCGAAGGACGACAGGCGCAGACCCGTCCCGAGCGCCTCGGGATCGGTGTGCAGGTGGATGATCGACGGCAGCCCCGATGCCACCGCGGCGTCGAACGCGTCGGCGAACTCGGACGTCTCGCGCACCGTCGCACCGAAGCCGCCGTAGCTCTCGGCGAGCTTGGCGAAGTCCGGGTTCACCAGCTTCGTGCCGGAGGGGCGGCCGGGGTAGTGGCGCTCCTGGTGCATGCGGATGGTGCCGTACATGCCGTTGTCCGACACGATGGTGATGAGCCCAGCCCCATACTGCGCGGCGGTGCCGAACTCCTGGCACGTCATCTGGAAGCAGCCGTCGCCGGCGAAGCAGACCACCGTCTCGTTCGGATGGCGCAGTTTCGCCGCCACCGCCGCCGGCAGACCGTAGCCCATCGATCCGGACGTCGGCGCGAGCTGGGTGCGCCAGCCACGGAAGCGGTAGTAGCGATGCACCCAGCCGGAGTAGTTGCCCGCGCCGTTGGTGATGATCGCGTTGTCGCCGAGGGTCTTGGAGAGGTGCGAGACCACCTCCTCCATCTTCACCGCGCCGGGCGTCTCCTTCGGTGTCGTCCAGGCCTCGAACGCGTCGCGCGCGTCCTGGCGCCATTTCGCCCACGGCGCGGCGCCGTCCTGAGGCCAAGCCTCGGCGAGCGCCTTGAAGAACGGGGTCGGCGTGGAGACGATACCGAGGTCCGGCCGGTAGACGCGGCCGATCTCGTCGCCCGTCGGGTAGACGTGGATCAGCGTCTGGTTCGGCTCGGGCACCTCGAAGAGAGTGTAGCCCTGCGTCGTCATCTCGCCGAGGCGCGCGCCGACCACCAGCACCACGTCCGCTTCCAGCACGACCTTCTTGAGGCCTGGGCTGATGGCGATGCCCATGTCGCCGACCGCCTGCGGGCAGCGTGAATCGAGATAGTCCTGGCAGCGCAGCGAGGAGGCGACCGGAATGTCGGACACTTCGGCGAAAGCCCGCAGCGCGTCACACGTCGCCGACGACCAGCCCGGGCCGCCGACGATGATGAGCGGCCGCTCGGCCTTCTTCAGCATCTCGATGGTGCGCGCGACCATGCCGGGGGTCGCCTCCGGCATCGCCGGGTTGGACGCCGGCGCGGACGGGGCCGACGACGGCGCCGAGATCATCGTCTCGGGAAGCGCCAGCACGACCGGGCCCGGACGGCCCGACATCGCGGTGTGAAAGGCGTGGCTGACGTATTCCGGGATGCGGTCGGGCGTGTCGATCTGCGCCGCCCACTTGGCGAGCGGGCCGAACATCTGCCGGTAGTCAACCTCCTGGAAGGCCTCGCGGTCGACCATGTCGGCCCCGACCTGGCCGATGAAGAGAACCATCGGCGTGGAGTCCTGCATGGCGACGTGAACGCCCGAGGAGCCGTTGGTGGCGCCGGGGCCGCGCGTCACGAAGGCGATGCCGGGGCGGCCGGTGAGCTTGCCGTCGGCCTCGGCCATCATGGTCGCGCCGCCCTCCTGGCGGCAGCCGATGACGTCGACGCCGGAGTCGTGCAGCCCGTCGAGGGCGGCGAGGAAGCTCTCTCCCGGGACCTGGAAGACGCGGTCGACCCCCTCGATCTTGAGCTGTTCGACCAGAAGCTGTCCGCCGTGCCGCATGGTTATTCCGCCGCTTGTTGTGTCTGTAGTTTCTTGGATTTTCCGAGCGACGTGACCGGCCGCCCGAACGCGGGTCCGACACCGTAGTCGGCCCCGAGGCTCTTCAGCTTCGCCGCCTGCGCCTCGGTTTCCACGCCTGCGACCATGACCTTCGCGTCGAGCGCGGTCGCGACGTGGAACATCGCCTCGATCAGCTTTTCCGATCGCGGCTGCTCGCCGACGCGCGTGAGGCTCTCGTCGAACCGCACGCCGTCGATGGCGAGGCGCGACAGGATAGTCGGCGCGCTCGTGCGGCGCGCGAAGTCCACCAGCCACACCGAGGCGCCCACATCGCGCAGCCGCGCGACGAGCTGGACGCAGAACTCCGGATTGTCCGTGACGATGCGCTCGGGGATCGCCGATCTGCAGCGTGCCCGGTTCGACGCGGGCTCTGGCGATGATCGTCTTCATATCGCCGACCAGCTCGGAGCGGAAGGCTTCGGAGATCGGCAGGGGGACCATCAGGCTGAGCGGGTTGCCGCCCGAGCGCCACTCGCCCAGCGTCTGGCCGCAGCGGTCGAGGGTCGCGAGCGCCATCTGCAGCGCCATGTTCTCGTGCGAGGCGACCTCGAGGAGCTCGCCCCAGGACAGCGGCCCCTGCAGCGGGTGCTGCCAGGAGGGCACCGCCTCGTAGCCGGTGATCTTGCCGCTCTCGAACTCCATCACCGGGCGGAACTGCAGCTTGACCTTGTCCTCGGCGATGGCGCGCTTCAGATCGCGCGCCAGCGAACGGCCGGACATGTTGAGGCGGCGCATCAACGGGTCGAACACCTCGGCCCGATCGCCGCCCTGCCGCTTGGCGCGGCGCAGCGCGAGCTCCGCATTGTCGACGATTTCGGCAGCGTTCTCGGCCTTCAGATCGATCCCGGCGATGCCCAGCGAGCAGATGACGACGATCTCCTCGTCGGCGAAGGGGATGGGCGTTCCCATCGCGGCCCGAACGCGCTCGGAGAGATCGTCTAGCTTGTTGGGATCGGAATAGACCAGCAGGCCGAACGAATTGCCCGAAAGGCGCGCGACGCTGTCGTGCCGGCGCAGGATGCGGCCGAGGCGGCGTGCCATCGTGAGGAGCACCGAGTCGCCGACGGATTGGCCGTACTGGTCGTTGATCTCGGAAAAGTTGTCCGGATTGACGACGCAGACGAACAGGCGCTGCGCGGTCTGCTCGTTGGACCACGCGCGGGCCATCTCGACGCGGTCCAGGAAGAGCGCCTGGTTGGGGAGACCCGTCAGGTTGTCGTAGACGCTGTCGTGCAGCAGCCGCTCCTCGACCGTCTTGGCCTCCGTCACGTCGGTCAAGGTGCCGACGCAGCGGATGATCTCGCCGTCGGTGCCGATCACCGGGCGCGCGCGCAGGCGGAACCAGCGGAAGTGCCCGTCGACGCCGCGGAAGCGGAAGAGGTCGTTGATGCGGCCGCGGCGGCGCTCGGTGGTGGCGTCGAGGACGGCGCGGAAGCGGTCGCGGTCCTGCGGGTGGAGCGCCGGGAACCAGTCCTGCGGCGGGCCTTGGAGGGCACCGCGCTCCAGCCCGAGCCGGCTTTCCGCCTCGGCGCCGCAGGTGATGTGGTCACGCTGCAGGTCCCAGTCCCAGACGATGTCGCCCGCGCCCGCCAGCGCCAGCACGTCCCGCTCCACGTTCTTGGCGAGCGCGGGAGCGATGGTCGTACCGGCGAAAGCGTGCTGCATCACCGTGAAGCCGATCAGAAGCACCAGGAGCACCAGGCCGCCGTTGAGCGCCGGCTGCACGAAGTCGTTGTCGATCCGGCCGGTGACCGTCATGCCGGCCGCCGCGATCCATGCGATCAGCAGCACCCAGGTGGGCAGGATCATGACGGCCCGCTCGTTGCCGCGCACCGCCGCGATGATGATCGAGACGAAGCCCAGCCCCGCCACCACCGGCAGGGCCTGGCGGGAGATCTGCGCCACGAGTGTCGGGTTCTGGAAGGCGAGCCAGCCGGCCAGCGCCGTGAGCGGCACGAACGCCAGCAGCAGGCTGGTGTTGCGCAGGCGCCATCGCGTGATCTGGAGATAGGACAGGATGAACGCCGCCAGCGCGATGACGAGCATCGCCTCGCTGAAGGCGCGCAGTGATGTCTCCGAGGCGAGCCGGGTGGCGATGATGTCGGCCAGGAACGAGAAGTCGATCAGGACGTAGCCGAAGCCGACCCAGGCCAGCACCGCGGAGGCGGCGAACATCATCGTGCCCTTGATGACGAACATCGCCAGGAAGAACAGCGCCATCAGCCCGGCGATGCCGACGATGATGCCCTTGAAGAGCGTGTAGGCGTTCTGGCTATCGCGGTAGGCGTTCGGGTCCCACAGGCGCAGCATCGGGAGCTGCGCGTCGCCCATCTCCAGCACGAAGGTCACCGTCGCGCCGGGGTCCAGCGTGATCAGGAAGACGTCCGCCTCGGTGGAGGGCACGCGCTGCGGCGGGAAACCTTCCGAGGGAGTGATGCCGACGATGCGCACCGAGCCGAGGTCCGGATCGACGATCCCCGAGTCGCCGAGCCGGTGGTGTTGCGCGACCAGAAGCTTGTCGAGCTGCTCGTCGCCCGGGTTCTGCAGGCCGATGACCGCCCAGTGGCGCGTCCCGTCATGGGTCGGCGTCACCTCGATCCGCTGCACCACGCCGTTGACGTCGGGCGCTGTGGAGACCTGGAGGCGCTCCGGCTGGTCGAGGTAGATCTCCGCCAGCGGTCGGAGGTCGATGACCGGAGCGCTGCCGACGGGCACGGCCTCGATGGCCAGCGCGTTCACGCTCGTCAGGGCCATCATTGCGGCTAGGAGCCAGCGCATCATTGCAACGAGCCTCGCGTGGGGTCGATCGTGTCCCCGTTGACCAGGCCGAAGAGAACGTGGTCACGCCAGGCGCCGTTGATGCACAGGAAGCGGCGGGCATACCCTTCCTCGGTGAAGCCGATACGCTTCAGGAGGCGGATGGAACGCTCGTTGTGGGGCAGCGTGGCGGCCTCGATGCGGTTCAGACCCAGCGTCTCGAAACAGAACGGAACGATGGCGCGGACGGCATCGCCCATGATGCCCTGACCGGCGAACCGCTCGCCCATCCAGTAGCCGAGCGAGCAGGACTGCGTCACACCCCGCTTCACGTGCGCCAGGGTGATGCCGCCGGCGAGCGCGCCGGACTCCGCATCGTAGACGAAGAGCGCGTATCCCTCGTCGGCACGGATCTCGCGATGGTAGCGGCGCAGGCGGCGGCGGTAGGCCATGCGCGTGAGGTCGTCACGCGGCCACGTCGGCTCCCAGGGCTTGAGGAAGTGCCGGCTCTCGGCCCGCAGCTTGCTCCACTCGGTGTAGTCGTTCGCCACCGGCATCTTCAGCCGCGTGCGCGTTCCGTTCACCACCGTGCTCTCGTTCAGCGCAGCGGTGCCGCGCAGCGGACCAGAACGCGGCAGCGCACTCATAGCGCAGGCACTTTCGCCCCGAATCGCGCGGTGATGGTCTGCGCGTCCATGGCGTCGGTGGCGCCGATGGTGACCACGGTCGGCACCGAGCGCGAGACTTCGCCTAGGATGCGGCGCACGTCGGCGTCGGTGACCTTCTCGATCTCGGCGACGCGCTCGTCCTTGGAGACGGGGCGGCCGAAGACGAGCGCCTGGCGCGCGGCCTGGCCCATGCGGGCGTTGCAGCTTTCGCGGCTCATCAGGAGGCCGGCCTTGAGCTGGGCCTTGGCCCGGTCCAGCTCTTCGGCGGTGACGGTGGCGATGGCGCTCTCCAGCTCGTCGAACACGACGGTGCGCGCCTCGGCGACGTCCTCCGGCGAAGTGGCGAGGTGGATGGCGAAGACGCCCGAGTCCGAGAACGCCCAGTGGAAGGCGGACGTGTCGTAGACGAGGCCGCGCTCCTCGCGCAGCGCCTGGAAGAGGCGCGAGGACAGACCCCCGCCCAGGACCATCGCGGCGAGCTGCGCGCTGACGGCGTCGTCGTGCAGCGCCGCCCGGCCCTCGAAACCGAAGATGAGCTGGCACTCGGAGGAATCGTCACTCTCGGCCGCGGCGCCGCCGGTGTAGCTCGCCGCGGGCGCGGTGCGGGCGGCGCTTGTGGGCACTCGGTCGAATGCGCGGGCGACGTCGTCGACGAACCGGTCGTGCTGCACCTGGCCGGCGGCAACGACGGTCATCGCCGGCGCGGTGTAGTTGGCCGCGAAGAACGAGCGCAGCGCATCCGGCGAGACGGCGCCCACCGAGGCGCGTGTCCCCAGGATGCGCCGGCCCAGCGGCTGGCCGACGAACGCCGCCTCGGGGAGCGCGTCGAACGCGCGGTCCTCGGGTATGTCCTCCGCGGCGCCGATCTCCTGCAGGATGACGTGGCGCTCGCGCTCGACGTCGGCGGGATCGAAGGCGGGGGCGGTCAGGATGTCGGAGAAAATGTCGAGCGCGAGGGAGAGATCCTCGGTCAACATGCGCGCGTGGTAGGCGGTGGTCTCGACGCTGGTCGCGGCATTGATCTCGCCGCCGACGTTCTCGATTGCCTCGGAGATAGCGCGGGCGGAGCGGTTGGCGGTGCCCTTGAAGGCCATGTGCTCCATGAAGTGGGCGATGCCGTGCTCGCCGTCGAGCTCGGAGCGGGTGCCGGTCTCGATCCACACGCCGACGGCGACACTGTCGACGTGGGCCATGGTGTCGGTGACGACCGTGAGGCCGGAGGGAAGTTTGGTGAGTTCGGTCATGCCGCCACCGCGCGCGAACGGTCGACGACGATGTCGGCGACAGCCTTCACGTCCGCTGCGACCTTGGTGGAGCGCTCGGGGTCGCTCATCACTGCGGCGAGCCGTTCCGGTCGCTCGGGGCGGCGGCCGCAGCCGGCCTCCACGGCGTCGGGGAACTTGGCCGGGTGCGCGGTGGAGAGCGTCACCACCGGGGTCCCGGCCGGCACCCGCGCCTCGCGGGCGGCCTTGATGCCGACGGCGGTGTGCGGATCCACGATGAGGCCGGTGTCGGCGTAGACTTCGCCGATGACCCGCTTGGTATCCTCGTCATCGGCCCGGCCGGAGGTGAAGAGGGTCTTCATCTCGCCGAGTTCGCCGTCCGTCAGCGCGAACCCGTTCGTGAGATCCGTCATGCGGTCCTTCACCGAGGCGGCGTCGCGGCCCGAGAGGTCGAACACCAGGCGCTCGAAGTTGGAGGACACCTGAATGTCCATCGACGGCGAGGTGGACGGAGCGACGCGGCCGGGCATGTAGCGGCCGGTCTTCAACGTGCGGTCGAGGATGTCGTTCTGGTTGGTGGCGATGATGAGCTCCTCCACCGGCAGGCCCATCTTTTGGGCGACGTAGCCGGCCAGGATGTCGCCGAAGTTGCCGGTCGGCACCGAGAACGCCACCTTGCGGTGCGGGGCCCCGAGCGCGAGCGCGGCGAACAGGTAGTAGGTGATCTGCGCCGCGACGCGGGCCCAGTTGATGGAATTGACGCCGCTCATGGCGACGCGGCTGTTGAAGTCGCGGTCGACGAACAGCGCTTTGACGATGCGCTGGCAGTCGTCGAAGTCGCCGTCTACGGCCAGGGTGTGGACGTTGTCGTCGGCGATCGTGGTCATCTGCCGGCGCTGCACCTCGGAGACGCGCCCGTCCGGGTAGAGGATGAAGAGGTCGATCGCCGCGCGGCCGCGGAAGGCCTCCGCGGCGGCCGCGCCCGTGTCGCCCGAGGTGGCGGTGACGATGGTCGCGCGCCGGCCGCGCTGCGACAGGATGCGGTCCATCAGCCGCGCCAGGGTCTGCATCGCGACGTCCTTGAACGCCAGCGTCGGCCCATGGAACAATTCGAGGATGAAGTGGCTGGGGCCGATCTGCACCAGCGGCGTGCGCGCGGTGTGGACGAAGGTGCCCATCGCCGCGTCGATATCGGCTTTCAGCTCGGCGTCGGGCAGCTCGTCGCCGGCGAAGCGGGAGAGCACGGTGTGGGCCATCGTCTCGAACGGGGCGCCGACGAGGGACGATAATGTTCCGGTATCCAGAGTGGGGTAGCGCTCAGGCACGAACAGGCCGCCGTCCGGGGCGAGCCCGGTCAGCGTCGCATCGCAGAAGCCAAGCGGCTCGGCGCCGCCTCTCGTGGAGATGTACTGCACCCGGAACCGATCCTCCCACCAAGGCTGTTTTCAGAAGCCCGTAAGGCTGCGCTCTGTCAACACAATCCCGTCATCCGGGACGTGGCCGGCTCAGGCGTGGCCGGCGGCCGACGAGAGCACCTGCGGTGCGAAACCGAGCTTCTTGACCGCCCTCTCGTACTTGCTCGTGACGTCCATGTCGAACAGGAGATCATGGTCGGCGGCGCAGTGGAGCCATCCATTGTCGGCGATTTCCGCCTCGAGCTGGCCAGGGGCCCAGCCGGCGTAGCCGAGGGCCAAAAGCGCCTGGCTGGGGCCGGAGCCGTGGGCGATCGCGCGCAGGATCTCGACCGTGGCGGTCAGGCACACGTTGTCGCCCGCGACCAGCGTCGCCTCCTTGAGCATGAAGTCGGACGTGTGAAGCACGAAGCCGCGCCCGGTCTCCACCGGACCGCCGTTGTGGACTGCGACGTTTCGCGCCGTGTCCGGCAGCCGGATGGCGCTTTCCTCCTCGACGATGCCGAGCTGGGTCAGCAGATCCACGAACGACACGTGCCGCGCCGGCTTGTTGACGATGATCCCCATGGCGCCCTCCTCGGAATGCGCGCACAGAAACACCACCGCCCGGTCGAACCGCTCATCGCCCATCTGCGGCATCGCAATCAGGCACTGGCCCTCCAGATACCCTTCCGTCTTATCCATGGGCCGCCTCCCCGCGCCACGCCGCCTTAAAGGTAGCACAGCAATGTCTCGGGCAAAGGCACGGTTCATGCCTGGGGTGTGGTTTGCCGCAGCGGAACCCTATACAGGGTCCGCAACCTCAGTCCTCGGAGACATTCCATGCCCATCGATGTCGGTGCCCCTCTCCCCGAAGCCACCCTCAAGACCATGACCGCCGACGGCCCGTCCGACGTCACCACGGAGGAGCTGACCAAAGGTCGACGTGTGGTGATCTTCGGCGTGCCCGGCGCCTTCACGCCGACCTGCCACAACAATCACCTGCCCGGGTTCCTGAGCCACTACGACGAGATCAAGGCCAAGGGCATCGACGAGATCGCGGTGGTGGCCGTCAACGACGTGTTCGTCATGAACGCGTGGTCCAAGTCCACCGACTCCGGCGACAAGATCACCTTCCTCGCGGACGGCTCGGCCAATTTCACGAAGGCCGCGGGCCTCGACATCGACGCCTCGGGCTTCGGCATGGGCATCCGCTCCAAGCGCTACGCGATGCTGGTCGAGGACGGCATCGTGAAGGTGCTGAACATCGAGGACGCCCCCGGCCAGGCGGTGGCCTCGAGCGCCGACGCGCTGCTGCCGCAGCTCTGAGCCCCCGCCGCTGATGTCGCGCAAGGCACCCCCGGGAACGCTGCAGGCCGTGTACGGTCCCAAGTCGTCCGCGGAAACGCGGGACTACTACGAGACCTGGGCGGCGGACTACGAGACCGACACCATCGGTCAAGGCTTCTGCATCCCCTACCTCGCGGCGGCGTTCCTCGCCCGGCACGCCAAGCCGGGCGCCGGTCCGGTGCTGGACGCGGCGTGCGGCACCGGGGTGGTCGGCGACGCGCTGTCGCTGCTCGGCTACGGTCCGGTCACGGGCATCGACCTCTCGCCCGCCATGCTGACGCAGGCCCGTGCGCGCGGTGTCTACGCGCAGATCGAGGAGGGCGACATCACCGCCCTCCCCTTCGCCGATGCGGCCTTCGCCACCACCACCTGCATCGGCGCGTTCGGCCCCGGCCACGCGCCGCCCGCCACCTTGGACGAGCTGGTGCGGGTGACGGCGCCGGGCGGCCACATCGTCTTCAACGTGCGGGCCGACACGTGGATCGATCAGGGGTTCGAGGCGGCGATCGCGCGGCTGACCCATGCCGGCCGCTGGCGCCAGCGCGAGCGATCCGAGCCGTTCCGGGTCTACCTCCTCAACGACCTCGACCTCTCGGCGATCGTCTACGTGTTCGAGGTCGCCTGACCGGGCGGGATCATCCGGCCGGATCGAGCTGTGCTTCGATCGCCGCCTTGTCGACCACCGAACGGACATCGACGATAAGGCCGTCTCGGAACTCGTAGAAGACGTTCTCGGCGAACGCGATCCGCCGCCCGTTGACGGCGAGCCCGAGGAAGCGACCCTTCGGGGTGACGTCGAACTGCAGCCGGCTCGCCACATGAGGCGGCTCGACGACCAGGAGCTCGATCTCGAACCGGAGGTCCGGAATCTCGCGACACGTCGCGCTCCAGCATCGCGCGGTAGCCGGCGACACCCAACGCCCGACCATTGTGGCGGACCGCCCCGTCGACGAAGTCGCCGAGGCCGTTCCAGTCGCGCCGGTTGCGGCAGGCGATGTAGCGGCGATAGACCTCCTCCAGATCGGATGGATCGGTTGGCAGGCATCACTCTTCCCGTCGAATTCGCTGCGGCGTCAGCTCGCTTGCCGGGCGCGGCGGGGCCAGTGTCGTCGATGGCCCGGGCGCGCTTTCCGCGGCGAGACGCTTGACAGCGGCGGGCCTGGGCTTGACAGCGTCGGTCGAATTCCCGTTCTGCCAACGACCCGGGGCGCGCCGTGCGCTCCAGCGTCCGCCAACCGTGGCGCGGATTTTGCCGCGCCCGCCCGAGAAAGCGCCAGCAATGTCCGATTCGGCCGCCATGACCCGCGACTATTCCAAGACGCTGTTCCTGCCGCAGACGGACTTTCCCATGCGCGCCGGCCTGCCCAAGAAGGAGCCGGAGTGGCTGGCCAAGTGGCACGAGATGGACCTCTACAAGCGCCTGCGTGAGGTGAGCGCCGGGCGCGAGAAGTTCATCCTCCACGACGGACCGCCCTACGCCAACGGCAACATCCACATCGGCACGGCGCTGAACAAGATCCTGAAGGATTTCGTCGTCCGCTCGCACCAGATGCTGGGCTACGACGCCAACTACGTCCCCGGCTGGGACTGCCACGGTCTGCCGATCGAGTGGAAGGTCGAGGAACAGTACCGCGCCAAGGGCAAGAACAAGGACGAGGTGCCCATCGTCGACTTCCGCGCCGAGTGCCGGGACTACGCGCGCCACTGGGTGGGCGTGCAGCGCGAGGAGTTCGAGCGGCTGGGCGTGATCGGCGACTTCCCGGTCGACTGGGACGAGAACTTCTCGGCCGGCGTGCCGCTGTCGGGCCCGTACCTGACGATGAGCTACGCCGCCGAGGCGCAGATCGCCCGCGAGCTGATGACGTTCGCCTCGTCCGGCCAGCTCTACCGCGGCTCCAAGCCGGTGATGTGGTCGGTGGTGGAGCGCACCGCGCTCGCCGAGGCCGAGGTCGAGTACCACGACTACCAGTCCGACACGGTGACGGTCGCGTTCCCGGTCACCAGTGTGCCCTACGATGATTACCGAAGATGTTGCACGGGCAGGCCCGAAGGTGCAACAGACCGGCTGGCCGCAATGCGGGATCAAGCTACTCGGGGCGACGATCGTCATCTGGACCACCACGCCCTGGACGATACCCGGGCAACCGAGCCATAGCTTATCGGTCCCGAACATCTGCCTACAGCCTCTACAACGTCACCGACGCACCGAAGGGTAACTGGGCGAAGACCGGTGACGCTTAGTGATGGCCGAACCTCGCCGACGAGGATTCGCTCGAAGCGACGTAACCGGATTCGACCTAGTACCGGCGCTTCGACGTGCCGACCTGTCTGGCCGACATTACCGCGCACCACCCCCTCGCCGCGCATGACAGCCTTCTGGCGGCTACACCTTCCCCGTGCCGCTGCTGCCGGGCGACCACGTCACCGACGACGCCGGCACCGGCTTCGTCCACACCGCCCCCGGCCACGGCGTCGAGGACTTCGAGGTGTGGACCGCGCACAAGCGCGAGCTGGACGCCGCCGGCATCCCGTCCGGCATCCCCTACACCGTCGGCGCCGACGGCCTCTACACCAAGGACGCGCCGGGGTTCGAGGGCCTCGCGGTGATCACCGACAAGGGCGACAAGGGCAAGGCCAACCAGGCCGTGATCGACGCGCTGACCGCCTCCGGCAGCCTCATCGCGCGCGGGCGGCTGAAGCACCAGTACCCGCACTCCTGGCGCTCCAAGAAGCCGGTGATCTTCCGCAACACGCCGCAGTGGTTCATCGCCATGGACCAGGAGATCCCGGCGACCGAGCACGCCCCCGCCGGCGGCACCCTGCGCGAGCGCGCGGTGACGGCGATCGACCAGACGCGCTTCGTGCCGCCCGCCGGCCGCAACCGTCTGCGCGGGATGATCGAGCACCGGCCCGACTGGGTCGTCTCGCGCCAGCGCGCCTGGGGCGTGCCCATCACCGTTTTCGTCCATGCCCAGACGGGCGAGATCCTGCGCGACGATGCCGTCGACACCGCCATCGCCGACGCCTTCGAGGCGGAGGGCGCCGACGCCTGGTTCGCGGACGGCGCCAAGGCACGCTTCCTCGGCGACCGCTACAACGCGGACGAATGGGAGATGGTGACGGACATCCTCGACGTGTGGTTCGATTCCGGCTCCACCCACGCCTTCTGCCTCGCCAAGCGGCCCGACCTGAAGTGGCCGGCGGACGTCTATCTGGAAGGCTCCGACCAGCACCGCGGGTGGTTCCACTCCTCGCTCCTGGAGTCCTGCGGCACCCGCGGCCGCGCGCCGTACGAGACCGTCATCACCCACGGCTTCACCATGGCCGAGGACGGGCGCAAGATGTCCAAGTCGCTGGGCAACACCATCGCCCCGCAGGACATCATCAAGCAGTACGGGGCCGACATCCTGCGGCTTTGGGTGGCCTCCCAGGACTACGCCGACGATCAGCGCATCGGCGCGGAGATCATGAAGGGCGTCGCCGACTCCTACCGCAAGCTGCGCAACTCCATCCGCTGGATGCTGGGAACGCTCGCCTACGAGGACGGCGCCGCGGTGGACCTTTCCGATGCGCCGGAGCTGGAGCGGCTGATGCTGCACCGCCTCGCAGTGCTCGACGCCGAGGTGAAGGACGCCTACCGCAACTTCGACTACGGCCACGTCGCCCACACGCTGATGACGTTCGCCAACGTCGAGCTGTCGGCCTTCTACTTCGACATCCGCAAGGACGCGCTCTACTGCGACGCGCCCTCCTCCGCCCGCCGCCGCGCGGCGCTGGCGGTGGTGCGCCAAGCTGTTCGATGCGCTGGTGACGTGGCTCGCCCCGATCCTGCCCTTCACCATGGAAGAGTCCTGGGCCGCGCGCGGCCACGACGGCTCCGTCCACCTCGAGACCTATTTCGAGGCCGACCCCGCCTGGCGGGACGACGCACTCGCCGCGCGCTGGGAGAAGGTTCGGCAGGTGCGCCGCGTCGTCACCGGTGCGCTGGAGGTCGGAGCGGCGCGAGAAGCGCATCGGGTCGTCGCTGGAGGCCCACCCGATCGTCCGCATCGAGGACGACCGCCCTGCGCGCCGCGGTCGAGCGCCGTCCACTTCGCCGACGTGGTCATCGCCAGCGCCGTCACCATCGAGACCGGCGCGCCGGACCCGAACGCCTTCACCCTGGCCGAAGTGCCGGGCATCTACGTCCCGGTCGGCCAGGGCCGAGGGCCGCCGCTGCGCCCGCTCGTGGAAGGTGCTGCCGGAGGTGGGCTCGGACCCGCGCTATCCGGACCTGTCGCCCCGCGACGCCGCGGCGATGGCCGAGATCGACGCCGCCGCCGCGTGAGCCAGCCTCCCGCCGCGCCGGCCCCCGACCGCGGCGCGTCGTCCGGCCGGGCCCGCCTTTGGGCGCTCCTCGGTGCAGTCGCCGTCGTCGCGGTGGATCAGGCGACGAAGCTCTGGGTGCTCGGCCTCGACCTCACCGCCGGGCCGATCCGGGTGGCGCCGTTCGCCGACATCACCCTGGTGATGAACCGGGGCATCAGCTACGGCCTGCTGCAGCAGGACGGGTGGGGCCGCTGGCTGCTCGTCGCCTTCACCGTGGCGGCGAGCGTGGCGCTTGCGGTGTGGCTGTGGCGCGCCCGCCGGGGGATCACCCTCGGTGCCATCGCGCTCATCCTCGGCGGCGCCATCGGCAACCTGATCGACCGGGTCCTCTACGGTGCGGTGGTCGACTTCGTCCACCTCCATTGGGGGACGTGGTCGTGGTACATCTTCAACGTGGCCGATGCGGCGATTGTCGTGGGTGTCGGCCTGCTGCTGATCGAGAGCCTGTTCCTGCGCGATGACGCCTAGTTAACAATCACCTGCCAGTGTTGCCGCAAAGCCTCAGACCGGAGGCTGCCGTTCCGCGCCGGTTGACTTGGCGCCACAGCTTCGCGATGGCTTTGGGTTGGTGGCGTATCCACCAAGATGTGGAGAGTTCCATGGTTCGTAGTGTCATCCTCGCGGCAGCGCTCGCGGTCGGCCTGTCCGGCTGCAACACGGCCTACAACTACTTTGAGGAAGAGCCGGACCCCAGCGGCCCGGTCCAGCATTCGAGCGCCTTCGGGGCGCTGCTGACCATGGGCGGCATCACCCAGCAGAAGACATCGGCGCAGGAATATACCCCGCGCGCCCCGCTGGCGATGCCGGGCACGAGCGAGCTCCCGCCGCCCACGGAAGGGTCCGCCGCCGAGACGGCCGTCAATTTCCCCGAGGACCACGACGCGCGAAAGAAGCGCCAGGAGGAAGAGCTGTACGCCCGCGGCGCCGCGCTCGATGCCGCGGCCGAGAGTCGCGGTGGCCGCTTCCTCCCCGGCGAGATCACCGGCGGGCCGACCACCACCGGGCCGACCGGTACCGACGATCTCGCCCTGGAGCGGAACGCCGGCGAGCGGCTGTCTCGCGAGGAGCTGAAGAACAGCCACAAGGGCCGCTCCAAGCCGCGCGGCATGCTGACCGAAGACGGAACCGCCGCGCCGCGCATGTCCCTGGTGCACCCGCCGTCCGAGTATCGCAGCCCCGTCGAGACCGCCGCGCTGCCGGACAAGAAGGAGATCGAGAACTCCGAGTGGCTGACCGAGCAGCTCTATAAGACACGCAACAAGGGAAAGCCGTCGGACCGCATCACGCCGCAGTGACGCGCCTTACCAAATCTTCAGTGGTCAGGACGCAGCGGGGACGATACGTGCCTGTCATGACAGATGACAGGGACGCCCCGCATGACGCTTCGTATGACCGTCGTCGCCCTCGCCACGGCGACGTTGTTGTCGCTGCCCGCCAAGGCTGAACCGGTGGACCTCGGCAACGTCACGATCGCCCCGGACACCTCGACGTTCACGCTCGACAACGGCCTTCAGGTCGTCGTGATCCCCGACCGCCGCGCCCCCATCGTCACGCACATGATCTGGTATCGGATCGGCTCTGCGGACGAGGCGCCCGGCAAGTCCGGCATCGCCCACTACCTCGAGCACCTGATGTTCAAGGGGACCGAGGCCCACCCGGGCAGCGCGTTCTCGACGACCGTCTCGCGCCTCGGCGGCCGTGAGAACGCGTTCACCTCCAACGACTACACCGCCTATTTCCAGCAGGTCGCCAAGGAGCACCTGCCGCAGATGATGGCGTTCGAGGCCGACCGCATGCGCGGGCTGCAGCTGACCGAAGAGGTCGCCATGCCCGAGCTTCAGGTGGTCCTCGAAGAGCGCCGCATGCGCGTCGACACGCAGCCCTCCTCCGAGCTGGGCGAGGCCGTCGACGCCGCGCTCTACGTCAATCATCCCTACGGCGATCCGGTGATCGGCTGGGCGGACGAGGTGAGCAACCTCACGTTCGAGGACGCGATCAACTTCTACCACGACTTCTATCGCCCCGGCGCCGCCGTCCTGGTGATCGCCGGCGACGTGACGGAGGACGAGATCCGCGACCTCGCCGCCGACACCTACGGCAAGGTCGAGGACACCGCCGGCCCGTTCGAGCGTGCGCGCCCGCCGGTGCAGAAGCTGCGCGCCAGCCGCCTCGTCGAGCTGCGCGATCCCCGCGTGACGCAGGAGACCACGCAGGTGTCCTGGGTGGTCCCGAGCTACAACACCGCCGAGCCCGGCGAGGCCGAGGCGCTCGACGTGCTGGGCGAGGTGCTGGGCGGCACCAACACCAGCCGCCTCTACACCGCGCTGGTACGCAACGAGGGCCTCGCGACCAGCGCCGGCGCCTACTACCAGTCCAGCGCCGTCGACGACACGCGGTTCCTCGTCTACGCCACGCCGACCGACGGGACCGAGCTCGCCACGATCGAGGAGCGCGCGACTGCGATCATCGCCGACGTCGCCGCGAACGGTATCTCCGAAGACGAGCTGACGCGGGCCAAGACCAACCTCTTGTCCTCGGTGATCTTCGCGCAGGACAACCAGTCCTCACTCGCCCGCATCTTCGGCGCCGCGATCACCACCGGCTCCACCGTTGATGACGTGAAGGCCTGGCCATCGCGTATCTCCGAGGTGACGGTGGCCGACGTTCAGGCCGCCGCCCAGACCTACATCGACGGCAAGGCCGGCGTGACCGGCCGTCTGCTGCAGGCCCCCGCCGCGGAGGCATCGCAGAAGGCCGACGCCACGCCCGCCACCGCCGACGCCGCCGTCGTCCAGTAAACGGAACGATTACATGCGTATTCTGACCAGTACCCTCGCGGCGATCGGTTTCCTGACAGCGACCATGGGGAGCGCGAGCGCCATCGACATTCAACAAGTGACCAGTCCCGGCGGCATCAAAGCCTGGCTCGTCTCCGACGATACGGTGCCGCTCGTCGCGCTCGACTTCGCCTTTGCCGGCGCCGGCAGCGCGCAGGACCCCGAAGGCAAGGCCGGCCGCGCCAACGTGCTCTCGTCCATGCTGGACGAGGGCGCCGCGGACTATGACAGCGTCGCCTTCCAGACCGCGCTGCGCGACAGTGCCGTGCGGCTCTCCTTCGATCCCAGCCGCGACAATTTCTACGGCGACATGCAGGTCATTTCGGCGAACCTGGAGCGGGGTTTCGACCTCCTCTCCCTCGCCCTGAACCAGCCTCGCTTCGACCAAGAGGCCCTCGGCCGGATGAAGGCGGCGCTGATCGCCAACCTGCGCCGCGAGCTCAACGACCCGGACACCATCGCCGGCAACCTCTGGTCCGAGACCGCGTTCCCGAACCACCCCTACGGCGTCCCCGCCAACGGCACGCCCGAGAGCCTCGGGACGATGACCCGTGACGATCTGGCCGCCGCGCTTGAGACCTTCGGCAAGGACAACCTCGTCGTGTCGGTGGTGGGCGACGTCGACGCCGCGACGCTGGGTCCCCTGCTCGACCGCGCGTTCGGCGATCTGCCCGAGACCGCCGCGCTGACCCCGGTGCCGGACGTCGAAGTCGTCACCGGCGAGACCGCCAACGTGGCGATCCCGACGCCGCAGACCTCCATCCGCTTCGGCGGACCGGGCATCCCCCGCAAGGACGACGATTTCGTCCCGGCCTACGTGATGAACCACATCCTGGGCGGCGGCTCCTTCTCGTCGTGGCTGTTCGAGGAGGTGCGCGAAAAGCGCGGCCTCGCCTACTCGGTCTACTCCTACGTGATCCCGTTCGACCACGCCGCGATCTTCGGCGGTGGAACCGCCACGCGCAACGAGCGGGCGATGGAGGCCGTCGAGGTCATCATGCAGCAGCTCGAGCGCATGGCGAAGGACGGTCCCACGCAGAAGGAGCTCGAGGACGCGCAGGCCTATCTCACCGGCTCCTACGCGCTGCGCTTCGGGTCCTCCAATTCGACCGCGCGCCAGCTGCTCGCCATCCAGCTGGAAGACCTCGGCATCGACTACATCGACGAGCGCAACGCGATGATCGACGCCGTCACGCTGGAGGACGTCCGGCGCGCGGCCGGGCGCATCCTCGGCGAAGGCAAGCCGACCGTCGCCGTCGTCGGCGCCCCGGCCGGATAAAAGCCGCTCGACAGTGTTCCGCGGGTTGCATTATCAATCCGTCGGCCCGCGGCACGCACGCATATGGATGACGAAGACCAAACCGAACTCCTGGGACGCCTCGAGGTGCTGAAGGAACAGCACCGCGACCTCGACGCCGCCGTCGAGGCGCTGGAGTCTGCCGGCTCGACCGACGTTCTGCAGATCAAGCGGCTGAAGAAGCGCAAGCTTCAGCTGAAGGACGAGATCCGCATGGTGTCCGACCGTATCCTGCCGGACATCATCGCGTGAGCGAGCCGTCGCTCACGGCCGCCGCGCCGGTCGCCGTCATCATGGGCAGCCAGTCGGACTGGGGCACCATGCGCGGCGCTGCCGAGACCCTGGGCGAGCTCGGCATCAGCCACGACGCGCTGATCGTCTCCGCCCACCGCACCCCCAAACGCCTCTACGAATTCGCCGAGACGGCCGCCGGTCGCGGCGTGCGCGTCATCATCGCGGGTGCGGGCGGTGCGGCACACCTCCCCGGCATGGTCGCGGCCCTGACGCCGCTCCCGGTGTTCGGCGTGCCGGTGGAGAGCAAGGCGCTCTCCGGGTGGGACAGCCTGCTTTCGATCGTGCAGATGCCGGCGGGCGTACCGGTGGGCACCCTCGCCATCGGCCGCGCCGGCGCCGTCAACGCCGCGCTGCTGGCCGCCTCCGTGCTGGCGCTGAACGATCCGGCCCTCGCGGGCCGCCTCACGGCGTGGCGCGCCGCGCGCACCGCTGCCGTCGCCGATCATCCGGCGGACGACGCGTGACGCTCTCCCCCGGCGCCACCATCGGCATCCTGGGCGGCGGGCAGCTGGGGCGTATGCTCGCCACCGCCGCAGCCGAGCTCGGCTTCGCCGTCCACATCTACTGCCCCGATGCGGAGCCGCCCGCGGGCGACGTCGCCGCAGCCACCACCATCGCCGCCTACGAGGACGAGGCCGCGCTCGCCGGCTTCGCCGCCGCGGTGGATGTCGTCACCTACGAGTTCGAGAACGTGCCCGTGGATGCGGTGCGCCCGCTGGGCGAGAAGGTGCGTCCCGCCCCGCGCGCCCTGGAAGTCGCCCAGGACCGCCTCACCGAGAAGGCCTTCCTCGCCGAATGCGGCCTGCCGGTCGCGCCACACCACGCCGTCGCGTCGCCGGCGGAGATCGCCGAGGCACTTCAGGCGCTCGGCGGCCACGGCATCCTGAAGACGCGCCGCATGGGCTACGACGGCAAGGGGCAGGTCCGCCTCGCCCCGGGTGCCGACGCCGCGGCCGCCTTCGCCGCCATCGGCGAGGCGCCGGCCATCGTCGGAAGCGCTGGTGCCGTTCCAGGCGGAGACCTCGACCGTGCTGGCGCGCGGCGCGGACGGGCGTGTCGCCGCCTACGCCGCCCCCTCCAACGAGCACAGCGAGGGGATCCTGCGGCGCTCGACCGTGCCCGGTCCGCTGGCGGCGGGGCTGGAGGCGGAGGCGCAGCGCCTGACAGCGGGCGTCGCCGAGGCGCTCGGCTACGTCGGGGTGCTCGCCATCGAGTGGTTCGTGACCGGCGATCCTGCCCGGCCGCTGATCGCCAACGAGATGGCGCCCCGCGTGCACAACACCGGCCACTGGACGCAGGATGCCGCCGTCACCAGCCAGTTCGAGAACCACATCCGCGCGATCGCCGGCTGGCCGCTGGGCGCCACGACCCGCACGGCGGACGCGGCGATGATCAATCTGATCGGCCACGACGCGGACGATTGGCTGTCGCATCTGGACACGGAGGGGGCGAAGCTCCACCTCTATGGCAAGCGAGACACACGTCCCGGTCGAAAGATGGGGCATGTGAACCTGGTCAGCCGCGGTGTGGACTTTCGCCTCGGCGGGCTGATATCGGATCCGCTTCGCGCGTTCGTGGCTAGGTTGGTGGCTTCCGAGGGGGGAGCGGCCTGGCTGCTTGCGCGCATTGGCGTTGGGAGAAGGCCTTACGCCCGGCTCGACGGTGCAGCCGAAATGCACCGTGCAACAGAAGGAAGACGGCCAAGTGCAGGTTCTCGTTCGGGACAACAACGTTGATCAGGCGCTCAAGGCGCTGAAGAAGAAGATGCAGCGTGAAGGCATCTTCCGTGAAATGAAAATGCGCAACCATTACGAAAAGCCCTCCGAGCGTAAGGCTCGCGAGAAGGCCGAGGCGGTTCGTCGCGCCCGTAAGCTTGCACGCAAGCGCGCCCAGCGCGAAGGTCTCATCCCGGGTAAGAAGCGCAGCTGAGCGGCCTCAGCCGCGTCATTCCGGTGTGTGGTGGAGTCGTATGGCGCGGATTAGTCCCCGAATGATATCGTTGTTCCCGAACGCGTCGGCACCCGTCGCGTTGGTGATGGCGGCTGCCCTGCTCGGCGGCTGCGTCATCGACGATGCGATGACGACGCCGGGCCGCCTTATAGACCCGGCCTCGGGATCGCCGACGAACATCGCCTCGCTGACGGCCGTCGTGGAATCGCAACCCCGGCGACGCCAGCGCGTACAACATGCGCGGGACGGCCTATGGGCGGGCCAACAAGCTGCGTGACGCGTTGGGCGACTTCGATCAGGCCATCGAGATCAACCCGCAATACTATCAGGCCTATGCCAACCGTGCGCTGGTCAACCGCCGCATGGACAATCTCGATGCCGCGCTGAACGACTACAACGCCGCGCTGCGCATCAACCCGACCTACGACACCGCTCTCGTGGGCCGTGGCAACATCTATCGCCTGCAGAATCAGACCGATCGTGCGTTGGAGGACTTCAACGCCGCCATCAGGGCCAATTCGGGCGACCCGCGCGCGTACCACAACCGCGCGCTGATCTATCAATCGCAGGACCTGCATGCCTTCGCGGTCGAGGATTTCGGCATCGCGATCGGCCTCGATCCGCAGGCGCCCGAGCCGTACAACGGCCGCGGCGTCTCCTACCTCGCGACCGGCGACGTCGACGCGGCCTTGCAGGACTTCAACCAGGCTCTCCAGATCGACCGGGAGTATGCCGACGCCTGGACCAATCGCGGTCTGGCGCTGGAGTACCAGGGCGACCCCAACAAGGCGCGGGCCGCCTACAACCGCGCGCTGCAGATGCGCCCGAACTACGCGCCGGCGAAAGAAGGCCTCGCCCGCATCGACTCCGGCCAGGCCCCGATCCGCTGACCGGGGCGCCAGAAGCGTCCCGCCCGCCTCCCCTCCCGCGCCCCGCACCCTGATGTCCGCCGACAGCCCCACTCGCGACAGCGCACGGCCTCGCCACTCGCGCCGCCAAAGGCACGGCGGTTCGCCAGCCTGTTCCTTGGTGAAGTCGGAGCCCCCCGCGGCCGCTAAGACAGGACGAGGCGCCGGTACAGGTGCCAGGTGGCATGCCCGAACAGCGGCAGCGCCAGCATGAACCCGAGAAACGCGGGCGCCGCCGCGACCGCCATGACCACGCCGATGATGGCGGCCCATGCCAGCATCACCACCGGGCTCGCCAGCACCGCCTTGAACGAAGTGATGATGGCCGTCGCGATGTCCGCGTCACGGTCCAGCAGGAACGGGAACGACAGCGCCGACAGGCAGTAAGCGACCGCGGCGAAGCCAGCGCCCACCACATGCCCCCAGAACAGGAAGAGCAGCCCACGCTCGGTTGTCACGAGGTCGGGCAGCATCTGAAGGAAAGGCGGCGCGTCGAAACCGTAATAGATGGCGTAGATGAAGACCGCGGCGCGGCTCCAGATGCCGAGCCACAGGACGAGCACCAGGCCGAGGATCATCAGCGATCGGCGGGCGGTCCCGCCGACGATGGCGGCCGCATCGGAGACGCCGAACGGCAAACCGAGGCTCCGTCGACGACTGATCTCGTAGAGGATGGTGGCCGCGAAGGGGGCGATCATGACGAACCCGCCCATGAGCGGGAAGGTCAGCCCGTCGAGCGTGGCGGAGTTGGCGATGGCGAGGAGCGCCCAGCCGAAGATGGCGTAGGCGAGCCCGACGCCGATCCCGAACAGCGGGGCAGCGCAGAAGTCCGCCCATCCGGCAGCAAGCGCCGCCCAAAGGTCGCCGAAGGTGGCCGCCTTCACCGCTGGTACGCCGGCCGCCTCTCGCCAGGGGCCGGAATTGTGGCGTGCGTCCGTCGTGTCGTTCATAACCGTCGTCCCTGGCGCGTCTTCGTGGGACCGACTTTCCGTCCAGTCGGCGACGCGAGGCAACCCCCGGATCGCACCCGGCGCTACCAGCCGCGGCTTTGAACGTCCGGCGTCAGCTTCAGCGCATGCTTCACTTCATCCAAGCGTAGACAAGACGGTCCAGTCCTACGGTGGCACCAGCCCGTTCTCGCTCCATCGATGCCGATGGAGCGAGAACGGCGCGCCATCCCAGCGTGTGTCAGGCGACGTCGCGCAGGGCGACGTGCGGCGGCTGCACCGCGGCGGCATAATCGGCCATCAGCGCCTTGGTCAGCTCGCCGACGGCGAAGCTGTAGGGGCCGATCTCGCCGACGGGCGTCACTTCGGCGGCCGTGCCGGTGAGGAAGCACTGCTCGAAGCCCTCCATCTCCTCCGGCATGATCGTGCGCTGGTGCACCTCAATGCCGCGCTCGCGGGCGAGGCGGATCACGGTGCGGCGGGTGATCCCGTCGAGGAAGCAGTCCGGCGTCGGGGTATGGATGGCGCCGTCCTTGACGAAGAAGACGTTGGCGCCGGTGGCCTCGGCGACGTGACCGCGCCAGTCGAGCATCAGTGCGTCGGCGTACCCCTTCGACTTGGCTGCATGCTTGGACAGCGTGCAGATCATGTAGAGGCCGGCCGCCTTGGCGTGGCACGGGATCGTGCGCGGGTCCGGGCGGCGCCAGTCCGACAGGTCGAGGCGGATGCCCTTCTCGCGCGCCGCCGGGTCGAAGTAGGACGGCCAGGCCCAGCAGGCGATCGCCATATGGATGGTGTTCTTCTGCGCCGAGACGCCCATCATCTCCGAGCCGCGCCATGCGATCGGGCGCAGATAGGCGTCGGTCAGCCCCATCCGGGCGACCGTTTCGCGCTTGGCCGCGTTAATGGCTTCCTTGCTAAAAGGAAGGATCATTCCCATGGCATCGGCGGAGGTGAAGAGACGGTTGGTATGGGCCTCGCACTCGAAAATCTCACCACCGTAGGCGCGTTCCCCCTCGAATACGGCGCTCGCGTAGTGCAGTCCGTGCGAAAGGACGTGCAGCTTTGCGTCTTGCCAGGGCACGAACGTGCCATCCAGCCAGATGTCACCTTCATGCTGATCGAAAGGAACTGCCATTTTTTTATCTCCGATGGCGCATGTTTCGCCTGTTGCAGCGCGGGCGCAGGAAAATACCCGCCTGCGCAATATTATTTCTCAAACCCTCATCTCAACGACAGAATAGCGCGCTTGAGAGAGGCGCTAGGTATGCGAAGTGTCGCAAAACGTCAATATGGTTGACCTGAAAAAACTCGAACAGCCGGATTCCGAGCTCGCGCTTGCCCTCATCGAAGGCATGTTCTTCGGGTATCGCGACTTTGTCGGCATCGCCGACGAGCGGCTCGCGGAGATGGGTTATGGCCGCGCCCACCACCGGGTGTTGCATTTCGTCGATCGTCACCCCGATCTTACCGTGGGGGAGCTCTTGGCCATCCTGAAGGTCACCAAGCAGGGGGTGTCGCGCGTCTTGAAGCAACTGGTGGACGATGGACTGATCGAGGTGCGGCCCGGCCGGCACGACCGCCGCGAGAAGCGCCTGCAGACCACGCCGGCCGGTCACGCGCTGGCCCGCGAGGTGGTGCAGATCCAGTCGGCCCGCATCCAGCACGCCATCGGGGCGGCCGGACCGGGTGCCGAGAAGACGGTGTTCGCCTTCCTCTCCGCGCTCGTCGACGACGACGACCGCGCCGCCGTCATGCGCCGCATCGAGGGTGGCCGCTGATGGCGGCCGGGCACCCTTCGCTCGCCGGCGAACCGCGGCAGGAGGACGACGCACCGCACGTCCTCGTGGTCGACGACGACCAGCGCATCCGCTCGCTGCTGGAGCGCTACTTGCGCAAGGAGGGCTTCCGCGTCACCGCGACGGCGGACGCGACCGAGGCGCGGCGCATCCTCTCCGGGCTGGTGTTCGATGCGGTCGTGCTCGACGTGATGATGCCCGGCGAGGACGGCCTGTCGCTGCTCGCGTACATGAAGGCGGCCAGTGACACCCCGGTGTTGATGCTCACCGCGCTCGCCGAGGCCGAGCAACGCGTGCAGGGGCTGTCGCTCGGCGCGGACGATTATCTGGGCAAGCCGTTCGAGCCGCAGGAGCTGTCGCTTCGGCTCAAGAACATGCTGCGGCGGCGACCGGACCTCGCCCGTGTGGTGCGCTTCGGCTCGTTCCGCTTCGACCTCAAGCGCGAGGAGCTGACCGAAGACGGGACGCTGGTGCGCCTGACCGAGCGCGAGCGGCGGCTCCTGCGCCTGCTGGCGGCGCGTCCGGGCGCCACGGTCCCGCGCCAGGACCTGGTGGCCGACGAGCAACTGGGAGACCGCGCCATCGACGTGCAGATGAACCGCCTGCGCCGCAAGCTGGAGGACAACCCGGCCGACCCGAGATACCTGCAGACGGTGCGCGGCCTCGGCTACCGCCTGGTGGCGGACATCGCGGACGGCACGTGAGCCTCACCACGCCCTACCGGCGCCCGCTGTGGCGGCGGATCCTGCGGTGGGCGGGGTTGCCGCCGCCGATCGAGCGCTGGCTCCGGCGCCGCCTGCCGCGCCGCCTCTTCCCGCGCTCCATCCTCATCATCGTGCTGCCGATGATCGCGCTGCAGTCGGTGGTGGCGTTCGTGTTCCTGGACCGGCACTGGGAGAACATGACCGTGCGCCTGTCGGAGGCGACGGCCGAGGCGGTGGCGGCGACGGTGCAGGCACTGGAGACCGCGCGACCGGAGGACCGGGTGAACGTGCTGCGCATCGCCCGCAACACGCTCTTCCAGCGCATTCGCGTCACCGACGACACCACCTTGCCCACGAGCCGCCCGGCCGGGTTCTTCAACCTCCTGGAATATACCCTGTCGCGCCAACTGCGGCGCGAGGTGGGTCGCCCCTTCGCCATCGACACCTTCGACAACGAGCGCTACGTCGAAATTACCGTGTTGACGAAGGTCGGCACCTTGGTGGTGGTCACGCGGCGCAGCAACACCTACGCCTCCAACGCGCACATCACGCTGGTGTGGATGGCGGGCACCTCGCTGGTGTTGATCGCGGTGGCGGTGCTCTTCCTGCGCGGGCAGGTGCGGCCGATCCAGGAGCTCGCGGCAGCGGCGGAAAAGTTCGGCCAGGGCCGCCCCGTGGGGCGTCTGCGCCCGCATGGCGCGACCGAGGTGCGACAGGCCACCTGGCGCGTTCCTGGAGATGAAGCACCGGATCGAGCTGCAGATCGAGCAGCGCACCGCGATGCTGGCGGGCGTCAGCCACGATCTGCGCACGATGCTCACGCGCTTCCGCCTGGAGCTCGCGCTGCTGGAGCAGACCGCGGACGTCGCCGCGCTGATCGTGGACGTGAACCAGATGCAGGCGATGCTGGAGGACTATCTCCAGTTCGCCCGCACCGACACCGACGAGCCGGCCGAGAACGTCTCGATCGCGGATCTGGTGGAGGATGCGGCGCGAGGGCTGGAGGTCGAGGCCACCATCCCGCCGGACCTGACGGCGACGGTGCGGCCCACGGCCTCGCTGCGGATGATCGCCAACCTCCTCGCCAATGCCGCCGCGCATGCGAAGCTGATCCGATTGACGGCACATCGCGAAGGGGCGTGGCTGGTCATCCAGATCGACGACGACGGGCCCGGCATCCCCGAGGACAAGCGAATCGCCGTCTTCCAACCCTTTTTCCGCCTGGACACGGCACGCAATCAGGATCGCTCCGGCACCGGCCTCGGCCTCACCATCGCGCGCGACATCGCACGCCGGCAGGGCGGCGACATCACGCTGGGCGAGAGCCCGCTGGGCGGCCTGCGCGCCCGCATCCGGCTCCCGATCTAACGCCGCGCGTGCCGCGCCCCGGCGCCATGGTGGACACGTGCCGGGTGTGACGCGCTGTCGCGCCAGCGGCGATCGGCGGGTCGGCTGCCGCGCCCTCTATTGGCGCACCCGGATCGCGGTGTTCTCCGGGCCGACCGTCACCACCAGCTCGAACAGCTTTTGCGGCGTCGGCCGGGTGGAGGCGCACGCAGCCGTGCGACGCGGGCCGGCCCAGGCTGCGCGTCTCGTAGGAGCCGTGAATCGCATAGCCGCGATCGTAAAAGATCGCGTTCGGCATCGGCGCGTCGTCGTACTGGCGCGAGTAATACTCCCGGTGCATCCGCATGGGACGAAAGGTGCCGGTGGGCGTGCGGAAGCCGGCGCGTCCGGTTGACACCTTCCACTGCGCCACGGCTTGGCCTTTATAGAACACAGTTAAACGCTGGTCCGACAGATCGACGTCCGCCACGAGCGTCTTGGCGGCGGCGGGGACCGTGGTCATCAAGGCGAAACAGAGGGCAATGGCCATGCGGATCATGGTAGGCGTCTCCCAAAGGCACGAAGCCGCACCCGGCCGTCGCGCCGCGCGCGGTGATACTGCGAATCGGAAAAACTAGAACACCCCGATCGCAAACAACCCTTCAACAGGACGACGCAGCGAGGCGAAATTGTCATGTTATTGATGTTCGTGGGACTGATTCTCTTTCTGGGCGCCCACTCCCTGAAGATCGTATCGCCCGTACGCGCCCGTCTCGTCGGGACTCTGGGCGAGGGCGGCTACAAGGGCGCCTATTCCGTCATCTCGCTGATCGGCCTGATCCTTCTGGCGCGCGGCTACAACGCGTGGTGGGCGGAGGGGCCACCGATCCTCTACGTGCCGCCCGCTGGGCTGGCGCATCTGTCGCTCCTCTTGATGGCCTTCGCGTTCGTGGCGCTTGCGGCGACCTACCTCCCCGGCCACATCAAGCGGATCCTGAAGCACCCGATGCTGGTGGCGGTGAAGACGTGGGCGTTCGCGCACCTTCTGGTGAACGGCGACGCGCCGTCGGTGATCCTGTTCGGCGCGTTCCTGGCCTGGGCCGTGATCGACCGCATCTCGGTCAAGAAACGCGAGCGCGCCGGCGAAATCGCCCCTGCGGCGTTCGAGCCCCGCTGGCAGGCGGACGTGGCGGCGGTCGTGATCGGACTAGTCGTTTACGGATTGTTTGTTTGGAAGCTGCATTTGTGGCTGATAGGGGTGTCGCCGCTGGCCATGGCGTCAGCTGTATGAGTGAACCCGCCCGGAACGACAATGACCGATATTTTCGACGAAGTTGAAGAGGACCTGCGACGCGAGCGGCTCGCCAAGGTATGGGACCGCTACGGGATCTACGTCATCCTCGTCGCCGTTCTCATCGTCGTCGTGACGGCGGGTTGGCGCGGTTACGAGTGGTGGCGCATCAATTCCGAGCGCACCGCCGGCGAAGAGTATGCCGCGCTTCTGGCTGATCTCGATGCCGAGGGCCCGGCCGCCAGCACCGATGCGCTGACGACATTCGCGGGAGAGGCGCCCGAGGGCTTTGCAGTGCTCGCCCGCTTCCGCAAGGCGACCGCGGAGTCGGCCGCCGGCGAGCCAGCGGCCGCCGCGGAGACGCTGCGCGCCATCTCCGGCGACAGCGGCGTGCCGAGCCTCTACCGCGACCTCGCCCGCGTGCGCGAGGCGCAGATCCTGATCGACACCGGCGAGACCGCGGCCGCCAAGGACACGCTCCTGCGCCTGGCCGAGGACCCGTCCAACCCGTTCAACCGCTCGGCCAGCGAACTGATGGGCCTTGCCGCCTATGCGCAGGGCGACCTCGAGGACGCCAAGCGGTGGTTCACGACGCTGAGCACGGACGCCAGCGCCAGCCAGGGCATGCGCCAGCGCGCGGCCACCATGCTGACCCTCATCGAACGCGTGACCGCCCAGCAGGCGGCGACGGCCGCGGCTGACGACGCCCGCGTCGAGGGCGACGAGGCCGCAGGCAGCGCCGAAACGGCCCCGCCTGCGGTGTCCGCCGACAGCGCCCCCGCCTTCCCGATGCCCGGCGGCAGCCTCACCGGCACTGACGCGCCGAGCACCGATGCTGCGTCCGGCGGGGTCTCGTTCCCGATGCCGGCCGGCGCGTCCGGCGATGCAGCCGGCGACGCGGCAATCCCTGCGGCCGGCGCAGACGGCGAGACCCCGGCCCAACCTGCGACGGAGGAAACAGACTGATGCGCTGGATCGCTTTCGTCTTGGCCGCAACCCTCGGCGGTTGCGGATCACTCGATTCCCTGAACGTCTTAGGCGCGAAGGACGAGCACCTCCTCGGCGAACGCACCACGGTCTTCACCAGTGCTCCGGAGGTCGCCGAGGGAGCGGCCAAACCCGCGTCCTTCGGTCCGGCCCGTGCCAATTCGGACTGGCCCCAACCGGGCGGGAACGCGCAGAACGATCCGGGCCACGTCGCCTACTCGGGCGGCGGCGCGCGGGCCTGGCGCGCCTCGGTCACCGGCATCCAGCGATCCGCCACCCGCGGCACGCTGCGCCTCACCGCGCGGCCCATCGTCTCCGGTGACCGCGTCTTCGTCTATTCGCCCGACGGTACCGTCACCGCGCTCTCCACCTCCGGCGGCGGGCGCGTGTGGACGACCACGCTGCGCCCCGAGAACGAGCGCGATGCGGCCGCAGGTGGCGGCGTGACCGCCGACGGCGGCCGCGTCTATGCCGCGACGGGCTATGGCCAGGTGGTGGCGCTGAACGCGTCGGACGGCAGCGTCGTCTGGACCACCGAGCTGGACACCCCCCTCCGCGGCGCCCCCACGGCCGGCAGCGGCAAAGTCTTCGTGGTGTCGCAGAAGAACCAGGTCTTCGCCGTCGACCAGGCGGACGGCGCACGCGCGTTCGAGTACGACGGCATCCCCGAGCAATCCGGCCTGCTGGCGGCGGCCTCTCCGGCAGTCTCCGGCGACAAGGTGGTGATCCCCTATTCATCCGGCGAGGTGATGGCCTTCTCCATTTCTTCGGGCGAGCCGGTCTGGCAGAACTTCGTGACGCGGCCCAGCCGCTCGCTCGCAGTCGCCGGCCTCAACGACGTGTCGGGTAGCCCTGTCATCGACGGGAACGTGGTCTATGCGACCGGCGTCGCCGGCAAGACGATCGCGGTGGGCCTTGCAGACGGCAACGAAGTGTGGAGCGCCGACATCGGATCGGCCCATACCCCGGTCGTCTCCGGCGGATCGATCTTCCTGGTCGACATCGCCAGCCGCATGGTCGCGCTGGACAAGGCGACCGGTGAGCTCCTGTGGGCCCGGCCCCTGCCGCGGGAGAAGAAGCGCGATCAGGCCTACGCCGGTCCCGTTCTCGCCGGTGGGTCGCTGTGGGCGATCTCCAACGACGGGCGGATGATCCAGGTGGATCCGAAGTCCGGCCAGATCGCGGCCGACCGCAAGATCGGCGGCAAGGCCTATACGGCACCCATCGTCGCCGGCGGGCAGATGATCTTCGTGTCGGACACGGGCGAGATCACCGCGCTCCGGTAGGCCGCCGATTGGAGCTCACGGCCTGGCGAGCGGGCGGCGCCGTCCGGGGACCGTCCGCGCCGGAACCGCGACTGTTGATAAAGAGTGCGACCACGCGCTTGATCGGCCGTGGCTCGCCTGCCCGCATCGGCTGTGCCTTGCCCGTGCTGGCTGACCATCATCATGTCGCGCCCGCACCCGGCTAACCGGCGCGCATCATTGTCAGCAGATCGTCCGAGTTCTTCGACAGGTTGTCGTTGGCGAGCGCGATCTCGTCAGCTCTCCCGGTCAGCACCTGCGTGGCGTCGAGGTTCGAGGCCGCGAGGCCTTCCACCTCGTTCAGCGTCTTCGCCGCGTTGCTGACGCCGTTCGCCGCATCGTGAGCGCTGGACGAGATCGACTGCGTCGCCGACTGCTGCTCCTGCACGGCCGACGCCACCTGCTCGAACGCCTCGCGAATATCGTCGATCACCTTCGTCACCTCGCCGACGCCCGCGGCGACCTCGATGATGAGCTTGCGCACCGCTTCGGTTTCCTCCGACACTTGGTCGGTCGCCTTCGCGGTCTGATCCGCCAACACCTTCACTTCCTGTGCGACGACGGCGAAGCCCTTGCCGGCTGGACCGGCGCTCGCCGCTTCGATGGTGGCGTTGAGGGCGAGGAGGTTCGTCTTGTAGGCGATCCCGGAGATGGCGCCCATCACCTCGCCGATGCGGTCGCTCGCCGCCAACAGGTCCTCGGCGCGCTTGGCGACGCTCTTGGTCTCGCTGGACGCGTTCGACGCCCGTTTGTTCGAGAAGGCGATGCGCTCGTTGATTTCGGCGATGGTCGCCGTCAGCTCTTCCGCGGCGCTCGCGACCATCTGCACGTTGGCGGTCGCCTCGCTGACCGCGCTCGCGCCAGCCGAGACCATCGTGCGTGTGGAGGCGGTGGCGGTGGCGATCCCGCCGACCTGATGGCGCATGTCGACGAAGGAGCTCTTGATCTGCTCCAGCGCCGACTTGACGTTCATCTCGAAATTGTCGGCCGAGCGCACGTGGCTGGTGATCACCTTCCACGTGAGCACAGCCGCGGCGTATCTCCCTTCACTGTCCAACAGGGCGTGGACGTGGAGGTCGAGGTTCTCCTGGCCGCCCAGCACGATCCTGGCGCGATACGGCAACCGCTTCGGGTCGCTGAGGGCCTGGCGGATGCGCGCCGGGCCGGCGTGGAAGACGTCGATCGAGCGGCCCAGCACGTCCTTGACGGGCACCGGGAGGTGTCCCTCCAGCCCCTTGAGCTCCCGGCACGTCTCCTCGTTCATGTAGGTGACGCGGAAGTCGTCGTTGGGGTCGGCGATCATGACCGAGACCGGCAGACCGTCGAGGACGGCCTTGTACCTCGTCCCGTCGTCCGCCAGCTTCGCAACCGTGGCCAGGGCGGACCAGACCGTCCCCAGCGCATCGGTCGCGTTGGTTTCGCGGATCTCGACAGGGCGGCCGGCCGCGATGGCGCGGGCCGCTTCGCTCAAGGCCGAAAGCGCGCGCCCGTGGAAGAACGCGAGGCTGCCGCCGATGACGGCGATGATGGCGGAAACGGCGAGCGCGGTGTAGAGGAGTGCGTTCTGCGCGTCGGCGATCGCCTCTCGCGCCGGGCCCACGACGGACGCCGGAAGGCTGGGGGAGCCGGAGAGGGCCAGGCCGATCGGCGCAGCCACCGCGAGTACCGTGAAGCCGATCAGCTTCAAGCCGAAGCCCAGGTCATTGACGATGCCCGGCTGGCGTCCGTACTGCATGAATCTCTCCGTGTCCGGTAGTTCCGCGGCCGGTATGCTACGTCCGGGGCCTTGCTCAGCGCTGGACCGGCCCAGCGTTTGAAAGAAGTGAGACTAGGATGAAGGTCGCCATCGCAGGCCGCGCGAACGTCGGCAAATCGACGATATTCAACCGACTCGTCGGCAAGCGCCTCGCCATCGTCGACGATACGCCCGGCGTCACGCGCGATCGGCGCGAGGCGGAGGCGCGCCTGCAGGACCTCAGCTTCACCCTCGTCGACACCGCCGGTTTCGAGGGCGCGGACGAGGGCACGCTCGAGCACCGCATGTGGGAGCAGATGAGCCGGGCGATGGACGAGGCGGACGTCTACCTCTTCGTGGTCGACGTGCGCGCCGGCGTCACCCCTCTGGACGAGGAGCTCGCCGAGGACGTCCGCCGGCGCGGCAAGCCCGTGGTGCTGGTCGCCAACAAGGCCGAAGGGCGCAGCGGCGATCTGATGAGCCTGGAGGCCTACAGCCTCGGCCTCGGCGATCCCATCGCCTTCTCCGCCGAGCATGGCGAGGGCCTCAGCGACCTGCGCGATGCGCTGGTGGATGCATTCGCCGAAGTCGGCGAGCCCGTGCCGGACGAGGAGGAGGACCGCGGCGGCAAGCCCATCAGCGTCGCGATCGTCGGCCGGCCGAACGTCGGCAAGTCGACGCTCCTCAACCAGATCATCGGCGAGGACCGCATGCTCACCGGCCCCGAGGCGGGGCTGACGCGCAATTCCATCACCGTCGACTTCTCGCGCGGAGAGAGGCATTTCCGCCTGGTGGACACCGCCGGGCTGCGCCGCCGCGCCCGCGTGACCGAGGCGCTGGAGAGGGCCTCCACCGGCGACACCATCCGCGCGATGAAGTACGCCGAGGCGGCCATCGTGGTCCTCGACGCGACACAGCCGTTCGAGAAGCAGGACCTCACCATCCTCGACCTCATCGTGAGGGAGGGCCGTGCGGTGGTGATCGCCTTCAACAAGTGGGACCTCGTGCCGACGCCGGACGAATTGATCCGCGCCGCACGCGAGGCCGTGTCCCATCTGATCCCGCAGGCAGCGGGAATTCGTGTGGTGCCGGTGTCGGCGATCTCCGGCCGTGGCGTGGAAAAGCTGCTGGAGACGGTGTCGGAAGCGGTCCAGCGCTGGGACACGCGCATCTCCACCGGCCGGCTCAACCGCTGGCTGGAGATGGCGACGCAGCGGCACGCCCCGCCGGCCGTCGCCGGGCGGCGCATCAAGATCCGCTACATGACGCAGGCGAAGAGCCGGCCGCCGACCTTCATCGCCTTCTGCTCGCGGCCGGACGCCCTGCCCGATTCCTACAAGCGCTACCTCATCAACGGTCTGCGCGAGAAATTCGACATGCCGGGCACGCCGATCCGCCTGCTGCTGCGCAAGGGCGACAACCCGTACGCATAGGCCGGGGCGGGCGACATCTGGCACCGCCCACGCGCCATACTGGTGGGCCGCGCTTCAACTGGCGAGACGCGCGCGTGCGTCCTCGGCCAGCGGCAGCCGGGCGGCAAAGCACGAGCCGCCCGGGCCCGTCGTCTCCAACGCCAGCGAGCCGCCGAGGCCGCGCATGATCTGCCGTGAGATCGCCAGCCCCAGCCCCGCGCCGCGGATGCCGTGGGGCGCCGTGCCGCTGATGAACTTGCCGAAGAGGCGCGGCTGCACGTCGGCGGCAATGCCGGGGCCGTGGTCCCGCACCCGCAATACCGCGACGCCCTGCTCCGCGTCGACGCTGATCTCAACAGGGCTGTCGCCGCAGAACTTGATCGCGTTGGAGAGGAGATTGACGAGCACCTGCTTCAGCCGGTCGGCGTCCGCCCGCACGTAGACGGGCCCCTCGCCCGCCACCCGGATCGAGGCGCCCTGCCGCTGGGCGAAGCCGTCCATCACCGCGGCCGCCTCGGAAATCGCCACCGCCGCGTCGATGCGCTCCACGCGGATCGGCGCCACCCCCGCCTCCAGGCGTGACAGATCCAGAATGTCGTCGAGCAGGCGGCTGAGGCGGCGGCTCTCCTCCAGGATGATGTCGACGAAGCGGGCGGCGCGCTCGGGCGTCAGGGTGCCCTCGCGCAGCAGCTCCGCGAAGGAGCGCACTGCGGTGACGGGGGTGCGCATCTCGTGGCTGACGCGGCTGAGGAAGTCGTCCTTCTCCGCCAGCAGCGCCTTGAGGGACGCGTTGGTGTTGGCGAGCTCCGCCGTGGTGCGCTCCAGCTCCACCGAGCGGATGTCGAGCGCGCGAGCCGCCTCGATGGCCTCCTGCGTTTCCTGCAGCAAGGTGATGGCGGCATCGACCGCCAACGGCTCGCCGGTCGCGATCTGCATCACCAGCGTGTGCGCCGAGGAGGTGCCGACGGCGAACGCCAGCTCCCGCTCGACCTGGGCGATCAGCGCCGAGTTGGCTTCCTCGGCGGTGGTGGTGCGCATCGCGGCGAACACCTCGTCGGCCCGCTGAGGGCCGAGGATCCGGCGCGCGAGGCGCATCAGCTCGCGCCGGCTGGCCGAGCGGCGCAGGGTGGGCTCCGAGCCGCCGCGCCGCAGCGCATCGACGAAGACGGTGGCCTGAAGCTCGTCGATCACGCTGCCCGAGGTGGCGAGCGAGGTGAGGACGTAGACGATGACGTTGGCGGCGATGGAGAGCGTGACGCCGAACACCAGAGGGTCCACCGCGTTCGGGCCGAACAACTGGTCCGGCGGCAGCAGGGCCGCCCGCACGTGGTCCACCAGCTCGGTCCCGACGCCGAAACTCGGCATCAGCAGCACCGCCACCCAGATCGCGGCGCCAGTGGCGAGCCCCGCCGTGGCGCCGTAGCGGTTGGCCCGGCGCCAGAAGAGGCCGGCGATCAGCGCCGGGGCGAATTGCGCGACCCCCGCGAAGGCGATGAGACCGATGGAGGCGAGCCCGCCGCCCGCCCCGTGCGCCTCGGCGTAGAGCGTTCCGAGACCGATCACCCCGGCGATGGCGACGCGCCGCGTGACGAGCACCGCCGCCCCCACCCCGCCGGGCGTGTTGACACGCCCCACCAGCAGCGGCGCGACGAGGTGGTTGGAGATCATCACCGCCAGCGCCAGCGACGCGACGATCACCATCGACGTCGCCGCCGAGAGGCCGCCGACGAAGGCCGCCAGCGCCAGAAGCGCCGAGTCGCGCGCCAGCGGCAGGGTCAGCACGTAGAGGTCCGGCTCGGCGCCGGCGGGCAGCGCAATGAGCCCCGCCGCCGCGATCGGCACCGCCGCCAAGGTGAGCAGGAAGAGGTAGGCGGGAAAGAGCCACGAGGCGACCGTGATGTGGCTCTCCGACCGGTTCTCGACGACCGCCACCTGGAACTGGCGCGGCAGGCAGATGATGGCCGCCGCCGAGAGCAGCATCAGCGTCGTCCAGCGCGTGCCGTCGCCGGTGTTGAGGGCGCTGATCGCGTCGAGCGCGGTGCTGCCGTTGGCATAGAGCGAGCCGGCCGCAGGCGGATCCATCAGCACCACCGCGGCGAGCACCGCGACCGCCAGCAGCGCCGCCAGCTTGACGATGGACTTCGAACGCGATCGCGGCGACGATGCCCGGCTGGCTCTCGTCCGCGTTCACCCGGCGTGTGCCGAAGACGATGACGAAGAACACCATCACCGCCGCGACCCAGAACGCCGTTCCCGGCGCCGTCCGCCGCCCCGCCCGAGAGCACCACGAAGGAGCGGCGCACCGCGATGAGCTGCAGCGCGATGTACGGCGTGATCGAGGCGAGCGCGATCACCGTCACGAGCACTGCCACCGCCCGGCTCTTGCCGTAGCGGGCGGACATGAAGTCGGCGATGGAGGTGATGCGCTGCGCCTTGGCGATCCGGACCATCTTCGGCAGGAACAGCCACGCCGTCATCAGCGCCAGGGTGGGGCCGATGTAGATCGTCACGAACTCCATCCCCGAGCGGGAGGCCGTGCCGACGGCGCCGAAGAACGTCCACGACGTGCAGTAGACCGCGAGCGACAGGGTGTAGACGATCGGCGAGGCGAGAAAGCGCGCGCGCCCCTGCTCGGCGAGGCGATCGGTCAGGAAGGCGACGAGGAAGAGGAGCGCCAGATAGACCCCGCCCACGGTGATGACGAGGGGGGCCCCGAGCGTCATCGCGGTCGCCTGGCGAGCATGTAGGTGAGGCCGATGCCCACCAGCCACACCGCGAACACGTAGACAAGGACCGCCGGCACGTCGAAGAAACGCAGCGGCCGGTCGACCAGGAAGAGCGCCGCCGGGGTGAAGAGGATCGGCCCCGCCAGCGACACGATCGTGCGCAGGTCCGCGCGAACCCCCGGCCGCGCCGAGCGAGCCGGCCATGGGTCGGCGGGGGGCGGATCGCGGCTCGCGGGGGGCGAGGTGGCGGAGGTGGCGGAGGGCGAGTCGAGGTGGCGGCCGCAGAGGCGGCGAGTGCGGCTCCGTCGCCGCCAGGAGGCGCCGCCCCGCTCGGGTGAACGGCTGACGGGTTCGGCATCCCCTCGCCGGTGGCGGGGCCGGGGAGACCGTCGGCAGGCTCGCCGGGCGGGCGGGGATCGCTGGTCGCTGCCATCCGAGCTACGCGACGATCACGGCGGGGTGAGGCCGCGCACCGTCTCCATCAGCTCGCTGTTGGAGAACGGTTTCGACACGAACGCATCCACACCCATGCGCAACATGCGCTCGCGGTCCTCCTTCTGGCCCTTGGCGGTCAGCACGCAGATCTTGGGCCGCACGGCGAGCGCCAGCACGTCGCGGGCGATGTCGAAGCCGGAGCGGCCGGGGAGCATGATGTCGAGCACCAGCAGGTCGTAGCCGGCCAGCCGTTCGACGGTGTCCGCGCCGGTCGCGATCACGGTGACCTCGTGGCCCTCCCGCTCGAGCAGGAAGGTCACGGCCTCGGCGATATGGGGTTCGTCTTCCACCACCAGAACACGCATCTCAGACGCCCCCGGCGCCGTGAGCGCGCTGCTGGCAGCCCGCCCGCTTGCACGACAGACACTCGTAGCCGGCGTAGGTGATCACGCTGTCGCGCTGCGAGATGAAGGCGTCGCCGTAGACCACGTCGTCGGCGTCCTCGACTGCGACGCCCAGCATGACCGCAAAGCGCGTCGGCGGCTGAGCCTGGCGGCGCGAGGTTTTTTCCACCGCCCGCGCGATCAGCAGGAAGCGCTCGCCGTCGAGGTCGACGGTTTGCGTCAGAGTGCGGCCGGGCTGGGCGAAGGTCTCGTAGACCACCCACAGCGGGCACGCGCCGAAGAGCGGCAGGCGCAGCGCCGCCGTCGACAGGCGCTTGGAGACGGTGCCCGCCGGGTCCACGCGCAGGAAGGCGAACGGCACCCCGTCCTCGCCCGGCCGGCGGAGGGTGGCGAGGCGGTGGGCCACCTGCTCGAAGCTGGCGCCGAAGCGAGCGCACAGCGCGTCGATGTCGTAACGGGCTTCGAGGGCGGTTTCGAGGAACGGGCGGTAGGGCATCATCGCCGCGCCCGCGGCGTAGCGCCAGATGGCCCCGCGTGCGCGACGCTCGGCGCCCTCGGTACGGAATGCGTGACCGGCGACGACATCGTCGACCACCGTGGGGAACCGCTCCTCCACCGCCCGGCGCGCGGCGGCGAAGCGCTCGCTGGGCGAGCCGCCGAGAGGCGGCAGCGGATGCGCCTCCAGCAGCGTCTCGATCATGCCGAAGTAGTTGTTGTTGTCGTGCAGGAAGGCGTCCACCTCGCGCACGTCCGCGCCGGCCGCGTCGGCGGCGGTGCCGGACTGGAGGGCGGCGATCATGTCGCGCGCGACGTCCGTCAGCCGTGCGCTCTCGGCCACCACCGTATCGGTGAAGCGCTCACGCTGGCTTTCGTCGAGGTGGACGTCGTCGGACAGGATCTCCGCGGCGGAGCGGATCGAGGTGATGCGCGACAGGATATCGTGCGCGAACGAGGTCCACTGCGGGTCGCGCGCGAAGCGGTCCGCGAGGCGGAAGGCGCGGGCCTCGGCGGTCATGGCGCGGGTGTGCAGCTCCAGCACGACGCGCGCCCACTCCGGCGAGAAGGCCACCAGCGGGGCGGCCATCCCCGGCGGCGCGGCGTCGATCCGCTGGGCGACCTCGTGCAGATCGGAGGCGAGGCGATCGTCGCTGACGACGGTGAAGGCGTCCGTCGGCACGCCGAGGCGCTCGGCGATGCGCTTCAGGAGCCGGCCGCCGATCTGCCGCTTGTCACTCTCGATCAGCGACAGGTAGGCGGGGGAGACGCCGATGGACGACGCGAGGTCGCGCTGCGTCACCCCGCGCGTCCGCCGCTGCGAGCGGATCCGGTCGCCGATCGGTACGCGCTGCACCGTCGCCATGCGCGTGTCTCTCCCTGGTGCCGGGCCCGCCGCCCTTTGCGGACGGTCGAAGCGTGCGGCTCGTGTTCTTCGACGGTCGAAGCAATCGGCGGTGCCCCGAAGTATGGCGACCGCGCCGGCTTCCTGTCGCCGCGTTTTGTCAACGCGTTGAATGTTTACAGTGCAGATTTACAGGGGGTTTGCAACCGCGACGGCGCCGCCGCGCCAGCGCCGCCGCCATGGTGCGGTCACAAATTTACATCGCGCCGACCCGGTGCAGCGCAAGTTTACAGATGTTTGACAACGCCGGGTGAGGCGGTTGTGGCGCGCCGGGAATGCCGCGATACAGGAGGTTGTGGACAAGGGGCGGCAAAGCCCCGCCCAGGGAGGAAAGAAATGACAAAGATTATCCGGCCGTCCCGCCGTCGTTTTCTTCACGGCACCGCGCTTGCCGGCGCGGCTTTGGCAGCGCCGACCTTCTTTACCCGCGGTGCGTGGGCTCAAGACTTCTGCAACAATCCCAGCGGGTCCACCGTCACCCTCGGCTTCAACGTCCCCCAGACCGGCCCCTACGCCGAAGAGGGCAAGGACGAGCTGCGCGCGTTCGAGCTTGCCGTGAAGCACCTCAACGGCGAGGGCGACGGCGGGATGATGAACACGTTCACGCCGTCCAACCTGAAGGGCAACGGTGTCCTCGGCAAGAAGGTCGAGTTCGTCACCGGTGACACGCAGACCAAATCCGACGCGGCCCGGGCCTCCGCCCGCCGCATGATCGAGAAGGACGGCGTGATCATGGTGTCCGGCGGCTCGTCCTCCGGCGTCGCCATCGCCGTGCAGTCGCTCTGCCAGGAGATGGGCGTGGTCTTCATGGCCGGCCTCACGCACTCCAACGACACCACCGGCAAGGACAAGCGCCGCTACGGCTTCCGTCACTTCTTCAACGCCTACCAGTCCGGCCAGGCGCTGGGTGCCGTCGTCGCGGACGCCTACGGCAAGGATCGCCGCGCCTACCACCTGACCGCCGACTACACCTGGGGCTGGACGCAGGAAGAATCGATCAAGGACGCCACCGAGAAGCAGGGCTGGCAGACGGCGCAGGCCGTGCGCACCCCGCTGGGCGCCGGCGATTTCTCGCAGTACCTCACCCCGGTGCTGAACTCGGGCGCGGACGTCCTCATCCTCAACCACTACGGCGGCGACCTGGTGAATTCGCTCACCCAGGCGGTGCAGTTCGGCATGCGCGAGAAGCAGGTCAACGGCAAGACGTTCGAGATCGTCGTGCCGCTGTTCTCCGAGCTGATGGCGCAGGGCGCGGGCGAGAACGTGGCCGGCATCTTCGGCACCTCCAACTGGTCGTGGATGCTGGAGAACCCGGGCAGCCAGGCGTTCGCCAAGTCCTTCGGCCAGGAGTACGGCCGCCCGCCCTCCCAGGCGGCCCACACCTGCTACGTGCAGACCCTCCTCTACGCCAACGCGGTCGAGACCGCCGGCACCTTCGCCCCGCCCGAGGTCATCAAGGCGCTCGAGGGCTTCGAGTTCGACGGCATGGGCAACGGACCGACGCTCTACCGCGCCGCCGACCACCAGTGCTTCAAGGACGTCCTCGTGGTGCAGGGCAACGAGAGCCCCTCCTCCGAGTTCGACCTGCTGCCGGTCTACAAGATCGTCCCGCGCGCCGACGTCACCTACGACGCGTCGATCTTCGGCGGCGAGCTCGGTCCCTACGAAGTGGCCGGCTGCGCGGCGTAACAGCGGCCATGGCGCCCGTGTTCGGTCGCCACTCCACGACGAGACGAGAGGCGGGCGCACCCTTGCGCCCGCCTCTCCCGCGACCGGGTGGCGGGCGGGGCCGGGCGCCCCTCGGGACAGCCCGGCGGGGTCGGCGCTCCGGCGCCGCTGATCCGGTCGGGGCGCGGCGCCGGGGCAACGACGCCAGCACGACCGCACAGACTTCGACAGCACCGACACGTCCGGCGACCGCAGCCCCTAGGGTGTGCGGTGCGCCGCATTCATGCTTCTACGATGGTAGGAAGGCTCGATGGACGCCATACTGCTCCAGATCCTCAACGGGCTCGACAAAGGCGGCGCCTACGCGCTGATCGCCCTCGGCCTGACCTTGACGTTCGGCACGCTCGGCGTCGTCAACTTCGCGCACGGCGCGCTCTTCATGCTCGGCGCCTTCTGCGTCGTCGCGGTCCAGCAGATCCTGACGATCTCCGAGCAGGTGCGCGACCCGTCGATCACCTTCTTCGAGGCCTACACCGAGCAGCCGTACCTGATCTCCTGGTTCGGCGACACCGGCGCGACGATCATCGACTGGGTGATCCCGATCTCGTTCCTGGTGTCGATCCCGGTGATGCTCCTGGTCGGCATCATCATGGAGCGCGGCCTCATCCGCTTCTTCTACAAGCGCCCGCACGCCGAGCAGATCCTCGTGACCTTCGGCCTCGCCATCGTGCTGTCGGAGCTGATCAAGGCCGGCTTCGGCGCCAATCCCATTCCGGTGCAGCCGCCTGAGATCGTCCGCGGGTCGGCCGATATCGGCGCGATCCTGGGGATCGACAACACCCTCTCCTACCCGTGGTGGCGCCTCATCTACCTGCTGGCCTCGGTCATCATCATCGGCGGCGTCTTCGCCTTCCTCAACCTGACGACCTACGGGATGGTGGTGCGCGCCGGCATGGCCGACCGTGAGACGGTGCAGCTCCTCGGCATCAACATCGAGCGGCGCTTCACCATCGTCTTCGGCCTCGCCGCCGTCGTCGCGGGGCTCGCGGGCGCGCTCTACACCGGCATCCAGCCACCGAACTACAACATCGGCATGGAGTTCCTGGTGCTCTCCTTCGTGGTCGTGGTGGTGGGCGGCATGGGCTCGCTGCCGGGGGCGGTGGCCGCGGGCTTCCTGCTCGGCATGCTGCAGTCCTTCGCCTCGCTCAACGAGGTGAAGTCGCTGCTCCCCGGCATCGACCAGATCATCATCTACCTCGTCGCCGTGGTGGTGCTGTTGATGCGGCCCCGCGGACTGCTCGGCCGCAAAGGCGTGATGGAGGCGTAAATGGATCAGCCACGCGAGAGCGAATCACCCTTCGCCACCCCGGTCGTCGACAAGCCCAAGAGCGAGAGCGCCTTCTACCGCACCAGCGGGCGGGTGCCGAGCCAGCTCCCACCGCTCGGCCCGGACATGGCCCCGATGTGGCCGCCCAAGCGCGATATCCTGATGACCGTGCTGTTCGGCGTCGTCGTCTTCACGATGCCGATCTGGCTGCAGCCCTTCGGCGCCGCCTACCCGGACCTGATGCAGCGTTTCGCGATCTACGGGATCTTCGCGATCGGCTTCAACATCCTGTTCGGGCTGACGGGCTACCTCTCCTTCGGGCACGCCGCCTTCCTCGGCGTCGGCTCCTACACGGCGGTCTGGTCGTTCAAGCTCCTGTCCTTGAACATCATTCCGGCGATCATCTGCTCCACGTTGATGGCGGGCGTCTTCGCCGTCGTCATCGGGTACGTCTCGCTGCGGCGCTCCGGGATCTACTTCTCGATCCTGACGCTGGCGTTCGCGCAGATGTGCTACAACCTCGCCTACTCGGTGCTGACGCCGATCACCAACGGCGAGACCGGGCTGCGCGTGCTGCGGGACGATCCGCGCATCATCGACGCCGCCTTCGGCGACGCCGCCGTCGCGGTGCCGCGGGCGGAGATCTTCGGGATCCAGATCACCGGCATGACCGGCTTCTGGACCTGCGCCATCTGCCTGATGATCGCCTTCATCGTTGCGCTGCGCATCACCCGCTCTCCCTTCGGCATGATGCTGCGCGGCATCAAGTCGAACCAGACCCGCATGTCCTACATCGGCTTCAACACGCGGCCGTACACGCTGATCGCCTTCATCATCTCGGGCATGTACGCGGGGCTGGCGGGCGGCCTCCTCGCCGTAGTCGACCCGCTCGCCGGTGCCGAGCGCATGCAGTGGACCGCCTCCGGCGAGGTCGTGCTGATGACCATCCTCGGCGGCGCGGGCACGCTGATCGGCCCGTTCATCGGTGCGGTCATCATCAAGTACTTCGAGAACATCTTTTCCTCGCTGGGCGATTCCACGCTGATGGACGCCTTCGCCTTCCTGCCGCAGTGGCTGGACCACGCGGTCGTGACGGTCGTCGCGCCGTTCGTCGGCGAGGGCTGGCACCTCACCCTCGGTGTCATCTTCATGATCGTGGTGACGTTCCTCCCTGGCGGGCTGGTGGAAGGATTCCGCCGCATCGGCCGCCTCTTCCGGTCCAAGGAGCGCTGAGATGGTTGACAACAAGGTGCTCCACGTCGCCGACGTGCAGAAGAACTTCGCCGGCCTGAAGGCGCTGTCGGACATCGACCTCGCCATCGTCGAATCGAAGACCCACGCGATCATCGGCCCCAACGGCGCCGGCAAGTCGACGCTCCTCAACGTGGTCGTCGGGCGGATCGTCCCGGACCAGGGCGCGGTGGTGTTCAACGGCACGGTCATCACCGGCAAGCAGCCGTACGAGATCAACCAGCTCGGCGTTGCCCGCGTGTTCCAGACCCCGGAGATCTTCAACGACCTGACGCTGCTGCAGAACGTCATGGTCCCGGCCTTCGCCAAGCGTGACGGCCCGCTGCGCCTCAACATTCTGAGCAGCCTCGACTCGGACACCGACATTCGTCTCGCCGCGGAGGAGATCCTCGAGGACGTGGGCCTTGCCGACAAACGGCACGCCGACGCCAGCTCGATGTCCCGCGGCGACAAGCGGCGCCTGGAGCTTGCCATGTGCCTGGTGCAGCGGCCCAAGCTTGCTGCTCCTGGACGAGCCCACCGCCGGCATGAGCCGCCTCGACACCAATCGCACCATCGACCTGCTGCAGAAGATCAAGGCGAGCGGGATGACCAAGGTCATCATCGAGCACGACATGCATGTCGTCTTCTCGCTGGCCGACACCGTCTCGGTGCTGGCGGGCGGGCGCATCATCGCCCAAGGCACGCCCGAAGAGGTGCGCCGCGATCCCAAGGTGCAGGAAGCCTACCTCGGAGGAGCTCACTGATGGCCGCCGTCGACACCGCCGGGACCGCCACCCCCACCGCGAAAGCGCCGGCCGCCGAGCCGTTCTTCTCCTGCCGCGACGTGCACGCCTATTATGGCGAGAGCTACATCGTGCAGGGCGTCTCGTTCGACGTCATCGAGGGCGAGGTGATCGCGCTGCTCGGCCGCAACGGCGCGGGCAAGACATCGACCCTGCGCACCATCGCCCGCACCGACACGCCGCAGCTTCGGCGCGGCGAGATCTGGCTCGGCGGCCACGCGCTGCACAAGACCAACGCGGTCGGCGCAGCCAAGGTCGGCCTCCAGCTGGTGCCGGAAGACCGCCGCATCATCGCCGGCCTAACGGTTGAGGAGAACCTGAAGCTCGCGCAGATCGCCGAGCCGAAGGGGTGGGAGATCGAGAAGGTGTACGAGCGCTTCCCCCGCCTCGGCGAGCGGCGGCGCCAGGAGGCGGTCACGCTCTCGGGCGGCGAGCAGCAGATGCTGGCCGTCGCGCGTGCCCTGTGCCGCGAGCTGAAGCTGCTGCTGCTCGACGAACCCTACGAGGGCCTCGCCCCGGTCATCGTGCAGGAGATCGAGCGGTGCGTGGCGGAGATCAAGGCCGCCGGCATCACCACGATCATGGTGGAGCAGAACGCCATCGCCGCGCTGCACCTCGCCGACCGCGCGATCATCATGGACATGGGCGAGATCGTCTACACCGGCACCGCCCAGGACGTGCTGGACGACAAGGCGCTGCGCGAGGAGTACCTCGCCGTCTGAGCCCCTCGCCCGGGGCCGGCGCGCCGATCGCGCCCGGCGCTCAGCGGCTGGGGCGGTCAAGTGATCGGGGCGGACGCCGCGTGCGCCCGCCCTCGTTCGTCACGCCGCGACGGGCAGTTCGCGTGCGATGGCGCCGATGTGGCGCAGGTCTGTCCCGCAGCATCCGCCGAACACGGTGAAATGCGGAAAGCGGCGCGCGAGCTCGGCGAGCTGACGGCCGAGCTCATCCGGGTTGCCGTCGTCGAGCTCGGTGGCATTGTCCAGCTCGGCGTGGCTGCAGCGCGAGGCGTTGGCGACGAAGCCCTTCACCCGCTTGACCCACGTGCCTTCGCCCCATGCGCCCTGGGCGTGGTCGGGATGCGCGCAGTTGACGAGGTAGTAGACCGGCCCGCAATCCGTCGCCCGCTCCACGGCGTCGATGGCCTCCTCCAGCGTGCCCCCGGTGGGCAGCCGGCCATCGGTTTCCACGGTGAACGAGATCGCCACCGGAAGGCCGAGAGCCTGCGCGGCCCGGACGATCCCGATCGCCTCTTCCGCATAACCGATGGTGAAGGCGTTGATCATCTCGACACCCGCCTCCGCAAGCACGCGGATCTGGCGGCCGTGGTACGCCTCGGCACGCTCGGCCGACATCAGCTGCTCCGGCGCATAGCCGTCGCCGCGCGGTCCGACCATGCCCGACACGACCGTTGGCACCGCACCGGCACGCTTCTGTGCCGCCGCAGCGAACCTGGCACACCTGGCGTTCACCTCGTCGAGCCGCATGCCGGTGTAACCGATGCCGGCGCTGCGGTCGTCGTTCGCCGTCCAGGTCAGCGTGTCGAGGATGACGCCCATCCCGGCATCGCGCGCAGTGGCAACCAGCTCGTCGTAGTACGAGGCGAGGAGCGCGGTCCCCTCTTCCGTCTCCAGGAGCGGGTAGGCCGCGAAGCCGGGCAGGTCGATGCCCTTGTTGAAAATGATGTCCGTTTCGTTGCCGGTGTACTGCAGAAACGGCTGCGTCATCTGCGGGAGTGTCTGGCTCATTGGTCTCTTCCCATCGCGGGCTCTGCCGCATTCAAAGCGATTTTGTCTCGACGTGACGCGGAGGGTTCGACGCCGCGTGTCGTAAATGCGAAGTTGGTGACGACCCACCGTACAGCCTGTGCTGTGGAACACTTGACTGAAGAAAATGGACAAAAAGATGAGCGAGACCGACTGGCGCCTCGACGGCGTGCGGATCGTGAAGTCCAACGAGTTGGACCCCAACACCGCCAAGACCCCCGGCATGGACCGGGCCGCGGCGATCAATTTTGCCAAGGCCGGGGCGAACAAGCTGTGGGCCGGCACCGTCTCGATCCACCCGGACGCCAAGACCGGCGCCCATCACCACGGGCACCTCGAGTCGGTGATCTACGTGGTGCGGGGCCGGGCGCGGATGCGCTGGGGCGACAAGCTGCAGTACGTGGCGGAGGCCGATCCGGGCGACTTCATCTACGTGCCGCCGTACGTGCCGCACCAGGAGATCAACGCCATGACCGACGAGACGCTGGAGTGCGTGCTGGTGCGCTCCGATCAGGAGCCGGTGGTGGTGAACCTCGACATCGACCCGGTCGAGTCGCCCGAGCCGGTGCGCTGGACCGACCCGAACCACCCCGCCGAGTAGGCCGGCACCAAGCGGCCAGCGCCTCACGCAACAAAAAAGGCGGGCCGAAGCCCGCCTTTTTCATTGCTCGATCCCGCCGGGTCCCATCGCCGGTTAGTTCGGCACGCCTTCTTCGACGTCCGGCGGGAAGGCCTCGGAGACCTGCTCGCCGTGCAGAAGGTCGAGCGCGAACTTCAGCTGCTCGTCGTCCTCACGCTCGGTCGGCACGAAGGTGAGCGAGCCGGTGCGCTCCTCCTCCTCGCCGTCCTCGGCCACCAGGTGGCCGCGCAGCGAGGCCTCGCCTCGTGCCTGCAGCTTGCCCTGCAGCTCCTCGGGAAGCGGCTGCTTCACCTCGATGTCCGGGTCGATGCCGCGGGCCTGGATCGACCGGCCCGAGGGCGTGAAGTAGCGGGCCGTCGTCAACCGCATGGCCCCGTTGGCGCCGAGCGGAACGATGGTCTGCACCGAGCCCTTGCCGAACGACTGGGTGCCGACGATCGTCGCGCGCTTGTGGTCCTGCAGCGCACCGGCCACGATCTCCGACGCGGAGGCCGAGCCGCCGTTGATCAGCACGATCAGCGGCTTGCCGTCGACGAGATCGCCCATCTCAGCCGCGTAACGCTGTGCCTTGTCCTCGTCGCGGCCGCGGGTGGAGACGATCTCGCCCTGGTTGAGGAACGAGTCCGACACGTCCACCGCCTCGTTGAGGAGGCCGCCGGGATTGTTGCGCAGGTCGATGACGTAGCCCTTCAGACCGGCCTCGCCCGCCTCGTCATTGAGGGCCTGGACGCCTTCGCGCACGCCGGAGGTGGTTCGCTCGTTGAACGACGACACACGGATGTAACCGATATCGTCCTTCATGATCTCCCACTTCACCGACTGGATCTGGATCTTGGCGCGGGTGATCTCGATGTCGATCGGGTCGTCGACGCCTTCGCGGCGCACGGTGATCTGGATCGCGGTGTCCACCGGGCCGCGCATCCGGTCCACGGCCTCGGCCAGCGTCAGGCCCATGACCTCTTCGCCGTCGAGGTGGGTGATCAGATCACCGGCCAGCACGCCGGCCTTGTAGGCCGGGGTATCGTCGATCGGCGAGACCACCTTGATCAGGTCGCCTTCCATCGTGACTTCGATGCCGAGGCCGCCGAACTCGCCGGAGGTCTGGACCTGCATGTCCTCGAAATCTTCGGGCGGCATGTAGCTGGAGTGCGGATCCAGCGACGTGAGCATGCCGTTGATGGCCGAGGCGATCAGAGCCTTCTCATCCGGCGCTTCGACGTATTGGGCGCGCACGCGCTCGAAGACGTCGCCGAAGAGGTTGAGCTGGCGATACGTGTCCGCCGAGGCTGCGTTCGCGTTTCCGGAAAAGATCGCCCCGGGATCCGCAACGGCCACGGCGCCCGCCGCACCCATCGCCGCACCCGTCATCAACAAACCAATTCGACGGATCATCCACTTGTCCTTCCTGCATCGGCCGTGGCCTCACGCCACCAGCCCTGACTGTCGATCGCGACGCGATCCTTGCGGAGCTCTATGTAAAGGGCTGGCCTTGAGCCAAGTAGGTCGGACCCTTTGACGCTGGCGGAAACTGCTGCGGAGCGGCGGGTGGACTCGCCCATCCGGCCCAACGGCGCGCCTGGTTCGACTCTGTCACCGATCACGACCGACGTCAATTCCAAACCTGCCAAGACCATATGGTATCCTTCGCCGGCGTCCAGGATCAAGACTTCGCCATAATCGCTGAACGGGGCCGAAAACAGCACCGTCGCCGCCATCGGGGCAAACACCGTCGCCTTGGGCAAGGCGGCCACCGTGCGGCCGTTCGACACGTCGCCCGTGCCCGTCGTTTCGCCAAACGTGGAGATGACGCTCCCGGCGACCGGGAGCGCCAAGGTGCCCCGGCGCGAGGAAAACGGCTGCGCGGGCGGCGTCGACGCCACCACCCCGTCCTGCTCCAAGCGCGCGATCAGGCCTGAGACCGTGCGCTCCTCCTCGGCCAGCCGTGCCGCGTCGGCCGAAGCACGCTCGCGCTCGTAGAGGGAGAGCGCGCGGCGCCGCTGCAGCTCGGCGGTCAATTCGTCGAGCCGTCGCCGCTCGGCCGTCAGCGACGCGAGGTCCTCGCGCAGCCCGGCCCAGCTGGCGCGCTCGTCGGCTTCCAGCCGCGCCGCCCGGGCGAGCGTCGCCGTCAGTGCGCGGGCATTCTCGTCGAGCTGCGGCAGAACGGCGTTCAGCAGGATCGCACCGCGGACAGTCTCGGTCGCGTCGCCCGTGTCGCCGAAGAGTGCCGGCGGCGGGCGGCGGCCGATGCGCTGCAGAGCCATCAGCACGCTGGCGAGTTCCTCGCGCTTCTGCGCCAGATCCTGGCGGATATCGGCCTGATCGTCGGTGAGGCGCTCCAGCCCCTCCTCCTCGTCGGCGATGCGCTGCTCGAGCGCTGCCACCTTCTCGGCGGTCTCCCCGGCGCGCTCGCGCAGCTTGGCCTCGTCGCCGGCGAGGTCGATCAGCTGGTCGCCCAGCTCCTCGGCGCGCGCCTGGGCGGCCGACGCGCTCTCGCGCACTCGCTCCAGCCGCTGGATGAGCTGCTGGCGCTCGCGATCGCCGGCATCCCCGCCCTGGGCCATCGCCGCGGCGGAGGCGACGAGGACAAGCACAAACGCCAGCGCGAGGCGCATCATGCGCGATGGTACGGGTGGCCGAGCCGGATCGTCACCGCCCGGTAGAGCTGCTCGAGGAGGATGGCGCGCGCGAATAGGTGCGGCAGCGTCATCGGCCCCAGCGACATCGTGTGGTCGGCAGCATCCTTGACGCTCGGCCCATGCCCGTCGGCGCCGCCGATCGCGAAGGTCACGTTTGCGTGACCAGCGTCCAGCCAGCCCTGCAGACGGTTGGCCAAGACGGTGCTCGACCACAATTCGCCCGTCTCGTCGAGCACGACGAGCGGGCCGGGCTTGCGCGCGGCGATCACCCTGTCAGCTTCGATCGCGGCCTTGGTGGGGCCGATCGCCTCGGGAAACTCCCGCACGGTGACCGCCGAGAGACCCAGCGAGCGGCCGATGCGTTCCGCTCGCTCCATATATCGGCCGCACAGCTCGGCCTCGGATCTGCCCGGCCTTGCCGACGGCGAGGATGTGTAGATTCAGACGACGAGCTCCACCTGTGCCGCCGAATCCATCTGCCACATCTTCTCGAGGTTGTAGAAAGTTCTCACCTCGGGCCGAAAGACGTGGACAATGACATCACCGGTATCGATCAGGACCCAATCGCAGCTATTGAGGCCTTCCACCTTGACGGCCTTGGCCCCGTTGTCCTTCAAATCACGAAGGAGACGGTCGGCCACAGCACCGACGTGGCGGTGAGAACGGCCAGACGCAACGATCATATGGTCAGCGATCGGGGTCTTGCCGGTCACATCGATGGCGACGATGTCCTCTGCCTTGGAGTCTTCCAGGCTGTCGAGGACGACGGCGAGGGGAACGGCGATTTCGCCTGCATCCTCACGATGAGGCGAAATCGCCCCATTTGACGTCAATGCCATGTGTGCGCGGGTTCCTTTCCTAGAACGACGCCTATGAGGCCTTCGAATCTGAAGGCCATGGATCAAAGATAGGTTTTTGTCCATGACATTTTCAAGACTACAAATCAGTCTTGAACCACGAAAGCCCCCATTTTGTGGAGGGTTGGGCTCCGTATCGAGCCGGGGCTGACTGGCCACCCCGCGCCAAACCGCCGGATTTGCCGCGCTGGCGCGTATGGGGCGTGATCGCCGCACCCCGGCGGGACGGCGGTCCATAAGCGTAGCCTCTGGCGTGGCCGGCGGCACCGCATGCCGGAAATTGCGGCAGAGCGAACATTCCGGCCCGTCGCCCGTTCATTCCACAGCATGAACAAAGAGGAGCCCTTCATGACGCTTCCAATCCGCTCGACCGCGCTTGCGATCTCCCTCCTGATGACGACCGCCGTGACGGCCCAGGAGGTCAAGGTGATCGAAAGCGAGACACAGGAGAACGTCGAGATCATCGTCCCGGAGACCGATCAGGACGTTGAGAAGCCCGCCCCGACCACGGCCACACAGGTCGACGTGGTGGAGCCGTCGGACACCGTTTCCGCCGAAGCCGGCGAACTCGGCGAAGCGCCCACCGTCGACGGTTCGCGCCTCGTGGAACTCGACGACGACTTCGTGCTGCCCACGCTGAACGTGCCGGTCTACGCGCTCGACGACTACGATCTGGTCGACCGCAATGGCAACGGCCTGGGCGAAGTCGAGGAGGTGCTCGGCCCGAACGAGAACACCGCGACGGCCGTCGCCATCGAGTTCGACGGACCGGGCTGGTTCTTCAACGACGCCGATATTACCCGCGTTGTCGACATCTCGTACCTGTCGATCCACGACGACAAGCTGGTTCTGGACCTCGCCGAGGACGACGTGCGCGCGCTCCCCGTCTACCAGGACGACTGACGCGAACCTCCGGGTCCTCCAGCCTGACCCATCGCCACCAGAAGAGCCGGCCGCCCCCAGCGCGCCGGCTTTTTGCATGGCCTCCCGATACTATGGCGCGTCGAACGATGGGCGGCGCCCTCCGCCACGTCGCGCATCACCGGAAGGGGTGCGCGACCTCGAGGGTTGCGCGACCCTGGGGCGTCGGCGTCGCCGTGCGTCAGGCGGCCAGGATGTCCGGCGTCGCCGCCAGCACGTCGGCCGCGCCCTCGACGACGTTGTCCGCCAACGCCGGCACGCCGGTGACGAAGCTGTCGACGAAGAAGCGCGCCAGGCCCGCGCGGGTCTGTGCCTCGCCGTTTTCAGCCTTCAGCGCCGCCTTCACGAGATAGGCGCCGCCCGCCGTCAACCCCATCGCCCGCAGGAACGGCGTCGCCCCGGCGAGCGCCTTGTCGACCTCACCCGCCGCCAGGCACTCGCGCAGTGCGGCGGCGGCGCGCTCGACGGCGTCGATGGCGTGCTCCAGCCGCTGGCCCGCCGCGCCGAGCGCGAGGTCATTGGCGCCACGCGCGCCCTCGGCGATCTCGCGCAGCTCCGTCAGGTAGGCGGCCAGCACGGCGCCGTCCTCCAGGACGATCTTGCGCCGCACCAGGTCGATCGCCTGAATGCCGTTGGTGCCCTCGTAGATCGTGAAGATCCGTGCGTCGCGGAAATGCTGCGCCGCGCCGGTCTCCTCCACGTAGCCCATGCCGCCGTGCACCTGAATGCCGAGCGAGGAGACCTCGACGCCGATGTCGGACGCGAAGGCCTTGGCGATGGGCGTCAGCAGATCGGCCCGCGCCTTCCAGAAGGCGGCATCCGGCTTGCCCGGCCGGCCACGGTCGATGGCGACGGCGCAGGCGTAGCAAATCGCCCGCGCCGCCCGCGTCAGCCCGCGCATCGTCAGCAGCATGCGCTTCACGTCGGGGTGGTAGGCGATCGGTGCCGCGCCGCCCTCGGTCCAGGACGCGGTCGGCCCCTGCCGGCGCTCCATGGCGAACGCGATCGCCCGCTGCGTCGCCCGCTCGGCCACCGCCGCACCCTGCATGCCCACCGACACGCGCGCCTGATTCATCATCGTGAACATCGCCGCCAGGCCGCGGTTCGGCTGGCCGACGAGGTAGCCGATCGCGCCCTCGCCCCGGGTGCCGTAGGCCATGGTGCAGGTCGGCGAGGCGTGGATGCCGAGCTTCTCCTCCACGCCCACGCATTCCACGTCGTTGCGCTCGCCCAGCGATCCGTCTTCGTTGACGAGGACCTTCGGCACCAGGAAGAGCGAGATGCCGCGGGTGCCCTCCGGCGCGTCCGGCAGGCGGGCCAGCACCAGGTGGATGATGTTCTCGGTGAGGTCGTGCTCGCCGTAGGAGATGTAGATCTTCTCGCCGAAGATCCGGTAGTGGTCCCCCTCCGGAACAGCCTTCGTCTTCATCGTGCCGAGATCGGACCCGGCCTGCGACTCGGTGAGGTTCATGGTTCCGGACCACGCGCCGGAGACGAGCTTGGGGAGATACGTCGCCTTCAGTTCATCGGATGCGTGCGCCTGCAACGCCTCCACGGCACCCACAGTCAGCAGAGGGTTCAGCGAGAATGCGGCGTTCGCCTGGTTGATCATGTCGGTGAGCGCGATCTGCAGCGTCATCGGCAAGCCCTGGCCGCCATACTCTTCCTCGCCCGTCAGCGAGCCCCAGCCGGCCTCCACCCAGGCCTGATAGGCCTTGTCCCAGCCCTTGGGGGTGGTCACCGTGGCGCCGTCGCGGCGGGAGTGCTCGCGGTCGCCCAGTTCGTTCAGCGGCGCCAGCTCGTCCTCGGCGAAGCGGCCGGCCTCGGTCAGGATCGCACGGGCGTCGTCCTCACCGAGGTCGATGGCCCCCGCCTCGCGCGCCTCGGCAAGCCCGGCGACCTTCTCCAGCGCGAACAACATCTCGTCGACTGCGGCGGTATACGTCATGTGCTCTCCCCCCTTATAACGCGCCCATGACAATAGGCGCTCACACGGACCGTGGCACCCACTCGGGCGCGCAAAGGATCTCAGCCGACCCGCGCGACCCGGCGCTGAGCCTCGCTACCGCGGTGCTGAAGTCGGGCGGTCTCGCGGCGTTACCGACCGAGACGGTCTACGGCCTGGCGGCACTGGCCGTGTCCGATGCCGCCGTGGCGCGTCTCTACGCCGCAAAGGGGCGGCCGTCGAGCAACCCGCTGATCGTCCACGTGGCGGACCTCGACCAGGCCGCCGCCTTCGCCGACATCGCTCCAGCCATGGCGCTCGCCGATCTGTGGCCCGGGCCGTTGACCGTGGTGCTGCCACTTACCGCCCCCGAGGCGATCGCCCCGGCCGCGCTCGCCGGCGGCTCGACCGTGGCGATACGCATTCCCGCCTCGCCCTTCTTCCGGGCCGTGGCGGCCGAGACGGGACCGCTGGTCGCCCCCAGCGCCAACCGCTCCGGCCGCGTCTCGCCCACCACCGCGGACGCTGTCGCCGAGGAGCTGGCGAGCCGGATCGACCTCATCGTCGACGCCGGCCCGTGCGGCGTGGGCGTGGAATCCACTGTCGTCGACCTCACCGGCCTACCGCGCCTTTTGCGCCCGGGCGCCATATCGATAAGCGCGCTGGAGGCCCGCTGCGGCCCCCTCGCCGCCGCCGGGACGACGGATGGCATGGCGGACGGGCCGCTGCGCTCGCCCGGCCTGCTCGCCTCGCACTACGCCCCGAGGGCCCGCGTCCGGCTCGACGTTCCCGCGGCCGACGTGCTGGCCGACGAAGCGTGGCTGGCGCTCGGCCCCGAGCCATCGGCCGCCGGCGAAGCACGCACGGTTCGGCTATCCCTCTGCGGCGACCTCGACGAAGCCGCCCGGGGCCTCTACGAAGGGTTGCGGCGGCTCGATGCCACCGGTGCGGCGACGATCGCGGTCTCGCCTATTCCGGCGCACGGTCTCGGCCTTGCGATCCGCGACAGGCTGCAGCGTGCCGCCGCACCGCGTCCAGCCGTCGGAGCACCCAGCGAGGCGACCGGCGCGCCGGGTTCCGCCACGCCCGAACCCACCCGCACGGCCCACTCCCAATCAAAAGGCGATGGCTCAAGATGACACTGATCTACACCGACCCCATCTTCGGCCGCCACAAGACCCCGCCGGGGCATCCGGAATGCGCCGAGCGCTTCGCCGCCGCCGAGCGCGCGCTCGCCCACCCGAAGTTCGAGCCGCTCGAGCGTCGCACCGCCGATCCCGCCCCAGACGCTGCGATTACCGCCGTCCACCCGGCCCGATATGTCGCCGAGCTGGACGCGATGGTCCCCGAGGAGGGCCTCATCGCCGTCGACGCCGATACCGCGATGGGCCCGCACACGATCATGGCCGCCCGCACGGCCAGCGGTGCGGCGATGGCCGCCACCGACGCGGTGTTCGCCGGCGAGGCCAAGAACGCCTTCGTGATGGGGCGCCCCCCGGCCACCACGCCGAGAAGACGCGCGCGATGGGGTTCTGCTTCTTCAACCACGTCGCCGTCGCCGCCCGCCACGCCCAGCGCACGCACGGCATCAAGCGGGTCGCCATCGTCGACTTCGACGTCCACCACGGCAACGGCACGCAGGATATTTTCTGGGACGACCCCAGCGTTCTCTACGTGTCCACGCACCAGAGCCCACTCTACCCCGGCACCGGCGAGGCGAGCGAGCGCGGCGCCGGCAACATCCTCAACGTGCCGCTGCCGCCGGGCACTTCGGGCTCGCTCTACCGCACGCTCTTCGACGGTGCGGTGGTCCCCGCCCTCAACGCGTTCGAGCCCGAGCTCCTCATCCTTTCGGCCGGCTTCGATGCGCACATGGACGACCCGCTCGGCGGCATCCGCCTCTCGGACGATGATTTCGTGTGGATCACCCAGCGGATGCTGGACGTGGCGGATCGGTGTTGCGACGGCCGTCTCGTATCATCCATGGAAGGCGGCTATGACCTTGCCGCGCTCGGGCGGTGCGTCGCCGGCCACGTATCCGAGCTGATGTCCGCGTGAGGAGAGCCGCATGAGTGAACGCAGAGGGATGAGCCAGGACCCCCGACCCGATGTCGACACGATGACCTTCGAGGCGGCCATGGGCGAGCTGGAAGAGATCGTCGACAAGCTCGAGAAGGGGAACGTTCCGCTCGAGGAATCGATCACCTACTACGAGCGCGGCGAGGCCCTGAAGACGCGCTGCGATGCGCTGCTGAAGAACGCCGAAATGCGCGTCGAGAAGGTGCGTCTGAAGGCCGGTGGCGAGCCCGCCGGGACCGAGCCTCTCGACAAGGCCGAGACCAAACCCGCCGAGGACGATATTCCGTTCTGACACGCCGCCGAACGACTTGATTCTCCTGGGGCTAGCGCCTAGCTGACCTGATCACGGCCAGGTCACGACTTCGTCGGATTTTTCCCTCGACACGGCGTCAGGCGTCACGATATCGGCGGTCGAATTCTCCGCGAGTCAGTCAGGCGGCATCATGTCGAGCGCTACGGTCGAGGCGGGCGAAAAGCCTATGAGCGTGGGCGGCGCACTCGCGCCGGTCGCCGCGCTGCTGTTGGGGACGGCCCTTCTTTACCTCGGCTACGGGCTGCAGGCGACGCTGATTCCGCTGCGCGCGGACTTCGAGGGCTTTTCGCGCGTCGCCATCGGCCTCCTCAGCTCGACCTACTATGCAGGCTTCGTGGCGGGCTGCGTCTTCGCCCCGTACATCATCCTGCGGGCCGGGCACATCCGCGCCTTCGCGGCCATGGTCTCGCTCGTCTCCGCGGCGGCGCTCTCGTTCCCGCTGGTGACGGACGAGATCTCGTGGATGGTCTTCCGCTTCGGCACCGGCTTTTGCATCGCCGGCCTCCTGGTGATCATCGAGAGCTGGCTGAACGAGAAGGCCACCAACGCCACGCGCGGCACCGTGATGAGCACGTACATCGTCATCACCTACGTGACGATCAGTCTCGGTCAATTGGGCGTCGCGGTGCAGCCGGTGTCCTCGTTCACCCTCTTCGCGCTATGCTCGATCATGCTGTCGGTGGCGGCTGTCCCCGTGGCGCTGACGAGGGCCAGCCAGCCGGCCCCGATTCCGGTGGTGAAGTTCAACCCGGGCATTTTGTGGAGCACGGCGCCGGCGGCGTTCGTCGGCTCGTTCCTGTCGGGCGTCATGGCCGGCTCGTTCACCGGTCTCGGCTCGATCTTCGCCATCGACTCCGGCTTCAGCACCCAGGAGGCGGCGATCTTCGTCTCCGCCTCGGTGCTCGGCGGGGCGATCGGCCAGTACCCGCTCGGCCGCATCTCCGACTTCGTCGATCGCCGCCTGGTGCTGCTCGGCACCGCCGGGGCGACGGCGGCCATCGGCCTGCTGCTCGCCTTCGCCGACTTCCTGCCGGACATCCTGATCCTTTGCTTCGGCTTCATCGTCGGCCTCACCATGCTGCCGATCTACTCGCTGGCCGCCGCCCACGCCTACGACTGGACCAAGTCAGAGGACATCGTTCCGACCTCCGCCGCCCTCCTCATCGTGTTCGGCGTCGGCTCGATCGTGGGGCCGCTGGTCGCGTCGTCGTTGATGGCGCTGATCGGCCCGGGCGGCCTCTTCCTCACCATCGCCTGCAGCGCGGTGGCGCTGGTCTTCTTCGTCGGCGCCCGTATCACCATCCGTCGCCGTCCGAAGGAGGCGATGCGCACGGACTTCGACTACGCCGCGACGGCCGTCGTGGGTGGCGCGATCACGCCTGAAGCCGTCGACGATGACGACCCGTCGATGGAGATGCCGGTCGGCTTCATCCCGCTGGCCGCGGGGGTGGATGACGACGACGAGCCCAATGGCGACACGATCCAGGCACCCAACGAAGACGTCGACCTGATCACGCCACCCGTCCCGGCGGACGAGTCGCTGGAGCCGGTTGCGACGGCGCCCCCCCTTCCCACCGGGGAGCCGAAGCGCGATATCGACCGGTGATGGTCCAGAGGCCAGGACACTGCGCCTCTCGGCACCCTGCCCTGGCGCCTCTGGACCGTCGCCGCCCGCACCGGAGACTCGAACGAGCGCGGGCGGTGCATACGAACCGTTGGGGGCCACAGTGAAGATGATCCGTCTCGTCCTATGGGAACTCGTTCTCGTCATCGGCGCGGTGGTCGCCGGCGTCACCGTGGGCCGCCTTCTCACCGACGCGCCGGTGATCGCCAGCAGCCCCCTCGGCGCCGCACAGCAGCGGGCGAAGTACGAAGACGCGGGCGGCCCCTTCACGGCGGTCAACACCGAGGGCGAAACGGTCACCGAGGCCGACCTCGCCGGGAAGCCGAGGGCGATGTTCTTCGGCTTCACGCACTGTCCGGACGTGTGCCCCACGGCGCTTCTGGAGGCGCAGCAGTGGCTCGACGCTCTGGGCGATCAGGCGGACGAGATCAATGTCGTCTTCGTCACCGTGGATCCCGAGCGGGACACGCCCGAGGTGCTGGGCGAGTACATCGGCGCATTCGACGACCGGATCGTCGGCCTCGTCCCGCCGGACGCGGAGGCGCTTGCGCAGATGGCGGACGCGTACGGGATCGTCTACAACAAGGTGCCGCTGGGCGAGAGCGACTATACGATGAGCCACACCGCCGACACGCTGCTCTTCGATGCCGACGGGGACTATGCCGGCTTCATCCCGTTCACGCCCTTTTCAGCACGGCAGAACGAGGCGCTGACCGCGAAGGCGACGGGCAAGGCGGTCGATCAGTTGAAGGGTCTGGTGGACGGGTGAACACGGCGGCGGCCATATCCATCACGGCGGCGGTTTTCCTGCTCGCCCTCGGCGGCACGTTGTGGATCATCATGGGCCCCACGATTTTCGCCATGATCGCCGAATTCGGGCAGCTCATCTGCGGCTGAGGCGCCGTCCCCATTTTCCCGCCGACCCACCCCTGCCACCGCCAGCATCGAGCGCCGCTCACCACCGTCGCCCCACGCACGGCGCCACCACGCCACAATCGCCGGCCTCAGCCTGTTCCTTGGTGAGTCCCGAGCCCCTTGCGTGGGACCGCTCACGCCGATCGTTCCAGCCGCACCGGCTTCGCGCTACAACGCCCCCATGTCACACCATCGTCCAGACCAATCCCTCCCGGCCCGCCGCTCGCGCCTCGGATCCCCGTGTTCGCCCCACGCACGGCGGCAGCGGTGATGCGGCTCGACCAGGCGCTGGTGCAGCGCGGCCTGAGGCGCACGCGCAGTCAGGCGCGGGAGGCGATCCTGCGCGGGGCGGTGCGCGTGGATGGCCACGTGGTGACCCGCGCCGGCCAGCGGGTGGATGACGTCGCGCAGATCGAGACGGCCGGCGACGCCTGGGTCAGCCGCGCCGCGCATAAGCTCGTCGCCGCGTTGGATCACTTCGCGATCGATCCGGCCGGCGTTCGGGCGCTCGACGTCGGCGCCTCCACCGGCGGGTTCACCGAGGTGCTGCTCGCGCGCGGCGCGGCGCACGTGGTGGCGCTGGACGTCGGCCGCGACCAGCTCGCCGAGACGCTGCGGGAGGACCCGCGCGTTACCGTTATGGAGGGCGTCAATGCACGCGCACTGGGCGCGGACGACCTGCCCTACGCGCCGGAGCTCATCGTGTCGGACGTCAGCTTCATCTCGCTGCGGCTGGCGCTGCCACCGTCGCTCGAGCTCGCCGCGCCCGGCGCCCGTCTCGCCGCGCTTGTGAAGCCGCAGTTCGAGGTCGGCCCTGAGAATGTCGGCAAGGGCGGTATCGTGAAGGACGAGGCGGTGGCGGACCGTGCCGTGGCCGACGTCGCCGCGGCGATCGGCGCGTGCGGCTGGGACTGCGAGGCGCCGATCCCCTCGCCCATCGCCGGCAGCGACGGCAACCGCGAATGGCTCCTCGCCGCGGTGCAGGCATGAACGCGGGCCTGAGTGGAGGCGCACCGGTCGGCACCTGCGCCCTATTCGGCCGTTGCGGCGGCTGCAGCGCGCTCGACCGCCCCGCCGGCGTCTACGCCGCGCAGAAGACGGAGGCCGTCGTCGCCGCGCTCGCCGTCCACTCCATCGCCGCCCCGGTGGCGTCGCTCGCCATGATGCCCTTCGCCAGCCGCCGCCGCGCCACGTTCACTGCCGTGTCCGACCGCGACGGCACACGGGTCGGCTATCAGGCCGCGCGGTCGCACGAGGTGATCGACGTCGCCCATTGCCCGGCGCTCGATCCGGCGCTGGCGGCGGCGCTGCCGGAGATCCGCTCGCTCGGGACCGCAGCGGCGAGCGGCGGGAAGGCGCGCCTCACCGCCACGTTGTGCGACAACGGGATCGACCTTGCCATCACCCGCGAAACGGCAAAGGCCCACCGGGCGCCCAAGGCCAAGCGCCGCGGCAAGGCCCAGCGGCCGCTCATGGTGGAGGGTGCGGGACTCTTGCGGGTCACCGTCGACAGCGAGCTCGCCATCATGCGCGAGCCGCCGCTGGTGCGCTTCGACGGTGTCGACGTGCCCTTCCCGCCGGCGGCCTTCCTGCAGGCGAGCCGCGCCAGCCAGGCGCTGATGACGGAGCTGGTGCTCGCCGGCGTCGGTGACGTGCAGAGCGTGGCCGATCTCTTCTGCGGCCTCGGCACGTTCGCCATCCCGCTGACCCGCGGCGCCAAGGTGACCGCTGTGGAACTCGACGGCGCGGCGGTCGATGCGCTGGAGGCGGGGATGGCGCATACCTCCGGCCGCCGCGGCCTCAGCGCGGTGCGGCGCAACCTGATGCAGCACCCCCTCGGCGCCAAGGAGCTCGGTGTCGACGCCGTCGTCTTCGACCCGCCGCGCGCCGGCGCGGAGGCGCAGGCCAGGGCAATCACCGAGGCCCGCGTGCCGCGGATCGTCGCGGTCTCGTGCGAGCCGAAGACGCTGGCCCGCGATCTCGCGATCCTCGTGGCGGGGGGGTATAAAATCACGCAGGTGATCCCCGTCGACCAGTTCGTCGGAACGGCCCATATCGAGGTGGTCGCAACCCTGGAGTTGACGCCATGACACCTGTCGAGCGTTTCGCTATGCGAGCCCGGTTCGGACTGGCTCAGGCCGCACGCGTGGGGTGGTACGCATCGCAGAACGCGGCGGCCATGCGTGTCAGCCGCGAGGCGGGACGCGATCTGCCGCCCGCACCCAAGCCCGTCATCGATGCGCCGGCCGGCATCCCCAACCGCGCCGCACTCCTGAAGCACGTGCGCAAGCTACTGGTCCGCGACCTCGCCAATGTCGAAGCCGGCCTCTACCCGATGCCAGTCGACGAGCCGGACGGTCTCAAGGGGCTCCTGGAGCGGCGCGACATGTACCTGAAGGACGTGCCCAACATCGTGCGGCGTCGCGCGACCGGCTCACACCAGGAGGTGGACCGTTCCGAGAGCAAACGGCCGCGCTACTACATGCAGAATTTCCACTTCCAGACCGACGGCTGGATGACGGAGGACTCAGCGCGGCTCTACGACACCCAGGTCGAAACGCTGTTCTTGGGGGCGGCCGCCGCGATGCGCCGGCAAGCGCTGGTGCCGATCGCCGAAATGGTCCGCGCGCGCGACCAGCGGACCATGCGGATGCTCGACGTCGCCTCAGGCTCGGGCGCTTTCCTGCGGGACGTGCGGCTCGCCTTCCCGCGCCTGCCGGTGATCGCCAGCGACCTGTCGGAGCCGTATGTTTCGCTGGCGCGGGGCAAGCTCGCCACCCTGCCCGGCAGCGGCGCGGTGGTGGGCGCGGCCGAGGACCTGCCGTTCAGGTCGGACGGGTTCGACATCGTGTCGTCTATCTACCTGTTCCACGAATTGCCGCCGAAGGTACGGCGCCAGGTGGCCGCGGAGATGACGCGCGTCGTCGCGCCGGGTGGGCGCGTTGTTGTCATCGATAGTTTGCAAACAGGTGATACCCCTGAACTCGATGGGCTTTTGGAGTTGTTCCCACAGCTCTTCCACGAGCCCTACTACCGATCCTACTTGACTGAGGACGTCGTTGCTCTATTCGCTGACGCAGGGCTCGAGCTCACGGCCAGCTGGCCGGCGTTCCTATCCAAGGTGCAGCTTTTCCAGAAGATGCAATGCTGAGGAACGGCCCGTCGCTTATGATGGTCGGATCAACGGTTTCACCCTTTGCGCCTCGAGAGGGCGGTGAGGCTGCAATGAAGCGTTTGCAGAGCGGATTTCGCAAGACGGCGCTGATGGTCTTCGCCATCCTGTGCATCGTCATCGGCGCCATCACGGCGCCGACGCCGCTGCCGACCGGGGTGCCGCTGCTCGCCATCGGGATCGTCATCCTGGTGACCATCTCGACCACTGCGCGGCTTTACGTGCGGCGCCTGCGGGCCCGCTCGTGGCCGGTCGACCGCGGGTTGGCCTTCGTGGAGACCCGCACCGGGCGCTCGATGTCCACGGTGCTGAAGCGCACCCGCCCGCTGGCACGCAAAATTGAAGCGAAGTCTGCGATGAAAGCGGCGTCGGCGGCCTTGCAGTCCGTGCGCAATCGGAACGACAACCACCATGCCGGTTCGCGTCCCGATTGACCCCGCCACAGGCTCACGCAGTCGTGTGAACCGCAAACACCGGCGCCCTGGCCGCGCCCGCCTCGAACGCTACCGTTTGACGGTTCGCCGGCGTTGACCCAGAAGGATGGCGAACCTCTGGAGGAATCGTCATGGCCGAGCAGGACCCCGGCTTCAACACCCTGTCCATCCACGCCGGCGCGCAGCCCGACCCGACCACCGGCGCGCGCGCCACGCCGATCTATCAGTCCACCTCGTTCGTGTTCGACGATGTGGACCACGCCGCAGCCCTCTTCGGCCTGCAGGCATTCGGCAACATCTATACCCGCATCACCAACCCGACGAACGCGGTGCTGGAAGCGCGCGTCGCTGCGTTGGAAGGCGGGACTGCCGCGCTCGCCGTCGCCTCCGGCCACGCCGCTCAGGTCAACGTCCTCCACACGCTGATGCAGCCGGGCGACGAGCTGGTCGCCTCCAACAAGCTCTACGGCGGCTCGATCAACCAGTTCACCCACTCGTTCAAGAACTTTGGGTGGAATGTGAAGTGGGCCGACGCGGACGATCCGTCGTCGTTCGCGGCGCAAATCACGGACAAGACCAAGGCGATCTTCTGCGAGTCCATCGCCAATCCCGGCGGCGTCATCATGGACCTCGACGCGATCGCGAAGATCGCCAAGGAGCACAACATTCCACTCATCGTCGATTCGACGATGGCGACCCCCTACCTCATCCGCCCGTTCGAGCACGGTGCGGACATCATCGTCCACTCGGCGACGAAGTTTCTCGGCGGCCACGGCAACTCCATCGCCGGCGTGATCGTCGACGGTGGCACGTTCAATTGGGCCGGCGACAAGCGCTACCCGATGCTCTCCGAGCCGCGGCCGGAATACGACGGCATGGTGCTGGCGGAGACATTCGGCAACTTCGCCTTCGCCATCGCGTGCCGCGTGCTGGGCCTGCGCGACCTGGGCGCGGCGCTCTCGCCGATGAACGCGTTCCTGGTGCTCACCGGCATCGAGACGCTGGCGCTCCGCATGCAGCGACACTGCGAGAACGCACAGAAGGTGGCCGAATTCCTCTCCGGCCACCCCAAGGTGTCTTGGGTCAGCTACCCGGGCCTGCCGGGCGACAAGTACCACGAGCTGGCGAAGAAGTACTGCCCCAACGGGTCGGGCGCGGTGTTCACCTTCGGACTGGCGGGCGGGTACGACGCAGGCGTCTCGCTGGTCTCCAACCTCGAGCTCTTCTCGCACCTCGCCAACATCGGCGACACGCGCTCGTTGGTGATCCACCCGGCATCGACGACGCACCGCCAGCTCGCCCTCGAAGCCAAGACCAACGCCGGGGCCGGGCCGGACGTGGTGCGCCTGTCGGTCGGCATCGAGAACGTCGAGGACATCATCGCCGACCTAGACCAGGCGCTGAACAAATAGGGCGTGGGGCGGCCTCGTGGCCGCCCTTCCCCCGCGCCGTCAGGCTGCCCTGTCGCCCGAGACAATTGGCGCGGCGACACCCTTGCCACGACATTTGCGCGCGTACTTGCGAGACCAGAAGCCGTACCCGCCGAGCGCAATCTGCTGCTGCATCAGCATGGCGACGAAGGCCGGGCGGTGCCGCGGCTTGAGTGCCTTGAACATCTTCTTCTGCGGCTTTGTCATCGAGCAGGCGATGCAGTGCCCGCCGCGACGAAACTTGCACACGTCGATGCAAGGCGATGGCAGTCGCGTGTTGCCGTCCTTCATGCTCGCTCGCGTTTCATAGGCTCAGGACCCGATTACGCCGCGTCGGCGGCCGGAGCGGCCAACGCCGGCGCCTTCGTCGCGGCGAGCCGTGTCGCGTTGTCCACCGCGAGCCACAGCAGCACAGCGGCGACGAACTGGTGCGTGAGCGCCAGCGGCAACGGCACGTGCCAGACCACCGTGCCGATGCCGATGACGACCTGCACCACCACCAGCCCCGCAAGCGTCGCCGCGCGCCCCGCCGCGACCCCGGATCGCCGCGACACGACCGCCAGCACCACGGCCGCTGCCAGGACCAGATAGCCCATGATCCGGTGGTCGAACTGCACGGTCAGCGGGTTCTCGAACAGGTTGATCCACCATGGGTCCATCAGGCCGAGCCCGCCGGGGATCAGCGCGCCGGCCATGGTGGGCCACTCGTCCGAGGCGAGGCCCGCGTCGAGGCCGGCGACCAGCGCACCCAGCGCGATCTGCCCGAGGATGAGAAACGGCATCAGCCGCGCGAGGGTCGCCAATCCCGACGGGGCGAGCACCTGCCGCGCCTTGCCGGCGAGACGCACCGAGAGCCACACCGCCAGCGCCAGGATCACGCACGCCAGCGTCATGTGCACGGCGAGGCGGTACTGGCTGACGTCCACGCGCTCGGTAAGCCCGGACGAGACCATCCACCAGCCGACCGCACCCTGCAGACCACCCAGCGCCAGAAGCGCCAGCCCCCAAGGCTTGAACCAGCCCGGCAGCATACCGCGCGCCCAGAACAGCGCCAGCGGCACGGCGAACACGATCCCGATCGAACGCGCCACCAGCCGGTGCGCCCATTCCCAGAAGAAAATCGTCTGAAACTCGCCCAGGGTCATGCCTTTGTTGACGAGCTGGTACTCGGGTATCTGCCGGTAGAGGGCGAAGGCCTCCTGCCAGGCAGCCTCCGTCAGCGGCGGAATGACCCCGACGATGGGCTGCCACTGGGTGATCGACAGACCGGAGTCCGTCAGGCGGGTGCCACCGCCGACGACGAGCGTGGCGATGACGAAGGCCGCGACGATCCGCAGCCACCAGACGATTGAAGCGTGCGATTGCATGAGGTCTGATTAGCGGCGGCGACGCGCCATGCCAAAGGCTTTGTCGCGTGGTGCGACGATGCCGCCGACAACCGTGGCGGCGCGCCGCAACATCAGCCAGCGATGGAGAGACGAACGTGAACGTGCGGGTGAAGAAGCTGATCGGGACGGTGCTGACGATGGTATTCCTGATCATCTACGTGCTCTTGGCGATGGTGCTGGCGGTGCGCCTGTTGCCCGGCACCGGCGGCGTCACCCAACTCGCCTACTATGCCGTGGCGGGGCTGGTCTGGATCGTGCCGGTGGGCCTTCTCATCAAATGGATGCAGCGCGCCTGAGGAGACCGCCAAGCGCGCCGCAAGCACCCTGGAGACCGTCGCCACGCTCGCCTTGCGTGGCGCTGACGAGTTGCCGCGCTGACGATCGCCGGTCCACGGGGCGAAATCGGCAGTGCCCGCCGCGGCCGTGCTGTCGGTTATAGGCGCGATCTGGGCGGTATACGTTACCGTGCGGAGCGGTGGCATTCCGGCCTGCGTCCGCCGAACAGGGCTTCACTGCGAGTGGCCGGCACGAACCGAAAAGGAATAGGCGCTGGCTTGCGTCGGCCGAACAAACGCTATACCTCGATCATCGGCTCGGAGCGTAGCGCAGCCTGGTAGCGCACTTGACTGGGGGTCAAGGGGTCGTGGGTTCGAATCCCGCCGCTCCGACCAAGCATTTTAAAAGGTTACGGACTGAAGGGCGCAAGCCGGCTTCTGTCGTGTCAGTACTATGTCAGTCGGACGCCTCATAGTGCGAGGCGCCGGATGTCCGTTGAGATGACAAGCTCTCTCAACCCGACCGAAGGCCATCTCCTGGCCGGGGTGCAGATCGACGCAGCACCGCTTCCTCGCCCGGGTGAAGTCGCCTCAGCTCTTCCAGATTGCACCAGACCCGCGGGACACCGAGGACAAGCGTAAGCTCGCGGCGTCGAAGGACGCTCAGGACCTGCGCGAGGTTCGCCTCAAGGTGCAGCGCCTATTCGAGGGCGCAAAGGCCAAGAACGTCGGCGCCTATGCCGACTATGTGATCGGTCTTCACACCGGTCAGCCCGGGATCACGCCGACCATCATCCTCTACAGCGAGGCGCCGCTAGACACGGCGATCGACCCGCAGATGAGCGTCGGGACGGTGCTGGTGCCGTACGGAGCGAAGCTCGTCGCCATAGACGGAGAGACCCAGCTTGCCGCGCGATACGAAGCGGCCAACCGGGCACCGGAGACGAAGGACGATCCTGTCGCCGTCTATATCTGCCATGGGCTCGGGAGCTGCTTGGGCGCGCCAAGCCTTCCACGACCTCAACGTGCTCGGCGTCAGACCTAACGCGGCCGTCAGCATCGGCATGGACGCGCGCGATCCGATCACACGGCTTACGAGCGACCTTGAGGCACGGGTTCCCTTCTTCGATGGACGGATCAGCCGCACCAGGCGCCAGCTCCGGGCAAGCGATCCGGAGGTGACGACCATTTCGGCACTGCGCGGGGCGTCCGTCACCTTCGTGCACGGTATCGGCGGCACGAAGTACGGGGCCCGGCCAGTGCCGCTGCCCCGTGGCCAGGAAGTTCATCTTCTCGACGTCGCGGCAGAGTGGTGGCGCGCCGTCACCACGAGCATCGGCAGCGCGATCGAGGACCGAGCTGGGCAGATCGTCTCTGCGCCCGCGGTGCTCTCTGCGGTTGGCGCGATGGGGCATCCTCTGCTCGCCGTCGAGGCCGCTGACCAGCGTCGCAAGCTCCTCGCGGAGCAGCTCGCGAAGCTCGAAGCGGTCGACTGGACGCGTGGGCGACACTGGGAAGGCATCGCCGGCAAGTTCACGCCTAAGGGCGCGTTCACTGTTGGCGGGTCAAAAGAGACCGCACACGCCATTTTCGCGGCGCTCAACGACAAGGCGTCTGCATCGAACGAGCGAATCCGTCCGAACGCGGCCTAGCGCCAGATCAAGCTCCGGGGTAGCGATCCGTCCCACCCCGAGGCCGCGCCTCTCTCCGTCCAATTAAGACAAAGGAAAAGCACGTGGCTGCAATTGTGGGTTATTATGGATTCCGAATGTACGGCGTCCAGAGCGTCGTCGGCGACGTCGTTCAGTATGACAACAGAACGATCACCGTCAGTGACGGCGTGCGATCGTCGATCTATTCCGGTGACTTCCAATACGACATATTCGGGAACGTCTTCGGGACGCTGACGGGCTACAGCGAGCGGTATAACGGCGCGCTGATCGTCGAGGCATTCAACTTCCGCGCCGATGCGACACTCGCGCAGCAGGCGATAAACTCGGGCAACCCGAACGCGCTGATCGAGTACGTCATGGTGGGGAACGACTTCGTGTCCGGCTCGCCCGATGCTGACAAGATCGCGGGCTTCGGGGGCAATGACGTCCTCAACGGCCGCCAGGGCAACGACATCATCTATGGCGACGATGGCCGCGACGTCGTCAACGGCGGCGGGGGCGACGATATCCTCTTGGGCGGGTGGGGCGTCGACGTGGTCGTCGGTGGCACCGGCGACGACCAGATGTACGGCGACGCCGATCGCGACAAGCTCCGCGGCCGCTTCGGTGAAGACACGGTCAACGGCGGCAGTGGGGACGACGAGCTGCTTGGCAACCAGGGTGATGATGCCCTGTTCGGCAATGCCGGCGCCGACTTTCTCATTGGCGGCCTCGGCAATGACACCATCAACGGCGGCGCTGGCAACGACCTGATCCAGTACCGGACGGCGGACGAGGCGCATGGTGACGTGCTGGTGAACTTCATGTCTGGCTCCGACCTGATCGTGCTGCGCCGGTTCGATGCGAATGAAGCGTTGGCGGGCAAGCAGGGCTTCGAGTTCATCGGCGGTCGCGACTTCTCAGGTGCCGGCGGTGAACTGCGCGCTGTCGTTGTGGGGCGGGACACGGTGGTGTCCGGAGACACGAGCGGAGACGGCTTGGCCAATTTCACGTTCACGGTTTCGGACACCGGCTCCCTGAGCGAGTCGGACTTTCTGCTGTAGCGGCCTCGCCAGAAGCGAGCTTGCGTGAAGCGGCAGAATTCCGTTGCCCCTTCACACACCTCCGCTGAAGCCTCCTTGACCGATGGGCCCCACCAACCCCGACACCCTGCATCCAACGTTGCTTCGTAAGGCGGCGCGTTGGTTGGAGAGCTGTCCGTCCGCCGGGATCGATAGCCCCCGGAGGCTCACCTTGAGGTCCTCCAAGTCGCACACGAAATCGTCGAGCCCGTGTGTGATCGGCTCAGAGCCTGACGTGTCGAGCAGATCACTTGTTTTCGCGAGGCGCAGCAGTCGGAGAGCCGAGGAAGGTGGACAGCGACTTTGGCGGTGTTGCCAGTCGGGCGCATGAGGTCGCCTGCCAGGGCATGAGCCAGCGCCTGCCCGCCGGGAGCGGCTGCACCGGTGACGCTGAGATCGAGCGGCACCTTACCCTGATCCGGGTTGTGTCGGCTGGACGATGAGCGACTTTTCGCTGATGGACGGTGGTCGGCCGGGCATTGCGGCGGGAGAGCTACGCGCTCGACGACAAGGGCCTCTTCAATCCCGAATATGCCGACATCCTCGGCATACCGTTGGACTTCACCGCCAAGCCCGTCCCGGCGCAGCGGGCGACGCCGCGCGAGAGCGTACGCGTCCAGGCCATTCGTCCCGGCCGCGACGCGTGCGGGATCGTCTTCCCGCGCGTCGATATCGCCTCTCATACCAAGTCGGGAAAAAGGGGATCTCGCATCCCCAACGGACCAATGCATTCTACTAATTTCGTGGTGTTGAACGCTCTTACAGTGCGCCTCGAAACTCCGAACCAGCCGCTTGAGCCGGGGTATGAGCAGGTCAGAGCCGAGAAAAATAGCGGGGGTTCCTAACAGCGAGCTGCGCATCGTGGCCTCACCGGCGGAGCTAACACCGAGTTTCGAGGCGACCTCTCAGGTCGCCACCGTGCCGCTGGTCGTCTCCCGTGGCGCAAGATGGTCGGACGGCCGCGTGATCTTACGCCACAAATGCGACGCTTCACCCGAAAGTCCGCGTGCATGATCCTCCGCGAGAACGACACCCCGGTCGACCCGGCCCGCGTGAAGACGCTCGCGGCGGACCTTGTTCTCACCGGGCCGCTCACGGTCGAGCGGATCGCCGAGCACCTCGGTGCCAGCCCTCGAAGTCTGCAGCGTCACTTGTCCGAGCAAGGCGTCAGTCTGCGGGAACTGGTGGAAGAATCCCGGATCGGTGTCGCCAAGGTTCTCCTCAGCAAGACCGATCTTGCAGTTCACGAGATCGCGCGAAGGACCGGCTACGCCACGTCCAGCGGCCTTGCGCGCGCGTTCACCCGCTACGCCGGTTGCTCACCTTCCGCCTATCGCAAGATGATGCACGTATCGCCCCACGGAAATGAAAGTGGTGGCGCGAAATGGGCGTAACGTGCGCCCGGTTTCGAATATAAACTCGCCAAGCACAGAAGAAATAATTCTTAAAACATGCGCGGGAGCCAAGCCATGATCAGATTGAGCACGACAACCGGCCTTGCCCTCGTCCTCGCCGCCAGCACGGCGTGGGCCGAGGTGCCGGTTGCGACCGTGGAGGCGCTGTCCGCGCCGTCCAGCATCGACACCCGCGTCGGGACGCTCACCTTCAAGGACGGCGCGCCCACCGCCGAGACGGCACAGACCGTCTTCGACACGCTCGACTTCACGCGCGCGCTCAACGTCTACAACAACAGTTTTCGCGGTGCCTCCGCGCTCGGCTTCGTCAAGGGTTTCCCGAGCATCGGCGCGGCGCCGAACGACGTCGTCATCACGTCGGAACTGATGGATTCGGAGTCCCTGTTCCTGACCGGCAACGCCGACACGGTCTACTATCTTTCGGTCATCGACCTTTCGAACGGACCGATGGTGATCGAACAACCCTCGGACGGGGTCGGGACCATCAACGACATGTGGTTCTCCTGGATCATCGACGTCGGCGGCCCGGGACCCGACCGGGGCCTCGGCGGCAAATACCTGATCGTCGGCCCGGGCTATGACGGCCCGCTCCCCGAGGGGGGCTATTTCGTGGCCCATTCAAAGACGAACCGGATCCTCTACGCCTCGCGCGCCTATCTGGTGAACAACGATCCGAAGCCCGCCGTCGCCAACGTCAAAGCCAACATGAAGATCTACCCCTACGCGCCGGGGAGCTACGGCACGTCGATCGCGCAGGCGCTCGAAGGCACGGTCAAGCTCGCGGGCGAACCGAAGATCCCCGAGACGAAGTTCGTCGAAGCCAGCAACGTCTCGTTCAACACCATCCCGCCCAGCGACTTCGGCTTCTACGAGTGGATCAACGAGAACGTCCAGAATGAGCCGGCCACCAGCTACGATGTTGAACTCGCCGGGCAGCTCGCCGCGATCGGCATCGTCAAGGGCAAGGAATTCGCGCCGGACGAGCGGATGAAGAAGATTTTGACCGACGCCGCCGCTGTCGGCCAGGCGGCCGGCCGGGTGCTGAACTGGCGTCCGTTCGGAGCCCATCCGGACTGGGCTTATTACGACGGCTCGATGTGGGGGAGCATGCTTTGGGAGGGCGGCGCGTTCTTCGAGACCCCGCCGCCCGCGTACGAGGATGGCGTGTTCAAGCCGCTGCCGCCGACCGGCGCGCGCACGCTGGATTCCCGCACGGCCTTTTACTACGGCTACACGCTCGACAGCCCCGGCATGATCATGAACATCCCCGGCGTCGGCTCGCAGTATCTGATGGGCTTCACCGACTCCAGCGGCGATCCGATGGACGGCGCGAAGACCTACAAGGTGACGCTGCCCAAGGACATTCCGGCGCGCGCGTTCTGGTCCTTCACGGTCTACGACAACCAGACCCGCTCGATGCTCCAGACGCCGCAGAAGTATCCGCGCGCCGGCTCGCAGTCCTATCCCTCGCCGGCGGCGACCGCGGCCGAGGACGGCTCGACCACGGTCTGGTTCAGCCCCGAGCAGCCTGAAGGTGTGGACCGCGGCAACTGGATCCAGACCGATCCCGCCAAGGGTTGGTTCACGATCCTGCGCCTCTACAGCCCGCTGCCGTCGTTCTTCGACAAGTCGTGGCGGCCCAGCGAACTCGAGCTCGTTCAATAGCGCCCGGTCAGCGCACCAACACAGCCACATGATCGACGATAAACCGCAGGGCACGCACGCATGAAACACTTCCTTTCCCGTTCGGTGATCTGCGCGATGGCCGCACTGTTCGCGCCATCGCTGGCGCTCGCAGAGGCCATCACCGTCAACGTCGACAATTTCGACCGGGCACAGACGGACTATGAGTTCGAAGGCATCAACAAGCTGGCGGGCGGCATCAACACGCTGCACCACAACCGCACGCCGGTGGCGATCGACAAGCAGAACGTGATCCGGATGAACCGCGACACGCTCTATAGCCTCGGCGTCGTCGACATCTCGAAGGGGGCGACCGTGACGCTGCCGGATGCCGGCAAGCGATACATGTCGCTGATGGTCATCAACAACGACGGTTACGTCAACAAGGTCTTCTACGGCGGAGGCGCCCACGAACTGACCGTCGACCAGTTCGACACGCCTGTCGTCGGCCTGGTGATCCGGACGCTCGCAAACCCCGAAGACCAAGCCGATCTGGCCGAGGCCCACAAGCTTCAGGACATGATCCGGATCGAGGCCGGGGCGCAGACCCCGTTTGTCGTTCCCGACTACGACAAGGCGAGCTTTGAAGCGACGCTGGAGCCGATCCTCGCCCTCGCCAAGGGGCTTAAGCGGTACATCCATACCTTCGGCTCGAAGGACGAGGTCGATCCGGTTCACTTCATGATCGGCACGGCGTCGGCCTGGGGCGGCCTGCCCGACAAGGATGCCGTTTACGTCAACGTGCAGCCCGATCTGCCGGTCGGCAAATACGCGATCACGGTGAAGGACGTTCCGGTCAAGGGGTTCTGGTCGATCAGCCTTTACAACGAGAAGGGCTATTTCCAGGAAAACGCCCTCCACGCCTACAGCCTCAACAACCTGATCGCCAAGCCGAACGACGACGGCACCGTCACCATCCGCTTCGGCGGATGCGGCGACGGCGTGGAAAACTGCCTGCCGATCATGGATGGCTGGAACTACGCGGTTCGCATGTACGAGCCGGAACAGCCCATCATCGACGGCACGTGGACATTCCCCGGACCGCCCACGCCGCGGACCGACTAGGGCCGCGCGATCCGCAACGTCCGCGCCGGGTTTTCCGCGAAGGGCGATGGCGTCTGCACCAATCGATTTTCCAACGAGGACACCATGAGCATTCGATATCCACTGGCCGGCGGCCTTGCGCTTTGGGCGGCCCTGTGCCTCCCGGCTCTTGCCGATGTCTCGCAGGAGACGCTCGACGCGATCTCGATCCCGGACAAGGTCGACACGGCGATCGGCACGCTCGAATTCTTCGACGGCGTGCCGACCGACGCCACCGTCGCCAAGCTCTACGACAACCTCGACCGGATGCGCGGGATGGAGGTGTTCCTCGATAATGTCGGCGCGGTATCGATGGCCAGCGTGCGCAAGGGGCTGGCGGACGCCGGGGCCGAAGGGGCGAACAGGATCGCGCTCTTCGAGAACCTGCTGGATTCGGAGACCCTGGTGGTCACGGCCAACACCTCGACGCTCTACGCCTACACCTACACCGACCTTGCCAAGGACGGGCCGACGGTGATCGAAGTCCCGCCCGCCATGCTCGGCTTCCTCGACGATGCCTGGCAGCGCTTCGTCGGCAACATGGGCGTGACCGGGCCGGACAAGGGCAAGGGCGGCAAGTATCTGGTGGTGCCGCCGGGCTATGCCGGCGCGATCCCGGACGGCTATTTCCTCCTGAAGCCGTCCACCAACCGCAACTTCCTGTTCCTGCGCGGCTCGATCAAGGACGGGCTGAAGCCGGCGGTCGACAACATCACCGCGAACTTGCGCGTCTATCCGCTGAAGGACGCGGAAAATCCGGCGGCGACCGAGTTCGTCAACATGTCGAACAAGGCGTTCAACACCGTCTTCCCGAGCGACTTCACCTATTTCGAGATCCTGGACGACGTCATCCAGGAGGAGCCGCTCGGCGCCATCAGCCCCGAAGTGCGCGGCGCCATCGCCGCCATCGGCATCGTCAAGGGCAAGCCCTTCACGCCGGGCGCGCGGATGAAGACGCTGCTGAGCGACGCCGCCACGCTGGGCGACGCAACCGCCCGCGCGATCACCTACCATCCCCGCTTCGATGGCGTGCGGATCTATCCGGACAACCCGAAGAGCGTCTGGTCCACGGCATTCGCCAACAAGAACACCAGCTTCGAGGCCGACGGGACAATGGGCCTTGATGCGCGGGTGCTTTATTACTTCAACGCAGGCGGTGTGACCCCGGCCATGGCGACCACGCGCGCCGGCGAAGGGTCGGATTATGCCCTCGCCGTTCTGGACGCCGACGGCCAGGCGTTCGACGGGTCGAAGACCTACACGCTGCACCTGCCCAAGGACGTCCCGGTCAACGACTTCTGGGCGGTTACCCTCTACGACACGCAGACCCGCTCGCAGCTTCAGACCGGCCAGCCGTTTCCGACCATCGGCAGCCAGACCGAAGGCATGACGCAAAACGCCGACGGCTCCTACGACCTCTACTTCGCGCCCGAAGCGCCGGAGGGCAAGGAAGGCAACTGGCTCCAGACGGTGCCGGGCAAGAGCTGGTTCACGATCCTGCGGCTGTACGGTCCGCTGGCGCCGTGGATCGACAAGTCGTGGCGGCCGAGCGAGATCGAAGCCGTCGCGCGGTAGGCGCGGCGCAACTTCACCGCCCGCGGTGCAGCAAACATCAACGAAAGCGTCGCAGGGTCTGTCTTCAGACAGCGCGCGGAACGAGGCTTGAAATGGAAGACACCAACGTTCCCGCACAGGCCGGGGTGGCGCGCCGCCATGTGCTTCTGGGCGGTGCTGCGCTGGCAACGGCCGGCGTCGCCGGCCCGGCGTTTGCGCAAGGCAGCACCGGCAATCCGGACTTTCTGTTCGTCCAGACAGCCACGGGAATGCAGTTCGAGCCTGGCACCGACACGCTGACGCTGAGCGGGATCGCGCCCCAGACCCTGTTCTTCTCGGACCGGCCGGAACGCATCGCCGGCAACATGAAGACCAGCGCGTTCGTTCCGTTCTGGAGCGAAGGCACCGACAGCTTCCTGTCCGATCCGCCCAACGCGGACCTTTCGATCGAGACCGGCGACGGGCTGGCCGAGGTCGTCGTCGTCCTCCGCGATCCGGTTCTGGACGGCGATTCCCTTCGGTACACGGTGACGGTCACCGACGGTGAACTCCCGACATCGGGAGGCGAGACGTCGCTCTTCATCGACATCATCGGAATGCCGCTCACGCCGGTGTCGTTTGCCGGCGTCCGCCGGCGTGCCTGGCGCCGCGGGTATATCCGGTAAATGGTCGAGTAGAACTCGGACTCAAACTCTCCGCACATCAATCCTCATTCGGCGCAAAAGGACAGACATCCAGGGTTTTTCTGAAAATGAGGCGGTGCGGCTGGTGGCGGAGGATCGTGGCACCGGCTTGGCAACGCTGGTACGCTGGATCGGGAGCCGTGCTGTCAGAGCTGCCTTACGAGGCTTGACGTCAGCGCATCTGGCGTCGGGTTCATCACCCGGTATCAGACACCGCATCGAGAGGGCAGCGGAGGCGCCAGTGAAGTCCGGTGGCCGGGTAATCGACGTCAACTGTTCCGTTCAGTCCCGAGGCGAGGAGAGCGCCTGAAATCATCCCGCCGAAACCCGTTCGCTTCGGCGGCTCAACGGGCGGACCATCCTCCTCGCGCCATTCCAGGACGAAGCGGCCTCCGGTCTCGCCCTCCTCGATACTCCAGCTGATCCTGACGCAGCCGGTGCCGTTCGACAGAGCGCCGTACTTGCCGGCGTTGGTCGCCAGCTCGTGAACTGCCATCCCGACCCGTTCCGCAGCCGTGGGGATTAAGGAGACGGACGGTCCGTGAAGACGGATGCGATGATCGAGGAGATCTTCGAAATGCGATAGCTGAGCCCGGATCAGAAGAGCGAGGTCGGCCGCCTTCCACTCGGACTTCACCAGAACATCCTGGTTCGTAGCGAGCGCGCGGATACGCTCGCTGAACCGCTCCATGAAGCTCTCCGGGCCTCTCGACGCGGTCTGCTTGGCGATGACGGTCACCAGAGACAGCATATTCTTCGAGCGGTGATTCAATTCATTGAGAAGCGTGTTCACGTGCTCAGCGTGACGCAGGCGTTCCGAAAGGTCGTAGAAGTGGCAAACCACCCCGAAGCGTCCGTCAGGTAAGATAATGCGCTCGATCTTCCAGTCGTAGGCATCCTCCTGGTCCAGATCGTTCCGCTGCTCGACCGTGCTTTCAGCGTGGTAGGACTCGCCGGTCTGGAGCGTATGGCGAAACCGGGCGATCGCTTCGGAGGCGAATGGCTCCTCCCAGATGACCCGCAGGACCTCGGCGAAATCGCGGCCGATGAGCGGGCTGACGTTCTCAAAGATCTTCCGCGCGCCGCGGCTGACCTGCACCAGTCGGAAGTCTGCGTCCAGCGTGTAGACGCCGAATGGCGACCCCTCGATGATGTGACGAAACGTGTCGTGCGCCGTGCGCAGCCGCTCCTCGGCATGCCTCCGCTCGGTGATGTCGATCAGGATCCCTGTGACGCGTGCCACGTGGCCCGTCGAGGTATCGATCGGCCCGAGCGCTTCGCCGCGATCCAGAACCCACCGAACAGTGCCGTCCGGCCGCATGATCCGACATTCGAGTTCGTAGGGTCCCACGCGCCGCTGAATCGCCGCCATCTCGGACTGCACCCGGTCCCGATCCTCTGGATGCACCGTCGAAAGGATCTGATCGATGCTTATCGGACCGTCGTCCGACGTGCCGAGTATGTGGTGGGTCTGCGGCGACCAGTGGGCGTCCTGGCGCGCAACGTCGAACTGGTGGACGCCGAAGCCGGCGGCTTCGCTGGCCTGGCGCAACCGCGCTTCGCTCTCGCGCAGCCGGATCTCGGCGAGCGTGCGGTCGGTGACATCGTAGTTCACGCCGACCATCCGACTGGCACGGTCGTCCTTCTCCTCCACCACGCGGCCCTGCCCGACGAAGTAGCGCGTCACACCCTCGTCGGGCAGCACGCGGAACTCCGCGTTGAACGGCGAATTCTCGGCGATTGCGGTATCGAAGGCCTGTCGCAGTCCGACGACGTCGTCTGGGTGTACCTTCTCGAAGAACAGATCCGGCGATGCCGGCGCCGTGCGGTCGATCTGCAGCAGGTCGTATAGCTCGCCGGTCCAGATGCTGCGGCCGGTGGCGAGGTCGACGTCCCACACGCCAATTCCGGCCACGCCCTGCGCCAGGGCGAGCCGTTCCTCGCTTTCCCGCAGGGCGATCTCCGCGATCTTCCGTTCCGTGATGTCCACCGCAGCGAGCACACCGCGGTCCGGTTGCAGCCGCCCATCATCGCGGGTCCCGAAATCGATCCGCTTCTGGACCTGCAGCCATCGAACGGTGCCATCGGGCCGCCGAATGCGGTGCTCGGCCGACAGTCGACCGCCTCCCTTCGGATCGAGCGACGCCTCGATCTGCGCCGCCAGGGCCGCGCGATCTTCGGGGTGGATCGCTGCATGCACGACGCTTCGCGGCAGGGTCATTGCCGCCTCGCCCAGCCCGTAAAGTCGCGCTGCCGCCCCGCTGAGCCTGATCATGCCGGCACGGTAGTCGATGTCGGCCAGCACAAGGCCGCACGTGCGCAGTCCAACTTCGAGGCGCGCATGGTCGGGCAAGGCCCGGATTGCGCCTGCGGCCTCCGCCTCGGACGCGCGCAACTCCTCGTCCATCGAGCCGCGGGCGAGGTGCGGGAAATCCGTCACGTCCATGTTCAACCCATGGATCTCGGTCACCCTGCCGTCCGCATCTCGTTCGATCCGCGCCCGATCGATGATGTAGCGAACCTCGCCGTCGGGCCGGACAATCCGGAAGCTATGGCTGTAGCTGTCGGCCCCTCCAGTGAGAAAGGCTTCGGTCTCCCCCTCGATCCTCAACCTGTCGTCGGGATGCAAGCAGGCCATGAAGTCGGCTTCCGACGTGGGTGTGGCCTTGCGACCGTAGATCTCAGCGAGTCCAGACGACCAATCGAGCTTGCCGTCCTCGGGCCGCCAGACATATCTCCCGAGGCCAGGATAGTCGTCCTCACGCAGGCTTCGGGAGAGCTGTGTTCGGGACGGCATAAGAACGCACCTGCCGACGATGATTGATCTTGCTCAAGTTATCCCACCTGAGAAAGATCGAGTCCACATTCAAGATTTCTGAGCGTGGGACCGACGTGAACGGCGTGTTCGCGCCGGTGGTGAAATCCGGCATTCGTGAGGATTTCACGGATGCGATCAGGGTGCGAGGTGCTCCCCATCCGCCGGGCAGCTCGTGTGCGATTTTAGGCTACTGCGTGACGCGCCTATCCGGACGGCGACGCCGTCATCTGTCCATACGTGGTCGGGAACACGATGGACCGGAGGTTATCCCGCCGCAACGTGCGGGCTTCGGCGCGGGACTGCTCGGCGATATCCTCGCGCATGAGCGCGGCGACGCCCCGAAGGTCGTCTCCGGCTCCGAAGCACATCGAGCCTCTGTTTGCCATGAAGGAGCGAGGCGAGCTCGCCCGGTGCAGCGCGATGCCCGTTGCGCCAGCCGAGATTCTGTCCATCCTAGTCGTAAACCACAATGCGCAGATCGGCCCGGTGCAGGCGGCGATCGCGAAGGGGGACAGAGATGGCAGACCAATCCAGAAGCACGAAGGGACGCGGGCGACTGTTCGACGACGTGCTGGAGACGATCGGCGACACGCCGGTGATCCGCATCAACAACCTCGGCGTCGGCAACACGACCATCTACGTGAAGGCGGAATCGTTCAACCCGGCCGCCTCTGTGAAGGATCGGCTGGCCATCGCCATCATCGAAGAAGCCGAGCGCACCGGCGCCCTGAAGCCGGGACAGACGGTCGTGGAGGCCACCAGCGGCAACACGGGCATCGGCCTTGCCATGGTGTGTGCGCAGAAGGGTTATCCGCTGGTCATCACCATGGCCGACAGCTTCTCGGTCGAGCGCCGGCGGCTGATGCGGATGATGGGCGCCCGCGTCGTGCTGACGCCGCGCGCGCAGAAGGGCTTCGGCATGTACCAGAAGGCCGTCGAGCTGGCGGAGAAGAACGGCTGGTTCCTCGCCCACCAGTTCGAGACGAAGGCCAATGCCGACATCCACGAGGCGACCACCGGACGCGAGATCATCGCCGACTTCGCGGATAAGCGGCTCGATTATTTCGTCACCGGCTACGGCACCGGCGGGACGGTGGCGGGCGTCGGCCGCGTTCTGCGCCGCGAGCGTCCGGAGACCAAGATCATCCTCTCCGAGCCCGCGAACGCCCAGCTCATCGGCAGCGGCAAGCCCCAGGACCGCGGCAGCGACAACGCGCCGGCCCACAGCCACCCGGCGTTCGAGCCTCACCCGATCCAGGGCTGGAACGCCGGACTTCATCCCGTACGTCCTGCAGGAGGCGATCGACCAGAAGTCCTACGACGAGCTGATCCCGGTCGCCGGCGCGGACGCCGTGAAGTGGGCGCAGGAGCTTGCCCGCAAGGAGGGCATCCTGACCGGCATCTCCGGCGGCGGGACCTTCGCCGTCTCCCGCCAGATCGCCGAGAGCGCGCCGGACGGCTCGGTGATCCTGTGCATGCTCCCCGACACCGGCGAGCGCTACCTCTCCACGCCGCTGTTCGAATCGATCCCGGCGGACATGGACGACGAGGAGCTGGCGCTGTCCCACTCCACGCCGGGCTTCCAGCTCGCCGCCGAATAGCCCGGGGCGAGCGTCGGCGGGTGTCTCAGCCCGCCGGCGGATCCGGCTCGCCGGCGTGGATCGCTAGCCACACGGTGGGTGTCTCGGGGTCGGTGAACGTGACGCGGTGGCGCACGTTGCGGGGGAGGAAAAGGTAGTCGCCGCGCGCCATCGCACGGGGCGCGGCCTCCCCCTCGACGAGCACCGCCGCCGCCCCCTCCAGCACGAGGACCCATTCGTCCCAGGCCTGATCGTACCAGTCTCCGTCCGGAGACGTCTGGCCACGCGACACGATGCGCTCGATGCGCACGCCCGGCATCCCGGCCAAGGTCACGAAGTCCTCCCCGCCCACTGCCGGCGGGAGATCGGCGAAAAGGTTCCCCGCCTCCACCGAGCGCGACCCCTTCAGACCCATGGACCATCCTCCTCACGGACGCAGCCGCCACCACAAGGCCCGGCCCGCGCCTCAGGATTCCCGGTCTCGCCGCCCGCCTCTCGCGACGCCTACAGGATGAAGTCGGTGCTCGCCATCACGCCGAGGCCCTGTAGCTCGATGGTGAAGTCGACCGCGCCGTCGCCATCGGTGTCGCCGATCACGATCACCTTGCTGCCGTATGCGCGGAAACCGAGGTCGCCGCGCATCCACGATCGCCCCGGTGCCGACGAAGTCGAACGCCTGGTGGCCGGCGGCCGTGGTGTCCGCGTCGATGGCGGAGAGGTCGAGGAGATCGTCCCCGCGCGTGAAATCGGTGATGATGTCGCGCGTGGCGGCGGACGTGCCGCTGTCGCCCGCGCCGATCCACACTTCATCCTCGCCGGCGCCGAGGGACATGAGGTCCTGCCCCTTGCCGCCGATCAGGGTGTCATCGCCGCCGAGGCCGCTGATGATGTTGTCCTCGTCGTTGCCGAAGATCCGGTTGCCGAGGCTGTTGCCCGCGCCCGCCACGCGTCCGTACCCGATCTCCAGGCGCTCGACGTGGTCGCCGAGCGTGTAGCCGTCGACGTAGGACAGGACGGTATCGATGCCCTCGCTGCGCATCTCCACCACGTCGTCCGTTGGCAAGCCGATGACGTAGTAGTCATCTCCCGTACCGCCGAGCATGGTGTCCGCGCCCGCGCCACCGTCGATGGTGTCGTCGCCGGAACCGCCTTCGATGCTGTCACGCCCGCCCAGGCCGGAGAGCATGTTGGCGTGCCCATTGCCGGTGATGGTGTTGTCCGAGCCGTTGCCGGTGGCGGCCGAGGCCGTGCCGCGCAGGTCCACGCTCTCGACGTTGGCGCTCAGGGTCACATCGGTGTAGGCGATCACGAGATCGTTGCCCGCGTCCGTGAGTTCGACAACGACGTCGCCGGTTGAGTTCACGCGGTAGGTGTCGTCGCCGCCGCCGCCGACCATGGTGTCGTCACCACGCTCGCCGTTCAGCCTGTCGTCGCCATCGCCGCCGACGAGGCTGTCGTTGCCGTCGCCGCCGTTCAGCGTGACGCCCCGGTCGTCGCTGCCGGTGATGGTGTTGGCCAGCGCATTGCCGTTGCCCTCCCTCGCCCCGCCACGCAGCGTGAGGTTCTCGACGTGGGCACCGAGCGTGACCTCCATGGCGCCGTAGACGATGACGGTGTCGATACCGCTCCCGGCGGTCTCGATCACCTGGTCGCCGGCGGCGGAGACGTAGTAGATGTCGTCGCCGTTGCCGCCCAGCATGGTGTCGTCGCCGTCGCCACCGTTGAGGCGATCGTCCCCGCTCAGGCCCTCGAGCCGGTCGTCACCGCCTTCGCCCAGCAGGACGTTGGCCGTCCGGTTGCCTGCGATGCGATTGTCGTCGTCGTTGCCGGTGGCGGTCGTGCGTCCCTGACCAAGCTTCAGCACGTCGACGTTGTCGTCGAGGACGTAGTCCTCGGCATAGGAGAGGACGGTGTCCCTCCCCTCACCCGCCCGTTCCACGATGCGGTCGCCGGCCAGGCCGACGACGTAGTAGTCGTTGCCGGTTCCACCGATCATCGTGTCGTTGCCGGCGCCGCCGTCGATCACGTCGTGGTTCGATCCACCGAGGACACGGTCGTTACCGCCGAGGCCGGAGAGGGTTTCGGCAAAGCGGTCCCCGCGAAGCGTATCGTCGAAGCGCGTCCCGGCGAGCGTATGGCTGCTGTCGACCGACAGGTCGAGCCCGAAGCCGCGCTCCACGGCGACGTTCACCGTGGCGGTGGTCGACACGATCCGGCCCGGAATGTCACTAAAGTCGTCGCGGCCATAAAGGAGGTAGTGGACGTAGTTGCCTCGGTCGCCGGCCGCTGTCGGCTCGTACGCGCCGATGATCAAATCGTCGATGCCGTCGCCGTTGACGTCGCCCGCCGCCCAAATGTCACGGCCGAAGCGGTCATTGTCGTTGTTCCCGTCGAAGCGGAGGCCCTCGTCGGAGGTCAGGTCCGTCAGGTTGATGTTGTCGGGAAACCCGTCCTCGCGCCCGTAGACGACGAAGGCCGATCCGACATACGCCTTGCCGCCGATGGTCACCCTTGGATCTGCGATCAGCATGTCGTCGATGCCGTCGCCGTTGACGTCGCCGATGAATGACAGGGGCGCGGGCGGCCGGCCAGCGCCGGCAGAAAAAGTGATGCCGTCCCACCCTGTTCCGATGTAATCGTCATCCCAACTGCGGCCGAGCAGCGAATCGTCGCCCCATTTCAGATTGATGCCGAGCGCCACGTCGTCAAAGCCGTCGCCGTTGAGATCGCCGGTCCCTTGCTGCAGTTCGACCGATCCATAATAGTAATCGAGAGAGCTGGAGTAGGCCGTCCGCTCCGGACCCTCGCTCGCGAAGGATTCCGAGCCGAACGTGAGATAGAAATTCTTGCCGACGTAGCCGCCGTAGTCGGTGTTGTATTCGTTCGAGCCGAGGATGTCGTCGAAGCCGTCGCCGTTGATGTCCCCGACGCCGGCGATCCATGGAGACCCGCCGAGGATCCGCCGCCCGGCCGTGGCGGTGGTATTGTCGAGAGTGTCATAGCCGACCTCGCGACCGTATCCCTGGTCGCTGCCGAAAAGAACGTAATTGTCGTGGTACGTGTTGTCGTAAATACTGCCGAAGTAGGTGCGCGCGACACTGAAGACGAGATCGTCGAATCCGTCGCCGTTGACGTCACCGGCGGGCACGAGCGGGCCCATGATCTCCCTGTCGGCGGGTGTCTCACTCACTCGGGACACGATGAAGCCGTTGGTGCCGTCGAGGTCGTCCGCGCCGATCGAGCCGGAAAAGGCATCCGACTTGCCGAAGACGACGGCGTACGCGCCCTGATCGCCACCGACAACTGAGAACACCATGTCGTCGAAGCCGTCGCCGTTGAGATCGAACGGTGCGGTCGAGGGTAGGAAGTTCAGTCTATCGTTCTCGAGCAGCAAAGGGTAGAAGGTAAGAACATCGAGATCGTCGAAATTCGTGACCGGGTCGAGATCGGAGCCGCCGTATAGGATCCGATCGCCCGCGCCGGTCACGATCAGATCGGCGAAGCCGTCGCCATTGACGTCGCCCGCCGCGCGGACCGCAGATTCGTAACCTCGGTAGAGAAAGATATCGAAGCGCACGCCGTCGTCGGCGCCGAACCCGTCGAGGACGGACCCTTGCGAGGCGAGGCTGTAGTCGAAGCTGTCGGTTCCCGTCTCACCAAGGGCCAGGTCGTCGAACGCATCACCCGGGTCATAGATGTAGCTGAGGTCGGCCTTCACGGTCAGGCTGGCGCCGGAGCCGAGGATGATGGTCTCACCCGGCATCACCACCGTGCCGTTGACGACGGCGAGAGCGGGCTTGTCGCTCGGCGCGCCGGTCCCTTGCCCGGTTGCAACAAACTGCCCTTCGAACGCAGTGGTGAAACCGGTGTCTTGCGATTGGCTAAGCGCGTTGGTGAGCTGGGGGGCGGTGGGTAAAGTCTCGGCCACGGGCCACTCCTCGAATAAATTCACCGCGATGGGCGCACCTTGAGGGGCCACACTGCGCAACGCTCGGGGCGGGCGTCGCGCTGCGGTCGAATAATTTAACTGCGTCGGTCTTTATCAATCCAATCACAAAAATGCATACGCGGTCCATATAACAGCATGTAATCGACCACTTTGTGATCGGCCGCTGCGTCGCCATGACGGCGAAGACCGCCCCCTCTGCTCTTCGACAAGGGGTCGCCCCGCCCGCCAGCGTGCCACCCACGCCGGGTAGCGGCGGCAGGCTTGCGCCGCCGCATTCGCGTTCCGCGGTGTGCCCCTGTCGGCAAGAGCACGCGCCGCCGCGCCCGCCCGTCACGGCGTTGTCCGGCCCGTCCCCTCTGCGATCTGCGCGGTGAGCATGTCGCGCGCCTCGCCCATGCGCTCGAGGTCCGACAGCTCGGCGTCGGGGAAGTGCGGGTCGAGCCGCCGCAGCGCTTCCATGATGGTGCAGGAAATGACCAGCCGCGAGTACCACTTGTTGTTCGACGGGACGACGTGCCAGGGCGCGTACTCGCGGGCGGTGTTGCGGATCATGTCGTCGTAGGCGGCCATGTAGTCGCCCCACCGCTCGCGCTCCTCAAGATCACCAAGGGCGAACTTCCAGTTCTTCGCCGGCTCGTCGATACGCGCCAGCAGCCGCCGGGCCTGCTCGTCCGGGGTGATGTGCAGGAAGAACTTCAGCACCAGCGTCCCGTTGCGCGACAGGTGCCGCTCGAAGTTGCGGATGCTCTGGAAGCGCTTCTTCCAGAGCGACGGCTCGAAGGCGATGCGCTGGTGGTCGAGGAACTCCGGGTGGACGCGGACCGCCAGCACCTCCTCATAGTGGGAGCGGTTGAAGATGCCGATGTGCCCACGCGCCGGCAGCGCCACCGCATGGCGCCACAGAAAGTCGTGGTCGAGCTCGATGTGGCTCGGCGCCTTGAAGGATCGGATCTGGAACCCCTGCGGGTTGATGCCCGACATGACGTGCTCGATGGCGCTGTCCTTGCCGGCGGTGTCCATCGCCTGGAGGATGACGAGGACTGCCGTCTTCCGCTCCGCATAGAGCCGCTCCTGAAGATCGCGCAGCGTCTTTACGTTGTCGGCGAGGAGATCCTTGGCCTCGTCCTTCTCGATATCGATCCCGTCGTGGTCGTCGGGGTCCACGGACGCGAGCTGGAAGCTCTTGCCGTCGATCACCCGGTGCCGCGCGGCCAGCTTGGCTGCATCCATCTGACGTCCCTCTCAACGCGCCCAAGGGGGGACGGTAGAGCGCCCGAGCGGCCAGTGGAACCGATGCCGGGGCGATTGATCCCAGCCCGGCAGCGCTCGCGGCCGCCATGGTGGTCGGCGCTCAGCCCTGGTAGCCGAACATGCGCGGGAGCCACAGCGTCAGCCCCGGCATGAAGATCAGCGCCATCAGCGCCGCCAGCAGAACGATCAGGAAGGCCCAGATCTCGCGGATGATCTCCGCCAGCGGAATGCGCGTCACCGCGTTGATGACGAAGAGCAGGATCCCGTACGGCGGCGTAATCAGCCCGATCATGCAGTTCACCACCGCCACCACACCGAAGTGGACGAGGTCGATGCCGAGCTCGCGGCAGGTGGGGATGAAGAGCGGGATGATGACGAGGATGATCGTCGTCGCGTCGAGCAGGCAGCCGAGCACCAGAAGCAGCAGGTTGACGCCGAGCAGGAAGACGATGGGCGACACGTCGAGCCCGACCATGGCCGCCGCCATCTGGCTGGGGATGTTCTCCGAGGCGACGACGTAGTTGAGGATCAGTGCCCCACCGATGACGATGCCGACCGCCGCCGAGGAGCGCGCGCTCTCCACCAGGATCGCGTACAGCGCCTTGAGGCTGAGCGCGCGGTAGAACACCGCCGCCAGCACCAGCGCGTAGGCCGCCGCGACCGCCGCCGCCTCGGTCGGCGTCGTGACACCGCCGTAGATGCCGTAGAGCAGGATCACCGGCATCATCAGCGCCGGGAAGGCGTTGATCGTCTTTTTCGGGAGCGCGGAGAGCGGCACCACCTCGTCGGTCTCGAACCCGCGGCGGGCGGCGATGATCGCATTCATCGCCATCAGCACCAGCCCCATGAAGAGCCCCGGCACGATGCCGCCCAGGAAGAGGTAGCCGATGGAGGCGTTGGAGACGAGCGCGTAGAGCACCATCGGGATCGAGGGCGGGATGATCGGCCCGATGGTCGCGGAGGCGGCGGTGATCGCCGCCGCGTAGCCCCGCGTGTAATGGCCGGAGCGCACCATCATGTCGATGATGACCTTGCCGATGCCGGATGCGTCCGCCACCGCCGAACCCGACATTCCCGAGAAGATCAGCGAGGCGACCACGTTCACGTGCCCCAGCCCGCCCTTGAAGCGCCCGACGACCGCGACGCAGAAACCGAGCAGCCGGTCCGAGATCGTCCCCGCGTTCATGATGTTCGCGGCGACGATGAAGAGCGGCACGGCCAATAGCAGGAACGACTGGTAGATCCCGTCCACCAGCGTCTTGCCGACGATGCCGATCGACTGCCCCGCCGCCGCCACATAGGCCATCGAGGCGACGATGATCGCGTAGGCGATGGGCACGCCGATGCCGGCCAGCAGGAACAGCGTGCCGACGAGGATCAGGATCTCGACGCTCATTCGTCGGTGGTCTCGAGGTGGTGGTGCGGCTCGGGCCGGATGCCGTGGCGGATCGCGTCGACGATGCGCCAGCCGTAGCGCAGGCCGACCACCGCCAGGAACAGGAAGTAGATCGAGTAGATCGGCAACATCTTCACCGGCAGTGTCGCGGAGGATTTGATGCGCAGGATCCGCATCTTGCCGTAGGTCGGCTCAATCGAAAGCCACAGCGCCGCCATGATGGCGAGCGCGCCGACGATCACGAACACGCGCCGCACCTGCGGGCCGACGGCGAAGTAGATGATGTCGAACGTGACGTGGTCCCGGTCGCGCACGATGAAGCTGTTGCCGAAGAAGATGGTCCACAGCCACAGCACCATGATGAATTCGAGCGTCCAACCGAAGGCCGACGCGTCGACCACGTTGCCGAAGGTGGCGGTGAACCACGCCGAACCGACGATGTAGCGCACCGCCGATCTGCAGAATGAACGTCACGAAGATGGCGGCCATCATCAAGGCCGCCATCCCCTCCGTCAGGTGGGAGAAGATCCGCGCGATCCGTCGCATGGGTGCCCTCTCACCGCAGCCGGCATCACTTGCCGAGCGCGTTGACCTTCTCGAGCACCCCGTCGGGCCAGCTCTCGGCGAACTCCGAGCCGAGATACTCGTCCTGCACGTGGCTGCGGAAGGCGGCGACGTCGGGCTCGTAGATCGTCAGGCCGTTCTCCTCCAGGAAGGAGACCAGCTCCTTCTCCTTCTGCAGCTGGTTCTCGCGGCCATAGTCGGCAGCGGCCCAGGCCGCGTCCGTCACCGCCTGCTGCTGCTCTTCGGTGAGGCCGTCGAACACCTCCTTCGAGAAGGCGATGAAGTTCCAGTCCACCAGGTGCGAGGTGAGCGCCACCTGGCAGGTAACCTCGTAGAACTTGGCGTCGACCACGGTCGGCAGCGGGTTGTCCTGCCCGTCGACGGCGCCCGAGGAGAGCGCGGTGTAGACCTCGGTGAAGGACATCGGCGTCGGGTTGGCGCCCAGCGCACGGCCCAGGAACTGCCACGCGTCGGTGCCGGGCATGCGAAGGTTCACGCCCGAGAGGTCGGCCGGCGTCTCCACCTTCAATTCGTCAGGGCACTGGCGCAGGTTCACCTGGCGGCGGCCGAGATACATCGGCGCCAGGAGCTTCACGCCCAGCTCGTCCTCAGCCTTCTGCTTGAACTGGTCGAACAGCGGGTCGTTGAAGACGTCGACCTGGTGCTGCGCGTCCTGCAGGACGTAGCCGGCGGTGAAGATCGAGAACTCGGGGAAGAAGGTTGCCAGCTCCTGCGCGGAGGTGATCGACATCTCCAGATCGCCGGTGGCGATCGCCTCCAGCTCGGCGCCCTGCGCGAAGAGGGTCGCGTTGTAGTGCGGCTCGTAGCTGGCGAAGTCTGACACGGCGGGGCCGAACTTCTCGGCCAGCGCCACGGCGCGCTGGTCAGTCTCCGAGCTCACCGCGGACATGCGAAGCTGGACCTTGTCCTGCGCCAGCGCGCCGCCTGCGAGCGTCACCGACATGACGGCGCACGCCGCGCCGACCAGGACGCGGTCCCTTAAAGAGTGGATCATTATTGTTCCTCCCGAAGTGATTCTGTTTCGGCAAGGAGTTACAGGCTCGGCCGGACGGACGCAACGAAGGCCGCGCGCTCATCCCGCGGCGGAGCGTTGCGGGCGCTCCCCAAGGCGCCTACAGCCACGGCGACAGACCAGGACATAACGAACAAATCGAGCCCGCCATGAGCCGCCTGATCACCATATTGAATGGACCCAACCTCAACCTCCTCGGCAAGCGCCAGCCGCACATCTACGGCCACGACACGCTGGACACGGTGGAGGCGAACTGCCGCGCCGCCTGCCCCGACGGGTTCGAGGTGCGCCTGCTTCAGTCCAACCACGAGGGCCAGCTCGTCGACTGGATCCACGAGGCGCGCGACACTGCCTGCGGCATCGCCATCAACGCCGGCGCCTACACGCACACCTCGGTCGCGATCCTCGACGCGCTCAACACGTTCGACGGCACGGTGATCGAGGTGCACATCTCCAACGTCCACAAGCGCGAGAGCTTCCGCCACCACTCCTACATCTCGCTGCGCGCGGACGGGGTGATCGTCGGCTTCGGCATCGAGGGCTACGAAGCCGCCGTGCGCCGTATCGCGAGCGTAGCGAAGGCCGCCGAGGGTGCGGCGTGAGTCTGTCGCCCGTCCGGCTGGGTGTCGCCGGCGCCGGGCTCATCGGCGCGCGCCATGCCGATGCCATCGCCATCGCCGAGGGCGCTGTCCTCACCGCCATCGCCGACCCGGCCGAGACCATCGGCCGCCCGGTCGCCAAGAAGCACGGCGTCCCGTGGCTGGCGACGCTGGACGAGCTGATCGCGCGCGACGATGTCGACGGGATCGTGCTGGCGACCCCCAATCAGGTGCATGTCGAGGGCGGGCTCGCCTGCATCGCGGCGGGCAAGCCCGTGCTGGTGGAAAAGCCGCTCGCGACCGACGTCGGCGAGGCGCGGCGCCTGGTGGAGGCGGCTGAGGCGGCCAGCGTGCCCCTCGCCGCCGGCCACCATCGCCGCCACAACCCGCTGATGGCCAAGGCCAAGGAGCTGGTGGACGAGGGCCGGCTCGGCACCATCGCCAGCGTCCAGGCGACCACCTGGTTCATGAAGCCGGACGACTATTTCGAGACGCCCTGGCGCCGCAGGAAGGGCGCCGGTCCGGTCTATCTCAACCTCGCCCACGACATCGACCTGCTGCACATGCTCGTCGGCCCGGTCGTCACCGTCACCGCGATGGAATCGAACGCGGTGCGCGGCAACGAGGTGGAGGAGACCGCGGTCATCCTGCTGAAGTTCGCCTCCGGCGCGCTCGGCACCGTCAACATCTGCGACACCGCCGTCACGCCCTGGTCCTGGGAGCTGACCGCGCGCGAAAACCCGGTCTACCCCGCCACGTCCGAGGATTGCTACTGGCTCGCCGGCACCCACGGCTCGCTGGCGATCCCCAGCCTGTCGCTCTGGACCAACCCCGCCAAGCGCTCGTGGTGGGAGCCCATCGCAGCGACGCGCTTCCCCTACACGTTCGCCGACCCGCTCGTCGCCCAGATGGAGCAGTTCGCCGCCGTGGTGCGCGGCAATGCGGCTCCGAAGGTCAGCGGCCGCGACGGCCTCGCGGCGCTGGAAGTGATCGAGGCGGTCAAGGCCTCGGCGGCCTCCGGCGCGCCGGTGCATCTTCCGGGGCGCGGATGACGCGGCTGATCTCCGGTCGCACCCGGCTCATCGCGCACCTCGGCGTTCCGACCGGGAGCTTCAAGGCGCCGATGATCTACAACCCCTACTTCGCCGACCGCGACATCGACGTCTGCGTCATGCCCATGGGCTGCGAGGCGGCAGACTTTCCGGCCTTCCTGCCGCTCGTTTTCCGCCTCACCAACATCGCCGGTGCGCTCATCACCATGCCGCACAAGGTCAGCGTGGTGGACCTTCTCGACGAGGTCTCAACCACCGTCGACGTCTGCGGCGCGTGCAACGCGGTGAAGCGCGACGCATCCGGACGGCTCGTGGGCGACATGTTCGACGGCGAGGGCTTCGTGCGGGGCGTGATGCGCCAGGGGCGTACGTTCGAGGGCGCATCCGTCATCGTGGTCGGCGCAGGCGGCGTCGGCTCGGCCATCGCCGCATCGGCGGCCAAGGCGGGTGCGGCGCGGCTCGCGCTCCACGATGCCCGACCCGCCTCGGCCGAGCGCCTCGCCGCCAGTTTGAAGCGGCACTACCCGGGGCTCGCCGTCGAGACCGGCGCCAGCGATCCGGCGGGGTTCGACATAGCCGTCAACGCGACGCCGCTGGGGATGCACCCGGGCGATCCGCTGCCGATGGATCTGACCAACGTCGGCGCTTCCACATTCATCGGCGAAGTGGTTATGAAGGAGGCGGAGACGCCCTTCCTCGCCGCCGCGCGCGCCAAAGGCTGCTCCACGCAGATCGGGACGGATATGCTGTTCGAGCAGATTCCGGCCTATCTCGAATTCTTCGACCTTCCCTCGACCACGCCGGACGCACTGCGCCGTCTCGCCACGATCAAATACTGAGGATCTCATGGACCTGCGCCGAAACGCCTTCAAAGCCGCCATCCTCAACGGGGAGCGGCAGATCGGACTGTGGTGCTCCATGAGCGATTCGTCCGTCGCCGAGATGCTCGCCGGCTGCGGCTACGACTGGCTGATGTTCGACACCGAGCACGCCGCGCTCGACCCGCTGTCGGTCCTGCCGCTGCTGCAGGCGGTGGCGCCCTACCCCGTCTCGCCCATCGTGCGGCCGACCTCGCTGAACGTCGCCGAAATCAAGAAGCTGCTCGATTGCGGCGTGCAGACGCTCCTCGTGCCCCAGATCCAGAATGCCGAGGAGGCCAAGCTCGCCGCCGCGTCCGTCGCCTACCCGCCGCACGGCATTCGCGGCGTCGCCGGCCTCACCCGCGCCACCGGCTTCGGCGCGATCCCTGGCTACGCGGAGGCCGCGCGCGACGAGATCTGCCTCCTGCTGCAGATCGAGACCAAGAGCGCGCTCGACGACCTCGAGGCCATCTGCGCGGTCGACGGTGTGGACGGCGTCTTCATCGGCCCGGCCGACCTTGCCGCCAGCCTCGGCCATGCCGAGAACCCGCAGCATCCTGAGGTGAAGGCCGCCGTCCTCGACGCCGTGCAGCGCATCAAGGCGTGTGGCAAGCCGGCCGGCTTCCTCTCGCTCAGCCAGGAGTGGAACCACGAGATCGACGAAGCCGGCAGCCTCTTCACCGCCGTCGACGTCGATATCGCGATCCTGCGGCAGGGCGCGCTCGCCCGCGCCAAGGAGTGGAAGGGCGCGTGAGGGAACTGGCCGGCCTTCTCGCTCCGACCGGCCGGCTGCGTGCGGCGATCAACACCGGCAACAAGGCGCTGGTGCAGGATGAGGGCGGGCGCCTCGGCGGCGTCAGCCCCGCCCTCGCCGAGCGGCTGGCGGGGGAGATCGGCGTCCCGCTGGAGCCGGTGATCTACCCCGGCGCCGGCAAGGTCGTCGCCGATGCCGGGACCGGCGCGTGGACGATCGCCTTCCTCGCCGTCGATCCGGCGCGGGCGGACCGCGTCGCCTTCACCGCGCCTTACGTGACCATCGACGCCACATACGCCGTGCGCCCCGGCGGCCCGGCGACGGCCGCAGCGGTGGACGCGCCCGGCATGACGATCCTGTCCGCCGCCGGCTCGGCCTACGACCTCCACCTCGACAAGACGATCCGCCACGCGAGCGTGCTGCGGGCCGACAGCCCGGGCGCCTCGATGGACCGTTTCGCCGCGGGCGAAGGCGAGGCTGTGGCCGGCGTGCGCGCCTCGCTGGCCGCACGCTTCGCCGACGACGACGGGGCGGTGATCCTCGATGGCGCGCTGGTGAGCGTCGGCCAGGCGATGGCGGTCCCCGTCCACCTCGCCGAGCTGGTCCCCGAGCTCGACGAATTCCTCACCCGCGCGCGATCTGACGGCTTCGTCCGCCGTGCGATCGACGCCAGCGGCGCGAAGGGCCTCACGATCCCGGGCTGAAGAGCGCCCGGTCGCGGCGCATCGTGTCGGCGAGGAAGTCCACCACCGCCGACAGCCGCCGCGAGCCGGCGAGATTCTCGTGCCACACGGCGCACGTAGCTGCGCACCGGCTTGCGGTCGGGAAGCACCGCGACGAGCCGCTCGTCCGACGCCACCATGAAGTCGTGCAGCAGGCCGATGGCGGCGCCCGACAACACCACCTCGCGCTGGCCGATGGCGGTCGACACCTCGAACGCCGACGTCCACCCGCGCCACACCTCCTCGGCATAGTTGAGCTCGGCGGTCGGCATCAGGTCGTCGACGTAGCCGACGAGGCGGTGCCCGGCGAGGTCCTCCACCCGCTGCGGCGTGCCATGCTCGGCGAGATAGTCGCGCGTCGCGTAAAGGCCGAGCGTATAGTCCGCCAAGAGCCGCGCCCGGAGCCGCCCCTTCTTGGGCCGGCCGATCATGATGGCGACGTCCGCCTCGCGCTGCGACAGCGAAAAGTTGCGCGTCAGCGGCACCAGCTGCACCCGGAGCGCCGGGTAGCGCGCCCCCAGCGCCCCGAGGCGCGGCGCGAGATAGGCGCTGCCGAGACCATCCGGCGCGCCGATGCGCACGGTCCCGGCCGGCGCGGCCTCCACCGCCTTCAGCCGCTCGGTGGCGGCCAGCATCTCCGCCTCGACCCGCTCGGCCGTCTCCGAGGAAGACGCGCCCCGCGTCCGTCAGCGCGGCGCCGCGGGTGGAGCGCTCGAACAGCCGCGCCCCGACGGCGGCCTCCAGCGCCTGCACCCGGCGCGACAGCGTCGCCTGGCTGATGCCGAGCCGCCCGGCCGCGGCCAGCACCTGCCCCTCGCGCGCTACGGCGAGGAAATGCTTGGCGTCGTTCCAGTCCATGGCAGCGCCCTCGCACCGGTTATCGCGTCTGCGTATAACGGAGCACCAGATCTGGCCATTTATATTCAAAATTGTTCATCCCAATAAGGGCCCAACGCACCTCGGGAGGACAACAATGGCCGAAATCGCACATTACATCGGCGGCAGCCGCGTCGCCGGAACGTCGGGCCGCAGCCAGCCGGTCACCAACCCCGCGACGGGCGAGGCCGAGAAGACGGTGGCGCTCGCGTCCACCGCCGAGGTGAACGCCGTCGTCGAGAACGCCAAGGCGGCGTGGCCGGCATGGGCCGCGACGCCGCCGCTGCGCCGCGCACGCATCCTCGACAAGTTCAAGTCCATCCTGTGGGATCGGGGCGACCAGCTCGCCGAGGCGATCTCCGCCGAGCACGGCAAGACCCACGACGACGCCCTCGGCGAAGTGACCCGCGGCCTCGAGGTGGTGGAGTTCGCCGTCGGCATCCCGAGCCACCTGCAGGGCGACTTCTCCGAGCAACGTCGGCACCGGCGTCGATTCCTTCTCGGTGCGCCAGCCGCTGGGCGTGGTGGCCGGCATCACCCCGTTCAACTTCCCGGCCATGGTGCCGATGTGGATGTTCCCGGTGGCGCTCGCCTGCGGCAACACCTTCATCCTGAAGCCGTCGGAGCGCGATCCGTCGGCCTCCCTCCTGATCGCCGAATGGCTGACCGAGGCGGGCCTGCCGGACGGCGTCTTCAACGTCGTCCAGGGCGACAAGGAGGCGGTCGACGCGCTTCTGGAGCACCCGGACGTGAAGGCCGTGTCAGCTTCGTCGGCTCGACGCCGATCGCGTCGCTACATCCACAAGACGGCGAGCCGCGAACGGCAAGCGCGTGCCAGGCGCTGGGCGGGGCGAAGAACCACATGGTGGTGATGCCCGACGCCGACCTCGACATGGCCGTCGGCGCGCTGATGGGCGCCGCCTACGGCTCGGCCGGCGAGCGCTGCATGGCCGTCTCGGTGGCCGTCCCCGTGACGGACGCGGTCGCCGACGCGCTGATCGACAAGCTGGTGCCGAAGATCGAGGCGCTGAAGGTCGGCCCCGCGCCCGACGCGGCGTCCGAGATGGGCCCGCTCGTCACCAAGGCGGCGCTCGAGAAGGTCACTCGGCTACATCGCCAAGGGCGAGGCGGAAGGCGCCAAGGTCGTCGTCGACGGCCGCGACCTTCACGCCAGCCGCAGGGCTACGAGAACGGCTTCTACGTCGGCGGCGACGCCTGATCGACAACGTGACGCCCGACATGACGATCTGGAAGGACGAGATCTTCGGCCCGGTGCTCTCGATGGTCCGGCGCGACACCTATCAGGAGGCCGTCGACCTCATCCACGCATCACGAATACGCCAACGGCACCGCCGTCTTCACCCGCGACGGCGACGTGGCGCGCGCGTTCGCGCCAGGACATCGAGGTCGGCATGGTCGGCATCAACGTGCCGATCCCGGTGCCGATGGCCTTCCACTCCTTCGGCGGCTGGAAGGCGTCGCTCTTCGGCGACCATGCCATGCACGGCCATGAGGGCGTGCGCTTCTACACGCGCATCAAGACGACCACGACGCGCTGGCCGACCGGCATGCGCGACGACCCGCAATTCTCGATGCCGACCCTGGGCTGACCCGAACAGCCACACCGGCCGACCCGCCCCGGGGAGCGGCCCCCCCTCCCCGGCGCAATCACCCCGCAAGCACGTCCCAGGACTGCGGCGGGGTCAAGTGTCCGCCCGGAGCCACGCGCAGCGCACCGCACGAGCATGGCGAGGACGGGCGCTTGACGCCGTCGCGGTCCGACCCAGCCTTCCGGGCTGCTGTTCAGCTCAGTCAGCCGCTCTTGGCGGCTGGATGATCTGAACGGCTGCCTGCCGGCGAGGCGGAGGGAGCGCGAGGGGGGAAACCCCTCGCTGCTGAGCTTCCCCTCGCCCCTCGCCAGCGCGGTCACTTCGGCGTCAGAACGAGTTCCAAGCCAACACCGCCAAGCTGATCGCTCCCAGCCAGAGCGCACCGACGCGCAGGACCGAGCGGGCGAAGGCGTAGCGCCCCAGCTCGTCGATGGAGCGCTGGGAGATCGGCATCCCCTTCTCCATCGCCACCTCGAACTCCCGGGACACCCGCTCCACCCGTTCGGCAAGCGCCGGCGCATCGAGCGCGGCGCGCACGATCGCGCCCAGCGAATCCTGCGCGCGGCGAACCGTGCCGGCGGGGCCGAGTTCCTCCGTCATCCACTCGCGCACGACGGGCTCTGCGGTGCGCCAGATGTCGAGATTAGGGTCGAGCGAACGCGCAACTCCCTCGACGACCACCATGGTCTTCTGGAGCATGATCAGGCGCGTCTGGGTCACCATCTCGAACAGGTCGGTGATCTCGAAAAGCTGCGTCAGGAGCCGGCTCATCGAGATGTCGGCGGCGGTGGCGTCGCGGATCGGCTCGCCCACGGCGCGCAAGGCCTGGGCGAAAAGGTCGACATCCTGGTTCGCCGGGACGTAGCCGGCACGGAAGTGGGCCTCGGCGACACGGCGATAGTCGCGCACGATGAAGCCGTAGAGGATCTGGGCGAGGATGCCCCGTTCCTCGCGTGAAAGGCGCCCGGTGATGCCGAAATCGACCGCGACCAGCACACCGTCGCGGTCGACGAACAGGTTGCCCTGGTGCATGTCGGCATGAAAAAAGCCGTCGCGCATGGCGTGGCGCAGGAAGGTCTGCAACACCAGCGCGCCGAGTTCGGGCAGGTCGAAGCCGGCGGCCCGCAGTTCGCCCACTCGGCTCAGCTTCGTGCCCTCGATCCACTCCATGGTCAGGACGGTACGGGCGGTGCGCGACCACTCGACGCGGGGCACTCGGAAGCGCGGATCCTGCGCGGAGTTTTCTGCCATCTCCGAGATGGCAGCACCCTCGAGGCGGAAGTCCATCTCGAAGCGGACAGAGTCGGCGAGGGTGTCGACGATGGCGACCGGCCGCAGGCGCCGCGAGGCGGGCACGTAGCGTTCGAAGAAGCGCGCCGTCACGTAGTAGCACTCAAGGTCCTTCTCGAACCGGCGCTGGACGCCGGGGCGCAGCACCTTTACGGCCACCTGCCGTTCGCCCAGCGCATCGTCCATGGTTGCACGGTAAACCTGTGCGATAGAGGCGGCGGCAACGCACGTTCCGAGGTCCTTGAAAAGCTCATCCGCAGGACGGCCGAGGGCGTCGCGGATGGCCTTGCGGGCGACCGAGTCCGGCAGCGGCGGCACCTGATCCTGCAGCTTGGCCAGCTCGTTGGCCACTTCGTCGCCCACGACATCGGCGCGGGTGGCGAGAAACTGGCCAAGCTTGATGTAGGACGGTCCCAGCCGGTCGAGCGCCACGGAGAGGCGGGCGGCCATGTCGCGCTTCTTGGCAGCACGCCGCTCCACCAGCCGTGCGACGGAGATGGCGAACTTGGCGGAGGCGGGCGCCTCGTCCAGCGGGACGATGGCGAACACGCCCTCGCGCGCCAGCACGAAGCCCGCCTTCACGAGGCGCAGGTAGGGGGCAATCGCCATCAGATCTTGTAGGCCGAGTGCAGCGCCGCGACACCGCCCGACAGCGGCCGCACCGCCACCTGCGAAAAGCCCGCCCGCTCTATCTCCGCGGCAAACCGCCCCGGATTGGGGAAGGTGCGAATGGATTCCACCAGATAGCGGTAAGGCTCCCCGTCGCCGGCGATGAGCTGGCCCATCGCGGGAATGACGTTGAACGAATACGCCTCGTAAATCTGCTCCATCAGCGGGATGTCCACCTGGCTGAACTCCAGGCACAGGAAGCGCCCGCCGCGCTCCAGCACGCGGTACGCCTCGTCGAGGGCCACCTGGCGGCGTGCCACGTTGCGAATGCCGAAGGCGATGGTGTAGGCGCTCTGCGACCCGTCGCGCAGCGGCAGGCTCTCCGCGTTGGCCGCGGCGAAGCGGCACGGGGTGGTGGGCCGGAGGCGCCGCTCGTTGCGCACCATGCCGACGCCAAGCATTTCCGGGTTGATGTCGCAGACCGTCACGGCGCCGTTCTCGTCCACCCGCTTTGCGATGCGAAAGGCGATGTCGCCCGTGCCGCCGGCGACGTCGACGACATTGTAGGGCCGCCGCGACCGACGGGGCGGGCTGAGCCAGCTGACCATGGCGTCTTTCCATACCCGGTGGAGGCCGCCGGACATCGCGTCGTTCATAATGTCGTAGCGCGAGGCCACGCGATCGAACACACGGTTGACGAGCCCCTGCTTCTCATCCAGCGGCACCGTCTTGAACCCGAAGGACGTCTCGCTCATGCCGCTCTCCTCATTCGTCGCCGCAACACATAGCGGCGCCGGCCGCGCGGGGCCATGGCGAGTGCTGATCTGCGCCCAGTCCGATGCCTGAGCTGCCCGAGGTCGAGACCGTGCGCCGCGGTCTCGCGCCGGTGATGGAAGGGCGCACCATCGATCGCGTGCACCTGGCCCGGCCCGACCTGCGTTTCCCCTTTCCGGCCGGATTTCGCCGGTGCACTCACCGGACGGCGCGTCGACACGCTGGGCCGGCGTGCGAAATACCTCGTCGGCCAGCGCTCGATGACGGCCATGCGCTGATCGCTCACCTCGGCATGTCCGGCGCTTTCCGCGTGGAGGGGCGCGAGCCGGTGGGCCGACTGCCTTCGCCCACCCCGGGCAAGATCGCCGCGCACGACCATGTGGTGCTGTCGCTGGGCGACACGCGCAATCATCTACAACGATCCCGCGCCGCTTCGGTTTCATGACCCTGGCCGAGACGGCCGCGCCTCGACGCGCATCCCGTATTTCGCCCACCTCGGCCTGGAGCCGGTGGCCGGTGCGCTGACGCCGGTACCCTCGCCGCGGTCGCTGCGCCGACAAGACAACGCCGCTGAAGGCCGCGCTGCTCGACCAGCGGGTGATCGCCGGGCTCGGCAACATCTACGTCTGCGAGGCGCTGTGGCGATCGCGGCTGTCGCCGCGGCGGCTCGCCGGCTCCGTGGTGCGCCGGACGGGAGTGCAGGGCAGCGCGTTGCCGCGCCTGACGGCTGCGATCGTGGCGGTGATCGAGGAGGCGATCGTCGGCCGGCGGCTCCTCGCTGCGTGATTACGTGGCGGCGGACGGCTCGCTTGGACGCTTCCAGCACAGCTTCGCCGTCTACGGCCGGGAGGAAGACCCGTGCGCGCGGCCCTCGTGCGCCGGCGTCATCCGGCGGATCGTCCAGTCGGGGCGCTCCACATGGTTCTGCCCTGTCTGTCAGCGCTGACGCGGCACGCCATCGAGCACGGCCGTCAGCCGGGCCGCCGCTGCACCGCCAGCACCCCGGCGGCGACGATGATGACGATGCCGCCGAATGTGACGGCGTCCGGCACATCGCCGAAAAAGAGGATGCCCCACACCACGGCATAGGCGACGTAGGAGAAGTCGAACGTCGCCACCGTTGAGGACCGGCCCGTCTGATACGCGAAAGCGGTGCCGATGCTGGATCCGAGCATCACCAGCGCCAGGATCGCGATGGCACCCCATTCGCGCCCGCCCATCTCGGTCCATCCGGTCAGCATGAAGCCGTCGGCCGTCGCCACGCCGGCCCCGTGCAGCGCGGTGGCGGCGAGGCCGGCGACCAAGAAGGTGGCGTTGAGGTTGACCGCTAGCGCCAGCGGTGTCTCCCCACGCAGGCGTGTGCGCGTCAGGATCATCGCCACCGCGTAGAGCATCGCCGAGAACAGCGGCACCAGCGTCCAGGGGTCGAGGGCGTCGGCGCCCGGCCGCAGCACGATGACGACGCCGGCAAATCCCATGGCGACCGCGAGCCAGCCCCGCAGGCCGATCCGCTCCAGCCCCAGGAGCGCCGAGAACAGCGTGATGAAGAGCGGCAGCGTGTAGTAGGCGGCGGCCGCCACCGCCAGCGGCAGATGCGGCAGCGCCGCGTAGTAGGCGACCCACATCGCCGTGAGGCAGACGCTGCGCAAGATCGCCCAAGGGTCCAGTGTGACGAGGCGCTGACGCCGCACGATTCCGACCGCGACCATTGCCGGCAGCACCAGCGCGGAGCGCAGCACGAAGATCTGCGCCATGGCGAACGAGGCCGCGACCGTCTTGATGACCGCGTCGCCGAGCGACAGTCCGCCGCACACCACGAGGATGACCGCGACGGCGAGGGCGGTGTTGTCGGCCCGGCCAACGCGCCGCGTCGTGTCGCGCGCGGTCACGCCGGTTCGGGCGCCGCAGCGCAGTCGAGAGGCTGGCGCCGATCGGCCACGAACCGTACGCGGAGTTGCAGACGCTGAAGCATCCGGTTGAAGCCGCTCATCGCGCCAGTGCCGCCGCCCATCCCGCAAGTGCGACGCCGGCTGGCCTACCGGGCCGCGCGGGCCCGCAGGGCTGAGGGCGGCGCACTGAAGCCGGGGCCATCACGCCGACTCTAGTGGCGGAAGTGGCGCATGCCGGTCATCACCATGGCGATGCCGGCGGCGTCGGCGGCGGCGATGACCTCGTCGTCGCGACGCGAGCCGCCCGGCTGGATCACCGCCGTGGCGCCAGCGGCGACGATCGTCTCGAGGCCGTCGGCGAACGGGAAGAAGGCGTCGGACGCGGCGACCGAACCCATGGTGCGGCTCTCGGCCTCGCCGGCCTCCTTGGCGGCGTCCGCGGCCTTCCACGCGGCGATCCGGGCGGAATCCACGCGGCTCATCTGCCCGGCGCCGATGCCCACCGTCGCCTGCCCCTTCGCGTAGACGATGGCGTTCGACTTCACATGCTTCACCGCGCGCCAGGCGAAGGCGAGATCGGCCCATTCGCTCTCGGTCGGCGCGCGCTGGGTGGCCACCGTCATCGCGTCCCGCGCCACGCGCCCGTCGTCGGCCGACTGCACCAGCAGCCCGCCGCCCACGGTGCGCACCATGGTCCCGGAGATCGCCGGCAGCCCGTCGACCAGCAGCAGGCGCACGTTGGGCTTGGTGGCGAGCACGGCCATCGCCTCGTCCGTGGCACCGGGAGCGATCACCACCTCGGTGAAGATCGCGGCGATCTTCTCGGCGGTCGCCTTGTCGAGCGGGCGGGACAGCGCCACCACGCCGCCGAACGCGGAGACCGGATCGCACAGCCGCGCCCGCTCATAGGCCTCGGCGAGATCCCCCGCGATGGCGATGCCGCAGGGGTTGGCGTGCTTGACCACCACGGCCGCCACGTCGTCGCCGAAGTCCGCGACGGCGGACAGCGCCGCATCGCCATCGGCGACGTTGTTGTAGGAGAGCGCCTTGCCCTGCACGATCCGCGCCGAGGCGATGCCCCCGCCCCCGGCGGCGCGGTAGAAGGCGGCCGCTCTGGTGCGGGTTCTCGCCGTAGCGCATCTCGGCGACGCGCTTGCCGCCGAACGCGGCCCACACGCGGTGATCGACCGCGACGTCGTCCGCCGCGCTCGCCTCGGCCATCCAGGCCGCGATGGTGGCATCGTAGGCCGCGAGCCGGGCGAACGCCTTGGCCGCCAGCCGGCGGCGCAGCGCCAGCGTCGGTGCCGCCGGCCTCCAGCGCGTCGGCGACGGTGCCGTAGTCGTCCGGGTCGACGACGAGGGCCACGTGGGCGAAGTTCTTCGCCGCGCCGCGCGTCATCGACGGGCCGCCGACGTCGATCTGTTCCACGAGGTCGGCCGGAGACTCGACCGCTCTCGATCGCGTTTTCGAACGGATAGAGGTTGGAGACCAGGAGCCCGATCGGGCCGATGCCGTGCGCCTCCAGCGCGGCGACGTGCTCGGGCTTGGCAAGGTCCGCCAGCAGCCCGCCGTGAACACCGGGATGCAGCGTCTTCACGCGCCCGTCCAGCATCTCCGGAAACTGCGTGATGTCCGACACGTCGACGACGGCGAGCCCCGCCTCCTTGAGGGCGCGACTGGTGCCACCGGTGGAGACCAGCTCCACGCCGAGCGCGGCGAGGCGCTGCGCGAAGGGGATGAGGCCGGTCTTGTCCCAGACGGAAAGGAGGGCCCGGCGCACCGGTGTGGCAGTCATGATTGCATCCTCAAGCGGTAGGGTCTCGGCGAGGCGGCAGCCCGGCGCCGAACTACGAGGCGTCGTCGCCGACGGGAAGCGCATGCCGGGCGATGTGCCAGCGGACGGTGTCGTCGGTCAACGTATTCCCGGCGATCACGAGCTGCGATGTGCGCCGCGCGCGATGCTGGTCTGCGAGGACGACGCTCTCCTCCACGGCGATCTCCGGCCCCTCGTCCACCGCGAAGAGCCAGATGGAGCGGTCGGGCAGCACCATGAGCGCCTTGCGCCGGCCGCGCTCGATCCGCAGCTTGACGTCGAGCCCGATGTGGAAGCGGATCGCGAACGGGCGGCCGTCCAGACGGTCCTGGCCGATGAGCTGATCCTCGCCGATCAGCGCCAGACCGTCCTCGCCCAGGGTCAACCGCCGTTCGTGCAGCAGGCCGTAGGCGGCGAGGTAGCCGTCGTGCGAGGCCTTCACCGTCAACGCCGAGCGGCGCACCTCCACCGCGCTCGGCCCGGCGTAGAGCGTCGGCCCGAACCAGCGCCGGAACGGCCAGCGGGTGACGATCTTCGCCGATGAGGTCTCGTTCACCACCAAGGTCGAGTGGGCGGCGGTGGCGCGGCCGACGGCGGACCACTCCTCACGCGCCTCGCCCCAGCGCGCCGCAGCTCACCATCAGCCGGTGCGGCCCGTGCGAGACTTCGATCGCGAGAGCCGAGGCATGCGCCTTTTCAGAGAAGGGCGGCGGCGGCGCGATGCCGGTGTCGAGGATCACCGCCGTATCGCCGGCGCCGAGACGCTGGAAGCCGGTGTAGCGGGCGTTGGCGCTCGGCTGCCCGCCCACGTCGTCGTAGGCGAAGGCGCTCTCCAATTGCGACGCCAGCAGCGGGCGGGCGCCGTGGAAGGTGGCGAGGGTGCCGTCACTGTGCACGAAGAAGCGCAGCATCGCCAGCATCCGGTCGACCGTGTCGCGCAGGGTGTCCGGGATCGGCTGCTGACGCCGTGCCAGCGCCTCCCGCGCCGGGATGAGGAAGGCGAGCGCTTCGACGAGCGCCTCGGGCGAGCGTGAGATGTGCCCGCCGTCGGGCAGGATGTCGGCCGCCACCACATCGCACAGCGTGCCGAGCGCCCACCGCGCCAGGCGCTGCTCGTTGGCGATCGACGACCCCGCGATCACCAGCGCCGAGGCGACCTTGAGCTTCGCCATGCCGCGCGGTTCCACCGGCAGCGCGCGCTCCAGGCGGCGCATGTGACGGCCGAGCGCGCGCAAGTAACGCTGACGGAAGGCGGGGTCGGCGCCGTTCAGCAGCAGCGGCGACTGGACGAGCCAGTTGATCAGCCGCTCGGCGGTGATATCCGCCCGGTGCGCGGTCTCGCTGACGGCGGCGTGGGCGAACCACTCGTCCACCAGCGCTCGCGCGTTGGTGGACGAGAGCGCGGTGGCGTTGGCCTCCAAGTGGTGCAGCCAGCCGAAGCCGTGCAGCGCCTCGGCCCACGCCTCGCTGGGCGGCTCGATGGAGAACGGCGAGTTGCCGGCGGTGTCCACCGTCTCGCCGGCGAGAGCGAACACGCCGGCGTAGATGTCACCCGCGACATGGGCGTCGGCCTCCGCCAGCGTCTCGGGCGCGAAAAGGACGCGGTGGGGAATGCTCGCCACATGGCGGCGCCAGAGCGATGCGCGCAAGGTGGCGATCGTCCGGTCGACGAGGCGCCGGGCGCCGTGGCCCATGAGCGAGGCGAGCGTGATCTGAGACATGCTACCGGATCTCAATAACGCTTGCTCGAGTGTGGACCAGGGGGCGAGGGCAATGAATGGCCGCTCCGCACCGATGGGCGCGAGAGCGCGGTGAGACGTACAGTGATGCGCCGCCCGCCCGCAAGGCGCGACCGTCGCCGCTCGCGCGATCCTATGGCCGCGGCGGCGCCGTTCGGGGCGGCCCCGTGGCGGCGGCACTTTGCCGTTCGGGGTTCGGCGTGCGGCGCAGCGCGCTCATGGGCGGGAGAATGCGGCACAAAACGACGGTGGACCGCAGCACTCAGCACCGAATGCACCTCCAGCCGCGCGCTTTGAGAAAATGTCGCGGCGCGGCAGGATCGCGCGCTCTTCGGCCGGCACTCGCCTCGGCATCATCCATGCCGTAGGTCCGGCGCCCGCGAGCGCCGTGGCCCTTTCGCGCTGCCCCGCTCCGCCGGGAAGGTGTCAGGGCTGGCGATGGAAGCGCGCGGCGAAGAAGCCGTCGAGGCCGCGCTCTGTGCCGATCATCATGTGCGGCAGCGTCCGCAGCATGCCCTGCGGCGAGGCGAAGGCGGCGGCCGGCCCCTCCGGCAGCGGCGCGAGGCTCAGCGCCGGCAGGGCCTGCCGCGCCCACTCCACCTGCCGCTCGCCCTCCTCCGGCTCGATGGAACACGTGGCGTAGACGAGCGTCCCACCGGGCGCGACGCATTCGGCCGCGCGCCTGAGGAGGTCCTTCTGCAGGTTGGCCAGCATGGCGATGTCGTTCTCGGACTTGGCGAAGGCGACGTCCGGCTGGCGGCGCAGCGTGCCCGTCGCCGAGCACGGCGCATCGAGGAGCACCGCGTCGAACGTGCCCGCGGCGTCCATGGCGTCGCCGACCACCACCTCGACACGGTCGGCCAGACGCGTTCGGGCGAGGTTCTCCCGCAGCCGCTCGGCCCGGTCGGCGTCGATCTCCAGCGCGGTGACGGCGGCACCGGCCGCGGCGAGCTGCATCGTCTTGCCGCCGGGCGCGGCGCACATGTCGAGGACTTGCTTGCCGGCGACGTCGCCCACCACCAGCGCCGGCAGCTGGGCCGCCGCGTCCTGGATCCACCAGCCGCCCTCGCCGTAGCCCTCGATGGCGGTGACGTCCGACACCGGCAGCCGCGCGCCGCCGGTGGGGAGCGCGATGGCGCCCTCGGGACGGGTGATGTCGTCGCTGGCGAAGGCGAGGTCCAGCAACGGCTCCTCGCGGTGGATGGCGGCGATGGCGGCGACCGCCTCCGGACCCCAGGCGCGCGTCCAGCGCTGCCACAGCCATGCCGGGGTGTTGGCCTCCAGCGGCAGGCTGGCGAGCAGCGTGTCGCGCTCGCGGATCAGCCGGCGCAGCACGGCGTTGGCGAGCCCCGCGAAGCCGGCCCCGCCGGACTTGGACTTCAGCAACGCGACGGCGGTGTTGACGGCCGCATGGTCGGCCTGGCGCATGAAGAGGAGCTGGGCGGCCGACATGCGCAGGACCGAGCGCACCTCGGTGGCTTTGCGCGGCAGCTTCTTCGTCATCAGCTGCGAGAGACACCAGTCGATGTCGCCCCGACGGCGCACGGTGACGCGGGCGATGGCCCGCGCGAGCGCGGCATCGCGCGGCTCCAGCCGGCCGGCGTCGGTCGCTGCCGCGTCGAGCGCGAGCGCCATCGGCGCATGCGCCTCGCACACGGCGTCGACGATGGTGGTGGCGATGGCGCGGGGATCGGTGCCGGCGGTCTTCTGCGGGCGGGCGCGGTCCCGCCGGTGCGTGTTGTGTTGGGCCATCCGGCTATAGCCCCGAGCGCCCCCCCTCCCGTCAAGCCCATCCTGGGGTGTGGGGGGTGATGAACCGGTGGCCGACACCTCACCGTCGCGCCGCGCCGAGCTCTCGCAGGCCATGGCCCGGTCGAGACGGCGCTGTGTGCATCAGATGGGGGGACTGCGGTTATTCGCTGGTGCCGCGGCGGAGGTCGGGCCGGGCGCCAAGTGCGCAACCGACCCGGGGTCGCTCAGCCCCAGGGGCCGGAGCCGCGACGGCCGCCGCCGCTCCGGCCAGGGCCGGTGTTCCACTTGCTCTTGCCACGCGTGGCGGCCCCACCGCCACTGCGCCCGCCGCCCCAGGGGCCGCGCTTCGGCGCCGCGGGAGTCGCATGAGGGCCGCGTGGCGCCGCGGGCGGGTCGAGGCGGGTTGGCGGGCTTCCCATCTCGCTGGCCAGCTCGCGAAGGGCGGCGACGCGGTTGGCGGTGTTGGGGTGGGTCGAGAACAGGTTGTCCATCCGCGCACCCGACAGAGGGTTGACGATGAACATGTGCGCCGTCGCCGGGACCGCCTCGGCCTCCTCGTTGGGGACGCGACGCCCCTGCTCCAGGCGCTGCAGCGCCGAGGCGAGCCAGATGGGGTTGCCGCAGATCTCCGCGCCGCGCCGGTCGGCGGAATATTCGCGCGTGCGGCTGATCGCCATCTGCACCAGCACAGCCGCCAGCGGCGCCACGATCATCGTCGCCAGCACACCGATGAAGCCCACCGGACTGTCACGCCGGCCGAACAGGAAGGCGAAGTTGGCAAGCATCGAGATGGCACCGGCGAGGGTCGCGGTGATCGTCATCGTCAGCGTGTCGCGGTACTGGATGTGGGCCAGCTCGTGCGCCATCACGCCGGCCACCTCCTCGCGGCTCATCATCGAGAGCAGCCCGCGCGTGGCGGCGACGGCGGCATTGTCCGGGTTGCGGCCGGTGGCGAACGCGTTCGGCTGGTCCTCCTCGAGGATGTAGACCTTCGGCATCGGCAATCCCGCCCGGGCCGCGAGCTCCTCGACGAGGCCGTAGTACTCCGGCGCCGAGCGCGCATCGACCTCGCGCGCATGGTGCATGCGCAAGACCATCTTGTCGGAGTTCCAGTAGGCGAAGAGGTTGGTGGCGACCGCGACGCCGAAGGCGACCATCATGCCGGAGGGGCCGCCGATCAGGTAGCCGACGCCCATGAAGATCGCCGTCATCGCGGCGAGCAGCAGCGCCGTGCGGAACATGTTCATGGTGATCGTCGCCCCCGTTGCCTCGCGCGCCCAGCCTCGCGAACCAACACGATATCTGTGCGCGGGGTTCCCGGTTCAACGCCCTCGCGCGCAGCACGTGAGGTTCGCGGCGCGTCGTAGCGCCTGGCGCGGTGCCAGCGGCGGGATCAGCCTGCGGTGCCCGCCGGCGGCTCCCACTCCAGCACGACGAACTTGGGACGGTCGGCGATGCGGCCGATCGGGCCGAGGTTGACCGTCTTGGTGGGCTTGGCGCCGACACCCTGGTAGACTTGCATCGCCGGTCCCGCGGTGACGGACGCCTCGGTGCGCCAGCGCGCCTTACCGCGGCGCACCACCTCCGACCCCAGCCAATGCAAAAGGTTGGTGCCGATGCCGCGACCGCGCGCGGCGGGATCCACCTTGAAGCCCTCCAGATAGAGCTCCTCCGGCTTGCCGCGCCGCAAGGTCGCCTCGGCGAGAAGATAGCGCACCGTGCCGGAGACCGGGCCGAAGTGCGTGCGGAAGCGCTTGGGGTCCGGCCAGACGCTGCCCTCGCCATCCATCCGGTAGGAGATGCAGCCGGCGATCTCGCCGTTGACGATGGCTGCGCACAGCCGGTCCTGGCGCATACGGTTGCCGACCACCTCGCGGCGCACGCCCTCGGGGCCGACGATGTGCTTCATGGTGGCGCGCTGGGCCGCCGAGTAGGCCGCCACCTCGGCGGCGATATTGTCAGGGATCGGCGAGACCAGCATCCAGTCTTCCCCCTGCTTGAAGATGCATTCGGCGGGAATGGTGGACATGTCGATGGTCATGGGCGTTCCGTGGCATGGGTGGGTGCGGCGCGATGGGCACGCTCGCTATCACACGCTCGGCCCGGTGGCACCCGCGTGGGATGCGCTCGGACCGCCCCGTCTTCTATCACGCTTTGGCTTGCCGCGTTTGGCGGTCGATGGCGAGGAGATGCACCTTGTCCAACGAAAAGTCCGACTGGCGCCACACCGCTTCCAGATGCTTCAGCCGTGCCCCCAGCTCCGGCCCCGGCTCGCCGCCCTGGCTCAGAAGATCGGTCCCGGTGACCGGCAGGCGCGGCCGCTTCCACTGCCGCGCCACCGCGACGAGCCGCGGCAGGTCGACGAGATCGGCCCCGCATGCCGCGCCGACGAGCAGCCCGTCGACGAACGCCTCCGCCCCGTGCTCGTAGAGCGAGGCGTGGATCTGCGGCAGGGAATGCGGCGGCATGAACCGCGCGGCCGCCATCGCGTCGAAGCCGCGGGCGCGGTCCCGGCGCGAGAAACGCAGCGCCGTCGCGGCACGCTCGAAGGCTTCCGCATCGAACCCGAGGAGCGCGGCGATCGCGAGCGCCGGCGTGGGACTGCGGCCGATGCGCCGCTCCAGCGACACCACCGTGTTGTAGGCGCCGATGTCATAGGGGCCCGGCATCGCGTCCGGCAGGAACGCCTCCTCGCCGATCAGCGTCAGCACCGGGGCCGCGCTCGGCGCGACGACGATGCGCATCATCTCGTGGCACACCCGCTCGGCTGCCAGATCGGCGATGCGCGCCTTGTGGCGCCGGGCCGCCGCGAGCCCCTCCACGTCCACCAGCCCGTCGCCGTAGGCCGCGTTGAAGCGAAAGAAGCGCAGGATGCGCAGGTGATCCTCGAGGATGCGCTGGTCGGCGTCGCCGATGAAGCGCACGCGCCGGTCGAGGCAGTCGCGATAGCCGCCGGCGAAGTCGAGCCCGTCGCCGAAGCGGTCGACGTAGAGGGCGTTCATCGTGAAGTCGCGGCGCGCGGCATCCTTCTCCCAGTCACGCGTGAAGCGCACGGTGGCGCGGCGGCCATCGGTGGAGACGTCCTCACGCAGGGTGGTCACCTCGTAGGCGACTTTCTGGCTGACGAGCGTCAGCGTGCCGTGCTCGAGGCCGGTCTCGTGGACCGTGAGCCCCGCCGCCCGCGCCGCCTTGGCGACCTCCGGCGGCTCGGCCTCGGTGGCGAGGTCGATGTCGCTGATCGGCTCGCCCAAGAGGGCGTTGCGCACCGCACCGCCGACGACCCGAACGGGCGCGACCGGTTCCAGCGCATCGAACACCGCCGTCAGGCTCGGGGACGCGAGCCAGAACGCGTTCAACTGGAACGAGCGGCCTTGGGTCGAGGCTGCTGTCATCGCGATCCTACCTGCCACGCACCGCCTCACACCTCTGGTGGCCGTGGAACGGCCTTACGGGTCATTCACATAGCGACCCGGGACGAGTTCGCCGTCGATGTATCTTGCAGGAATGTAATGCCCATCGCTGTTCCGGCCAACGATCGCGAAGTAAACAAAACTTGCAACCACCAGACATCCGCCGAGCACGATCAGCGTGAACAGCGCTTTGCTGAGGTCGGCGATGGCCGCGCCCGTGGCCCCTCGCGTGGCGAGGCGGTAGGCGAAGTAGAAGATGAACGGTGCAGCAAAGAGGATCAGCTGCGTGATGATGATGCGGATCATGGTCGGTAAAGTCGCTCGCTCACCACTTTGAAAATACCTGCGGTCACACCCCAGACGCTCTTGTCGCCCACCATGGTTTCATAGAAGCGGCGGCTCCGCCCCTCCAGAGTGTAGATGCGCTCGGCGCGGAAGGCGTCGTCCATCACCCGGGCCCACGGTGCCAGGAACACCTCCGACACCTCGCCGGGATGGGGACGCAGCACCACGCGCTGTGTCAGCAGCGCCAGCACCGGCACCACCATGAAGCCGGTGCGGGTGAGGTACGGCTCGATGAGGCCGAGCGGGCGCACGGCGGCCGGAGGCAGCGCGACCTCCTCTCGGCTTCGCGCAGGGCCGCCATGGCCGGCGTTTCCCCCGCCTCGAGCTTTCCGCCCGGCAGCGCAACCTGGCCGGCGTGGGCGCTGAGGTGTGTGGCGCGCTCGGTCAGCACGACGCCGAGCTCGCCCTCTGCGTTGGTCCCGAGCGCGATGAGCACGGCGGCTTCGCGCGGGGGCGGCGGCGCATTGTCGCCGTGCCAGTCCGGGTTGAGGATGTGATCGCCGGAGATGGGGACACCGGGGGCGAGATGGTCGTCGACCGCGTGCAGCGACCGCGCGGACTCCATGATGGCCACGACGGCAGGATCCGCCGGGTCGTGAGGCTCGACCACGAGACCGGTGCCGCCGCCCTTCTCGGTGGCCGCGTCGTCGACGATCTCGTCCATCGGCCCGCCGGCTGTCGCTCGCTCAGTCATCTCGCACGCTCATGGCGCTTCGCCTCCTCGCTCATACCTACGGCGCAACCTCGGCGCCGGATGGCACTGGCGTGTCGATCTCAGTGCGGATCGCTGAGGGTGAAGGCGACGCCATGGCTCCATACCACAAGGCCGCCGTCCTCGCGCGCCAGGGCGAGTTCGGCAAGTTCCATGGCCGCGGCGCGGGTAAAGCGGGCATCCAGCGTGCCCCGCACCCGCACATAGGGGATGAAGCCCTCATTCTCGAGATCGAGGCGCACGGAGAGGGGGTGCTCGGCGTCGACCGTCACCACGTCGCCGATATTGGTGCGCACGGTGAGCGCGGTCGCCTCGCCCTCCCCCTCCACGACGAGTTCAACCGCCTGGAACGGGGCGTCCTCCACCTCGATGCCGACCTTCTCGACCGGTGTGACGAGGACGAACTCGCCATCCGGCTCGCGCCGCAGGATCGAGGCGAAGAGCCGCACGAGGCGCTCGCGCAGGATGGGCGTCCCGTTGTAGAACCAAGTGCCGTCGGCGGCGATGCGCATGGGGATCGGTCCGCAGTGCTCCGGGTCCCACTTGTGGACAGGCGCCGCCCCGCCGCCCAGCTCGGACGCCCGGGAAATCAGCGCCGCGAGCGGGCTGGGCGCCCCTTCGCCGAGCGCGGTACCGTCGCCGGGAGCGCCGCCGTCGGCATGCGAGGGGTCGTCACCAGGGGCCGGGCCATGATGTCGTGCGGTGGGATCCAAAGTCCGAACCTCCCGTTGCATGCTGAGCCCGGATGGGCGAGCGTTTGTGTGGATCTAAGGCACACCGCCGCGGCTGCCAAACCATGGACAAATGGTTAGGCGACTGCGGCCCGTGAGTTGCATTTACTGGCGCCATCGGGTCGCCGACCCTGCGCGGCGCACGAGGGGTGATTGAGCGTATGAGCATGGACAATGTCCTCGAGCGCGAGGATGACTTCGACGAAGTGAAGGCTATCGAGGCCGCGGTCGAGCGTCTCGGGTCCGCCAAAACCGAGATCGAGCGGATCATCTTCGGCCAGGGTGACGTGGTCGAGCGGTCGCTGATCGCCGTGCTGTGCGGCGGGCATGCGCTGCTGGTCGGCGTCCCGGGCTCGCCAAGACGCGCCTCGTCGCGACGCTGGGCACCGTGCTGGGGCTGACCGAGAACCGCATCCAGTTCACGCCGGACCTGATGCCGTCCGATATCCTGGGCGCCGAGGTGCTGGAGCAGGCGACCACGGGCGAACGTGCGTTCCGCTTCATCAAGGGCCCCGTCTTCGCCCAGCTGCTGATGGCCGACGAGATCAACCGCGCCTCGCCGCGCACGCAGTCCGCGCTGCTTCAGGCGATGCAGGAGGGCTTCGTGACGATCGCGGGCGAGGCGCACGATCTGCCGACGCCGTTCCACGTCCTCGCCACGCAGAACCCGCTGGAGCAGGAGGGCACCTACCCGCTGCCCGAAGCCCAGCTCGACCGCTTCATCATGCAGGTGGACGTCGTCTACCCGGACCGCGAGTCCGAGCGGCGCATTCTCCTCGAGACCACGGTGCAGCCCGAGGTCCATCCGTCCCGGGTGCTGTCGCGCGACGAGCTGATGGGCATTCAGAAGCTGGTTCGCCGCATGCCGGTGGGCGAGAGCATCGTCGATGCGATCCTGGATCTCGTCCGCTCGGCCCGGCCGGACGAAAATGCGGCCGTCGCCGGCGTCGTCGCCTGGGGGCCTGGGCCGCGCGCCTCGCAGTCGCTGATGCTGGCGTGCCGGGCGCGGGCGCTGCTGCAGGGCCGCCTCGCACCGTCCAAGAGCGACGTCATCGCCCTCGCCGAACCCGTGCTGCAGCACCGCATGGCGCTGACCTATACGGCGCGGGCCGACGGCAAGACGATCAAGGGCGTGATCGCCGAGCTCTGCGAGCGGCTCTGATGTTCGAGCGCTTCCGCGCCGAGACGCCAGAGGACACGACCGCCGAGACCATGGTCGCCGCCAAGGCGGCCTCGGCCAACCTTCCCGATCTCCTGGTGGAGGCCAAACGGGTGGCCGGCACCGTCGCGGCCGGCTGGCACGGTCGCCGCCGCGCCGGATCGGGCGAGACGTTCTGGCAGTTCCGCCCGTTCGACTTCGGCGAGCCCGCCCGGCGGATCGACTGGCGCCGTTCTGCCCGCGACGATGCGCTCCTGGTGCGCGAGCGCGAGTGGGAGGCGGCGCACACCGTTCTGCTGTGGGTGGATCAGACCGCCTCGATGCGCGCCCGCTCGCGCCTCGCCGCGGCGTCCAAGGAGGAGCGCGGCGTGGTGCTGCTGCTGGCGCTGGCGGACCTTCTCGGCCGCGGCGGCGAACGCATCGGCCTGCTCGACGGGCCGCCGCCGACCGCACGGCGCAACGCGGCCGACCGCCTCGCCGAGGCGCTGGCCGAGACCGCCGACGCGCCGCGCGCCCTGCCGCGCACACCCAATCTGCGCCGCCACTGCGACGTGGTGTTGATCGGCGACTTCCTCGATCCGGTCGAAACGTGGGACGAGACGTTCGGCGCCCTCGCCGCCAGCGGGGCGCGCACGCATCTGGTGCAGGTGCTGGACCCGGTGGAGGAGCGCTTCCCCTTCGGCGGGCGCAACCGCTTCGTGGACCCGGAGTCGGGCGTCGCCTTCCTGGTGGGAAAGGCCGAAGCGTGGCGCACCGGATACGTCGACGCCCTCGCCGCCCAGAAGGACGCGCTTGGGCGTCGCGGCGCGGCGCCTCGGCACGTCGCTGATCGTCCACCACACCGATCGGCCCGCCGCGCCGGCGCTGCTGACCTTGAGCGCGGGCCTCTCCGGCCACCTGGACCGGGTGGCCTGAGTTCTCTTCCGCGCCATCGGTTGCGAAGGGGCCGGATTGCCGCATCGGTCCCTCGGCGGGACGCCGGTCCGCCGGCGGCCGCGAAGGGGCGGCGCAAATGTCGCGCTGGCGCGGGGGGCGCTGCGGATGATCGCCGCAGCCACGGCAGGACTTGTGTGAGTATGATCCCTCCGACCCACCGTCGGCGCGGATGACAGGAGACGAACGATGACCGCACTGGGATTCGGCGCGCCGCTGGTGCTGTGGGCGCTGCTCCTTCTCCCGGTCCTGTGGTGGCTGATGCGTTCCACGCCGCCCAGGCCGCGCGACATCACGTTTGCGCCCACGCGCCTCCTGATGGGCCTTGCCAAACGCGAGGAGACGCCGTCGCGCACGCCGTGGTGGCTGATGGCGCTGCGTCTGGCCCTCGCGGCCTGCGTCATCATCGCGCTAGCCCAGCCGATCCTGCGGCCCGAGGCGGCGCCGGCCGCCGGCGACGGTCCCGCCCTGATCCTGGTCGACAATACCTTCGGCGCCGCCGCCGACTGGACCGAGCGCACCGACACCGCCGCCCGCCTGATCGACGAGGCGGAGGCGGCCGACCGCGCCGTCATCATCGCCGGGACCGCCGACGCCGCCGCGCCCCTCACCGGCCGCAGCCCTGGCGAGGCGCGCGATGTCCTGCGCTCGCTGCAGCCGCAACCGTGGAACGCCGCACGCGCCGCGTTCGCCGAGCGCCTCGCTGGCCTCGAGGCCGGGAGCGCCGCCTGGCTCGCGGACGGCCTCGGCTCGGAGGACGACGGCGCCTTGTGGGACGCACTCGACGCCGCCACCGACGGTCCGATCCGCCTTTTCCTGCCCGAGGCGGGTGAGGTGATCGGCATCGCCGACGTCAGCCCCAGCTCTGAGGGCATGAGCGTCACCCTCACCGCCGACGCGCACCCCGGCACGCTGCCGCGCACGGTCCGTGCCGTCGATCCGAAGGGCTTCGTGCTGGCCGAGGGATCGGCGACGTTCCGCGCCGGCAGCACCGCCGCCGTCGCCGAGCTGGAGCTGCCGACGGAGCTGCGCAACGACGCACTGCGCGTGACCGTGGCCGGCGAGCGCAACGCCGCCGCCGTGCGCCTGCTCGACGAGCGCTTCCGCCGGCGCACCGTGGGCCTGATCTCCGGCAGCTCGCTCGAGCAGGAGCAGCCGCTGCTGTCGCCGCTCCACTACCTGCGCGCCGCGCTCGGTCCCTCGGCTGATCCTGCGCGAGCCGTCCGCCCAGGACCTCCCCACCGCCATCACCGAGCTGATCGACGCCGGCACCTCCGTCATCGTGCTGGCCGACGTCGGCACGCTTCTGCCCGGCACCCAGGACGCGCTCGCCCGCTGGATCAATGCCGGCGGCGTGCTCCTGCGCTTCGCCGGGCCGCGCACCTCCGACGGGACCGACGACCTCTTCCCCGTTCCGCTGCGCTCCGGCGCCCGCACCCTCGGCGGCACACTGTCCTGGAGCGACCCGCAGCCGCTGTCCGACTTCGCGGAGGACGGCCCCTTCGCCAGCCTCGACGTCCCCGGCGACGTCACGGTGACACGCCAGCTCCTGGCCGAGCCGTCGATCGCGCTGAGCGAGCGCACCTGGGCCACCCTCGCCGACGGGACGCCCCTTCGTGACGGGCCGCAACGTCGGCGCCGGCTGGGTGGTGTTCTTCCACGTGACGGCCGACACCGGCTGGTCCTCCCTCCCCCTCTCCGGCACCTTCGTGGAGATGCTGCGGGCGGTGGTGGAACTCTCGGTCGCCAGCGGCGACTTGGCCAATGAGGACGGGCCCTCCTTGCCGCCCTACCGCGTGCTCGACGGGACGGGCCGTCTCATCGCGCCAGGGCCCAACGTCCAGCCGATCTCGGGCGAAGTCGCCCTGGGGCCGCGAACGCCGCCGGGCCTCTATGGCGCGGATGGTGCATTTCGAGCCATCAACCTGCTGGACGACGGCGACACCCTCGCGGCGATCGCGCGGGACGGCTTCGCCGGCGCCACGATTTCGAGCTATACAACCGAGGGTCCGACTGAGTTGAAAGGTCCGCTCATGACGTTGGCCGCCGTGCTCTTCGTGCTCGACGCCCTGGCGATCCTCCTCCTGATGGGGACCCTGCGGCGCCGCATCGTGGCCTCGATCGCCGCCGTCATGCTCGGGGTGATCGCCGCCCCCCAGGCCGACGCGCAGACCAGTGCGCAATCGACACCCCAGAGCACCGGTCAACCGGACCTCGACTTCGCCATGCGCGCGTCGCTGCAGACGCGGCTCGCCTACGTCGCCACCGGCAACGCGGACGTCGACCGCATCTCCGAGGCCGGGCTCACCGGTCTGAGCCAGGCGCTCACGGCGCGCACCGCGGTGGAGCCGGCCGAGCCGATGGCCGTCAACATCGAGAGCGACGAGCTGGCCTTCTTCCCGCTGATCTACTGGCCGGTCGACGGCCGACGCGCCGCGCCCGTCGGACGCCGCCATCGCCCACGTCGACGCCTACATGAAGAACGGCGGCACGATCCTGTTCGACACGCGCGACCAGTCCGGCGCGATCTCGCTGCACGGCGCCTCCCCGGCGACCCTGGCGCTGCGCCGCATCCTCGACGGGCTCGACATTCCGCCACTGGAGCCGGTGCCGGACGACCACGTGCTCACCAAGACCTTCTACCTGCTGGACGGGTTCCCCGGCCGCTGGGCCGGCTCGCCGCTGTGGGTGGAGACCAGCCTCACGCGGTCCGGTCCAGGACCGCCCGGCGCGCGCTGGCGACGGCGTCTCGCCGATCCTCATCACGGCCAACGATATGGCCGGCGCCTGGGCCGTCAACAGCCAGGACGGCTTCCTTCTGCCGACGTCGCCGGCCGACCCCTATCAGCGCGAGGTGGCCTATCGCGCCGGCATCAACATCGCGATCTACACGATGACGGGGAACTACAAGGCCGACCAGGTTCACATCCCGGCGCTGCTCGAGCGGCTCGGCCAGTAGACGACGAGTGCCCATGCAGATTTCGAGTTCGCGTTCAGTCCGTACGTTCCCATCTGGGTGGTCGCCGTCTTCGCCGTGGTGGCGCTGACGCTCGCCGGCCTCGGCCTCGTCCGCCGCGTGCGCGGCTCGTCGTTCCGGATCGCCGCCGCCGTGCTGTTCACGCTGGCGTTGCTCAATCCGGCCCTGCAGCGCGAGATCCGCGAGCCGCTGTCGGGCATCGTCGCGGTCGTGGTGGACCGCACGCAGAGCCAGCGCACCGCCGGCCGTGTCGAGGCCACCGACGCGATCGCGGACGATCTCGTCGCGCGGCTCGAGGCGACGCCTCAGCTTGAGGTGCGCACGCTGACCGTCGACCGCCCGCAGGCCGACCGCGACGGCACCATCCTGTTCGAGCCGCTCGACGACCTCCTCGGCGACGTGCCGCCGACCGCATCGCCGGCGCGATCCTGGTGACCGACGGGCAAGTCCACGACGTGCCCGGACGGCGCCCTTCCCGGCGCCCGTCCACGCCCTGGTGGTCGGCGCGCGAGGACGAGCGCGATCGTCGGATCGAGATCGTCGCCGCGCCGCGCTTCGGACTCGTCGGCTCCGAGCAGACCATCGTCGTGACGGTGGAGGATCTCCGCGGCCGAAGGTGCGACCGTCGAGCTGTCGGTGCGCGCGCGACGACGAGCTCACCGAGACGTGCATCGCCACCGTCGGCGAGCCGCTCGCCATCGCCGTCGACATCGGCCACGGCGGCGACAACTTCTTCCAGTTCGAGGTGCTCGAACGTCGACGGCGAGCTGACCACGGTGAACAACGCCGCCGTGGCGATCGTCGAGGGCGTGCGCGAGAACCTGCGCGTGTTGCTGGTCTCGGGCGAGCCGCACGCGGGCGAGCGCACGTGGCGCAACCTTCTGAAGTCCGACGCTTCGGTGGACCTCGTCCACTTCACCATTCTGCGTCCGCCGGAGAAGCAGGACGGCACGCCCATCAACGAGCTGTCGCTGATCGCCTTCCCGACGCGCGAGCTGTTCAGCCAGAAGATCGACGAGTTCGACCTCATCGTCTTCGACCGCTACCACCGCCGCAACGTGCTGCCGGCGCTCTATTTCGACAATATCGCCCAGTACGTGCTGAACGGCGGCGCGGTGCTGATCGCGGCGGGGCCGGACTACGCGGGACCGCGCTCGGTCTACCATACCCCGCTCGCCGCGACGCTGCCGGCCGCGCCCTCCGGCGGCGTGATCGAGACCCGTTCCGGCCCAAGGTGTCGGCGCGCGGCGAGCGCCACCCCGTGACGCGCGACCTGCCGGGCGGCCGACGAGGACCCGCCGGCCTGGAGCGAGTGGTTCCGCCAGGTCGAGGCGGTGCCGATGGCGGGCGAGACCGTCATGACGGGCGCGCACGACAATCCGCTTGCTCGTGCTCTCGCGCGAGGGAGACGGGCGCGTCGCCACCATGCTGTCGGATCACATCTGGCTGTGGGCCCGCGGGTTCGACGGCGGTGGCCCGCACGTGGCTCTGATGCGCCGCCTGTCGCACTGGCTGATGAAGGAGCCGGAGCTGGAGGAGGAGGCGCTGCGCCTCAACACCGGCGCCGGCGCGCTGATCGTGGAGCGCCAGACCCTGGCCGACGAGGCCAATCCCGTCACCTTGACCACGCCCTCCGGCGAGACCGAGGAACTGACACTCGAGAAGGCGGCGCCCGGCCTCTGGCGGACGTCGATCGAGACTCCGGAGATCGGCCTCTACCGCGCCACGGACGGACGGCTGACCGCGCTCGGCCACGTCGGTCCGGCCAACCCCATGGAGGCGCGCGACCTGCACCTCCACCACCGAGAAGCTGGAGAGCGTGGCCGAGCTGACGCGCGGCTCGGTGCGCCGGGTCAGCGACGGTGACAGCGCGCCTCGCATCCTGATGCGCCCCGACGGCCGCTCCACCAGCGGGTCGGACTGGATCGGTCTGAAGCGGTCCGAGGCGAGCGAGTTGACCGGCGTGGAGCGGGTGCCGCTCTTCGCTGGCCTCTTGGGCCTGGCGATCCTTCTCACCGCGCTCTCCTCCACCTGGTGGCGCGAGGGTCGCTGAGCCCTCGCGAGCGCAGGCGAGACCGGACAGGCGATCCCCGGACACGACATTCCAGCATGGCGGCGGTATGGTCCTTCGGCGCGGCTCGCGTGCCGCCCTGAGTGGCACCGGCGCGTAGCAGTGTCGCCGTATGTGAGGATCGACGTGCGCTACAAACCGGACGGATATACCAGCGTCGCGCCGTATCTGATCCTGCGCGATGCCGAAGCCACACTGGCGTTCATGGAGGCGGCGTTCGGCGCCGAGAGGCTGCGGATCATCACGCGCCCGGACGGCAGCATCATGCACGCCGAAGCACGGATCGACGACACCGTGGTGATGATGGGCGAGATGCCGGAGAGCCAGCCCGCCAACGTGCACATCTACCTCGCAGAGGTCGACGCGGCTTACGACCGTGCGCTGGCTGCCGGCGGCGAAAGCGCCGAGCCACCCGCCGAGAAAGGTGACGGCGACCGCCGCGGCGGCGTGACGGACCCGAATGGCATCACTTGGTGGCTCAGCACGCAGCTCGCGTAGCCGGCCGCCTCGGCCGCGGCAGCAACGCCATTCGAGCGTCAGGGTTCAAGCTCCCCCATGCCGCCCGTCGCGACCCCGACGCAGGCGCCGTCAGGTGGTCGCCGGGCGGCCACGCCTGCGGGTCTTCGCCGGCGCCGTCGCCCGCGTGGCGTATGAGAAGCCGAGGCCCAGGACGAAGGCGAACAGCGCCGCCACAGCCGGGATCTGCAGGCTGAAGTCGAACAGCGAGTGGACACCCGCCGCCAGGGCGCAACCGGCCGCCGCCAATGCGATCGCCGCCTCGCGCCCGTCCGACACCGCCGCGCGCACGGCATGCGCCACGACGATCAGGATTGCCAGCAGGAACGCCGTGGCCGCCGGCACGCCGAGTTCGAACGCCAGCTCGAGGTATGTGTTGTGCGCCTTGTCCCACTCGCCGACGCCCGCCCCGTCGGGCACGTAGGCGCGGAAGATGTCCCGGTAGGAGCCGAGACCGTGGCCGACGAGCGGCCGATCACCGATCGCCTCCACTGTCGCGATATAGACCGGCACGCGCATTTCTTCCGCCGACGTCGTCGCCATGAAGCGCCCGAGCACGCCTGACGCACCGATGACGGCGACGAACACCGCCAGGAGCACGACGAGCGTCGCCGTCAACCCGCTGCGCTGACGCCCGCCTTTGGACGAGAGCGCGAGGACGAAGGCCGAGCCGGCAATCGCCGCCAAAGCGCCACCGCGCGACTGGGAGCCCAGGAGCGCCGTCGCACACACGGCGAAGCCCACCGCATAGAACCAGCCGCGACTGATGAGCCGCTCGAGGAATTCGCGCATGACCTTCGTCTTGGCCGAGCCGCCGGGTCCACGAAGCCGCGTGACCAGCAGCGCCAGGTTCATCACCACGCCGAACGCGGCGTATGTGCCGAACGAGTTCCGGTTGACGAACGTGGCGCTCAGCGCACCGGCTTCGTCGCCGAGGACCGGATTGTTGCCGGTCGCCACGGCGAAAAGGCCGAACGCGCTCACCAGCGTCACCCCCAGCGCCGCGACGCCGAGCATGGCCCGGCCCCGCTTGCTGTCCCGCCCCGCCTGCACCGCGATCCAGAACAGCGCCACGTAGCATGTCAGACGCAACGCCACATGGCGCCCGTCGATCGGGTCGGCCGAGATGGCGGACTTCCCGTCGACCGTCGCCCAAACCGGGTGCAGCAGGATCGGTGGTTCGCGGCCGAGCGCCTCGGCCACGTGGTTCGCCACCGCTTGCGCGACGGCCGACAGCGCCGGCGAGGTCTGCACAAAACCCCAGCCGAGAGCGGCGGCGGCGAGCACGGCGGACGGCCAGAGCTTGGCGGCTCGGACCGAAGGGTTGCGCAACTCGAGCAGCAAGCCGACGGCGAACAGGAGGAAGGTGGCCAATGACAGGCCGATCCAGCTCACCGGACGGTTCGCCCCCAGGGGAATAGCCGACGCCAATGCGACGACAAGGGCCATCCACCCAATCACGCCCACTCCGCCACTCGTGGCACCGTTCGACGACCGCATACGACCTCATCACTCATCCCACCCGGCCGATTGCATGCCAGACGCGTCCGACCATGCTTGCACCGCCCGACCAATTCCTAGTCCAAAACGGACATCTTGAGAGCGACCGACGAACAGAAAACGGGTTGGGACTGCCATGGATTCGCCACGTTTGCGTTCGGTTGATTGACCAATATGCGGAGCATATCGCGCCGAACGACGCTTTGTTTCAAGAAATTGTTCAATGCAAGACAGCCGCCACGGCGGAGGCGGACGGTTCGCAAATACGGTTGGTTCGAAAATCGTTGTGGATGCGATCCAAATGCTGGAATGGACGCAAACGCGGTCTTCCCATCGGGCATCACGATTTTGCGATCGGAAAGGGCGGCCGGTATCCAGCCACCGCGCGCTGCCATGGGGTCAGAAGGGAAAGAAGAGCGGAATCGTCAGCACCGCAGCGAGGCCGACGATCACGTTCATCGGCACGCCGATGCGGATGAAATCGGAGAAGCGGTAGTTGCCCGCGCCATAGACGAGTGTGTTCGTCTGATAGCCGATGGGCGTCGCGAAGCTCGCTGACGCCCCGAACATCACCGCCACCACCAACGGCCGCGGGTCGATGCCGATCTGTTCGGCCAGCCCCACCGCGAGGGGCGTCACGACGACGGCCACGGCGTTGTTGGTGACAGTCTCGGTCAGGACGGACGTGATGACGTAGATCGCCGCCAGCATCGCGACCGGCGGCAGTCCCTTCAGGACCGGCGCCAGGCCATCCACCACCAGCGCCACGGCGCCCGTGTGCTGCAGCCCCGCGCCGACGATCAGCATCGAGAAGATGAGGACCAGGATCCCTGCGTCGATGGCGCCCCACGCCTCGTCATTGTCGATGCAGCGCAGCACCAGGATGGCGGCGACGGCGATGATCGACAGCACGCTGATCGGCGCCACACCGAAAGCCGCGAGACCGACGGTGCCGATCAGCGCCATCAGCGCGAGCGGCGCCTTGCCGCGCTTGAAGGCACGCCCGCCCGTCTCGCTGATCGAGGCTAGCTCGCGTGTCTCCCGGATCTGCGCCAGCCCCGCCTCGGTCCCCTCCAACAGGAGCTTGTCGGCGGGGCGCACGGTGGTGGCGCTGAGGCTCGGGCCGAGATTTTGGCCGTGCCGGTGCGCGCCCAGCACGCGCATGTCGAAGCGCTGGCCCACGGCGAGCCGGGCGAGACGGATCCCCTGGCTGCGGCGCGACAGCGTCACCAGCGCCTCGGCGACGATCAGTTCCTCATCGCCCGAGCGGGATGGCCCGTGGCGGAGGCCGACATCGAGGCTCTCCGTGTCGCGCAAGGTCAACAGCTCGGACGTGGTCGCCCTCGCCACGAGCCGCTCCCCCGCCTGCAGGACGTGTTCGGCGATGCCGTCACGCTTGACGGTGCTGCCCTCGAGCACACCCAGCACCTCGACCCCGGGACGGCTGAAGGCCCCGATCTCGCCGATGGGCTTGCCGACGCCGTCGAACTCGGCGGCGGGTCGCAACTCGGTCAGGTAGCTGGGCTCGTCGGTGTCGTCGGACGGGCTGCGCTCGCGCCGGTCCGGCAGCAGCCGCGGCCCCAGGACCGCGAGCGCGACCCCGCCGACGGCCGCCGCGATCAGCCCCACCGGCGCGATCTCGAAGATGCCGAAGGGGGCGAGCCCCTCCTGCTGCGCCACGCCGTCCACCAGCAGGTTGGTGGAGGTGCCGATGAGGGTCCACGTCCCGCCCAGCACGGCAACGTAGGAGAGCGGAATGAGGAGCCGCGTCGCCGCGATATCCAAGCTGTGGGCGAGGCGGATGACGATGGGGATCAGGATGAGCACCACCGGCGTGTTGTTCATCAGCCCGGATGCGACCACCGTGGCGACCAGGAACAGCGCCACCGCCATGACGGGGCGGTTCTCGGCGCCGACGATCAGCCGGTTGGCGAGCGCGTCGAGAAGGCCGGTCCGCACCAGCGCGCCGCTGACGACGAACATCGCCGCGATGGTGATCGGCGCCGGATTGGCGAAGGCGCCCAACACGTCCTCAACCGGGACCAGGCCCAGCACGATGAAGAGCGCGGCCCCACCGGCGGCGGTCACGTCCGGCGGCAACCGCTCGAACACGAACGCCACGAAGAGGGCGACCAGAAGGGCCAGCGCGACCCAAGCGTCGTACGTGTGGAAGAGAGCGAGCGCGCGGTCCATGAGGGGGGCTTTGTCTTGGCGTGACGGACGGATGTGGTCCGCCAGCGAAAGCGAGAGGCGGCATAGATGATAGCGCACCGAGAGGCGCTGTCTCTCCCTACCGCGCATAGGAGGATCTCAGCGGGGCGATGGACACCGCATCATCACTTGCTCTGATCGCCACCCCGCTGCGCAAGGTGGAGCCCGAGCGAACGGGGGGCCCGCTCCGGCCGCACGTTCCGCCCGGCCCCGACAACGGCTCACCGCCTGCGACCAAGACAAGATCTGGCGTGGGTCTCACGGGACGACCCACGGCGTCGCCAGGCGCCTACCCTGGATCTCCCTACCCTCGATCTTCCTGCCGCGCTATCTCCATGCCGCGCTGGTCTCGCCGTCCGGGTTCGCCGATCGGCCGCCATCGCTGCGTCGTTTCGATAAGGGGGCTGCCTTGGCCAAAGCAATCCATTCCATGATCCGCGTGCTCGATGAACAGAAGTCGCGCGATTTCTACGAACGGGCGTTCGGCCTGACCGTCGCCGACCGCTTCGACTTCGACGCGTTCACCCTGGTCTATCTGCGCAATCGCGAGAACGATTTCGAGCTGGAGCTCACCGTCAACAAGAGCCAGACCGAGCCCTACGACCTCGGCAACGGGTACGGCCACCTCGCCTTTGCGGTCGACGACCTCGAGGCCGAGCACGCCCGGTTCGCCGAGGCCGGGTTCGCGCCCCGCAAGCTGGTGGACTTCGCGCCGGGGGGCGAGACCATCGCCCGCTTCTTCTTCGTCGCCGACCCCGACGGCTACCAGATCGAGGTGCTGCAGAGAGCCGACCGCTACCAGTAGCTGCCGACCGCCGGGCGCCGGACGACGGGCGAGACCCGCCGCGCCAACGACCGGCACGGCCGGGCCGCTCGCGACGCGCCTCCGGTTCGCTGTGCGCCATCTGTGCGCAAACGCGTGTGCGATGCTTGGCTTCGGGTTTGCATGCCATTTACGGTACCGTTCGCCGCGCCCCTGCGGCACGACCGTAGACCCGCCCGTGCGGCCCCGCGCCCGCCGGTAGCGCGGCTGCGACAGAGAGGATGAATGCCATGGATCTCGCACTGAACGGCCGCACCGCGCTGGTGACCGGGGGATCCAAGGGGATCGGCCTCGCCACGGGCCGGTGCCTCGCCGCCGAGGGGGTGGACGTGACGCTGGTCGCCCGCAGCGCGGATGTGCTGGCCGAGGCGGCAGCCGGCATCGCGGGGCCGGGCAAGGTCACCGCGCTGGCCGCCGACCTCGCCGACGAGGCGGAGCGGCAGCGCGTCGTGGAGACCGTCGGCGACATCGACATTCTGGTGAACAACGCCGGCGGCATCCCCGGCGGCAACCTCATGGAGTTCGACGACGCGCGCCTGAAGGAGGTCTGGGAGCTGAAGGTGTTCGGCTACATCTCCATGTGCCGGCAGTATTATGAGCGCATGAAGGCCAAGGGCGGCGGCGTGATCATCAACGTCATCGGCAATGCCGCCGAGGCGCTGGACTTCGACTATATCGCCGGCTCCACCGCGAACGCGGGCCTGTGCGCCTTCACCCGCGCGCTCGGATCGGTCTCGTACCGCGACGGCATCCGCGCAGTGGCGATCAATCCCGGCCCGGTGGAAACCGACCGGCTGAAGACGCTGATGCAGAAGAAGGCCGCCGACCGCACCGGCTCGGCTGACAACTGGGAAAGCCTCAAAGAACCCCTCCCCTTCGGCCGCGCCGCGACGCCGGACGAGATCGCCGCGATGGTGGCGATGCTGGCGTCGGAGCGATCCGCCTACACCAGCGGCACCGTCGTCACCATCGACGGCGGCATCGCCAATCAGAGCCGTACGTTCTAGTGGATCAATCCACAGGCCGAACCCGCTCGAATGCCTCGACCAGCTGAACGATCAACACAGAGGCCTGGGGACCGATCCGCTTCGGTCGGACCCCAGGCCCTTCCAACCGCGCCCACTACGGAGAACCCGACCCCATGGCTTATGTGACCACCGACGACGGCGTGAAGCTCTACTTTGAAGAGGCCGGCAGCGGCGTCCCGGTGGTGTTCGTGCATGAGTTCGCCGGCGACTGGCGCTCGTGGGAGCCCCAGATGCGCCACTTCGCCCGGTACTATCGCTGCATCACCTATTCCGCCCGCGGCTTCCTGCCCTCCGACGTGCCGGAGAGCCCCCAAATGTACTCCCAGGCCCGCGCCCGCGACGACATCCTCGCCATCCTGGACGGCCTCGGCATCGACAAGGCGCACATCGTCGGCCTCTCGATGGGGGGCTTCGCAACCGTGCACTTCGGCTTCACGTATCCCGAGCGGGTGCTGTCGCTCACCGTCGGCGGCTGCGGCTACGGCGCCGAGCCCGACAAGCGCGACCAGTTCGCCGCCGAGGTGGAGACCGCCGCCCAGCGGTTCGACGATCTGACCATGGAAGAGGCCGGCGGCTCCTACGCCCTCGGCCCGACGCGCGTGCAGTTCCAGAACAACGATCCGCGCGGCTGGGCCGAGTTCCGCGACCAACTGGTCGAGCACTCCGCCCGCGGCTCGGCCAGTACGATGCGCGGCGTTCAGAAGCGCCGTCCTTCGCTCTACGACCTCGTGGACGAAATGGCGAAGATCACGGCGCCGACGCTCATCATCACCGGTGACGAGGACTGGCCTTGCCTGGAGCCGTCCGTGCTGATGAAAAAGGTGATCACCACGTCCGCGCTGGCCGTGATCCCCAACGCCGGCCACACGATCAACATCGAGACGCCGCACGAGTTCAACCGGCAGCTGCAGGAGTTCCTGCACAAGGTGGATGTCGGCGCCTGGAAGCCCCGCGATCCCCGGGCCATGGTCACCGGGATCCTCGGCACGAAGTAGAAGGTGGCGCGGGCGGGCGGGGCTCGGGCGGGGCTCGGGTGGGGCCGCCCGCTTCAGTGGCCTTTGAAGTGCGGCGCCCGCTTTTCCACGAACGCATCGCGCCCCTCGCGATAGTCCTCGCTGGAGACGGCGCGGGCGGTCGCGGCGGCGATGCGAGCGTCGCGCTCGGGCGTCTCGCCCTTGGTCAGCGCCTCCAGCACCAGCTTGCTGCCGGCGATGGACAGCGGCGCGGAGGCCTCCAGAGCGTCGGCGCGGCGACGCGCGGCGGTCAGCAAATCGTCCTCGCTCACCTCGCTCACGAGGCCGATGGCGAGCGCCGCGGCCGCATCGCGCGGGCGGCCGGAGAACAGCATTTCCTTGGCCGCCGTCAGCCCCACCGCCTCGTAGAGCGCGCGCGTCTCCTCGATGCCGTAGACGATGGAGAGCTTCGCGGCGGGGATCGCGAACACGGCCGTGGTATCGGCGACGCGGAAGTCACACGCGACGGCGAGGCCGCAGCCGCCGCCGTACGCCGGCCCGGACACGGCCGCGAACGTCGCCTTGGGACACTCGGCGATCGCCTCGGTGCAGCGGTCGACGCGGCGGGCGTATTCCTCGGCGCCTTCCTGCGTGGCGCGCACGGTGGCGAACTCCTTGATGTCCGCCCCGGCGCAGAAGTAGCCGCCGGCCCCGGTGAGGATGATGCTGCGCAGCTTGTCGTCGAGGGCGAGCTGGTCGAAAATCCCGGCGAGCTCGTGCCACATGTCGAATGTGATGGCGTTGCGCTGGGCGGGGCGGTTGAGGGTCACCACGGCGCACCCGTCCGTCGGCCGTGCGACCAGGATCGGCGATCCATCGTCTTCCGGCTCGAGCATCGCCGCCATGTCCGCATCGGCCGCCTCGGCGATCGCGCTCTCGCCTGTCACCCCGTCTCCGGTATGATCCCCGGTGTGATCCATGGGGCTCCCTCCATCTCGCAACGTCTGGCAGACCCTAGACCATCCAACGGATTTGACCACGCACCAATGTGGAATGCCATATGTATCACCCGCCGTTCCGAACGAATGTCCCGAGCCAGATGAGCCCTTCCGCATGAGCGACCAACCGACCCCCAAGCGCGCCCTCTCCCACATCCGTGTGATCGACCTGACGCGGGTGCGGGCGGGCCCCGCGTGCTGCCGCCTCCTCGCCGACAACGGGGCCGACGTCATCAAGGTGGAAGCGCCGGAGGGCGTCGACCCGAACGCCACCATCAACGGCGCCCGCGACGGGCACGATATGCAGAACCTGCACCGCTCCAAGCGTTCGCTGACGCTCAACCTGAAGGCGCCCGAGGGCAAGGCGGTCCTGCGAAAGCTCATCGAGAGCGCCGACGTCGTGGTCGAGAACTTCCGCCCGGACGTGAAGCATCGGCTCGGCGTCGACTACGACAGCCTCGCGGCCATCAATCCGCGCATCATCCTGGCCTCGATCTCCGGGTTCGGCCAGGACGGGCCCTACGCCAAGCGCCCCGGCTTCGACCAGATCGCCCAGGGGCTCGGCGGGCTGATGGCGGTCACAGGCATCCCCGGCCAGGGGCCGATGCGCGCGGGGACCGCGGTGGCGGACCTCTCGGCCGGCAACTACGCCGCCGTGGGGATCCTGATGGCGCTCTTGGAGCGCGAACAGTCCGGCCAGGGCCAGTGGGTGCACACCTCGCTGCTGGAGGCGCAGATCGCGATGATGGACTTCCAGGCCGCCCGCTACCTCGTGGAGGGCGAGGTGCCGCCGCAGGCCGGCAACGACCATCCCGTCACCACGCCCACCGGGGTCATGCCGACCAAGAACGGCTACCTGAACCTCGGCGTGGCAGGCGATGGCCAGTGGCGTGCGCTGTGCGAGGAGATGGGCCATTCCGAGCTCGGCACCGACGAGCGCTTCGCCACCGTGGAGGCGCGCACGGCCAACCGCCCGATGGTGCGCGAGATCCTGGAGCCGCTCTTCATGGAGGACACCACCGAGTCCTGGCTGGAGCGGCTCGAGGCGTGCAGCGTACCCGCCGGGCCGATCTACACCATGGACAAGGTGTTCGCCGACCCGCAGGTGGCGCATCTGAAGATGGCCGAACCGGTCACGCACCCGCGCCGCGGCGACATGCACCTGGTGGCAACGCCGGTTCACCTCGCCCGCACGCCGGGCGGGATCACCCACGCTGCGCCGGACGCGGGAGAGCAGACCGACGCGATCCTCGGCGAGCTCGGATTCTCGGCCGACGAGGTCGCCGCCCTGCGCGCTGCGAACGCGGTGTAGGGCCCGCCGGGGCTGACGGGGCGTGCTGGGGATTCTACGGCCCCGCCAGGCCCGCGCCGAGGCGGGCGGCCAGCGCGAGGAGCCACGGCTCGCTCCAGGCCGGGCCGACGAGTTGGACGCCGGCCGGCAGCGCCCCCGCGATCGGCATCGGGATCTGTACGGCCGGCAGCCCCGACACGTTCGCGATCGCCGTCAGCTCGCCCTGGTTCGGCGGAGCCTTCGCGGCGTGCGGGAAGGCCCGCTGCGGTGTTGTGGGCATCAACAGCACGTCCACCTCGCGCAGCAGCCGCCGCGTCGCCACGCCGACGCGGTGCAACGTGGCATAGGCGCCGGCGACGCGCGGGCCGCTGAGGCGCTGCCCGAACGCCAGCATCGCCTTGAAGTCGTCCCCGAAGCGATCCGGCTCGGCCTCGATCGCACCGCCGAGCAGCATGGCCGCTTCCGCCTCGATGACGAGGAGAGCGTCCTTGCGCGTCCGCGCCGGATCCCAGCCGTCGAGCCGCACCTCGGCCGTCTCGGCACCCAGCGCCGTCAGCGCCACGACGGCGCGGCCCAGCGCATCGCGGACGGCGTCGCCCAGGTCCACGCCCGGCAGGTCGACAAGGCCGACACGCACAGGCTCGCGCACAGGCCCCAGCGTCCCCACCCGCTCGGCGCGCGACGCACTGTCGATATCCTCCGCATCGTAGCCGGCGATCACGCCCAGCCCCGCCGAGAGGTCGCCGGCCGAGCTCGCGATGAGACCGATGGTGTCGAGGGTCGGGGCGAGGTCGGCGATGCCGCTGCGCCCGACGGCGCCGCGCGTGGGCTTCAGACCGTAGAGGCCGCAATAGGACGCCGGAATGCGCACCGAGCCCAACGTGTCGGACCCCAGCGCCAGCGGCACGTAGCCCGCCGCCACGGCCGCCGCGGAGCCGCCGCTGGAGCCGCCCGGCGTGTGGCCCGCGGCGAGCGGGTTGATGGTGGCGCCGTGGTGAGGGTTCGTCGTGGTCGCGCCCAACGCCCCCTCGTCGAGATTCGTCTTGCCGACGATGACCGCGCCCGCCTGCCTGAGCCGCGCGACCACGAGGGCGTCCGCCGTCGTCACGCCCGCCGGGACGGCGTGGCCCCCGGTCGTGCACCGGCCCGCCATGGCGAGATTGTCTTTGATGGCGACCGGGATGCCGTCGAGCGGCCCGCGCGGCGATCCGGCCGCCCATCGTGCCGGCGCGATTCCTGCGCGGTGGCCATCGCGTCGGTCTCGGTGAGCGAGATGAAGGCGTTGATCGCCGGCCTCGCCCGCCGCGATCCTGGCGAAGGCCTCCTCGGCCAACGCCACGGGCGTGACCGCGCGCGCCTCCGGCGGGCGCGGCTGCGCCGGCGAGGTCGGTCATGGCTCGATCAACTCGTGTGCAGCCGCCCGTCGCCGACGGTTGCCAGTTGACCACCGCGCGGCTCGCCGGGCGCGAAGGAGCGCCGCGTCCGGCTCGGACACCGCGCGCACGTTGATCTCGCGGCCGTCGGCAGGCGCACCTGATGGCGCGTGACGAAGCCGAGATAGAACGTCTCGACGTGCGTCCACCGGCAAGCTGGCGCCCGCGACCTGCCTCCGCCCGAGATGCATGCACCTCCGAGCGCACCGAGAGGAGCCGCCTCCGCCCCCACCGTCGCCGGCTCGTGCGCCGGCACGGGCACCGTCGCAACGCCGACGTCGCATCGCGCGTGCCGTCCTCCACCGCCGTCACCCGGCCGTCGAGGATGTTGTTCTCGCCGATGAAGTCCGCTGTGAAGCGGCGGCGCGGCGTGCTCGTAGAGTTCGCCCGCACGGTCCCCGCCTCGACCACTTCGCCGCCCGAGACGATGGCCAGACGGTCGCCGACGCTCATCGCCTCGTCCTGGTTGTGCGTTACGTGGACGAACGTGATGCTTCAGCCGCTCCTGAAGCTCCTTGAGCCAGAAGCACATGTCCTTGCGCAGCTTGGCGTCGAGTGCGGCGAGCGGCTCGTCGAGCAGGATGATGTCGCTCTCCAAGACCAGCGAGCGGGCGAGCTGCACGCGCTGCTGCTGCCCGCCGGACAGCTCGAACATCCGCCGGTCGCCGTAGCCAGCACAGTCCCACCACCTCCGAGCATGTCGGTCGACGCGGCGGGCGATCTCCTCGCGTGGCGACCGCCCTTCAATCTTCAGCCCGTAGCCGATATTGTGCGCCACCTCCATGTGCGGGAACAGCGCGAAGGACTGGAACACCATGGACGTCGGCCGGCGGTTGGGCGGAAGGTGCGAGACGGACTTGCCGTCGATGAGGATGTCCCCGGCGCGTCGGCTTCAGAAACCCGCCGATGAGGCGCAGCAGCGTGGTCTTGCCGCCGCCGGAGGGGCCGAGCAGCACGAAGTACTCGCCTTTCGCGATCGGCAAGATCCACCGCCTGCAACGCGCGCACGCTGCCGTAGCTCTTGGAGAGGCCCCGGCCTCGACGGCGTGCTCTTCCATGGTTCGGCCTTCTCGCCGTGGGGCGCCTCACGCGGCGGGCCGCCAGCGCTTCCTCGCCCCGCCGCCGCCGCTCGATCTGGTCGGCCCGGATCATGGTCCAGATGATGACCGCGCCGATGACGAGGATGGCGATGCTGGAGACGATGCCGCCCATGGCGTAGGACTGCTCCGACATGCCCGTGTTCAGCATCTGCGAGACGAGCACCGTGGTGAACGTATCGAACCCGCCCTTCAACGTCACCGTGCGGGTGTATTCGTTGAAGGTGAGGATCATCACGAACGCGCAGGAGGCGAACACGCCGGCCTTCACCTGGGGAAATTCCACGTCGCGGAACGCCGCCAGGCGGTCGCCCCGCAGGCGCGCGCCGCTTCGGTCTGCTGCGGGTGGTAGCGCCCCAGCGTGATGAGGATCACGATGAAGATGTAGGGGAGCGTGTAGACGACGAGGCCGATGACGGCGGTCGTGACGCCGAGCTTGAACCAGTCCTCCATGAAGGCGAGCCCGGTGAGCGCGGCAAGCTCGGTGAAGACGTTGTTCAGTGTCTTGAAGAAGACAAGCAGCGCGGACGCGAAGATGTCGCCAGGGACGAACAGCGGCAGGAGCATCAGCGCCACCATCCACGCCTGTTTCGGATTGCGCTTGAACGCTTTGGCGGCCAATGAGGCCAAGCGGCACGGTGATGGCAAGGTTGATGAGCCGCCAAGAGGATCGTCCACCCGAACGCCGTCATCAGCTGCGCGTCCTGGAAGACGGCGCCGTACCAGCCGAGCGTGAACTCGTAGTTGGCCGCGCCGAACCCGAACTCGTTGAACGAGATATAGTAGTTGTAGAAGGTCGGCGTCATGAGAAGGGCGACAATGGCGAGCAGATACGCCCACATGGCCCAGTAGATCCAGCGGCTGGCGTAGTCGTCCGCCATCAGCTGACCGGCGCCAGAACGCGGCTGAGGTTGAACAGCCGATGGCCGATGAACAAAAGCCCCATCAGCGTGCCCACCATGATGGCGCTGATGGCCATGGCGAGCGGGAAGTCCAGCGCGATGATGGCCTGCGTCGCGATGAGGCCGGCGTTGACGGCGCCCGGTCCGCCCAGAATGCTCGGCACGAAGGCGTTGCCGATGCCGTTGATGAAGATGAAGACGCCGCCCGCAAAGATGCCGGGCGCGGCGAGCGGCAACAGGATGTCCTTGAACACCCGCCAGCGGCTGGCGCCCAGATCCTGGCACACCTCGAACACGTACTTGGGCACCGCCTCCATGGCCAGAAAGCCGGCGAAGATGATGAACGGCATGAAGGAGAGCACGTCGCCGATGATGACCGCGAAGGGCGTGAACAGAAGCCAGCTGATGGGCTCCGCCGTCAGCCCCACGTCGGCAAGGACGGTGTTGACGAGCCCGTTGCGCCCCAGCACGGGGCGCAACATGAAGATGCGGATGATCTCCGAAATCATGAACGGCAAGATGAACAGAAGCACGACGCGGTGCTGTGCGGCCTGCGGAAGGCGCTTGCGCACGAAGACGGCGATGGGAAAGCCGAGGACGAAGCAGACGGCGACGGCGATCGCCGAGTGCATGATCGAGGTGAGGAAGTTCTCGAACCGGGCCGAGGTGAAGAAGTTGACGTAGGAGAAGAGCGTGAAGCCCGGCTCCATCCAGAACATGGTGCGCTCGTAGAAGCTCCACACCACGGTGAGGAGCGCAGGGATCAAGAAGAACGCGATCATGAAGGCGGCCGGCACAACGTAAAGGAGCCGGCCTGCCGCGCCCTCTCCGGCAAAGCCTGCGCTGTCCGCCCCGCCGCGGCGGGGCTTGCCACCGGGCGGAGCCGCTGGGCCGCCGGGCGCTTGGGCCTTCGCGGCGCGGTCCGTCACCCTCAGGCGGCCTGCACTCTCGCCCACCAGTCCTGATAGGCCCGGATCTCGTCAGGGAACACGTTCTGCCAGGAGTTGCCGGGGACGGCGTAGCGTGCCGTCTTGCGTTCGATGCGCTCGGTCAAGGTCTCACGCATCTGCGGCGTGAACTCGGGCGCGTCGGCAATGTATTCGGGAATGCCCTTCATCTGCGGCTGGAAGCCGAAGGTGAGGAGCGTGCGCGCGCCGAACCAGGGCGACAGGTAAAGGTCGGCGAGCTTATAGAACGCCTCCTCCATGCCGCGCTCCACACCGCCATTGGTGAGCATCCAGATGTTGTTCCAGGTCTGGTGCCCCTCCTGCATGGTGCCGTAGCGGATGTCCTTGTCCGCCTTGTTGGCGGCCACGATCTGCACCGGCTCCCAGCACGAGGACAGAAGCACCTCGCCGCTCGCCAAGAGGTCGACACCGTTCTGGAAGCCGTCCCAGAAGGTGCGGAACTGCCCGTCGCGCTTCTTCTCGATGAGGAATTCTGCGACGGCCGCCACCTCGTCCTCGCTCATATTGGAGGGGTCGGCGATCTCCACCTGGCCGGACTGCTTGAGGTAGATGGCGGTGTTGGTGAGGGTCGGGCCGAAGTCGTTCTGCATGGCGACACGGCCCTTGAACTCGGGCGCAAAGAGAGCCTCCCAACTCGTCACCTCTTCGCCCAACTCCTCAAAGTCGAAGGCGACGGAGTCGGCGTTGGAGATGTAGGGGATCGCCACCACCTCACCCTCGTGGCGGATGGTGCCGGCGGCGGCGCCCCCCTCCTGATAGGCGTCGATGATGTTGTTGAAGTTCGCCATCTTGGCAGTGTCGAGCGTGGAGATGGCGCCCTGGGAGGCGAGCGCATCCTCCATCCCGCCGCCATTGTCGGTGATGGCGTCGTAAAGGTCGTTGCCGTCGCCCACCACGAACTTCTGGATCGCCTGGTCGGCGCTGCCGCTCTTGGCGTTGTAGTTGATTTCGATGCCGGCCTGGGCGGCCATGTCGCTCCAGTCCTTGCCGCCGGTGCCGGGCTCGGCGCCCACCTTGGCAACGCCGATCGTCCAGATCCGAAGCGGGTCCGCCGCGAACGCGCGGGACAGGCCAAGTGAGCTGGTGGCACCAACGAGTCCTGCCGCGCCAACCGATTTCATCAGGAATCTGCGGGTGAAGTCCATCTGATCCATGTCTGTCCCTCTCGCTCGTTGTTGAAGCGCAGTTTGATACGTCCGGATGTTTCAACCGGCGCACGCGCTAGATTGGCAGGTTCAGCAGCAACTGGCATGCCAAAAGATGCCTCGTTCGTCCTTGCGCGACAATAGGAGCGGCATGCACCCGCTTCGCCGCCGAGGCAGCACCAAATGAAGGTCGCGCCTTCACACGGGCCGGGGGAAACGGGTCAACCGTCCGTCACGCCCCAGCCGTAGGCGCGCTCAGCGTGCGCTTGGCTGACGTACCCGTCCGCCACATCGCGCGCGACCGCGGCCGGGTCCCGCTCCGCCGGTGATCCCATGCCGCCCCCGCCGGCCGACTGGAGGTGCACCAGGCTGCCGCGCGCCACCGCAACGTAGGCGGTCTTGCTGGGCAGCACCCTCTCGTCGGGCGTATCCGGGTCGATGACGAACCGGGCCAGCGTGCCGGGCGCGCCACCGCCAAGGCCGGGCGGCGCGGTCACGTCGCGGTCGGTGCACAGGCACATCCGCGCGCCGTCGCACTCCACGCGAAACGACCGCACGAACCCGTTGCCGCCACGCGTGCGACCGGCGCCGCCGGTGTCGGGCACGATCTCGTAGCGCTCGAAGAGCAGCGGGTTCTCCATCTCGTCCGCCTCGATGGGGATGTGACCGGCATTGCCCGGCCCGTAACGCATGCCGCTGATCCCGTCGGTGCGGTAGCGGGCCCCCCACGCCCCGGACGCGAGCTCGATGGAGATGAACGCACCGCCCTCCGCGCCCGGCCCGGTGATGACCACCGTGCCCGTGGAGCCGGAGCCTGACGCGACCGCACGCTCGCCCACGGCCGGCGCCAACGCGGCGAGCGTGGCATCCATCACGCGGTACGTTACCTCGCCGAAGCCGATCATCGAGGCGGGCGGCTGCGCGTCCACCAGCGTGGCGGGCCGCGTGATCACCTTCACCGGCCGATAGCTCCCGGCGTTGGGCGGGTTCTCCGGGTCCGTGATCGCCTTGATGGCGTATTGCACCGCCGAGGCGGCGGCCGAGTGAGAGCAGTTCATGCCCCCTGCCGAGGTCGGGTCGCTCGCCGAGAGGTCCACCTCGATGTCGCTGCCCGCCACCGTCACCTTCACATCCACCCACCGCTTGCCAGGGTTGATGCCGTCACCGTCGAGGCAGTCGCGCACGTGGTAGACGCCGTCCTCGAAGGTGGCGATGCGGGCGCGCGTCATCGCCTCGGCGCGGTCGACGATCTCGCCCATGGCGCGCTTGACGATGGCGAAGCCGTAGCGCGCGACCAGCGCCGCGAAGCGGGTGGCGGCCGTCTCTGTCGAGGCGTATTGCGCGCGAAGGTCGCCGTGGCCGGTGCGGCGGTTGCGGATGTTGCCGATGATCATCGCAACGACGCCCTCCTGCACCTCCCCGCGCGAGAACAGCTTCACCGGCGGGATGAACAGCCCCTCCTGGTGGATGTCGGACGAGGCGGGCGAGTAGCTCCCCGGCCCCATGCCGCCGATATCGGCCCAGTGGCCGCGATTGCAGGCGAAGGCGTAAAGCTCGCCCTCGTGGAACAGCGGCCGTGCGATGAGAACGTCCGGCAGGTGCGTGCCGCCGATGTAGGGGTCGTTGGTGGCGATGACGTCGCCCGGCTCCAGCCGATCGCGCCCGATCGCGGCGACCGCGCCCTTCAGCTGCATCGGCATGGTGGTGACGTGGATCGGAAAGCCGTTGGGATCCTGGGCGACGATGTCCCCCGCCCCGTCCATCAGGCAGCACGAGAGGTCCCCTTGCTCCTTCCAGAGCTGGGTGTAGGCGGTGCGCATCGTCATCAGCTTCATGTCGCGCGCGATGCCGATGAGCGAGCGGTGGATCACCGCGAAGGTGAACGGGTCGATGGGATCGAGGCTCATATCGGGGCTCATGGCGTGACCGTGAGGACGAGGTTTCCGGCGTGGTCGATCTCGGCCGTCGCGCCCGGCGGGACGACGGTGGTGGACGAGGTCTCGGTGACGATGGCCGGCCCGTCGAAGCGGGCGCCCGGGCCGAGCGTGGCACGGCGGTAGACCGGCACCTCGCCGGGCTCGCCGGTGTCGAGGTCGATGACGCGGCGCAGGGTCGGCGCGGCGGGCGGCTCGACGGCGTCCGCCTGCACCGGCGGGCTCGCGATGCGCCCGACGGCGTCGAGCCGCGCGGCCGCCACCTCGATCGGCTCGCCCGGGACGCGGTAGCCGAACAGCCGCTCGTGTGCGGCATGGAAGAGATCCGCAAGGGCCTCCGCACCGCCCTCGACCACCTCACGGGACGCCGGCACGGTGATTTCGGTGCTCTGCCCCCGGTAGCGCATGTCGAGCGCGAAGATCAGCGCTTGGTCGGCTTCGGCGACGCCCTCCTTGGCGAAGTCCTCCGCGGCCGAAGCGGCCAGCGCGTCCCGCACGGCGGCGATGGCGACTGGGTCCATGTCGCCCAGCAATGTCACCAGCGAGCGGGTGTAGGCGTGGCGGATATCGGACCGGGCGATGCCGTGCGCGGAGAAGACGCCGGGGTTCACCGGGACCAGCACCCGGCGGATGCCGAGCTCGCGCGCCACCGCCGCGGCGTGGATCGGCCCGCCGCCCCCGAACGCCACCAGCGCGAAGTCGCGCGGGTCGAAGCCGCGCTCCACGGTGACGGTGCGCAGCGCCTCGGCCATCTGGTTGGTGGCGACACGCAGCACGCCGACCGCTGCCGCCTCCACGGAGATCCCCAGCGGATCGGCCACGTTGACCTCGATCGCCTGCCGCGCCTTGGCGACGTCGAGCGGGACGGTGCCGCCGGCGAAGTCCGCCGGGTCGACGAGGCCGAGGGTGAGGTTGACGTCGGTGATCGTCGCGTCGGTGCCGCCGCGGCCGTAGGCGGCGGGGCCGGGGTCGGCGCCGGCCGAGTGGGGGCCGACCTTCACCCGCCCCACCTCGTCCACCTTGATCAGCGAGCCGCCGCCGGCCCCGACGGTGTGGATGTCGATCACTGAAAGACCGACCGGGAAGAAGTCGATGCCGCGCTGCGTCGTGGTCTCGGCGGTGCCGTCCCGCACCACGCACACGTCCAGCGAGGTGCCGCCGATGTCCATGGTGATGAGGTCGCGGTAGCCCGCCTCGCCGCAGATCTTGGCCGCGCCCGCCACCGCCCCGGCCGGACCGGACAGCAGCGTGTAGGCGGGGTTCTTCAGCACAACCTCGGGCGTCGCCGCCCCGCCGTTGGACTGGAACATGTAGAGCGGCGCGGTGATCTCGGCTTCTTCCAGCCGCGCGGTGAGGCGCGTCAGGTACCCCCGCAGCACCGGCGCGACGTAGGCGGCGAACACGGTCGTGCTGGTGCGGGCGAACTCGCGAAACTCCGGCATGATGTCGCTGGAGAGGAGAATGTCGGCGCCCGGCAAACGCGCGCGCAGCCGTTCGCCCACGGCCCGCTCATGCGCCGGTTCGAGGAAGGAGAACAGGAACGCCACCGCAACGGCGTCCACCCCCTCGGCCTCCAGGCGGTCGATGACATCCTCCAGCACGTCCATGTCGAGAGGTGTGCGCTCGGCGCCGGTCTTGTCGATCCGCCCCGGGACGCCGAAGCGCAGGCGGCGGGGGACGATCGGCTCCGGGCGCTCCGCGTCGAGGCGGTAGATGAACGGCTCCGGCCGCGCGAACCGCCCCAGCTCCAGGATATCGCGGAAGCCATCGTTGGTGATCAGCGCCGTCTTGGCGCCGCGCCGCTCGATGACCGCGTTCGTGGTGATGGTGGTGCCGTGGCTGATGCGCACGACCTCGCTCGCCGCGACGCCCGCCTCGGCGAAGAGCGCCTTCAGCGCCTCGGTCAGCGTTTCGGCGCGATCGGCGTGCCGATTGAGCGCCTTGCCGATCGTCGCTGCGCCCGTCGCCTCGTCGATGAGGACGACGTCGGTGAACGTGCCGCCGACGTCGATGCCAATTCTGTAACCCATGCAAACCGTGCTTGATGTCCTGCGCCTGGCGCAGCTTGGACCCAGTTGCTGGCAGATGACATGCCAAATCCGACGCCGGCGGACCCGCCACGACGGATCCGAACGTCAATCCCACGGCGCCAGGTCGCCGCGTTGTGTGAGCCTCGACGGCGACCGAAGGATCTTCGAGCGAGCGGTGAGGCCATCAAACATCCGGATGTTTCGCGGACATCATCGGATTGCATCGATCTCCGTCGGGTCGCTTTTTGGCTAGCGAAAACGCCAGGATGGGCGCACTCTCAGGGTCGTACGCGCTCGGCATGCCGCCTCACCTGCGACAGAATAACGCGGCCAAATCGCCGGCACATCGCTGCTTTAGGTTCGGATGTTCGCCGGGAGAGAAATTCCAGGTACGCTGGCACCCCCTGGGTGAGGAGGACGCGGGCAGCCGACGGCCCGCTCGCATGCACCGCGCCGTCGGTCCCTGCGGCGAGGCGGAGCGTCCTGAGGCGACGTCGAGGGCGCGGCTCGTTTGACGTTCGAGGACGTCAGGGCAGCCGCTTGTGCCAGCTCGAGCGGCCGGGGGGCGGCTCATCGTTGTCTCCAGCGACGGCGCAGATCCAGGGCCAGCGCCGTCAGCTCGGCGCGGCCGACGGCGTGGGGCGCCGGCGATCCGAAGAGGACACGGTCCACCGGCGCCAGCGGCCATGATGCCGCCAGCGCAGGGTCGCGGCGCAGGAGCGGCGTCGCGGCGGCACGGAATGCGGCGAGGTCGCCGGCGCGGGCGGCGCGCATCAGCTCCCGCTCGGCGCGCGATGGCACAACCCGCGCGAGGCGGCGGCGCAGCTCCGCCCCGGAGGCGACCCGCGCCCGCGCCAACGCCAGAAGCAGAACCAGCCCCGCTCCGGCCACCGCCGCCGCGATCACCACCCACCACCGCGCAAAGCCCACGCGCCACTCCTCCACCCGGTTCTCGCCGAAGCCGGTCACCGCGATGGGTGTCGCCGGCAGCGTCACGGCGTGGACCTCGCGGTCCAGCGTGTCGAAGAACGGGATTTCCACCTTGGGGAGTACGCCCGGCTCGCCGGTCCGGGGCTGAAAGGTCCACTCCCAGGTAACGGTGCTGATCGGTCCGCCCCAGGTGAGCTCGGTGGTGCGCTGCTCGGCGCCGATGAAGGTGATCAGCCACGGCTCGCGCATCGGCGGCTGCGGCGGCAGCATCTCGGCCGTCGCCCCCAGCACCCACAGCGTCACGCGCCGCGTGACGGTCGCGCCCGGCTCCAGCTGGCCCGGACCCTTGTCCCACTTGTCCGACAGCTCGATCATCTTCGCCGGCAGCCACCAGGCATCGCCGGTCGCCAGCGCGGGCTCCACCTCCACCGTGACCGGGGCGGAGTGGATCTGCTGCAAGCTGCGCCCGCCGCCGGGGGTTGCGACGGTCAGGCTGTCGCGCACGGGCAGGATCGTCAGCTTGCCCAGCACGGCGCGGGAAGAAGGCGATGCGCCGCTCCATGACGCGCACCTGCCGCCCCTCGACCCGCTCCGCCCTCCAGGCGTCGCGTGTCAGCTGCATCCAGTCGAAGCCCGGCATGCGGGGGATCTCGATCTCGTAGCGCGCGATCTCGATGTCGAAGGTGCCGCGCAGGGTGGCGAGGATCATCTCCTTCTCGCGCGGCGGCGCCTCCATCGGATCGAGCACGATCTCGATCTTCGCCTCGTCCGGCGTGAGCGACTGCGCGCCGGCCGCTCCCGCCACCAGCAGCGCCAGGAACGCGGCGGCGACGGCCAAAGCGGTCCGCACTACCATGGCGAGGCCTCCTGAGGCGCCGGCCGCCCCAGCGCGCGGCGCCGGTCGTATTCGGCCAGCAGGCGCTTCTGCAGGTATTCGCCCGGCGCATCGTCCAGCGTCTCCAGCCAATCCTCGCTGGCGGTCGAGCGTGCGGGCGTCCACCGACTTGCGGATGTCGTCACTGGCGACGACGGGCACATGCGGGTTGTCGGCATCGAACGCCGCCACCTCCACCCCTTGCGCGTCGAGATGGGCGCGGATGCGGCCACGTCCCACCGCTTCGCCCTGATGCGGCGGCACCAAGGCACCGACCACCTCGCGGTTGTGGCGCGCGTCGGCGTCGAAGCGGTTGGCGAAGAGGACGGCGTCGAAGTATGCGGCGGAGAGGGCGTAGTCTCCGGTCGCGGCGAGGCTGTTGCCGCGATTGTACGTCACCCGGCGGCCGATGCGGCGGAAGGTGTCATCGGCCTCGCGATAGCGGCCGAGGTCGTAGAGGGCCGCGCCGCGCACCGCTTCGTCCGTCAGCCATGGCAGGGCGAGACCGGGGTAACCCGCCGCATAGGCGAGCCGCGCGAACGCGGCCGGCCCGGCGAGGACGGCGGCGAGCACCGCCAGCCCCGCGAGCACCGCCAGCAGATGCCGGCGCAGTGCGGCCGCCAACGCCATCAGCGCGCCCTCCGGAAGACGAGCAGCGCCGGCAGCAGCGCCAGCAGCAGCACGGCGCGGCCGTGGTCGTCGAACATCAGCGCGGCGATCTCGCGCGGGACGGTGGTCGTCGCCGCGGCGGCGAGGTCGTCGGCCAGCCGCTGCACGCCGGCGATCTCGACCATCCTCCCGCCTCCCGCCGCGGCAAGGCGCGCCAGCGCATCGGCGTCCGGTGCGGGGCTGCCGTAGGCGATGACCTCGGGCGGCACGTAGATCGCCGAGACGACGACGCCGGCTGCGGCGAGAGCCTCGGCCTCGGCGAGCGCTTGGGGGCCGATGCCGCCGCCGTCGGAGATCACCACCACGTCGCGCCGCTGGGGGCCGCCCGCCGGCAGAACGTCCGCGGCGAGCGCCAGTGCGCGGTCGGGACGGCTTCCGGCATCGGGCATCGTGTCCGGCCCGAGCGCGGCGACCACCGTCTCGAGGAGCCGCGGGTCGTCCGCCGGGGCGCTGGCGAGGTAGGCGTCGCCCGCGAAGAGCACCAGAGCGGCGGGCCGCCCGGCCGAGCCGAGAAGACGGGCGGTCGCGGCGCGCACCGGGTCCAGTGCGCCGCCCTCGGTGACAGAGCGGGACATGTCGAGCGCCACCACCAGGGTGTCGAGGCTGCGGAGCGCCGGCGCGGTTTCGCTGCGGGTCGCCGGGCCCGACAGGGCGAGCGCGGCGATCGCGGCCACCGCGGCGAGGTAGGCAATGCGCCGGTCCCGCCCGGCCGCCCGCACGAAGCCGACCGCCTTCAGATGCGGCGCCAGATGGCGGTCGATCAGGCTCGCCCAGTCCGCTCGGCGCTCCCGCCGCGCCGCGAACAGCGCCACCGCAACGATCGCCGGCACCGCGAGAAGCCACAGCGGGCGCAGCAGGGTGAGGCTGCCGATCTCGATCATCGCCTCCCCCCGGGGCCGAGCCCCCGATGTGGCAGCCGTCGGCCCACCACCGGCATGGGAGCGGGCTGCGGGCACGGGCGAGCCATCACAGCAGCCGCCGCCCGGTCGCGACGATTGCCAGCGACAGCACCAGCGCCACCCCCGCCGGCCAGATCCACAGGCTCGTCATCGTGCGCATCGGCGGAACGTCGCTCTGCGAGGGCTCCAGTGCGTCGACCGCCTCGGCGACCGCCGCCAGCTCGTCGGTGGTGCGGACGCGGAACATCCGTCCGCCGCTCGCGGAGGCCACCGCCTCCAGCGTCTTCACGTCCAGCGCATCGGCCCGGCCGACCGCGGCGATGGCGCTGTCCGGCCCCAGCGCCACGGTGTGCACGCGGATGCCGAGGTGGGCGGCGAGGCGGCCAGCCTCCGCCGGATCCACGGTGCCGGTCGTGTCGACGCCGTCCGACAGGAGGATCACCACGCGGCTGCCGGCGCCGTCCGACTCGAGCCGCTTCATGGCGAGGCCGAGGCCGTCGCTGATCGCTGTCGAGCGGCCGGAGACACCGACCGTCAGCGTTCCGATGACGTGGGCGACGCTGGCGACATCATGCGTCAGCGGCGCGGCGACGTAGGCGCGGTCGCCGAACACCACGAGGCCGACGCGGTCGCCGGCGCGTCCCTCGACGAAGCGCCCCGCCACCGCCTTCACCGCCTCCAGCCGGGAGACGCGGGCCCCGTCCAGCATGAAATCCTCTTTCTCCATGGAGCCGGAGAGGTCGACCGCCAGCACCACATCGCGGCCCGACGCGGTGATGAGGTCGACACTGGCAGGCCGCTGCGGTCCGGCGAGCGCCAGCACGAGCAGCACCCAAACGAGCCCCGGCGCCCAGAGCCCGACGCGCGGCGGCCCGTGCAACTCACCCCGCATCCGCCCCGCCAGCGCCGGTGGGAGGTAGGCCGCGGCGGCCGTCTGCTCGCGCGGCGGGCGCAGGAGATACGCGACGAGCGGCAGGAGAAGCAGGGCCAGCGCCTCCGGTGCGGCAAGGCTCACGATGCCACTCCACGGCGGCGCCACGACGCCGCACCCCGCGGCCGACGCCGCGCGCGGGCTATGATGTCGGCCTCCAGCGCGGCAATCTCGTCCGGGTCGACGCGGGCCGCACCGCCTCGGGCGTAGAGCGCGCGGTCGATGCTGTCGGTGCGGAGCACCGTGCCCGCCGGGTCGATCCGCGCCGAGAGCCGGGCGAGACCCAGGAGCTGCACGTCCGCCGGTTCGTCCCTCAGCGCTGCAACGGCGCGGGCAGCCTCGCCGGCCGGATCGGCGCGGCGCGCGAGAAGCGGCCGCAGCAGCGCCACCAACGACAACGCGACGAGGACGGCGACGGCGAAGGCGGCCAGCGCGTCGAACACCCCGAGCGTGGCATACTCGGCAGGCAGACGGATCGGCCGCAGTTCGCCCACCAGCGCATCGGCATCCATCACGTGATCTCCAACGCGTCGAGCGCGTCGTCGGCGGCGCCCGCCAGCGTGCCGATGGTGTGGACCATCGCCCCGAGCGCCCGAAGCCTCGCGAGCCCGCCCTCGTCCGCGGCCGGGATGCGCGCCGTCCATCACGACGCCGTCCTCGCCGAAGTAGCTGAAGCGGCGGGCGGGCGGCGCGGTCTCCAGCGGATCGCGCACCAGCACCAGAACGAGCCGGCGCCGCCGCGCTATGGAGCCGACCACCGCCTCGAACCCGGCGCCGGGCGCATCGAGCCCGGTGGCGCAGACGATGGCCCCGCCGCGCGGCACCAGGCGGGCGGCGCGCTCCAGCACGGCGTGCAACGGTTCCGTGGGAATCGGCCGGCGGGCGGCGGCGTCGACTGCGCCCGCCCGCGCACCGGCGAGCGCACGGCCGTGGCTGACCTCGAGCGCGCCGGCGATCTGCATCATCGTCCGCTCACGCGGGCGCACGGCGACGTGATCGAGGCCCCCCTCGCGCACCGCCAGAAGACCGACCTTGCCGCCGGCGTCGATGATGCGCCAGCCGACGGTGGCAAGCGCGGCGGCTCCGGCCACCGAGCGCAACCGCCCGCGCGTCGCCCACAGCATGGGGCGGCGGAAGTCCGCCACCAGCAGGGCCGCCCGGTCGCGCTCCTCGTGGAAGGTGCGCACGTGGATGCGGCCAGTGCGCGCCGTCGCGGCCGGATCGGCATGGCGCATGTCGTCGCCCTCGGCGAACGGGCGCACGTCGTGAATGTCGAGCCCCGGTCCGCGGCGACGGCCGGCGAACCCGCCCGGGCGCAGCACGCTCGGCACCGCCATGCGCCGCCGTGGGCCCGCCCCATGCCGCAGCGCCACGAGATCCTCGAAGCGCACCGCCGTCGCGTCGGTCGTCGTCTCCCCTCCACGGGCGGCGCCGCTCATCCTCGGGGGGCCCCGCGAAGCGCATGTGTGGGCCCGCCCCCGGCGCCTTCTGCCGGCCGCGCGCGGCACCTCAACCCAGGCGTCACAGCGGCCTCACCGCCTCGAGCGCGGCGGCGATGAGGCCGCGCGCGGTCTCCCCGTCGGCCGTCGCCCGCCATGTCGGCACCAGGCGGTGGGCGAGCACGTCGCCCGCCAGCGCCGCCACGTCCTCCGGGATCACGTAGTCGCGTCCCGCCAGGAACGCATGGGCGCGCGCCGCAGGCCGCCAGCGCCAGCGTGCCGCGCGGCGACACCGCATGGCCGACGCGCGCGGCGATCCCGGCCGTCCCGTCCTCGCGTGTCGCCATCACCAGGCGCACGATGTAGTCCTTCACCGCCGGCGACAGGTGGACGGCGGCAACGGCCCTGCGCATCGCCACCAGCGCGGCGTGCGAGACATGCTCGCCCATCACCGTCGGCCGGTCGACGCCCTCGCCCTCGACGAGGTCCAGGATCGCCAGCTCCGTCGCCGCATTCGGCAGGTCGACCATCACATGGCACAGGAACCGGTCGAGCTGCGCCTCGGGCAACGGGAACGTGCCTTCGTGCTCGATGGAGTTCTGCGTCGCCACCACCATGAACGGATCGCTGAGCGGGCGCGTGGTGCCGCCGACGGTCACCTGCCGCTCCGCCATCGCCTCCAGCAGCGCCGACTGCACCTTCGGCGGCGCCCGGTTGATCTCGTCGACCAGGACCAGCTCGTGGAAGACAGGGCCGGGGACGAACTCCGTCACCCCGCGCTCGGGGCGGAAGACCTGGATGCCGATGACGTCGCCGGGCATGAGGTCGGGCGTGCACTGGATGCGGGCGAACGCGCCCTCGACCCCATCGGCGAGACGCTTGACGGCGCGCGTCTTGGCAACGCCCGGCGGTCCCTCGATGAGGACGTGCCCACCGACGAGGAGCGCGATGACGAGCCGCTCGACCATGACGCGGTGGCCGACGAGGCCGGCGGTCATGGCCTCAACCAGCGCGGCGGCCGGGCCCTCAGCCGCGGCGAGGGCGTCGGACGCGATGGGGGGATCTTGGATGGACGTGTCGGTCATGAACGCTCGCTCGATCGGCGGCAGGCCGGGGGGACGGCGGCCGGAGCCGGGGCGGGAGTGTCACGCCAGACGGCACGAAGGAAAAGGCGCCGAAGCACCGACCTTAGTGCCGGACCCGGCCCCGCCCCTTCCGTGCCGGCGCGCGTCCTCAGAATTCCAGCGGCGCGCCGTCAGTCACCTCCTTCATGACGAAGAAGGTCCGCGTCTGCCGGACGCCGGGCAGTGCGATGAGCTTTTCGGCGTGGAGCCTGTTGAAGTCGGAGATGTCGCGCACGCGGATCTTGAGGAAGTAGTCGAAATCGCCGGCGACGAGGTGGCAATCGATGATGAGATCGAGGGTGCGGATGGCGGCCTCGAAGTCGGCGAAGCTTTGCGGCGTGGAGCGGTCGAGCACCACACCGACCATGACGAGCGTCGCGCGGTTCACCTTCTCCGGCGACACCAGCGCCCGCACCGCGGCGATGTACCCGTCCGCGAACAGGCGCTGGGTGCGGCGGTGGCAGGTGGCGGGACTGACGTGGACCCGCTCGGCAAGCTCGGCGTTGGTCAGCCGCCCGTCGGCCTGCAACTGCTTGAGGATGTTGCGGTCGATCCGATCCAGCGAATCCAGCAAGGAAGATTCTCCCGAAAATACCGATCTAGTTTGATGATATATTCGCTCAATCGAGCAGCGCTACATATCGAATTCATAAACAGGAAAAATTCGAGAGCACCTCTCAAGCGTCTTCTGCCATCTTCGGCGCCTCCCCGCAGCAGACGAGACCGTGCATGAAGCTGGACCAATTCGAGCGTTATCCCCTCACCTTCGGCCCGACGCCGATCGAGCCGCTGCCGCGCCTGTCCGCCGCACTCGGTGGCGGGGTCGAGATCTTCGCCAAACGGGAGGACTGCAATTCCGGCCTCGCGTTCGGCGGCAACAAGCTGCGCAAGCTGGAATACATCGTGCCGGACGCGCTGGCATCGGGCGCGGACACGCTCGTGTCCATCGGCGGCGTCCAGTCCAACCACACCCGCATGGTGGCGGCGACGGCGGCCAAGATCGGCATGAAGTGCGTCGTGGTGCAGGAAAAGTGGGTGCCGCACTACGACGCCGTCTACGACCGCGTCGGGAACATCCTGCTGTCGCGCCTGATGGGCGCCGAGCCGCGCATCGTCGAGGACGGGTTCGACATCGGCATCCGCCAGAGCTGGGAAGATGCCATCCAGGCCGTGAAGGACCGGGGCGGCGTGCCCTACGGGATCCCGGCCGGCGCGTCGGTCCACAAGTACGGCGGCCTCGGCTACGTGGGCTTCGCCGAGGAGGTGAAGGCGCAGGAGGCCGCGCTGGGCTTCCAGTTCGACTACATCATCGTGTGCGTCGTCACCGGGTCGACCCAGGCCGGCATGATCGTCGGCTTCGCCGCGCAGGACCGCGCGGACCGCGTCATCGGCATCGACGGCTCAGCCACCCTCGACCAGACCCGCGCTCAGGTGCGCCAGATCGTCGACCACACCGCCGACCTTGTCGGGCTCGGGCGGGCGGTGCGCGACGACGAGATCGTCATCAACCCCGAATATGCCTACCCCGCCTACGGCGTCCCCAGCGAGGCGACCAACGACGCCATCCGCCTCGCCGCGCGGACCGAGGCGCTGATTACCGACCCGGTCTACGAGGGCAAATCCATGCAAGGGATGATCGACCTGATCCAGAAGGGCGACATCCCCGCCGGCTCGAAGGTCCTGTACGCGCACCTCGGCGGCGCGCCCGCCCTCAACGGCTACAGCTACTACTACAAAAACGGCTGACGGCCGCCGGGCAACGTACTCAACCCGCCTGCATCGCCGCGGCGGCAACGGTCTGGCTCTGGGCGGTGCGAGCGGTGACGGGCGCCCACATCGCACACCAGCCGTGCGCGGCGATCCGGCCCTCGACGATCGAGCACCGCATGCCGTCATGAGTGTTGGCCATGAAATGATTGCAGTCCGCACAGCGCTGGTCGCCGTGCGGACGGGCGGCGTAGCGCACCGAGGCACGGTCTAGTGCGCCGCCGGCGGTGTCGAGGCCCACGATGGCGCTTGTCACCGGGCGAGAGCGACCTTCGATCAACACACGTCCCATGCCGCACCTCTTCCCGTGCCCATGCGGGCCGTCAATCTGTCTAGAACTAATGTAATCCACGTTCAGTTTCAATTAGAATAATTCCATATACAGCGCCACCGTCTGACCCCACGTGTGCCCGCCGGATGCCATGTCGGAGACGGCGTGCGGCTCTATCTTGGCGGCATGCTGAAGCCACAACTCGCCGAATGGGTGGTCATCGTCCGGCTCGCCGCCGTGCAAGCCGCCGTCGCCGCCGTCACGGTCATCCCCATCTCGACGATCCCGAGGTTGATGGTCGAGGAGCTCGGCCTCCTCGCCCTCCTGCCTGCGGGACTGATCGGGGTGCATTACGCCGTGCAGACCTCGCGCGCCCGCTTCGGCCACGGCTCCGACCGCAGCCGTCGCCGCACCCCGTGGATCCTCGGCGGCCTCTTGCTGCTGGCGGTCTCCGGCATCGGTTGCGCCCTGGCGACGCGGTTGATGGTGGCCTCCCACGTCGCAGGTTACCTCGCCGCGCTTCTCGCCTACGCGGGGGTGGGCGTCGGGATCGGTGCGGCGGGCACAACGCTCTTCGCGCTGGTGTCGACCACCGTGGCGCCACAGCGCCGCGCGCCGGCGGCGACCACCATTTTCCTCACCATGATCCTCGGCCTGGTCGTGACCTCCAAGCTGGCGGGGTCCGCGCTCATGCCGTTCTCGTACGCCACACTCGTCAGCGTATCGTCCGTGGTCAGCCTGGTGGCGCTGGCGGCCGGGACGCTCGCGGTCCTCGGGATCGAGCGTGGCCGCAGCGAGCCGCCTGCCGCCAATCCGCCCCGCTTCCGTGACGCCCTCGCCGACGTGTGGACGGACCACCGCGTGCGCGGCTTCACCGTCTTCGTGTTCCTGTCGATGTTCGCCTACAACATGCAGGAGCTCGTGATGGAGCCGTTCAGCGGTGCCGTCTTCGGGCTGGAACCGGGCGCCTCCACCCGCTTGTCGGGCGATCACCATGCGGGCGTGTTCGCCGGGCTCATTCTGATGGCGATCGTCGGCCGGCTGGCGCGCGGCCGGCCGGTGGCGCTCGTGACCGCCACGGTCGCCGGCTGCGTCGCCTCGGCGTTGGCGCTCGCCAGCCTCGCCGCGGCGTCCCTCGCCGCGCCGGACTGGCCGCTGCGCCCGACGATCCTCGCTTACGGCCTCGCCAACGGGCTCTTCGCCGGTGGGGCGATCGCCGCGATGTTCTCGCTCGCCGGAGACGGAGCCGGGGGCCGCGAAGGCACCCGCATCGGCATCTGGGGCACGGCCCAGGCGCTTGGCTTCGGGCTCGGCATGGTCGCAGGCGCCGGTTTGCTCGACCTTGCGCGCGCCCTCATCCACGACGGCCCGGCGTTCGCCAGCGTGTTCCTGACCGAAGGCATCCTCTTCGCGATTGCGGCTTTGGTCGCAATGCGCGTCCTGCACATTGCCCCAAAAGCCCTGGCGATCACGGCGGTTCGGGGCTGACCAATTGTCTCACGTCGCCGTCCGATCGGTCGAAAACGACACGCCAAAGGTGGACACAAGCCCCCGCAATCAGAATATGTCCAATGAGAGATCGATTGAGGGCACGATGGACTACGAGCGTCACTTCGCGGAGAGCCTCGATGCGCTGAGGAACGAAGGTCGCTACCGCGTCTTCGCCGACCTCGAGCGCCATCGCGGCGCCTTCCCGCGCGCCACCCGGCATCATCGCGGCGATGGGCCCAACGAAGTCACCGTGTGGTGCTCGAACGACTACCTCGGCATGGGCCAGCATCCCGCCGTTCTGACCGCGATGCACGAGGCGCTGGACCGGTGCGGCGCGGGCGCTGGCGGCACGCGCAATATCTCCGGCACCAACCACTATCACGTGGAGCTGGAGCGCTCGCTGGCCGACCTCCACGGCAAGCCCGCCGCGCTTCTCTTCACCTCCGGCTACGTGTCCAACTGGGCCGCACTCGGCACCCTCGCCGCCAAGCTGCCGAATTGCGCGGTCTTCTCGGACTCCATGAACCATGCCTCGATGATCGAAGGCATCCGCCACAGCCGCGCCGAACGGCACATCTTCGCGCACAACGATCCGGAGGACCTCGACCGGCGCCTCTCCGCGATCGACCCCGCTCGCCCCAAGCTGGTCGCCTTCGAGTCCGTCTACTCGATGGACGGTGACATTGCCCCGATCGAGGAGCTGTGCGACGTCGCCGACAAGCATGGCGCCATGACCTATCTCGACGAAGTGCACGCCGTCGGCCTCTACGGCCCGCGCGGTGGCGGCATCGCCGAGGCGCGCGGCCTTATGGATCGGATCACCGTGATCGAAGGCACGCTCGGGAAGGCGTTCGGCGTGGTCGGCGGTTACATCGCCGCCTCCAAGAGCCTTTGCGACTACGTGCGCTCCTTCGCATCCGGCTTCATCTTCACGACGGCGCTGCCGCCGGCCGTGGCGGCAGGCGCACGCGCCTCCGTCGAGCACCTCAAGACCTCCGATGCCGAGCGAACCGCTCACCAGGCCACCGTCGCCAAGGTCCGGGCGCGGCTGAAGGCCATCGGCATTCCGGTGATGGACAACCCGAGCCACATCGTCCCTGTCATGGTCAACGATGCGGCGAAGTGCAAATGGATCTCGGACCTGCTGCTCGACCAGCATGGCGTCTACGTGCAGCCGATCAACTACCCGACGGTGCCGAAGGGGACCGAGCGACTGCGCATCACCCCGTCCCCGGTCCATACCGACGCCGATATCGACCATCTCGCGCACGCGCTGTCGGACCTCTGGTCCCAGTGCGCCCTGGCCCGGACGTCCGCCGTCGCCTGATCACTGATCGTATGGCCTATACAAAAAGGCGGCTCCGGCCGCCTATTTTCGTTGCGCCACAGCCGCCGGGGTGTGCGCAGATTTGCGGCTTTGCCGTTTCTGCGGTCAGCTGAGATCAGCTCGCCCCCAAAAAACGAAGCGAGGCAAGTCAAGGCTCGCTCGCCTGCCGCGACACTTCACAACAGCGCTTATCCACAATCCGGCCGGAGCTGTGGATAAATTCGATCGGATTTTGCTCAAGTTGTTCGTTTCCGTGGGGGGAAGGTTCCCAGGCCGCGACCGCCGGCGCTAACAGGGCCCCGCCGGCGCTGGTCGCCGCGCCTCGCCGATCGGACACCTTCGCGTTGTGGCCGCGGCACCCGTAAACAGGATCACGAGTATAAATCACGCTAGGGCCATCCTCGCGACGGCGATTGCCGCCCTTTTCCTCGCCACCTCCCTCCCGATGGCCACCGACGCGACCGCCGGCACGATCAAGAACGGTGTCGCATCGTACTACGGCAAGCGCTTCCACGGCCGCCGCACGGCCAATGGCGAGCGCTTCAACATGAACGCGTTGACGGCCGCCCACCGCACGCTGCCATTCGGCACCCGGGTGAAAGTGACCAATCCGTCGACCGGCCGATCTGTGACGGTGCGCATCAACGACCGCGGACCCTTCCACGGCAACCGCAGCATCGATCTGTCGCGCGCCGCCGCCGCCGAAATCGGCATGGTCAATGCCGGGGTAGCCAAGGTCAAAATCGAAATCCTTTGAAGACTGCGCGTCAGGCAGACCGGCGACGCCGCTGCAACGCGGCCGGCGAGACGGCTCGGCCGCGTCATCACCGGTCATGATCGACGACGACCACCCGAATGAATTGGCCATGCGCGCCATGATGGGCGACGCTTCCGGGCACCACAGGAGCGCTGCGGTGATCACCCTCTACGGCATGACGGACTCCGGCAACTGCTACAAACCGCGCCTTCTTGCAGCTTTTCTGGAGAGGCCGTTCCGGCACGTCGAGGTCTCCCCCCTCGACGGAGGCACCCGAGACCCGTCGTTCCTCGCCAAGTCCCCCAACGGAAAGGTCCCACTGCTCGAAATCGAGGATGGGCGGTACCTTCCCGAATCAAATGCCATCCTTTGCTACATCGCTGAAGGGACGCGCTTTCTGCCGGCCGACCCCTTCGAAAGGGCCACGGTTCTGGCATGGCTATTTTTCGAGCAGTACAGCCACGAGCCGAACGTTGCGGTGCGCCGCTCGCTGCTCGTCTACCCGCAGCTCGCCGCCAAGGCGACACCGGAGCGACTTGCGGCCACCTTGGCCGGCGGAATCAAAGCGCTCGCGGTGATGGAACAGCGGCTCTCCAAGGCTGACTGGCTGGCAGGCGGCTCACCGTCGGTAGCCGACATTGCGCTCTACGCCTATACGCACCGCGCAGAGGAAGCCGGCTTCGATCTAGCCCAAACACCGGGAGTTGCCCGTTGGCTGGACCGGCTCGCCAGCTTACCCCGCTACCGCGACATCACGTGGACCCCCGCCACTTGAGGAGATCGCGCGGTCGGTGGTCCGAGCGAGGACGCTACCGCACAGCGCGGCCTTCGTGCGAAGGGGAGGGTCCAAGCATTGCTATGCTCTTCACAGTGCCGGACCCGGCGCTGGTGTTTGTCGTGTCCCGGCCGAACCCGTCAACCGAACAAGGCATCCACGTCGTCCTGATTGACGACACCATAGTCTCCCTCGAGGGCAGGACCGTTGAGTAGATCCTTGTCGGTCTTTTCCTTGGGCTTGACTGGAGCGGAGAGTTCCTGCGCCTTCCAGACATCGACCATAGAGGCGATCCGTTCCTCGATGAATTGAAGCGACTCCACCACCTTTGAGATGCGCTGCCCAGTGATGTCCTGGAAATTGCACGCCTCGAAAATCTGAATGACGCTGTCGGAGATGGACTGGGCGCGCTGTTTGTTGGCGTCGTCGACGGTGCCCATCATCTCTGCGACGGTGGTGTCGATCGTTTCCGCGGCCGCGAGGATCGTGTCGGTCGCCATTTCCGTGCCTTCGACGACCGCGCGCAGCTCATCCGCGGCTCTGGCATTGGACCGATCCCCCTCGCTCCGCTCATAGAGCGCGCCGATTTCGGTTTTCGTGACATCGATCCGCTTCTGGATGTCGTCGACACCGCTCCACAGCGCGATTGCATTGTCGACCTTCTGCTCGCCCTCGCCACCCGATTTTCCGCGGGCGGTGTGGAGCTCCTTGAGGATCGTCTCCACCTGGTGGGTCATCGGCGAAGACTCGGCAAGCCGCCGTGCTTCTGCGATCTCGACCCGGAATGGTCTTGCCATGTCCAAATGACTCCGTTGACGCACGGCCTAACGATACACGCACTCGCTGCAATTACAACCTGAGAGGGAGGGCCGAGGTGAGTGTCGCGCAAGGTTCGGAATCAGCCCCGTGCAAGCGTAACAGATTAGACCGAAATGGCTGAACATTCGCTCGAACCGGGCGTGCAACATCGGGAGCAATCGATGTCCCTTGACTTAACGATGCCTGTCCTCGTGGTCGACGACTACAAGACCATGGTTCGTATCATCAAGAACCTTCTTCGCCAGATCGGTTTCACGGACGTTGACGATGCGTCCGACGGCAGCGAGGCCATGGAGAAGATCAAGGCCAAAAAATATGGTTTGGTGATCTCCGACTGGAACATGGAGCCCATGACGGGATACGAGCTGCTGAAGCAGGTCCGCGCCGATCCGGATAACGCCGAGATGCCCTTCATCATGGTCACCGCCGAGGCGAAATCGGAGAACGTGGTTGCGGCGAAGAAAGCCGGCGTGAACAACTACATCGTCAAACCGTTCAACGCTCAGACGCTCAAGGGCAAAATCGAATCGGTCTTCCAGCCGGCCTGACGCGCGTCCCGGCTCGACGTCGAGCGCGGTGGTTGTGGCGGGACCGATCAGGAACGGGAGGCGTGTTTCCATCGGATCCGACACAACCACAATTCACTCGCACTGGTAGCATTTTGGGTTGTGTTGATCAGCAACTCGCGCAATAGTTGCACATGCGAGGCGACGGCGAACGGATCCGCACTGGCCCGGTGCCAGACGCTCACGCTCATAAAGGAAGGTGCACAGATGTACATCGTAATCGACATGCGTGAGGTTGTTGCCAACGGTTACAAGTCCGGCTTCGAGCGCGAGGGCTTGGCCTGCACGACCTTTGCCGGAGCCGAGTTCGCCGACTGGTTGCAGTCAATCTCAGATGCGGACGCTGTGGCCATCCAAGCGGTGATCCTTGGTTCTGCCGAAGGCCGTTACAGCATTCCCGCTCTTGTGCGCAGCCGGGCCATGACGCCGATCATCGCGTTGAAGGAAGAGAGTGGGCTCGAGGAGACGCTCGAACTCTTCAACGTCGGCGTGGACGACGTGGTCAAGAAGCCTGCGCCCGTACGCGAGCTCGTCGCCCGCGCGAACGCCATCCTGCGCCGCGCCAGCGACGTCCGCGAAGAGGCTCAGTTCGGCCGGCTCACGGTGTATTTCGACTCCCGCGATCCGACGATCGACGATACACCCGTCGAGCTCCCGCGTCGCGAACGCCAGATATTGGAGTATCTGGTCAAAAATCGGCGCCGGCGGATCACAAAGACCCAGCTTTTCAACGCCATCTACGGACTCTTCAACGAGAATGTCGACGAGACGGTGATCGAAGGGCACATCTCGAAGCTGCGCAAGAAACTGCGCCTGCGGCTTGGCTACGACGTGATTGATGCCAAGCGGTTCGCCGGCTACGCCTTCATCGGCGATCGTTTGCCGTGCGAGATCGAACGCCCGGTGCCGCGGGTGTCTGCCGAGCCAGCGCCGGTCCTGTCGATCGTCGTTTCGAACCCCGACGTGGACCGCCGCACCTCAAGAGACGGCTCGCGCTCCGCCTGAGCACCTGGCGCATAGTGGCTAGGATCGTGCGCGGTGCCCCTGGCGACGCGCACCCGCCAGAGCCGAAAATGACTGCGCCGCAATTCCGCGGGACTTCTCCGGCGCGCCGCCCGTCTCCTAAAACAGCCTTGCGCCACGTCGGGGATGAGACATTCGGCCCCAACGCATCCTCGCCATTGTACGGGACATCCCGACTGCACCCGGTACTATACTTTTCGGCCGCGCCGATGCAGCGCGACCGAACAGCGGATACCGAGGAGGCGCGCGTGGTTTCATTCTCTCTTGCGCTCGATCATCGACCGTTTGCACCGGCCTCGCGGCCCTCGCAAGCACACCGGCCGTCGCTCAATTCTCCAATTGCCAAGCGATTGCCGATGCGTTTCCGCAGGCCCGCGTCATCCGGGTCGCCAACGAGACACCGCAGGCCGACTACGCGGTCGAGATCCGGTACATCGGCCATTCGACCTTTCGCATCAAGGCGCCGGACGGCACCACCATCGCCACCGACTACGCCGGCAGCGCCGGTGCCGGCCCGCGGCCGGACGTGGTCACCATGAATCATGCCCACACCAGCCATTTCACGAATTTTCCCGATCCGGCAATTCCGCATGTCCTCAAGGGATGGGGCGAAAATGGCGCGCCGGCGCAGCACATGCTTCAAGTTGGAGAGGTGTTGGTGCGCAACGTCACCACCGACATCCGCAACTACATGGGCGTCGAGGAGGACGGCAACTCGATCTTCATCTACGAGATCCAAGGCCTGTGCATCGGTCATCTGGGCCACCTGCACCAGCCGCTGTCGGACTCGCAGGTCGCGCAGATCGGGCGTCTCGACGTCGTGTTCGTCCCCGTCGACGGCTCCTACACCATGGATCAGGCCGCGATGATGGAGGTCGTCTCTCGCCTGCGTGCCTCGATCGCCATCCCCATGCACTGGTTCGGCGCCTACACGCTCGCAGATTTCGTGACCCGCACTCGCGCCGACGGCCTCATCATCAGCATACCGTCCGACCCCGTGCTGCGCGTGTCGCTCAATTCTCTACCGGAGCGGCCGACCTTCGTCGTCCTCCCGCGCCACTTCGGCGAATAGATCGTGCTGCAGACGGGCACATTCGTTGTGCCGCGGCATGCACCGCGCAACGGGGCAGAACCTCATCGCTCTGCTCCAGCCCCGTCTCCTAGGGTCGTGCTGGCGGTGGCACGTCGCCCTGGCTTTCCACAAGCGGGGCATGCATGCGCGTCACGGGTGGACGCTGCGGGGTGATGGCGATCGCCATCATGATGAGGCAGGCCGCCGCGCCGTGCGCCAGTGTCAGGGGCTCGCCGAACGCCAACCATCCGATCAAGAACATCGCCGGCAATTCGGCGCTGCCGGCGATCGCTGTCGATACTGCACCCAGTCGCGGCGCGAACGTCACGTAGAGCACCTGCGGCAACAGCGCGCTGAACACCGCCATTGCCGCCAGGGTGGCGAGCGCCGCGGGCTCGAGCGGAAGGATGCGCGCCGGCTCCAGTTGCATCACCAGCGGTGCGACACCCATCACTGCGCCGAGCGAAACCGAACCCGTGGCCGCCAGCGGCGGCAGCGCGCCCAACCGATGCGCGATGACGTTGAGCAAGAAGCCATACGCGGCCGGTGTCGCGAGGGCGAAGAGGATGGCCCAGCCAGCGAAGCCGATCGCGGCCACCCGCGTGCCGACCATCGCGGCGAGAACGATGAGGACGGCCGCGACCGCCCCTCGCTTCCCCGGACGCTCGCCGAAGAGAAGTGCGGCGAAGGCGATGGCAAACAACGGGTATGTCATGAAGAAGCACGGCCACCTCGGCAACCGGCAGCGACTGCAGCGCGACCACATAGCCGATCCACCCCAGAGAGATGGTCGCCCCGCCCGCGAATCCCCATAACGTCGCCACCCTCCTCGGCCCGCGCACAACCAGGAAGGGCGCGAGGACCAAAGCCGTCAGTGCAAAGCGGAAGAACGTGATGGCGGGCGCCGCCATGCCGAACTCCGGCAAAACGCGGCCGAAATAGGCGGTGGTGCCGAACAGGGCTGCGCCAACGACAATGGCAAGAATGCTGACTGGGTGGGACACGGCAGCGACAGGTGCGGTAGCAAAGGGGCTCGTCATGGCCCCGCTCTATCCCATGCTGGGTCGGGTGGGTATCGGCAATGGCACCGCCCGCCCGGCAGTGCGTCTAACGGCGGCGCCTTCGGCAGAACCCGATGATGGAGGGTGGCGCCGGCGACGCCCCATCATGATCGCTCTCTGCGAGATGGCCGCAACTGCGGCGCTGCAGCTCGACGCAAGCTGTACAGCGTAACAATAGCGACAGAAACACGAGTTCGAGTCCGATGATCGACGCGCGTCGCTTCGATTGCTGCTTTACCGCAAGAACATCTCACCCACCATCTCACCCACCATTTCCTCCGATCACAATCTGGTACGCGCGAGGCACGCGGACGCGGCGCACCGGCAGCTATGGGACCGCGGCGAACTCTGGAGCGGGCTCAAGTTTCGGGACGCCGGGGCGGAGAGACAGGCCGGATCTGCGCACGCGCCCGGCGGTCGTCGCCGCTCGATCAGGCACGCAATCGCATGTTGAGCCGGGAGGAAACGAACTGGTGTGCGCCGGGGGCCGTCTCATTCCACGAATGTGGAACCGCAGCCCCGCTGTCTCACCTCGACACGGCGGCGGGACGCCAACTGCTTCGCCGCCCCGCCGACGAGCAAACGTTAGCGGGTGTGCTGTCCACCGCGTCGCCCAGGGCGATGATGCTCGCCGAAACGTAGATCAATCCGCTGGCAGAAGTCTGGCCCGCGGCGAAGGCTCCGACGCAATCAACCGCGCGCCGACATTCGAGCCCGGAGCACTGCAACGCGCCACGAAGCATGACGCTTCTCACAGTCCGGCACTTGCCAGGAGATATGTCCAGTGATCACAGAACATTGCGAATCCATCAATCCCGCCCGGGCCACAGCCGGCCGCCGCGCGGCGTGTCCTTCTCGTCGAAGACGAGGCGCTCATCGCAATGACGCTAAAAATGATGCTCGAGGTCGACATGGGACTCGAGGTCGTTGGCCCGATCGCGCGTCTCGATGAGGCGATCGAGGCTGCCAAGGTCGAGCGACTCGACCTCGCCCTCCTGGAACGTGACAATTATCGGCGGCGAAGTGTTTCCTGTCGCCAATATCCTCCAGGACCGCCAGATCCCGATCATCTTCCACACCGGTCACGGCCTGAAGGAGGACCTCACCGGCACCTACCGCTCGGCCGAGGTGCTATCGAAGCCGAGTAACGATGCCGTTCTGCGCAACGCGATGACGCGAATGATCTCCCGGCCCGGCTGCAGGCACCGGCTAGCCCCGCCCCTCTCGCGCAATTACCAGGTTGCCGACGCGGCGCGCGCTGGCGATCGGAACCGGGCCCGTCGGCGGCCGCACCCGCCCTTGGATCATACCCAGGAACCGGCCGCAAACCGCCCCGCCACCGCATCCCGGCGGCACTCGAGGCTTTTACGAACCGGCTCGGAGAGATCAGCCAACATGTCGCCGTCCGCCGCCGCACAGCGCCGCTGCCGTCGGCGGCCTTCAACTCCGCCGGATTTCCGCCGGCCGCGCGGCGCGCTGTGCTCATCGCAGCGGCATCACCCCTGACGCGTCGGAACATGGGCTCGCAGCGATAGTGCTCCACATTGTTCTAAAATGTCCCCGACACGACCCAAGATGCCAGCCGCGCGCGATTGATCGCATGGCCGCGAGACCCCACGTCAGTGCGTGCAAAAAATGTGACCCCCGTCACGTTCGTACGTTGACAGCGCCGCACCCCCATCATATCTCCGCCTCAACGCTTGGCACTCACCTTGAGAGAGTGCCAACAGCGGCACAGCACTCAGAGACCGGGCAATGCGCCCCTTATTGTCATGAGGACAGATATGAACTTCCGTCCGCTGCACGACCGCGTCGTCGTGCGCCGCATCGAGTCCGACACCAAGACCAAGGGCGGGATCATCATCCCGGATACCGCCAAAGAGAAGCCGCAGGAAGGCGAAGTCGTCGCCGTCGGCCCCGGCGCCCGCGATGAGGCCGGCCAGGTCCAGACGCTGAACGTCAAGAAGGGCGACCGCGTCCTGTTCGGCAAGTGGTCCGGCACCGAGGTGAAGCTCGACGGTGAGGATCTCCTCATCATGAAGAGCGACATCATGGGCGTCGTCGAAGGCGTTGCCGTCTCCGCGTAACCCCCGCGCCGCATAGAAATTTAAAGGAGCCCCACATGGCTGCTAAAGAAGTCAAGTTTTCGACCGACGCGCGCGACAAGATGCTCCGTGGCGTCGACATTCTCGCCGATGCCGTCAAGGTGACGCTCGGCCCGAAGGGTCGCAACGTCGTGATCGAGAAGTCCTTCGGCGCACCGCGCATCACGAAGGACGGCGTGACCGTCGCCAAAGAGATCGAGCTTGAGGACAGGTTCGAGAACATGGGCGCGCAGATGGTGCGTGAGGTCGCCTCCAAGACCAACGACCTCGCCGGTGACGGCACCACCACCGCGACCGTTCTGGCCCAGTCGATCGTTCGTGAAGGCGCCGAGTCCGTGGCCGCCGGCATGAACCCGATGGACCTGAAGCGCGGCATCGATCTCGCCGTCACCGCGGCCATCAAGGATCTCGACGCCCGCGCCCGCACGATCAACACCTCCGACGAAGTCGCGCAGGTTGGCACGCATCTCCGCCAACGGCGACAAGGAAGTCGGCGCGATGATCGCCGAGGCGATGCAGAAGGTCGGCAACGAGGGTGTCATCACCGTCGAAGAGGCCAAGTCGCTCGAGACCGAGCTCGAGGTCGTCGAAGGCATGCAGTTCGACCGCGGCTACATCACCGCCGTACTTCGTGACGAACGCCGAGAAGATGACGACCGAGCTCGAGGATCCCTACATCCTCATCTTCGAGAAGAAGCTCTCCAACCTCCAGGCGATGCTGCCGATCCTCGAGTCGGCTCGTGCAGTCCAGCGGTCCGCTCCTCATCATCGCCGAGGACGTGGAAGGCGAGGCTCTCGCCACGCTCGTCGTCAACAAGCTCCGTGGTGGCCTGAAGGTCGCTGCCGTGAAGGCACCGGGCTTCGCGACCGCCGCAAGGCCATGCTGCAGGAGATCGCGATCCTGACGGGCGGTACGGTGATCTCCGAGGACGTCGGCATCAAGCTCAAGTCCGTCACCATCGAGATGCTCGGCCGCGCCAAGAAGGTTTCGATCAACAAGGACGAGACCACGATCGTCGACGGCGCTGGTGACAGCGAGGACATCAAGGGTCGCGTCGGCCAGATTAAGGGCCAGATCGAAGAAGACGACGTCGGACTACGACAAGGAGAAGCTCCAGGAGCGTCTCGCGAAGCTCGCCGGCGGTGTCGCCGTCATCCGCGTCGGTGGTGCCACCGAGGTCGAGGTGAAGGAGAAGAAGGACCGCGTCGACGACGCCCTCAACGCGACCCGTGCGGCCGTCGAGGAAGGCATCGTCCCCGGTGGTGGTGTGGCCCTGCTGCGCGCCAAGACCGCGGTTGCCAAGCTCTCCTCCGACAACCCGGACGTTGCGGCCGGTATCAAGATCGTGCTGCGCGCCCTCGAGGCCCCGGTGCGTCAGATCGTCGAGAACGCCGGTGTCGAAGGCTCCGTCGTGGTCGGCAAGATCCTCGAGAACGACAACATCGACTACGGCTTCGACGCGCAGAACGAAGAATACGGCAACATGATCGAGCGCGGCATCATCGATCCGAAGAAGGTCGTGCGTCACGCCCTTCAGGACGCCGCTTCGATCGCTTCGCTGCTCGTCACGACCGAGGCGATGGTCGCCGAGGCCCAGAGAAAAGAGACTCCGGTCATTCGATGCCGGCCGGCGGTGACATGGGCGGCATGGGCGGCATGGGCGGCATGGGCTTCTAAGAAGCCCGGCCCGGCGGATGGATTGCTGGCGCATCGCCAGCGATCCGGCGCCTCCCGGATAGCCCTCGCCACGTGGCGAACGTCTTGGAAGGGCCGTGCATCTCGCACGGCCCTTTTTTCGTGCGCTCGGCATCCGCGAGCGGCATGGCTCGGTGCTTGCGCCGCTCCACATCACATGGCAGCGCACAGCCGGAGTTCAGCGGCTGGCCGCGCGGACCCGAAACACGAGAGGATCCGGCGATGGCGAAGATTCCCACCGAGGACGGCGACATCCCCAACGCCGGGCAACGCGAGTTCTGGAACACAGGCCAGATGGAGCGATGGCTCGCCCAGCAGCCCACCCTCGATCGCCTCTTCGAGGGCATCACGGCGCACCTGCTCGACACTCTGGCCCCCTCCCCGGCGAACATGCGCTCGACATCGGCGGTGCCGCCAGCAACTCCACACGGCAGCTCGCCGAGCGGGTCGCACCCGGCGGAACCGTCCTCGGCGTCGATATTTCGGAGGGTCTTGTCCAGGCAGGGCGTGACGCGCTCGGCGCGCACGCGGTCGACAACGCCGCCATCATCGTCGCGGACGCGCAGTCGCATGCTTTTGACCCGGGGCGGTTCGATGTCGTCTTCTCGCGCTTCGGCGTGATGTTCTTCGTCGACCCTGTGGCGGCGTTCGCCAACATCGCGAATGCGATGCGTCCGGGCGGCCGGCTCGCCTTCGCCGCATGGGGCGCGTTCGATGCCAACCCGTGGTTCCACGTGCCACGGACAGCCGCCATCGCACGGCTCGGCCCGTCCGAGCGGGCGGCGCCCCGCGAACCTGGTCCCTTCGCCTTCGAGAACCTGACCGATCCGATCACCATCCTAGAGGACGCCGGGCTGGAAGCGGTGCGAGGGCGCGCCGAGGCGATCCCCATCGTGTGCCCCGGCGATGCGCGGACGGCGGCGGCCATCGCGTGCACACTCGGCCCGGCGTCCGCGATCATGCGGCAGTACGACGGCGGTCCGGCCGACCGGGAGGCGATCGTCGAGGCCGTCGCCAATTCGTTCGCCCGTTACGAGCAGGACGGCACCGTGAGCGTCCCCGCCCAGCTCAACATCCTCGAAGCGCGCGCCGGCACCGGGTCGTAGAGCATCCAAGCACGAACAATTCGTGCGATAAGACGTTGAGTTCGATTGCCGCCGCTCCAACCGAACCGCTTCGGCCATGCCAGACTTTCGCTGAAGTCTGGCATGGCCGAAGCGGCGGCGGCGCAATCGATCCAACGTCTTATCGCACAAAATCGAGCCCGCGCTTGGATACTCTACGACCCGGTGCCGGCGCGCGCTTCGAGGATGTTGAGCTGGGCGGGGACGCTCGCGGTGCCGTCCTGCTCGTAACGGGCGAACAAATGGCGACGGCCTCGACGATCGCCTCCCGGACGGCCGGTCGGTACTGCCGCATGATCGCGGACGCCGGGCCGAGTGTGCACGCGATGGCCGCGCCGTCCGCGCATCGCCGGGGCACACGATGGGGATCGCCTCGGCGCGCCCTCGCACCGCTTCCAGCCCGGCGTCCTCTCGGTAGGTGATCGGGATCCGTGAAGGCGAAGGAGTTTCCGCGGGGCGCCGCCCGCTCGGACGGGCCGAGCCGTGCGAATAGAACACGCCCCATGCGGCGAAGGCGAGCCGGCCGCCCCGGACGCATCGCATTCGCCGATGTTGGCGAACGCCGCCAGCAGGGTCGACGAAGAACATCACGCCGAAGCGCGAGAAGACGACATCGAACCGCCCCGGGTCAAAAGCATGCGACTGCGCGTCCGCGACAGTAGATGGCGGCGTTGTCGACCACATGCGCGCCGAGCATCACGCCCTGCCTGGAACAAGACCCTCCGAAATATCGAGCACCGACCGGGTGCGACCCGCTCGGCGAGCTGCCGTGTGGAGTTGCTGGCGGCACCGCCGATGTCGAGCGCATGTTCGCCGGGGGAGGGGGCCGATGTCGAGCAGGCCGTGATGCCCTCGAAGAGGCGATCGAGGGTGGGCTGCTGGGCGAGCCGTCGCTCATCTCACCTGTTGCCCAGGAACTCTGTGCAGCATTGGGGATGTCGGCTCGGTGGAATCTTCGCCATCGCCGGATCCTCTCGTGTTTCGGGTCCGCGCGGCCAGCCGCTGATTTCCGGCTGTGCGCTGCCATGTGATGTGGAGCGGCGCAAGCACCAAGCCATGCCGCTCGCGGATGCCGAGCGCACGAAAAAAGGGCCGTGCGAGATGCACGGCCCTTCCAAGCGTCGCCACGTGGCGAGGGCTATCCGGGAGGCGCCGGATCGCTGGCGATGCGCCGGGTCCCACCGCCGGGCCGGGCTTCTTAGAAGCCCATGCCGCCCATCGCCGTGCCGCCCATGTCACCGCCGGCCGGCATCGAATGACCGGAAGTTGGTTTTTTGGGGGCCTCGGCGACCATCACCTCGGTCATGAGACAGCGAAGCGATCGAAGCGGCGTCCTGAAGGGCGTGACGCACGACCTTCTTCAGATGATGATGCCGCGCTCGATCATGTTGCCGTATTCTTCGTTCTGCGCGTCGAAGCCGTAGTCGATGTTGTCGTTCTCGAGGATCTTGCCGACCACGACGGAGCCTCGACACCGGCGTCTCGAAGACGATCTGACGCACCGGGGCCTCGAGAGCAGCACGATCTTGATACCGGCCGCAACGTCCGGGCTGTCGGAGGAGAGCTTGGCAACCGCGGTCTTGGCGCGCAGCAGGGCCACACCACCACCGGGGACGATGCCTTCCTCGACGGCCGCACGGTCGCGTTGCGAGCAGTGGTCGAGGCACGATCTTCTTCTCCTTCACCTCGACCTCGGGTGCGCCGCCGACGCGGATGACGGCGACACCGCCGGCGAGCTTCGCGAGACGCTCCTGAAGCTCTCCTTGTCGTAGTCCGACGTCGTCTCTTCGATCTGGCCCTTAATCTGGCCGACGCGACCCTTGATGTCCTCGCTGTCACCAGCCGTCGACGATCGTGGTCTCGTCCTTGTTGATCGAAAGCTCTTGGCGCGGCCGAGCATCTCGATGGTGACGAACTCGAGCTTGATCAAGACGTCCTCGGAGATCACCGTACCGCCCGTCAGGATCGCCTCGAGATGTCCTGCAGCATGGCCTTGCGGCGGTCGCCGAAGCCCGGTGCCTTCACCGCAGCGAGACCTTCAGGCCACCACGGATTGTTGACGACGAGCGTGGCGAGAGCCTCGCCTTCCACGTCCTCGGCGATGATGAGGAGCGGACGGCTGGAGAACTACACAACCAACTCGAGGATCGGCAGCATCGCCTGGAGGTTGGAGAAGCTCTTCTCGAAGATGAGGATGTAGGGATCCTCGACTCGGTCGTCATCTTCTCGGCGTTCGTCACGAAGTACGGCGATCTAGCCGCGGTGAACTGCATGCCTTCGAGACAACCTGACTCGGTCTCAACGAGCTTGGCCTCTTCGACGGTGATGACACCCTCGTTGCCGACCTTCTGCATCGCCTCGGCGATCATCGCGCCAACTTCCTTGTCGCCGTTGGCGGAGATGGTGCCAACCTGCGCGACTTCGTCGGAGGTGTTGATCGTGCGGGCGCGGGCGTCGAGATCGATTTCGCGCTTCAGGTCCATCGGGTTCATGCCGGCGGCCACGGACTTGGCGCCTTCACGAACGATCGACTGGGCCAGAACGGTCGCGGTGGTGGTGCCGTCACCGGCGAGGCCAGGTCGTTGGTCTTGGAGGCGACCTAGCGCACCATCTGCGCGCCCTGTTCTCGAACCTGTCCTCAAGCTCGATCTCTTTGGCGACGGTCACGCCGTCCTTCGTGATGCGCGGGGCGCCGAAGGACTTCTCGATCACGACGTTCAAACCTGGGCCGAGCGTCACCTTGACGGCATTGGCGGAGAATGTCGACGCCACGGAGCATCTTGTCGCGCGCGTCGGTCAAAACTTACAACATCTTCAGCAGCCATGTGGGGCTCCTTTAAGCCTACTGCTGGCGCGGGGCGCGGAGACGGCAACGCCTTCGACGACGCCCATGATGTCGCTCTCCTTCATGATGAGGAGATCCTCACCGTCGAGCTTCACCTCGGTGCCAGGAACTTGCCGAACAGGACGCGGTCGCCCTTCTTGACGTCCAGCGTCTGGACCTGGCCGGCCTCCATCGCGGCGCCCGGGGCCGACGGCGACGAGCCTTCCTGCGGCTTCTCTTTGGCGGATGTGGGATGATGATCCCGCCCTTGGTCTTGGTGCTGCGAACTCGATGCGGCGCACGACGACGCGGTCGTGCAGCGGAGCGGAAGTTCATATCTGTCCTCATGACAATAAGGGGCGGTTCCCGGTCTTCTGAGTGCTGTGCCGCTGTTGGCACTCTCTTCAAGGTGAGTGCCGAGTTGAGGCGGAGATATGATGGGGGTGCGGCGCTGTCAACGTACGAACGTGACGGGGGTTGACGTTTTTGCACGACTGACGTGGGGTCTCGCGGCCATGCGATCAATCGCGCGCGGCATCTAGGGTCGTGTCGGGGACATTTTGGAGCACTATCGCTGCGAGCCCATGTTCCGACGCGTCAGGGGTGATGCCGCTGCGATGAGCACAGCGCGCCGCCCGGCCCAGGAAATCCAGCAAGGCCGCCGACGGCGGCGGCGCTGTGCGGCGGCGGACGGCGACATGTTGGCTCATCTCTCCGAGCCGGTTCGTAAAAGCCTCGAGTGCCGCCGGGATGCGGTGGCGGGGCGGTTTGCCGGGCCGGTTCCTGGGTATGATCCAAGGGCGGGTGCGGCCGCCGACGGGCCCGGTTCCGATCGCAGCGCGCGCCGCGTCGGCAACCTGGTAATTGGCCGCAGAGGGGCGGGGCTAGCGGTGCCTGCTGCGGCCGGAGATCATTGCGCGTCATCGCGTTGCGCAGAACGGCATCGTTACTCGGCTTCGAGCCGAGCGGTAGGTGCCGGTGAGGTCCTCCTTCAGGCCGTGACCGGTGTGGAAGATGATCGGGATCCTGGAGGATATTGGCGACAGGAAACACTTCGCCGCCCCGATAATTGTCACGTCCAGGAGGGCGAGGTCGAGTCGCTCGACCTTGGCAGCCTCGATCGCCTCATCGAGACGCGCGATCAGCCGAGAACGACCTCGATTCCAGTGTCCGACCTCGAGCATCATTTTTAGCGTCATTGCGACAGCCCCTCGTCTTCGACGAGAAGGACACGCCGCGGGCGGCCGCTGGCCCGGGCGGATCTGAATTCGCAATGTTCTGTGATCACTGAACATATCTCCTGGCAAGTGCCGGACTGTGAGAAGCGTCATGCTTCGTGGCGCGTTGCAGGTGCTCCCGGGCTCGAATGTCGGCGCGCGGTTGGATTCGGAGCCTTCGCCGCGGGGCGGGACTTTTACTCCAGCGGATTGATCTACGTTTTCGGCGAGCATCATCGCCCTGGGCGACGCGGTGGACAGCACACCCGCTGACTCGCTTGCTCGTCGGCGGGGCGGCGAAGCAGTTGGGCGGTTCCCGCCGCCGTGTCGAGGTGAGACAGCGGGCTGCGGTTCCACATTCGTGGAATGAGACGGCCCCGGCGCACACCAGTTCGTTTCCTCCCGGCTCAACATGCGATTGCGTGCCTGATCGAGCGGCGACGACCGCCGGGCGCGTGCGCAGATCCGGCCTGTCTCTCCGCCGCGTCCCGAAAACCGCTGTCACACCGCGGTCCCATAGCTGCCGGTGCGCCGCGTCCGCGTGCCTCGCGCGTACCAGATTGTGATCGGAGGAAATGGTGGGTGAGATGGTGGGTGAGATGTTCTTGCGGTAAAGCTAGAGAAATCGAAGCGAACGCAAGATCATCGGGACTCGAACTCGTGTTTTTCTGTCGCTATTGTTACGCTGTACAGCTTGCGTCGAGCTGCAGCGCCGCAGTTGCGGCCATCTCGCAGAGAGCGACATCATGATGGGTCGCGCCGGCGCCACCCTCCATCATCAGGTTCTCCAAAGGCGCCATGTAGACGCACTGCCGGGCGGGCGGTCCGTCCGATACCCACCCCGACCCAGCATGGGATAGAGCGGGGCCATGACGAGCCCCTTTGCTACCGCACCTGTCGCTGCCGTGTCCCGCCCATCAGGCGTTCTTCCCGTCTCATTGGCGCGGCCCTATTCGGCCCCACCACCTATTTCGGCCGCGTTTTCGTGGGCGTCGCGGCGCCCACCATCACGTTCTTCCGCTTTGCACTGACGGCTTTGGTCCTCGCGCCCTTCCTGGTTGTGCGCGGGCCGAGGAGGGGTGGCGACGTTATGGGAATTCGCCGCGGGGCGACCATCTCTCTGGGGTGGATCGGCTATGTGGTCGCGCTGCAGTCGCTGCCGGTTGCCGAGGTGGCCGTGCTCTTCATGACATACCCGTTGTTTGCCATCGCCTTCGCCGTCTCTTCGGCGAGCGTCCGGGGAAGCGAGGGGCGGTCGCGGCCGTCCTCATCGTTCTCGCCGCGATGGTCGGCACGCGGGTGGCCGCGATCGGCTTCGCTGGCTGGGCCATCCTCTTCGCCCTCGCGACACCGGCCGCGTATGGCTTCTTGTAGAACGTCATCGCGCATCGGTTGGGGCGCGCCACTCGCGGCCACGGGTTCGGTTTCGCTCGGCGCAGTGATGGGTGTCGCACCGCTGGTGATCCGGAGCCGGCGCCGCATCCTTCCGCTCGACCCCGCGGCGCTCGCCACCCTGGCGGCAATGGCGGTGTTCAGCGCGCTGTTGCCGCAGGTGCTCTCTTGCGCGCCGCGACTGGGTGCAGTATCGACAGCGATCGCCGGCAGCGCCGAATTGCCGGCGATGTTCTTGATCGGATGGTTGGCGTTCGGCGGCCCCTGACACTGGCGCACGGCGCGGCGGCCTGCCTCATCATGATGGCGATCGCCATCACCCCGCAGCGTCCACCCGTGACGCGCATGCATGCCCCGCTTGTGGAAAGCCGGGGCTGAGCCGCACCAACCCTAGGAGACGGGGCTGGAGCAGAGCAATGAGGTTCCGCGGTGCATGCCGCGGCACAACGAATGTGCCCGTCTGCGGCACGATCTATTCGCCGAAGTGGCGCCGGAGGACGACGAAGGTCGGCCGCTCCGGTAGAGAATTGAGCGACACGCGCAGCACCGGGTGTCAGGACGGTATGCTGATGATGAGGCCGTCGGCGCGAGTGCGGGTCACGAAATCTGCGAGCGCGCGAGACCGCATGGGGATGGCGATCGAGGCACGCAGGCGAGACCCATCATCGCGGCCTGATCCAGGTGTAGGAGCCGTCGACGGGGACCGACGCGACGTCGAGACGCCCGATACAGGACCTGCAAGTCCGACAGCGGCTGGTGCAGGTGGCCGGATGTGACCGATGCACAGGCCTTGGATCTCGTAGATGAAGATCGAGTTGCCGTCCTCCTCGACGCCCATGTAGTTGCGGATGTCGGTGGTGACGTTGCGCACCAACACCTCTCCAACTTGAAGCGGTCTGCGCCGGCGCGCCATTTTCGCCCCATCCCTGAGGACATGCGGAAGTACCAGATCGGGAAAATTCGTGAAATGGCTGGTGTGGGCATGATTCATGGTGACCACGTCCGGCCGCGGGGCCGCACCGGCGCTGCCGGCGGATCGGTGGCGATGGTGGTCGTCCCGGCGCCTTGATGCGAAAGGTCGAATGGCCGATGTACCGGATCTCGACCGCGTAGTCGGCCTGCGGTTTACGTTGGCGACCCGGATGACGCGGGCCTGCGAAACGCATCGGCAATCGCTGGGCAATTGGAGAATTGAGCGACGGCCGGTGTGCTTGCGAGGGCCGCGAGGCCGGTGCAAACGGTGATGATCGAGCGAAGAAGAATGAAACCACGCGCGCCTCCTCGGTATCCGCTGCTCCGTCGCGCTCCATCGGCGCGGCCGAAACGCGCGTCAGGTAGTCGGGATGTCCCGTACAATGGCGAGGATGCGTTGGGGCCGAATGTCTCATCCCCGACGTGGCGCAAGGCTGTTTTTAGGAGACGGGCGGCGCGCCGGAGAAGTCCCGCGGAATTGCGGCGCAGTCATTTTCGGCTCTGGCGGTCTCGCGGCGCGAGCGATCCTAGCCATGCGCCAGGTGCTCAGGCGGAGCGCGACCGTAATTGCAGGCGGTCCATGTCGGGGTTCGAAACGACGATCGACAGGACCGGCGCTGGCTCGGCAGACACCCGCGGCACCGGGCGTTCGATCTCGCACGGCAAACGATCGCCGATGAAGGCGTAGCCGGCGAACCGCTTGGCATCGATCCACGTCGTAGCCAAGCCGCACAGGCGCAGTTTCTTGCGCAGCTCAAGATGTGCCCTTCGATCAGCCCGTCTCGTCGACATTCTCATTGAAGAGTCCGTAGATGGCGTTGAAAAGCTGGGTCTCCGCCGGCGCCGATTTTGAGCCAGATACTCCAATATCTGGCGTTCGCGATAGGCGGAGGCTGCGACGGGTGTATCGTCGATCGTCAGATCGAATGCCGCCAGTGACCAGCCGAACTGAGCCTCTTCGCGGACGTCGCTGGCGCGGCGCAGGATGGCGTTCGCGCGGGCGACGAGCTGGCGTACGGCGCCAGGCTTCTTGACCACGTCGTCCACGCCGACGTTGAAGCGCTTCGAGCCCACTCTCTTCCTTCAACGCGATGATCGGCGTCATGGCCCGCACGAATGCTGTAACGGCCTTCGGCAGAACCAAGGATCACCGCTTGGATGGCCACAGCGTCCGCAGTCTGAGAATTGACTGCGACCCGGGTCCGGCGAACTCGGCTCCGGCAAAGGTCGTGGCCGACCCTGGCCGAAGCCGGACTTGTAACCGTTGGCAACAACCTCACGCATGTCGATTACGATGTACATCTGTGCACCTTCCTTTATGAGCGTGAGCGTCTGGCACCGGGGTCGGAATCCGTTCGCCGTCGCCTCGCATGTGCAACTATTGCGCGAGTTGCTGATCAACACAACCCAAAATGCTACCAGTGCGAGTGAATTGTGGTTGTGTCGGATCCGATGGAAACACGCCTCCGTTCCTGATCGGTCCCGCCACAACCACCGCGCTCGACGTCGAGCCGGGACGCGCGTCAGGCCGCTGGCTCCTTGAGCGTCTGAGCGTTGAACGTGTGACGATGTAGTTGTTCACGCCGGCTTTCTTCGCCGCGACCACATTTCGATTTCGCCTCGGCGGTGACCATGATGAAGGGCATCTCGGCGTTCTATCCGGATCGGCGCGGAGCTCAGCAGCTCCTCGTATCCCGTCATGGGCTCCATGTTCCAGTGCGAGATCGCCGAACCATATTTTTTGGCCTTGATCTTCTCCATGGCCTCGCTGCCGTCGGACGCCGTCCAACATTGCCGTTCGATTGGCGAAGAAGGTTCTTGATGATACGAACCATGGTCTTGTAGTCGTCGACCACGAGGACAGGCATCGTTAAGTCGAGGGACATCGATTGCTCCCGATGTTGCACGCCCGGTTCGAGCGAATGTTCGCATTTTGGTCTAATCTGTTACGCTTGCACAGGGGCTGATTCCGAACCTTGCGCGACACTCACCTCGGCCCTCCCTCTCGGGTGTAATTGCAGCGAGTGGGTCTGTAGGCCGTGCGTCAACGAAGTCATTTGGACATGGCAAGACCATTCCGGGTCGAGATCGCAGAAGCACGCCGGCGGCTTGCCAAGTCTTCGCCGATGGCGGAGACGCTCAAGCTGCACACCACAATCGTGG
>CAVYVL010000008.1:0-541324 GCA_963771975.1 uncultured Alphaproteobacteria bacterium | reverse complement strand
AGCCGCCGTCTGGATCTCGGTCCCGCATGCTGGTCGCAGTGCGATCGGACCTTCCGCTGCAGGAGCAGGCTTCATCGGAGGGTGCGACCTGGCTCGATCGACAGCTTGTGGCACAGACGCCGGCGTTTATCGCGGACAGCGGGTTTGGATCCGAGGTGCAGGGCGCGCTCGCCGCGCGGTCGGACCATCACATGGCCCGGGGAACTGCGGAGCGGCATGGTCGGCGGGTCGTCTTTGCTCGCAATCTGCTCGCGACCCTTCGGCGGCAGGAGCTGGAGAACACTGCGACACGCCTCGCGGCCGAAACCGGGCTCACGCACCGACCCTCGTCGGAGGGCGAGCGCGTTTCCGGTGTGGTCCGTCAGCGCATCACACTCGCCTCGGGTCGGTTCGCGATGATCGACGACGGCACCGAGTTTCAGCTCGTGCCCTGGTCGCAGCCGCTGCAGCAGCGGCTCGGTCAGCACGTGACAGGTCAGATGACCGACAGCGGCGGCGTAGAATGGACGTTCGGGCGGCGTCGCGGCCTCAGCATCTAGTCCGGAATTGTCAGTCCGATCGTTGTCGTCAAGAGATCGGCCACAACAAGGCGTCGGCTCGATGCGATCTGGCGTGGTGATCGGCGGTGCGGTAGAGAACGCATCAATTCGTCCATCAACATAAGCGAATGTACGGACAACCTCATCTTCAAAATCTTTGGGTGTGCAATGGCTGACGCCGAAATCGAAACAAGGTTCGTGGAACTCGCGGCGGAGATCGTCTCGTCCTATGTGACGAAGAATGCCGTGCCGAACTCACGAGCTCCCCCAGCTGATCGCGGACGTTCACGGCGCGCTTCAGAAGACTGTTGCCGGTGAGGCCGAGCCGGAACCCGAGCCGCTCAAACCCGCAGTGCCCATCAAGAAATCCATCACGCCGGATTTCTTGATCTGTCTCGAGGACGGAAAGCAGTTCAAGTCGCTGAAGCGGCACCTGCGGACACACTACGACCTCTCGCCGGAAGATTACCGCCAGCGCTGGGGCCTCCCGTCCGACTATCCGATGGTGGCACCGAACTATGCGGCGGCGCGATCGGAGCTCGCCAAGAGGATGGGGCTTGGGCAACAGCGCAAGGCCGCCGCGAAGCCGGCAGCAAAGAAGCCGACACGCGCACGTAAGTCCAAGGCGCCGAAGAAAGCTGCTGCGAACGAAGCGGCTGAATAGCGTCTGCGGCGGACGGGAACCGCAAAGACGGCAAAGGCGGAGCGACCACAAACGCGCTTGCGCCCTCAACGTCCAAGCACCTCGACCGATGATTGATGGTCAAGCAACGCCGTCAGCCATCCCTTTTGTGCGACCCGCTATCCTGCGGCACGACGGTCGGCGCCAGCGACCTGTTGTTCGGCTCGTAGCAGCACCATTCGGTGCGCATGCCGAGCACCAAGATCCTGTGGGGACAGATTGTCCTCGTCAGCCTGATTGCGCTGGCGTTCATTTGGGCCGCCACGCAATGGACGGCCTGGCGGCTCGGCTTCCAGGCGCAGCTCGGCGCGCCCTGGTTTGAGATCGGCAGCTGGCCCGTCTACGCACCGCCAGCGTTCTTCCTGTGGTGGTACTGGTACGATGCGTACGCACCGAGAGTCTTCGTAGAAGGCGCGATCATTGCGGCGACCGGAGGCTTCGGAGCCATTGGCACCGCCATCGCCATGAGCCTGTGGCGCGCACGGGAAGATCGCGACGTCGCCACCTATGGCTCGGCACGCTGGGCCGCGGTGGGCGACATCCACGCGGCTGGGCTCTTATCGCCGGACGGAGCGGTGCTCGGCCGCTGGGAGAAGAGCTACCTCCGCCACGATGGCCCTGAGCACGTGTTGTGTTTCGCGCCGACACGGTCCGGCAAAGGCGTCGGGCTTGTCGTGCCGACGCTGCTCACATGGCCCGGCTCCGCCATTGTCCACGACATCAAAGGCGAGAATTTTGCGCTGACCGCCGGCTGGCGTGCTCGGTTCGGCCGAACCCTGTTGTTTGATCCGACCAACGCGGCGAGCGCGGCCTACAATCCGCTGCTCGAAGTTCGCAAGGGCGCGTCGGAAGTCCGCGACGTTCAGAACATCGCCGACATCCTCGTCGACCCCGAAGGCTCCATCAAGAAGCGCAACCACTGGGAGAAGACCAGTCATGCGCTTCTCGTGGGCGCAGATCCTGCATGTCCTCTACGCTCGCAAGGACAAAACCCTGGCAGGGGTCGCGACGTTCCTATCGGATCCTGCTCAACCCATCGAGGCGACACTGCGGGTGATGATGACCACGCCACATCTTGGCGAGGCCCCGCACCCCGTCGTCGCCAGCGCGACCGCGGAGCTCCTCAACAAATCGGAGAACGAGCGCTCGGGCGTGCTTTCCACTGCCATGTCGTTTCTCGGCCTCTATCGTGATCCCGTGGTCGCCTCGGTGACCCGCCGTTGCGATTGGCGGATCGCCGATCTCGTCGATGGCGAGCGACCGGCGACGCTCTACCTCGTCGTACCGCCGTCGGACATCAACCGCACCAAGCCGTTGGTCAGACTGATCCTCAACCAAGTGGGTCGGCGACTGACCGAGGAGCTGGCCATCGACGGGCGGCGGCATCGTCTCTTGCTAATGCTCGACGAGTTTCCCGGCCCTCGGTCGGCTCGACTTCTTCCAGTCGGCCCTCGCTTTCATGGCGGGCTACGGCCTCAAGAGCTTTCTCATCGCCCAGTCGCTGAACCAGATCGAGAAAGCCTACGGCCCGAACAATTCTATTCTCGACAACTGCCACGTGCGGGTGGCGTTTGCCACCAACGACGAGCGAACAGCAAAGCGCATCTCCGACACGCTCGGTACGGCCACCGAAATGCGCGCCATGAAGAATTATGCTGGGCATCGACTATCCCCGTGGCTCGGGCATTTGATGGTCTCACGCCAGGAGACCGCACGGCCGTTGCTCACGCCGGGCGAGGTGATGCAGCTGCCGTCGAGCGACGAGCTGGTGCTGGTTTCGGGGGCGCCACCCATCCGCGCGAAGAAGGCGCGCTATTTTGAAGATCCTCAGCTCCAATCGCGCGCTCTCCCGCCGCCAAATCCTATCACAGAAATTGAAGACACGGTCCGACCCGATGATTGGAGCGAGGGCACCGCGATCTCGCCACCTGCTTCCGAACTCGTGGCAACGCATTGCGACGACACCGAAACCGAAGATGGCGATGGCGGTGTGCGGCGCGCGCCGGATCTGCCAGTCGACGTGGCGCTGACGCCGGAGGATGTGGATGTGCGGAGAGAATTCGCGTTCGACGAGGATCGCTCCGCCGATGACGCCGACGACGATGCCGTTCGCGCAAAGTCCCTTCAGACGCGCTTCCGCGCCGCAGCGCGACAGGCAGCGCTGGATCCCGGCGACGGCATCGAGCTCTGACCGGCCGTGCGCAAAGAGCGTCTCTCCGTCTACCTCGAGCCCGAAATCATGAAGGCGTTGGTCGTTTATGCCGACCGTCGCGATCGTTCGCTGTCTCTGGTTGCCGAAGCCGCCATCGCCTCGTTCGTGACCCCCGATGAAACCGAGCGCCAGGAGGCAGCGCTGACGTCCAGGCTCGATCGGCTGAACCGGTCGCAAGAGCGTTTGGAGCGCGATCAATCCATTGCGTTAGAAACCCTCGTCCTCTTCGTGAGGCATTGGCTCACCGTCATGCCGAGCCCTCCCGATGCGCACCAGGAGGCTGCGCGGGCCAAGGGCGGCGAGCGCTATGACGCGTTCGTGGAAGCGCTTGGACGCCGCCTCGCCAGAGGATCTGTGTTCCGCAAGGAGATTTCTGAAGAGCTGGACGGTCAGAACAAGGACAAACCGCAGTAGCGGCAGCGTTACTAACCGGCGCCGGACCGCCGTTTCTTTCTTTTTCTACGCCAACGTTCGACCATCGCGAACACCTTGTTGATCTGAGGCGTTCGCTGCCTCTTCTACTCGTCCCCGCCGCGCGGCTTCTCCGCGCCGCCTCAAGCGGGGTTTTTTCTTCGTGTCCATTCATCCTCTTCGCACCGGGGTTTCTGCGCGCGGCGCGCGAATGCTGCGCACGGCATTGGGTCCAGGCATCGCAGCGCTCTTGGAAGATCCGGCTACCGTCGAAGTGATGCTGAACCCGGACGGCAAGCTCTGGGTCGATCGGCTGACAACCGGCCTCGCCGACACGGGCAAAACACTGTCGGCCGCCGATGGCGAACGGATCGTCCGCCTTGTCGCCCACCACGTCGGCGCCGAAGTCCATGCCGCCGAGCCCCGCGTGTCGGCGGAGTTGCCCGAGACCGGCGAGCGGTTCGAGGGCCTGCTGCCGCCGGTTGTCGCAGCGCCGAGCTTTGCCATTCGAAAACCCGCCGTCGCCGTGTTCGGCCTCAGCGACTACGTCGCGAAGAGCATCATGTCCGCAGAGCAAGCGGATGCTCTCCGGACTGCGGTCATCGAGCGCAAGAACATCTTGGTCGCCGGCGGCACCTCCACAGGCAAGACGACGCTCACCAACGCGCTTCTTGCCGAAGTCGCGACGACATCGGACCGTGTCGTCCTCATCGAAGACACCCGCGAGCTGCAATGCGCCGCGAAGAACCTCGTCAGTCTGCGAACGAAGGATGGCGTCTGCTCACTCTCAGACCTGGTCCGCTCGTCACTGCGGCTGCGGCCTGACCGGATCCCCATCGGTGAGGTTCGCGGCCCTGAAGCCCTCGATCTTCTGAAGGCGTGGGGCACCGGGCACCCTGGCGGCATCGGCACGATCCACGCCGGCTCGGCGCTCGGGGCACTGCGGCGGCTCGAGCAGCTCATCCAAGAAGCGGTGGTCACGGTGTCTCGCTCGCTCATCGCCGAGACCATCGATGTGGTCGCCGTGCTGTCCGGCCGGGGCGCAGAGCGCCGCCTGACGGAACTCGCGACCATGCGCGGCCTGACCGAGACCGGCGACTACGCCATCGCCCCGCTCATCCCCCTGCCCGGAGATTTCTGATGACGCCTCGCCATCTCGCCGGCCTGCTCACGCTCGCGTCCATCTTCGCCGTGGCGTCCGCCGCGCCCGTCCAGGCCGCGGGCTCGAACATGCCGTGGGAAGCGCCGCTGCAAGCGATCCTGGAGTCGATCGAAGGCCCGGTCGCGAAAATCGTGCCGTGATGATCATCATCATCACAGGGCTCACGCTCGCCTTCGGCGACAGTTCTGGAGGAGCGCGACGTCTCATTCAGATCGTCTTTGGTCTCTCCATCGCTTTCGCGGCCTCGAGCTTCTTCCTGTCGTTCTTCTCCTTCGGCGGCGGAGTCGTCATCTGATGGCAGCCGATACCGAGGTCCAAAACTTCTTCACCCCGGTGCACCGCGCGCTGACCGAGCCAATGCTTCTCGCAGGGGCGCCCCGAACCATCGCGATCGCCAACGGCACCCTCGCGGCTGCCATCGGATTGGGACTTCGCCTCTGGCTAATCGGCCTCGCTTTCTGGCTGATCGGACACCTTTGCGCCGTGTGGGCGGCCAAGCGTGACGCCCAGTTTGTCGACGTGGTGCGTCGACATCTGCGCTACCCCGCGCACTTGCGGGTCTGAGCCATGCTCAATCTCGCCGAATACCGTGGCAAGCCGCAGCTTCTCGCTGATTACCTGCCCTGGGCGGCTCTGATTGACGAAAGCGTGGTTCTGAACAAGGATGGCTCGCTGCAGCGCTCGGCGCGGTTTCGAGGGCCGGATCTGGAGTCGGCGACCGCGGCAGAGTTGGTCGCCGTGTCAGGCCGTCTGAATGGCGCGCTCCGTCGCCTCGGATCGGGCTGGACCATCTTTGCCGAAGCCCAACGCGTACCGTCCCAGGCCTATCCGGATGGCGAGTTTCCGGACCCCGTGTCCGCGATGGTCGATGCGGAGCGCAAGGCCCAGTTCGAGGAAGCCGGTGCTCACTTCGAGTTCGCGGTATGTCCTGACGCTCGTCTGGCTTCCACCCGCGGAGCAGGCGTCGCGCGCAGAAGGTTGGCTCTACGAAGGCCGCCACCGCAGTTCCCAGATCGACGGACGCGAGCAAGTGGCAAGCTTCGCCGATCGCTCGGGCCGTCTTCTCGACCTCCTGCAAACCGTCTTCCCCGAAGCGGTCTGGCTCTCCGACGAGGAGACCCTCACCTACCTCCATTCCTGCATCTCGCCGAACCGACAAAAGGTCCGCGTTCCCGAGACGCCGATGCATCTCGATGCCCTCCTCGCCGACACTCCGTTCGCCGGCGGGCTCGAGCCACGCCTGGGCGATCATCACCTTAGAACGTTATCGATTATTGGATTTCCGAGCGCGACCTTCCCCGGCATCCTCGACGATCTGAACCGCCTCGCCTTCCCGTACCGCTGGTCCACACGCGCCATCTGCCTCGACAAGACCGATGCGGCAAAGCTTCTGACCCGAATCCGCCGTCAGTGGTTCGCCAAGCGCAAGGGCATTGGCGCCATTCTCAAAGAAATCATGACCAATGAGGCGTCGACGCTCCTCGACAGCGACGCCGCGAACAAAGCGCTCGACGCCGACGAAGCCCTCCAGGAGCTCGGCGCCGACGTCGTCGGCTGGGCCTACGTCACGGCAACGCTCACAGTGATGGATCCCGATCCGCGCATCGCGGACGAACAGTTACGGCTTGCGGAAAAGATCGTTCAGAGCCGTGACTTCACCGTCATCCGCGAGGGCGTCAACGCCGTGGAGATCTGGCTCGGCAGCCTCCCGGGCCAGCTCTACGCCAACGTCCGCCAGCCGCCCATCTCGACTCTCAACCTTGCGCATATGATCCCGTTGTCGGCCGTGTGGGCGGGGCCCGCGCGGAACGAGCACCTCGATGGTCCACCGCTGTTTCACGCGAAGACAGACGGCGCAACGCCGTTCAGAATCTCGCTTCATGTGGGCGACGTGGGGCACAGTCTGGTCGTCGGCCCCACTGGCGCCGGCAAGAGCGTTTTGCTGGCGCTGATGGCGCTCCAGTTTCGCCGCTATCGCGGTGCGCAGGTGTTTGCCTTCGATTTTGGTGGTTCGATCCGCGCTGCGGCCCTCGCCATGGGCGGCGACTGGCACGATCTCGGCGGCGCCCTCTCGGGCGAGAGCAACGCGCCCGTCGCCCTTCAACCGCTCGCCAAAATCGACGACGAAGGCGAACGCGTCTGGGCCGCCGCTTGGCTGACCGGTGTGCTGAGCCGAGAAGGGATCGTCATCGGGCCCCTCAACCGAGACCTCATCTGGCTGGCGCTTTCGAGCCTTGCCTCGGCTCCGAAGGACGAGCGGACGCTCACCGGCTTTGTCGTGATCGTGCAGTCGGCGGAGCTCAAGCAGGCGCTCCAGCCCTATACCCTCGACGGGCCGTGGGGGCACCTTCTCGATGCGGAAGCAGAGTCGTTCGCCGATGCGGATGTGCAAGCATTCGAGACCGAAGGCCTCATCGGTACCGCGGCCGCCCCTTCGGTGTTGGCCTACCTGTTCCACCGGATCGAAGCACGGCTGAGCGGTGCGCCAACACTCATCCTGGTGGACGAAGGCTGGCTTGCGCTGGACGATCCCACCTTCGGCGCGCAGCTGAAGGAATGGCTCAAAACACTGCGCAAGAAGAACGCCAGCGTCGTCTTCGCCACCCAATCCCTCGCCGATATCGACCGTAGTGCCATCGCGCCCGCGATCATCGAGAGCTGCCCGACGCGCATCTTTCTCCCGAACGAGCGTGCGCTCGAGCCCCAGATCGCTGCCATCTACGATCGCTTCGGCCTGAACGCTCGCCAGATCGACATCCTGGCGCAGGCGACGCCAAAACGGGACTACTACTGCCAATCACGCCGCGGCAATCGCCTCTTCGAGCTCGGTCTCTCGGACGTGGCGCTCGCCTTTTGCGCAGCCTCGGCGAAGGCCGATCAGACCGCAATCGCAAAACTGATGGACGAGCACGGCCGGGATGCCTTCGCCGCCGAATGGCTTCGCCATCGCGATCTCGACTGGGCCGCTCAGCTTCTCCCCCCACAACCATCGAAGGAGCCTGACGATGCGCAATAGACGCCTCGGAACTCTGATGCTCGCCGCCGCAATGACCGCAATACCCGCCGCCATCGCGACCGCGCCGCCGGCGACCGCCGCACGATTGGTGTTCGATCCCTGGAACCACAGCAAGAACATTCTGACCGCGGCGCGATCGCTCGAGCAGATCCGCAATCAGATCACCTCTCTGCAGAACGAAGCGACCATGCTCATCAACGAGGCGCGCAATCTTGCGAACCTTCCACAATCGTCTCTCGCGCAGTTGCAGGAAGCGTTCAGCCAAACACAGGACCTGATGCGCGAGGCACAGCGGATCGCCTACGACGTCCAGGCCATCGAAGTCGGCCTTCGAGGCGACCTACCGCGGCGATCTCTCTGGTGTTTCCGATCGCGATCTCATCGGTGCCGCCCGGGAACGTTGGCAGAACTCGGTCGCCGGCTTCGAGGACACGCTGAAAACGCAAGCCACTGTCGTCGGCAACATCGATGAAGCCCGCCAGGTTCTCTCGTCGCTGGTATCCGCAAGCCAGAACGCGACCGGCGCGCTCCAGGCCGCACAGGCCGGCAATCAGCTGGTCGCGCTGCAGTCGCAGCAGCTCGCTGACCTCACAGCGCTGATGGCTGCGCAGGGGCGCGCCGAGGCGTTGGAGCAGGCCCGCCAGGCTGCAACGCACGAGCAAGCGCGCGAGCAGCTGCAGCGCTTTCTGGCCCCCGGCCAAGGCTACCGCTCCACGCCCGTGCGCATGTTCGGCAACTGAGCTGAGTGCCCACAGTGCTTCGATATCTCGGCCTCGCCCTGGTGGCCGCTGCACTGTTTGCCGCCAGTGCGACCATGCTCCGCAACGCGCAGGATCATGACCGACCCACATGGGTCCAGCGCAACGCGCCGCCGCAGGATAACTCCCGATCCCTTGAGCTGCGTCGGTGTAGCGATTTGGGCGAAGCCGCCCTTCAGGATCAGCAGTGCGTCGAAGCGTGGCAAGAGAACCGCCGCCGCTTTTTCGGAACGGGCAAGGCTGAGCCTTCCGCAACCGCAGAAAGGCGCTGAGCCGTGGACGGCACGGGTGTCATCGACCGCTTCCTCGATGTCTTCGCCAGCTACATCGACAGCGGATTTGGGCTTCTGGGTGGCGAGGTGGCATTCCTCGCCACCACGCTCATCGTCATCGATGTCACCATCGCGGCGCTATTCTGGGCGTGGGGCGCGGACGACGACATCCTCGCCCGCCTCATCAAGAAAACGATCTTCATCGGCATCTTCGCCTACATCATCGGCAACTGGAACACGCTCGCGCGCATCGTCTTCGACAGTTTTGCTGGCCTGGGCCTGCAAGCATCCGGTGGCTCCATGACCGCCGCCGAGCTCTTGCAGCCGGGTCGGGTGGCTCAGGTGGGCATCGATGCCGGGCGACCCATCCTCGCGGCCATGGCCGATCTCATGGGCTACATCTCGTTCTTCGAAAACTTCGTCCAGATCATCGTCCTGATGTTCGCCTGGGCAATCGTTCTTTTGTCCTTCTTCATTCTCGCCATACAGCTCTTCATCACCCTCATCGAGTTCAAGCTCACGACGCTCGCCGGCTTCGTCCTCATTCCCTTCGGCCTTTTCGGGAAGACAGCCTTCCTCGCCGAACGCGTCCTTGGCAACGTCGTCTCGTCCGGCGTGAAGGTTTTGGTCCTCGCCGTCATCGTCGGCATCGGCTCCACCCTCTTCGGCGAGTTCACGGTGGGGTTCGGCGACACGCAGCCCACCATCGAGGATGCCATGGCCATCGTTCTTGCCGCACTCTCCCTTCTCGGCCTGGGCATTTTTGGGCCAGGCATCGCCAACGGCCTCATCTCCGGTGGACCACAGCTTGGTGCCGGCGCCGCGGTGGGCACGGGGCTGGCGGTCGGTGGTGCGGCGATGGCCGGCGGAGCCGCCGTACGCATGGGCGCCAGCGCGGTTGGCGCGACATCGCGCGGATCGGCCTTCGCGGTGGGCGGCGCAACAGGCGCCTATCAAACCGGCGGTGGCGTGGGTGTCGCCAAGGCCGGTGCGGCCGCAGCCACGAGCCCCCTGCGCCGCGCGGCAGGTTCGCTTCAGGGCAGCTTCGTGTCCGGAGGTCAGGCCGGTTCTCATGCCGCCGGCGGACCGCCCCCGAACGCGCAACCCACACCATCGGCAGCTGCTGGCCCGCCGGATTGGGCACGGCGAATGAAGCGCGGACAAGCGCTCAGCCATGGCGCCACCACGGTCGCTCAAGCGGTGCGGTCCGGCGACAGCCACGGCAGCGGGGCGTCCATCAGTGTGAGCGGGAAGGAGTAAGAAATGTTCAAGCGACCGAGCGTGCGGTACGGCAAAACACCCGAACCCGAAACGCCCTATCAGCGCGCCGGTCAGGCTTGGGACGAGCGGATCGGTTCAGCGCGCGTCCAGGCCAAGAACTGGCGGCTGATGGCGCTCGGCCAGCTCGCGCTTGTCGCGGCGCTCTCGGCAGCCCTTGTCTGGCAATCGACCCGCGGCACGGTCACCCCATGGGTGGTTCAGGTGGACCGGCTTGGCCGCGCGCAGGCCGTCGCACCAGCCGATGCGAGCTACCATCCCACCGACGCTCAGATCGCCTGGCATCTGGCGCGCTTCATCGAAGAGGTCCGGGCCATCCCGGCCGATCCCGTGGTGCTGCGTCGTCAATGGCTCGAGGCCTACGATTTTGCCACCGACCGTGGGGCGCTCGCACTCAACGACTATGCCCGTGAACGTGATCCCTTCGCCAAGGTGGGCGACACGCAGATCTCAGTGGACGTGTCCAGCGTCATCCGCGCGAGCCCGGACTCCTTTCGTGTCGCCTGGAGCGAGCGGATCTACGCCAACGGTCAGCTCGCCGGCACCGAGCGTTGGACCGCCATCCTCACCATCGTCCTGCAGCCGCCGCGCGATGCCGAGCGGCTGCGCAAGAACCCGCTCGGCATCTACGTCCACGCCCTCAACTGGTCCAAGGAGCTCGGCGAATGATCCGCACGCTTTTGTGTCCCATCGGCATTGCCGTCATGCTTGCCGCATGCGCGAACAAGCCACCACAGATCGCGTACGATGACGTCGTTCCGCCGATGCCCGCGCCGATCAGTGCAGCGGTTCCTGACACGGGGCCGAATGCCTGCTGCGGCCGCCTGCCGTAACACCGGCACGGGGCGGCACGACCGCGAAGACGCCCTTGGCACAGGTCGCGTCGGCCAACAGCGCGGCGCGCATCGAGCCCAAGCGCCGCGGCTACTTCAATGCCGTCCAGGTCTATCATTACAGCCCGGGCGCTCTGTACCGGATCTATGCCAGCCCCGGAAAGGTGACCGAGATCGCCCTCGATTACGGTGAAGCGCTCGTTGGGGAAGGCCCCATCGCCGCAGGCGATACCGCGCGCTGGATCATCGGCGATACGGTGAGCGGCAGCGGCAGAAGCGAACGGGTCCACATCATCATCAAGCCGACGCGACCCGACGTCGAGACCAACCTCGTCCTGAACACCGATCGGCGCACCTACCACCTGGAGCTGGTCTCGAGCGAAGAGACCCACATGCCGTCAGTCGCTTGGTATTACCCCGAAAACCGCAACCGGCAGCGCGTAAAGGTCACCGCGAAGCCGGTGTTGCCACTCGAAAACGCAAATGCGCCACCGCTACGGGTTATCCGGCGACACGCCGCCATGGCGCCCACGCCGTGTCTACGACGATGGCCGGAAGGTCTACATCGAGTTCCCCGCCGGTATCGTGCAGGGCGAGATGCCGCCTCTCTTTGTCATCGGTGCCGACGGCAAGCCCGAGCTCGTCAACAGCCGCATCCACCGCAACGTCCTTATCGTTGATCGCCTCTTCGGTGCCGCCGAGCTTCGCCTTGGAACTGGCCGATCGGAGCAGACGGTTCGGATTGTGCGTCAGCGGACGCAGGCGACATGAGCGAGCCATCGGCGAGGACAGCGCCAGACATCCAAGCCGAGATGCGGCTTCGACCAGAACCGCCACGCGTGGTGCGGCTTTCACGCCGCGTTCTCATCGGCCTCGCAACGATCGCCGGCCTCAGTGTCGGCGCCATGCTCATCGTCACGCTGCAGACACGTGAGAATGGGGCGCCCGCAGAACTCTATCGCACCGAGAACCCACCGGTGGCCGACGAGCTTGCCCAACTGCCACGCGACTACACCGGTTTGCAGCGAGACGTGCCACAGCTCGGCCCGCCTCTCCCCGGCGATCTTGGTCGGGCGATCGTCCGTGCCCAGCAAGACGGACGACCGGTGGCGCCGCCGAGCATGGCCGGCGCAGGCGAACTCGATCCCGCCGAGCAGCAACGTCTCGCGGAGATGGAGGCGGCGCGGACAAGCCGGCTGTTCGCACAGATCCAGGGGTCGCCATCGTTGGCGCTTCCCACCAGTCCAACGTCCAACCTCGCCAGTCTGACCAGCCTACAGCCGCAAGCGACGCTGTCCGCCACGGACGACACGGCTGTCGTTCCTCAACGCGCCCGTGGACCGACGTACCGTCAGCCCGGATCGGATGTCACCACCCGCAAGCCCCTACGTCTTGCAAGCCGGTAGCGTTATCCCCGCTGCGCTTATGACCGGCATCCGCTCCGACTTGCCGGGTCAGGTCACGGCCCAGGTGACTGAGAATGTCTACGACACGCCCACAGGCCGCTTTCTTCTCATTCCGCAAGGGGCACGGTTGATCGGGGAGTACGATGCCGAGATCGGTGGCGGGCAATCCCGGATCCTCCTCGTTTGGACACGGCTGATCCTGCCGGGCGGTCGATCCATCGTTCTGGAGCGTCTTCCTGGCGCAGACAGGCAAGGCTACGCCGGCCTGCAGGATCGCGTGAACAACCATTGGAGGCGCGTATTCGTCGCCGCCGGCCTTGCGACGCTTCTCGGTATCGCCAGCGAAGTCGGTACCGACGATGAGAGCGAGATTGCCCGTGCGGTCCGCGAGAGTGGACAGGACACAGTCGGGCGCGCTGGCGAGGAGATCGTCAAGCGCCAGCTCGACATTCCACCAACGCTCACCATCCGACCCGGGCATCCGGTCCGGGTCGTCGTCACCCGCGATCTCGTATTCGAACCAGAGCGCTGAGCAATGGCAAAGCTGAAACTCGGTCCCCTAATCGACGAGACCCCGGTGAAGATGACCGTCGAGCTTCCGGCACCGGTCCACCGTGATTTGGTGGTGTATGCCGAGCTTCTCGGTGCGGAGATGGGTCAGGTGATTGAGGTTACAAAAATCGTCGCGCCAATGCTGGCTCGCTTCATGGCCACCGATCGAGGCTTCGCTGCCTTACGGCGCAGGAACGCAGGCAGCGGGGCCAATTCAAAAACCTCCTCTCAGATCGCCGATTGACTTGGGTTTTGGGCAAATGTGGGTCTCCAGTCCCTAACCATGGACAGAAAACGACCGCGCGCAGGATTGTCATTGTCGGCCCGCCATACGGCAGTGACCGGAACAGTCGTGTCCGGACCGACGAGAGGTCGAAAGACTACACCCGGAAACGAAGCTTCAGCGGCAGACGCGCCCATCACCGTGAATCCTGCCTCGATGCCGACGAGACCCAATAGCGCCTCCCGCGAAATGAAATGCTGTTCGGCAGGCAGATAGCCGTTTGGGGCGATGCGCGCAGCGAGAAAACTGTATAGGATCGAACCACTTTCCCAAGATCGAACAACCAGCGGCGATGCTGCGAGATCAACCCAAGTCAGTGTATCATGCGACAACAAAAGGCTACTCGTTGGTAGTGCAACCACTAGTTTTTCATCCCACATCTTTTGAGTTTCGAACTCGCCGCTCGTTACATCGAGTACCGTCAGCGCGAGTTCGATCCTCCGATCACGAAGCGCAGCAAGAAGGTCCGCCGGACTGCCCTCATGGAGTTCTACCATGACGTCAGGGGCAGACGATCGGAATGCCTTCAAGGTTTCGCGAAGCGGCCCGCTACTTAGTGACGTGTAAAAGCCGAGCGACAGCATCCCAACCTCGACTTGAGCAACGCGCTCAGCATGATTGAGAGCGTGATCCACTTCTTCGACAATACGCCGGGCTGTTCGAGAAAGATTCCGCCCCTCAAACGTCAACCTCATTCCGCGAGAACCGCGCTCAAAGAGGTTCGTGCCAATTCGATCTTCGAGCCTGCGGATGTGGTTGCTGACAGTCGGTTGCCTAACACCCAGAGTTTTCGCAGCTGCACTAATCGTTCCGTTATCAACGACCGCTACAAAGTAGCGGAGCTGGCGTAACTCCATTTCGAACTCCCGACTGAGTACAACTAACGCGTACACTGAACCTCATTTCCTTATGCGCTTCAGTGGCTTGTGAACCTTGCTTTTGCGCTCCCTCTTCAACCAATAACGACCATCGTGTCTGACTGAAATCTGTACGGCGGGACCAGCAAATTGGTGGGGCCGGGCCGCGGCGCACGCGGCCTGAGTTGTCGTAGTGTGAGCCGTGACAGGGACAGAGCCATCCACCCCATTCGCCCAGCGGGTCGCCTTGGCGTTGGCCGAGAGGGATGCAGCCAAGGTGCGTGCATACGCCGACGACGATGAGCCATTCCGAGCCGCTCGACACGAGCCTCGTCGCTCGCGGGATCGCAGCAAGCGTCCCGGACAGGCGCAGGGGCCGAAGCGGTCTGCGCGCTCTTGCCGGAGACCCGTCGGCCGCTGCGCGCACTAGCCCATGGGCGTGCGCGGAAAGGCCTAAAAGCCGCAACTGGCGTGAGAGGCTGCGCAGCGCGCCCACCAATCCGCCTTCGTGCGGCTGATCGCAGGGAGGCCGCACCAGCTTCGAGCCGACGACGACGTCGCCCTGCAGCGTCAGATCAAGAACGAGGCCTGGCGGCATCTGCGGCAGGAACGGCCCGAGGGCGGCGATGTAGGCGTCGAGGGAGAGCCCGTCGCGAACGTCCTCGTCAGTCATCGCCATCGGCCTGTCGTAGGGGACGCCCCCCATCATCCCCTTGCCGCCCCGCCCGTGGTCGCCCTCGCCACGCCACGGCGCTGGCGGATTGTTGGGCAAAACGTCCGGCTCCGAGGCGCGCCGTCCGCTAAACAGCTCCCTGTGCAGCTCGCTAGCGCGCTGCACAGGGTCGGCACCCGCGTCCACTACGACCGGATCAGCGAAGCGTGGGTCGGACGCACAGCCCCAATGGAGCGTCACCCGTGGATAGGGCATCTGGTCGTGAAGCCGCGCAACAGCTGCGTGATCCTCATCGCGCAAATCACCTGAAAGGAGGAGGGTGGAAGCATGTCGCGGCGTCGCCGCGGTCACGACGTCGCCGCGCACGAGCAGGTCTTCGACACGGCTGCGCGCGCCGCCGCCGACAATGGGATAAATCGCCGGCGGGCAATGTGCCGCTATCCGCCGAAGCGCGCTCACTGCCACCGGAAGATACCTTCGCGCCACCCGTAGAGTATGCCGATAGACAGGATGCTGAGGAACATTCCCATCTCAAGCAGCGCCTTCAGACCTTCGCTCACATAAACAACGGCCCACGGATACATGAACATCATCTCCATCTCGAAGGCGATGAACAGAAGGGTCATTGAGTAGTATCGCGCGTGGAAGCGTTGACACGCGTGCGTTCGAGGATCGGATCCGCCGAGAAACGGAACCTGTTGAGGCGCGCTCACAACAGAACTTCGTGAACCGGCCGCGTGCAGAAACGTTATCGGGGCAAGGGCGGCACAGCCCCCCAGAATGAATACGGCCAAGTCACTCACGGTCCCCTCCGATAGATGTTGGGTGCGGGATCAGTCCGTTGCGAGACAGCATCCGCTGCACCTTACTCGCCGGGTCGATTGCCGAACCGTACGCCGCACGCTCAGATACACCATGCAGCCTCACCGGTTTTCACTTGCCTGGTTCATGAGGAAGTGGGCGATGGCGTTTCGATCGTCCTCGGTCAGAAACGACGTCGAATGGGCAACGATCTCTCCCATGGCACCGCCGAAGGCGTCGCCGGAAGGGGCCAGTCCGGTCTTCAGCGCATAAGCCAGTGAGCGCTCGGTCCAATCGTTTTCGAGCAGCTTCTGCTGTGTGATGGCGGGGGATTTTTCTCCGCCTGGCAGGTCCTCGCTGCCGAAGAAGCGACGGCCGAGGTCCCGCCCACCGAGAAAACTCCGCGGCGTGTGGCATGCGCCGCAATGGGTGGGCCCCTCGACGAGATACTTCCCACGGTTCCAGATATTTGATTGGCTCGAGTCGGCTGTGAACTGCTGGTCCTCAAAGTAAAGCGCGCGCCAAAGCTTAAGCGTGGCTCTCAGATTGAAAGGAAACGTGAGTTCGGACTCGGCTGCCGGCTCTGGGACGGGGGCAACGGTCTGAAAGGCCGCCCATAGGTCCGCGACATCCTGATCGGAAAGGCTCGCGTAGAAAGTGTACGGAAAGACAGGATAGTAGGGCTTGCCCTGCGGTGACACGCCCTTGCGCACGGCGGCCGCAAACGCCTCCTGCGTCCAGCCACCAATCCCGAACTCTGGATCGGTGGTAATGTTCGGCGCGTAAAACGTGCCGAAGGGAGTGTCGAGTGCGTGGCCGCCGGCGAGCGGTTTCCCGGCGCCTTCTAGGTCGGTATGGCAACCGATGCAACCCGATGCGCGTGCCAAATAGGCACCGCGCATCGGATCGCCCACAGCTGGGCGCTCGAGGGCCGCGTCCGCATCGAGTGGCCAAGCGAAGAGTAAGCCATAGCTGCCAGCCCCCGCAATCGCGAGGGCAATCAGCACCACCAAGATCCGCACCGTCAGTCCTTCTCGATGCGAAACTTGGTGTGGCAGGCGGAGCAGGTGTCGCCCATCATGGCAAAGATCGCGCCGGCGGGCATCGCCGACATTGCGTCGACGTCCATTTCCATGCCGGGGGACGGACTCTCCCCCATCATGGACGCCATGTTGTCGGCCTGGCCCATCATTGCGCCCATGGAGGAGGCCGGCGCGTCGCTCTCACCAGGTCCATTCGGTGCAGCGTTGGCGAGGGCTTTGGCGGTCTCTTCCAAGCGAGCGGCAAGTGCGGAGAATTCAGACCAGTTCTGCCAGATCTCCGGCTTTGCTTCAGTGGGCGTGTCGAGACTTCCTTGCGGAAACAGTTCCGTCAGCGCCGATCCAGCGTGTCCTTGTATGATTGCAGCGTTTTCGGCAACGGTGTCCGCATTGTATGGCGATTCGCCACTGAAGATGGCGCGCAGCACCTTATTGGCGTCACCGATTGCGGACATCGCATCCATACGCTCTTTGACAACACCCATGGCGCCAGTGTGTGCAGTTGCCGTAACAGCCCCTGCGATTGCGAGCAGCGATACGCTGCCGACAACGCAAACCTTGAAGAATTGCATGGTTTCCCTTCCAGCATGTTGAGAGTAACGAAGCGCCCATTTGCGCCGCGAATCTCTCAGCGTGGAGGGGGGGTCTCGACTGCGCGCTTGGTACCGCTCAGAACAAACTCCGGTACCAATGATTTGGCCATTGCCCGTATTTGAGGAGCGCACAAGGGATCGACTGCATGGAACAGCCCTGCGTTGCCGCATGTGACCGGGGAATTTGACGAAACCGAATCGGTTTTGTCCCCCGAAACACATTCCACGGTACTGCACGCGGTCGTGCCTTGGCCGGGATCGGCAGAGTGCATTTCGGTTGTCGTTTCGGCGCTCGGCGCCGCTGCCGATATGGTGTGCGCCTCCGCCGTCGAAGCGCCGTACACACTCCCCACGATCACAAGCGCGATTGCCAGAACAAACTGGAGAAGTGAGGCACGGACCATGGAGGTCGGATAGATGGCAGGAGACTCCACTGTCAAGGAACTTCTACGACCAACGGCTCCCTGTGCGAAAAGCGCGCACGCCCCGCGCCGCAAAGTCATATCATTGTGGGACTCAGCGCAGACCCGCCAGCGTCTTAGTGGGACTTCCGACGCGATTGCAATCGCGTCAGACAAATTCCAAGCCGCGAGCTTGTCAACGCTCACCTTTTCTCCTGCACATGGTTCCGGCGTGCGCCGCAGTGTCAGCCCTCGCCATAGACATGGTCGCGTTCCGGTTCGGCAACGCCACGCGTTGGTCGCCCTGCCCACGCACACGTCGGGCGCCCTTCGGGCTCGACGCAGACCAGCCGTTGCAGCTTGGGCAGCAGCATGATGTCGCAACCCACATCTTTTATAAACCGGATGACGATCCTGGAGGAAAATTAACGTCGCCGGCCAATCCGGTTTACCACCCCAGCCACGCTGGCAAAAGTCGTTGGGTTCTTCTGGCGAAGAACGTCGTGCCTTCGCTCATTACAGTGGAAGTTCGTGAAATGTGGTTCCGTCACACACATTTGAGCGTCCGAAGGGGGCTTGCAATCGGCACACGGATCTGTTCGTCAGGATGCGGAGTATCGACCCGATGCGGTCTATCCCGGAGGCGAATGATACCGTTGCGTATGGCCGGCTGGATCAAACATGCGATCGTCCTGCTGCTGGTGGTTGCTGTCAGCGCGATCGCTCCTCAGCAATCGATGGCCATCCACGCTGCGGACGGCGGCGCTATCCAGATCACCGCTTTGGAGATCGATGCGCCGGCATCAGCGGAGCACGGCCCAGGGTCCACTCAGCCTGAATTGGGTGCCGACCAGGAAGAATCAGACTGCGTAACGTCGGACACCAGTTCTGGCTGTTGTTCGGTGCATTGTGCAGCAGTTGCGGTTATGTCGATTGACGCCGAATCGGTCGTCCCCTTTACCGGTGGCCGTCGGCTCGGCAACCGAGATGACGACCTATACTCGGCTGCCGCAAGCAAAGACAGAAAACCGCCTCGAGCGATCTGACGCGCACCACCCCTGTCACCGCCCGTTCTTAGCGGTTGACCGGGTTTTGCCCGCTTCATCGATCACTCAATAACGGCCTTCCCATGAAGATGCTTTTCGTAGGCGCGCTTGCCGCGTCCGCGGCAGGATGCGCTGGTGCGCCCTATGTGCCGCCCGCGCTTCCAGCCGCGACCATTCCGACCGTCGGTGTCGGTTTGGTTCATCCTGAGAAACTGACGGCGGACTACACGCATCGCACGCCTGTCGAGCCGGATGTGCCCCAGGGAACCGCACCAGCTGACCCAGGCTTCGCGCGGCCAAGGCTCGGCTCATGATCCGACGAAGCAAAAGCGTCCTGGTGCGCGCAGTCCCGCTGATAATGGCAGGCCTACTCGGCGGCTGCGTCTCGGCCGACAGGTTTCCAATCGATCGAGGCTTCGTGGCCGTTAGTGCCCGCGCCCAACCGGTCACCAAGACTCAGAGCGTATGGGTCACCAACGCGGCACAGGCGGCGCAAATCGACGCGAAGGTCCGGCAGCTCGTGAAGGGTCGCACGATCGATGCCGACACCGCCGTGCGCGTGGCCCTTCTCAACAATCGCGGGCTGCAAGCCGCTTACGCCGACCTCGGCACGAGCGTCGCTGAGCTTTGGCAGGAAAGCCTGCCCGTCAATCCGAGCATCGCGATCGGCGCCTTCGGCAACAACGTGACCCAGACACTCGAAGGCGCGATCATCGCGAACGTCCTATCGCTCGCGACCCGGCCGAGACGCATAGCGATCGCCGAGACACGCGTGCGTCAGGCGCAGGAGCGCGCCATCGAGGCCACGCTGCGCCTTGCCCACGATACGCGCCGCGCGTTCATCGAAGCGTCCGCGGCGTGGGGTGTGGTGGTCGAGTTGAACCGCGCGAAGGTCACGGCGGACGCGGCCGCGGAGCTGGCGTCTGAACTTGGACGCACAGGGGCGTTCGCAAAGGCGGAGCAGGCAAGACAGCAAGCGTTCTATGCCGAACTCACCGCAGACACGGCACGGGCTCGCCTTGCCGCTCGCATTGCAAAAGAGCAGCTGACCCGCCTTCTCGGCCTTTGGGGGGAAACGCTCACCTATGAAGTGCCGAATGGCCTGCCGGACCTACCCCGTCGCGTTGCGGATCAATCGACGATCGAGCGCCAGGCTCTCTTGAACCGGGTCGATCTCAAGATCGCCAAGCTGGAGCTTGAGGCACTTGCAAGAAGCTACGGTCTCGACAAGGCGACGCGCTATGTGAGCGACCTCGCATTGGCAGGAGGTCTGGAATACGAGCGCGAGGAGGAAACCGAGGAAGAGGACGGCCAAGAGCGCACGAATGTCACGAACCGCCTTACCCCGCGCATCGAGGTCGAGTTCGAGATTCCTATCTTTGACAGCGGACAAGCGCGCTTGCGAAGGGCTGAACTCGCAACAATGCGCGCCGGGAACTTGCTCGCCGAACGTGCCGTCAATGTGAGGTCTGAGGCACGCGCCGCGTGGCTTGCCTACCGCGGGACCTATGACATCGCGAAGCAGTACCGCGATGCCGTCGTACCGTTGCGCCGGACGATCGAGGACGAATCGGTCCTCACTTATAACGGCATGATCACCAACACGTTCGAACTCCTCGCCGACACCCGTGCCCGGATCAACTCGGTGCGCGCTGCTCTTGAGGCGCGGCGCGACTTCTTCCTCTCAGAAGTGGACATCGCGGCTGCGATCTATGGCGGCGGCGTAGAAGGAGCCGCGCCCAACGAGGAAGCCGCCGAAGCCGGGGGAGAGGAGGAGGAATGACCAACCAATCATCAAAAGGAAACCACACCATGATGTCCCGCCGACAAATGCTCGGTGCCAGCGCAGTGGCCGCTGGCGCGTTGGTGAGCAAAAGCGCTTGGTCACAAACCGCCAACATGGGCTTGCCCGAGGCGCCGATCATGGAGGGCGCGTCGACCCAGGCACCTGTCGCCCCCAGCTTGGGACGTCCCTACAACCCGGTTTGCACACTTAACGGTTGGTCCTTGCCGTTTCGGATGAATGGCGACGTGAAGGAGTTTCATCTGGTCGCCGAACCGGTCCAACGGGACCTTTCCGACAGCACGACAGCGCATCTATGGGGCTACAACGGACAGTCGCCCGGGCCCACGATCGAGGCGGTCGAAGGCGACCGGGTGCGCATCTTCGTCACCAACCACCTGCCCGAGCATACGAGCGTGCACTGGCACGGCATCCTCCTTCCATCCGGCATGGACGGCGTGTCGGGCCTCACCCAGCCGCCAATTCCAGTTGGCAAGACCTTCGTCTACGAGTTCGATCTCGTGAAGAGCGGCACGCACATGTATCACCCCCACGGGGACGAGATGGTGCAAATGGCGATGGGGATGATGGGCTTCTTCGTCATCCATCCCAAGGATCCCGAGTTCATGCGGGTCGATCGGGACTACGTGTTTCTGCTGTCCGCCTATGACATCGATCCGGGGTCCTACATGCCGCGGGTCATGGAGATGACCGACTTCAATTTGTGGGCCATCAACAGTCGCATCTTTCCCGCTGTCGATCCGCTGGTCGCCGCAAAGGGTGATCGGGTCCGGGTTCGGGTCGGCAACCTCACCATGACCAACCACCCGATCCACATGCATGGCTACGACTTCGAGGTCACAGGCACCGATGGTGGTTGGGTCCGTCCCGAAGCGCGTTGGCCAGAGGTCTCGATCGACATTCCAGTGGGCGCCATGCGCGCCTACGAATTTGACGCGGTCCACGAGGGCGACTGGGCGCTCCATTGCCACAAGTCGCATCACACAATGAATGCCATGGGCCACGATGTGCCAACATTCATCGGCACCGACAAGCAAAACATCGCGCGCAAGATCCGCCTCGTGCAGCCGGATTACATGCCGATGGGCTCCACCGGCATGGCGGAGATGACGGAAATGTCCATGCCACTACCGGACAACACCGAGCCGATGATGGGCGGCTGGGGACCGTTCGGATCGCTTGAGATGGGCGGCATGTTCACGGTCATGAAGGTTCGCGACGGCCTGGCCGCTGGCGACTACTCCGACCCCGGCTGGTTCGACCATCCTCCCGGCACCGTAGCCTACGAGTGGACCGGTGCCTTACCGGACACGCACACAGCGCCGGCGTCGGCGTCTGCCGCAGAGCCTGTTAACGTAGAGCCAGTGCGTACCGTTGGCCCCCGATCAAACATGACCGGGCACTCAGGCCGTGGAAATCACTGAACCCTCCCCCATCGGAGATCGCAGATGACGATGAACAAAATGGTACTGCTCGCCGTTACGCTCGCACTCGGTTTCACCGCCCTTGCGAGCGATAACGTCTACGCGACTGGGGCTCAGAAACATGACGACGCCCACCCGGCGAAAACCGCGATCGGGGGGCCCGGACACGCCGAGGACGCAACGCGTACGGTTAGCGTCACGATGAAGGAGACCGTTCGTGGTGATATGGTCTTCGAACCCGGTTCCATCGACGTGCGACATGGCGAAACCATTCGCTTCACGATCACGAATAGCGGGGCGCTCGACCACGAATTCGTAATGGATACCCAAGCCAACGTGATCGAACACAAAACGCTGATGCAGAGATTCCCGGAAATGATCCACGAAGAGGCCAATGCCATCAGGCTTGAGCCGGGTCAGTCCCACGATCTCATCTGGACATTCTCCAATATCGGCGAATTCGAATTCGCCTGTCTTATTCCGGGTCACTACGAATCCGGAATGTACGGCCCAATCACTGTTACTGACAAATAGAGGAATAGAACGATGAAAAAAATCCTTCTCGCTACCGCACTTGCGACTGGACTTGCGTCGGCCGGCGGCTCCGTTTCGGCTACCGAAATGAGCAAAGGAGAAGTCGTCAAGGTTGATACGAAGCGTCACCGACTGACAATCAAGCATGGGCCACTGGAAAACCTCGGGATGCCAGGCATGACGATGGTGTTCGAAGTTGCAGATCCGGCAATGATAGAAGGTGTCGACACGGGTACGGCGGTCTCTTTCGTCGCCGAACGCGTACAAGGCAAGCTTACGATCACGGAGATCGATTAACTCTAGGACATTGCAATCCCGGAGGGACCGCAATGTCGGCGAGATGAGAAAAGGCGGCCGGCACGCGCCCGCCTTTTCCTGGGGCTCACGATCGAGTCCGACAGGTAAGCTCACAATGATTTCTGCAATCGGCGGACTTCGTTCGACTCCGCGTACCAAGGAGAGAGACGTGATCAAGTCAATCGGGCGTATTCTGAATATGATCGGTCGTAATGTGGGGCTTGTTCTGTGCGTCAGCGTCGCGTCCATCGTTTTAGCTAAAGCGGACATCACGAATTACAGCGGGCATATCGATGTCGAGGACGCTGTGATCACACCATCTCCAGTCGACGGCGTGAGCGTTCTGCGACTAAAACTTGAAAACGCAAGCGGTCAGGACGTGTTTTTAGTGGGTGTCAACTCTCCCGTTGCTGCATCTGGTGCGCTGGTGATGCGAATGCCGGATCATGGCCCGATGGACGTCGAGCACATGCTAATCGCCGATCATGAGATCCTGGACCTCAAATCGTCCCATGCTTGGCTCGAATTGAGGGGCGTGCGCACCCCGATCGACGACGGAGATGAGATCCCATTCAACCTAGAGTTCTCGAATGGAGACATCGCTGCGCTGGCCCATGCCCATTCTCTCGCTTCGGCTCATTGACCCATGTCAACACGATTAGCCGCTGGCCAATCGGCTAGCGGCTACTCCCCCCAGGTGTAACCTCGCGAGGCTTATGGTTTCGCATTAAAGAACTGTAATATTCATCGGCATCAGAGGCAATTGAAATTATTCGAAAACTTCAGGATGGATAAACAATTTGATGCCTTATTCTGAGCGCACAGAGAGCCGATAAACACCACACCACGGTAGTGACTATGATGCGGGCGCTAAAAATCCAGTCGGCGTTTCCATCGTTCTCCGTTGTTGTGTTCTTGCCGATAATTCTTTTGCTTCTCGTGATCGCATCTATTGCTCCTGTGATCGTAGTCAGCGCTCATGTGGCTTCGGATACGAGCAACCAGCTTGCGGTCGACCAAGCAAGATCGGTGATTGCCGGCATGGAGCGTGAGCTTCGCGGTTTGTTCGAGCCGATCACCGGCCAACTGCGCTTTCTGCAAAGGTCCGTGGTGGAGGGACGCATCGACGCTTCCAATCGAGATGGCTTGAAACTATTTGCACTAGGATTGCTCGCCAGTTCCCCGCAAATTCAGACGGCTGAGGTGTCATGGCCAAACGGAGGAAAGAGCCGGTGGACACGGTACGAATTGGGCAAACCGCCGAAGTCAACAAGCATTGCACCGAGACCATCGGGCTTCATGGACATCAACCTCGTCGAAGAATCCCAATCGGCAAGTCCGATTCTACGGATGTCGTTTGACGATCGTTTCGTAAAAATTGAGATCGGCCTTGAATATCATGGACGACAGGCTGGGGTCGTCAGCGTCGAGGTCTCGACCAGTCGGCTTTCGCGCTACGTGAACGATGCAGCTGCTCAATTCGATGTAATTCCATTCATCGTCTCTGACCGAGATCAATGGGTCATGAAGCCAACGGACATCGCCACTTTGGCTGAAAGGCTGGGTTGGTCACTGACTGCCACCCGACGTGTCATCGACCGTTCAATCTCAAATTTCTGGATGGACCGACAGCCCCTTGCGGATGTTCCGGATTTGCCGGGCGTGAAGGGACACTGGAGCAAGATCGACGGGCAGTCATATGTCTACGTATACCGAGCCGTCACCAACCTGGGACCACGCTCTCTGATCGCCGCCGTTGCCATCCGATCCGGCCATGTCCAATGGGGTTGGTGGATCACCCATATCGGTGCCCTTCTTGGCTGTGGTGATCGTCGTGCTGGCCCCGGTTGCAGCGTGGCGCCTTGGACGCATGCTGGGCCGTCCGATGGCAGACATCGATCAAGCGCTCCAATCAATAGAACAGTTCGATTTCGACCGCGTTTCGCTGACGCACCTGTGCGACGGAAGGGTCACGGAGTGGCAACGTATGGGGCGTCGTCTGGAAAGCACCGCTCAAGCTCTGTCTCGCTTGCAAACGTATATTCCGCAAACGTTGATGCGTCGGCTGTTGACCAGCCCCGAGCAGGTGGCCGTCGTGGATTGGCGAGAGGTGACCGTCATGTTTCTCGATTTGGAGGGATTTACCAAATTCTCTCGCCTGCATCAGGCCGCAGAGGTCACGACCCACCTCAACAACGTCTTTGCGATCGTAGGGCCGATTATCGAAGCCAATGGTGGAATCATCGATAAATATACGGGTGATGGCTTGTTGGCGTTTTGGGACACCCAGGACAAACAGGCTAGCCACGTCGCTAGGGCAATCCAGTCTGCTACGACCATTGCGCGAGACCTCGGCCAGTACTTAAAGCACCATGATCATGACTTGCCGCGTGCTCGCATCGGACTTCATACCGGGTCGGCGATGGTCGGCAACGTAGGCTTTCCCGGGACGTGTCGACTACACCCTCGTCGGTGACACCATCAACACGGCCCAGCGAACGGAGTCCGCTTTAAGGGGCGTTCGACCCGAAACATTCGTCGTCGTCGCAGCGACGGCCGACGTCTTCGAAAGGCTTGGATCCACCACGCCTGTCCGGCAAGGCGCTTGCGTACTCGAACGACCGGTGAAGGCGTTTATCTGTGATTGGAGCGACGAGGTTAACAAGACAACATCGATGAGACAGTTGGGATCAGCGAAGAGAGAGCATGCTGGCTGACCGAGGCATGCGAGCCGAACTCCCATCAAAGCATACGGCTGACGTCGCGATTCGACGCACTGCGGTGTGTATTGGCGGACCCATCTTGGGCTCGAGCGCTAGCCCGATCGCTGCGCTCTCTAAAGTGTCGCCTCTGGAGACCTTCGCATGATCGAAAAGCGGAATCGCTTTGACGAATGGGCGCACAACGAAATGCGATTCGTTGTATCCGAAGCGGAGCGACGAAGCGAGATCCCAGTCGCTGGATTTCGGATTGCAATCTTTATCGTCTTACTATGGCTTGATTTCGAAGCCGGGCTATCTTCTCATATTTCGGGTTATTTGTACATGATTTTTGCGGTGTACGGAATCGGAAGCCTAATCAGTTTGCTTGTAGCCGCCAGAGGACTGCATGCAAGATGGCTAAACTATTTATTTTCGTTTCTCGACGTGGGGGCGCTCGCCGCGTCGATCTCGCTGATCGAATTAGTGGTCGGGATTTCGAAGGACCATCTTATGCTGCTACCGGTTTTTTCTCTTATTTTTATTATTCTTATCCATGCATCACTGCGATATGACTACGCGCTGGTCCTGTTCACTGCGATTTCGTTTATCGCAATGTTATTCTTTTTGATGCCGGAACACGATACTATCCTCTTGAAGGAGTTGATCTAGGGCATAATTTCTCCGATTAACGAGAAGCGAGATTTTCTTTCATTTGCCGCGCACTGGGTAAACTATAAAGTCATATCTATCGCATTCGTATGCGTAAGCGCAGCGATACTGTGCTATCTAACATACCAGACCCGTCGGATGCTCCGCGCATCGGTTGTGCGCGAAGCGCAGGTCTCGCGACTATCGCGACATTTCCCGCCCGAAGTTGTCAAAGAACTCTATAAGTCGAAGAATCAACTAGATGCAACGCAACGCAAAGAGATCGTGGTTGTCTTTGCCGATATCGTCGGTTTCACTGAATTTGTCGATACATCATCAGCAACTAACGTGATCGATCTGTTGCAGGAATTTCACGAAATTGCAGAGACGGCAGTATTTGAAAATGACGGAACCCTTCATAAATTTTTGGGAGACGGCGTGATGACGACATTTGGGGCGCCCTTGGAGGCCTCGAGAAAATCGCGTAGCGCACTTGCGTGCGCATTTCAGATGATCGCGGAAATTGACAACTTGAACCATCGTCGGAGCGCGATCGGCTTGTCACCGATCCGGTTATCGGTAGGCATCCATATCGGCGAGGCTTTGCTTGGTCAAATCGGGTCAGCACGTCGAACGGAATACACAGTCATCGGAGACGTTGTAAATGTTGCGAGCAGACTTGAGACATTGACCCGCGCGCTCGACGTACAAGTGGCCGTGAGCCAAGACTTCGTGATGAGCGTGAGGCAGGAAATTGGGCGGCGCGAGGGTGAAGGTATCGCGGAGTTTAGACCCGTCGGCCTGGTAGGCGTACACGGAAAAGCTCGGCCGATGGATGTTTGGGTTTGGGGGTCGGGGTTGACCAGCTCCAACGCGGAGAAAGGTTCTGCAGCGCTGGCGACGGCATAGCAGGTCAGCGCGTCGGTCGCGCAATTTCAGAGGATGAAGGGTGCTTATACTATCGTCTCGATGCCGATCGTCCTAGATCTAAGGACTAAGCCCGCAGTCGAAACTGAAGAGGCGGTGCTGTCCACGCGACTCACGTCCAGCTAAGGAGGATCTTGTCGCTGACCTCAATAGGATCTCTTGAAATGAGGGGATCGGTTGCACCCAGGCGAAAACACAAGTGCCGTTTACGGACGGCAGGGCCCGACGTTCGCAATAAAGGTCGCGCTCATTTCATGATAAGTCGCAAGACGAATGGCATCATTACAGTCGTGACCACAGCCATGATAACCAGGGCGGAAAAGAAATTCGCAACGACGGGATCGGATTGATTGAACAAACCGGCTTCAAGCGCGATGCTCGCAATAATGAGCTCGACCGCACCGCGACCGCTCAAGCCGACGCCCACTGCAAGGGACTCTCGCGAGGACAAACCAGCAAGCCGTGCCGGCAATCCAGCGCCGAGCAACTTTCCCAAAAACGCAATCGCTATGAGTGCGAGCAAAAAACCCGGGATCGCACTTAAGGCGTCAAGTTCGACCCGCACGCCGATTGACACGAAAAAGAGTGGAGCCAGAAACCCGTCGGTGAGATCGCCAACGCCTTGCTTCGTCTGTAAGCGCTCACGGTGGGCCGTCTACGCGGGGAGCGGGTGCCAGGGCATGAGGTCGTCGAGCTGACGGTTGCTCCAGCCGCTCGCGATGCGCTCGAGGGTGAGGGTCAGCCAGGCGTGCGGGTCGATGCCGTTGAGCTTGGCGGTCGTCAGCAGCGTGGCGAGTGTGGCCCAGGTTCGGCCGCCCCCATCGGAGCCGGCGAACAGAGCGTTCTTGCGGGTAATGGTCTGCGGGCGGATGGCGCGCTCGACGATGTTGGAGTCGAGCTCGACGCGGCCGTCGTGGAGGAAGTGCTCCAGGTCGGCGCGGCGTGGCAGGGCGTAGCGGATGACCTCGGCGGTCTTCGCCTTGCGGGGGATGCGTGCGAGCTCGGCGAGCCAGCGCTCGAACAGTTCGGCGACGATCGGCGCGGCGGTCTTCTGACGGGCGGCCTGGCGGGCCTCGGCGGGACGTCCGCGGATCTCGGCCTCGAGGTGCCAGAGTGCGGCCATGCGCTCCACGGTCCATGTTGCGGTCTGCGATGAACCGGCGACGTGAAGCTCGTAGAACTTGCGCCTCAGATGCGCCCAGCAGGCGGCGAGCGTCATCGGTGCCTCGGACCGCGCCGGGTCGGCGAGGCGCCTGTAGGCGGTGTAGCCGTCGACCTGCAGGATGCCGGTGAAGCCCGCGAGGTGTCGCGCGGGGTGGTCGCCGCCGCGGCCGTCCTCGAACCGGTAGGCGACCATCGGCGGATCGGTGCCGCCGAAGGGGCGGTCGTCGCGCGCGTAGGCCCACAGCCACGCGCTCTTCGTCTTGCCGCGGCCGGGGTCGAGGGTCGGCAGCGTCGTCTCGTCGGCGAAGATGCGGGGGCCGGCGCGGATGTGATCGAGGACGCGGGCGGCCAGCGGCTCGAGGTGGAAGCCGACGCGGCCCATCCAGCCGGCCATCAGGTTGCGGCCGAGCTCCACGCCGTCGCGGCGATAAATATTGCCCTGGCGGTAGAGCGGCAGGCCGTCGGCGTATTTGGAGACGGCGACGTGTGCGAGAAGCGCTTCGGTCGGCAGCCCCGCCGTAAGCGCTCACGGTGGGCCGTCTACGCGGGGAGCGGGTGCCAGGGCATGAGGTCGTCGAGCTGACGGTTGCTCCAGCCGCTCGCGATGCGCTCGAGGGTGAGGGTCAGCCAGGCGTGCGGGTCGATGCCGTTGAGCTTGGCGGTCGTCAGCAGCGTGGCGAGTGTGGCCCAGGTTCGGCCGCCGCCATCGGAGCCGGCGAACAGAGCGTTCTTGCGGGTGATGGTCTGCGGGCGGATGGCGCGCTCGACGATGTTGGAGTCGAGCTCGACGCGGCCGTCGTCGAGGAAGCGCTCCAGGTCGGCGCGGCGTGGTCAGGCGTAGCGGATCGACCTCGGCGATCTTCGCCTTGCGGGGGATGCGTGCCGAGCTCGGCGAGCCAGCGCTCGAACAGTTCGGCGACGATCGGCGCGGCGGTCTTCTGACGGGCGGCCTGGCGGGCCTCGGCGGGACGTCCGCGGATCTCGGCCTCGAGGTGCCAGAGTGCGGCCATGCGCTCCACGGTCCATGTCGCGGTCTGCGATGAACCGGCGACGTGCAAGCTCGTAGAACTTGCGCCGCAGATGCGCCCAGCAGGCGGCGAGCGTCATCGGTGCCTCGGACCGCGCCGGGTCGGCGAGGCGCCTGTAGGCGGTGTAGCCGTCGACCTGCAGGATGCCGGTGAAGCCCGCGAGGTGTCGCGCGGGGTGGTCGCCGCCGCGGCCGTCCTCGAAGCGGTAGGCGACCATCGGCGGATCGGTGCCGCCGAAGGGGCGGTCGTCGCGCGCGTAGGCCCACAGCCACGCGCTCTTCGTCTTGCCGCGGCCGGGGTCGAGGGTCGGCAGCGTCGTCTCGTCGGCGAAGATGCGGGGGCCGGCGCGGATGTGATCGAGCACGCGGGCGGCCAGCGGCTCGAGGTGGAAGCCGACGCGGCCCATCCAGCCGGCCATCAGGTTGCGGCCGAGCTCCACGCCGTCGCGGCGATAGATATTGCCCTGGCGGTAGAGCGGCAGGCCGTCGGCGTATTTGGAGACCGCGACGTGTGCGAGCAGCGCTTCGGTCGGCAGCCCCGCCTCGATCAGCCGGGCCGGTGCCGAGGCTTGGACGACCCCGTCGCGGCACGTCTTGCAGGCGTACTTCGGCCGGCGGGTGACGATCACGCGGAACTTCGCAGGCACCACGTCGAGCCGTTCCGAGACGTCCTCGCCGATCCTGATCCGATCGTGCGAGCCGCAGGCGCAGGGCGACCGCATTCGGGCTCCACCACGACCTCGATGCGCGGCAGATGCGGCGGCAGCGTTTTGCGCAGGCGTGGCGTGCGCTCCGTGCGTTCGGGCTTGGCGGCCTCGAGGCTCGCCTCGATCGCGGCGACGCCCGTCTCGATCTCCTCGAAGACGAAGGCGTGCTGCTCCGGATCGAGCGTCTCGGCGCGCCGGCCGTAGCGCGCCCGCTCGAGCGACCTTCAGGAGCGCGGTCAGACGCTCCATCCGCGCCTCGGCGTCCGCGTTGACCGCCTTCAGCTGCGCGATCTCGCCCTGGGCCGCGAGGAGCATCGCCTTCAGCGTCTCGGGATCATCGGGGAGATCGGCGGCCGGGCTCATGGCGCGATTGAATCACGCCGTGCCGATTCGCGCCCGCTATCAAGCCGCGCCCTGAGTCACCTCGCCGCAGGTCAGCCGACCGCCAACGGGCCGGCGTTCGCGCGCCGCCTTCACGCGCGTCCAATCCATGCCTTCGACGAGCGCCATCAGCTGCGCCGCCGACAGGCGGATCACGCCGTCCTCGATCCGTCGGCCAGTGGAAGCCGCGCTCGTCGAGACACTTCGCGAACAGGCACAGCCCGGTGCCGTCCCACCACACGATCTTCACCCGGTCCGCCCGCTTGGCGCGGAAGACGTAGAGCGCGCCCGAGAACGGATCGGCGCCGCTCGCCTCGACCAGCGCCATCAGGCTCGCCGGCCCCTTGCGGAAGTCCACCGGCTTGGTCGCGACGAACACCCGCGCGCCCGCCGGGATCATGCCGCTCGGATCGCCCTGACGACCTCGGTGATCCGCGCTGGCGCGACGTCCGCCCCGATCCGCAGCGTCACCTCGCCGATCATGATCTCGATCGTGCCACCTTCGTTTTTGGTCTCCTCTGCTTCGACCGCCACCACGGCGAATGCAGGCGTCCTCGGTTCGCGCCTTCACGTCCGTCAGCGCCTTCCTGCGCCAGCCGAACACCTGCTGCGGCGACAGGCCATGCGCCCGCGCCAGCGCCGACACGTTCACTCCCGGCATCATCGCCTTCGCGACGATCTCCTCCTTCGCCGATGTCGACCAGCGCCGCCTTGGCGTCGCAGGGCTCGCATCCAGTCGGGAGACCTTCGCGTCGATGACTTGGAAGCTTTTGTGTCCAGACACAGGTCCAGACTGCAAACCACCCTCCTGCACTCACGTCGTGCAGGACAATCTCAAACCGCCAGCCGCCGCCGCTACATGGGGCCGGCTGACCGCTTACGCCCCGCCTCGATCAGCCGGGCCGGTGCCGAGGCTTGGACGACCCCGTCGCGGCACGTCTTGCAGGCGTACTTCGGCCGGCGGGTGACGATGACGCGGAACTTCGCAGGCACCACGTCGAGCCGTTCCGAGACGTCCTCGCCGATCCTGATCCGATCGTGCGAACCGCAGGCGCAGGGCGACGCATTGGGCTCCACCACGACCTCGATGCGCGGCAGATGCGGCGGCAGCGTTTTGCGCAGGCGTGGCGTGCGCTCCGTGCGTTCGGGCTTGACGGCCTCGAGGCTCGCCTCGATTGCGGCGACGCCCGTCTCGATCTCCTCGAAGGCGAAGGCGTGCTGCTCCGGATCGAGCGTCTCGGCGCGCCGGCCGTAGCGCGCCCGCTCGAGCGACTTCAGGAGCACGGTCAGACGCTCCATCCGCGCTTCGGCGTCCGCGTTGACCGCCTTCAGCTGCGCGATCTCGCCCCGGGCGGCGAGGAGCATCGCCTTCAGCGTCTCGGGATCATCGGGGAGATCGGCGGCCGGGCTCATGGCGCGATTGAATCATGCCGTGCCGATTCGCGCCCGCATCAAGCCGCGCCCTAGTCACCTCGCCGCAGGTCAGCCGACCGCAACGGGCCGGCGTTCGCGCGCCGCCTTCACGCGCGTCCAATCCATGCCTTCGACGAGCGCCATCAGCTGGGCCGCCGACAGGCGGATCACGCCGTCCTCGATCCTCGGCCAGTGGAAGCCGCGCTCGTCGAGACACTTCGCGAAGAGGCACAGCCCGGTGCCATCCCACCACACGATCTTCACCCGGTCCGCCCGCTTGGCGCGGAAGACGTAGAGCGCGCCCGAGAACGGATCGGCGCCGCTCGCCTCGACCAGCGCCATCAGGCTCGCCGGCCCCTTGCGGAAGTCCACCGGCTTGGTCGCCACGAACACCCGCGCGCCCGCCGGGATCATGCCGCTCGGATCGCCCTGACGACCTCGGTGATCCGCGCTGGTGCGACGTCCGCCCCGATGCGCAGCGTCACCTCGCCGATCATGATCTCGATCGTGCCACCTTCGTTTTTGGTCTCCTCTGCTTCGACCGCCACCACGGCGAATGCAGGCGTCCCGGTTCGCGCCTTCACGGCGGTCAGCGCCTTCCTGCGCCAGCCGAACACCTGCTGCGGCGACAGGCCATGCGCCCGCGCCAGAGCCGACACGTTCACTCCCGGCATCATCGCCTTGGCGACGATCTCCTCCTTCGCCGATGTCGACCAGCGCCGCCTCGGCGTCGCAGGGCTCGCATCCAGTCGGGAGACCTTCGCGTCGATGACTTGGAAGCTTTTGTGTCCAGACACAGGTCCAGACTGCAAACCACCCTCCTGCACTCACGTTGTGCAGGATCTCAAACCGCAGCCGCCGCCGCTACATGGGGCCGGCTGACCGCTTACCTTCGTCTCGTCGTAGGTCTTCGTTCCGACGGTGTCAGGATCGAAAAACAATCCGGCCACGAACGGCCCCATGATGAAATCCATGCCCAGAGCTTCTGCTAACACAGCAAAGCCGAGCGCCAGGACCATGAGCATGCTGAAATGAGGCGCGGGGATGCGCATGCGCGAAACTTCCCTCGACACGCGCGGATAGAGAAACAAGCCCACCGCCACGGCGATCAGAAAAAATAGTGCGGCTCGACCCAGCAGCGCCAGTACCCCGGCCAAATCAGGGGTAGCGCCGGTTGCGATCACCCCAGTTACCACCGCAAGCAGCATCAACCCGATCACATCGTCGAAGATTGCCGCGGAGACCACCGTCCGACCGACGCGGGTATGCAACAAGCCGAGTTCCCTGAAGATGCTCACGGTCACGGGGACCGCCGATATCGATAGGGCCACCCCAACAAGGTAACCGTCCGGTGAGCGGGCGTTTGTGACGTTCCTGATCTGGTCCAGATTTCGAATGTAGCTTGGCAAGTTGTTTCGAAACGAGCGGGTCGGATGGGGCGGATCGAGATCTTGACGGGGCGAGAGCGTCGGCGGCGGTGGAGCGAGAACGAGAAGCTCCTGATGCTGGCGGAAGCTGAGGACGAGGGCATCGCGTTTGCCGAGGTGGCGCGGCGGCACGACGTCCACCCCCAACAGCTGTACGCCTGGCGCAGCATGATGCGGAAGGCGTCGTCGCCGTCCGTGCCGGGACCGGCGTTCCTGCCGGTCGAGATCGCCGAGCAATCAACGCAGGAGCCCGCACCGGAGCGACGCCGCCGCACGAAGGCGGTCGAGGTGACGCTGCGCAATGGGCGGCGGCTGCGTGTCGATCCGGAGATCGCGCCGGAGACGCTGGCCCGGCTCATCCAGACGCTGGAAAGCGCATGATCGGCCCCGGCACCGGCGTCCGGGTGTACCTCGCCTGCGGCCCGACCGACATGCGCAAGGGGATCGCCGGCCTCGCCGCCGCGGCGCAGGAGGTGTTGCGGCAGGACCCGTGCTCCGGCGCGGTGTTCGCCTTCCGCGGCCGGCAGGGCGATCGGCTGAAGCTCCTCACCTGGGATGGTCAGGGCTTCTGCCTCTACTACAAGGTCCTGGAGCGCGGGCGCTTTCCCTGGCCGTCACGGGCGGACGGGACGGCGCGGCTGACTGCGGCGCAACTGGCGATGCTGTGGGAGGGCATCGACTGGCGTCGTCCGTCCTGGAGTGCGCCGCCGCAACGCGTCGCCTGACGGATCGGCTGTCGGCGAAGGGCAAAAAGCGCTTCCGGTCCATCGTATTCTCCGTAGAATCAACGGCATGCGGACTAATTCGCCGCCCTCCGATCCCGACGCGCTGAAAGCGATCATCCGCGCCCAGGCGAGCGAGCTCGCGGCCAAGGGCAGCGTGATCGAACAGCTGAAGGCCGAACTCGCGGTCCTGAAGCGAGCCCGGTTCGGGACGTCCTCGGAGAAGCTCGCCCGGATCATCGACCAGCTCGAACTGGCGCTCGGCGAGTGCGAGGCGGACGAGGCCGCAGCCGAAGAAGAGCGCGCCGTGCCGACCGCTGCGCGCGTGAAGGCCGATCGACCCGCGCGCCAGCCGTTGCCGCCCCACCTGCCGCGCGAGGCGATCGTCCACACGCCCCCTGCGACGTGCCCGGACTGCGGCGGCGGCGATGTCCTGAAGCGCGGCGAAGACGTGACGGAGGTGCTGGAATACGTTCCGGCGTCCTTCCGGGTGATCCGGTACATGCGCCCGAGGGTGGTGTGCCGATCCTGCGATCGGACGATGCAGGCGCCGCCGCCGCGCCTGCCGATCGAGCGCGGCAAGCCGGGTCCCAGCCTCGTCGCCCACGTCCTCGCGGCGAAGTACTGCGACCACCTTCCGCTCTATCGCCAGGCCGAGATCTATGCCCGCGAGGGCGTCGACCTCGCCCGCTCGACGATGGCCGACTGGGTCGGCCGGGCATCGGCGCTGATGGAACCTCTCACCGAGGCACTTGCCGCGCACGTCTTCTCGGGCGACCGCCTGCATGGCGACGACACGCCCGTGCCGGTGCTCGCCCCCGGCAACGGCAAGACACGGCAGGGCCGACTGTGGGTCTACGTGCGCGACGGCCGCCCAGCTGGCGACACCGAAACGCCGCCGGCCGCCTGCTACCGCTACAGCCCGGACCGAAAGGGCGTCCACCCGAAGCGCCACCTCGAGCCGTTCCGCGGCGTGCTGCACGCCGACGGCTATGCGGGCTTCAAGGACATCTACAAGGCCGGCCCGGACGGATCCCGCGTCCTCGAGGCGGCCTGCTGGGCGCACGTCAGGCGCAAGTTCTTCGACCTCGCCGCCGGCGGCAAGGCTCCGCTGGCGGAGATCGCACTGGAGCGGATCGGCGAACTCTACGAGATCGAGAAACGGGTTCGCGGCTCTCCGGCGCCCGAGCGCGAGCGGGTCCGCCGGGCCGAGGCGGCGCCGAAGGTCGCCGCGCTCAAGCTCTGGCTCGAGCGCCAACTCGCCCGGCTCCCGGCCAAGAACGAAACCGCGAAGGCGATCCGCTACGCCTTGACGCGGTGGCAGGCGCTCGAGCGATACCTCGGCGACGGCCGCATCGAGATCGACAACAACGCTGCCGAGCGGGCCATCCGCCCGATCGCGCTCGGCCGCAAGAACTGGCTGTTCGCAGGCTCAGACCGGGGCGGCGAGCGCGCCGCCGGCATCCTGTCGCTCATCGAGACCGCCCGCCTCAACGGCCTCGACCCGGAGCGCTACCTGCGCGACGTCCTCACCCGCATCGCCGACCATCCGATCAACCGGATCGCCGACTTGCTGCCCTGGAACATCGCGAAAACAACCTGACCGGCCTCACCGGCTTTCAATTACCCACATTCGCCCCTTGAGGCTTCGGCAAGCTCAAGACCTATTCTGATGTCGGTGAGACGGCTCATGCCGCGCCACATGACCGTATTGCCTGGTGGAGGATCGGTGCCGCGCGCGAGATAGCCACCGAGGCGGGCGAGCTTCGTCAGGTAGACGGAGATCGTTTGACGGGCCGGAGTGTGGTTCGTCTTGTGTGGTACGAGGCGGTCGAGGATGCGTATCTCGGTCGGGGTCAGCGCGATGCTAGCCGGGGCGTCGGGGTGTGCACGCCGAACCATGGTCATCCAGAACACCCGCCATGCGAGAATGCAAAAGACGCTGATGAGCCTGGTCAGCCGTTCCGCTGTCCGCAGTCTGGCGTCTTCCGCCTTGCAACCGGATTTGAGGATCTTGTGGAAGACTTCGATCTTCCACCTGAGCGCATACCATTGAAGCTTTTCGACGGCCTGTGCATGCGATTCCACAGGCAGATCCGTCATCAACTTCCACTCGATCCTGGGTCGGCCGACCGGCTCCTCGCGTTCTCTGGCATGAAGCACGGTGAGGGTCAGCGCAGGATAGCGCTTCTGTTTGCCGATCGGCGGTAGAACGCGAAGGCGATGATATTTCAACTCGACTTCGGCCGTCTCGATCGCACCCTTGGCGCTCTGCACCTCGACGGTATGGACGCCGCAGGGCTCCACCGTGCTCATCTCGGTGGCGATCGTATGGTCTCCCTCGCCCGCCAATCGGTCGACGCAGGTTCTTACAAGGATGTGCGTCCCGAGTTCCTCGGCGAGGCAGAACAGCTCGTAGATGTCGCTTTCCCGATCTCCCACGTGCACTGAGCGGGCGGGATCGTCCAGCAGAGCGTTCGACTGCCGCAAGTTCTCAAGCCAGCGAAAGCTCTCCTTCTGCTCGATCGGAACGCGGGTCGGATTGATCTTCCTTCTTCAGCGCGGCGGTCCCCTTGAACTTCGACCGCGTCCAGAACTTGACAGCGGCCAACCCGAGCGGCAGACCTTCCAACGTCACCACAAGGCTCGAATGCATGAGCAATCCGCAAACCGCGTGCTTGCGCAGTCTGCCGGCCTTGTCCCTGCCGCTGTTGGTGCTCTTGGTGAGGCCGATCGGCTCCGTTTTCTCCCGCTGATAGGAGAATTCGGTCGTGTCCTGCAGAACGAGCACCGGCCCTTCACTCGCCTTGAACCGATCGCGTGTTGCCTGAAAATGGCCGGCGAGGATCTGCGCTTCGTCGATGCGATCATTCGAGAAGAAGCGATACGCCGCCTTCGTGTTCGCCCAATCCTGACAGGCCAGAGGAATGCTGGAGCCCACGGCTCCCTCCATCGTCTCCAGAAGCTTGCGCAGGCGCTTCGTCAGACGCGCATCGACGAAGCTACACCCGGCAAGCTCGTCATCAAGCCACGCGTTCCCGCCCTCGTCCATGGCACCGCCCCCTCAGGCTTTGGTGCCGGTCAAAGAATCACGTCTAGAATTAATGAATGTTCCACCAACGGCGATGGCTGCATTTTCGACAAATGTGGGTAATTGAAAGCCTCACCGGACGGTTACCCAACAAGCAGCGCTTGGGCTAACTTTAGTGCACTCTCGGGCAAAACGAACCAAGCCAAGACGAACCCGGCGCCAAGCGGAACAAGCACACCGCCCAGGGCGACCGCGAACGACCCGCCCGAATGTTCAGTGATCTCTTGTGGGCGCATTTCGATTCCCGCAAGCAGCAGAAGAAAGAAAATGCCGAATTCGGCCGCGACCTCCAGGAACGGACTTTCGGCCAAGTTGGAGAGGAACGGGATCGGCAGCGACGCAGCGGCAAACAGCGCAATCGCAATTCCCGCTACGATCTCTCCCATCGAAGCTGGTTGACCCAAGCGCTCGGAGATCTCCCCGAACACGCGCGTCAGGACGAGCAAAAGGAGGAGATGAAGAGCATGCTCCATAACTTACAACGCCACCGTGAACATAAACGTCAATAGCCCGGTTACGGTGGAGTAGTAGAGCATCGGCAGGAGTGTGAAACGGATGATGGCGCCTTCCTGTTTGAGCAAGCCGACGACGGCCGCCGCGGTAACGACATTGACCACCGACACCATGTTGCCTGCGTTCGCGCCGAGCATCTGCGCGGCCAGCACCGTCGTCTGCGAGACCGCCGCCGTCTCTGCGGCGCTGAACTGGAGCAACGCAAACATCATGTTGCTGAAGGTGGCGCTGCCCGACAGGAAGGCGCCCATCGCGCCGATGAAAGGGGCGACTAAAGGCCAGGCAGCCCCAACGGTGTCGGCGGCGATGGTCGCGAGCTCCATGGGCATGCTGGTGAGGTCTGCATCGTTCACGCCCGACTGGATAAAGATGCGCACCAATGGCACGGCGGCACCCAGGGCCAATGCGCTACCAAGCATGACGCGGCTGGTATCCCGTAGAGCGTTGCCCACTTGACCGATCCCTATCCTGAAAAACGCAATCGTGGTCAACGCAACGGCTACGAAGCCAGCTCCAGGAAGATAGAGCGGTGCGACGGACACACTGATGTCGGTTCCCAAGATGCCATTCCAGGATATCGTCACCGCCTGTAGCCATCCCTTCAGCGGCAGGACGTCCAAACGCGTCAAAATGAGCAGCATTACGAGCACGACATACGGCGTCCAGGCGCGGACAAGTGGCATCGTCACCAAAATCGACATGTCGCTCGCCTGCCCGCTCTCGCCTTGCGGCACGCCCTCACGAGGAAGCAACCACCCCTTTTGAGCAACCGGAGTTACAACTGCTAAACCGATAAGGGCACCGATGAGTGAGGGGAATTCGGGCCCGAGCAGAACCGCGACACCGAGGGCCGGCACGGTGAAGGCGACGCCCGCGAATAGCGCGAAACGCCATGCCTGCAAGCCGTCCCGCCAACTCCGCCCGGGAGTGAAGAAGCGGGTCAACACGACAACCATGATCAGGGGTATTGTGGTTCCGACAAATAGGTCAATCGTGGCCGCTCTTGCGGCGACAGCCTGGAGCAAATCGGCAACATGTTCGCTGCCGAGCGCATCGACGACAGCCGGCGCGAGATCACTGCCCTCCTGCAGGCCTTGAGCAAGGCCGACAACGACCGGAGTGCCGATCGCACCAAAAGAAACGGGGCTGCTATCAGCGATCAGCGCCAGGACAACGGCTGCCATCGGCGAGAATCGCAGTGCCACCAGCAGGGGTGCGGTGATTGCCGCCGGTGTCCCGAAACCGGCCGCACCTTCGAGGAAGGCGCCAAACAGCCAAGCGACCAGGATGACCTGCGCGCGTGGATCGGGCGTGATCCGCATGAACCCGCTTCGGATCGCGGCCATAGCGCCACTTTCGGTCAGGACCTTCAGCAGGAGGATGGCGCCGAACACGATCCATAGTATGGACACCGCGATGACCACGCCTTCGATTGATGCTGCAAGCACCTGCCGAGCCGAGACTTGCCAGATGATGTTGCTTACCCCCGCCGTGAGCACCAAGCTTAAGGCCATCGCTTTGGCGGCTGACAGCCGCAGGATCACAAGAAGGCCAAGGACAGCGAGAAGCGGGGTCAGAGCTGCGAATATCATCATCGCCGTTGCTGCTGTAGAGCGGGTACGCTACACTTTCCCACTAGACGTCCCTAGCTTGACCGGGTGTTGGCACACTGCCCAACATGATCCGATCGGGAACCAGGGAGGTCGGATCCTCGGTCTTCAGACAGCGGTCGATCCGTCTGGCCGAGAAATCGCGGATGTTCTTGTCCACCATCTTCAGCATCCGGTTTTGCGACCCGTTAGGACGCGGTATCTGATAAAGCCATTTCGCTCCTTGGATCGAGCAGCAGGCATGGTGCGGGTAGGCTACAACGGGCGCGCCCAGGGCCTGGCTCCGCTGCCGTTGCCCCGCACCTCGATCGCAGACCGGCGCGTTCCGGCCGTTGCGCGATCAGGATCACCCGGTTTGAAGCTCGCTCAGAAGCCAAACCCCTCTGGAGTGGCTCGGGCCTGCGACCTTTCCTGCTTCAGTCCCGCACCAAATGAACGGGTGCACACGACCATCGAGGCTTCTGTCCGCACGGCCGCGGTGCGCTCACGAAGCGACGCCAGTGTGGTCTTGCGGGTTCTGCGCTCAAAACGGTCGTCACCTACCGGTCAGACCATTCTTTCGCGTCGCCATCAGCTGCCTGTAAGGATCGTTGGCCGTTGATCACGCGATTGGCGCCCAAATCGCACACCAAGCTTGCGGTAAGATTTCACCCTTCACCATCGTGCACGCTCCAGGAGCGGCAGTATCGCTTTCGTTCGGTATGAAGAAGGTACAGTTGGAACACATCTGGTCGCCCTTCGGCTCCTCTTGATAGCTAACAGCAGATTTTTCAAGCGTCTGGGCACGGGCCGCCCAGCCAAATGTGATCACGGACGTGCCGGCGAGCGCCGACACCAATATCGAGCGCCGGCTCATCATGGTTACGATGGTTTTGTGCATGTCATTCTCCTTTCGTGCTTCTTTAAACAACACTCATGACCATCTCGTCAGGTCGCAATGATATGAAAAACCAGCTCTGGCTCAGCATGTTATCGAAGATAAAGTACGGGAGAGATCTTTGATCAGTCATGACTAAATCGGTTTCTACACTCATATCGTCCGCTATGTGCCCAACGAAACTCCGATACCTATTTTCCCTGGGCCAGAAGTCTGACGAAGAGATTGTAAAGTGGGGCAAACACTAAGGCGACGTACCAACCGTAGGCAAAGCTCTCGGCCAGCCCGAGCAGAAAACTCTGCCAACTGAGCCACGTGAAGCCGGGAAGCAATCTGAGCCACGTCCCATACATGGCTTGCCCCGGGAAAATCAGATCGAAGCCCACGCACAGCGCAAACGTGATCGACAAGAATGAACCCAAACTCATCCCCAGCGCAACAATTGGTATTCTGGGCAAGCGTCCACCTGATAACGGTGTTCCGGATCGCTGTCTGATCATGGCCGATGCTGGAACGTCAGACATGGCTGTGTTCCAGCTGCGGGGCAGACGCGCCGACTTTGGGTTGCACGTAGTGCTCCGGTGCGGCCTCAAATATTTCTCGGCACTCACGGGAGCAAAAATAATAGACGTGCCCATCGTGAACGCTTGGCTTCGAGGTGGCAGTCCCGATGGTCTTGCCGCAGACCGGGTCGACGTCTCGATCGGGGGGGAACCATCGCAATTCTTCGGATGCACCCCGGGCCCCATCACCTGTACCGCTTTCGCGATGGCCGTGACCCATAACATGGGCGCCACACCCGAAACGCAAGAACAGGAATATGAGTGCCGCCCAGATCAAGAAGTAGAACAGCGCACTCACGATCCGCCCTCACTTCGAAGGTTTGGACAGCAAAGCAGGCCCTCGGCGTACGGCAAGCTGACACGTTCCATGGTAGCATCTCCGGTCGCAAACTTGGCTCTTCGTGGACAGCGCACGTCATGTTATACGACGCTGCGCACGCAGGCCCTCGTAAGGTATGGACGGGGGTGGTGGGCGTTCATTACAGTCCGCTCCGTCAACCCGCTCATGCGAGTGACGATCAGGGTCGCGGGAGATCCGGTCCAGCGTTGTGCAGAACTGAAGCTGAGGATGAGCCGATCAGCCACGGGCAAATCTGTCTTCCGGCGATTCTGTGCGACGGCCCGACGCTCCGCCGCTTCCAGCCGTCAGTGCTAGCGCAGGTACGCCTCGCTGGCGTAGCGGCGTATCATGCTCTGGCTGTTGAACCGGGGGCCAATCTTGCTGATCGCTTCCTTCATCATGCCGATCCACCGACCGTGGTCGTTGTAGTAGAGTGGCAGCACCGTCCGATCGAGTTTATCGTACAGGCCCTGCGAATGGTCGGCCACGTCTTCCCCTTCGCTGCCGATCGCCCATCCAGTCACGCCCTCAACCCAGGCTTCGACCCACCACCCATCGAGAATACTGAGATTGAGGCCTCCGTTCAGTGCCGCCTTCATGCCGCTTGTTCCTGATGCTTCGTAGGGCGGTAACGGTGTGTTGAGCCACACATCCGCGCCCGCAACGAGCGTCTTCGCGAGCGCCATGTCATAGTTCGGCAAGAACGCGATCGGTATCTCGCTCGACAGATCCCGCATGTGGCCGTGGATCTCCTCAATTAGGCGTTTGCCGCCTTCGTCGCGCGGGTGTGCTTTTCCGGCCATGACCACTTGAAAGGGATGCCTGCGATTTATCGCGCGTAGGCGGTCGCGGTCCGAGAACAGGAGATCGGGACGCTTATAGTCGGTCATCCGCCGAGCGAAGGCAATCAGAGGGATATCGGGTCGCATCGTCGTTTCGGTTAGTTGTTCGATTTCGGCGAGGAGTTCGGACTTGGCCTCTTGGTGTGCTGCCCAAACCGCATCATCGGAGAGCCGGTCTGCGCCTGAAAGTTGGGCGGGATTGTGCCCCCAATCCGGCGCGACATTCTGAAATAAGCGTGCAAAAGCTGCGTGCGTCCACGTTGGCACGTGCACGCCATTGGTTATCGACCGGATGGCATATCCTGAAAACATCTGCCGTGCGGTCTCAGCGTGGCGCATTGCGACCCCGTTGACGTAGCCGCTCAAATTGAGTGCCAGACGCGTCATGTTGAGGCGATCTGCGCCGCCCAGGAGCTTCAGCTGATCTAGGGGGATGAACTCGCCAAGTATGCGGTCCACGTCTTCGTAAAGAAAGCGATCATGACCAGCCTCGACGGGTGTATGTGTCGTGAAAACACAGCGCTCGCGGACCCGGTCTGCATCGTAGCGAATGTCGCCATCACCGAGCCTCTTGGTCGAATGCGGATGCTCGCGCAGCAGTGCAAGCGTAAGGAAGGCGGAATGCCCCTCATTCAGGTGATAAGTTTCAATGTCGAAACCAAGGGCATGGAGGATGCGATTGCCACCGATCCCGAGCACCACCTCTTGTTTGAGACGATGTGTTTGGTCTCCACCATAAAGGCGATCGGTAATTTCGCGGTCCACAGTGACGTTGTCGTCAAGCCGGGTATCGAGCAAAAGCACAGGAACCGAATGTCCAACCGGGCAGGTGACTACGTAGAGCCACGGTCGGATCCATACCGCACGCCCCTCAATCTCGACTGCAACCATGACATCGAGCGGCATCGCCTCTTCGCCCGGGTTCCAAGGATCCGCATGATCGCGCTGAAGACCGCTATGATCGATTTCCTGCCGCAGGTAACCGTTCCGGCTGGCCAAGGTGACGAAGACGATTGGCAACTCGAGGTCGGCACAGGATCGGGCGGTATCGCCGGCGAGCATTCCGAGCCCACCTGAATAGGTATGGATCTGCGGGTTGAGCGCAATCTCCATCGAGAAGTACGCGATCCGTGTGCGCGGTAGAAACGGGTCGATCAACGACATCCGCGTTCTCCCGGTATTGGGTACGTCATATGGCCCAGCCGTATGCGGGGACGTCGCTCAAGTTGAGATCGACGCTTTGGACACCAGGCACGTTCTCGGCTGCGACCCGCAGCGCTTCACTTTGCTTCGGTGAATCGACAATTCCCCAGATCTGCACGTTTCCGTCCGAAACGAGCACACTCAATCCATAGCTCGGAGCCAAGTTCGCGTGTTTGATCTCAGCAAGCACCTGCGTTCTGATCGTCTCATCCTCGAGCGAAGTGGCCGCCGACAGGATGTCACGGCGCGAAGCCAATCCACGCAACAGATCGGCTCGACTCGCGATACCAACGACTTTGCCCTCTCGCACCACGGGCACGCGCTTGATCCTTTTTGTTTCCAGCAGGTGAGCAAGGTCCGCGACCGGCATGTCGTCGGTCACCGTGATAACGTCCCTGGTCATCACATTGGCGGCAGACCGGCCATGGGCCTTTACATAGTCCTCCGCGATGGTGTCGGCCGCGGACACGAGCCGGAGCCACCACGAGCTATGCCGGCTGTCGTCGCCTTCTGCCCGGCGCAGCAGGTCGCCTTCGCTGACGATGCCGACAAGGTTGCCCCCATCGTCGATGACAGGAACGGCGCTGAAATGTCGGGCGAGAAGAAGTTGCGCGATCGTCGGGACGGTGGTGTCGGGTTTCACCGAGATGGCCGGGGTGGTCATGATGTCCTTAGTGCGCATTGTCGCCTCCAAGCGCTTCGGTGACTGCACCGTTGCTCAACCCAGCATTGTTCCACCTAGCAGACGACCGTTCCTGGTCGGTGATGTAGTCACGTGTTAGGGGGACAGCATCGCGGCGCCGTGCCAACTGAATCTGAAATACAACCAGCGGGCCGTTTCGAAAGCCGGCTTCGCACGCGGCGAGATAGAATTCCCACATTCGACAGAAACGCTCATCGTAGAGCGCCGCCGCGCGCTCCCTGTTGGCCTGAAAACGCTCAAACCAATGACGCAGCGTCTCCGCATAGTGAAGGCGAAGAACCTCAACGTCAGTGACCCAAAGACCCGAGCGCTCGACTACCGCAAGCACCTCCGACAGCGATGGACAGTAGCCGCCCGGAAAGATGTATTTGGCGAGCCATGGATCGGTGACGCCCGGTGGATCGGCACGCCCAATTGTATGCACGAGAGCGACCCCGTCCGGGTTGAGGCACTGACGAATTTTGTCGAAATAGACATCATAGTGCGCAGTACCAACATGCTCGAACATGCCCACCGAAACAATTCGGTCGTATGTCCCTTGTTCTTCGCGATAGTCGCGGAGGGCGAAGCGAACTTGGTCCGACAACCCAGCTGATGCAACGCGCTTGCTCGCGGCCGACAATTGCTCTTTTGAAAGCGTTAGGCCGGTGACATGCGCGTCGGCGATCCGCGCGAGATCCAACGCAAGCCCACCCCAACCAGACCCGATATCGAGCACACGCATCCCGGGTTCGAGCAACAGCTTGGCGGCGACGTGCCGTTTTTTCTTTTCTTGCGCTTCATCTATGCTTTCGCTTCCAGTCTCGAAATATGCGCAGGAGTATTGCCGATCTTTGTCAAGAAACAAATCAAAGAGCGCCTCTGAGAGATCGTAGTGATGCGAAACATTGGCTCGCGCACGCCCTATACGATTGTCTTGCTTGAAATTTCGTCGGAGACGCTTGAGCTTGGAGCGCAATTCGCTCATCTCGCTCCGCCCGCCAATATCAAAACCCACCGTGCACAGATAGAGGAGATCCTGTAAGCTTCCGTCCTCGATCGTCAGTGTGCCATCCATGTAGGCCTCACCCAAACCAAGTGATGGACGAAGCACGATGCGCAAGGGAAGCATCAGGTCGTGCAGCCTTACGGTCACCCGCGGACCACCAAGGCCGGGCCCGAACGTCTGAACCCTGTCGGCTGCGTCGATCACGTTCAACTGACCGTTTTGTATAAGCTTACTGAGAAGTGGCGATAGAAGTGCGGAGGATGCAGCCGACGTCGTGGGACGGCCAACGAAGGTCGTTTGTTGGGTTTGCATAGACATGGAGATCAACTGTCCTCGATGAACAAGTCTAATGGGACGATGATAGAGTGCGAAGACGTCAACGGTTGATCGATCAAACAGACATCTCCGTACGGAGCGGTCAGAAATGCACGCAAATACAATCCCTGCATATTGGCGTGCGCGCACATCACAAGCGTTGCACCGATCGCGAGACGTTTTTGTCTTATTGCCAGGAAAGACGACCAAGCTGGCAATCCGTTACAGTTGGAATTCGCGATGCCCATGCCGCAGAGTCACTGGGAAGCGGATGGTGTGGATGGCTCCTCCACCGCGGCGTCGAGTGCGCCATAGTGCAGTTATGACCACTGCTATGAAGGAGCCACCTGATGGAGATTGCCACGATCGGTATCGATCTGGCCAAGAACGTCTTTCAGGTTCACGGCGTTTACGCTGATGGATCGGTCGCGTTCAACAAGCCTCTTCGCCGGGCACAGATGTTGCCGTTCTTTGCAGGTCTCGATCCTTGCCTGATTGGCATGGAAGCATGCGAATCGCGCCACCATTGGGCACGGGAGCTGAGCCACTTGGGACACGAACTGCAGCTTACGCCGCCGAGCTACGTGAAGCCGTATGTAAAGCGCGGCAAGTCCGACGCCGTCGACGCGGCGGCGATCTGTGAAGCTGTCACGCGCCCGACGATGCCGTTCGTGGCGATCAAGTCGGAGGATCAACAAGCGGTGCTGTGCCAGCATCGTGTTCGTCAGTCCCTTGTCGGCCAACGCACGCAGGATCGCCAACATGATCCGAGGATTGCTGTCGGAGTTCGGGGTCACGATGCCCGTAGGCATTCGGTATCTGCGCGAGTTCGCCGCCAACACACAGGCCGGTGAACTGCTCGATATTCCGGAGATGGCCGAGGATGTCATTGCTTCATTTTGCGACCAGATCATCGCGCTCGACGGCCGCATCGATACGCTGGAGACGGTGATCTTCGCGGCCGCAAAGACGGACGCACGGGTCGATCTGGTGCGCTCGATCCCCGGCATAGGTCCCATCACGGCTTCGGCCATCGTCGCGACGGTCGGCAGTGGACGGCAGTTCAGGAGTGGTCGGGACTTTGCCGCATGGATCGGTCTGACGCCGATCAACAAGCCGAGCGGCGGCAAGGAGACGTTGGGCCGTATCACGCGGATGGGCGATCAGTATCTGCGACACTTGTTGGTGATCGGCATGACGAGCCGTGTCCGCCGGGCGAAGGTCCATCCCGAACGTGCAGACCCTTGGTTGCTCAGCCTTCTGGAACGCAAGTCGGTTCGACTGGCGACGGTCGCCATGGCGAACAAGACCGCTCGCGTGGTCTGGGCAGTTCTCACCAACGGCGAACCCTACAGGGAGGCACAGACGGTCCGACCAAGAGAGGGCGATGACGATATCAGTTTGCAAGAACGCATGACAAGATGAGGATCCGCGTCAGCCGGAACGCCGAGACAGCCCGAGAATGTCCAGGGACAATCATGAGGCCGCAGAATGCTGCGAGCGGAAGCAACGGCCGGGTTCAGAACACCGTAGTGGGCTTCAGCGTGACCCGGATGGAGGTTGGAATCAACGCGCCATTGTCAGAGATCGCCGTTCGTTTTCTGGATCTCAGGTGTTGCGTGGCTTCAGTAGGGGCGCCGACGTCGTGCCCGACTATGTACAGCAACAGGCAGAGGGTGGCGCTTACGCGTGTTGGTGTGCGTGCCGTGCACTACGGAGTGCAGCGCAATACACAAGCTGAGAAACAGCAAAAGCGGAGCCCCTGCCGCAATAACGAACCAATCTTTGATAAGCATACCGATCCCTAGCTCTATACAAGGGGTTGTAAAATTTAATTCTCATGTGACGCGTAGAGTTAGAGATCTGTTATACGCTTCAAGTGTCCCTCCGATATATCAGATAAACAGACAACACGTCCTCCATGATCCACTCGCAGGTTCGTCAATGCGGCGCTCGGCGCATTGCGATCAAGTTATTCCATTGCCTCGGCCAGAGCGCCGACCTGAAAGCAGCGTTGCCGACGGCGGTGTGCGTTTACCCGGGGTGACAACGCGTCAACTTCTGTCACTCCAACCCCTCCATCTTGTTCGGTCCGACGAACGAACGCTCCAGTTTTTCGGCGCTTTCGGCGCGCAACACACTAGCCCGTGCCGTTTGCCAGGCTGCCACGCGAAGGAGCGCCGTGCTCGACTGCAACACGAACAGGCAATTCGAGTGCCCGCTTCGTCGTCTTTGGTTATCAAACCGGCATCCATCGGACGGACTTACTTAAGTGTTCCAAGTTGTCGTGCCAGATATAGCGAGCGAATGGGGGCGTGACACACTGAAGTTCGGTTGGATTGGTCATCCGCACATCCAATGGACGGGCTGACAGCTCCAACATTACAGCCCTTCGTTACCCAATGACCTTTCACGGCGAAGCCGTGCTTCCTCGACCTCATCGCAGCTGCAGTCGAGGAAGCCATGGATTGGACATGTCGAACACATCTCCTCCAACCGCTTCTTGAGAGCTTGGCGACCCCGGTGTAGCCTTACCGTGACATTGTTCAAGGTAATGCCCAGGCTCGCGGCTACCCGCTCGCGTGGTTCCTCCAGAAGATCCACCCGCCAGACGATCTCGGCGTATTCGGGCTTAAGGGTGGGGAGGAGTTTGTACAGACAGTTGCAAACGGCCTCTTCGAGTTCATGGTCTGGCTCAATCGCGAAAGCCTCCAGATCATCCGGGCTCATCACCGCCTCCCGCTGTCGCCGCCTGCTGGATCGGCGCTGATGGTCCACTATCGTCGTTGCTAGGATCCGGCTCAACCAACCACGGACAGTACGGACGTCGCGCAACGCAGCGGATCGCTCAACCGATCGCAGCATAAACGCTTGTAAGACCTCCTCTGCTTCCTCCGCACTACCGAGGCGGCGGATGAGAAAAGCGAGAATCTGCTTACGGCTCTCAACGAGCGCTTGGCGCACCGCCGTGTCCGCCCTCACTCCCGGGTCTGCATCGGAGACATCAGGATCTTCAATCTTCATTGCCCACCTCCTTGCCTTCAGACGCACCTGGTTCATGGTCGTTACGCTCGCCTAACGAATGACCCGTTAGATCCATGGCGGCAAAAAGAGCGAGCGTGAGCGAGCGCAGTTATTCGCGATGACGTTCCATGCGGCGCAGCGCTCGCGTAGGTAGAGCCAGACCAGCTCCGACGGGCTCAGCTGGGGCGAATAGGCTGGCAACGGCACGAGTGTGATGTCGGTGGGGACCGTCAGCGCCTTGGCGGTGTGCGAGGCGGCGTGGCCAGCACCACAAGGGCGTGCCCGTAAACCGGTCGAGGTAGAGCTGTATGGCACGCATACCGACCTCGGGCAGCACAGGAGCCAAGGCTGCACGGCCGTTGGCGCGGATCGCGATCTCATCGTCGCTCAGCGCTGGCGGACGGCCAGAGAACAGACGATCCCGAAGACCGGTAAAGCGTTCCGCGTAGTAGCGAACCACCTCATCACGCAGCGCTTTGCGCTCCTTTCCCGCTGCAGCGCCTGCCTCAGCGCAACTCATGCCGTTCAGCGCGTTGGCAATGCCAAGCATCTGGCGAGACGTGCGCTTTAACTTTTCCTGCTTTCTAGGTTGGTCCAACTCCTGCGCCGACATCGTCCCGTCGATTGCTGCAACCGCCGCCCGTAATTTCCTTAGAGGTGCCGATTGAATTTTCCCAAGCTGTGAGCGGTGGGGACAGTTTCCGGACATCATTCATCCGGAAGCTGGCGCCGCCGCGGGACGCTGCCTGATGCCCTGCATGGACAGGGGACGAGAGCAGCCGGGTGCAGGGACCGAGGGAGGTCGTCTTGATCCACGACTTGAGGAAGCAAGGCCCGAGCATCAGTGCGATCGCACGCAAGGTCAGTTGCGATCGCAAGACTGTTCGGAAGTATCTCGAGCGGGGCTTGGAAGCGCCAACATACGGTCCGTGCCAGCCGCGTGAGCGTCTTCTCGATCCGTTCGAGCGTAACCTGCGTGAGCGCGTTCTGGCCTTTCCTTGTCTCAGCGGCGGCCGGTTGTTGCGAGAGGTCCGGGATCTGGGCTACGGGGGCGGCTACACGGCGGTGACCGACTTCCTGCGGGACGTTCGACCAGTGGGGCGCACTCGGTTCGCGCGCCGGTCCGAGACGCCTCCGGGTCGGTAGGCGATGTAATGTCTTAATAGTGGGTGCGTCGTCATAGGCTGCCGGATGTGCGATCCGGCAGTGCAACCTGATCGGGTCGCAAGCTTGAAAGACAGCTTGGAACTTGGCAGCTTCGCTCCACGACAAGTAGTACTAGTGTTTTCAGGAGTTCTCCGAGGCTATGCGTTCAGACTATCAAGCAAACAGCATCTCCCTCCTCGGCGCGGTGTCTATGGGCACTGGCGTCATGATCGGTGCTGGAATTTTCGCACTCACTGGCCAGATCGCGGAACTCGCAGGACCCTGGTTTCCGCTGTCCTTCATCGTTGGAGGAATCATCACCGGGTTTAGTGCCTACACATATGTAAAAATGTCGAACGCGTTCCCATCAGCCGGTGGGATCGCGATGATTTTGCAGAAGGCATACGGCCCCGGCGCGATCGCAGCAGCAGCGTCTTTGTTGATGGTGCTCTCAATGGTCATCAACGAAAGCCTCGTCGCACGCACCTTCGGAACCTACGTCCTTCGGCCTTTCGATCTGGATGCCGACGGCGTTCTCGTACCGCTACTCGGGGTCGGTTTGATTGTGTTTGCCTATATCGTGAATATCTCAGGCAATCGCTCCGTGGGGTGGTTCTCCCTTGTGATGGCGATCCTGAAGATTGGTGGCATCGCGGTATTCGGGATTGCAGCGATTGCCGCAAGCGGCTTCAGTTTCGAGGCATCTGGCAGATCGGCGACACCCATTCCGATCGCCGGCTTCATTGCCTCGATCGCGCTTTCGATTCTGGCGTTCAAAGGGTTCACGACAATTACAAATAGTGGTGCCGAGATCGTGGATCCGCACCGGAACGTTGGACGCACAATCATCTTTTCGATCGCCATTTGCGTTGTCGTCTACCTTCTCGTGGCGTTCGCAGTCGGTTCAAGCCTTTCCATAGACGAGATCATCGCAGCCAAGGATTATTCACTATCCGAAGCGGCTAAACCGGCGCTTGGTCCATACGGATTCTACTTCACAGTGGCGCTTGCGGTGATCGCAACCGCGTCCGGTCTGTTAGCGAGTGTTTTCGCCGTATCACGTATGCTGGCAATGCTGACCAAGATGGAGATGATTCCGCACCGGCATTTTGGCATGCCAGGGCCGATCCAAAAACATACGTTGGTCTACACCGTCATAGTCGCGGCGATCTTGACCGTGTTCTTTGATTTGAGCCGGATCGCGTCACTCGGCGCATTCTTCTACCTCATGATGGACATTCTCATCCACTGGGGTGTGTATCGACATCTCCGCCATGAAATCGGTGCGAGAGGTTGGATCTTGCTTACCGCTATTGTGCTTGACACCGTAGTGCTCGGCGTCTTCGGCGCGATGAAGCTTCTATCCGATCCATTCATCGTGGCCGTCGCGGTGGGAGCTATTGGAGCCGTGTTCGGATACGAGCGATGGTTTTTGTCGGCATGGACCGCAAGACGCGGATCCGTACACCAGGAGTCATAGCAGCATTTTTACCGGGTCCGCCCCAGCGAGCGCGAATCCCGGGTCTCGTCCGCCGTAAGGTTCTGGACGAAGCGGCGTCTGTAGAGGAGGAGGACGGAATTCCGTCTCAAAACGCCGAACAGACCTTAACGGCACTTCGATTCCGGAGATCATGACCCTGCTGCTGCGACTCCGAAAGTTGCTTTGCGTCAGACTGGCAGACGCGTCTCCAGCGATGGGAGTCAACCGTAAAATACAGACTGATCAGCGGTCTCGTTGGAGATGAACCCAGACACCGCCCACAAACAAGACCGCCGCCAATTGAGAGGCTAGCTGAGTGTTGATCGATGGCATGTATCGAAATTCCGCCGAAACGACCGATGACGTCCAACGCCGGCTTGTCGTAAATCCGCGCATCGTCGGAGCATCAGAATCACTGCTTTGGAGTGATCGCATGAAGCTCAATCCAAACATGAAGGAGTGCTACCCAATGTTGACTGCCAGAGTTGCATCGATCGTCCTCGCAAGCTCACTTATCGTGACGGCGATATCGCCCTCGCTCGCTCAATCACCAATGGAAAAGCTTAAATTTGTTTCAGACGCTCCATTTGCGGCCCAGACCACTTCAGACGATGGCCTAGACCATGGCCACTCGTCGATGGAGACGGAAGGGGCACCGGCGAGTGATGAAATGCGGTCCGGTATGATGGACGGCGCGAACATGAATATGATGACGCCGGGCATGATCCAACTCGCCTTGATGGCAGCGATGGATTCCGACAATGACGGTGCCGTATCGCTTGAGGAGTTCCAAGCCATGCACGAGCGGATGTTCGGCTATCTGGATGCGGACGGCGACGAGCTCGTTACCGTGGAGGAAATGCGACGTACAATCGAGGGTATGCGAGATCGGATGAACAAATAGGATTAAAGCAAAAGTTGGGTGAGCAAGAGGAACGTCAGATCGCCACGTCTCTGCACGCGCTTGTGAAAATGCGATCCGATCCTACGAAAACGGGTGATCAGTGAAAAACGCGTTCACTGTTTGAAACTGCGCGTGTTGGTTCTTAGTTGGCCGTTCTTGTTAAACTCGAGGATGAACAACCGGCGGTGCGCTCTCGCGGACTGCTGAAGGTGTCGAAACGAATAGCCTTGGAGCGCGAAACGTCCGGGCATTGTTCGGAGTAATGATCGGCGGCGAGGAGCGCCTTGATGATGTCTTGCAATAGACAGCGGACGTTCTGCCGCTGTCGCGCGTTGACCGCGCTGCGCCTCGTCGGTCACCGGTCTTCAAGAGAAGTACGATGAAAACCATCGTGACTTTGACCCTGAACCCGTCGATCGACGGCGCAGCCCAGGCGGAGTTCGTGCGTCCAATCCATAAGATCCGGACCTCTGACGAACGATACGATCCGGGCGGAGGCGGCATCAATGTGGCGCGGGTCCTGCAGGAACTTGGCGGCGCGACACTTGCCGTTTATCTCGCAGGTGGCGCAACCGGTAGCGTGCTCGATGGCCTCCTTGACGCCGCGACCATCGCGCGACGCCGCGTCCGGATCGAGGACCACACCCGCATCAGCCACGCCGTTTATGAGCGCGCGAGTGGCCAAGAGTACCGCTTCGTACCGACTGGTCCCTTGGTTCGAGACTCGGAATGGCGGGCGTTCTTGGCGACGCTGGCGGATCTTGACTGCGACTACCTGATCGCGAGCGGCAGTCTTCCGCGCGGCGTTCCCGAGGATCTTTACGCCACCATTGCAGACATTGCCCGACGCAAGGGCGCCAGGCTCGTGCTTGACACATCGGGGAGTGCGTTTCGCGCTGGGCTCGCAAGTGGCGTCCATCTGGTGAAACCTAGTCTCGGTGAACTCGAGGCTCTGCTTGGGCGAAAGCTTCCAGACCCCGCCTCGCAGGAGCAAGCGGCGCGAGAGCTGGTCCGCTCGGGCGCAGCCGAGCTGGTCGCGCTTACCCTTGGCCAAGACGGTGCGCTCCTCGCGACGAACGACGGCGCGCTGCGCTTGGCCGCGCCCGACGTGATCGCGAGAAGTGCCGTCGGCGCCGGCGACAGCTTCCTCGCTGCCATGACCCTCGGCTTGGCTCAGGGGCGCCAGCCAGAAGACGCGTTCACCTATGGCATGGCCGCCGGTGCGGCCGCCGTGCTGACCGCAGGCACCGGTCTGTGTCGCCGAGAGGACGTTGAACGGCTCTATGACGAAATGCGCAACCACACGCGGGCGGCGACATTGGAACCGTGACGGCCCATGCAAATGAGTGGGGTGATAGCAGAAAGCGCTTTCGCCGGCCTCATGTACCCCATCCAGCGCGGACGTGTTGATTCTGCTCAATGGGGAACACACTTCCGTCGTACAGGGTCGATAAAGAACGACTGTGTCTTCCGCGGGTCTCCAATGCACCTTTTCTGCAGAAAACAGCGATCTGGAATGGCAGTACCGGCGCGGAGGGCTTGGGCGAAGGCCATCGTTTGCCTGCTGATCGTAGCCGGTCTGGCTTTTCACGCGGTGCAGGCCGGACCTTCGTTCGCGCAGACGGGAACGGCTGAGGTGGATGCTGTAAAACTCAACCATCAACACTCTCACAACGTAACGTTCAGTGGGTCGTCTGCGGTCCCGCACTGCCCCTCAACGGCGCCCTGCGTCTTTCTCTCCGTACAGCGCACATTTATTTTCCGCGCACCGGAACCCGGCGGTTGGATTGCCGGGCCACCGCGTTACCACCGATCCAAAATCGCTTACCGTCAATTTCGACCCCCACGTCTCCCTGCGCACGCCTGACCGACGTGCGATGGCGCCTCGATGCTCGCCGCGCGTCGCGACACGCTTCGAGTTCTCTCTGCGCATGGAGTCATCGCAATGTCAGCCATTTCACGGCCTGATTCTGATTCACCCACGTCCATACCCCGAGACAGCGCTGCCATCCGGCGGTTAACGGACTGTCGATCCGAGTTCCTGCGCTTTTTCCGAAAGCGCCTCAGCCGACCGGAGGACGCCGAAGACGCTTTCCAGGACTTTTGTGTCAAAGTCATCCGGTCGGCGCAGTCGCCTGAGGATGACAAGATCGACGCTTGGCTCAGCCGGGTCTTGCGCAACACGCTGACAGACCACTACCGACGCCGAGCCGCGCGGCAGCGGGCAACGCTTGCATATGAGCACGAGGCACCGGAAACGGTCTTCGAATTGGCCGCAGACGAGGGCGACCGTCCATGTCATTGCATCGGCGAGCTCGTGCCGACGCTTCGGCCAGAGTATGCCGAAATTGTTCGACGCGCCGATCTCGAGGAGGAGCCGCGCAAACGGATCGCGGCCGACCTCGGACTGACTGCCAACAATGTCGGTGTCCGCCTGCACAGGGCCCGTCAAGCCCTGAAAGAGAAAATCGAGGCTCGCTGTCGGACGTGCCGCGGCAGCGATTTCGGACGCTGCGATTGCGGTACCGGTGACGTACAAGGCGAACAGGGTCGACCGGAATGAGCCTGCGTTTCGTGGAGGCGATGGCTGATCTCACGATCGTCACGAAGGACAGCTGGGGGCGCATTTTCGGCGAAAGGCGGCAAGACGAGGTCGTTCAAAGGTGACCGCCACCACAGTTGCGCAAGTCATGCTGGTCATGCTGCTTTGGGCTGCCTGCTTCCCACTGATAACCGCCGGTCTGGATCTCGCTCCTCACCTGACGTTCGCAGCGATGCGGGCGATCCTGGCGGGGCTTACGTTAACCGTGCTGGCGCTCGCATTGCGCCGGCCCCTGCCCAAGGATCTCACGCACTGGGGAATGTTGGCCGTCGTCGGGTTGGGAGCCACGACATTGGGCTTTCTCGGCATGTTTCATGCCGCGGAGTTCGTCTCGCCCGGCATCGCCACTGTGATCGCCAACACCCAGCCGCTGCTGGCGGCGATGCTGGGAGCTATGATTCTGAGCGAAAGGCTTACGATTTGGGGAACCGCGGGGATGGTGCTGGGCTTCGTTGGCATCCTCAGCATCGCTGCACCCGAGTTTCTCGCTCCAGGGCGGGAGAACTACATCTTCGGGGTTGCCTATATCATCCTTGCCGCACTGGGCATCACGGTCAGCAACGTGGTCATCAAACGTATTGCGGGCAAGGTCGATCCTTTCATGGCGATGGGACTGCAAATGCTGATCGGCAGTGTCCCGCTCGTTCTCGCCGCCTTCATGACGGAGGAGCCGGCGACCGTTCGCTGGTCGTTCACGTTCATCAGTGTCCTCCTTTCGCTCAGCCTGTTCGGCACCGCGCTCGTTTACACTCTGTGGTTCTCCGTGCTCGAGAAAACACCACTCAACCGCGCAAACGCGTTCAGCTTTCTTATCCCAATCTTTGGCTTGACCATCGGCGCTCTTTTCTTTGACGAAACTCTAGCGTGGTCGCAGCTCGCCGGTATCGGGCTTGTTATCGTCGGAGTCGGCCTGGTATCGCGCTACGGAACGAGGTCGGCAACGAACATCATCGGATAGGCCACAGCTGAAAATTCCAGATGGCCCCGGTCGCCCCTCTACCGACCTTAGTTCATCGAGTGTCTATACTCACTAACAGCAAGGTTTTGCAGGGCGACCGAGGTTGCGCCGAATTCAGCTGGGCCGCGTCTCGGCGCGGTTGCCCCGATCGGGCGCGATCTCGTCAGCGCCTTCGGCGGACGCTGCCGTTACGGACGTCGCCTGCTCCGGTTGGTCCACCGCAGACGACTGCTCGTCCTCGATCTCCTTCTGAGCGCAGTGCCAGTGCTCAAGGTGCTTGTCTTCGGGTCGGTCCTCGCGTTCCCAGATAGCGTATGCACGCTGCCGAATTTTCGCATCGAGATCGTCATTCATGATGTGCCTCTGTGTCTGGGTGGGTGAAGTCTTCAGCCCTTCCCAATGCTTGCTCGCTTGGGTTCGGGCGATCGTATTCGAGTTTCGTCCGACCAGGGACCGTTGCGGCCGTCCAGCTCGGCGCGAGATCCGGTAAGCGTGCGATAGAGTTTGAGATACTGTCGAGCCGGTTGTTGCCAGCTAAAATCTTGACGCATGGCGTAGCGTTGCATACGGCGCCACGCCACCGGTTGCCTGTAAAGCTCTAAAGCGCGTCTCACGCAGGTCATCAGATCTTCGAGGGTATTGCCCGAAAAAGCGAACCCCGTCGCTTGATTGTCCAGACCCGCAGCAGTACCGTCTGAGACGCTGTCAGCCAGCCCGCCTACCTTCCGAACGAGGGGCAGGGTGCCGTAGCGCAAGGCGTAGATCGGAACCAGCCCGAAGGGCTCGAAGCGCGAGGGGTGGAGCAGAATGTCAGCGCCCGCCAGCAGGCGGCGCGCGAGCCTCTCATCGTAGCCGATCTGCACACAAACGCGGCCTGGATATTGCGCGGCCAATGTGCGGAACCGATCCTCCAGGGCACGGTTCCCCTGTCCATGCAGCGCCAGTTGTGCGCCGGAAACGACGAGCCGAGGCACAGCGTCTGCGATCGTGTCGGCCATCTTCTGCTCGGTGAGGCGGCTGAGGAAGCCGAGAACGGGCGTTTCCGGCTCCACGTCCAGACCAAGCTCGCGCTGCAAAACCTCCTTGCAGCCTCGCTTGCCACCGATCGCGGCCAGACTATACCAATGCGGCAGGCTCGGATCCTGTGCGGGATCCCAGAGACCGTAGTCGGCGCCGTTGCGGATTGCGATCAGGTGCTCTGATCGCTGACCGAGCAGTCCGTCAAGCCCGCAGCCGAACTCGGGCGTCTGAATTTCTTGCGCATAAGTCCGACTGACTGTCGTGAGACGATCGGCATAGACAAGTCCAGCCTTCAAGAAGGAGATCCGACCATAAAATTCGAAGCCCTCAGGCGAGAAGGCGTCGGCGAGGAGGCCTAGACGGGACAGTCCAACGGTGGCGAACAGTCCCTGGAAGGCGAGGTTGTTGATCGTGAAGATGACGGGAGGGCGGGAACTTGTAGCGTCACGCAGGAGGAGTGGCACCAATCCGGTCTGCCAGTCATTGGCGTGGATCAGGTCCGGACGCCAGCTGCGTCCTGCTGCACCACGTGCGACGCGGACAACCGCATGGCAAAGCGCGGCGAAACGGAGATCATTGTCCGGCCAGTCGCGGCCATCCGGATCCTGATATAGGCCTCCGTTCCTGCGATAGAGCCGGGGACAGTCGACCAGCCAAAAGGGTATGTCGGAATCCGGCGATCGCGCAGGCAGGAGACGTGCGCGATTCTCGCCCGGCAGATCGCCGAGCGTTATCGCATTTCCGACGTGCTCGGCTCGGTCCAACGCGTCCGGGTAGCCAGGCATCATCACCCGAATGTCGATCCCACATTCGGCGAGCGCGGCCGGTAAGGCCGCTGAAACGTCAGCGAGCCCGCTTGTCTTGATCAGAGGGTAACATTCGGAGGTGACGAACAAGGCACGCATAAGCAAACCCTTTCGGCATTTCTCGAGATCGTCGGACCGCGGCCTGCGACGGCGGCCCGAATCCAACGCTGCATCGGCTGACGCTTCAGAGCGCCGAATGATTCGACAGTTGGCGTATTGTCCAATAACGACGTCCCACGAGGCTGCGCCTTACATCCCTAATGCCGAATTGTTGCGACCGCAGAATACGAAGTATCGAAGCTCGCCCTTGCATTCGGCACCACCGGTGTAAGCCTTCGATCGGCCAAACGTCTGAAGGATGTGAGGTGGACGATGACTGATGTCTATTCAGACGACCGTTGGCTCCGGGCCCCGCTTCACGACATGCTCACCAAGGCAGCAGACGTGGCAGTCCGTTGTCCGTTCGTGGAGAGCCTCCGGCAGATCCTGAGTTTTCCGCAATTGCGATCGGGCATCTCCGAAGCCGTCGAAGACGACTTGCAGGCTTTCATGCTGCAGGCGACCAATCGGTCAGAAGATTTGCAAGAGCCACGTGCGGTTCGTGATCGAGACCTATGGAATCGAGGCCGACGAGGCGGCGTGCGACTGTCTCTACACGCCGCTGCCCAAGTTCAAGCCGCGATATACAGGGTGATCTGGCTGTTAGATCTGCTGGGAGAGCTGCGAGGGAGGGCGGCGGCGAGCATCACGGTCACACCGGACAATGTCACGGCGAAGCTTTATCGCTGCCCCAAGACTTTGAAGAAACGATCCGACGATATGTGACGAACCTCGCCAAGCCGCCGCGTCTTTCACTCCCGCTGCCAAGAGATCGAACGCGGACGTCGTCACCGCAAAGAGCTGGCGAGCGACACGCGGCTGTAATCCTAGGTGGGTTGTTGCGTCTATAGGGATGGATAGCAGTTCATCGAGGCGGGCCTACCAAGCGGTACGGCTGCGATCGCGTTCCGCATATATACGAAAAGGAGAACGGCGATGCACAAGGATATTAAGACTTCGAGCAGCGGTTCGACCAGTCGGACCAAGGGTTCCTGCTGCGGTGATGGAGCACGCACGACAACCGATCCGGTCAAGCCATCGGTCGTGCCTCAGCAGTTCACCAAGGAACGGCGGGCCGCGGCGACGCCAGAGGCGACGCAAGGCAAGTCCGGGGGCTGCTGCTGCAGCGGTTGAGCTCTGAATTCAGGTAGAAGACTGGCGCCGCGACGAGCGGCGCCTGTGGGGCGACAACGCGTTGTGGTCCGCGCGGGCTGGGAGGTTGATGTTGAGCACAGTGACACTGGAGGTCGGTGGCCTTTTCGAGGAGCTCGATCATCTTGGCGTCGAGAAGCAGTTGAGTAAGGAGAGGGGCGTTCGCAAGGCGACCTCTAATCCCGCCTCCGGCAGCGTCACCGTCGACTTCGACGAAGCGGCTACCAGCGTAGAGAAACTGCGTCGTAAGGTAAGTTCTTGCGGCTTCCGTTGCCGCGGGAGCGTGACACCGCAGCACGTCTGCAAACAGTTTATGCCAGCGCCGAGCGAGGCGGCGCCTGCGCATCAGCACCGCCAAGACCACGGTGGACCACCGGCTGCACACGACGAGATGGCGCACGAGATGGGCCACGGCGCCGGTATGGACATGGCCGCCATGGTGCGCGACATGCGCAACCGGTTCTGGATCGCGCTCGCCTTCACCATTCCCATCTTCATCTATTCGCCGATGGGCGGCATGTTCACGCCGCCGTCGCCACCCGTTGGGTTGGATCTTGATCTGTGGTTGTTCTTCCTGGGAAGCATAGCGATCATTTACCCGAGTTGGCCCTTCTTTACGGCCGCTTGGCGGGCGCTGCGCAACGGTGTGCTCAACATGGCGGTGCTCGTCGTGCTTTCCGTCGGGACAGGCTATATTTTTAGCGTTGGCTCTACCTTCTTTTTCCCTGGCGTGCAGTTTTTCGAGGCAGTGGCGGTGCTGCTGGTCTTCATCCTTCTCGGCCACTGGCTGGAGATGAGGGCGCGCGCCGGCGCCTCAACGGCGATCCGCGCTCTGCTCGACCTCGCGCCACCGATGGCGACGGTTCTGCGGGGCGGACGCGAGGTCGAAATCCCAACTGCGGAGGTGCAGGCCGGCGAAACCGTCGTCATCCGTCCCGGCAACAAGATCCCGGTCGACGGCGTGGTGGTCGAAGGGGATTCCCTCGTCGACGAGTTCATGCTGACTGGCGAGTCTATGCCGGTGAACAAAGGGCCGGGCGATCAGGTGATCGGCGCCACCATCAACAAGAGCGGCAGTTTCCAGTACCGGGCGACCAAGGTCGGGGCCGACACAGCGCTGGCGCAGATCGTCAAGCTCGTCCAGGAGGCGCAGAACTCAAAGGCTCCGGCGCAACTTCTCGCCGACCGTGCCTCGCAATGGTTGGTGCTGATCGCCATCGTCATCGGGCTCGCGACTTTCGCAATTTGGTTCTGGTGGATCGGCGAGCCGCTGCTGTTCGCGCTAACGCTGACGATCACCGTCTTCGTCATCGCCTGTCCGGACGCGCTCGGGCTGGCAACGCCGATGGCGGTGATGGTCGGCACCGGTCTCGGCGCGACGCATGGCATCCTCTTCAAGAACGCCGGGGCACTCGAGGACGCCACCAAGCTCGATGTGATCGTCTTCGACAAGACCGGCACACTAACCATGGGTCAACCGCGCGTTGTCGAGGTCGTGGCGGCCGCGGACCGGACGCAGGACGAGGCCCTTCGAATGGCCGCCGCAGTCGAGCGCGGCTCCGATCATCCGCTTGCCCTGGCGATTGTCGAACGCGCGGAGGGCCTCGACGTCCCGCCGTCGAGCGGCTTCCTCAACCTGGAAGGCAAGGGCGCTCGTGCCGAAGTCGAGGGGCAGACGGCATTGCTTGGCAACCGCCGGCTGATGGACGAGGAGACGATCGAACTGGGGCCGCTTGCAGGAGAAGCCGACCGCCTCAAGGGCGCCGGCCGCACCGTCGTGCACGTCGCCCGCGGCGGGGAGATCCTCGGCCTCGTTGCCATCGCCGATGCACCACGTCCAAGCGCCAAGGCAGCCGTCGCCAAGCTGCGCGAGCGAGGGGTCGAGGTCGCAATGCTGACCGGCGACAACGAGGGCACTGCCAAGCGCATCGCGGCGGAACTCGGCATTGATATGGTGCTCGCGGACGTTTTGCCGGGACAGAAGGCGGACAAGGTCAAGGAGCTTCAGGAACAGGGCAAGCGGGTCGGCATGGTCGGCGACGGCGTCAACGACGCACCGGCCCTGACCCAGGCCGATGTCGGCTTCGCCATCGGCGCCGGCACAGACGTGGCGATGGAAAGCGCCGACGTGGTGCTGATGAAGAGCGACCCCTACGACATCGTCGGAGCGATCGAGCTGTCGCGCGCGACGCTCCGCAAGATGCATCAGAACCTGTTCTGGGCGGTCGCCTACAACGTGATCGCCTTTCCGATGGCGGCCGGGGTCTTCTATCCCGTCGTCGTCAGCCCTGAGGTCGCTGCGCTGGCTATGTCGGGCAGCTCGGCGCTGGTGGCGGTCAACGCACTGCTTCTAAAGCGAACACGCCTTGAGGGGGTGGGTCGACGCCGACCTGATGAGGGAACCGGCGCACGCCCGGCCGAAGCGGTCGGATGAGCCGCCATGACAACAACGTAGCAGTGTTCGGATCGCGCATGGACGCTGCGAGCCGAGGCGGAAGGGAGAGACGGTAGAATGGATCATGGAAAGAACGAGCGAGGGTTCGTCGCCTCACGCGGAAACGTGGTTTTGCTGGTCTTCCTCATCGTGGGCGGCTTTTATCTCGTCTCAGAGCATTGGGCGCACCTCCTGGGCGTCGGGCCGCTGGTCCTCCTCCTCGGTCTTTGCATCGGCATGCACTTCTTCATGCACGGGGGGCACGGCGGACACGCGAAAGGTCGCAATGAGATTGAGCCGCCGCCCGGCAATCGGGCGGCGGACGATCATCGCCACTGAACGATGCAACAGAGAGAAACGCGATGACCGAAAGCGCTCCCGCCTATGGCTTGTGGTTCCTGGTCGTTCTCAACTCGGCGATCTTCATCCTCTTCGCCTTTAGCTTCTTCAAGCCGCGCACCACGCGAGACTGGCGCTCGTTTGGCGGGTTCAGCGCGTTCCTCATCGCGCTGTTCACCGAGATGTATGGCTTCCCGCTGACCATTTATCTGCTGTCGGGCTGGCTGCAGAGCAATTATCCTGGCGTTGACTGGCTATCGCACGATGCTGGGCACCTACTGGAGATGCTGTTCGGGTGGGAGGCGAACCCGCATTTCGGGCCATTCCACCTCCTGAGCTTCGCCTTCATAGGCGGCGGCTTCGTTTTGATCTCGGCCGGCTGGAGGGTGCTCTATGAGGCGCAACGCAAACGCACACTCGCGACGGCCGGCGCCTATGAATATGTCCGCCACCCGCAATATGTCGGCTTCATCCTCGTCATGTTCGGCTTCCTGCTGCAATGGCCGACGCTGCTGACGCTCACGATGTTCCCGATCCTCGTCGTCATGTACGTAAGGCTGGCAAAAGGTGAGGAACGCGCGGCACTTGCTGAGTTTGGCGATGCCTATCGCCGCTACATTGCCAGCGTTCCGGGATTCATCCCGAAGCTGTCCACTCTCGCCCGGCGCGCATCGCGGCGTGACAGGCAGCATCAAGAAACCGGACAATAAAACACGAGCGGCAAATCAGTTGTGAGTACGTCGTTGCCACTGAGCCTACGGTGATCTGGATCCAGCAACTGCGGTTCCCGACAGCCTACATCGAGACGACGCGCTGAAGCGAGTTCCATCGGCTTGTGGATAAGACCAAGGTCAGCCACCTTGCCTTGTCCCGGATCGGATCACCAGCGCACGAAAGGCTGCGAGTGGCGGGGGAGCAAGACAGGAAGGCGACCAGCGGCATTTCAAGGTTGAGCACCAAAAGGATCCTCCCGATTGACTGGTCAGCAAGGTGATCTCCTTGTCCCAAAGCACTGCCTTGCCCTTTTACACGGCGTGCTGATCTTTTTTTATACCGGTGCTGTTCGTCGACTCGCACTGGCTGTCGTTCCGTCCGACGCGGGCGGTGGCGCCAGGGACAACTGTTGCGATGCTCGTGGGCTGCCCAAAACGCTCGGCGCCGACGAAGGCTTCCGAACTCATCTGAGGAGAAAGACATGAACGCAGGCAGCAAGACTCGTATCGCCGTTAACGGCTACGGCGTGATCGGCAAGCGCGTCGCCGATGCGGTCGCGCAGCAGGACGACATGGAGCTTGCCGGTGTGGCGGACATCAGTGCCGACTGGCGTGCGCGAATGGTGACCCAGAGGGGTTACCGGCTCTATGGGGCAGCGGACGAGAATGCCCAGACGATGCGCGATGCAGGGCTCAATGTCACGGGTACCCTCGATGATCTGCTTGAGGGCTCGGACCTTGTTGTCGACTGCACCCCGAAGCACGTGGCGGCAAAGAACGTTGAGATCTACCGACAGAAGGGCATCAAGTTCATCGTCCAAGGCGGTGAGAAGCACGAAGTCACCGGGCACTCTTTTGTCGCCGAGACCAGCTATGAGAGTGCACTTGGTCGGGACAGCACACGTGTTGTTTCCTGCAACACTACGTCGATCGTGCGAACCCTTACGGCATTGAAGCAACGCGGGCTGCTGTACCGTGCACGCGGGACACTGCTGCGACGCGCCACCGACCCGTGGGAAAGCCATCTGGGCGGCATTATGAACACGCTGGTGCCCGAACCGGAGATCCCGAGCCATCAGGGGCCCGACGCCCAGAGCGTCGATCCCGACCTCGATGTCGTCACGATGGCTGTGAAGGTTCCCGAGACGCTGGCGCATCTGCACTATTGGGCGGTGCATCTGACGCAACCGACCGATAAAGAAGAAGTGTTGGACGCCTTCCACTCGTCGCCGCGCATCGCGCTGATCCGCATGGCGGACGGCCTGACAGCGATTAACGCAGTTAAGGAGTTGATGGCCGATCTCGGCCGGCCGCACGACAACCTCTACGAGGTGGCGCTGTGGGCCGACATGCTGAAGGTTGAAGGCGACGAGCTCTTCTACGGCTACGTGGTCGACAACCAGGCAATCGTCATCCCGGAGACGGTGGACGCGATACGAGCGTTGGTGGGAGAGGTGCGCGACCCCCACGAATCCATTGCAAAGACGAACGCCGCGCTGGGAATCGGCGCGGTCGTTGATGCACTGGGAGTACGCTGAAGAGCGCAAAGGATACCATGACGACGCCCGCCCGGTCGGCGACGTCGGCGACCGCAGTGTTACGAGGTCGCGAGGCGTCTCCTCGAAAGCGCATCAGCGCCGTGGTGGCTCTCGTAGCGGTGGCAGGGTGATCGCGATGGTAAGCCAAAGCGACGTCCTGCGCGGTGCGGACGATTGCGGCCATCGGCACAGACACTGGTGGTTGCAGCTTTTTTCGGGGTCCGACGAGAACGCGGCAAGATATGTTGAAGACGCACGGCCGCTCCACCGCCAACGTCATAACCAAGGACGAGGTCTCGGTCACAGAAGACGACGAGTTGAACGTCAATCGCATTCCTGCCTTATGCATGGGGCGAGTGACACCGATCTCAAGCCGAACGACATAGCGAATGTCGCCGATCGATCTCTTTCTCCCGCGCAGGCGGATTGGCTATTTGCGCTCCGTCCAAAGATAGATACTCACTTCCGAGCGCTCTCGTATCCTCGGCGACTGCTCGCGTTACCCGGTCAGCTTTCGAGTCTCTGATATCGGTTATGATCTCTTTCACTTCCTTTCGCGCCAGCCTCCGCGCGGAGGCCTAGGCCAGCTGAAGCGAGGCTCGTGTCACGACGGCAACCTTGACGGGGACTCTGCGTACTTTCAGGCTTCCTCTGAGCAGATCTGAAGGCCTGAAATCCTGCCTCAGGTTAGGGGGCTACGCTTCCGTGGACCGGCAGACCGCGACGATCGTCGTACGCGCCTCGAGCCAGATCTCGCCAGCTGCGTTGATTCTTTGCCCGATGCCAAAAGAGATGTCCGCGGTGACGCCATCCTTCGAAGTGTCCAACACCACCTGCCACGCGTTTCCCGTTTGCGCTGGCACGATGAATTGGCAGCGCGCAGGCGCGGCATTGAAGAGAAGGCAAAGGTCAGTGCCGCTGCCACGGACAATGCAGCCGAGTCGATTGTCCGGCCCCTGCCAGTCGGGCGCATCTCCTGCCGGCCCGAACCAGCTAACCTTCCGATCAGTGTAGAAGGTTTCGGCCCGCAGGATTTGATGCGCCTTGCGCAGGGCGATCAGCCGTCGGACGAAGCGCACGAGCTCGGCGTTTCGCTCGAGCAGCGACCAATCGTACCAGGAGGCCACATTGTCCTGGCAATAGGCATTGTTGTTGCCCGCCTGGGTACGACGGAACTCGTCACCGCCGAGTAGCATCGGCACGCCGCGCGAGAGCAGGAGCGTGGCAAGCAGGTTCTTGATCTGCCGCAGTCGCATCGCCTTGATGTGCAAATCCTTGGTTGGACCTTCGGCGCCGTTGTTGTCGCTGTAGTTTCTCGTCGAGGCCGTCGCTGTTGTCCTCGCCGTTCGCCTCATTGTGCTTGTGGGCGTAGCTAACGAGGTCGTCGAGCGTGAAGCCGTCGTGGCTGGTGATGAAGTTGACGCTGTTGAGCGGGCTTTCGCCGCCGGGTTGGTAGAGATCGCTGCTGCCGGGAAGGCGGGTCGCGAACGCCCCGGTCATGCCGGGATCGCCGCGCCAGAATCGGCGGACATCGTCGCGGAAGTGGCAGTTCCACTCGGCCCAACGCCGGCCGGGAAAGTGGCCCACCTGGAAGGCGCCGCCAGCGTCCCAGGCTTCGGCGATCAGCTTGACGTGGCGCAGGATCGGATCTTCCGCGATCTGTTCGAGCAGTGGCGGGTTCGCCAGAAGATTGCCTTGCCCATCTCGCCCGACCACCGTGGCGAGGTCGAACCGGAAGCCGTCGACGTGGCAGTGGGTCAACCAGTGCCGCAGGCAGTCGACGACCATGGTGCGCACCACCGGATGGTTGCAGTTCAGCGTGTTGCCGCAGCCGGTATAGTCCGCGTATTCCCCATCGGGCGTCAGCATGTAGTAGACCGAGTTGTCGAGCCCCCGAAAGCTGTAGGTTGGACCCTCCCTCCCTCCTTCCGCCGTGTGGTTGAAGACGACGTCGAGGACGACCTCGATGCCTGCCCGGTGAAGCTCCCGGACCATCGTCTTAAAACCAACGAGCTCCTCACCCGGAGCGACATCGCCGGCGTAGCCCGGCATCGGTGCGAAAAGGGCGACGGGGTTGTAGCCCCAGTAGTCGTACAGCCGCTCGCCGATCTGTGGGTTGGACCGTTCAACCGCCTTCGGGTCGAAGGCTTGGACCGGCATCAGCTCCAGCGCGGTGACGCCGAGTTCCTTGAAATAGGGGACCTTCTCGATGACGCCGAGATACTCCCCCGGTCGACGAACGCCAGAAGATGCGTCGATCGTGAGCCCCCGCACATGGGTCTCGTAGAGGATTGTTTCGCTCCAGGAACGGCGAAGTGGTGCGTCGTCGGACCAGTCGAAGCCCTGGTCGGCGACAACGCAGCGACCACTCGAGTTGGAAGAAAGGCCGGTGACAGAGGCGGCGTAGGGATCGAGCAGCGTTCGATCCGGGTCAAAGTCATACCCGCCAGCTCGAGAATGCGGCCCATCGAGCCGAACAGCGTAGAGTGTCCCGCGAAGGTCTCCAGTCAATTGGGCATGCCAGATGTCGCCAGTCCGGTGACGTCGCGCATCGAGCGCAATTCGAGCGCTCGGCTCCGTCCCGCCGGCCATCTCGTACAAGAGCAGGGTCATGCCCGTGGCGCGCCGACTGAATACCGCAATGTTCAGCCCATCTCGGCACTCATGCAGTCCGAGCGGCAGCGGGTCGCCACGCCCGATCCGGAAGGCGCCGGCCTCCGGCGCCGGCGGTGTGGAAGCCGCCCGTGCCGGTTCGCGTGTTGGAGAGAAGCGGAAGGGCTGCGCCCCACGCCCGGTTTTGATACCTGCTGGCGCTTCAGCCCCGTTGTCGTCAGCCATGGACGACAAGGTTGCGCGGCTCGCCACGGCCGAAGGCCTCGATGTTTTCCAGCGTGGTGTCGATGATGCGCCGCACCGCGCTCTGCGTGTTGTAGGCGTTGTGCGGCGTGACGATCACGTTCGGAAAGCGCAGCAGCACGTGGTTGGCGACGAGCGCCTTCAGGTCGTGGTCGTCGGTCCACGTGTCGCGAAAGATCTCCGCCTCCTCGCGGATCACCGGCTCCTGCGGCAGGACGTCAAGCCCGGCGGCGCGGAGCCGGCCGTCGGTCAGCGCGCGAACCAGGGCCGGGACGTCGACGACATTGCCACGCGCCGTGTTGATCAGGATGGCGTCCGGCTTCATCAAGCCGAACTCGCGATCGGAAATCAAGCTCGCGGTGCCCGGCGTCGCAGGCACGTGAAGCGTTAGCGCGTCCGCAACGGCCAGCACCTCGTCGAGCTCGGCATAGCGGAAGCCGAGCCGGCTCGCTGTTTCCCCATCTGGGTAGAGGTCGTGGGCAACGACTGCCATGCCGAAGCCGCGAGCGATCTCGATCGCGCAGCGCCCGATCCGCCCCGTGCCGATCACGCCGAGCGTCTTGCCGCGCAGCTCGAAGCCGCGCAGCCCGGTCTGCGAGAAGTTGCCGCGACGGGTTCGCTCGACTGCCTCGACCAGGTTCCGTGCCGTGCCCAGGAGCAGCGCGAAGGCATGCTCCGCCACAGTCGAAATCGCCGTAGTCCGGCACGTTTGCGACGGCAATGCCATGCGCCTTGCACCACTCGAGGTCGATATGGTCATAGCCGGTCGAGCGGGTCGCGACCAGCTGAAGCGAAGGGAACTGGGCCAGCACGTCGGCGCCGACCTTCGAGTTCACGAAGGTGCTGACGATCTCGGCGTCCGCGTGAGCTGCGGCCGAGCGCGGGTTGAGCGGCTCGTGCGTGCAGCTTAGCTCATGCGCCGGCTCCAGCCGCAGGCAGGCTTGGTGTTCCCACTCCTCGGTTTCGAAGACGACGACCTTCATCATGCGGATGCGCGCTTGCTCACCACCGCTCTCGGGGCAGCATCCAATTGCCGCTCGACTTCCGCCACATGACGCGCGGTGGAGGCGAAGCTGTCGGGATTGAGCGAGATGGAGTCGATGCCCTCCTCTACCAGAAATGCGGCGAACTCCGGATAGTTGCTCGGCGCCTGACCGCAGATGCCGATCTTGATGCCGGCGGCGTGCGTCTTGGCGATAGCTTCCCGTATGGCGCGCTTCACCGCATCATTGCGTTCGTCGAACAGCGGCGCAAGCTCACCCAAGTCGCGGTCCACGCCGAGCACGAGCTGGGTGAGATCGTTCGAGCCGATCGAGAACCCGTCGAAGCGCTCAGCAAACTCCTCGGCGAGGAATACATTCGAGGGGACTTCGCACATCATATAGATCTCAAGCCCGTTCTCGGCCCGCTCGAGCCCGTTCTCCTTCATGACCGCCAGCACGCGGTCGGCTTCCTCAAGGGTTCGGCAGAACGGCACCATGACGATGACATTGGTCAGCCCGATCGTCTCACGCACCGTCTTCAGCGCTTGGCATTCCAGGGCGAAGCCGTCCCGATAACGCTCGTCGTAGTAACGCGAGGCACCGCGCCATCCGAGCATCGGGTTCTCTTCCTCGGGCTCGAAGGCGCTGCCGCCCAGGAGATGAGCGTATTCGTTGGTCTTGAAATCACTGAGCCGCACGATCACCGGATGTGGATGATAAGGTGCCGCAAGCTTGGCGATACCAAGGGCTAGTTTCTCGACGAAGTATGTCTTCGGGTCCTCGTAGCCACGGGTGAGGTCGGCGATCTCGCGCCTGGCCGTAGGATCCTCCACTCGGTCGGGATGGATGAGGGCCATAGGGTGGATCTTGATGGAATTGTTGATGATGAACTCCATCCGCGCCAGCCCGACGCCCTTTGCCGGCAGACGCCACCAACGGAAGGCGGCCGCGGGGCTGGCGATGTTGACCATTATCGCCGTCCGGGTTTCCGGGAGGTTCGAAAGGTCCACCTCACTCGCCTCGAAGGGCAAGATGCCGTCATAGACGACGCCTCGGTCGCCCTCGGCACAGGACAGGGTGATTTCCTGCGCGTCACGGAGCAGTTCGGTGCCGTGACTCGTGCCGACGATGGCGGGGACGCCGAGTTCGCGGCTGACGATGGCGGCATGGCTGGTCGTGCCGCCATGGTCGGTGATGATCCCAGCGGCCCTTTTCATGATCGGCACCCAGTCCGGGTCGGTCATTCCCGTGACCAAAATGGATCCGTCGCGGAACCGGTCGATGTCGGCTGCGCTGCGGATGGCACAGACCTGACCGGCAGCGATCGCCTCGCCGATCGCCGAGCCGCTGAGGATCGGTTTGCCTTTTTCCGTCAGCTGATAGGTCTTGAACTGTCCGACCAGCCGGGAGGACTGTACTGTCTCAGGTCGCGCCTGAACCATGTAGAGCTCGCCTGTCTCGCCGTCCTTGGCCCATTCCATGTCCATCGCCCGGCCGTAGTGGTCTTCGATGATCGCGGCCCAGCGGCCGAGTTCCAGGATCTCCGGCGTCGGCGAGGACGAAGGTCTGCCGCTCCTTCTGGGTGGTCGCGACCGTCGCGGTGCGGTTGCTCCCGCCGGTCGCGTAGATCATCTTGGTCTCCTTGGCGCCCAGCGTCTTCTCGATGATCGGCGTATGGCGGTCGCCGCCGAGCAAGGGCTTGAACACTAGGTACTTGTCCGGGTCGACGGCGCCCTGGACCACGGTCTCACCGAGACCCCAGGCGGCGCTGATCACCGCGACGCCGGGAAAACCGGTCTCGGTGTCGATCGAGAACATGACGCCCGATCCCGCCAGATCCGACCGGACCATCCTCTGGACGCCGATCGACAGCGCGACCTCAAGATGGTCGAAACCCTGCGTTTCGCGGTAGCTGATTGCGCGGTCGGTGAACAGCGAGGCATAGCAGCGCCGGCAGGCGTCGAGCAAAGCGCGCTCGCCGCGCACGTTGAGGAAGGTCTCCTGCTGGCCCGCGAAGCTTGCCTGCGGCAGATCCTCCGCAGTGGCGCTGGAGCGCACGGCGACGCTGACCTCGCTCTGCTCGCTGCGCCGGGACAGCTCCCGATAGGCTCCGCGGATCGCTTCGGCGATCGTCTCCGGGAATTCGCCGTCAAGGAAGAGCCGGCGAATTGCTTCGCCCGTCTCGTGCAGTGACGCCGTGCCGCTCTTCAGCGCTTCAAGGCGCTTGGGTAGCTCCACGTCGATGCCGTTGGCCGACACATATTCACGGAAGGCTGCGGCGGTGGTGGCGAACCCGTCCGGGACCCGCACGCCCTTGTCTTTCAAGGTGCCCACCATCTCGCCAAGCGAGGCGTTCTTGCCGCCAACGCGAGGGACGTCGCCTACGGTCAGCGTATCGAACCACGCTATGCGTTGTCCCGTCATCGGTAAGCTCCTTGTGACCAGGCCGAGATCTGACTTCGTCTGCGTGTCGACTCACCGCTCGATTTTCGCGAAGACAGTATGCTTTGCGTCCTGTGCAGTGGCAGGCCGGCTCTGATCCCAAGGACGCAGATGGGTGTCGTGCCTTACACAGTGTTGTGACGCTCGGGAGCCATCGAAGATCCTCGCGGGTCACAGATTTCATTGTCGCGCTCGACGGTCCGCCCGTTGGGTGGCCCCCTACGCAGGGAGACGGCGCGATCGAGATACTCGTTTCGCGTTGCCCTTGCTTCCAAAAGTGCCACCGCGGAAGACAATGCAAAGAAACTCAACCCATTCAGAGCTGCCGGGAAGTCCGAGATGATCGTTGCTGCAATGATGGCGATGTCGCTCGTCGTCGCGACATTCCTTTTTCATTACGCCGTGCTTCGCTGGCTGTCTGGAGGCATGGCACGCATCCCAATGACCGCCGGTTTACGTATTCTAGTTATCGTCCTCGTGACGTTGCTGGCCCACCTCGTCGAGATCGGGCTCTACGCCGGCGCCTATGGCGTCGGCACCGGCGCGCTGGCCCTCGGAGGCTTCGGTGGGCGGATCATTGCCGAACCGCTCGACTATTTCTACTTCTCGATCGTGAGCTATACGTCGCTAGGCCTCGGCGATATCTTTCCAACGGGTCACTTTCAATTCATCACTGGTGTCGAAGCTTTGAACGGCCTGTTGTTGATCGCTTGGTCAGGTTCTTTCATCTATATCGCTATGGGTCGCATTTGGCCCTGGCGGCCTTGTGCCGAGCCAGGCGGCAGCGCCGTGGACAGGAATGCAGGGGAAAAAACGCCATGACGCCATCGCACGTTTCTGACCGACATCTGGGAGGGAGACAGGCGCGTATTGTTCAGTCTAGCTATCGAGCGGAGTGCGCAACCAGTCCGGTCCTGAACAACCGGCGGGATTGCCGTGGTAAACCTCCTGCCTAGCGCCGTCTCCGTGCCGGTGCAGAAACTTCCCCGAGAACGAGAAGCTCCTGATGCTGGCGGAAGCTGAGGACGAGGGCATCGCGTTTGCCGAGGTGGCGCGGCGGCACGACGTCCACCCCCAACAGCTGTACGCCTGGCGCAGCATGATGCGGAAGGCGTCGTCGCCGTCCGTGCCGGGACCGGCGTTCCTGCCGGTCGAGATCGCCGAGCAATCAACGCAGGAGCCCGCACCGGAGCGACGCCGCCGCACGAAGGCGGTCGAGGTGACGCTGCGCAATGGGCGGCGGCTGCGTGTCGATCCGGAGATCGCGCCGGAGACGCTGGCCCGGCTCATCCAGACGCTGGAAAGCGCATGATCGGCCCCGGCACCGGCGTCCGGGTGTACCTCGCCTGCGGCCCGACCGACATGCGCAAGGGGATCGCCGGGCTCGCCGCCGCGGCGCAGGAGGTGCTGCGGCAGGATCCGTGCTCGGGCGCGGTGTTCGCCTTCCGCGGCCGGCAGGGCGATCGGCTGAAGCTCCTCACCTGGGACGGTCAGGGCTTCTGCCTCTACTACAAGATCCTGGAGCGCGGACGCTTCCCCTGGCCGTCGCCGGCGGATGGCACCGCGCGGCTGACCGCGGCACAGCTGGCGATGCTGTGGGAGGGCATCGACTGGCGTCGTCCGTCCTGGAGCGCGCCGCCGCAACGCGTCGCCTGACGGATCGGCTGTCGGCGAGGGCGGAAAGCGCTTCCGGTCCATCGCATTCTTCGTAGAATCACGGGCATGCGAACTGATTCGCTGCCCTCCGATCCCGACGCGCTGAAGGCGATCATCCGCGCCCAGGCGAGCGAACTCGCGGCCAAGGGCAGCGTGATCGAACAGCTGAAGGCCGAACTCGCGGTCCTGAAGCGAGCCCGGTTCGGGACGTCCTCGGAGAAGCTCGCCCGGATCATCGACCAGCTCGAACTGGCGCTCGGCGAGTGCGAGGCGGACGAGGCCGCAGCCGAAGAAGAGCGCGCCGTGCCGACCGCTGCGCGCGTGAAGGCCGATCGACCCGCGCGCCAGCCGTTGCCGCCCCACCTGCCGCGCGAGGCGATCGTCCACACGCCCCCTGCGACGTGCCCGGACTGCGGCGGCGGCGATGTCCTGAAGCGCGGCGAAGACGTGACGGAGGTGCTGGAATACGTTCCGGCGTCCTTCCGGGTGATCCGGTACATGCGCCCGAGGGTGGTGTGCCGATCCTGCGATCGGACGATGCAGGCGCCGCCGCCGCGCCTGCCGATCGAGCGCGGCAAGCCGGGTCCCGGCCTCGTCGCCCACGTCCTCGCGGCGAAGTACTGCGACCACCTTCCGCTCTATCGCCAGGCCGAGATCTATGCCCGCGAGGGCGTCGACCTCGCCCGCTCGACGATGGCCGACTGGGTCGGCCGGGCATCGGCGCTGATGGAGCCTCTCACCGAGGCACTTGCCGCGCACGTCTTCTCGGCGACCGCCTGCATGGCGACGACACGCCGGTGCCGGTGCTCGCCCCCGGCAACGGCAAGACACGGCAGGGCCGACTGTGGGTCTACGTGCGCGACGGCCGCCCAGCTGGCGACACCGAAACGCCGCCGGCCGCCTGCTACCGCTACAGCCCGGACCGAAAGGGCATCCACCCGAAGCGCCACCTCGAGCCGTTCCGCGGCGTGCTGCACGCCGACGGCTATGCGGGCTTCAAGGACATCTACAAGGCCGGCCCGGACGGATCCCGCGTCCTCGAGGCGGCCTGCTGGGCGCACGTCAGGCGCAAGTTCTTCGACCTCGCCGCCGGCGGCAAGGCTCCGCTGGCGGAGATCGCACTGGAGCGGATCGGCGAACTCTACGAGATCGAGAAACGGGTTCGCGGCTCTCCGGCGCCCGAGCGCGAGCGGGTCCGCCGGGCCGAGGCGGCGCCGAAGGTCGCCGCGCTCAAGCTCTGGCTCGAGCGCCAACTCGCCCGGCTCCCGGCCAAGAACGAGACGGCGAAAGCGATCCGCTACGCCTTGACGCGGTGGCAGGCGCTCGAGCGATACCTCGGCGACGGCCGCATCGAGATCGACAACAACGCCGCCGAGCGGGCCATCCGCCCGATCGCGCTCGGCCGCAAGAACTGGCTGTTCGCAGGCTCAGACCGAGGCGGCGAGCGCGCCGCCGGCATCCTGTCGCTCATCGAGACCGCCCGCCTCAACGGCCTCGACCCGGAGCGCTACCTGCGCGACGTCCTCACCCGCATCGCCGACCATCCGATCAACCGGATCGCCGACCTCCTGCCCTGGAACATCGCGAAAACAACCTGACCGGCCTCACCGGACGGTTACCTTCCCACCCCCGCTTCGCTACGATCAGACGGGCGCGAACAGTGGAATGGGAGGCCGCCTAACCCAACGCCGTATCTGCCAACCAGAACACCCTCACGTTGGCGAGGTTCGATCCGTTTCGATCGAACCAGTGAAGCTCATTTCATTGTCTTTTTAGAGAGCGCCCGACCAATACTGATCTAACATGCTGCGCCAGTTCTCACCCGAAGTCTCTTCGAAGCTGTCAGGTTCCACTTTCGGCGCTGCTGCGAACGTCTCGGGCGACGTATTGAGCACGTAAATCTCATGGTCCGACGTGGCGCGAAGATCGGACCAACGAACGGCAACCAACTCGCCGCCGAGTCCGAGAAAGCCGCCGCGCGAGACCAAGACGTAAGCGATCGCCTGCCCAGCGGGATCCAATACGACGTCTTCGATCTTTCCAAGCGCCTCATCTTCAGGCGTGCGAATGTCCGCGCCTATAACGACGTCCGCCCGCATCAGGCTATCCATCTCTGTAACTGGAGTGGCTTGCGCGAGGTGCGCGCGGCGCCATGCAAGTCGCGCGTTCGGGTCGTCGTTTTCGAGACCCACTAGCCTTTGATGCTCCTGATAGACTTTTCGCATCGACGCGAGCACCGTTTGGCAGGATTGGTCGTCGCCATCGAAGGCAAAGACATAGGCGGCGTTGCCAAGCGACTGCATCTTTTGCCGCGGTGTTCCGGCGCCGCCATAGATCGTCCCGAGGCCGGCATACCCCGTACCGTACCCATATCCGTATCCGCCGGACGCCAAGACGCCAAACCCGACACGTGCTAGCTCATCCTCGAACGCCTGCAGGTCGGCTAGACATGACTGCGCCACCTGCTGCGGTTGAGCGGCTTCGCTCGGCAAACTCTCGGCATCGGCTGCGCGGACAGCCAGCGGAGCGCTGGAGACGGCAACGACGAGGCCCAAAGCGGCAAGTTGAGCTTTATGCGATCTATGCACGGTCACTTTCCTCCATTCAGTCTGGCAAAGCGAGGACCGCCAATGCACCTGTGACGGCGTCGCCATGGATTGGCTGGAACACGTCGCCCGACACGTCAATCCGGGGTCAGAGTGATGCCAAGGCACAGCCATTTACAGTTTTCCAAATCGGCAGCCGCCCAGTCCGTTGCGGCAGACGTCCGACGACACGGCGATCGGTCCTCGCAATCGAAATTGCTTTCACCAATTGTAACGGACGTTGCCAAGACCAGGGCGTTACAGCTGCCAATTCGCGTCCTTTACCCAAACACCCTTGTAAACGTGGTTCCTTGTTCCGCCTTTCCCGGTGGCTTGGAGAAATGTATCACTCGCGAGCGCCGCGAATGTCGGCCGTAAGGAATTACTCCGAGTCACGTCTTTAGTTGCGGTGCTGACACGGGGAACGGCAATGGCCGAGACAGGCGAACCAAGTCGCTACCGCGATGAGCCGGAGGGCGGCGTCATAACGCGCCGTGACTTCCTGTACGTTGCCACCGGCGCTGCGGCCACGGTCGGAGGCGCCGCGACACTGTGGCCGTTCATCGACAGCATGAATCCTGGCGCCGACGTTCTCGCGCTATCATCGGTGGAGATTGATCTTGCGCCGATCAAAGTCGGTGAGCGCGTGACCGTTAGTTGGCGTGGAAAGCCGGTGTTCATCGACCACCGACCACCCGAGCGAATTGCCAAAGCTCGTGCGGTTGATCTGAACGAGCTAATCGATCCCCAGTCCGATGCGGCCCGCGTGGTGCGGGAGGAGTGGCTAATCGTCGTTGGCGTATGCACGCACCTCGGCTGTATCCCCCTCGGCCAACGCCAAGGCGATCCGTTAGGCGATTGGGGTGGCTGGTACTGCCCATGTCATGGCTCTCAGTACGACACTTCAGGGCGCGTGCGTCGCACGCCGGCACCGCTGAACCTCGAAGTGCCACCCTATGAGTTCGTCACCGACACGATCGTTCGGATCGGCTAGCGCAGGGGTTGAGCGAAAAGGCAAAGACTTCGTCGGGTGGGCTCAACGGTAGCGCAATCGGCCCAAGTCCAAATACGACCGCCAATTAATACCGCAAGTGCCCGACCAATTCGAATGGAGCAAGTTTAAATGGCGAATCCCAAACATCCGGAACGGGTGAGTCCGTCGAGAAACCTCGATGCTCCATCTAAGCATAGTGCCCGCCAAAAGGAAGGCGATCCCCATCACAAGGCCGGAACGTCCGATGGTCCCGCCAAAGTCAAGGCGAAAGACCCGGTGTGCGGCATGACTGTGGATCTGCACACCACCAAACATCGTGTCACCTACCAGGGCAAGTCATTTCACTTCTGCTCAAACGGTTGTCGCGAGAAATTCACCGCTCATCCAGAGAAATACCTGGAGCCGGCGGGCACGCTGGTCGAAAACGTCGTGCCGGGCTCGAAGTACACCTGTCCGATGCATCCGGAGATCGTGCGCGATGCGCCGGGTGAATGTCCGATCTGCGGTATGGCGCTGGAGCCGATGGGGGTTCCGGTCAGCGACGAACGGCCGAACCCAGAGCTTGTCGATTTCACGCGACGGTTCTGGATTGGCGCCGTGCTGACCGTGCCCCTCCTGGTGCTGACCATGGGCCCGTACGTCGGGCTCGGCGTCGTCCGCGATGTCTTTGGCGAGCGTACAACACTCTGGATCGAGCTTGTTCTTGGCACGCCGGTCATTTTATGGGCCGGCTGGCCGTTCTTCGTGCGCGGCGTCAAATCCGTCGTCAACCGCAGCCTGAACATGTTCACGCTGATCGGCATGGGCGTTGGCGCGGCCTACCTGTTTAGCGTCGCGGCCGTTCTTGCACCGAGCATCTTTCCGGCCGGGTTCCGCGACGCAGAAGGCCATGTCGGGGTCTATTTCGAGGCCGGTGCGGTGATCGTCGTTCTGGTCCTGCTTGGTCAGGTGATGGAGCTTCGCGCGCGCGAGCGAACCGGCTCGGCGATCCGTGCACTCCTGGACCTCGCCGCGAAGACCGCTCGCGTAATCCGCAAGGACGGACGGGAGGAGGAGATCCCACTTGAGGAGGTCAAGGTCGGCGACCGGATCCGCGTTCGGCCGGGCGACAAGGTTCCGGTCGACGGCGTCGTCATGGAGGGCCGTTCGTCTGTCGACGAATCGATGATCTCCGGCGAACCCGTGCCGGTCGAGAAGGTGCAAGGCGAAAAGGTGACCGGTGCCACGATCAATGGCACGGGCAGCCTCATCATCGAAGCCGAACGTGTCGGTGCCGACACTATGCTCAGCCAGATCGTCAAGATGGTGGCGAACGCGCAGCGCAGCCGCGCGCCAATCCAAAAGCTCGCCAACTCGGTGGCCGGCATGTTTGTCCCGGCGGTGATTGCCATCGCGGTCGTCGCCTTCGTCGTCTGGGCGATCTGGGGGCCAGCGCCAGCGCTCGCATACGCGCTGGTTTCGGCGGTAGCGGTGCTGATCATCGCCTGCCCCTGCGCGCTCGGCCTTGCCACGCCGATGTCGATCATGACCGCCACCGGCCGCGGCGCGCAGGCCGGCGTGCTGATCAAAAATGCCGAGGCGCTGGAGCGCTTCGCCAAGGTGGACACGCTGATCGTCGACAAGACTGGCACGCTGACCGTCGGCAAGCCGAAGCTCGTCGCCGTCCTGCCGGAAAAAGGTCACGACGAGAGCGAAGTGCTTCGCCTGGCGGCGAGTTTGGAGCGAGGCTCGGAGCACCCGCTCGCCGACGCGATCGTCACCGGGCGCAGAAGAGCGCGGGATCGCCCTGGCAAAGGCCGATGAGTTCGAAGCGGTCACCGGCAAAGGGGTGAAAGGTATTGTCGACGGTCGGCAAGTGGCGCTCGGAAACACCAAGCTACTCGCGGATTTCGGCCTTGACGGTGGCAGGCTCTCGGAGGCCGCGAATAGCCGGCGCGACGAGGGCGAAACGGTAATGTTCGTCGTCGTCGGATCGGAGATCGCCGGGCTCGTGTCGGTCGCCGATCCCGTCAAGGAGACGACTTCGGACGCACTGAAGACGCTGCACGACCTTGGCTTCCGCATCGTGATGGCGACCGGCGACAACACGCGCACCGCGAAAGCGGTGGCTGCGCGCCTCGGCATCGACGAGATCCGCGCCGACCTACTGCCCGAGGAGAAGGCGCGCATCGTCAAAGAGCTGCAGGAAAAAGGCCGCAAAGTCGCCATGGCGGGCGACGGCGTGAACGACGCGCCCGCACTTGCCCAGGCCGACGTCGGGATCGCCATGGGAACTGGTGCCGACGTCGCGATAGAAAGCGCCGGCTTCACCTTGGTGAAGGGCGACCTCAACGGCATTGTGAGGGCTCGGCGACTTGCGCGTGCGACCATGCGCAACATTAAGCAGAACCTGTTTTTCGCGCTGGTCTACAACGCCTCTGGCGTGCCAGTGGCGGCGGGCGTGTTGTTTCCATTCTTCGGCATCCTGATCTCGCCAATCTTCGCGGCGGCGGCGATGAGCCTGTCGTCAGTCTCGGTGGTTGGAAACGCACTTCGCTCTCCGTTCCGCCAAGATCCAATAAAGACTTAGTGGAACGAAATACGCTTGATCAATAGGACAAACAAGCCGTGAACACAATACTTAAGCCTAGAACTCCCGGCAGTGCCGGGACGTAAAGACCGTTAAGCACAGCACGCGGATTAAGTGACTGACCGACGTCGCTGGATCTCCACTGTGATCGCCTGAATTAGAATTCATTCAGCTTTAGATGACTCTGTAATCATTGGGATTGTCTCAAATCGAGATGAGAATCCCGTAAAGGAATACTGTTGAATGAAAGAATTTTGGGGTGTTTTCCGCTCTCCTCTTCGGTATGTTATTCTTTGGAAGCGGCACACCAACCGCCAAGATCGTCACCGACGGGTTTCCCGTCTTCCTCGCGCCGTTCCTGCGCCTCCTACTTGCTGCCATTCTTAGCACACCGCTTCTTATACTCTACCGGCATGAGCTGCGCGGTATTAGCCGACAGGGATGGCTGCTGATCGCCGGAATAGGGGCGATCGGCCTTGTCGCGTTCAGCGTGTTCCTCCTCACCGGTATGACAATGGTGAGCGGCGTTATCGGTGCTGTGGTGATGAGCACCAGCCCCGCCGCCGTCGCCCTCGGCGCAGCATGGTTTCTCGGAGATAAACTCGGTACCGCGAAGCTTACAGCGGTCGGCCTATCCGTGGCCGGCGTCGTGATCATTAATGCGTCCGGTACCGGATTAGGCGGCCAAAGCGTCTGGACGTCTGTGCTTGGCAGCGTGCTCGTGCTTGGAGCCGTCGCCAGCGCAACAGCCTACTCCCTTTTCGCCAAGCGAGTGGCAAATGAAGTCCGACCCGCATTGTTGATCCCTCTGGCCGCATGGATCGCCGTCGCTATATTCGCGGGGCCTGGACTCTATCAGGCTGCACGTTTCGACTTTGCCAGCCCAAACCTTCAACAGTGGATCGCCCTGGCCTGGTGGGGGATCGGCCCGTATGGCATAGGGACGATGCTTTGGTTCTACGGTCTGAAGTCCGTGCAGGCGAGCACCGCGGCGGGGTTTATGGGGGCGATGCCCGCAAGCGGCCTCCTCGTCTCCTATGTTTGGCTCGGCGAACAATTCCAATGGATACACCTGGCAGGGTTCGCGCTTGTCGTCTCCGCCATTGGGTTGGTGGCGTGGGTCCACCGTAAAGGCGAGACCTCCACTTCTGCCGGCCGAGAGTATGAGGGACACACCGCCTATCCATGCTGAAATGTTGATGATGTAGCGATGCGCGGACCGAAACATCACCCCGATCCAGCCCCGGCGTCCTCGTTGTCGCCGGCTCGAGGGGCCGGCCGCCAGCCGTCGTCTTCGAGATGGCAGGGGACTTCCAGGCGCTCACCTGCGTGCAGCGCATAGGCGTCGTTCCGGATAACAATGCTGTTCGGTCCGTCCCAACCGGCCGAGACCGTCACCGTCACGCGCGCGCAGACGATGTGGACGTCGAGCCAGTGGCCACGATGGCGGAGCGAAAGCGCATGCCCTGCAGCTCCTGCGGCAAGCAGGGATTGAGACGTAGAATGTCGTTGCGGATCTCGAGCCCGGTCTGCCCGCGCTGGACGAGATCGACGGTCCCAGCCATGGCGCCGAGATGGATGCCCTCCGGCGTCGTACCGCCCTGCACGTCGGCGATGTCGCTCTCCAACGCTTCCTCCAGCTGCAACAACGATCGGGCTCGATCAGATCGTGCCAGTACCCAGGAATGGACGATGCCGCTCAGCGTCGAACCGTTCGAGGTTCGTTGTAGATAGTAGTCGACGGTCCGCGCGATAACCGCCCCATCGAACGGCTGACCTAGCCGGGTGAACAGATCTCCAAGTTCCTCCGCCGAGAACAGATAGAACAGCATCAACGCGTCGGCCTGCTTTGAGGCTTTGTAGCGGTTGACCGTGTCGCCCTCGGCCTCGAGTATACGGTCGAGCCGATGGATATCGCCGTACTGTGCGCGATAACCCTCCCAATCGAACTCCTTCAACCGATCATAGCCCTCGAACTGACTAATGACGCCGTCGTGGAACGGGACGAACATCTTGTTGCTGATCGTGGCCCAGTCGGCGACCTCAGCGGCCGTGAGCCCGAGCGCCTCGTCGAGTTCGACCAGCCGTTCCGGATCGAGGTGCATACGCGCATCAAGCGCGCGGCGCAGCACCCAGACAGCCATGACATTGGTGTAGGCGTTGTTGTCAATTCCAGGCGTATCGGCCCAGGGATAGCGGTCATGGAACTCGTCTGGCCCCATCACCCCACGGATCTCGTAGCGGTCACGCTCATAATTGAAGGCAGCGATGCTGGCCCAGAACCGGGCAATTTCGAACAGCATCTCGGCGCCGTAGACCGAAAGGAACTCTGCGTCACCCGTCGCCTCATAGTGACGCCAGACATTGTAGGCGATAGCGACGTTGACGTGCCGTTGCAGATGCGTGTTGTCGGGGAGCCAGCGGCCGGATTTCGGATTGAGGTGAAGAACCTGCGTCTCCTCTGTTCCGTCGCTGCCGCTCTGCCACGGATACATCGCGCCGCGGTAGCCTGCTTCGCGCGCCAGGCGTCGCGCCGCCGGCAGCCTTCGGTGGCGGTAGCGCAGCAGCGCGCGGGTAATCTCTGGAATGCGTAGGTTGAGGAACGGGAAGATGAACAGCTCGTCCCAGAAGATGTGCCCGCGGTAGGCCTCGCCGTGCAGGCCACGCGCCGGTACGCCGACATCGAGGTCGGCGCTGTGGCGCGAAACCGTCTGGAGCAGATGAAATGATGTGCAGTCGCAGGATCATCTGCGTTCGATGCCGGCCTTCCAGAATGATGTCGCAGCGTCGCCAAAGGTGCGACCACGCAAGGGTGTGATCCTCCAGGAGCGTCCCGAAGCGCCCCGCTTCGCGCAACGTCGCTTCGGCAGCCAGAGTGGGGCTCGAGATCGCGCGGTCGCGCGAGGTGTGCAGCGCTACGATCTTTTCGATCGTGATGGAGCTGCCTTCGGCTGCCGCGAAGGACAGCGCATGGGCGACGTAGCCGTCCTCCTGGTGAAGCTGCCGCTCGACGTCGACCGGCCGGTCACCTGAAAACACCCGCGTTCGCGCTGCTTCGGCGATACGGATGCGAGACCGGCTCATCTCGACGAGAAGGAGGATGCCGTCCTCGCCGACCACGTGCGAAGCCAGAGAAACGAGGTGGTTCCCGTTGAGCTGGCGATAGCGTGGCACCCCGGCGTTGATCACCCGTCCCTCGAGGGCGGAGAGGACTTCGATCCGTCCTGACCAGTTCTCGGGCGTGATCGCCCACTCGACGGCCGCCAGATGTGGCGAACCCCATATGCACGAGGCGCCGTGTTACAAGTGTCGTCTCTCGTCCCCGCAGGTCGCGCAGGCGCATTGTACGCTTCAGCACGCCCTGCTGAAGCGCCAACTCCTGGCGGTAGGACAGGACCTCTACCGCGAGCAAATTCAGCCAATCGCCGCCCTCCGGCCGGAATGTGAGGGGGAGCCAGTTTGGCAGGTTGACGAGGTCCTCGTTCTCGATGGCCCGCTCGGCGATCTTCGGTGACGAGGCGGTTGTAGCCGCCAGCAAGGTAGGTGCCGGGATAGTGCGTCTCGTCGGCCTCAGCCTCTTCAGCGGCGCCGCGGGTGGCAAAATAACCATTGCCAAGCGTGCACAGTGCTTCGCGCAGCCCCTCTTGGGCCGGCTCGAAGCTGTCATAGGAAAGCGTCCAATCCGTCACCATGCGCGCTCCGCTATCGTGGCGGCGAGATCACCCAGAAAACGGCCCACCTCCTGGGGATCGGCCAAGAGGTATTCGGCTGCGGTGGGACGGTCCGTGTCGGCCACCAGGATGCCGAGACCGCCGCCTTTCAGTGCCGTGAACGCGTCCTCGTCCGTTTCGTCATCGCCGAGATAGAAGGGCAGGACATCCTCCCGGTCGAGCCCCAGCGCCGTCAGCAGCCAGAGCACGGCCCGACCTTTGTCCCAGTCGACGCGCGGTCGCAGTGCGAATACCTTTTTAGCTGCGGTGCGGCGGAGATCGGGGATCTCGGCGGCGACCGCCTCCACGGCCCTGTCGAGGGGCGCGACTTGATCGTCGGCCACCAGCCTGTAGTGCACAGCGATGGCGAATTTCTTGCGCTCGACCAACGCGCCTTCGATGCCGGCGGTCTTCCATCGTAACCGCTTTTCCGCCCGGTCAAGCGCCGGCAGGAAATCGGCAGCGCGTTCGTGCTCTTTGCTAAGGCCACCGGGTCCAGCGATGTCGAACCCGTGGCTGCCGGCGTAAATGAGCCCGTCGAGCCCCACCAACCGTTCGACATCAACACGGTCGCGTCCGCTGACGATGGCGACGTGACAATGCTCGGCGAGCTCCCTGACAACCGCGCGAATGTCTTCAGAGAGCGCCGCCAGCTCGGGGCGGTCCACGATCGACGTCAGCGTTCCGTCATAGTCGAGGAAGACAGCTGGTCGCTTGCCACCAAGGCGGACCCGGATCTCGGCCAGGTGTGAAAGCGCATTGGGAAGACCGCTTGGCTCCGGGCGCAGCTTTGCCCACAACGTCGTCCTGTCGCCAAGTTCCATCAGATCCGCGACCACGAGATGCGCCCCGCTGGATCGCAACCCGGCATCATTTCCGGCCTGCGCAACGCCGATCACCAGCCCAAAGTCTCCAGCCCGGCCGGCCTCCACTCCGGCGATCGCGTCTTCCACGATCACCGTCCGCGTAGGTTCGACGCCCAGGCGCCTCGCCGCCTCAAGAAACGTGTCCGGGTACGGCTTACCTCTGAGGCTGAGGCTCGCCGCCTCCACCCCGTCCACCTGGACGTCGAAAAGTTCTTTAAGGCCAGCGGAAGCCAAGACCGCCGCCGCATTCTTGCTAGACGAAACAAGGGCCGTTTTGACACCCCTGCGCTTCAGATCGCCGATGAAGTCGACCGTAGTCTCGAACACCTCGACGTCGCCATCAGCGAGGAGCTCTAAGAACAGCGCGTTCTTGCGGTTGCCGAGGCCGCTGATCGTCTCTGCCTCGGGCGGGTCGGTGGGGTCGCCCGACGGCAATGCGATACCGCGGGCCTTAAGAAAGCTTCGAACGCCCTCGTCCCGCGGTTTGCCGTCCACGAAACGCCGGTAGTCCTCATTCGCGTCAAAGGGCTGGAGCGCTTCGTCACGCTGCGCGAGATAGCTGTCGAACAGCTGCTTCCAAGCCGCCGCATGTAATCGCGCGGTGCGCGTCACCACACCGTCTAAATCGAAGATCACGGCACCGAAGACCTGTTCCCGACGATCAGTACGACTCATCAATACTCTTTTGCCTGTTTGTTATTCGGCCTCCACGCGCAACATCACCAATCGACGTAGGTTCCCGTCAGTGCTTCTGCGGTCCGGCGTTTTGAGCACGTGTTAGCCTCACGGTTACAGACGGCTTCGCCGCCTGCGAATTACACTTTGGACGAGCAGTGTGGCCGTTCGTATGAGCACCTGTGGCCCTCAGCCATCTAGAAGCAGCCGGTTCGGATAGTGCTGAGCGCCCACCCGGCCGTCCACTTCTGGTTCTGTTGCACGGCGGGAAGTCCTGTTCGAGCGAATTGGGTGCGATTGGCCAGTCGTGATGGTTGTCTGTCGCTCACCAGGAGCAGACCTTCGGTGTTGTGCGAGTTGGTAAAGGTCGAGCGGATTTTCTTGAGGACAACCGCGTCGTTTCGATCGTGCCAGGACAGCAAGCGCTTGCGTAAGGCGCAGCAATTGCTGGCTCTCACTGCGAGCACTTTGCACATGCGCTCAATGGGAAAACTGGCCCGCTCCGCATCGATGAACGCAAACTTTATCTGCTTCCCTCGCGCCCGAACAGAGCCGTGGCCTCGTTCCGGACATCGCGTTCCTGCCGCAGCACTTCGTTCTCGCGGCGCAGTTCGGCCAAAACACCATAATCGCCGCTCGCAGCGGATCTCGCTTCACCGTCACCTCTGCCGCCGCCAGATACGCACAACTCCTGACACGTCTGCAGGATGTCGAGATCCGTGTCATCCCACACTGCGGTCGCTATCTTTGGAGATGAGGTTCCGGCCGAGGGTCTGCGACGAACCCATTGCGGTTCGGCATAACGATTTTGGGCAAGCTGCTTGTGTCTATTACCTGATCTCTTGGGATGATGTCCGCTTCGCCGAGCATGTAGGCAACCAAGCTGTAGACCTCGTCGTCACTCAGCGATCCGGGCGCCATCAACGGCATGGTACGCTTGAGGTAATCCCAGAGCGTTGTGGCATAGGGCCAGTGACTCTCGACGGTGAAGACCGGGTCTGCGGAAGTGAGCGAACCGCGCCCACCAATCAGGCGGTCGGTGTCCATCACCGCCATTTCAGGGGGCAGCGCCATGCCACCCGACATACCTTGCAGGTCCATACCATGACACGCCGCGCACCGCGCCGCATAGAGACGCCGGCCCTCCGTGTAGGTTCCTTCGCCTGGCGGCAGGCCGGTGCCATCGGGTTGAACGGACAAAAAATGCGCGAGTTCATCTTCGGTCGGCGTCGTCCCGAAGCCAAACTGCGTCCGGTCGCTTTTGTCCTGGGCCGTCGCCCCAGTCATGAGGAAGAGACTGGCGCCCACGACGGCAACGGCCGCCACGCCGGCAAGCATCTTACACATGAACATTGCGCACGCTCCCATCGGACGCGACTGCCCAGCTTTGTATGGCGTTGTTGTGATAGTGGGAGGCAAGCCCACGGACTGCGGTGAGTTGGTTCAACGTCGGCTGGACGTAGCCGGTTTCGTCCAAGCAGCGGCTCTGCAGTACGGCAGGAGAGCCGTCCCAAAACCATGGAAATCGAAAACGCGTGGTACACATCGGCAGAACCGGGTCTTGGAGAGCGGCGATTTGCCAGGTCCGGCCGCCGTCGATCGATACCTCGACTCTGCGCGACTTTTCCCCGGCCGCTCCAGGCAAGCCCTGTCACCTCGTAGAAGCCGGCGCCCGGCAGCATCATCTCACCGGAGGGGAAGGTGATGACCGACTTGGCCTCCATCACAAACGTGAACCGGCGAGTGGTGCCATCCGGCATCGGATCGGCATTGCCGGGGCTCTCTTCGCGCGTCATGAACGGCTTGTCGCTGATTTCGAAGCGCCGGAGCCACTTGATATTAATGTTGCCTTCCCAGCCGGGCAGTAAAAGCCGGAGCGGATAGCCCTGTTCGGGGCGGATCGCTTCGCCGTTCTGACCATAGGCGAGAATACCGTCGCTCAGCATCTTGTCGAGGGGCACGCTGCGCGCCATCACGGCGGCGTCCGAGCCTTCCGCAAGCACCCAGGCAGCATCGGGCTTAAACCCCACCTCTTTCGCGATGAGGGAAAACGGTACGCCGGTCCACTCCGACGTGCTGAGAAGACCATGGGTGAACTGCGCAGTCTTCATGGTCGGCACGCGCCATTCGCTCGACGTGTTGCCGTTGCATTCGATGAAATGGAACTTTGATACGGACGGGAAGCGCTTGAGGTCGGCCATGGAATAGCGCCGCGGGCTGGTCGACCATGCCGTGCACGGTCAGCGTGTGACGGGCGGGATCGATGGTCGGAATGCCGTTGCGGTAGCGCTCGAAATGAAGGCCGGACGGCGTAACGACACCGAGACTTTTGTCAAGCGGTGTCATGCTCCAGGCAGTCAGGTTGCTCGGTGTCTCGGAGAGACCACGCAGTTCAGTCTCGAAGTGGGACCGAACGCCGTATCCATCGTTTACGCCAATCGGGCGTCCCGGAACCTTGGTCGGATCGTCTGGCATATCCGTCCAGTCACCATCCGTCGACGCCTCGTGAGCGCGAGCAGCGATCGGTAGAAAGCCCGCCGCCGCTGCCGCTAAACCCGTTCCGGCTGCGAGGAGCACGCGCCGGCGTCCGGGGTTGGGGAACATGCCCTCCTTGCAATCGCATGCTTCGAGCCCGCGTGCCTCCTCAAGCATGCGGCGTTCCGACGCGCGCATGGCGTCGATACGCGCCCCCTGCGCTTCTTCGTCTGTTATCGACCTCCGTTTCTTCATCGTTTCGTGTCTCCTCACCTGCCCAGCGGTCGCAGCTCAGATGAAAGACGAGATATCCGGTTCGGCATTACAGTTATCTTACAAGCGCTCGCGCATGACGATGCAGCCCTCCCATATGGCGAGCTCAAGGCCCGGAGTATGGGCACTCACTGGCGTCGGTTTTCACGGAAAACTATTACGCAGACCGTTGACTTTCCCACTTGGGGAAGCCCCATTTCTTTTAGATGTGGTGCACTGAGAAGCCTGGAACTCAGACGATGACGGCGTCGACACCCTTAAGTCCGGCGAAAGTAGAGCCTTCTTGGGAGAGCCTGATGGACTTGCACTGCGCCCGACATGCTGCGCATGCCACCCGAGATGGACATCAAATGCGGTCTGTTACGTGATCGGATGCCGCGCTCTGAGAACTACCTGCCGCCGGTTCTGACCCGTTGAATCATGCGCGACGACAAGACAGCCCTGATAGCGCCCGTCGAGCGGGATGTCACGGTAATGTTCACCGACATCGCAGGCGTCGCGGCCATGGCTGACAAACTGCCGGCAACCGCGGTGGCGGCGTTTTTGAATGCGCATTTTACGCTTGTCGCAGAGGCCGTTGGAATCGGCCGGCGACGTCGTCGACGAGTTACTCGGCGATGGCGTTCTGGCTGGCTACTGACCCCGCGGATGATGCAGTTCAAGCGGCTCGAGCCGCGTTGAACATTGCAACCGCCATGCACCGCGAGAGCAATTGCCGAGAGGCCCGTGGCGATGCTCGGATTCGGCTGCGTATCGGCGTTCAATTGGCCCGGCTGTGGTTGGTAGCATCGGCACGAAGGATCGTATGGCATTCACAATTGTAGGCGACACCGTCCAGCTTGTCGGAACGTTCGACGTGGCCGCCGTCTCGTCATGAGATCCGAGATGCTGGTGGGTTTGCGAGCCTATTGACCTTCCCAGGGTGGGAAGCATCACCTTTACGGGACATCGATCATGGAGAAGGCGTTCTGACTGTCCGCACCGAACCATCCGTCCAAACCGCGGCGCCGAGCGAGGTGCCTGAGTTCACCGTAAGAACCTTACATGGGATTGGTGAAACCGGCGCTTGGCGCCGTCGACGGCGTTTCCAACGCTATGGTCGACCTTGTCCTTGTCGTGGAACGCGCGATCGCGTGCTGTGGGACGGAAGGGTTCATGCCTGCGGCCCACATCAAACAACGGTATGTTGATGTTTGACGGGCTTGGACTTGCACTCAATAGGACGAACAACCGCAAATCAATGCTCGGCTGGTGGGTGGATCGGGCGGCCGCGAACACCGGGACCAGCTGCACAAATCGCTACACGCCAAGAGTTTGTATACACGTTGACGGGGAAAGCGGATTGGCTTGCGCAAATATTGAATTTCAAAGTGATGAATGAGAGGAAGCGGAGATAGTGACTTTGCCGATCGCACTTACGATGGGGGAACCTGCGGGGATTGGTGGTGAAATCGCACTCGCCGCATGGAAGAGATCTCGCGTCTACAGGCCCCACTTTCTTCCTGATCGACGATCCTGCCCGGGTCGCAATGCTCGCCGCCCACCTTGGGACTGGCGTTGATGTGGTGGCGGTTCGCACCGCGCGGGAGGCCGCGCACGTATTTCCTCGTGCCATCCCGGTACTGCCGCTTGGCCAACCCGTACAATTCGCGCCGCGAACGCCTGTGCGGTCTACCGCAGGCGCGGTGCTGGAGGCGATCCAAACCGCTGCAAGGCTCGCCAGAACAGGTGAAATCTCCGCCATCGTCACCAATCCGATCCACAAGGCGACGCTTCAGGTTGCTGGTTTTGTCCATCCCGGCCACACCGAGTACCTTGCCGCTCTTGCTGGTGTTGTACGCACCGTCATGATGCTGACCGCTCCAGACCTTCGTGTCGTCCCGGTCACAATTCATAGGCCGCTCGCATCGGTGCCCGCAGCCCTCACAGGCGTGGAGATCATTGAGACTGCGCGCATCACTCACGCCTCGCTCACTGACGAGTTTGCGATCTCCACGCCACGCCTCGCCGTTGCTGGCCTCAACCCTCACGCCGGCGAGAACGGGACTATGGGCACAGAAGATCGTGACGTCATCGCGCCTGCAGTCGCCACGCTGCGCACGGAAGGGATAGACGCCTTCGGCCCTCTCTCGGCCGACACCATGTTCCACGCCCGTGCGCGTATGACGTACGACGCAGCGCTGTGCATGTACCATGACCAAGCGCTGATCCCGATCAAGACTTTGGCTTTCGACGACGGTGTTAATGTCACGCTCGGATTGCCGTTCGTGCGAACCTCACCCGACCACGGCACTGCCCTCGACATCGCAGGCCGTGGTATCGCCCGACCCGATAGCCTGATATCGGCCATCCACCTTGCTGCCGATCTTGCAGGGCGGCGCCGCATGAGGACCGCCGCGTGACCCTGCGCCTTGGAGTGAACGTTGACCACATAGCCACCATCCGCAACGCACGTGGCGGCACGAACCCCGATCCGGTGCGCGGCGCAGTGGTTGCCATGGAGGCAGGCGCCGACGGAATCACCGCCCACCTTCGCGAGGACCGCAGGCACATTCGCGACGAAGATATGCGCCGTCTCAAGGAAGAGGTGCCACTCAAGCTCAACTTCGAGATGGCGGTGACCGAAGAGATGCTGGCAATCGCGCGCGAGATCGCGCCGCACGCGTGCTGCCTTGTGCCGGAAAACCGCGCCGAGATCACGACCGAAGGTGGGCTCGATGTGATCGCGGCCAGCAACACGCTACCCGATTTCATAGCCCGGCTTGCCGATGCCGGCATTCGCGTCTCGTTGTTCATCGATGCGGACTTGCGGCAAGTGGAGATGGCGCATCGCGTCGGCGCACCGGTGATCGAGCTTCATACCGGCCGCTACTGCGAGACAGTAGGCCTTGAGCAGTCGCGCGAGCTGAAACGTCTCGGTGAAGCCGCTAGCGCCGCCCATGCGCTCGGGCTCGAGTGCCATGCTGGGCACGGCCTGAGCTTCGACACCGTCACCCCTGTCGCTGCAATATCAGCTATAGTGGAACTCAATATTGGGCATTTTCTCGTCGGAGAAGGCGTGATGATCGGCTTTGGCCTGGCAGTTGCTGGAATGAAACGGCGGATGCTGGATGCCCGGTGCGAAACGAAAATCTGAACGGTTCAGTTGATTGGCAGGGCGTCGAAGAGTGCGTGATCTGGCCAGCGCCGGGATGACTCTCTGAAGCAGTCGCGGTGGCAATTCGAGGCTGGTCGGGCACTCGGTCGTCATGATGGTTTTGGACCGTCGTTCGATGACGTCGATATCCGAGGCGCCGGCTCGGAGCGATCGCTGCCGTGTCAACCGATGACGACCATCGTGTCCGACTGAAATCTGTACGGCGGGACCAGCAAATTGGTGGGGGCCGGGCCGCGGCGCACGCGGCCTGAGGTGTCGTAGTGCGAGCCGTGGCACGGACAGAACCAGCCACCCCACTCGCCCAACGGGTCGCCTTGGCGTTGGCCCAGGGGGATGCAGCCAAGGTGTGTGCATACGCCGACGACGATGAGCCATTCCGGCCGCTCGACACGAGCCTCGTCGCTCTCGGGATCGGGGAGGGAATCGACATCTTCAGAGCGGGCAGCTTCGATCTGCTCATTGGTGCGATGGTCGATGAAGACGGGCTTGCTCTGCCACATTACGGTGACGCGCTCACCGACTTGGATATCGGCGATATCCACCTCGACTTCCGACAACGCGGATACGTCAGCCGCGGGATTGAGACTATCGATGAAGGGCCATGCGGCCATGCCGACAAACGTAGCGCCGAGCGCACCTGTTGCGATGTACAGAAAATCCCGGCGTACGGGATCTCCGACGCCGTTGTCAGCGCTCCGCGAGGACACGGCCCTTGCTTCCCGTAGCACCCGGTTCTTGCTCTGAAGCCGTTTGGCGCGCCGCTCCATGGCACGACCGGCCGAGCACTCGGTGCATGATAAGATGCAGACCGACACATAACGCCAGTGGCGCGAAAAGCCCTAACGCGGAAGATAGTCCCGCGAGGGTGCCGCCTTGCGCGAAGTAGAGCGCCAAAGGCGCAAGCATCACTGCACAGCACATCCACATACCGTACTTCGCGATGTTTGGCGATGCAGTCAGTTTCGGTTTGACTGAAGGCACAGACGTGGTAGTGACCGTATCTTTCACTCGGTAATCCTTCATTTCATCGACACGCCTTGCGCCGACCTTCATCCAACGAACGCTACGAGCTTCCAAGATGGCAAGGTCAAAGCAACCGCTTCTCACGATCGCGTGAACGGTAATGTCGCTTTGGACCGGTGAGCACTTGACCTTCCAGCGTGGGAGGGCGCCAGCCTCGGGCACTTGTCGTTGAGGTGGTTCATCGTGATTCCAGAAGTCGGTCAGTTTGCTCTTAGCCTGGCGCTCGTCGTGGCGGCCGTTCAAGGTCTCGTTCCGATCGCAGGCGCGCGCACAGGCAACGTGCGCTGGATGCGCAGCGTCGAAGCGACCTCTTTAGTCCAACTCATTCTGCTGGCCTTCGCCTTCGTTGCGCTGATGCGGTCTTTCGTCGTCAGTGATTTCACCGTCCTCAACGTCGTGGAGAACTCGAGCGTCATGAAGCCGCTCATCTTCAAGGTGGCCGGCACGTGGGGGAGCCACGAGGGCTCACTGCTTTTGTGGGCGCTGATCCTTTCCGTTTTCGGCGCTGCCGTTGCCCTGTTCGGCGCCAACATTCCGCTAGCGTTGAAGGCAAGAACCTTGAGTGTTCAGGCATGGATCAGCGTCGGCTTTCTGTCGTTCATGATCTTCACGTCGAATCCATTCGAGCGCGTCTTCCCGCCCCCCATCGACGGTCAAGATCTTAACCCGCTCCTGCAAGACATCGGGCTCGCGCTACACCCGCCGCTTCTTTACCTCGGCTATGTCGGGTTCTCGATCGTCTTCTCGTTCGCAGTCGCCGCGCTCATCGAAGGGCGCGTGGACCCCGCCTGGGCGCGTTGGGTCAGACCGTGGACGCTCGCCGCATGGGCGTTCCTCACCGCCGGCATCGCGCTCGGATCCTGGTGGGCCTACTACGAACTGGGTTGGGGCGGCTGGTGGTTCTGGGATCCGGTAGAGAACGTCTCGTTCATGCCCTGGCTTGTCGGGACCGCGCTCCTCCACTCGGCGATCGTCAGCGAGAAGCGCGACGCCTTCAAAAGTTGGACCATCCTTCTCGCGATCCTCACCTTCTCCCTCAGCCTCCTAGGGACTTTCATCGTGCGTTCGGGCCTGCTGACATCCGTTCATGCGTTCGCGGTCGATCCGGACCGCGGCGTCTTCATCCTGGCGCTTCTGGGCATCGCCATCGGTGGCTCGCTGGCGCTCTATGCCTTTCGTGCCCCCGACCTCAAGCCCGGCGGGTTGTTTGCGCCGATCAGCCGTGAGTTTGGCCTTATCGTCAACAACCTCATCCTTTCGGTCGCCACCGGGACGGTGTTGGTCGGCACGCTCTATCCGCTGTTCCTGGAGGCAATCACCGGCGACAAGGTCTCCATTGGACCACCCTTTTACAATGTCACGTTCGTACCGCTGATGCTGCCGCTTGTTGCGGTCATGGGGATCGGTCCATTTCTGTCGTGGAAACGCGCGGACCTTGCCGGCCTACTCGGTCGGTTGCGGTTCGTCATTGGCCTAACCGCCGTCGCGGCGCTTGCAGTCTGGTATTTCGACACCGGCGGCCCCGTGCTGGCCGTCATTGCGATCGCGTTCGCCGTATGGCTCGCTGCAGCGACTGCTACGGAATGGGCCGATCGCGTGCAGTTGTTCCGCGCCCCACTCAAGGTGAGCTGGCGCCGCGCCCGGGGATTGCCTCGCGCCGCGTACGGCATGACGGTCGCCCACCTTGGTCTTGCTGTTGCAATTTTCGGCTTCGTTGGCTCGACGGCGTGGCAGAGCGAGTTGATCGTGAGCGCGAAGGAAGGGACGACCGTGACCGTGGCAGGCTTTGAGCTTCGCTTCGACGGTGTGCGCGAGGTGGCGGGGCCGAACTATGTCTCACGCATGGCTGAGATCGCGGTCATGCGCGACGGCGACCCTATCACGACGCTGTGGCCGGAGCGGCGTGCCTACCCGCTCGCGTCCACCACAACCACTGAGGCGGCAATCCGCTCGACGCCAATGGGCGACCTCCTCGCCACCATAACCGAGCCCGCTGCGCAGGACGCGCGAGGCACGTGGACGCTTCGGGTGGTCTATCAGCCGCTCGTCGGGCTGATCTGGCTTGCTGCAGCCATCATGGTTGCAGGGGCGGCGTTGTCGCTCAGCGACCGCCGGTTGCGCGTCGGTGCGCCGCGGCGCGGTGCGACGGTCGCCGCGCGTCCCGCCGTCGCGCCGGCGGAGTAGCTTCGATGAACCGGCTCGTCTTTGCGCTACCGCTCGTTCTTGTGACTGTGATCGGCGGCTTTCTCGTTTGGGGTCTAAATCCGGACCGCGATCCTTCGGCGCTCCCTTCCGTGCTCATCGACGAGCCGGCCCCGGCCTTTGCGCTCCCGCCGATTACCGGGGTCGACGTTCCAGGCCTCTCGCGCGACGACCTTCGGGGGACCTCCGAGCCGATCCTCGTCAACATCTTCGCGTCATGGTGTATCCCGTGTCGGGCCGAGCACGCCGTACTAACCCGGATGGTCGAGCGCGACGGGGTGACGCTCTACGGGATCAATTACAAGGACAAGCCGGCGCAGGCACGTGCGTGGCTTGCCGAGCTCGGCAATCCCTATGCGCGCATCGGCGCCGACCTCGACGGTCGCGCGGGGATCGAATGGGGTCTTTCGGGCGTCCCGGAAACGTTCGTGGTCGATACGAACGGGACGGTGCGGTTGCGCCACGTCGGTCCGATCGTGACAGCTGACCAGCGTGCGAAGATTCTTGGAGCGCTCGAGGCGGCCCGAGAGCTCCTGCCGGGAGTGGCCGGGTCATGAATCGCCTTATCAGGACCGTCGCCACAGTGATCGCGGCAGTGTTCCTCGTCCTCTCGCACGCTGCAGCGGTCGAGCCCGACGAGATGCTGAAGGATCCTTTGCTCGAGGCACGGGCGCGGCAAATCTCCGCCGAAGTCCGTTGCGTCGTTTGCCAGAACCAATCGATTGACCGCTCGAATGCGGAGATGGCTCGCGACATGCGCATCATCGTTCGAGAGCGACTGGCGGCCGGCGAAACAGACAAGGAGGTGTTCGACTACCTCGTGGCCCGCTATGGGGACTTCGTTCTGTTTCGCCCTCCACTGAAAGCAACGACTTATGCGCTCTGGGTAACACCGTTCGCACTTGCCCTCATCGCGCTTGCCGTCGGGCTGACCTTCTTGGCGCGACGTCCTCGCAAGCCCGCCCTCGACGAGCCGCCACTCTCGGCCGACGAGGAGCGTATCCTCGATGATCTCACCAGGATTGAGCGATGATGTTCTGGGCGTTTGTCGGCGCGATCGCGCTTCTGTGTGTTTGGATTCTGCTGCAGCCGGCACTTGGTAAAACCCCGCGAGCACTCGCCCGTCGCGACAGCGCGCTCGCGATCCTCGAAGACCAGCTCGCGGAAGTCGAGCGCGATGAGGCGCGCTCGGTAATTGCTGAGCCTGACGCGCGTGCTGCAGCGCTCGAGATCAAGCGCCGGATGATCGTGCTTGGGAAGGACGGCGAAAAAGACGCTGGGGCCGGCGGACGCTGGCTTGTGGTCTCGGCGGCGGTCGTTGCCCCGGTCGCCGCCATAGCGCTTTATCTTCAGCTCGGTGAACCCAGCACACCCAGTATCCCGATCGCGGATCGCGCTGCGGAGCGCCAGCAGATCGCCGAGGTGAGCGAGCTCGCCGAGCGCATGCGGACGCAGCTTGCCAGCGATCCAGAAAGCCTAACCGAAGGTTGGGTGTTGTTGGGCCAGACCTACATGCGGATGGCTCGATACGCGGATGCCGCGAGCGCCTTCGGCAACGTGATCAACCGACCGGACGCGCGAACGGACACGCTGTCGCGCTATGGCGAGGCCCTTGTTGCGGCCGAGCGTGGCACGGTAACGCCGAAGGCTGCGGCGGCGTTTGACCGGGCGCTTCAGATGGATCCGCGTAATCCTGCAGCCATCTACTATCAGGCTCTCGCACGCGAGCAGGCCGGCGATGTCGACGGGGCGTTCATGACCCTGAAGCGCCGTTTGGAAGGGGCGCAGTCCGGCGCCCCTTGGATCAGGTCGTTCGTCGAAAGGGCGAACGCTCTTGCCACGCGGATCGGGGTAGCGCCGCTCGAGCTGGAGGACTACGGCGCCCCGCGCATGACGACTGCCGCGGAGGCGCGGGGGCCGAATGCGGCGCAGGTAGAAGCGGCCGGGCGCATGTCGGACGATCAGCGGGCGCAGTTCATCCGGTCGATGGTCGACCGGCTCGCCGACCGCCTAGAGACCCAACCGGACGACCTCGACGGCTGGCTGCGCCTCGCCAATGCCTACACGGTGCTGGGTGAGCGCGCCGCGGCGCGCTCAGCCTACAGGCGCGCCGAGACACTGCTGACATCGTTGCCACCAGACGATCCACGCAGAACGACCGTTGCAAACGCGCTCGCGTCCCTTGCGAGCGGCCAATGATGCGCGTTGGTTTGGTCACCGCGCCCGCGCTGACTCACCAGCGGTCTTCACCATTCGCGCGCCAACGGCGCCTCGCCGCGCATGACCTGAAGCACGAAACGTCCCGAAGCGGTGATGAGCAGGAAGCCGTTGAAGGCTTCAATGCCTGCAATGAAGCGCAGATGCCCGGTCAGTAAAATGTCGCCGCGCCCGAGTGTCGTCAAGTTGACGAGCGAAATAATAGAAGTAATCCATCTAGCTCATCGCCGCGTTCTGCTGGAAAGACCCGATGGACACGACGGCATCACCAAGCCAGAAGCCACCGGCGTAGAGCAACGCTTCGATGACGTACGCGATCGTGATCGCGGCAACCGACAGCGTCGGCCCGACATAGCGTTCAGCGGGCCTGCGCTCGATCGCGTGGGAAACTGATCGAAGAGTAAGGTAATGTATCGTCGTGCACAGCAGCAGTAGAAGAGCAGCGATAAAGATAGCCGTGATCATTCGAGCCTTTTAGTCAACATATGGGATGTGTTCGACGGTCGGTGAGAACGCGGCGGGCGCTGCTGAACGCCCGCCGTCTGACTTTACTGCATTTCGCGGCATGCTTCCGCGCACTTGCGGCACGCAGCGGCGCACTCGCGGCAGTGATCGGAGCTGTGTTTCTCGCATTCCGCGGCGCAGGCGTCACAAATGTCGGCGCATGCGAGGCATAGCGTTACGCTTTGTGACGAATGCGATGCGCAAAGGACCGCGCACGCGCCGCACGAAACCATGCAGTCGCGACAGAGGCGCGCGCATTCTGCCATCGCCTCGCTGCCGATGCACTCATCGAGACAGCGTGCACATGCGGCGAGGCATTCCATGCAGGCCGTCATGCAAGCGTCCATCTGGGCGTGAGTCGTCATTGACCCGTCCTTCCTCTTGGTGGGGTGAAAAAGCTGTTGGAGGCCGCAACGGCAGCTCCCAGCCGATAGCCGTCGGTCAGACGGCGCTCTTCGACGCTTTTATGCCATTGCCATCGAAGAATTCTCTGTAGACTTAGATATTCCCAGCAACCAAAAACACGTAGCATCGCATTTGGCGGATGAGCTATTCTGGGTGTTTTCGTATCGCGAATCACCCGTTTGGCGCCCAGATTGCACACCATGCTTGCGGTAAAATCTCACCCTTTACCATCGTGCACGCTCCAGGCGCACTCGCATCTCCTTCGTTCGGAAGGAAGAACGTACAGTTCGAACACTGCTGTTCACCCTTAGGCTCCTCCTGGTAGCTAACCGCCGCCTTTTCAAGCGATTGAGCCGCCCCCCTGGATGCAGTTCCCGCAGCAACCATCGTTAAGCCCATCATCTTCAATACGCGGCGTCTGCTGCTACGACTTGGTCGACTGCTCCACATCGTCATCCTCCATTATGTCTCCTAGTAGTGGGCCGACCCCACCGCTGTCGAACTTGGTGCCCTACGCCTGCGGCGCGTCTCCTCAACCCGGCAGAGTGTTCATCCCTGTTTCCGGCCTTCCCCTTCACTTGTCGGTCGGCGGAGATGCGAGCCCGCGTCTTCAATTCTAGACCAGTCGTCGCATCGTCCGCCCACTTGCGGCGTCCTGATGATGTTTATCAGTGTCGATGCGGTCTCCTTGGTCATCATAGAAGTAGTTAAGGATTGGGCAGTTATCCGTGGAACCTTCTCCCGAGCACTCCGCCGCAAGAACAACGAGCGCATCACGCAAGCGGGTGAAATCGTCAATTCTCTTGCGATGTTCATTGATTTTTCGCTCGGTAACGGAAAGAACATCTCCTGCTGTACTTTCGGTTGACGAGCCGAACGTTAGTAGTTCAGCGATCTCCTCCAGCGTAAAGCCCAGCGCTTGAGCCTTCCTCATAAACCTCAGCCGTCGAAGCGACTCTTTTGAATATGTCCGATAGTTCGCCGGCGTACGGTCATCGGGTAATAACAGACCCTTTCGTTCGTAGAAGCGGATCGTATCCACGGTGACCTCGGTTGCTTCAGCAAGTTGTCCAATAATCAGAGGCAATGTGCATTCCATTGGCCAGATCGTACGGGTTGGACCATGGTCCAGGGTCAAGCGCTTTCTCAGACCGTAGCGGCGATGCATAACGGGCTGAGCAGAGGCCAAGCCTCCACGACATCTACCTGCAGCTTAGGCGCGGGTGGGCGAGCGCTCCTGTCGGATGGCAGTTTGGCCTCTTTCGTTGCAGTTTCGCTCGGACGCAAGCTTCTCGATAATTGGGCAATCTGGTCGATCATCCCCGCTACAGTGAGCCGCGAGATGCTTTAGGGCCTTCGCCATTTCCTGGAGCTCACAGATCTTCGCATCGAGGTTAGCCACATGATCGATCGCAAGCCTCTTCACGTCCGCGCTTGCCCGCTCTCGATCGCGCCACAGCGCAAGGAGCTCGGTGATTTTCTCGATTGAGAACCCGAAGTCCCTTGCCCGCCGAATGAATCGGAGCGTATGAACATCGGACGGGGAGTAACTGCGATAACCCGACGGCAAACGTGGCGCTTTGGCGATCAGCCCAATGTCTTCATAGTATCGTATCATCTTGGCAGTTACGCCCAATTCTCTCGATGCTTGCCCAATGTTCATCTTTATCTCCTCCACTCGCTACACATCGGCCGACACCTCAAGAGTCGCCTGGCCTCCCAAGGTCGATTGGAAAGGTGGCCTGAAACTCTTCAGCCGAAGGTCGCTACCGAGCACGCACAGGCTACTTGGGGCTATGATCGTGTGCTGCAGGAAGAGGGCTTTCCGGCCAATACTCCATAGACTAATCATGGATACCTCATAGGCCGAGCGACCGGGCCTGGGGCTCGAAGGATGCCAAGAGCAGCCCCGCGCCGACAACGATGAGGAATGCCCCTCCGATCGCCACGAGCATCGATCCGAACAGCGCAGGGAGCGGGCTTTCACTTGCCAGCGCACGTACTGCGAAGCGGCGGGCGTAGACGGCCGTAAGGGCCAGCGCGATGACGGTGATTGCCGTTCCGGTCGAGATGGCTGCAACGGCAAAGAGCCCTGCCAGGGGAATCTCGGCGAACCGGGCAAATACCAGAACCAGTACCGAGCCGGAGCACGGTCGGGCGCCGATCGAGAAGACCACGCCGAGTGCCGACCTGAAATCGCCGGCGTTCTTCGTTGCTTCACCAGTGGGAACGTGCGTGTGGTCGCAACCGCGCGGATGCCCGTCGCCGAGAGACATGAGCGGCCGGACGGCACGCCACAAGAGGAATAGGCCGAAGCCGATCACGAGCGCGTAGCTCAGCCGCTCGGACCAGATCACGGCAACGCTGCTTTGCCGCGCCATCAGCCCAAACACATAAAAGAGGCCGTAGACCAACGCCACCGCGACGAAGCCCTGGCAGAACGCTGCGGCTGCCGCCATCACGACGCTGCGCTTAACACGTTCCGGGTTCGTCAGAAGGTAGGTGGACAGAACGATCTTGCCGTGTCCGGGCCCTGCGGCATGGAAGACGCCATAAAGGAGGCTGCCGGCCAGGACCGTGGTGATCGTCTCAGTTCGGTATTCGTCCGCCAGAGCGCTGAGGGCCTCGGTCATCCGGCCGTGGAAGGCCCGCTGCTCGGCATAGATGACAACAAGGAGATCCTGGTAGGTTGCTGTCACCGCGTCCCAGCTGAAGACGAGGATCGCGACCGCGGCAAGGCTCACCAGCGTAATCCGTACGCCCGACGAAAGCGTCATTTGCATCTGACCGTCACCCACTCGGCGAAGTTCACGCCCAGGCCGTCGCCGGCGCTTTGGGTTTTGTCCAGCGCGAGGGCGAACGCCGTCAGGTCCTCGTCGGGGTCGGGCTCTTCGAGCGACCAGCCGCACTCTTGCGGGGCACCGACAAGCGTAACGGCGTCCCGCTTCGGCTGATGGTTGACCGCGATGTAGTAAGTTGGCTCGTAGACGGCATATGCGAGGGGTGCCGTCGCAATGTCGACGGGTTCGTTGAATACCACTTCGAAGTTGAGCGAGAGCCGACGCCCCACAAGCTCGACAGAGGCCGGGTTGTGGCCGGCGATCGTCGGCGCTTCGCCGGTGGTGCGGAACTCGGTGAGGTAGCCGGTTTCAGCTATGTTGCTCAAGATTTCGAGCATCAGGTCGCTCAAACCCTGACGATCCGGCGCCCCATCGCCGTCGCTGTCGGCGCCTTCGATCGCGTAGGCGGTGAAGAACTCGTCCAACAGCCAAGCGTGGCGCATCCCGATCATCTCGCCGGCTTCGTTGAAGACCAGCTCTGTTTCGATGGTGATGAACTCGTGAGGATGGGCCAGCGCAGTCGGGGCGCCTAAGGGAACCATACCGGCCGCAACCACCCATCCGCGCAGTGTTCTCAATGTCGATCGGTGTGCCATTCGCCGCCCTTTCGGCGCTCGAGAGCGTGCTGTTACTTATTGATGGCGGCGACGGCCGCGGCGAGTTGCTCAGCCTCCACGAAGCCTGGAATGATCTCGTCGCCAATCACAAAGCTTGGTGTTCCGTTGATCTGGAGGCGGCGTGCGACCTCAAGGTTCTCACGGATTTTCTGCGTCACGTCTTCTGCATTGCCGCGCGCGACAACTTCATCCCAGTCAAAGCCGGCGTCCTCGATGACCGTTCGGATCTGATCTTCGGTCAGCGTGCCGTCGTAGCCCATCAGGGCGTTGTGAACGTCCCAGTAGGTTTCCGGTGCGAGATGCCAGACCGCAAGCGCGACGCGCGCGGCCTGCGCAGAGGACGCCGAAAGGATCGGAAATTCCTTGAAGACGTACCGGATGCGCTCGTCGCTTTCGAGAAGCTCGACGACTTCCGGCTTCACCCGTTTGCAGAACGGACAATTATAGTCGAAGAACTCGACCACCGTGATGCCGCCCTCAGGATTGCCACCGACGGGATCGTCAGGTGCGTTGCGAAGCGTTTCGCCGAGCTCCGTAATGGCCCCCTTGAGCGCCTGCTGTTCGGCCAGTCTGCTGCCGTGCCTGCAGCGCTTCAAACGCCTCGGCGAGGATTTCAGGATTTTCGATGAGGTGGTCGCGGATGAGCGCACGCACCTCCGCCTCCTGCGCTTCAGAAAGGTTTTGGGCTGCTGCGCCTGCGGCTGGGATGGCAAGCATGGCTGCGAGTGCAATGACTTTGAGCATCGTTCATTCCTTGACTGAGGCGATGGGTTCGACCGTGTCGCCCTGTGCTTCGGCAATGGCGCCCAGCACACTGCTCACCGTGAGAATTTCCGGAAGCAGAACCCCTTTGGGTCGTGCCGGTCCGAAGGCGACGTTGAGTGGGATGCCGTAGCGGCCCTGCGACTTGACGAAGGCGGCGATGCGATCGTCAGGCAGCGTCCAGTCGGCGCGCATGGCAATCGTGTCGTTCCGCGATAGCGCGGTGACGACCGGGTCGCGGTCCAGTGCCGCCGTCTTGTTGTATAGGCAGGTGATGCACCAGTCTGCCGTGACGTCGACGAACACGACGTGGCCGTCCGCAACGTGCCCGTCGATGGCCGCACGATCGAATGCCTGCCAGTGCTCCTGCCCGGCTGTCTCGGCTGTTCCGGTGGCGGTTGACGGCCCGCCGACGATGACGAAGATCACGGCTGCGAGGGCGGCGGCCGCGCTTGTCACGGCAAACGCCCGGCTCCGAAGCGCTGCAGCGACAGCGACGAGGAGCGCCGCGGTGAGCGTTGCGCCGAGGGCGGCGAGGCCCGCTTGACCGAGAAGGACTGAGCCGAGCCAAACGAGCACGGCGAGCATCGGCAGCACCAAGACGCGCTGGAGCCAGAGCATCCATCGTCCTGGCCGTGGAACAAAGAAGGCCGCACGCGGTGCGAGGGCGACCGCGAGATATGGGAACGCAAAACCAATCCCAAGCGCGGCAAAGGCAATCGCGAGGTCACGAGGCCCGCCGGCGAGGCCGAAGCTGATGGCGGTGCCCAGAAACGGGGCGCTGCACGGCGTCGCAATCAACGCGATGACGAAACCGTCCGCGAAGTCGCCGGTGCGGCCGAGCCTGCCGAGCCGGTTTTGCACGAACGACGGCATACGCACCTCGAAAAGGCCGGCAAGGTTGAGGGTCATCAACGCGAAGATGACGAAGATGAATGCGACGAACGCGGGCGCTTGGAACTGCATCCCCCAAAAAACGTCCTGACCGAGCGCCTTCAAAGCACCGAGGACCCCCGCAAGAAGGGCGACGAAAGCGAGAATGCCGACTGCCGTGAACAGAAACGCGAGCCGTTGCTGCCGCCGTTCTAGATGTGCGGTTCGGCCAAGCGCAGCGAGCTTGATCGACAGTACGGGCAGGACGCACGGCATGGCGTTGAGAATCAGCCCGCCGAGGAAGGCGATCAAAACGATCGTGGCGAAGCCGGGCAGCGCCGACGCGCCCTCTGCGGAAGACACCCCTCTCGTCACGGTGCCGGACAGGTCGAGTGCTTCGCTCTCGCCCGCCACCGTCAGCCTGAGCGAAGACCCAATTGCTGGCGGGGCGGTTGCGGGAAGGCGGGCTGTGAACAAGCCGCCGCCAGCGCGTTCAAGCGTTCCAATGAGCGGATCCTCGTCGGGGATCTCCGCAACGATCAGCGCGCCGTCCAGACTCGTAGAGCGTTCACCGAACGCTTTCAATGTCACCGAAAGGCCTTCAGCGACCGCGGCAAGCTGCGAGAGCACAACGTCTCGGTCGATGGCCGATATCGGCACGCGGGCGAGCGCGTCTGCGAGCGGCGTGTCGCCTACCGATGGGAGAAAGGTTGGATCGGCTGGGATCAACGTGTCGAAGGTGAAGCGCTCCGGCACGCACACCGTCCCGCAAACCAGCAGATCGGCCGCCAGCGACAGCTTTGCGCCCTGGGCCCGATTTTTTCTCTCCACAGCAATCGGAAAGGTGACGTTCTCGGAATAGCCGAGCGCCTCTATACCGAAGGCGACGAAGCGCTCCGGTGCGGGGAACACGAGATCGATCGAGCGGACGTTGTCCGACCCAACAATCGAAAGCACCGGCGGCAACCCGGTGGAGCCTGCCGAGCGCCAGTAGGTTTTCCATCCCTCCGCGAGGCGCACCTCAAGGCCGGCGACGATCTGTCCTCCGGCTTTAACGGCGAGATGGAGCCGGGCGGCGCTGTTCGCCTTCTCCTTCCACGGCGACTGGGCGTTCGATGGCGACGCTGTCGTGAGCAAGGCAAGCGTGATCGCGACGAGCAAGGACGCAAGACGATGGACCAAGCTCGCGCTCATTGCTGTGCCGCCATTCGGGCGTTCAACTCGTCGTGCCGCGCCTGTACGTCGTGGGGCCAGCGGCTCTTTATGTATGACAGCACCGCGACGATCTCTTCGTCGCTCAGCACGGTCTCATAGGCCGGCATGTTGGAGTAATACGGCTCACCATTGCCGATTTGCTTCGGCAGACCGTACTTTGTCAGATCGAACAACATTTCATCGGGATGGTGCCAGGTGTGTCCCGTCTCATCGTGCGGCGGTGCTGGAAGGCGACCGTCAGGCCCTCTTTCGCGCCAGTTGGGTTCGCCTTCGAGATTTGCGCCGTGGCAGGAGGCGCATTGTGCCGCGTAGACCGCCTTGCCGACCGTGACGACGTCTCGGTCGTTTGGCTGCAGCACGATGGACTCGGTGGGGGACGTCAGCCACAGCCCCGCCGCCGCAACGCCCACCGCGCCGATGGCGATCCCGACCCCGACCATGACGAGAGCGCGCTTGCGTGCCATCGCTTAGACCAGCAACGGTGCGCTCGGCGGGCGCACGACGACACGCGTCCCGTTCGGCACGCGATTGTACAGGTCGATCACATCCTGGTTGAGCAGGCGTACGCAACCCGAAGACACCGCACGGCCGATGGAGTAGGCTTCTTGGGTGCCATGGAGCCGGTAGAGCGTGTCGAACTCGGCCCTCGAACAGGTAGAGCGCCCGAGCGCCGAGCGGGTTGTCGAGCCCAGGCTCCATTCCGTCCCGATACTGTTCCAGCTCAGGCTCGCGCGCGATCATCTCGGCCGGAGGCGTCCAGGTCGGCCATTCCCGTTTAAAGGGGATCCGCGCGTCGCCGTTCCACTCGAACCCTTCGCGGCCGAGACCGACGCCGTAGCGCATCGCCCGCCCACCTTCCATCGTCCAGTAGAGGTAGAAAGTGCCGGTATCGACCACCACGGTGCCGGGCACCTCGCCAGTCGGATCCGGGACCTCGCGGCGCCAATACTTCGGATCGACTTGCCGAAGATCGACAGCCGGAATCGGGAAGCGTTCGTTCGGCCGAGGGCCGTACATGATCCTGTAGACTTCAGGGATCTGCGGCGCCGTCGACACCTGCGGCTGGGGCGTTTCTGTCACCGTACAGCCGCCCAGAAGCGCCGCACCGCTGCCGAGAATGAAAGTCCGCCGGCCAAGCATGATCAGCGGCCCGCCTGATAGAAGACGGTGCTGCCTTCAGTCGTTCCCGCGCCGAATGTGTACACGTTGTACTTCGCGCGCGGGTTGTTCCCCATGCCGATGGAGCCCTGCGGCATACCGGGAACGCCGATTCCGCGAATCTTAGGGCGTTCCTCGATGAGCTTGGCTATCGCCTCGGGCGGGACATGCCCCTCTAGCGCATAGCCTGCGATGGCTGCGGAGTGGCAGCCTTGGACTTCGTCGGGGATGCCAGCCTGCCGGCGGACAGGCGCAAGATCCTCAAGCTCGGTAATCTCAAGCGTGTAGCCGAGCCCTTTCATGTGATCGGCCCAAGCCGTGCAACAGCCGCACCACGGCGTCTTGTAAACGTACATCGTGTGGTCCTGCGGCTCCGCTTTGGCAGGAATCGCCAACGCGATGATCGCTGTCATCGCTACGCCAGATAGGATTGTGAGTGCCTTTATACTCATGATTTACTCCAGGCTTTCTGGTCGGTTGTTGACTATTGGACGTAGACGCGGGCGCCGACACCGACGCGCGCGTAAAGGTCTTCGACGTGTTCGTTGAGAAGGCGAATGCAGCCATTCGAGACGGCGCGGCCGACGCTCGACGGGTCGTTCGTTCCGTGGATGCGGTACATGGTGTCCCGGCCGCTCTTGTAGAGATAGAGCGCCCGCGCCCCGAGCGGGTTGTTCGGGCCGCCGGGAACACCGCGGGCGTATCTGGCATACTTGCCTGGCTCGCGCCGGATCATGTTCTTCGTCGGCGTCCAGCTCGGCCATTTGGCCTTGCGGCCGATACGGCCGGTGCCGCGGAACGAACGCCCAGCCTTGCCCACGCCGATGATGTATTGCAGCGCGCGTCCGCCACTGAGCACATAGTAGAGCCGACGCTCGCCGGTTCGCACGATGATCGAGCCCGGGCGTGCCTTGGTCCTGAAACGAACCACAGTCGGCGCAGTTACCGAGTGCGGATGCGCCTCGGCGATCGTGGGCGCTGCGACAGCCAAGATCGAAGCAGCAGACCCCACAATAAACTGGCGCTTCGTCAGCTGGAGTTTTCGATCAATAGTTCTATGCAAAATAGTATTGGTTTCGCTCACGCTTCATCTCCTTCAACTTCGATAAATGTCATCATCCCGCCGGCCTGATGTTCGATCATGTGGCAGTGGAACATCCACTTGCCGGGCGTTTCTGCGACGAAGGCGATCGAGACCTTGTCGTCTGACGCCATCAGCGAGGTGTCTCGCCATGGGCCGTCCGCCACAGGTGCGCCGTTGCGGGCGACCTCGCGGAAATGCATCCCATGAAGGTGCATGGCGTGCGGGAAGGCAGTGTCGTTGATCATTTCGATGACGACCGTCTCGCCACGCCGTAGCGTCGCAAGCGGGGTGTCCATGTCGCCCGCCACGCCGTTAAATGCCCAGATTCTCCGGTTTCGCATGAGCTCGCGCATGCCCATCATCCGGCCACCCATCATCGCGCCGCCCATCCGGCCCATCGCGCCGCCTTCCATGCTGAGCTCGAGACGCCGGGCGTCCGAGAGCTTCAGTTCCGGCCGCGCGTTCGCCTCCAGCGGCAGGATGTCGGTGCCCGCAAGACCGCTGCCACCAGCCTCGTCCGCGTAGACGAAGCTGCCCATGCGGATCTCGTCGCGCAGGGTGTAGGCGCGGATGGCATGGCGTGAGGACGGTGCGCCGACGGCATCGACCATAAGATCGGCGCGCTGCCCGGGACCGAGCAGCAATTCCCGCCTGCCGAGCGTCCACGGCGTCACCGGGTTGCCGTCCTCTGCGATCACGACCGGATCGTGCCCGTCGAACATCAGCGCAAAGATCTGCGCGTTGGCGACGTTCACCAGCCGCAGGCGGATGCGCTCGCCGGCGCGCATGGGAACGGACGCATCAGCGTGATTGTTGATCGTTGCGAGGTTGCCGAGGCGTCCCGCGTGCGCCCACTCGTGGAGATCGCCAAAACTCTCGGCAAGTGCACCGCTGCGTGTCAGCACCCAGTCGTCGAGCACGAGGAGAACGTCACGGTCGACTTTGGTTGGTTCGTCCTCATCGACAATGAGGACGCCATAGAGACCGCGATCCTGCTGGTTCCAACCGCGGAAGTGTGTGTGATACCAATAGGTTCCGGCATCATCGAGATCGAAGGCGTAGCGAAAGCTCTCACCTGGCTCGACCGGGGCTTGAGTGAGCGGGGCCGCGCCATCCATGCCGTTGGGCGGGCGCAGGCCATGCCAGTGCACCGCGCTCGGCTCCGGAAGGCGGTTCTGAAAAACGAGGTCGAGCCGTTCGCCGCGGGAATAGCGTAGGAGCGGTCCCGGCACGCTGCCGCCGTAGCACCAAGTATCGACGGCCGTGCTCCCACGTCCGGTTGTCAATATCTGCTGCCCGACGTCGGCGACGAGGTCTCCTGCGGGGGGCGCAGCGTGGCCGAGGCGGAGCCCGCTTGCGGTGGCGAGGGTGGCGCCTGCGCCTGCAAGAAAGCGCCGTCGATCGAGATTTATCACGCGGCACAAAGTCATTGTTTAGGGTCCTCTCCCATGAGGAATGCGGCGATCGCGTTGCGATCGGGCTCGTTAAGAAACGCCGTGGAATCGCGCACCACCTCGCCCATGAGGCCGCCAAAGGCGTCGCCCGACGGTGTCAAACCACTTTTCAGGGCGTAAGCGAGTGCCGGCGCGGTCCAGCCATTCTCTGCGAGCGCCGAAGCCGTGATCGGCGGGGCTTTGCCCTCGCCAGGCAGCGCATCGCTTCCGCCAAAGCGATGTTCAACGTCCCGGGCGCCGAAGGGGTTTCTAGGCGTATGACAGGCGCCGCAATGCAGCGGACCTTCGACCAGATACTTGCCGCGGTTCAGGGAATCAGACCGCTCAGGATCGCGCTGGAACGGCTCGCCCTGGAAATAGAGCGCACGCCAAAGCTTCAGGCCGGCGCGCTCGCTGAACGGGAAGGAGACGTCCGACGGCGGTGCGGGTTCGGCAACCGGCGCGACCGTCCGGAAGGCCGCGTAGAGGTCGGCCACGTCCTTGTCCGTGAGGCGCGAATAGAACGTGTAGGGAAACACGGGATAATAAGGCTCACCATCGGGGGAGACGCCGCGGCGGACCGCTGTGGCGAAGTCCGCGAGGCTCCATGCGCCGATCCCGACATTATCGTCGGTGGTGATGTTCGGCGCGTAGAACGTCCCGAAATCCGTGTCGAGCGCGGGTCCGCCAGCCAACGGTTTGCCGCCGCCGTCGATGTCGGTGTGGCACCCGATGCAGCCCGAGGCTCTGGCGAGGTAGGCGCCACGCATTGGATCGCCTTCAAGGCTTCGCTCGATCGCAGCGTCTGCATCGAGCGGCCAAAGCGCGAGCGCGCCATAGCCAACGCCCCCCGCCACGACGAGGCCCGCCAAAACCCATACGATCCGCACTGGTTAGTCTTTCTCGATGCGGAACTTGGTATGGCAAGCCGAGCAGGTGTCCCCGAGCATCGCAAACACGCGATCAGCTGGCATTTCGGCCATCATGTCAGCACTCATCGCCATGTCCGGCGAGCCCGTGCCCATCATTCCGGGCATTGCCTGGCCGCCCATCATGGCGTTCATGTCGGGCGCATCACTGCCCCCCATCATGGCACCCATGGAGGGCATCGTCTCATCCCCGCCGGGACCGTTGCCCGCAGCGCGCGCGAGACCTTCCGCCACGTGCTCAAGACGGTTCGCAAGATTGGCGAACTCGTCCCAGTCCTCCCAGATCTCGGGCTTTGCTTCGGAAGGTCCGTCGAGGCTTCCTTCGGGGAACAGGCTGATGATGGCCTCGCCCGAGTGCGCGCGGATGGTTTCGGCATTCTCCGCCACGGCCGCTGCGTCGTACGGCGCTTCGCCAGCGAACATGGCGCGCAGCGCCTTATTGGCGTCGCCGATGGCCATCATCTGGTCCATCCGCTCCTTCACCACGCCGGTGGCGCCGGTGTGAGCGACGGCGACCGCCGAGATCGACAGCGATAGCGCTGCCGCTGCGCCAAAGACGCGTTCTTTACGAAGAGTCATTGTCCGTTTTTCCCTCGTCCATTCCAACAAGACGCACGAATGCGCGTAGCCGGATGGTCAGCGAGGGGGCGGAACGTCTACCGGTTCGGAAACACCGCGGAGAGCGAAGTCAGCAGTGAAGGACCGCTTCGGTTCTATGAAAGTGGTGATGCGCAGTTGACTGGCGCCATCCGAGATCGCTGCGGCGCCGCAAGAGACTGTCGGACCGAGACAATCCTTGTCGGAGGTCGGGTCTGCGTCGCAGCCACCCGGTGGGCACCCTGGCTTTGAGGGTTTGACATCGACAAGATGTCCGCCGTGGGTCGGCGACGAATCGCTCATCGCCATGCTGGCAACTGGATGGGCCTCAGCTGGCCCTCCGCCAACGATCATCGCTCCTACGCTCCCGATTAAGAGCGCGATGACAAACGCAACGCAAAGGGCGATTCGACGAACCATCGCTCTGTAGTGCGGATACAACTCAATGCTGTCAAGTGCGTGATCCGACGCATTGCAAGCGAACGTGCTGCATTCTCCATACCCGCTGCAAATCAGCTGCACATCTTTGCGAGGACGGCGTTGTTGTGTCCTCGTGCAAGCTACGTCCACCATCAAAGCATCGGTTGTTGTGCCGCGGTCCCAGATCAGCCGCGGCACTGCAACTACTCGGCTTGCTCGAGCGCGCGAACGCCATAGAGCCCGTCGGGACCCTTTTCCAGCATGATCGTCACGCTGTCGCCAACCGCGACATCGCCGGTGTCCGCCCCGTCCAGGATCGGAAGATCCATCGTCATGGCCGGCCAGCCAATCTCAGGGATTGGGTCATGGCTCACGTTCACCGTGCTATCGCTCATGGCGTTCACAACTCCCGTGGTGTGAACGCCGTCTGTCATCGCCGCGTGATCGCCATGTCCGGGGTCTGCGAAGGCCGGCGCCAGTGGCGCGGTCAGCAAGAGCGAGATCGCGAGCATCGTCGTACGCATGGAGAACTCCTTGTTTGCATGGTTCTAGGGGAGGCGCCGGCGGACTATTCCGCCGGAACCGGGGCACCTGCGGTCGCGATTTCGGCGTTCGTCCGTCGCAACGACGCGCGCTTCCAAATCACGAAAATGGCAGGGATGACGAAGAGGGTGAGAAGCGTGGCCGTCGCCATGCCACCGATCATGGGTGCTGCGATGCGCTTCATCACCTCCGACCCTGTCGCGTCTCCGATCATGATCGGGATGAGGCCTGCGAAGATCGTCGCCACCGTCATCACCTTGGGCCGCAATCTCAGAAGGGCGCCATCGAAGACGACGTCCTCGACGTCACGGGTCGTCATCGCGCGGCGCTCGTCGCGGACAAGCGCGACCCGTCGGTTCCAGGCGAGGTTCAGGTAGAGGAGCATGACGATGGCCGTCTCAACGGCAACGCCCGCAAGTGCAATGAAGCCAACTAGCACCGCAACGGACAGATCGAACGACAACCACCAGATGAGCCAGACGCCACCTGCTAATGCAACCGGCAGCGCTGCCAGAATAATCGCGACCTCTGTGACCCTGTTGAACGCCATGAAGAGCATGAGGGTGATGATGAGCAGCGTTGCGGGCGCGACGAGCGTGAGCCGTTCGGTGACGCGCTCGATGTACTCGTACTGCCCGGACCAGGCGATGGAGTAACCTGGCGGGAGGGTCACACGCTGCGCCACAACGCGCTGTGCCTCGGCGACGTAACCGCCGAGGTCGCGGCCAGAGATGTCGATGAACACGAAGCCCGTACGTCGCGCGTTCTCCGAGCGGATCATGCCCGGCCCGTCCACCACAGCGATCCGTGCGACCGCACCAAGCGGGATATGTGCGCCGGACGGTGTCACGACAGGCAGATCGTCAAGTCGTTCGGGACTGTTTCGCCAGTCGCGCGGGTAGCGCAGGTTAATCGGGAAGCGCTCCAGCCCTTCCACACTCTCCGAGATCTGCATCCCTCCAATGGCAGTCTGCACCACCTCTTGGACATCTCGGATGGACAGCATGTAGCGGGCAGCTGCATCGCGATTGATGTCGATTTCGATGAACCGACCGCCCACCGGTCTCTCGGCATAGGCTGAGGCGGTCCCTTCAATACCCGCGACAGCCTGCTCCACGTCGATCGCGATCCGCTCAATCACCGCAAGATCAGCGCCGGAGACCTTTACGCCCACCGGCGTCTTGATGCCTGTGGCAAGCATATCGATCCGGTTCTTGATCGGCTGGATCCAGACGTTCGTCACGCCCGGAACTTGTACCACCCGGTCAAGTTCATCGCGGATCCTCTCCATGGTCATGCCAGGCCGCCAATCCTCCTCAGGACGCAGTTGGATCGTTGTCTCGATCATGGTGAGCGGCGCAGGATCGGTTGCGGTGTCGGCGCGTCCAAGCTTCCCGTGGACCGTCAGCACTTCTGGAACGATCGCAATCAAGCGATCGGTTTGCTGCAACACCTCTCGAGCTTTTCCGATTGAAACACCCGGATAGAGCGAGGGCATGTAGAGGAAGTCGCCCTCATTCAGCTCCGGCATGAACTCCGTACCGATCTTCTGGAGCGGCCACCACATGGACGCTACGAGCGTCATGGCGAGGGCAATGGTCGCCCACGGCCAGGCAACGGCGGCATCCAAAAATGGCCTGTAGATGATGATGCAAAGCGCGTTGAGCGGGTTTTTTCGCTCCGGGACGATCCGGCCGCGCACGAAGTAGCCCATAAGCACCGGCACCACGGTGATCGACAGGATCGTCGCTGCGGCCATGGCGTAAGTCTTGGTAAAGGCCAGCGGTTTGAAGAGGCGACCTTCCTGAGCTTCCAGAACGAAGACCGGCATGAAACTCACCGTGATGATGGCGAGCGAATAAAACAACGCTGGGCCGACCTCGGACGTCGTCTCCGCAACGATCTTCCAGCGGTTCTCTTTCGTTATCGTCTCCTTTTCCATTCGACGGTGGAGCGCTTCGATCATCACGATGGCGGCATCCACCATGGCGCCGATGGCAATGGCGATGCCGCCAAGCGACATGATGTTCGCGTTGACGCCCTGAAGGCGCATCACCACGAAGGCGGCCAGAATGCCGAGCGGTAGAGACAGGACGATAACGAGCGAAGAGCGCAGGTGTAGGAGAAACGCCGCGCACACCAGGACGACAACGATGAACTCCTGCGTCAGTTTCTTGGTGAGATTGTCGATCGCCCGCTCGATCACACCGGATCGGTCGTATGTGGTGACAATCTCCACACCTTCTGGCAGGTTCGGACGCAACTCGTCTAACCGATCATCGACGGCGCGGATCGTCGCGAGCGCATTGCCTCCCCAGCGCATGATGACGACGCCGCCCACGGCATCGCCCTCGCCATCGAACTCGCCGACCCCGCGCCGCATCTCAGGGCCCAGCCGAATTTGGGCAACGTCGGCGAGCGTCAGCGCCGCGCCGCGCTCGTTCACCTTCAGCGGAATGCGTGAAAGATCCGAAAGATCGTCCACATAGCCTGTGGCGCGAACCATGTATTCGGCCTCGGCCATCTCCACCACGCTGCCACCGGTCTCTCGGTTTGCCGCCTCGATGGCCGTACGCACGGCCTGCAATGGAATACCGAAGGCGCGCAGCTTGTTGGGATCGACAACCACCTGATACTGCTTGACCATGCCACCGATGGTGGCGACCTCCGAGACGCCTTCGACGGTCTGCAGCTCATACTTGAGCCACCAATCCTGCAACGCGCGCAGCTGCGAGAGATCGTGATTGCCGGTCCTATCGATGAGCACGTACTGGAAGATCCAGCCGACGCCTGTGGCATCGGGACCGAGCTCCGGCGCAGCCCCGGCTGGCAGACGCGATGACACTTGCGCAAGATATTCGAGCACACGCGAGCGCGCCCAGTAGAGGTCGGTTCCGTCCTCGAACACCACGTAAACGTAAGAATTGCCGAAGAAGGAGAATCCGCGCACGTCCGTCGCCCCCGGGACAGCGAGCATCGCGGTGGCGATCGGATAGGTGACCTGATCCTCAACCACTTGCGGTGCCTGGCCCGGATAGGGTGTCTTGATGATGACCTGAACATCGGAAAGGTCGGGAATGGCGTCAACGGGCGTGGTGCGCACGGCCCAAAGGCCCGCCGCTGCGAGCATGACCGCTAAGACGAGGATGACGAAGCGGTTCTGGATTGAGGCGCGAATGATGGCGGGGATCATTGCGTCACCGCGCCTTCAACGCCGACCAGGGTGAGAGAGAAATCCGATTCACGCCGCAGGAGAAGGGTGACCTCTTCTCCGACCGGCAGCGCATTGGGCTCGACGTCGTCCGCCATGGCGAAATCCATCGTCATGCCGGGCATACCGATCTCGGCTAGCGGTCCGTGCGTGATGTTCGCCCTCGCGGCGTCCGTGTCTATTCGGTTGACGGTCCCTGTCACGCGCATCGGTGGTTCTAAGGCTTCGACGCCGATCAGGACGAATTCACCGGACGCATTGATGCCGATCGACAGCTTCGCTGGGCCGGCTGCGATGGACGTTGGGTCAAGATCCGGCGCCAACGGGAAGTCCATTGTCATTCCCGGCATTCCGATTTCGACCAAAGGGCCATGGGTGACGCTAGCGGTCCCAGCCGCCGCATCGACGGTGTTCACCGATCCCTCCGCCGCGACCACCTGCATCTCGGATTCAGCTTTCAGGGGAGATATCGGTTCTTTAGGCGCCTCGGCGGAGCGAACAGCGACGATGTCGTAGAGACCGCCATCGCCTTTGACGAGATCGAACGCAACCAGAACGCCAACGGGCACAGCTTCAAGATCGAGGTCGCGGACCGGAAGATCCATGGTCATGGCGGGCCACGACAGTTCCGGAATTGGATCGTGGGAGAGCGTCAGCTTGCCGTCAGACGTGACGGCCTCGACGATCCCCGTCCCTGTGGCATCAATCCCGTCGGAGGCCCGCAACTGCGTTAAAGCGAGGCGGCTGTCCGCCCCTCGCACAAGGGAAAAGTCGACCTCTGCCCCAGGCTCGAGCGAATCAAGCACGACGTCCGCGCGCACAGTGAATGCGGTTTCGAGCTCCGGCCAATCGAGCGCTTCAATCGGTTCATGGCGTATAGTCGCAACACTCCGGTCGCGATCAAGAGACACCAGCACGCCGGCGCCCCGTGCGGGCTCCTCATCCGTCGGCGCCATTCGCATGAGACCGGCGTTAAGCGCGCTCTCACTGTCGATCAGAAACTGCGCGGACGCCACGACCTCCTCACCTGGCGCAAGGCCTTGGACAATCTCGGTGCGCCCGCCCGCGTCGAAGCTGTCGGTCAAGCCAGTGGTCACGAGCCGTGGTCGAAATCGACCCTCTCCGACCTTCAAGATCACTCGCTCCGCGCGACCGGTGCGGATGACGGCCTCCGTCGGCACGGTAACTGCGTCCCGGGACGTCCGAGGGACGAGCGTCACTGCCCCATACATGTTTGGTTTGAGCCGTCCATCTGCGTTATCGAACCGCAAACGGACCGGGAGCGTGCGGGTGCTTCTGTCGAGTTCGGGATAGATATAGTCGATGACGCCTTCAAAAATTTGCCCGGGAAGATGCTCGAAGCGGGCAAGCGCGGTCTTGCCCTCTTCCAGCCGGCCGACATCCCGCTCAAAAACGTCGACGACCAACCAGACGGAGGAAAGATCGGCAAGGCTGAGCGCACGCACGTCCGGCTGTAAATACATGCCGTCGGCCGCATCGAGCGCAATGACGACACCGTTTTGGGGCGCGTACACCTCAAGGTTCTGAGCGGGTTCACCTGAGCCGACCATCGCCTCGACCTGACGTTCCGACATCCCGAGGTTCGCCAGCTTGCGACGCGCGTTTGCAATCTCGACCCGATCGCGTCGATCCATAGCCCGGACGAGTTCCATGCTGCCGACACGGATTTCTGGGGCGTAGATCTCCATCAAAAGCTCGCCCTCGGCGACTTCATCCCCGATCGCGCGAACCTTGAGATTCTCGATCCAGCCTTCGACCCGCGTGTGCACGTGGCTCGTTCGGTGTTCGTCGTAGCGAACGAAACCAACAGTCTCGATCCGCTGAGCCACAGGCTCGACGCGGGCAACGGCAGTGCGCACCCCGATCGCGTTGATCTCTTCCGCAGACAGCGTGACCTCGGACGGATCGCCTTTTGGTTCGCCACCCTCGTACACTGGGATGAGATCCATCCCCATGGGGGACTGGCCCGGTGCATCTCGTTTGAAATTGGGATCCATGGGAGCGACCCAATAGAGAGCCTGCGGACCCGCAGCATCGGACGCCGCCGGTGGTGAGAGGTAAAACCGCTCCACTGCAACGCCGCCCGCAGCGCCGGCACCGAGGCAAAGAATTGATAAAGCGACATATCGGCCGCGCATGACACAACACCCGTCCATCGACGCGGCCGACCGGCCTTACGTCGTGAAAACACCTCCGCACCACGCCTAGGCGTGCCGCGCGCTCAACGGTTCTGCGCTAGGTGCGTTTTGGCGGGCGGTGCAACCCGGGAGAGATGAAAGAGATGACGGAGGCGACATCGCCAGGGTCGCGTTTGCCCTTGGCGGCACCAATCCACCCGGCTGTCGACATTGGGATTGTCGAACATGCCGGACAGCACGGCTCGGGGCCGCAGTCCTCGACGCCGGCGTCTGTGGATCTTGCCCCCGCGCCTTCTTTGCCACCGTGATGCCGGGCGGGGACTTCCGCGGCCAAGTCCGCCGTGCTGAGGATTGACCGCTCACGGCCATGTCCATCACCATGCTTGGCTGAATGGTCGACGTGTCCGTGGATCTGCATGCCGCCGATCTTGTCCGACGGTCCGCCCAATGCGTTACGCAGGTCGGACGGCGCGGCGCCAAGAAGCGACACGACAAACCAGCCTAAGAGGAGGACGACCAGCGGTTTGGTTCGACAACAACCCATGGTCCGCCAGTAGCCGAGTTGGCGGATCAACTCCAGTGCAATATCGTCGCCCCGGTTGACCTCTCAAAAGTGTTATCTGCGGTGTCGACCGTGACGAAATGCTCCAAACGCAACAAGACACTAGTCCCAGGCCCCGGTGGCCCTGGAGCAAGTGCCACGTTGACAAGCGTACCGATCACATCTGCCTGAGCGTCCAACGGCGTTCGGACGCGGTGCTTCAAATGACCACGTTTCGGCGCTTGATGAGTGTCGCTGCAAGGGAGACTCGCTTTGTCTAAAGGTTCGGAGCAACGACGATCTGGTGGGCAATGCCATCGGGAACAATGTCAGCCTTACTGTCTAGCGTCGATCTGTCGAGAAGCTTCACGACATCCTCCGCTGAACTGCTGACGAGGAGGCCGTTCGGTGCGAGCGTCATGTGATATGGCTTTATTTGAACCGCGCTTTCGGTCCGTTCACCCGTCGCAAGGTCGATGCGAATGACGCGATCACGTTTATGTGCGCTGACATAGAGCGCATTCACGTCCGCCTGGATGCCGTGAAGCGCGCCGCCGATCTCGAACCGATCGATCTGCTCGCCGCTATCGGCGTCGAGCAGCGAGGCGAAGCCTGCATCCGCTTCCGCGACGACGAGGATGCGCTGTTCGGGGAGGAGCTGGAGGTGTTTCGGACCCGTCGTCAGTGGGAAGTTCCGCGTGACGATGCCAGCCTTGGGGTCGACATCGCTAATCGTTCCGTTGCCGGCATTTGAGACGAAGAAGCGCCCTGTTCGAGGATCGGCGACCGCGTACTCGGGGTTCGGGCCCGTCGCGATCGGCCCGCGCACCTCTCCGTGGCCGATGGTGATGATGGAGACGCCACCAAGTCCCGGGTGCGTGACGATGGCATAGGTCTCGCTGTCGTCGACGGCGACATGATGAACCATACCGCCGACGTCGATCTTTCGCACCGGCTTGTGGGAAGCCAAATCGTATATCGTGACGGTGCTTACGGTCGCCGTTTTTCCTGCTTCAAAAGCGCCGTGATGCGCATCGTGCTCGTCCTCAGTGACGGTGGATCCTTCGAGTGTTCTGCGGCCGCTCATTTCCGTTTCGTCCGCTTTGATTCCGGTGTTGCTTGCCATGCGCTGGGACAGGCTACCCGCCACGACCAAGCCTGCACGTGGCGCGACCGCCAGACCATGGACGTTATCAACGCCTTCGATCCTAGCAATCTTCGATCCGTCGTCCGCCAGATGCAGGATCGCGTCGCCAGTGGGTATAAAAATGTCGGCCGTGGCAGGGGTCGCAGACATTGCGACGATCGCGAAGAGAGCAGCAAGGGGACGCATACTAGCGCTCACTTTAGAGGACACTCGGCGCCAAAGTGGCTGGTTCCAACGTGGGAAGGTCAAGCCGCCTTCGGCTGCACAGGCTCTTTCCATGACTGTTCATTTGCTGGAACCGTGCCGCCAGAATGATGCCCGCGTCGTGATCCTCCATCCCCTCAAGTACAAGGGAGGCTTGACCTTCCCACGTGGGAACGCTGACCAGAATGACCGTTGAAGATGCACATCCTTGAATTACGCTTCGCGCAAGATGAGGCCAGTCGGTGAGCGAGTTGGATATTTCAGAAGCAGACGCGTCGGCCGCGACCTACACGTGCCCGATGCATCCCGAGGTGAGACAGGCGCATCAGGGCGAGTGCCCCAAATGCGGGATGCATCTCGTCCCGGAGCACCGGGCAACCACACACGAGGGCGCCGACCACAACACCGGCCATTTAGATGCCGACACTCACAGCGACTACGATATCGTGCCGCCTGACCACGACGGTGCAGTCTACACATGCCCGATGCACCCCGAGGTGCGCCAACCGAAACCGGGCTCGTGCCCCATCTGCGGCATGGGACTGGAGCTGGAGTTTGCCGCAATGGCCGACGATGCCCCGAACCCGGAGCTTGTCGATTTCACGCGGCGCTTCTGGGTTGGCACTGTCCTGACGCTGCCGCTTCTCATCCTGACGATGGGCCCCTTCGTTGGTTTTCCGGGCGTACGGGAGGTTTTTGGCGAGCGCACCACGCTTTGGATCGAGCTCGTGCTCGGCACGCCCGTCGTCCTGTGGTGCGGTTGGCCGTTCCTCGTGCGCGGATGGAACTCCTTCCGCACACTGAACCTCAACATGTTCTCGCTGATCGCTATGGGCGTTTCGGCCGCCTGGCTGTTCAGCGTCGTGGCGGTGCTTGCTCCGGACATCTTTCCTGATGGGTTTCGCGACGCAGAGGGTCACGTCGGCGTCTACTTCGAGGCGGCGGCGGTCATCGTGACCCTCGTGCTCCTCGGTCAGGTGATGGAGCTGCGCGCACGCGAGGGCACCGGCAAGGCAATCCGGGCGCTCCTCGATATGGCGGCAAAGACCGCGCGCGTCCTCAGTAACGACGGTTCGGAAGCGGAGGTGCCGCTGGAGGACGTGCAGCTCGGTGATCGACTTCGCGTGCGGCCGGGCGACAAGGTGCCCGTCGACGGGACGGTTCTTGAGGGTCGGTCATCGGTGGACGAGAGCATGATCACAGGTGAGCCGGTGCCGGTCGAAAAGACCGCGGGCGATCCACTCACCGGGGCGACGATCAACGGCACCGGCAGCCTCGTCATGGAGGCAACACGCGTCGGCAGCGATACGATGCTTGCGCAGATCGTAGAGATGGTGGCGAACGCCCAACGCTCGCGCGCGCCGATCCAAAAGTACGCAGATCGGGTTGCGGGCTACTTTGTCCCGGCGGTGATCGCGATCGCGGCTCTTGCCTTTGTCGCCTGGGCCATCTCGGGACCTTCGCCGGCGCTCTCATACGCGCTGATTGCGGCGGTCGCCGTCCTCATCATCGCCTGCCCCTGTGCGCTGGGGCTGGCAACGCCCATGTCGATCATGACGGCAACGGGGCGAGGCGCACAGGCGGGCGTTCTCATCAAGAATGCCGAAGCGCTAGAGCGCTTCGAGAAGGTCGACACTTTGATCGTCGACAAGACCGGGACTCTCACCGAAGGAAAGCCACGACTCGTCGCAGTCCTTCCCGAAACCGGATCCGATGACACCGAGGTGTTACGGCTTGCCGCGAGCTTGGAGCGAGGCTCGGAGCATCCGCTTGCCGAGGCCATCGTGCGTGGTGCCGAGGAGCGCAGCGTCCCGCTTTCGAAGGCAAGTGACTTCGAGGCGATCACCGGAAAAGGCGTGATCGGAACCGTGGGCGGGAAGTCCATAGCACTTGGCAACCTCGCACTGGTTCGTGACCTCGGTCTCGACGGTGACGAGCTCACGCAAAAGGCCGATGCGCGCCGCGACGAAGGTGAGACGGTAATGTTCGTCGTCGTCGACGGGAAGGTGGCGGGCCTCGTCAGCGTCGCTGATCCCGTCAAGGAAACGACACCTGCGGCGCTGAAAGCGCTCCACGCGCTCGGCTTTCGCATCATCATGGCCACCGGGGACAACGAGCGTACGGCCAAAGCCATCGGGGCACGGCTTGGCATCGACGAAATCCGCGCCGACGTGCTGCCGCAGGACAAGGCGCGGATCATCCGCGAGCTCCAGGCGGACGGTCACAAGGTCTCGATGGCCGGCGATGGTGTGAACGACGCGCCGGCACTCGCGCAGGCGGACGTTGGGATCGCCATGGGCACCGGCGCGGATGTAGCGATCGAGTCCGCCGGCATCACGCTGGTGAAGGGCAATCTCGACGGAATCGTACGCGCCCGGCGCCTTGCGCGCGCCACGATGCGAAACATTCGCCAGAACCTTTTCTTCGCGCTCATCTACAACGCGTCCGGCGTTCCGATCGCGGCAGGGCTCCTCTACCCATTCTTCGGGATCCTAATCAGCCCGATGTTCGCCGCGTTCGCCATGAGCGCCTCGTCCATCTCGGTGGTGCTCAACTCGCTCCGCCTCAGGCGGGCACGGATATGATCACCGCCTTGCTCCTCGACCGGCTCTGCGTGCAAATCAACCGTCAGCTCACAGCCGATCGACTTAAGCACGGCCAGAAGCACCGGAAGGAAAACGGAACGCGCCATCCCGAAGGCCCGGAAAAGCACGATGCAGGGGGCCTGCGCAGTTCAGCCGCCGTTCGCGTCGCCACGATGCACCTGATCCGGGATTGATTGGTGCCCCGAAGCACAAACCTCCGCGGTGCAGTCAGAGACCGAACCCGCACGATCAGCGAGACGTCGTCCTTCGGCAGGCGAGTGACCCTCGAAATCCGATGGAACACGGTGTCGGTAAATCCAATGACACAGGGTCCGCGTTCGAACCTGTTGCGACGTTCTGATGGGGGGAGGTCAACGATCCCATCGGGGCATCGGGGTTTCGATGGGGAGAACGGGATCAGCTGGCGTCGCCAGTTCGCTGCCGCGACACCTCGACCAGCGTAACCGTCGGAGGACTGCGCGTGTTCGACAGTAGCGGAATGATGGATGGATTCGGTTGGATGATGGGAGGAGGCCTTATCATCTGGATTCTCATACTGGTCGTCCTCGTTTTGGCAGTGCTCGCGCTATTGAAATATCTTCGCTCGTGACGCGGTCCAATCAACGCAGCGGGCACTCCTCGCTCTGGGCTACTCCAGAGATCCCTGTCGTCGTGCTATCGTTTTGCCTTCACTTCGTCTGGGAGTTTCTCCAGGTTCCGACCTACGCTGGCATGTCGGACCTTAATCATTGGGAGGGCGTAAAGGTTTGCACCTCCGCGACCGTTGGAGACGTCGGTTTCGCTCTGAGCGCATTCTGGATCACTTCGATGTTGTCCAAGACACGCTATTGGGTTGTTAAGCCGACTTCATGGCAATTGGGTTTCTTCCTCTTTATCGGCCTCGCCCTCACCGTGTCATTTGAGTACTACTACACGTCGGTGTCGCTGCGGTGGACATATTCGGATCTCATGCCTTTGGTGCCGCCGTTCGGCACGGGGTTGTCGCCACTTGTTCAGTGGATCGTCATTCCGCTTCTCGTGGTAAGCCTAGCAGGCCGCATTGTCGGAGGTTCCCTACCCCCAGAGCGGCTTTCATGAGCCCGCATATCGGCAGAACTCAATTCCCGAAGCCAGGCGTCTTGTGTGGCGCCGTCTACCTCGAGAGACCAATTCACCCCACAGCGAAGACGGTGTCGACGACCAATTCCGCCACTACCGAAATCATCGGATCGTGTTTCGGCTTCGGAGTAGTATGCTCCAAAATCCGCATGTTGGCGGTACATCAGATTCAACTACGCTCAGCGACTGGGGAAACTCCCGGCCCCGAGAAGCCCATTGGTATTTGGTAGATACTCAACTGCAATAAGAATCCGTTTGAGAATGGTGTCAGTGGGTGATGTGCCGGCGAGCCCATGAAGGAGATACCTGTTCGCATGCCGCCGACCCGGAGGAAATCCCACTACGGACTCTTTTTGAATGGGCCCATCCACTAGGCTGCATCTCTCTCGGTCAGTGCCAAGGCGATCCAATGGGAAACTGGGGCGGCTGGTTCTGCCCTTGCCACGGCTCGCACGACGATACGTCCGGGCGCATCCGCCGCGATCCTGCGTCGACAAACCTCATCGTACCGCCTTGTTCGTTCCAGTCCGACACGACGGTCATCGTTGGCTGAAATAGTCGGCCGGATTGGGTCAGGATGCTGACCGACCTCATCGCGAGCGCACGCGAGCCGCGTTCTGCTGTAGACAGGTGCTTGCTCAGCCTGCGCAACGATAGAAGCCGCGGTATCCGATCGTCAGTTCGTCGCGCAGGTCGAAGACGAGGTCCGCAAGCACGCGTTGCGTTCCATCTATATCTTCGAACTCTTCCTCAGGCGCGGCCTGCAGCGAAAGTGTGAGGCCCTCCGTGGCGAGCGGCTGACCGTCGAGCGCCTGGACGGGATTGTCGGCCGGCGCCGCGACCAGGACGAGTTGTCCGTTCAGCTTCAAGACGCCTTCAACCCCGTCGCCACCAGAACGCACGGCCAGCACAGGGTCGCCTTCCGCGGTCATCTGGAAGTCGCAGCCGGCGCCGCTGCCGAGCGCGTTGTCCAGGGTCGCGGTATCCATCGGCGCGAGATCGAGTGTCGGTGTTACGTTTGCGTCGAGGGCCTCCTGCAACGGAACGATCTCCGGAGCGGGCGCCTCACCATCGGCTTTCGGCGGCATGGCGTTGCCCTCATCCAGCTCCGCGATAAGGTATCGCATCTCCGCAATCTCGCGCTCCTGTGCCACGATGATCTCGTCGGCGAGCTTGCGCACGCGGGGTTCGACGATGTTCGCGCGGTTGCTGGTCAGGAGCGCGATCGAGTGGTGGGGGATCATGGCGCGCATGTAGCTCGTCTCGCCGACGGTCGTCTGACTGCGCACCAGCCACAGCGCGCCGGCGAAGACGATTACGCTGCCTGCAAAGATCGCAACGTTGACGGCAAGGTTGCGGTACATTCCGAGCATATAAGCGAGCATGATGACCGCCATCGTCGCCCCCATGACGAACGCCATATAGAACCGGGTCTCACTCCAGAAAATCTGCTCCCAAGCGTACGTGTTCAGGTACATGAGAATGAACATGACGGCCGTGGAGGTCGCGATCATCGCGAAGAAGCGCCAGTAGTGCTTCAAGCCATGGGACGACTTCTTGTCGTGGGCACCTGCGTGTTGCGTGCCTTTGGGGTCGGTTCTGTGGGCCATGGCGGATTACAACCTCAGCGGTGAGAGCGATACAGCCTCGCGAGCGATGTCCTACCGCTACCTACGTGGGGTATCCAGAAAACGCGTGAGGCGACGCCGTCGTTCCGGCCGAAATGTCACGGAAGAAGCGTCCCGCCGGCGAAGGCCTGGACCGTCATTTCCGCAAGAAGGCCGAAGGCGAGGACGGCAGCGAGCGACAACCACATCGCCACGCCGCTCGTCATCGACAGCACTGCGGCTGCCGCCCGTCGGAGAGCGATGAAGCGCAGCGCGTCCGACGACCTTCAGATAGTAGAACAGCGATGCGACCGTGTTCATGGCCGCAGTGACGGCGAGCCAAGCATAGCCGCCTTCGATCGTCGCGAGAAACAGCGCGAGCTTGCCGACAAAGCCGGCCAGCGGCGGAATGCCGACGAGCGACAGGAGTGAGACGGCGAGCGCGACGGCGACCCACGGTCGGCTCGTGGCGAGCCCGGCATAGTCGGAAAGGTCCGTGCGGCCGCGAAGGTGGGTGACGGCGGCAAAGGCGGCAAGGTTCGCGGCAGCGTAGCCGAGCATGAACAGGAGGATCGCGGGCAGCGCGAGGTTGGTGAGCCCGACGACCGCGACCGCCATCAGCACATAGCCGGACTGGGAGACCGACGACCAGCCGAGGAGACGGCGCACGTCGCTCTGCCCGAGTGCTGCGAGGTTGCCGAGCGTCATGGTGGCGAACGCGGCGATGGCGATCAGCGGGCGCACGGCGAACGCGTCGGGCGGGAAGAGGTCGACGAACCGCGCCAGCGCGATGGCCGCCCCGATCTTCGGCACCACCGTGAGGAAGGCCGCGGCCGGCGCCGGTGCGCCCTTCGGCAACGTCCGGCAGCCAGGCGTGCGCGGGGACGGCGCCGAGCTTGAAGAGCAACCCGACGAGGATGAGGCCCGTCCCGAGGAGGAGGAGCGGCGCGTGCGCATTCGTGGCCAGCGCCTCGCGCCATCCCGTCGTAGGACGTGGTGCCGACCATCCCGTAGACCAGCGCGACGCCGAGCACGAGGACGGCGTTGGCGAGCGCCCCGACCAGGAAATACTTCATGCCGGCTTCCAGCGAGAGCGGCCAGTTCCTGTGGTAGGCGGCCAGCGTGTAGCCGGTCACCGAGGATAAGACGACCGCGATGACGAGTTGCAAGAGGTCGGCCGCGCCGGCGAGCGCCATCGCACCGAGCATCGCGACGAGCAGGACGAAGTAGAATTCGCCGTGCCGTCTGTCGGTCTGGAACCAGCGCGGTGACATGACGACCACGACCGCGGTGCTCAGAAGGATCATCAGGCGCGACCAGACGCTTGCGCCGTCGATCACCCAGGTGCCGGAGAAGGTGAGCTTCGAGGTGCCGATCTGCCGGCTAGCAGACAGCACCGCAGCGACGGCGATGCCGGCGAGCGCGATCACGGCGGCGACCCAATGCAGTCGGTGCGGCACGAACGAGGCCGTCAGCAGCGCAAACACCGCGGTCACGATCACCGCGATCTCGGGGACGATGTCGCCGACGGGCATCAGTCGGCCGTCACCGGAAGCGCGAGGATCGCGTTCGATGCGTGGTCGATCACGCCGAGCAGCCAGCTGGGGTAGATGCCGATCACCACGACGAAGACGAGGAGCGCGGCGAGCGCTGCGGCTTCGGTGCGGGAAAGGTCGGCAAAGCCCGTCCAGCGCTCCGGCCGCTCGCCGAAAAAGAGCCGCTGGAGCATCACCAGGAAGAGCGCCGCGGTGATGAGGATGCCCAAGATGCCGATGGCGGCGAGCCAGGGGAACACGCCGAAGGTGCCGGCGAAGATCTGGAATTCCGCCACGAAGCCCGCGAGGCCTGGCAGGCCGAAGCTCGCGAAGGCGGCGAGGATGGTCGCGGCGGCCATCAGCGGCGCGGTGCGCGCGAGCCCGCCATAGTCGGAAAGTTCGTAGGTCTGACCGCGCTGCCAGAAGCCGCCGGCAATGAGGAACAGCGCGCCGGTGATGAGGCCGTGGGCGATCATCTCCACGGTGGCGCCGGTGAGGGCGAGCCGCCGCGCCTCCTCGCTGCCGATCATCGCGCCCGCGGCAGCGAGGCCGAGCACCGTGTAGCCCATGTGGTTGACCGAGGTGTAGGCGATCCGGCGTTTGAAATTCTCCTGCGCGAAGGCGACGATCGCGCCCCACAGGATCGAGACCACCGCCAGGACGCCGAGCCAGAAGGCGTAGCGCGCAAAGGTCTCGACCATCATCGACATCGGCATCCTGACGATGCCGTAGGTGCCCATCTTGAGGAGCACGCCCGCCAGGATGGCCGACGCCGGACCCGGCGCATCGACGTGCGCCGGCGGCAACCAGGTGTGGACCGGAAACAGCGGCGTCTTGATGGCGAAGGCGAGGATGAATCCGAGATAGACGAGCCCGCCGGCGATCGTCGATCCCGCCAGCGGCTGGTTCGCGATGAGGACGCGCATGTCGAAGGTGAGCGTGTCGTTGGCAAGGACGAGCGCGATGATGGCAAGGAGCAGCGCCAGCGAGCCGGCGAGCGTGTAGACGAAGAACTTCAGCGCCGCCCGCTCGGCATCGCCATGGCCCCAGCGGCCGATGAGGAAATACATGCCCACCAGGCTGAGATCGAAGAACACGTAGAACACGAGGAGATCGAGCGTGACGAAGAGGCCGAGCGAGACGGCTTCCAGGAACAGCATCCAGACGAAATACTGGCGAGCGCGGCCCTTGGTGTCGGTGGGCCAGGCGATGGCGGCGACGAAGACCAGCGCGCTCATGGCGGCGATGGCCAGCGAGATGCCATCGACGCCGACGCGCCAGGCAACGCCCAGCGCCGGGATCCACGGCACCTCCGCCGTCGCCTGGAAGGCGGGCGCGTTGGCGCTCGTGTCGAAGCCCACCCAGACGGCGACCAGAAGCGAAAGCGGCACCAGCGACACCGCCACAGCGAAGATACGCAGCCCGCTTTCGCCGAGGCGCAGGAAGGCAAGGGCGACGGCACCGAGGAGCGGCGTCAGGACGACGAGCGACAGAAGCATCTAAAAACTCACGAAGAGCGTTGCGATGACCAGCACGGAGCCGGCGGCAAGGATGGTGTAGTAGTGGTGGGCAAGGCCCGTCTGCAGGCGGCGCGCCCCGGCGCCCGAGACGGCCGCGAGGTGCGCGGAGCCTTCCGGGATGCCGTCGGTGAGGCGCTCACCGAACGCCCGCGCAAGGCGAGCGAGCGCGTCGGTCGCGCTCGCGACGAACTCGACGCCGCCATCGACCGCCCGCCGGTCGGCCGCCGCGAGCGACCCGGCGAACCGCTTGAGACCGGCGGGGACGAGATGGACGGCGCGGTCGATCCCCCGCCGGTCGAGAGCCGAGAGAGCGTCTGCGGTTCTGCCGGTTGCGGCGGCGCAGAACGCAAAGACGCGTGGCAGCCCCAGCCAGTCCGCCGCGCTGGCGCTGTGCCCTTCCGTGCCGAGCAAGGGCACGCGGCGGGCAAGCAGCGCGCCTGCGGCAAGGCCCGACAGCACGGTGAGGACCGCGAGCACCAGTTCCCAGGCCTTGGTGGGGGCGATCGCCACGCCGAGGAGCTCGGCAAGCGGCTGGTGCACGGACGGGAGCCACAACGCCGAGAGGAGCAGCGTCATCGCCGCCAGAATGGCGGCGGCGACGGTTTCGGCGGCACCGGGACGGGATTTCGCGGTGGCGTGAGGGTCGCGGCCGAAGGCGAGCACCTGGAAGCGCGCGGCATAGATCGCGCTCAGCCCCCCCGCGAGGATAACGCCGATGGCCAGCCACACGCTTTGATGCCCGGCAGCCGCAGCGACGGCATCCTTCGTCCACGCCGCGCCGAGCGGCGGAAGGCCTGCGAGCGCCAAGGCGCCCACCGCGGTGAGCGCGGCGGTCACGGGGAGCGCGCGGCCGAAGCGCATCCTGGAGAGGTCGTAGCTTCCGGCGGCGTCTCCGGCGATCCCCGCCGACAGGAAGAGCAACGCCTTGAAGGCCGCATGGGCGACGAGGTGGAACAGGGCGACGCCCGGATAGCCGGCGCCGACCGCGACGAACATCAGCCCGTAGTGCGCCGAGGTGGAGGCGGCCAGAAGCTTCTTCGCGTGGGGCTGGAGGACCGCGACGAGCCCGCCGGCGAGCGCCGTGCCAAGGCCGATGCCGATCGTCGTGGCGCCCCAGCCGGGTGCGGCGGCGAGGTCCGGCTCGAGCCGGATGAGGATGTAGGCGCCGGCCGCCACCATCGTCGCGGCGTGCAGGAGCGCCGAGACCGATGTCGGCCCGGCCATCGCCCTGAAGAGCCAGGGCGCGAACGGCACCTGACCGGACTTTGCCGCCGCCGAGAACAGCACGCCGTAGGCGACCAGCGCCAGCGCAGAGCCTTCCAGCGCGCCCATCGCGTCGAAGGCGAACGAGCCCGTGGCGGCGAAGGCAGCGACCGCGGCGAGGATCAGCCCGAGGTCGCCGAGGCGCGTGGTGACGAACGCCGTGAGGCCAGCGCGCGGGTTGTCGGCGATCGCGCCAGCGGTGGCTGATCAGCGCCCAGGATGCCGCGCCGACGAGCTCCCAGCCGATGAGGAGCGTCAGGAAGTCGGCCGCGATGACGAGAAGCTCCATGCCGCCGGTGAACGCGAGCAGGATGCCGACGAGCCGGGCGAGGCCAGGCGGCTCCTCGTGCGCGCTGGCATAGAGGAGCACCGGGAGCGCGATGGCGGGAACGAGGATCGCGACGGTCGGCCGAGAGCGGGGTCAGCGCTGCGGTCAGGACGAGGGGTTCGGACCAGGTGAGACGGCCCGTCCAGCCGCCTGCGGTCGCCAGCACGGCAAGGACGAGGGTGAGGGCGAGCGTCGCCACCGCGACGCTGCCGAGGACGGCGCGCGAGCGGACCCCGAGCGCCCAAAGGGCAAGCCCCGCGAGGGCCGGCAGGACGGCGAGCGAGAACAGCATCAGTTCTTGAGATCCGTGATGCCTTCGGTGACGTCCGCCTGGCTGCGTCGGTAGAGCGCGACCACGAGGGCGAACCCCACCGCCATCTCGATCGCCATCACCGCCATGACGAGGATCGCGAGAAGCTGACCTTCCGGCGCGCCGTCGAGGGCGAACGCCCAGAAGCCGATGACGGCGAGCAGCACGCCGTTCAAGATCAATTCCAGCCCCATCATCAGCATCACGAACGACTGCTGCGACAGCGCGCCGTATACGCCCACTCCGATGAGCATTGATGCGACGATGAGGACCATTTGAAGTGTCATGGAACGGCTCAGTGGTGATGATGGTGGCCGCCGCCACCCTCGCCGGTCTCCTCGGCGAGCGGACGGCCGGCGGGGCGTCCTCCGGGCTCGAGCCCGGGCGGCATCGAGCCCTCGTCGGCGCGGCCATAGCGGCCGTCGCGCGCCGACAGGATGACGGTGGCGACCATGGTGGCGAGCAGCGTGATGCCGGCGGTCTCGAACACCAGCATCGAGGGACCGAGAAGTTCGAAGCCGAGGTCGACGATCGCCTGCTTTTCGTCGGGCAGGGGATTGTTCGGCAGGTCGCTGGCGAGCGTCGCCACCGAAAGACCGAGAACGCGGCGACGCCGGCGACGATCGAAAGCCGCTCCTGATGGACCATGTTCATCGGGTTGAGCCCGGCCGGGTTCATCATGAACATGACCATGAAAAGGGCCATGACCATCATCTCCACCGCCATCATGAAGATGAGCGCGATGCCGATGTAGGGCGCGGCCATCAACAGCATGATGAGCCCGACCGCGATGAAGGACAGGAGCAGCGCGAACGTGGCGCGCACCATGGAATCGACGACGAACACCATGACGCCCGACCAGACCGCCACCACCGAAAGGGCGAAGAAGGTGAGATCGACGGCCACTCAGAGCGCCTCGATGCCGGCGATGACGAGGTCCAGGAAGGCGAGCGGCAAGCAGCACCACCCAGACAAGGGTCAGCATGCGCGAGGGCGGCATCAGCGCGAACAGCTTGTCGAGCACCACCAGGACGGCGAGCAGGAGAAGAGTCTTCAGGACCACCCAGACGGGACCCGGGGAGCCATGGCCCGAGATAGCCGCCGAGGAACACGGTCGCCGCCATCGCGGAGAACGAGACCAGCATCGCAAGCCGCGCGAGCTGCCAGGCCGCGCGCCCCGGCCCCGACACCTCCACCGTCGTCCCGCCGCACAGATCGGGCGAATCCGCGTAGTCGAACGGCCCGCGCAAGGTGAGCGAGAGGCCGAGGAGGAGGAAGAGCGGCAGGCCGAGCGGCTGACGCACGACGTTCCAGAGATCTTTCTGCGAGGCGACGATGTCGGTGACGGCGAGCGATTGCGCCGGCAGCGCCGCGGCGATCAGCACGAACATGGAGATCAGCATCACCGGCAGGCCGATGGCGACGTAGCGATACGCGCCGATCAGCGCGAGCGGGCTGTTGGCCGCCCACCCGTGCATGAAGACGGCGATCACGACGAGGGACTCGCACATCCCCCAGACCACGATCCCGGACGAAAGGTCCGTGACCACGAGGCTCGGGCCGAACGGCACGACCGTGAGCCCGATCAGCGCGAGCGCGAGATAGGAGACGGGCGCCAGAAACCACAACAGCGCGTCGGGTCGCTCGGTGGTGATGCGCTGTGCCGCGAGGTTGGCGGCGGCGGTGCGCAACGGCGCGACGAATGCCGATCCGCCACCGGCCGCGCCGAGCGCTCCGGCGGCAGCGCGATCGAGCACTGCGGTGAAGTAGCCTCCTGCAGCGACGAGCCCCGTCAGCATGAGGAAGGCGAGGACGGGGCTCATGCGTGGCCCTCATGCTGGTGGTGGCCGTGATGAGCATGCCCGCCGTGCGCGTGCGGCGCGTCGTCTTCCTGCGGGGGGTCCACGGGGGTCATCGCAAGAAGCGTCGCCTCGTCGAAACTGTTGATGACGAGCATCGCTTCGAACCATTCGAGGCCGATCAGCAGTTCGGTGAGCTTCGGCCCTTGCGCCTGCGGGGGAGCGGTCGCCTCACCCTCTAGCGCCGCGATCCAACCGCGAAGACGCTCGCGCACGTCATCCCCGGGCGCGGAGGCGCCAAGGCCCTCCGGGATCGCCCGCAGCATTCCGGTGCGCACGACGAACGACCCAGACGGACGGTCACCGCGCAGCAACCGATCGGCCTGAGGGGCGAGCCCCATCAGCCGGGCGAGGCGTGCGATGCGACGTCTTGCGGCCTCCGGCGTCGCGGCAGGCGGCTCGGCGTAAGCCGGACCGCAACACCGCGCGCAGCGACGATGACGTCGCCTTGCAGCGTGAGGTCGAGCGTCAGGCCGGGCGGCATCGACGGAAGAAACGGGCCGAAGGTCGCGCGGTAGGCGTCGAGCGCGAGAGCGTCGCGCACGTCGTCGTCCGTCATCGCCATCGGTCTGCCGTAGGGCACACCACCCATCATGCCCTCGCCGCCTTGGCCGTGGTCGCCCCTGCCCTTCCAAGGCGCCGGCGGTTCGTCGGCGAGGATGTCGGGCGCAGAGGCTCGCTCGCCGCGCACGAGGGCGCGATGGGTTGCGGTGATCGTGTCCTCGATCGCCTCGCCTGCCCTCACCGGTTCCGGGAGCGCGTGGCTCGGGACATCGCCCCACAGGATGCTCGCGCGCGGATGGGGAAGCTGGTCGTGAAGGCGGGCGAGGGCCGCGGCATCCGCCTGACGTATCGTGCCGGCGACCAGCAGGATCGATGCGTGACGGGGACTCTTGGCGGTCACAATCCGGCCGGTCGCGAAAAGGTCTTCCACCGGTGCCCGGCCGCCCTCGCCGATGGCGGCAAAGACGCTCGGCGGTGCGCTCGCCGCCAGCCCGCGCCAGACGCTCACTGCCACCGAAAAATGCCCTCGCGCCAGCCGTAGAGAATGCCGATGGACAGGATGCCGAGGAACATCCCCATCTCGACCATCGCCTTCACGCCTTCGGCGACGTAGACGACGGCCCACGGGTACATGAACATCATCTCCATCTCGAATGCGATGAAGAGAAGCGTCATCGAGTAGTAGCGCGCGTGGTAGCGCTGCCAGGCGTGCGTCCGCGGCTCGCCGCCGCCGAGGAAGGGGACCTTCTGCGGCTCGGTCGATTTCGCAGGGCCGAGCGAGGCCGCATGCAGCGCGGCGACGGCGCTTGCCGCAATGATTGTCGCCGCGATGAAAGCCAAGACTTCAGGCAAAAGCCCACCCAGAAAGATACATTACCCAGGCATGGCATACGCCTGCGTAGTGGATGGTGCAACCCACCAGGTCCGGTAGCGTCGACACCAGTGGGCGACCCTGAAATCGAGCCTCAATTTTTCGGCAAAACGCCGAGCTATGACTGCGCTTTTTGCAGGAGCGCGATCAGTTCGTTGAACTTTGCCCGCTGGTCGTTCGGATCGCCGGAAGCAATGGCGTCGGCGACGCAGTGATGAGCATGGCTCTCAAGCAGAAGGCGCTCGACCCCCTTAACCGCGGCGCGGATCGCGGCGGTCTGGGTCAGGATGTCCACGCAGTAGCGCTCTTCTTCTACCATACGCGCGACGCCACGCACCTGTCCCTCCAAGCGCGATAGCCGCTTCAGCACTGCGTCCTTGTTGCGGTTCGCTGCCACGTTTTGTCGCCGGCCTGGTGTGGAACATCGCTTCGGGCTGACACGTTACCACACCCGTGGAGGGTATGCGATCGCGCTGAGCAAGACGCGCCGACGCGCTGCTGGTCGGTGGGGATGGCAACATCGCGCTCTCGCACCGAATGACCAATCACAGCCGCCCTTTGCGGCGAAGCGAGATGAGGCCCCGATGAGCACGACCGACGCCTTACCACGCGAACGCACGAGCGGCGATGGGCCGTCGCCGGTGACCGGCGAGGATCAGCATTCCCGCACCGGCGGGGTGAAGAAGGCGACGCTCTACCGGATGGCGACGCCCGAACACATTTGCCCGGTCGGCCTGAAGTCGAGATCGTTGCTTGAGTGGCGCGGCTACGAGGTGGACGACAACCTCATCACCAGCCGCGACCAGCAGGAGGCTTTCAAGGCCGAACACGACGTGAAGACGACGCCGCAGACGTTCATCGACGGCAAACGCATCGGCGGATACGACGACCTCCAGCGCTACTTCGGAAAGAGCGTGGCGAACGCCGAGGAGACGACGTATCGCCCGGTGATCGCCATCTTCTCCACGACGGCGCTGATAGCAGCGGCGCTGGTTTACAATTTCTACGACAGCTTCTCTGCCGTCACTTGGCTCAAATGGTTCTTCGCGTTCTCGATGGTGGCGCTCGCCATCCAGAAGCTGCAGGACGTGGATGGCTTCGCGAACGGATTTCTCGGCTACGATCTGCTTGCCCAGCGCAAGGTTACCTACGCCTACCTTTACCCCTTCGGCGAGGCGTTCGCCGGGCTCGGCATGATGGCGCTTATCACGAACATGAGCTGGATGGTTTGGCCCGTCGCGCTCGTCTCCCTGTTCATCGGCACGATCGGCGCGGTCAGCGTCTTCAAGGCGGTGTACATCGACAAGCGTGAGCTGAAATGCGCCTGTGTCGGCGGTGGATCGAACGTCCCGCTCGGCTTCATCTCACTGACGGAGAACCTTGTGATGATGGGGATGGGCGCCTGGATGCTCGGCATATGGTTTACCATGGTCGCGTGACATCACGCGGGGGATTGGCACCACGGCCCACGCGATTGTCTCGCTCATGCCAGCATAAATGGCGCGATTAACGGTCGGGGAGAACTTTCGGTCAACAACGTCGAGGTTCGAGTAGTGGGAAGGTCAAGACGCCTGTCCTCGGGATCTTCGGTCTTGCCGTGTTTGCTGTGATGAGAAATGTCCCTCGGCGGCCTGAGACGCAGGAAGACATGCTCGAAGATGAAGACCGCTCCCATCCCCCCCCAAAGCGATCAGCACGATGATGCGGTCGCTCTGCCATTTCATTATCGTGAAGGCCCCGAGCACGACAGCGTCTAGCCCGACCGCCGTTAGCATGACCCACCCCCGCGCACCTATCTCGTCGCGCAGGTTTCGCCAGACACCCCAATGGATGAGGATGTCCATCACAAGGTAGAAGAACGCGCCCAGCGAGGCGATGCGGCTGAGATCTAAGAAGATCGTCAGCGCCCCGGCGATCACGACCGTGTAGATCAACGTGTGATCGCGGATCGTGCCAGACATCCCGAAATGGCTATGCGGGATCAGCTGCATGTCGGTCAGCATCGCCAGCATTCGCGACACGGCGAAGATGCTCGCGATCACGCCTGAGGCTGTCGCCACGAGTGCGAGCGCGACCGTCAGGTAGAAGCCGGTCCGCCCGAGGGCGGGCTCCGCGGCTTCTGCCAACGCGTAGTCCTTTGCGACCACAATCTGGTCGAGCGGCAGGCTGGAGCCCACGGCGAAGGCGACGAGCAGGTAGACCACCGCACAGATTGCGATCGAGATGACGATGGCGCGGCCGACACTGCGATGCGGACGGGTGATTTCCGCGCCAGAGTTGGTGATCGTCGTGAAACCGTTGAAGGCGAGGATCGCGAGCGCCAGCGAGGCGATGAAGCCGGCGGGCCCGGTCGTCTCACCATCGCCGGTCGCCTCGAAGGACATGCCGCCGGCCCAGAGAGCGGCGACGCCAAATAGAGCGATGCCACCCACCTTCAGGACAGCCATAGTCTGCGAGAGCAGCCCCACTGAACGGTTGCCCGACACATTGACGATGTATGCGGCGAAGATGAGCCCGACGCCTATCGTCGGGACGAGCCAGCCCCCCTGTTCCATCCCGAGCCGCGCAGGAGGTAGTTGGCGGAGGTCCGCGCGACGAGGCTCTCGTTGATGACCATCGAAAGCGCCATCAAACATCGTCATCCTAGACAACCTGCCGGCACAAAACTGCCGCAGCCCGCCTTGCGATCGAGGCGAAGGGCGCTAGGCTCATCTTCCTTCCGCCCTACTCGCCCGACTTCAATCCGTGTATGGATGGCTCCTGCGTGGCAAGGGTTTTGTGGGCATTTGTCGAACTGGTCGGCTGCGGCCATGTATTCGGCGTCTCTTTGCAGTGTGGTTGCTGCGCGCCATGGTGAATGTCCGCCGGAGCACGGGTCCCACTCAATCGAACGCGCTCGATGGCGCTTCGGATTGATCGGGGTGTCCCTTTCTTCCTCTCCGTCCGTTCGCCATCACCTCACGTATGCCCTGGCCATTGGTGGGACCGCTCTCAGGAGGCATCGCCGAGACCCGCGGTCGGGTAGCTCGTTCCATCGCGCAAGATCGCGTAGATCGTTCGTGCCATACGGTTGGCCAGCGCGATCGCGACGACCTTGGTCTCCTTGGTCGCCAGCTTTTGCGACAGCCAGTCCGTTCCTGGCTGCCGGCTCCTTCGACGGACCATGATCTGCGCCATGGCACCCGAGATACAGAAGTCGGCGGATGTATCGATTGCCCATCTTTGAGATCCCGCCGCTCTTCGGCTTACCGCCGGTGGAATGCTGCTTCGGCGTAAGGCCGAGCCAGGCGGCGTAGTCCCGTGCCGAGGAGAAGTTGCCGACGTCGGGTGTCGTCGCGGCAACGGCCGTCGCCGTCAGAACGCCGACGCCCGGGATCGACACCAGCCGACGGCTCACCTCGTTTGTCGGTGGACTTCCTCGATCTCCTCGGTCAATCGATCGATCCGCGACTTCGTCCGCGCAAGTTGGTCGAACAGGATCTGAGTGGCAGGCGAGCTGCTTCGGGTAAGCGTCAAACCGGCGAAAGGTCTTCCACCCGCTTCGACCCCTTCGCCGCCACGATCTCAAACTCGGCCATGTGGGCGCGGATCGCATTGCCGATCTGCGTCAGCTTGTCCGACAAGGAAATCTCGTGCCCGATGCAACACGAGCGCTGCGGACGCCGCTTCACTCTTCACGGGGACGAACCGCATCGATGGCCGCGTGACGGCCTCGCAGATCGCCTCGGCATCGGCCGCGTCCGTCTTTCCGCGCTTGACGTAGGGCTTCACATAGGACGGCGGCATCAGCCGAACCTCGTGACCCATCTCCTGCAGCTGCCGACCCCAGTGGTGGGCGCCCGAGCACGCTTCCATGCCGATCAGAGCAGCGAGGTCGTCCTTCAAAGAACGCGAGAAACTGGCTCCGCCGGAGCTGACGACGCACCATCGTCTTACCGACCGCATCAACGCCGTGGACCTGAATGACATTCTTGGCGAGATCAACGCCGACCGTGCTAACCTCAAACATGGATGCCTCCTCAAGTTGAGACAATGACACCCCAGCATGGCGCAACGGGCGCCGGGAGCAGGAGCCATCCACACCATCAATCGAAATCGCCTTCGCCAAGATCAAGGCGCTCCTCAAACGCGCTGCCGCCCGCACCGTGGAGGACCTATGGCTTGCTATCCGCGAAGCCATTGACGCCATCACACCCGACGACGCCGCCGCCTTCTTCAGAGCGTGCGGATATGAGCCAGAATAATGCGAATCTGCCCTAGCGGGCCCCATACGCCGGCGTCTTCGATCCATATCTCGATCCGGTTCCGATAGAGATCAACGGGAATCCGATCGAGGAGAAAAGCAATCGCGATCGCCGCGACAACAGCCGCGAGAAGCGATGCCGCGAGACGCGAGCTTAGGCGCTTTCCGCGGGTGTTGGGGGCGTCGTTCGGGTTCCCGCCGTCAGCACTGAAGCTCACTGGATGTGCCGTTCCGCACGAAACTGCCATGGCAAGACCGAGAAGAAAGCCGCTCGCCGTGGCGCATCGCGGCGCTTAGGCTGCATCCACCGCCCGCACCAGCATGTCGCGGACTTGTCCCGCGACCTCGTGCAGTTCGGCATTGTCCACAGTGGACATCGAAGCCACCGGATCGATGGCACTCACCTCTGTGCCGGCATCGACGCTGCGCAGGATCACGTTGCAGGGGAGCATGGCGCCGATGCGCGGCTCCAACTCCATCGCCTTCCACGCCATCTTCGGGTTGCAGGCGCCGAGGATGAGGTAGCCGTCCATGTCTTCGTCGATCTTCCGTTTCATCGTGGCCTTGACGTCGATCTCGGTCAGGACGCCGAAGCCCTCGGCCTTGAGCGCCTCGCGAACGCGCCCGTCCGCGTCCTCAAGATTGGTGTCGGCCAGCAGGCGGTCATGCGTGTAATGCATCGCAAGAAAGCTCCTCTTCGTGCGGAATGGTTGCCGGGCCGGAGGGTCGCTCCGGCCCGATCCTTTACGAACTCCGGCGGGCAGGGTCAGTTGCCCTGCTGACCCTCCGACTGCGGATTTGATCCGTCCATCATGCGGTCCTCGTCCTGCGTCATCTCGCCCGGCGCGTCGCCGTCTTCGTCCATCATTCCGAGCGCATCGCCTGCATGCGCTCAGGGCCTGCATGCGTTGCATCTGCTGCGCCGCGGCCTGCATCTCTTCGTCCGTCACCGCGCCATCGCCGTCCGCGTCGAGATGCTGGAAGCGGTCAACCATGGTCTCGCGGATGCGTGCGCTGTGCAGGGTCTCGAACTCGTCGAGCGAGAGCGTTCCGTCGCCGTCTGCGTCGTATTCGGTAAGGAGGGCGTTGAGGGCCGTGCGCGCCTCCTCGGGCGTGACGGTGCCGTCCCCGTCGGCGTCGAGGTCGGCCATCATGCCCATGCCGGCCATACTCCGCATACCGCCCATCATGGGCGAGCCCTGTCCCATCATTCCCATGCCGGGCATCGCACCTTCCGCACCCATCATGCGGTGCATGCGCATCATCATCGACATCATGTCGTGCCCGGCACCCGCGCCGGGGCTCCGCGCCGGGCGCCGCCCCTGATGGTGCCCGCTGTCAGCAAGGGCGCCACCTGCCGTTAGCGCAACCGCCACTGTCGAAATCGCGATCTGTTTAGCGCAACGCCATCGTTTGATCCTCCGTTTTGCTCTGCAGGGCCTTAATGTCTGGCGCAAACCTCAAAACGGAACCGGCGTCATGGATGGATTTGTATCCGCATGTCACAGGCGCGCGCTCTGATACAAACGGTGACACACCGGGCGCTGACCGCGCAGTGCCGGCTTGGGTAAACAGGATGCGCCATGGCAGACAGCCCGCACATTCTCGTCGTCGACGATCATCGCCAGATCCGCGAATTGGTCGCGCGTTACCTGGAGAAGAACGGCATGCGCGCGACGACGGCGAAGGATGCCGTCGAAATGGATGCCTGCCTCGCCAGTGGCCACTACGACCTCCTTGTGCTCGACGTGATGATGCCCGGCGAGGACGGGCTCTCCGTTTGCCAGCGGCTGTCTGCGGAACGCACCTTGCCGATCCTCATGCTGACAGCGCTGGGGCAGGAGACCGACCGGGTCGTAGGGCTCGAGATCGGGGCGGACGACTATCTGCCAAAACCCTTCAGCCCCCGCGAGCTGCTGGCCCGCATCAAGGCGGTTCTGAGACGGGCGCCTGCCACAGAGAACCACGCCGAAGAGTTCGCAGGAAAACGCGTCCGCTTCGCCGGGCTTGTTCTTGACACCGACACGCATGTCGTCGAGGGGCCTCAAGTCGGCCGCGTCACCCTGACCACCGCCGATTTCCGACTGCTGACGTCCTGCTCGAGCGGCCGCGCAAGATCCTCAGCCGCGATCAGCTTCTCGATCTCACGTCCAGGCGCGCGGCCGGACCGATGGACCGGACGATCGACAATCAAATCAGCCGCCTGCGGCGCAAGATCGAGCCCGATCCGCTTCGCCCACGGATCATCAACACGGTCCGCAATGGCGGCTACTGCCTGTCGGCGGACGTCGAGGTGCTCGAATGACGCGGCCTTTGCGAAGCCTGAGAGCGCAACTGATCGTCCTGATCATCGGTGCGCTCGTCATAGCGCAGGCCATCAGCCTGTGGCTCTTCGTCGACGAGCGCAGCCTCGCCATCCGGGCCGCGCTCGGCTTCGAGGCCGCCGGGCGGGCGGCCAACGTTGCGCGGCTTCTGGACGAGGCCCCACCGGAACTTCGCGCCTCCATTTTACGAGCAGCGGATTCGCCGCTCGTCAGGTTCGAGCTGTCGCACGCTCCGGCTGTGAGCGAGACCGATCATCATCACGCGATACCGATCGAGGCGCGGGTGTGCGCGCTTCTCGGGGACCGCTCCAGTCGCGATATCCGCGTCCAGATCCGTGACGTCGAGACCCCGGTCATGCCGTTGCCGCACCTGTCGCGCCAGATGGCGGACATGCACCGCTCCATGATGGGGGGCGCGATGGCCGCGGTGGAGATGACGCTCTCCATCGCGCTCGTCGGCGGAGAGTGGCTGAACGTCGCCACGCGGTTCCAGCGGCCGCCGCTGCAATGGCCTTTCTTCTCGACAGTTTCCTTCGCGCTGACGGCTGCGCTCATCCTCGTCACCGCCTGCTGGTTTCTTGTCACCCGCCTCATCGGGCCGCTGCGGCGGCTGGCCGGCGCGGCCGAGCGGCTGGGGCGCGGCGAGGACGCGGTGCCCTTGCCCGTCGTCGGGCCGGCCGAGGTGGAGGATCTGACGCGGGCGTTCAACCAGATGCAGGATCGTCTGACCCGTTTTGTCGCCGACCGCACGCGGGTTCTCGCCGCCGTAGGCCACGATTTGCGCTCACCGCTCACCGCGCTGCGTGTCCGGGTCGAGATGGTCGATGACGAGGAGACCCGCGAAAGCCTGATCGAGTCCATTGAGGAAATGCAGACGATGGCCGAGGCCACGCTGAGCTTTGCCGAGGATCTGACCGGCACCGAAGAGCCGAAGACCGTCGACATCGGTGCGTTCCTCCAGGACCTCGCGACCGACATGGCCGAGCCGTTCGAGCTCCGCGGCGGTCCCAGCATGACGGCGCGCGTCCGGCCGGTCTCGTTCCGTCGCGCGGTTCGCAATGTGGCCGAGAACGCCAACCGCTACGGCGGCGGCGCGCAGATCGGATGGCGGTCCGAAGGCGACAGCCTCGTCATCGAAATTGTCGACCGCGGGCCCGGCATCCCGTCCGACAAGTTCGGCGAAGTCTTCGATCCATTCTTCAGGCTCGAGGGCTCGCGCTCGCTCGAGACCGGGGGACATGGGCTTGGCCTGTCCATCGCCCGTTCCATCGTCCGGGCGCATGGCGGTGAAATCTATCTGGCCAATCGGCCGGAAGGCGGGCTTACGGCGACCCTTGTCGTGCCTTTGGCGGGCGCGCCGCCCGGTCATTCGTCAGCGAAAGAAAGGGAGAGGAAGGATGTTGAGATCGTTCCTGGCAGCACTTCCGATAGTCACGGTCCCGCTGGTCGCCGTGGCGGATCAACCGGCAAACTCGCAAGGGAGAATTGATCACATGTTGTGGGGAGGCGGGTACGGAATGATCGGTGGACTGATGATGGTCGTGTTCTGGGGGCTCATCATCGCGCTGATCGTTCTGGCAGTGAAATGGCTCACGAACGATCGGAGCGGCGGCGACCGCGGGAAACCCGATGCGGTGGACACTCTGCGTGAGCGCTTCGCGTCAGGTGAAATCGACGAAGAGGAGTTCGAGCGGCGCAAGAAAGTGCTTCAGCGTTAAGACTGCGCGCCAGAACCAGAGGCGGGGAGCGGGCGATCGTGCTGCGTCAGACGCCGACATCGGTCGCTTCGGCCACCGCCCGCGCACGTTGGATGTCGATGCCGGACTACCACAGCACGACCAACCCGATGCCCACGACCAGGATGATCGACATCATCCAGTTGAATAGGATCATCAGGAGCACCTGCTCTTTGGGCGCACCCAGAAAGTCGAAGGCAAGCGCCGATCCGATCACGAAGCCGCCCGGCACCCGCACGAACCGCAACAGCACCAGCGAAAAACCCGCGAACACCATCAGGAAGAGATAGTCAAAAGGGGCGAGGACGAAGCCCACCGCGAGACCCGCCCAAAGATAATGGCTTGCGGCGACGAGCTTGGCCGCAACTGCGCCGGCGATGACATAGAAGCGATGGAGGCGCGATCGCGGCCACACGAAGCCCGCACACAGGGCTCCGCGCAGCGTTGCGCCGTTCACTCGGAACCACTTCGCCACAAAATCGAACAGGCGACAGATCAGCGGGGCCTCTTCGGCGAAGAGCGCGCGGAACCGGTACATCGCCCACAGAAAAGTCCCGAACAGCGCGAAGTTCAGCACCCCGGCGACGGCGAGCCCCAGTTCCAGGTTGCCCCCGATCTGCGGCAACTGCCCGGCCAGCAGCGCGCCGGACAGCCGCAGCGTGCGCACCGGATTGACGTTGTGCCGGATCTGCCGCCACTTCCAGCGTTCGACAGCTGCTCCCGCAGGATCGTGTCGGCGAGCACAAGTATCCAGCCTGCCTACGCCTCGGCGAGCCCCGCCAGGAAGCGGCCGAGGTCGAGGTCACGGTAGAGCCAGAAAATGAGCGCCAGCGCCACGGCGCCGCCCAGAACATGCGGTAACCAGCGTGTGAGACCCCTCCGCACCGCAACCGCGATCGGTGAGTGAGTGCCTTGATCGCCCGGCCAGCGCGAAGAGCGCGTCATTTCCGTCCTGGCGTCATTCGACGGTACAGTTTTTTGCGTTCGATGCCGGGCCGCGTGGAGTGTGTTGTCAGTGGCCCAACGTTTGCTGCCCGGCTAGGTGAGGAACGGAATGTTGACGGTGATTCCGCTGTCAGTGAGGGCGATGTTGCTTTGGTCCTGGGCTTGTTGGACCTCCTCGGCCGATTTCAGAATGCGAACTGTCAATCGGCATCGAAAAAGAAAGACCTCGGATAAGGTGGCTGATCGTAGATCGACAACAGCGCACACTCGCTGGTCGGGAGTGACGATCGCCTCCGCCCGCAACAATTTTTTTCAATACCGTAACCGGGATATCGCGCGAGTCCGGTGGAATCGGCACTGGTTGGGCAGGATCGCTCCTCGGAATTCACGTTTGTAATCAATGTGGTACTGCTCGTTTTCGAGTCCTCTCCTGGCACCACTTTGTGCGAACTGGTTGGAATCCTTGGAAATTATGAGCTTCTGCGGAGCTCTGGCGACCCGAGTGCTACGCACGGGTGCCACACATGCTCCTCCGCATGCCCTCTCCGATGAAGCGATCACGATCCTCCCATTTCCAATTCCGCCGGCGCATTCCAAGCGACATCCTCGACAGGGCTCGCGGACGGACGCTGCGTGTCCAGCTGGGCGATCGCGTCGTCGAGAAGCATCTCAGCGCGACGGCGGTCGAGGTGGGCTTCTCTCTCGGCACCCGCGATCCGGCCGAGGCCAAGGCGCGTGAGGCGCTCGTCATCGCCCACCTCGACCGCGTTTGGGATTCGCTGCGCACAGGCCCGAAATGGTGTCCAGCCCTTCCACGCCTGGCGCCACCGCTTCATGACGCAGGCCCGAGAGCTGGGACTCGACGACAGCATGGTGCGCGCCATTGTTGGCCAGACTTCGAAGGACTTCCATGACACCTACGGCGACTATACTATCAAGGGCATGGCTCGCCTGATCGACGCGTTGCCGCGCTTCGAGGTGTGACGGCTACTGGCGCGCCCCGAGGCGGTAAGGTTGCCATCGTAGAGGGTGGCGAGCGGCGGAAAAGTGCCACGAACGGTCGATGCTGAACCTTCCAGGAAGCTGCGGGCATTGAGATAGATATGCGGCAATCGCCCACGACTAGTCTCTGCGGCCGAATCCGGTGACAATGCTGCAATGGCCATCGTCGAATACGTTTACTCTGCCCACTCCGCCTTCGCCTATGTCGGGTCAACAGCCCTCATGAGGCTATGCGAAGCCAGCGGCGCGACGCTGGTTCACAAGCCCATCCTGCTATCACCGGTCGTCGAGGCGCAGGGCGGCAAGGCATTCCGAGATCGCTCGCAGGCGCACGTGGATTACTTCTTCGGGCGCGAGATCGCACGATGGGCAGAACACCGAGGCGTGCCGATCGTCCACTTTCGGCCCACTCATCATGACGCGGACTATCAGCTGGCGTCCGGAATGATATTCGCCCTCGGCGACACCGGACCCGATGTTGACGCCCTGGCGCACCGTCTCCTGGAGGCGCACTGGCGGGACGACGCAGATCTCTCCGACCCACAAGTGCTCAGCGCGATCGCCTCGGAACTGGGACACGACGCCGACACTCTGCTTGGTCAAGCCGATTCCGCCCCGGTACGGCAGAAGCTCAGCGCCAACACCGCTTGGGCGATCGAAAAGTGCGTGTTCGGATCGCCGACATACATCGTCGACGGTGACCCGTTCTACGGCCAGGACCGCCTCGAGTTGGTGGAGCGAGCAATACGTCGCCCCTTCGAAGACTCGGCTTGGGTCAACCCGCCTGTCGCCTGACCTTAGCCGCGCCAGGGTTTTCCATCCTGGTCCGGATGATGACGAGCGCGCCTGCCCGGCTTGATATTGTGACGTGTCGAAGGTGGGCTATCTCGCCAACAATCTCGATGCGCTGCGGCGACTAGCGACCGCCCGCGAACTCGCGGCGGCCAAGGCGAGGCGCGCGCTCGGCGCGCTGGTTTTGAGGTGCTCCCCATCGGTTGGACGGTTTGCGCGGTGTTTTAAGCTACTGCCGGGATCTGCTGATCGGTTCGTTCCTGGTTGATGGTTGCATGGAATGCGGTGTGTGGTGTTCGTCCGCCAAGGGCGGAATGCGGGCGCCGCTGATTGTAGAACGTGATCCACTGCCCGATGCCAGCGCGGGCCTCGCGGCCACCGGACCAGGCGTGGAGATAGACGCATTCGTACTTCAGAGAGCGCCACAGGCGCTCGATGAAGATATTGTCGAGGAACCGGCCCTTGCCGTCCATCGAGATCTTCACCTCGGCCGTCTGAAGGCGGCTCGTCCAGGCCCAGGACGTGAACTGGCTGCCCTGGTCCGTATTCATGATCGACGGCGGACCGAACCGGGCAAGGGCCTCCTCCAGCGCTTCCACGCAGGGGTCTGCCTCCAACGTGTTGCTGAGGCGCCAGGCCAGCACCTTGCGGCTGGCCCAGTCCATGATCGCCACGAGGTAGAGGAAGCCGCGCGCCATCGGGATGTAGGTGACATCGGCGCACCAGACCTCGCCCGGTCGGTCGATCGTTCTGCCGCGCAGCAGATACGGCCAGACCTTGTGCTCCTTGGCAGGGGCGCTCGTGTTCGGCCGCTGGTAGATCGGCATCAGACCCATGAGCCGCATCAGCCGCCGGATCCGTTTGGGGTTCACCGTCTCACCCTCGCCCCGCAGGTGACACGTCATCTGCCGCACCCCGTAGAACGGCGTCTGCAGAAACTGCTCGTCGATCCGGCGCATCAGCGCCAGGTTCTCGGCCGTCTCGCCGCGAGGTGAGTGGTAAAAGGTCGAGCGCGGGATCGCCAGCAGCCGGCACTGCGCCGTGACCGACAGCGCGGGGTGGTCTTTCTCCACCATCGCGCGCCTCACGTCCCGCCCCAGGGCTTGAGCTTTCGCGACAAAAAATCGTTGGCCACCGCGAGCTCGCCGATCTTGGCGTGAAGATCGCGGACCGTCTCATCGCTGGCCGCCGGTTCTCGCCCCTTGCGGCCGCGTTCGAACACATCCGATGCGCCCTCCAGCAGTTGCTTCTTCCATTGGTGGATCATCGTCGGGTGGACGCCAAAACGGGCGGCGAGCTCCGCCACCGTCTCTTCACCCTTCAAGGCCTCCAGCGCCACCTTCGCCTTGAACGCCGCCTTGTGCTGCTTGCGTGTCGTCATTCGCTGATCTCCTCTCTTCGAAGACCAGCAGGCCCCTTCCATAGCTTACGCCACCGTCCAATCTCCGGGGAGCATCTCACCGTCGCCGGCCTCCTTGAGCTCGGCGTGGATGCGCGGGGCGCCGTAGCTCTCCCGCGACGCCTTGTGGATGGCGCGGATCCGGGTGGTGAGGACGGCATCGTTCCGGGCACGCTGGCTCGGCTCTCGGTCTCGCCACGCATAGAAGCCGGCACGCGATACGCCGAAGGCACGGCACATCGTCTGGATCGGGTACAAGGCATGGTTCGCAGTCATGAATCGGAAGACCGAGAGCGCGTCGCGCCGCTCTCCTGTCCGAATAAGGCTGCGGCGTTCGGGAGGAAATCTCTCTCCTGCCTCAGCTGACGGACCTCGCGACGAAGCCGCCGTAGCTCCGCGGGCCCATCACTCGTCAGCCCGTCGACGCGGCTCCAGCCATCACGCTCGGCCTGGCGGATCCAGTCGTGAATCGTGTCGGCACAGGGCGCAAACTCGCGCGCCAGCTCCTCGACGCTGCGACGGCCACGCGCCGACCCGGCGATCCGTTCGCGGAACTGCGCTGGGTAGGACGTCTCGCTCCCGGCATTGCGACACTCTCTTCTCAGAGGCGAGTGTGTCCGCGAAACCGGGGCAACTCCAGCTCCATCACACTCATTCGGCTCAGCCCTTCAGGAACTCGACCCCAGCGCGGGGCCGCTGGCATCTGCCGGCGCCCATCCGACCGTCTGCCGCGCGGCGAGCCTCGCGCAAGCCGGCATCGCTAGCGTGCCTCGGCTGCGATGCCCGCAGCGAGCAGATGGAGGCGCCCCTGTGACAGCCGGCCTTTCTATTGACCGCGCATTGTCCAAGGCGCGCCGCCTCGCCCAGCATGGCGAGTACCTCGCCGCCTACGCACTCTATGGCGAGGTGTTGGCGCGTTACCCCTCCAACACCCGCGCCCGCGACGGCATGGCCTCGCTGCGCACCCCCGCCCCCCTCGGCAACAGCGACGCGGCGCTAAAGCGCAGCCTCGCCGAGATCCGCGCCCACATCGTCAGCGGCGCGCTGGAGACGGCTCTGCGCCTCGCGACACCACTGGCGCGCCAGCATCCGAACGAGGTCCGGGTTCAGTATACCCTGGGCTCTATCCTTATCGCCCGGGGCGATGCCGCCGCGGCGGTGAGCCCGTTGACGGCCGCGGTTCGCGCGCAGCCGACCTTCACCCCGGCCATTATCAGCCTGGGCGACGCGCTCGGTCGGCTGGGTCAGCGGGACGAGGCGATCGCGTGTTACAATCGCGCGGCCACGATCGATCCCCAATGCCCCAAGGCGCACCTCCGGCTCGGGGTGACGCTGAACGACGCGATGCGGCTCGACGAAGCGCACGCCGCTCTCGACACCGCCATCGCTCTTGATTCTGCTTCGACGAAAGCGCGGACGACCCGCGCCATCGTGCGCTGCCGCCTCGGCATGTACGCCGATGCACTCGCCGACCACGCTGAGGTCATCGCCGAGGATCCCACCGCGGTTCGCCCCTACATCGATCTCGGCAACACCCTTCGGGAGGCACGCCGGACCGAGGACGCCGTCGCAGCCTACAATAAGGCCATCGCCCTCGACCCCAACGCGGAGCAGGCCTTCAACAACCTCGGCATCAGCCTCGGCGATATGGGACGTAGCGAGGAGGCCGTCGCAGCCTTCCAGGCCGCCCTCGCCATCGATCCGCGCTACTCCGGAGCGCACGCCAACCTCGCCACCTGGACGCGGTACACCCCGGGCCATCCGCACATCGCCCAGATGGAAGCGCTGCTGGCGCACGAGGACGATGAAACCTGCCGCATGCAGCTCGATTTTGCGCTCGGTAAGGCGTATGATGACATCGCAGACGCCGACCGAGCCTTTGCGCATCTAGCCGCCGGCAACGCCGCCCGCCGTGCCCGGGTCGGCTACGACGGCGATCGCGTGGCCCGCAAGTTCGCCGCCCTGCGCACGCCCCTTCGCGAACGGCCCGCTTCCGACGTATCGTGGCCCGACCGACGACGGCCCGGTGCCGGTCTTCATCGTCGGCATGCCGCGGTCCGGTTCCAGCCTCACCGAGCAGATCCTCGCCGCCCACAGCCGCGTCGACGGCGCGGGCGAGACGAACGCATTCGACCGCGCGGTGCGCCCGCTCCTCGCCGCCATCGAAGCCGGTCGGCCGGTCGAGCAGACTGTCCTCGCCGAGGTGCGGGCACGCTACCGCGCGCTCATCTCCGAGCTCCCGGTCGACGCGCCGGTGATCGTCGACAAGCACCTCGCCAACGCGCGATGGGTCGGCTTCATCGCAGCCGTCTTCCCCGAGGCGAAGATCATCGCCATGCGACGCGATCCCGTTGCGACCTGCTGGTCGATCTTCAAGATGCTCTTCGCGAACGACGGCAACGATTATGGCTACGACTTGGGCGAGCTCGGCCAGTACCATCGCCTCGCCACCGAGCTGCAGGCATTTTGGGATCAGCTCCTACCCGGCCGCATCCACACCCTGGACTATGAGCGTCTGACGCGCGAACCGGACGCGATGACACGCGCGCTGCTCGACCACTGCGGGCTCGACTTCGAGCCGCAGTGCCTCGCATTCCACACCTCCAGCCGCGCCGTCTCCACCGCCAGCGCCGGTCAGGTGCGCCGGGCAATCTATACCGGCAGCTCCGAAGCATGGCAGCGCTACGAGCGCCACCTCGGCGTGCTGATCAAGGCCCTCGGCCGCCCGGTCTGACACCGACGCGCCAAATCGTTGACGTGTCGCGTGTCGCTGTCGCTCAGGCGCCGCGCAGGCTTAACCGGTGCGGTATCGATGATCAAAAAGGCGCGCCGGTATGAGTGACCCGCCTTCTGGGAGCCCCACAAGATGCGGCAGCGTACGATGAACATCTGCCCCGGCTCGGCCCTCGCAACCATCGGGCTGACGGTCCCGGCGGTGCTGCCGGCGGCGTGGATCGTGGACCTGCCGATCCGGCTCGGGCCCCCGCCAGCACACGTCGTCATGCGGTCGCTGTCGCTGGCGATCGGCAACGCGACGTTCGGGGGACTCGGACGAACGCTCTGCATGGAGCGGGCCGTCTCGCCAAGTTCCGCCGCCCGCGTGATCCTGACTGTCGACGATGATTTCTAGCAACGGGACAGCGGCCCTATTGGGCGCCGCGTGCCGCCCGCCGCCCGGCGGCGCCGACGCCGATCCACAGCATGATCCCGGAGAGCGCCAGCATCACGGCATTCCCGGCGAGAGCCCCGGAGTAGCCGAACGGGGTCAGGTCGTGGATCAGGCCCACCAGGATCGGCCCGATGACGAAGCCGCCGTCGGCGATCGCCCGCTGTGTCCCCATCGCGGGGCCGAAGAGGTTGGAGGGCGTGATGTCGGCAATGGCCGCCGCGACGGAAGGACCGTTGAAGCCGGAGCCGATGCCCATCACCACGAACGCGCCCCAGTAGATTGCGGGGTCGTCCGCCAGCGCGACCGCCAGCAGCGCACCCGCCACCAGCGAGGTGGAAAGCGCCGACACCGTCACCGCACCGAAGCGCTGCGTGGCGGGGCCGACGAGCGGCAGCATGGCCGCATTCGCCACCGCCGCCGCCGTCAACGCCAGGCCGATGAGGTCGACCGACAGGCCGAAGCGCTGGTTGCCCAGCAGCGGCATCGCCAGCCACTGCGCGGCCGTGCGGGTGAAGAAGATCCAGAATGTGACCATGCACAGGAGCACGTAGGCCCGATTTCGCAGGAAGGACCGCATCGACGAGGGGGCGTTGACGTCGTCCGCCTCCGAGGGGTCCGGTTCGGACGGCTCCCTGAAGGCGACGAGCACCAGGATCAGCGCCGCGGTCGCCAGGATCGCATAGCCCCAGAACGGCGCTGCACTGCCGTAGCGCGCCGCAAGCACTCCGCCCAACGCCGGCCCAACCCCCGCCCCCAGAAGCAGGAACCCCTGGTAGAGCGCCATCACGTGGCCGCGCTTGCCCGGCGTGGAGAGTTGCACGAGGACGGCCGCCGACGTGGTCATGTAGATGCCAGAGCCGATCCCCTGCACGAAGCGCCACAGGAGCAGCATCTCGAAGCTGTCCGCGAGTGCGGCGCCCACGGCCCCCACGGCGATCAGCGCTGGCCCGGCCGAGAGGAAGGGTCGGCGCCCGAACTTTTCCGACAGGATGCCCGCGGGGATGTTGGCCACGAGCCGGCCGACGCCGAACAGCGTGATCAGCATGCCGACCAGCGCCCCGCCGACGCCGAACTCCATCGCGTAGAGCGGCAGCACCGGTGCAACGATACCGTTGCCGGCCATGACGAGGCTGATGAGGACGAGGAGGATCGCGAGCTGAGGCCGACGGCCCAGAACCGAGGACCGCAGGGGAATGTGAAGCACCAAGAAAGAGCGTCCTTGTGAGTGTACCGCGCCGCAGGTGGGCCGTGCCCATCGCGCCTCCGACGCGCTGCAGCCTGGCACACGGGCGCCGGTCGCCGCGCCCGCGGTCGCCCCTGCGTGCCCGGCCTACGCCAGCTCGCGCCGCGACGACCCCTGACGCGAGGGCCTCGCCGAATCTTGAGCCGATCGCGCGCCCGAGTCCATGGCTTTGCTCGGGCGCGCGCAAAGCCATGCTGTGGTGGACGACCCGGCGTCCGCCGCTAACGCTGGCGCCGCGTCAGAGCGGCGGCAGCAGGGTCAGCGCCTGCACCGTCTTCTCGACCACCATGGGCCCGACCTTGCTGTCGAAATCCTTGAAGTGCGGCGTCGTCTTGTGGTGCCCCAACGCGGTTTCGTCGTCGTAGACTTCGTAGAGCACCACAGTATCCGGCGCATTCGGGTCGGTCAGCACGTCGAAGCGTTGGCAACCCGGCTCGTCGGCGACCGAGGCGGCGGCATTGGCGCGGACCATATCGAGGAAGGTCGCGATCTGGTCTTCGGCGAGGCGGAAGGTGACGATGATGGCAAACATGGCGCTCTCTGATGGGTGATCGGTCGGGTGTGGCTCCGGCCCAGGGGTGGCCGCTGCGACGGGCTCGCGGCCGCTCAGCTCGGGAAGGCGGCGTCGAGGTCGGCGAGGTTGGCCGGCGACAGCATCCGGCGCGGACGGTCGCGGGTCAGGAGGTCGAGCTTCGCGGTTTCCTCCAGCTCCTCGGCCGAGAACACCGCATCGTCCAGCGACTTGCCGGCGACCACGGGGCCGTGGTTGGCCAGAAGCAGCGCGTGGTGCTCGCGTGCCCGCAGCCGCACCGCGTCGGCCAGCGCCCGGTCGCCGGGCCGGTGGTAGGGCACCACCGCCAGGCGCCCCAGCTTCATCCGCGCATAGGCGGTCAGCGGCGGCATGGCGTCATCCGGGTCGGTGTCCTCCAGGATCGAGAGCGCGACGGAGTGGGTCGAGTGCAGGTGCACGATCGCCGCCGAGTCCGGCCGCTCGCCGTACATGGCAAGGTGAAGGAAGGCCTCCTTGGAGGGCTTGTCGCCGGAAACGTGGTTGCCGTCCTTGTCCACCAGCGACAGGCGATGCGGCTCGAGGAGGCCCATGCAGGAGTTCGTGGGCGTGATGAGGATGCCCTCGGCGGTGCGCACCGAGATGTTGCCGGTGCTGCCGTGGGCGTAACCGCGCATGTAGAGGAGCTCGGCCATCTTGCAGATCCGCGCGCGGAGGGTCTGATCGTCCATCATGCCAGCACCGCATCGGCCTTGAGGAAGAAATCCTCGGCGCCGAAGTTGCCGGACTTCAGCGCCAGGGCGAGCGGTTGGTCGCCGGTGGTGTAGGTCCAGGGAACGCCCGGATCGATCTCGCGGCCGATCCGCAACGCCTCCACGCCGAGCGCGCCGATGACGGCGCCGGACGTCTCCCCGCCCGCCACGATGAGCCGGCGGAAGCCCCGCGCCACCAGCGCCTCGGCGAGTGCGCCCATGGTGCGCTCCACCGCCTCGGCGACCTCGGCTTTGCCGTGCTCCTGCTGCAGCGCGCGCACATGCTCCGGCGTATCGCTGGAGGCGATCAGCACGGGGCGCTCGGCGCTCTGGCCCTCGGCCCAGTCGGCGAGCGCATCGACGGCGGGCGCGTCGGCGACGAGCGCCGCCGGGTCGAGCCGCTGGTGCGGGATGCCGGCATCGATGGCCGCCGCCACCTGCGCCAAGGTCTTCGCCGAGCAGCTGCCGGCGAGGATGGCGGTGCGACCGGCGACGGATGGCGGTTCGGCCGCCGTGCCCGCTTCCGCCAGCAGTCCGCGCCGCCGGTAGGCGTCCGGCAGGCCCATCGCGATGCCGGAGCCGCCGGTAATGAGGGCAAGGTCGGCGACCGCCTCGCCAAGCGCGATGAGGTGCCGATCGGCAAGAGCGTCGACGATGAGCGCACCGGTCCCGTTGGCCTCGGCCGCAGTGAGGGCCGCGCGGATCGCCTCGGCCCCCTCCTCCACCACCTCGGCCGGCACCAGACCCACCTCACGGCGCGACTGCCGCGTGAGCACCCGCACCAAGTTGGCGTCGGTCATCGGCGTCAGCGGATGGTCCTTCATCGAGCTGTCGGACAGGAGTTGGTCGCCGACGAAGAGATGGCCCTTGTAGATGCTGCGGCCATTCTCGGGGAACGCCGGACAGGCCACGGTGACCGCCGCGCCCAACTCATCCATCAGCGCATCCATGACGGGACCGATGTTGCCCTCGTCGGTGGAGTCGAAGGTGGAGCAGTACTTGAAGAGGATCTGCCGGGCACCGGCGGCGCGCAGGGCCCGCGCGCTGGCAAGGCTCATCGCCACCGCCTCGGCCGCCGGGATGGTGCGTGACTTCAGTGCCACCACGCACGCGTCCGCCTCGGGCAGCGGCACCCCTTCCCGCGGTACGCCGATCGCCTGGACCACCGACATGCCCGCCCGCGCCAGCATCAGGCCCAAATCCGTGGCGCCCGTCAGATCGTCCGCAACAGCACCGAAGATCATCGCGGCGCCCCCACCGGCCGGCCTTCGACCGGGTAAGACGGATCGACGAAGTGGCGGATCGCGGTCGAGCCCTTCGGCACCACCGCCTCGAATGCCGCCTCGTCCGCCTCGCCCCAGCCGACGTCGAGGGCGGCAATGTAACTCTCCATCTGCTCCAGCGTGCGCGGGCCGACAACGGCGCCGGAGATCATCGGGTTGGCCAGAACGAAGGCGAGCGCCAATCCGCCGAGGTCGGTGCCGCGGCCTCGCGCGTGCTCGGCAAGCTTGGCGGCGGCGGCCAGCGTATCGGGATGAAACTCGGTCTCCATGATGCGCTTGTCGCGGGTGCCGGCACGGGTTCCCTCGGGGGCGTCGGCACCGGGGGCGTACTTGCCCGTCAACACCCCGCGGGCGATCGGGCTGTAGGGGTAGACGGCGATGTCCATATCCGCACACGCCGGCAGCAGCTCCACCTCGATGGTGCGATTGAGCGCATGGTAGAGCGGCTGGCAGACCACCGGGCGGCCGATGCCCGCCTCCTCGCAGTACCGCGTCAGCTGCGCCACTCGCCACGCCTTGTGGTTCGAGACGCCGATGTGCAGCACCATGCCCTTCTTCACCAGGATCTCGAGGGCGCGGACGGTCTCCTCCAGCGGTGTGTGCGGGTCCTCCTTGTGGAGGTAGAGGACGTCGACCCGGTCGGTGTCGAGACGCTCGAGGATCTTCGGCACTTCGGCCATGATCCAGCCTGGCGAGAGGCCGCGGTGATTGGGATCGTCACCGATCGGGTTGCCGAGCTTGCTCGCCACCACCAGGCGCTCGCGCCGCCCCTTGAGGATACGCCCGAGGATCTCCTCGGAGCGGCCGCCGTTGTAGGCATCGGCGGTGTCGATGAAGTTGATGCCGGCATCGATGGCGCGATCGGTGATGTGCGCCGAGTCCGCTTCGTCCGTGCGACCACCAAACATCATGGTGCCGAGACACAGCCGCGACACTCTGAGACCGCTGCGGCCGAGAGGAACGAGGGCTTGGTTTGTCATGTGCGGTCTCTGTGGTCGGAGGCTAGGGTTGCGCGGCCAGCTGCGATACCAGCCGCAACACGCCGCGCATACGGCAATATCGTGGGGCCGAGGGGGGCTCGCCCGCCAGTGGCGCGATCGGCGACGCTGGGGCCCGATGTCACCGGAACGTCAGCATCGCTGCCCCTCGACGAGGGATGAAAAGCGCCCATTCCCACGGCGACCGGGCCGCCCTCCCGGCTCCAGATGCTGCGGCTTGCGAGCGGGGCAGCGCGTGCGTCTTCGGCCGAAATCGGACGCGCCCCGGTACGGTGCTGCCGGATCCGCGTCGTTGTGCTGGTTCGTCATCGGGAGCGATCGGTCGCCTTCTTGCTTGCAGGTATCATCGAATGAAAGTGCATATGCGTAAAGGGACGGCTCGACAGGCTCGCGCCACCATGCGTGTTGCGGGTCACCCGATAACGGCGTGTCCCAACGCTTGTTCGCCCCGTTCGCACGATGCCGTCGGCCGCAGGTTCCGCCGCACATACGCCGCGATTGCCATTGGCCGGAGCGGCGGCGCCGGGCGTTGAGCGGCCTGCCTGTCCATGCTACCGACGGCGTCGAAAACATGCGCCTCGTTCCGTGACTTAAATTGAAGCCGTGGCCCGATTACGGTGTTTTCAATGCGGGTGGGTGGCCGAGTGGTTTAAGGCAGCGGTCTTGAAAACCGCCGTGCGTTAACGCGTACCGTGGGTTCGAATCCCACCCCACCCGCCACGACCTCACACGTTCATGAGGTCGACGAATTCGCCGAAAACCGCACGCAAGTTCTGGCGCATTCTTTGACACGTGTTGCCACACCCCACGCGGCGGCGGATCCAATTCTTGGATGATCGTGTACCTCGCCGCTTCTGAACTCGGACATCATGCCCACCAAGCACACTCATAGATTGCATTGCTCTAACTGCAGGACCCGTGTGCGCGGCAGGAATGCAACCTATCGACTTATGACCTCACGTACAGTTGATCATTCACATGAATACTATTGAGCGTTTGAAACAAAAATTCATGCTATGGGAATCGCAACCGGAGCGCGCATAATTTTAGCACGCGTGACGTGCGTAGGCACACCGGCTCGCTGTTTTGACAGGAGCTCCGATGAACATCTTCGCGTTTGCCCTGGGTTCACGTGGAGATGTCGAGCCGCTTCTCACTCTCGCGGCCACGCTTAAGGAACGCGGCCACACGGTGCAATTGGCGGCGCCTGCGGATCAGACGCGGTGGATCGAGCAGGCGGGCGTGCCGGCGGTCGAGATGCCATTCGAGGCGCGCGGGATGATGCACTCGCCCGAACTGCGGAAGGCCGTTTCCGACGGAGGGGCCACGGTTTTCACGCAGGCACGTGTGATGCTCGCCAGACTGAAGCCCGGCTTCAGCGAGATGCTCCGACGCGTGCATGAAGCGAGCGCCGGGGCGGACGTAATCGTCTCCGGCCATCTCGGATTGAACATTCCGGCGTCCATCGGCGCAGCGCGCCGTATCCCGATCCTGCCGATCACGATCTATCCCTTCATATCGACGAGCGCTCTCCCCAGCCCGATGGTCTCCGTTCGCCAGCTCGGCCCCTTCAACCGAGCCACCCACAACCTCGTCCTCGGTCAGTTCGCCCGGAGCGTGAAGCCGATGGTCGACGCCTATCGAACCGAGCATGGTCTCGCGCCGTCGAAAACTCCGTATACTCTACGGATCCCCACCGAGAACCGCCCGCTGACAGCGGCCTGGAGTTGTCACCTCGTCCCGATGCCGGGAGACTATGGGTCCGGTGCCATCCAGACGGGCTCGATCGTCACCCCGACGGTGCTGCGCGACCGTATGGGGACCGCAGGGCCGGACAGCGCGCTGCTTAGCTGGATACGTAACGGTTCGGCACCGGTCTTCATCAGCTTCGGCAGCATGCCGATCGCCGATGAAGCCGCGACGGCGCAGCTGATCAAGGACGCCCTATCCGAGCTGGGGCTGCGCGGGGTTCTCATTTCTGGCTGGGCGGAGTTTCCGGAGGGCGAGAGCGACAATCTCTATTGCACCGGCAGCGTCGATCACGACCGCCTCTTGCCGCACTGCGCGGCGGCCATCCACCATGGCGGCGCGGGGACGTCACATGCGAGCGTTCGAGCGGGATTGCCGACTCTGATCACCTCGTTCATGGCCGAGCAGCCGTTCTGGGGCCAGCGCCTCAGGGATCTCGGCGTGGGCGACCGGTTGCGCTTCAAGTCACTCACGAAAGACGACGTGGTGGCGCGCCTTGGGGCACTGCTGAAGCCCGACGTGGTCGCGCGCGCCAAAACACTCGGCGAGGCGGTGTCTGCAGAGCGCGGTCTGGACGAGACCGTCGCCTACGTCGAGGAAAAGCTCCCGCAGGCTCGGCCGCCGACCTGACTGGTCTGAGGTCACCCTGCTTGGCGCACTGAAATAGCTGGCGGTCTGGCGGTGACCCGCCAGCATGAAGAGACCCGACGATGTTTGGACGCTGCAGCCGCGGACGAGAGCGGCTCAGCCGAAGAGCGGCATCACCCAATCCTGACGCTGGCGACCGAAGTCCGTTCGGGCGCGGCAGATCTGTCCGTGCCCCGGCTCCTCTTACGGCGGGCCCCACGCTCCGCGGCCCCTGGTTGCGTTACCATCTAGGGGGTGCTCGCCGCCCGCCGTTGCTACACAGCGGAAAATCAGGCGCAGATGCGGGCGGGTTGCGCCTCGGCTCCGGCTCGAACGTAGACGTTGCGCAGGTCGCCATGGCGCACGAACTGCGGCGTCAGGCCGAGCGTGGTCTCCGGCCCGCCCAGGATGAGGAAGCCATCCTGCGGCATGATCCGCGCCATGCGCTCCAGCACGTTCGTCTTGGTGGGTCGGTCGAAGTAGATGAGCACGTTACGGCAGAAAATGATGTCGAACTGGCCCATGCGATCGAACGGCTCGAGGAGATTGCGCGGCTGGAACGTCACCCGCTTCTTGATCGCCGGCGAGATGATATAGTGGTTGCGCTCCCCCCTCGTGAAGTATCGCGTCAGATAGTGCTGCGGCATCCCGCGCCCCACCTCGAATTGCGTATACTCACCGCACCTGGCCCGCGTGAGCGCCGCCTGGCTGATGTCGGTCGCGACGATCTCGATGGTCTGGCGGCCGAATTTTGCGGCGTTCTCCTCCAGGAGGATGGCGATGGAGTACGGCTCCTGCCCGGTGGACGCGGCCGCGCACCAGATGCGGATCGGCTTGCCGCTGCGCGCTGCGATCAGTCGCGGCAGCATCTCCGCCACCAACGCATCGAACGGCGCCTGATCGCGGAAGAACAGCGACTCGTTGGTCGTCATCGCATCGACGACCTCCTCCGTCAGCTCGCGTCCCGCCGCGCCGCGCATCGCGGCCACCAACCCCGAAAGGTCCTTCAGACCGTGCCGCTCGCAGATCGGCTTCAGCCGCGTGGAGACCAGGTATTGCTTGTCGGCGCTGAGGGCGAGCCCTGAGCGCTCCTTCAGAATCCGGCGCAGGAAGGTGAAGTCGTCATCGCGAACCATCAGAAGGCCCCCTTCATCGCGGCCTGAATCGCCGGCGCGATCTGCGGCAAAGGGAACACGCGGTCGGCGACACCCGCCCCGACCGCGGCACCCGGCATTCCCCACACGACGCTGGTCTCCTTGTCCTGCGCATAGATCGTCCCGCCCGCAGCGACGATCACCTTTGCGCCCTGGCACCCGTCATTGCCCATTCCGGTGAGAATGACGCCCAGCACGCCGCGCCCGAACACTTCGGCCGCCGAGACGAACAGGACGTCGGCCGACGGGCGGCAGAAGTTGACGGGCTCCGTGTCGGTCAGCTTCAGCCGCTTGGTACCGCCGGAGTTGCAGACAACCATGTGATAACCTCCCGGTGCGATGCGAATCTCACCGGACACCAGCGGTTCGTCCGCCTTCGCTTCGAGCGCGGTCCAGGCCGTCGCTCGCGTGATGTGCTCGGCCAGGATCGGCGTGAACGCCGCCGGCATGTGCTGCACGATGAGAACCGGCACGCTCACCGCCGGCGGTGGCACCTGCGAAAACAGGGTGATAAGGGCCTGAGGGCCGCCGGTGGAGCTTGCCACCACCAGCACCTGAGGCGGCGGACGATGGAGGCGTGAGGGGCGCTGGGGCGGTGACGCGGTACTGACTGTCCCCTTCTTGCTCGCATGCTCCGGCGTCGCTCCTTCGGCGACACGCGCCACCATCGGCTTCGGCGCGGCGACGATCGACGGCGCATCCGGCGATGGTCGCTGCTTGGTGCGAAAGCCGAATTGGGAATCGAGCAGATCGATCACCGCCTGGGCCACGGGTCGCAGCGCAAACGGCTCATCGGATGGTGGCTTGCTGACCACGCCGATTGCACCTTTCTCGACCGCTTCCGCCCGCAACTGCGCCATCTCCGACTGCGGGGCGACGACCACGATCGGCAGACGCGGATCTGCACGCGAAATCTGGTGCAAGAGAGCGAGCCCTCGTAGACCAGGGAGCTCGGTATCCAGGACGAGGCAATCGGGTCGCGCCTCGTCGAATGCGCGCTTGACGTCCGCCGGGGCGACGGCATCGGGCGTCAAGGCATAGTGGGAGTGGTTCAGGGCTCGGCGCAGCGCCGTTCGAAGGGCCGCGGAATGCGGCCAGGAGCTGCAACCGCTTCCGTTCCGACGCCGGCGCCGTCCGCACCGCCTGAATCATGCGCTGACGAGCGATGTCACGCCATCGAACAACCGATCCACCGCCACGATCAGCACAAGGTGCTTCTCGGAGCGTTGGACACCGGTGACGATCTCGCGCCAGCGCCGATCGAGGTTCATCGGCGCGGGCTCTCGATCCGCCGCGATGGAGGTGAGGACGTCGCCCATCTCGTCCACCGCCAGCCCGAAGAGCTCGTTTTGCCGCTCGATGCCGATCGCCATGGTGGGCGGCTTGGGCGCTGCGGGGAAGCCCAGGATCTGGCGCGTGTCCAGCGCCGTGACGATCCGGCCACGCAGATTGAGCACGCCGATGATCCCCGGCGGCGACTGCGGCACAGTCGTGATCCGGGACAGAAGGAAGACCTCATGCACGGCCGAGATCGGGAGCGCGAACCAGTGGCCGGCGAGGCGCGCCGTAACGATAGCCATCGGCCTCGTCCAGCAGTGCGTTGCGTGAAAGAGCTTTGGTCACGCGGCGACCCCCTGTGCGACGGGCTTTGTGAACTCGCGCAGCGCGTCGATGAGACCGTTGCGATCGAGCTTGGAAATGTAGTCGGAGAAGCCGGCGGCGCGGGCGCGAGCGATCGCGTCATCGGTTAGCATCGCCGGTCAGCGCCAGAAGCGGCACAGACTTCAGGCGTTCGATCTTGTGGACCTCGGCGGCGAACTCGAAGCCGTCCATCTCCGGCATGTCGACGTCGGTGACGATGACCTTCGGATGCAAGCCCGTGGCGAGCTTGTCGAGCGCCTGAGCGCCGGACGAGCACACAACCGGCTCGAACCCGGCCGCCCGCACCACCGGGGCGACGAGATTGCGGAAGAAGGGCGAGTCGTCGACCAGAAGGATCTTGATGGAATCGTCGACTTTCGTGCGCTGATGCGGGTCGAACCAGTGCGAAGAGGCAAGGCCGAGGAAGTAACCGACGTCGATGACCTCGGCGTGGCCACCGCCGATGATGGCACTGCCGAGAATGCCGGCCTGCTCGGACGGGATCTGAACGTCGACCACGTCCTCGACGATATCGACGATCTCGTCCACCAGGAGACCCATCGACTTGCCGTCATCCGACATGACCAGCAGCGGCTTGCGTTCCTTCGATTCCGGGTCGGGAGACGGTCCGAACCAGACCAACGGAATGAGCTCGTTGTTGTACTGGATGTGCCACTGGCCTTCCGACTGCTCGGCATCGGCCAGACACACGTCTTCCAGACGTGTGATGAGGCTGATCGGCAGCGCCTTGCGATTCTGCGAGGCCGGCGCGGAACATGAGCAGGAGCTGCTGGTCCTCCAGGTTCTCCGCCTCCTCGACTTCCGCGTTCGAGGACATCGTGGCTTCGGACGGTGTCGCGGCGGCCGAGCGCACGCCGTTGGGATCGACGATCATGATCACGCGTCCGTCGCCCAGAATGGTCGATCCGGAGAAATGCTCGATGTTGCGAAGCGCGCCGGGGAGCGGCTTCACCACGATCTCCTCGGTGCGCAGCACCGAATCCACCAGCATGCCGAACCTCAACCCGCGGGCGCGGATGACCATGACGAAGCCTTCCGTTCTCTTCGGTCGCGGTGCGCGGCTGACCATTCTCGTCGATGGCCGAGGGGAGCTGCAGGATCGTGCGCAGATCGACGATCGGCAGCAGGCGGTCGCGCGAGCGCAGCACCGGCGAGTCCTTGATGAGCTGGATCGAGTGCGTCCCGCCCGGCTCCACCTTGAGAAGCTCGTCCACGGAGGTCTGCGGGATGGCGAAGTCCTCGCCGTCGACGCCGACGATGAGGGCACGCAAGATGGCGAGGGTGAGCGGGATCTTCAGCGTGAACACCGAGCCCTGGCCCACGACCGAGCGCACGTCGATGGAGCCGCCGATGCGCTCCACGTTCGACTGCACCACGTCCATGCCCACTCCGCGGCCGGAGACCGAGGTGACTTTCGCCGCTGTCGAAAAGCCCGGCTCGAAGATGAACGAGAAAATCTGCTCGTTCGTCATTCGATCGGCATCTTCCTGCGTGGTGATGCCGCGTTCGACCGCCTTCTCCTTGATCCGGTCGACGTTGAGGCCGCGCCCGTCGTCGCGCGATCTCGACCAGGATCTGGCCGCCTTCGTGGTAGGCGTTCAGCTTGATGTGACCCTTCTCGGTCTTGCCCGCGGCCACACGCTCGGACGGAAGCTCAAGGCCGTGGTCGGCCGCGTTCCGGACCATGTGCATGAGCGGATCCTTGATGGACTCCAGCACCTGCCTGTCGAGCTCGGTGTTGGCGCCCTCCATCTCCAGCTCGATGTTCTTGCCGAGGTTGGCGGCCACGTCCCGCACGATACGCGGCAGTTTGCGCCAGGCGTTGCCGATCGGCTGCATGCGTGTCGACATCACCGCCTGCTGCAGTTCGCCCGTCACCGTGGAGAGTCGCTGCAGGGCGAGCTTGTGGTTCGTGCGCTCCTCGTTGCGCATGATCTCGGTCAACTCGTTGCGGGTGAGCACGAGTTCGGAGACGACCGTCATCAAGTGCTCGAGCGTTTCGACGGAAACGCGGATGGAGCTGGAGCCGCTGTCGCCTCCCTCGCCACCGCCGGTCGCTTTGCTCTTCGGCCTTGGGCGCCGCCTTCGCCGGCGCCTTGGATGCTGGTCTTGGGCGGCGCAGGGGCGGTGGCCTCCGCCGCGGGCGGCGGACGCGTCGTCGGCCACCGCGGCCGGCACCCCGTCCCCAGCGCCAGCGAGCGCCTCGATCTCCGCCGACGACGCTCGGACGCTCCGTCCGAACCTGCCGTCTGCAGCGCCTTGATGATGGGCTCGTCGTCCCCCTCCGGCTCCTTGCCGCCGGCCGATTCGATCGCGTCGAGCAGGTACTTGAGGCGATCGACGACACGCAGCATGGCGTCGACCGCGTCGTTGGTGACCGGTTCGCCGTTGCGCAGGCGATCCATCAGCGTCTCGGCGTGGTGTGCGAGACCGGCCATGCGCGGGAGACCGAGGAACCCGCAGGTGCCCTTGATGGTGTGCATCAGGCGGAACAGCTCGTTGAGCATCGCTGCCGGTTCGGGCTCGGTCTCGAGCTCGACCAGCTTGACGTCCACCTGCTCCAACGCCTCTTGCGTGTCGGTGATGAATTCGGCGAGGAGTTCGTCGATCCCGTCCATGGTTCAAGTCCTCTAAGGCGTCAGGGTCAGGCCGCGTCGGAGCGCATCGAGGCGATGAAGCTCGCCATCCGGGTGCGCAGCGTATCGGCCTGCGTCGACAGATCATCGGAGGCGGAAACGATGTCGCGCGCCCCGCTACCGGTGTCGTTGGCAGCCTTCGACACGTCCACGATGATGGACGACACATCTTGCGTGGAGACTGCCGCCTGTTGCACGGACTGGGCGATGGCCCCGGTGGCGGCTGACTGCTGCTCGATGGCCGACGCGACGCTGGATGCCAGCTCGTTGGCGCGTGCGAAGCTGGCCTTCAGGCTCCCGATGGTGGCGACCACGTGGTCGACCTCGCCCTGGACCGCGTTGATCTGCGACGAGATTTCCTTCGTGGCGCTGCCGGTCTGCTCCGCGAGCGACTTCACCTCCATCGCCACGACGGCAAAGCCCTTCCCGGCATCGCCCGCCCGCGCCGCCTCTATCGTCGCGTTCAGCGCCAGCAGGTTCGTCTGGCTGGCGATATCCTCGATGAGGTCCACCACCTGGCCGATCTTGCGCGCCGAATTTGGCAAGCCCCTCGGCCACCGTCGTCGCGCTTTCGGCCTGCCGCAGCGCCTCCATGGAGATCTGGGTGGACTGGGCGACCTGGCCTCCGATTTCCTGCGCCGAGGCCGCGAGCTCCTCGGCGGCAGAAGCGACCGCCTGCACGTTGCTCGAGGTCTCCTCCGCCGCGCCCGAAACGCGGTCGGACTGGGCGGATGACGTCTGCGCGTTGCTGCGCAGCTGGCCAGCGCTCGTCGAAAGCTGCGTGGCTGCGGTCGAGAGCGTGCTCACGACCGAGTTCACATCGGTCTCCAGCCGCGACACATGAGCCTCCAGCGCCTCGCGCTGCTGGCGCGCCTGCGCCTCGCGCTCCTGGCGTGCGGCTACGCGCATGGCCTCGATTTGCTGGAGACGAATACGGAGCGCCTCGGCCGTCTTGGCGAGGTCGCCGATTTCGTCGCCCCTCTCGGTGCCTTCGACGGCATTGTCGAGCTGGCCCTCCTCGAGATCGTGGATCCGCTGCGACAGCTTGGTCAGTGGCGACGCGATCTTGGCTGTCGCAATCCAGTAGGACACGGCGACCCCGCCTGCGATGGCGCCAATACCGCACAAGATCACCGTCCAGAGCGCGCTCGCCCCGGCCCGCTCGCTCGCCTCGGCAAAGTCCGCCAGCTCACCCACCGCTTGGGCGCGGTTCTCCACGACGAGCTCCATGGTCTCTCGGAGTTGTGCCGTGAGCTCGGTGTAGACAGTGTCGTCGGACCGGATGGCCTCGCGTGGATTCGCCGTCGCGAGGAACGCCTCCACGTCGGTGCCGATGCGTCCGATGATCGTGCCGAGAGGGCCGGTGGCGGACATGCCGCGCTTGATGTCGTAGGCGCGCAGCTGCTCGCCATGGCGACGCAGCGCCGTTTCGCGCGCCCGCAAGTCCTCGGCGGGATCGCCGGATATGCCAGCCCCGCCGACCTCGATCTCCTCCAGCGCCTCTTCGATGGCAAGGACCTCCTTGCCGATGTCGAGGATCGTGAACATCCGCGCGGCCGCGAGATTGGAGGCGGCGATCGCCGTGTTCATCGAAGAGGTGGCGGTCGCCGCAACCATCACAAGCGCGACGATGGCCACGCTCATGATCCCAACGATGGTGAGAATGCGCAGAAGTACTGACATGGGAGGGGTCCTTTTGGGGAAACGGCTAGTGCGCCGGCTGGCCTCCGTGCGAGCCGGTGGCGACCTGGCTCTCGCCGGAATCGAGGCCGGGACGTTGCGGCACGCCGGCATCTTGAGCAGCGGCGGCAACCTTGCGCATGGCGTCGGGGTCGGACAGGTTGATGTAGTTGAGCCCATCGACCAGCAGGTCCTCGACCACCTCCGCGCCCATGCGCGTGTTGACGTCGACCTTCACCTCATCGGCGAAGTCGCCGAGGTCGAGCCGAGCCAACTGGCCGAAGTCGGTCTCGGCGCGGGCGTACAACGAGCGGAAAATCGCGTCGGTCAGGAACGGGTCCGGCTCGGATGCGAGCGAGCGCAACACAGCCGCGTCGGCGGTGTAGACCATGCGCACGACCACGTAGCCTTCGACCGTGCCATTCTCGACGACGGGCACGCTCATGGTCGGCAACGAGGTATAGCGCAGCCCCTCGAGCTTGGGCTTGGCCTCCTCCTCCACCGAATTGAGCTTGAAGGAGGCAGCGGCGTAGCCGGCTCCCAACGTCACCGCGACGGCCCACATTCCAATGAGGAGGGCGCCCCTCATCGGAACGACTCCAGTCCCGTCATTTTCGGCGGGCGCGGTCCATAGGTGCCGTCCGAGTCTTCGGCCAGCACGGCAGCGGTGACGATCTCTGAAATGATGCGGGCGGCCTCGAGCCGGCGCGTCAGCAGTTTCTCTTCGGCGTCGAGCTTGGCGCGCACGCGGCGGACCTGTTCGAGCAGATCGGCGTCGTTCTGCGTCGGGTGTTGGTTGAGCCGTGAGAGCTCCAGGAGCGCGCGGCCCTTGGCGGCGGCGAGCGCCTTGTCGTCGATGCTGGCGCGCGCCTTCATGGCGGCGATCGAGGTATCGATGAGGCCTTCGAGCCGGCTGATGGCGCTGGTGATCCCGGTCGTCATGACCTGTCTCCCTTTCGCTCTTCGAGCATGGTGTTGATGAGGTCGGCAATCCCGATGCCGCCGGTCGCGGCCACTTCGGAGGCCAGATGCTGGGCGAACACGCCGCGCCACAATCGGCCGCCCTCTCCGCCCCACACGATGGAATCATCTTTCGGCAGCATGTGCTGCACGAAGGTGGTCAAGGCGACGGCCTCGAACTCCTCGCCGGCCGAGCGCGCGAGAGCGGCCCGTTCCGCCGCTGGCGCTGCGGCGCGGATCGCCTCGGCGAACCGCGGGTTCCGGGCGTCGACGGCTGCTGGGGTGCCGGCATTCGGCTCGGGCAGCGCAGGCAGCGGAGCGGCGTTCGTCAGGGCGCTCAATGGTGATATCGGCGTCATCGTCATCGGATCGGTTGCGACCTCTCAGCGCTTGGCGCGACGATAGGGCGGGATGCTGGCGACAGGCTTGCCGCCTCCGCGCCGTCATCGCGGCCGGGTTGAAGAGACAAGATCTTCGAGGCGTTCACGCTCGCTCTTGCGGCGGGCTCGGCGCTCGGCGTCCGTGACGCGGTCCTCCAGAACCTCGGCCGTTCGGTCCTGACGGGCGGACTGGCCGGCGCGCTCGTCCGCGATGCGCTTGAGCCGCTCGGTGGTGCGGCCGTTCCGCCGCAAAGCATCGGCCATCGAGGCGACGGCGAAGCCGTGCAGCACACTGGTTGCGTTGAGCACACCGACGATCTCGTCGGCTTGCGCGCGGCTGGCCTCGTAGCGCGCGTTGGCGGCGACGCTCTCGGCCTTGGCGACGTCCGCCAGGGCCCGCTGCGCGCGCGCCAGTCGCGCCAGCCGGTCCGAGCGCTTCATATCGCCCCCGTCAGCTGCCGGAACGCGTCGGTGAAGGCGAGCATCACCTCGCGGATCGCCAGCGCCATCATGATGAGCCCCCCCGCGGTGACGAAGGGCAGGGACACGAAGAAGACCGGAATCGTCGGCGACAGCTTGTTGGTGATGCCGATCGCGAAATTGACCACCACCGAGTAGATGAGAAACGGGGCCGCCAGCCGCAGCGCGACGAAGAAGGCCGCGGAGATCTGATCGGTGATCGAGACCAACGCCTGGCGCAGGTCGAGCGCGGCGCCCGGGGCCAGCACCTGATAGGAGCCGACCAGCGCGCGCAGGATTTCGTAGTGCAGATCGGCGACGAAGATGATCACCGTGGCCGTGACCATGAAGAGCATCGCCGCCGCCTGCCCCGGCTCACCCGCTTCCAGCGCCAGCCCCGGGACGCCGCCGAGGCCGATCGCGTTGGCCGTGGCCACCGAGAGCGTCTGGAACGCCATCATCAGGAAGCGCGACAGCAGGCCGATCATGAAGCCGATCATCGTCTCGGTGACGAGGACCGCCACGAGGTCCGCCGGCGTCGCCTTCCCCACCGCCGCCATCGCGCCGTCGATCACCAGCGGTGAAACGGCGAGCGCGATGCCCAGCGCGACGAAAAGCTTCACCTGCACCGGCGCACGCGTGGAAGACAGCCCCGGGGCGATCATGAAGACGCCACCCACGCGGGCGAACACCACGGCGACCGCCAGCACCAGAGCAGCCGGCCCGTCCAGCGTCACGAGATGGAACCAATGGGCTCGACGGTGGTGCCGCGGGCGAGCTCGAGATGCGACAGCACCGGGATCGACGGGAACATCCGCTCGATGATCATGCGCACATAGGGCCGGGCGTCGGGCGCGGTGACGATGGCGAACCGCGCATGTCGCGCGAGCATCTCGTTGATCACCTTCGAGGCGGCCTCCCCGAACTCCTCGACGAGGCGCGGGTCCATGGCGAGCTCGATGACGTCGCCCTTGGCGTCGCGCTTCAGCCCCTGGTGGAAGGCGAGGTCCCAGCGGTTGCCGAGCCGCAGGACGTGCAGCGTTCCCTCCTCGGCAAGGTCGCCGCAGATCTGCTGCGCCATGCGGATGCGCACGTGCTCGGCCACCGCCTCGGCACGGCGGACGTGCGGCGCCACCTCCGCGATCGCCTCCAGGATGAGGTGCAGATTGCGGATCGAGACGCGCTCGGCGAGCAAGAGCTTGAGGACGGCCTGCAGCCCGGAGTTGGAGATCTGCGAGGGCACGATCTCCTCGATCAGGCGCTTGTACTCCGGGTCGAGCCGGTCGAGCAGCGAGCGCATGTCCTTGTAGCTGAGGAGCTGGGCGAGGTTGTTGCGCGTGATCTCGACGAGGTGCGTCAGCACCACCGACAGGTTGTCGATGGGGACGAACCCGTCACGCTTCACGTCGGCGGCGAACGCCTCGTTGATCCAGACCGCCTTCATGCCGAACGCCGGATCGCGCGTCTCGTCGTGCGGGACCTGCGGCGGCGGCGCGTCGGCGGTGACGATGAGATAGTCGCCCACCCGCAGCTCGCGACTGCCGACCGAGGTTCCATGGATATGGATCTCGTATCCCTTCGGCGAGACGGTCAGGCTCTCCGTAACCTTGATCTCGGGAATGACGAAGCCGAACTCGCGGGCGAATTTGCGACGAATCTTGGCGACCCGGTGGGCCAGCTCCGTGGGCGAGCGCAGCACCGTGCGCGCCAGCTGCTTGCCGACGACGAGCTCGATCTCGGGAATGTCGAGCTCGGCCTTGACCGAGTCCTTCTTCGATTTCGTCTCCTCGTCGGCGCGGCGCTCGGCCTCGGCGCGGGCGGCGTCAGCCTCGGCCTTGCGTTGCCGGGGAATGGTGTAGGCGACGAACGCGAGGACCGCGGCAAGCAGCATGAAGGGGATCGACGGCAGGCCCGGAACGACGGCGAAGAGGGCCATGAGCCCGGCCGCCATGATCAGCGCCTTCGGATACGCGCCGAGCTGGCCAAGGATCGCCTTCTCGGCCGACCCCCGCGTGCCACCCTTCGAGACCAAGAGGCCGGCCGCCAGGGAGATGACGAGGGCCGGGATCTGCGAGACCAGACCATCGCCCACCGACAGGCGCGTGAAAACGTCCGCGGCCTTGGAGAGCTCCATCCCGTGCCGCGTTGTGGCGATGACGATCCCGCCGAAGATGTTGACGGCGATGACGATCAGGGAGGCGACCGCCTCGCCGCGCACAAACTTCGAGGCACCGTCCATGGAGCCGAAGAAGGACGATTCTTCCTCGAGCTCGCGGCGGCGGCGCTGGGCTTCCTCGTCATTGATGAGACCGGACGACAGGTCCGCGTCGATCGCCATCTGCTTGCCGGGGATGGCATCCAGCGTGAACCGCGCGCCGACTTCGGCGATGCGGGTGGCGCCCTTGGTGATGACGAGGAAGTTCACGATCACGAGGATCAGGAACACCACGATGCCGATGACGAAATCGCCGGACATCAGGAAGTTCGAGAACCCGGCGATGACAAAACCGGCAGCGGTCACGCCCTCGTTGCCGTCCGCCAGGATGAGCCGCGTGGTCGCGATGGTAATGGCCAGCCGCATCATCGTGACAATGAGCAGGATGGTCGGGAATGACGAGAACTCCAGCGGCTTCTCGATCCATAGGGCGACCATCAGGATCAGCACCGCGAGCGCGATCGACAGCGCCAGCGCCACGTCGATCAGAAAGGTCGGAATCGGCAGGATGAGAACCGCGAGCATCCCCACGACACCGACCGCGAAGGCGATGTCGCGAACCCCGTTGGCAAAGATCCCCGCAGGTGGCGTCGATGTTGCGGTCTGTGTCGTCATCTGCCTCTCGCCTTCATGGCGAAGCGGGGCCGTGGGCCGATGCCCTGCCGCCCTTGCTTCGGTTTGGCTGCAATGTCGCGGCAGACGCTGGCGCGAGGCTGACGGGCCGGCGCACCGGTGGCGGGCGCGGCGATAGGGGCCAGTAGGACTGGCAACACGATTTCGCGCTGTAAGGGCCATAACTTTAAATCGCCGTCGCGACAGCAATTTTAGATATGCTATAAAGTGAAAGAGTACGGTCGTCGGTGGGTCGCGAACGTTTGAGCCGAAGTGCGGTCTCGAACCCCCCTCAAGGCCAAGGAGGAGAGACCGGCAGTGCTTGATTTCACGAAGCTATACTATGGCCCGCCCGGGCGAGGCGGCGTCTGGCACAGCATCGCCCTCCTCGTCGGCCTCGTGGCCCCCTCGCTTCTTGCCGTCGTCTATGCACTCGGCCTCGCCCCCGTCTCGGTGGATGCGGCGCTGGCCGTCGCGGTGATCGGGCTCGCCTCCATCACATGGCTCGCGATCTCGAGCCGCCGCCGCCTGGAACTGATCTCCGAGGCGATCGACGCGACGCAGTGCTCGATCGTGATTTACGACGCGTCGGACAGGATGGTGCTCGCCAACCGGCGCTACCGCGAGGTCCTCGGTGTCGCGGAGGACGACATGGTGCCCGGCATCCACTATAGCGATCTCGTCCGCGGCTCGCTGCAGAAGCACCTGCCACCGGAGGAGATCGAGGCCGAGGTCGCCCATCGCCTGGCCCTGCATCAGCGCGCCGACGGCCGGCCCGACGACCGGCGGTATCCCAACAACCAGTGGGAGCGGGTCACCAAAACGCGCCTGCCGAGCGGCCTCAACGTCGGCATCGCCGTCGACGTGACCGAATACTATGCGCTCAAGGATCAGCTCGACATGGAGGCGCGGCGCTTCGCGGCTCTGGCGCGCGGGGCTCCGGTCGGGATCTGCCTCGTGGACAGCAACTGCCAAATCCAGTTCCTCAACGATGCCCTGCTGATGATGATGGGGGCCTCTGATCGCGAAGCCCTGATCGGCAGCGACGCGGCGTTCTGGGTCGGGCGGGCCGAGGTCAAGACGTTCAAGCGCCTGATCGGAACGCTGCGCTCGGACGAATCCGAAACCGAGGTCAAGCTCGACGTCGCCGGGTCGACCCGATATCTCATGGTGCGCAAGGCGTTCGTGCCGATCGTGGGCAAGGCCGCCAAGGCGTTGCCCGCCCCGCAACACTCCGCCGAGAACCTTCTGATCTTCGTCGACATCACCACGCGCAAGGCGGCCGAGGCGCGCGTCTCGTATCTTGCGCTTCACGATCCCCTGACCGGTGCGCTCAATCGTGTGGCCTTCGCCGACGAGCTCGAGCACGCGTCCGCCCAAGCCGAAGCGACGCAACCTGCGGCCCTCATCGCCATCGACCTCGATCGCTTCAAACCGGTCAACGACGTGCACGGCCACGCCATCGGCGACGAGCTGCTCTGCCGTGTGGTGGAGCGCATTGGCGCGGCCATTCCCGACGACTGCCGGCTCTACAGGATTGGCGGCGACGAGTTCGCCGTGCTTTGCCCGCCTCCCAGCGGGACGAACGCGATGGCCTACGCCCGCATGATTCTCGAGCGTTTGGGTGATCCCTTCCTCATCGACGGCTACCGCATTCTGATCGGCGCCAGCGTCGGCATCAGCTCCCTCCCCAGCGACACCGACAATCCTCAGACCCTCGTCCACTATGCCGACCTCGCCCTCTACCAGGGCAAGATCCGCGGCGGCGGGACGGTCCACGCCTTCAGTCCCGCGGTGCTGTCGAGTGCCGACACGCGCCGCGTGATGGAGCTCGACCTCGCCGAAGCACTGGAGAACGGCGATATCGGCATCGTCATGCAGCCGATCTTCGGGACCGACCGGACCCGCCCTGTGGCGGCCGAGACGCTCGCCCGCTGGACCAACCGGCGCACCGGCCACGTCGTCCCGCCGGCGATCTTCATCCCCGTCGCCGAAAACGCCAACCTCCTGGCGCGCATCGACGTGATGATCTTCCGCCGCGCGATGGAGGCGTACGCGCAGCTCCGCGCCGCCGGCACCGCGTTCGAGATGCTGACCGTCAACGTATCCGTCCGCACGCTGGAGCAGAGCGACTATGCGGCCGAGGTCGCGGCGGCGCTGGAGCGCCACGCCATACCGGGCGCGGCCGTGGTGTTGGAGGTGACGGAGAACCTCCTCGTCAACGACATCGGCCGGCTGTCGACCACGATGCAGACGCTCAACAGCCTCGGCATCCGCTTCGCGCTCGACGATTTCGGCACCGGCTACACCTCGCTGCGGATGCTGGCGGATCTGCCGGTGAGCTACCTCAAGATCGACCAGTCGTTCGTGCGCAACCTCACCGACCCCAACCACAGCCGCCAGCACCGCATCATCCGCGCCATCATCGAGCTGGCGACGCACCTCGACCTGGAGGTGATCGCCGAGGGCGTGGACAGCGAGGAAGCCTACGCCGAGTTGAAGGCGCTGGGCTGCGGCCTCTTCCAGGGCTTCCTGCTGGCCAAGCCGCAGCGCGTGGAACAGATCGCCTCCCGCAAGGGGATCGCCGCGGCCTGACCTCCGCCGCCCGCCCCGGCGGTGCGGCCCGCTGCGGACCTGGGTCGACCGCGCGCGGGTTGCTCCGGCCCGTCCGCCTCGGCATCGTGCGCCCGGATGGAGGTGCACCTTGAATATTGCCATGTGGTCCGGCCCGCGGAACCTGTCGACGGCCATGATGTACGCGTTTGGGGCCCGCGGGGATTGCGCGGTGTGGGACGAGCCGTTCTACGCCGCCTATCTGGCCGCGACGGGGCTCGACCACCCGATGGCGGGTGCCATCCTCGCCGCCGACGAGACCGACCCCGCCGCCGTCGCCGCCCGCTGCGCCGGACCGCCGCCCGGGGGAAAATCTCACTTTTATCAGAAGCATATGTCGCAGCACATGCTCCCCGCCTTCGACCTCGGCTGGATGGACGGGCTGACGCACGTCTTCCTCATCCGCCATCCGGCGCGGGTGCTGGCGAGCTACGACGTCAAGCGCGAGAACCCCACCCTCGCCGACATCGGCTTCGCCCAGCAGAAGGCGCTGTACGACCGGGTGCGGGCGATGTCGGGCGCCGATCCGGTGGTGGTGGACAGCAACGACATTCGCGCCGATCCGCCGGGGGTGCTCGCCCGGATGTGCGAGGCGATCGGGCTGCCGTTCGACGCCTCGATGCTGTCCTGGCCGGCGGGCGGGCATGCGGACGACGGGGTGTGGGCCCCGCACTGGTACGGCGCCGTTCACAAGAGCACCGGGTTCGCCGGCGCCGAGGGACCGGTGCCGGACACGCCGCCGCATCTGGCCGGGGTGCTGGCCGAGGCGATGCCGTTCTACGAGGCGCTGCGCGAGCGGTGCATCTGAGCGGGGACCCGCGGCGGGCCACCTGAGGACGTGCGCCGGCGGCCGGCCGGCGCGGGGCGCCTCCGGGCGATGGGGTCCCGCGGAGCGGGGATCGGCGGGACGCGAGAGCGCAACCGCTGATGGATAATTGTGAGGCTGCCCTCACGCGTCCCGCCTTCGGCTTTTCGCGGGGCGAGCCTTGCGGCGTCCGGCCTCTCCCGCGGCGGCGTGCGCCGTGGGGCCGTGCCGGCGCCCGCCTCCACCGCTGGGTTGCAGCGATCGGGCCGACGGTCGGCGCGGCAGCCGGTGACTGTGTCGGAGCGCCTCGGGGTTGACCCTTGCTGTCGCCCGGACCCTGCTGGGGCCGCAATGGGCGCGTCTCCGCCTCTCCAGCCGACGGACCCGGTTCCCCGTGCCCGCTGGCGTCGACAGTCCCGTCCCGGTCTACCGGTCGGCGCGGAGGTCGTTAGTCCCCTCACCGTCCGGCGGTCCGAAGTCCCCGAGGCTCGTGGCGGTCGGTCCGGCACGCCTCCCCTCGCCTCGGGCGACGGAGCGAAGATGGCATGGGGTGGGGGTGGTGGGGATAAGGTCGGGGCGGTTGCGACCGGGGGTTGGGATTCGCGCGGCTGGCGGTGACGATGGGGGATGCGAGCCGAGCGGGGCGGCTACCGGGGCCGCACCGCGAGCTGTTCGACCGGATGCTCATCGCCCAGGTAGACGCCGAAGGCTGACGGTGGTGATGGGCGATGCGGTGTTTGGGAGGTGTATGGCGTGGAGGCGGTTTGGTGATGGCAGACGCTAGAAACCATCATTTCGTATCACAAGGCTACCTGCGAGGTTTTTCTGAAGGCGCCAAGCGACAGGCTCGGGTTACTGTTTTTGATAGATTCGAAGGGAAGACTTTTCCCACTTTGACCAGAAATATTGGGTCCAAGCGAGACTACAACCGGCTGCAGGCAAGTGAGAATCCAAATTCTCTTGAACATTCGATTGCAGATTTTGAGGCAGTCGCGATCCCATCAATCCGAAATTCCTCATTAGAAATGAGACTGGATTATTCCACGAATACGGAAAATGTTTTCCGTTTCATGGCAATGATCGCGGCAAGGCATCCGTTGATCAGGCAGGAATTATCAAGATTCGTCAATGACCTTCTCAAATTGATGACTGAGGCCACGCTCTCGACCCAATCCACCTTCGAGGCAGCCGTTAGAAACACAGAGGAAGACGAGGCCTCTATCGCCTCGATTGTTGGTCAATACGATATGGTGAAGTCCGCCTATGAAGACCGCACATTCGAAATGGGCGCACATCCTGATTATATAAAGAAGCTTGAGCTTGGCGGCATCGATACGATCGCCCGAATGCTTTCATGGCGCGACTGGACATTTATCTCAGCGCCAGAGGGCGAACAGATAATAACCTCTGATCGACCCGTCGCCTTGATCCCGACTATCGACCGTAACAGCGGGTATCACGGACTCGGCTACGCCATGCCGCATACGGCTGTTGTTTTTCCGCTCACGTCGAAAGTTGCTCTCTGGGGTGAATATGGGAATGAAAGCCAATTCACAATGCTACCGTCGCTGGAGCAAACTCGCTATATAAATACTGTTCAAATTGCAAATTGCATGCGGCAGATTTATGCTGCCAACGGCAACTTCACGTTTCTAAGTGGCTACAACTGCAAAAGTTCGGAAGAATTACTGGACGATGAAATGTTCCAGAAGACGGACTAGCGGTTCGCGACCGGCTGCCACTACGGGCCGCGAACCGATGTGACCTCATCCTACCCCAGCGCCGCCTGCGCCGCAGCCAGGCGGGCGATCGGCACGCGGAACGGGGAGCAGCTCACGTAGTCGAGCTTGACGGTTTCGCAGAAGGCGATGGAGGCGGGGTCGCCGCCGTGTTCGCCGCAGATGCCGAGCTTGATGTCGGGGCGGGTGGCCCTGCCCTTCTCGGCGCCGATGCGGATCAGCTCGCCCACGCCCTCGGTGTCGATCGACACGAACGGGTCGATGTCGATGATCGACTCGCGCAGGTACGCCCCCAGGAACACGCCCGCGTCGTCGCGCGAGATGCCGAAGGTCGTCTGCGTCAGGTCGTTGGTGCCGAAGGAGAAGAACTCGGCCTGCTCGGCGATCTTGTCCGCGTTGAGCGCGGCGCGCGGCAGCTCGACCATCGTGCCCACCTGGTAGGTGAAGGTCTGGCCGGTCTCCTCGGTGACGGCCTTCGCGGTGGCGTCGATCCGCTTCTTGACGAACTCCAGCTCGGTCTTGAGGCCGACCAGCGGGATCATCACCTCCGGCACCACCGGGGCGCCGGTCTTCTGCGCCGCGGCGATGGCGGCCTCGAAGATGGCGCGCGCCTGCATCTCGGCGATCTCCGGGTAGGAGACGGCGAGGCGCACACCGCGGTGGCCGAGCATGGGGTTGAACTCCTCCAGCATCCGCGCGCGGTTCTTCAGCTTCTCGGGGTCGGCGCCGAGCGCCTTCGCGACCTCCGCGATCTCCTCGTCCGATTGCGGGATGAACTCGTGCAGCGGCGGGTCCAGCAGGCGGATGGTGACGGGCAGGCCCGCCATGATCTCGAAGAGCTGGGCGAAGTCCTCACGCTGCATGGGGAGGAGCTTGTCGAGCGCGGCGCGGCGCCCGGCGGTGTCGTCGGCGAGGATCATCTCGCGCATCGCCATGATGCGGGCCGGGTCGAAGAACATGTGCTCGGTGCGGCAGAGGCCGATGCCCTCCGCGCCGAACTCGCGCGCGGTCTTGGCGTCGTGGGGGGTGTCGGCGTTGGTGCGCACCTTCATGCGGCGCGTGCCGTCGGCCCACTTCATCAGCCGCTGGAAGTCGCCGGAGAGCTCGGGCTTGAGCATCGGCACCTCGCCGACCAGCACCTCGCCGGTGCCGCCGTCGATGGTGATCTTGTCGCCGGTCTTCAGCGTGACGCCGTTCGCGGTGATGGTGCCCTTGGCGTAGTCGATCTTGACGCCGCCGGCGCCGGATACGCAGGGCTTGCCCATGCCGCGCGCCACCACCGCCGCGTGCGAGGTCATGCCGCCGCGGGTGGTGAAGATGCCGCCGGCGGCGTGCATGCCGGAGATATCCTCCGGCGAGGTCTCGATGCGGCACAGGATGCAGGGCCGGCCGGAGGCGGCGAGACGCTCGGCCGCCTCGGAGGTGAAGACGATCTCACCGGCGGCCGCGCCGGGCGACGCCGGCAGCGCCTTGGCGAAGGCGTTCGTCTTGGCCTCGGGGTCGATCATCGGGTGGAGGAGCTGGTCGAGCGAGGCCGGCTCGATGCGCTTGACGGCCTCGTCCTCGGTGATCAGGCCCTCGTCCACCATGTCGACGGCGATCTTGAGGGCGGCCTTGGCGGTGCGCTTGCCGGAGCGGGTCTGCAGCATCCACAGCTTGCCGCGCTCGATGGTGAACTCGAGATCCTGGACGTCGCGGTAGTGGCCTTCCAGCTTGTCGCAGACTTCGCGGAACTGAGCGAAGGAGTTCGGCAGCGAGCGCTCCAGCGACGGCTTCTCGGACCCGGCCTCGATGCGGGCGCGCTCGGTGATGTCCTGCGGGGTGCGGATGCCGGCGACGACGTCCTCGCCCTGCGCGTTGATGAGGAACTCGCCGTAGAGCTGCTTCTCGCCGGTGGAGGGGTTGCGCGTGAAGGCGACGCCGGTGGCGGAGGTGTCGCCCATGTTGCCGAACACCATCGCCTGAACGGTGACCGCGGTGCCCCAGCGCTCGGGGATCTGGTGGAGGCGGCGGTAGGTGGCGGCGCGGTCGTTGCGCCAGGAGCCGAACACGGCACCGATCGCGCCCCAGAGCTGGTCGCGCGGGTCCTGCGGGAACGGGCTGCCGGTCTCCTTCAGGATGAGGTCCTTGTAGGCCTCGATGATGCCGCGCCAGTCGTCGGCGGTCAGTTCTGTGTCGAGCTCGACGCCCTTCTCGTCCTTGAGGGTCTCGATGTGCTCGTCGAACTTCCGGTGCTCCACGCCCAGCACGACGTCGCCGTACATCTGGATGAAGCGGCGGTAGCTGTCGACGGCGAAACGCTCGTCCTCGGCGTTCTCGGCCAGCGCGCCGACGGTGTCGTCGTTGAGGCCGAGGTTGAGAACGGTGTCCATCATGCCCGGCATGGAGATGCGCGCGCCGGAGCGGACCGAGACCAGGAGCGGCATTTTGGCGTCGCCGAAGGTGCGGCCCGTCGACGCTGCGATCTGGTCGAGCGCGGCGTTCACCTCCGCTTCCAGCTCCGGCGGATAGGTCTGCTCATGCTCGTAGAAGTAGGTGCAGACCTCCGTCGTGATGGTCATTCCCGGCGGAACGGGAAGCCCAAGGCTTGCCATTTCGGCAAGGTTCGCACCTTTGCCACCGAGGAGGTCGCGTTGGCTTGCATCACCCTCGGCGTCACCATCGCCGAACGTGTACACCCATTTGCCCATGTGGTTTTTCCCCTACTGCCGGACGTCACCGTATAGAGAAGCATAGGTCATCTGGAAACGGCCACCAGCCTCCACCCTTGCACTCGGCGTTGCGCTGGTGAACGGTGTCGCCTAGGTCGCACATCAGTTTCTTGTTCAAGTTGCGCATCTGCGCGCGTATCGACGGAGGGGGTCCACCTTGCCACTGCGCAATAAGGTTACGATCGGTATAGCGTTCGCGCTGGCGCTCTCGGGCTCTGCGGCCGCGGCGGCGCCGGGCAACGAGATGGGGGCGGTTGGCGAGGCCGTGGATCCGGTGGAGGCGCTGGGCCTGGGCTCGCTGAGCGGATACTACCTCGCGGCCCGCCATGCCCGCTTCAATCAGGATCTGTCGGCGGCGGCCGGGTTCTACGTGGCCGCCCTCGAGAGGGACCGGGCAAACTCGGACCTTCTGGACACCTCGCTCATCCTCAACGTCGCCTCGGGCAACATGTCGCGCTCGGTCTCCCTGGCCGAGCAGCTCCTGCGCTCCGAGCCGGACAATTGGATCGCGCTGACGACGCTCGCCGTCGACCTCATCCGCAAGGGCGAGCGCGACGCCGCGCTGGAAGTCCTCGGCAACCTCGACGAAGTGGGCGGGCAGATCCAGGAGCTGGTGGCCGGCCTGCTGAAGGCGTGGATCACGGTCGCGAAGGACGATCCCGAGGCGGCGCTCGAGCAGCTGGAAGCCCTCTCCGGCCCGCGCCAGTACGAGCCGTCGACGACGCTGCACAGCGGGCTCATCGCCGACCACTCCGGCATGGAGACGGAAGCTCTCGAGGCGCTGGAGGCCTCGTTCAAGCGCGATGCCGGCTCGCCGCGCGTGGTGGAGGCCTACGTCCGCGCGCTCGCCCGCGCCGGCGAGATGGACCGAGCCGGCGAGATCCTCGACGAGTTCGAGGAACGTCTGGGCGGCAACGATCAATTCACCGCATCGCTGCGCGAGGCGCTGGAGGCCGGCAACGTGGCGCCGCTGATCGGCTCCCCGATGGAGGGCGCCGCCGAAGCGCTCTACGGCCTCGGCACCGCCTATGCCCGCGACGGCGGCAACGCGCAGGCCGCCGCGCTCTTCCAGCTGGCGCTCTACCTCGACCCCGAGAGCTACTTCGCCTCGATGGCGCTCGGCCAGGTGATGGAGTCGCTGCAGCAGCACGAGGCCGCGATCGAGATCTACCGCCGCATCCCCGAGCGGCACGTTCTGTCGCGCACCGCGCGGGTCCAGGAGGCGCTGAACCTCAACGCGCTGGAGCGCAACGAGGAGGCGATCTCGCTGCTGGTGGAGGCGGTCGCGCAGGACCCGGCGGACGTGCCGACCACCGTGGTGCTGGGCAACGTCTACCGCGACATGGAGCGCTACGAGGACGCGCGGAAGACCTACAGCGAGGCGATCGAGGCCCTCGGCACCGTGCCGCCGGCCTATTGGACGCTGTACTATTTCCGCGGCATCGCCCGTGAGCGCACCGACGAGTGGGTGGGCGCCGAGCGCGACTTCCGCCTCGCCCTCACCTACCGGCCGGACAATGCCCACACCCTGAACTATCTCGGCTATTCGCTGGTGGACCGCGGCGAGAAGCTCAGCGAGGCCATCGGCATGGTGCGCCGTGCGGTCGCCGCCGAGCCGAGCAACGGCTACATCGTCGACAGCCTCGGCTGGGCCTACTACCGGCTCGGCCGCTACCAGGACGCGGTGCGCGAGCTGGAGCGCGCGGTGAACCTGAAGCCGATCGACCCGGTGATCAACGACCACCTCGGCGACGCCTACTGGCAGGTGGGGCGCAAGCGCGAGGCGATGTTCCAATGGTCCCATGCGCGCGAGTTCGATCCGGATCCGGAGCTGGCCGCCAGCATCGACAAGAAGCTGGCGGAGGGCCTCGGCCCGCAGACGACCGTTCAGCAGGAGGCCTCGAACCAGCACGCCAAGCCGCGCAAGGATGGTGCCGAGGCCCCGGTGCAGGCCGAGACCACTGAGCCGCCCGCTGACACCGAGGTGGGCGACGAGAGCGACACGCCCGAGTAAGGGGCGGCAGATGCCGGCGCCCGATCGCGCCAACGACACTCAGCCGGCGACGGCCGAGGCCTCGACATGGGCGCCGGATGGGCGGCCCGCCGGCCTGAGCGGGCCGGTGCTCCGCCTCACCGTCCCGGCCAAGGTGAACCTGGCGCTCCACGTGCTGGGGCGCCGCGAGGACGGATATCACGAGTTGCAGAGCCTGGTCGCCTTCGCCGCGGTCGCCGACGGCGACGTGGTGACGGTGGGCTTCGGCGCGCCGGGGCCGGACGGCCCGCGTTTCGAGGTGAGCGGCCACTTCGGGCATGAGGTGCCGGACGGGCCGCACAACCTTGCCCACGCCGCAGCGCGGCTTTGTCCGGAAATCGGTTATGTCGGGCTCGTGAAGGGCCTGCCCGTCGCGGCCGGCATCGGCGGCGGCTCGGCCGACGCGGCGGCGGTGCTGCGGGCGGCGGCGACCGTGCGCGGCATCGACCCGCGTGACCTTGCCGCGGCCGGCCTGTCGCTGGGCGCGGACGTCCCGGTGTGTCTCGACGGGCGCCCCTCGATCATGGCGGGCATCGGCGACCGGGTCACGCCAGTGGCGCTGCCGGCCCTCCACGGGCTGCTCGTCAATCCGGGGCTGCCGCTGTCGACGGCAGCCGTCTTCAGCCGCCTGGAGCGGCGCGACAATGCGCCCTTCGCCATGCCCGAGATCGCCGACGCGGCCGCGCTGTGCGACTGGCTGCGCACCACGCGCAACGACCTGGAGGGCCCGGCGCGCGCCGCTTGCCCGGAGATCGACGTGGCGCTGGACGCGGTCGAACGGCGCGCGGGATGCCTGCTGGCGCGCATGTCGGGCTCGGGGCCGACGGTGTTCGGCTTGTTCCGCGACGCGGCGTCGCGCGACGCCGCGATGTCGCAGGTGGCTCGCCGGGGCGGCCCGCGCTGGTGGGTCCGCGCGGCGCAGTTCGCGGCGAGCGCCGAGGGGCCGGCCGGGGCGGAGGTTCTGCGCAACCCGAGCGGGGCGGAGCGGTGCGAGGCGGCGCATGGCCTTGGCGGAGCGGCGATGCGTGGCGCGGCACGAACGCGCAGCGGGGTTCAGCGCTCCGGCAGCTCGATCCCCACGCCGGCCTCATTGATCAATCGCCGCGCTTCGTCCACACGATCCCTATCGACGAGGACGCGCCGGGGGAGTACGCCGAGCGAGCCTTCCAGGACGCTCATGTTCTGGTCGACGACGAGGTGATGGATCTTTGCGTCATTCAGCAGCGCATCCACGAACGAAATCAGGACCAGGTCGTTGGTTCGCAACAGTTCCTGCACGCGCATTCCTTCGCTTGTCTCGCCCGTCGATCCCGCGGCCCGCTTTGCGGCAGGGTTGGGCCAGGCGGCGCAACTTGCCGTCCGTCCTCTGCAAGCCTATGGTTCGAAACATGCAAACCCGTGCGAGTGAACAGCCGTGACCGCGTCCGTGGCGATGGCGCGCTGCCCCCACCAACAGCGGAATTGATCGCCTCGTCGAGAGCGTCGCCGATCGGATGGCCGAGGTCAACGCGCTCATTACGACACATGCCGGCTCCGATGTGACGATGATCCCGGAGGTGGCCGATCACCTCATCGCGTCGGGCGGCAAGCGGATCCGGCCGATGCTGACGCTCGCCGCCGCGCGCCTGTTCGACTATCGCGGCGACGGCGACGTGAAGCTGGCGACGGCCGTGGAGTACATGCACACCGCGACCCTGCTCCACGACGACGTGGTGGACGACAGCGCGATGCGACGCGGCAAGCCCGCGGCGCGGATGATCTGGGGCAACCAGGCAAGCGTCCTGGTGGGCGACTTCCTGCTGGGCCAGGCGTTCAAGCTGATGGTGGAGGTCGGCTCGCTGGAGGCGCTGGACGTCTTCTCCAGCGCGGCGGCGACGATCTCGGAGGGTGAGGTGCGCCAGCTGGCCGGGGCCAAGAACCTGGCGGTGGGCGAAACGCACTACATGGCGGTGATCGAGGCCAAGACGGCGGCACTCTTCGCGGCGGCGACCGCGGCGGGGCCGATCCTCGCCGGGGCGACCACCTTCCGCGCGCCGCTGGAGTCCTACGGCCGCAACCTCGGCCTCGCCTTCCAGCTGATCGACGATGCGCTCGACTTTTCCGGTGACGCCGAGACGCTGGGCAAGAACGTCGGCGACGACCTGCGCGAGGGCAAGGCGACCCTGCCGGTGCTGCTGGCCTACGCACGCGGCTCGGGCGACGATCGCGCCTTCTGGGAGCGCTGCATCGAGCGCAGCGAGGTGACCGACGGAGACGTCCTGCGCGCCCGCGATCTCGTCCAGGCGACGGGCGCGCTGGCCGACACGCAGGCGCGCGCCCAGGCGTTCGCCGACCGCGCCCTGCAGGACCTGCGCACCGCGCCGGCCGCGCCGATGCGCGATGCCCTCGCGGACGTGGTCGGATTCGCGGTCGCTCGCCTGCACTGAGTGCGCCCGATTGCCGCGATGTATCGGCATCGAGCGCTGAGTGCTGTGATCAGCACTAGAGCGTTTTCCCGCGCCGGCAGCCACCGTGGGTTGCTAGATTCGCTGTTCCACGATAAGATCAATGGAGTGCGCACAAAAGCGCGGTCGAAAGAATCTCGATCTACCTGTCGTTGCCGCGATTTACTCGCGGTCCGATCACCATGCGGTCCGCCGCTTGCCACAATTGTGGAAATATACGGCATGACGAGCCACATCGAGCAATTCCAATGCTCCTAGCCCGGTCGACATGCCGATCCGAATTCAAGACGCAGGGGCGTGGGCGGCCGTCCTCCTCCCCCTCGGGTAGCCGTCGCGGCAGATGTTGTCATTGTCGATCAGCGTGGTGAGGAAGGCGGTCGGGCAATCGAGCAGCTGGCGCACGGTCCGAGCGCCGTCTCGTGCTGCTCCGAGTGCAGAACCACGCCGTCGGCACGCTCGTCATGCTCGACCATGCGGCCCGCAGGAGCCGTCGGACGACACCTTCGCGACCATCCCCGTGATGGCGAGGTCTGCAGCCGTCGATCAACTCTGCGCGCGCAGGCCACCCTCCACCGGCTCAAAGTCCATCCAGCCCTCGCCGAAGGAGTTGCCGAGGGGCCGTCGGCGCCGCCAAAAGACGAGGCGCCGGCTCGATCGTGTCGGCGAAACGGGCGGTGACGCGCCACGTCCCCTTGATCATGCCGACCCCGATGCCGACGTCCGCCGCGTAGGTGCGGACCTCGGCCTCGTCCACGCGGTGGAGCGTCTCGGCGCCGGGAATCGCAGCGGCGAGGCGCGTTCGTCCATCATGATGTCCCACAAGCGCTGCACGGCCGACGTCGACCACCGTCGAGCCGACGCTGCGCAGGCGATGGCCGCTGGCCCTCCGGCATCGTCGGCTCGGTCGGCCGCCCCTCAGCGGTCGTGTGCGGAAAAATGAGACGTCTCTGTCACCGCGGCAGACTAGCGTTTTCGCGCGCAAAGGGGAGGCGGTCCGAGCTTTCGGTAGGTCTGCGTCCTTGAGGCGGCTGCGAGGCGCGGGCTCCTATGCCGAAGCTTCGAGGAGTGCCCCATGACCGACATGATCGACCTGATCGGCAACACGCCGCTCATTCGCCTAAGCGCGCGTCTGAGGAGACCGGCTGCGAGATCCTCGGCAAGGCCGAGTTCCTAAACCCCGGCCAGCTCGGTCAAGGACCGCGCGGCACTCTCCATCGTCCGCGACGCGGAGGCGAAGGGTCTGCTGCGGCCCGGCGGCGTGATCGTCGAAGGCACCGCCGGCAACACCGGCATCGGCCTCGCCCTCGTCGGCAATGCGCTCGGCTACCGCACCGTCATCGTCATCCCCGAGACGCAGAGCGAGGAGAAGAAGGACATGCTGCGGCTTTGCGGCGCCGACCTGAGTCGAGGTGCCGGCGGTGCCCTACAAGAACCCGAACAACTACGTCAAGCTCTCCGGCGCCTCGCCGAGGAGATTGCCGCGAAGCGAGCCGAACGGCGCCATCTGGGCGAACCAGTTCGACAACACCGCCAACCGCCAGGCGCACATCGACAGCACCGGCCCCGAAATCTGGGCGCAGACCGACGGCAAGGTCGACGGCTTCATCTGCGCCGTCGGCTCCGGCGGTACGCTGGCCGGCGTGGCGATGGCGCTGAAGGAGCGCGGCGACGTGTCACCATCGGCCATCGCCGATCCGATGGGCGCCGCGCTCTACAACTACTACAAGACCGGCGAGCTGAAGTCGGAGGGCTGCGTCCATCACCGAGGGCATCGGTCACGGGCGCATCACCGCCAACCTGAGGGACGCTCCGGTGGACGATGGCCTTCCAGATCCCCGACGCCGAGGCGCTGCCGCTCGTCTTCGACCTCGCGAAGACGAGGGCCTGGTGCTCGGCGGCTCCAGCGGCCATCAACATCGCCGGCGCGATTCGGCTGGCGAAGCAGATGGGCCCCGGCCACACCATCGTGACGATCCTGTGCGACTACGGCTACCGCTACGCCTCCAAGATGTTCAATCCGGAGTTCCTGCGCAGCAAGGATCTGCCGGTGCCGGCATGGCTGGAGGCCCGTCCCGCCATCGCCGTCCCCTTCGAGGCTGCTTGATCTCGCTCTCCGGGCGGGCGATGAGGCGGGACGACGTTCCGTCGCCGGCCGCCCCGCCCCCGCGCGCACCGGCACAGATGAACCAGAAGGTCCGCCCATGACGACCCCCCTGTTCCGCGACGATGCGTACCTGGAAAGCGCCGAGGGCCGCGTGATGGAGGCCGGCGACGGGTGGGTCGTGCTCGACCAGTCGCTGTTCTACGCGGCGGGCGGCGGGCAGCCGGGCGACACCGGGCGGCTCGATCTGGGCGACGGCACCAGCGTCCCCGTGACCGATGCGCACTACGGCGACGACCGCACCGCGATCCGGCTGATGGTGGAGACCCCGCCCCCCGTCGGCGCGGTGGTGACGCAGCACCTGGACTTCGCGCGGCGCTACCGGCTGATGCGCATGCACACCGCGCTGCACCTCCTGTCGGTCGCCGCTGCCCTTCCCCGTCACAGGCGGGCAGATCGGCGCCGACGACAGCCGGCTCGACTTCGACATGCCGGAGAGCCCGGACAAGGACGAGCTGACCGCCGCCGTGCTGGCCATGATCGCCGGCGACCACAAGGTGAGCGCCGAGTGGATCACCGACGCGGAGCTCGACGCCAACCCCGACCTCGTCAAGACGATGAAGGTGAAGCCGCCGCGCGGGTCGGGGCGGGTGCGGCTGATCCGCATCGGTGATGTGGACCTGCAGCCGTGCGGCGGCACGCACGTCGCCTCGACCGCCGAAATCGGCCAGGTGGCCGTGACGAAGATCGAAAAGAAGGGCCGGCAGAACCGCCGCGTCCGATTGGGATTGGTGGACTGATGTTTATCACGCCGCAGGAGCTGAACGCGACGCTGAGCGATGTCGTGGTGCTGGACGCCTCGTGGCACATGCCGGACGCGGGGCGCGACGGAAACGCCGAGTTCATCGCCGCACGGATCCCCGGTGCGCGCCGGTTCGACATCGACGCGATCGCCGACACGTCGAGCGGGCTGCCGCACACCCTCCCCTCGCCGGACGTGTTCGCCGAGATGGTCGGCGCGCTGGGGGTGTCGAACGACACGCCGGTAGTGGTCTACGAGGCCGGCGCGCCGTTCGCGGCGCCGCGGGCGCGGTGGATGCTGCGCGTGATGGGCCACGATGCGCGGGTGCTGGAGGGTGGCCTCGCCGCGTGGCAAGCGGCCGGCTACCCGGTCGCCCATGGCGCGCCGGAGGCCGTCGAGCCGGCGGTGTTCGTGCCGCGCTTCCGGCCGGAGCTGTTCGCCAGCGCCGACGACGTCGCCGCCGCACTCGCCGATGGCCGCCCGGTCGCCGACGCGCGCTCGGCCGAGCGGTTCGAGGGGCGGGTGGACGAGCCGCGGCCGGGCCTGCGCGCCGGCCACATGCCGGGGGCGCGCAATGTCCACTACGCCTCGCTGCTCACCGCGGATGGGCGGCTGAAGGACGAGGACGCGCTGCGCGAGGTGTTCACGGACGCGGGCGTCGACCTCTCCAAGCCGGTGGTGACGACGTGCGGATCGGGCGTCACCGCCTCGATCGTGTCGCTGGCGCTGGAGCGGGTCGGCACGCCGTCGGCTGTTTACGACGGCTCGTGGACCGAGTGGGGCGGCGATCCGGCGCGGTCCGTGGTGAAGGGCCCCGCCTCGACCTAACGGAGCCGCTGACCCTGAGCGGCGCTCGCGATCCGCATCGATCTTCGGAGGCGCGCGCGGCGGCACCTGTCGTCGCTGCGGGCAGAGCACAGTGTGGGACCCGGCGGGGACGTCAGTGTAGAGCACGGGCTCCTCGCCGCTCGGCCGCGATTGTTCTCGGCGGGCGAGCCTCCCGGGCGCCATAACGCCGTGATCGACCCCCGCCCGGCCCCATCGACGCAACGCCGCCCTCCGGGCGCGGTGCGTGTTCATGAAACCCGGCGGCCACCAACGGCCACGGCCGCGCGGGCGTCACCGGTGCGCTCCACGCTGCGAATCTGACGAGGCGACATGAGGCGGGGCTGGCACATGGGGGGTCAGCATTGTCGCGACGGCCTCGCATCCTGCGCGCGAGGGGACTATGTTGGCCGTGGAAGACAAGGGATTTCGAGATGGTGACCGTCGTCGATCGCACCACCGTTCGCCACCCGGAGAAGGCGAGGCGCCCCGATGCGCCGGTGATGCGCAAGCCGGACTGGATCCGCGTGCGCGCGCCGGGTTCCCCGGTGTACCGCGAGACGCAGGAGATCGTGAAGAAGAACGGCCTCGTGACCGTGTGCGAGGAAGCCGGCTGCCCCAACATCGGCGAATGCTGGTCGAAGAAGCACGCCACGTTCATGATCATGGGCGACACCTGCACCCGCGCCTGCGCGTTCTGCAACGTGCGCACCGGCCTGCCCGCCCCGCTCGACACCGCCGAGCCGGCCAAGGTCGGCGATGCGGTGGCCAAGCTGGGGCTGGAGCATGTCGTCGTCACCTCGGTCGACCGGGACGATCTCGCCGACGGCGGCGCCAACCACATGGCGGACACCATCCGCGCCATCCGCGCCGCAGCCCCCGGCACCACGATCGAGGTGCTGACGCCGGACTTCCTGCGCAAGCCCGGCGCGCTGGAGACGGTGGTCGACGCCCGGCCCGACGTCTTCAACCACAACCTGGAGACGGTGCCGTCGCTGTACCTGCAGGTCCGCCCGGGCGCACGCTACTACCACTCCATCCGGCTGCTCGACCGGGTGAAGATGCTGGACCCGACGATCTTCACCAAGAGCGGCATCATGGTCGGCCTCGGCGAGATGCGCAACGAGGTGCTCCAGCTGATGGACGACCTGCGCGCCGCCGACGTCGATTTCCTGACCATCGGCCAGTACCTGCAGCCGACACGCAAGCACTACCCGGTCAAGGAGTACGTGCACGCCCGAGACGTTCAAGGCGTACCAGACCATCGCGACCGCCAAGGGCTTCCTGATGGTGTCGGCCTCGCCGCTGACGCGGTCCTCCTACCACGCGGGCGAAGACTTCGCGCGCCTGAAGCGCCGCGCCGGGAGGCCAGGCAGACGCGCCGATACGGAGCGCGCCTGATGCCTGAGTTCGAGACGACGCGCCGCGTCAAGCACAGCGTCGACAACATGTTCGACCTCGTCGCCGACGTGCACGGCCTATCCGCGCTTCGTGCCGCTGTGCAAATCGCTGACGGTGCGCCGGCGCGACACGCTGCCGGACGGGCGCGAGGTGCTCGTGGCGGAGATGACGGTCGCCTACAAGTTCATCCGCGAGACGTTCACCTCGCGGGTGGTGCTGGACCGCGCGAACAACGTGATCGACGTGACGTATCTCGACGGGCCGTTCAAGGAGCTCCACAACCGCTGGACCTTCACGCCGGTCGACGACTCGACGACCGACGTCCACTTCTCGATCCGTACGAGTTCAAGAGCCGGACCCTGGCGGCGGTCATGGGCCAGGTGTTCGACCATGCGTTCCGGCGCTTCGCCAGCGCCTTCGAGGAGCGGGCCGACAAGGTCTACGGCCTTCCCGCCCCGAGCTGATCGGCGGCGGCTCGGCGAACCGGCATGAGGGGCTGCGGCGGGGCACCGGGTTGACAGGGCGCGCGCCAAGCCGTAGCGACAGCGCCGGGTCTGAGACGCCTGCCGCTCGCCGGGATGGTCCCGATGGTGAAGATCTCCCGGCCGGTCGGCTGGCGACGAACGTTGTGTGACCTGACGCGGTCCGACGGCAAGGCGAGCCCCGTCCCAAGCGACCGCGCTTCCGGGATCACCACCATGACAGCTCCACCCAAGGCACTCCACCATCCGGCCCACGCCGCGGCAGAAGCCGCACGCGACCGGACACCCGCGCCCGACAAGCCGCCTCTGCCCATCCACACCCGCGACCAGGCCCGCGCGCGGGCCCGCCAGATCCGTGCGCAGCTCGCCGAGGCGGGGCGGACAATCAGCCACTCCGCCGCTCTGGAGCGCGTCGCCTGGGCCGAGGGTTACGCCAGTTGGAACGCCCTCTCCGCCCGCCTCTCGAACCATCCCGAGGTGCCGCTCGCAGTGGGCGACCGGGTGGCGGGGGCGTACCTGTCGCAGGACGTGTCGGGCACCGTCGTCGCGGTGCGCACCCTCGGAGCCGGCACGGCATTCGAGGTGGAGCTGGAGCTCGACGAGGCGGTGGATGTGGTCACGTTCGCGAGCTTCTCGAACTATCGCCGGCGGCTGCGCGCGACCATTTCGGCCGGTGGCGTGTCCGCCTCCAAGACCAGCGATGGCGCGCCCCACCTGATTGTGGCCCGCGTCGGCGACCCGCCGCGCTGAGCCGCTCCGCGGCGCGGCGCCCGCGGGTGCGCCTCTTCGCCCGCGACTGCGCGGCTCTTGGGCGGCCGCCGAGGCCAGCGCTGCGGCCTTGGCCTGGCGTGACCGCTGCCGGGCCTTCAGTCGCAGAAGGCGGCCAAAGTGGTCTCGTTCGACCCCTCTCGCGTGGGCTCCGGCGACTGTCGCCGCAGCCACCGTCGCCACGCCGGCCGAGCGACTTGGGGGTGCACCCTGCGGCGATGGCATGGTATGAGGTGATCGACGTCCTCGTAGCTCAGCAGGATAGAGCACAGGATTCCTAATCCTGGGGTCGCAGGTTCGAAATCCTGCCGGGGACACCAACAAAATCAACGGTTTGTAGCGGATAGCCCCTGAGTTTCATGTTGCACCGTGTTGCAACTGAGTTCCGCTGAATTCGTGGCGTTTACGGCTAGGCTCGGCGGCTCCATGCGACATAGACGCGACATGGCGCGACACGGAAAGGGGCCGGCGGCGCCGAGCCGGGTTCGGCCTCGTGTCGTACTTTAGCCGCTGCAATTCTCCCGTAGCGCCTCGGTCAGCTCGTATGAGACTTCGACACGCCGTCCCGCCCGGAAGCCATCCGCCGGATCCTGCGGGACTGGCTGCGGCATCGGGAATATCTGGGGGAGTGAACACGCTGCAACGCGCGCTTAAGTTCGCCGGCGTCGAGTTCATCGCGGAGAACGGCGGCGAACCGAGGATAGAGGGAGTTCAAGGGTTATCTAAATCAATGTCATTACCCAATTATCAATCACTCTATATGGCCGCCCAAGGCTATACGGATTCAGCAATTTTAATCCCGAATTATCGAGATCAACACAATGCTGCTAGGCTTATTCTGCCTGAGTGCAATTCTATTGGAATTTCTCTTGAGCTATATATGAAAGCAGTACTCTTCCACTCAGACTCAACGGAAAGAGAGCTTCGTATACTAGGACATAATCTTGAAAAAATTATAAATGCATTGATGGATCAGACTTCGTTCAGAATGCCAACCAAGGCACTTGATTTGTCAAAACATGTTAGTGAGTTGTATAGAAGGCATGAATTCCGGTATTTTGATTCGAATCGCAGAGTTCTGAATTACCCTGATGGGCCGGCGGTAGGACTGGCCTTGCAAGATCTCTCCGACCGAGTAGCAGATCAGATTGACCTTCCTCGGCGCCCCTCGGCGTACCGCTAGACGTCACTCTAGCCGGGCTATTGCCGTGCCGGAGCGCGTGGCTATCGCCCGGTCGGTTGAGGCCATCTTCGACGAGCCTCGCAACCGGCCGAAGGCGTCGGACAAAGCCCGTAGATGTCTGAGGAACATCCAGAAAAATGATCCCGAAGTTGAGCGAGGCAAGCGCACTGCAAACACTGTCGCCGAGCGTGCCGGCTTCGGAAATAGCCAGACCTACGCGCAGGCCAAGACCGTCGTCGACAAGGGTACGCATGAGCTGGCCAACGCCGTCGACGCCGGGAAGGCGCACTCTCGTACTGGCGCACCAGGTGAAGGACGCCTTGGTGCGCCTTTCCCTTGCGTGCCATTCCTTCGGCAGCCTTCTGCGCGATCATCTGGAGGCCGCCATCTTGCAGCCACTTCTTCGCCGCGGCGATGGGGAACAGGTAGACACCGTCGCCATCCGGCCGCCACTCCTTCCAGGCCTCGTGCTCCTCGCAGAACTTGCGCATCCGGGCCGTGACGAACTGAACGAGGCCCTTCGGTCGCTGCCCCTTCTTCAGCCCGTACATGTTCTCAACGATCTGCAGTGCAGTGATGCGGCCAGCCTGGTTGATCCCGTTGATCTGATCTACGACGAGGCGAGAGACCTCCTCGGCGCACTTGACGCGATGCTCCATATCTTCGAGGCGACGCTTGAGCGGATCGACCTCTTCGGAGACCATCTGCCGTGTCGTCGGGATCACCACTTCGCGATGGTGCCTGCCCATCACACGCTTCATTACGCCGTCGATGCTGTCGTTCGTGACCGCACCCCGGAGCGCTTCGTCAGATACCAGCGCCTCCTCCCCATTAACGAGGAAATAGGCGTCCTGCATGGCGTCGAAGAGCTGCCACGACCGATCGTCGTTCCAGGCCTTCACAACCTTGCCGTATCCACGCTCGGTCAAGAGCATCACCGCGCCACCGCCACGAGCGGGTGCAACATCGGAGAAAGCTGTCCGAAATTCGGACAGGTTGCCGACGAAGTAGTCGCGGCCTTCGACGAACCGTCCGCGATGCTCGTTGAACTGCTTTCGCGTCTGCCCCTCGGCCTTCCCATGCAACTCATCGACCTGCCGGAAGGTGACGACGCGGTTCCCGTGGCACTCGACCACGCGTACGTCGCTGTCCAGAACCGTCACATAGCGCCCATTGGCGCCCGACGGATCGTCCGTGTTATGGCTCTCCTCGACCATTTCCGTAGTTCCTTTTCGGTTTGGTTGATGTCGCCGAGCGCCAACTCGGCGGTGCTCTCGGAAGCGGCAGGGCCAAGCATCAAAACTCGACCCTTGCCGCTTCCACCATCCCGCCACGAGAAGCGGCGGAGGTCATCCCGTGTATTGCCAAGGCGCCCGGTTTACCCGACGGGCTCGACCATCGCCCCAAGCAACCGGAGGCGCTTCAGCTCTCGCATGCGGTCGTTGTGCGCCCGGATCGCGCGCTCGGCGTCCTCGACTTGCTCGGGGTCATCGTCCGCGCGGGCGACCGGCTTTGCGTCGCTATCCATCCATTCGTTTGGCGTCGATGCCCTGGAAGAAAGTCGGGAGGCTGCGGCGGGGGAGCATCGTGGTGCGCTGCGAACCGCCAGCCGAAGGGGTGCGTATCACACGCGCACCTTCACTCAGCACGGGGTCGCGTTGCAGCCGCTCGGCTTGTCCACGCCAGCTGAGCCCCACCCCTTCGACGATCGGCTTCATCGCCACATGAGGCTCACCCGAGATCATTCCCGTCTCGATCCGCGCGCCATTGAACTCGGCGGCTTGGACATCAGCGCGCAAGACCTGCGTCACCCCCCAAGGTACAATCGCGGTCGCGACCGATCCAACAGATCATATGCGGGGCAGAAATGAGCGATCTGGCAGCAGAGTTTTTTCTGGATGTGGTCGAGCCTGCGATCGAAGAATACCGTTCCGCCGAGCGTGAGCTTTCGATCGCAGTGGCGGTGGATGACAAGGAGAGGCTGGAGGTGGCGAGGGCGCTAGTTCTGCGACGCGCCAGAACAGCCGCGATTGAGCTGCTCCTCGCCTTGCGAGCCCGGGACCAGTTCACTGACCGTGTTGAGCACGTGCGGCCGACGTGGGCGCCCAAGAATGGGGATCTCAAGAAGCTCAGGATCTGGCTCACCGACATGCATATGCGCCGTATTGATGGGCAACCCGCCGAGGACGTCGATTTGCTTCATGACGTGGCTGACGCCATGAAGCATGCCGACCTGAAACGGAAGAACTTGCGGTTTCTAAAGGGCGATCGAACAATTCTTCAAGTATCGATCGGATACGGTAAGCAGCGCTTCGGCGAAGGCAAACATTGCGGGACCGAACAGACCGTCGTCGAGAAGCTTGATGGTTCTCGCCGACCTTTGTCAGCCGTGCTCAAGGTGGTCGCCGACGCTTGGCGCTCGGCGATGAAGTTCAATCCGCTTGTTCTGGGCCTTGATAACGTCACGCTGCCACCCGTCGCCACTCCACCTCCGCCCCAAACGCCCGCGCCAGTTCCAGATGCGCCGCGGTCGCCTTGTCTCCCGGCACCGCGACGAGGTTCCCAATGACGACCGCCACTATGCTCTTGGATGCCCGCAACATCGTCGGCGAAAGCCTTGTCTGGGACGAGCGAAGCGGGCGGCTTGTGTGGGTCGATATCGTCGGCCGCACCATCCACACGCTCGAACTGGGGACGGGACAGCACAACTTTTGGCCGACGCCGGACTTTGTGACCTGCCTCGGACTGCGGGCCGACGGCGGCGCTATCGTGGGTTTCACGAAAGACATCGTTCTGTGGGATTTTGTCGGCGCATTCCGCCCTTTTGCGACGTTGGAGAGCAACGAACCTAGCACCCGTCTCAATGAGGGCGTGGTGGGGCCGGACGGCGCCTTCTGGGTCGGCACCATGCAAAACAACATCGCGCCCGACGGGAGCCCCAAGGAAGTCACCGATACCGTTGGCCGTCTTTACCGGATCACATCTGACGGGGCTGTTCAGAGCCTGAGTGAAGATCGTTTCGCCATCACCAACACGTTTGCATTCCTGGACGACGGCAGTCTCGTGACGGCCGACACCTTGGAGAACACTCTCTATCGCTATCCGATCAACGGCGGCACGTTGGGCCCGCGCGTGCCGTTCTTTGCCGACTTTGAACGGGGGTTGCCAGATGGCTCGTGCGTCGACGGTCCGGGCTACGTTTGGAATTGCCGCGTAGCGGGGGGCGCGTGCCTGGTACGTCTTGCGTCCGACGGAACCCTTGAGCGTGCCGTTGACGTCCCTCCGAGCTGGCCAACAAGCTGCGCCTTCGGTGGGCCTGATCTCGACCGCCTGTTCGTAACCTCGGCACGCTTCACGATGGACGACGCACACTTGGCCGCCTTCCCGCACGAGGGTGGCGTCTTTGAGCTTAGTCCTGGCGTCCGCGGTCGCGCGACGCACCGTTTCGATGCATGATGCATGATGCATATCGCTGTCGCGTGGGAAATCGCTGCGAGCTTCCAAGCCTTTCTTATGCACTCGATCATCCGCGGCGCCTCGGGTTCTGTCTGACGCGTGCCAGGGATCGTGGCGATACTTGGCGGTCGTATTCTGACTGGCCGGTTTAGGTGACGCTGTGCGCGATCGGTGAGACCTCCTCACGCACCATCGTCCGCAGCCCGTTCTGATCGCAGTGGACCTCGACGAGGGGCTGTCGGTACTGCATGCGGCTTCCAGCACGGCCGTTGCCACCACGGCACGCGGCCCCCTTGCCGAAGTCCGACGGGGACATCATGCGGCCCGAAAAAGTAACGTCGAGAAGGCCCGGTTCTTCTTCGTGGCTGCAGCGTTGATCACGTACTCGCCGAGTGGCGCTCGCCATCTATCAAGGCAGTCTCGGCTTGAACATCGGGCCATCGCTTACCGCATCAGCCGCGGCCGCTTAAGGCCAAAGCTTCCCCCGGCGTTATACGGATCGGCCCAGACATAAATTCTCCACAACTTCGGCGTTTCCCCGAAATTAAAACAATCATAGATTGCTCCAGATCCGGGCCGCAGGCTCAGGCTGCTCGTATCCTTAAGGCGGTGCAACCAGGTGATCGATGATTGAGCTTCTTCTCCCTCTCCTGCGCAACGCGAGCTTGCTCGCGGTAGTGGCGCTGGCCTATGGCATTACCATGTCTCACCTGCCGCGCACCTTCTTGCCAGTGGTGCTCGGCGTTCTGTGTGGCCTGGGTGCGCTCGTCTCGATGCTCGACCCGATCGAGATGCGACCGGGCGTCTATGTCGATACGCGCATAACGATGGTCATGCTGGCGAGCTTCTTTGGGGGGCCAATCGCCGCGTTGCTCGCGGGAGGGGCGGCGGCATCTACATCGCGTCGTCACTGGTATGGCTATGGACCGTAGAGCACCGCTCACCCGATCGCTACGATCTCGCCGGTGCGAGCCTCTGCCTTGTCGGCGCTGCGGTCATCCTGTTTGGGCCACGGGCGGGATAAGGTGGCGCGCCGACGCGCATTGGCCAAATTGGCTTTGACCAAGTCCCTCAAACATCCTTGCTTCATGTTTTTCTGCCATGCACCCTGGATAGGGGCGATGTGAGGCAGCGTGAGTATGCGCTGTTCGCCGACAATAAAGAAGTCGTCAGCATACCAAATCAGAACGACCAATTGATTTGTACGTATGACTAGAAGGGATGGAAAATGAGCCTTGAAGACACGCTCCGCATCATTTCATACCGGCGCGCCATTCTCATAACTCGATAAGGTTTTGGTCGTCCGGTTCTGATTCCTTCTGGATCACAGGGGTAATTCCGGGGGGCGGTACGATGGCGCACGGGCTGGAGATCGATGGCACGCTTTCGGCGCACGAGTTGCGCCGGATGGCGCGCTGCGTGGGGTCGGTGCACACGGCAAGGCGGATGCTGGCGATTGCCAATGCGCTCGACGGGATGAGCCGCGCCGACGCCGCGGAGGCAGCCGGGATGGAGCGGCAAGCGCTGCGCGACGCCGTCGTACGTTACAACGCCGAAGGGGTGGCAGGGCTCTCGGATCGTCCGCGGGGCGGCCGCCCGCCGGCGCTGAGCGAATGCGAGCTCGCGCTGCTTGCAGAGCGGATCTTCAGGGGTCCCGACCCCGAGGCGGACGGGGTCTCGAGCTGGACGCTCCCGGATCTGTGCCGCTTCGTCGACGAACGGTTCGGCAAGACGATCACGCCGCAGAGCCTGTCGCGGGTCTTGCGCCGCGAAGGTTATTCCCGCCAGAAGGCACGGCCACAGCACCCGAAGATGTCGCCCGAGCGCCAGGCCGGGTTCCAAAAAAGGGGCTCCGCGACGCGCTGAACGCGGCCGCCGCGGCCCATCCGGACAAGCGTATCGTCCTTTATTTCCAGGACGAGATGCGGGTCGGCCAGAAAGGTCGGCTGTGTCATCGCTGGTGGCTGAGGGGCGAGCGTCCGCCGGGACGCCAGGACCGGCGCTTCTCCTTTACGTATCTGTTCGGCGCGGCCCGGGCCGATGGCGAGGCCGCCTTCGCTCTCGTTCTTCCCGAGGTCGGCACGGCTGCGATGCAGGTCCTTCTAGACGGCTTCGCCGAAACGCTCGGCCCAGACGAGCACGCCGTCATGGTTCTGGACGGCGCCGGCTGGCACGGGGCCAGGGCTCTCCTGGTTCCACCAAACGTCACCCTGGTGCCGCTGCCGCCCTACTCCCCGCAGCTCAATCCCATGGAGCGCGTCTGGCTGTACCTGCGCGAGCGCTATCTCAGCCTGCGGCTGCTCGCCGACACCGACGCCATCGTCGACGCCTGCTGCGAGGCCTGGAACGCCCTCGTCGCCGAGACAGACCGCCTGCGATCGCTTTGCCTACAGCCGTGGATCGAACGGGTCATGAATTAGGCGCGCTGGTATCAGACAGAGTAAAGACCCAAGCTGATGTCATGGCGACTGAGGAGGCCGTGAAAACTGCCGTCGTACTACCATTTCTGAATGCGCTTGGTTACGACGTGTTCAATCCGAAGGAAGTTGTGCCAGAATTTACAGCTGATGCCGTCGGCAAGAAGGGTGCGAAGGTAGATTACGCGATAAAGCATGATGATGAAGTCAAGATACTGATTGAATGTAAGCCGACAACAACCAAGCTTGACAAGCTTCACCTCGCTCAACTGTTCCGTTACTTCACGGTGACAAGCGCTAAATTTGCCATCCTTACCAATGGCCGTTATTTCCATTTCCATACGGACATTGAGGCGCCCAATAAACTCGATAGCCGCCCGTTCCTTGTGTTTGATCTTGCCGAACCGCAATCGTCATTGCTGCCAGAGTTGAAGAAATTCGAGAAAGCCGAGTTTGATGTCGCAGGTATCGTCGCGTCCGCTGAGCGGCTCAAATACACGTCAGCGATCAAGCACGAAATCACTCGGCTGATGGAGGATCCGACGGACGAGTTTGTCCGGGTGGTTTGCTCTGAGTTGCACGAGGGTTCGTTCACGAAAGCGGTCCGTGAGCAATTCGCGCCGATGGTCAAAACTGCCTTCCGAGAGTTGCTCCACTCCGGCCGCGACACGCCTCGCCATCGGTCTCGGCCAAGTCAAGCGGATCGTGCCGCCCGTCCGTGGCGGCGCGCAGTTCTGCTTTGACGCCGAGGGCGCAAAGGCGCTAGCAAGTTCCGAGTCGACGCCGCTCGGGCGAACGGTCCGGATCGCATTCGCGGATCCGCCGATCGGGAGACCGATCATGATCGGCGAGCCGATCCGCCGCGGCTGCATGATCATCAGCGAGGGGGTCGAGGCGGAGGCTCTTCGCGACCTCATCGAAACTGGAAACGAGAAGCAGGCTAATGGAGATCGTTTCGCGCTGGACGGCCTACGGCGGCGAGCAGCTCGTGTGCCGGCACACCTCGTCGGCCACCGGCACGCCGATGACGCTGGCGGTCTTCGTCCCGTCCCAGGCGGGCCGCGGCCCGCTGCCGGTCCTCACCTACCTCTCCGGGCTCACGTGCACACACGCCAACGTCATGGAGAAGGGCGAGTACCGGGAGGCCGCGGCCGAGGCGGGCATCATCCTGGTGGCGCCCGACACCAGCCCCCGCGGCGAGGGTGTCGCCGACGACGAGGCGTACGATCTCGGCCAGGGCGCCGGCTTCTACCTCGACGCCACCGAGACCCCATGGGCGGCGCACTTCAAGATGCGCACCTACGTCGAGGAGGAGCTGCCGGCGCTGATCGCGGCCAACTTCGACGTGGCGCCGGACCGGCAATCGATCTTCGGCCACTCCATGGGCGGGCACGGCGCGCTCACGATGGCGCTGCGCCATCCCGGCCGCTACCGCAGCGTCTCGGCGTTCGCGCCCATCGTGGCGCCGAGCCAGGTGCCGTGGGGCCGCAAGGCCCTCTCCGCCTATCTCGGCGACGATCCGGCCGCCTGGCGTCAGTACGATGCTGTCGCGCTCATCGAAGACGGCGCCCGCGTGCCGGAGATCCTGGTGGACCAGGGCGAATCGGACAGCTTCGTCATCACCGGCCTGCGGCCCGAGCTTCTGGCCAAAGCGTGCGAGACATCGGGGATCGACCTGACCTTGCGCATGCAGCAGGGCTACGACCACTCCTACTACTTCATCTCCACGTTCATGGCCGACCACATCGCCTGGCACGCGAAGCGCCTCGCCTGAAGCCACGGCATCTCCGGCGCCCGCACGGCACGGCGGATCGCCAGCCTGTTCCTCGGAGCCAGCCGTCGCGACGCCCGACAGGACCCGGGGCGGGGCACTGTGCAAGGCCGAAGAGCGCAGCGTGCCTTGCGCAGTGCCTCGTTCCGGGTCAGGGCGTCGTGAGCGACGGCTGGCTTCGCGGAACAGGCGATGACCCTTGTTCCTTGGTGAAGCCCGAGCCACAGCGCCCGCGGCTCTCAGGCTCCCGCCCCTCGCATCGCCAGCATGCGCAGCGCCGCCTGTGCCGCACCGAACCCATTGTCGATGTTCACGACTACGAGCCCCGGCGCGCAGCTCCCCAGCGCCGAGTCCAGCGCCAGCCGCCCGCCGGCGCTGACGCCGGTTCCGACGGAGACGGGAAGCGCGATGATCGGGGCCGCGACGAGCCCCGCCAGCACCGAGAACAGCGCGCCCTCCATCCCCGCGACCGCGATCACCACGTCCGCCGCGCGGATCGCCTCGACGCGCTCCAGCAGCCGCCACAGCCCGGCGACGCCGACATCGGCGGTGAGGCGCCCCTCGACGCCGCAGAACTGCAGTGTGCGAAGCGCCTCGGTCGCGGCTGGCAGGTCGGCGAGGCCGCCCGTCACCACCGCGACATGACCCGCGCGGACAAGCGGCGGCGGGCCGTCGATCGCCGTGGCGGACGTGGCGTCGTAGTCGAGCGTGTCGCGGCTGGCGAGTGCGGCGTGGCGGGCCGGATCGAGGCGCGTCAGCAGCAGGGGCCGGCCGCGGGCACGTGCTTGGGCGACGATGGCATCGATCTGCGCCGGGGTCTTGCCGGCACAGAAGACCGCCTCCGGCAGGCCCGTGCGCGCCTCGCGGTCCCAGTCCATGATGGCGGCGGTCGGCGGGCCCTCGGTCAACGCGGCGCCTTGAGGAACGCCGAGCCCATGCGATACCGCTCCACCCCGAGGAACGGCCGTCCGGCCGCACGGCACGCCGCCTCGGCGGCGCCACCGAGCCCGGACCAGTGCGCGGCGTCGCAGTCCGTCTCCACGGCGACGCCCGCCGCCCGCAGCCGCACGCGGATGGCAGCGCCGGCCGGGGCAGCCGCGCGCAGCGCACTCTCCAATGCGTCGATGAAGGCGAGGTCGGCGGGCTGAATGGCGAGCCCCGTCTCAACCCGGCTCGACAGACACGGCTGCGCCGGGAGATCCGCGAACGCCAGGCCGTGCGCATGGGCGAGCGCGCGGATCACCGGCCTTGCCGATCCCCGCCTCGACGAACGGGTGGCGCACGCCCTTCTCCTCGGCCGCCCTGAGGCCGGGCCGAAAGTCGCCGAGGTCGTCACGATTGGTGCCGGAGGCGACGAGGCCGCCGCCGGCCGCGCGGATCACCGCATCGATGGAGCCGTAGAGCCGCGACTTGCAGAAGTAGCAGCGGTTCACCGGGTTGGCGCGGTAGTCCGCGTCGGCGAACTCACCCGCGTCGATCACCTCGAGCGCCCAGCCTTCGGCGCTAGCGTGACGCTCAACGCGGCGGCGCGCCTCGGAGGGGACCGCCGGCGAGGTCGCGTGGACCATGCGCGGCACTGTGTCGAGGCGCCGGTGGGCGAGCGTCGCGAGCGTCATGGAGTCGACGCCGCCGGACACGGCGAAGGTCCAGCGCGCGCTCTCCTCCGCGACGCCGAGCGCTTCGTCGAGTCGCGCGAGGGCCGCCGCCACGTCAGCGTCGCCGGCTTCGTCGTGCAGAGGGAGCGCATCGGCGAGGGTCACTGCTCGGCCTCCCGCGAGGCGCGGCGACGCGCGTCCAGCGTCGCATCGCTCAACTCGTCCTGCTCCACCTTGGTGGTGATGACGCCGCCCGGCCGCACCGCGTGCTTCACCGCAAGCCCCTTCTCCAGCCCCTTGGTGCGGGGCAGCATGTCCCGCCGCATCTCCATGCGCCGCACGCCCAGGGTCGATGTCTCGGCGAACACCGCGTCGGCGACGCGGTCGCCCAGCGCCGGGTCCGCCTGCACCTCGACGCGTGTGACAGGACGCCCCTTCTTGCCCAGCGCCGCGATGAGGGTCACGTCGCGCACCCCCGGCTCCTGGCGCAGACGGTCGGTGGCGGTGGCGATCTCCTCGCCGGTCATGTCGTCGATCTCGAAGGCGAGCATCTCGGTGCGTTCGGCTCCAGCCGGAGCGGCCGCGAACACCATCGCCCGCAGCACATTGGGCACCCCCTGCAGGGTGCGCGTGCCGAGCCCGACACCGACCGCCTCCAAGCGCCCGCCGCGATGGCTGCCGCTCCCGGCGCCGCCGGTGAGGTGGGCGAGGATCGCGGCCCCTGTCGGCGTCACGCGCTCGCCGGCGATGCCGTCGTCACGCCAGTCGTATCCGGTGAGGATGGCGGCGGTCGCGGGCGCGGGCACCGGCAGCAGGCCGTGCGCCGTGTTGATATGGCCGCCGCCGAGCGGCAGCGGCGCGATGCTCCACGTCGCCCCGAGGGCCGCGGCGATCGAGCCGGCGGCGACAACGTCCATCAGCGTGTCCCAGTCGGCGATTTCGTGGAAGTGCACGCGCTCCAGCGGGACCTGGTGGATCGCCGCCTCGGCGCGGCCGAGCCGCTCGAGGATCGCGAGTGCAGCCTCCCCGTCCCCGCCCTCAGCGCCGCCCCGGCGATGCGCGCGCGGAAATCCGCCAGCATGACCGGTTGTTCGCTGCCGGCGGGCGGCGTCCAGGGTGAGGCGGTGGCCGGCCAGGCCGCCGGCCGACCCCTCCGTCAGCACCGCCTCGGCGCCCGGCGGCAGGACCGCCGCCACGTCGGCCATCACGCGGTCTTTCAGCTGCGGACAGGCCGACAGCATGGCGGCGACGAACATGTCCCCGGCAGCGCCTCCCACCGGGTCGAGATGGACATGCGGCGGCGTCACCTCAGTGCGCGGGCTCGAGCTCGACGAGATCGCCGGCCGCGTCGAACGCCATCGGCTCCGGCTCGGAGAGGATCTCGATGTCCGGGTTGGCCCGCGCCTCGGGCAGCAGCGCCTCGGAGATCTGAATCTCGCCGATGTGCAGCGTGTTGGCGACCCGCACCAGGCGCAGCGTGGACAGGTCCATCACGTTGCAGGTGCGCACGCATGCCATGATCGCCATGCGGTCGCTGTCGAGGATCATCGGGATCTTGCAGCCGGACATCACCGTCGACGTGATGTGGTTGGCGTAGGTCGCGACGAGGTCGATCTTCTCGTAGAGCTTGCGGGTCGTGGCGTCGGCGAGGCCGATGCCGGTGGCGTTGCCGCCGCCCTTGGCGGTGAGGTCGAGCACCACCATCCGCGTGACCGACAGCCGGCTTTGCACCAGCGACGTGGTGGCCCGGCCGGTGATGTTGGGGTCCATGCCGGTGCCGGAGAATTCCTTGCCCATCTTGTCGACCACCAGCACGTCCAGCGGGTCGAACATGATGCGCGGCATGCGCGCCTTGGACAGCTTCAGAAGCTCCGGCTCGCGGTCCATGATGGCTTCCGCCGGCACCACCTCAACGTGGCAGATCCGGTCGTACCCGTTCTCGATCGTGGCGACACCGAAGAGGATCTTGCACTGGTCGAGCTTGATCCGCGCCATGTCGGCGACGTTGTCGGCCATGTGCGTGAAGCCCATGGCATGGCAGCTCGCCGCGCCATCCTGTTTGCCGAGGCCGATCGTGATCATCTTGGCCAGGCCGCTCTCGATCGGTGCCGAGAACGAGGTGTGCGCCTTCACCCGGTTGAGGACGACGATACCGTCCGCCTCCATCGCATGCTTGTCCATCAGGACCGGCAAGCCGTTGGGGAGATTGCCGAGCGCGACGGTCTCCATCGACGAGCGTATCGGTGCGCCGACGGCCTCCTCGGTCACGCCCATGCCGTTGAGTAGCAGCGCCTGCCCCTCGGCGGTGGCGCCGCCGTGGCTGCCCATCGCGGGCACGATGAACGGCTCCGCGCCCATCGCCTTCAGCCCGCGCACGGTCGCTTCGACCAGGATCGGCAGGTCGGCGAGGCCGCGGCTGCCCACGGCGATCGCGATCGACATGCCCGGGCGAACCCGCTCGGTGATCGCGCTGCTGGCGCAGTCCGTCCAGCACGGCGGCGGCGACATCGGCGACGTGGTCATCCGCAAACGTCTGGCGGACGCGCACCATCTTGGGCAGCGCGATATCGCCGATCAGGCGTTCCAGAACCTCCATTTGCCCCTCCCCGAGCGTGTTTGGCCGACGCTATAGCACGCCCGAACCACGCTGGCGAAGCCGGCTCAGCCGAGTTCGATGACGTCGACGCGAGCGCCCAGCCGATCGCGGGCGATGTCGACCACGCTGCGGTGATGGGCGAAGAGGATCGGCTGCACCGTGGTGCCGACCTCGGCGAGCGCCGTGAGACCGGCGGCGGTGCGGTCGTCGTCGAACGTCTGGAAGATGTCGTCGCCGATGAAGGGGGCTGGCTCGTTGCGGCTGGCGTAGTCCTCGACGATGGCGAGGCGCAGCGCCAGGAAGAGCTGGTCGCGGGTGCCGTCGCTGAGCGCGCCGCGCTCGAGGATGTCGTCGCCGCGCTGGGCGTAGAGCTGCATGCGGTCGGTCTCGTCGAAGCGCTGGGCGAGGCCGTCGAAGGCACCGTTGGTGAGGGTTGCGAACAAAGTACCGGCGCGCTCGATCAGCGGCGCGTGGTGGCGCTGGCGCTGACGCTCGACGGCCGACGTGAGGAGCTGCGAGGCGATGCGCAGGACCGCCCACCGGCGGGCGATGCCTGCCATCTCGGCGCTGGCGGCGTTCTTCTCGAACGCGGCGGCCTCCGCCCCGCGGCCGCCGGCCAGGGCATCGCGCTCACGCTGGCGCTCGCGCAAGGCGGCGTAGGCGACGTTCTCCTCCTCGCCGAGCCGGGCGGCCTCGCGGGCAAGCTCCTCGCGGCGCGCCTCGCCGGCGGCGGGGTCGAGCCGCGCCAGCGCGTCACGCACGCCGGCCTCGTCCTCCCCGGGGGCGATCTCGGCAAAGCGGCGGCGGCACTGGCCGAGGTCGTGGGCCACCCCGTCGCGCGCGGCGAGACGCTGGGCGAGGAGCGCGCGATCGCCCTGTGGCAGCTCGGCGAACGCGGCGTCGGCGGCGCTGGCGGCGCCGGTCGCCTCCGCGCGGCGATCCTCGAGCGCCTCCTGGCTGGCACGCACGGCCTCGGCGGCGGCGTCGCGGCGCTCCTTGGCGGACCGGGCGGCGGCGGCCCGCTCGGCAAGCCCGGCGCAGGCGGCGGCGGGCGGCAGGTCCGCGAGGTCCGGCGCGAGGGTCTCCACCAGCCGCGCGACATCCCCTTCAAAGCGCGTCTTGTTGGCGAGAAGCGCACCGTGGCGACGTTCGGCCGCGTCACGCCGGTCGATGAGATCGGGCAGTTCGCGCCACAGTGCGATGGTCGCCTCGGTCTCGGGAAGCGAGGCGCCCGCGGCGAGGCCGAGATCCGTGGCCGCGCCCGCGAGGCGCTCCGCCGCAACGGTGCGCTCGGCCTCCAGGCCGGCGAGCTGCGCGGTGTGCCGTTCGACGTCGCCCTCGTGGTGGCTGCGCAGGCGCGTGGTCTGCTGGCCTGCCAGCCACGCCTGCTCAAGCTCGCCGATGCGCTCAGCCAGGCGGGCGGCCAGAGCGTCGGTGGGCAGCGGCGGCACGGCCAGGCCGATGCTCTCGGCGATGGCGGCGAGCGCACCGGCCACCGTCTCCTCCTGCTGGTCGAGCGCGGCCAGCTCGTCGACGAGCGAGTCCGCCTCGGCACGGTCCGCCAGCAGAGCGTCGAGGCGGCGGCGCCATTCGACCATGTCGTCGGCGCGGCCCGGCTCCAGTCCGGCGGCGGTGAACGGTGCGCGCCAGGCGTCCTTCTGGGCCGACAGGCTGGCGCGCAGCTCGACGAGGTCGGCCTCGCGGCGGGCGATGTCGCCGGCAAGGTCGGCCGCTTCGGATTTGAGCGAGAGGTACGTGTTGACGCGGCTCACCTCGGCGAGCGCCTGGTCGGCCAGCGCATCGGCCTCCGCGGTGAGGTGGCCGGCGGTGGCGACGGCGGTGGCGGCGGCGGCGGGCGTCAGCGGATCGTCGCCGGTGGCCGCGCGGCCAACCGCGGCGAGCGCCGCATCACGGGCACGGCGTGCATTGGCGACGGCCTCTGCGCTCGGGACCGGCCCGCCGGCCTCCGCCTCCGCGATGCGGCGCTCCACGGCGGCGAGGCGCGTTTCCTCCTCCCGCAGCCGCTTGCGCGCGTCGCGGCCGTCGCGCTCGATGTCCCGCAACGCGCCGGCCTGTTCGGCGAGGCGCGCCACGGTGGGAAGCCCCGGCAGTGCCGGCGCATCCAGATTGGGCGCCGGCGAGAGCGCGCCCGCGCCCGCCTCCACCTCCCGCTGCACCGCGCGCAGCCGGGCGGCGAGCTTGTCCCGCGCCTTCAAAGCATCGAGCCGGGGGGCGAGCGCGGCAAGGCTCGCCTTGGCCGGCGCGGGATCGATCAGGTGAACGCCCGTGCCGTCGCCGTCCAGCGCCGCGAGGGCGTCCTCCGCGCTCTTCAGCGCCTTGGCAGTGTCCTCCCGCCGCGTCTCCAGGGTCCGCAGCGCCTGGACGGCGGCGGCGGCGCGCGCCAGGGCCGCGTCCGTCGGCTGGCGTGCGGTGAGCGCGTCAGGCGGGCAGCCGAGGCGGCGGGCGCGGTCGGCGATGCGGCCGGCCTCGGTCTCGCGCTCGGCTGCGGCGGCGGGCAGGTCCTCGACCAGCGCGGCGTAGGCCCCACTGTCCTTGAACACCGCCTGCACCTCCGCCGCATGCGCCAGCATCGCCTCGTCGACGTCGATGCGACTTTCCTGCCGCCGCGCCGCATCGAGGTGCGTGCCCGCCTCGGCCAGCCGCCGCTCGGCGTCCGCCTGAGCCTGCAGATGCGCGTCCAGGGTGCCACTCAGACCTTGCGGCACGGCGCCCAGGTCATCGTAGGTGGCGAGCGCCTCGACCCCGGCGTCGATCTCGGCGACGACACCGCGCAGCGCCCGCAGCGTCTCGATGCGCTTCTCCTCCGTCAGCACCGTTTCGCGGCGCTTGCGCGTGTCGGCCAGCGCGGCCTCGGCCTCGTCGATCGCCTGCATCAGTTCGCGCCAGGCGGAGGATTTCAGCTCGGCCCGCGCGCTCGGCCTCTTTCGCGACGTTGAGGCGGTTCTGCGCCACGTTGAAGGCGCGCGTGGAGGCGCGGGGGGCGTAGAGCTCGTCCGCCTCCGCCTCCAGCCGGGTGCGCAGCTCGGTGAGCCCGACGAGGCCGGACGCCGCCGCCATGACGATGGAGCCGAGCTCCCCGCCGGGCTTCAGCATCTCCTCGGCGCCGGCGCGCAAACTGTCCGAATTGAGGCCGAAGGAGGCGGTGAAGATCTCGCGCGTGAGGCCGCCGATCCAGGGCGCCAGAGCATCGTCGTTGAGGGGCGTCTCGGCATCGCTGTCCGCCAGCAGCGTCGCCTTGTTGCCGCGACGGCGGCGGAAGGCGATCTCCTCGCCCGCCGCGCTCACCAGGCTGGCGCCGATGCGCAAGGTGCTTGGCGTCGTACAGGAAGTCGACCTTGCGCGCGTCCTTGGTGCGGGCGAAGCCGAACAGCAGGTCCGATATCGCCGCCAATGCCGACGATTTGCCCGCCTCGTTGGGGCCGTAGACGAGGTGCAGCGCGGCGGCGGGGTCGAACGCCAGCGCCCGGTTGTCGTAGTGAGCGTAGCGGATGAGGTCGAGCCGCGAGATGCGCATCAGTCGCGCGCCCGCATGGCGACCAGTTCGACCGCCTCGGCGATCAGCGCGGCGGAGTCGTCGCCGAGCGGCGCCTCGTCCGCGGCGCGGCCGCCCGGCAGCTTCGTCGCGATCTCGCCGACGATCTCCTCGGCCCGCGCCTGCATCTCCGGGTCACCGGAGAGATCGCGGAGCGCTGCCGCCAGATCGAAGCCGAAATCGACGGGCGCGCTCTCGGGCGCGGTGAGGTCGACCTTCAGCGCTTCCAGCCACACCTCGGCGTGGACACGGTGGCAGGCGGCCTGAATGTCGTCCGGTCACTTGGGTCTTGTTGGCGAGGATCTCGGAGCCGCAGGGCAGAGCGGCCCGTGAGGCGCACGCGCAAGGCCATGGCGCGGTCGCCGAGGTCCGAGACCGCGTCCTCGACCGCCGCCTCCACCTGGCGCAGCACGGCGGAAAGGTCCGCCGCCTCGGTGATGTCGATCTCGACGAGACCCCAGCGCGCATCGTCGACGATCACGCGCTCGATGCGGGCGACGCGGCCGTCCTCCACCGTGACGATGACGGCGCCCTTGGCCCCTGTCTCACGCACGCTGCGCCCCTGCAGGTTGCCGGGGAAGACGATCGCCGGCTCCTCCGCCACCCGCGCGAAGTCGTGGACGTGGCCGAGCGCCCAGTAGTCGTAGCCGCGGCTCGCCAGGTCTTCGACCGTGCATGGCGCGTAGGTCGCGTGGGCGGCATGGCCCGTCAGCGAGGTATGCAGCACGCCGATGTTGAAGTGCCCTGCCACCGGCGGCGGATAGGCGCGCACGAGGTTGGCCTCCTCGGCGCGCGAGGCAAAGCCCTGGCCGTGGAGCGCCACACCGAGGTCCGGCAGGGTGAAGGTGCTCGGGCGGCGCGTCTCGAACGCGTGCACGGCGTCCGGCAATGCGATGGTCTGCGTCACCACGCTCTCGGCGTCGTGGTTGCCGCGCAGGACGTACGCGGGGACGCCGGCGCGCGAGAGGCGCGAGATCTCCACGGTTGAAGACGAGGCCGACGGTGTTGTCCTTCCACGTCCCGTCGTAAACGTCGCCGGCGATGACCGCGAAGGCGACCTCGGCGGCGAGCGCCTCGTCGATCAGCCGGGTGAGCGCGGTGCGCGTCGCCTGGGCGAAGCGTGCGGCGACCGATGGGTCACGCACGGCAAGGCCCCGGAACGGACTGCCCAGGTGCAGGTCGGCGGCATGCAAGAACCGGAAGGTCGTCAAGGCTATCCTCCGCAGCGCCCCACCGTTACGGCAAAGGGCGCGACCCGCGGAAGACTAACTCTCCTTTAGGTTGCAGTCGATCCCCAGATTTTCGCGTCCGGCCGCACGGGTGTTGCGACCATTCCGGCGCTCAGGCGAACCGGTTTGCGGCCAGCCGCACGATGCTGTCGACGTCGGCATCGCCCGCGAGCGGGTCCTCGATCTCGGAGGCGAAGTCGCTGGGCCAGCCGGCGACGACCTTGGTGACCGCCGCATCGGGCTCGAACGTGACGCGACCCTTTGCCTTGTCGCCGACGAGCCGCTCGAGGCTCTCGACGAGCTGGCGCGGCGTCGTCGTCAGCCCCGGCTGGTGGACGGCACGGCTCACCCCGAAGCGGTCCGCCGGCCGCTCCACGAGGTTGACGATGTTCTCCGCCACCCGCTCCACCGACACGATCGGGAACGGCGCGTCCGGATCCAGCGGGCACAACACGTTGCGGCCGAGCAGCGGCCCGCGGACCACCTCGCCGACGATATCCGACACCACCGGGGACGGCAGCCCGGGCCGCGTCATGACGATGGGGATGCGGATGGCCCGCCCGTCGACGAAGCCGTGCCGGGCATAGTCGGAGATCATCAGCTCCACCATCGCCTTGGCGGTGCCGTAGGACGTCCGCGGCGTGCACACGGTGTTCTCCGTGACGCGATCGGGCAGCTTGCCGCCGAAGACGGCGATGGACGATGGAAACACCATCCGCGGCCGCCGATCCGCGAGGCGCGCCGCCTCCAGCATGCGCAGCGGGACCTGCAGGTTGAGGTCGTAGCCCGCCCGCACGTCGCGCTCGGATTCTATGGTGAGGAAGGCGGCGAGGTGGATGATGACATCCATGTCCGCCATCATCGCGGAGAGATCTGCATCGACCAGGCTGCCGTCCACGACCTGCCTCTCGAACGGCCCGTCCGGCGCGACCGCCGGAACGCGGTCGACCAACGTCAGCGAGGTGATCGGCTCCACACCCCGCGGACCGGAGAGGCGCTCTCGCCGGATCAACGCCTCGACCACAGTCTGGCCGAGGAACCCGGCCGCGCCCGTGACGAGGACGTTGACCACGGTTTAGGTCGAGGCCTTCTCGGCGCGTGCGGCCTTCTCATCGCCGTCGGCCATCGCCGGCGAGCCGCCGGGCGCGAGGTGCGGCTTCTCACCCTGTCCGCCACCGCGCAGCCTGGCCCAGCGGTGGCCGATCTCGCCGACGATGCCGCGGCGGAACAGGAGCACGCAGAAGATGAAGACAAGGCCCTGGATGATGAGGGTGAGCTGCCCGACCTCGGCGAGATAGTTCTGCATGGTCACGATCACCGAGGCGCCGACGATCGGTCCGAGCATCGTGCCCACGCCGCCGAGCATGGTCATCAGCACCACCTCGCCGGACATCTGCCAGGCGACGTCGGTCAGCGACGCCAGCTTGAAGACCGAGCACCTTGGTGGAGCCCGCCATGCCGGCGAGCGCCGCCGACAGGATGAACGCCAGGAGCTTATACCGGTCCGCGTCGTAGCCGAGCGAGATGGCGCGCGGCTCGTTCTCGCGGATCGACTTCAGCACCTGGCCGAACGGCGAGTGCACCGTGCGGTAGATGATGAGGATGCCCAGCAGGAAGACGGCGAGCACGAAGTAGTAGATGGCGAAGTTCGACTCCAGGCTCACCAGCCCGAGGAACTTGCCCCGCGGCACGCCCTGGATTCCATCCTCACCATGGGTGAACGGCGCCTGGATGCAGATGAAGAACACCATCTGCGCGAGTGCCAACGTCACCATCGCGAAGTAGATGCCCTGGCGGCGGATGGCCAAGAGGCCCATCACGGCGCCGAGCGCGGTCGCCGTCAGCGTGCCGGCGATGATCGCCAGCTCCGGCGTGAAGCCCCACTCCTTCGCGGCATGCGCCGAGACGTACGCCGCGAAGCCGAAGAACGCCGCGTGGCCGAACGAGAGGAGCCCGGCAAAGCCGAGCAGAAGGTTGAAGGCCGCCGCGAAGAGGGCGAAGCACAGGACCTTGGCGAGAAAGACCGGGTAGAGGAAGTTCGGCAGCGCGATCAGCACCGCGATGCCGATCGCGACCTTCACCCAGCCCGACCAATTGATGGTGGAGGTCTTCGTCGCCATCAGGACGCCTTTCCGAAAAGGCCCGCCGGGCGCACGATGAGAACGATCGCCATCACCACGAAGATCACGACGTTCGAGGCCTCCGGGTAGAAGACCTTCGTCAGGCCCTCGATCACGCCGAGAAGGAAGCCGGAGATGATGGCGCCGCCGATCGACCCGAGGCCGCCGATGACGACGATGGCGAACACGACGATGATGATGTTGGAGCCCATGATCGGGTTCACCGAATAGATCGGCGCGGCGAGCACGCCGGCGAACGCCGCCAGCCCCACGCCCAGCCCGTAGGTCAGCGTGATGAGCATCGGCACGTTGACGCCGAACGCACGCACGAGGTCCGGGTTCTCGGTGGCCGCGCGCATCATGGCACCGAGCTTCGTGCGCTCGATGAGGAGGTAGGTGGCGAGGCAGACGATGATCGAGGCGACGATCACCCAGGCGCGATAGTTCGGCAGCGCCATCATGAACGCCGGCTCGGCGCCCGTGATCCAGGACGGGATCATCAGCGTCTGCGCGCCGCCGAGCGACGCCGGGATGGAATAGGGCTGACCCGAGACACCGTAGAAATGACGGAACGTGCCCTCCAGCACCAGCGCGAGACCGAAGGTCAGGAGCAGGCCGTAGAGGTGGTCGAGGTCATGCAGCGGGCGCAGCAGGAACCGCTCGATCACCATGCCGAGGCCGGCGACGATGATCGGCGCCAGGATCAACGACGGCCAGTAGCCGATGCCGATGTACTGGAGCAGCAGGTAAGCGACGAACGCCCCCACCATGTACAGCGCGCCGTGCGCGAAGTTGACGATATTGAGGAGGCCGAAAATCAGCGCCAGCCCCAGCGAAAGGACGGCATAGAACGACCCGTTGATCAGCCCGATGAGCAATTGGCCCATGAAGAGCGGCAGCGGGACGCCGAGGAATTCGATCACGACGAAGCCTTTCGCGGGAACGCCGGCCCGAGGCGCGGGGCCGGCTCTCATTGGCGGAGGGTAGCTTACGGCTCGAACCGTGGCTTACTTCTCGAGCAGCGGGCAGCGCACGTCGTCGAGCGCCTGATAGGCCTCGGCCGCCGGGATGGTCGCCAGGATGTTGTAGTAATCCCAGTCGCCCTCGGACTCGGCCGGGACCCTTGACCTGCGCCAAGTACATGTCGTGGAAGTGCAGACCGTCTTCGCGGATCTTGCCGTTCTTGGCGAAGATGTCGTTGATCGTCATCGTCTGCATCTGGTCGACGACCTTCTTGCCGTCGTCCGTGCCGCCTTCGTCCGCCGCCTTCAGGTAGTTCATCGACCGAGGAGTAGACGCCGGCGTGGATCATGGTCGGCTTGGAGCCGTTCATCCGCTCGGCATAACGGTCGGCGAATTCGCGGGTCTCGTCGTTGAGGTCCCAGTACCAGCCGGTGGTGATGGTGAGGCCCTGCGTGGTCTTCGAGGCCGAGCGCGTGGATGTCGGTGATGAAGATCAGCAGACCGGCGAGCCTCTGCCCGGCGGCGACGATGCCGAACTCCTGCGCCTGCTTGATCGAGTTGATCGGTGTCGCCGCCCGCGTTGGCGAGACCGATGACCTTCGCGCCGGACGCCTGCGCCTGCAGCAGGAAGGACGAGAAGTCCTGGTTGGACAGCGGTGCGCGGACCGAACCGACGACCTCGACCCGCCGGCGCCTTCGACGGCGGCCGAGGTGTCGGCTTCCAGCGCGTGGCCGAAGGCGTAGTCGGCCACGATGAAGAACCAGCTGTCGCCGCCTTCCTTCACCATCGCGCCGCCGGTGCCGGTGGCGAGAGCGTACGTGTCGTAGACGTAGTGAATGCCGTTGGGCGAGCACTGCTCGTTGGTGAGCGCGGTGGTGGCGGCGCCGGAGTTCATCGAGACGATGTTCTTCTCGGTCGCGACCTGCTGCACCGCGAGGCCGACGGCGGAGTTCAGAATGTCGAAGATGGCGTCGACGCCGTCGGTATCGGCCCACTGCCGGGCGATGTTGGCACCGATGTCGGCCTTGTTCTGGTGGTCGGCGGAGACGAGGTTGATCGGCTTGCCGTTGAACTCTCCGCCGTAATCCTCGATCGCCATCTCGGCGGCGACGACCGAGCCCTGGCCACCGACGTCGGCGTACACGCCAGACATATCGGTCAGGACACCGAGCGTGATGCCGTCGTTGGAGTACTGGGCGTGCGCGCTCACGGTCATCGCAAGACCGGCGACGCCTGCCAGAAGGACCTTATTTAGACCCATATCTCTTCTCTCCCTCTCGTTTTTGTAAGATGAACCGTCAAACGCCCAGATACTGGGTCAGCTTTTCCTGGTTCTCTTCGATCGCCTCGTTGGCGATCTCGTCGATCACGTTACCATGTTCGACCACGTAGTGCCGATCGGCCACCGACGCGGCGAACCGGAAATTCTGCTCCACCAGCAAGATGGTGAAATGCCGCTTCCGGAGTTCCTGGATCGTGCGGCCGATCTGCTCGACGATCACCGGGGCCAACCCCTCCGTCGGCTCGTCGAGCAGCAGGAGCTTGGCGCCGGTGCGCAGGATCCGTGCGATGGCGAGCATCTGCTGCTCGCCGCCGGAGAGTTTGGTGCCCTGGCTCTTGCCGCGTTCCTTGAGGATCGGGAAGAGGCCGTAGACCTCCTCCAGCGACATGCCGCCCTCTGCGATCACCGGCGGCAGGGTCAGATTCTCGGTGACGCTCAGCGACGAGAAGATGCCACGCTCTTCCGGGCACAGCGCCATGCCGAGCCGCGCCACCCGCTCGGCCGGCATGTCGATGGTCTCGGTGCCGCTGAGGGTGACGGAGCCCTTGCGCTTTTTCACCATGCCCATCACGGAGCGCAGCGTGGTGGTCTTGCCGGCGCCGTTGCGGCCGATCAGCGTCACGACCTCGCCTTCATGAACCTCGAAGTCCATGCCGTGAAGAATGTGGCTTTCGCCGTACCAGGCGTTGAGGCCCGCGACCTTCAGGAGCGGTTCGCTCACGCATGGCCTCCCATGTAGGCGGCGATCACTTCGGGGTCCTTGGAGACTTCCTCGTAGGACCCTTCGGCGAGAACCTGGCCGCGTTGCAGCACGGTGATCGTGTCGGACAGGTCCGCGACGACACCCATGTTGTGTTCCACCATGAGCACGGTGCGCCCTTCCGCGGCCTTGCGGATCAGGTCGACGACGCGCTGGATGTCGCCGGTCGACATGCCGGCCATCGGCTCGTCGAACAACAGCACCTCGGGCTTCAGCGCCAGCGTGGTGGCGAGCTCCAGCAGGCGCTTGCGACCATAGGACAGCTCGACAGCCGGCGTGTCGCGCATGTCGTATAAGCCGACCGATTGCAGGATCTCGTCGACCTCGTCGTTGAGTTCGTTCAGCACCCCTTCCGGGGTCCAGAACTGGTACGAATTCTTCATCTGCCGCTGCAGCGCCACGCGGACGTTCTCGCGGCAGGACAGGTGCGGAAACACCGACGAGATCTGGAACGAGCGGACCATGCCGCGCCGCGCCAGCGCCGCCGGCTTCACGTTCGTGATGTCGCGCCCATTGAGACGGATGTGCCCCGAGGTCGGCGTCAGGAACTTGGTGATCAGGTTGAAGCAGGTGCTCTTGCCGGCGCCGTTGGGGCCGATCAGCGCATGGATCGAATTGCGCCGAACCTTGAGGCTGACGTCCTGCACCGCATAGAAACCGCCGAATTGCTTCGTCAGTCCCTCGGTCTCGATGACGATATCGCTCAACGTCCCGGGCCCCGCTCCGCGATGACCTCCGATGGTCCATCCCCGCGAACGAGACCGCCCCGCTTCAGCCAGCAGGCACCGTCCTCATCGCGTGGACAATCGAGTTGCTCGAACGCCACCTAACCTCCCATTGGATCGTTGCGATCCTTTCTTACACTTGCCGCTACAATGCATGCGGAAACGCCTTTCGCAAGTCCAAGTCTTAGGCAAATGCGGCGGTTGGGGGGCAGAACGGTCACGCTGAGGCGCTCTCCCGTGTCGACATCCGGCCCCACTATCGCTACCTCAGGGTCGCATTGAAAACCCATGCGTGCCCCGGATCCTGACGGGTTCGAGACACGCTGACCGCTGGAGGGTCATTCGTGAGCGGCGTCAACGAGATCCGCACGAAATTTCTGGATTATTTCGGGGAGGCGGGGCACGAGATCGTCGCATCCTCGCCCCTCGTGCCGCGCAACGACCCGACGCTGTTGTTCACCAACGCCGGCATGGTCCAGTTCAAGAACGTCTTCACCGGCGCCGAGCACCGCGCCTACAACCGCGCGGTGACGTCGCAGAAATGCGTGCGCGCCGGCGGCAAGCACAACGACCTGGAGAACGTCGGCTACACCGCCCGCCACCACACCTTCTTCGAGATGCTCGGCAACTTCTCGTTCGGCGACTATTTCAAGGACCGTGCGATCGAGCTCGCGTGGACCCTGATCACCAAGGAGTTCGGCCTTCCCGCCGACAGGCTCTTGGCGACCGTCTACGCCGACGACGACGAAGCGTTCGAGCTGTGGAAGAAAATCGCCGGTCTGCCGGACGAGAAGATCATCCGGATCCCGACCGACGACAACTTCTGGCGCATGGGCGACACCGGTCCCTGCGGCCCGTGCTCGGAGATCTTCTTCGACCACGGCGACCATATCTGGGGCGGCCCCCCGGGCTCTCCGGAGGAAGACGGCGACCGGTTCATCGAGATCTGGAACCTCGTCTTCATGCAGTACGAGCAGCTCCCGGGCGAGCGGCTCGACCTGCCGCGCCCGTCGATCGACACCGGCATGGGCCTGGAGCGCATCGCGACGATCCTCCAGGGCGTCCACGACAACTACGAGATCGACCTCTTCCGCGGCCTGATCGGCGCGGCGGAGGATGCGATCGGCGTCAAATCGCGCGATGCAGACGGCAAGCTGAACCCGTCGTTCAAGGTGATCGCCGACCACCTGCGCGCGACCGGCTTCCTGATGGCGGACGGCGTGCTCCCCTCCAACGAGGGGCGCGGATACGTCCTGCGCCGCATCATGCGCCGCGCGATGCGCCACGCGAACATGCTCGGCGCGCACAAAGCCCGTCCTGCACAAGCTCGTCCCCGCGCTGACGCGCGAGATGGGCCAGGCCTACCCCGAGCTGCAGCGCGCCGAGGCGCTCATCGTGGAGACCACCGAGCAGGAGGAGGTGCGCTTCGGCCGCACCCTGACGCGCGGCCTGTCGCTGCTGGAGGAGGCCACCGCGGACCTCACCGAAGGCGCGTCGCTCTCCGGCGAGACCGCCTTCACGCTCTACGACACCTACGGCTTCCCCTACGACCTCACCGAGGACGCGCTGCGCCCGCGCGGGATCAAGGTGGACCGGCCGGGCTTCGAGAGCGCGATGGAGGAGCAGAAGAAGAAAGCGCGCGCCAACTGGTCCGGCTCCGGCGATGCGGCGGACGAGCGGGTGTGGTTCGCCGTGCGCGACCGCGTCGGCGCCACCGAGTTCCTCGGCTACGACACCACCCGTGCCGACGCGACGGTCGCCGCCATCGTGGTGGACGGCGCCGAAGTGCAGTCGCTGCAACCCGGGCAAGACGGCCGCGTCGTCTTCAACCAGACGCCGTTCTACGCCGAATCCGGCGGTCAAGTCGGCGACCGGGGCACCGCGTCGGTCGGTGAGGCCCGCTTCGCCATCACCGACACGGCCAAGCTCGCCGACGGCCTCTTCGTGCATCGCGGCACCCTGGAGGCCGGCACGCTCGCCGTCGGCGATGCGCTGACGCTGCAGGTCGAGGACGAGCGGCGCGACATGATCCGCGCCAACCACTCGGCCACGCACATCCTGCACGAGTGCCTGCGCCGCGTACTGGGCGACCATGTGGCGCAGAAAGGCTCGCTGGTCGCGCCGGAGCGGCTGCGGTTCGACTTCGCCCAGCCGCGGCCGATCACCGAGGAGGAGATCGCCACCGTCGAGCGCGCCGCCAACCAGCGCGTGCGCGAGAACGACGTGGTCGACACCCGCATCATGGGCGTGGACGACGCCATCGAGTCCGGCGCCCGCGCGCTCTTCGGCGAGAAATACGGCGACGAGGTGCGCGTCGTCTCGATGGGGCGCGACACGATCGCCGGCGGCGCCGGGCTTCAGAGCAACCGGCGCTTTTCGGTGGAGCTGTGCGGCGGCACCCACGTCGCGCGCACGGGCGACATCGGCCTCATCACCATCGTCGAGGAGGCGGCCGTGTCCTCCGGCGTGCGGCGGATCGAGGCGCTGACCGGGGAGACGGCGCGGCGCCACCTCACCGCCGCGCGCGACCGCTTGCGCACCGTCGCCAGCGCCATGCGCGTTGCGCCGGACGAGGCGCCCGCCCGGGTCGAGGTTCTGGTGGAAGAGCGCCGCCGCCTGGAGCGCGAACTCGAGGACGCGAAGAAGAAGCTGGCGCTCGCCGGCCCGTCCGAGGGCGGGGCCGCGCGTGAGATCGCGGGCGTCACCTTCGTCGGCCGCGTCGTGGACGGGCTCCCGGGCAAGGCGCTGAAGGGGCTCGCCGACGAGGCGCGGGCGGCGGCCGGCTCGGCCGTGGTGGCCATCGTCGGCCGCGAGGAGGGCCGCGCGTCGGTCGTGGTGACGATCTCGCCGGACCTTGCCGAGCGCTTCGATGCGGTGGCTCTGGTGCGGGCGGGATCGGCCGCGCTCGGCGGCAAGGGCGGCGGCGGGCGCCGCGACATGGCGCAGGCCGGCGGCCCCGATGCCGCCAAAGCCGACGACGCGATCGCCGCGATCGTCACGGCCATGGAAAACGCCGCCTGACCAGACACGACGACGCCGCGCCGGTTTCCCGGCGCGGCGTCACGTTGCTTGCCCAAGCCGGCTCCAAACCGGCTGCGCGGGTCTCTTCTATCGTCCGTGGCGGCGCAGAGCGCCGGGGCGCTCGAGGTCGCGCTTCAAGAGGCGCATGTTGGCGTTGTTGGCCTTCCACGCGACGTCGGCGATCGTGCCGACGACCGGGATCGCGCCGATGATGGAATCACCGGCAACGTTCGCGGCCATGCGCGCCAGCGTGCGCTTGCGGGCCCCCATGCGATAGCCTTGACCGATGAGGTACGCCGAGACGCCCAGACCCGCCAAGTCACCCACGCCAGGCACGATGCCCATGATGGAGTCGAGACCGAAGCGGATCCCGAGGACGCTGAACTTGGAGTTCGAGCAGATGCGCAAGGCGGTCCAGCTCAGCCGTCGAGGGGGCCGCGGAATAGGACCTGTCACGGCCACGGCTCATCGTAATGGTCGGTGCCATATTGATATCTCCTTCGATGCATCAATTCCTGTATGTGGCGACCGGTTCCCGTCTCTCTAAGGGGTGCGATCCGATTTGCCCGCCCTTGCCGGCCGGCAGGAAACGCGAGACAACCCCCCGCGTTGCGAAAAGACGACGCTGGAGGGGATCCGTATGCCAGTCGATACGCCACTCGACCGCCTCGCCGGTGAGATCGCCGACGGCACGCGTCTTGCCATCCCCGCCGACTACGCGGGCGTCTCGATGGCAATGGTGGGGCCGCTGCTGCGCCGGGGGGTGACGAACCTCCACCTCGTGTGTGTGCCGACCAGCGGCATCCAGGCCGACATCCTGATCGGAGCGGGTGCGGTGGCGACGGTGGAGACCAGCGCCGTCACGCTCGGCGAGGCCGGCGGCGCGCCGGCGTTCAGCCGGGCGGTCCGCTCCGGCACCGTGCGGGTGATGGACGCCACCTGCCCCGCGATCCACGCGGGATTGATCGCCGCGCAGAAGGGTATGCCGTTCCTGCCCCTGCGCGGCCTCATCGGGTCGGACATCCTCGCCAACCGGCCGGACTGGATCGTCATCGACAACCCGTTCGCCGAAGATCCCGACCCCGTCGTGCTGATCCCGGCGATCGCACCCGACGTCGCCCTCTTCCATGCCCCGGCGGCGGACCGCTTCGGCAACGTCGCGATCGGTCGGCGGCGCGAACTCGCCACCATGGCCTACGCGGCGCGGCGCACCATCGTCACCGTGGAGCGCATCCTCGACACCGACCTGATGGCGGACGAGGCGACCGCGGCGGGGGCCCTGCCCGCGCTCTACGTCGACGGGATCGGCCTGGCGCCCGGCGGTGCCGCGCCCTGCGCCCTGTGGGGCGAGTACGAGACCGACGCCGCCGCCATGAAGGGCTACGCGAAGGCGGCCCGCTCGCCGGAGGCGCTGGGGGACTATATCGACGCGCTGATGGGCCGGGTCCCGGCATGAGCGCCTCGAACCGCGAGATCCTGATCGCCACCATCGCGGACCTGCTGGACGGCGTCCGTCATGTCGCGGTGGGGGCGTCGTCACCGATCCCGGCGGCCGGCGCGATGCTGCGCCGCGCGCTCGACGAGGCGGCGGGAAAGCCCACGGTACGCCTGTCGATACTCGGATCGGTCAAGCACAACTTCTTCACCAACGGCGGCGTGGAGCTCTTCGACTGCGCGGCACAAGGGCGGATCGACGCCTTCTTCCTCGGCGGCGGGCAGATCGACGGCGAGGCCAACATCAACCTCGTCGGCACCGGCACCTATCCGCAGGTCGACGTGCGCTGGCCGGGCTCGTTCGGCTCGGCCTACCTCTACTACGTGATCCCGCGGGTGATCCTCTTCCGCGAGGAGCATTCCCCGCGCGTCTTCGTCCCGAAGGTGGATTTCGTCTCGGCGCCGGGGACGAGCGACCCCGGCACCTTCCGCACCGGCGGGCCCCACGCGCTGCTGACGAGCAAGGGCCTCTTCGACTTCGACAAGGAGCGCAGACGCTTCAACCTGCGCTCGCTCCACCCCGGCCACACGCTGGACGAGGTGATCAAGGCGACAGGATTTTCTTTCGACCATGCCGCGGCCCCCGCAGTGACCGCAGGCCCGCCGGACGCCGTCACGCGCCTCCTGAAGACGCGGGTGCTGGACGAGCTGTCGGAGACTTATCCGGATTTCGCTGCGAGCCTGCGCAGCGACATGACCGCCGCGGCCTGAACCGCGCGCGCGGAGCGGCATCCCACCTGCCGCGGGGCCCGCTCACCGCACCCGTGACATCCCGCCCCCGGATCTATGACACCCCGGCGGACACGCCCGAGCCGCAGCCCGAGGTGTCCGGCAGGGTCAAGGGGCCGCCCGGAGCCACGCGCAGGCTTCAGCCGAGCATGGCGAGGACGGGCGCGCAGCGCGACCCCCTTGAGGCTGCCGGGCGCCGGCTCAGCCTGGATTGCCTTTGCCAGTCAGGCGGACGCGAAGCGTTTGTTTGCCTGGCAAAGCTGCCCATCGGCGAGATGGGGGAGCGCGAGGAGGAACACCCTCGCTGCGGCGTTGCCGCGACGCCGCGCGCCGGAGAGCGACCCCGGCGCCTGGCACATCTTATTCGGCGGCGTCGATCCCGTCCTCGTCGTCCGGGGTTTCGGCGTCGGCGTCGGGCTCGGGAATACCGGCGATCTTCTCGGCGATGATACCGGCGGACTGGCGCACCGCCTGCTCGATCGCGTTGGCGATCTCGGGGTGGTCGCGCAGGAACTGCTTGGAGTTCTCGCGTCCCTGGCCGAGACGCTGCGAATCATAGGAGAACCAGGCCCCGGACTTCTCGACAATGCCTGCCTTCACGCCGAGGTCGAGGAGCTCACCGGTCTTGGAGACGCCCTCGCCGTACATGATGTCGAACTCGACCTCGCGGAACGGCGGGGCGAGCTTGTTCTTCACCACCTTCACGCGGGTCTGGTTGCCCACCACCTCGTCGCGGTCCTTGATCGAGCCGATGCGGCGGATGTCGAGGCGGACGGATGAGTAGAACTTCAGCGCGTTGCCGCCTGTGGTGGTCTCGGGCGAGCCGAACATCACACCGATCTTCATGCGGATCTGGTTGATGAAGATGACCATGGTGTGTGAGCGCGAGATCGACCCCGTCAGCTTGCGCAGCGCCTGCGACATCAGGCGGGCCTGCAAGCCGGGGAGCTGGTCGCCCATCTCGCCTTCCAGCTCGGCCCGCGGGGTGAGGGCGGCGACCGAGTCGATCACCAGCACGTCGACGGCCGCCGAGCGCACCAGCGTATCGGCGATCTCGAGCGCCTGCTCGCCGGCGTCCGGCTGCGAGATCAGGAGGTCATCGACCTGCACGCCGAGCTTGCGGGCGTAGATCGGGTCCAGCGCGTGCTCGGCGTCGATGAAGGCGCAGATGCCGCCCTTCTTCTGCGCCTCGGCGATCGTGTGCAATGCCAGCGTCGTCTTGCCCGACGACTCCGGGCCGTAGATTTCGACGATGCGGCCTTTGGGCAGGCCGCCGATGCCGAGGGCGATATCGAGCCCGAGCGATCCGGTCGATACGGTCTCGACCTCGATCGTCTGCCCGGCGCCGAGCTTCATGATCGAGCCCTTGCCGAACGAGCGCTCGATCTGACTGATCGCCGCCGTCAGCGCCTTTGTCTTGTCCACGGACGATCCCTCAACCAGGCGTAGATCTGATTGCGCCACCGCTGATCCCTTGCGCTTCATTATTCATGCCCATTTTGACTGGAGTTCAGTGTTTCACAAAACCACGGCGTTCGCAATCTGTTCGACACGTTAAGATTGCGTTAACCCGTGGGGCGCGTCGCGTTCGATCCGCTTTGGCGACCACAATCTAGCGCGCATCGGCCTCGGCGAAGAGCCCCGCGGGAGGATTCGCACAGGAACAATTCGCAGCCCGCAAACGGTTCCTTGCTGGTGCTCAGTTGCGGCCCAGCTCGCGCTTCACCGCTTCGGCCAACGCCTTGAGCGTGAACGGCTTGGGCAGGAACTGCGCGTGCGGCAGCTCGTCCAGCGAGGCCCCGTCGGCATAGCCCGACATGAAGAGCACCTTGAGATCCGGCCGCTCGGCGCGCACCTTCTTGACGAGGCCCGGGCCGTCGAGCTCGGGCATGATCACGTCGGTCACGAGGAGGTCGATATTGTCCCCCTCCTCGGCAAAAATTTCTGCGGCCTCCACGCCGGACTCGGCCGACAGCACCCGGTACCCCTTCGCCGACAGGGCGCGTGCGGCAAAGGTGCGGATCGCTTCCTCGTCCTCGACAAGCAGGAGCGTCGCCGAGCCGGTGAGGTCGGCGACCTGGCCCGCGGCGGACCGTTCGCCTTCGGGCGCCGCGACGGGGCGCGCCTCGGCCTCGGTGCGCGGCAAGTAGACGCGGATCGTCGTTCCCGCGCCCACCTGGCTCTTCACGGAGAGCGTCCCGCCCGTCTGCTTGACGATGCCGTAGACAGTGGAGAGCCCGAGACCGGTCCCCTCGCCCGTTGCCTTGGTGGTGAAAAAGGGCTCGAAGATCTTGTCCAGCATCTCCTGCGGCATGCCGGTGCCGACGTCCTCGATCTCGACCAGCACCGCGTCGCCCTGCACCTCGTCGGCGGCGTCGCTCTCCACCTCGCCGGCGGAGACGTTGCGGGTGCGGATGGTCAGCGTCCCGCCACCCTTCATGGCATCGCGCGCGTTTACGGAGAGGTTGATGACGACCTGCTCGATCTGCGAGAGGTCGGCCAGCACCGGCCACAGGTCGCGGCCGTAGGCGAGCTCCAGCTTCACCGTCTCGCCGAGCAGGCGGTCCAGCATGATGGAGAGGTCGGCGACGACATCGTTGAGGTTGAGGACCGTCGGCCGCAGGGTCTGCCGGCGCGAGAACGCGAGGAGCTGCTTCACGAGGCCCGCCGCCCGCTGCGCGCTCTGCTTGATGTTCATGATATCGCGGAAGGCGGGGTCGGACGGGCGGTGGCTCTGCAAGAGCAGGTCGGAGAAGCCGATGATCGCCTGCAGGACGTTGTTGAAATCGTGGGCGATGCCGCCGGCGAGCTGGCCGATGGCCTGCATCTTCTGGCTCTGCGCGATCTGCGCCTCCAGCTCGGACTGATCCGTGACGTCGGACAGGACGATCATCACGCGGTCGTCCCGCCCCGGGAAGGGGTTGGCCGAGAGGCGCACGCGCCGGCCGGGCGTGTGCCGAAGCGTCGCGTCGGTGCGGCTGGTTTGGTGCTGATAAGCTTGGCGCACCAGGCGGGCCACGACACCGTCCTCGGCGATCAGCCCGTCGGTCAGGTTGCCGCCCTCTCCCACCAGCACGTGGAAGCGCTGGTTCGCGGCGTGGATGGTGCCGTCGCCATCGGCGACCACCGCCGCCGCGGGAACGATGTCGACCAGCGTTTCCTCAAGCCCGCGGCTCGGCGCCGGCTCGCCCTCGGCCGGCTCGAACACATGGACGATGCGGCCGTCGCGGCAGGTGAGCTTGGCGAAGAGCTGCGGCGGGATGAAGCCCTCGGCCTGCCCCTCGGCCATCGCCTGGCGCCGCAGCGAGAAGAGCGCCAGCGCGGCGGCGGGGCCGGCGGCGAGCGCGTCCGGGTGCGCCGGTTCGCCGCGGGCGTCCATCATCGTGTTGAAGGCGGCGTTGGCGGCGACGAGCGCGCCGGTGACGGTGGTCACGGCCATGGGGCTCGACGACGCGAGCGGATGGGCGGAGAGAGCGCCCGGCGAAAGCGGGGCAATTGCCGCCGCTGAACGGCGGAAATAATCGAGCGCGCCGTAGCCTGCCGCGCCCAACGCGGCGATCGCGAGCGTACCGGACAGAAGCGCCGGGCCGCCGAACGCGATGCTGGCAGCGGCGCCCGACAGTGCCGCGAAGGCGCCGGCCAACGCGACGCTCGCCTCGAGCGACTGGGCCGGGCGCCCGGTGGCTTCGGCGGAATGGTCGACCAGACGAGGCGGAATGGCGTTCATACCTGCCTTATGCCTGATTCGTGCGGTCGAGGCGCGGGGCAGCGCCTCTGACCTGGACCGATAAAAAGATCGGTGGACCCCGCCTCGTTCGGCCGATCGACGGGCCGCGGGGCTCAGTCGTCCCGGTGGATGCGCTCGCGGCGCTCGTGCCGCTCCTGCGCTTCGATGGAGAGGGTCGCGATCGGACGGGCGTCCAGCCGACGCAGGCCGATGGGCTCCCCCGTTTCCTCGCAGTACCCGTAGGAGCCATCCTCGATCCGGGCCAGCGCGGAGTCGATCTTGGCGATCAGCTTGCGTTGCCGGTCGCGGGCCCGAAGCTCGATCGCGTGGTCCGCTTCGGACGTGGCGCGATCGCTAAGGTGCAGGATGATTCCGTTCACGCTCGGCAAGCTGCTCCAACGTAAACTTCGCTTCCCGCAAGATTTCGGACCGCCAATCCAGCAGCTTCTTGCGAAAATACTCTCTCTGCCGCTCATTCATGAACGGTTCGTCCTCGCCTGGACGATATTCGTCGTTGACCCGTACTTCGACCGTCTCAACCACGCGCGCATCACCCCCGCTGCTGCGCCGTGCTATACACGCTTATGGAACAATTGCAAGGTGGAAGGGGCATAGATCCCAGTCCGTTACCTCACCCCGTTAGACTGTTGCGCCCATGCACACCGCCTCAGCAGCCACATACCGCAAGCATCGCTTGTCGCGGTTCGAGGGCGTGCGTCGGGCCGGTTTCTCGGTCCGTCGCCTTGACACTGCAACCCGGTCCAAGGCTGATGCACTATGGCGCCTGGGACGGGCCGTCCGGGCCGTCTCCTGAAGTTTCCTTGAGAGGTGCCATGCGATTCGAAGGCTCGGCCAGCTACGTAGCGACCAAGGATCTCTCGGTCGCCGTCAATGCCGCGATTGCCCTGGAACGGCCACTCTTGGTGAAGGGTGAACCGGGAACGGGCAAGTCCGTCCTCGCCCACGAGGTCGCCGGCGCCCTCGGCGCCCCTCTCATCGAGTGGCACATCAAGTCGACCACAAAAGCGCGTGAGGGCCTCTACGAGTACGACGCCGTCGCCCGCCTGCGCGACAGCCAGCTCGGCGACCCGCGGGTCAGCAATATCTCCAACTACATCCGCCGCGGCAAGCTTTGGGACTCGTTCGTCGCCGAGGACCGCCCGGTGCTCCTCATCGACGAGATCGACAAGGCCGACATCGAGTTCCCCAACGACCTGCTCCTGGAACTCGACCGCATGGAATTCGACGTTCTGGAGACCGGCGAGCACGTCAAGGCCGCCCGGCGTCCGGTCGTCATCATCACCTCCAACAACGAGAAGGAGCTGCCGGACGCCTTTCTGCGCCGCTGCTTCTTCCACTACATCAAGTTCCCCGACGCCGAGACGCTGGCCGCCATCGTCGAGGTCCATTTCCCCGACTTGAAGAAAGAGCTTCTGCGCGCCGCGCTGGAGACCTTCTTCCAGCTGCGCGACGTCCCAGGCCTGAAGAAGCGCCCGTCCACCTCCGAACTCCTCGACTGGATCAAGCTCCTCGTGGTGGAGGACCTCGACCCGTCCGCGATCGCAGAGACGAAGGCCGGCAACATCCTGCCGCCACTGCACGGTGCGCTGATCAAGAACGAGCAGGACGTCCACCTCTTCGAGCGCCTCGCCTTCCTCGACCGGGCCCGCCGCTGATGCGCTACTTCATCATCATGCGCCACGCGAAGGCGGAGACGGGCGAGACCAAGCTCGACTACGACCGCACGCTCGTCGAGCGCGGCTGGGCCGAGGCCGATTCCACTGCGCGTCAGCTCGCCGAGCACGGCCTGGTGCCCGACACGGTGCTGTGCTCGGCCGCGCGCCGCACGCGCGACACGCTCGCGGCAGTCCTGCCGCACGTGGGCGACGACTGTGTCATCCACCTGCGCCGCTCGCTCTACGAGGCGGACGCGACGGATCTGCGTCACACGCTCCGCAAGACCAGCGGCCAGCGCGTTCTCGTCATCGGCCACAACCCGTCGGTGCACGAACTGGCGCTGGAGTTTGCCGGCGCGGACGGCGGCAACCTTGCCAACGGCTTCCCGACCGCCACCGCGGCCGTCTTCACGCTCGGCTTCGGCCTCGACACGATCCGCTTCGACGGCATCATCCGCCCCTGACGGACGCTGCGCGATCCGGGCGCCCGGGCTCCGGCGCGCCACCGGACTTCGGGCGGCCCTAGGCCTCGGTGGCCGCCGTCGCCTCGCAATCATCCGGCTTGGGGTCTTCCTGGATATGGCGCGCGTCCGCGTCGTCGTGCGCCCTGAGAAGCCGGTCATAGTGCGCCGCGGCCTCCGCAAAGGTGGCGAAGGTGAGCGACGTGCCGGTCTTCGTCACCGCACCGTCCCGCAGGAGCCGGCTGCAGCGCGTCCTCGATCTCGAAGTCCACCGCCACGCCGTATCGCTCCACGATGGTCGCCTCGATCTTGCGCTTTCGCTCCATCAGATCGGCCTCCTCCACCGTCTCGCCGGCGAGGAAGTAGAGCGCGATGAGGTCCTCCTTCACGTCCTCCTCCTCCGCGCGGTCGAGCAGGAGGGTCGAGCGCGGCGCGATTGTTGGCGAGGTTGTGGAAGAAGAGCTTTTGCGACAGCTCCATCATGTAGCGCGTGCGCTGGTTGAAGAAGCCCGTCACCTGCCGCGCGAGCAGCCCGCCGAAGCGCGACGAGCGCGCCGACCGCCGCGAACGGGTTCGTCGCCGCGACCACCTTGCCGGTGGTGGAGAAGATGCCGAACAGCGTCCCGCCGCCCGCGGTCGCGTAGAACTTGATCTTGTCGAACGGGCGGAACTGCACGCGTGCGCAGCGGAAACAGGATCTGCAGGTCATGCTCTGGCATGTCCTTGAAGACCTTGATGTAGATGTTGTCGGACGACGTGCCCGGTGGGTAGATGCTTGCGACGCTTCGACCACGCCGCTTCAGCGCGGCCTTCCGCGATACGCCTTCCTTGGCCTGCCATCCTCTCGGCGCCCGGTCCTCATTGGACTTCAGCTTCAGGAGCACGAAGAGCCGGCGATAGACGCGTGATCTTGTAGCTGTACGCCTTCAGATAGGCCGTTTCCGGCCGTCGCACCTGGTGGTGGGTGAGGTAGACGTCGCGGGCGTACACCTGCAGGAGGTCATACTCCTCGAGGTCGACCTCGATGCGCAGCGAATAGCTCGATTGCGCGTTGAGGATCGCGTCGATCTCGTCGGTCTCGAGCGCCGAGTAGTTGGCGCGCGTCAGGAGGTGCTCGCGTCAGCTCGGAGAGCCGGCGCCTCCATGGACTGTCGCTCGTCGTCCTCGAAGGCTGCAAACGCTGACGGTATCGTTGTCCGGGCTGAACGGCAGGTACGACGCGGCGCATCTCCCGCGCCAGTAGGCGATAGGCGTGGTCGCGGTGCCGCTCCAGGCGCAGCGCCGGAGCGCGCGAAGTGTCGTTGCCGTGCCTCCCTCGCCCCGGAATGTCGCGGCACAGGTCCGCGGCCACCGCCTGGCGCGACAGCGGAATGAACCGCGACGCGGGGATCGGTTTGTGCGCGATCTCGTGCTCGGGCGGCAGCGGGAACCCGGCAAACTCGCGCAGCAGCACGAGGAACGGCTTGGACCGCGGCGCCGCCGGCCGGGTGTCGTCGGAAGGAGTGGCGTCCATGGTCCTCGCCTCACCGCCGCAGGGCGTCGATCGCCGCGTCCAGCCCGGAGAGCGTCAGCTCGAACATGCGGCCGTCCATGATGTCGGACAGGATGCCGGTCGACTGCGTGTACTGCCATAAGATCACCCCGGACCGGATTGATCCATGCCGCCTTGGTGAAATGGCTGAGAAGCCGGTTCATCCAAACCGCGCCCGGCTCCGCATTCCAGTGCTCCACCGAGCCGCCGGGGGCGACGACTTCGTAGGGGCTCATGGCCGCGTCGCCGACGAAGACGAGCCGCGTATCGGGCGGAAAACGGCGAACGACGTCGATCGTCGGCGTCATGCTCGGTGCGGCGGCGAGCGTTGGTGGTCCACAGCCCCTCGTAAACGCAATTGTGAAAGTAGTACTGCGTCAGCGAGTGGAATTCGGACCGTGCGGCCGAAAACAGCTCCTCGCAGACCTTCACGTGGTCGTCCATGGAGCCGCCGATATCGAGGAGCAGCAAGCACCTTGATCGCATTCTGCCGCTCGCGCCGGGTCTTCACGTCGAGGAAGCCTTCGCGGGCGGTCGCCTCGATCGTCTCGGGAAGGTCCAGCTCCTCCGTGGCGCCTGTGCGCGCGAGCTTCCGCAGCTTCCGCAGCGCCAGGCGGATGGCCCGTGTGCCGATCTCCACGTCCCCGTCGAGGTCGCGGAACTCGCGCCTGTCCCACACCTTCACGGCGCGCCGATGGCGCCCCGGGCTGCCGATCCGCACGCCCTCCGGGTTGTAGCCGTCGGCGCCGAACGGCGAGGTGCCGCCGGTGCCGATCCACTTGTTGCCGCCCTGGTGGCGCCCCTGCTGCTCCTCCAGGCGCTCGCTTCAACGTCTCCATCAGGGCCTCGAAGCCGCCCAGCGCCTCGATCTTGGCCTTCTCCTCCTCCGTGAAGACGCGGTCGGCCAGCGCGCGCAGCCATTCCTCGGGCAGCTCGGCGACATCGACCCCCTCGCCCGCCTCAGACAGCGCTTCGAGCCCCTTGAAGACGCGGCCGAACACGCGGTCGAAGGCGTCGATCTTGGTCTCGTCCTTCACCAGGGCGGAGCGGGCGAGGTAATAGAACGTCTCGATGTCGTCGTCCGCGAGGCCGTCCCGCATGGCCTCCAGCAGCGTCAGATACTCGCGCACCGAGACGGGAACGCCTTCCCGGCGAAGGCCCTCGAACAGCGGCGTGAACACGGCAGCCTCCCCGTTTGCGTGCCAAGTTTAGTGCCAGAACGCGCTCTTGTCAGCGCATCGCCGACGCACGGCCTGCGCGCTCCCGCACACGGGCACGGCCGGTGCGGGAGCCTGTTCCTCGAGCCAGCCATCGCTGAAGCCCGTTTCGGAGCCGGACCGGTTCGACGTGCAAGGCCGAAGAGCGAAGCGTGCCTTGCACGGCGGAGCGGTCCGGCTCAGGGCTTCCTTCAGCGATGGCTGGCTCCGGGGAACAGGCGGCATGCCCTCTGTTCCTTGGTGAAGCCGGAGCGTCCCCCGGCGCCCCCTCCCGCGCCTACTTGTCGTCCTTCGGCGCGATCTTGGCGATCTCGCCCATGACGTCGTTGACGCGCGGGCGGCGCGTGCCGTGGAAGGGGAGCGGGCGCAGCACGTCGAGCGCGGCCAGCCCCAGCCGCGCGGTCATGAGGCCGTTGACGATGCCCTCGCCGAGCCGCGCGGAGAGCTTGGCCGCGATCCCCTTGCCGATCACCTCGCCGATGAGCGAATTCGGCCGCCGCCATGCCGCCCGTCACGGCGAGGTGGGCGATGGCGTGGCGCAGCACGCGCAGGAAGCCAAGCGTGCCGGGCCGCCCGCCGTAGACGATGGCGATCTGGCGCACCAGGGACGAGCGCCGCGAAGATCACGTAGCCGACGTCCACCAGCGCGCGCGGCGAGAGCGCCGTCACCGCGGCCACGCGGCGTGAGGCCGAGACGATGTGGCCCGACCGCCTGCCGGTCGAGCGGGCGAGACACCTCCCGCTCGCCGAGGGCGATGAGGTCGCGCCCGTCGATCACCTCGCGCATGTGGCTCTTCAGCGCCTTGCGACCGCGCGCGGTGGACGGGCGGTCGTCGTAGAGCGTCGATGAGATCGGTGAGCACGGCGCGCGCGTCGTCCGGGTCGTCGCTCGCGATCACGGCGTCGGCGCGCCGGCGCAGGCCCTCGAGCTGCTTCAGGTGGCGGATGGCGAGCCACTCGCGCAGCACCATGCCGGCGAGCCCGGCCACGGTGAGCGCGGTGAGGATCGCCGCCAGCCCGCCGAGCGCCGGGTGCGCGGGCGAGAAGGTCCTCCACGAACGCGTAGAGCGAGATCGACAGCGCCAGCGCCGTCAGGCCCGAGATGCCCACCGTGAAGACCGCGAGCCAGCTCCACCGGCGCTTCTTCTTCAGCGGCCCGGGGGTGACAACCGCACGTTCGCGCGCCTCGGGCACCGCGATGGGATCGGCCTCGCGACGGGTCCGGCCGCCGCCACGGCGTCCGCGCGGTGCGGGCCCCGGCGCCGGATCCGGCTCCGGCGGCGCCTCGAACAGTTCAGGCTCGGGCGCCTCGGGTCGATCGGCTCGTCGTCGAACTCGACCTCGTCGATATCGAAGACGATGGGGCGGCGCCTGGTCAGAAACATCGTCATTGGAGGCGGTCTCCGATGAGGTACTGCAGCACGCGGTCGAGCCTAATATGGGGCAGCGACAAGGTCACGTCGCCGGCCGTCTCGATCTTCCCCGGCCGAAAGCGCAGCGTCGTCACACCGTACTCGTCCCGCGGCGTTGTCGAACACCTCCCGCCGGATCGTCCGGCAGATCGCCGGGGAAGAGCCCGACCTCGCGCGTCCCGTCGAACACGCGCTCACCGATGCGCTGGCCCTCCATCGGCGTGCCGGCGATGGTGAGAAAGGTCTCGCCGCCGCGGGTCACGCCGCGCCTCACGGGTGGCGCGCACGGCGGCCATGGCGGCCACGTCCACCTCGGCGCCGGAGAATTCGGCCGCCTCGATCGCCTCGGCCACGAGATGCGGCAGGATCGCTCCAGGCGGTCGTGGTCGGCGTGGTGGATGTGGTCGGCCTTGGTGGCAACGAACAGGATGCGGTCGATGCGACGGTCCACCAGCGAGCCCAGGAACGAGAGCCTTCCGGTGCGAAAACAGGACAGCACACTGCGCAGCGCCCGGCGCAGCTCGTCCAGCGCCTGCGGGCCGCCATTCAGCGCCGCCAGCACGTCGACGAGCACGATCTGCCGGTCGAGCCGGGCGAAGTGGTCGCGGAAGAACGGCCGCACCACGTGGGTCTTGTAGGCCTCGAAGCGCCGCTCCATCATCGCCTGCAACGAGCCCGCCGGCGCCTCGGCCTCCGCCGAGGGCAGCGGCGCGAAGGTGAGCGCGGGGGAGCCTTCCATGTCGCCCGGCATCAGGAAGCGGCCCGGCGGCAGGGACGCCGAGCGCGTTCGGGTCGGCGCGCGCGTCCTTCAGGTACCGGGTGAAGGCCTCGGCAAGAGGCTGCGCGCCGTCGCTTCGCTGGCGGGCGCTGCCGGGTCGATGCCCTGCGAGCGCCGCCGGAACGGCGCGGCATCGGCCGGGCGGCGGGCGCGCCTCGTCCATCGCCTCACGGCACCAGGCGGCGTAGTCGAGGTGCATCAGCGGCAGATCGAGCAGCCACTCGCCCGGATAGTCCACCAGGTCGAGGTGCAGCCGCCCTGCGCCGAAGCGGCGCGTGAAGAGCCGCGCGCTCTCGTACTCGATGGTGACGCGCAGCTGGGCGATCTGCGCGTCGACGACGGCCAGACGCGCTCGTCCACCAGCGCCGCGCACGTGGCTCCTCGTACGGGAAGCGGGGCACCTCGTCGTCCGGCTGCGGGGCGAGACCGGCGCGGGCAGAGGCGGCCTTCGGCGTATGGCGCAAAAAGAGGCAGCCGCCCGCCATGGACGAGATTGTGAACCAGCGCGGCCAGAAACACCGTCTTGCCCGAGCGCGACAGGCCCGTGACGCCGAGACGCAAGGTCGGCGCGAACGCGCTCGCCCGAGCCGCTCCCCGACGGCTTCCGCCGCCGTCCTCGCCTCACCGCCGATCCGCCGCCACCGCTCGCGCACGTCGCCCCCTCATTCGCGATCGGCTCAATTAGATGCCGACACGCGCGCTGAACACCCGGCGGATGCGTGCGCTCACCAAAATCCACGCTGATGGCAACAAATCTGAATACATTGCGTTGTGGCTCGTTATCGAAACGCGAGACCCAGATGCCGTCGGTCGCCCTGATCCTGAACGCCTCCTCCGGGCGCCACCTCAATTCACCTGACGGTTTGCGAGACCTGCGTCACCGCTCTGGAGCGCGCGGGTCTCACCGTCACCCCCATGAGCGGTGACTTCGCCGCTCAGCTCAAGCAAAGCAAGGAGCACGAAGCCGACATCATCGTCGTCAGCGGCGGCGACGGCACCATCCGCGCCACGATCGAAGCCCACCGCGGCTGCGGGCGGCCCATCGGGATCATCCCGGCCGGCACCATGAACCTCCTCGCGTACGATTTCGGTGTTCCGGAGGACATCGACGCGGCCGCGGAGCTCATCGCCAGCGGCACGAAGCGCGATGTCGACTACGGCTGTGTGGGCGGTCGCGTGTTCCTGCACACCCTCTTCACCGGGCTGCCCGTCCGCATCGGTGTCCACCGGGAGGCGCGACGCGGGCACATGCGCCTTGTCGATCGCATCTGGCTCTTCGCCCATGCGCTCACCACGCTGCCGCGCGACCCCAAGATGACGCTGACCGCCACCACGACGCAGGGCGAGGTCAAGCTCGACTCGCAGTCCTTCGCCGTGCTCGTCGGCACCATCGGCGAGCAGATGCTGCCGCGCCCGCGCCGCGAGTCGGCATCGCCGGCGGGAAGATGACGGTGTTCGCCATCCACCCGCACTCCGGGGCCGACGTGGCGCGGATGCTGCTGCGTGGGGCATTCGGTCAGCTTGCCAGCGACGAGCATGTGGACAAGCGTATCGTCACCGGCGCGACCATCAGCGGACCCCGCCGGCGCATGCACGCCATGCTCGACGGGGAAAGCACCCTCATCCAATCCCCGTGCACCGTGGAGGTCGTCAGCGGGGAGATCCAAGTGTTCGCACCCGAGGAGGTCCCGTGACCGAAACTCGCCCAGGTTTCCGACCTGCACTTCGGTTCGGAAGACCCGGCCACGACCGAGACGCTGATCCACGAGCTGAACCGCGCCAACCTCGACCTGGTGATCCTCTCCGGCGATCTCACTCTGGCGGCGCGAGACGATGAGTTCCAGCGCGCGCGGGAGTTCATCGACCGGCTGCACGCGCCAACCCTTTCCGTCCCCGGCAACCACGATATCACTCCCTGGAACATCCCCGAGCGGATGATGCGCCCCTACAAGCGCTGGCGACGCTACGTCGCCGAGGATCTGGAGCCGTAGTGGTTCTCCGACGACGTGGCGGTGGTCGGGCTCAACACCGCCCGCCGCATGCGTTTCAAGCTCGACTGGTCGCGCGGCAGCCTCTCCCGCGCGCAGATCCGCGGGCTGGGCGAGCGGTTCCGCGACGCGAAACGGAGCGCCTTTCGCATTATCGTCGCCCACCATCCGTTCCTGGAGGAGGAAGACGCCGAGTTCGCGACCAGCCCAAGGCGATCGTGAACCGGGCGCAGAAGGCGCTGTCGGAATTCGTCGACCAACGGGTGGATCTGGTGACGGCCGGCCACCTGCACCGCACCTACGCCGCTGCGTTCCACACCCAATCGGCGACATCGGCCGTGGTCGGCCGAGGTCGGCGAGCCCCGGCACAAGGTCACGGTGATCCAGGCCGGCACGGCGCTCTCCTCGCGCACACGGGGCGAGGAAAACGCGTTCAACCTGATCGAGATCGGCGAGGGTCACATGGCGGTCCACGCCGTCCAGTGGACCGGTGTGAAGTGGGAGCGCGGCGTGGAACCCCTGGTGGTGATCGAACGGCCCTCCGCGCTCGAACCGTAGCCCGCCCGGCACACATGGTTCCGGCCTTTCGCCGCGCAGACCGGCGGAAGCGGCGGCGCGCTACAGGCTGGCGGTGATGCCGCCGTCCACGAACAACGTCTGCCCGTTGACGAAGCTCGCCGCATCCGAGGTCAGGAACACGCAGGCCCCGACGAGTTCGGGCAGTTTGCCCCAGCGCCCCTGCGGGGTGCGGCCGGCGAGCCATTGGGAAAAGCCCGGATCCGCCACCAGCGCGGCGTTGAGCGGCGTGTCGAAGTAGCCCGGCGCGATCGCGTTGATGTTGAGGCCGTGGCGGGCCCAGTCGGTCGCCATCCCCTTGGTGAGGTTGGCGACCGCGCCCTTCGAGGCCGTGTAGGGTGCGATCCCCGGCCGCGCCAGCGCCGTCTGCACCGAGGCGATGTTGACGATCCGCCCCGCCCCCCGGCCGATCATGTGCCGCGCCACCGCTTGGCCCACGTTGAAGACGCTGCTCACGTTGGTCGCCATCAGCCGCTCGAACGCGTCCGCCGGGAATTCTTCCAACGGGGCGCGGTGTTGCATCCCCGCGTTGTTGACGAGGATGTCGATCGCCAAGCCGTCCGCCTCGGCGCCGTCGACGGCGGCGCGGACGGCCTCGTGATCGGTCGCGTCGAAGGCGAGCGTCGTGATGTCGGCCCCTCCGCTCCGCAGGCGGTCGGCGGCCTCTTCCAGCCGGGCCGTGTTGCGGCCGTTGAGAATGACCGACGCCCCTGCGCCCGCCAGCCCCTCAGCCAGCGCGGCACCGATGCCCTGGCTTGATCCCGTCACCAGAGCGCGCCGCCCCCGCAGCGAGAAGGCGGACAGTCCGTTCGGCAGCTCGGTCATGGCATTCCCCCGTCAGGACGCGTTCCAGAGCGCCCCGTTCTCGGACAGTCCATCACGTTGCGGCCCCACGACGCAAAAGCGGTGGCCGGTCGGCGCCTCCATGACGGTCCACCGCGGGCGCGCGTCCACAGGCCGCGCCCCGAGGCGCTCCAGGCGTGCAACCTCGGCGGCGATGTCGTCGGTCTCGATATCGAGGTGAACGCGGCTGTCGTGGTCGACGGCCTGCAGCAGGACCTTCGGCTCCCCGGCGCAGCCCTTCAGCACCGCATACTTGCCGTCCGGATCCACCGCGCCTGAGATCCCCAATGCCGCCGACCAGAATGCCAGCGCCGCGGAGAGGTCCTCCGTCTTGCAGTCCACCACGATCACACCGAGTCGGCTTCTATGCGCCATGTCCGTCCCCTTGCCTTTTCTCGCTGGACAGGGAAACAGAACGTTTAATGAACATCAAGCAGAATTATATGGAACGGAAGACGGTCGATCAGCTCCGCACGCGGCAGGATGCTGGGTCTGGCGGTGGTGACGGACGCCTGCGGGACGCCGCTGCAGCCATTAAGCGAGTGCGGGGTCGGGGGCAGCGACGGTGGTGGTGTCTCGGCTCCTCGAAATCTGCCGCAGCCGGATCAGGGCCGGCGGCACCACCGCCTCTTCCGGGATGGCGCAGAGGCCGGCGCGCGTCATCATCCGGCCGAGCGTCGGTGAGGCCGACCACACCGCAAAGGGCACCGCGAGCACAAGGCCCGCCACCACCGGCGCCGCGAAGAACAGGATGTTCGGCGCGCTGAAGGCCAGCACCGCCAGAAGCGCCAGCCCGAACACGGTCTGCGGCAGGAACGTGCGTACCGCCTCGCGCCAGGTGACGGCCCGGACCGAGCGCGGCTGCGCGCCCCAGTCCATGCGGCGGCCGAACATCAGCGCGAAGGCGAACACCGCGACGGCGAAGGCGACGGCCGGCGCCATCAGCATGGAGAGCACAAGCTCGACCACACCGCCGAGCGCCGCGCGCAGCCGGCCGCCGTAGCGGCGCGATTGGGACGGGCTCACGATGACGGCGACGAGCCCCATGATCTTGGGCGCGAAGCACATGAAGAGGATAACGCCGACGAGCCCGAGCCCCCACCCGGCCGGCAGCGCCGCGCCGCTCCCCATGACCGAGACGGCCCCCAGAACGATGAAGGCCATCCACGCCGGCGCGCTGAGGTACATCAGGATCGCCAGCGCGAGCTGAATGCGGCTCACCGGCTTGAGCCCCGGCATCCCGAGGAGCTGAAAGTACTGGAAGTTCCCTTGGCACCAGCGCAGCTCGCGGCGGATGAAGTCGGGCAGCGTGGGCGGGTTCTCCTCCCAGCTCTCGCTCTCCTCGGCGAGCACGCGCACCTGGTATCCCGCGCGGCGCATCATCACCGCCTCCACCTGATCGTGGCTCATGATGTGCCCGCCGAGCGGTCCGTCGCCCGGGAGCTTCGGCATCCGGCAATGCGCGCTGAAGGGCGCCATGCGGATCAGCGCGTTGTGGCCCCAGTAGGGCCCGCAGTCCCCCGTCCACCAGACCGAGCCGGCGGTGTAGGCGCGCATCCCGTGCCGCATGCCGAACTGGAAAGCGCGCGTGAACACGGAGGTGGACGGCGTGCCGATCGCCAGCGTCTGCAGGATGCCGACGTGCGGGGCCACCTGCATCGTGCGCACCAGGCGAAGGACCACGCGGGCGGAGAGGTAGCTGTCGGCGTCGAGCGTCAGGAAGTAGTCGTAGGAGCCCGAGTGGCGCGTGCAGAACTCCTCGACATTGCCGGCCTTGAAGCCCGCGTTGTCGCTGCGGCGGCGGTAGTGGATCTGCGACGTATGGGCGCTGCCGTGACGCCAGTGGGCGATCTCGTCGGCCTCGGCCGCTGCGATGGCCGGGTCGTTCGTATCGGAGAGGACGTGCACATCGAAATGCGCCGCATCGCCGGAGCTGCGCCAACTCGTCGAACATCAGCCGCAGCCGCCCGATGGCCTCCGCCGGCGCCTCGTTGCGCAGGGTCATGACGATGGCGGTGCGGGTGGTGATGGCGCTGCCGGGCGCAGGGTCCAGCGCCAGAGGATCGTCCTCGCGCGGCCCGCGGATCGCGAGCATCGTGCCGATGATCGCATTCCAGAAACCGATCGACAGCCACGGCAGGGTCACCACGTAGGCGGCCCACATCAGCCCCTCGATCAACGCGATGCCGTCGCCCCACAGAGGGCGAGCATCGCACCCGCGAGAGCGAAGACCGTGACGACATTGAGTGCGGCGAAGACGATCCGGCGCCAGGTCAGGCGGCGCGCCAAGTGTGATGCCGGCGTCTGGCCCGACACGCCGGTGGTTGTTGTCGTCATCTCAGATACCGTTTCTTGGTAATTTGGCAGGTTTCGTATGCCGGCGCCGCGACACGCGTCCTCTCGACAGACGTCCGCTTTCGGATCTATCGACCTCGATGATGGATAGAACATCACCTTCGTCTACCGGAGTGCGACAGAGCACTGCACTGTGGTGCATGGCAGCGCGCCAATATGCCCTCCGCAGCGCGCCGCTCGCCCCCCTCGGCGACGACGAGGTCCGCATCCGCACGCTCTACTCCTGCGTCAGCCGCGGCACCGAGCGCCTCGTCCTCGACGGCCGCGTGCCGGACGGCGAGGCGGAGCGGATGCGGTGCCCGCACCAGGACGGCGCGTTCCCGTTTCCGGTGAAGTACGGCTACGCGATGGTCGGCGAGATCGTCGACGGGCCGCCCGAGCGCCTGGCCGAGCGCGTCTTCGTTCTTCACCCGCATCAGACCCTCGCCACCGTTCGCGCCGCGGACGCAATTGCCGTCCCGTCCCACGTCCCGCCACGGCGCGCGAGCCTGGCAGCGAATATGGAGACGGCACTCAACATCGTATGGGACAGCGGGGCCGCGCCCGGGGATCATATCCTCGTGATGGGCGCTGGCGTGGTGGGGCTCCTGGTGGCGCGCCTCCTCGTGCGCACGCCGGGGACCGCCGTCACGGTGCTGGACCGTGACGCGGCAAAACGCACCACCGTGGAGGCCATCGGCGCCACCTTCTGCCTCGCCCCTGCGGACGGCGCGCCCGCCCCGGACCGTGCCGACCGGCGTCGACATCGCCATCAATGCCAGCGGCAACGGTGCCGCCCTCGCCACCGCGATCGCCGCGGCGGGCCTGGAGGCGCGCATCGTCGAGGCGAGCTGGGTGGGCGCCGGCGCCACTGAAATCCCCCTCGGCGGCGCGTTCCATTCGCAGCGCCTGTCGCTCGTCTCGTCGCAGGTGGGGCGGGTGCCGGCGGGCCGCGCCGCACGCTGGACCACCACGCGCCGCCTGCAAACGGCGCTCACGCTGCTGGACGACCCGGCGCTCGACGTGCTTCTGACGCACAACATCGCGTTCCGCCGACGCTGCACCCCGACTGCCTGCCCCGCCCCATTCCTCAGCGACGATGGTCCCCTGGCGATCATCGCTCGAATATGATTCCCGGCGAGCCCTCTCGCCCACACCCCATGTACGCCCTCTCTGAAGTCCGCGACCACATCATGATCGCCCACAGCCTGCCGGGGCCCGCGTTCGGTCCTGCGCAAAACATGCACGGCGCGACGTTCGTGGTGGACGCGACGTTCTTCTCCGAGACGCTCGGGCCCAACGACATCGTCATCGACATCGGCCTCGCCACCGAGACGCTGAAGGAGGTCCTCGCCCCGCTCAACTACGCCAACCTCGACGCGCTGCCGGACTTCAAGTCCACCCGCTCGACCACCGAGGTCCTGTGCCGCTGGATCTTCGACCGGCTGGCCACGGCCTCGGTCGACGGCACCCTCGGCGACGACGGGCGCAACGTGGCGCGGATCCGCGTGACGCTGAACGAGTTCCACATCGCCAGGGCCTGGTACGAGGCCGCCCTTTAGGATGCGCATCGCGTTCGCCATTCCCGGCGACATCGATGCCCCCTCCGGCGGCTACCGCTACGACCGCCGTATGCTGGCCGAACTCACCGCGCGCGGCCACACCGTCAGCCACCTCGTTCTCGACGGCGCCTTCCCGGCTCCCAGCGACGCCGAGGCCGCCGGCGCTGTCGACGCGCTCGCCAGTGCTGCCGCGGACGTGCTGCTGGTGGACGGGCTGGCGTTCGGCACGCTGCCGGCCGAGGCGCTGGCGCGGGTCCCGACGCCGATCGTCGCGCTGGTCCACCATCCGCTGGCGCTGGAGACGGGGCTGACCCCGGCCGCCGCCGCGCATCACAAGGCGGTGGAGACGGCGGCCCTGGCACGCGCCCGCGGCGTCGTCGTCACCAGCCCGCCCACCGCGGACAGCCTCATGGCGGACTATGCGGTACCGGCCGAGGCGATCACGGTCGCCGTGCCCGGCCTCGATCCGAGCTGGTACCAGCCACGCGCGCCCCTCGCGCCGCCACTCATCGTCGCCGTCGCCTCGATCATCCCGCGCAAGGGCTACGATGTCCTCATCGCGGCGCTGTCGCGGCTGACCGACATTCCCTGGCGCTGTGTCATCATCGGCTCGAAAGACTGGGATCCGCCGCTGGCCGCCTCGCTGGAGCGGCAGATCGCGCCGTTTGCGGACCGCGTCACCCTCGCCGGGGCGCTCAATGAAGACGAGATCCGCCGCCACTACGCCGCCGCGAGCGTCTTCGCGCTCGCCACGCGCTACGAAGGATTTGGCATGGTGTTCCTCGAGGCGATGGCGTCGGGCCTGCCCGTCGTGACGACGCGCGGCGGTGCCGTGCCGAGCGTGGTGCCGCCGGACGCAGGGCTTCTGGTCGCGGTCGACGACGATGCCGCCTTCGCGGACGCCCTGCTCACCGTGCTGACCGACGCCGACCTCGCCGCGCGCCTCGCGACGGGTGCGCGGTCGGCCGCCGAGGGTGCCGTCCGCTGGGAGGACAGCGCGGCCGCCATCGAGGATCGCCTGTCGCGTGCCATGGCCGCGTCATGAGCTTCAGCTCGGATTGGCTCACGCTGCGCAGCGCGGCGGACGGGCGGGCCCGCTCCGCCCTCACCGCCCGCCTCGCCGACGTCGCCGGCACGCTGCCCCGTCCCCTCAGGGCGCTCGACCTCGGCGCCGGCACCGGCGCCACCGTGCGTGCGCTCGCGCCCCACATCCGCCCGCCGCAGGAGTGGACCTTGGTGGACGCCGACGCGGCCCTGCTGGAGGTGGCCGCCGCCAGCCTCGCCGGGCAGCCGGGGCTCACGGTTGCCACCCGCGTCGCCGACCTCACGGTGGACCCGCCGTGGTCCGAACCGCCCGACATCGTCACCGCCTCGGCGCTGTTCGACATCACCTCGGCGGCGTTCGTCGAGCGCCTGGCCGATGCGCTCGCGGCTGACGAGATCCCGTTCCTGGCGATGCTAACCTACGACGGCCGTATGCACGTCACACCGGAGCACCCGTTCGACGCGGCGATTATCGACGCCTTCAACACCCACCAGCGCGGCGAGAAATCGTTCGGCCGCGCGCTGGGGCCGGATGCGGCCGATACGCTCACCGCCGCCCTCCGGCGCGCCGGCGCCACGGTGGAGGAGGCCGACAGCGCGTGGCGCCTGTCGGCGCCCCTCGACGCTGAGCTGATGCAGGCGAACTTCGACGGCTGGGCGAGCGCCGCCGCCGAGATCATGCCCGAGCGCGAGGGCGAGATCGCCGCCTGGAGACGCGACCGGCGGGACGACACCGCGACCGTCTTCGTCGGCCACCGCGATCATTTCGCGACGTTCTGACCCGCCCGCAGGTCGCAGTCGAACACGACGTCGCCGCCGGGGAGCGTCGCCACTTCGACCGCCGGGCGGAGCGCGCCGTCGAGCCGGTCGATCGGCGGGAGCACGATGCCGCTCGGCCCCGAACCGATGATCATCGGCGCCACCAGGACCACGATCCGGTCGATGGCGCCCGCGGCGATGAAGCCGCTGACGGTCGTGGCGCCACCTTCGACGAGAATACGCGTCAGCCCCCGCTCGCCGAGCGCCCGCAGAACCGCGTGCGGCGCGATCTGGCCGTCAGCCGCGATCGTTTCGACCCCGTCCGGATCGCCCTCCAGCGCATGACCGAAGACGATGCGGCGGCAGCCGTCGTCCCGCAGCAGGCGCAGCCCCGCCCCCGCCGAGCGGCGACGGTCAATCAGCACCCGCGCCGGATCACGCCCGTCCACGTGGCGCACTGTGAGCTGCGGATCGTCCGCCCGCGCCGTTCCGGCCCCGACGACCACCGCATCCACCTCCGCCCGCAGCCGGTGCAGCAGCGTGATCGCCTCCGGACCGTTGATGTAGTGGGAGTGGCCCGTGGGGGTGGCGATCCGCCCGTCCAGCGACTGGCCGAGCTGCCCCACCACCAGCGGCGTCCCCTGCGCCGCCGCCTCCCGCAGCGCCTCGATGGAGCGCACGGTCTCGCTTAGCGCCCCATCTCTAGCGTCCAGGCCACATGCGCCCGAAGACGCCGTCCCGCTTGACGAACAGGTGGAAGAGCGCCGCCCCGATGTGCAGCGACGCGATCCCGATCAGCAGGAACGCGCCGATCTCGTGCCATTCGGCGACCACCTCGTAGGCGGCCTTGTCGGGTGAGGTAAGGGCCGGCAGCGAGAACCAGTCGAACACCTCGCGCGCCGGAAACAGGGAGACGGCGGTCCACCCGAGAAGCGGCATCGCAATGAGAAGCGCGTAGAGGGCCCAGTGCGTCGCCGCCGCCACGACCCGCTGCGCGAGGGGCAGCCGCGGGTGCATCTCCGGCACGCCCGCTATCAGCCGGTTGATCAACCGCAACACGGTGAACCACAATATCGTGAACCCGACGAGCTTGTGGCTGGAGTAGAGCCAGTTCGTGAAGGCGTCCCAGATGCCGAGGTCGTTGCCGCGGTAGGTCATGGTGAAGCCGGTGGTGAGCATGAACAGCACCGCCAGAACCGTCAGCCAATGGAAGATTTTGGACGTCGCCGGATACGAGTTCTGCCCCATGGGCTCCTCCTGTTGAGCGCCCGCAAGGTGCGGGTCTATCGTTTGCGCCGTCCGAAATTGCCGCCCGGTTCCGCATTTCGCCGTGCGGCGGTTGGTCACCCATCTGGTCGGGACGTCTGTCCGGCCCCACAATAGTACATAGTCCGGTCACGGGCAGAGCCTATCGATGTCGTATCGTGCCACTTTGCCGATGATCGTGCAGTGGTCCGCCGACACAGAGCGTGATGGGCAGTAGGAGAGTGGGAACGAATGTCTCTATCGGAAGCGATGTCATTCGCACAGCTCGATCTCGTGGCTGTGACCCCGGTGGAGATTAGCGGCCATACTGCGGTCTGCGTCGCGTTCGAGCCGATTGGCGTCTCGATGGGCGATGCGCCGCATCTGGCGGTCCTCTACAGCAAGCGCGACTGGCTGGCCGCGCTCGACCTGGAGAAGGCCGTGCAGCAGGAGTTTGCGGGCGCCACCTCCGTTTTGGCGCGCATCCACTCCGAGTGCCTGCTGGGCGACGCCTTCGGCTCGTCGATGTGCGACTGCGGCGAGCCAGATGCGCACCGCGATGGACGAGATGGCGGAGCGCCGCGAGGGGATCTTCATCTACCTGCGCCAAGAAGGCCGCGGGATCGGCATGCGCGCCAAGCTGGACTGCCTGGCGCTGCAGTACGGCTTCGTGAAGGGCAAGCGCTCCCAGCGGCGTCATACGTCCGACGAGGCCAACCTCGCGCTCGGCCACGACATCGACGAGCGTTCGTTCGGTATCGCCGGAAAGCTGATCCGGGCGCTGGACATCGCCTCGGTGCAGCTCGTCACCGGAAATCCGCGCAAGATCGCGGATCTCGAGGAGGCGGGCGTGTCGATCGCCTCGACAATGGATCTGTGGGACGGCGCGATGTCGACCCGCGCCGCCGAGGAGCTGGCCGAGAAGGTCGCCCGCGGCTACACCTACGAGCGATAGCGGCGCGAACGCGCGCCGTCCGCTACGTTCGGTCCGTCTCCGGAATGATGCCCCGCGGCGCGAACCGCAGCACCACGAGCAGCAGCACCCCCATCACCACATGCCGCATCTGGGCGGCGTTCTGCAGCAGGTGCTGGCGCAGCGCCGAGTCCTCGCCGAGCGCGTAGGTCGACCAGTCGATCAGGAACGTGCCCACCGGCTCGGCCTCGACCCAGGCGAACCAGACGAGGAACGCGCCCACCGTCGCGCCCCAATTGTTGCCCGCGCCGCCGACGATCACCATCACCCAGATGAGGAACGTGAAGCGCAGCGGCTGGTAGGTGGACGGCGTGAACTGCCCGTCGAGCGTGGTGAGCATCGCGCCGGCCACGCCGATGAGGCCGGAGCCGACCACGAACACCAGGAGGTGCAGGCGCTTGACGTTCTTGCCCATGGCGTTGGCGGCGGTCTCGTTGTCGCGAACGGCGCGCATGGTGCGGCCCCAGGGGGACGCGAGCGCACGCTGCGCCAGCCACAGGATGAGCCCCAGCACCACCACGAAGAGCCCGATATAGGCGAGCTTGACGATCATCGACGACAGCGGGATCGCGTCCATGCCGAGCGTCGCTGCAAGCTCCTGGAACCACGCGGCGGTGCGCAGCTCCACCTCGTAGGGCACCGGACGCGGCAGGCCGACGACGTTCTTCACCCCGCGCGCCAGCCAGTCCTCGTTCATCAGCACCGCGATGATGATCTCCGACACCCCGAGCGTGGCGATGGCGAGATAGTCCGCCCGCAAGCCCAGCGCGATCTTGCCGATGACGAAGGCTGCCGCCGCCGCCAACAACCCGCCGACGACCCAGGCGAGCAGCACCGGCGCGCCGAGGCCGCCGAGATATCCTTCCATGGCCGGATTGACGTCCTCGACCGCTTCGGTGGAGGGGCCGAGCACCGCCATCGCCGCCCAGACCCCGGCCGCCACGAGCACGACCGTGAGAACTGTCCGCGCCACGCGCCCATGGATCACCGAGCGGGCCGCCACCGTCACCGCCGCAGTGGCGCACAGGATGAAGATCCCGAAGAGAACGCCCGGGCCGCCGACCTCCCACGCCGTGTCCACCGTCGGCACCGCGACGATCACCACCGCCAGCCCGCCGAGCGCGGTGAAGCCCATGACGCCGAAGTTGACGAGGCCCGCGTAGCCCCATTGCACGTTCACGCCCAGCGCCATGATCGCCGAGACCAGGCACATGTTCATGATCGTCAGCGCGACGGTCCAGCTCTGCACGAAGCCGGTGATGGCGACGAGGACGAAGAAGACCGCGAATGGCAAGATCGTGCGCAGGGGCGAGGTCTTCGTCATGCGGCCCTCCTGTTGAAGAGGCCCTGCGGCCGTATGAGCAACGTGATCACCAGGATGACGAACGCCACCGCAAATTTGTACTCGGTGCCCAGAAGCTGAGCGAGACCGTCCGGCATCCAGTCGTCCGGCACCAGATGGCCGAGAAAGCGCTTGTAGGCGTAGGTGGTCAGCACCTCGGCAAAGGCGATGATGTAGCCGCCGCAGATGGCGCCGATCGGCGAGCCGAGCCCGCCGACGATGGCCGCCGCGAAGATCGGCAGCAGCAGTTCCTGGAAGACGAACGGCTTGTAGCTCTTGTCGAGCCCGTAGAGGACACCGGCGATGACCGCGAGGGTCGCCGACAGCGTCCACGCGATCGTCACCACCCGCCCCGCGTCGATGCCCGACAGCGTGGCGAGGTCCTCGTTGTCGGCGTAGGCGCGCATGGACTTGCCAGTGCGCGTCTTCTGCAGGAAGAGGAAGAGCGCCACCACGCAGATCAGCGCCGTCACCAGGGTGACGACCTGTGTCGTCTTCAGCGCCAGCCCCTCCTCGAGCCCCGTCACCTCGCGGAAGTCGCGCACGGTGAAGAGGAAGCGCGCGCCGTCGGTGAAGATCTGATCGTTGGGGCCGATGATGAAGCGGATGAGACCGGCGGTGACGAACATCACGCCGATGGAGGCGATGATGAAGATCACCTGGTCGGAGCGCTTCTCGCGGTAGTAGCTGTACACCAGCTTGTCCGTCACCAGGACCAGCGCGATGGTGACGATGATGCCGACCGGAAGCGCCAGCAGCGCCGTCGGCAGCGGGTCGATGGAGACGCCCCAGGACTGCAGCCCCCACGTGGCGAAGATCGTCACCATGGCGCCGATCGACATCGTCTCGCCGTGGGCGAAGTTGGAGAAGCGCAGCACCGCGAAGATGAGCGTCACGCCGAGCGCGCCGAGCGCGAGCTGCGAGCCGTAGGCGGCGCCGGGGACGAGCGCGAAGTTCGTGATCAGAACCAGCGCGTTGAGGATGCCCTCCACCGCTCAGCCTCCGAGGAAGGTGCGGCGCACCTCGGGGTTGGCGAGCAGCGCCTCGCCCGGTATCCGTGTGGGCGTTCGTGCCGTGCTGCAGGACGTAGCCGCGCGTCGCGATCTCCAGCGCCTGCTTGGCGTTCTGCTCCACCATCAGAATGGCGATGCCGGTCTTGGCGACGTCGATGATGCGGTCGAACAATTCATCCATCACGATGGGTGAGACGCCGGCGGTGGGCTCGTCCAGCATCAGGAGGGTGGGCTTGGTCATCAGCGCGCGGCCGACGGCGACCTGCTGGCGCTGCCCGCCCGACAGCTCGCCCGCCGGCTGGTTGCGCTTTTCGGCGAGCACCGGGAAGAGGCCGTAGACCTCGTCCATGGTGGCCGAATAGTCGTCGCGGCGGATGAAGGCGCCCATCTCGAGGTTCTCCTCCACCGTCAGGGAGGGAAACACGTTCTTCACCTGCGGCACGAAGCTCATGCCGTTGCGCACCCGCTCGGTGGGCTTCAGCTTCGTGAGGTCGGCGCCGTCGAGGGTGATCGCCCCGTCGCGCAGGTGCAGCATCCCGAAGATGGCCTTCATGGCGGTGGACTTGCCCGCGCCGTTGGGCCCGACGATCACCGCGATCTCGCCGCGGTCGGCCTCCACGGTGCAGCCCTGGAGGATGTCCTCCGCGCCGTAGCCGCCGCGCATGTCACGGGCGATGAGGAAGCTCATCGGTTGATCGTCTCCCACTCGTTTGCCGCAATCGCGGCGGCGCGGGTCACCGCCGGTCCGCCGGCACGCCCGCCAGCGCGGCGAAGAGGCCGACGTACGGCAGCCGCACCCGGACGCTGCTCGTCTCGTTCACCTCGGTGATCGCGCGGGCCACACAGTCCGTATCCGCGCGGTCGTCCCGACGCTCGCACATCGCATCGGGCGAATCGAACGGCATCAGAAAGTCGGCGCCCTGCACCACCGCCACGAAACCGTCGGGAATCCCCGGCTTCGGCGGAATCACGTAGACGCGAAAGCCCACGGCATGCGCCACCACGACCCCGATCAGGAGACCGAACAGCGCGAGAATGGCGTACCGGCTTGTGGCGGACATGGCGCGTCATCTGAACTTTCACGACGAGGATTTGGGGCGGGTGTGGCGCGAGCCGGTGCCGAGGTAGGCCTCGATGACGGCCTCGTTCGCCATGATCTCGTCCGAGGTGCCTTCCGCCAGCACCGCTCCCTCGGCCATCACGATGACCGGGTCGCACAGACGGGCGATGAAATCCATGTCGTGCTCGATGACGCAGAAGGTGTAGCCGCGCTCCTCGCGCAGACGCTGGATGACGCCGGCAATGGTGCCGAGCAGCGTGCGGTTCACGCCCGCGCCCACCTCGTCGAGGAAGACGATCTTGGCGTCGACCATCATCGTGCGGCCGAGCTCGAGGAGCTTCTTCTGGCCGCCGGAGAGATTCTCCGCGCGCTCGTTCGCGAGGTGCGAGAGGGTGAGGAATTCGAGCACCTCGTCCGCCTTGTCGCGCAGCTCCGCCTCGTGTGCGGCGACGCGGCCGGGCCGGAACCAAGCGTTGAACAGGTTCTCGCCCGGCTGGAAGGGCGGCACCATCATGAGGTTCTCGCGCACGGGGAGCGAGTAGAACTCCTGCGCCAGCTGGAAGGTCCGCAGCAGGCCGCCGCGGAACAGCTCGTGCGGCGCCAGCGCCGTCACGTCCCGGCCGTCCAGCATCACGGTGCCGGCGGTGGGCGGGTAGAGCCCCGCGATGACGTTGAAGAGGGTGGATTTGCCGGCACCGTTCGGGCCGATCAGCCCGGTAATGGTGTTGCGGCCGATCTCGAGCGTGACGTCGCGGACGGCGTGGATGCCGCCGAACCACTTGTCGAGACCCCTCACGGCGATCATCGGACCGCCGTGAGCCATGGTGGAGGAGCCGGCGGTCTCAGCCGCCGGCGTCGCTGTGGTGATCAACGATACTTCACCGTCTCGATGGCGCCGTTCTCGATCTCGATCTCACGGAAGGAGCCGCCCGAACTCGCCGCCCTCGATCAGCTCGACGTCGCTGGCGCCAACGTAGTCGACATCGCCGCCGTCGGCGAGGATCTGCAGCGCCTTGCCCAGCTCGCCCGGCAGGATCTTCTCGCCCGGCGCGTTCGCGATCTCGGTAATGGCGCTCTTGTAGGTGGCGGGCTCGGTCGAGCCGGTCTTCTGCATCGCCATCAGCATCAGAGCGGCCGCGTCATAGGCCTCGGGGGCATAAACGCCGGTCTCGTTGCCAGCCTCTTCCGAGAGCTTGGCGAAGATCTGCGAGCCTTCCGAGTCCGACCCCGGCAGCACGCCGTAGGACCCGTCGAGCGCGTCGCCGATCGCTTCGACGAGCGCTTCGCCGACCATGCCGTCCGGCAGGAAGAAGGTGTCGAACGCGCCGGAGTCGAGCGAGGCCTGGATGATGCCGCGGCCGCCCTGGTCGAGGTAACCGGCGACGATCAGGACCTCACCACCCGCGGACGCGAGCGCGGCGACTTCGGCGGAATAGTCGCCCTTGCCGTCTTCGTGCGGGGCGTTGATCGTAATCTCGATGCCCTTCTCCTCGGCCGCCGCGGCGATCGAGTTGGCCAGGCCTTTGCCGTAGTCGTTGTTGGTGAAGGTGAGCGCCGCGCTGGACACGCCCTTCTCGCCGAGGATGTCGGCGATGATGACGCCCTGGCGCGCGTCGGAGGGGGCGGTGCGGAAGAAGAGCCCGTCATCCTCGACGCTCGTCAGCGCCGGCGAGGTGGCCGACGGGGAGATCATGACGATGCCGTTGGGAATGGCGACGTTCTGGAGCACGGCCCCGGTCACGCCCGAGCACATGGCGCCCATGATGCCGTTGACGCCGTCCGACGTGACGAGGCGCTCGCCGGCGGTGGTGGCGGCGCCGGAATCGATGCAGGTGTCGTCGCCGCGCACGGCGGTGACCGTTCCGCCGTCCATGAAGTTGCCGGAGGCGTTAACCTCATCGACGGCGAGTTCGGCGCCGAGCGCCATTGCGGGCGACAGGCTTTCCAGCGGCCCGGTGAAGCCCAGCAGAATGCCGAGCTTGGCATCCTCGGCGACGGCGGGGGCGGCCGTGACGAATGCGGCGGCGCTGACCAGCGCCATGAGTGTGGTTTTCATCGTTGGCTCCTCGGAGAGCATTTTCTGCTTCGGTAAAGCCTGACCATAGGCCACCCGGCTTCGCAAGATGGTCCGCACGGTCCCGCCCGGCTGCTGGCCGTCTGATGTGTCACCCAGACGCCTCACTGACGCCCCTTCGACGGCATTTGCACCAAATGTGTGATGCCGCGGGCTGGCGGGTCACCGGACCTGTTGCTACGTGAGCCGACGTGCCCGACCGCTTCGGGCTCCACAACACGATGAGCAATAAGAATTGAGAGAGCGGTGCCAATCCGCCTGTTTCGATTTACGAGATATTCACTACATCGCGATGCTGATCGTGTATAAGGGGCCTCGGATCTGTTGCGCGGCCGGTCAAACCTTTAGGGTACGCCGGCTCTTGTTCCCCAAACGCCAGATCATGTGCCGCACTCCATCAATGTCAAATCTATTGAATGTGACCTGAAACCAATTCGGTGATCGCGCCGTTATTGTGGCGCACAGGGAAAGACCAATGCCGCACGACCAAGATCAAATCGACCCGCCATCCTCGGACACCCCCCAGTCCCCCCTTCCGGAATACTTGATCTTGCTCGCGCTCATCGCCGGCAGCGTCACGGCCGGCATCAACGCGTTCCCCTTCTAATTCCAGCCGGCCGCCGACGCTCGACGCGCTGGCGCCATGACGCCGATGCAAGGACGGCGCGAGTCGAACGCCCAAGGTGGATTGACCAGCGCCGGCCTGTCGCCGAGGAAAAAAGGCGACAAAAAAGGGCACCGGCATGACAACCGACATCGATGCACGCCAGATCCTCGAAGGGGTCACCACGGCGACGATCACCACCATCCTTTTGAAAAAGGGCCTTCGCAACGTGTGGATCCGCGGCGCGCGGCCCACACGCGAGGGCCAGCCTCGCCTGGTCGGCCGCGCCTTCACGTTGCGCTTTGTGCCGGCGCGTGAGGACCTCGCCACGCCCGCATCCTGGGCCTCCCCGATCTCCACCCGCGCCGCCATCGAGGCGATGCCGGAGGGCGCCATCGTCGTCGCCGATGCGATGGGTGTGACCGACGCCGGCATCTTCGGCGATATCCTGTGCGCGCGGATGGCCAAGCGCGGCGTCGCCGGACTGATCACGGACGGCGTGATGCGCGATGCGGCAGGCGTGCTGGGGACCGGCCTCCCGGTGTGGTGCGATGGCGCCGCGGCGCCCCCCTCGGTGGCAGGGCTGACGTTCGTCGGGTGGCAAGAGCCCATCGGCTGCGGCGGCGTCGCGGTGTTCCCGGATGATCTGGTGGTGGTCGACGACGACGGCGCCGTGATCGTCCCGGCGGCGCTCGTGGAGGCGGTCTGCGCCGAGGCGCCCGAGCAGGAGCGCATGGAGGCCTGGATCATGACCGAGGTCGACCGCGGCACTCCCCTGCCCGGCCTCTACCCCATGAACGACGAGACCAAGGCGCGCTACGAGGCAGCCAAAGCGGCCGGCGAAGCCTGACGAGACGGCCGCGCGCGCGGCGCCGATGCGATGCCGCACGCCACGCTCAGAGCGTGGCGAGCGCGCGCAGCACCGAGACGTGCTCGATGCAGTAGTAGCCGGAAATGCGGCTGATGTGCCCCTCGCGCTTCCAGTCGTTGAGAACGCGGCTCACATTCTCGCGCGCCGCGCCGACCATCGCGGCGAGATCGGCCTGGCTGATCTTGTGGTGCACCAGGATCCGCCCCTGACCGACGTCCTTGCCGAAGAGGTCGGACAGGTGAAGCATCGTCTGCGCCACGCGGCCGGAGAGCGGCAGCAGCGAGCGCGCCGCCAGCGACGCGTTGGACGCCCGCAGCCGCTTGCCGACGATGAGCAGCATGTGGCGGTAGACGCCCGGATGATCGTCGGCGAAACGGTAGACCGCGGACTTGTCGAAGAAGGCGATGCGCGAGGGCTTTGCGGCCACCACGCTCGCCGATCGCGGTTCGCCGTCGAACAGGGACATCTCGCCGAAGATCGCGCCGGGCGAAAGGAGAGCGAGCACCTGCTCATGCTCCTCGCCGCGGAGCACGACACGCAGCGAGCCCTCGAGCAGGGCGTAGAAGCCATCGCCCGGATCGCCGGTCTCGAATACGGCCTGGCCGGACTTGATGGGGCGCGTGCGTGCAAGCTTCGTCAGCTCTTCCGCCAGGTCATCCGGCAAGCCATCGAGGGCAACACTTTGGGACAGAACTTGCGGATTGACGCGCATCATCCCTCGCCCAACAGCGCCGCTCCCGCCTCTGCGGCCACGCCACAGTAGAAAGGAGTTGCACGATATTGCAACGAGGAATCTCGAAGCTTTGGCTTCGAAACGGCGAAGGGCGGCCCCGGCTGCGGCGCCGCCCCCATGTTCCAGCGCGATTAGCGGCGGACGATGACCTTGGTCCCGACGTTGACCCGCGCGTAAAGGTCCATCACGTCTTCATTGCGCATCCGGATGCAGCCCGAGGACACCTCGTGGCCGATCGTCCAAGGCGCATTGGACCCGTGGATGCGGTAGAGCGTGGAGCCGAGGTACAGGGCGCGCGCGCCCAGCGGATTGTCCGGACCGCCTTCCATGTAGGCCGGCAGCTCCGGCTGACGCTGACGCATCTGCGCCGGCGGCGTCCAGCCCGGCCACTCCCGCTTCATCGAGATCCGGTGCGTACCCGCCCACTGGAAGCCCGGCCGGCCGACGCCGACGCCATAGCGCTTTGCCGTACCGCCCGGCATGGCGAGGTAGAGGTACTTCTCCTCGGTGTCGATGACGATCGTACCGGGGGAATAGCCGCTGAACGACACCTCAGTCGGGAGAAACTGCGGATCGATCTGCCGTGTGATCTGACGCGTGGCGGCCGGCGCGGTCGCAGCCTGGCGGATCACGGTGCGCTGCTGCGCGGCCGCGGTGGGACCGAGCGGCATCACGCGCCCGGCGACCATGCGATAGCGCGGCGCCGCTTGGGTCGACGCGACAGTGGACGTCCCGGGGGCCGCGGTGGCACGGGCACTGGCGGCGGTGGTCCGCTGCTGCGTCGTCGACGTCACCTGCTGGGCCTGCGCGGCGGGTGCGGTCTTCGACTGATGCTCCCGCAGCGTCTTGATCCACCAAGCGCGGTCGCCGTCAGCCGCAGCCGGAAGGGCGAGGCCAATCGCCAGCGCGATACCGATCGTACCGCTTGCTAGACGCGTGAAGTGTTGAGACATACGGCACAATCCCCTCTTAATGTTGACCGGTCTACGGCATACCGGAACATGATATGTCCGCCCTGACCCATTTCGCCCAGTCACAGTGTCGAGAGACGGGAAATTTAACGCCAAATGTGACCTTATGGTTACGGAGGCGTTAACGACGCATGTCGTGAAGCGGCCGGCCGACCGGCCATGATCGATGGGAGCCGTGCCCTCGCATCGGCGATGACCGCCGGCAACACGGCGGCGACTTCGTCGATCCCCATGCCCGGCCGCACCCGCGCGTCGTACAGCATGTTCAGAATATACCAGTCAAACACACCGAAGACGTTCACGTCGGACGAGTCGTTGAAAATCGAGTCCGGCAGCCAATCGCTGTCGTTCGCAGGCCCCAGGCTCTGCGTGATCTCTTCGACCATGCAGTGCGACAGCGGGGTAAAGCCCTCGTCCGCCACCAGAAACACGAACGCCTGCTCGATGCCGGAGCGGCGCGCCGCAATCACCGCGGAGCATGCGTTGATCTCGAGAAAGCGGGTGTCGATTCCCGGCCATACCTTGGTGCGGATGGTCGGGACGTAGTCGCGGCGGTCGACCAGATAGATCATCATATGCGCATGGTCGGGGCTCGCCGCCTCGCGCAGGGTCAGGCCTTCGACCGCGTCCGAAAGCTTGGCCAGGAACGAGCGCACGCTCGCCGCATAGTTGCTGCTGGCGGACGAGACGATGGCGTAGCTCACGGGCGTATCGAACTTCTTCACGACGCTCGCCGCAGCGAGATCGCGCAGGGATTTGCCATCTTCAGAGCCGAAGACGGTCTGCATGAAGCCGTCGATCAGCTCATCGTCGGTGTAGGGGGTCTGCGCGAGAGCCGGGCCGGAGCCGACCACCGCGACGAGGAGAACCACCGCGGCGAGCACAGTCGTTGCGACGGCCCGGGCGCTCCTTCCGAAAGCGGCAACGCCCGTGCGGCACGCTGACCGAACCGCCGCCCCGTGCCGTCCCGGCGTCATTGGCGCGAGGCGCATGTTGCGCGATCCCTCTCACTCGCCCGGACACGGCACCCAACCGGGCGGCACGCCGGAGGCTCAAACTGGACACGACGACCGTTGCAGAACGCTCAGCCCCCGAGAGCGCGGGGACGCGGCTGTCAATAATATTCCGATTTAGACTATGGCAAGCAGGAACGGCAGCACAAGCGCCTATGGCCGAATGGCCACAGGCACCTGTCTTGGCGATGCCGGATGTTACTGCGGCAGCTGGCCGTCGACCCCTTCGATGTAGAAGTTGAGGCCGAGAAGCTCGCCCACATCGGCCTCTTCGCCTTCGGCCAGCCACTCGGTGCCATCCTGCTTGTTGATCGGCCCGGTGAACGGCTCCAGCTCGCCCGACGCGATGGCGTTGGCCGTCTCCTCGGCCTTCGCGGCGACATCGTCCGCCATATTCGTATACGGCGCCATGGCGACGTTGCCGGTGTCGAGGCCGTGCCAGGTGTCCTGCTGCTCCCAGGTTCCGTCCATCACCGCGCCCACGCGCTCAATGTAGTAGGGCGCCCAGTCGTCGATAATGGCGGTGAGCTGCGTCTCGGGGCCGAACTTGATCTGGTCGGACGCCTGGCCGAAGGCGTGCACGCCGCGCTCGGCCGCAACCTGCATCGGTGCCGCGGAGTCGGTATGCTGGGTGATGATGTCGACGCCCTGGTCGATGAGGGCGCGGGCGGCATCGGACTCACGCGGCGGGTCGAACCAGGTGTTCACCCAGATGATCTTGAGCTCGAAGTCCGGATCCACCGACTGCGCGCCCAGAAGGAAGGCGTTGATGCCGCGCACCACCTCGGGGATCGGGAATGAGGCGATGTAGCCCGCCATCCCCGTTTCCGACACCGACGCCGCGATCTGCCCGATGACGTACCGGCCCTCGTAGAATTTCGAGTTGTAGGTGGTGACGTTCGGATGCTCGCGCTTGTAGCCGGTGGCGTGCTCGAACTTGATGTCCGGGAAGCGGCCGGCGACGCGGTTGGTCGCGTCCATGAAGCCGAACGACGTCGTAAAGATGATGTCGCATCCCGAGCGGGCCATGCGCTCGATGGCGCGGGCGGCATCGGCGCCTTCGGCGACGTTCTCCAGATAGGCGGTCTCGACCTTGTCGCCGTATTCCGCCTCGACGGCCTTGCGGCCTTCATCGTGCTGATAGGTCCAGCCGTAGTCCCCGACCGAGCCGACATAGATGAAGCAGGCCTTCGTCGGGTCGTCCTGTGCGCTGGCAGAGCCGGCGATGAGGGCTGCCGCGGCAGTCAAAGCGAATAGAGGCGCAAAACGCGTCATATCAGGCTCGTCTGTTGGTGATGTCACGCAACGTTACAATTGCCTCCAACAAAAAGGAAAGGCTTTTGAGGCGGCTGCCTTGAATCGGCATCCGGTCGCTCCACAGCAGCACCGCCTTGGGCGCCGGCCGCGATAAAAGGCTTGCATCGGGCCGTCCGGTGGAGGAGTTTACCGACGATGGCTCCCGCCCCGGCAAACGAGTGGGGCGGGTGAAAAGGGAACACGGTGTGGCGTACCCATCAGGGACCGAATCCGTGGCTGCCCCCGCAACTGTAAGCGGCGAGCGACATCCCGTGACACCACTGGCCACGACCCCCTCGAGGGTCCGCGCTGGGAAGGTGGGATCGAGCAGCGACCCGCGAGCCAGGACACCTGCCATCATCGTGCGGGCTCGCCCCGCGTCCTCAACTCCCCTTTGCACGGTGGGTGCAGAAAAGGTGAACTCATGCATATCGAACCCGGCGTCGTCGACGGCGCCCGGATGGCCCTCGCGGTCGCAACAGCAGCAGCATCGGCCGGCATCACCGCCAAGCTCGCGTTCGACACCGTCCGCCAGGACGGCGCCGCCGCGCTTCTGACCCGGTCGGTCCTCGCGACCGTCGCGGTCTTCGTCTTCTTCCAGGTGCTGCCGCACTACCCCGTCGGCATCTCCGAGGTGCACCTCATCCTCGGCTCCACGATCTTCCTCATCTTCGGCGCCGGTCCGGCCGCGATCGGCCTCGCGAGCGGGCTCCTCCTGCAGGGCGTCTTCTTCGCGCCGCTCGACCTGCCGATGTACTTCGTCAACGTCACGACGCTGATCGTGCCGCTCGGCGGGCGTCAGCCTCCTGGCCAAGCGGATCATCCCGGCGAGGACGCCCTACGTCGAGGTGCGCTATGTGCAGGCCCTCGCCCTCTCCACGGCGTATCAGGGCGGCATCGTCGCCTGGGTGGCGTTCTGGGCGTTCTACGGCCAGGGCTTCGGCGCCGCGAACGTGCACAGCGTCTGACCTTCGGCGGCGCCTACATGCTGGTGATCGCGATCGAGCCGCTGGCCGACCTTGCGGTGCTCGCTGCGGCGAAGCTCGGCGCCGGCGTGCTGGGCAAACCCGTCGTCGCAGGGCGCGTCTACCAGGCGGCCTGACGGGCGGCCGGCTCGGGCGCTTCCGGCGCCCGGGCCTTCTCGGCGAGGAGGATCGGACCTCAGCTTCTGGTCTTCGGCGTCTAGATCTCGCCGCCCGGCGCCATGCCGGTCGGCGCATCGCTCGAGGCCACGGGCCACGGCTCGGCGGACAACCGTCCCTCCAGCGGCCGGCGCAATGCGCGCTGCATCACGCGGTGCTGCTCCACCGGGCCCGGCATCACGATCGCGTCCCACACCTGCGAAAAGCCCGACGGCTCATAGAAGGGCGGGTCGCCGACCAGGACGATGCTGTCCGCTTCGGTCAGGATCGCCGCCTCGATGGAGTGGTTCAAGAGCGCGCGGCCGATCCCCTGCTTGGCCGCCGTCTCCGCCACCGCGAGCGGCCCCAAGCAGGTATGCCGGGCGACCGCCGACAACCACCGCCGTCTGCCGGATCGCGCCGATCACCAGGTCCTGACGCGCCGCCACGAAGCTCACGCGCGGGTCGTGCATCACCCCTTCGCGCAGGCGGTAGGCGGTGCGCGAGAAGCGGCCGGGGCCGAACGCGACGCGGTACAAGGCCTCGACGGCGGCGTCGTCGGCCGGCGTCTCAGGGCGGATCACGAGGTCGGGGGGCGGCGGTCGACCGGGCATGGTGGCAAGCTCTGACAGTGGGCCGGCCCGTCAGCGGTAGGGGCGCTCGGTCATGGCGTGGCGCCTAGCACGCACGCGGGCGCGGAACAACTGCCACGCGGCCCCGCGACGGGCTCCGGGCGCCGCTATGCCCGGCCCTCGGCGACGGCGTGGCAGGCGACCATATTGACGCCCGCCGCCGTCAGCTCCGGCCGCTCGGTGCGGCAGCGGTCGTTGGCGAGCGGGCAGCGCGGGTTGAAGGCGCACCCCGGCGGCGGGTCGATCGGGTTGGCGATCTCGCCCACCACCGGCACCCGGTCCCGGCCGGACATGTCGAGGTCCGGCACCGCGCCGAGCAGCATCTTCGTGTAGGGATGGCGGGGCTCGGAGAACAGGCTCTTGGCCGGCGCCACCTCCGCCAGCCGCCCGAGATAGAGCACGCCGATGCGCGTCGCCATGTGGCGCACCACGGCGAGATCGTGGCTGATGAAGAGGTAGGTGAGTTCCTCGGCGTCCTGCAGGTCGCGCATCAGGTTGAGGATCTGCGCCTGCACCGAGACGTCGAGCGCCGAGGTCGGCTCGTCGCACACCAGGAAGGTGGGGCTGGAGGCCATCGCCCGCGCGATGCAGATGCGCTGGCGCTGCCCGCCGGAGAATTCGTGCGGGAACTTCTGCCCGTCGCGCGGGTCGAGGCCGACGCCGGAGAGGATGTCCGACACCATCTCCTTGACGTCACGCCCCTTGGCGCGGCCGAAGGCCCGGATCGGCTCGGCGATGATCTTGTCCACACGCATGCGCGGGTTGAGGCTGGCGTAGGGGTCCTGGAAAATCATCTGCATACGCCGCCGGAGCTGACGCAGCGCCGCCGAATCGCGCCCCACCGACACGCCCTCGACGACCACCTCCCCCGCGCTCGCCGACAGCAGGCCGACGACGATCTTGGCGATGGTGGATTTGCCCGAACCCGAACTCGCCGACGAGCGCGAACGTCTCGCCGTGACGGATCTCGAACGACACGTCGGACACCGCCTTGAGAAGCTGCTTCTTCTCGAAGTTGACCATCCGGTCGAGCCAGGGCGCCGACACGTCGAACGTCTTCGACAGGTGGTCGACCTTGACGACGACATCGTCGCGCCGGGTCTCGGCCTTCGGGGCCGCGGGCGTGGCGACCTCGCTCATGCCGGCTCCTTCGCGGCGGCGTGGGTCTCGGCATCGGGCGCATGCAGCCAGCATGCGACCCGCGAGTAGTCGACCGGCATCGTGTTCGGACGCGTCAGCACGCAGCGCGCGAAGGCCTCCGAGCACCGCGGGTTGAAGGCGCAGCCCGGCGGGATCGCATCGAGCCGGGGCATCGAGCCGGGGATCTGCTTCAGCCGCGCGTCGGCGTGGTCGAGCTTGGGGATCGAGCCCATGAGGCCGACGGTGTAGGGGTGCTTGGGCGACGAGACCACGTCGCGCACCGGGCCGATCTCGGCGACCCGTCCCGAGTAGAGCACGCACACGCGATCGGCGGTCTCGGCGATGACGCCCATGTCGTGGGTGATCAGCATGACCGAGGCGCCGTGCTCGCGGCACATGCGCTTCAGCACGCCGATGATCTGCGCCTGCACCGACACGTCGAGCGCGGTGGTCGGCTCGTCGGCGATGACCATGACAGGATCGGCCGCCAGCGCCAGGGCGATGACGACGCGCTGGCGCATGCCGCCGGAGAACTGATGCGGATAGGCGTCGATGCGGTTCTTGGCGGCGGGGATGCCGACCTCGTCCAGCAGCGCGATCGCGCGCTTGCGGGCGGCGCGCTGGCCGAGGCCGAGGTGGGTGCGGATCGTCTGCGTCAGCTGCCGGCCGACGGTGTAGAGCGGGTTGAGGCTCGTCAGCGGGTCCTGGAACACCATGCCGATGCGCCGGCCGCGGATCCGGCGCATCTCGTCGGGCGGCAGATGGTCGATCCGCTGGCCTTCCAGGTGGATCTGCCCGTCCGCGATGCGCCCCGGCGGATCGAGCAGGCCGATGATCGCCGCCCCCGTCAGCGACTTCCCGGCGCCCGATTCGCCGACGACGCCCAGGACCTCGCCGGGCGCGATGTCGAACGAGACATCGTCGATGGCCCGCAGGATGCCGTGGCGGGTCGGAAACTCCACCTTGAGGCGGCGCACGGAGAGGACGGGCTCACCGGCGCGCTTCGGCTCCGGCGCACCGGTCGTGCCGCTCGTGTTGGGCGCGCCGGCCGGATCGGGCGCGAGGCTGGACTCGGGGGCGCTCATTGTTGGTCGATCAGCTCCCTCAGGCGGGCGATATGGGCGGGACCGATCTGGCAGCAGCCGCCGACGATCGTGGCGCCGTTGGCGATCCAGCGGGCGACATGGCGGGCATAGGTATCGGGGTCGAGGTCGTTGCGCTCGGCAAGGTCGCCGACGCCGGCGCTGAGGCCGAAGCCGCTCCGGGATCGGGCCGAAGCCGTTGGCGTAACCGCCGTAGGGGATCGGCAGGCCGAGCGCACCGAGTTCCGCCACCGCGCGGCCGACGGCCTCCGGCGAGCTGCAGTTGAGAAGGATCGCGTCGATCGGCAGCGGGCCGGCGCTGGAGATCGACGCCAGCGCGGCCGCCAGCGGCTCGCCGCTTCTCAGCCGCGGCGGCCCCTCCTCCAGGATGGTGAAGGAGATCCAGGCACGCCGGTCGGTGGTCGCGACGGCGCGGGCGGCGGCGATCGCCTCGGCCGAGGTCGACAGCGTCTCGCACAGGAAGAAGTCGACCCGAGGCGCCAGCATCAGCACATGCTCGGCATACTCGGCGTCGAGCGTCGCGGTGGGGACGAAGTCGGCTTGGTAGGACTGGCGCAGCGGCGGCACGGAGCCGGCGATCAGCGCGCCGGGATTGACGGCCTCGCGCGCCGCTTCGGCGACGTCGCACGCGGCGAGGTTCATCGCGGCCCAGTGGTCGTCGAGCCGCTCCTGGCGCAACCGCCAGCGGTTGGTGACGTAGGTGTGGGCCGTGATCACGTCCGCGCCTGCGCGCAGGAAGTCCTCATGCACCGACTGCACGGCGTCCGGCGCGTCGAGCAGCACGCGCGAGGAGAAGATGAGGCCGTCGGTCGGGCCAGCGGAGCGCCGGCGCAGCTCCTGCCCCATGCCGCCATCGAGCAGCCGAACCGTCATGGGTGCTCCTTTCGCGAAAAAGTGGACGTCGCGGCGTGTCGCATCGTCAACGCAGCCGCGGATTCAGCGCATCGCGCAGCCAGTCGCCGAGGAGGTTCACGGCCAGCACCAGGATCGCCAGCATCGCACCAGGGAACATCGTGATCCACCACTCGCCGGAGAACAGGAAGTCCTGCCCGACCCGGATGAGTGTGCCGAGCGACGGCTCGGTCGGCGGCACGCCGACGCCGAGGAACGAGAGCGTGGCCTCCAGGATGATGGCGAGCGCCAGATTGATGGTGGCGATGACGAGCACCGGCCCGAGCACGTTCGGCAGCACATGGCGCAGCATGATGACGAACTTCGACAGCCCGATCAGCCGCGCCGCCATCACGTACTCCTTGTTGGCCTCGACCAGCGTCGAACCGCGCACCGTGCGCGCGTACTGCACCCAGAAGGAGAGGCCGATGGAGAGCGTGAGAACGTAGAACGCCGAATCCTCGCGGCTGAGGTCAGGGAAGAGGCCACGCGCGGTGCCGTCGATCAGCAGCGCGATGAGGATCGCCGGGAAGGTGAGCTGCACGTCGGCGACGCGCATGATGATGGTGTCCACCGCCCCGCCGACATAGCCCGCGAGCAGCCCCAGCGAGATTCCGAGCACCGCCGCGAACGCCACCGACGCGAAGCCCACCGCGAGCGAGATGCGCGTCCCGTAAAGCACCGCCGAGAGCATGTCGCGGCCCTGGTCGTCGGTACCGAGGAGGTAGTCCGGATTGCCGCCGTTCAGCCAGACCGGCGGCGTGAGGCTGTCCAGCAGCGACAGCGAGGCGAGGTCGAACGGGTTGTGCGGCGCGATCCATGGCGCGGCGAGCGCCGAGCCGAAGATCGCGACGGTCACGATCGCCGCCAGCATCGTCACGGGCGACTTCTTGAACGAGTGCCACAGGTCCGAATCGAGCGCACGGCCGACGAAGCCCTTGGGCCGTGCCATGATCGGCCGCGGTTGTGGTGCGGGCCGCCGCCGTCGACCGGTGCGGGTTCGGTGTCCACGCTCATGCCGCGCGTCCCGAAAGGCGGATGCGCGGGTCCACCGCCACGTAGAGGAGGTCGACGACGAGGTTGATGGTCACGAACAGCGCCGCGATCAGGAGCAGGTAGGCGGCCATGATGGGGATATCGACGTTCTGCACCGCCTGCAGGAAGAGGAGCCCCATGCCCGGCCACTGGAAGACGGTCTCGGTGATGATGGCGAAGGCGATCACCGAGCCGAGCTGAAGGCCGGTGATGGTGATGACCGGCACCAGCGTGTTCTTGAGCGCGTGGCCGAAGTTGATGGTCCGCCGCGTCAGTCCGCGTGCCCGGGCGAAGCGGATATAGTCGGCGCGCATCACCTCCAGCATCTCCGAGCGCACGAGACGCATGATCAAGGTCATCTGGAAGAGGCCCAGTGTGATGGCGGGCAGGATCAGTGCCTTGAGGCCGCTCGCGGTCAGCAGCCCCGTAGTCCAGAAGCCGAGGTTGACCACCTCGCCGCGGCCGAACGAGGGCAGCCAGTGGAGGCTCACCGAGAAGATGTAGATGAGCAGGATACCGATGAGGAACGGCGGCAGCGAGATGCCCACCAGGGACACCGTGAGGAAGACCTTGGAGAGCGCCGCATGTCGCTTGAGCCCGGTGTAGACGCCCATCGGGATCCCCACCACGAGCGCGAAGATCGCCGAGACGATCGACAGCTCCAAGGTCGCCGGGGCGCGCGCTTTCAACAGATCCGCGACCGGCTGCTTGAACTGGTAGGAGATGCCGAAGTCACCCTGCGCGGCCTTGGAGATGAACCGCCAGAACTGGACCGGCACCGGATCGTTGAGGCCGAGCCGCTCGCGCAGCGCCGCACGCTCGGCCGGCGTCGTCTCGATGCCGACCATCTGGTTGACCGGGTCACCGACGAAGCGGAACAGGCTGAAGGCGATGAGCGCAACGACCGCCATGACGACGACGGCCTGTACGATACGGCGGATGATGAAGGCGATCACGACGCGGCCCGATCAAGCGGGGCGGCCGGAGCCGCCCCGTCAGGTTAGTTCTTCTGGACGTGGTAGAGCATCAGCGTGTTGTCGGCGCGCTGCTGGAGGTCGATATCGGTCGACTTGCCCCAGGCGAGACCCTGCTGATGCAGCGGAATGTGCGCCACGTCGTCGTGGATGATCGTGAACGCCTTGTGGATCAGCTCGTCGCGCGTCTCCGGGTCGTTCTCCACCAGGATCTGATCGCCGAGCGCGTCCAGCTCCTCGTTGCAGTAGCCGCCGAGGTTGAACGGGCCGCCCTCGGTGCCGTCCGCGTTGCGGCAGGCGTTCAGGTTATGGATGACGTTCCAGCTGTCGAACGAGCCGGGGGTCCAGCCGAGCAGGTAGAACGAGGTGTCGAAGCCGTTCGAGGCGAGCACCTTGGCGAAGTACTGCGTCTTGGGCTGGAAGTTCGGGTCGATCTTGATGCCGATCCGCGCCAGCATCGACGAGATCGCCTGACAGATCTGCTCGTCGTTGACGTAGCGGTCGTTCGGGCAGTCCATCATGACCGAGAAGCCGTCGCCGTAGCCGGCCTCCTCGAGGAGCGCCTTGGCGGCTTCGGGGTCATAGGGATAGCGCTCGAACTCGTCGGAGCGGGAGTAGAGCTGCGGCGAGATCATGAGCGCCGACGGGGTCGACAGGTCGCGCATGATCTTCTGCTTGATCGCCTCGATGTCGATCGCCTGGTAGAAGGCCTGGCGGACGCGCTTGTCCTTGAACGGGTTCTCACCCTCCACGGAGGAGGCGGCGAGCTCGTCGCTCATCTGGTCGAAGCCGAGGAAGATCGTGCGCAGCTCCGGCCCGGTCATCACCTCGGTGCCGGGGTTGGCATCCACCCGCGGTATGTCCTGCACCGGGATCGGGTACGCCATGTCGATCTGGCCGGACAGCAGCGCGTTGACGCGCGTCGCATCCTGGCCGATCGGCGTGAACTCGGCGCCCGAGATGTTGAAATCGCGCTCGTCCCAGTTCCACCAGTCCTCGTTGGCCTCGAAGACGGTCTTCACACCCGCCTCGTGGCTGGCGATCTTGAACGGGCCGGTGCCGTTGGCGTTGAGGGCGGCGTAGTTCTGGTTGTCCGCGCCCGCGGACGTGGCGGAGGTGACGGCGACGGCGTTGTTCTCCTCGGCCCACTCCTTGTCCATGATGCCCCAGGTGTCCCACTCGTAGTGCAGGATCGGGTTGGGCTGGGAGAGCTTCACGTCGACGGTATGGTCGTCGACCACCACGAACTCGGCGTCGGCGGGGATGCGGGTCTTGAGGTCCGATCCCTCGGACCGGACGCGGTTGGCGGAGAAGACCACGTCCTCGGCGGTGAAGGGGTTGCCGTTGTGGAACGTCACGCCCTCGCGCAGGTGGAAGCGCCAGGTGGTGTCGTCGACGATCTCCCAGCTCTCGGCGAGGCCGGGGATGATGTTGAGGTCGGCGTCGCGGCGGGTCAGTCCTTCGTAGACGTTGCCGAGCGTGCCCAGCGAAAAGGTCTCATTCAGCGTGTACTGATCGAGCGACTTCAATTCGCCCTGGAAGGCGAAGGTGAAGGTCGGCCCGTCCTGCGCGAACGCTGCGCTGGACAGCGCAGCCGCGGCCACGGCACCGAGCAGAATACGTCTCATGGCATGCCCCTCATAATTTCAATTTCCGTCGACGCGGAATTTCGACGGCAAGACTAGTCGCGTCACGCGCGAGCCGTCTAGCCATTCTCTTATGCAGGTGCGAAATCTATGCAGCGGGGCGAGCGCCCCGGTGTTCAGCGGCTGCGATGCCCCAGGAGAACCGCGAGATCGGCGCATGCGACATCGCGCAGCAGATCGATGAACGCGTCGGCCTGGTGCTCGGCGAGGCGGCGGCCGAGGTCGGCATTGCCTACGCTGGCATCACCGACGACCCCGTCCGGCGACAGGTCCTGCGCCTTCCACGCGAAGGGTTGGCGACCGTGCGCCACGAGCTGGCGGAACTCAGCGGTAAAGCGCGACTGAGCGCTGGGGAATGCGCGGGCAGCGTCCTCGCGCACCAGCTCGGGCCGGAAGTGGCGGATCAGCGCCGTCTCCAGGGTGCCGCCATGGATGCCGATGGCCCGCTCGGCCTCGTCGATCAGATCCGCGTCGCCGAAGCGCATCCAGTTGGCGTGCACGGCCAGCATCTCGAACCGGACGCGCAGCTCGCGGGTGACGACGTCGAGCAGGGCGATGTTGCCGCCGTGCGAGTTGGCGAAGACGATCCGCCGCACCCCGGCTCTGGCGATGGACTCGCCGATCTCGATCCACGCCTTGATCGCGGTCTCCCAGGTGAGGGTGATGGTGCCGCGAAAGTCGATGTGCTCGTTGGATTTGCCGACCGTCTGCACCGGCAGGAACGTGGCGGGGAGATCCCCCGGCAGGCGCTGCAGCACGGTGTTCACCATGCCCTCGGCAATGATGGAATCGGTGCCGAGCGGCAGATGCGGGCCGTGCTGCTCGATCGCCGCGGTGGGCACGACGGCGACCCACTCGTCCGGACGGTCGGGGATGTCGAAGGCGGTCATGTCCGCCCAGTGCGGGCGCGGCGAGGTCATCGGGGCGTCTCCATCGGAGGCATCGCCATAGAGGGCCTCCGGCGCCGCGGCAACCGGGGGCTTGGCTCAGCCGGGGACGGCGGCGAGCGCCTCCACCTCGACGAGAAACTCCTCGCGCGAGAATCCCGAAACGATCATCAAGGTCGACGCCGGCGCCGGATCGGCGACGAAGCGGTCACGCGCGGCCATGTAGCCGGGGAGATGCTCGCGTCCGGTCACGTAGGCGTTCAGCTTGACGACGTCCGCCGGGTTCGCCCCCGCCTCGGCGAGGATGGCGGCGATGTTGGAAAAGCAGCGCTCGGCCTGCGCCTCGGCGCCCGCCGGCACCGTCTCGTCCGGTGCGATCCCGAGTTGGCCGGACAGCACCAGCAGGCGCATCCCTGGCGGGACCTCCACCGCATGGGGATAGTTGGCGAAGGGGCGGCGGATCGTGGCGGGCGTATGGCGCTTCATCCGGGCACCCTAGCACGGGCGCGCTGCCGTCGTCCCCGGCACGAACGTTGCACGCGCAATCGGGTCGTTGCGCGATCGGTGATGGATGCTATCCCTTCCGCGATGCGAGCCGATGGTACCGCGTTCCGATCGTGAAACAACTGGATCCGGCCACCGCTCCACGCGCCATGGGAGCCGGCGGCCCGTTCCGCCAGCCAATGGAGCCGCCTGCGGCTCGGGGAGAGACGATGACACGGACCATTCTGACCTTGGCGTCTGTGATCTTTGCGCTGCCGGCGGCGGCGCAGGACCTGACCTCTGTCACCTTCGGCACCAACTGGCTGCCGCAGGCCGAACACGGCGGCTACTACCAGGCGCTCGCCGACGGCACCTACGAGGACTGCGGCCTCGACGTCACCATCGCCCCCGGCGGCCCGCAGGTGAACAACCGTGCGCTGCTGCTGGCGGGCCGGATCCAGTTTCACATGGGCGGGAATCTTCTCCAGGCGTTCAACGCGGCCGAAGAGCAGATCCCGCTGAAAGTCGTCGCGGCGCACTTCCAGAAGGAGCCGCAGGTGATCATGACCCACCCCGGCGCGGGCTTCGACACCTGGGAGAGCCTCACCACGGCACCGACACTCTTCATCGGCGAGAACGGCTACCAGTCGTACTACCAGTGGATGATCGACGCCTACGGTTTCACCGCCGAGCAGCGCGAGCCCTACACGTTCAACTCTGCCCCGTTCCTCGCCGACAAGAAGAGCGGGCAGCAGGGCTACGTGACGTCAGAGCCCTACGCCATCGAGCAGGCCGGCGGGTTCGTCCCGACGATCTTCCTCCTCGCCGACTACGGGTTCGACACCTACGCCACCACCGTCGAGGCGATGGCCGATTTCATCGAGGAGAACCCGGACGCGGTGAAATGCTTCGTCGACGGCTCCGCGCTCGGCTGGACGAACTACCTCTACGGCGACCCGTCGGCCGGCAACGCCAAGATCCTGGAAGCGAACGCCGACATGACGCAGGACCAGCTCGATTTCTCGATCGAGAAAATGAAGGAGTACGGCATCGTCGATTCGGGCGAACTCGCTGGAAATGGGAATCGGCGCGATGACCGCCGACCGCATCCAGAGTTTCTACGAGAAGATGCTCGCCGCGGGCGTCGCCCCGGACGGGATCGACGTCAGCGACATCTACACGCTCGACTTCGTGAACCATGGCGTCGGTCTGGACCTCAAAGCGGAGCTGACCCAGTAAGTACCCTCGCCGACCCAGCCGCGCCCGCTGGCGATCGCGGGCGCCCCCATCGTCTCGCTGTCCGGCGTCTCGAAGCAGTTCGAGAACGGGACGCGGGCGCTGGCGGCCGTCGACCTCGACGTCGCGCGGGGCGAGTTCCTCAGCCTGCTCGGCCCCTCCGGCTGCGGCAAGTCGACGATCCTGCGCCTCGTCGCCGGGCTCGACCGGCCCACCGGCGGGACCATCACCTGGGCAGGGCGCCGCCCAGCGCGATGTCGGCTTCGTCTTCCAGGAGCCGACATTGATGCCGTGGGCGCGCGTGTTCGAGAACGTGTGGCTGCCGCTGCGCCTGAAGGGCATCTCCGCGAAGGAGGCCGAGCCGCGCATCGACGAGGCGCTGGAGAGCGTCGGCCTCACCGACTTCCGCCGCGCCTACCCGCGCGAGCTGTCGGGCGGCATGAAGATGCGCGTCTCCATTGCCCGGGCGCTGGCGACTGACCCCAGCGTCCTCCTCATGGACGAACCGTTCGCCGCGCTGGACGAGATCACCCGTTTCAAGCTCAACGATGACCTCCTGCGCCTGTGGAAAGAGCGCGGCTGGACGGTCCTCTTCGTCACGCACTCGGTCTTCGAATCGGTGTACCTCTCGACGCGCATCGCGGTGATGACCGCGCGTCCGGGCCGCGTCGCGCAAGAGATCGCCATAGACGAGCCGTCCCCCCGGCATCCGGATTTCCGCATGACCACGCGTTACGCGGACTACGCCCGCACCACGTCCGAGGCACTTTCGGACGCCATGGGTGGAGCATGAGCGACGCTCCCCCCGCCAGCCACATGTCTGGAGAGGCCGAGGGACTGCTCAGCGGCTCGCGTCGCCGGACCCTCGACCGGGCGTTGCGCACGGCTCTCCCGCTCCTCGTCCTGGCGGGCGTGATCTACGCTCTGGGACTGCGACGGTACGGGCCAACGAGATCCCGCCCTACATCCTGCCCTCGCCCGGGCTCGTCGTGGAGACGCTGATCGAAGAGCGGGGCCTGCTCCTGCCCTCACTCGGCACCACGCTGGCGGTGACGTTGGCGGCCCTGGTGCTCGCCGTCATCGGCGGCGTGCTGCTGGCGATCGTCCTGACGCAGTCGCGCATCATCGAGTACTCGATCTTTCCGATCGCCGTGGTGGTGCAGGTGACGCCGATCGTGGCGGTCTTCCCGCTGATCAACATCTACATCGACAATCTGCTCGCCAAGATCCTGCTGTGCGCCTGGATCATCGCCTTCTTCCCGATCCTGTCGAACACCACGCTGGGGCTGATGTCGGCGGACCGGAACCTCAGCGACCTCTACCGCCTCTACGGCGCCTCGCGCTGGCAGACGCTGCGCCACCTCTCCTTCCGGCCGCCCTCCCCTACTTCCTCGGCGGCCTGCGCATCTCCGGCGGGCTCGCGCTCGTCGGCGCGGTGGTGGCGGAGTTCGTCGCCGGCACGTCCGGCTTCGGCTCGGGGCTCGCGACGCGCATCATCGAGGCCGGCTACCAGCTCAAGATCCCGCGTCTCTTCGCGGCGCTCGGATTGATCTCGGCTGACCGGCGTCGCGATCTACGTCATCCTGAGCATCGTCTCGAACCTCATCCTGGGGCGCTGGCACGAGAGCGCGATGGAGGACCGGCGGTGAGACTTGCGAACGCTGCGCTGCCCGCCGCACTTCAGGACTGCGCCGGGCGACGATCTGGCGCTGGTCGACATCACGCTCGACGGGGCGCGCATCGCGGCGGTGGAGCCGGCCTCCGGCAGCGTCATCGGCGCGCGCGACTGCGACGGTGGCATCGTCGTCCCGGCCTTCGTCGACATGCACACCCATCTCGACAAGGGGCACATCTGGCCGCGCACGCCCAATCCGGACGGCACCTTCGCCAGCGCGCTGGAGGCGACGGCACGCGACCTCGCAGCGCACTGGAGCGCCGAGGACGTCGCCGGGCGGATGGAGTTCTCGCTGCGCGTCGCCTACGCCCACGGCACCGCCGCGATCCGCACGCACATCGATTCCGCGCCGCCACAGGACCGGATCTCCTGGCCGGTGTTCGCGGAGAAGCGCGAAGCGTGGGCCGGCCGCATCGCGTTGCAGGGCGCCAGCCTCAGCACCATCGACCACTGCCGGACGATCTCGGCGCCCACTTCGATCACGTGACCGAACACGGCGGCATCGTCGGCGCGGTGATGTACCCGGTGGCGGGGCGCGAGGCGAAGCTGCGGGCGCTCCTCGAGGAGGCCGAGGCGCGCGGGCTCGACGTCGACCTCCATGTCGACGAAGGACTCGATCCGGGGCGCAACGATCTGGCGCTGGTGGCGGCCGAGGCGCGGCGGATCGGCTTCTCCGGCACCATCACCTGCGGCCACTGCTGCAGCTTGATGACGATGGGCGACAGCGAAGCCGACCGCACGCTCGATGCCGTCGCCGCGGCGGGGCTCGCCATCGTTTCGCTGCCGATGTGCAACCTCTACCTCCAGGACCGCCAGGCCGGCCGCACCCCGCGCATCCGCGGCGGCACCCTGGTTCACGAGATGGCGGCCCGCGGCATCCCGGTCGCCATCGCGTCGGACAACACGCGCGATCCGTTCTACGCCTACGGCGACCTCGACATGGTCGAGGTGTGGCGCGAGGCGACGCGGATCCTGCACCTCGACCACCCGGTCGGCGCGTGGCCCCGCGCGTTCAGCGCCACGCCGGCGGCGATCATGGGCCTGCCCGACCGCGACAAGGTCGCCCCCGGCGCCATCGCCGATCTCGTCGTGTTCCGGGCGCGAACATGGAACGAGCTTCTTGCGCGGCCGCAGATCGACCGTACCGTGATCCGAGGCGGTGTCGTCGTCGACCCGCCCCGGCCCGACTACCGCGAACTGCCGGACGACCGTGAATTGGATGGGTGATGGACCTCGCGGCGCTGAAACTCGACATCGCCGGCGTGGCGATCGAAGAGAACCCGCAGCTCGTCCAGCAGAAAAGCCGTGACTTCTACTGGTACTCGCCGGTCCTGAAGCGCCAGCTCGAGGCGGTCACGGCCGACATCGTCGCCCGCCCGCGCAACGAGGACGAGCTGCTCCTCGTGATGGGCGCGTGCTTCCGGCAACGACGTGCCGCTGACGGTGCGCGGCTCGGGCACCGGCAACTACGGGCAGGCCATGCCGCTCGCCGGCGGCCTCGTCCTCGACCTTTCCGGCGATGGACCGCGTGCTGGAGGTCAAAGCCGGCACCGTCGTCGCCGAGCCCGGCGCCATCCTTGCCGACATCGACAAGGCCACCCGGCCGACGGGCCAGGAGCTGCGGCTGTCCCCCTCCACCTACCACACCGCGTCGATCGGCGGCTTCATCGGCGGCGGCTCGGGCGGGGTCGGCTCGATCCGCTGGGGCGGGCTGCGGGACATCGGCAACATCATCGCGCGTGCGGATGGCGGCGATGGACGGCTCCATCCCCACGGTGCTCGACCTCACCGCGTCCAACATCAACCGCGTCAGCCACGCCTACGGCACCACCGGGATCATCACCGAGGTGGAGATGCCGCTCGCCCCGGCGGTGGACTGGGTGGACGTCATCGTCTCCTTCCCCACCCTGGAGGCCGCGGTGCGCCATGGCGAGACGCTCGCCGCCGCCGACGGCCTGCTCCTGAAGAACGTCGCCGTGATGGACGCGGCGGTGACGCCGTACCTGAAGCGCCACAAGCCGTACCTCGCCGATGGCGAGGCGTTCGTCGTCCTGATCGCGGCGGCGTTCGCGGTGGGGGACGCCGCAGCGCTCGCGGCGCGCGCAGGCGGGCGCGCTGGTCCTGCGCTCGGACCAGCTCGGCGGACGAGGAGCGGCATCGCCTGCCGCCAGCGTTCGAGCTGTCCTGGAACCACACCACCTTGCGCGCGCTGCGGGTCGACCCGTCGATCACCTACCTGCAGGTGCTCTACCCGCAGCCGGACATTGCGGGCAAAGTCCTGAAGATGGCCGAGCTTCTGGGCGACGAGGCGCCGACGCACCTGGAGTTCGTCCGCTTCGACGGTGCGGTCGGCTGCTTCGGCCTGCCCCTCGTCCGCTACACCAGCGAGGCACGGCTCGACGAGATCGTCGCGCTGCACGAGGACAACGGCTGCCCGATCTTCAACCCGCACCGCTACACGCTGGAGGAGGGCGGGATGAAGCAGACCGACGCGCTCCAGCTCTCCTTCAAGAAGCGCTCCGGACCCGAAGGGCCTCCTCAACCCCGGCAAGATGATCGCCTGGGACGACCCGGGCTTCGACTACGGCCGGCCCTACCTGTTCCCGAGCCTTGCCACCTGATGCGCGTCCTCGTCGTCGTCTGCCATCCCGACCCGGAGAGCTTCACCCATCACCTCGCCGCGACCAGCCTCGACGCGCTGCGGCAGGCGGGCCACGAGGTGCGCGCACACCGACCTCTACGCGGAGGGGTTCGACCCGGTGATGGATCGCGACGAGCGGCGCGGCTACCACACGCCCGGCGACAACGAGATCCCCGTCGCCGAGCACCTCGCGAACCTGCGATGGTGCGAGGCGGTGCTGTTCCACTATCCGACCTGGTGGTTCGGCCTGCCGGCGATGCTGAAGGGCTGGCTCGACCGGGTGCTCGTCCCGCACGCCACCTTCGCGCTGCCGACGGCCACCGAGCCGATGCGCGGCGGCCTGAAGAACATCCGCCGCGTGTCGATCATCACCACGGCGGGGGCGCCGCTGCTGCACTCCAAGTTCATCGGCGAGCCGGGGCGGCGCACGATCCTGCGCGGCGTGCGCGCCCTTTGCGCCCGGCGCTGCCGCACCGACTACCTCGTGCTCTACCGGATCGACACCGCCGACGCGGCCAAGCGCGCAGCCTTCATCGCGCGCGCACAACAGCTGATCGCCAGCTACTGACGGGCCCTTGGTCCGGAGCGCTCACGCGCCGCCCGAGGAATTGCGTGCTGCCGCACCGTCTCTTGAAGTTGCGTCCCAGGGGTCGTATGCCTTCAGGGATGCACGAACTGCCGCCCTCCGGTAGAGACCGCGCGTCGAGAGGGCAAGCATGCCGTTCGATCATTCAAAATCCGCGACGCATCGCCTGGGGCGCGCGGCCAAGGCGCATCGGGCCCGAGCCGGAGCGCACCTGTCGGCCCACAAGCTCTATCCGGGGCAGGAGAACGTCCTGAAGGCGCTCGCCGACGGCAACGGCAAGACCATGTCCGCGCTCGCCGCCGAGCTCGGCGTGCAGCCCCCGACGGTGACGAAGATGGTGACGCGCCTCGCCGCCAACGGCTTCGTGCTGCGGCAGACGTCGGAGGTGGACGGCCGCCTCGCCCGCGTGTCGCTCACCGAGACGGGCCGAGCGCTGATCGGCGATATCGACAAGATGTACAAGCGGATCGAGAAAGAGGCCCTCGCCGGCTTCGACGACAAGGACCGCAAGCGCATCCGCCGGCTCCTGAAGAAGATGGAGAAGAACCTGCTCTCGGCCCACGGGGTCGAGACGCCCGCCGAACTCGACGACCCGCTCGACGTCGAGGAGGCGGCCGAGTAGGTGCCACTTCCTCCAGCCTCGACCGAAGCAGGCGCCAACATCCGCGGCATCATCCTGATGATCTACGCGGTGTCGATGTTCGCCTGTCTCGACACCACCGCCAAGTGGCTCGGCCAGTCGATGGAGTCGCTCGACATCGTGTGGCTGCGCTACGCCGCCCACGTCATCCTGCTGTCGATCTTCCTGCGCATCTGGCGCGACTTCTCGGTGCTGAAGACGAAGCACCCGGTGATGCAGATCCTGCGCGGGTTGACGCTCCTCGCGTCGACCTTCTTCAATTTCTGGGCCCTGCGCTACCTGCAGCTCGCGGAGACCAGCGCGATCATGTTCTCGGCGCCGCTGCTGGTGACGGCGCTGGCCGGCCCGATGCTGGGCGAGAAGGTCGGCATCCGGCGCTGGGCGGCGGTCTGCGTCGGCTTCGTCGGCGTCATGGTGGTGCTGCGGCCGGGGACGGGGGCCATGCACTGGGCGGCGATCCTGTCGATCTGCGGCATGGTCAACTTCTCGTTCTACACGGTGCTGACGCGCCGCATGCACCGCACGGAGAATTCCGTCAGCCTGCTGATGCTTTCGGCGATCGTCGGCGTCGCCGTTCTCGTCCCCGGTGGCGCCGCATGCGGTCATGGCGCTCGACGGCTGGCAATGGCTTCTCGTCGTCTTGATGGGCCTCTTCGGCGGAACCGGGCACTACGCCCTCACCGTGGCGCACAGCTACTCCAGCGCGTCGACGCTGGCGCCCTTCATCTACGCGCAGATGCTGTGGATGATCCTCTTCGGCTGGGTGATCTTCCACCAGATCCCCGACATCTGGACCTTCGTCGGCACCTTGATCATCGCCGGCGCGGGCCTCTACATCCTCCACCGCGAGCGGGTGCGCGGCCAGGTGATCGCCCAGCGCGACCCGGTGGTGCACTGAGCGCCGCCGCGGCGTACCGGATCGGGTGACGCCGGGCGAGCATGGCAGTAAGAAGGCGGCCGGAGGAGAGACCCATGCTGACCACGACACCCGGCTTCGACCGGATCGGTGAGGAGAACGCGTTCGCGGTCCTCGCCAGAGCCAACGCCCTCGCCGCCCAGGGGCGCGACATCATCAACCTCGGCATCGGCCAGCCGGACTTCCCGACGCCGGAGCACATCGTCGAAGCGGCGGTGAAGGCGCTGCGGGACGGCCACCATGGCTATACGCCGGCCACCGGCATCCCGCCGCTGCGCGAGGCGATCGCCGCCGACATGACCACCCGCACCGGCGTCGAGACCAGCGCCGAGGACATCCTGGTCGTGCCGGGCGGCAAGGTAACGATGTACCTCGCGATCCTGCTCTTCGGCGAGCCGGGCGCGGAGATCATTTACCCGGACCCCGGCTTCCCCATCTACCGGTCGATGATCGAGTACACCGGCGCCACCCCGGTGCCCCTCCCCATCAAGGAGGAGAACGGGTTCGCGTTCTCGCCGGACGATGTCGAGGCGTTGATCACCGACAAGACGCGCCTGGTCATCATCAACTCGCCCGCCAACCCGACTGGCGGCGTGACGCCGCCCGAGGACGTCAAGCGCCTGGTGGAGATCCTCGGCCGCCACCCCGACGTCGCGGTCATGTCGGACGAGATCTACTCGCGCATGACCTACGACGGGCTGCCGCACGTGTCGCTCGGCTCGTTCCCGGAGCTGCGCGACCGGCTGATCCTGCTCGACGGTTTTTCAAAGACCTACGCGATGACCGGCTGGCGGCTCGGCTGGTCGCTGTGGCCGCGCCCCCTCTACGACAAGGTGCGCAAGCTGGCGGTGAACGCTTGGTCGTGCGTCAACGCGCCGTCGCAGTTCGCAGGCATCGCGGCGCTCACCGGACCGCAGGACGAGGTGACACGGATGGTCGCCGCGTTCGACGATCGCCGCAAGGCGGTGGTCGCGGCCCTCAACGACCTGCCGGGCGTCACCTGCGCGACGCCGAAGGGCGCGTTCTATGCCTTCCCCAACATCAAGGCGACGGGGTGGAAGGCCAAGCCGCTGGCCGACGCACTGCTGAGCGAGACAGGCGTCGCGCTCATCGGCGGTCCGGACTTCGGCATTCTGGGCGAGGGGTACGTGCGCGTCTCCTACGCGGCCTCGAAGGAGCGCATCATGGAGGCGATGGAGCGCATGGGCGGCTTCCTCGCCGAACGCGCCGTCGCCTGATCGGGGTCGACGAGCGGCGCGGCGTCGAGGCCGCGCCGGATCCCCTTACGCCTTGGAGGTGCCCGACCGGACGGCGAGCACCATGTAGTTGACGGCCGTGTCCTGCCCCAAGGTCCACTCGTCGCGGACCGGATTGAACATCACGCCGACGGGGGCGCGCGGCGACAGGCCGTTCGCCTCGAAAGCGCGCTCAAGCTCCACCGGGCGCACCAGCTTCTCGAACCGATGCGTGCCGCGCGGCAGCCAGCGCAGCACGTACTCGGCGCCGACGATGGCGAGCGCAAAGGCCTTCATCGTCCGGTTGATGGTCGCGAACACGGTGAGGCCGCCCGGCCGCACCATCGCCGCGCACGCCGCCACGAACCCCTCCACGTCGGCCACGTGCTCGACGATCTCCATCGCCAGCACCGCGTCGAACGTCTCGCCCGCCTCGACCATCGCCTCCGCGGTGGTGGCGCGGTAGTCGACCGTTGCGCCGGACTGCTCGGCGTGGCGCTTCGCGACCTCGATGTTCGTCGTCGCCGCGTCGATGCCGACGACGGTCGCGCCCATGCGCGCCAGCGGCTCCGACAGGAGGCCGCCGCCGCAGCCGATGTCGACAATGCGCAGGCCCGTCAGCGGGGTCTCCAGCTTCCGATCACGGTCGAAATGGCGGCACAGCGTCTGGCGCAGATAGGTCAGCCGCACCGGGTTGAACTTGTGCAGCGGCTTGAACTTGCCGTTCGGATTCCACCACTCGGCGGCGAGGCGGTCGAACTTGTCGACTTCGGCGGCGTCGATGGTGGACATGGTCTACCCGTTGTTGTTCGTGGCTCACCCTGCTAGCTAGCGGCCTCCACCCGTTACGCAACATCCAAAAACGAAACCGATGGCCCGCATCGTCATGAAATTCGGCGGCACCTCCGTCGCCGACCTCGACCGCATCCGCAACGTCGCCCGTCACGTCGAACGCGAGATCAAAGCGGGCAACGAGGTGGCCGTGGTCGTCTCGGCGATGGCGGGCGAGACCAACCGTCTCGTCGCCCTGTGCCGCGAGGCCTCGCCGCTGCACGACGCGCGCGAGTACGACGCCGTCGTCTCGTCCGGCGAGAACGTCACCTCGGGGCTGCTGGCCATCGTGCTGCAGTCGATGGGGATCGACGCGCGCTCCTGGCAGGGCTGGCAGATCCGCACCCGCACCGACGATTCGCACGGCGCCGCCCGGGTCGACACCATCGAGACCGACGTGCTCGGCCAGCGCCTGGCGCAGGGGCAGGTGGCGGTGATCGCCGGCTTCCAGGGGATTTCGTCGCTGAACCGCATCACGACGCTGGGCCGCGGCGGGTCGGACACCACCGCCGTCGCCATGGCCGCCGCGCTGAAGGCCGACCGCTGCGACATCTACACCGACGTCGACGGCGTCTACACGACCGACCCGCGCATCGTGAAGGCCGCACGCCGCCTGCCGCGCGTGTCGCACGAAGAGATGCTGGAGATGGCCTCGCTGGGAGCGAAGGTGCTCCACGTGCGCTCCGTCGAACTAGCGATGGTGCACGAGGTGCCGGTTCTCGTATGCTCCAGCTTCGCCGACCCTTCCGAGCCGCCTATGGGCACGCTGATCACTGCCGAGATCGAGGATATGGAACAGGAAACCGTCACCTCCATCGCCTACGCCAAGGACGAGGCGCAGGTCACCTTGCGCGACGTGCCGGACTCCCCGGGCGTCGCCTACGCGGTGTTCGGCCCGCTCGCCGAGGCGGGCATCAACGTCGACATGATCGTCCAGAACATCTCCGACGACGGATCGGCCACCGACATCACCTTCACGATCCCCGAGGCCGACTACGACCGCGCTCTGACCGTCCTCGAGGCGCAGCGTGGCACGCTCGGCTTCGGCAAGATCATCGGCGACCGCAACGTGGTGAAGGTGTCGGTGATCGGCATCGGCATGCGCAGCCACGCGGGCGTCGCCGCGACGGCCTTCAAGGCGCTCTCGGAGCGGTCGATCAACATCCGCGCGATCACCACCTCGGAGATCAAGATATCGGTGCTGATCGATTCGGCGTACACTGAGCTTGCGGTCCGCACGCTCCATTCGGTCTACGGCCTCGACAAGGCCGTCGCCTGACCGTCCCTCACGGGCGATGGCCGGCACCGTTTCACAATGTGATCGGCCCGGCCGTCGTGCACTCATAAATTGTTTTCTGCGTCCCCCGGCGCCGGTGTCCGCTCCGCGCGGCGATGCGACCGTGGGCGTCCGTCTGTCTCGATCGAACAGCACTTGGCCTGCGGCAGCGCCATCCGGGATCGATGTTCTACAGTGGTTGCCGGCAAAGATATGAGATAGAATTGACCAACTTCCGATCTGGAGCGCCCAAGCTGTAGAGTTTCGGCGGCGAACCTGCGCCCCGAATGAGCAACCTTCGGCACGGTGAATTCCATTTCTACAAAAGTGGAAGTGGTGTCAGACATAATACCAGTACACGCCGAATCATCCGGGCATGACGCACCGTCGCCCTCTGCAACCTCGCGCCCGCGTTGTATCCGCCGCCGTCCGAACCCGGGAAGCTGACGGCGAGCCGCCTGCGCCGGTCACGCAACCATTGCTGGCGAAGCACACGCCGGATAAGAAGAAGCTGCGGGGTCCGATGGACGGCATCCCCGAGGGAACCATATTCGGAAGAAACGCGCGCCGGCCTTCGCGCCGGGCATGCCCGATGCGGATGCTGCGCGGGTGACGGGAGGAGGCTCGATGCGCGACACGCTCGCCGGTCCGCGACAGCTGATCAAGCAACTGCATGCGGTGATGGCTGCGCCGATGGACGCGCAGGACCGTCTCGACCGCATCGTGCGCATCATCGCCGACAACATGGTTGCCGAGGTCTCGTCGCTCTACGTGCTGCGCGCGGACGGGCGTGCTGGAGCTGTACGCCACCCACGGCCTCAACGCGGCGGCGGTCCACCGGGCGGGGCTGCGCGTGGGCGAAGGCCTCGTCGGCCGCGTGGCGAAGACGGCGCAGCCGCTCAACATCACCAATCCGCGCGCCCACCCCTCCTTCGCCTACCTGCCGGAGACCGGGCGAGGAGGACTTCAACACCTTCCTCGGCGTGCCGGTGCTGCGCTCGGGCCGCATGATCGGCGTGCTGACGGTGCAGAACCGCGCGCCCAAGCGCTACGACAACGAGGAAGTCGAGGCGCTGCAGACCATCGCCATGGTGATCGCCGAGATCGCCGGCACCGGCGACCTGGAGCAGATCCCTCAGCCGACCGCCGCGCTCGACATCAAGCGCCAGCTGCACGTGCTCCGGCGTCTCGATGTGCGAGGGGGTCGGCCTCGGCCGCGTCGTCCTGCACGAGCCGCGCGTCGTCGTCACGCGCCTCCTGACCGACGACGTCGAGCACGAACTGAACGCGCCTCGAGACCGCGCTCGACAAGATCCGCGGCAATCTGGTCGCCCACCTCTCGCGCGACGAGGTGCAGGCCGACGGCGCGCCGCGCGACGTGCTCGAAGCGTTCCTGATGATCGCCCAGGACCGCGGCTGGGCGCGCAAGATGGCCGACGTCGTGCGCTCCGGCCTCACCGCCGAGGCGGCCGTGGAGCGCGTCCAGTCCGACAATCGCGCCCGCCTGATGCGCTCCACCGACCGCCTGGTGCGCGAGCGGCTGCACGACCTCGACGATATCGCCAACCGCCTCCTGCGCGAGCTGATGGGCCGCTCGTCGACCGTCGCTGGCGCAGGTGACCGGGCGACGCCATCATCGTCGCCCGCTCCATGGGGGCGGCCGAACTCCTCGACTATGACCGCACGCGCATCCGCGGCCTCGTTCTGGAGGAAGGCAGCCCCGCCAGCCACGTCACGCTGATCGCCCGCGCGCTCGGCATCCCAACCATCGGCCAGGCCTCCGGCGTCACCTCCATGGTGGAGTCGGGCGAGGCGATCATCGTCGACGCCGACGGCGGGGACGTCCACATCCGCCCCTCGGCCGACGTCGAGAACGTCTTCGCCGAGAAGGTGCGCTTCCGGGCGCGGCGCCAGGCGCAGTACCGGCGGCTGCGCCACCTGCCGGCCGTCACGCGCGACGGGTCGAGATCACGCTGTCCATGAACGCCGGGATGCTGGCGGACATGCCGAACCTGCGCGAATTGGGCGCGGCGGGCGTCGGCCTCTTCCGCACCGAGGTCCTGTTCATGGTCTCGCCCGACCCTGCCGCGCCAGCGCGAGCAGGAGCAGCTCTACCGCAAGATCTACGAGGCGGCGGACGGGCGTCCCGGTCACCTTCCGCTCGCTCGACATCGGCGGCGACAAGGTGCTCCCCTACCTGCGCACGATGGAGGAGGAGAACCCGGCCATGGGCTGGCGGGCGATCCGCCTCGGCCTCGACCGGCCGGGGCTCCTGCGCATGCAGATCCGCGCGCTCCTGCGGGCCTCCGCGCGGGCGCGAGCTGCGCTCGATGTTCCCGATGATCACCACCGTGGCGGAGTTCAACGCCAGCCGCGCGCTGGTCGACCGCGAACGCCGTTTCCTGCACCAGCCACGGCTACCAGCTGCCCGACAGCGCTCAAGCTCGGCGTGATGCTGGAGACGCCCTCGCTGCTGTTCGAGCTGGAGGAGCTGCTGGCGGTGGTCGACTTCGTCTCGGTCGGCACCAACGACCTCTACCAGTTCGCCATGGCGGTCGGACCGCTCCAACGTGCGCGTCGCCGGTCGGTTCGACACGCTGTCGCAGTCGTTCGTGCGCATGCTGAAGCGGATCGCCGACGCGTGCCAGATCGGCCAACGTCCCGGTCACCGTGTGCGGCGACTTTGCCGAGCCGCCCGCTGGAGGCGCTCTGCCTCGTGGGGATCGGCTACACCGAACTGTCGATGCCGCCGGCGGCCATCGGGCCGGTTAAAGCGGCGATCCGTGCGACCGATCTCGGGACGGTTGCGCGCGCGACTTGTGGCCGAGACTTGAACCCGGGCGCGGAAGCGACGACATTCGGCATCTGCTGTCGCGCTTTGCGGACGCGACACGACATTCCGGTGTAGGACCCTAGCGAACACATGGCGCTACGACAGCGGCTCGACGAGGTCGTCGACCGCTTCAACATCCTGGAACAACGCATGGCAGTCCGGCCCGGCGGCGGACGAGTTCGTCCGCCTGTCGCGCGAATATGCCGAGCTGGAGCCGCTGGTGAAGTCGCGTCTCGGCCCTGCGCGAGGCCGAGAAGGAGCTCGCCGGCATCGACGAGATGCTGCGCTCCGGGGACGAGCTCGGCGGAGCTGGCCGAGGCCGAGCGCCCGGCGATCGTCGACGCGGATCGAGGCGCTGTCCGACGAGATCCGCGTCGCGCTGCTCCCCAAGGACGAGGCCGACAGCAAGAGCGCCATCCTCGAGGTGCGCGCCGGCACCGGCGGCCAGGAGGCGGCGCTGTTCGCGGGCGATCTCTTCCGCATGTACGAGCGGCTCGCGGCCGAGAACGGGCTGGCGGGTCGAGGTCATGAGCCTCTCCGAGGGCGACGCCGGCGGCTTCAAGGAAATCATCGCCGCGATCCGCGGCGACAGGGCGTGTTCGCCCGGCTGAAGTGGGAATTGGGCGTCCACCGGGTGCAGCGCGTGCCGACGACCGAGATCGGGCGGGCGCATCCACACCTCCGCGGCCACCGTGGCCGTGCTGCCCGAGGCGGAGGACGTCGACATCGACATTCCCGCGAACGACATCCGCATCGACACCATGCGCGCGTCCGGCGCAGGCGGCCAGCACGTCAACACCACCGATTCGGCCGTGCGCATCACGCACCTGCCGACGGGCATCGTTGTCACGTCGTCGGAGAAATCGCAGCACCAGAACCGCGCGCGGGCCATGGAGGTCTTGCGTGCGCGGCTCTACGACATGCATCGTCGTGAGGCAGCCGAAATCACGCGCCGCAGACCGCAAGAGCTCAGGTCGGCACGGGTGATCGGTCCGAGCGCATCCGCACGTACAACTTCCCGCAGGGCCGTGTGACGGACCACAGGATCAATCTGACGCTGTATAAGCTCGGCGAAATCCTCTCCGGCGTGGGGCTGGACGAGGTGATCGACGCGCTGGCGACCGACCACAGCGCCAAACTTCTTGCTGAAGCCGATGCCTGAGCCCGAAGGCGCGATGTTCTCCGGCGAACCGGACCTCGGCCACCTCTACAATACGTTGCGCCGCCACTTCCGCGAGGCGCAGATCTCCACCCCCGACCTCGACGCGCGCCTCCTCGTGACCGAGACGCTGGACGTGACCACGACGCAGCTGATCGCCAACCCGCGCCTGGCGATCGACGCCGAGCAGATCGCCGAGCTGGAGCGCCGCGCCCGCGAGCGGCTTTCCGGGCGCTCCATCGGCCGGATCCTCGGCCGCCGCGCCTTCTGGTCGCTGGACCTTCGGGTCACCGACGACACGCTGGAGCCGCGCCCGGAGACGGAAACGGTCGTGGAGCTGGCGCTGACGGCCCTCTCCTCTCCCGAAGCGCCGGCCATGATCGCCGACCTCGGCGTCGGCACCGGGGCGATCCTGCTGTCGATCCTGTCGGAGCGCATGGCGGCCCATGGCGTCGGTATCGACATCTCCTACAAGGCGCTGATCGAGGCGCGGCGCAACGCGGAGCGCCACAACCTCGACCAGAGGGCCATGTTCGTGCAGGCGAACTTCGGCTCCGCACTGGCCCAGCAGTTCGACCTTGTGGTGTCCAACCCGCCCTACATCACGACCGACGACCTAGCGACGCTCGACAAGGCGGTGCGTGATTTCGACCCGCTCCTGGCGCTCGACGGCGGCGAGGACGGGCTCAACGCGTACCGCATCGTGTTCTCCCACGCGCAGCACATGCTGCGGCCCGGCGGCATTCTGGTGGTGGAGATCGATCCGGCCGCGCGTGACGCGGTTATTTCCGAAGCCGGACATCGGGGACTTGAAGTCGAAGCGATCGCGGACGATCTTAGTGGGGCCGCACGAGCGGTGGCGCTGCGCCGTAGTATGGTTTGAGCGCCACAGTTGCGAAAACATCGGCCGACCACACAATTAAGTATTGGAAAGTCAACGGTGAGCCGCTAACGTGCCGCCGTCGGCCGAGCGGTAACCGCATCCTCGGGCAGTAGCCTGTGACTGTGACACCACCGCATCGTGTGCCTGCCCCCTGAGTGGGGCGTCGTTATCACTGACGCCATCCTGGCGATGATCAGGTCCATGCCCCCCAAGTGGCGGGCGCTGGACACGCTTCGTCGTTCGGACGGCCAATGTGTGGTTCGCTGCTGAGGCGGCGTTCCGAACCGAACCGGATGAGGCTGTGGATCCCGCGATTTCGGGCTCCGTGGCAACGCATTGGCAGCCTATATCGCTGCCGATGCGCACGAATCCGTGTTCATCCGTATGTTCCGGATCGAGAAGCGAGCTGATGAGACCAAACAACCCGAGCAAGCGTCTTCGTGGTCGCAGCCGGAGTAAGGGCGGCGGCAATCCGCTATCCCGCTCCTACGAGTTGAACGGCCCCGACGTGAAGATCCGGGGTTCGGCTTTGCAGGTGGCGGACAAGTACGCCCAGCTCGCACGCGACGCCCAATCCTCCAGCGACCGCGTGATGGCGGAAAATTATTTCCAGCACGCCGAGCACTACTATCGGATCGTCGCCGCCGCCTACGAGCAGAACGGCCAGCAGCAGCCGCGCGGCGAACGTCGCGACGACGAGCGCCGCGGTGACGAACGCGGCCGCGGCAACGAGCAGCCCTCGTTCAACGGCTACGACGACGAGGATGACGACGACGGCGGCACGATCCGCGTCAACGGCTCGCGTTCGCACGGCCGCGACGACGAACAGGACGAAGCGCCGGCCCGCGCCTCTCACCGCAATGGCAACAACGGGAGCAACGGTTCGCACGCCGCCCCGCGCGACGAGGACGAGCGGCCCGACCCGGCCCGGGCGCCGCAGCCTGACGTGACGCCGGCCCCCGTCGAGATGGAAGCCGCCGGGGAGACCGAGACCGAGACCGCGGCCGAAGGCGGCGGTGCCGACAGCGATGCTGAAGCCGAAGCCAAGGCGAAGAAGGCGAGCAAGCCGAAGACCCCGCGCCGCCGCAGCACGACCACGCCGCGGACGCGGACCCCGCGCACCCGCCGCACCACCGAGGCGGCGGCCGATCCGGCCGCGCCACAGCCTGCGGCCGAGGGCGGCGAGAGCAACTAAAGCGCGCTCAGGCTGCTTGGAAGGCCGGCCTCCGGGCCGGCCCCGACGAAGTGGAAGAGCCGGCGCGGGCACACATTCAGTGACCCCGCTCCGGCCACCACGCCAGCGCATGCCGGCACCGTGACCGCAACGGCGTCAACGTCAGAAGGTTGGCGAGCCGATGACGGAGACGGGCGCGCCCCTCCGCGCGGTTGCACCCGGCAGGGGCATCCCGGGCCGATTGATCAGATCAGGCAGAGTTCCAGGAGATCGCGCCGCATCTCGACGGGCATCGCCTCGTCGAGCGCCGACACCGAGAAATCAGCCGGCGCCTCGTCGGCACGCAAGTAGCGCCAGCCCTGGAAGGGGCGGCAGGGGCGCGGCCGCACCGCGACCACCTCGGGCGCCAGCAGAATATGGACGCGGCCCGCGCCGGACCCATCCGTGAAGGGCTCGATCCCGACCACCTGTTGCCGCGCCTGGACGCCGCCTTTGATGACCCAGTAGAGGCTGCCGCCCGCCAGGACCTCGTCGGCGCGTTTGGGGGCCGTCCGCGTGGTGATTCGCATCGCCTGCCGCGAATCGCCATCGGAGCGTCGCGCGGCAGACGCGCGCAGCTCGTCGATGGTGGCCACGCCGACACATAGTTTGAGAAGATGCACCGCCATTCCACTGGGTTAGGTCGGCGCACCGGCATCGGCAAGATGGTGCACAGCCGTGATCCACGCTGTCCACCGGTTGTCACACTCGTTCTGTTAGGCTGGGACCGTCACGGTAGCGCACTGTTCATGGACCAAACGGATATGGTAGCAGGCGCCACAGATCGATGAAGCGCTACGGCACGAGGTCGGAAATGGGATCCGAGGACGCACCGGACGTGCGAAAGTATCGCACGCTCTTCCTCTCCGACATCCACCTCGGCACGCGGGGATGCCAGGCTGAGCTGCTGCTGGATTTTCTGCGCCATCACGAGGCGGACAAGATCTACCTCGTCGGCGACATCATCGACGGATGGCGGCTCAAGAAGACGTGGTACTGGCCGCAGTCCCACAACGACGTGGTGCAGAAGATCCTGCGCAAGGGCCGCAAGGGCGCCGAGATCGTCTACCTCCCCGGCAACCACGACGAGTTCCTGCGCGATTATGTCGGCACCCATTTCGGCGGGGTGGACGTCGTCGAATTCGGCCATTCACACCACGGCGGACGGCCGGAAGCTTCTCATCATTCACGGCGACCAGTTCGACGTCGTCGTGCGTCATGCGAAGTGGCTCGCGTTCCTGGGCGACTGGGCCTACGTGACGACGCTGGCGATCAACACCTGGGTCAACATCATCCGCCGCAAACTGGGGCTGACCTACTGGTCGCTGTCGGCCTGGGCAAAGCTGAAGGTGAAGAACGCGGTCTCCTTCATCGGCAAATTCGAGGTCGCCCTCGCCAGCGAGGCCAAGCGCCGCGGGGCGGACGGCGTCGTCTGCGGCCATATTCATCACGCGACCATGCACGACATGCACGGGACGGCCTATATCAACACCGGAGACTGGGTGGAGAGCTGCACCGCCGTCGGCGAGCGCGAGGACGGAACGTTCGAGCTGATTCGCTGGACACGGCTGGCCGAGCGCCAACCCAACCGAGCACCGGTCGCGGAATCGCGCTCGCAGGCCGCATGAGGCAGCGTTCCAAATGATGCACCCTTCGATGATACTCCTGGCGATGGCGCCGCTTCAGATCGCGCAGCCGCCGTCGCAGGCCGAAGCGCCGGGGCCCGCGCGATGACCCGCCTCGCCCTCGTCACCGATGCGTGGCATCCGCAGGTCAACGGGGTGGTGCGCACGCTCGACACCACGCGCCAGGAGCTCATCAAGCTCGGCATCGACGTCTACATGATCACCCCGTCGGACTACCGTACGGTGCCCATGCCGACTTACCCGGAGATCCGCCTCGCGGTGACGACGCCGTGGCGCGTATCGAAAGCGATCGACGCGGTGCAGCCGGACTATGTCCACATCGCCACCGAGGGACCGCTCGGCATGATCGCGCGCCGGTGGTGCCGCAAGAACGACATCGGCTACACGACCAGCTACCACACGCGGTTCCCAGAGTACGTGCGGGCCCGCGCGCCGATCCCGATGTCGTGGTCCTATGCCTTCGTCCGCTCGTTCCACAACGCGGGCGTCGGCTGCATGGTCTCCAACACCACGCTGGAGCGCGAGCTGGCCGCCCACGGCTTCCAGCGCCTCGTGCGCTGGGTGCGCGGCGTCGACACCGTGACGTTCAATCCGGACGTCCCGCCGGCGCTGCCGGACCTGCCCAAGCCGGTCTTCCTCTACGTCGGCCGCGTCTCCGTCGAGAAGAACATCGAAGCGTTCCTGCAGCTCGACCTGCCGGGGACCAAGCTCGTCGTCGGTGACGGCCCGGCACTGCCGCACCTGAAGTCCAAGTATCCGGACGCGGTCTTCACCGGCAACCGCGTCGGCGAGGAGCTGACCGCGCACTACACCTCCGCCGATGTGTTCGTATTTCCCAGCATGACCGACACCTGGGGCCTCGTTCAGATGGAGGCGCTCGCCTGCGGCGTCCCCGTCGCCGCCTTCCCGACGATGGGGCCGATCGACGTCATCGCCGACTCGGGAACGGGCGCGTTGGACTGGGACTTGCGACAGGCGTGCCTCGACGCGCTGGACATTCCGCGCGACCGCTGCCGCGACTATGCCGAGGGCTTCTCCTGGGAGTCCAGCGTCAAGCAGTTCTGGGAGAACCTGCAGCGGGCGAACGGCATCACGGTCGGCGCCAGTCAATAACGGAGCGACACCCATGCCCGGCCCCATGTTCGATGCTCTGAGCGCCCACAAGACGAGCCTCGACGGGTTCCACCTGCGCGATGCGTTCGCCGAGGATCCGGGCCGCGCCGCCCGCTTCGCCGTTCGCGAGGCGGACATGCTCCTCGACTACTCCAAGAACATCGTCACCGACGAGACGATGCGCCTCTTGATGGAGCGCGCCCGCGCGGCGGATCTCGAAGCCAAACGCGACGCGATGTTCGCCGGCGAGCCGATCAATCTCACCGAGGACCGCTCCGTCCTGCACGTGGCGCTGCGCGGCGAGGGCCCGTTCCACGTCGCCGGCCGCGACGTGTCGGGCGACGTCGCCGAGGTGCTGGACCGCGTCGTCGCGTTCGCCGACGGGGTGCGCGGCGGCACCATCGCCGCCTCGGACGGGGGCGCGTTCACCGACGTCGTCAACATCGGCATCGGCGGCTCCGACCTCGGTCCGCGCATGGCGGCGCGCGCGCTCTCGCCCTACCGTGACGGCGGGCCGACGGTCCACTTTGTCGCCAACGTCGACGGCGCCGACATGGCCGACACGCTGGCCGGCCTCGATCCGGCGCGCACGCTCTTCCTCATCGCCTCGAAGACCTTCACCACGCAGGAGACGATGACCAACGCCGCCACGGCGCGCCAATGGATCGTCGAGGGTCTCGGCGAGGCGGCGGTCGGCGACCATTTCGCCGCCATCTCCACGGCGCTCGACAAGGTGGCAGAGTTCGGCATCGACGCCTCACGCGTCTTCGGCTTCTGGGACTGGGTCGGCGGGCGCTACTCGGTGTGGTCGGCGATCGGCCTCTCTGTGGCGATCGCCATCGGCGGGACCAACTTCCGCGCCTTCCTTGCCGGCGGCGCGGCGGCGGACGCGCATTTCCGCACCCGCCCGCTGGAGGAGAACATCCCCGTCCTCATGGGCCTGCTGGGCGACTGGTACCGCACCTTCTTCGGCTACACGGCCTACGCGATCCTGCCCTACGACCAGCGCCTGATCGAGTTCGCGGCCCACCTGCAGCAGGTGGACATGGAATCGAACGGCAAGCGCGTCCACCGCGACGGATCTGCCGTGACTGGCCCGACCGGGCCCGTGATCTTCGGCGAACCCGGCACCAACGGGCAGCACGCGTTCTACCAGCTCCTCCACCAGGGGACGGACCCGATCCCGGTGGACATCCTCATCGCCGCCGAGCCGCACGAGGCGCTGTCGGACCACCACGCCAAGCTCGTCGCCAACGCCCTCGCCCAGAGCCAGGCGCTGATGCGCGGCCGCACCCTGGAGGAGGCGCGCGAGCAGCTCCTCGCCAAGGGGATGGACGCCGCGGAGGCCGATCGCCTGGCGCCGCACCGCGTGTTCCCCGGCAACCGCCCCTCCAACACCCTCGCGTACACGACGCTCGACCCGTTCACGCTCGGCCGCCTGCTGGCGTTCTACGAGCACAAGGTGTTCGTGCAGGGCGTCCTGTGGGACATCAATTCGTTCGACCAATGGGGCGTTGAGCTGGGCAAGGAGCTTGCCGGCGTGCTGCTCCCCGCCGTGAAGGGCGAGACCAGCCCCGATCTCGACGGGTCCACCGCGCAGCTCATGGCGCACCTGCGCCGGGGGTGACACGGCGCCCGCCGGTGCTTGCGCGCCGGGACGCGGCTTTCGCTGCACCGCGTGTCGCACCACCGCTCGCCGAGCGCCAGCACCGCGTCCCCCGTGATCGCCGCAGTCCCTTTCCTCTCTCCGGTCCGTGCTACATCGGTCGCCTTGTGTCCCACGGGGTTCCGCGCTTCAAAGCCGCAGCAAATCACCACAGACCCCACTTTAGCGCTGGCGCTGGTGGCGCACCGCCGGTGCTTCGACTAACGTGCCACCGCAACAATCGGAGGATGCCGATGAACGACATGACGATGGCGAAGTTCGGAATGGGCGCGTCGGCTCTACGCGTTGAAGACCAGGCGCTCATCACCGGCCATGGTCAGTACACCGCCGACGTGACGCCCGAGGGCACGCTCTACGCCGTGGTCCTGCGCTCACCCATCGCCGCCGGTTCGTTCAAGATCAACGACATCGAGGCCGCCAAGTCCGCGCCGGGCGTCCACCTGGTGCATGACCTATGCCGACATCGCCGATCCGCTGGCCCCTCTCCCCTGCCGCGCCGCCTATAAGCAGGAGGACGGCTCGCCGACCAAGGTCTACCCGCGCTACGCTCTTGCCAAGGACGAGGTGCGCCACGTCGGCGATCCGGTGGCGCTGATCGTCGCCGACACGGTCGCTGCGGCGAACGACGCCGCCGAGCTGATCGACGTCGACTGGAACCAGACCGACAGCGTGACCGACGCCGGCGCCGCGCTGGAAGACGGCGCGCCGCTGGTGTGGCCGGAGCACGGCTCCAACCTCGCCTACCGCTACGGCGTCGGCGACCGCGACGGCACGGAAGCGGCCTTCGCCAAGGCCGCGAAGATCGCCAAGCTGGACCTCTTCAACAACCGCCTCGTCACCAACTACATGGAGACGCGCGGCGCGCTCGGGCAGTACGATGCCGCGACCGGCCGCTACACGCTGACCGCCGGCACCCAGGGCGGCCACGGCATGCGCGGCGTCCTCGCCGAGATCCTGAAGACCGACGAGGCCAACATCCGCGTCGTCACGCCCGACGTCGGCGGCGGCTTCGGCACCAAGATCTTCGTCTACCCCGAGTATCCGGTGGTGATGCACGCCGCGAAGGTGCTCGGCCGCCCGGTGAAGTGGATCTGCGGCCGCTCCGAGGCCTTCATGTCCGACAGCCAGGGCCGCGACAACGTCACCACCGCCGAGATCGCGATGGACGAGAACGGCAAGTTCCTCGCCCTGCGCGTGGACCTCAAGGCCAACATGGGCGGCTACCTCGCCCAGTTCGCGCCGTACATTCCCTTCGTCGGCTCCTCGATGGCGCCGGGCGTCTACGACATTCCCGGTGATGTACGTCGCCATCAAGGGCGTCTACACGCAACACCGTGCCGACCGACGCCTACCGTGGCGCCGGCCGCCCGGAGGCCGCCTACACCATCGAGCGTCTCGTCGACGAGGCGGCGCGCGTCGCTGGCATGCGCCCGTATCGAGATGCGTCGGCGCAACTTCATCAAGCCCGAGCAGATGCCCTACAAGACCGCCGCGGGCCGCACCTACGACACCGGCGAGTTCAACGGCCACATGACCCGCGCGCTGGAGGTCGTCGACTGGGACGGCTTCGCCGCGCGCGAGACAGGAGAGCGAGTCCGCGGCGCCATCCGTGGCATCGGCCTCGCCACCTACATCGAGGCGTGCGCGTTCCCCGGCTCCGAGCGGGCCGAGATCGAGCTCGCGCCCGACGGCTCGATGACGCTCCTGATCGGCACCCAGACCAACGGTCAGGGCCACGCCACCGCCTACACGCCAGATCATCGCCGACCGGCTCGGCGTCGACCCGGAGAACATCACCGTCATCCAGGGCGACACCGACCGGGTGAAGACCGGCGGCGGCACGGGCGGCTCGCGCTCGATCCCGCTGGGCCTGCCGTCCGTGGACGTCGCCTCGGTGGAGCTTGGCGACAAGCTGAAGGAGCTGGCGTCCGACAAGCTGGAGGCCTCGGCCGAGGATCTCGAGTTCTCCGACGGCACGGTGCGCATCGTCGGCACCGACCGCTCGGTGACGTTCGCGGAACTTGCCGAAGGCGCCGGCGGCCTCTCCGGTGAGGGCGAGGTGAAGCAGGACGAGCCGACCTTCCCCAACGGCACCCACGTCTGCGAGGTCGAGATCGACAAGCGCGACCGGCAAGGCCACCGTCCTGCGCTACGTCATCGTCGACGACTTCGGCGTGCCGGTGAACCCGGTGCTGCTGCAGGGTCAGGTGCACGGCGGCATCGTCCAGGGCATCGGCCAGGCGCTCTACGAGCGCACCGTCTACGACGAGGACGGGCAGCTCCTGTCCGCCTCGCTGCTCGACTACTGCGTGCCGCGGGCCGACGACGTGCCGTTCTTCCACTTCGAGACGCGCAACGTGCCCTCGACGCACAACGCGATGGGCATCAAGGGCGCGGGCGAGGCGGGCTCCATCGGCGCCTGCGCGCGCGGTGATGAACGCCATCTGCGACGCGCTGTGACGCAACTGCGGCGTGCCGCACGTCGATATGCCGGCGACGCCGGACGTGTTGTGGAGCATCATCGACGAGGCGTCGCGCAAGCCGCCTGACCGCCGGTACGTCGCGGACGGCGAGCGTCGCCGTCCGCGCCGCCCCCTTCGCAGCGGCGCGGCCCGACACTCGCTCGGAGCCCCATTCCAGCCGAGGCGCGCGGCCGACTCTCGCCTGATGCTCCAGCGATCCTGCCCGCTCGCTGTACGGGCGCACTTCCGACGCTGCCGGGCTGTCAGCGCACTAATGCCGGCGGGACGCCTCGGCGAGCGATGCCGTTCCGTCAGGAGCGGGTGATCCGGCGCACCGTCACCCGGCGATTCCGGCGTTCGGCATCCCTCGTGTCCACCTTCAGCGCACGCTCCATAGCCTTGGGTGACGAAGTTCTCCGGCGGGATCTCGAACGCCTCCGGTCAGCAGCCATCGCCACGGCCTCGGCGCCTCCGGTCGCTGAGCTTCAGGTTCTCGAGCGGCCCGCCGCGCGCATCCGTGTGCCCCTCGATCAGGAAGACCTCGCGCGGATCGGCGGCCACTGCGGCGGCCACCGACGCGCCGATCAGCTCCAGCGCCGCCGAACTCCTCCTCCGGGACCACGGCCGAGTCGGTCTCGAACGTGATCCCGTCGACGTCGATGCCGGGCATCAGGCCGCGGAGCTCCGGGATCGTCGAGGATCTGGTTCAGCGTGAACGCCCGGCGGACATTGCGCCGCGGCTCGGCCGTCGCCGCGCGATAGATCTCATCCAGCGACGAGACCGAGACGTCGACAGCCGCTTCGTCGACCTCGTCGAATGTTTCGGCCTCGATGGCGAGGTCGAGAGACCCCGCTGCGACAGCCATGAAGGGAGGTTGTTGAAGAAGGTGATCTCCGCGCCGTTGGCTTCGGTGCGGGACCGGCGGATCGGCGACTCCTTCGGCATCGCGCAGGGTGCTGAGTTCGCTCCCATCACGGCGCGCGGCCGACCGACTCGCTCCAGCCGTTGGTGAAGGCGAACTCCTTGACGGATATCGCGCGCCACTTGAAGCGATCGCCGTCCCGGCGCGATGTCACCAGCGGGTCACGCCGATCGTTGCGCTGAAAGATCGAGATCGGTTCTGGTCGCGGTGGACCTGCGCCCCCCACTGGAGCTCGCCGCGGGGGCCGAGTTCGCCGGCCGGCCCCTCGGCGGACCTGCGCGTGCTGCGGGTCTGCCGCTCCTCCCAGCCGCGCTGGTTCGCCTCGCGCGCCAGCCGCGCCGCCTGCGTTCCGCCCGGCGCGAGGATGCGAGCGTACTCCGCCAGCGCCTGCGCGCGGGGCGATATGTTCTGGCGAGCCGCTCTGCACGCCGGTCGCCGAGCGGATCCGCGCCGGTCTTCGCTCACGAGGCGGTCGCGACCAGACCCGCCCGCGGCGCTCCCGCCCGGAGTTGAGAGACCCAGGCACCGTCGCCAGTCTCGCCGGCTACGCTGTCTTCGGCCTTCCACGGCTCGGTCCGGCCGCCCTGCTCGCCGCGCATCGCCTCGACGCGCTCGCGGCGCCGCTCCTCCGTCGCGCGGCGCGCGGGCGTGGCGCTGGCGGTCGAGTTCGCGGCGCCGCGCGTCGATCGCTGCGCGTCCCGTGGACGGCTCGTCCGTGCTGAACTGAACCCGCTGGAGCGCGTACCGCCGGCGCCGTCACCTGCTGCGTCGCGGCCGGCGCCTGAGACCTGTGCGGCCGCCGCGCCGAGCGAGAGGATGAGGAGCGATGCGGCGAGGGCGAACGTATGAGCAGGCACGAAGGAACCTCAGTGTCGATCGGTCCCCCATCTCACCATCGCAGCCTTGAGGCACGCTGTGCCCGACCGGTGTCGCTTGCGCCGGCCTGAGCTCTGCCCCTTCCTCAGCACCGCCCTTGGCTCAACCGCCCTGGCTCAACCCGCCCTGCCTCAGCCCAGACTGCCCCTCGCCGCCCCTGCCTCAGCGCCGTGTGGTCAGCGTGCGCGAGACGGCGTCGTTCCAGAGGCCGATGAGGCGGCGAGCGATCCGCCTCCGGCCATCTGCGGCTCGAACCGGCGGTCGCGCTGCCAGCCGGCGGCGAACCCCTCCTGCCCCGGCCACACCCCGGCGTGCATGCCCGCCAGCCACGCGACGCCCAGCGCCGTCGTCTCGTTGATGGACGGCCGGTCGACCGGCGCGCCCAGACATCGGCTAGCCGCTGCATGGCCCAGTCCGAGGCGACCATGCCGCCGTCGACGCGCAGCACCGTGTCGCGCGCGCCGGCCCAGTCGCCGTGCATGGCGTCGATGAGGTCGTGGGTCTGCAGCGCCACGCTCTCCAGCGCCGCCTTGGCCAGCTCGGCCGGCCCGGTGGAGCGGGTGATGCCGAAGATCGCACCGCGCGCCTCCGCGTCCCAGTGCGGCGCGCCGAGGCCGACGAAGGCCGGCACCAGCACCACGTCCTGGTTGGGGTCGGCGTTCTCGGCCAGCTCGCCCGACTGCGCGGCGTGCTCGATGATGCCGAGCCCGTCGCGCAGCCACTGCACCGCCGCCCCGGCGACGAAGATCGCCCCCTCCAGCGCATAGGTGGTCACGCCGTCGAGGCGGTAGGCGATCGTCGTCAGGAGGCGGTTTTGGAGGCGACGCGGTCCGTCGCCGGTGTTGATCAGCGCGAAGCAGCCGGTGCCGTAGGTGGATCTTGACCATTCCCGGCTCGAAACATGCGTTGCCGATGACCGCCGCCTGCTGGTCGCCGGCGACGCCGTAGACCGGGATCGCCGCACCGAACAGTCCGGCATGGGTCGTACCGAAGTCGGCGGCGTTGTCCTTCACCTCGGCCAGCATCGCCCGCGGCACGCCCAGGATGCGGCAGAGCTCGTCGTCCCACGCGCCGGTGCCGATGTCGTAGAGCAGCGTCCGCGAGGCGTTGGTGACGTCGGTCGCGAAGGCGCCGGTGAGGCGGGCGATCAGGAAGGTGTCGATGGTGCCGAACACCACCTCGCCCGCATCCGCCCGTGCGCGCAGGCCCTCCACATTGTCCAGCAGCCAGGCGAGCTTCGTGCCGGAGAAGTACGGGTCGAGCAGCAACCCGGTCTTCTCGCGCGATCATCGGCTCGAGCCCCTCCGCGCGCAGCTCGGCGCAACGCGGGGCGGTCCGCCGGTCCTGCCACACGATGGCGCGGTGCACCGGCTTCAGGCTCTCCCGCTCCCACACCGCCACCGTCTCGCGCTGGTTGGTGATGCCGATGGCGGCGATCTCGCGACGCGTCGAGCTTCGCCTCGGCGAGCGCGGCCTTGATGGTGGCGACCGTGGTGGTCCAGATCTCCTCGAGGTCGTGCTCGACCCAGCCGGAGCGGGGGAAATGCTGCTGAAACTCCTGCTGGCCGACGCCGATGATCTGGCGGTCGGCAGAGAAGACGATGGCGCGGGTGGAGGTCGTGCCCTGGTCGATGGCGAGAATGGGGGCGGTCATGTCGATTTCTTGTTCATTGGCCCTGGGTCCGTGCAGGCTGGGCCGAACTTCAACCGCGTGTCAAACGCGCTCCGACGAAAACCGCGTGTCAAAGGCGCATCGACGAACCGGTTGTCGGCCGCCCCTCGCCCGCGCTTCGGGTCGGGGCGCGCGGCGCTACTGCGTCTCGGTGAGGGAGAGCATGTAGGCTTCCAGGGCGGCGAGATCGCGCGTCGTCAGCGGGAATTCCGGCATCACCGGGTGCGGGGCGACGAGCACGGCCGCCAGGCGCGTGGCGCTCAAGCCGGGTTGCGCGGCGAGTGTTGCGAACGATGGCGCATCGGATAGCGCGGAGGCCTGCCCGGCGGCGCCGATCGCATGACAGCGCACGCACCACGTTTCGGCCAACGCCTGCCCGCGCGCGATCCGCTGCTCCTGGACCACCGCACTCTCCTGGACCACGTCGCTCTCCTGCGCGGCGGCCACACCGCCGATCGCGGCGATCAGAAGAATTGCGACCCAAATCCGTGACACACCCATGGCCCTCTCTCCGTTTCGTTGCCAGAGTAGGGCCGCTCGGCAACGAGTTCCTTGATTCACGTCAGCGCCTTGGTGGGAATGACCACGATCCGTCACATCGTCTTCGATATCGGCCGGGTGCTGCTGCTTTGGGACCCGGAGATCCCCTACCGCACGCTGATCCCGGACGACGCGCGCCGCCGCTGGTTCCTGGACAACGTCACCACCTCGGCCTGGAATGTGGAGCAGGACCGCGGCCGCCCGTGGGCCGAGGCCGAGGCGCTGCTGATCGACACCTACCCGGACGAGGCGCCTCTCATCCGCGCCTTCCGCGAAAACTGGGCGCAGATGGTGCCGGACCTCATGCCCGAGACGCCGCAGATCCTCGAGGCGCTGGTCGACTCCGGGCGCGACGTGACCATGCTCACCAACTTCGCACCAGACACGTTCCAGGAGGCGCTGGCCCGCTTTCCGGTGCTGCGCCGCCCGCGTGGGGTGACGGTGTCGGGGGAGGTCGGGCTGATCAAGCCGGACCCGGCCATCTACGCGCTGCACGCCGAACGCTTCGGCCTGGACCCTGCGGCCACGCTCTTCTTCGACAATTCGCACGCCAACGTGGAGGCCGCGCAGCAGGCCGGCTGGCGGGCGCATCTCTACACCTCGCCAGCGCAGATGCGGGCCGATTTCGCCGCCGCCGGCATCGACGTCTGACCGTCGCGGCACCCGCTTCACTTTGACGTGAAGCGGCAATGCGCGCGATGGCCACGTGTGCGGCGCTCCGACACCCTCCCCGCGCACACGAGGAGGACGCCCATGCAAGCCAAGGCCCCGACCCCCGCGCCCCGCAAGACGGCGAAGGACTTCCCCCAGGAGCTGCTCGACCTCTACGACTACTACGCCCATGGCAGGCTCACGAAGCGCGAGTTCATGGACCGCGCCGCCAAGTATCGCCGTCGGCGGTGTCACCGCGGCGATGCTACTGCGCCAGCTCTCGCCGGACTATGCGCTCGCCCAGCAGGTGGCCGAGGACGATCCCGCCATCTCCACCGAGTGGATCACCTACCAGTCCCCCAACGGGCACGGTGAGATCCGCGCCTACCTCGTGACCCCGGCCGAGTTCGAAGCGCCCGGCCCGGCCGTCCTCGTCATCCACGAGAACCGGGGTCTCAACCCGTACATCCAGGATGTCGCCCGCCGTATGGCCAAGGCCGGTTTCCTGACGCTGGCGCCCGACGGGCTCACCCCCAAGGGCGGCTATCCCGGTACCGACGACGAGGGCCGCACCATGCAGGCCGAGCTCGACACCACCAAGCTGATGAACGACTTCTTCGCCGCGTTCGAGTACCTGAACGGGCGCGACGACACCACGAAGGTCGGCGCCGTCGGGTTCTGCTACGGCGGCGGCGTGGTGAACGCCATCGCGGTCGCCTATCCGGAGCTTGCCGCGGGCGTTCCGTTCTACGGCCGTCAACCGGCACCCGAGCAGGTGTCGGAGATCGAGGCGCCGCTGCTCATCCAGTATGCGGAGATGGACGAGCGTATCAACGCAGGCTGGCCGGCCTACAAGGAGGCGCTGGACGCCGCCAGCGTCGACTACGAGATGCAGATGTACGAGGGCGTCAACCACGGCTTCCACAACGACACGACGCCGCGCTACGACGCCGAGGCCGCGGAGCTCGCCGAGGATCGCACCGTCGCGTTCTTCAAGGAGCACCTCAGCTAGCCAGATCGGACGAGGTGCGGCCCGTCACAACAGGCGCGGCTGTGCCTCGTCGGTCTCTGTCGCTTCGGACTTCGCGCGCTTGGCGGCCGGCGGCTGCGGCGGGCGCTCGGGGTCCGGCTCCAGCAGCCCGACCCCCTCGTTGCGGGCGTTGTTGAGCAGCGTGGAGACCGGGCGGGCCGTGTAGTCGCCGCGGTCGGTCCACACCAGCGCCCTCTCGGCGTCGTCGTTGGCGGGGTCCAGCCACTCGGTGAACGCATCGGGCGGCACCGTCAGCGGCATGCGCGTATGGTAGTCGGCGGCGACGCCAGCCGCCTCGGCGGTGAGTATGGCGACGGTGTCGACCTCCTCGCCGTTGGGCCCCATCCACGTCTCGTAAAGGCCGGCGAGCGCCAGGGGGTGTCCGGCTTCGAACAGGAACGGCACCTTGCGCCCCTCCTCGCGCTTCCACTCATAATACCCGGTGGCCGGCAGCAGCACGCGGCGCCGCCGCAGCGCGTTGCGGAAGGCGGGCTTCTCGGGCGCGGTCTCGGAACGGGCATTGATGAGCAGCGGAAACTTCGCGGGGTCCTTCACCCAGGACGGCATGAAGCCCCACTTCATCAAGGTGAGCTTGCGCCCGTGCGGCCCATGGCGCACGACGTGCACCGGCTGCGTCGGCGCGATGTTGTAGCGCGGCGGAAAAGCCTCCACCTCGTTCACCACCGCGAACAACTGTCGCACCGCCTCCACCGGCAGGGTCAAATTGTAGCGCCCACACATGCGCGGTCCTCCGCTCGCGGCCAGCCGCCGGGGCTCGCCGTCCGCCTCAGATGACGTTGAAGTATGTCACCGACAAGCGCCCCAGGATCAGCGCGCCGAAGCCCACCAGAAGCGCCCCCGCGACGACGTTTACCTTGCTGAGGGTGAATTCGTCGAGGTGCAGACGCAACCGCGTCACCAGCGCGGCGAGACCGCACCACCACCCGATGGTGCCCATCGCCACGCCGAGCAGCAGTTGGCCGGTGCCGAGGATGTCGCCCTGGTCCGGCCCCCATTCCCCCAACGCCCCGAAATATGCCAGGAAGCCGAAGATGGTCGCCGGATTCCACATGGTGAGGAAAAAGGTGGTGACGGCGGTGCCGAAGGCGCCCTTTTGCTTCGCCTCCATCGGCAGAGGCTGGCCGAAGCCGGGCTGCCGCCACAGGATGCGCGCACCGAACAGCACCACCAGGATGCCGCCGACGAGCTGGATGACTCGCGAATGCCCCTCGACGAAGGCCGACACTGTCGATACCCCGAAGACGGCTGCGGTGGCGAACAACAGGTCGGCCAGCGATGCGCCGATACCGGCGGCCAGTCCGATCGGAAAGCCGTAGCGAAAGGCACGCTGCATGATCATGACGTTGACGGGACCGACCGGAGCCGTCACGAACACGCCGCCGAGGATGCCAAGCGCAATGAAGGCGAGTGGGGTCAAAGCGATCGGCTCGTCAACGCATGTGTCCTTGTCTCATGATAAGTGCAAATGGGTCGCGACCGTGAGAAGGTCGACCCGGCGATGGAAGGAGCGGATGGCTATGGCCCGACGCGCAGTTGGCCGGACGGGCCGAGCGGTGGTGATTGCGGTCCTCGCCTCTCCTGCCATCGCTCCGGCGCTGGCCTTCGGCTACGCGCCGCAAGGTGACAACCCCGATCCGCCGACAGAGTTGCAATTGCATGCCACAGTCGGCCCCACGCGTCCGACGAGCGGCGAGAAGGGTAGCCTGCCCAGCCGGCTGAAACCAGCGGTAAGCCAGCCTGAGACAATTGAAGAGAACGTCGAAGAAGACCCGCATTCGACCCCCGACGAAGCAATCGACGTGCCATCCCCCGCCCGCGCCGGGATCGGCGACGTCGTCTGGGGCGAGGCGGCGCTGCCGGCTGCCGTGGCCAGGACTTCGCGCCGCCATGATCGAAGGCGCGCGCACCGGCGACGTGGAGGCCCTGCGCCCGCTGTTCGAATCGCAGCGCCTTCCGCCGATCGTGTCGTCGACGATGCCCGTCAAGGACCCGGTGGATTTCCTGAAGACCCAATCCGGCGATCCGGAGGGACGCGAGATCCTGGCGATCATGACCGAGCTCCTGGAGACCGGCCACGTCTACCTCGCCGATGACGAAACCTACGTGTGGCCCTATTTCGCCGAGGTGCCGCTCGAAGAGCTCGCCCCGCCGCACTACGTCGACCTCTATCGCATCCTCACCTCGCTGGACGTCGAGGAGATGGAGCGCCTCGGGCGCTATACGTTCTTTCGCGTCGGCATCACCAAGGACGGTCGCCTGCGGTATTTCACGGCGGGCGAATTGGACTGAGAGGCAACTTCCGTGGCCATCGCATTGAATGAACGCAGCGTCGTGATCGTCGGCGGCGCCGAGCGGCTCGAGTTTCTCGACGGTCTCGTCACCTGCAGCACGCGGTCGCTGCCGACGGGCGCCCTCGCCTACGGCGCGCTCCTCACGCCGCAGGGCAAGATCCTCACCGATCTCTTCGTGCACACTCGCGACGATCACCTCTTGCTCGACCTGCCGGCGAGCGCGACGGACGACATCGTGCGTCGCCTGACCATGTACAAGCTGCGCGCCGCGGTCACACTCGAGCGCTCCGACGAGGCGGTCATCGTCGGCGAGGGCCCCGACGATCCCCGGGGCACCGCGGTGGGCGCCACCGCGCTTGGCGGACGCACCGTCGGCGCCGGGACGCCCGGCGATGCCGAGGCCTACCACGCCGGGCGCATCGCCGCGGGGATCCCCGACGCCGTGCTCGACTTCGAGCTCGGCGACGCCTTCCCGCACGACGCCAACATGGACCTGACCGGCGCGGTGGACTTCAAGAAGGGATGCTTCGTCGGCCAGGAGGTGGTCTCGCGCATGCGCCACCGCGGCACCGCGCGGCGCCGCACCGTCCGCGTCGCCGCCGACGCGCCACTGCCGGAGACCGGCGCTCCGGTCACGGCCAACGGTCGCGTCATCGGCCGCCTCGGCACCGTGGTGGATCGCGAGGGCCTCGCCGTGGTGCGGATCGACCGGGTCAAGGACGACCTGAAGGCGGGGGAAGTGCCGATCCGCCTCACCACGCCCCCGGGCGCCCCGTTCTCGCTCGGCGGCGTGGAGGCCAGCGAAGGGGCCGGCGCTTGAGCGGAGGCGGGCGCACACGATCCGCGCCGCGGGTCTGGCAGCGGATGCTCTCCGGGCGGCGCCTCAACCTGCTCGACCCGTCACCGCTCGACATCGAAATCCGCGACATCGCCCACGGCCTCGCGCGGGTGGCCCGCTGGAACGGCCAAACCTTGGGCGAACACCCCTACTCGGTGGCGCAGCATTCGCTGCTGGTGGACCGCATCGTCGCGCTGACGACCGAGCCGAGCCCGACCGACCAGCTCGCCGCCCTCCTCCACGATGCGCCCGAATACGTCATCGGCGACATGATCTCGCCGTTCAAATCGGTGATCGGCGAGGCCTACAAGTCGGTGGAGGCACGGATCGAGCATGCGGTGCACCTGCGCTTCGCGATCCCCTACGACGCCAGCGGGCGGTGCAAGCGGCTGATCAAGGCGGCGGATCTGATCGCCGCCTATCACGAGGCGGTGGCGCTGGCCGGCTTCGCGCCGCAGGAGGCGCGGCGGTTCTTCGGGGCACCGGCCATCCCGGCGGATGCGATCGGCGACTACCTCGTCGCCTGGCCCACCCGCACGGCCGAAGACGCTTATCTGCAGCGCTTCGCCGAGTTGGAAACGCTGACCGGTGCCGCAGCATAGGCATCGACCATCGGACCGAGGGCTGCGGCGGGGTCAAGTGCCCGCCCGGACCCACGCGCAGGCAGAGCCGAGCATGGCGAGGACGGGCGCTTGACGCCGTCGCCGTCCGACCCAGCGTCCGGGGCTGTTGTTCAGCTCAGCCGACCGCCTCTTCGCGGTCGCCTGATCTGAACGGCTGCCACCCAACTCGGTGCCCCGCAGTCGGGCGTCTTCGATGCTGATGTCCGCAAGCGGACAGCAGTGGCGAGGCGGGGAGAGCGCGAGGGGGGAACGACCCCTCGCTCTGACTAACAACACGCCATCACGTCCCGGCACTCGCAAGGATCCGCCGCAGGGCAGCCGCCCTCTCAGCACCCCGGCGGAGGCCCCGCGCTGGCGCAGGGGGAATCGAACTCGGCCGCCTCTTCCAGGTCGGCCAGCAGCTCGTGCAGGGTGGCGAGGCGCTCGGCACCGTAGCGCGCGACGAGCATTTCTTCCGTTTCGCGCCAGGAGCGGCGCGCCGCGGCGGCCGTCTCACGCCCATGCTCGGTGAGGCTGAGGCGCCGTTCGCGCCGGTCGTCGCCCGGCGAGGCGGCCACTAGCTCGGCCTGCCGCATGCGCTCGACGGTTCGCGAGAGGGTCGTACGGTCGGTTCCCACGCGCTCGGCGAGGGCGGACAGCGTGAGCGGCTCCTCGCGGCTCAGCGCCGACAGGACGGCGTATGTGACGATCGACACGCCGTTCTCCGCCAGCGCGCCGTCGTAGATCGTCGTGATCTGGCGGGCGATACGGCGCAGCCGGAGGCATGTGCAGGGGAGCGACTTGGTCCCTCGCTCCGATGCAGCCTCCACAGCGATATCAATCGGCTTCTCATTCATGACAACCTTATACTCGTGTGCAGGGCCGGTTTCGACAAGGGGAGACACGATGCAAGAGCAATCCAATATGAAGAACGGCCTTAGCGGCTTGGAGCAGATCCGCGCGATCCTCGCCGATCCGCAGCGAACGCCGAGCATGGCACGCACGTTGAATTTCGCCTTGAGCGTGGTGGAGCGCGACCGCGTCGTCTTTCGCGGGATCCCCACGGACGGCTTCATGAACCCGTTCGGCACGGTTCACGGCGGCTGGGCCGCGACCATTCTCGATTCGGCGCTCGGCTGCGCGACCCACGTCACGCTGGAGCCGGGCGAGCGGTTCACCACGTTGGAGCTGAAGGTGAACCTCACCCGCGCCATCCGGGCCGACGGGACCGCGCTCGACGCCACAGGGCGTATCGTCACCCGCGGCCGGCGCATCGCCGTCACCGAGGCGACGCTGACCGACGATGCCGGCAAGGTCTACGCCCACGGCACCTCCACCTGCATGATCATGCCACCCGGCAGCGCACTCTAAGCGCGGCACGGCGGCCCGCCACCAGCACCGCGGCCCAGGCGCTCACATCGCCGCGCGGCAATCCCTCGCGATCAGGCGGCCGCCGCGGCGGTCGCCAGGCGCGGCGACGGCGCATCGCGGATCGGCAGGTGCACCAGCGTGGCGAACAGGCCGAGCGCGATGCCGATGTACCACAGCATGTCGTACGACCCCGTCTGCGCATAGATCAGTCCGCCCAGCCAGACGCCCATGAACGAGCCGACCTGGTGCGACAGGAAGACCACGCCGAAGAGGGTCGCCATGTACCGCGGGCCGAACATCACTGCGACGAGACCGGACGTCAGCGGCACGGTAGACAGCCACAGCAGCCCCATCGCCGACGAGAAGATGATGACGCTGGCGCCCGTGACCGGCGTGAGCACGAAGATCAGGATGGTGACCGAACGCAGGAAGTAGAGCGCTGCCAGCGAATAAGACTTCGAGTAACGCTGACCGATGGCACCCGCCGCCAGCGAGCCGATCACGTTGAAGAGCCCGATCAGCGCGATCGCCGTGCCGCCGATGGTCGGCCCCATGCCGAGGTCGATGAGATAGGACGGCATGTGGGCGATGATGAACGCCACATGGAAGCCGCAGACGAAGAAGCCGAACACCAGGAGCACATAGCTCCGGTAGGCGAACGCCTCCGCAAGCGCCGCCTTGAGCGACTGCTGCGGTCCGAGTGTGTCCTGCGCCGACTTTCCCTGCAGCGGAATGGCGAAAACGATCACCAGCAGCGCGACGGCCGCGAAGATGAGCATCGCATTCGCCCAGCCGACGTTGTTGAGGAGCACCGCGGCGAGCGGGCCGAAGAGGAACATCCCGAACGAGCCGGCGGCCGTGCCGACGCCGAACGCCAGCGAGCGCTGCGCCGGCGACACGATCCGCCCAAACGCGGAGATCACCAGCGTGAACGAGCACGCCGACATGGCGAGGCCCAGGACGATGCCGAACATCATCGTCATCGCAACGGCCGATTCCATGTAGACCGTCCCGGCGAGTGCGGCCGCGTACATCACGCCGCCGGCGCACAGCACCCGCAACGTGCCGTAGCGGTCCGCCAGCGCACCGGCGATCGGCTGGCCGATGCCCCACAACAGGTTCTGCAGCGCGAAGGCGAATGCGAAGGTTTCGCGGCCCCACTCGCGGGCTTGCGTGAGATCGGTCTGGAAGAGGCCGAAGGCGGAGCGCTCACCGAGCGAAATCATCGCGATGCCCGAGCCGCACGCCAGGACGAGGGGAAGCGAATAGCGAGACATCCGACAGATCTCCGATGATCGGACGGTTCGCATACTCCCGACTAGGTGCTAGCGCAAGCATCCGAGCGGATCGCGACCCATAGACGGAGCGTCTAGCCTTCGGCATCCGGCTGGATCAGGTCCAGCCGCCGCCTCGGGTGATGTAGAACGTGTGGTGGTCGATGGTCTTCACCGCGCGCATCAGGTTGGCCCAGCTGGGGCTCACGCTGTCGGCATGGTAGTGCGTCGCCGCGCCGATTTCCGGGCGCCAAGCCTCGCCACTGGCGTAGCGCGTGGCGATGTCCTGCGCGATCTCCCACTGGGCCGCGTCGCGCACGACGTCCTTGATCCGGTCGCAGGCGAAGGTGAATTGGCACCGGTTGTACCAGCTGCGATTCTGAAACACGACGCTGCACACGTCGTCGGGATACGCCGGGTTCTTGACGCGGTTGATCACCACCTGCGCCACCGCCTCCTGCCCGGCCAGCGGCTCGCCGCGCGCCTCGAAGTAGACCGCCTGCGCCAGGCACTTCAGCGACTTTTCGCTCGTGACCGTCTTGGGCAGCGGCCGGTCGGACCACCAGTGGTCCAGTCCCGGCCCCGATAGCCCCGGCGTCAGGCCCGTGCTCGCGCTGGCCGCCTTCGGATCCTGGAAAAGCAGCCCGAACGGGGTCTCGATGGTGACGCGTTCGGGCAGATAGGCCGAGTACATGGAGGTGAGCGCCGCCTCGGCCAGCCGCGAGGAGGACCGCGACGGACGCTTGGCCGCCGCCACCGCCGGCTCGGCCTGTCGCGGCCGCACGAAGGCGACCCGCGGGAGTGTATCGGCACTGGCGGAGGCCAGCAGGCTGTCCACCGGCGCGATCGCCCGGCTGCGGGGCGTCGGTGCGAGGAGACTGTCCCCCTTGCGCGCCTTCGCCTCGGCCAGCGCGGACGGCAACGCCGCCACCGTGCCATTGGCCAACGCCACGTGCGGCGACAGCGCGATCCCCGGATCGGCCGCCTGGAGCGTCGGCGCCCAGGAGGGGCGCCCGTCGGCCAGCAGGGCACCCACGCCCTGGTCGCCCACGGCCGCCCCCATCGACACCAGGATCGCCGCCGACAGGGCCGCCGTGCGGGCCACCCACCGTGAGGATTTCACAACGGCCCGGGCACGGCGCCAGCGCGGCGTGGGACCGGGGACGAAAATCGGGCGCGTGCCGGGAACGACCCTGGCACTGCCTTCCGGAAGATCGGTAAGACGCAACCGCGGACACTCCAACAAAGCCGATGCTTAGAATGCATCCGACTTCTTTGTGCCGGCATTCAGGTTGCCGTAACGTAAAGCAGGCCCTGCGCATGGCGCCGAGCCCGCTGTTGCTGGTCGAATCCGGGCCGCCGAAATGGCCCCGGCCGTGAGGTCAGCCCGCCGGCTTGTGCGCCTCGATGAACCAGCGCGCCCGGTCGGCGGCCCGGCTGATCTCGGTGAAGAGGTCCGCGGTGCCTTCGTCGCCAGCCTCGCTCGCCTCGTCGATGGCCTTGCGCACGTTCGCGGCGTAGGCGGCCAGCGACGCGGTCACCGCGGCCACGTGATCCTCGATCGTCACCGCATCGAGCGGGTACTTCGGCAACCGCGAGGTCTGCGAGGAGACGTCGACGGTGCCCTCGGCCTGCCCGCCCAGCACGGCGATGCGCTCGGCCGTCAGATCCACCTTGTCCTCGACCTGCTCGTGCAGCGTGTCGAGCAGCTCGTGCAGGCCGATGAAGTTCGGACCGCGCAAGGTCCAATGCGCCTGCTTCAGGTGGTAGACGAGGTCGATGCCGTCGGCGAGGTTGGCCTGCAGGAGGCCGATCATCGCCTGACGCGTCTGATCGTTGAGGTCGATGGTCGTGGGGATTTTGCTCATGATCGTGTCCTCTGCGGGCGCATGGGCGTTGGTGTGAACCGATCCGTGCGCCCTGCCGTGCAATGATTGGTTACTGCCCCAAATTAGAACGGCTCCAAAAATTGCAAGCCCTGGCCCCATGCGCCGGAAGCGCGCGGCCGTCCCCTCCCAAACGGCGAGATTGTCGTTTGGTTGCATCGCCGTCGATCCGCTTCCCCCGGCATCCCCGCCGGTATCGATCCTCTCCGAAACGGCGATCTGCGGGCTCTGCCGCCGCACGGCTCGGTCAAGGGTCGGCTGCTACTGACGTCGTCAGGCTTCAACCACTTCGTGAGTTCACACTATGCGGCTTGGCACACGGATCACACTGGTAGCGATGGTGCCCTTGCTCGGTCTGACCGCGGTGTGCGGCTGGATCCTGAGCGGAGAAGGGATGACCTGGCGCCGCGCCGTCGAGGTCGAGACTCGGCTCGAGTTTGCTCCGATGTTCAGCGCCCTCGCCCACGAGATGCAGAAGGAGCGCGGCCTCTCTGCGGGTTATCTCAGTGCCCGTGGCGGTGAGTTCGAAAGCCTCGTCACCGAGCAGCGACGCCAGACCGACAGGGCGCAAGAAGCCCTCACTGCCGCCATGAGCGAAAGCCCCCTCACCGGCGCCATGGCGCAGAAGGCCGCCGAGGCGGTGGGCATGCTGTCGGCGCTGCCCCGCATGCGCAAACAGGTGAACGCCCTGACATGGTCCGTGCCGGAGATGGCCAAGGCGTATACAAGCATTATCGATCAGATGCTCGGCACTGCGGGTCTCGTCGCCTACGCGGTCGACGACTTGGAAACGAGCCGCACCGCCTATTTCTACGTGGCCGTTTTGCGCGCCAAGGAACTGGCCGGGCTGGAGCGCGCGGCCGGGGCCGCCGGCTTCGGCAAGGGCTATTTCTCAAGCGAGCTCTACCGTCGCTTCGTCCAGCTCAGCGCCGAGCAGACCGCGATCTTCCAATTCGCGGAGACGCAAGCCACCGCGCACGAGCGCGCGCAGCTTGCCGCAGCGCTTGGCGGACGCATCGCCGAAAAGGTCGATGCCATGCGTGACATCGCCCACGCGAGCGTCACCTCGGGCACCCTCGACGGCGTCACCGGACCGCAATGGTTCGCCGCCTCGACCGATCGCATCGAACTGCTGAAGGGTGTCGAGGACGCCGCCGCCGCCGATCTCGTTGCCGCCGCCGCGGTTCATACCGCCGACGTGCGCACCCATTTCATTTTGGTCGCAGCGGGCAACGCGGTCATGGCGATCCTGTGCGTGCTCATCTCGCTGTTCAACGTGAGCCGGCTCAAGCGGCCGATCGCCCGCATCGTCACGCACATCGGCGAGGTGAGCGAGGGCGACACCGACATCACCATCGACGAGGCCGATCGCAACGACGAACTCGGCGACATCGGCCGCGCGCTTGAGTTGCTGCGGCGCCGGGAGGTGGAGCGAAAGGTGCTGGTCGACAAGGAGCACGAGCGCCACCTGAAGGACGAAGAGCGCGCCCAGCGCATCGAGGAGATGATCGACGCCTTCCAGTCGCGCGCCCAGCGCACCCTCGCCGACCTCGACGATATGAGCCATGCGCTGGCCTCGGTGGCGGACAATCTCGCCCATACAGCCGACCACACGGCCCGCGGCTCCGCCGAGGCCAAGACATCATCCGACTCCGCCGCCCGCGCCGTGCAGGGTGTCGCGGCGGCGATCGAGCAACTCTACAGCTCGTTCGATGAGATTTCCTCGAAAGTAAATGCCTCGCAGCAGGCGACGGATGAGGCGGCGAACGCCGTCACCGCCACGTCCTCGCGGGTCACCGGCCTCGCCAGCGCTGCCGATGCGATCAACAACGTGGCCACCATGATCGCCGCCATCGCCGAACAGACGAACCTCCTCGCCCTCAATGCCACGATCGAGGCGGAGCGAGCCGGTCCCGCCGGACGCGGCTTCGCTGTCGTCGCCCATGAGGTGAAGGCGCTCGCCAATCAGACCGCCGCCGCCACCAAGGAGATCGCCAAGCAGATCGACGATATCCAGAAGGAGACCAAGACCGCGATCCAGGGCATCGACGACATTCTGAGCCGGTTCGACGCGCTGCGCTCGTCCGCACTCGGCATCTCGACGGTGATGGAGCAGCAGAGCGCGGCCACGCGCGACATCGGCGCGGGCGTTAACGCCGCCTCGGACGGCTCGTCGACGGCCTCCACCTCGGTGCGCGGTGTGGTGGAGGCGGCCGAGAAGACCTCGACCGACGCCCACGACGTCCAGCATACGGCGGCGCGGATGAGCAACGTGACCGGCCAGCTGCGCCAGGTCTTCGCCCAGTTCCTCAGCGAGGTGCGCGCCGCCTGACCCTCATCAACGGCGCGCCATCCTCAGCGATATGCCGCCCGCAGACAGGCCGCCCGCGAACACCGCGTGCGGCCTGTCTGCGGGCGGCGCCTCGGTCCGCGCTCCCCTCGCCGCCGCATTCAATCTCGCCAGTCGTCCCGCCTGCTGAGCGGCTCCAACCGGCCACTCACGGCATCAGAGCGACAGCCGACGCGGCCGTCGCCGCATTCCCGGCACCACTCAGGCGACGCGGCGCCCCTCGCGCCAGACGCCGCGCACCACGGGCACCTCGCCCGGCTCGCGGCGCCGCACCCGCACCAGGTCGCCGCGCAGACCCTCCACCAGCCGTCCCCGGTCGGCCATGTTCAGCGCCTTCGCGGGATTGGCCGCCACGGTCGCCATCGCCGCCGGTAGCGTCCACCCCTCCCGGTCGGACAGGACGAACACCGACTGCAGCATCGAGAACGGCACATAGTCCGAGGAGAGGATGTCCAACATCCCGAGGTCCGCCAGCTCGCCGGCGGAGACGTTGCCCGAATGCGAGCCCCCGCGGACCATGTTCGGCCCGCCCATCAGGATCTGCATGTCCGCCGCGCGCGAGGCCGCGGCCGCCTCCACGGTGGTCGGAAATTCGGCCAGGGTGACGCCATCGCGGATCGCCTCCTCCACGTGCTCGGGCGTCGCATCGTCGTGGCTGGCGATGATAACGCCGCGCGCCTTGGCCCTCTCCGCCAGCGCCCGGCGATTGCGGTCCGACCAAATGCTCGCGCGCGCCCGCCGTTCGGCCTGGAACACCTCGAACTCGGCGTCGTTCATGCCGCTCTTGCCTTGGAAATAGACCTTGTACGCCTCCAGCGAGCGGAACTGCCGCTGCCCGGGGGTGTGGTCCATCAGCGAGATCAGCCGAACCTTGGCGACATCGTCGAAGAGTTCGAAGCCGGACACCGCCATCTCGTCCGACACCTCGCAGCGCAGGTGGAAGTGGTGCTCGGCGCGCAGCCGGCCTTCCCCCTCCGCCGCCACGATCGCGTCGGCGAAACCGCGGGAATCGCGCGAACTGATATCGGCGTCGGCGTCCAGCCCCACCCGGAGCGCGTCGAGCACGGTGGTGATCCCGGAGGCGGCGATCTGCGCGTCGTGCGCCTGGATCGCCGCCGTCACGTTCCAGCGCACCTTCGGCCGCGGCGCGATATGCGTCTCCAGGTGGTCGGTGTGCAGTTCGATCAGGCCGGGGACGATGACATCGCCCTCGCAGTCCTCACCGCGCGCGTCGCCCTCGCCGATCGCGGTGATGCGGCCGCCCTCCATCACGATGTGGCCGCGGATCACCTCATCGGGAAGAACGAGGGTCGCGTTGGTAAGTGTCGTCAATGGGATAGATCCGAGGTTTCGTCGGCGACGGCGCCTTGCGTCGCGATCACAGTGAAGGGTTCGCCCGGTGCGTCCTCGCGGTACACGGCGTGGACCAGCCGGTGCGCGGTCCCGTCGAGCGGGCCGAAGTGGGCGCGGGCCGCGGCGAGAACGGTGTCGACATCACCCGTCTCCAACGGTCCGGACAATGTCATATGGAACACGTAACGCTCCATCACGTAGGGGTAGCCCCAGGCGTCGAAGAGCTCCAAACCCCGCGCATCGAGCATGTCGACGCGCCGCCGCGCCCGGTCAGCGTCCGTCGGCAGCGCGCGCAGCGGCTCGAACGCGGCCAGCGTCGCGCGGGCCGCCGCGCCGAGCGCCGGATCGTCGGAGCGGAATGCCAGGAACCGCGACAGCGGGCGGATGTGCAGGACCGGCTCCAGAACGGGCCCTAAGGCGGCGTGGCGGGCGAAACAGTCGAGCAGGTCGCGCTCCCGCACGCCGTCCGCCAGGTGGAACGGCGCCCGCAGCGTGGCGTGGAAGCCGTACCGCGCCGGAACCTCCGGCCGTGCCACAGACGGCGCCGCCGCCGCGCCCGCCCCTGCACCGAATGGCGAGCGGCCGAGCCACGCGGCAGCCGCGTCGGCAAGGGGCGAGGCCTGCGGGGGAGTGAGATAGATGGCGTAGCGCATCGAACCTTCGTGGGCTGTGAGACGAACCAATGGCGGACGTCGGTCGTTTCATGTGCGACGATAGCGTGGCATGAGCTGGAGCGACCGATGCCAGGAATAGACCACCAAAGCCGTCATCTCACACAAGTTTGTGACAGCGCATCGACATGCCGCGCCGAGCGGGTGCCCGATGCCCGCGGCATCGCCAAAGGACCCGTGCGATCAGCGCCTGCACGGACGGGGCGACCGGGACGATGAGCGACACCGGGTATTGGATCGTCGCCAGCTGCCTCGCGCTCGGCGCGCTCGCCATAGCCGTCCTGGGCGGCTTCGCCACCGGGCGGCAGACGGCGCGCACGGGGCTGCACGCGTTCGTCTGCGCCACGGCGGCGGTGCTCTATGCGGTCCTCGCCACCGGCGCCACCGTCGTTCACGTCGGCCCGCTCGAGATCGACACGCACCATTTCAACTGGCTCCTCACGACGCCGCTGCTCCTGGCGGCGCTGATGGTCACCGCCTCTCCCGTGGGCCATGCCCTGGTGCCGATGGCCCTCACCGTGATTTTCCTGGACGTGGTGATGGTCCTCGCCCGGGCGGTCGCCATCGACCAGTACGGCGGCGCCGAGTGGATCTGGTTCGCCGTGTCGCTGCTGGCGATGGGCCTCATGTTCGCCCTCCTTCTGCAGCCGGTGCGTCAAGCGGCCCGCGACGGGCATCCCGTCCGCGCAGAACTCTATGAGCGTCACGCCAAGCTCGTCACCGTGCTGTGGACCCTGTGGCCGGTGGTGTTTCTGTTTGGCCCGGAGCTCCTGGGCGCCATCGGCCCGGCGTGGCAGGCGGGCCTCTTCGGTGCGATCGATGTCGCCGTCATGGTGGCCTTCGGACTGCTGGTCGTCCTGGAGGACGAGCGCCTCATCCCGGTCGAGGAGGAAGAGGACGCGATGGGGACGGCGCCGGGCGAGCCGGAGCGTCCGGACCGCGAGCAGCCGGTTCTGCACCCCATCCCGCTCGCCGGCCGCGCCCTGGCGCGCGAGCGGCTCCTCGACATCCACTACCGAGGCGGCGAGGCGGCGCGGCTGGCCGCATCGCGCGGCCGGCGCCACGCCCGGACGGCCGACACCCCCGGGGCGCAGCCGATGGCCTCATCCACGGCGCCTCGCGGTGCCGCCGCGCGAGCGCCAGCCGGTGCCCCGCCGCCGCCCCGGCAGCGCAGGCGGAAGCCGGGCCTCGTGACGTCCTTCAAGACGTCGATGAAAAGCACACCCTTCGGCCGCCTGACGCGCGAGGATGCCGTCCCGGTCGCGTTCGTGGCGGTGGCGCTGCTCGTCATCGCCAACGTCTCGAAGGTCAGCGGGGACAGGGACCGCGACAGCTAGGCCGGTCCGGAGGCAGGGATCCCTCATTTCCTCGTGGAATGTGCGGACCGGCCACGATGCGGCGGACCGCGCGCTCGCGGCCCAGCGTCAGGCGGCCTCGCGCGGCGCGAATTGCGTCACGTCGACGATCCGGTCGCAGACTGCGTCGCGCACCTCACGGTCGTGGAAGATGCCAAGCACCGCGGTCCCGGCGGCCTTCTTCTCGCCGATCAGCTCCACCACGACATCGCGGTTGGCGTGGTCGAGGCTGGCAGTCGGCTCGTCCACTAGGAGCAGCGGCGTGCGGCGGATGAAGCCGGCGGCGATATTCACCCGCTGCTTCTCGCCGCCGGAGAACGTGGCCGGTGGCAGCGACCACAGGCGCTCGGGAAGGTTCAGCCGCGTGAGGAGCGCCGCCGCCTCGTCGCGCGCCGTCTCGCCCACGCCCGCCGCCGCCACGAGGTCGATCGCCGCGACGCGGGGGATCGCGCGCAGGAATTGGGTCACGTCAGCCACCGTCTCGCGCCGCACGGCGCTGATCTCGCGGGCGGTCAATGTGGTGGTGTCGACCAGCGCGCCACGGTGGCGGACACAAACGGCACCGGCATTGGCCGCGTAGGTGCCGGCGACGATCTTCAGCACCGAGCTTTTTCCCGCGCCCGAAGGACCCCCCAGCACCACGCACTCGCCCGCCGCCACCTCAAACGAGACGCCAGAGACGACCGGCAGCGTCACCCCGCCGCGCAGGTGCATTGTGAAGGTCTTGGCGAGGTTCTCCACCTCGAGGATCGTCGTCATCGTCCCATCCCTCGGCGTGTGGGCGTTACGGGCGGTCGCCGGCACCGCCATGTCTAAGCCGCCAGGATCGAGGAGACGAGGAGCTGCGTGTAGGGGTGCTGCGGATCCTCGAGCACGCGCTCGGTGAGCCCCTCCTCCACCACCCGGCCGTCCTTCATCACCATCATCCGGTCCGCCAGCAGCCGCGCCACGGCAAGGTCGTGCGTCACCAGGATCGCCGACAGGCCGAGGTCGGCGACGAGGCGGCGCATCACGTCGAGCACACGCGCCTGCACCGAAACGTCGAGCCCGCCGGTCGGCTCGTCGAGGAACACCAGCCGCGGGTGGGTGACCAGGTTGCGCGCGATCTGCAGGCGCTGCCGCATGCCGCCGGAGAAGGTACGCGGCGCATCGTCGATCCGGTCGGCCGGGATCTCGACACGCTCCAGCCAGTCGGCCGCAGCCTGACGGATGTTGCCGTAGTGGCGCCCGCCGACCGCCATCAGCCGCTCGCCGACGTTGCCGCCGGCCGAGACGGCCATCCGCAGCCCATCCGCCGGATTCTGGTGCACGAAGCCCCAGTCGGTGCGCGCGAGGAAACGCCGCTCGGCCTCGCTGAGGCTCGCCAGCTCGCGAAGGCTCCCGTCGCGCATACGATACGTGACCGTGCCGCTGCTGGCGGGAATGCGGTGCGACACAGTGTTGAGGAGCGTCGTCTTGCCGGAGCCCGATTCGCCGACGACGGCCAGCACCTCGCCCGGCCACAGCGAGAACGAGACGTCCGCGCAACCGATGCGCTCGCCGTAGGTCCGGGTAAGATCCTCGACGACGAGGAGCGCCGGGTCCCGGTCTGCGGCCCGGTCGCTGGCGGGCGAGGTCATGGCGCCGTCTGCCGCGTTTCCGCCGCGCGGTCGGTCTCAGCGGCCACTGCTTCGGTGCGGCGGCGCTCGCAATAGTCGGTATCCGAGCAAGCGTACATGCGCCCGCCCCGGTCGTCGGTGACGATCTCGTCGAGATAGACGCCCGTTGCGCCGCACAGGGCGCACGGCTCGCTGAAGGCCTGCACCGCGAACGGGTGGTCCTCGAAGTCGAGGCTGACGACCTCGGTGTAGGGCGGCAGCGCGTAGATCCGCTTCTCGCGGCCGGCGCCGAAGAGTTGCAGGGCGGGAGAGTTGTTCATCTTCGGATTGTCGAACTTCGGCGTCGGCGACGGGTCCATCACGTAGCGGCCCTCGACCTTCACCGGGTAGGCGTAGGTGGTGGCGATGTGGCCGTGCCGGGCGATATCCTCGTAGAGCTTGACGTGCATGAGGCCGTATTCCTCGAGCGCATGCATCACCCGCGTCTCGCTCTCGCGCGGCTCCAGGAAGCGAAGCGGCTCCGGGATCGGCACCTGGTAGACGAGGATCTGCCCCGGCGACAGCGGCATCTCGGGGATGCGGTGGCGCGTCTGGATGATGGTCGCCTCGTCGGTGTGGGTGGTGACGGCGACGTTGGCGACCCGGGCGAAGAAGGCGCGGATGGAAACGGCGTTGGTGGTGTCGTCGGAGCCCTGGTCGATCACCTTCAGCGTATCGTCCGGTCCGATCAGCGCGGCGGTTACCTGGACCCCGCCCGTGCCCCAGCCGTAGGGCATCGGCATCTCGCGGCTGGCGAAGGGGACCTGATAGCCGGGGATCGCCACCGCCTTCAAAATGGCGCGGCGGATCATCCGCTTGGTGGCCTCGTCGAGGTAGGCGAAATTGTAGGTCAGCGCGGCGGCGGCGCCCGTCATCGCCGCTGTTCCTGGCGCTTCGGCTGCGGGCGCGGGGCCGCCCGGTCGATGTTCCCGGCGATTGCGTTCAGAAGGTCGTTGGTCTCTCCCAAGCGCTCGTAGATCTGCTCCAGGCCCGTCATCGTGCGCTCGTGCTGCGCCGTCAGGAAGTCGACGAGGGGCTGGATCTCGAAGTCGCTCTGCGCCTCGGCGGGGGTCACGGCGGCCCACCGCACGATCGGCTGCACTGCGATGCCGAGCGCGATCAGCGCGCCGGCGATGATGATGGCGCGGCTCGTCGACATGTTCGTCCCCTTCTGTGGCCCGCGGCGCCTCATTCGGCCGCTTCCTGGCGTGTGTCGCCCTCGGCGTCCCGCTCGGCCTCGGCGCGGAGCTTGCGCACAAGCTCCAGCTCGGCCTGGAAGTCGACATAGTGCGGCAGCTTCAGGTGCTCCACGAAGCCGGTCGCCTGAACGTTGTCGGAGTGGGAGATCACGAACTCCTCGTCCTGCGCCGGGGCCACGCGGTCCTCGCCCAGCTCATCGGCCCGCAGCGCCCGGTCCACCAGCGCCATCGACATCGCCTTGCGCTCTACCCGGCCGAACACCAGCCCGTAGCCGCGCGTGAACTGCGCGGGCTCGGTCGCGGAGCCGTGGAACTGGTTGACCATCTGGCACTCGGTCAACGTCATGGTGCCGAGGGTGACGGCGAAGCCGAGCTCTGGGATGTCGAACTCCAGCTCCACGGTGCCGGTGCGGATCTCGCCGACGAACGGATGGTTGCGGCCGTAGCCGCGCTGCGTCGAGTAGGCGAGGCCGAGGAGCCAGCCTTCATCGCCGCGGGCGAGCGCCTGCAGCCGCACGGCGCGGTCCAGCGGCGGGACCGTCGCCTCGCGGGTGAGGTCGCCGGGCTCGTCCTCGCCGCTTCCGTCCGGCTCCACGAGGCCCTCGCTGCCGAGGACGTCCGTCACACGGGGCGCCGGGCCCAGCGGCTCGGCGGCGGCGGGCGGCTTGCCGGCGAGGTCCTCCTCGATGAGGCGGTGGGTGTAGTCGAACGTGGGGCCGAGCACCTGGCCGCCGGGAAGGTCCTTGAAGGTCGCCGAGATGCGCCGGGAGAGCGCCATCGCCCCGGTGTCCACGGGCCGCGAGGCGCCGAAGCGCGGCAACGTGGTGCGGAAGGCGCGCACGAGGAAGATCGCTTCGATGAGGTCGCCGCGCGCCTGGCGGATGGCGATGGCGGCCAGCTCCGGGTCGTAGAGCGAGCCCTCGGCCATCACCCGGTCGACGGCGAGCGTGAGCTGCTCGGAGATCTGCCGGGCGGTGAGCTCGGGCACGCTGGGGTCGCCGCGCCGGTCCTTGGCAAGCAGACGGTGCGCGTTTTCGATGGCGGCCTCGCCGCCCTTTACCGCGACGTACACGTGACCTCCGTCGTGCGGGGCAGCCCGATGATGGAGCCGCTGGCCGTGTCGATCAAAATGAGGTCCAGGCCGCGGGGGAACAGCGCGCCGTTGGCCGCCCAGTCCGCCAGGAACGCATCGCTGAACGAAACCGCGAGCGTGCGCGTGCCGTCGATCCCGGGGCCGCGGAGCGTCATCTCGCGACCCTCCAGGCGGATCGGCGCGACGAGGGTGGCGGAGCGGTCCGGATAGGCGTCGTCGCCGAGACCGTAGCCCGGCGGCAGGCCGTCCAGCGCCGCCAGAAACGCGAAGTGGGCGGCGGCGAGGTCCGCGGTGATCGAGGCGCCGGTGTGGAACGTGATCCACGGGGCGGCGGCTGCGAAGGCCGGATCGAGCGCCACGGCGGTCTCCGCGTCGCACAGCGTGAGCGCGATGGCGCCGGCGGCGGAGGACAACGGCGCCGGCGGGGCCGAGGCCGGGAGGGCGTGGACGGTGCCGGGCTCGGCCAGGGCGGCGAGGATCGCGCGAAAGGCGGCCTGCGCGTCGAACACCGGCGAAGCGAAGGCGCCCTCCAGCACGGCCGCGTCCAGAGCGGTGGGGGCGAGGATGGCGGCCTCGGAGGGGGCGCGTTCTATCAATCCTCGCCTCGCGTCATGGTGAAGAAATCGACGCGCGAACCGGCAACGTCGCGGGCGCGGGCGGTCTCGCGGGCGGTGCGTTGCGCATCGAGCTCGGCGGCTGCCGCGGCGACGGCGGGCGCATGCGCCGGGGTCTGGCCGAGCGCGTCGAGCAGCGCCACCTGCCGGGCCCGCGCGCCGTCACGCCCCATCACATGACCGAAGCCGACCTCCCCGGTGGCGAGCCGCACTACGCAGCGCGACACCGTCGCCTCGCCGGCGTTGAAGGGTGCGCCGCCGCCGCCGATGCGCCCGCGCACCATCACCAGGCCCGTGTCGGGGCCGCGCACCACGGTGTGGGCCGGGTCCGGGTCGATGCGCTCCAGGGTCGCGGACAGCTCCGCCGGATCGGCGAGCGCCAGCGTTCTCAGGAGCGACTGTCGGGCGGGAGTGTCAGTCATGGCGCCTCGCTAGGGAGCGTTCATGACAGCCTTATGACCGCGCCGCGATTTGCCCGTCCAGCCCCCGACGCAGCCTGTGACCGGGTCGGCGCGGCCACCAGCCAGCGAAACAAGACAGCGAAACGAAAAAGGGGCGCGGTTTCCCGCGCCCCTTCGTCAAATTCGGCGTTGGCCGAGATCAGTTGCGGTTGCCGAGCAGCGACAGCAGGAACTGGAACATCAGGATGAAGTCCAGGTAGAGCTGCAGCGCGCCCATGACGGCTTTGCGGCCAGCCACCGAGCCGTCGTCGCCGACGTAGTAGCTCTCCTTGATCTTCTGCGTGTCGTACGCGGTCAGTGCGGCGAACACGAGCACGCCGATCACCGAGATCGCGAACTGCAGGGCCGACGACTGCAGGAACATGTTGACCAGCATCGCGATGAAGATGCCGATCACGCCCATGACGAGGAACGACCCCATCGCGGACAGATCCTTCTTCGTCGTGTAGCCGAAGAGGCTGAGGCCACCGAAGGCGACCGCGGTGATGAAGAACACGCGCACGATGCTCTCGGACGTGTAGACCAGGAAGATGGTCGACAGCGAGGCGCCGACGAGCGCGGCATAGAGGAAGAACAGCGCGCGCGCCTTGCCCGGCTCCATCTTGTGGATGCCGAACGAGAGCCAGAACACGATCCCGAGCGGCGCCAGCGCCACCACCCACTTCAGCGGCGTCGTGTAGAGCGTCACGCCCAATTGCGTCAGATACATCCCGTTGCCGACCTGCGCGGCAGCGCCGTCGGCGCTCTGCGTGGTCGCCAACGCGAAGACGGCGAGGGCCGCCACACCCGTGAGGGCGAGGCCGATCGCCATGTAATTGTAGACCTGCAGCATGTAGCTGCGCAGGCCTTGGTCGATGGAGGCATCGTACTGCGCGGCTCCAGTGGTCGGCCGTACAGTCGTGTTCCGATTCCAGGTCGCCATTGAGGTTCCTATGGTTATTCCCGCGGAGCCGGCGGGCCGTGCGACACACAGACCCCCCGATTTGCGTAAGATATGGCAACGCTGCAAAGCGACTGCAAGAACATCCGGCACATGACGCCCTGTCGCAGGGGCGTCAAAACAGCTCTATAGGATGGAGAGGCGCCGCAGCGGCCGCCACCGCCGGCCGCTGCGGGCCGGTTGGACGCCAGCGTGCGAGCGGGCCGGTCAGTCGCGCTGGAAGGTGATCTGCGAGGTGGTCACCTCTGTCTCGCCATCGTCCATCATGTCGACGGTGGTGATCTTGAACATCGAGGCGGTGGACGGCTCGATCGTCATCGTGGCGACGTCGTCTCCGTTCACGATCTTGGGGAACGTCATCGTCAGGACGACGCGCCCGTTGCTCTGCGAATCACCGTGCAGCGCGGCGGGACCGGCGTCCGAGCCGACGTACGTGCCGGTGTAGCTCTGGCCGGAGCGGAGGATGTCGGCGCCGATCGCGCGCTTCAGCACCATCATCGCCCGGCATACGCCGTCGAAGCCGATCTCGTCGCCCTGCTCCTGCCCCTCGATCTGACAGGTCACGTTCATCTTGCCGGACTTTTCGTTCTTCTGGACGAAGCCCTTGCCCTTCCAGGTGCCGGAAATATCGAGCGAAGGGGTCTCTTCCGCTCCGACCGGCGTCACAACGGCGGCGGACACGCCGGCGGTTGCAATCACGGCGGTGAGCAGGGTCGCTTTCAGCATCATGTATCCTTCCCGGACAGATTCGGAGCTTCGTGTTGAAGCCACTCGGGCCAGCAACGCGAGCCTACTGTAATCGTTCAGTCCTGTATGGCGAGTCACTCGAGTGCGAGATCTTGTCATGGATACGGCGGGCTGATAGCTCCTGTGCCGCAGCGTTCCGCGGAGGAACTGAAAGCGATCGTGGTGCGGCCGACCCAACCCGGGGGCCAAGTCCTCGGCTGCCGTAGGGAGGGTCTTCGGCCCCTCGAATCCCGGTGCGCGCCTCGCAAATGGAGACGACATGCGCACCCTGACGACCGTTTTTGCCACCCTCCTCGCCACCGGCGCGGCCATCGCCCACCCCGGCCACACCGCCATGGCCGACGGGCACGCTCACGCCGTCGACCCGGTCGGCGCCGTCGTCGCGGTCCTCGCCATCCTCGCCGTTGCCATCGTCGCGGCGGTCAAGTTTCGGTGAGCGAACAACTCGGGGTCATGGTCTGCGGCCATGGCTCCCGCTCCAAGAGCGCCGTGGCCGAGTTCGCCACCGTCGCCGAGGCGCTCCGGGACCGTTTCCCGGACTGGCCGGTCGAGTACGGCTATCTGGAGTTCGCCAACCCGGTGATCCGCGACGGGCTCGACGCGCTCAAGGCGGCCGGTGCGACGCGCATCCTCGCCGTCCCCGGCATGCTGTTCGCGGCGATGCACGCCAAGAACGACATCCCGAGCGTCCTCAACACCTACGCCGCCGCCAATGGGGTCCGGGTCGACTACGGGCGTGAGCTCGGGGTCGACGCGCGGATGCTGCGGGCCGCCGGCGACCGGGTGCGGGCCGCGCTCGAGGCGCTCGACGCGGCGCACGGGCCAGCCCCGGCGTCCGACACCTGCCTCGTCGTGGTCGGCCGCGGCGCCTCCGATCCGGACGCCAACGCCAACGTCGCCAAGGTGGCGCGCCTCCTGTGGGAGGGCTTCGGCTTCGGCTGGTGCGAGACGGCCTATTCGGGCGTGACCTTCCCCCTGGTGGAGCCGTGCCTGGAGCAGGTGACGCGGCTGGGCTTCAAGCGCGTCATCGTGTTCCCCTACTTCCTGTTCTCCGGCGTCCTGATCGACCGCATCTACGGCTTTGCCGATGCCGGTCGCCGCCCGGCATCCGCGACATCGCCTTCTCCAAGGCGTCGTACCTCGGCAACCACCCGGCCGTGATCGACACGTTCGACGAGCGGGTCACGCGAGCTGCTCGACGGGCCGGCGGCGATGAACTGCGGCATGTGCAAGTACCGCACGCAGGTGCTCGGCTTCGAGGCGGAGGTCGGCGCGCCGCAGGAGAGCCACCACCACCACGTCGAGGGGATGGGCGCATCCGCCCCGGGCTCCGCGGTGGACAACGTGCCGGCTGTGCGACACCTTCTGCACCGGCGCCTGCCGCGTGCTGACGCCGGTGGACCACCATGCGCACGACCATCACGCGCACGATCACCAGTCGCACGACCATGCCGGCCCACACGATCACGGCGCATCATGACCATGGGCACGACCACGACCACGCACCGCCCATGCGCACGACCTGGCCACCATCACCACCGATACCCGCACGAGGCCCATCCGCTCGGCCCGGTGCAGCGTGGTGACGCGGCGGCGCGCTACATCTACGAGCGCGACCCGGAGGCGATCACCGCCCGCTCCTTCGCCATCATCCGCGCCGAGGCGGACCTGTCGCGGTTCGGGGATGCCGCGCCGGTGGCCGAGCGGATCGCCCATGCCGCCGGCGATACCGGTGTGCTGCGCGACGTCGTCCTGTCCGGGCCCGCTGATCGAGGCGACGCAGCGGGCGCTGGCCGCCGGCCGCCCGGTGATCGTCGACACGCGAGATGACGCGCCACGCCATCTCGCGCGCGCTTCGTGCCGAGCGCGGGTGCGTTGCCACCTCGACGACGCGGAAACCGCCGCGGAGGCGCGACGCCGCCGGCACCACCCGCTCGGCGATCGCGATCCGGCGTGCCGGCCGGCGACTGGACGGCGCCGTCGTGGTGATCGGCAACGCGCCCGACGGCCCTCTTCGAGCTTCTGGAGCTGGTGCGTCGAGGGCGTAACGCCGGCCGCCGTCTTCGGCTTCCCGGTCGGGTTCGTCGGCGCGGCGGAGTCCAAGGCCGCGCTTTGGTGGCGATGGCGCGCCTTGCCGTTCGTCACCGTGAACGGACGTCGCGGCGGCTCGGCGATGGCGGGCGCTGCGCTCACTGCCGCAGCCCATGCGGCGCTCCCGCCGCCGCGGCTCTCGTCGGCGCATGACCGCCCCGCCGAGGCCCCGCCTCACGGCGGGCCGGGCGGGCCGGCGCCGTGGCTCACCGTCGTCGGATGCCTGCCGTCCGGGGCGCTCGCCCCGGGCGCGCCGCGCCACGTGCTGGATGCCGAGGCGGTGTTCGGCCCGGCGCGGCTTCTCGAGGCCGTCGGGATCGCCTCCGCCCGCGCGCCACCCCTGGCCGCGTCCCTTCGCGGACGGGCTCGACGCGCGCTGCTCGCGCATCGCGGCCGCGCCACCACGGTGCTGGCGAGCGGCGACCCCCTCCATCACGGTGTCGCCGCCACCCTGCTGCGCGACCTCGCCGCCGGAGGAGATGGCCGTCCACCCTGCCCCGTCGGCCTTCTCGCTGGCCGCCGCGGCGCTCCGCTGGCCGCTGGAGGGCGTCGCCCACGATCTCGCTCCACACCGCGCCCCCGCGAGGCATCCTGCAACGTCGCCGCGCCGGGCAGGCGCATCCTCGCCCTCACGCGCGACGGGGACGCGCCCCGCCAGATCGCCGCCGCTCTCGCCGGCGCGGGCTACGGCGACAGCCCGGTCACCGTGCTGGAAGCGCTCGGCGGACCGGACGAAGCGATCCGCCGCACCACGCGCCGCCGACGCTCACCGGACGCGATGCACCCCCTCAACGTGTTGGCGGTGGAGTGCCGCGGCGGACGCCGGCGCCGTCGAGGTCGACGAGCTCGACCACGACGGCTGCGTCACGCGCGACGACGGTGCGCCGCCTCACGGTGGACGCGCTGGCCGGCCGGGGCACCTTTGGGACATCGGCGCCGGCAGCGGCGCCGTCGCCATCGACTGGTGCCGCGCCGGAGGCACCGCCACGCCTGTTCGAGCGCCACGCCGGCGCGCGTCGCGGCCATCCGCGCCAACCTTGCCGCCACCGCACACCGCCGCGCACCGTGCTGCGTGGGTGATGCGCAGCGCGACGATCGGTGGCGCCGCGCCCCCGACGCACATCTTCATGGGCGGCGCCATCGCGGACGAGGCGCTGTTCGAAGCGCTGTGGGCGGCGCTCCCCCCGGCGGCGTCTTCGTCTCCAACGCCGTCACCCTGCCGGCGAGGCGGCCACGCTCGCGCGCCTCGCTGCCCTTGGTGGCACGCTGACGCGCATCGCGCTGTCGCATTCGGCGCCCATCGGCGGGCTCACGGCCCTGCGCCCGGCCATGCCCGTCCTGCAATGGCGGGGCGAGTCAGAATGCGGCATGAGCGGGGCGCTTGTATGTCGTCGGCGTCGGGCCAGGCGACCCGGAACTGATGACGCTGAAGGCCGTGCGCGGGTCATCGAGGCGGCGGACGTCGTCGCCTATCCCGAGACGACCACCGGCAGCTTCGCCGCCGCGCATCGCCGCCGCGCACACCGCGCCGAGCGGTCCACCTGCCGTTCGTCGTCCCGATGAGCGACGACGGCGCCGCCGAGGCCGCCTACGACGCGGCCGCCAGCGGCATCGCCGGCCACCTCGCCGCCGGCCGCACTGTCGCGCTGCTGTGCGAGGGCGACCCGATGCTCTACGGCAGCGCCGCCTCGATCATGGCGCGGCTCGCCGGCCGCGTTGCGGTCGAGGTCGTCCCGGGCGTCACGGCGGCGACGGCGTGCGCCGCGGCCGCCGGCGTCAGCCTGGTGCGCGGCGAGGCGCCGCTCACGATCCTGCCCTCCACCGCCGATCCGGACGTGCTGCGCCGCGCGCTCGCGCAGCCCCGGCGCGATCGTCCTCTACAAGGTCGGCCGGCACTTCGACGTTCGTCGCCGCGCTGATCCGCGGCGGCCGGGCGGAGCGGCACGCTCGTGGTGCGGGCCACCTCGGCCGACGAGCGCGATCGTCCCGCTCGAGAGCGCCCCGCCCGGCCCCAAGCCCTATTTCTCGACCATCCTCCTGCCGGCTGCCGTCCCGCCAGCAGTCCGGCCAAGGATCTCCGACGAGATCGCCGTTGTGGTTCTCGGCCGCTCCGGGCTCGAGACCGCGCGCCGCGCCAGAGCCGCGTTGCAGGCGGCAGGACGCGACCGTGACCCTCCATGGCCTCGCGACGCGCGTCGATCGCCGCCGAGGTCGACGTCACGCTTTCGCCGACGCCACCCACCACATCGGCCGCGCTGCTTCGCCGCGGGGGTGGCCGTGGTGGGCGTGTGCGCGGCCGGGATCCTCGTGCGCAGCGTCGCCGGCCTCGTCACCGACAAGGCCGCCGAGCCGCCGGTGGTTGCGCTCGCCGACGATGGCAGCGCGGTGGTTCCGCTCCTCGGCGCGCACCGCGGCGGCGTCGCGACTCGCCCACGACGCTGGGTGAGGCGTTCGGCGTCCATCCGCGCTTTCACCGCGCTGTCCGACACCCGCTTCGGCATCGCCCTCGACGATCCGCCGGCGGGCTGGTCGGTCGCCGATCCCGCGCCCTTCAAGGCGCTCGCCGTCGCGCTCGCCGCGGGCGAGGGCGTGGCGACCGACGTGCCCTTCCTCGCGACGCTGCCGCGCGGCCACCACGTTGTGCGCGCCGCCACGCTGCTGACCGAGCGACGCCGACACCGTGCCCACCTACGTGCCGCGCTCGGTGGCGCTCGGCATGGGCGCCGGAGCGCGGCGCGGACGCCGAGCGTCGCCGTCGCCGCCGCCATCGAGGTGCTGGCCGAGGCGGGGCTCGACCCGCGCGCCATCGCCTGCGTCACCAGCCTCGACCTCAAGGCCGACGAGGCGGCAATGCACAGCGTCGCCGAGGCGCTGGGCGTCCCGTTCCGCGTCTTCACGCGCGAGGCGCTCGCCCACGAGGAGCCGCGCCTCGCCACGCCCTCCGAGGTCGTGCGCGCGGCGGTCGGCGTCGGCGGGTGTCGCCGAGGCGGCGGCGCTGGCCGCGGCGGGCCGCGATCGGCGCGGCTGATCATGCCCAAGGCGTTGCGGGCGCGGCTCACGCTGGCGCTTGCGCGAGGCGCCGCACCCCATCGGCGCCGGTCGGCCGGCCGCGCGGGCGGACGGCTGATCGGTCGTCGGCATCGGCCCGGGCGCGCGGCCTGGCGCACCGCCGAGAGTGTGCGCCGCCCTCGCCCGCGCCGACGCGTTCGTCGGCTACAGCCTCTACCTCGACCTGGTGGAGGACCTGCGCGCCCACCAGACCCGGCACGACTTTCCCGCTCGGCGACGAGACCGAGCGCACCCGCTTCGCGCTGGAACTCGCCGGCGAGGGCCGCGAGGTGGCGCTGATCTCCTCCGGCGACCCCGGCATCTACGCCATGGCGACGCTCGCCATGGAGCTTCTCGACACCGGCGATCTCTCCGACGCCGCCCGGCGGGTGGACGTGCGCATCGTGCCGGGCGTCTCGGCCGCGCAGGCCGCCGCCGCCCGCGTCGGTGCACCGCTCGGGCACGACTTCGCGTTCATCTCGCTGTCGGACCTCATGACGCCCTGGCCGGCCATCGCGCGGCGCCTCCATGGCCGCCGCCGCGGCCGACTTCGCCGTCGCGCTCTACAATCCGCGCTCCGCGCGGCGCACCATGCAGCTGGAACGCGGCGCTCGAGATCTTCCGCGGCTCGCGCGCCGGCCACGACGCCGGTGATCCTCGCCGCCAGCGTCGGGCGCGCCGCCGAGTCGATCCGCATCACCACGCTCGCCGAATTCGATCCCGCAGACGGTCGACATGCTGTCGACCGTCATCATCGGTGCGTCCACCACGCGCGCCTTCACGCGCGGAGACGGGCGCACGCTCGTCTACACGCCGCGCGGCTACGAGGTCGTCATGATCCACTTCATCGGCGCCGGCCCCGGCGCGCCCGACCTCATCACCGTGCGCGGCCTCAACCTGATCCGCGCGTCGCCGGTCTGCCTCTACGCCGGCTCGCTGGTGCCGGAAGCCGTGGTCGCCGAAGCTCCCGCCGGGCGCCCGGGTCATCGACACCGCATCCATGAACCTCGACGAGATCGTCGGCGAGATGCAGGCCGCCCACGCACGCGGCGACGACGTCGCGCGCGTCCACTCCGGCGACCCCTCGCTCTACGGCGCCATCGGCGAGCAGATGCGCCGGCTGGACGCGCTGGAGATCCCGTACGACATCACCCCCGGCGTCCCGGCCTTCGCCGCCGCCGCCGCGACGCTGCAGACCGAGCTGACCCTGCCGGACGTGTCGCAGACGGTGATCCTCACCCGCACGGCGATGAAGTCCTCGGCGATGCCCAACGCGGAGGATCTCGCCACGCTCGGCGCCTCGGGCGCGACGCTCGCGATCCACCTCTCGGTGCGCAACATCCGCCACGTCGTCGAGACGCTGACGCCGCACTACGGCGCGGACTGCCCGGTGGCGGTGGTGGTGCGCGCCTCCTGGCCGGACGAGGAGGTGGTGACGCGGCACGCTCGACACCATCGCCGCCAAGGTGCGCGCGGCGAAGATCACGCGCACCGCGCTCATCCTGGTGGGCCGCGTTCTCGACCCCGGCGCTTTCGCCGACTCCGCGCTCTACGACCCGGCCCACCGGCACCTCTTCCGCAACCAGAAGACGGCACGCCACGAGCCCTCGGCCTGAATCGGACGGAGGTGATTTCGCCGTCCGCACGGTATGGATCTTGCTGGATGTCGTGCCACAATGCAGCCGCCGGCGCCACGACCGGCCGATAAGATCGAGGACGCGATGACGATGCTCACCCGCCGCTCAGCTCTGGTCGGAGGCGCCGCCGCTGCCGCCGCGTCGACCACTCTCGCCGCCCCCGCCATCGCCCAGGACACCATCACCTGGCGCATGGTGACGGCGTGGCCGAAGAACCTGCCCGGCCCTGGCGTCGCGGCGCAGATGCTGGCCGACCGCATCACCGCCCTCTCCGGCGGCCGCCTGAAGGTCGACCTCTACGCCGCGGGCGAGATCGTGCCCGGCAACGGCGTTTTCGACGCCGTCTCCGAGGGCACGGCCGAGATCTACCACGCTGTGCCGGCCTATTGGGGCTCCAAGTCCAAGGGCATCCTGCTGTTCGGCTCGCAGCCGTTCGGCCTGCAGGCGCACGAGCAGTTCGGCTGGCTCGCCCACGGCGGCGGCCAGGCCCTCTATGACGAGATGTACGGGCGCTTCGGCCTGAAGCCCTTTTTGTGCGGCAATTCCGGACCGCAGTGGGCCGGCTGGTTCCGCAACGAGATCAATTCGGTCGATGACCTGAAGGGCCTGCGCTTCCGCACCACCGGCGTCGCGTCGGAGATGGCCTCGAAGCTCGGCCTCGCCGCGCAGGCGATGGGCGGGCGCGACATGTTCCAGGCGCTGCAGTCCGGCGCGCTCGACGCGGGCGAGTTCATCGGTCCGTGGACCGACTTCGGCGCTCGGCTTCTACCAGGTCGCCAAGTTCTACTACTACCCCGGCGCCGGCGAGCCGTCCTCGGCCGAGGAGTGCGCCGTCAACCTCGAAGCCTACGACGCCCTCCCCGACGATCTGAAGCAGGCCGTCGCCTACGCCGCCGAGAGCCTCTACAACCCGGTCTGGACCGAATACCTCACCAATCACGCCAAGGCTCTGAAGCAGATGGTGGCCGAGCAGGGCGTGCAGGTGAAGAAGCTGCCCGACGACGTGCTCGTCGCCATGGGCAACGCCGCCGGCGAGGTGATGAACGAGTTCCTGGAGAACGACGACGCGCTGGTGCGCCAGATCACCCAGAGCTTCCTCGACTACCGCGACCTGATGCGGAGCTACCAGCCCTACTCCGACGCCGCCCAGTTCCAGGCCCGCCAGCTCGACTACACGTTCCCGGGCTGAGGCTGGGCCCGCCGCAGGAGGTGGCGCCGCGATGACCACGTCTGAGGGGGGCGCCGGGACGCGCCTCACCGCCACCGCCGCCCGGCTCGACTGGGTGAACCGTATCGTCGGTGCCATCGTCGCCTGGGCCGCGGTGGCGATGGTGCTCGTGCAGTTCGGTGTCGTCGTGGCGCGGCACGTCTTCGGCGTGTCGGACATCGCGGCGAGCGAAAGCGTGCTCTACCTGCACGCCGCCCTCTTCATGCTGGGCGCGGGCTATGCCTACCTCGTGGACGCGCACGTCCGGGTCGACATCATCTACGCCAAGCTCTCCCGACGTGGCCGGGCGGTCGTCGACATCGTCGGTTCGCTGGTCTTCCTGTTCCCGGCGCTCGCACTGCTCCTCTACTGGTCGTGGCCGACGGTCCGCCGCTCGTGGGCGATCCTGGAGGGGCCGATCTCAGTCGGCGGCATCCCCGCCTCGTTCCTGTTGAAATCGCTGATCCCGGCGTTCTGCGTGCTCCTTGCCATTCAGGGCCTCGCGCGGCTCCTGCGGGACATCGCGGCGCTGTCGGCGTCCGATCGGCCGCCGCCCCCTCCTCCGCTCGCCGGCCCCTGAATGCACGAAATCTGATGCTCGACCTCCTGATGTTCGCCGGCCTGGTGCATCGCCATCCTCTCCGGCTTTCCGGCCGCGTTCGCCATCGCGGGCACGGCGATGCTGTTCGCGCTGCTGGGCGCGGCGCTGGGCGACTTCAACCTGTCGCTGCTGGGCGCGCTCGGACAGCGGGTGTTCGGCATCCTCACCAACACGGTGCTGATCGCCATCCCGCTCTTCGTCTTCATGGGCGTGGTGCTGGAAAAATCGCGCATCGCCGAGGATCTCCTCACCACGATGGGCCGGGCCTTCGGGCGCATGCCGGGCGGGCTCGGCATTTCCGTGGTGCTGGTCGGCGCGCTGCTGGCGGCGTCCACCGGGATCGTCGGCGCGACGGTGGTCGCGATGGGCCTCATCGCGCTGCCCGCCATGCTGAAGGCCGGCTACGCCCCCTCGTTGGGCGCCGGCATCGTCGCGACGTCCGGCACCTTGGGCCAGATCATCCCGCCCTCGACGCTCCTCATCATCCTGTCCGACGTGATGAGCAACGCCTACCAGCAGGCCCAGTTCGACGCGGGCAAGTTCACCATCGAGACCATCTCGGTCGGCGAGACCTTCGCCGCGGCGCTGCTGCCGGGGCTGGCGCTGGTGGCGATCTACATCCCCTACCTCCTCGCCCGCGCCTTCTTCCGCCCGTCGCGACGTGCCGCCGCTCCCGAAGGCGGCCGTGTCTCGCGCGGCGAGGTCGCGCGGGTAATCGCCCCGCCGCTCGCGCTGATCCTGGCGGTGCTGGGCTCGATCCTCGGCGGCGTCGCCACGCCGACGGAGGCGGCCGCGGTGGGCGCGATCGGCGCGGTGCTGATGGCCGGCGCGCGCCTCGGCGGCGGCCGCCTCATCACGGTGGGCGCGGTGGCGCTGGGCGCACTCGGCGATCCTCTCGGCGCTCCGCCCGATCCGCCTGCAGCGCTCCGACACCGACGCGATGGACCTCACCGTCGCCGCCCTCGCCGCGGCGCTCCTCGCGGTCGGCGTCGCCGCGCTGGCCGTCGCCCTATGGCGCCTCATGCGGCGCGGCACGCTGCGCGAGGTGGCGGTCTCGACCATGACGGTGACGGCGATGATCTTCGCCACCATCATCACCGCGTCGATGTTCAGCCTCGTCTTCGTGGGGCTCGGCGGCGAGACGCGCGTGGAGACGATCCTGGAATCGATGCCCGGCGGCCCGACCGGCGCGCTCCTCTTCGCGATGGCGCTGATCTTCGTGCTCGGCTTCTTCCTCGATTTCGTGGAGATCAGCGTCATCCTGCTGCCGCTGATGGTCCCGTCGCTCATCACCATGGGCCACGACCCGACGTGGCTGGCGGTGCTGATCGCCATCAACCTGCAGACCTCGTTCCTCACCCCGCCGTTCGGCTTCTCGCTGTTCTACCTGCGCGGGGCGGCGCCACCGGAGGTCACCACCGGCGCCATCTACCGCGGCGTCGCGCCCTTCATCGTGCTGCAGGTGGTCGGGGTGGCGCTCGTCTGGTTCCGCCGCAACTCGCCACCTTCCTACCGGGGCTGTTCCTACTGACCATGTTCGATCTCATCGCCAGCACACGCCAACCTCCGCCGATGGGCGCACCGCGGACATCGCCGTCAAAGACGGGCGGATCGCCGCCGTCGAGCCGGCCATTACCGCCGAGGCGGGCGAGACGATCGACGCCACCGGCTGCCTCGTCAGCCCGCCGTTCGTCGATCCGCATTTCCACATGGACGCGACGCTGTCGCTCGGCATGCCGCGCCTCAACCGGTCGGGCACGCTGCTGGAGGGAATCGCGCTCTGGGGCGAGCTGAAGCCGACGCTGACCGTGGACGCCATCGTGGAGCGGGCGCTGCGGTACTGCGATCTCGCCGTCGCGCAGGGCGATCGGCGCCATCCGCACGCACGTCGACATCTCCGAGCCGCGCCTCGTCACGGTGGAGGCGCTGCTGGAGCTGAAGGAGCTGATCGCGGAGGCCATCGACCTGCAGGTCGTCGCCTTCCCGCAGGACGGCTACTATCGCGCGCCGGGCGCCGAGGCGGCGATGACGCGGGCGCTCGACATGGGTGTCGACGTGGTCGGCGGCATCCCGCATTTCGAGCGGACGATGGCGGAAGGGACGCGCTCGGTCGAAGCGCTGTGCCGGATCGCCGCCGAGCGGGGCCTGCCGGTCGACCTCCACTGCGACGAGACCGACGATCCCCATTCGCGCCACGTCGAGACGCTCGCGGCCGAGACGGTGCGGCACGGGCTGCAGGGCCGGGTCGCGGGCTCGCATCTGGCGTCCATGCACTCGATGGACAACTACTACGTCTCCAAGCTGATCCCGCTGATGGCGGAGGCAGGGCTGCACGCGACCCCCAACCCGCTCATCAACATCATCCTCCAGGGCCGGCACGACACCTATCCCAAGCGGCGCGGCATGACGCGGGTGCCGGAGCTGATGGCGGCCGAGGTCAACGTCTCCTTCGGCCACGACTGCGTGATGGACCCCTGGTACTCGCTGGGGAGCGCCGACATGCTGGAGGTCGCGCACATGGCCGTCCACGTCGCGCAGATGACATCCCCCGCGGCGATGCGCCAGGCGTTCGACGCGGTGACGGTGAACCCGGCGCGCGTGTTGGGCCTGGAGGGGTACGGGATCGCCCCGGGCTGCAAGGGAGGACTTCGTGGTGCTGCAGGCGCGCGACCCGGTCGAGGCGATCCGCCTGCGCGCCACGCGCCTTGCCGTGGTGCGCCGCGGCAAGATCATCGCACGGACCCCGCGGCGGGTCGCCAGCCTCTCCCTGGAGGGGCGGCCGGGGACGGTCGACCCGGCGCACTACGCGCCGCCCGAAGATTGAGCCTCAGCTTCGCCCGCGCAGGCCGATGAACTTGTTGACCGAGAGCCCCACCAGCAGCGGACCATAGAGAAGCCCCAGCAGGCCTCGAGCGAGGTGAAGAGCCGCACCTGCGGGCACGGGATGAAATCGCCGTAGCCGAGTGTCGTGAACGTCGTCGCCGAAAAGTACACGTAGTCGACCCAGTGCGTCGGGAGGCTGCCCTGATGCTGGACCCCGGCGCCGGCGTAGACGTTGGCGAAGCCGACGATGATCGTGAAGATCGAGATCAGCGACACCACGAGAGCGGTCTGATAGTTGCGCGATTTTTCGGTGATGATGGACATCGGGACCAGCACCACCACGACGACGAGCGGCGTCACCGCAAGCCACACGGCGCTGTCGAACACCTCGCACTCTGTGGGCAGTCTCGTCCAGGTCAGGTTGTAGACCGGGAAGACCACACTGAGGAGGACGGCCGGCACGAAGAGGGCCAGCCGGGGGAACGGCTTCAACATGAGGAGAGCCTTTAGCACCCCTCCCGGGCTTTTCGAACCCGGTGTCCCGGCCAACCGTTGACAGCCAAGTAGGCAGCCCGCAATCCTGCCGCAAAGCAGGGCAATGGCACGGGGCACAGAATCACCATGGCAACATTCACCGTCGGGCGTCGGCAATTCTTGATGGGGAGCGCCGCCCTCGGCGCCGGGCTGATCCTGCCCGCGCGGCTGCGCGCGCAGGAGGTGCTCAAGGTCGCCGGCATCCACGCCTCCCCGGTGGAGAACGCCTGGAACTCTCGCCTCCACAAGGCCCTCGTGGAGGCCGCCGCGGACGGTGTCATCGAGTACGTCTTCTCCGAGGGTGTCGTCGGGACCGACTATCCGCGTGCCATGCGCGAGTATGCCGACGCAGGCGCCGACCTCATCGTCGGCGAGGCCTACGCGGTGGAGCGCGAGGCGCGCCAGGTGGCGCAGGACTATCCGGACACGGCCTTCCTGATGGGCTCCTCCGGCGAGCCGTCGGGCGACAACTTCGGCACCTTCGGCACCTGGAACCACGAGGCGGCCTACCTCGCCGGGATGCTCGCCGCGCCGATGTCCGAGAGCGGCATCTTCGGCTGCGTCGGCGCGATCCCGATCCCGGAGGTCAACATGCTGATCAACGGCTTCCGCGAGGGCGTCAACGCGGTACGGCCGGACGCGCAGCACCTCATCGGCTTCATCGGCACCTTCTTCGACCCGCCCAAGGCGCGCGAGGCGGGGCTGGCGCAGATCGACGCCGGGGCCGACATCCTGTTCGGCGAGCGCATCGGCACCGCCGACGCCGCGAAGGAGCGCGGCATCAAGGCCATCGGCTCGCTGATCGACTACTCCGAGCGCTACCCGGACACGGTCTTCGCCAACGCGATGTGGTACTTCCGCCCCATCCTCGACGCGGCGATGGACGACGTGAAGGCCGGCAACCCGACGGGCAAGAACTACACGCCCTACTCACTGATGGTCGACGGCGGCAACGACATCGCCTTCGTCGAGGGCATGGTCCCGGCCGATGCGATCGGGCCGATGGAGGAGGAAGCGCGCCGCCATCAAGGCCGGCGAGTTCGAGGTGCCGATCGACTTCTCCGAGCCGACCTGACGCCCGGATGCCGTGATCCCCGCGCCTGAGGCTCGAAGCGATCACCAAGCGCTTCGGGTCGTTCCTCGCCAATGACGACATCACCATCGACTCGAAGCCGCGGCGAGATCGTCGCGCTGCTGGGCGAGAACGGTGCCGGCAAGACGACGCTGATGAACATCCTCTTCGGCCACTACGTCGCCGACGGCGGGCGGGTGCTGGTCGATGGGCGCGCCTTGCCGCCGGGGCGGCCGGGTGCGGCCATCGCGGCGGGCGTCGGCATGGTGCATCAGCACTTCGCGCTCGCCGCCAACCTCACCGTGCTCGACAACGTCACGACCGGCACCGAGCCGTTGCTGGCGCTGCGGCGCGCGCCGGCGGCGGCGCGGGCGAAGCTGGCGGCGCTGGGCGAGCGGTTCGGCCTCGCCGTCGACCCGGACGCGCGTGTCGGCGATCTCTCGGTCGGCGAGCGCCAGCGCGTGGAGATCCTGAAGGCCCTCTACAACGACGCGCGCATCCTGATCCTGGACGAGCCGACGGCGGTGCTGACCGCGCCCGAGGCCGAGACGCTTGTTCGCAACCCTGCGGGCGATGGCGCGCGACGGGCTGTCGCTCATCTTCATCTCCCACAAGCTCGGCGAGGTGATGGGCGCGGCGGACCGCATCGTGGTGCTGCGCCGCGGGCGCCTCGTCGCCGAGCGGCGCCCGGTCGACACCTCGCGCGAGGAGCTCGCCGAGCTGATGGTCGGGCCGCCGCGTCGCCCGTCCGCGCCGCACCGAGCCGCACATCGGCGGCATCGTCCTGTCCGCAGACGGGGTCGACGTGGTGGACGGCGGCCGCAAGCGGCTCGATCGAGGTGTCGTTCGAGGTGCGCGCGGGCGAGACGCTCGCCATCGTCGGCGTCTCGGGCAACGGGCAGTCGGCGCTGGGGGCGCTGGTGTCCGGCCTCATGCGCCCGTGCGCGGCGCACGCTTCGCGTGCTGGGCGAACCGGTGCGGCGACCCGCGCGCGATGGTCGGGCGCGGGGTCGGGCGCATCCCGGAGGACCGCCACGCGCGAGGGCGCCGTCGGCGAGCTGACGGTGTGGGAAAACGTCATCCTCGAGCGGGTGCGCGATGCGCGTTTCGCCGCGCGCGGCATCGTCCGGCGCGGCCCGGCGAAGGCGCACGCCGACGCGGTCGTGAAACGGTACGACGTGCGCGGCGGCGGCGCGGGCAAGCGCGCGGCGCTGCTGTCGGGCGGCAACCTGCAAAAGCTCATCCTGGGGCGAAACCTCATCGCCGGGCCGCGGCTGCTGGTCGCCGCGCAGCCGACCCGCGGCCTCGACGAGGGCGCCATCGCCGAGGTCCACCGCGACATCCTCGGCGCGCGCGACGCCGGCGCGGGCGTGCTCCTGATCTCCGAGGATCTCGACGAGGTGCTGGCGCTCGCCGACCGCGTGCAGGCCATCGTCGGCGGCCGCCTGTCCCCGCCCGATGCCGGCCGACGCGCTCGACGCGCGCCGCCTCGGCCTGATGATGGCCGGCGAATGGCGCGAGGGCGCATGACGGCTCGGCGCGCCGTCTCGCGCAGGACCGACGTCATGCGGCTTGAGCGGCGCGAGACGCAGCCGGCGCTGGCTGATGCTCGCCGCGCCGACTGCGGCGATCGCGGTGGCGCTGGTGCTCGCGGGCGGTGCTGATCGCGCTGTCCGGGCGCCTCGGTGCCCGAGGCGTTCCGGCGCATCGCCGTCGGCGCCTTCGGCTCGCGCCTCGCCATCACCGAGACGCTGACGCGCGCCGACGCCGCTGATCCTCACGGGCCTTGCCGTGGCCGTCGCCTTTCGCGCCGCGCGTCTGGAACATCGGTGCGGAGGGGCAGCTCTATCTCGGCGCCATCGCCGCTGTCGCGGTGGGCGCGGCGAACCCGCTCGGCGCTCCCGGCGCCCGCGCTCTGGTCGTCGTCGCTGGCGTTCGGCGGGCGCGGCGGCGGCGCCGTGCTCCTGCGTGATCCCGTGGCGCTCCGGCTGCGCTTCGCGGTCGACGAGGTGGTGACGACGCCTGCTCCTCAACTTCGTCGTCCTCCTCTTCGTGTCGATGATGATCGAGGGGCCGATGAGCGACCCGCTGGCGTTCGGCTGGCCGCAGTCCGTGCCGGTGCGCGGACGCGGCCACCCTGCCGCAGCTGGTGGAGCGCTCGCGCCTCCACGCGGGGCTCATCTTCGCGGTGGCGATGGCGGTCGTGGTGCAGTTCGTCATGGCGCGCACGGTGTTCGGGCTGGAGGCGCGCGGCGACCGGGCACAATCCGGCCGCGGCGCGGTTCGCCGGCGTGCCGTCGGGCGCGACGCTCGTCAAGGTGGCGTGCCTGTCGGGCGGCCTGGCGGGGCTCGCCGGCGCCATCGAGGTGATGGGCGTCAAAGGCTACGTCACCACCGACCTGTCGCCCGGCTTCGGCTATGCCGGCATCGTCGTCGCCATGCTGGCGACCCTGTCGCCGATCGGTGTCGTCGCGGCGGCGATCTTCTCGGCGGCGATGTTCGTCGGCGCCGATTCCATGAGCCGCGCGCTCGAGCGTCCCGAGCTTCATCGCCGACGTCACCGTGGCGCTGGCGCTCCTGACGATGCTCGTGGCGCTCCTTCTCACCACCTACAGGATCCGCCGATGAGCGTCGTGCTCGACGTCTTCGCCTCGGCCGGGCTGTGGGAGGCGGTGCTGCGCATCGCGACGCCGCTGATCTTCGGCACGCTGGGCGCGCTCCTGTGCGAGCGGGCGGGCGTGCTCAACCTCGGCATCGAGGGCATCATGACCTTCGGGGCGATGATCGCCTGGCTCACCGTGTTCGGCGGCGGCGATCTCTGGGTGGGGCTCGCTGGCGGCGGCGCCGTGCGGGGCGGCGTTCGGCCTCCTGCACGCGGCGATGACGGTGCCGCTCGGCCTGTCGCCAGCACGTCACCGGGCTCGGCATCACGCTGCTGGCCTCCTCGCTGTCCTACTACCTCTTCCGCCTCGCGGTGCCGGTGCAGGGCACGCCGCCCACCATCGAGGCGTTCCAGCCGGTCGCGCTGGGCGTGGCTGGAGGCGATCCCGTTCGTCGGCGCGGTGCTCGCCGCGCAGACGCCGCCGACCTTCCTGGCGCTCGCGCTGGTGCCGTTCCTCGCCTGGATGCTCGCCGCGACGCCGCTGGGCCTCGCGATCCGCATGACGGGCGAGAACCCGCACGCGGCGGAGGCGCAGGGGATCGACCCCATCGCCATGCGGATCGGCGCGGTGGTGGCCGGCAGCGCGCTGATGGCGCTGGGCGGCGCGTTCCTGACCCTCTCGGCCTTCAACAGCTTCTTCCCGACCATGGTGCAGGGGCGCGGCTGGGTGTGCATCGCGCTGGTGGTGTTCGCCATGTGGCGGCCGTGGCGGGCGCTCCTCGGTGCCCTGCTCTTCGCGCTGTTCGACGCCTACCAGCTCCGCCTTCAGGCGCAGCTCGGCAAGGAGGTGCCCTACCAGCTCTTCCTGATGATGCCGTACCTCCTGTCGATCGCCGCGCTGGTGGTGATGGCTCGCCGCGCGCAGGTGCCCCAGGCGCTGATGCAGCCCTACCGGCGCGGCGAACGCTGAGGCGAGCCCGCCGCGTCACGCGACCCGTGCTGCGTGGCGTGCGCCATCACATGTCGTTTCAGCCGCGCGTCCTCACATTTATTCTGGTTTAAAGATCGTCTCACGATGATATCATGGTGCATCAGAAATCTTGGACGCACCTATGCGCAATATTCTAATGCGCCTTGCTCTCGGCGCGGCTCTTGTTTGTACCGTGGGATCGCCCGTCGCGGCCGATGAGCTGCTCACGCGCGGCGCCTACCTGGTCAATACCGTCATGGCGTGTGGCAACTGCCATACGCCGATGGGTCCGCAGGGGCCGATCATGGAGAGGGCCCTCTCTGGCGGCCTCCTGTTCGACACGCCCCATTTCAAGGTCACCGCCTCCAACATCACCTCGCACGCAACAGGGCTCGGCGATTGGTCGGACGAGGACATCAAGCGTGCGCTCACCGAAGGGTACCGCCCGGACGGCAGCGCGCTCGCCCCGATCATGCCGACGAGCTTCTACAAGGTGCTGACGCCGCGCGACCTCGACGCCATCGTCGCCTACCTGCGCACCGTCCCGCCGATCGAGAACACCGTGCCCGCCCCGCAGTACGAAGGCGCCGCACCGCCGGCCTTCCCCGGCGCGGAAGCACCGATCCTCGAGGAGGAGCAGGAGGCGGACGTCCTCCGCAGGGGCTTCTATCTCGTGACCATCGCCCACTGCATGGAGTGCCACACCAACATGGAGGGTGGCGGGCTGGGCATCGTCGGCGCGGGGGGACGGCCGCTGCCCGGACCTTGGGGCCTCGCCATCTCCGCCAACATCACCTCCGACCCGCACGAGGGGCTCGGCGCGTGGTCGGACGAGGAGATCGTCCGCGCCATCACCAAGGGGCTGTCGCGCGACGAGCGGGCGCTGATGCCGCCGATGGGTTACGGGTTCTACGCCGGCATCGCGCCAGAGGATCTGGCGGCGATGGTGGCCTATCTGCGCACGGTCCCGCCCGCGCCCTGAGGCCGGGGCAGCCGCGTCGCGCGCCCTGCGGCGGACGGGTCAGATCGCGCGCAAGGCGAGGATGGCGGCCATCGCGAAGATCACCGTCGCCATCGGCCCGAAGCGGATCGCCACCAGCACGGTCGCGCCGAGGACCACGCCCTCGCGCCAACCCGCGTTGACCGCCGCGGGCACGACCAGCGTCGTCATGACCGCCGCCGGCACCGCATCCAACGCCGCCGCGACGCGGAAGTGGATCCGCTCGAACCGCGACAGGATCAGGTAGCCACCCGTTCGCGCCGCGATGGACACCGCCGCGCATGCGATGATGAGTGTAATCGTGTCGCTCATTCGGCAGGGTCCATGAGGCTCGGCGACCGCGAGGCTTGCGCCTCGTTCGCCACCGGGACCTCGGGTGGATCGGGACGGGCGGCGATGGCCGCAGCGATCATGCCGCCGACCGCGCCCAGCGAAATATGCCAAGGCGAGCCGAGGAAGCCGACGCCCCAGTCCGGCGCCATGTAGACGAGTGCGGAGACGCCGAACGACGTCACCACCGTCAGCAGCCAGTTGGGACGGCGGCGGAAGGTCATCACCAGCGCCAGGAAGTAGATCGGCAAGAGCATGTCGAGCGCGTAGACCTCGGGCTTGGACATGAGCCGACCGAACATCGCGCCGAAGACGGTGGCGCCGATCCAGACGACGTACAGCGACAGCCCGAGCGAGAAGTACGCGACGAGGTCGAGCTTCGTCTTGTTCTCCTGGATGAAGGTGAACGCCGGGTCGACGAGGAAAAAGAACATCGGCGCCTTGATCCGCCAGGGCAGGCGGTGAACCACCGGCGTGACCGCGGCAGAGTAGAGCAGATGGCGGAAGTTCACCGCGAGCACCGAGAGCACGATCGACCAGAGCGGCACCGCGTGCCCCATCAGATCGATGGCCACGAACTGCGCCGCGCCAGCGAAGACGGTGGCGCTCATCAATGCGGTTTCGAGCGTGGTGAACCCGTGCCCGATCGCCAGCGCGCCGAACAGGACCGCGAGCGGCGCCAGGGCGGTTTGCACGGGCAGGCCATAGGCCGCTCCCCGCCGGACGGATGACCAGAAGGCTTGAGACACGTCCAGCGACGTACACCCGCCATCCCGGAGCTGCAAGCCGGCCGCACACGGTCCCGCCATGCCTCTACGAGCGGCCATCTCGGTGGCCGATATACCGGTTTCGCAAACCCGTGCGAGGGGTTAGCGGGAGAGCCACATCGGGAGAACGCCATGCCGTGCATCGTGCGCACCACCGGCCCCGCCTTCGTCCGACTCCGGGCCATGCCGCGACGGGGCCTGCTCGCCGCCGTGGTGGTGGTCGCATCGCTCGTACTCGGGGACCGCGCCGGTGCGGCGACGCTCACGTTGGAGGACGCGGCAGGTACCCGGGCACCGCTCGCCGCGCATCTCGGCGAGGCTGCCGTGGCCGTTCACTTCTGGGCCACCTGGTGCGCGCCATGCCTGTCCGAGTTGCCGCGCCTCGCCGCGCTCCTCGAGGCGCGCCCGGACCTTGCCGCACACATCATCGTCGTGTCGGTCGACAGCAGGCCCATCGACGGCGTGCGCGCCTTCCTCGCCGAACGGCTCGGCCTCACGCTGGAGACGTTGCGGGTGGTGGACGGGACCCCGGGTGATACCTTCGGCGTCACGGGCTATCCGGCGACGCTGTTCCTCGCAGCCGACGGCACGGTGGAGGCCCTCGTCTCAGGCTCGATCGACTGGGCCGACCCCGGCGTCGTCGCCGACCTCACCGCCCGCTTCGCCGATTGAATTGCACCCCGCGTTCGGGTGCGGTGGCATGGAGGGTCAACCCCGCAGCGCACGCACCACGTTGCGTGGGAGCGCCGCGAGGCCCGGCAGCAGCGCCAGCACCGCCGCCAGGGTGACGAAGGCCGCAACCAGGTGCACCTCGCGCCAGCCCAGCGTGGCCGTCACAAGGATGTCGGTCCGCGCCGTCACGATGCGCGACAGAGCCGCCGTCGCGCCGTATCCCACCGCAAGCCCGGCGAGCGCGCCCGCCGCGATGAGCACCGCCGCGTAAGACCACACCACCGCCAGAACGAAGCGCACCGGGGCGCCGAGGGCGCGCAGGAGCGCCAGACGCTGCGCGTAGAGCCGTGTCAGGATCACGAGCCCCGTCAGCACTCCCGCCGCCACCAGCCCCTGCGTGACGATCGCGAGCAGCGACATCACCTGCCGCACGTCCCCCAGCAGGCTGTGGAGTTGCGCCAGGACGGCGCCGGGGAAGAACGCCATGACATCGTCGCGGGTGAAGTCGGAGCGCAGTGCGTAGTTGGCCCACATCTCGTCGGCACGGACGATGATCGCCGGCGTGCCGGGGAAACTCGCCGCGTCGAACGGCTCGCCGACGGTCCCGTCCCAGTCCGCGCCGTGACCGTTGGCGAGGCCGTGAACGTGCCACACCGCCTCGACCGGGACCAGCACCGCCCGGTCCCACGGGCTGCCGGTGGGCGTCATCCGGCCGACGACGTGGAAATGCTCCTCCTCGTGGGCATGTTCGTCGGCCGCCTCGCCGGTGCCGTGCGCCGGCTCGAACTCCTCGCCGACAGCCAGCCGGACCGAGGCGCCCACGACCGCCTCATCCTCGTCCGCGAAGACACGCCCCTCGCTCAGCGGACCCGCAAGATGTTCGACGAAGCGCGGCGTGGTGCCGACCACCGGCGCACCATGGACACTGTCGCCGAACGCGATCGGCGCGGCGATGGCGACGCGCGGGTCTGAGGCCACCTCCTCGTAGACTTCGCCCGATAGCAGCGGCACGTCGGACGGCTGGAGGTAAACGGCGGCGAGCAGCATCGTCATCTCGCTGCCGGGCGCGGCGAGGACGAGGTCGAACTTGTCGGCCGCGCGAGCGGTGCCGGCACGCAGGCCCCTCTCCTGCGCGATCAGCCCGACGCCGATCCCCACAGAAATGGCGATGAGCGCGACGAACATCAGGTTGGTCAGCCGGAAGCGCCACAGCATGGCGCCCACGAGCGCACCGGGCCGGAAACCGGCGACGAGGATCGCGCCGAGGACAAGCGCGGGAAGCAGCAGCGCGCCGGCCACGATGGCGTCTTGCACCATGGGCGAGAGCCCGTCCCACGCGTCACGCAGGATCGACGGCAGGTGCTCAAGCATGGGCGGGCTCCACGGCGGCGACGGCACCCGGGACGAGGGCACCGTCCTCGAGGGTGACGACGCGGTCCATCGCCTCCAGCAGCGCGGTGTCGTGGCTGACGGCGATGAGCGTCTTGCCGCCCGCGCGCGCGGCGCCGACGAGATCGCCGATCAGCTGCGCCTTGGCGGCGGCATCGAGGCTGGCAGTGGGCTCGTCGGCAAGGATGACGCCCGGGTCCGCCGCCAGCGCACGGGCGAGCGCGATGCGTTGCCGCTCGCCGCCGGAGTAGGTGCGGGCGGCGCGGCGCCCCCCCGGAACACCGAGATCGGCGAGCCGCTGGGCAGCACGCTGGCGCATCGCGGTCCGCCGGGTGCGGGGCGCGAACGCGGCGGCGAGACCAGCGTTGGCCTCGGCGCCGAGCTCCTCGAACAGCAGAAAGTCCTGGAAGACGAGGCCGACGTTGTCGCGCCGGAACCTCGCGCAGGCACCCGGCGAGGAGGCGAGGACATCGCGCCCGCCCCACATCACGCGGCCGCTCGCCTCGGGGATCAATCCGGCCAGCGCATAAAGAAACGTCGATTTGCCCGCGCCCGACGGGCCCTTGATGCCGACGCACTCGCCCGCCTCGGCGGTGAACGCCGCAATATCGATGAGCCGCCGGCCAGCGGCGGTCACCACCAGCGATGTGACGGCAAGGGGGAGGCCCATGAGCGTGCTCGTCCGTGCTTGAGGAACGCCAGCCTCGCGCACCGGGCGCGGGCTGGGCGGCGCTGAATATACTGCGCGGAGGCTAGACGCGGTCGTAGCTGGCGTCTGAAAGGCGGACACGGGAGAGAAAGCCGGTGTCCGGATCGCGGTAGTCGCCGATTTCAAGGCGCCCGCGGGCCACGATCGGCACATTGAACGGCACCACGTCGAGCGTGCGCTTCAGGTACACGGCGAGGATGTCCTCCGGCCAGTCGGCTGAGGTCTCGCAGAACGGGCACACCGCCATCGGCCGCTTGGTGAGGACGAAGAACTGCGCGTCCGCCTTCAGCGGCGGCGCCATGAAGCCGCTGACGTCCACCCGCGTGCCCTCGCGCGCTCTGGCATAGTCCGAAAAGTGGCCACCCGGCACGTAGAGTTCGCGCAGCTTGACGGTCTCATCGGCTGCAAGTGCCAGCGACGGGCCGGGAACGAGCGAGAGGGCGGAAGCCCCGGCAAGAAAAGTCCGACGGTTCATCGCGTGCAACCTTCGACTCGAGTGGACCAGCGAAGAAGGGGCCGCCGAAGCAGCCCCTTCCGCGTGTGGCGAGGCGGCTTATTCGGCCGCGTTCACGGCGTGGTTCATCACGTGGAAGATGAAGTTCTGCTCCACCGTGCCGTCGAACAGGTGAGCGAAGGGCCCCTTGGCGTACAGCGCCACGTCCTCGCCCGAGTGCAACTCGGAGGACATCGGGATCAGCGCCTCCTGGAGATAGTCCATGTCGGTCGCCGCGTCCTGGGTCAGTTCCGTCCGGCCGTCCGGCGCGGCGAATGTGCCGTCCGCCTGCTCCTTGAGGACCGCGCCCGGGCCGTTCAGGTAGCCGATCACGGTGTACGGCTTGCCGTCGGCGGCGAGTTCCGGCTTGTCGCCGTGCTGGACCTGCCCGGCGGTGATCTCCATGCACAGGCCCAGGATCGGCGAACCGCGGCCGCAGTAGCCGTTGAAGGCGATGGCGTGCTCGTGGTCGGCGGTGACGATGATGAGCGTGTCGGCTTCGTCGGTCAGCTCGTCCGCGGCGGCGACGGCTTGGGCGAATTCGACCGCGTCGGTGAGCGTGCGATAGGCATTGCCGTCATGGTTGGCGTGGTCGACGCGGCCGGCCTCGATCTCGAGATAGAAGCCGTGCTCGTTCGTCGCCAGGTACTGGATGGCGGCGCGGGTCATCTTCTTCGAGGGAGGGCTCTTCGGCCGGAGCGCGGTCGGCCTCGTAGGACATGTGCGAATCCTCGAAGAGGCCGAGCACGGGCGTCGCCCCATCGAGGTTGAGCGCTTTGAACGTCTCCGTGTTCCAGGCGTACTGCACGCCCGCGGCCTTCGCCTCGTCGACGATGTTCATGTCGTCGCTGCGGCGACCGTCGCCGCCTTCGTCCGTCTGCGTGCCGGCGGGCACGAAGTAGCGTCGACCACCGCCCATGGCGAGGTCGACGACGCCGGCCTGCATCTGCTCGAAGAGCTGAGCGGCGATGTCCTTCGAGCCGTCACAGCCGGCGGGCACTTCGCCTTCCCAGTTGCGGTTGGCGGTTTTGGCATAGACGGCGGCCGGGGTGGCGTGGGTGATACGTGCGGTGGACACGACACCGACCGACTTGCCCGCGCCCGACATCATCTCGGCGAACGTGGTGAGGCGATTGTCCGCCTCTGTGGCGCACTCGTCGTGGACGGCACCCTCGGGGGCGAGGTTGATGGTGTTGAAGACCTGCTTGACGCCGGTGTTCATGGAGCCGGCGGTCGGCGCGGAGTCGGGCGTCTGAGCGTTGACGTTATAGGTCTTCACGAGGGCGAGGTACGGGAAAGTCTCGTACGGGAGGACGTGCTCCTCGCCGAGCTTACCCTCTTGCTGACCGGCGAAGATGCGGGTGGCGTAGTTGGTGCCGACGCCCAGGCCATCCGCCACGAACAGGATGACGTTCTTGGCCTTCGTGGTGACCGGCTGCTGGGCGAGCTTTTCCTGCAGGGTGGCCTCGGCATCCGTGAACCACTGGCTGGAGGCCTGCGGCAGATCCTGAGCGTGTGCGGAGCCGATCGTCAGAGCGATCGCGGCCGTGGCCAACGCGAATGTCTTCATTGTCGTCCTCTTGGGGTCAAGCAGTCTGACCGCCGCATAACCCCCTACTGTGACAGCTCCATCACAGCGCGGCTTCCCGTGAAACCGCTGCCACACCAGGAACGGGCGGTTGGCGCCTTCCTCGCCGAGGCGCTGACGAAGGTCGACGCGCGCCGGCCAATCAACTTGCGCTGATTGTCCCGCCTTCCACGTCTGTGCCCCGCACACATTTGAACGGACGCCGGCTTCGCCGTGCTCTGCTCTAACGCGAGGCCGCCCTCTTGTCGGTCCGCTTCGAGCGCAGGGCGCGGCGAAGGTTGCGCCGGCGCAGGTGTCCCAGACGCTCGATGGCACCGCGCGCCGCCGCAGGGTCACCCGCGACGACGGCGTTCGTCAGGGCACGATGGTCCTCGAGCGCTTCGACGTGACTGGCGGCGTCCAGGAAGAGCGGCGAGACGAACGTGCTGAGCGCGGTTTCGATCACCCCATAGACGTGGGCAGCGAACTGATTCTGCGCCCCCTCGATGAGGCAATGGTGGAACCGGTACTCCGCCTCGGCAGAGCGCATCTCGATCCTCGGTGTCGGCCTCGGCCATCCGCTTGAACGCCACCTGCAGCGCGCTGCGATCGAACGCGTCGTCCTCGGCCGCCCTCGCGCCCGCGACCATCTCCACTGCCATGACGAAATCGACCAGATCGTCGAGGACCGTCTCGTCGGGATCATACCGGATGCGCCAGTCGATCACGTTGCGATCGAACAAACTCCAGCTCTCGACGGGGGTGACCTCGGTTCCGAGGCGCCGTCGCGTGCGCAGCATACCTTTGGCCACGAGCGTGCGGACTGCCTCGCGCACGACCGTGCGCGAGACGCCGAGTTCGTCGACGATGTCGGCCTCGTTGGGGAGGAGCCCACCAACCGGCACCTGTCCGCTGACGATGCGGCGCGCGATCGCCTCCACCGTCACGAGCAGGAGGCTGGCGCCCGGGGCCGCAGGGATCGCGAATGTACCGAACGTCCCCATACGAGTCATACGTGGGCCAACTGGATGCTCGTCTGATATCTAATTTGCATATTCAGCAATGCACCTAAAATGTGATGAATTATCAAATAAGGTCTCTCTAGCGAAACTGGCGCCGCCCGCGATAACTTGCCTCAGTTTTGACGTTTTATATTAAATTAAGTTGCCGTGAAAGCGTTCCGCTCAGCCGTCCGAGGCGGTTCGGACCGCACCAGCAGCTGACGATGGTTCAGTGTGGATGCCGCAGCCTGCCAGGCAAATGAGAACGACAGAAGCGATTTCTCCTCAATTCGATCGAGATCGAGATCAACAATCACGCGCTCGAACAACGTGAACAGATCGCGGCGAATGCGGTCGAACTCCGTGTCGCTCACCGCAGTCTCGATGCGCGAGACGATCTCGATAATCTCGAGATTGTAGTAGTCTGCCCGGTTCTTGCGGGCGTTCGACAGCCAGATGCGCGCCTGCCAAAGCCCCGACGCCAGAAGCGCCAGAGCGGTCACGCCGAGCGCCAGAGGCTCGGCGTATTCCACGATGAAGATGGGATCGTCCTGCTCGTAATAGCGGTCCGCCCCCGGATGGACGCCGAACGCCAACCGCTCCTCCGCCGTCGGGGCGGTGATGAACGCGGCCTGCGGGAGCTGCCGCACCATCGTCTGCCGCTGCTCGAAGAGCGCCCGCGTCACCGCCTCGACCGTCGCATCCGGAACGTCGCGTCCGACCGCGAGAAGGCTACGCACCGTCACCACCGGGATCGGGCGATTCGGCACAGGCCGCTCGCCCGAGTACGCGCCGACGGGCACCTCCTTGGCCTCCAGCGCCGGATCGAACAGTGCCATCGCCTCGGCCTGATCGATGGGGACCAGCTGCGTCGGGGTCGACTTGATGATCTCCTGGATCGTCTGATTGCCCAGCGCGACCACCATGAAGAAGGCGTCGATATCGCCCTGGCGGATCGCCTCGGCATGCTCGGCGAGGTTGCCACGAACGATCGTCAGCGAAGACTCAGGCACCTCGTAGTGCGCCAGCAGGCGGTCGAAGAGCGCGTTGGAGCCGGCGCCCGGCGGCATCAGGCCGATCGTCTTGCCGCGCAGATCGTTCACCGACTCGATTCCCGAGCCGACGCGCGCCACCAGGTGAAACGCCTCCGGAAAGAGACGTGCCATCACGGTCACGTTGTTGGCGACCGGCGTGTCGCCCTGGATCAGTCCAAAGGCGGCCTCGCCGTCCTGGATGCGTTTTGCGTTCTGGCTCGCTCCGGCGGACGCGATGGCCTCGATCTTGGCGACTCCTTTGCGGTCGAGCGTGGTCGCCAAAACGTCGCCGAATGCGGCGTAGGTGCCGCCGGATGTGCCGGAACTCAGCCGCAGGATCTGGGATGATGGCCCTCCCAGTTGCCAGAGCGCCAGTGCCGCGCCACCCGCCAGAGCCAGCACCGCGACTGCGGTATAGATGAGAGCCCGGCGCGTCATGATCGTCCTTGGGGTTCGGTCGAGCTTCGAATGAGCTAACGTTGAAGAAAAGCGTGCAACAGGCAAGCCAGCCGCGCCTGTCGCGGCCGGGGAGGACACATGAGCGTACTGGTCTGCGGGGAAATGCTCTACGACGTATTCGTGGCGGGACCGACCGAGCACGGGTTCGCACTCGACGCACGGATCGGCGGCTCGGCGCTCAACGTGGCGGTGGGGTTGGCGCGGCTCGGCCGCCCGGTGCGCCAGCTGACGGGCGTTTCCACCGACATGTTCGGCCAGCGCCTCGCCGCTTTTCTCGCCAGCGAGGGCGTGGGCACGGAGCTGTTGAAGCGCACCCCTGCCCCCACCACCCTCGCGGCGGTGACGCCTGGGACCGGACGGCTCGCCAGCCTACGCATTCTATGGCGAGGGCGCCGCCGACCGCCAGGTGGAGCTCACCGACCTGCCCGACCTCGACGGGATCGACACGCTGGTGTTCGGCTGCTTCTCGCTGATCACACGGCCGACCAGCGACCCTTTCTGGAGCTGGCGCGCCGCGCGAAAGCGCGATCGCCGGCCCCTCTCGTGGTGCTGGACCCGAACGTGCGCCGCTCGGTGGAGCCCGATCCCGCGGTCTGGCGCCAGCGAATTGGCGACTTCGCCCCTCACGCCGACCTCATCAAGACGTCCCGCGAGGACATCGAGGAGATCTACGACCGCCACGCGGATGCGATCGTCTCCGAGTGGCTGCAGGCGGGGATCGCCGCTGTCATCGTCACGGACGGGCCGCGCGGCGCGTCGCTCAACACGACGGCACGGCGTGTCACCGTCGCGGCCGGGCGCGTGCCGGTGGTGGACACGGTGGGCGCTGGCGACAGTTTCCTCGCCGCCACGCTGACCGCGCTGTCAGACGCCGAAATCACCACCGCGCCGGGCATCGCGGGGCTGGACGAGGCACAGTGCCGCGCGGTTCTGGACTTCGCCGTCCGCGCGGCAGCGATAACCTGCTCGCGGCGTGGCGCGGACCTGCCGCGCCGCGCCGAGTTGGCGGCGATCTGAGCAACGGGCTGGCGTATGCACGTCCACCCTCAGCGTCCGGTTGCCGCCGCCGGCGGAACCCGCTAAACGATGGGGCCGATTGGGGCGTAGCCAAGCGGTAAGGCAGCGGTTTTTGGTACCGCCATGCGCTGGTTCGAATCCAGCCGCCCCAGCCATCCCACCCCATATCTCACTCATGCGGAAGCGACTGGCACGTTGCCGGCCGGTCGCATTTGACCGGCACGCGATGTGCTCTGCCGTGGAGGGCGACACGCCTGGGGGCGCGGCCCCGCAGCGGAGCCCGAGACGATTGCGAGAGTGGGCGCGTAGGGGGTATGGATGACACCGGAATATCTCATGATCGACGGGGCGCCGCGGCCGGTGGGGCCGTTCTGCCATGCGGTCAGGGCGAATGGCTTTCTCTTCGTGACCGGGCAGATGCCGACCGATCCGCAGACCCACGTGGTCATCGGGACCGACGTCACGGCGCAGGTCACGCAGGTGATGGCCAATCTTGCTGCGGTGCTGGAAGGCGCCGGCACGGGGATGGGAAACGTCACGTTCGCGCGGGTCTACCTCACCCATTTCGAGCGGGACTTCGACGCGCTGAACGCGTTCTGGCGAGTCCTATTTCCCGGACGATCGACGGCCCGCCCGCACGACGGTCGGCGTCACCGCGCTTGCGGTCAACGCGCTCGTCGAGGTCGACATCATCGCCACCGTGCCGGAATAGCCTGCCCACTGAACGATTGCGCGTCCCCGGACGCGCGGGTGCCACCGTGTCTCGGAGGCGGCCCGAGTCAGCGATCGCGCACGAGCGCCGGATGGGGCGTCAGCTCATCCACTGGCCGCCGTCGACATTGTAGGTCTGGGCGACGATGTAGTCGGCCTCGCTGGAGGCGAGGAACACGGCCATGCCGGCAAGGTCCGCCGGCACCGCGAAGCGGCCCGCCGGCACGCCTGCGGCCACCTGCGCCTTCTTCTCGCCCGGCGCCAGCCCCTCGTATTTGGCGAACAGGGAATCGACGTGGTCCCAGTGCGCGCCGTCGACCACCCCGGGCGCGATGGCGTTGACGTTGATGCCATGCCGGATGAGGTCCAGACCCGCCGACTGCGTCAGCGAGATCACCGCAGCCTTGGTGGCGCAGTAAACGGCGACCAGCGCCTCGCCGCGCCGGCCGGCCTGGCTCGCCATGTTGATGATCTTGCCGCCGTGCCCCTGAGCGATCATCTGCCGGGCCGCCGCCTGGAGCGTGAAGAGCAGACCGGCGACGTTGACGGCATTGAGCCGGTCGAAGCTCTCGCGGGTGATGTCGACGATGGGGGCGAGATCGAAAAGCGCGGCGTTGTTGACGAGGATGTCGAGCTTGCCGGCCACGGTCACGGTTTGGCCGACCGCGGCGTCGATGCTCTCCTGGTCCGTCACGTCGATCTCGACCGCGAAGGCGCCTTCGCCGATCTCGGCGGCGGCGGCCTGCGCGGCCGCAAGGTCCACGTCCGCCAGCGCGACGCGAGCGCCCTCGCGAACGTAGGCTTCGGCGAAGCCCCGCCCGATGCCGCGGGCCGCGCCTGTGATGAGTGCGGTCTTGCCGTGCAGTCGCGCCATGGCCGATCCTTCCAACCGGGACAGGATGAATGGCGCGCAGCCTCGCGTAAAGCTGTCTGGGGAGAGTGCCGGCGCGAAGGTGGCCGGTGGGCGGCGCGGCCACCGCTGGCGGTCTCGCCCCCGGAGCCGTGTCCTCGCGGAATGGCTGCCACAGCCTCACCGCAGAGCGGGCCCTTCCGGTGGCCGACTGGGCATCAGCTATGCCGCCGGCCGACGCGGCACGATCGGCGCCGCGTCGGCGATCGTGCCTCCGGCCCTGCCATGCGGCGGCGGGGTCGGAGGCGCCGAGTTCGGCGCGCTCAGTTGGTCGCCATGACCGCATCGTTGACGAGCAGCGTGTCGGCCTCGCGGCTGATCACCAGCTCGACCGGCTCCAGGCCGGCGTCCCGAGCGGTCGACAGCACCACGCTCTGGCCCGGCGCCAGCGTGCTTGTGACGCGCAGCGGCGTGCCGGAGGCGCCCTGCGCCAACGTGGCGACGACGCGGAAGCCTTGCTGCTCGACGGTGTAGTAAGCGACACCCGACACGCTCCCGAGATCGAGGTGATGCGCCATGTTCGGGCGAACCTCGTCGGCGAGCGCTGCGCCGGTAAGCGGGACGAGGGCCAGGGCCGCGGCGAAGACGGAATGGCGGATGGACATGATATTCTCCTGAGAGTTCGGTTCCGGGCGGCGACGCCGTCCGGTCGAGACAGGAGACAGATTGGACGTCTATCCTCATCGAACAAACAGATGGGACGCATGGTGAGTATCGATGGCGTCGATCTTTCGCGGGTCGACCTGAACCTCCTCGTTCACCTCGACGCGCTGCTCGCGGAGCGCAGCGTGACGCGTGCGGCGGTGCGCGTCGGTCTCAGCCAATCGGCGATGAGCCACAACCTGTCTCGATTGCGCACCCTGTTCGAGGACGACCTGCTGACGCGCGGACCGGACGGACTGCGCCCGACCCCGCGCGCCATGGCGCTCGCCGGCCCGGTGGCGGCGGCGCTGGGGGACGTGCGCACGCTTCTGGCGCGTGAGGAGGCGTTCGATCCGGCAACGGCCGAGCGCACCTTCCGTCTCGGTCTGCCCGACAGCATGGAGATGCTCATCGGGCCGCCGCTGCTGGCCCACCTGCGCGCCTATGCGCCGGGCATCTGCCTGCGCCTCCACAACATCGACTCGGTGGCGGTGCTGGACGACCTCGACGCCGACCGCATCGAGCTTGCCATCGGCTACGGCGACTATCCGCACGGCCAGACGCATCATAAGTGGCGCCTGCTCTTTTCGGAGCGCTACGTGTGCATGTTCTCCGCCGCGCAGACGGGCAAGACCGCGCCGCTCTCGCTGGAGGACTACATCAGCCTGCCGCACATCCTGACGAGCCTGCGCCACGACGAGGGGGTACGCGGAGTGGTGGACGATGCGCTCGAGGCGCTGGGTCTGTCGCGCACCGTGGTGCTGACGACGCCGCGCTTCCTGGGCGTTGCGGCGCTGGTGGCGCGGGCACCGGTGATCGTGACCATGCATGCCCGCGTAGCGCAGCTCTTCGCGGACGAGTACGGTCTCGACCTCAGCCCGCCGCCGGTGGAGATCGATGACGTCGCCGTCTCGCTGCTCTGGCATGCTTCGCACGCCAATGACCCCGGCCACGTCTGGCTGCGAGACCTGGTGGTGCGTCTGGTGGGTGATCTGCGCGGGCGGTGAGGCGGGGTGAGCGATGTGCGCCGCACCTCACGCCGAGAATAACGTCCGCCGCACCGGTTGCGCGGCGGACCTGACTTCGCTCGGACGCCGTTGCGCCCTCAGTTCCCCTGCTGCTCGGCCCAGGCGAGGTAGGAATTGAGCCCGTTGGCGAGATGGCTGGGGAACAGCTCGATCTCGAACAGCGTCAGGCTGGCCGGCCCGGTGGCTGCGGCCTTCACGTCACGCACCGCGGTCTCCAGCTCGGCCGGCTCGTAGTCGCCTCGGCCGATATAGGTGAGCGCCACGACCTCGGCCTGCTCGTCGACGTTGAGCGAGTCGATCATCGCTGCGGCCTCGGCCCCTGTCTCGTCCGGCTGGCGCTCATCGGCGAGCACGGCGTCGTCGGCCTGTGTGATCGAAGTCGCCGGGTCGATCTCGATCTCGAGCTCGACCTCGTCTGCCTCCGCGTCGGGCACCGCGAAGAGCGCCGCGCGGGACTTCGCCACGATCAGCCGCACGAGGTCCTCGTCGACGTTGAGTTCGCTGGCGCCGCTTCGTTCACGCAGGCTCATCGGTCCGCCTCGTCGGCGCCGGGGTGCACGCCGCCGCCCTTGTTCAGCTCGGCCTCGGCGCGGGCGTCCTTGTCCGTCAGCTTGGCGCTCTCGACGGGGTCGGCATCGGGCTCCGTCTTCACGTCCGGCACCGCATGACGCTGGTTGTGGACATGCTCCTGGTCGTCGCCTTGTAGACTGTTCTTGCCCATCACGTCGCCGGCGATGTCCGCCTCGCCCAGATTGTCCGCACCGGGTGTGCGGTCCGGGTCGGTGGTGTTCGGCTTATCCATGGTCTGCTCCCAACTCGTTCATGTGCGGACAATGGCGAGGGTCGGGCAAAGGTTGCGCGTATCAGAATTGGGCCACGCCATACCGCAGCAATTGGAAAGACCGCGTTCTGCCGGCGTTCATCTGCCGCGCCCCTAATGCGAAGACGCTTCGAGCGGGCCGCTTCAGTGAGTAGGAGTGATAGACGATGGCCAGCGTGACGATACTTTCGACCCCCGAGTCCGGCACGACCGGGCAGACCCCCGCCGCGCCCCCTGCGGCGACGATCCCGCCGCGTTCGCCCTGGGCCTACGGCGGCCCCTACTCGCACGACGCGCCGGTGCCGATCGTCACGGAATCCGCGACACTCGGCGACTTGGACTCGCTCGGCCGGCTTTGACGCCGCGCGCCGGCGAGCCCCGTGTACTGTAGCGCCGAGCGGGCCTCGCGCCCCCCCTGCGACACCGCACCGGTTCCCCTCGCCGGCCTATGCTCTGCCTCGCCGGTCCTCGGCATGCGTCGACCGCGCACGCGCGCTCGCACCTCTGAAAACCGGGTCGGGGCGCCTCCGGCTGGGGCTCGGCCCCATCGAGAACGCCTCGTTTCGCAATCGGATGTCCGGTGTTGTCAAGCCGCCACACCTCCCGCATACGCTCCCTTTCTCGCGTCTGAACGCGTGCGTCAGAGATGATGCCCACTGTGCGCCTTGACGTGACGGGTCTCAGAACGTAATTCCAACCGAATTGCGGTCTTTCCGCTCCACCGTCCGTCAGCGCGTTGCGCCCACGGGCGCGTTTTGCGTTGTCCGTCCGTTCGGTTCGTCGCTCGCGGTGGGCCGGTCATCCTTGGCTTGCTCCGGCGGGCCTTCGTCTTCCTTGGCTTGCTCCGGCAGGCCGTCGCGCGTGCGGGGTCGCCCATGTTCGAGAGCCTATCAGATCGCCTCTCCGGCATCTTCGACAAGCTGACCGGCCGCGGTGCGCTGTCGGAGGCTGACGTCGACGCCGCGATGCGCGAGATCCGCCGGGCGCTGCTGGAGGCGGACGTCGCGCTCCCCGTCGTGCGCCAGTTCGTCGACGAGGTGCGCAAGGAGGCCGTGGGCGCCACCGTCGTGAAGTCGGTGACGCCGGGCCAGATGGTCGTCAAGATCGTCCACGACGAGCTGGTGAAGATGCTGGGCGAGACGGCCGAGCCGATCTCGCTCGCCGCTGCCGCGCCGGTGCCGATCATGATGGTCGGCCTGCAGGGCTCGGGTAAGACCACCACGTCGGCCAAGATCGGCCGCCGCCTGCAGCTGCGCGAGAAGAAGCGCGTGCTGATGGCCTCCCTCGACACCCAGCGCCCCGCCGCGCAAGAGCAGCTGCGCGTCCTGGGCGAAGAGAACAACATCGAGACGCTGAAGATCGTCCCGGGCCAGAACCCGCGCCAGATTGCCGAGCGGGCGATGACTGCCGCGCGGCTCGGCGGCTACGACGTCGTCATCCTCGACACCGCCGGCCGCCTCTCGATCGACGAAGCGCTGATGAGCGAGATCGCCGACATCAAGAAGGCGACCAACCCGCACGAGATCCTGCTGGTCGCCGACAGCCTCACCGGCCAGGACGCCGTCGCCACCGCCAAGGCGTTCGACGAGCGGATGAACGTCACGGGCATCGTGCTGACCCGCGTCGACGGTGACGGCCGCGGCGGTGCGGCGCTCTCCATGCGCGCCACCACCGGCAAGCCGATCAAGCTCATCGGCGTCGGCGAGAAGGCGGACGCGCTGGAGGAGTTCCACCCCCGCCGCATCGCCGACCGCATCCTCGGCATGGGCGACATCGTCTCCCTGGTGGAGAAGGCGGCCGAGCACGTCGACGCGGAAAAAGCCGCCGCCATGGCTCAGAAGATGGCCAAGGGCGGGTTCGATCTCAACGACCTGAAGGACCAGCTCGGCCAGATGGAGAAGATGGGCGGGCTCGGCGGCCTGATGGGGATGATGCCCGGCATCGGCAAGATGAAGAGCCAGATGGCCGCCGCCGGTCTCGACGATTTCATCATCAAGCGCCAGGTCGCGATCATCAACTCGATGACCAAGACGGAGCGCAAGAAGCCCGACATCCTGAAGGCCAGCCGAAAGAAACGCATCGCCGCCGGCTCTGGCACCCAGGTCGCCGAGGTCAACAAGCTTCTGAAGATGCACCGCCAGATGGCGGACATGATGAAGACCATGAGCAAGAAGAAGGGCGGCATGATGGGCGGCCTCGGCCAGATGCTCGGCATGGGCGGGGGCGGCATCCCCGACATGCCGAAGGGCCTGGAAGGCATGAACCCGGCCGACCTCGAGAAGCTCGCCAGAGAGATGCCCCAGGGCGGCGGCGCTGGCGGCGGCATGCCCCCGATGCCGGGCGGACTGCCGGGGATGGGTGGCGGCGGCATGCCGCCCGGCCTGCCGGGACTCGGCGGTCCGGGAATGTCCGGCGGGTTGCCGGGTATGGGTGGCGGCCACGGCAAGGGCAAGCGCCAAAAAGGCAAACGCAAGTGACTCAGTCGACGGCCGGGATCCTCTCCGGCATCCCGGCCGGCCGCGCCGAGGCCGAGCGCGCGCTGCAGGCCATCGTCATGCCGCAGGCGATCCGCACCGAGCGGATGACCCTCACTCCGTTTGCCGCTCACCACCTCAACGATTTCGTGGCGTTCTTCGGCGATGCGGACTCGACGCGCCACATCGGCGGCGTGGCCGACCGCTCGGGCACGTTCGACCGCATGGCCCGTTTCAGCGGCCTGTGGCGGCTCTACGGCATGGGCTGCTACGCACTGACCGACGAGCGCGGCCGCGTCTTCGGCTACGCTGGCATCTGGTTCCCGCATGACTGGCCGGAGCCGGAGATCGCCTACGGTCTGCTGCCGGAGGCCCGGGGCGAGGGCCGCGCGGTCGAGGCGGTGCGCGCGGTCAAGTCGATCGCCGAGGCGGTCGGCATCCGCTCGCTGATCAGCACCATCGCGCCGGAGAACGTCGGCTCGCAGCGCGTCGCCACGGCCGTCGGCGCCACGCGAGGCCGGCGGATCGAGATCGAAGGCGCCGCGGCCGACATCTGGCACCACGCCATGTCACCGGCGCTGGCCGACGGCGCAGAGCCGGTCGTGCTCGACAGCCGCGTCATGCCGCTCACCATCCGCACCCAGCGGCTGACGTTGACGCAGTGGCGGCCCGATCACTTCGCCCCGTTCGCCGAGACCGTCGCCGATGCGGACACGATGCGCTTCCTCGGCGGCGCGCAGTCCCTCCACAACGCCTCGCGCGGTTTCATCCAGCGCGCCGGCATGTGGCACCTGCGCGGCTACGGCACATACGCCGTCGAGCACGAGGGGCGTTTCATCGGCACCGCCGGCCTCTGGCATCCGCTGAACTGGCCGTGCGCCGAGATCGGCTACAGCCTCTCCACCGCCGCGCGCGGCAACGGCTTTGCGGCCGAGGCCGTGGCAGCGGTGCGCGAGGTGGCCGCCGAGCAGGGGCTCGCCAACCTCGTCAGCTTCATCGACCCGGACAACGCGGCCTCGCAAGCGGTGGCCCGCCGGGTCGGCGCGGTGCGCGACGGCACCGTCCAGCTCGCCGGAGACACGGCCGAGGTGTGGCGACACCAACCCGAGGCGGCCACGAGTCGTCCCCGGATCCACGAACTCGAACCCGCGCTCTAAGCGCATCCCAAACGCACAGAACAAGGAAATACCATGTCCACCAAGATCCGGCTCGCCCGCGGCGGCTCGAAGAAGCGTCCCTACTATCGCATCGTCGTCGCCGACGTGCGCGCCCCGCGCGATGGCCGCTTCATCGAGAAGGTCGGCACCTACAACCCCATGCTCGCCAAGGACAATCCGGAGCGCGTGACGCTGATCCAGGAGCGCATCGAGCACTGGCTGAAGCAGGGCGCCCAGCCGACCGATCGCGTGCTTCGCTTCCTCGACCAGGCCGGGATCGCCAAGCGGCCCGAGCGCAAGAACCCGAACAAGGCCGAGCCGGGCAAAAAGGCGCAGGAGCGCATCGAGGCGCGCCGCAAGGCCGAGGCCGACAAGGCGGAAGCCGCCGCGTCCGCCGAGAGCTAAGCGTTGGGTGAGGTCGTCATGTCCGATGTTCTCATGGCGACCATCGGCGCGCCCCACGGGGTGCGCGGCGCGGTCAAGCTCACGGTCTTCGCCGAAGACCCGCTGACGCTGCGCCGCTACAACCCGTTTGTGACCGCCGACGGCCGCGCCATGAAGCTGACGTCGGTCAAGGCCATCGGCAAGGCGATCGTCGCCACCATCGAGGGCGTGGACGACCGCAACGTCGCCGAAACGCTGCGGGGCACCGAGCTCTACGTGTCGCGCTCGCGCCTGCCCCGGCCGGACGAGAACGAGTTCTACCATGTCGACCTCGTCGGCCTGGAGGCGCGCCTCGAGGACGGCCGAACGCTCGGCACCATCCGCGGCGTGTTCGACTTCGGCGCGGGCGACCTCCTGGACATCCACGGCGGGACGCCGCTGCTCGTGCCCTTCACGCGCGAGGCGGTGCCCGCGGTGGATCTTGCCGGCGGCTTCGTCACCATCGCCGCCGTCCCCGGCCTCCTCGACGACGCGGACGACGAGCCGGCCGGCGAGGACCAGCCGGGTGCGGATCCCGCGGGCGACGACCCGGCGGGCGACGATCCGGCTGGCGACGATCAGGGCAACGCTCGACCCGCCGACCGCGACCCGGGCGACGGGACGGCGGCGTGACCTTCGCCGCCACCGTCCTCACGCTCTATCCGGACATGTTCCCCGGCCCGCTCGGCATGGCGCTCTCGGGCCGCGCGCTCGGCGCGCAGTGGACGCTCAACGCGGTCGACATCCGCGCCTCTGCCACCGACCGCCACCGCTCCGTGGACGACACGCCCGCGGGCGGCGGTCCCGGCATGGTGATGCGGGCCGATGTGCTGGCCCGCGCCATCGACACGGCGGGCGGCGTCGGTCCTCGCCTGCTGATGAGCCCGCGCGGCCGCCCGTTCGACCAGAATTTCGCCAGGGATCTGGCCGCTGGAGAGGGCGTCACACTCGTGTGCGGCCGGTTCGAGGGCGTCGACGAGCGGGTGATCGAGCGCCGCGGGCTGATCGAGGTCTCGATCGGCGACTACATCCTCTCCGGCGGCGAGATCGGCGCGCTGGCGGTGCTGGATGCGGTGGTGCGACTGCTGCCCGGCGTGATGGGCAACGCCGCATCGGCCGAGGAGGAAAGCTTCTCCGACGGCCTCTTGGAGCACCCGCAATACACCCGCCCGGCCGAGTGGGAAGAGACGCCGATCCCGCCGTCCTGATGTCGGGCGATCACGGCAAGATCGACGCGTGGCGCCGGGCGGCGCGCCTTCGCCTCACCGCCGCACGCCGCCCCGACCTCTTCGCGCGCCGCCTTCCCGGCGAGCCGGCGAAGTAGCCCCCTCCCGATCCCGGCGACGCCCCACCCGCTCGCGCGTCGCTCTGGCCCCCTCGCGAGGCGCGTGCGCTCGGGCGCTCACACGGCGTGGCGCCAGCCTGTTCCTCGGAGCCCGCCGTCGCGATGCCCGACCAGCGCCAGGGCGGGAGAGGGTGCAAGGCCGAAGAGCGCAGCGTGCCTTGCGGCCTCTCCCGTTCTGGCGCAGGGCATCTCGAGCGACGGCGGGGTCCGAGGGACAGGCGCCCCCTGTTCCTTGGTGACGCCCGAGCCCCCTCGGCCTCTCCGCCCGCCCACGCGCCGTGGCAGGACCAGGCGCCTCAACCAGCGGCCCGGCGTCAGCCTTCCTCGACGAGGTGCGCCGAGAGACTTCTCGCGGACGCTGTCCGGCATCGCCGCCGACGCGCGCGTCTTGGGATCGAAGAACACCTCCACGAGGTCGTAGGTGGCGTGCAGCTCGCCGGTGTCGGCGTGGAGCATGCGCAGGTGGAACGTCGTGCTCTTGGAGCCGATCCGCGAGACGACGCCGTCGATGACGATGAGATCGCCGGCCGTCAGCTCCTTGACGAACTGGGTGGTGGCCTGGGCGGAGACTGTGTGGACGCCGTGCTCCGGCGTCATCTTGGAGTACGGCAGGCCGAGCCGGGTCCACATGTGGTAGGCGGCGTCGTCGAAGAACGGCGCGTAGTGGCGCACATTCATGTGGCCGAAGTGATCGTGGTGCCAGGGGTGGACCACCCCGCGAAAAAGTTCGAGCCGCTCGGCCATCGTATCTCCCGTCGTCGTCATTTGCTTGAACCTAACCGATCATCGCACCGATGGGGACCGCCTCCCCTACGGCTCAACCCAACGCCGGCGTTGGCGTCGCCGGCGCGCACGTCTATCCTCGCGGCCGGAAGCAAGGAGCGGGACGACGATGGACGAGGCGAAGCTTAAGGCGCTGCGGGAAAAATTCGGCGGCGACAACGAGCGCAAGATCTACAAGGCGGAGTGGGCGGCGGTGGCCGATCAGCTCATCGACCCGTCCGGCACCCGCACCGCACCCTTCGCCGGCGTCTCCACCTTCCTCGACGCGCCCTACCGCCCGCTCGACTGGTCGGCGCCGGACCTCTCCGGCCTCGACGTGGCGCTCTTGGGCGTGCCGATGGACCTCGGCGTCACCAACCGCAACGGCAGCCGCTTCGGCCCCCGCGCGGTGCGCACCATCGAGCGTGTCGGTCCCTACAATCACGCCCTCGCGGTGATGCCCTCGATGGCGCTCACCGTGGCCGACATCGGCGACGTGCCCTTCCGCACCCGCTACGACCTCGTCCAGTGCCACGAGGACATCACCGCCGCCGCCGCGAAGGTGCTGGCGGCGGGCGTGATGCCGATCTTCGTCGGCGGCGACCACTCCATCAGCCTCGCCACCCTGCGCGCGGTGGGCGCCGAGCGGCCCGTCGGGATGATCCACATCGACGCCCACTGCGACACCGCCGGTCCGTTCGACGGCAACAAGTTCCACCATGGCGGCCCCTTCCGCCAGGCGGTGCTCGACGGCGTGCTCGACCCCGAGCGCACCATCCAGATCGGCATCCGCGGCTCGTCCGAATTCCTGTGGGAGTTCTCCTACGAAAGCGGGATGAGCGTCATCCATGCCGAGGAGATCGACACGATGGGCATCGACGTCGTCATCGCCAAGGCGCGCGAGGTGGCCGGCGACGGCCCCACTTACGTATCGTTCGACATCGACTCGCTGGACCCCGCCTTCGCCCCCGGCACGGGCACGCCGGAGATCGGCGGGCTGACCACGCGCGAGGCGCAGGCGATCCTGCGCGGCCTCGCCGGGATCAACATGGTCGCGGGCGACATGGTCGAGGTCGCCCCGCAGTACGACGCCACCACCAATACCGCACACGCCGGTGCCCAGATGTTGTTTGAACTGCTCACTCTGGCATCATTCGTGCCTCGGTGACGACGAACCAGGAGGATCTCATGACGAACCGCTTTCACCTCACGCGCCGCTCCGTCCTCGCCGGCGCGGCGGCGGGCGTCGCCACGCTGGCGATGCCGTCGATCGTGCGGGCGCAGGATCGCTCGCTGAAGATCGGGGTCTACGGCGGGTACTTCAAAGAATTCGTTCGACGGGAACATCTTCCCCGCCTTCACCGAGGCGACCGGGATCGCCGTCGAGAGCGTCGCCGAGCCCACCGGCGAGGCGTGGCTGGTCCAGTTGCAGCAGGCCGCCCGCGCACGGCAGGCGCCGGCGGACGTTTCGATGATGTCCCAGGTGTCGATGCGCAAGGGGATCGCCGCCGACCTTTGGGCCAAGCTCGACCCGTCCAAGATCGAGAACCTCGACGACGTGCTCGCTCCCTTCGTGCTGAAGTACGACGACGGCGGGCTGGCGGGCGTGGGCGCGGTGGCCTGGTACATCACCCTCGTCACCAACACGGACACCTATCCCGAGCCGCCGGCAAGCTGGGAGGCGCTGTGGGATCCGGCGAACGCACAGAAGCTCGGCCTCCTGGCGCTGGTCTCCAACTCGTTCCTGCTCGAGGTGACGGCGACCACCTTCTTCGGCGGCACCGATATTCTCTCCACCGACGAGGGCATCCTCAAGGTGATGGACAAGCTCGCCGAGGTGAAGCCGAACGTGCAGCTCTGGTACCGCGACGAAGCGCAGTTCGAGCAGGCGCTGAAGTCGGGCGAAATCCCGATGGGCCAGTACTATCACGACGTCACGGGCCTCGCCGCGGCGGACGGCTTCCCCGTGCGCTCCACCTTCCCCAAGGAGGGCGGCATCTCGGACTCGGGCTGCTGGGCCGTGACCAAGGCGTCCGAGAAGCTGCGACCTGGCGCACGAGTTCATCAACTACATGACGCAGCCGGAGATCCAGGGCGTTCTTGCCCGCAAAGTGGGCACTGCGCCGGTGATCGCGCGCGACAAGCTCGACCTCACCGACGCCGAGTTCAACGCCGTGTCGTCCGAGATCCCGCCGATCGTTCCGCGCTACGACATCTACATCGAGAAGTCGGACTGGCTGAATCAGAAATGGACCGAGCTGATCGTCGGTTGACATGACGAACCTGGTCCTGGAGGGCGTCACCAAGTCGTTCGGTGGCGTCCATGCTGTCGATGACGCCTCGCTCACCGTGCCGGAGGGTGAGTTCGTCTGCCTGCTCGGCCCGTCCGGCTGCGGCAAGACCACACTCCTGCGCATGATCGCCGGACTGGAGACACCGACCTCCGGCACACTCCTGTTCGGCGGCGAGCCGCTCAACGACGGTGCCGGCGCACCAGCGCGACTTCGGCATGGTGTTCCAGTCGCTCGCCCTCTTCCCGCATCTGACGGTGGGCGAGAACATCGCCTACCCGCTGTCGATCCGCGGTGTGGCGCGGGCCGAGCGCAAGGCCCGCGTCGCCGAGCTCCTGGACCTTGTGCAGCTTCCGGACTTCGACCGCCGGCCGGTGTCGCAGCTCTCCGGCGGGCAGCGCCAGCGCATCGCCATCGCGCGGGCGCTCGCGGTCTCGCCCAAGCTCTTCCTGCTCGACGAGCCGCTGTCGGCACTCGACGCCAAGCTGCGCGAGGCGATGCAGGTGGAGCTTCGGCAACTGCAGCGCCGGCTCGGCATCACCACCATCGTCGTCACCCACGACCAGCGCGAGGCGATGACGCTGGCCGACCGCATCGTCGTCATGAAGGGCGGCAAGGTGCAGCAGGTGGGACCGCCGCTGGACGTCTACCGCCGCCCGGCCAACGCCTTCGTCGCCGACTTCATCGGCCAGACCAATCTGTTCGACGTCACCCACACCGACCGCGGCCCATCGATCGGCGGCACCCCGGTGGCGCTGCCGCTCTCCGCCGCGGACGGCCCGGCGCGGATCTCGGTGCGACCGGAGGCGATCAACGTCGTCGCCGCGGGCGAGGGCATCCCGGCGGACGTCGTCTTCGTGCGCGACCTCGGTGCCCAGGTGGAGGCGCGGCTGGCGTGCGCGGCGGGCGAGGTCATCGCTCGTGGCTCCGGCCGGCACCACCATCCCGCCCGCCGGCGAGACGGTCGCCTTCGCCATCGACCCGGACGGCATGGTGGTGCTGGAGGACACCCGTGATTGACGCTGCGGCGCGCACGGCGCGACCCTGCGTGGCGCAACCATGAGGGTCGGAACACAGGCCCCCCTCGCCTACCCGGCGGTGATGCTGACGGCGTTCTTCGTGGTCCCGTTCGGGCTGATGATCGCGGTCTCCCTCTTCACGCGCGATCAGGCGGCATTCTACCTGCCGATCCTCACCGTCGCCAACTACGAGCGGTTTCTGTCTGCGTTCTTCGGCCAGGTGCTCGTCTTCTCGCTGGGGCTGTCGGCGACGGTCTCGGCGATCTGCATCACCGTCGGCGCCCCGTTCGTCTACCTGCTGACGCGCTCGCCCCGGCGCGTGCAGGTGGTCTGGCTGGTGGCGCTCCTGGCGGTGCTCTCGCTGTCGGAGGTGATCATCGGCTTTGCCTGGTCCACCCTCCTGTCGCGCACCGCCGGTATCTCCAACCTCTTCGTGGCGCTCGGGCTGATGGCCGAACCCACCGCGTGGAGCCCCAGCTTCGGCGCGGTGCTGACGGGGATGGTCTACCAGGCGTTCCCCTACGCGGCGCTGGTGCTCTACCCGGCGTTCTCGCGCATCGACCCGTCATGGGCGGAGGCGGCCCGGACCATGGGCGCCACGCCCGTCCGCGCCTTCCTCACCGTCACCCTTCCGGCGATGCGCGGGACGCTGGCTGCGACCTTCATCGTCGTCTTCGTGTTCGCGCTCGGCGCCTATCTGCTGCCGCAGCTCCTCGGCCGGCCGCAGCACTGGACGCTGTCGGTGCTGATCACCGACCAGGCGATCTACCAGTCCAACATGCCGTTCGCCGCGGCGATGGCCGTCTTCCTGGTGGTGGCGAGCCTGCTCCTCGTGCTCCTCACGGCGATGTTCGGGCGGAAGTCATGAGCGCCACGCTGAAACGCCTCTTCTTCGGCGTCATCGCCGTCTTCATGGCGGCGCCGATCGTGGTGATCGCGGGCGTGTCGATCAACGCCAAGCGCACGCTCGCCTTCCCGCCGGAGGGCCTATCGCTCGCCTGGTACGCCGAGATGGTCACCAATGCCGAGTGGCGCGACGCCATCCTCCGCTCGGTCGGCATCGCGGCGCTGGCGGCGGCGCTGGCGGTCTCCATCGCGCTGCCCATCGCCTACACCCTCTGGCGCCGCACCACGTGGATGGGGCGCATCGTGCAGCTCCTCGGTGTCTCGCCGTTCGTGCTCCCGCCGGTGATCACGGCGCTGGGCGCGCTCAGCCTGTGGGCCACCGCCGGCTTCTACGGCGCGCCGTGGACGGTGGTGATCTCCCACGCGGTCTTCTTCACGAGCCTGCCGCTGGTGACGATCTCGCTCGGCTTCGCCTCCATCGACCCCTCCTATCCGGATGCCGCGCGGACCATGGGCGCATCCGAGTCGGTGATCGCCCGCACCATCGTGGCGCCCCTGGTCCTGCCTTACGTGATCTCGGGCTTCGCCTTCGCGTTCGTCCTGTCGCTGAACGAGTATATCGTCGCCTACATGACGGTCGGCTTCACCGTGGAGACGGTGCCGATCAAGATCTTCAACGCTCTTCGCTACGGCTACACGCCGACGATGGCGTCGATCTCGGTGCTGTTCGTGGTCATCGCCGTTCTGGTGTTCGGGCTGATCGCGCGGTTCGGCGATCTGCCGCGCCTGCTGGGGGCCTGGCGCGACGAGGGCTGATGCCCGCATCCCCGTGTTGTCGCCGCGCCGAAGTCGGGTTAGACGGACGGCCTCAAACGGAGGGGATGATGGCGAAGGATAAGGCGAACCGCCCGAAGGCGCGGCTGCCGCGCGGGTTCGCCGACCGGACGCCCGGCGAGATCCGCCGCGTCGCCCGCATGATGGACACGATCCGCCAAGTGTACGAGCGCTGGGGGTTCGAGCCGGTCGAGACACCGCTGATCGAGTTCGCCGACGCGCTGGGCAAGTTCCTGCCCGACGAGGACCGGCCCAACGAGGGCGTCTTCGCGTTCCAGGACGACGACGAGCAGTGGCTGAGCCTGCGCTACGACCTGACGGCGCCGCTGGCGCGCATGGTGGCGGAAAACCTCCAGCACGTGCCGCGGCCGTACAAGTCGTACCGGGCCGGCTGGGTGTTCCGCAACGAGAAGCCGGGGCCGGGCCGCTTCCGCCAGTTCATGCAGTTCGACGCCGACATCGTCGGCGCCGCGTCGCCGCTGGCCGACGCCGAGATCTGCATGATGGCGGCAGACACGATGCGAGGCGATGGGGTTCGCGCGGGGCGAGTACCGGATCCGGGTGAACTAACGGCGCGTTCTGGACGGACTGTTGGATGCCATCGGGCTTGGCGCGGAACAAATGGAGCGTCGACTTCGTGTCCTGCGGTCCATCGACAAGGCTGACAAGTTTCCGCGATCGGAAATCAAGCTACTGCTCACCGTAGGCCGCGAAGATGAGAGCGGAGATTTTACACAGGGCGCTGGTCTTAGCGATGACCAGGCCAATTCGATTCTTCGCGTGTTCCTGAGCAGCACGGTGCACTTGAAGGATCAGCCCGATATGACGCTCGAAACCTACGATTTTGCAACCGCAACTCCCGACAACGATGAGCAGATTTCCGCAGTTTACCGTGTATTCAAGGAGTTCGGTGCCGACACTGCATATCTTGATGAGCTGCGACAAATAAATGAAGCCTGCGCAAATGCTGGCTACGAGTTCGGATCGTATTGTCATCGACCCCTCCGTCGTCCGTGGCCTCGAATACTACACCGGCGCCGTCTTCGAGGCGGAGCTGACCTTCGACGTCCAGGACGAGAAGGGCCGGCCGGTCCGCTTCGGCTCGGTCGGCGGCGGCGGGCGCTACGACGGTCTCGTCGGCCGCTTCATCAGCCAGGACGTGCCGGCGACGGGCTTCTCCGTCGGTGTCTCTCGCCTCGCCGCCGCGCTGGCGGCCCGCGAGAGCGCAGCGGCGGACGAGCGCGGCCCCGTCATCGTCACCGTCATGGACCGCGATAACGTCGCCGCCTACCAAGCGATGACGGCCAAGCTCCGCGCCGCCCTCAACGACGGGCCGGACCCGGTGCCGGTTGAGATGTACATCGGCGACGCCGGCTTCAAAGCGCAGATGAAGTACGCCGACCGCCGCCGCGCCCCGTGCGTCATCATCCAGGGCGCCGACGAGCGGGCCGCCGGCAAGGTGCAGATCAAGGATCTCGCCGCCGGCAAGGCCGCCGCGGAAAACATCGAGGACCGGGCCGAGTGGGTCGCCGCCCGCCCCGCTCAGGTCGAGGTGGACGAGTCCATCGAAGCCATCGCCGCCGCGGTGCGTGCCATCCTGTCGTGAGCCGAACATGAGCCAAAAGGTCTGGTCCGTGCTGGAGGCGGCGAGCGACATGGTGGTCTCCGTGCCGCTGCTGCAGCCGGCCGACATCTTCGTCGACCTCGCCGGCGAAGAATTCCGCAAGCGCCTCTTCACCACCGACGACGGCAGCACCACGCTGTGCCTGCGGCCGGACTTCACCATTCCCGTCTGCTACGAGCATCTGGCCGCCCACCACGATTCGCCCAAGACCTACGCCTACACGGGCAAGATCTTCCGCAAGCGCCGCCTCTCCGGCGATCCCGAGTTCACCCAGATGGGCACCGAGTGGATCGGCCACGGCGACGAGATGGCGATCGACGCGAAGGTCTTCGCCCTCGCCATGGAGTGCGCGGCCGCCGCCGGCATGACCGCGCCGTCGGTGCGCGTCGGCGATGCCCACGTGTTCGACGCGCTGACCGCCGCGCTCGGGCTTTCGTCCAGCTGGCGCTCGCGCCTCAATGCGGCGTTCGGCGACACCGCGCGCATGGCGGGCGCCTTGTCGCGGCTCGGTCACCGCGCACGATCGGACGGGTTCGCCTCCCGTCTCGCCCCGGCGCTGGCGCGGGTGGATTCGGCCCAGGCGCGCGCCATCGTCGAGGCGGTGATCGGCCTCCCCGGCGCGCAGCTCCCCGGCGGGCGAACCGACGAGGACATCGCCCTGCGCCTCCTCGAGCAGGCGAGCAACGGCGATTCGACACGCGCCGCCGAGGTGATCGAGCGCTTCCTGCCGCTGACGGCCCCGCTCGACCGGGCCGCCGACCGCCTCGCCGCGTTCGCGGCCGAGGAGCGGCTCGACCTCGCGCCCGTCATCGAGGACTTCCAGCGCCGCACCGACGCCCTCACCGCCATCGGCGTGGACACGTCCGCCCTCACCTTCGACGCCGCGTTCGGCCGGCGGATCGGCTACTACACGGGCTTCGTGTTCGAGGTGATCGGCACCGACGGCGTGAACGAGGCGCTCGCCGGCGGGCGCTACGACAAGCTGATCGCGCTGCTCGAGCCGTCGACCTCCCTGCCAGGTATCGGCTTCTCCGTCTGGCTCGACCGCCTGCCGCCGGAGGGCACGTCATGAGCGACCTCATCCTCGCCGTCCCGTCCAAGGGCCGCCTCCAGGAGCAGGCGCTCGACTTCCTGACGCGCTCCGGCCTCAAGATCGCCCGCGCGCGCGGCGGACGCGACTATCGCGGCCACATCGCCGGCCTTCCGGAGCTGGAGGTCGCCTTCCTCTCCGCCTCCGAGATCGCGCGCGAGCTGGCGTCCGGGCACGCGCACCTCGGCCTGACGGGGCTCGACCTCGTGCACGAGACGGTGGACGATCCGGGCGAGCGCACCTCCAAGCTGCATCTCGTCACCCCGCTCGGCTTCGGCCCGGCGGACGTGGTGGTGGCGGTGCCGGAGCGTTGGATCGACGTCGATACGATGGCCGATCTCGCCGACGCCGCCGAGATGCACCGCGCCCGCCACGGCCGCACGCTCCGGGTGGCGACGAAGTTCGTGCACATGACGCGGCGTTTCTTCGCCGCGCACGGCCTGGCCGACTACCGCATCGTCGAGAGCCTGGGGGCGACGGAGGGTGCGCCGGCGGCTGGCGCGGCGGATCTGGTGGTCGACATCACCACCACCGGATCGACGCTGGCGGCCAACCAGCTGAAGATCCTCAGCGACGGTGTGATCCTGGCGAGCGAGGCGCACTTCGTGGCGTCGCGCGTGGCGCCGTGGACCAACGCGAGCCGCAGCCTGGCGGCCACGATCGTCGACCGCATCGCCGCCGAGATGCGGGCGCGCTCGATCCTGGAGCTGCGCGCCGTGCTGCCGGACCCGGCGCGCGCGGCGGCGGAGACGGCGGAGCGGTTCGATGCGGTGGCCCCGTTCGGCCACGAGCCGGTGCCGCTGACCCTGCACGTGCCGCGCCGCCGCGGCTCGGAATGCGCGGCATTCCTGCGCTGGATCGGCGCCTCGTCGGTGGTGATCATGCAGGTGGCGGACGTCTACGAGGACAACCCCCTCACCGACTCGCTGCTGGCCGCGCTGTCCTAACCACCCGCACGCCCAACTCACGCGCCACGCTCTCACGCCGCGTTCCCGAAACCCCTCCCGCCCCACGCCCCCAGCGGCGCCGCCCGCCGCAGCACCGGACAGGGCCCACCGCGGAGCCTGTTCCTCGGAGCCTGCCGTCGCGATGCCCGACCGGCGCCGGGGCGGGAGAGGTTGCAAGGCCGAAGAGCGAAGCGTGCCTTGCGGCCTCTCGCGCGCCGGTGCAGGGCATCTTGAGCGACGGCAGGGTTCGAGGAACAGGCGGCCCCCTGTTCCTTGGTGAGTCTCGAGCCCCCTCGCGGCGGCGCCTACTCGCGCGCCATCAGCGCCAGCACCGCATCCGCGAGTTCGATTGGTCTTCACGCGCTTGGGGAGCGCCTCCGGCTCGTACACCGTCTCCACCCACTCGGCGAAGGAGAGGCCGGCCGCCTCGCCGGTCTCCGCCCAGGCTTCGAGGAACACGTCGAGGACGCCGGTGCGGGCGCGGCGGATATGGCCGTACTTCAGCGAAAGCTGGCGCTGCGCCTCGGTCGCGGTGGCGCCTTCCACCAGGATGAGCCAGAGGGCGGACCCGAGGCCTGCCCGATCCGCGCCGGACTTGCAGTGCAGCAGCACCGGCGCCTCGAGTTGCGGGAACACCTCCATGGCCTGACGCAGCACCGCCTTGGGTGGGGCCATCCGCGATTGAAGGACCACGCGGGCGAAGGCGAGGCCGTGGCGGGCACACGCCTCGCGCTCCAGCGGGTCGCCGCCGAAGCCGTCCGCCCGCAGCGACACGACCGTCTTGATACCGGCGCGGGCGGCCGCCGCGACATCGATGGGGCTCGGCTGGGCGGAGCGCCACAGGCGGTCCGTCACCCGGTGGCGATTGCGGTAGACGAGGCGCAGGACGCCGTGGTCGGAGAACAGGAGGTTCTGCCACGCCTCGCGCCTGTCCTGCGCCGTCACCAACGGGCGGCGCCACCGCTCGGCGCGTGCGCGGCGGCGGCGTTTGCGTCCGCCGATTCGGCCGCGCGCCATCTCGCGCAAGGCGGCGAAATCGATCATCCCGCAGAACTCGCGCGCCGCATCTCCGGTCTCCGTGCTGGCATCGTCACCGCCAGTCGTCTGGCCGATCCGTTTGACATGGTTATGGAGGGCGCCGCCCGCACCCTCCACGATAAAGGCCGTAGAGCGATGCGGGCGTGGCGAGCGAAAATCAACCCGCCACTCGTCCGATCCGCCGCTGCGCGCCAGCCCGATCGCCGGGCGGGCCCGGTGGACGTCAGTCGCCGACGGCCGCACCGTCCGGCCGGCGCGGATCGCTGGCGCCATAGAGCGCACCGTCGGCGCCGATCTGGATCGACTGTGTCGCCCCCATCGAGGGCATGATCCGCACCTCGTGGCCCTTCCCCTCCAGCAGGCGGATGGTGTCGTGGCTGATGCCTTCCTCGATGCGGATGTAGTCCGGCAGCCACTGGTGATGCACCCGCGGGGCCGCGGTCGCGGTGGCGATGTTGCGCTCGTGGACAGTGGCGTTGAGGATCACCTGCAGTACCGTGGTGATGATGCGGCTCCCGCCCGGAGACCCCGTCACCAGCGCCACCGCGCCATCCTTCAGAAGGATGGTCGGCGTCATCGAGGACAGCGGGCGCTTCGCCGGCTCGACCGCGTTCGCCTCACCGCCGATCAGACCATAGGCGTTCGGTGTGCCGGGCTTGGCGGAGAAATCGTCGAGTTCGTTGTTGAGGAGAAAGCCGCCTCGGGTGCCGAAGCCGACGCCGAACGAGAAATTGAGCGTCGTGGTCATCGACACGGCGTTGCCTGCACCGTCCACCACCGAGAAGTGGGTGGTCTCGTTGCTCTCGTGCGGCAGCGCGCCGGGATCGGCGGCGATCTCAGCGGAGGGTGTCGCCGCATTCATGGCGATCTTCGCCTCGATCTGGCGGGCGTAGGCCTCCGACGTCAGCGCCGCCACCGGCACGTCGACGAAATCGGGATCGCCGAGATAGACCGCGCGGTCCGCGTAGGCGTACTTCGCCGCCTCGGCCATCACGTGGATCATGTCCGCGCTGTTGAGGCCATAGGTGCCGAAGGGCTGGCGCTCCAGGGTGTTGAGCATCTGGACGAGGTGGACCCCGCCCGAGCTCGGCGGCGGCATGGAAAAGACCTCGTAGTCCTTGAAGCTCCCATGGACGGGCTCGCGCACCTTCGCCTCGTAGGCGGCGAGGTCGGCGAGCGTCATGCGGCCGCCGCGCTCGGTCACGGCCTCGACGATGCCCTCCGCGACCTCACCCTCGTAGAAGGCCGAGGGGCCACCGTCGGCGATGGCCTGGAGCGTCTCGGCCAAGGCCGGCAGGGTCAACGTTTCGCTGGCGCCAGGCGCCTCGCCGCCGGGGTAGTAGGCCGCCACGCGCGGGTCGGCGAGGAGCCGTTCGCTGGTGCGCGGATGGGCGAGCGCTGCCGCCGTATCGGAGCCGACCTCGAAGCCGTCGCGGGCGAGCGCGACGGCCGGGGCGATCAGCTCCGCGAAGGTGAGCGATCCCGATCCGTAGCGCTCGTGCGCAAGGGCGAGGCCAGCGACGCTGCCCGGTACGCCCACCGCAAGGCCCGACCGGCGCGAGAGCTCCGGGTCGGCCTCACCGTCGGCGCCGAGGAACATGTCACGATCGGACGCGGCCGGCGCGGTCTCGCGCGAATCGATGGCGACCGTCTCGCCAGACTCGGCCATGTGGATGATCATGAAGCCGCCGCCGCCGATGTTGCCGGCCCGCGGCAACGTCACCGCCAGCGCGAACGCCGTCGCCACGGCCGCATCCACGGCGTTGCCGCCTTGGCGCAGGATCTGCCGACCGACCTCGCTGGCCTGACGCTCCTGGCTGACCACCATGTGCCGGTCGGCCTTGATCGGGACGAAGCGCTGCCCCTCCATCTCCACCTGCGCGCTGGCAGGCTGCACGGCGAGGACGAAACCGACGGCCGCTGCGAATAGAATCCGAAGCGGCCCGCCACCGGTCGGCGCCGCGACACGACAAATGCAATTCATCAGTCCAGCCTTTCACTTGGTTGAATGATAATGCTTTTGATATTTCGTATCACTTTCGCTCAGCGGCTGCGCCACTTTGGAGTGGATTGACGCGTCGGCGGCCTGCTTCTATGTCGCACAGCGCCACCTGGGGCCAAGGGATTCCCTGCACGATTTCAGTCGTGTGGGTATTTACCTGTATGGAATGGAGATGTCGATGTCGGACGGCTTCGCGATGCACAAGCTTGCATTGGAGCGGGTACCGTTCGCCATCGTGATCACGAACCCACACATCGAAGGTCATCCGATCGTGTTCGTGAACTCGGCGTTTACACGGCTCACCGGCTACTCGGCCGAGGTCTCGATCGGCCGCAATTGCCGCTTCCTCCAGGGGGAGGACACGGACCCGGAGTCCGTTCAGAAAATCCGTGACGGGCTGGCGTCCGAGGACAGAGTTCGGCGTCGAGCTGTTGAATTACAAGGCCGACGGCACCCCATTCCGCAACCGGCTCTACATCACCCCGCTCCATGACACCGATGGCGAATTGCAGTACTTTATCGGCCTGCAGCGGGCGCTGGGGGACGGAAGCGAGCAGGTCACCGGCGGGGTCGACGATGCGCTGCGCGAGATCCACCACCGGGTGAAAAACCATCTGTCGATGGTGGTGGGCATGATCCGCATGCAGGCCCGCTCGAAGAATCCGACTTCGATGGAGAACTACGCCGCCCTCGCCCGGCGGATCGAGACCCTGCAGCTCCTCTACCACGAGATGACCGGCGGGGCGGAGAAGGACGGCGACGACATCGCGCTCGGCGCCTACGTGTCGCGCATCGCCTCGGCGATCGCCTACCTCGACGGGCGCGAGAGCTTGCAGCTCAACCTCGACCTGGGGCCGATCAAGGCGCCGGTGGATACGGCCGCGCGTGTCGGCCTCCTGGTGTCGGAGCTGCTCACCAACGCCTACCAACATGCCTTCGAAGGCCGCAGCGAGGGCCTTATCGCGGTGCACCTCCACGTGAAGGGCAGTTCGATCCACCTGACGGTGGAGGACGACGGGATCGGATTATCCTCGGATTCGGGTTGGCCCGACCGCGGCAACCTGGGTGGCAAGATCGTGCGCTCACTGGTGACCGGGCTGAACGCACACCTCGCGATCGAACGGCGTGAGAACGGGACACGCGTCGAAGTCGAGATCCCGAGCGACGGGCCGATCGTCGAGGCTCCTCCCGCCGAAGATGTCTCACCGGCCGCCTAAGAGTTGTCGCGCTTGCTGCGAAGGGCTGCGCGCAGACCGTGCGGACGGGGCGCGAATTCGACCCGCGGCCCCTCCCGTCGACGCTTGTTCTGCGAGATCTCCTCCGCCACCTGCACGTAGGCCAGTGTCGCAAAGAGCACCGTCCCGCCGATCACATTGCCGACGAACGCGGGAAGGATCAGGCCGAAGATCAGCCAGCCCAAGGTCACCTGCCCCTCCATCAGGAGGAGGAAGCCCTCGCCCGACCCGGCGATCACGTGCGTGAAGTCGCCCAGCGCGATGAGGTAGGTCATCGTGAAGATCAGAAGGAACGGGTTGCCGCCCGCCGTCGGCAAGCACCACACGATGGCTGCGATGAGCACGCCAGCGATCACACCATAGCGCAGCGTCTCGAACGGCGTATGCTCGGCGACCTTTCCGGAAACCTCCATGATCGCAGCGAACTGCGCGTCCGTGACGATGTCGCCCCAGGCGAGGAGGGTCGCCGCCATCAGCACGCCCGTCAGATTCGCGGTGAAGACGATCAGCCACAAACGGCCCGTGCGGTTGAAGGCGCGACGCGTCGGGTTGGCGAGCAGCGGCAGCACCGGCGTGATCGTGTTCTCGGTAAAGAGTTGCAGGCGGCCGAGGATCACGATCAGAAAGCCGAACGTGTAACCGACGTCGCCGATCAGCTTGGCGCCCTTGACGTCGGGCAGCTGCATCATGATGAGCGCCTCGGCGATCACCGACATCATGATGAGGAGGCCCGCCGCCACGCCCGAGCCGAAGAGCGAGATCGCCGGCCGGTTCAGCTCCTCCTGGCCGCGCGCGCTGATGGAGGCGTAGACGACCTGCGGGCGCGGGCCGGCCCGCTCGATGGCGTCCTGCTCCTCGCCGGTCGACAGGCTGTCGATGGCCGGATCCTGATCATTCTCGCTCGCGTTTGCCGCCTCGTGGTCCTGGTCGGATTGCTCGGTCGTCTGCTTGTTCATGTCCCCATCCCACAGGCGTGCGCGTCGCCCTAGGTCAGGAGGGCTACCATGCAAACGAATGGCGAGATCGGGCGAGCGTTCCCTGGCGCGGCGCATTGGCCGCCCCGACTCAGCCTCCCCGACGCGGGACTCCGTCCGCATCGCGGATGATGCGCAACACCAAATCCGGCACCTCCAGGTGGGGCATGTGGCCGACGCCGGTCACGAGATGGCGGGCGATTTCGGGCGGCGCGTCGATCGCCTGGGCGACCGGCAGCACGGCGTCCTCGTGGCCCCAGATCAGCGACATCGGCACCCCGAGGTCCATCAGATCCGCCAGTGGCAAGCGGCCCTGACCCTCACCCTTGGCGATCACCTCGACGATCGCGCGGAGCTTCTCCGCGACGCCTGGTTTCTGGCGCTGCTCGGCGGTCTGGCGCGGGAGGGAGCTGGGCATCTCGGAGTCGGAACCGAAGAACGCCGGCAGCACCGCGCGCGCCTCGTCGATGGTGATGATGGCCGCGTACCGGCGCAGCAGGTCGACGTTCATCTCCGCGCCGAAGCCGCCGGGGGCGAGCAGGATGAGCCGCTCCACACGCTCCGGCTGGCGCAGCGCCGTGAGGCTGGCCACCGCCCCGCCGAGAGAGTGGCCCACCAGCGTCGCCCGCGCGATACCCAACGCGTCCAGGCTCGCCACCACCGCCTTGGCGCATACCGAGGCGTCGGGTGTCCCCTCCCAGTCCACCGCCTCGCCATGGCCTGGCAGGTCCAAGGCGATGACCTGGCGGTGTTCCGACAGCGCCTTGGCAAGACTCGACCACGTCAACCGGTCGGCACCGAAGCCGTGGATCAGGACGAGAGGCGTCCCCCCTTTGCCGTAGCGGCGATAGGGCAGACAGGTGGGGTTGGGCATGGAGAGGCTCCGCATGGTTAACGTGCCGCTAACACTTTTTGGTCACGGTTCGTCAACCAATCGGAGACGCGCCATGATGATCGATCCTCGACAACTGGGCCTCGCACTCGCCTTGCTCGCGGCGACCGTCGTGCCCGCGCTCGGCAATATGGTCGAGCTCGTCAACCCGAACACCGGGGAGCGCTTCCAGTACCGCCCCTCCTTCGCCAAGGAGGTTAAGCCGGAGCGGCCGCAGTACAAGTTCTTCGACCCCGGCACGCAGAGCTGGGTCACCTATCAGGCCTCGCGGGAGGAAATGCGCGAGCGGCACCGCATGAAGTACGCGCGCGCCCACGTGCGCTTCACGTCCGGCGAGCCGGCCGGCACCATCGTGGTCGACACCGCCTCACGCTACCTCTACCGCGTGAACGGCGACGGGACGGCCGTCCGCTACGGCATCGGTGTCGGGCGCGAGGGCTTCACCTGGGCGGGTGTCGAGCGCATCACGAGAAAACGGGAATGGCCGGACTGGCGCCCGCCGGCCGAGATGCTGGACCGCCAGCCGGAGCTCCCGGAGTACATGCCCGGCGGGCCGCAGAACCCGCTCGGCGCCCGCGCGCTGTACCTCGGTTCCACACTCTACCGCATCCACGGCACCCAGCAGGACGAGACCATTGGTTACGCCGTGTCGTCCGGCTGCATCCGGATGCTGAACGAGGATGTGATCGATCTCTTCAACCGCACGTCGGTGGGGACCAAAGTGATCGTGCTCGGCCCGGGCAGCGACCGCTCCGGGCTGATCGCCGCCATCAGCGCCTTCTGACGCTTGCCTTCTGACGCTTGCCGGAGGCCGGCAGGCCTCAGCGATAGACCATGATCGGCACGAGGCAGGACCGCAGCAGCGCGGTCGTCGACGAGCCGATCAGGAGGTGGCGCACCCGCGAATGGCCGTGGCTCCCCATCACCAGGAGGTCGGCCGCGCCGTCATCGACCGCCGCGGAGAGGGCGCCCTCGACCTCGCCTTGAACGATATCGGCCCGCACCGCGAGGTTCGCCCCCTCAAGCGTTGCCTTCGCCCGCTGCAGCTTCTCGCGCACGGCGGGCTTGTCGTCCCCCACCGTGATGATGCGGATATCCAGACCTCGGAACAGCCCCTCGCGGGCGACCGCCTCGACCGCGCGGGTGCTGCTGGCGCTGCCGTCGAACGCGACCACCACCTTGTGGATGGGGCGGAAGGCGCGCGAGGCGACGAGGACGGGATTCACCGCACCGCGCATCACCCGCTCCAGGTTCGACCCGAGGTGCATGCTGGCGAAGTCGGCCGCCTCGCCTCGCTTGCCGATCACCATCACGTCGAACTCATTCTGGACGGCGCTGACCTCGTGCAGCAGATCGCCGATCCGCATGCGATGACTGGTGCTGACGCCGGCGCCCTTGAGGTGCTCCGCGGCGGCTTCAAGGATTGCCCTGCCCCGCTCCTGCGCCAGCCGGCCGCGCTGCTCGTCTAGGGTGGCGAGCTCCGCCAGCAGCGAGGATCGCGCCCCCAGCGACAGGCTGCCGGACAGGTTGGTGGGCGCGCTCGACGTCTCGCGCCGGCCGATGACGTGCATCAGCTCCAGCGCGGCGCCGGTGCGACCGGCCACCCAGGCCGCGTGGTCACAGACGCTCGCCGTGTAGATCGAGCCGTCGATCAGCGCCATGATGCGCATGATTCCTCCCGAGGGGTTTTCTTCTTCGTTGGTCATGAGGGTGCGACCCTTCGGGGTTCGGCTGCAAGCCATCGGCGTCAATTCGGCGAATGCGGGCGGGCGCCGGGCATCAGTGGCCCAACAGCTCCTCCAGCGCGCCCGGCTTGTCGTGCATGGCGAGGCGGTCGACGATCGTTTCCGACGCCTGGTTGAGCCCGACGATCTCCACCGTCGTACCTTCGCGGCGGAACTTCAGCACCACCATATCGAGCGCCTGCACGCTGGAGATATCCCAGATGTGCGCGCGGGTGACGTCGATGACGACCTTGTCGCGCGCCTCGTGGAAGTCGAACGCGGCTGAGAACTCCTCGGCGGAGGCGAAGAAAAGCTGGCCCTCGATGGTGTAGGTCCGCGTCGTGCCGTCCGCCGACAGCGCCGAGGTCACGCGGAAGATCTGCGCGATCTTCCAGGCGAAGAAGATGCGCCGAGAGCAGCACGCCGACCAGCACGCCGATGGCGAGGTTGTGCGTGAGCACGACCACCACGACGGTCGACACCATGACGATGGAGGACGAGCGCGGATGGGTGCGCAGCGTCTTGATCGACGACCACGAGAATGTGCCGATCGAGACCATGATCATCACCGCGACCAGCGCGGCCATCGGGATCTGGCTGACGAGGTCGCCCAGCACGACGATGAGGAAGAGCAGGAAGACACCGGCGCAGAAGCTCGACAGCCGCCCGCGGCCGCCGGACTTCACGTTGATCATCGACTGACCGATCATCGCGCAGCCGGCCATGCCGCCGATGAAGCCGGTGCAGAAGTTGGCGATGCCCTGGGCGACGCACTCCTGGTTCTTGTCGGACGGGGTGTCGGTCAGCTCGTCGACGATGGTCGCGGTCATCAGGCTTTCGAGAAGTCCGACCGCCGCGATCGCCGCCGAGTAGGGCAGGATGATCAGCAGCGTCTCAAGGGTCAGCGGGATGTCCGGCAGCAGGAAGACGGGCAGTGTCGAGGGCAGTTCGCCCATGTCGCCGACGGTGCGCACGTCGAGCCCGAAGCCGATGGTGAGGGCCGTCAGCACGACGATGGCGACGAGCGGTGACGGGACCACGGTGGTGAGGCGCGGGAAGAGGTAGATGATGGCGAGCGCACCGCAACACCATCGGATAGGTGAGCCACGGCACGCCGACGAGTTCGGGGATCTGCGCCATGAAGATGAGGATCGCCAGCGCGTTGACGAAGCCCGTCAGCACCGAGCGCGAGACGAACCGCATCACCTTTCCGAGCTTGAACAGCCCGGCGACGACCTGCAGGACGCCCGCGAGCACGGTCGCCGCGAGGAGGTATTGCAGCCCGTGGTCGGCGACGAGCGTCACCATCAGGACCGCCGTCGCGGCCGTCGCGGCCGAGATCATGCCGGGCCGCCCGCCGGTGATCGCCGTGATGACGGCGATGGAGAACGAGGCGTAGAGGCCGACCTTCGGGTCGACGCCGGCGATGATGGAGAAGGCGATCGCCTCGGGGATGAGCGCCAGGGCGACCACCAGGCCGGAGAGCAGGTCGCGGCGGACATTGCCGAACCACTCGGAGCGATAGGTGTCGAAGGAGGGCATCATCTCTCGCTGCGGGTGCGCATGCACACGTTCGCGCACGATAGGCGCGGCGACGGTGCACTGTTGACATTTGGCAGTTCGGCGGCCGGCGGCGCACCGGGCCCGCCGACGGTTCCCGTGAACGCCCTGCCTAGCGCAATCTGATGGTGCAGCGCGATATGGCACGATGGGATGCCGGTATGCGCGCGCATTTTGTGCGGCGACCGTCGCACTTGCGCCACCAATCGCCCGTAGGTGAGCCGGCGCCCGACGGCGCGGCGACGAGGGCCCGCCGCGCTTCATGGTCGGCCTCGCGGCGCTTCACGCGCCCTCCGGCCTTGCGGAGACGTCAGTCGAAGGCGCGGCCGCCCACGGCGCGGCGCGGCTTGCCGATCAACTCCGGCAACGGGATGAACTCAGTCTCGTCGCCGGGCACGGTGTCGAACCGGCCCTTCGCCCACTCCTCCTTCGCGGCCTCGATCCGTTCGCGCCTCGAGGAGACGAAATTCCACCAGATGTAGCGCGGCCCCTCCATCGGCTCACCGCCGAAGAGCATGAAGCGTGTGGCCCCGCTCGCCGTGACGGCCACCGGATCGCCCGGCCGCAGCACCAGGAGCGTGCCGCCTTCGTGAGTGGTCCCGTCGATCACCAGAGCGCCCGACAGCACGTAGAGCGCGCGCTCCTCATGCGTGGCCTCTGCCTGGAAGCGGGCGCCGTCCTGCAGCGCCACGTCGGCGTACAGCGTCTCGGATGCCGTCTTCAACGGCGATGTGAGCCCGTGCGTCGACCCGGCGACGAGGCGCATCGTCATGCCGCCATCCTCGACGAACGGCAGTTCCTCGCGGCCATGGTGGAGGAAGGCGGGGTCACTCTCCTCGACGTCCGCCGGCAGCGCCACCCAGGTCTGCAGGCCGAAGAGGCGCTGGCCGTTCCGCTTGCGCGCGTCGCCGGTGCGTTCGGAGTGGACGATCCCTTTGCCGGCGCGCATCCAGTTCACGTCGCCGGGGCGGATCGTCATCTCGGTGCCGAGGCTGTCGCGGTGCAGAATTCTCGCCTTCGAGCAGGTACGTCACCGTGGCGAGGTTGATGTGCGGGTGCGGGCGGACATCGATCCCGGTGTCGGTCAGGAACTCGGCCGGCCCCATCTGGTCGAAGAAGATGAACGGGCCGACCATCTGACGTTGCACACTGGGGAGCGCGCGGCGCACGGTCATCTCGCCGAGATCGACGGCGCGCGGGATGATGATGGTCTCGACGGACGCGACGGACGCCGCGTCACCGAGGACGGGATCGGGACAAGGGCTGAAACTCATCGGGAAGGCTCCTCGACGCCCCTAAGGGCCGTAGAGCGCAGACTACATCGACTTCCCCATGGTGGCGACCGCTTCCGCGCCGGCAACGCGGCGCGCCCTGGCGCAATCGGCGCGTCAGGCCACCGAGCGCTTGCGCGCACGCATGTCGCGACGCCGTACCTTCATCGGCCGGCCGAAGCGGTTGACGAGCGTGGCCGCGATCTCCTCCGGCCGTCCGCGCGTGTCGAACCTGCTGTCTCCCGCGCGAACATGCCGAACGTTCGGCAGCACCAGCGCTTCCACCGGCACCGCGTCGCTACTGCCGTCCCACATCTCGATGCGGTTCCGCCCCCGCGCCTTGGCCTGATAGAGCGCGATATCGGCCCGCTTGAAGGCGGGGCTGACGTCGGATCCGTCGGAGCCGGGCCGAATGTCGGTGACGCCGGCACTAACGGTGATCCGGCGGTCGAACCCGTCGACGACGCGCATCGTCTCCAGACCGCTGCGGAACAACTCGAGACGCTCGACGGCCTCCGACACCGTGCATCGCGGCAGGAGCACTCCAAATTCCTCGCCGCCGAGGCGGCCCACGGGCACACCGGCGCCGACCGATTGCGCCAGCTGGCGCGCCGTGGCCTTCAGCACCTCATCGCCGGCGGGATGGCCGTAAGTGTCGTTGATGGACTTGAAGTGGTCGAGGTCGAGGATCGCGAGGCTGACCGGCCGGCTTGGGTCCAGCTCGGCCCGCGTCGCCGCGACGATGTCGATGAACGCGGTTCGGCTGAGAAGCTGCGTCAGGCCGTCGAGCGAGGCCTTCATCTTCAGCTCCAGCTCGTTTTCGACGCAGCGGGCGAGCTGCTCCATCAGCTCCACCTGACCCGCCCCGAAGGTGCGCGGCTCGTATCCCATCGCGCACAACGATCCGACTTGGTAGCCGTCCATCGTGACGAGCGGCACCCCCACGTAACTGCGGATGTGCGGCGCGCCCAGAACGTATTCGTTGGTGGAGAACGGCGCATGGTGCAACGCGTCTTCCACGACCAGCGTGCCGCGCTCTTCGATCGTGACGGTGCAGAACGACGACGAGCGGGAGGTCCGATCCAAATCGAGGCCCTGGCCACTCCGGATCCACTGCGTATCTGCGCCGATCAAAGTGACGGCGGCCATCGGCATGTCCAGCGCCGTTCGCACGACGCGGGTGATGTGGGAAAACCCGCCGTCGTCCTTGGCCCCGAGAACGGCCAGTCGCGAAAGACACGCCTGTCGTCCGGTTTCGTCCGCCAGCTTCTTGTCGATCACACACAACTCCTCCAGAAAACTCGGAGGACCTTCCTGTCGCCGACGTCAACCGTAACGCGAGCGGACGGCCCCCAACAGACAATTCTTGTATGCGTTTGGTTTACGCGCACCGGACCGATGTGGATGGCGCGTCAGCGCATTCCATATCCGCCGCGCGCTCGCAAGGACCGACTCTTGCGCCGGAGGGGGCTTGCGCCGCCATGGGCCGAGGCGTAGTCACGGCGGTGGGACACCCCTCCCCAACGAGGGGCGCCTATCTGAAAGGGTAGCTACAGATGACCACCGCGACAATGCCTGGCCGCAAGCCGGGCAACCCCTGCTTCTCGTCCGGCCCCTGCGCCAAACGGCCCGGCTGGACCACCGCCGCGCTCGACGACGCCGCGCTCGGCCGCTCCCACCGCTCCAAGATCGGCAAGGCCAAGCTGGCCGAGGTCCTGGACCGCACCCGCGCCCTCCTCGATGTTCCTGCCGATTATCGCATCGGCATCGTCCCCGCGTCCGACACCGGCGCGGTGGAGATGGCCATGTGGTCGATGCTCGGCGCCCGCCCCGCGACCATGCTCGCCTGGGAATCCTTCGGCGAAGGCTGGGTGACCGACGTCGTCAAGCAGCTCAAGCTCGACGCCAAGATCGTGAAGGCGCCCTACGGCGCGCTCCCCGACCTCGCCGCCAGTCGACTGGAACACCGACGTCGTCTTCACCTGGAACGGCACCACGTCCGGCGTGCGCGTCCCCAACGGCGACGTCATCCCGGCGGACCGGGAGGGCCTCACCATCTGCGATGCCACCTCGGCCGCCTTCGCGCAGCCGCTGCCGTGGGACAAGCTCGACGTCGTCACCTTCTCCTGGCAGAAGGCGCTCGGCGGTGAGGCGGCGCACGGCGTCCTCATCCTCTCCCCGCGCGCGGTGGAACGGCTCGAGAGCTACACGCCCGCCCTGGCCGCTGCCCAAGCTCTTCCGCATGACCAAGGGCGGCAAGCTCAACGAGGGCATCTTCAAGGGCGAGACGATCAACACGCCCTCGATGCTCGCGGTGGAGGACTGCCTCGACGCGCTGAAGTGGGCCGAGAGCCTGCCCGACACGCTCGCGGACCGGTCCGACCGCAACCTCGCCGCGCTGGCGAAGTGGGCCGACGCCACCGACTGGATCGACTTCCTGGCCGAAGACCCGGCGACGCGCTCCAACACGTCGGTCTGCTTCAGGATCGTCGACCCGGCGGTCGCGAACGCATCGGAGGCCGAACAGGCCGCCTTCGCCAAGGCGCTCGCCGCCAAGCTGGAGAAAGAGGGCGTCGCCCTCGACATCGGCGCCTACCGCGACGCGCCTCCGGGCCTGCGCATCTGGGCCGGCGGCACCGTCGAGACCGCCGATCTCGAGGCGCTCGACCGCGTGGCTCGACTGGGCCTTCGCCACGACCGACAAGCCGGTCGCCGCCGCCGCGCAATAGGTTCAGGGCCGCGCCCGCGGCCCCTCCCTTCCCCATTGATCGAACCGACGCAGCGCGGCCGACCGCCGCTGCGCGAAGGATATCACCCATGCAGCAGACCGTCGCCAACACCGCCAGCTCGACCGCGGCCAAGACCAAGCCCGTGGTCCTCATCTCCGACGCGCTGTCGGACGCCGCCGTGCAGATCTTCCGCGACCGCGGCGTCGAGGTGCGCTTCGAGCCGAACCTCGGCAAGGACAAAGACGCGCTCCTCGAGGCCGTGAAGGACGTGGACGGCCTCGCCATCCGCTCCGCCACGAAGGTCACCGAGAAGGTCCTCGCGGCGGCCAAGAACCTCAAGGTGATCGGCCGCGCCGGCATCGGCGTCGACAACGTGGACATCCCGGCCGCGAGCCGCGCCGGCGTCATCGTGATGAACACGCCCTTCGGCAACTCCATCACCACCGCCGAGCACGCCATCGCGATGATGTTCGCCGTGTCGCGCCAGATCGCGGCGGCCGACGCCTCCACCCAGGCCGGCAAGTGGGAGAAGAACCGCTTCATGGGCCGCGAGCTGACGGGCAAGACGCTCGGCATCATCGGCTGCGGCAACATCGGCTCCATCGTCGCCTCGCGCGCCATCGGCCTGAAGCTGCGCGTCATCGCCTTCGACCCGTTCCTGACCGCCGAGCGGGCGATGGAGATCGGCGTCGAGAAGGTGGAGCTGCCGGAGCTCTTCACGCCGCGCCGACATCGTGACCCTGCACACCCCGCTCACCGAGAAGACACGCAACGTCGTCTCGGCCGAGGCGATCGCCTCGATGAAGAAGGGCGCGATGATCATCAACTGCGCCCGTGGCGGCCTGGTCGACGAGGCGGCGCTGAGGAAGGCGCTCGACGACGGCCATCTGGGCGGCGCGGGTGTCGACGTGTTCTCCGAGGAGCCCGCGAAGGAGAACATCCTGTTCGGCGCGCCCAACCTCGTCTGCACGCCGCACCTCGGCGCGGCGACGACCGAGGCGCAGGAGAACGTGGCGCTGCAGGTGGCCGAGCAGATGTCGGACTACCTGTTGCGCGGCGCGGTCTCCAACGCGCTCAACATGCCCTCGATCACCGCCGAAGAGGCGCCGCTCCTCACCCCGTTCGTGACTCTGGCGGAGCGCCTCGGCTCGTTCGCCGGCCAGCTCACCGAGACCGGCATCAAGGGCGTGCGCATCGAGTACGAGGGCGATGTCGCCGAGCTGAACCTGCGGGCCCTCACCGCCGCTGCGGTGACCGGGCTGATGCGTCCGCTCCTCCAGGACGTGAACATGGTCTCCGCGCCGACGATCGCGCGCGACCGCGGCATCCAGGTGGAAGAGGTGCGCCGCGAGCAGCAGGGTGCCTACGAGAACTACATCCGCCTCACGGTGATGACCGAGCGCCAGGAGCGGTCGGTCGCCGGCACCGTCTTCTCCGACGGCAAGCCGCGCATCATCCAGGTGAAGGGCATCAACCTCGACGCCGACTTCGCGCCGCACATGATCTACGTGACCAACGAGGACAAGCCGGGCTTCATCGGCTCCATCGGCACGGCGCTGGGCGAGGCGGGCGTGAACATCGCCAACTTCACGCTGGGCCGGAAGGACGCCGGCGGCGAGGCGATCTGCCTCATCGAGGTGGACGGCGAGCCGGCCGCCGAGGTCCTGGCCAAGGTCGAGGCGCTGCCGCTGGTGACCCAGGCGAAGGCACTGAACTTCCTGTCCTGACGCCGCGCGCCGGGCACGTCGTCCGGCTCTGCACAACACCCAACGAACAAGAAGCGCGCGGGCCCCGGCCTACGCGCTTCGTTTTTGTCCATCGCGATGACGCCGCCCCCAATCGCAGGGGCGAGGTCTAACGCCCGCTCGGCGCCTCGCGCGTGCAATGCCGTGCTCGGCGAGGACAGGCGCCTCGAAGACCGTCGTTGACCGAGTGCTGCCACACGGCAGTGTTCTGCAGTTGGGCGCTCTTTGATGCGGGTGTCCGCCAAGCGGACACCCGAGGCGAGGCCGGGCACCTCGATGCCCGTCGATGCCCGACCGAGCGTGACGTGCTTCCGCTCAGCGCAGAGGGCCACCTGTCGCGGCCGTCTGCCTTGAACGGCTGCCGCCCAACCGCGGTGTTCCACAGCTGGGCGCTCTTTGATGATGATGTCCGCGAGCGGACACGCGTGGCGAGGCGGAGGGAGAGCGAGGGGCAGCCCCTCGCTCGGGCGTCTCACCCGGGAAAGCCGCGGCGGCCGACCCGTGCCCCGCCGCGGGCTTATTGCCGCTCGAGCGCCTGCCCGTTCAGCACGGCGCAGGACCCCTGATAGGCCGACAGCGTCATCTTCTGCGCTTCGAGGTCCACGCGGCAGGTCATCGGGAAGATGGCAGCGGCCTCGCCTTCCACGCCGGAGAGGCGCAGGCGGGTGCCGTCGAACTCGAACTTGCCGGCGACGGTCGCACCGTTGGTGATGGCAAGCTCGAAGGTTTCGGCGGCGAAGCTGGCGGCGAGCTGCTCGTTGGCGTAGGCGCCGGCGAGTTCCGCCTCGGCAACCGGCGACGGTGTCACCTCGGGCGCCTCTTCGATCGCGGCGACATCGCCCGATGCGCCCTCGCCCATAGCTTCGGCCTCGGCGGCGGCCTCCGCTTCTTCGATGCTCTCGGCCACGTCGGGCTCTGCTGCGGCGCTGTCATCGCTCGCCTCAGCCTCGCTCACCTCGGTCTCGCTCACCTCGGCTCGCTCGCGTCGGTCTCGCTCGCGTCGGTCTCGCTGGCCGCGTCCTCGGTGACCTCGCCCTCGCTGGCCGTGTCGCGGGTCGGCGCAGCGTCCGCCGCAGGGGGTGCTGCGCTCTGCGTATCGGCTTCCGCTTCGGCGTCCTGCAACTGCTGCTCCAGCCCGGCGACCTCGGCCTCCAGCTCTGCCTGCCGGCTCGCCGCGGCGTCGGCTGCGGCCTGGAGGGTCGTGTTGCGCTCGGTCAATGTCTCCACTTCGGCCGTCAGGTCGTCGCGGCGCGTCGTAAGGTCGCTCACCTCGCTCTCCAAAGAGGAGCGCCGGGCGTCGGCCTCGGCGGCGGACGCCTCCAGCTCTTCATTCTGCTGGTTCAGCGTGTCGATGGTCGCATTGAGGTCGGCGCTCGCCGCCTCCAGCGTCTCCACCTCGCTCTGCAGCGCCGTCTGGCGCTCCTGCGCGGCCTGCATCTCCTCCTGCAGCGACTGGTTCTGCGCCCGGAGGTCTTCCACCTCCGCCGACAAGTCGTCGCGTGTCTGCGCGAGCGCGGCCACCTCCTGCTGCAACCGCGCCTGGCGGCCCTCGGCGGCCTGCATGTCGGCCTGTGCCGCGCTCAGCGACTGGCGCGCGGCGTCGACGTCGGCCACCAGCGTCTCGTTCTCGTCGGAGAGCGATTGGACGGAGGCCTCCAGCTCGGTGCGGGCCGCGGTCAGATTCTCAACGTCGCCGCGAATGGTCTGCAGCGTGGCGCGCACATCGTCGGCCTCGACCTGGCGGGTCGTGAGCGCGGCCTCAGCATCGGCGAGGCTTTGCGACAGCTCGTCGCTGCGGCTGCGCAGGTCGCCGACGGAGGTTTCGAGCTCGGTGCGGCTCTGCTCCAGGGCGGCGAGGTTCTGGCGGGCATCGTCGGCGCGCTGCTGGGCGGCGGCGGCGGCGTCGGAGGCCGCCTCAAGTTCGGTGTTGAGGCCGTCGATCCGCGACGTGATCTGCTCCTCCTCCGCCGAGAGGTCGGCGATGCGGGTGCGGATCTCGTCCTCCTCGGCGGCGGCTTCGGCGGCGGCCTGCTCGGCCTCCTGCTGCGCCGCCCGGGTCTCTTCCAGGTCGCTCTCGAGGTCCTCCAGCGCGCCCGACGCAGTCGTCAGCGCATTGAACTGATCGCGTAGCGCGGCCTGCGAGCCGGCGGCGTCGTCCAGTTGCGCGCGCAGTTCGGCTTGCCGGCGCTCCTTTTGCAGATAGAACGTGGCCGCAGCGGCGATCGCGATAATCGCGATCACCGACACGACGATGAACAGCGGTTGGCGCAAGGCGTTCATGAAGCTCTCCGATCCGGGCCGGCGGCCGTTTCACTGCAAGGTAACGGATCCGATAGCGCTGTCAGCCCTCTTGTTGGCCGACGGGCCAGCTTTGTCGACATCAACCGCGCTCGCGACAATCCAAAACGAGGAACGCCCCATGATCTTTTCCGCCAACCTCGGCTTTCTGTGGACGGACCGCCCCTTCCTGGAGCGCATTGCCGCGGCGCGCGCGGCGGGCTTCTCCGCCGTCGAATTCCACGACCAGGCCCAGCGTGGAGGGACCCGAGACGGTGCGTGAGGCGCTCGGCGACCTGACCGTGGTCGGGCTCAACGCGCGCATGGGCGAGACGTCGGGCGTCGCCGCGATGCCGGGCCACGAAGCCAGGCGACGGCCGACATCGCCGCGGCGATCGACACCGCACGCGACCGTCGGCGCGGGCGCCGTCCACGTCGTTCGGGGCTGCACCGCAGGATGCGGACCGCCACCGGCCGCCTCGCCGAGCGCCTGGCCGAAGCCGCCGCCGCACGCGCCGGAGCTGACGTTCCTGGTCGAGCCGCTGTGCCATGCAGGCGCGGCCCGGGTACGCGGTCGCCTCGGTGGAGGAGGCGGCCGAGGTGATCCGCGCTCGAGCGGCGCGCCGAACGTGAAGATCATGTTCGACTGCTTCCACGTGCAGCGCGACGGCGGCGACGTGCTGGCGCGCTTCCGCGACCATGTGGACCACATCGGCCACGTGCAGATCGCCGGCGGCTTGACGCGGCAGGAGCCGGACCGGGGCGAGCTCAACTACCCGTTCCTGCTGCCCGCCTTCGTCGAGGCCGGCTACACCGGCCCCTTCGGCTGCGAGTACACGCCCGCCACCACCGTGGAGGCGGGCCTCGGCTGGCGCGACGCGTTCACCCCCGCGGCGGCACGGTAGGCGCGGCGGCGGCGGGGCGGCGGCGGGCCGGGCTGGGCCGGCGCCCGAACTGGGCGGCGACGATGCCGGCGATGATGATCGCCCAGCCGGCGAGGTGGTAGAGCGTCGATCCGCTCGCCCAGAAGCGACGACCGCCATCAGCGAGGCGAAGACCGGGATGAGGTGGAAGAACGGCCCCGCGCGGTTGGCGCCGATGAGCGCGACCGCGCGGTTGTAGACAGAGATACGCGATCACCGCGGCGAACATGGCGACGTAGAGCGTCGCGCCGACGGCGCCCGGTGTGACCGTGATCTGCCGCCGAGCGCCAGCTCCAGCGCCGCGGCCGGGACAAGGACACCAGGCCGACGCCGATCGTGCGCGATCAGGAACGACATCGGATGCACCGCCGGCCGTTCGCGCAGATAGACCGTGTAGAGCGCCCAAATGACCTGCGAGACCAGGACCCACAGGTCGCCGGCGTTGAAGTGGAACGCCGGCCAACAGCGAAGATCGCCGCGCGTCAGGACGACAAGCGCGCCGCACGCAGGCCACGAGGATCCCGACCGCCTGGGGCAACGTCAGCCGGTCGCGGTAGACGATGTAGCCCGTGGCGGCGATCGATGATCGGGAACGATCGACGATAAAAGCGTGGCGTTGATGACCGTGGTCATAGACAACCCGACATAAACGCAAATGTTGTAGGCGCCGATCGACAGGATGCCGAGGAGCACCATGATGCGCCAGCGGCCGCAGAATCGGCCAGATCGCGGCGCACATGCTGCCAGCCGATGGACAAGAGGATGACGAATGCCAGGAGCCAGCGGATCGCCGTGAACGTGACGGGGGAGATTTCGCCCGCGACCCATCGGCCGGCGACCAAGTTGCCGGACCACAGCAGCATCGTCAGCGTCATCAGGACGTAGGGCTGATTGGCAATGAGGTGCGACCACCCCGGTCTGGTGTCCTGTTTCACGTTGATGGTGATCCCGTACCGTATAGTGTTGTCGAGCGCGGAACAGGGAAGTCGCATTCGGCGGCTTGCCCACACGCGGGCTTCTGGGCCACAAGCCCTTTGCCGCGCGTCGCACCGTGTCTGTGGCATGGCAGATCGCGCACCGCCAGTGCGGCACCTCCAGGCCACAGGCGAAAGGATGAATGAGATCGATGGGTAGCGTCGTGGTTGTCGGCTCGCAGTGGGGCGACGAAGGCAAAGGCAAGATCGTCGATTGGCTCTCCGAGCGGGCCGAGGTGATCGTGCGGTATCAGGGTGGCCACAACGCCGGCCACACCCTGGTGATCGATGGCGTGACCTACAAGCTCTCGCTGCTGCCCTCGGGCGTGGTGCGGTCCGGCAAGCTCTCCATCATCGGCAACGGCGTGGTGCTCGACCCTCAGGCGCTGCTGTCCGAGATCGAGTCGATGCGCGCCAAGGGCGTCACCATCTCGCCCGAGACGCTGCGGATCGCGGAGAACGTGCCGCTCATCCTGTCGGTCCACCGCGAGCTGGACCGGCTGCGCGAAGCCGCGTCCGGCGCGGCGGCGATCGGCACCACCGGCCGCGGCATCGGCCCCACCTACGAGGACAAGGTCGGCCGCCGCGTGGTACGCCTCGCCGATCTCAACGACGCCGAAACGCTCGACGGGCGGATCGACCGGCTCCTCGCGCATCACAATGCGCTGCGCGTCGGCCTCGGCGCCGAGCCGGTCACCGCCGACACCATCCGCGCCGAGCTGGAGGCCGCTCGGCCCGTGCTCGCCTATGCCGCACCCACCTGGCGCATGCTGCGCGAGGCGCGGGGCGCAGGCCGCAATATTCTGTTCGAGGGCGCCCAGGGCGCCATGCTCGACATCGACCATGGCACCTTCCCGTTCGTAACATCCTCCAACACGGTGGCGGGATCGGCGGCGGCGGGGTCCGGCGTCGGCCCTCTTCACTCGACAGGACACTTGGGATTACGAAGGCTTACACGACGCGCGTGGGAAACGGCCCGTTCCCGACCGAGCAGCAGAACGAGATCGGGCAGCTGCTGGGCGAGCGGGGCGCCGAGTTCGGCACCGTCACCGGGCGCAAGCGCCGCTGCGGCTGGTTCGATGCGGTGATGGTGCGCCAAGCGGTGGAGACCGGCGGCATCGACCGCCTCGCGCTGACGAAGCTCGACGTGCTCGACGGCCTGGACGAGCTGAAAATCTGCGTCGCCTATGACGTGGACGGCGAGCGGATCGACCGGCTACCTGTGGAAACGGCGCGTCAATTTCGCGTTCAGCCGGTTTACGAGACGATCAGGGGCTGGTCCGGATCGACCCGAGGCGCACGATCCTGGGGAGATCTGCCGGCCGAAGCGGTCAAATATGTGCGGCATGTGGAAGAGTTGGTGGGAGCGCCCGTGGCGATGTTGTCGACGAGCCCAGAACGAGACGATACAATACTTGTTGAAGATCCCTTTCATATTTAATTCCAGGCCCATGGGCAGGAAGGGCGTGTGGTCGCGATGACCGACTTCTACTCCGTGCTGCAGCGAGCGGTTCAGTCGCTCCCGGACGGGAGCGGACCGCAGCGGCGTCAGGTGTATGAGAAGGCGCGAAAGGCGCTCATCAAGCAGCTGCAGAGCTTCGATCCGCCGCTTTCGTCGGCCGACGTGACGGCGCAGCGCTTGGCGCTGGAAGACGCGATTCGCAAGATCGAGAACGAGATCGCGCGACAGAACCGCACGCGCCGTGCCGTTCAGGGTGCGTTGCCGGCCGGTGCGCGCGCCGGCGAAGCGGCCGAGCGCGAGAGCGAGGCCGAGCGCGAAGCCCGCCGCCGCGCCGAGGCCGAGCGGACCCGCGCCGAGCGCGCCGAGGTGCTGCGGAGCGCCGTCTCCGACGCGATGCTGTCGCCGGACGCCGAGGTTGCGGCAGAGCCGGCGCCGACGCCCACCTCCCGCGGCGGCCCGCAACCGGCGCAGCTGCCGGCGCCGATGGAGCTGTCGCAGGAACCGATCGAGACCGCCGAGGCCGAAGTCGTCGGCGACGATTTCCTCGAGGAGGAATACGACCAGCCGTTGCCGGTGGTGCCGGCGCGGCGGCGCGGCCAGCGCCCCGATCCGGCGCTGGAGCCCGAGCACATCGACGAGGCCGAGTACGAGGCCGTCGAGGAGCCGGAGGAGATCGACGCCTACGACGACGACGATGAGGACGAACTCGATCCGAAGGAGGCCAAGCGCCGCCGCCGCGAGGAAGAGCGTCAGCTCGCGCGCCGAGCGTCGCGCCTCGCGCAGCAGCCGCAAGGAGAAGAAGAGCCGCAAGGCGCGGGCCGTGCCGGTTACGGCGGAAGACGGCAGCGCGCCGCCGCGCCGGTCCATGGTCGCGCGCGTAGTCATGTCGCTGGTGGTACTCGGCCTGCTGGTCGGCGCGTCCTACGCGGTCGTCACACAGCATGAGAGGCTGCTCGCCGTCATCCAGCAGCTCAACCCGGACGATGGCGGGACCCCGTCGACGCCTGCGGAGCGGGCGCCGGTGCAGGCCTCCGGCCCGGTGAGCACCAAGAGCCAGGCCCGTCTCAACGGCGACGACGAGCCCCGCGCCGTCGCGACGGAGACGATCACCCTCGATCGACCCCGCCGAGAGCGACGCGAACGCCGAATCTCGGCGCGCACGCCAGACGGTGCGCCGCAGTTCGCGGCCGACCCGCAGCCGAATGCCGCGGAGGCGCCAGGTGTCCGGCGGTCGACCAACCCTGACGGACGTCGAGGTCAGCGCGCTCGCCGTGCAGGAGGAGGTCACCAGCGACGCGCCATCCGCCTCGCCGGACGGCGATGTCGGCAAGCAGCAGGCGGTCCTCTACGAAGAAGCCGCCACCGGCGGGCAGACGGGATCGGCCGTCGCCGGAACGGTGAACTGGGAGATGCTGCGCCAGTCGTTCGGCGGCGGCGAAGAGGAAGCCGTCGTCCGGTCCGCCGCCGTCATCGGCGAGCGCGGCATGACGATGACTCTCACCATCCGCGAGAACAAGGACGCGCAGCTGCCGGCCAGCCATCTCATCGAGATCAAGTTCGACGTGCCGGAGTCCTTCGAGGGCGGCGGCGTGAAGAACGTCCCCGGGATCATCATGAAGGCTCAGGAGTCGGCACGGGGCGACGCGCTGCGCGGACAGGCGGCGCGCGTGTCATCGGGTCTCTTCTGGGTGGCGCTCAACGAGGAAGAGGCCGATCGCGAGTACAACCTCGACCTCCTCGAGAGCCGCGACTGGATCGACATTCCGATCCTCTACGAATCCGGTCGCCGCGCGATCCTGACCTTGCGCAAGGGACCGGAGGGTATCAACGCCGTCGAATCGGCGATGGCGCAGTGGTCGGCCGACTAGCACATCTCCGGTTCGCCCGACCTCCACGCGTTCCGACCGACCCGGCCCCCGCCGTCGAACGCCCTGGTGCGGAGGCGGCCCGCCGCCCGAGCTGCGGCCTGTGACGGCGGACCAGCCGGCCGCTCGACGCTCCCGCGTGCGCGCCCTCGGGCGGCTGGCGCTCAAGGCCGCGCTCGCCGCCGGCGTGCTGCTCGGGCTCTGGTGGGGGCTCGTCGCGGTCTTCGCCCCGCCGCGATACGTCTTCCCGGCGCCGGTCGACGTGTGGGAGGCCTACGTCAGCCATGGGTCGATGCTCGCGCGCAACGCCGCGATCACCGCCGCTGAGATCGTTCTCGGCCTTGCCGCCGGCCTCGCCGCAGGGTCGGCCACCGCGCTCACCATTGCCGCGACGCCCCTCGCCCGGCGCCTCGTGCTGCCGGTCGTGGTGGCGACGCAGGCGCTCCCGGTGTTCGCCATCGCCCCGCTGCTGGTGGTGTGGCTCGGCTACGGCATGGCCTCCAAGATCGCCATGGCGGGCCTCATCATCTACTTCCCCGTCGCCACCGCCTATGCCGAGGCGATGGCGCGTGTGGATCCGCGCCTCATCGACCTCGCCCGCATCGCCGGCGCCAACCGCTGGCAGGTGCTGTGGACGATCCGGGCGCCGGGCGGGCTGCCGGGGCTCGCCGCCGGCGCCAAGGTCGCCGCCACGGTGGCGCCCATCGGTGCCGTTGTGGGCGAATGGGTCGGCGCCTCGGCGGGACTGGGGTTCGTCATGGTCAACGCCAATGCGCGATCGCAGACAGGCACCGTGTTCGCCGCGCTCGGCCTGCTCGCCGTGCTGGCGTTGTTGACGCGCGCCCTTGCGGACTGGCTCGTCGAGCGCTTTTTATGGCGGCCAGACGCCTGACCGCACCCGCTGCGGCCTCTTCCGGCGCAGACCTCAGGGAGACCCCCCCATGTTTCGATTTGCCCTCGCGGCCGCGATCGCGCTCGCGGCAAGCCCCGCCTCGGCGCAGGACCACCTGCGCGTCCTCGCGGACTGGTTCATCAACCCGGACCACGCGCCCATCGTGCTCGCTGAAGCGCGCGGCGAGTTCGGCAAGCGCGACCTCGAGGTGGAGCTGATCGCGCCGGCCGACCCGGCCGCGCCGCCCCGCCTGGTGGCCGCCGGCGAAGGTGACATCGCCATCACCTACCAGCCGAGCCTCTACCAGCAGGCGGCCGAGGGCCTGCCCGTCACTCGCATCGGCACCCTCGTCGGCTCGCCGCTCAACGCGCTGGTGGCGCTGGAGGACGGGCCGGTCAAGACGCTGAAAGACCTCAAGGGCCTCGCGGTGGGCTACTCCGTCGGCGGCTTCGAGGACGCGCTGCTCGGGCGCATGCTCCACCACGAGGGGATGTCGCTCGATGACGTGACCCTGGTGAACGTCAATTTCGCGCTGACGCAGGCGCTGCTGTCGGGCCGCGTGGCGGCGGTGATCGGCGCCTTCCGCAATTTTGAGCTGACGCAGATCGCCATCGAGGGGAAGACCGGCAAGGCCTTCCTGCCGGAGGAGCACGGGGTGCCGTCCTACGAGGAGCTGATCTTCATCGCCCACAAGGACCGCGCCGAGGACCCGGTGATGGGCCGCTTCCTCGACGCGATCGCCGCTGCGACGGAGTGGGCCAAGGCCAACCCGAAGGAGGCCAAGGACCTCTTTTTCGCCCAGCAGCCCGACCTCGACGATCGGCTCAACAACGCCGCCTTCGACGACACGCTGCCGCTCTTCGTCGCCAATCCCAAGGTGCTGGACCGGGAGGCCTACCAGGCGTTTGCCGAGTTCATGACCAGCTCCGGCCTGGTGAAGGACCTGCCGCCGCTGGATAGCTACACGACCGCCCTCGAGTAGGGCGCTTACGCCGCCGCGGGTTCGGCGACGGCGGCGAGCTCGCCGCGGGCCGGATAGTCCTTGGCGACGACGAAATCGATCGCCCCGAGCATCTCCTCGAACCGCGGCCGGGCGAACGGCATCGACTGGGTGCTGACGAAATAGAGCGACGCGTCGGGCCGGAGAATGAAGATCCCCGGCTCGGAGAACCGGGCCGGCTCTTCGATGCCGATGGAGGTGACGCCCCGGCCGGCGGACACGTAAAGCCCCCAGCTGCGCGCCGCCTCCAGCGAGACCGAGCCCACGGTCATCTCGCCGAGGCCCCAGTCGGCCTTGGCCGTGGCGGCGCGCTCGGTCGTGTCCGACGACAGCGCCACCACCTTCACCCCGCGCTTGGCGAAATCCGGCAGGAGTTTTTCCAGGCTGCCGAGGTAGGTCTTGCAGATCGGGCAATGCAGGCCGCGATAGAAGACGACCAACGTGAAGGGATCGCCGCCGGGCGAGTCCGACGACCACGTCCCTCCTCCGACGAGCTCGGCGGTGAGGGGCGGCACGGTCTGGCGCGGCAGCAGCGGTCGAAGATCGGTCATGGCGGGCTCCGTTGTGGTGCGGGCGCAAGGTGGACACGGGAGCGCGCCCGGACAATGTGCCATGGCAACTTTCGCTCGCACAAAGCCGTGATCGATGCCACCAGGCTCGCCGGTAGAATTACATCAATTCCAGTTTATATTTGTTCCATCTCAGTATTGATGGCCGATTTGACAGAGCACTGCGGCAGGATGTACTTCACCACCGCAGAACAGCTTCAATAAAACGGACCGCGCGGGATGGACTCCACCAGCCCCATCTCGCCGGCGAAAGGACATTCGATGACGAGATGGCTCGCCGTCGCAGGCGCCCTGGTCGCCTCGGCCAGCGTCACGCCCGCAGCACTCGCGCAGGAGGCCCCCACCGCCGACGCGGTGATCGCCACCTACGCCGACATCGCCCACGCCGGCTACGACGGACTCGCTGAAGACCGCCCAGGCGCTCGACGCGGCGATCGACAGCCTCATCGCCGCCCCGTCCGAGGCGACTCTGCTGGCCGCCCGCGCCGCCTGGATCGCCGCCCGCGCGCCCTACCAGCAGACCGAGGTCTTCCGCTTCGGCAACCCGATCGTCGACGACTGGGAAGGCCGCGTGAACGCCTGGCCGCTCGACGAGGGCCTGATCGACTACGTCGTCCGCCAGCTACGGCGACGTCTCCGACGCCAACCGCCTCTACACCACCAACGTGATCGCCAATCCCGAGATCACCGTGAACGGCGAGAGCGTCGACGCCTCCACCATCGACGCCGAGCTGCTGCAGGAAACGCTGCAGGAGGCCGAGGGCGTCGAGGCGAACGTCGCCACCGGCTACCACGCCGATCGAGTTCCTCCTCTGGGGCCAGGACCTCAACGGCACCGAGCGCCGGCGCCGGCGCCCGCCCGGCGACCGACTTCGACACCGCGAACTGCACCGACGGCAACTGCGACCGCCGCGCCGAGTACCTCACGGCGGCGTCCGAGCTGCTGATCGCCGACCTCGAGGAGATGGTCGCGCAACTGGGACGAGGGCGGCGAGGCGCGCGCGAGCCTGTCGGGCGACGGCGGGCCTCGCGGCCATCCTCACCGGCATGGGCTCGCTCTCCTACGGCGAGCTGGCCGGCGAGCGCATGAAGCTCGGCCTGCTGCTGCACGATCCGGAGGAGGAGCACGACTGCTTCTCCGACAACACGCACAACTCGCACTATTTCGACCAGATCGGCATGCGCAACGTCTACACCGGCCACTACCGCGCATCGACGGCACGGTGGTCGAGGGGCCGGCCGTCGCGGACACTCGTCGCCGCGCAGGATCCGGCGCTCGACGCCGAGATGGCGCGCCAAGCTCGACGCCACCGTCGACCGCCATGGCCGTCATGAAGGCGCGTGCCGAGAGCGTCGAGGCCTACGACCAGATGATCGGCGAGGGCAACGACGAGGGCAACGCCGTCGTGCAGGCCGCCATCGACGGGCTCATCGACCAGACGCGCTCCATCGAGCGGGTCGGTCGCCGCGCTCGACCTCGGCACGATCGAGATCGAGGGGTCCGACAGCCTCGACTCCCCCAACGCCGTCTTCCAGTAAATCCAACGCGCGTCGACCTCCGGCGCGCACCGGAGCGTCGCTGAACGATGTCAACGTATTCCCGCCTCACCCTCCCTCGTCGTTTCCTCGCAGCCTCGGCCTCGCGGGTGGGGCGGCCGTCGTGTGCCGCCGGATCGGAGCGCGCCGACCTCACGCCCGAGGACCGCGCCCGCGTCGCCGCGGTGACGAGCCCCCGCCACCAGCTTCAGCGCCCGAGCCGTTCGAACGCATGTCAGGCGGTGCTGCGACGTCACCGCGCGCACCTCGACACCAACGTCTTCTCCCACGCCTCGGCGAACCTCCCGTTCGAGGCGCGAACGGGACTTCAAGCTCGGCAACGGGCTCTTTCGCAAAATGTGGGTGTCCTCGCCGTCCTCGACGCCGGCGTCGGACGGGCTCGGGCCGCTCTTCAACGCGCGCTCCTGCCAGCGCTGCCACCTGAAGGACGGGCGCGGGCGCCCGCCCTCGCCACCGGCGACGCCGACCGTCGTCCTGCTGCTGCGCCTGTCCGTCCCGCCGCACACCGACGAGGACCAGCGCCGCGCCTCGCCGCGACGTCGAGACGCCTGCGCATCCCCGAGCCGACCTATGGCGGCCAGCTGCAGACCCTCGCCGTGCCGGGCCTTGCCGCCGAGGGGCGCATCGCCGTCGTGCGATCGAGACCGATGACGTCGACGCTCGGCGGCGGCGAGACGGCACGCTCGAGAAGCCGCCTAGACGATCAGCGACCTCGGCTACGGCCCGATGGATCCCGCAGACGCTGATGTCTCGCCGCGCGTGGCCAATCCGATGATCGGCCTCGGCCTCCTGGAGGCGATCGACGCGGCCGACATCCTCGCCCACGCCGACCCGGACGACGCGGACGGCGACGGCATCTCCGGCCGCCCGTCCAGCAGCGCGCGACCCGGAGACCGGCGAGCTGGTGCTCGGCCGGTTCGGCTGGAAGGCGACGACGCCTTCGATCGAGCGTGCAGAGCGCGGAGGCCTTCGCCGGCGACATCGGCATCTCCACCCCGCATCGTGACCGACGCGTTCGGCGAATGCTCGGTCGCACAGTCGGTCTGCCGCGACATGCCGAGCGGGGTGCAGCCGCGCCTCGGCGAGGTCGAGGCCCCCGACCCCGTGCTGCCGCTCGTCACCTTCTACGCGCAGAACCTCGCCGTGCCGGCGCGGCGCGACATCGACGATCCCGCAGGTGCTCGCCGGCAAGGCCGCCTTCTACGGCGCCGGCTGCGCCGGACTGCCACGCGCCCAAGTTCGTCACCAGCCGCGATGCGCGAGCATCCCGAGCAGCGCTTCCAGCTGATCTGGCCCTACACCGACATGCTGCTGCACGACATGGGCGAGGGGCTCGCCGACGGCCGCCCGGTGGGCGACGCCTCCGGCACCGAGTGGCGCACCGCGCCGCTGTGGGGCATCGGCCTGACCGAGGTGGTCAACGGCAACACGTTCTACCTTCACGACGGCCGCGCCCATTCGCTGCTGGAGGCCATCCTGTGGCACGGTGGCGAGGCACAGGCCGCGCGCGACGCCGTCGTCGCCATGCCGCCTGCCGAGCGTGCCGCCCTCCTGAGGTTCCTCGAGTTGCGATGACACGCCTGATCCTGACCGCTTCTCGCCCTCGCCCTCGCCCACCCGGCGGCGGCGCAGGTCGCCTTCCGCCCGGCGGTCGAGCGCGCCATCGACGAGGTCATCGTCCCGTCCTACGCCGCCCTCGTCGGCGCCGCCGAGGCCGAGGCCGCGGCCATGGAGGCGCTCTGCCGCGCCCCCTCCCCGCCCGAGGCGCTGATGGCCGCACGGGCGCGCTTTCGGCGACCTCGTCGCGGCGTTCGGGCGCGTCGAACTCTACCGCATGGGTCCGGCGCGGGAGGACAACCGGTTCGAGCGGCTCTTCTTCTGGCCCGACCGGCGCGGGCGGGGCCTGCGCCAGGTCCAGGGGATCCTCGCCGAGGAGGACGAGACGGCCACTGATCCGGCCACGCTGTACCAGAAGAGCGTCGCGGTGCAGGGGCTGCTGGCGCTCGACTTCGTCCTCTCCGGCGAAGGCAACGAGACGCTGGTGGAGCGCTGACAGCTTCCGCTGCCGCTACGGCGCCGCCATCGCCCGCACCATCGAGGCCAATGCCGCCGCCATCCTCGCCGGCTGGCAAGGGCCGGACGGATTTGCCGCGCTGATGCGCGAGGCGGAGGGCAACATCTACCGCACCCACGGCGAGGTGGTGCAGGATCTCGTCAAGGCCGCGGCCGAGGAGATACAGATCGTCGGCGACTTCAAGCTCGGCAACGTCGTCGGCGACAGCCTTGCCGACGCGCGCCCCCGGCTCGCCCCGTTCTGGCGCTCCGGCCTGGCGCTCGCCTCGATCGCGGCCAACATCGACGGCGTCGCGGCGCTCGGCGCCGTGGTCGCCGCCATCCTGCCGGAGGCCGACGCGGAAATGGGCGGCGCCCTCGCCTTCGAGCTCAGCCGCGCGCGCGATGCCGTCGCCTGGCTCGCCGATGAGAACCGCCCCCTCGCCGAGATCCTCGCCGAGCCGGACGAGCCACCGCCTCCTCGCCTACGCCCGCTCTCCGCTGGGCGGCGCCTTCCGCATTCTCGATCAACGCATCCCCGGGGCCCTCGGCCTCACGCTCGGCTTCAACTCGCTCGACGGAGATTGACGATGCAGAGCCGCCGTCACGTTCTCGCGATGATCGGTGCGGCGGGCCTGACGCCGCTCGCCACCCTCGCCCGCGCCGGCACCGACCCCGCCTACATCGCCGCGCGCATGAACGCCGACGGGTCGTTCGCCGCCGTGGTGTTCGACGCGGAGGGCCACGATCTCTTCACAGAGGAGCTGGACGCACGGGGCCACGACATCGCCGTCTCGCCGGACCGGCGCCTGGCGGTGATGTTCGCCCGCCGGCCCGGCCGTTTCGCCATCGTCCTCGACCTCACGCGGGGCCGCCGCGTCGCCGCCTTCGCTTCGCCGGCCGACCGGCACTTCTACGGCCACGGCTTCTTCGGCGCCGACGGGCGCCTCCTCTACGCGACCGAGAACGACTTCGAGGACGAGCGCGGGCTGCTGGGCGTCTACGACGCCGCCACCTGGACGCGCATCGGCGAGATCGAGACCGGCGCCGTCGGCCCGCACGAGGCGGTGCTGCTCGCGGACGGGCGGACCGTCGCCTGCGCCAACGGCGGCGTTGCGACCCATCCCGACTACCCGCGCCAAAAGCTCAACCTCCCCTTCATGAAGCCGTCGGTCTCCTACGTCGACATCGAAACCGGCGACCTCCTCGCCAGCGCCGAGCTTCCCGCCTACAGCCAGCTCTCCATCCGCCACATCACCCAGGCAGGCGACTGCGCGATCTGGTTCGGCGGCCAGTACGAGGGGCCGAAGACCGACGTCGTGCCGCTGGTTGGCCGCCACCGCCCGGGCGAGGCGATCGAGATGGTCGAGGTGCCGGACGCCTACGCCTCGATGGCGAGCTACATCGGCGCCGTCGAAACCAGCGCCGACGGCACCCGCATCGCCGCCTCCAGCCCGCGCGGCGGCAAGGTGATGGTGTTCGACGCCGCCTCGCGCGATCTCGTCTCCACCCTCACCGCGCCGGACGTGTGCGCCATCGCGCCCTCGCAGGGGAACGCCTTTCTCGCCGCGGACGGCGCTGGCACCGTGTGGGACGGCACGGCGCGGCTGGCGCAGGCCGGCGGCCGATGGGACAACCACGTCGTCGCCCTCGACCCGCGCCCCCGCGACAGGTCACTTTAACGGGTCTTGAACGAGGGCGGTGCCGGCGCAATCTTCAATCTAGATCAATCGCGCTGAAAGGAGCAGGCTCAATGGCGTTGCAAATCGGCGATATCGCCCCCGACTTCGAAGCCGACACCACCGAGGGCCGGATCCGCTTTCACGACTATATCGACGGATCCTGGGCGGTTCTCTTCTCGCACCCGAAGAACTACACACCCGTCTGCACCACCGAGCTCGGCGCGACCGCGAAGCTCGGCGACGAGTTCGCCAAGCGCGGCGTGAAGGTGATGGGCCTGTCGGTCGATGCGATGGACAATCACGACGGCTGGCTGAAGGACATCGAGGAGACTTAAGGGGCGGCGCTGAACTTCCCTCTGATCGCCGACCCGGAGCGAAAGGTCGCGACGCTCTACGCGATGATCCACCCCAACGCGTCCGACTCCATGACGGTGCGCTCGGTCTTCGTCATCGGCCCGGACAAGAAGATCAAGTTGTCGATGAACTACCCGGCGTCCACCGGCCGCAACTTCGACGAAATCCTGCGCGTCATCGACTCGCTGCAGCTCACCGCCAACCACAAGGTGGCCACGCCGGTGAACTGGAAGAACGGCGAAGACGTCATCATCGTCCCCGCCGTCTCCGACGCGGACGCCAAGAAGCAGTTCCCGGAGGGCTGGAAGGCACCCAAGCCCTACCTGCGGATCGTGCCGCAGCCAAGCTGAGCCAGCGTCTGCGTCGCCACCTGCGCGGAGCGCGCCGGCACGCTACGTCAGTCGCATTACGAAGAGGCTTTCGCGGGCGCCTTCCTTCAGCGGTTGGCGCCCGATCCACGTCCGCCCCAGCGCCTCCGCCATATGGGCGACGACATAGGCCGAGGCCCAGACGATTTCCGCCCCGTCCCTGCAGCAGCGGCGCGAGGGCGTTCTGCTCGTTATAGGCGGTGAAGGGCCATGCGGCCGGATACGGGTCGGGCAGGAAGATGTCGTGGAAGGCCACGAACACGCCCGCCGGCAGCGTCGGCATGACGTGGTTCAGGATGAAGTCGACGTCCGTCCCCGGCATCATCACGTGGCTCGAGTTCGACGAACAACAGATCGCCGGCGCGGAGAGCGGCGAACGGCGCCCGGTCCACGCCCTGCACGACGTCGCGGATCAGCGTGATCGGAAGGCCGGCGAGGTCCGCCCGCGGCTCAGGGTCGATCGCCGTCAGGTGCGTCTCCAGCCCTTCGTCCCGCACAGCCCGCCAGAGGAAACGGGTGGAGTGGCCCGACCCGACCTCGACGATCCGCTGCGGCCGCTCCGTGCGCACCAGCGTGTAGAGCGCCGCCGCGTCGAGCCGCGGGCACCAGATCTGGCCGAAGCGCGGCTCGGGCGGCGCCCCGTCGATGGCGGCCAGCGCATCCGCCTGCGCCTCGATGCGGCCGAGCGAATGGCGCAGCATCGGCGTCGCCGCCTCGAACCGGGCGGCCAGCGCGTCGAACCGCCGGCCGGCCGTCGCGAGCGGCGGCAGGCGCGTTGCGCATCGGGATGAAGTAGCCCTTCTGGGCGACGCCCAAGACGGTCTGAAGGCCGAACGAGAGCGTGCGGCGGCGCGCGCGGGACATCATGGGCGGGTCTCCTCCCGGTCGATGTCGCCCAAGGCGGCGGCCGACGCAAGCGTGCCCGCGCCCCGCCGGCGCAGCGGGCCTGCCGTTTCTCCGCCGCCCGGCCGCCCGGCGACACGGCGGCGCTGGTTCAGCACCGCACCTGCCGCCGAAGCGGGCCAGTCCGCCGATCCAACCGCGCCGAGCGACAGACCGACACCACCAACAAAAAAGCCGGGCACAGGGCCCGGCTCTCGTCATCGTCCTCGTGGGGCCGGTCAGGTCAGGGCGGCGATCTGCTCGGGAGAGCGCTCCATGTCCCGGGCGGCGCGCACGACCGCCTTCTGAACCTTCTCGAACGCGCGCACCTCGATCTGGCGCACCCGCTCACGCGACACGCCGAACTCCTCCGACAGCGCCTCCAGCGTCATCGGATCCTCGGCGAGGCGCCGCTGCTGGAAGATGCGTTTCTCGCGGTCGTTGAGCACGCCGAGCGCGTCCTTCAGGAGCGCGCGGCGCGTGTCGAGCTCTTCGCTCTCGGCAAGCGTCTCCTCGGCGGTGACCGATTCGTCGACCAGCCAATCCTGCCATTCACCCGAGTTCGCCTCCTGGCGGATCGGCGCGTTCAGCGACGAGTTCCCCGACAGGCGGCGGTTCATCGAGATCACGTCGGATTCCGGCACGTTCAGCTTGGTCGCGATCTGCGTCACCTGATCGGGCCGCAGGTCGCCCTCGTCGAGCGCCTGGATCGAGCTCTTCACCTTGCGCAGATTGAAGAACAGACGCTTCTGATTTGCCGTGGTGCCGAGCTTCACCAAACTCCACGACCGCAGGATGTACTCTTGGATCGCCGCCTTGATCCACCACATGGCGTAGGTTGCGAGGCGGAAGCCCTTCTCCGGGTCGAACCGCTTGACGGCCTGCATCAGGCCCACGTTGCCTTCCGAGATGACCTCGGAAATCGGCAGACCGTAGCCGCGGTAGCCCATGGCGATCTTCGCCACGAGGCGCAAATGGCTGGTGACGAGCTTGTGCGCGGAGTCCGAATCGTCATGCTCGAGGTAAGCCTTGGCGAGCATGTACTCCTGCTGCGGTTCCAACATCGGGAACTTGCGGATTTCGTCCAGGTAGCGAGAGAGTCCGGCTTCGCCGGAAGCAATCGCTGGTAGCGATTGGGCCATAACGTCCCCCTTCAACTGAGCCACCCGCGCATGCGGCATGGCCTCCACGGTCCGAAGCACCGCGGGACCGCTAGATTTGGGTTGCCCCGGGTCGATTACAAGGGTCTCGCAACGCGAACGGAAAGACAACTATCCATTCGTTCACGTCTCCTAAGCCCGAGGGTCATCTCGTGGGGTTGGCCAGAAGGCCGGAACGCTGCGGCCGCTCCGGTCCGCGACACGCTTCACCTCACCCTCGACGTGCTGCCTGGTGTGTTATATCGCCGGACGATCAATAGGGTGTCAGGACATGCCGCCGGCACCGCTCGGGGATGCCATGGACGTCGACATCGAACACCTCAAGACCTGGATCGGCCGGACCGAGGAGGTCAGCGACATCCTGTCCGTGCGCCTCGCCGACGGTTTCGCCGCGACACTCGACCAGGACCGGACCTACGCGCTCGGCGATGATGCCCCGTTGTGCCTCCACTGGTGCCTCGCGCCGCCGACGGTGCCGGAAGGCGCCACCGGGCCCGACGGCCATCCGGCGCGCGGCGGGTTCCTGCCCGCCAGTGCCGCTGCCGCGCCGGATGTGGGCCGGCGGCGCACTGACCTTCCGCGCCCCGCTCAAGGTCGGCGACACCGTGACCCGGCGCTCCACCATCGCCGACGTGACGCTGAAGACCGGCCGCAGCGGGCCCCTCTGCTTCGTCAGCGTCGATCACGAGATCCTCACCGAGCGCGGCACCGCCATCCAGGAGCGGCAGGACATCGTCTACCGCGAAATGGCGCCGACGCCGATGCCGCCCGCCCCCAGCGAGCCGGGCCCCGTCGCCGACACGAGCGAGACCGTCAGCGCCACGCCGCTGCTGCTGTTCCGCTACTCGGCGCTGACCTTCAACGGCCACCGCATCCACTACGACCGCCCCTACGTGACCGACGAGGAGGGCTATCCCGGCCTCGTGGTCCACGGGCCGCTGCAGGCGACACTCATCGTGCAGCTCGCCGCGCGCGTCCTCGGCGGTGTGTCCGAGGTCGCCTATCGCGGCGTCGGCCCGCTGTTCGACGGCGACAATTTTACCGTGAACGTCAAACGCACCGAGGGCGGCCTCGACGGCTGGACCGCCGCCGAGAACGGCCGCGCAACCATGAAGGCCGAGATCCGCTGAACCGGCGCTGCGGGATTTCTGGCGCCCGCAGCGGCATGCCTGGCAGACGGGCGCGGCAGCGCGCCGTATAGTCCGGCGCAAGGAAAACTCTGGAGGGTATGTGGGCGACGAGTTGATCGGCCGGCTGATCGCGCGGCTGGGTGAGGCGCAGGTGCGCGTGGGCGGGGACATCCCGCCGAACAACTGCGTGGATGCATCGTATCTGACACCGGTGACACCGCTGGCGCTCGTGCTGCCGCGCACCACCGAAGAGGTGTCCGCGACCCTCGCCATCTGCCACGAGGCGGGTCAGCCGGTCGTCACGCAGGGCGGCATGACCGGCCTTGCCGCCGGCGCGCATCCCGGCGAGGGAGAGATCGCCATCTCGCTGCAGAGGATGCGCGGGATCGAGGAGATCGACCCGGTCGCCGGCACCCTCACCGTCCTCGCCGGCACCCCTCTCGCCGAGGTGCAGGCGGCCGCCGAAGAGGCCGGCTTCCTCTGCGGCATCGACCTCGGCGCCCGCGGCACGGCGACCATCGGCGGCAACGTCGCCACCAACGCGGGCGGCAATCAGGTGGTGCGGTACGGCATGACGCGCCGCAACGTCCTGGGCCTCGAGGCGGTGCAGGCGGACGGCACCGTCCTCACCTCGCTCAACAAGATGATGAAGAACAACACCGGCTACGACTGGACGCAGCTCTTCATCGGCAGCGAAGGCACGCTCGGCATCGTGACCCGCGTGGTGCTGGGCCTGCACCCCAAGCCGCCCGCGGTGGAAACGGCGCTGCTCGCGGTCCCGTCGGCCGAAGCGATGCTCGGCGTGCTGGCCCGCATCCAAAGCCACTTCGGCAGCGATCTTCTCACCTTCGAGGCGATGTGGCGTGAGTTTATCGGAACCGCCATCGACAAGCTGAACATGCCCCCGCCCTTCGCCGAACGGCACGAGCTGGTGCTTCTGGTCGAGATTGGCACCCGGGACAGCGACGGCGTCACCTCCACGCTGGCGGAACTGATGGAAGAGGGGCTGGTGGCCGACGCCCTCCTGGCCCAATCGGGCAACGACGCGGCGCGCATGTGGGCGTATCGCGAGAGCGTCTACGAGTATGGACAGTTCCAGGCGAACCGCGTCAACCTCGACATCAGCCTACCGCGCGGCAGCATCGGACCGGCGGTGGAGGAGCTTCGCGCGCTCGCGGCGCATTCGTGGCCGGCTGCCGTGCAGGTGATCTTCGGCCACGTCGCCGACAGCAACCTTCATGTGGTGGTCGGCCCGCTGGACGGTGGCCCGGGCCACGTCAAACCCGAGGACAAGCACACGGTCGACGAGGGGGTGTACGCGGTGGTGCGCCGCTTCCACGGATCGGTCTCGGCCGAGCACGGCATCGGGCGACTGAAGCGCCCCTATCTCGGCTACAGCCGCACGCCGAGCGAACTGGCGTTGATGCACACGCTGAAAAACGCGCTGGATCCGAAGGGCATCCTCAATCCGGGACGCGTGCTGGAGCCATCCTGACGGCACCATGGCGCCGCGGGTCCTCCCGCGGCGGCCGGCCGGGTTGTAACGGGTTTGGTGCGGGCCGAGCGCGGTGCGGCGCTCAGGCAGCCGTTTGTTCGTCGCTCACCAGACGCGGGCCCACGCTTCGGGCCACGACCCGCAGAAGATCCTGCGGATCCCACGGCTTGGAAATGCGATGCGCGTCAGGATAGCGCTGCAAGACTTCGCTTCCGGCCAGGTTGTAGCCCGACACGAACAAGAACGGTGTTCCGCTCTCCGACAGCCGCCGGGCCACCGCCTCGCTGTTGTCTCCGTCGCCGAGATCGACGTCGAGGATCGCAAGGTTGAGCTTCGCCTCGGTCATCGCCTCCAGGGCCTCCGACGCCTTCGAATAGGGGCCGTTCACCTGATACCCAGCGGCTTGCAGCAGGTCGGCGAGATCGAAGCTGATCATGGCTTCGTCTTCGACGATCATGATCTCCGTTTGCGCCATCGGCCGCCTCCCTCCCGGATAGGTGTATGCGTGTCGTTTTCTGCTGGCCCGAAAGCCCGTCTCGCCCAACCGTCCCATCTCGATCAACGCAACCAGAGGACCGGCGTCTGTCGCGTCGCGCCCAGATCGGCCAACCCATGGCCAGCCGATCCGATTGATATGCTGGGAGCATATTCCTCCGATCCGAATGCGGCAATAAGATTCTGTCCGAATGAGACAGAGTGACCAGCCGAGCACACGACCCGAACGTGAGTTCGGATGATAACGGCACCGTAATGTTGAACCGTGCCTGAACCGACCGCCGCACGCGTCTGGCGTTCCCGCGTCGTCGAGCACAAAGGGAGGATCGCCCGGCGGGACTGCGGCGAAAATGAGGCGACTCGCCTCGCGAGCGACGCGGGGGCAGCCCCTCCGGCCACAGCCGGCTGTGCACCGCGACCCGGCGGTCGAACAGCACAGTGCCATGCGCGAGCGAACGTGATCGACCCGGATCAGCGCCCGAATGACCCCCGGTAACGAACGGCGTGAGCGTGAATATTTCTGGATCAAATAGGCTTATTGTCCTTAATCAGCATTCATTCCATACGCCCTCACCGTTGAGAACAGACGACCCGTGGTTCAGCCGATCGTGGAGCCCGCCTCATTGGGACCCGTTCGCGGTTCGATCGCCGACACGAGCGAGCCTGCCTCTGTGATGATGCCGCGACCGCCGGGTGGCCCGTGGTGCCACCAAGACCCGCCGCGGCACGTCGCCTCCGGCGCCCGAAGCAGCACCGCGACGACACCCGCCGACCACAATTCGGATGGCACCAGCATCGGCTCCCTTCGGCGCCGCACTCGCACGCTTCGCCGCGACCGGGCCTGCCGCCACGGCAGGCCTCGCCACCCCCGCGGAACCCGGCCACAATCGCCCGAAGATGGGCCGCGCCATCTCGCATGGTGCCTGGACACAGATGTCCAAACCCACGACTTTTCTTCCGGAAGACGGATTCGCAGCGTCAAGCATCAACGGGTATGAAGCCTGCGCAAGGTGTCAGGGATGTCCGCATGAAGACCTCGATCGCGACCGTTTCCATCGCCGGTGAGCTGCCGGAGAAGCTGAGCGCCATCGCCAGCGCCGGCTTCAGCGGCATCGAGATCTTCGAGCAGGACTTCATCGCGTTCGATGGCTCCCCGCGCGACGTCGGCGCCATGGTGCGCGACCACGGGCTGGACATCACCCTCTTCCAACCCTTCCGCGACTTCGAGGGCCTGCCCGATCCGCTCCGCTCCCGCGCCTTCGACCGGGCCGAGCGCAAGTTCGACCTGATGAGCGAGCTGGGCGTCGATCTGATGCTGGTCTGCTCCTCGGTCCACCCGCAGGCGATCGGCGGCATCGACCGCGCGGCCGACGATCTGCGCGCACTCGGCGAGCGCGCCGCCGCGCGCGGCCTCAAGCTCGGCTACGAGGCGCTCGCCTGGGGCCGCCATGTGAACGATCACCGCGACGCCTGGGAGGTCGTGCGCCGGGCCGACCATCCGAACGTCGGCGTCATCCTCGACAGCTTCCACACCCTCGCCCGGCAGATCGACCCGGACACCATCCGCTCCATCCCCGGCGACCGCATCGCCTTCGTGCAGCTCGCCGACGCGCCGCTGATCGAGATGGACCTTTTCTACTGGTCGCGCCACTTCCGCGTGATGCCGGGCGAGGGCGACCTCCCTGTCGTCGATTTCGTGCGCGCGGTGATGGCCACGGGCTACGACGGGCCCCTGTCGCTGGAGATCTTCAACGACCAGTTCCGCGGCGGCAGCCCGCGCGCCATCGCCGTCGACGGACATCGCTCGCTGCTCTACCTCGCTGATCAGGTGCGCCAGGCCGAGCCGGCCGTCGCCCAACGCATTCCGCCGATGCCCCCGCGCGTGCCCGTCGCCGGCGTCGAGTTCATCGAGTTCGCCGCCGACGATGCCGAAGCCGCCTCGCTCGGCCGCATCCTCACCAGCATGGGCTTCCGCCAGACGGCGGAGCACATCGCCCGCGACGTCACACTCTGGCGCCAGGGCGGAATCAACATCGTCATCAACACCGAGCTCGAGGGGTTCGCGCACTCGGCCTACCTCACCCACGGCGTCTCGGTGTGCGACATCGGCCTGAAGGTCGCCGACGCGGCCGCCACCGTGGAGCGGGCGCGGGCGCTGGGCGCCACCTCCTTCAGCCAGCCCCGGCTCGAGGGTGAGCTCGACATCCCGGCGATTCGCGGCGTCGGCGGCGGCGTGATGCATTTCATCGACGAATCGAGCGAGCTCGCCCGCGTGTGGGAGATCGAGTTCAACCCCGTCGAGGCGCCCGAAGTCTCGCCTCGCGTCGATGCCGGCCTCACCCGCGTCGACCACGTCGCGCAGACGATGAACTACGAAGAGATGCTGACCTGGACGCTCTTCTACACCTCCATCTTCGACGTCGCGAAGGCGCCGATGGTGGACGTGGTGGACCCCGGCGGCCTGGTGCGCAGCCAAGCGATCGAGAGCCCCGACCGCAGCCTGCGCCTGACGTTGAACGGCGCGGAGTCGCACCGCACGCTCGCCGGCCGTTTCATCGCCGAGAGCTTCGGTTCCTCGGTCCAGCACCTCGCGTTCGCCTGCAACGATATTTTCGCCACGGCCGAAGCGCTCCTGAAGAACGGGTTCGAGGTGCTGCCGATCTCGCCCAACTACTACGACGACCTCGTCGCGCGGTTCGACCTTCCGTCCGGCCTGCTGGGCCAGCTGCGCGCCGCCAACATCCTCTTCGATGCCGACGAGCGCGGCCAGTTCTTCCAGCTCTACAGCCGCACCTACGGCGAGGGCATGTTCTTCGAGATCCTCGAGCGGCGGGGCGACTACCAGGGCTACGGCGCCGCCAATGCCCCCCACCGGATCGCGGCGCAGAAGCGGATGATGCGCAACACGTCCCATTCGCGCTGGTCACACCAGACCCGCGCCTGACACAAGGCGGCGAGCGCCGAAGCGCCAAGATACTGGTGGAACGGGTAGAATTCGCATTCGCCGCGAACCGCCGGCGTCGCCTCCGGCCCCGGCATTGCCACCTGGGGGTGTTTCCGCCCACCATCAGGTTGCGCTACGTTCCCCGCAACCAGAGTGCCCCGTGGTGATCATGCCGTGCGGCAACCGCCTTGGGCGGTGCCGCGCAGTCGTCGCCGGGTGGTGTGATGCAAGCGTGCCGTGCCGCCTCGACCTGCTCGGCCGCCTTGCGCGCCCGCCGGCAACCCGGATGGGGCGCTCGCCCATGACGGCACGCGCACCTCCCGCGCACGCCCTGCGAGGTCCCCGCCCCTCACCCGCTGGGTGGTCCCTGTGGAGCAACGCCGTCCTCTCACCGCCGGCCGCCCGGCCGCGCCGCGCCTGTCCCGCAGGTGCGCATCCTGCACTCGCGACGAGGATTCTGCATGAACATTCACCAACCCGGCGCCGACCTCAATTCCAGCGACGACCGCACCGCCTCGGACCGTCCCTACTGGGATCCCAAGCTGGAAACACAGAGCCGGGCCGAGTGGGATGGGCTCAAGCTGGACCTCCTGAAGCGCCACCTGCGCCACGCCTACGACAACGCGCCCTACTACCGTCAAAGCTTCGACGCCGCCGGAGTCGGCCCCGACGATCTGAAGACCCTCGCCGACCTCAGCAAGTTCCCGACGATCCAGAAGCAGGTCCTGCGCGAGCGGCAGGAGGCGGCGCCGCTGCTCGGTGATCTCGCCGCGGTGCCGGAGGAGAAGGTGGTCTACGTGTCCGCCTCGTCCGGCTCGACGGGAGTTCCCACCGTCTCGCCGTTCACGGCGGAAGATTTCGACGAGTGGATGGACTTCGAGGCGCGGCTCTTCTGGTCGTCTGGCCTGCGCCCCAGCGACCGCTACGCGCACTCGCTCAACTTCTCGCTCTTCGTCGGCGGGCCCTGCGTGCTGGGCGCGCAAAAGATCGGCGCCCTCTCGATCCATGCCGGCACCGTGCCATCTGACCGGCTGCTCTCGATCCTCCAGAGCTTCCAGGCGACAGCCATGTGGACCACGCCGAGCTACGCCTGGTACCTCGGCGAGACGGCGCTGAAGGAGGGGATCGACCCGAAGACCGACCTCGCCATCAAGAAGATCTTCGTCGCAGGCGAGCCCGGCGGCTCCATCCCCGAGACGCGCAAGCGCATCGAGGATCTGTGGGGCGCGGACGTCTACGACTACTACGGCCTGTCGGACGTCTTCGGGGCGTGCGCGGGCATGTGCGAGGCGAAGGACGGTCTGCACTGGGCCGAGGATCACATCCACGTCGAGGTGATCGACCCGGAGACAGGCGAGCCCGTGCCGGCCGGGGGCCGCGGCGAAATGGTGCTCACCACCTTGAAGAAGCGCGCCCGCCCGCTGATCCGCTTCCGCACCGGCGACATCGTCTCGTTCACGGAGGAGACGTGCAGCTGCGGGCGCACGAGCCAGCGCCTGATGGGCGTTCACGGCCGCCTCGACGACATGCTGTTGATCCGCGGCGTGAACATCTTTCCGTCCGACGTGGAGGCGATCATCCGCAAGGACCACGACTTCACCGGCGAGTACCGCCTGGTGGTCGAGCGGGTGAACCACCTCGACCAGCTCACCGTCGAAGCCGAGAAGATCCACGGCTTCAACGGCACCGACGACGCGCTGGCCGACCGGCTGAAGCACGCGATCAAGGCGATCACCGGCGTCGGCGCGAAGGTCGCGATCTTGCCGCCGGATGCCCTCCCGCGCGCCACCCACAAGGCCAAGCGGGTCGACGACCGCCGCGATCAGGTCTGGACCGCGTAGGCCGCCGCCGCGCCGGTATCAGCCGCCAGCGCGGGAGGCAATGCGGGCGATGGCGTCGGCGATCGGCACCTCCAGCGCGGCTGGGATGTCGTGGCCCATGCCGGCGATCTCGAAGAGTTCGGCGCCGGGGATCGCCTCGGCGGTGGCTCGGCCGCCGGCCGGCTGCACCAGCGGATCGTCCAGCCCATGGATCACCATCGCCGGCGCCCGCACGTTCGAGAGAAGCCGATCGCGCGGCGCACTGCCGAACATCGCCGCATACTGGCGCCGGAACCCTTCCGGTCGAAAAGCCCGCTCGGCGTCCGCATCGGCGCGGGCGCGCACATCGGCCGCCGCGGCCGGATAGGCGGGACTGCCGATGACCCGGAACAACTCCACCATCGTATCGAGATAGCCTGCCCGGTCCGTCGCCGGATCCGGCCGTTGCTTCTTCAGCGCCTCCAGCGCCTCCGGACTGGCGCCGATCACCTCGGGGTGGCCGGTCGTCGACATGATGGAGGTGACCGACAGCACCCGCTCCGGATGCTCGGCGGCGAGAAGCTGCACGATCATGCCGCCCATGGAGCTGCCGACCACGTGCGCCCGGTCGATGCCGAGCGCCGTGAGAACGCCCGCCGCATCGGCCGCCATGTCCTCCAGCCGATAGGGCACCTCAGGGATGCGCCCCGCCGCGCGCTCCGCCTCGACGAATTCGGGCGAAGGCGCCTCGACGTCCTCCGGGCCCCAGGAGAGGCCGGCGTCGCGGTTGTCCATCCGCACCACGCGAAAACCCCGCTCGACTAGGCTGGTGACGAAGCTGTCGGACCAGCGGGTCAGCTGCGCGCCCAACCCGGAGATCAGAAGCAGCGGCCGCGCCGAATCCGGCCCGGCGGTCTCGACCCAGAACTGGCGTCCATCCACATCGACTGCCGGCATATGCCCCTCCGCACTCGGTTCGGTCGGTTTCGCACGCCCGGCAGATCGCGCAGGTCATGGCCGGGATCAACGCCCGTCGCCGCGCTTCGTGCCAGACCGATTTCGCTCAGATCGTCTCGATGAAGAGCCGGCGCACATTCTCCTCGGTCAACGGCACCGGATTGCCACCCGCGCTGGGGTCGACAAGTGCGGCCTGCACCATGGCGTCGAGCTGCGCACTGTCGACGCCGAGCGCGCCGAGGCGGTCCGGGATGGCGAGCGATTCGCGCAGGTCATCCACCTGCTTTGCGAACCCGTCGAACCCGCCGGGGATGCCGAGGTAGGCGGCGGCCCGCTCGATGCGCGCCTCGATGGCGGGGCGGTTGAACCGCAGCACCGCCGCCATGACGACCGCGTTGGTGGTGCCGTGATGGGTGTGGTATCGCGCGCCGACCGGGTGCGATAACGCGTGGATCGCGCCGAGCCCCTTCTGGAAGGCGATCGCGCCCATGGCCGCGGCGCTCATCATGTGCGCCCGCGCCTCGATATCGTCCGGCGTCGTATAGGCGCGGTAGAGGTTCTCGAACACCAGCCGCATTCCCTCCAGGGCGATCCCCTGGCTGAACGGGTGGTAGAACGGCGAGGAGTAGGCCTCCAGGCAGTGTGCGAGCGCGTCCATGCCGGTGCCGGCGGTGATGGCGGGCGGCATCCCCACCGTCAGCTCCGGGTCGGCGATCACCACCTTGGGCAGCACGTCCGGGTGGAAGATGATCTTCTTCTCGTGCGTCGCGGCATTGGTCAGGACGCTGGCGCGGCCCACTTCCGAGCCGGTCCCCGCCGTCGTCGGCACCGCGACGGACGGGGCGATGCCGGCCGGATCCGCGCGGGTCCACCAGTCGCCAATATCCTCAAAGTCCCACACCGGGCGCGTCTGACCGGACATGAAGGCGACCATCTTCGCCAGATCCAGCCCCGAGCCGCCACCGAACGCGACGACCCCGTCGTGCCCACCGGCACGAAACACCTCCAGCCCCGCGTCGAGGTTCTCGCCGGTGGGGTTGGGATCGACGTCGGAAAACAGCGCTCGGCCGAGGCCGGCAGCGTCCAGGATGTCGAGCGCCCGGGCAGTGATGGGCAGGTTGGTCAGCCCGCGGTCGGTGACGAGGAGCGGGCGCGCCATGCCGGCGGCGTTGCAGGCCTCGCCGAGCTCGGCGAGGCGGCCGGCGCCGAAGCGGATGGCGGTGGGGTACGACCAGTTGCCGGTCAGATTCATCGGAGGTCCTTCGGTCGGTAACGCGCGGATCAGGCGAGCTCGAAGCCGCGCATGAGGTCCCAATCGGTGACCGCGCGGTCGAGCGCCTCGATCTCCCAATTCGCGGCGCGCGTATAGTGGTCGATGACGGCGTCACCCATGGCTTCGCGTAGCATCGCCGAGCCGTCCAGCGCCGCGGCGGCCTGGCGCAACGTCTTCGGCACCTCGGGCACGTCGCCGGCCTGGTAGACGTCGCCCTGCATCTCCCCTTCCAGCGCCAACCCCTTCTCGACCCCGTCCAGCCCGGCGGCGAGCTGCGCGGCCAGCGCCAGATGCGGGTTGAGGTCCGCCCCGCCGATACGGCACTCCACGCGCACCCCCTTGGTCCCCGCGCCGCAAACGCGGAAGCCGGCGGTGCGGTTGTCCGTCGACCAGACCGACTTGGTCGGCGCGAAGAGCCCCTCGGTGAAGCGCTTGTAGGAGTTGACGTAGGGCGCGAGGAACGCGGTCATCTCGGTGGAATGCGCCAGCAGCCCGGCGAGGTAGGATCGCATCGTCGCCGACATCCCGTGCTCGCCCGCCGGATCGTAGAAGGCCGGCCCGTCCGCCCCCATCAGCGACTGATGCACGTGCGATGACGACCCCGCCTTGGTGGTCGCGTACTTCGCCATGAAGGTGACGGCGCGGCCGTGGGCGTGGGCGATCTCCTTGCAGGCGTTCTTGACGATGGCGTGGTGGTCGGCGGTGACGAGCGCCTCGGCGTAGTGTACGTTGATCTCTTCCTGGCCGACCTCCGCCTCGCCCTTGGTGCACTCGACCGGGACGCCGGCGCCGTAGAGGCCGTTGCGGATCGCCCGCATGACGTCCTCTTCCTTGGTGGTGCCGTAGATCGAATAGTCGATGTTGTAGCGGTTGCGGGTCGTGAGATCGGTGTAGCGGGCATCGCGCAGCGCGTTGTAGCCGGCCTCGAACATGAAGAACTCGAGCTCCGTCGCCATCATCGGGTTGAAGCCCATGGCGCGCGCCCGCTCGATCTGCCGCTTCAGGACGGTGCGCGGGGCGTGGGGCACCGGCTCGTGCGTGTGGTGGTCGAGGACGTCGCAGATCACCATGGCCGTGGCGGGAAGCCACGGCACCCGGCGCAGGGTGGAGAGATCCGGCTTGTGCACGTAGTCGCCGTAGCCCTTCTCCCAGGACGAGAAGGAATAACCCGGCACCGTGTACATCTCGAGGTCGGTGGCGAGCAGGTAGTCGCAGCCATGGGTCTCGCCCTCGGCGACGTGATCGACGAAGTGGGCAGCGTGGAAGCGCTTGCCCATGAGGCGGCCCTGCATGTCGATGATCGCGGTGAGCACGGTGTCGATGGTGCCCGCAGCGACGTCGTCTTTGAGGGTCTCGAGGGTGAGGTTTGCGGGCATTGGCGGATCCGGTGGTGATCGAGCGGGGAGCGGCCCCAATGGTGCGCGACGGGCGCCCGCCCAGACAAGGGCCGGTCTGGCAAAGCGCGCCGACCATTCCCATCACGGCCCCGTTGCGGCGCCTTATTGAGTGTTGAGGGCCGCGGCCGCGTCAAGGGCCGCCCGCAGCCACGCGCAGCCCGCAGCGAAACGCGGCGCATCGCCCTGTCCACCAGCCGACGCGACCGACCGATGCGCCGGGCGAGCATGGCGAGGACGGGGCGAAGCCCTTGCCCTTGACGCGGCCGCGGCCCTCCTCAGCCTTGGAGCAGGGTTCGCAGCGCGGGCGACCTCCGGGTCGTCCGAACTGCAACCCTGCCTGCCGGCGAGGCGGGGGGAGCGCGAGGGGGGAACTCCCCTCGCTTCGGCGGTGCCGCTTGCGCCGGCTCCGGCGGCGGGACCGAGCCTAGCGGTACGGGTAGCCCGCGGCCTCCTGCACGGCGGCGTACTTCTTGAAGATCTCGACCACACGGGCGTTGCGCTCGGAGGTCCCGGCGATCTCGTCCCAGAACTCCTGCGAATCGGCGACGACCTGATCCCACTCCTCGGGCGGGAGCTGGGTCAGCTCCATCTTCTCGCCTTCGACGCGCAGCTTGGCCTCGCCGCCCCAGTACCAGACGTTGCGGTAATAGTGGGACTGGTCGATGGTCGACTTGAAGAGCTGCTGCAGGTGCGGCGGCACTTTATTCCAGCTCTCGGTGTTCGCGAAGTACGACCCGAACCACGCGCCGGTGACGGAGTTCGTCAGCGCGTAGTTGCACACATCCGCCCAGCCGACTTCGTAGGCCTCGGTGAAGCCGCACCACGCGACGCCGTCCAGCTCGCCCGTGCGCATCGCGACCTCCACATCGTCCCACGGCACGGTGACGGGGATGAGGCCGTAGCGCGACAGGAAACGCCCGGCGGTCGGCACGCCGAAGACGCGCTTGCCGCGCATGTCCTCCAGCGAACGGATCGGCTCGTTGACGGTGAAGATGTGCAGCGGGTCCCACGCGCCGGTGGACAGCCAGGTGACGTTGTCGACCTCGCCGTAGGCCTCGGCCCAGATCTCGTCGAGGCCGTAGTACATGAACATCGACGCCACATCGAGCGAGTAGCGGGTGGCGAAGGGGAAGTAGCCGCCGAAGACGGAGATATCGACCGGCGAGGCCATGGTCGCATCGTCGGACTGGACCGCGTCGATGGTGCCGTTCTGCATGGCGCGGAACAGCTCGCCGGTGGGGACGAGCTGGTCGGCGTAATAGAGCTCGATCTCCATCTCGCCGTTGGCGGCGGCGTTGAACGCCTCGATCTGCGGCTTGATGACGTGCGCGCCGAGCGGCGCGCCGGAGTAGGTCTGCAGGCGCCACTTGATGGGGGCCTGGGCGGAGACGATCGCCGGGGCGGCCAGGGTGGAGGCGCCCAGCGCCGCACCGCCGAGGCCCGCCTTCTTCATGAAGGACCGGCGGCTGGCGAGGATCTTCTCGGACGGGCTTTTCGGTTGGTCAGTCATTCACCTTCTCCTCTTTCGTTTATGGGGCCCGGCCGCTGGTCAGTAGCCGCGGACGGTCTGGGGCAGCCACAGCGCGATCTGCGGGAACGCCATGACGAGTGCGATGGTCGAGGCCGATCATGATGACGAAGGGCCAGATCGAGCGGTAGATGTCCGGCAGGGTGATCTCCTTGGGCGCCAGCGCGCGCATCAGGAAGAGATTGTAGCCGAACGGCGGCGTGATGTACGCGATCTGGCAGGTCATCGTGTAGAGGACGCCGAACCAGATCAAGTCGAACTCGAGGATCCGCACCAGCGGGATGTAGAGCGGCGCCACGATGACCAGCATCGCCGTGTCGTCGAGGAACATCCCCATGATGATGAACGAGATCTGCATCATGATGATCACCTGCCAGGGCGTCAGATCCCAGTTGGTGATGAAGAGGTTCTCGATGGCCCGCACCGCGCCGAGCCCGTCGAACACGGCGCCGAAGGCGAGCGCCGCGAGGATCAGCCACAGGAAGAGCGCGGAGACGGCCATCGTCTTGCGCGCCGTGGTGTGGATCATGCGAAAGCTCAGGCGACCCTTGATGGCGGCGGCGAGCGTCGCGGCGGTCGCCCCGACGGCCGAGCTTTCGACGAGGCTGATGTAGCCCATCACGAAGAGCCCGGTCATCAGGAAGAAGATGACGAACGGGATGATGCCGGCGCGCAGCAGCTTGAGCTTCGCGCTCGAGCGGCATCGCCAGCTCTTCGTCGCTCAGCCGCGGCGCCAGCGCCGGGTTGGCCTTGGCGCGCAGCCAGACGTAGAGCCCGAACATCACCGCCATCAGCAGGCCCGGGAAGACGCCCGCCAGCCACAGCTGGCTGACCGGCTGGCGCGCGATCATGCCGTAGAGCACCATGACGACGGACGGCGGCACCAGGATGCCCAGCGACGACCCGCCCTGCACCACGCCGGTGATCAGCACCTTGTCGTAACCCCGCCGCAGCATCTCGGGCAGCGCGATGGTGGCGCCGATGGCCATGCCCGCGACCGACAGCCCGTTGATCGCCGAGATGACCACGCAAAGCAGGATGGTGCCGATGGCGAGCCCGCCCGCCATCCTGCCGAACCAGACGTGCATCATCCGGTAGAGATCTTCGGCGATGCCCGACTCCGACAGGATGTAGCCCATGTAGATGAACAGGGGCAGCGTCAGCATCGGGTACCAGTTGAACAGCTTGAAGGCCGCCGTGAACGGGATCTCCACCCCGCCGGTCCCATAGAGCAGCACCACCGCCGCGGAGGCGACGAAGCCGATGGCCGCGAACACCCGCTGCCCCGTCGCCACGAGCAGCAGCATCGATGCGAACATCAAGATGGCGATGAGTTCGTTCGTCATTGCGCGGCGGGCTCACGCAAGGTGGTGACGTTCTTGATGACGAGCGCGAGCGCCTGGGCGAGCATCAGGACGATACAGCAGCACATCAGCACCTTGATCGGGATCATCGACGGGTTCCACATCGAGAACCGCGTTTCGCCGGTCTGGATGGCATATTGGGTGGACGAGAGCGCGCCGATCATCAGCACCGCCAGGTAGAAGATCAGGCACGCGGAGGTGATGAGATCGAGCCAGGCTTTGCCACGATCCGACAGCCGCTCGTAGAAGAGATCCATGCGCGCGTGGTCGTTGTCGCGCAGGGTCATCGGCCCGCCGGTGAAGTAGTAGGCCGCCAGCGTGAACTGCGCCGCCTCGATGCACCAGGACAGCGGGATGTCGATGACATTGCGCGTGATCGCATCGGTGCAGAAGAATGCCGATCATCACGAAGATCAGATACATGGCCGTCACGCCGACCGCGCCGGAGAGGCGGTCGACGACTGTCACGTATCCGGAAAGCCACCGCTGCATCATGAACCTTTCATCTCAAGCCGGCTGCGGAAGATGAGCCGACGGCGTGGTTTGCTCGTGACCGGACGGGGCAGGCGCGACCAGGACCGATCCGCCGGCCGCATGCACGTCCATGGCCAACTCGGGAGGCGGGGCCGCGTCCGTCACCAGCAGATCGATCTCGCTGGAGCGGCAGACCTGGAAGGCGGCGCGGCGGTCGAACTTCGCCGCGGCGGCGAGCACGACCGTCTGGCGCGCGTTGGCGATCATCGCGCGGGCGACCTGCGCCTCGTCGAAGTCCGAATCCGTGGCGCCGGCATCGCAGTCGAGGGCGGCCACCGTGAGGATCGCGCGGTCGGCCTGGAAGCGGCCGATCTCCTCGATCGCGACGGGGCCGACGGTCTGCCGGTTGTCGGTCCGGTAGCGCCCACCGAGCGCGTAGACGTGGGCGTGCGAGTCGAACGCCGCGGCGATGGCATGTGCGTTCGTGACGATGGTGAGGCCGGGAACGGCCGCCAGCGCGCGCGCGGCGGCGAGGGTGGTGGAGCCGGTGTCGATGAAGAGCGTCTCGCCCGGCCGGACGATCTGCGCCAGCCGCGCGGCGATCGCGGCCTTGGCGGGGGCATCCTCGACCATCCGCTCGTCGAAACTGCCCTCGGCGTGGAGGCCCACTTGCGGGCCAGCCTGCAGCGCGCCGCCGTGGACCTTGCGCACCCGCCCCTCTTCGGACAGGCGGGCGAGATCACGCCGGATCGTCTCGGGCGAGACGTCGAACTCGTCCGCCAGATGCTCGACCGATTGGCGGCCACGCGCCATCACCAGCTCCGCAATGCGGGCGCGACGTTCGTGCGGGGTCACATCGCCGTCCTCATGAAGGGGAGGCTAGTCACCGAAGGCTGCCTGCGTCAACGCGGCATCGCCTAATGACAAGGCAGAAAACGCCCATTCGGTCACAGATATTGACGGAACGGGCATCCGGGGGCACATCAACGAGTAATGTCGCACCCGCCTGACCAGGATCCGAGCCCCGCGCCCGCCCCCTCACCGGACCCCGCCGAGACCTTCGACGTCGCGGTGATCGGGTCCGGCGTCGTCGGCTGCGCCATCGCCCGGCGCTTCACGCTGGACGGCGCGCGCGTGGTGGTGCTGGAGAAGGCCGAGGAGGTGCTCGACGGCGCCTCGAAGGCCAACAGCGCCATTTTGCACACCGGGTTCGACGCCCCCGTCGGGACGCTGGAGGCGGCGTGCATCCGCGCCGGCCACGCCGAGTATCGCGAGATCCACGAACGGCTCGGCCTGCCGCTCATCGAGTGCGGCGCCCTCGTCGTCGCCTGGACCGCCGAGGAAGCGGACCGCCTGCCGGCCCTGATGGAAAGCGCCCGCGAGACCGGCGTCGACGACGTCGCACCGCTGTCGGCGGCCGAGACGCGGGCGCTGGAGCCGGCCCTCGGCGGCGGCGTCACCGGCGCCTTCCGCGTGCCGGGTGAATCGCTGATCGACCCGTGGTCCACACCGCACGCCTACCTCGCCCAGGCGCTCCTCAACGGCGCCGACGCTCCGCTGCGGCGCCGAGGTCCGCGGCGGCACGTTCGACGGGACCGCCTGGCGGCTCGACACCGCCGCCGGGCCCGTCGCCGCCCGTCTCGTCGTCAACGCGGCAGGTCTCTACGGGGACCACGTCGAGGAGCGGCTGACGGGCGCGGCGACCTTCCAGATCCGCCCGCGCAAGGGCCAGTTCATCGTCTACGACAAGACCGCCGCGGCAGTCGCCAGCCACATCCTGCTGCCGGTGCCGCTCGGCGACCACGAAGGGCATCGTCGTGTGCCGCACGGCGTGGGGAAACCTCCTCGTCGGCCCCACCGCGGAAGAGCAGAACGACCGCACCACCGCCGCCCTCGACGGGCCGACCCTGGAGCGGCTGCGCGAGCGGGCCGAGGCGATCCTGCCCGCGCTCGCGGGGCACGAGATCACCGCCGTCTACGCCGGCCTTCGCCCCGCCACGGAAGAGAAGGGCTACCGCGTCCGCATCGACCGCGGGCGCGGCTACATCGCCGTGGGCGGGATCCGCTCCACCGGGCTCAGCGCGGCGTTGGGCCTCGCCCAGCACGTGTCCACCCTGTGGGACGCCGACTACGACCCCCTCCCCGCCCCGGTCTGGCCGACGATGCCCAACCTCGCCGAGACCGCGCCCCGCGACTGGGAGCGGCCCGGCAACGGCGGCATCGTGTGCCATTGCGAACGCGTCACGCGGCGCGAGGTGGAGGCGGCGCTGACCGGCCCCCTTGCCGCGCGCACGTTCGCCGGGCTGAAGCGGCGCACCCGCGTCACCATGGGTCGCTGCCAGGGCTTTGCCTGCGGCGCAGATCTCGCCGAGATCACACGCGGCCGTCTTGCCGTACCCATGATTGGCGAGCGCAGCGCGGGCGGCGGGGGCGACGACGGTGAGTGAGCCGGTGCACGACCTCGTCATCGTCGGCGGCGGCCCGGCTGGCCTCGGCGCAGCGCTTGAGGCGCGGCGGATCGGCCTCCGCGTTCTCGTCCTTGAGCGCGAGGCCGAGGCGGGCGGCATCCCACGCCACTGCGGCCACCCGCCCTTCGGTCTGCGCGAGTTCGGCCGGCCCATGACCGGCCCGGCCTACGCGCGCCGCCTCCTCGCCGCCGTGGCCGCCTCCGGCGCGGAGATCCGCACCAAGGTGGCCGTGGTGGCGCTGGAGCCGGGGCCCCGCCTCGTCCTCGCCACCGAGGCAGGCGTCGATGCGGTCCGCGCCCGGCGCGTTCTCATCGCGACCGGCGTGCGAGAGAGCGACACGCGCCGCCCGCTTCATCGGCGGCACCAAGCCCGGCGGCGTGATGAACACCGCCACCTTACAAGGCCTCGTCACGTTGAAGGGCCGGCGCCCGTTCGAGCGGCCGATCATCGTCGGCACCGAGCTGGTCTCGTTCTCGGCGATCCTGACCCTGCGCCACGTCGGCGTGCGCCCGCTGGCGATGGTCGAGGAGAACGCACGCGTCACCGCCCGCTGGCCCGCGCCCTGGCTGCCGCGCCTCATGCGCATCCCCATCTGGCGGGGTACCCGCTTGATCGCCATTGAGGGCGAGGACTGCGTCACCGGCGTCACCTTGGAGGACGCGCGCGGCACGCGGCATGTCGCCACCGACGGTGTGATCCTGACCGGCCGCTTCCGTCCCGAGGCGACGCTGGTGCGCCAGAGCCACCTCGCGCTGGATCCCGCCGACCGGGGGGCCGGAGATCGACCAGTTCGGCCGCTGCTCCGATCCGGACTTTTTCGCCGCCGGCAACATGCTGCACCCGGTGGAGACCGCCGGCTGGTGCCACCGCGAGGGCCGCGCCATCGCCACCGTCATCGGCGCAGAGCCTCGCCGGTGCCCTGCCCCCGCCCGAGCCCGCGCTGCGCCTTCGCCCGGCGGGCGGCCTCGCCTATGCGGTGCCGCAGCGCATCGTGCCCAGCGAGCGGGCCGACGGTGTCATCCAGCTGCGTGCCGCCCGGCCGGTGCGCGGCCGCGTCGTCCTGCGCACCGTGCCGCCGGCCCGCAGCATCACGCTCGATACGCTGCCGGAGCGGCGCATCCTCATGCCGCTCTCGGCCGTCCCCGCCGACGCCACCGGCGAGGCCGAGATCGCCATCGAGCCCGCCGGGAGGGCGGCGCCGTGACCGCGCCTGCCGCATCGGCGGTGCTCGCCATCGACCAGGGGACCACCAGCACCCGTGCCGTGCTGGCTCACCGAGACGGGAGCATGACCCCGCTCCTGTCGCGCGAGCACCGCCAGTCGTACCCTCGCCCCGGCTGGGTGGAGCACGACCCGGACGAGCTGCTGAACGACATCGCCGCGTGCCTGGAGGCGGCTGGCGACCACGACATCGCAGCTGTCGGGCTGGACAATCAGGGCGAGAGCTGCCTCGCCTGGGATGCGGACACCGGGCGCGCCGTGAGCCCGGTCATCGTCTGGCAGGACGAGCGCACCCGGGCCGACATCGAACGGCTGCGGGCCGACGGCGCCGAGGCGTTCGTCGCCGAGCGGACCGGGCTGCCGCTCGACGCCTACTTTTCCGCGTCCAAGCTCGGCTGGATCGTGCGCGAGATCCCGGAAGCCCGGCGGCTCGCCGGCTCCGGCCGCCTGCGCCTCGGCACCACCGACGCGTTCTTCCGCGACCGCCTCACCGGCCGCTTCGAGACCGACGTCGCCACCGCCTCTCGCACCTCGCTGATGGCGCTGGAGACGTGCGCCTGGGACGCCGACCTCGCCGCCCTCTTCGGCGTCCCGATCGAGGCGCTGCCGGCGATCGGCCCCACCTCCGGCGATCTCGGCCGCATCCGCTGCGGTGCGGGCGAGGTGGCGTTCACGGCCAGCATCGTCGACCAGCAGGCCGCCCTCTACGGCCACGGCTGCCGGGCGCCGGGTGATGCCAAGATCACCTGCGGCACCGGGGCGTTCGTCCTGTGCGTGACCGGCGCGCGCCCGCCCGCCGGCACCGGCGCCCTCCCCACCGTCCTGTGGCAGCTCCCTGGCGAGGCACCCGTCTTCGGGCTCGACGGCGGCGTCTATGCTGCGGCGGCGGCTGTCAATTGGGCGCGCCGCATCGGCCTCTTCCGGGAGTTCGACGAGATCAACCGGTTCGATGCACCGCTCGCGATCGCGCGCGGCCTCGCCTTCGTGCCGGCACTCTCGGGCCTTGCCGCGCCGCATTGGGACCGGGCCGCACGCGGATCCTTCGTGGGCCTCTCGCTGGAGACGACACCGGCCGACATGATGCAGGCGCTGCTGGAGGGCGTCGCCTTCCGCATCGCCGAGGTGACGGCCGCGATGGCGCTGGCGACACCCCTCGCCACGCCGATCCCGGTGGACGGCGGCCTCTCCGCCAACCCCTACTTCACCAAGATGCTGGCCGACGCGGTGGGGCACGACCTGCGCATCGCCGACATCCCGGACGTGACGGCCCGGGGCACCGCCGCGCTGGCTGCCGAGGCGCTGGGCCTCCCCATCGCCGCCCCCACCGCAGGAACGCGCGTCGCCGCTTCGCCGCTGCCGGACGGCGCCCTATCCCGCTTTGCCGCGGCGGTCGCCGCCACACGCCAGCTCGCCGCCGCAATGGACGCCGACGACCCGAGCCGTCCGCCCGCCTGACACGACCCCGGCGCTCAAGCAGGCCGGCACTTCGCTCCCTTGGCTGGAGCATCCAGGCAAGTCATATCCGCACCGACAGCTGTCCGTAGGCTATTGGTACAACCCTAGGGCACATTTTTGCAGCAACGGTTTACGAACTCGCATTCGCTATGGTTTGCAGAAGCATCGTGAGCATGGAGGAACACGATGCATATTCATTCGCGGCTTCTTCTCGTCGGATATTAATCTAAATTGGAGCGGCTTCTACTACCTGCCGCAGCGCGTCAGCCTGGATCCAGGCAGCATCAGCGTCGGCCCCTACGCAACCGTGGGCCTCACGATCGCCGGACTGGTCGACGGAGGCGGTATCAACAGCGAAGGTCGGCTCAATGCGCTCGTGACCGGTACGGTCATCGGCGAGGACGACGGCATCGAGACCAACGGCACGCGCAACAAGATCGTCATTGGCAAGAACGGCTTGGTGAGAGGCGCCGACGACGCGGTCGATTTCAACTTCGACGGCGGGTTCGGCAAGAACGTCCTGATCAATCGCGGGCAACTCGAAGGCGGGTCCGGTCTCGCGGTGGTCGACGGTTTCGAGGACTTCGGCGATCAGCGCCTCGCCTTCTACAATTTCGGCGAAATCACCGGTGATGTCGAACTGCGCGACGGCGACGACGTCTTCTTCACCTCAGTCGCGACCGACGCGACCATCTTCGCCGGCGCCGGCGACGACCGACTGTTCGGCTCCGACGGCGCGGACGAGTTTCACACCGGCGACGGGTCCGACTTCGTGCGCGCCAAGGGCGGCAACGACGTCATCGACGCCCAGGTGACGGGCGACGACACCGGCCTGAAGCGGATCTTCGCCGGCGAAGGCGACGATGTGGTCGACGTCCGTACGGGTCACACGGTCATCGATTTCGGCCCAGGTGACGACGATTTCGGTTTTCTGCTCCTCGAGGGTGAGCACGACATCACGCTGGGCAGCGGCGCCGACGCCCTGCGGATCGGCGAGCCGGAGGGGACGCTCGACGTGGTGGTCCAGGACTTCGAGGTCGGTGACGGCGTCGATATCTCCGACTACCGCTTCCGGAACCCCGAGCAGTATTTCGAGCAGGTCGGCTCGGACGTGGTCTTCGACCCGAACGCCGACGCGACCGTCACCTTCCGCGACACGACCGTCGACGGTGGTAGAGGATGCTCTGATCTTCTAACCTCGCCGTGCCGGACGCGGTCGAGGCCGGTTGCGCGCGCCTTCCGGGGACAGCGGGGACGAGACGCGGCAAAATGCTGCCGGTGGGGTGACCGGCGTTTTCTGATTGTTCTATAGTCGCGCGCTATGCGAATCGGATCGATGTCATGAGTGAGACCGTCCGCCAGAGCGCGCCGCCAGGCTCGATTTCGGAGCGGGAACCGATGGCCGAGCGCGGGTCGCCGTCCGCGCGCCCGTCGATCTCGGAGCGCGCCGCGCGGGCGTCCCGTCCGGCTCCCGCCTATCTGGACGCGCTCAACCCCGAGCAGCGCCGCGCCGTCGAGGCGATCGACGGCCCGGTCCTGGTGCTGGCCGGCGCCGGCACGGGCAAGACGCGCGTGCTCACCACGCGCATCGCCCACATCCTGGCGCTCGGCCAGCGCGCGGCCGTCGCGAGATCCTCGCCGTCACCTTCACCAACAAGGCCGCGCGCGAGATGAAGGAGCGCATCGCCGACGTCGTCGGCGGCGCAGGCGGAGGGGATGCCGTGGCTCGGCACCTTCCACTCCATCGGCACGCGCATCCTGCGCCGCCATGCCGAGCTCGTCGGACCTGAAGCCGGACTTCACCATCCTCGACACCGACGACCAGATCCGCCTCGCCAAGCAGCTCCTCGCGGCCGAGAATATCGACGAGAAGCGCTGGCCGCCGCGCCAGATGCTGGGCATGATCGACGGCTGGAAGAACCGCGGCCTGACGCCCGAGGAGGTGCCCGCGGGCGAGGGCGCACTGGTTCGCCAACGGCAAGGGGCGTCGAGCTCTACAAGGCCTACCGCGACCGGCTGAAGGCGCTGAACGCGGCCGACTTCGGCGATCTGCTGCTGGAGCCCATCCGCCTCTTCCGCGCCCATCCGGACGTGCTCGGCGAGCTACCAGCGGCGCTTCCGCTACATGCTGGTGGACGAGTACCAGGACACCAACGTCGCCCAGTATCTGTGGCTGCGGCTGCTGGCGCAGGACAACCAGCAACCTCTGCGTGGTGGGCGACGACGACCAGTCCATCTACGGCTGGCGCGGCGCCGAGGTGGACAACATCCTGCGCTTCGAGACCGACTTTCCGGGCGCCACCGTGGTGCGGCTGGAGCGCAACTACCGCTCCACCAGCCACATCCTGGCCGCCGCCTCGCACCTCATCGCCCACAACGAGGGCCGGCTCGGCAAGACCCTCTTCACCGACCTCATCGACCCGGACGAGATGCCCGTCACCGTCGCCTCCGTCCTGGGACTCGGAGGAAGAGGCGCGCGCCATCAACGGCGAGATCGAGAGCCTGCACAAGACCGGCACGTCGCCTCGACGAGATGGCGATCCTGGTGCGCACCACCGCGCAGATGCGCGCGTTCGAGGACCGCTTCGTCACCACCGGCACGTCCTACCGCGTCATCGGCGGCCCGCGCTTCTACGAGCGGCAAGGAGATCCGCGACGCGCTCGCCTACTTCCGCTGCGTCGTCGCAGCCGTCCTACGACCTCGCGTTCGAGCGGATCGTCAACGTGCCGGCGCGCGGGCTCGGCCAGCAGTCGGTGCGCATCATCGCCGAGACGGCGCGCGCGCGCGGCGTGCCGCTGCTGATCGCCGCCGCCGACCTCCTCGCCACCGACGAGATGAAGGGCAAGGCCCGCACCGGCCTCTCGCCAGCTCATCGCCGCGTTCGACGCGCTGGCGCGCGCAGCTCGGCACCCTCCCCCACACCGAGCTTGCCGAGATCATCCTCGAGGAATCCGGCTACACCGACATGCTGAAGGCCGACCGCTCGGCCGATGCGCCGGGCCGGCTGGAGAACCTCAAGGAGCTGATCCGCTCCATGGAGGAGTTCGATTCGCTGCCCGCCTTCCTGGAGCACGTCTCGCTGGTGACGGACGCGCAGGGCGAGACCGGCGGCGAGGCCGTCACCCTGATGACGCTCCACGCCGCCAAGGGGCTGGAGTTCGACGTCGTGTTCCTGCCCGGCTGGGAGGAGGGGCTGTTTCCGTCCATCCGCGCGATCGACGAGAGCGGCCAGGCGGGCCTGGAGGAAGAGCGGCGGCTGGCGTACGTCGGCATCACCCGGGCCCGCAAGCAGTGCGTTCGTGTGGTTCGCGCTCAACCGGCGCATCCACGGCATGTGGCAGGCCGGCGCCGCCTCCCGCTTCATCGACGAGCTGCCGGCCGACAACGTCACCGTGCGCGAAGAGGCCGGCTACGGCGGCATCGGCGGCTACGGCGCCTCGCCGGTTCGACAAGGTGGAGACCTTCTCCTCCACCTACCACACGCCCGGCTGGGAGCGCGCCCAGCGCCGGCGCGAGGACGTGCCGCGCCGCGAGCGCCGCCTGCCCCTCACCATCGAGGGCGAGCTCGTCGCCAAGTCGGTCTCCGACGGGCCGGCCGCGTACGCGGTGGGCGACCGCGTCTTCCATCAGAAGTTCGGCAACGGCGACGTGGCGGGAGTCGAGGGCAACAAGCTCACGGTGGATTTCGACAAGGCGGGTCGCAAGCGGGTGATCGATTCCTTCATCACGCGCGTGTAAGCCTTTCGGCTGCGAGCGGCCGCCACCGCGAGGGCCAAGCGGGCCGGTCGAGCGTGGACCGGCGCTGCCGGGCGCGAGAAACGATGCACCAGGGGCGGGCGGGCGTACCTGCCGGCCAGACGAGCGAAGAATGATACGAGGATCGACCGTCCGACACCGCTGCCGTGAGCCCGGACGAGACCCGGCGCCCCCGTGCAGCGCCGAGCACACGACGCGGCCGCGCACATGAGGGCGGACGACATCGCCGCCGTCGCGGCCGGGCAGGACGACCCGCTGATCTTCCACCGCATTCTGGAGTCCATGCGCGACGGGGTCATCTCGATCGACCTCGAAGGACAGATCATCACCTTCAACGACGCCGCGGGACACATCTTCGGCAAGACGCCGTCGGAGGTGCTGGGCCAGTCCTTCGCCGAGGTGCTTCTTGCTCGACGAGGAGTTCGACGCGTTCAACGAGGTCGTCTTCAAGGCGGTCTACGAATTGGAACTCACCCACTCCGTCGAGGTGACCTTGGAGCGGGACGGCAAGACGCTGGACCTGATGGTCTCCTCCAGCCGGCTGACCAAGGACGAACCGTCCGGCGAGGTGAAGCGCCTCGGCGTCGTGGTCGTCGTCAGCGACATCACCGAGGAGCGCAAGCGGCGCAAGATCAAGCGTCTGTTCGGCGCCTACGTCGACCCGCGCATCGTCGACCGCATCCTCTCCAGCACCGAGACCGAGCGCTCGCGTCGCGGGGCCATGACGATCTCGTTCGTCGACATGCGGGACTTCACGGGGTGGTCCGAACGCCTGGCGCCCCGCCAGCTGGTGGACATGCTGAACCGCTTCCTCGGCGCGGTGACGCAACCCGTCGCCGAAGCCGGCGGCATCACGGACAAATATATCGGCGATTTCGGCGATGGCGGTGTGGGGCCCCCCCTTCACCGACTCCGAGACGCAGGCCCACGACGCGTGCGTCGCCGCGCTCGGCCAGATCGCCGCGCTGGGGCCGCTGCGCGAGTTGCTGGCCGCCGACGGTGTCCCCAACGCGCATCGTCTCGACGCGGTGGTGGGTCTCGCGACCGGCGACGTGCTGTCGGGCGACATCGGCCCCCTCGCGAGCCGCAACTACACCGTGATCGGCAACACCGTGAATCTCGCGGCGCGGCTGCAGGAGGCGGCGAAGATCTACGGCCAGCCGATCCTGCTGACGGCCGAGACCGCCGCCCTCGCGGGCCCCGAGTTGGTCACGCGCGAGATCGACCTCATCACCGTGCGCGGCAGCGAGCTGCCGGTGGTGGTGCATTCGCTGCTCGGCCGCGCCGGCGAGGTGCCGGACGAGGCGGTCGCGTTCGCCGAGCGCTACCGCCACGCGCTCGTCGCCATACGCCAGCACGACTGGGACGAGGCGGAACACGTGCTGCGGACGCTGGCCGACGAGTCCCCCGACGACCGACCCATACAGCTGATGCTGGAGCGCATCGACGCCTATCGGGCCGACCCTCCTGGCGCGGACTGGGACGGCGTCTGGCGCGGTGCAACCCGCGCCACGCTGGGCCCCGCCAAAACCGCAAAATAGACGCCCGGCGCACTTCCAAACCCGCGCCCCGCGTTGCACGGCGCTCCCCCACGGCTGCGCCTGCGACCAGCCACGGCGCCAGCCTGTTTTCCGGAGCCAGCCGTCGCTTCAGCCCGTTGAGAGCGGGACCGTGTCGCCGGGCAAGGCCGAAGAACGCAGCGTAGCGGAGTGTGCCTTGCGCGGTGGCGCGGTCTCGCTCAGGGCGTCATGAAGCGACGGCTGGGTCCGGGAAACAGGCGACCTGTTTTCTGGTGAAGCCCGAGCCCCCTGCCCCTGCGAGTGCCCGACTCCCGCGCCCCCGGCAAGCGGCCCCCGCCACTCAATTCGGATCGTTGCGCAAGGTCGAATGGATGTGGAGGGTGACGCAGGTCAGATCGTCGGCCCGTTCCGCCCCGCCCTCGAAGGCGATGACGGCGTTGTGCACGATCTGGTTGAGATCGCTCCCCTCCGGAGCCGCGCCCCGCACCACGGCTTGCAGCCGCGCATCGCCGAACGCTTCCTCGTCCACGTTGAACGCCTCGGTCACACCGTCGGTGAACATGAAGAGACGGACGCCCGGCTCGAGGCGGACCTCCATCTCCTCGAACTCCAGGCCCTCCACCACCGCCAGCGCCGGGTCGCGTGCGCTGGGCAACTCCTCCACCACACCGCGGGCGAGATCAGCCACCAGCGGCGGATTGTGACCCGCGTTGGCGTAGCGCATCGTCGTGTCGGTGAGGTCGATGACCCCGTGGAACAAGGTCACGAACATCATCTGGTCGTTGTCCTCGGCGAGGAAGTCGTTGACTTCCTTCAGCGTCTCGGCCGGCGAATTCGTCGTCATCGCGGTCGCCTTGATGAGCGTGCGCGTGATTGCCATGAAGAGCGCCGCCGCGACGCCCTTGCCGGAGACATCGGCGACGACGACGCCGAGCCGATGGTCGTCGATCATGAAGAAATCGAAGAAATCGCCGCCGACCTCCTTGGCCGTCTCCATGAAGCCGTCGACGGTGAAGGCCGGATGCGGTGGCAGCGGTTTGGGCAGGAACGAGAGCTGCAGCTCGCGCGCGATCTCCAGCTCCTGCTCAAGACCGGCGAGGCGCGCGCGGGTGATGATCGCCGCCTGCAGCTCGGTGATCAGCTCGGTCAGACGCCGGTGCTGGGCGGAGATGCGCTGCGACATGCGCTGCAGCACCTCGGTCAGCATGGCGAGCTCTTCGTTGGGCCGGGCGGCGGCGCCGGCGGCGGGCACCGGCTCGGTGTCGGCGGTGCCGTCCGGATCGGACAGGATCGCGCGCAGGTCGGCCTGGATCGCTGACTGCCCCTCGGGATCGAGCGTCCCCGCGAGGCGCTCGAGCTGACGCTTGATGACGCGCTCCTGGCGGCGGCGCTGGCGGGCGATCCGCTCCTCCTGCTCGACCAGGCGCAGTGCGTTGCGGCGGAACACCAGCAACCCCTCGCCGATGCGGCGGATCTCGCCGGACCCGCCGATGGTCGGCAGCTCGTTGAGGTCGCCTTTGGACAGCGCGCTCAAGGTGCCGATGGATGCTTCGAGCGGTGCGAACGCGCGGCGCAGAAAGACGTAGAGCGCCACGATCAACACCAGGCTTGCGATGCTGATGACGATGACCCCGGTCCGCTCCAACTGCCGGCTCGCGGACAAGGTGTCGGTGGCGTCGCGTAGGGTAACGAGCTGGCCGGCGGGCGGGCCGATCATATCGGGCACCGGGACGCCGGCGGCGAAGAACAGCCGGTCGCCCACGTCGATGATCTGCGCGTCCGCGGTGCGGTGCGGCAGCTGCGGATCAGCAAGCGCATAGATCGCGGGGTCCGTTCCAGCGACCATCCGGCCCCGCAGCGAGACGAGGTAGCTCGGCTCGCCGAGCCGCTGGCTAAGCTCGCTGAGGACGCTGAGGGCATCGACCATCAGCACCACGACGATCGGCGGCCCGTTGCGCCGGACCGCGACGCTGCTGCCGGCGACGACGTAGCGCTCCGGCGTCTCCTGACGCAGACCGCCGACGGGGCCGCCGCCGGCGAGCATCTGGTTCAACGCCGGCGGCCCCAGGATCGGGCGGGTGCGGAAGGTCGGCGCGTTGGAGGCAAGAATGTCGCCGTCGGCGCTGAGGAGCTGGACGGTGAGCCCCTCGGTCAGAAGATCACCGGAGTTGTGGATCAGCGCCTCCAGCGTCTCCTCCGCGTCCGACGGGGCGTTGGTGACACGGAAGGAGAAGCGGTTCGCCATGTCGGTGAGGTCCTCGGCTTGGTCGGCCACCAGGCTCTCCCACAGCGACTGCTGGCCGGCGATGGCGATGTCGGCCAGTTGCGCCTCGGAGAGCCGAGCGCGGACGACACCGAGGCCGATGAGGCCACAGATCATGACGATCAGGGCCAGCGAAAGAAGCAGCGTGATGCGGGTGCGCAGAAGCATCAGCGATACCACCCCAAGGCCCGCGTGAGGGCGGCCAGCACCGAAAGCCCGGCGAGCGCCGCTGCCGCGATGGCGCCGAGGGCAAAGCCCGCGCCGGGCACGACCATCGCCGCCGCATGCAGCGCGCCCGCGCCGAGCCCGCCGACCCCGATGGCGATCGCGGCGGACGCGATGAACGCCCGCCCGCCGAGCGAGAACGTCACCAAGCCGAAGCCGACACCGGCGGCGGCACTGGTGAGACCGTGGCCAAGGTCCGCGCCGAGCCCGTCGAGCGCCGGCACCGCGACGAGGCCCCCTCCGATGAGAACCGCCGCGGCCGCCACCACAGCGCCCGCCGGCGCGGGCAGTCGCAACCGCAAGAGATACGGCACGAACGCCGCCGCGCCGCATAGGCCGAAGTTCAGCCCAAGGACCGCGTATCGCTCGCGCAGGAGTGTCGCCGAGAGGTGCAGGTCGGCCCAGGCGAATACAGCGAGGCTGGCGGCGACGAGCGCCATCATTTCGGCCCCCGACAGCGACGGCGGGCGGCCCGCCTGGCGCAGCCGCGGCGCGCCTGCGGTGGAGAGGATCGCCAGCACCGCGGCCATCGCGCCCAGGGTGGCGAAGGCGGCGCGCCGCCCCTCGGCCTCTGCGAGCAAGGCGCCGATGACGGGCCCGATCGCCGCGGCGGCAAGGAGCACCAGCGCACCGCGCCAGGGCCGGCGCCGTCCCGCGCCCGCCGCTTGCAGCACGGTCCACACCGCCAGCCACCCGGTGAAGCTGGCGAAGGTCGTGACCGCCGTGAAAACGCGGTAGTCGCGCACGAAATACACCATGCCGAACGCCACCGCCGACAGCATCAGCGCGGTGAACGTCACCGGCTTCGACCAGCGGCCCCCCAGCACCAGCGCCGCCAGAACGCCGAGGACCGCGCCGAGCGATTCGGCCGATACCGCGAGCGCGACGGCGACCGCCGCGAAAGGATCCTCGCCGATGCCGGTCGTAGGCGAAGTTGGCGATCAGCGGACGGGTCGCCATGAGCACAGCCAGCGCCGCCGCCGGCCACCAGATGAACCCGACGGTTCGCAGCCGTCCGCGACGCTGCTCGAGGTGGATGCCCTCCAGCTCCGCCGTGGCGACGGCCGCCCGCTGGCGCACCGCCGCCGAGCCGTCGACCGCCCTGATCTCGTCGGCCAGCGAGAGGATGCGGCGGTGGGCGAGCTGGATCGGCGTCGTCGCGCGCGCGATCCCATCGAGGATCGGCGTCAGCAGGTCCGACGCGCCGAGCCCGCGGTCGACGAAGTGCCCGTGCTCGGCGTTGCGCAGCATCGCCGCCGTGCGCACGGTGGGAAGGTCGATGCGCTCCAGGCGGATGATGCGCAGCCCCACACCGACGATCAGCCCGCTCGCCAACGAGACCAGCAAGGCCACCGCCAGCACCGAACGGGACACCGCCGCGCTGGTCGCCATCGACGCGTGGGCGATCACGGTTCCGAGGGTCCGCCCCTCGTCGGCGTCGACGATCGGCGAGCGCGCATTCAGCCGGTCGACCGCCGCCCCCTCGATCGGGGTGGAGGCAAAGAGAACGCGCTCCTGCCGGTCGAGGATGGCGATCTCCTCGACCACAGGCGCATAATCCAGGATCTCGGCGAGGTATGTCTCCACGCCCCGCATCTCGCCCAGCGGGATGCCCAGGCTGACGGCCCGGCTGAGGTCCGCCGACACCGACTGCGCGACCGTCAACGCGACGGCGTTGGCGTTCTGGTCGACGTCATCGATCGCGGAGGGCATGGCGAGGCGGAGGGCGCCATAACTGCCGGCACCGACGACGAGCGCCGCCAGCAGGCCGACGAGGGCGCACATCCAGTCCGACGCCACCGATCCGCTGGCGTATCCTCTAGAGTTCGGCATCGAGACGCCGCAGTTCTTTTTGCACCCGCTCGACCCGTTCCTCAGCGTGCTTCAGCCCGGCGATCGCCGCGTTGGTCGCGCTGTCCAGCACCGATCGCGGCCGCGCGAGGGGCTCACGGGCGCGCAGATGCAGGCCGTTCGCCTCGATGCGCCGGCCCGACCGCAACGACACCGCCACGCCAAGCCCGACGGCCGCGAGCATGGCGAGCCCGATGGCCGGCGCGGCCGACACGAAAAGGTTCTGCGTGCGCGACAGCGGCGGCGCCAGCCGGTCGGCGTCCACGATGATGGCGACCCAGCCTTCGAATTGCCCGAAATCGTTCGTTATGGGTTGGCCGAACGTCACCGTCTCACGCTCGCGCGCCCGCCAGCCGCCACGGGCGTCGGCGATGGCGTCGGCCCAGGCGTGTGGCACCGGCTCACCCACCGCGCCGCGATCGGTGGAGAACAGCGTCACGCCGGCCTGGCCGATGACGTCCGCCGCCAGCACGTCCGGCGTCGACGCGACGGCATTTTCGAGAATGGCATCGAGGTGCTGCAACTCGTTGAGCGGCAGGCCGAGTTGCAGGTTGAGTTCCACCGTCCGGGCGACGCCGGAGAGAAGGAATTGCAGGCCTCCCGCGCCGAGGGCCGCGTCGCTCCGCTCGATCACCCGCGCCGCGACGACGACGAAGCCGGCCAGCGCCAAGATCGGGATGAGTGCGCAGAGAAAAAGACTGCCAGTTCGCCCCATGGGACCTATCGAAATTCGGCCCGATTGAGGCCTTGCGCCAAGTTGGACACCGTGCCCGCATCCGGGCTTGGTTTGGTCTTTCTTTTCTTAAACATTGACAGTTATCGGTCCTTCAACGATGCCGTAGGCCACTTTGACCATTCGATTGCGCAGGACGACATGCGAAAGCTCAGTCTGACGTTGCTGGCGGCCCTGATCCCCCTGGTGGCCGCGTCGCTCGCGCTCGGAAGCTACCTGAACTATGCTGGGGTTCGCCACAACTACCTTGAGCTGGTCGGGGCACGCATGTCCACCGTCGCACATCGGGTCGCCAACGACGGTGAAGTCGCCATGTCGATGGGCGTGCCGCTCGCAAGCCAGAACGTCATGGATCTGACGCTCGAGCGCGAGGCGGAGGCCGACCCGATCGTTCTGTCCGTGGACGTCATCTCGAGCGACGGTGCGATCCTGTTCTCCAGCGATCCGGCCCGGCGCGGCGAGGACGACATGGGCGACGCCGCCATCGCCTGGCGCCAAGCCTCTCCCATCAGTACGGCCTTTGGAACAAGGGAAGGCGAAGTTGTGGTGCGGGCCTCGCGCCAGGCCCTCGACCAGAACCTGACCGATCTGGGCCAAAGCATCCTGTGGACCTCGCTGGCGGCGATCCTGGCCGCGATCCTCATCGTTTCGGTCGCCGTTCTCGTCAGCGTGCGCGGCCTGTGGCGCCGGCTGACCGAGCGCGCGCAGACCGCCTCCGGCGCCATGGTCCTCGTCGAGATCCGCCCCGCCATCGCTGCCATCGACGAGGAGCACCGCCGCGTCGCCGAGCGGTTGGGCCTCGCCTCCGGCCCCTCGCGCGCGGGAGCCTGAGGACATGCGGCGCTTCGACGGCATCCTTCTCGCCTGCGTCACCGCCGTCCTGATCGCCGGTCTCGCCGCGATTTCATGGCAGACCGTCACCCACGCCGAACGTCTCCTCCTCCCCGCGCTCGACCAGAAGGCGCGCACGGTGGCCCGCTCCATCTCCGGCCTCGTCGGCCAGGCGGGCGAGTACGGCATCGGCCTCGATCAGCTGGTGCGCGCCGAAGAGGTGCTCGCGGTCGCCGTCGAGGAGAATCCCGAATTCGCCTTCGTGCGCATCGTCAAACCGGGTGGCGCCGTCGTCGCCCAGGCCGACAGCCACGACTTCGAGCCGGAGGAAATCGCCAGCGCCGACGGCATGCAACTGGCCAGTGCCCCCATCGTGGTGGGCGGGTCGAGCGTGGGCGAAGTCGTCGTCGGCACGCCCGACAGTGTCGCCGAGGTCCTCGTGCGCGAACTCTGGCTCGACGTCGCGGTGCTCCTGATCGTCGCCGTGCTGGTGGCGCTGGAGCTGGTCTCGTTCGCGTTCACACAAGCCTCCGCGGTGCTGCTGCGAGGCTTGGCGCAGCGCCTCTCCTCGCTCTGGCGCGGCGACTTCCGGCCCTACCTGCCGCTGTCCGGCTCCGGTTCCATCGCCGAAGAGGTCAAAGCCGTCGATGACGAGGTGACGCGCGTCCACGGCGAGCACCGCGCGCTGCGCGAGGCCGCCGTGTCGCAGGGCGACCACGGCGCCGTCGCCGAGCTCGACCGGATCGCGGGGACCCATAAGCTGAGTGCCCAGCGGTACGAGACGCCGGCGGGCCTCGCCGCGGTGCGCGCGCCGGTGTTCCTCTTCTATTTCGCCGAAGAACTGACCCGCGCCTTCCTGCCGAGCTACATCGAGAGCATGGCCGAGCCGATCGCCGGCCTCTCGGTGGAATTCGTCATCGCGCTGCCGATCATCATCTTCATGGCGATCATGGCCCTCGGCCAGCCTGTGCTGAACGTGTGGACCGAGAAGGTCGGCCGCGCACGGTCGATACGTCTCGGGGCGATGGCCGCGGTGATCGGCTTCCTCGGCACCGCGCTCGCCGCCTCCATGGGGCCGCTGATTTTCGCCCGCGCCATCACCGCTATCGGCTTTGCCATCGTCTTCGTCGCCGCGCAGGGGTACATCGTCGACCGCACCGGCGCCGCCAACCGGGCGCGCGGCATGAGCCTCTTCGTGTCGGCCATCATGGCGGCGATGCTGTGCGGCCCGCCCATCGGCGGCATCATCGCCGACCGGCTCGGCCCCAACCCGACCTTCCTGATCTCCGCCGCGATGGCGCTGGTCGCCTACATCTGCGCCCTGGTGGCGCTCCCCGGCGACGAGAAGCACGCCGGCACCAAGCCGACGGCGCGGCTGCGCAACTCCATCATCGTCCTGAAGAAGCCGGCGATTTTCCTCCTGATGCTCGCCTGCGCCTTCCCGGCGAAGATGATCCTCATCGGCATCGCCTTCTACTACCTGCCGCTCAACCTCGCGGTGAACTTCGATCCGTCCACCATCGGCCGGGTGCTGATGCTCTACGGCCTCGTCATGCTGGTGGTGGTGCCGGCGATCTCGACCTTCTCGGACTACAACGCCAAGCGGGTGCCCTACGTGGTGCTCGGCGGGGTGCTCTCGGGCCTGGCGGTCGCGCACCTCTTTATCTGGCCCGAGCCGTGGGGCGCGGCGCTTTTCATCGTCCAGATCGGCATCGCGCAGGGCCTGTCGACCACGCCGCAGACCGCGCTGGTCGGCGAGCTCGGCCGACGCTACTTCCCGGAGCTTTCGGAGGGCGGCGTCTACGGCGTGTTCCGCCTGATCGAGCGGTCCGGCAACGCGGCCGGGCCGGCGGTCTTCGCCGCGGTGTGGGCGGCGACCTCCGCCGAGATCGCCATCCTCTTCATGGGCTTCGTGCTGATCGCCGGCGCGCTCCTCTTCGGCATCGCGATGATGCTGGCCGAGCGCGGCGACGCCGTCCCCCTTCCCAGCGAGTAGCCAAGATATGCTGACACGACGCAAGGCGATCGCTCTCGGGGCCGGCCTCCTCGCCGCCCCATACGTCAACCGGGCCTACGGGCAGACGCGCTACCGGATCGCGCAGATCCTCTACCGCGGGCCGACCGCCGTGGAGTCCGGCTTCAGCGACTATCTCGCCCAGCGCGAAGTCCCCGTCGAGCTCATCGAGTTCAACGCGAACCTCGACCCGACGCGCGTGCCGGGCATCGTCAAGGAGGTGAAGGCCCTCAAGCCGGACCTCGTCTATTCCTGGGGCACGCCCAACACCATCGCCACGTTCGGCCGCTACGACGAGGTCGACCCGGACGTGAACATCACCGAGCTGCCCGGCGTCTTCACAATGGTCTCCGCGCCGGTCTCCTCCGGTCTTGTCCCCAGCCGCGAATCATCGGGCCGCAACATCACCGGAACCTCGCACGTGGTCCCGGCCGAGCCGCAGCTCCGCGCGATGCAGACCTACAAGCCGTTCGAGCGGCTCGGCATCCTCTACACGCCCAACGAGCCGAACTCGCTCGCCATCGTCGGCAACGTGAAGGACCTCGGCGCGGAGATGGGCTTCCGCGTGCTGGAGCGCACCTTCCCGCTCGGCGAAGACGGCAAGCCCGACGGCTCGGCCGCGGCCCGCCTCGTGGAAGAGCTCGCCGAAGAGGGCGCCGACTGGCTCTACTACCTGCCCGACACGTTCCTCAGCCGGCAGATGCAGGCCGTGACACCCACGGCGACGGCGCTCGGCGTTCCGGGCTTTTCGGCGGTGGAGGCGATGCAGGGCGACGCGTTGATCAGCCTCATCAGCCGCTACTATTCCGTTGGCCAGCTCACCGGCCACAAGGCAGAGCAGATCCTCGTCGACGGGGTCGCCCCGGCCGACATCCCCATCGAGACGCTGAAGCGCTTCGCCCTCATCATCAACATGAAGATGGCGCGCGAGATGGAACTCTATCCGCCGCTCGCCATGCTGAACTACGCCAACATCCTGAGGGACGAATGAGGATCCGGGCCCAGATCCCGACCGCCGCACCGGATGACGTCGCCGTCACGATGCTGATGCACGAGGACGTCCCGGCCGTCCACGAGATCCACTGCCGGACGCTGGACGCGCTGCCCTCCGCCGACCTCGTGCGCCGCGACGAGCCGGCGGTATTCCACGCCATGCTCGAACAGGGCGGAGCGATCATCGGACTGACCGAGGCGGGCCGGCTGATCGCCTACGGCATGGTGCGCCCGGAGGACACCGGCAGTGACGACCGCAAAGGGGTGGAGGCGTTCGTGCCGCACGGGGCGTCGATCTTCGTGCTGGACGGGTCGGCGGTGCTGCCCTCGTTCTGGTCGCGCGGATTGCAGCGCATGCTGATCGACGCACGGATCGACTATGCGCTGGAGCGCGGCGCCGAGCATGCGGTCTGCACCGCTGCGCCGAACAACGTGCCGTCGATGCGCAACCTGACCAAGCAGGGCTTCCGTATCGTCCGCGCGGCCGAGAAAGAATATGGCACGCGCTATCTGCTGTGGCGCCCGGCCGCCCAGCCGATGCCGCGCCCCGACGATGCCGAGAGCGACTGGCACCAGGCCGACGACGTCGCCAGTGCCAACGCGCTGTTCGACCGCGGCGCGTTCGCCTACGACGCCATCCGCGGAGACTGCGGCCAAGCCTTCCTGCACTTCGCGCTGCCGATGGCCGGCGCCACGCCGAACCGCGGCACCACTCGGCTGCGCGAGCCGCTGACGCCGAGCAGCGCGCACGGCCAGAGCCTCGTCATGCCCCCCGTCGGCGTCGCCGCATTGGCGCGCTGACCGACTTCTGCGGCGCTTACTGCGCCGAATTCGACCGCAGCCTGGCGCGTGTCGCGGACCTCGAACAGCCGCAGGAATCCCGTCACCTCGAAGACGTCGCGCACGGACGGCTGCATCCCGCACAGCACGAAGTGGCCCCCGGCGGCCTTGATCTGCTTGCCCGCCATCAGGATCACGCGAAGCCCCGCGCTCGAAATGTAGTTGGTGTTGGCGAGGTCCATCACGACGCGGTCGGCCCCCTCCTGAATGCGCCCGAGAACGGTGGACTGGAGGGTCTTGGCGGTGTTGGAATCCACGCGGCCATTGCAGATGAAAACGACCACATCGCCCTGTGTCTCGAGTTCGACGGTTAGCTCGCTCACGTGGTCAGCCTTCTTGAAGAGACAGTTGGAAGTTGAGGACATTGTGCGTCCCCACCCGTTGGTAATCGAGATTCTGCGCCATTTCGCGCACGATGTAGAGGCCTAGCCCACCGATCGGCCGCTCCTCGAGCGGCGCGTCGGTGTCCGGCATGGCCTGGTTCAGCGGGTTGAAGGCCGTGCCGTTGTCCCTCACGCTGGCATAGACCCGCGAGTCCTTCAGCTCGGCCCACACGTCGACGACGGCCCCGCCCGGTCCCGCGCCGTAGTGAATGGCATTGATGACCAGTTCCTCAAGGATGAGGTTGAGGGTCATCACCGTTTTCACGGGCAGGTCGTGCGCTTCACCGAACGCCTCCACCGCGTCGAGGAGCGCGGTCAGTTCGTCCGCGGTGGTCATTTTGAATTCGATGGCGGCGGTCATCGCCGAACCCTACGCTTGACGAACAGGTCGCGTCGAATGCGCCCCACATCGCCAGCCAAAGCAAGATCTATTTGTTATGCCGGGCGGCCGTGCAGACCTTATCCCGGAGATCGGCACGGCACATGCCGCGCGGGCAACCGTGCTCAGTCGTCATTGGTGGGCTCGTCCCGGCCGCTGTCCTCTTCCACGACGGGCACGCGGTAGTGACCGCCGAGCCAGCGGTGAAGGTCCACATCGGCGCAGCGCTTGGAGCAGAACGGCCGCGTCTCGACCGTCGCGTCCTTGCCGCAAACCGGGCAGGGCCGGCCCCGGCGGTGGCTCGAGGGGTTGTGTGCGTTCACGCGGTCACCTCGTCACCGATCATATCGTCGAAGCGGGAGAAGCCGAGCCCGCCGAGGAGCTGGGCGGTCTCGTAGAGAGGCAGGCCCACGACGGCGCTGTACGAGCCGACGATCTTGGCGACGAAGGCGCTGGCACGGCCCTGGATGGCATAACCACCGGCCTTGCCGTCCCACTCGCCGCTTGCCAGATAGTCGAGGATCTCGCGGTCCGAGAGGCGCTTCATCTTCACCCGCGTCTCGACCAGCCGCTCACGCACCCGCCCGCGCGGTCCATGAACCACCACGGCCGTGTAAACGGCGTGATTGCGCCCGGACAGCGCCTTCAGACACGCTTGAGCGACATCGTAGAACTCGGCCTTGGGCATGATCCGCCGCCCCACGGCGACGACGGTGTCGGCCGCAGCACGAACGTGTCGCGCTTGCTCAGCATCGACTTGGCCCGATCGGCGGCGACCTCGGCCTTCTCCCGCGCGAGACGCGTCGCGTAGACGCCGGGCCGCTCCTTGGCCTCGGGCGTCTCGTCGACGTCGGCCGGCGAGATATGGTCGGGGACGATGCCGATCTGGTCCAGAAGCGCCAGCCGCCGCGGCGAGCCGGACGCGAGAATGAGGACAGAACTGCGCGCTCGCGCCATCAGATCACTTGTAGCGGTAGGTGATGCGACCCTTGGTCAGGTCGTACGGTGTCATTTCGACCAACACACGATCGCCAGCGAGCACACGGATCCGGTTCTTGCGCATCCGGCCAGCAGTATGCGCAATGATCTCGTGCTCATTCTCGAGCTTGACGCGGAACGTCGCGTTGGGGAGGAGCTCGGTCACCTGACCCGGGAACTCCAACACTTCCTCTTTCGCCATTGAGGCCCTTTATTCGTTGTTTCAGACGGGTGCCACGCCATGCGCCGCACCTCTTCAAGGTGGTGATACAGCTATTTCGTTCCAATGTCCCCGACAACGGGGTCAAGATTGCGCAAACAGCGCATCGACCTGCCGGCCGAGCGCGTCGCGAACGGAACGGTAGCTTTCCAGGATCTGCTCGCGCGAGCCCTGGGCGCCGGAGGGGTCGAGCGTCGGCCAGTAGACCACGTCGAAACTCTGGGTGCGCGCCATGTCGAGGACATGATGGTGCGCCTCCGGTGCCAACGTGACCACGAGGTCGAACGACGTGTCGTGCAACTCCTCCAGTGCAGCGGGGCCTCCGCTTGGAAATATCGAGCCCCTTCTCCGCCATGACGGCGACGGCGAACGGATCGGGCTGCCCCGATTCCAGTCCAGCCGATCGAATATATGATGGTCGGAGCGGCGTGACGTGCAAGCGCCGCCGCCATGGGCGAGCGGATCGCGTTGTGCCGGCAGACGAAAAGGATCGAGCTGGGGGCGCGATCCACGCTCAGCCCTTGAAGTGCAGGGCGCAGATCAGGGTGAAAAGCGCCTGCGCCGTGGCGTGGTCGACCTCGATCTTGCCCTCCAGCCGCTCGGCCAGCAGGCGTGAGCCCTCGTCGTGCACGCCGCGGCGGCCCATGTCGATCGCCTCGATCTGCGCCGGCGCTGCCGGAGCGGATGGCGGAGAAGTAGCTCTCGCAGATCAGGAAGTAGTCCTTCACCACCTTCCGCAGCGGCGACAGCGACAGCATGTGCGCCACCAGGTGCGCGCCCGCCCTCGTTCTGGCATCGGTGAAGACCAGCCGGTTCTCCTGGATCGACAGCACGAGGCGGTACGGTCCGTCCGCCACGCCCGCGGGCTCGAAGACGTTCTCCTCCAGCAGATCGTACACCGCCACGGCCCGCTCGTGCTCGACGTCCGGCGTGCCGCGGTCGATGGACGCCTCGTCCAGCGTGACGGCGATCAGGCGGGCGGTCTCGTCGCTCATGAGGCTCGTTCAAGTCGGCGCGCGATCGACAGGCGGTGCGCGTCGAGCCCTTCGGCTGCGGCGAGGCGTCATGGCGGGGCCGGCACAGCGCCTCCAGCGCGGCCCGGTCGCAGGCCGAGCAAGGTGGTGCGCTTCATGAAGTCGAAGCACGACAGGCCGGACGAGAAGCGCGCCGAGCGGCTGGTCGGCAGCACGTGGTTCGGACCGGCGACATAGTCGCCGATCGCCTCGGGCGTGTCAGTAGCGCCGAGGAAGATCGCGCCGGCCTGCGGATGACGCTTGGCGGCCAGCGCCTCGGGATCGGCGACGGCGAGTTCCAGATGCTCCGGGCGCGAGGCGATCCACCAGGCGGCCGCTTCGTCCAGATCGCGCGCACGATGATGATCGCGCCGTGGTCGCGCCAGCTCGCCTCGGGCGACGGCCGGCGCGGCAGGCTCGAGGAGCTGCGCCGTCACCGCCTCGTCGACCGCGCCCGCCAGCGTCGCGTCCGTGGTGATGAGGATCGACTGCGCCACCTCGTCGTGCTCGGCCTGGGCGAGGAGGTCGGCGGCGACGATGTCGGGTGCGGCGGTGTGGTCGGCGACCACCACGACCTCGGACGGGCCGGCGACCATGTCGATGCCGACCGTGCCGAACACCGGCGCGCTTGGCGGCCGCCACATAGGCGTTGCCGGGGCCGACGATCTTGTCCACGGCCACGATCGTCTCGGTGCCGTAGGCGAGCGCGGCGATCGCCTGCGCACCGCCGATGCGGTAGATCTCGTCGACGCCGGCGATCGCGGCCGCCGCCAGCACCACGGGCTCGAGCTGCGCCGTCCGGCGCCGGCACGATCATGACGATGCGCTTCGACGCCGGCGACCTTGGCCGGGACGGCGTTCATCAGCAGCGAGCTCGGGTAGGCCGCCTGCCCGCCCGGAACGTAGAGCCCGACCGAGGCGAGCGGCGTCCACCGCCAGCCGAGCACGGTGCCGGTGGGATCCTTGAAGCGCTCGTCGGCGGGGATCTGCCGCTCGTGGAAGGCTGGCGATGCGGTCGCGCGCGAACTTGAGCGCGTCGATGATGTCGTCCGGAACGGAGGCGCGGGCTGCGGCGATTTCCTCGGCGGTCACCGCCATCGGCGTCGTCGCGACGTCGAGCCCGGTCGAACCGCTGCGGTGTACTCGGCGACGGCAGCGTCGCCGCGCGCGCGGACATCCTTCGAGATGGCGTCGACGATGGCGGTCACATCGTCGGAAAATCTCGCGCTGGTCGGCGAGGAGCGCCGCGAAATCGGCTGTCGAACGTGGGATCGGCAGTGTCCAGCCGGCGCATCAGCGGCCGACCACGTGCTTGGGGCGCATCGACGCGCTCCACGCCCCGCCCATGTCGGCGAGCTGCGCCTCGATGCACTCCACATCGAGGCGGATGGCCACATCGCCGGAGCACACGATGGTGACGACGCCCGCTGGCGCATCGGTCGCAGCGAAGACGACGGCGAGGATGGAAAGGACGCTCTCCTGATCGCCGGGCGCGACGCCCGAGACCTGCGCCCGCTTGACGCGCGCGAACGACAGCACCGCACGGCGCCGCTCGTCGCCCGCGCGGCGGCGTGTGCGACCGGCCGTCAGCTCCCAGGCGAAGCGGTTCATGGGGATCGCGAAGTGCCCGTCCGCCGGGGACCAGCGGATCTCCGCGACCTTCGCCACCGCGTCCTGCACATGGGCGGACACGACGGCGAGATCCTCTTCGTCGAGCGCGAACATCTTCACGGGATGGGGAGACGACGTCATCACATTGTCTTCGGGTTCTGGGCCTCGCCCCCTATAACCGCCTTCGCCCGCCTAGGCAACTCCCGCGGTTCCATGACGGTCCCGCGAGGACAGCGGCCCGACGCGCCGCATTGGCGGGCGGCGACGCTATCCGGCGTTAGCCGGAGACGCGCTCGATCTGCGCGCCGCAGCGGGACAGCTTCTGCTCCAGCCGCTCGAAGCCGCGGTCGAGGTGGTAGATGCGGCTGACCTCGGTCTCGCCCTCGGCGGCGAGGCCCGCGATGACGAGCGAGACGGACGCGCGCAGGTCCGTCGCCATCACCGGCGCGCCCTTCAGCTTGGTGACGCCCTCGATGGTCGCCGTCTGGCCGTTGAGCGGATGTTGGCGCCGAGACGGGCCAGCTCCTGCACGTGCATGAAGCGGTTCTCGAAAATCGTCTCGGTGACGTGGCTGGTGCCCTTGCCGGCGCACATGACGGCCATGAACTGCGCCTGCAGGTCGGTCGGGAAGCCGGGATAGGGCTCTGTCTCGGCGTCCACCGCGACGATGCCATGGCCGTTGCGGCGCACGCGCAGGCCGCGGTTGGTGACGTCGATCTCCGCGCCCGCAGCGCGCATCAGCTCGATCGGCCGCTCCAGGTGGTCGGCCGTGGCGCCCTCCAGCGTCACGTCGCCGCCGGCCATCGCGGTCGCCAGCGCATAGGTGCCGGTCTCGATCCGGTCCGGCAGCACCTTGTGGCGCGCACCGTAAAGCCGCGGCACGCCGTCGATGTAGATGGAGCTGGTGCCCTGCCCTTCGATCTTGCGCGCCCATCGCGATGAGGCATTCGGCGAGGTCGACGATTTCCGGTTCGCGGGCGGCGTTCTCGATGACGGTTTCGCCGCGGGCGAGCGTTGCGGCCATCAGCAGCGTGTGCGTGGCGCCGACGGAGGGCTTGGCGAGGCGAACGCGGTTGCCGATCAGGCCGCCCTTGGTCTTGGCGACGACGTAGCCGCGCTCGATCTCGATGTCGGCGCCGAGCTGCTTCAGGCCGTCGATGAAGAAGTCCACCGGGCGCGTGCCGATGGCGCAGCCGCCGGGCAAGCGACACCCGCGCCTCGCCCATGCGCGCGAGCAGCGGGCCGATGACCCAGAACGAGGCCCGCATGGTGGAGACAAGCTCGTAGGGCGCCGTGGTGTCGACGATCGCGCGGGCGGTGAGGTTCACCGTCTGCCCGGCGAGCTCATCCTCACCGGAGCGCTTGCCCTGGAAGGCGGTGTCGACGCCATGATTGGCGAGGATGTGGAACAGCTTCTGCACGTCCGCCAGGCGCGGGACGTTCTGCAGCGTCAGCGTCTCGTCGGTCAGCAGGGAGGCGATCATCAGCGGTAGAGCGGCGTTCTTCGCTCCGGAAATGGGGATCGACCCCTCGAGCGCTGCGCCACCGGTAATGCGGATGCGGTCCATACGTCACTCCCCTACACCACGCCGATCGGATCATAAGGACACACTGTCCAATCGATGATCCTTACGGCTACGGGACGGTGGGGGGCCCAATCAATCGGCGCGTTAACGACGACCGAAGGTGCTGCACCGATCAGGGCTCCCGTGCGACATTTGCATCACACGGCTGGCGGGCGCCGGACAGGCGGAATGGTGCAGGAACGTCTCAGTTCAGAAGCGCCGGGCGGCTCGCCGGGATCTCCTCGGGAACGTTGCGGCGGACCACGGGGGCGGTGCGGATGTACTGTGTTACAGCCTCCAGCGGCATCGGCCGGCCGCAGAGGAAGCCTTGCAGCTCGTCGTAACCGGCCTGGCAGGCGAAGGCGCGCTGCACTTCGGTCTCGATCCCTTCGGCGACCACGCGCAGGTTCATCGCCCCGCTCATGGCGCTGATCGTGCGCAGCACCTCGCCGACATTTTCCGACTGATCGAGCGACATGAAGCAGGAGCGGTCCACCTTGAGCTTGTCGAACGGGAACTTCCAGAGATAGCTGAGGCTGGAATAGCCGGTCCCGAAGTCGTCCATGACCACGCGCACGCCGAGGGCCTTCAGGCGATGCAGCTGCTCGGTCACGCTGTCCGGCTCGGCGATGAAGAGCAACTCGGTGATCTCCAGCTCGAGCCGGCTCGCCGCCAGGCCGGAGAGGGCGAGCGCGCTTTCCACCACGGTCACCAGATCCTCGCGGAACTGCTGGACGGAGAGGTTCACGGCGATCGAAAGATCCGCCGGCCACTGCGAGGCGGTGCGGCAGGCCTCGTTCAGCACCCATTGGCCGAGCCGCGGGGTGAGGCCCATGTCTTCGGCGATGGGGATGAACTTGGCGGGTGAGATCATGCCGCCGTCGCCGTCATGCAGGCGCAGGAGCGCCTCGAAGCCGAGGAGCGCGCCGCTCTCCGCCTCGTGGATCGGCTGGTAGTGCAGCTCGAACGCGTCCGTCTCCAGCGCGTGGCGGAGCATCACTCGCAGCGTGTTGCGGGTCTTCAGCTCGCCATCCATGCCCACCTCGAAGACGACCCACTGATTGCGGCCCGCGCTCTTGGCCCGGTAGACCGCGGCGTCCGCGCACTTCTGCAGCTCGGAACGAGGGTGGCATGCTCGGGTGCGAGGGCGACGCCGATGCTGAGCGAGACGCTCACCGGCACGCTGTCGAGGTCGCGGATGGCGCGCGCCGCCTCCAGCATCCGCTCGGCGAGGTCGATGGCGCGCTGGCGCGTCGCGTGGCGTTGAACGACGGCGAACTCGTCACCCCCGAGGCGGGCGACCACATCGCCCTCGCCCACGCAGTCGGCAAGCCGCGCGGCGACGATACGCAGGAGCTTGTCACCCGCGTCATGGCCGAGCAAGTCGTTCACCGCCTTGAACCCATCGACGTCGACGATGTGGAGCGCCACGCCGCCGTCGCGCGACTTCAGCGTCGCCATCGCCCGGTCGAGCGATGCCAGGAAACGATTGCGGTTGGGCACCCCGGTCAACGCGTCGTGGTGGGCCAGGTGATAGATCTGGTCCAAATCGTGCCGCTGGCGGGCGATGAGGAAGGCGTTGGCGCCGGTCGCCACCAGGCCCACCAGCCCGAGCAGCGCGAAGCCGAAGAGCGCCGCGAGGACGATGCTGCGATGGTAGGCGCGCGACTGCGTGACGTGGATGCGCATGCTGATCGCGCCGACGGTCCGTCCGTCGCGCCGAATGGGCAGCAGCAGGTCCGCGTAGTGCAGCGGCGGCGCGGCGCCTTCCTGCGGCACCGGGTAGATGTTCGTCGACCATTTTCCGGCTTGGAGCTTTGCCAGCGCCGCCGCGGGCAGCGGTTCTGCCGTGCCGTCGTCTCGCGCGCTCCAAGCGACCTTGCCGTCCGCGCCATAGATGCGGACCCGGTCGACACCATGGTCGCGGAAGGCCTCGAGGACTGGACCGACATGGGCCGCGGGCGGCTCCTCGCCACGCAACGCAACGTCGATGAACGCGGACTCGCTTATGGGGGCGACCCACCGCTTCGCGCCGATCGTCAAGATCTCGGACAGGCCGCTGTCGAGACGGATCGCGGCCTTGTAGGCGCCGAAACCGAACGTCACAGCGATGATCAGACCGGCCACGATATTGAGGACGAAGATCTTGCGGAATCCCCGCTCGGTTCGCAGTGAGGTCCCGGAGACCGGCATGAAAGCCTCGTACGTATTGCAAGGAGCGACAGGAAACGAGAAATGGCTGTTGCGGCGCTTGCCCGGCCACACGGCCGGCGCGCGGCGAGCGCCGGGACGATCAGTCCCGCTCCCGAACCCGTCCTCGACGAGGGTGGTCAGCGACGCAGCGGCGGCGTCTGCCTCCGGCCCCGTGATGGTGAGCGTGATCGACTGACCACACGGCACACCCAGCATCAAGAGGCCCATGATCGATCGGCCGTCTACCGTTTGACCGTCGCGCGAAACTGCGACGTCGACCCGGAAGAACTCCAATTCGCGCACGAATTTCGCTGCCGCGCGGGCATGGAGGCCTCGCCGGTTGACCAGTGTCAGGGACAGTTCCCGGGTCCCGCCCTGTGGCTTGAACGCCGAACCGTCCGCCTCACTCATTTGCCTGACAGGACGTGGGAGGCGACGCTGATGTACTTGATCCCGGCGTCCTTGGCGGCGGCGACCGCCTCGGTGAGCGGCATCGTCGCCCGCGCGGAGGAGAGCTTGACCAGCATCGGGAGATTGACACCGGCGATCACCTCTATCTTGCCTTGTGGCATAACCGATATGGCAAGGTTCGACGGCGTGCCGCCGAACATGTCGGTCAAGATCACGACGCCGTGGCCGCGATCGACGCGACTGACCGCGTCGACGATGTCGGCTCGGCGCTGCTCGATGTCGTCGTCCGGCTCGATCGAGATGGGCTCGACCGCTTCCTGAGCGCCGACGACATGTTCCAGCGCCGAACGCAGTTCCTGGGCCAACCGTCCGTGAGTGACGAGCACCAATCCGATCAAGACGCCCCCTCCTCCGGCACCACACGCGCCGCAAGGTCTTCTACAACGGCGGACGTTGTGTCGGCGGTGGCGCCGTCGTCAACCCGTCCGACCCGAGAACGGCCGCCACGGCGAGCACGGATGCCGACATGCTATGGTGGGAAAGGCACAGTGAACGCAGCTCGACGCCGGAAAGCAGCAACCTGCCGTCGTCCTCCTCCGGAAAGCGCGGCGCGTCATCCGCCAGCGTCACGACGAGGCTGAGACGCACGGCGGGGAGGTGGCGGACCGGGATGATACCCACCTCGCGCACTTCGACGAGCCCGGCGATCCGGGCGGGCACCCGTGCGACGAGCCGACAGCCATAGGGCTCAAGCGCCACCTGATCGTCCGCGACGAGGCGAGCGAACCGGCCGCGTGCGACAAAGTGCGCGACGAGGGCACGGGCCAGCGTCGACTTGCCGGCGCCGGACGGGCCGCGGATGAGGACGCCATGATCATCCAACGCGACGACGCTGGCGTGCGTGGTGGGCATCAACGGCGGACCGCCCCCCTCACGTCACGATCGGAAGGCGCACGGTGAAGCGCGCCCCGTCCGGCACCCGGCCCGGGCTCAGCGTCGTCTGATAGCGGTTCTCGGCGAAGATCTCACCCCCGTGCGCCTCGACGATCTGGCGGCAGATCGCGAGGCCGAGGCCGGAGTTGTTGCCGAACCCCTTGTCCGACGGACGATCGGTATAAAAGCGCTCGAAAATCCGCTCGATTGCGGCCTCCTCGATGCCGGGCCCCTGGTCCTCCACCACCAGCTCGGCAAAGTCGGAGAAACGGCGGGCCGTGACGACGACGGTGCCGCCCTCAGGCGAAAACGAGCGTGCGTTCTCGATGAGGTTGGTGAACACCTGCCCCAATCGGATATCGTTGCCTTTCACGAACACGTCGAAGCCCTCGCAGGCCCAGTTCAGCTTCACCGTCATGCCCTGCATCGCGGCGAGCTCGTTCTGGGTGTCGACGATGGTGCGCAAGAGCTGGTGCATGTCCACGAGCTCGAAGCGGTAGCGGTTCAGCTCTGCATCCAGCTTGGAGGCGGCCGAGATGTCGCTGATCAGGCGGTCGAGCCGGTTGACGTCATGGGCGATGATCTCGAGCAGGCGATCGCGCGACGCCTCGGTCTTGGCGCGTGGCAGCACCTCGACGGCGCCGCGCAGCGAGGTGAGCGGGTTCTTCAGCTCGTGCGCCACCTCGGCGGCGAACGCGTCGATGGCGTCGATCCGCGTGTAGAGGGCGAGCGTCATCTCGTGCAGGACGCGCGACAGGTCGCCGATCTCGCCGGGCTGGTTCAGCGCCGGGATGGGCGTGTTCACGCTGCCGCGCTTGATGCTCTCCGCGGCGCGCGCCAGCCGGGTCAACGGACGCGAGATCGTGGTCGCGAGCACCAACGACATGATGATGGCGACGAGTGCGGCGATAATGAAGCCGCGAATGATGGCCGCCTCCTGCTCGCGGACCGGTCCGACGATCTGCCTTGGCCCGCTGACGAGACGCAGCGCACCGACGACGCGCCCATCCTGGGCGAGGACCGGTGCGGCAACCGCCACCACCGCGTCACCGTCGGCCCGCTCGCCGTGGCGCACTGTCTTGACGCCGCCGAGGGCAGACAGCACCTCGCGCAGCGGCGCCTGGCTGCTCGGCGTGACGCTGCGCGAGGAGGTGCCGCTGAAAAGGTCGCGCCACTGCGTGGCGAAATCCGACGCCGGCTCTTGAATGGCACCGAGGGTCGCGGCGGAGCCCGGGTCGTCGTTGATGCGCTCGACACGGGCGCTGTCACCCAAGAGCACGCCGTTGATGCCGAAGAGCTGGGCGCGGGACGGAGCTCCCTGGAGCGTGCCGGCCAGGAACGCGTCGAGGTCGAGCGCGGCCGGCGTCGGCCGCGGAGCCCCGTCGGCATCGCGCGGCGTAAAGTCGGTGAGGACGGGGGAGAGGCTGGCCGAGACACCGTCGATGGTGGTCATCACGCTGTCGGTCTCGACGAGGAGGCCGTCGAGAACGGCGCCAGCGATATTGCGGGACACGTCGGCGTGGTTCAGCGTCACGAACAGCAGGATCGTCAGGCCGATGACCTTAAGGATGGCGACCTTGAGAGCCAGCCGGGTCGCGCCGATCGCTCTCAACGAGAAGAAGCGCGCCTTGGGCGCGGAGAAGACCTCCTGCCCGACGTTGCTGAACCTCTCGCTGACGTTCATCGAATCCTCGGTTGCGACTGCGACCGACGCTCGCCTCGAATCGCCGGCGTATCTTGCGCTACTCGTCCTTCAAACGGTAGCCGGCGCCGTAGAGGGTCTCGATCCGGTCGAAGTGGTCGTCGACGTGGCGGAATTTCTTGCGCAGCCGCTTGATGTGACTGTCGATGGTGCGGTCGTCGACATAGACGTGGTCACCGTAGGCCGCATCCATGAGGGCGTTGCGGCTCTTCACCACGCCGGGGCGTTGCGCGAGCGCCAGGAGGATCATGAACTCGGTGACGGTGAGGACGATGGCCCTGCCGCGCCACGTGGTGGTGTGACGCTCGGTGTCCATCACCAGCGGGCCGCGCTCCAGGATGGTGTGGGCCGCCCGGTCGGCATCGCTGCGCATGGCGCTGGAGCGGCGCAGGACCGCGCGGATCCGCTCCACCAACAGGCGCTGCGAGAACGGCTTGGTGATGAAGTCGTCGGCCCCCATGCGCAGGCCGAACAATTCGTCGATTTCGTCGTCTTTCGAGGTCAAAATTATGACCGGAAGATCAGATTCGCGGCGCAGGCAGCGCAGGAGCTCCAGCCCGTCGAGCCGCGGCATCTTGACGTCGAGGACGGCAAGGTCCGGCGGGGCCTTGGTCAGACCGTCGAGACCGGTTGCGCCGTCGGTGTAGGTGGTCACATCAAACCCCTCACTTTCCAACGCGATAGACACGCTGGTGAGGATGTTTCTATCGTCGTCGATCAGGGCGATCTGCGTCATACTAAACCGAACTCTTCCATGCCAAGATGCGGGCCCATTCACGCTGAACGCAACTTGCGAGGGAATTGTGGCAACATTGGTGTGACCCGCTGGCGATCGAGCACGAATTGCGAAACCCTAACCAATGGCGACCCGAGCCGATGACCGAACCGTTCCCCGCTGCACGCATGGCGCGAACTTTGTTACACTGTTGCCGTGATGGCGCCCTTGCGACTTTGACCCCCTCGGGAGCCCCGCATGCGTCCCACGTCGCGACCGCGACACTCGTCGACGGCTCTCCGATCATGCTTCTGTCGACCCTCGCTGTTCACACACAGAACATAGCACGAGATCGCCGCGCCTCACTTCTATTCGTCAGCGCGGACGTCTACGGGGACACGAACACGCGCAGCCGATTGACGGTGGTGGGCGCGCTGGAGCCGGTGGAGGATATCGCAGCGGCCCGGGATCGCTTCCTTCGCCGCCACCCCGACGCCACAATGTATGTCGATTTCGCGGACTTCGCGTTCTGGCGCATGAAGCCCGAGACCGCCGCATCTGGTCGCCGGTTTCGGTCGCATCCGCGACCTTGCGCCGGACGACCTTCTGGCGCCGGCCGAGGGCGCGGCGGCCATCACCGCCATGGACGCCGGCGCCTGCGAGCACATGAACGAGGACCACCTCGACGCCTTGAAGGTGATCGCCGAGGTGCTGGGTGAGGCGCCGGAGGGCGAGTGGCGCGCCGTCGGCGTCGATCCGCTCGGCATCGACATGGTGCTGGCCACCGGGGGCGGCGCGCCGCTTCGCGCCGGAGAGATCGCCGCGCGGGTGGAGTACGACACGCCGGTCGGCGAGAGCCACGCGCTGCGGATGGCGCTCGTCACCCTCACCAAGCGGGCGCGCGCTGCGGCGAGCGCGGGCACAAGCAGCGGCGGCGGTTAGCGGTCCGACGCGCTAGAACGGCAAGGCGGTGTAGGCGACGGCGAGGCCGATTGCGCCGACCGCGATGCCCACGGCGATGAGCAGCCCATCCCGCACCGAAAGGCCGAGCCCGATCACCAGCAACGACAGGCCGGCCGGAAACGCCCCGAACGGCACCACCGCCAGAGGATACATCGACAGTGAGACGAGTATCCCCGCCACAGCCACCATCTGCAGGAACGGCGGGTGCAGGAAGAAGCTCATGCGGGGGCCGATGTAGCGGCTGATGCGCTCGGCGCGCGGGCGCATCTTGTCCAGCGACGAGACAAGCTTCTCGCGCGGCATCGTCCGCTTGCCGATGAAATTGGGCATCCACACGCGGCTCGAACCGAACAGCAGCTGGGTCGACAGGATGAGCATGATCGTGCCGGTGAGGATGCTCATGCCGGGGATCATTCCGGTGGGTAGGATCGCGATCAGCGATGTCACGATGAACAACGGGCCGAAGGTGCGGCGTCCCACCGCCTCGACAAGCTGATCGACCGAGACGTCGTCGCCCTCCGTATTGTCCTTGATCCGGTCGATGAGAGAGACGAGATCTTCCGTGGTATCCTGCGCCATGGGTGCCCGAGCGTTTGAAATGATGCGGCTGCAGTACGATAACCGCCATATGCCTTGTCGGTTGCGACAGGTGAAGGAAAATCGCCAATGACCGAGGACCCCTTGGACGTGGCCGTGCGCTGGGCGCGCGAAGGCCGTCGCGTCGCCTTGGCGACGGTGGTGGACACCTGGGGCTCCGCGCCCCGCCCCGTCGGCAGCCACCTGGTGATCGACGGAGCGGGCGCGTTCGAAGGCTCCGTCTCGGGCGGCTGCGTGGAAGGCGCGGTGATCGCCGAGGCGGTCGACATCGCGGCCGGGGCGCCGCCCCAGCTGCTGGAGTTCGGCGTCGCGGACGAGACGGCATGGGAGGTGGGCCTCTCCTGCGGCGGCACCATCCGCATCTACGTCGAGCCGCTGGAGACGAACGCGTGAAGCTCTCTGATCTCGAGGCCGTCAACGCCGCACGCGCCGAGCGGCGGCTGTGCGCGGTGGTGACGCCGCTGGACGGTGCGCCGAGCCGCGTCGTCTTCGCCGAGGACGCGCCGCAGGACCCGCTCGCCGGCGTCCTCGCCGCGCGTTTTGCCTCCGGCAAGTCCGGGCGCGAGACGGAGGCCGGTGTGTTCGTGCGCATCCACCGCCCGCCGCCGCGCCTGATGGTGATCGGCGCGGTGCACGTCACCCAGACCCTGGCGCCGATGGCCGAGGCGGTCGGCTTCGAGGTGACGATCGTCGACCCTCGCGGCGCATTCGCCACCGACGAGCGCTTCGGCGGCTTCAACCTCATCTCCGAATGGCCGGACGAGGCGCTCCTGAAGCTCGACGCCGAGACCGCCGTCACCACCCTCACCCACGACCCGAAGATCGACGATCCGGCCCTCATCGCGGCCCTCAAGGCGGACTGCTTCTACATCGGCGCCCTCGGCAGCCGGAAGACCCACGGCAAGCGCGTCGACCGGCTGACCGAGGCGGGCTTCTCCAGTGAGGCGATCGGCCGGATCCATGCCCCCATCGGGCTCGCCATCGGCGCCGCATCGCCGCCGGAGATCGCGGTCTCGGTGCTGGCCGAGGTGATCGCCGCGCTGCGCGGGGCCGAGACCAAGGCGGCGCCGGAGCGCAAGGCGGCGTGAGGTTCGGTCCGGTGCCGGTCGGCGAAGCGAGTGGCGCGATCCTCGCCCACTCGCAGCGGCTGGCCGACCGCGTCCTGAAGAAGGGCCATCACCTGACGGCCGTCGACATCGAAGCGCTGGCCGCCTCCGGCCTCAGCGAAGTCACGGTGGCCCGGCTGGGGGCCGACGATGTCCACGAGGACGTGGCCGCCGCGGCGCTGGCGCAGCAGGTCGGCGGCGCGGGCGTGCGGGTCGACAAGGCCGACACCGGCCGCGCCAACATGTTCGCCGAGGTGGACGGGCTCGTCGAGGTTGACGCCGCGTCGGTGAACGCCCTCAACGCGGTCGACCCGGGGCTGACGCTCGCGACACTTCACGCCTACAAGCGCGTCGCCGCCGGGCGGATGGTGGGGACGGTGAAGATCATCCCCTTCGCCGTGCGGCGGGCAAGCCTCGACGCGGCGCTCGGCCATGTGCCGCGGCCGATCCTCAGGTGGCGCCGTGGACGATCCGGCGTGTGGCGGCTCTCTCGACCATGCTCCCGACACTGAAGGCCAGCGTCGTCGACAAGACCCTGCGCACCTTCGCCGGCCGTCTTGCCGACACCGGCGCCGAGATCACCCGCGACCCGCGCGTGGCGCACGAACCGGCCGCACTCGCCAAGGCGCTCCGCGAGGCCCTCGCCGACACCGAGCTGGCGGTGGTGTTCGCCGCCTCCGCCGTGGTGGACGAGGACGACGTGATCCCGGAGGCGATCCGGCGGGCGGGCGGACGTGTCGAGCGGTTCGGCATGCCGGTGGACCCCGGCAACCTCCTGGTGCTGGGGGAGGTAGACGGCAAGCCGGTGATCGGCGCGCCGGGGTGCGCCCGTTCGCCGAAGGAAAACGGGTTCGACTGGGTGCTCGACCGGCTGCTCGCCGGGATCGAGGTCACGGGCGAGGCGATCGCCGGCATGGGCGTCGGAGGGCTATTGATGGAAACGGCGGCACGACCGCACCCCCGCCGCGGGCGCGGCAAGGCGGGGAAGACCGCCGCGGTGGTGCTCGCCGCCGGCCGCTCCTCGCGTATGGGCTCCAACAAGCTGGTCGCCGAGGTCGGCGGACAACCGATGGTGCGTCGCGTGGCCGAAGCCGCCCTCGCCTCACGCGCCGGCGTGGTCGTGGTGGTCACCGGGCACGAGCCGGAGCGTGTCGAGGCGGCGCTCGCGGGGCTCGACGTCACCTACGCCCACAACGCGCTCTATGCCGACGGGCTGTCGACGTCGCTGCGGGCGGGCCTGTCGGCATTGCCGGACGACGTGGAGGCCGCGCTCATCCTGCTGGGCGACATGCCGCTGGTGCGGCCGCAGGACTGCGACAAGGTGCTGGGCGCACTGTCGGAGCCAGACACCCTGGTTGCGGTGGCGACGGCGGAGGGCGCCCGCGGCAACCCGGTCGCCTGGTCCCGGCGCCTGTTCCCGGAGCTGAAGGCGACCGAGGGAGACGCCGGCGGCCGCGCCCTGCTCTCGCGCTACGAGGACAACGTGACGATGGTGGAAATCGGCCGGGCCGGCGGTCTCGACGCCGACACGCCCGAGGCGCTGGCGACCGTGCGCGGCGCCGCCGAGGCCGACGCCGAGGGGTAGTCGCGAGAGCCGGCCGGGCGAGCCCCGGCCCCTCTCGGCCCGCCGGCCTCAGCCTCTTCGGGCGGGGCGGGCTCCAGACCGCCGCGATACTGCAGCCAGCGCGCGACCGCCCAGCAGCCCAGCGCCCAAGCGGCGCCGAGGGTCCATCCGGCGGCAACGTCGGTGGGCCAGTGGACGCCGAGATAGACCCGGCTGACTGCCCACCGCGATCGTCACCAGCACGGCGAGAGCGATGACGTAGATCTTGACCGCCCGCCGCGTCTCCACGCTGGCGAAGATGGTGGCGAGGGTCAGGTAGGTGACGGCGGCCAGCATCGTGTGGCCACTGGGGAAGCTCGCGGAGTGGACCAGCATCTCGTGGGGGACGAGGTCGGGGCGCGGCCGGTCGAAGAGCTGCTTGAAGCCGGTGGAGAGCAGCGTGCCGCCGATCACCGCCGCGGCGACGAAGAACATCGTCCGCCCCTTGCCCATCAGCCACAGCAGCCCGCACACCGCGATGGTCACCGCCGTGACCACGGTGAACCCGCCGAATGCGGTGATGTCGCGGGCCATCTCCTCCACCGCCACGCCGCCGATCGGATCGGAGAGATCGTCCGGATTGCGCAGCGCCAGAAGGAGCGCGGAGTCGAAGGCGTGGGTCTCCCCCTCCAGCACCTCGTCCACCAACCCGAAGAACGCCCAGAGACACGCGCCGACGAGCAGCGCCACCCCCAGCACCTTCAGCTCCACGAACTGCCTTAACCTATCGAGCACACTGCCTCTCCCCGTCTGCTTCTTCACTGTCATAGCCTAGTGTCGGCGCGCGATCGCAACAGGGGATGGCAGCCCGTTCGCGCACGCCTCACCTTTCAAACCGGGGGATGGCCCTATATATAGAGTGTTCCCTTCGGTGAGTGTGTGCGCCCCTCGTGGCGGCGCACGGCAGTTCTTCGGATCAGCATGCAAGACGCCCCTTCTGCCCAGCCTTCAGACGAGTACGGCGCGGGTTCCATCAAGGTCCTGAAAGGCCTTGAAGCCGTTCGCAAACGCCCCGGCATGTACATCGGCGATACCGACGACGGGTCGGGCCTCCACCACATGGTCTACGAGGTCGTCGACAACGCCATCGACGAGGCGCTGGCCGGCTACAACGATGCCGTGACGGTAATGCTCAACGCCGACGGCTCGGTGACGGTGCGCGACAACGGGCGCGGTATTCCGACCGATATGCACGAGGGCGAAGGCGTCTCCGCGGCCGAGGTCATCATGACCCAGCTGCACGCGGGCGGGAAATTCGACCAGAACTCCTACAAGGTCTCCGGCGGTCTGCACGGCGTGGGCGTGTCGGTGGTGAACGCCCTGTCGTCGGAGCTGGATCTCACCATCTGGCGCGCTGGCAAGAAGCATTGGATGCGCTTCCACGACGGCGTCGCCGAGTCGCCGCTCGCGGTGGTGGGGGACGCCGGCGGCCAGCACGGCACCGAGGTGCGGTTCCTGCCCTCCACCGGCACCTTCACGCAGGTGGAGTTCGACTTCGCGACCCTGGAGAAGCGCCTGCGCGAGCTCGCCTTCCTCAACTCCGGCGTGACGATCCGGCTCGTCGACGACCGCGGCGTCGAGAGCCGCGAGGAGGTCATGCTCTACGACGGCGGCCTGGAAGCCTTCGTCGTCTGGCTCGACCGGCAGAAGACGGCGCTCATCGACAAGCCGGTGACGTTCATGGACGAGCGCGACGGCGTCACCGTCGAGGTGGCGATGTGGTGGAACGACACCTACCACGAGAACGTGCTCTGCTTCACCAACAACATCCCCCAGCGCGACGGCGGCACCCACCTCGCCGGCTTCCGCGCGGCGCTGACCCGGCAGATCACGTCCTATGCGGAGCGCGCCGGCGCCACCAAGCGGGAGAAGGTCACGCCGACCGGCGACGACTGCCGCGAGGGGCTGACCTGCGTCCTCTCGGTGAAGGTGCCGGATCCGAAGTTCTCCTCCCAGACCAAGGACAAGCTGGTCTCGTCCGAAGTCCGGCCGGTGGTCGAGAGCCTCGTCAACGCGGGCCTCTCCACCTGGCTGGAGGAGCACCAGGCCGAAGCCAAGGTGATCGTCGCCAAGGTGATCGAGGCCGCGTCCGCGCGTGAGGCCGCCCGCAAGGCGCGCGAGCTGACCCGGCGCAAGGGCGCGCTCGACATCGCCTCGCTGCCGGGCAAGCTCGCCGACTGTCAGGAGCGCGATCCGTCCAAGTCCGAGCTCTTCCTCGTCGAGGGTGACTTCGGCCGGCGGCTCGGCCAAGCAGGGCCGCCACCGGGGCAACCAGGCGGTGCTGCCGCTGCGCGGCAAGATCCTCAACGTGGAGCGCGCGCGGTTCGACCGGATGCTGTCGTCGAACGAAATCGGCACCTTGATCACCGCGCTGGGCACCGGCATCGGCAAGGACGAGTTCAACCCCGAGAAGCTGCGCTACCACAAGATCATCATCATGACGGATGCCGACGTCGACGGCGCCCACATCCGCACGCTGCTTCTCACCTTCTTCTACCGGCAGATGCCGGAGCTGATCGAGCGCGGGCACCTCTTCATTGCCCAGCCGCCGCTCTACAAGGTCCGCCGCGGCCAGTCGGAGCAGTATCTGCACGACGATGCCGCGCTCGAGGACTACCTCACCGCCTCGGGCCTGGAAGAGACCAGCCTCACGCTCTCAACCGGCGAAGTGGTGACCGGCAACGACCTGGCCAACGTGGTGATCAAGGCACGGGCGGTCTCGCACCTGCTGGCGGGGATGCACTCGCGCTACAGCCGCTCCGTGGTGGAGCAGGCGGCGATCTCCGGCGCGCTCGACGCCGAGGCGCTCGCGGACCCGGAGCGCGCCGGCTCCATCGCCCAGCGCGTGGCCGAGCGGCTCGACGCAATCGCCGAGGATTACGAGGCGGGCTGGACCGGCATCCCGACCGAAGACGGCGGCGTCGCCTTCGAGCGAACCGTTCGCGGGGTGAAGGAGTTCGCCCAGGTCGACAGTGCGTTCCACGCGTCCACCGACGCCAAGCGCCTCGCGGCCTACGGGTCGCACCTTCAGGAGATCTACGGCGGCACCGCGACCTTGCGTCGCAAGGAAAAGGAATTCGTGATCCACGGGCCGACCGCCTTGGCCGAGAACGTGTTCGCCGCTGGGCGCCGCGGCATTTCGATCCAGCGTTATAAGGGTCTGGGCGAGATGAACGCCGATCAGCTCTGGGAGACGACCCTCGACCCGAATGCCCGCACGCTCCTCCAGGTGCGCATCTCGGAGGCGGATGACGCGGACGGTGTGTTCACGCGTCTGATGGGTGATGCGGTCGACCCACGGCGCGAATTCATTCAGGACAATGCCCTGCAAGTGGAAAATCTCGACGTTTAAGTGAACCTCTGTGTCCGCCGTTCATTGATGGTATCCGAAATCGTTCAACACGCGTTCAGGACGTTCGGACTACGGTCTATGCATGGAAAGCCGGCTCGGTTTTGTTGACCGACCCGGATGTTCACTCAGGAGGGAGTCGGATGATCCTGCAGAAGATACAACGCACCGGCGCCGTTGCAGGGCTTTGCGCCGCAATGGCGATGTTGGCTCCGACCGGAGTCATGGCCGCCGCAGCGCCTAATGGCCCGGCTGCGCCGACGACCTTGCCGGCGCTGGCCGCCCCCGTGACCACAGCGGCGGCAACACTGAGCGATGACGGCGTCCAGGTGGCCCAGAACCGCCGTGCGCTGGAACGTCGCAACAGGGCATTGCGCCACAACAACCGCAACCTGCGTCAGCGCAATCGCAACCTCGCCAACCGGCCGAACCGGGTCTACCGCAACAATCGCTGGTACCACCGGCGCGGCGACTACTATTACGACAATTCCGGCGCTGTTCTGGCTGGCGCTCTGATTGCCGGTACCGCCGGTCTCATCGCTGGCAGTGCACTGTCGAACTCGAACCGGACTGTCGTCGTTCAGGAGCCGAGCTACGGGGTGGCCCCCTACTCGGCAGAGTGGTACCGCCAGTGCGACCTTAAGTACAATTCGTTCCGCGCGAGCGATGGCACGTATTTGGGGTACGACGGGTACCGGCACACGTGCCGCATCCCCTGAACCCCAGAAAATCGTACGGAAAAGCCGGCCCTAGGGCCGGCTTTTTTTTGGTTCGCGGTCGGATTTAGTACACTTTAAAATGCGCGGCTCTCGCATGCCCGACGGCCATGGCTCAACGAACCATTGAAACTTGACCTCAATCAAGCTATCTGGAAAACAATCAAAAGTGGTTCGACCCCATTGCACCGCAACGGAACCTATACTAAAACGTGCATACCGCAACCATGACGCGAGGATGAAGTGTCAATGTCTGGCAATACTGACCTGCTGGCTGTTTTCGCCGCCCTTTCTGACGAGACCCGTTTCGCGATCGTCAATCGCTTGCTCGACGACGGCGAATTGCCCGTCGGCGCCATCGCTGCACCATTCAGCGTGACCCCGCCCGCCATCTCGCGCCATCTTCGCGTTTTGGAGACCGCAGGGCTCGTCGAACGCCGCATCGATCGTCAGCGCCGCCTGATCCGGGTCCGCCCGGAAGCGCTCGACATCATCGGCGACTGGCTCGGCCAGCGCATCACGATCCTGCCGGAGCGCCCCGCCGCCGCCAATCGTCCGCTGGCAATGCACGCGTAGCACCGGTGGCCCCGGCGGCTGACGTCCGCACCGAGCCTCGGCGATCTCCGCCGCACCTTCGTGGACAAGACGACGAACGAACGAATTCTGCATGGAATCCCACCCGATCCCTGTAGCCGTCGAATGGGCCCTGCCCGTCCCGTTCGACTGACATCGGTCACGGACCGTGTTTCCGAGGGGTGGCCCCATGGGAAGGGCGTCGCCCCCAGGGCGAGGGCCAACGGCAATGGCGCGGAACTGCCCGTCCGTCGCCACCGCAAGACGCACAGCGAGCCGTCCAGACGCCTCTTCCGCGAGGTGTGCAACCACCACGAGAGCCGACCGCCCCCTGTCCCACCGGCCCGACGGAACAGCGCGCCTATGCGCGCCTCAGCCGCCAAAGAAGCATAACCTTCAAAAAGACAGACCTGCCGGGTTCCGTCACCCGAGCGAACCGGCCCCCGCCGACATCAGTGAGGCGGTCTCTCCCGCACCACCCGCGCCGGTGACGCCACTCGACGGGCAGCGATAGGCCGAGATCGCCGATCAGCCCCGAGCCCATGAGACCCTCCCGCGCACCGCCAGCCAGTCGCCGAGACCCATCCGGCCGGACCACGCAACTCGCGATGACGGCCGGCGACACCGGGATCCAACACCCGGTCCGCCAACGCTCCCTCACCCATTCGCGTATGCTCCGCGCCGGCTCCCGATCCGGTCGGACGAGGCGCTACAGGATCGACTGACCCGTCGCCTTCCAGTCCGCCAGAAACTGCTCGAGGCCTTTGTCCGTCAGCGGGTGGTGGATCAGCTTCGACAGGATCGACGGCGGGATCGTCGCCACGTCCGCCCCCGCGATCGCCGCCTGCTGCACATGGTTCGTGGTGCGGATGGAGGCGGCCAGGATCTCGGTGGAGAGGTCGTCGTAGTTGTCGTAGATCGCCCGGATTTCCTCGATCAGCTTCATGCCGTCGAGGCCCAGGTCGTCGAGCCGGCCGATGAAGGGGGAGATGAACGTCGCCCCCGCCTTCGCCGCCAGCAGCGCCTGCGCCGAGGAGAAGCAGAGGGTCACGTTCACCATGTGCCCGTCCGCCGTCAGTGCGCGGCAGGCTTTCAGCCCGTCCCAGGTCAGCGGCAGCTTGATGGCGATGTTCGGCGCGATCTCGGCCAGCTTGCGCCCCTCGGCGATCATCTGGTCCTTCTCGATCGCCGTGACCTCGGCGCTCACCGGGCCGTCCACGATCCGGCAGATTTCGGCGATCACCTCCGCCATCGGTCGCCCCGCCTTCATGATCAGCGAGGGGTTGGTCGTCACGCCGTCCAGCATGCCCGTCTCGGCCAGGGTCTTGATCTCGTCCACGTCGGCCGTGTCGACAAAGAATTGCATCTGCGCTCCTCCCAGTGCACTTGTGACGCCTCTCCTACAGGATCGCGCCCGCAATGACAGCCGCGCGTCTCTCCGTGCTGCTCCCCCACCGCCTCGGTCTGCTGACCTATGTTGCAACCGCGCCCGTCGCCCCGGGCGATGTCGTCGCCGTGCCGCTCGGTGCGCGCACGGTCATCGGCGTGGTGTGGGACGATCCGCCCGACGAGAGCATCGATGCCGCCCGTCTGAAGCCCATCAAGGGTCTCGCCAGCCGCGTGCGCCTGCGCCGGGAACTGCGCGCCTTCGTCGACTTCGTCGCCCGATACACGATGAGCGAGCGCGGCGCCGTCCTGAAAATGGTGCTGCGCAATGGCGAGGGCCTCGCCGACCCGCCGCCGCGCACCGCCCTCACGCTCACCGGCACCGAGCCCGAGCGCTGGACCCCCGCCCGCACCGCCGTGCGCGACGCGCTGGTCGGTGGCCCTCTCTCGCGGCGCGACCTCACTGCCGCCTCGGCCGCGTCGCCGGCGGTGATCACGGGGCTCATCAAGGCGGGCGTGCTGGCGGAGGTGGCGGTCGACGCCCCGCCGCGCCCGCAGCCGGCCCCCGCCCCCACCGATCTCTCGCCCGACCAGGCGGAGGCCGCACGCGAACTGTGCGAGAGCGGGTTCCACGTGTCGCTGCTGGAGGGGGTCACCGGCTCCGGCAAGACCGAGGTCTACTTCGAGGCGATCGCCGCGGCGCTCGAAGCCGGCCGTCAGGCGCTCGTCCTGATGCCGGAGATCGCACTCACCCCGATGGTGACGGCCCGCCTCACGCGCCGCTTCGGCGAGGCGCCGGAGGAGTGGCACTCCGAGCGTCCGCCCGCCGCCCGCGTGGCACTTTGGCGCGCGGCGGCGCGGGGCGAGGCGCAAATCGTGGTGGGCGCACGCTCGGCGCTCTTCCTGCCGTTCGCCGACCTCGGCGTCATCGTCGTGGACGAGGAGCACGATTCCTCGTTCAAGCAGGAGGACGGCGTCATCTACAACGCGCGCGACATGGCTGTGGCGCGCGCCCGGGCGGCCGATATCCCGGTGGTGCTAGCCTCGGCGACACCGTCGGTGGAGAGCCGCATCAACGCCGAGCAAGGACGCTATCGGCGCGTCACGCTGCCCTCGCGCCACAGCGGCACCGCGCTGCCGACCATCCAGTCGGTGGATCTGCGCCGAAGCGCGCCGCCACGGGGCGAATGGCTGTCGCCACCGGTGCGCCGGGCCGTGACCGAGGCGCTGGAGGCCGGCGAGCAGGCGCTCCTGTTCCTCAACCGCCGCGGTTATGCACCGCTCACCGTGTGCCGGCGCTGTGGCCATCGCTTCCACTGCCCCAACTGCGCCGCCTCGCTCGTGCACCACCGCTTTCGCGCGCAGCTGATGTGCCACCATTGCGGGCACGAGGAGCCGCGCCCCCACGCCTGCCCCAGCTGCGAGGCGACCGACACTCTGGTGCCGTGCGGTCCGGGCGTGGAGAGGGTCGAGGAGGAGGCGCGGTCGCTGTGGCCGACGGCGCGCTGCGAGGTGCTGTCCTCCGATCTCGGCGGCGGCCCCAAGGCGCTCGCCGAAGCGCTCGACCGTGTGGAGCGGGGCGAGCGTGACATCATCGTCGGCACACAGCTGGTGGCGAAGGGGTTCACCTTCCCGCGCCTGCAGTTCGTGGCCGTGGTAGACGCGGACCTGGGGCTCGAGAACGGCGACCCGCGCGCCGCCGAGCGCACCTTCCAGATGCTGACGCAGGTGACGGGCCGGGCCGGACGCGTCCACGCCGGCGGACGCGCCCTTCTCCAGACGCACGCGCCCGACCATCCGGTGATCCGGGCGATGGTGTCGGGCGATGGCGAGGCCTTCTACCGCGAGGAGACCGACGTGCGGCGCGACGGGGGCTTGCCGCCGTTCCAGCGTCTGGCGTCGGTGATCGTCTCGGCGCCGGACCGGGCGGAGGCGCATGCCCACGCCGTCGCCCTCGCCCGCACCGCGCCGATGGATGGCGTCGAGGTGCTGGGTCCGGCGGAGGCCCCGCTCTCCATCCTGCGCGGCCGGCACCGGTTCCGCCTGCTGGTCCGCGCGCCGCGCTCCACGCCGCTGCAGTCGATCATGGCCGAATGGCTCGGCGCGGTGCCCATCGACGGCGCGGTCCGCCGCGCGGTCGACATCGATCCGCAGTCGTTCCTGTAGATTGCTGCGGTGCGGCGCCGATCGCGCCCGATGAGGGTGGCGATCCTGACCGGTGGATCGGATCGCGTGCCTGCCGAACCCCGGCACGGCATCGGGCGGCGCCTGCGGTCCACCGTGAGCCGCGATGCCCCATTAAATCCCGTGGCGTTTTGCGCGATGTCACTGCCGATGACGGATCAACGCCCACCCCTGACCGATGCCGCCAAGCGTGCGCTCGCTGAGGCGGACGCGCGTCGCAAGGCGGCCGCCGAAGCACCGCCCGCCCCGCGCGAAGAGGGTGGCCGCCCCGGGCCAGAGCCCGTTCGCTTCGGCGACTGGGAAGTCAAAGGCATCGCCACGGACTTCTAAGACGCGAAGGCGCGGGACCCGACCGGCCGCGCTCAGATCCAGGCGCCGGCCCCGTGGCCGTGCGCCTGTCGGCCAGCGCCTACCAGGAGCCGGTGTTCTCCATCGACGACCACGGCTCGGCCGGCGGCAGGTTGTCGCCGTTCTGCAGAAGCTCGATCGAGATGTTGTCCGGAGACTTCACGAACGCCATGCGCCCGTCGCGCGGCGGTCGGTTGATGGTCACGCCCTGGTCGAGCAGCCGCTGGCACGTCGCGTAGATATCATCCACGCGGAAGGCCAGGTGGCCGAAGTTGCGGCCGCCGGAATAATCCTCCGGGTCCCAGTTATAGGTCAGCTCCAGGAGCGGGGCCTTCGCATCGCTCTGGGCGCGGCCAAAATCGTCGGGCGCCGCCAGGAAAACCAGCGTGTAACGGCCCTGTTCGCTGTCCACGCGCCGGACTTCGCGCAGGCCGAGCTTGTTGCAATAGAACTCGAGCAATTCGTCGATGTCCGTGATCCGGACCATTGTATGAAGGTACTGCATGGGGTCTCCGCCTTCGGGTGCCCCATCAACCTAGTTCAATCGCGCCTTAAGCCAACACACCCAGTCTGCCCGCTGCACGATTGAATCAGCGATGGCCGCAATCGAACACCCCGCATGGCGACGCCACGGTGGGCGCGAGCGGCGGCACATCGGTGGCGCGGTACCAGTGGCGCTCCTTCACGGCATGCGGCTTCGACGTGCCGGGCGCGACGGTGCCGCAGGCAAGGCCGCACCGTTCGCCGGCGATGCGCGGCGCGGCAGTGACGACCCGGTCCGGGTAGATCACGTCCTGGCGCACGAAGACGGCCTGCGCCATCTCCATCGGCCGTGCGTCCTGTGCTCTGTCTGCGGCCGGAGGAGGCGCCGCAGCATGGTCGTCGCTGGCCGTGAACGCGCCGGAAAGCGCGGCAATCACCACGACTCCGACAATGGTCAGCACCGTCGGAACCGTCGCCGCGGCCCGGCGCAAGATTTCCAGGTGGCGGCTGGGGTACCCGTTCAAAGCCACATTCCTTCTTCTCTTGACCGCGGCACTATTCCACTCCGTGTCCGGCACGGCGGTCAGACTTCTCCTTTGCGGGGACCGCCGATCCGGCCCCACAACCCAACGGGGCGGCGAACCCGCCGCCGCTCGGATGGTCGCAAAATTTGATCAAACGCCCGTTCCGACAACGCCCATCGACCCCATAGCTGCTTTGACGGCAGCCACGCGCATGCGCTGGGCAAGCCGGCGAAAAAAAGCGGTCGGACCCGAGGGCCCGACCGCCTGCCGTTCAGCTTGGCACCGGCGCGCCAGGGCGCGTCAGCTTACGACGTAGACGACCTTGCGGGTGTCCGGATCTACCAGGACCGGGGTCCCATTGATGTTGACGTAGCGATAAGGCGACTCCGGCACCTCATAGAGCACCACGTCCGCCGGGACGCCGACACCGACGACCACTTCGCCGTCGAGATAGACCGGGTCGACCGGATGGTCCTGGATGTACACCACCGTCGGCTTGCCGATGTTGAAGGTGTTGGCACCCTTCTCGGCACCCCGGGTCATGCCCTTGCCGAGCCCTTCGACGCCACCCGCGACGACGCCGACCGTGCCGCCGATGAGTGCGCCGGTTACGGCGCCGACGGTGTTGCCGACAGCATCGATCGAACTCAGCCGCAAGCTCCGGCAACATACCGCGCCGTTCCGAGACGACGACGGTCTCGCCGGTGTCGGCCGCGACGGCCAGATACTGGGCGTAGGCGTAGCCGCTCTGGCCCGCGTAGTTGACCTGGCACCAGGAGGTGTCGGTGACGCAGCCGTTGATGGTGACCGGGTCGCCGGAAGGAATTGTTTCGATGACGGAGTAGTTGCTTCCCGGCCCGGTGCGCAGGTTCAAATCCGTGGTTACAGAACCAGCGGATTGCGCCAGCGCGGCAACGGGGATCAGAGAAACGCTCAAGATCGTTGCGCGCAAAGCTGCTATTTTCATGGAATCCTCCTATGGACCGACACGAACTGCGTCGGAGCCGGTACAGTTCCCACTCCCATACAATAATGCGCACCTGCGCAACAATATGAAATCATTCTCCTGCGCTCTGGTCCAACCCGCAAAAGTGGCGCGACGGCCAGGAGCGGACTCAGGGCTCGAGCTCGGTGTCCCAGTACAGGAAGTCGAGCCAGCTCTCGTGCAGGTAGTTCGGTGGGAAGAGGCGGCCATTGTTGTGCAGATCCTGCACCGTAGGCCGGAAGGGCTCCTGCCGCGGGAACATCTCCGCCTGGCGGCAGCTCTTGTTGCCCTTGCGCAGATTGCAGGGCGAGCATGCGGTGATGACGTTCTCCCACGTCGTCAACCCACCCTTGGAGCGCGGGACGAGGTGGTCGAAGGTCAGGTCGTCCAGTGAATGCGCAGTACTGGCACTCGAACCGGTCGCGCAGGAACACGTTGAAGCGCGTGAACGCCGGGATAGCGAGCCGGGCGGATGTAGGTCTTGAGCGAGACCACCGAGGGCAGGCGCATCCTGAAGGACGGGCTGCGCACCTCGTGCGTGTATTCGGAGACGATGTTCACTCGGTCGAGGAAGACGGCCTTGATGGCGTCCTGCCAGCACCAGAGGGACAAAGGGTAATAACTCAGCGGTCGGTAGTCCGCGTTGAGCACCAGCGTGGGGTGCGCATCGGGATGAACCGCTGTGCTCATCCTACCTAGTCCACCGCGATCGAATCATGTGTCTCATGGCGCGGTTATCGTGCTCCAACGTGACGCCTATGTGAAGACCCCACTCAGTAGTCACACCTGCGGCACCTTCGGACAAGTGAATTTTCAGGTGACTGGCGGCCATGGCGAGTCCGTCCGGGTCGATCCCGTGGCCGAGGCCGGGCCGCAGGTGCCACTCCACCGGTACGCCCGCCCCGCCGAGGATCTGCGACGCCTGCAGCGTCATGCCGGCCGGCAGCACCTCGTCGTGGGTGCCGTGGACGAGGAGCGTGGGGGCCGGCTTCGAGCGTGCCGGGCTCGGCGCCGGCGCACACGCCGGAGAACCCCACCACGGCCGCGACGGGCCGCGGCCGGCGGTAGGCCACCTGCAGCGACATCATGGTGCCCTGGCTGAAGCCCACCAGCGCCAGGCGGCTCTCGTCCAGCGAAGCCTTGGCGAGCTCGTCGTCGATGTAGCGGTCGAGCTGCGGCGCGGCGGCCTCGACACCGCGCTTGTACTCCGACGGGTCGCGCATCGTCAGCGGGAACCACTCGCGCCCACCGTGCGGCATCTTGCCCGGCGCATCCGGCGACAGGAACAGCGCGTCGGGCAGCACGGGCGCGAAGGTATCGGCGAGCGCGATCAGGTCGGAGCCGTCGGCGCCGTAGCCGTGCACGAAGATGACGATGGCGCTCGGCCGGTTGCCGGAGCGCGGCGGCCTGCGGGGACCTGAGAGTGTCAAAGCGGTGCGCCCTCCGGAACGCCTGTCTTGGTGTGCGCAGCGGGCCGCGCCGTGCGGTAGTAGGCCCACATGAGCCGCGCCGCAACGGAGCCGGTCCGGCGACCAGACGAGCGCGAGCGTCTCGAGCATCGCCGGCGCGGGCTCCACCTCGAGCTCCAGCACGCGCTGCGCGGCGCGGCGCACGGCGAGGTCGCCCACGGGGAAGATGTCCGGATGGCCGGCGCAGAACATGAGGTAGAGGTCCGCGCTCCAGCGGCCGATGCCGCGGATCGCCTCCAGCGCGGCGCGCGCCTCCTCGGCCGGCCGCTCGGCGAGGCCGTCGAGGTCGAGCCCGCGCGTCGACCGCCTCGGCGAGGGCGCGGAACGTCGCCGCCTTCTGGCGCGACAGGCCGGCGGCGCGCAGGGCCGGCTCGTCGACCGCGAGGATCGCCTCCGCCGTCGAGCGGGTCGAACGCCGCGCAGATCTTGGCGTAGCAGGCGGCGGCGGACTGGGTGGAGAGCTGCTGGCCGGCGATGATGCGGCACATGCCCGCGAAATCGCCCGGCAGCAGGCGCAGCGGCACATGGTCGACGGCCGCGCGCGCGGCGGCGATGCGCGGGTCGGCCGCGGCGAGGCGGTCCAGCGCGGCCGCGACGTCGGCCTCGGAGCGGATGCGTTCCATGCCGGCGAGGTTTACAGCCGCCAGCCGCCGGCGCAAGCGCATCCGCCTGGACGCAGACGACGGCGCTGGCGATCGCGGCCACAACGGGGCAAAACTTCGGCATGCTGCGTTTCGCCCCCAGTCCGAACGGTCCCCTCCATCTCGGCCACGCCCTCAGCGCCCTCGCGAACGGGCGCATGGCCTCCGCGCTCGCGCTGCCGCTGCAACTCCGGATGGAGGACATCGACACCTCCCGCTGCCGGCCGGAGTACGAGACCCAGATCCTCGACGACCTGGAATGGCTCGGCGTCGAATGGGCCCCGCCGCTGCGACGCCAGAGCACCCGCTTCGACCGTTACCGATCGGTCCTCAAGGACTTGGCAGAGCGCGGCCTCGTCTACCGCTCCTTCGCGACGCGGCGCGAGATCGCCTTCCATGCCCACAACGTCGGCCTCCCCCGCGACCCCGACGGCGCGCCGCGCTTTGCGGGGGACGCGGCCGTGCTCGGCACCGCGGAGACGCAGCGCCGTCAGGAAACCGGAGCGCCCGCCGCATGGCGCCTCGACATGGCGCGTGCCGTGGAAGCGGTCGGACGGCCGGGGTGGACGGAGGTCGGCCCGGACGGCACGACCCGCACCGCTGCGGCGCTGGATCCGATGGCCTGGGGCGACGTGGTGCTCGCCCGCAAGGAGACGCCGACGAGCTACCACCTCTCGGTGGTGGTGGACGACGCACAGGATGGCATCACCCACATCGTGCGCGGCGCGGACCTCATCGCGGCAACGGCGGTGCACCGGGTGCTGCAGCAGCTCCTGGCGCTGCCGGAGCCCCTCTATCATCATCACGGTCTCATCCTGGGCGAGGACGGGCGCAAGCTCTCGAAGTCCAACGGCGCACGCAGCCTGGGCGCGATGCGGCAGGCCGGGTGGACGGCCGATGCGGTGCGCCGCGAGGCCTTCGCACAGGAGACGCCGCCGCGCGAGGTCGTCCCGTACGCATCGGACGCCTAGTCGATGACGATGGCGAGCCACAGCACGAAGGACACGACGGACGCCGCGGTCGTCAGCGTGATCGTGTTCGCCGAAAGGGCGAGCCCGGTCTGAAAGCGGTTTGCGATGAGGTAGGCGTTCACCCCGGTCGGACACGCCGCCGACAGCACCAGCACCGCCGCCGGGAGCGGTGGCAGGGCGAACACGTGGAACACCAGCACATAGACGATCGCCGGCATCACCAGGAGCTTCACGACGGATAGAACCACCGCGGGCGCGACGTTGCCGCGCAGACCGTAGCGCGGCAGGGTCATGCCGAGCGACACCAGCGCCAGGGGAATCGCGGTCTCGGCGAGACCGTCGACCAGCGTGCGCGGGACCCCGACGATCGGCAGCCCCACAATGCGGACCGCCACGCCGATCAGGATGCCGATGATCAGCGGGTTGCGCAGGAGCTGGCGCACCACCTTCGCGACCGCCCCGAAGACGTTGAGCCGCCCGGCCGCCGACCCGTCACGGTACTCCGCAACCTCGATGAGGAGGGCCGAGACCGTCATCATGAACGGCAGATGCACCGAGATTAGCATGAAGGCCGTCACCAGGCCCTGCTCGCCAAAGGCCTGCGTCACGAGCGGCAATCCCACCATGACGAGGTTGGAGAACGAGGCCGACATGCCGCCGATGACGCCGGCCCGCGCGTCTCGCTTGAAGAGCCGCTCGGTCAGCACCACGCCAATCGCGATGTTGAGGAGGACCGACGCGAAATAGATGCCCCAAAAGGGCCAGGGCGACACGTCCGGGAGTTGCATCGTCCCGATCGCGCGGATCAGGAGCAGCGGCACAGCCAGCGTGAACACGAAAGTCGAGAGATGATCGGCCACCTCGTCGCGCAGCAGGCGCAGGGTGATCGAGAGGTAGCCGATCGCAATGAAGCCGAAGATCGGGAAGACCGTCGACATGAGAAGGCCGAACGACACCGCGGTCTAACGGGCGGTGGAGTTTGCCGTCACCGGCAAGCGATGTGGATCACGTGGCCACCATCGGTTGTGAGCGTGCCGGATGGCCACGGGCGAGCCAGATGCTTCTAGACGCGCCGCTCCACCATGAGCGCCTTGATCTCGGCGATCGCTTCGGCCGGGTTGAGGCCCTTGGGGCAGGCGTTGGCGCAGTTCATGATCGTGTGGCAGCGGTAGAGGCGGAACGGGTCCTCCAGCGCGTCGAGCCGCTCGCCGGTGCGCTCGTCACGGCTGTCGACGATCCAGCGGTGCGCCTGGAGGAGCGCGGCGGGGCCGAGATAGCGGTCGCCGTTCCACCAGTAGCTGGGGCACGACGTCGTGCAGCAGGCGCACAGGATGCACTCGTAGAGGCCGTTCAGCTTCTCGCGGTCGTCGTGGCTCTGGCGCCATTCCTTCTGCGGCTGCGGCGTGTCGGTCTTGAGCCAGGGCTCGATCTCGCGCAGCTGGGCGTAGAAGTTGGTGAGGTCGGGCACCAGGTCGCGCACCACCGGCATATGCGGCAGCGGATACAGCGTGACCGGGCCGTCTTCCTCGTCCATGCCGGACGTGCAGGCGAGGTGGTTGCGCCCGTTGATGTTCATCGAGCACGAACCGCAGATGCCCTCGCGGCAGGACCGACGGAAGACCAAAGTCGGATCGATCTTGTTCTTGATGTAAATGAGCCCGTCGAGGATCATGGGCCCGCAATCGTCGGTGTCGACGAAGTAGGTGTCCATGCGGGGGTTCTCGTCCCCCTCCTCCTGCCAGCGGTAGACGCGGAACTCGCGCACATTCGTGGCCCCTTCGGGTTTGGGCCACGTCTTGCCGGTCTTGATGCGGGAATTCTGCGGAAGCGTCAGCTGGACCATGTCTTCACTCTTATCGCTCGTCGCGCGTCGGGCGCCGGAGGGGACCTCCGCCGGCCGTCCGTCCGCGCTCGGTCGGACAGTCCAGGAGGCGCGGGCGGTCAGGCGCGAACGAGCAGCGCGTTCTCATCCGTCTCTCCAGCTAGCACATATCCTCTCTGGAACAACTCTGAAAGGCAGTCGCGTGACCAGACACCACGGTGAAGGGTCTCGATGACCACAGCCCGGGGCCAGCCTTCCGGCCCGGTTGCATCGAAATAGGGCATCAGCGCGTCGGCCTCGAAGCCCTTCCACGTCGATCTTGATGGCGCTCGGCGGGCGCTCCAGCAGCGTGGCCAGCGGGCGCACCCGCACCGTGCGCCCGCCCGCGCACCGTCGAACGCGATCAGCGAGGAGCGGCCGGCGTTGAGGCTCTCGAACAGGGTCATCTCCCCCGCCGGCCCGACGGCTTCGGCCAGCACCGTCACACGGTCGGTCAACGCGTTGGCAGCGAGGTTGGCGACCTGCCGCTCGCGCAGCCGGTCCAGCGGCTCGAACGTCACCGCCGTCAGCCCCGGCACCGCCTTCAGGAGCGTCACGGTGTAAAGGCCGATGTTGGCGCCGATATCGACGAAGAGGTCGCCGGCGGCGAGGTGCCGGGCAAGGAAGGCGCGCTCGTCCGGCTCGTCGAGACGGCGCTTGTACCAGATGTCGAAGTCGACCTTGTTGTCGCGCGGGGCGAGGTGCCAGGCGAGGCCCTCCACCTCCAGCCGCATCGGCCCGCGCGGGGCATGGCGCTTGGCGAAACGGCGCAGCGGCGTTTTCACCAGCGGCAGGCGCCGCAGCCAGCGGGGGATGCTCATCGGCTCGGCCTCCGGGTCCGGCTCAACCGGCCGCGCGCGGGTGCGCGTCCCGCCAGGCCGCCAGCAGCGCGCGGTCGTCGACGGCGGTGTAGACCTGAGTGGTGGAGAGGCGCGCGTGCCCCAGCAAGGACTGAATGGCGCGCAGATCGCCGCCGCGCGCAAGGATGTGCGTGGCGAAGGCGTGCCGCAGCGCGTGGGGTGTCGCCGTGTCGGGCAGGCCGAGGGCGTGACGCCACGCCTCGACCGACCGCTGCACCATGCGCGGCGACAGGCGGCCTCCCTTTTCACCGCGGAAGAACGGCCCCTCATTCAGCGTGAAGGGCGCGGCGCTCCGATATGCCGCCACCAGCTCGGCCACGCGCGGCAGCACCGGCACATCGCGCTCCTTGCCGCCCTTGCCGCGGATGCGCACGCGCGTCAGCGGCTCGCCGACCTCGTGGGCGTCGAGCCCGCACGCCTCGCCGACGCGCAGGCCGCAACCGTAGAGCAGGCCCAGCACCGCGGCGTCGCGCACGCTCGTCCAGTCGTCCGCGCCCGTCAGCATCGCCGTCGCCTCGGCGACGGGCACCGGCCGCGGCAGCCCGCGCGGCCTGGCCGGCGCCGAAACGGCTCGCACCGCGGCTGCGTTGACGCCGAAATGCCGCTCCAGATGCGCCATCATGGTGCGCACGGCGGCGAGCGCCCGCGCCATCGAGCGCGGCGACAGGCCCGCCCGCCGCCGCTCGGCGAGGAAGGCGCGCACGTCCGCCGGCTTCAGCGCCGAAAGGGCGGCGAGGTCCGCCGGTTCACCGAGGTGGAGCGTCAGGAAGGACAGGAAGGCGCGGGTGTCGCGTTCGTATGCCTCGGCGGTGTTGGGCGAGAGGCCGCGCTCGCCCGTGAGGCCCTCCAGCCAGGAGGCCCGGATCGCCAGTAGCGCGGGATCGCCGGTGACGCTGGCGCGGGGATCGTCTGTGGGAGCGGGCCGCCGTCGTTCGACGCCACGCGGCGTGAGCGCAGCGCGCTTGCTGGTCGCGGGGGTAGAGCGGGACGCGGTATTTCCGGGGTTCGCCATGGTGCCACCCTATCGGCGCCGCGTTGCAGAAATCACAGCGCAACGCATAAAAATAGCGCGTTCAGCGGTGGCGACGCGCCGGACGGCGCGGCTTTCGGATAACGCGCGGCCGTGCGACCGCCTCAGGCGGTGACGGGAGCCTCCGCCCAGCGCTCGCGGGCGGCGTCGTCGGCCTCCTTGGCCTCGATCCACTCACCGAGGGTGCCGTCGGCGAGATGCTCGCGCTTCCAGAACGGCGCGTCGGTCTTCATGAAGTCCATCACGAAGCGCACCGCATCGAAGGCGGCATCGCGGTGCACCGACCCCGCCGCCACCAACACGATCGGCTCGCCCACCGCCACCACCCCGGTGCGATGCACCACGAGAAGGTCGAACAGGGGCCAGCGCGCGTGCGCCTCTTCCATGATACGGCCGATCTCGGCCTCGGCCATGCCGGGATAGTGCTCCAGCTCCAGCGCCACGAGGCGGCCCTTCTCGCCCCGGCACTTGCCGACGAACGCCGCCATGGCGCCAGTATCGTCGGACGGTGCAAGTTCCGTGAACCAGGCCTTCGGATCCAGCGGCTCGTCGAGGATCGTGACGTGGGCGCGCATCGCTCAGCCGCCGGTCATCGGCGGGAAGAGCGCCACCTCGCGCGCTCCGGCGACCGGCGCGTCGTGGGTGACGTGGCGCTGATCCACGGCCACGCGAATGAACCGGTCCTGCTCCAGGGCGTGCGCGTATCCCTCGCCGCGGCCCTTCAGCCACACGATCAGCTCGCCCGCGGTCGCCACCGTCTGCGGCAGCGCGATCTCTTCTTCTGGCACACCGATGCGCTCGCGCACCCAGGCGAAGTACTTAAGCTTCATGACTCCCCAGTTGTGGCGCGTGCCCCAGACATACTGGCCGCCGCTCACCACCGTCATGACCGTCGCAATCCACAAGATGGCGAGTCCGGCCCACTTCGCAATATCTGGAAACGGGAGGATGGGTGCGGCGATCAGGACCGCCAGGGCGACGAGCTGAACCGTGGTCTTCCACTTGGCCAGCATCGAGGCCGGCACCACGACCTCGTTTCCGGCGAGGTGCTCGCGCAACCCGGCGATCGCGGTCTCGCGTGTGAGAATGAGGGCGGCAGCGATGGCATGGACGCCGGTGATGGAGCCTTCGGCGCACAGCATCAGCAGGGTGACGCTGACGAGCATCTTATCGGCGATGGAATCGAGCATGCGCCCGAAGGGGGTGGTCAGGTCCATGGCGCGGGCGAGGTAGCCATCGAGCCAGTCTGTCGCCGCGGCGACCACGAAGAGGATGAGCGCCAGCCCCCGATGGGGACCGAACGGCCATGCCAGCGCCACCGCGATCGCCAAAACGGCGAAGCAGCGGAACCACGTCAGGAGTGTTGGAAGGTTCATGGCTGTTTGTATGACATAACTGCGTTGTGTTCCAAAGGCGAACGCCTGGCGTGACAGGTCGGTTGCAGTCCGCGCCCTGGCTCAGCCGCCGCCGCGGCGACGCCCGACCGAACCGGCGGAGCGGTTATCCGTGGCCGTTCAGCACCGGAAGCTCCGCGGCGGCGCGACGCGAGAGAAAGCGCGGCCCGCTTTCCTCGATCACGATGTTCTCCTCGTGGACGATCATGCACTCCGGGCTGATCTCGAGGCCGGGCTCCAGGGACAGGACCATCCCGGGCCTCAGCTCGGTTCTGTCAGCGGCGGAGATGGACGGGGGCTCCGTCAGGCGCATGCCGAGCCCGTGCCCCAGCCGCCCCGATCAGCCCAATGTCGCCGACCTCGCCGATGACCTTCCGGGCATGCGCGTGGAACACGTCCGCTGCCGCCGCGCCGGGCCGGGCGGCTGCAAAACCGGCATCCACCGCCTCGACAAGGGCTTGATAGCTCGACCGTGTCGACTGGGTGGCGCTGCCGACGGCCCAGTTGCGATGGAAGTCACAGAAGTAGCCGAGGCGCATAGAGCCAGTGTCCAGCATCAGGAGGTCCCCCGCCTCCAGCGGTGCGTCCGTCGGCGTCGAAATGACGTCGAGGTAGCCGCCCGGTCCCGCCCCGCAGGCCGAGTATGGGACCCAGTCCGCCCCTTCACTGAGCAGCGCGATCTGGAAATTGCGAAAGACCTCGCTCAGCGGCACACCCTCGTGCGCAAAGGTGGCCACCCGGTCGAAGGCGCGGCCGGCGATCGTCGCGCATCTCCTCGATCAGCGCGAGCTCGGCCGGCGATTTGATCATCTGGATCGCCTGCAACTCGGCCGAGATGTCGACGAACTGGCATGGAGCGAGGGTATCGCGGATCCGATCGAAATCGGTGAGCGGCATGCGCAGCGCCGTCTCCGGCCCCATCGGCACGCCGATGGCCGCGTCCGGCCCGCACACCTCCGCCAGCGTCTCGCACAGCAGGGACACGCCATCGTCGCCAGGGCGCGGCGAGGGCCAGATGCGAATATCGTGGATCCAGGTGCGCGACATCAGCGGAGCGCCGAGGGTCGGGATGACGGCGATCGGCTGGCCGAACTCGGGCACGACCAGGAACCACGGCCGCGTCGGGCTTTCCCAGAGGCGTGTGAGGTAGCCGGTGATGTACCGGATGTCGTGCTCGGCCATCAAAAGGACGGCGCCGAGGCCCCGTTTCGCCATCGCCGCCTGGAGCCGCTCAGTCCGCGCGGCAAACTCACGAGTGTGGAAGGTCGGCACCATTGTTGAACCAGCGTTCTCCGTCCGTCGCCAGACGTCGATCGCGAGGAAGGCGTCCGACCTTGGGCGGGTTCGCCGCATTAAAGACAAACCTACGGAGAAAATCCATCGCAGCTTCAGATGGCTTTTGCGGCGCGGCGTATCTGCTGCGCGATTTTTTCACACCCGGCGGCAGCAGAATGCGCCCTCGTCCCGCTCTGCCTCGATCGTCCGTCGGCCGTCCGGGCAGGTGCGCTGCCATGTCGCCATATTGCGGGCGAGCAATAAGGCGGGCTTCTAATTTTGCGCAACCTGTTTCAACACTGTTCCAATTCGAACACGATGGCGGTGGGATGAGCCTCTCGGCCTCCCGCCGTAGCCGCTCGTCGGATGGCGAAATCTGGTCGACCCGCGCGCCGTGGGGCCGGCACGACAACGAGGCCGCATGCACGCATGCTCAAGGTCCGCGACAGGGAGAGAATTGAATGAGCGAAGTGAAACTGACGGTCAACGGACGGGCCGTGTCGCCAGAGACCGTCGAGGACCGCACGCTGCTGGTCGACGCTCCTGCGCGAGGAGCTCGGGCCTCACCGGCACGCATGTCGGCTGCGACACGTCCCAGTGCGGCGCCTGCACCGTCCACATCGACGGGCAGGCCGTGAAGTCCTGCACCGTGTTCGCCGCGCAGGTGGACGGCACGGACATCGTCACCATCGAGGGGCTGGCGGACGGCGACGACGCTGCACCCGATGCAGGAGGCCTTCCGCACCCACCACGGCCTCCAGTGCGGCTTCTGCACGCCGGGCATGATCATGATGGCGGTGGACATCGTGAAGCGCCATCCGGACGGGCTCGACGAGGAGACCATCCGCAAGGAGCTTGAGGGCAACATCTGCCGCTGCACCGGCTACCACAACATCGTGAAGGCCATCGACGCGGCCGCCGAAGGACATGGGCCACCACGCCCGCGATGGCGGCGGAATAAGGGAGGGGACCGATGGGAGCCGAAGGAATCGGGGCGCGCCTCATGCGCAAGGAAGACCAGCGTTTCATCACCGGCGCAGGCCGCTACACGGACGATATCGCTCAGCGGCACATGACGGCGGCCATGTTCGTGCGCTCGCCCGCACGCCCACGCGAAGATCCGCCGCGATCGACACCTTGCCGCGGCCGAAGGCGATGCCTGGCGTCATCGACATCGTCCTCGGCCAGGACATCATCGACGCGGGCATCGGCGACCTCATCTGCGGCTGGGGCGATCTACTGCCAAGGACGGGACGCCCATGAAGATGGCGCCGTACAACGGTGATGGACCCGGAGACGGTGCGCTATGTCGGCCAGCCGGTCGCGATGGTGATCGCCGAGACGCGCGACCGAGGCGAGTCGATGCGGCCGAGGCGGTCGAGGTCGACTACGACGTGCAGGCCGGCGCTGACGGACTTCGCCAACTACGCCGACGGCCCCGTGCGTCCATCCCGGCACCGCCGACGACAACCTGATCTGCGACTGGGAGCTGGGCGACGAGGCGGCCACCGACGCGGCCTTCGCGAACGCGGCCCACGTGGTCGAGATCGACATCCGCAACAACCGCCTGGTGCCCTCGGCCATGGAGCCGCGCTCGGCGATCGCGCGACTACAACGCGCGCCGAGGACCACACCACGCTCTACACCACCAGCCAGAACCCGCACGTCGCGCGTCTCGTCATGAGCGCGTTCTACAACGTCGCGCCCGAGCACAAGCTGCGCGTCATCGCGCCGGACGTCGGCGGCGGCTTCGGCTCCAAGATCTACATCTACCCCGAGGAGATCGCCTGCTGCGTCGCCTCCAAGCGCGTTCGCCGGCCGGTGAAGTGGACCGCGGACCGCACCGAGGCGTTCATGACGGACGCCCACGGGCGCGACCACGTGACCAAGGCGAAGATGGCGCTTCGATGCCGACAACAAGATCACCGGCTTCAAGGTCGACACCATCGCCAACCTCGGCGCCTACATGTCGCTGTTCTCGTCCGCGACGCCCACGTACCTCTACGCGACGCTGCTGTCGGGCCAGTACAACATCGACGAACATCTACGCGAACGTGAAGCTGGTCTACTCGCCACACCACGCCGGTGGACGCCTACCGCGGCGCCGGCCGGCCCGGAGGCGACGTTCGTGGTCGAGCGCATGATGGAGACCGCGGCGCGCAAGCTCGGCGTCTCGCCGGTGGAGCTGCGGCGCAAGAACTTCATCACCGCAGTTCCCGCACCAGACGCCGGTGCTCATGAACTACGACCCGTCCGACTTCCACGGCCTGCTCGACAAGGCGCTCGCCGCACATCGACTATGACGGCTTCGCCGCGCGCAAGGCCGAGTCGGAGCGGCGCGGCATGCTGCGCGGCATCGGCTTCTCCTGCTACATCGAGGCGTGCGGCATCGCGCCCGTCCCAGGCGGTCGGCTCGCTCGGCGCCGGCGTCGGCTTGTGGGAATCGGCCGAGATCCGCGTCAACCCGGTGGGCACCATCGAGGTCCTGACCGGCTGCCACAGCCACGGCCAGGGCCACGAGACCACTTACGCGCAGATCGTCGCCGCACCGCTTCGGCGTGCCGGCGGCGAACGTCTCCATCGTCCACGGCGACACCGACAAGGTGCAGTTCGGCATGGGCACCTACGGCTCGCGCTCCGGCCCGGTGGGCGGCGGCGCGATCGCCAAGGCGCTCGACAAGGTGGAGCAAAGGCCAAGCTCCTCGCCGCGCACCTGATGGAGGCCGACGCGGGCGACATCGTGATCGACGGCGGCGAGCTGAAGGTCGCGGGTACGGACAAGAAGCTCGCCTGGCACGAGGTGTGTCTGGCCGCCTACACCGCGCACAACCTGCCCGAGGGCATGGAGCCGGGCCTCAAGGAGACCTCGTTCTACGACCCGGCCAACTTCACCTTCCCCGCCGGCGCCTTCATCTGCGAGGTGGAGGTCGACCCGGCGCACCGGCGTCACCACCATCGTCGAACTTCGTCGCGGTGGACGACTTCGGCACCATCATCAATCCGATGATCGTCGAGGGTCAGGTGCACGGCGGCCTCGCGCAGGGCATCGGCCAGGCGCTGCTGGAAGGCTGCGTCTACGACGACGGACGGCCAGCTCCTGACCGCCTCCTACATGGACTACTGCGTGCCGCGGGCGGACGATCTGCCCTCCTTCGGGCTCGACCACCTCGAGATCGCCAACCCCAACAACCCGCTCGGCGTGAAGGGTTGCGGCGAGGCGGGCGCCATCGGCGCACCGCCGGCGGTGATCAACGCGATCACCGACGCGCTCGGCACCAATGCGACTCGCCGATGCCGGCGACACCCGAGAAGGTGTGGCGGGCGATCCAGTCCACCGACATGCCGATGGCGGCCGAGTAAGGGCGAGCGATGTACACACACGACCTACTACGCCGCGACGAGCCTCGACGATGCCGTCGCCAAGCTGCAGTCGGACGCAGGACGGCAAGTTCCTGTCGGCGGACAGACGCTGATCGCCACCATGAAGCAGCGCCTCGCCGCGCCGTCGACGTCATCGACATCACCAAGATCCCCGAGCTGAAGGGGATCGCGGTGGAGGGCGACACGGCTGGTGATCGGCGCCGCGTCAACGCACAGCGAGGTGTCGTCATCCGACGAGTGGTCAAGCATGCGATCCCGTCGCTCGCGGGGCTGGCGGCGACCATCGGCGACCCGGCGGTGCGCAACATGGGCACCATGGGCGGCTCGCTCGCCAACAACGACCCGGCGGCGGACTACCCGGCGGCGGCGATGGCGCTCGACGCGGTGTTCACACCACGAAGGGCGAGTACACGGCGAACGACTTACTTCCGCGGCATCTTCGAGACCGCCCTCGACGAGGACGAGATCCTGATCAAGATCTCGTACGCGATCCCCAAGCGCGCCGCGCTACGAGAAGTTCCGCAACCAGGCCTCGCGCTACTCGCTGTGCTCGGTGTTCGTGGCCGAGCTCGGTGACGGGCCGCGCGTTGCGGTGACGGGCTCGGGCGCCGACGGGGTGTTCCGCGTGCCGGAGATGGAGGCCGCGCTGGCCGGCGAACTGGTCGCCGGATGCGGTGACGTCGCATCAAGATCGACCCGCGGTACCATGCTGTCGGACATGCACGGCTCGGCCGAGTACCGCGCGCATCTGGTCTCCGTGCTCGCGGACCGCGCCGTCACCAAGGCGGGCTAACCTCTCGGGGGCGCCTCGGCGCCCCCCCCTCACCCCGGTGCCTCGGCCGCGCCTCAGGCTGGCGCGTTGCCGATCCAATGGCGGGCGATCTCGTCGCGCCGGGCGATCCACGCGGTGCCGCGCTGAGAGAGGCCATCGAGGATCGCGGCCAGCCCGCCGATGCGGCCCGGGCGGCCGATGGTGCGCAGATGCAGCCCCACCGACATCATCCGCGGCGCCTCGTCGGCCTCGGCGGCGAGCCAGTCGAACGCGGCCAGTACGTAGGACGCGAAGTCCGCGCCATGGACGAAAGCGCCGCCGGGCCGGAAGCGCATGTCGTTGGTGTCGAACGCGTAGGGCAGCACCAGGTGGCGCTGGCCGGCGACCTCGGTGAAATACGGCAGATCGTCGTCGTAGGCGTCGAAATCGTAGAGGAAGCCGCCGTGCTCGACCAGCAGACGGCGCGTGTTGAGCGATGACGCCGAGCGCGTGTGCCAGCCCACCGGCGGCACACCGCACGCGGCCGCGATGGTGTCGTAGGTGCGGGCGATCCGCTCGCGCTCGGACGCCTCGTCCATGCCGGCGTGACGCTCCCAGCGCCAGCCATGGCAACTCACCTCGTAGCCGCGAGCGACGGCGTCCTGGGCCAGCCACGGCGAGCGCTCCACCGCACGGCCGCACGAGGAGACCGTCGCCTTGACGCCGTAACGATCGAGCACCTTGGCGATGCGCCACCAGGCGGCGCGGGTGCCGTAGCCGAAGTGGCTTTCGGTACACGGGTCCGGCAGAGCGCCGACGTCGTCGACAGCCTCGTGCACCAGCTCGTTGCGGTGGTCTCCATCGCCGACGGCGTACTCGCCGCCCTCCTCGAAGTTGATCACCAGCGAGACCGCGACCTTGGCCCCGCCCGGCCAGCCGACCGACGGTGGCTTGCCGCCGTAGCCGACGAGGTCGCGCCGGTCCGCCCCGCTCATGCCGCTCTCGCTCATCGCCGCTCCCTCATCCTCGCCCGCCTCGCGCCGTCCCACTCATGCGCCGAGCCCGAAGAGGCGGCCCCAGCCGGTGATGGCGGACGGGTCGCGGCCCACGCGGCGCATCGCCCCCCACAGCGCGGTGGCTGTGGTGTCCAGAACCGGGATGCCCGTCTCGGCCTCGACCGCCGCGGCCACCGGGGCACCCCGCATGTTGGTGCAGTAGACGAGGATCGCGCCCGGCTTCGCGGCGGCCACCTCACGGCACATCTCGCCGACCTTCGCCTCGGGGACGGTGGCGAACGCGTAGTTCTCGGAAATGTCGAGCTTGGCGTCGGCGACGCAGGTGAGCCCGGAGCGCCGATAGTTGTCGATGATCTTGGTCTGCACGTCGCCGGTGTAGGGGGAGACCAGCCCGAAGGTGTCCGCGCCGACGAGCCCCATCGCCTCGTTGAGCGCCAAGATCGCGGTCGAGGCGGGGATGCCGGTGCGCTTCGTGATCTCCGCGCAGAGCGCCTCGTCCCGGTCGAAGCCGAGCCACCCGGCCGAGGTGCCGTTCCACACGATCACGTCGACCTTGGCATCCGACAACAGGTCGGCGGCGGCGAGCATCGGCTCCAGCTCGAACTGGCCGAGCGCGGTCGCGTTGAGGGCGATCTGCAGCACGCGGAAACGGGCGAAGTGCGCGGTGACTCCCGGCACCCCCGCCAGCATCGCAGCCGTCAGCGGCTCCAGCACGGTGTTGGACGACGGGGTCAGCATCCCGATCCGCAGGGCGGTGTCGCTCACGAGATCTCCTTGGCCGCATCGCGGCGCAGCACGGCCGTCACGGTCTGTCCGGTGTGGATGAGGTGGGCGCGCCAGATGCGCCCCGCATCGGCGGCATTGCGGCGGCGCACGGCGTCGATCAGGTCTTCGTGCTCGTCCATGGCCTGCTCCCAGCGGCGGCGGTCCAGGATGGCCATGTAGCGCCCGCGCTTGGCCCGCAGCATCAGGCCGCGGTGCACATGGACCAGCACGTCATTGCCGGTCGCGTCGATGATCGCCTGGTGGATCTGGCTGTTGAGGGCAAAATATGAATCGAGATCCTCGGCCTCGAAGCAGGCCGGCATCCGGGCGTGCAGCGCCTCCAGGAGGGAGAGGCCGTCCGGCGTGACGCGCTCGGTGGCAAGCTCGGCAGCGGTGCTCTCGAGGCCCGACAGCACCTCGAAGAGTTGCGCCGCCTCGGTCTCGGTGAAGGGCCGGACGCGTCCGCCGCGGTTCTGGCTGAGGTCGATCAGCCCGTCGATCTCCAGAAGCTTCAGCGCCTCGCGCAGCGGCGTGCGCGACACGCCGAGCTCCGCGCACAGCGCCCGCTCGACGATCCGCGCCCCCGGTTCGAGGTCGCCCCGCACGATCCGCTGCCGCAACGCCTCGAGCACGCGCTGGGCTGCGGGGCCCCCGTCGAGGGGCTCTTCGGTCGCGGGGGGCGTGTCTTCGGACATCGACGGACCAGCAAGAGGGATCGGATGCGGCACCGCGCCTATCGAGCCGGTGATGCCAACAAGATGAGCCGGAGCAAATGGTATGCCAAACTGTCAGTCCGCGAGGAGTTTGCGCAAGGTGCCAGCGAGCACCGGAAGCGCCGCGGCGAAGTCCTCCATCCGCATCGCCTCGTCCGGATTGTGGCTGCCGTTCTGGTTGCGCAGGAAAAGCATCGCGCTTGGGACGCCCATCACGGCGAAGGTCGCACAATCGTGCCCGCCGCCCGACGGCATGCGGCGGTGGCGCACGCCGGTCCGCTCGGCCTCGGCGGCGAGCGCATCCATCAGTTTTTCGTCCATCAGCGCGGGCTTGGCATTGGTCGCCTCGCCGAGCTCGATCGTCACGCCGTAGCGCTTGCCGATGGAAACGGCCGCCTCGCGCAACATGCCGTCCGTGCGCCACAGGAGGTCGTCGTCGAGGCTGCGCATGTCGAGCGTGAAGCGCACGGTGCCGGGGACCTTGGTCATGCCGTGCATCGCGGGATCGGTCCAGAACTCGCCGAAGGTCGCGACGAAGTCGTCGCCGGCCGCATCGTAGCGGTCCCAGATGGCTTCCACCTCGGTCACGAACGCGGCGCCGGCGCGCACCGCGTCATGGCGATATTCCCGCGGGACGGCACCCGCGTGGGCCCAGGCGCCGGTGATCGCGCCGTGCCGGTAGCGCAGGTTGCCGCGGATGCCCGTCACGACGCCGATCGCGTCTCCAGCGATGTCGAGCACCGGCCCCTGCTCGATGTGCGGCTCGATGTACGCCGCCAGCGTGGCCGGATCGAGCTCCCGCACCCCGGCGATCAGCGTGTCCGGGTCCCACCCGCCCTCGCGCATGTGGTCGGCGAGGGAGCGGCCGGTGTCGGACCGCTTCACGCGCTCGTACTCGTCCGCCGGCAGGAGGCCGAAGGCCATGCGGCTGCCGCAGTAGGGCGTCGGGAACCACACCAGCTCCTCGGCGCGGATCGCCATGATGACGAGATCGCGCGTCGGCACGAAGCCGCTGGCGTGCAAGGCGGTGGCGGCCGCGAGGCCGAGCACGACGCCGGCGGCACCGTCGAAGTTGCCGCCATGGTCGACGCTGTCCATGTGCGAGCCGACCATGATGCGCGGCAGGGTGCGGTCGGTCCCCGGCCAGGTCATGTACTGGTTGCCGGCGCGGTCGTGGCCGATCTCCATGCCGATGGCGCGGGCGGCGCTTGCGGCGATTTCGTGCGCCTGGTCCTCGCGATCCGAGAAGGCGGCGCGGGTGACGCCCGGCGGGTTGGCCGAGGCCGCGGTGAGCTCGTCGAAGAGGCGGGCGCCGAGCGCGGCCGCGTCCCGCCAGATGGTGTCGTCCTGCGTCATCGGGTTGCCGTCCTCCGTGCCACCTCGGCAATGGCATGCAATTCGTTTGCCGAATGGCGGCCGGAACGGCAACCCGTCGCTGGCTGCGCGGCGCGGATCCCGCTGCAGCGCACTACGCCGCGCGGCAGCGGCCCTTATGCCGTGCGGACAGGACGATGCGCCGCTCCCCGTACCCGAAGCGGACCGGCCGCGGCGCCGGCGCCTGCACCACCGCGGCCTGCGGCGAGGCGAGCCGCAGCAGCGCAACGTTGAACAGGAACACGCCAACGGTATAAGGATACAGGATATCGATCTCCACGAACGAGCGCATCAGCAGGAGCACGATCAACGCCGTCGCGATGACCGCATCGGCCGTCACCCGCGGCCGCAGCGCGGCGCGCACTGCCAGCGCCAGGCCGGCCACCATCGTCGCCAGAAGCAGGGCGAGCCCGACGAGGCCCACGCCGACCGCCGTCTGGATGTACGTGTTGTGGAAGTGGAAGCCGGACCGGGCGGTGATGTAGAACAACTCCCAGAGATACTCCGCCGGCGGGTGGCCGATGCGCCAGAACGCGTTGTAGCCGCTGCCGAACCACGGACGCTCGGCGGCCGCGGCCAGACCCTCGGACCACAGCAGCGTGCGCCCGGTCAGCGTCGCATCCTTGCCGAAGGCCGCCAGGATGCTCTCTTCCGCGTCGCCCTGGAGCGCCACCACCGCCAGCACCGCAAGGGTCAGGACGCCGAAGAGAAGCACCACCAGACGCGGCCCCGGCGCAACGCGGCCCGCGCCGAACAGCCCCGCCACCAGCGCCAGCACCGGCACGACGGTGGCCAACGAGGTCGCCGACTGCGTGCGCACCAGGAGGGCCGACGCCATCACCCCGACCACCATCGCGAACGCGCGGTGGATCACGGAGACGCCGCGCAACAACAGCCCGACGAGCGCGAAGACCATCCCGAGGGAGCAGAAGAAGCCGAGCTGATTCTTCGACGCGAATGCGCCGACGAAGCGGTAGGTGCGGTCGACGACGTCAAAGTCCGTGCGGCCGACGGCGAGCGAGTAGCACAGCACGAGGAAGATCCCGGCCAGCGTGCCGTAGACGAAGCTGTAGGTGGACAGGATCCGCGCGGCGACGATGGCGCAAAACACAGTGGTGCCGAGCTGGATCGCCGCGCGCAGGGTGATCTCGGGCGCGTCGGACCACAACGTCGACGCCAGCGCGAAGCCCGTCAGTGCCAGCACCCCCAGCATCGGCCACACGTGGCGCAGCAGGATGCGCGGCTCGACCACCACCGGCAGCAGCCACACCGCGTAGAGCCCCAGGATCGACACTTTCCCGAACTGGAAAGAGTACGCCAGGACGACATACGACACCGCCAGCGCGAACACCGCGTAGGCGCCGTTCGACGGCGGGCGCGTGATCAGACCGACGGGGAGGTGGCGCATCCGGGCGCTACCAGCCGGCCCAGGCGGCAGAGCAGCTGAGCGAGCCGGCGAAGAGGCAGCGCTCGCCCATGGGGGTGAAGCCCACGTGGTCGACCACCATGGTGCGCACCTCGATGGTGTCGTCCTGCGGCCCCAGCCAGCCGGACATGCCCTTGCCCCCGTTCCAGAGGCTGAAGAACACCTTCTGCTCGGCGTCCGGCACGTCGGCGCGCACCACCTCGCGCTTCAGCACGCCGTTGACGTACCAGCGCAGCCGGCCGGGGGTCCATTCGAACGCGTAGTCGATCATCGCCTCATCGGCCGGCTGGGGCACGGCGACCGTCTCCTGGTTCTCGCCCTTGCCGTCGGAGTAGTAGTTGGCGTCGAACCGGGTGGTGTCGCGGCCGAGGATCTCGACGTCGATCTCGTCGTGCGCCGGCTCGCCGGTGTAGGTGAAGAAGGCCGAGTTGAGCCCGCTCCCCCCGGCGGCCTTGATGCGGGCCTCAAAGAGCCCGTGGCCGTAGGTCTGCCGGGTCTGGATCTCGGCGCAGCTGTAGGGCCGCGTCGCGTTGCCGTCGCCGGAGGTCGTCGTCTCGCGCTTCAGGGTGAGGGTCAGCGCCCCGTCCGCCACGTCGAGCGCGGCGCGCGTCCAGATGCAATTCTGGTGCGGCCCGTTGGTCCAGCCGTCGGACACGAACCAGCGCTTGCCGTCGAGGGTGTCGAAGTCGTCGAAGAAGCCGCCGGCCGCGGCGGGACCGGCAGCGGCCAGCGTCGCGGCCAAGGCCGCCGATCGGATCGAACGTCGCACGCATCCACCTCCTCGAACTTCGTGCGCGACGGTGCCACCTCGGACCGGGCGAGGAGCCAACATTTGATAATGCGCTGCAGCATGACGAGGCGTCTGCTGTCCGGGAGCGGCTGAGAGGCGCCGCGTTTCGTCCGGGAGCGCCATGAACATTCTCTTTGCAGGCGGCAACGGCTACCTGCCCGAAATGACCGGCGGCGTGCAGTCGAGCACGGACCATCTCGTGCGCCAGTGCGCGGCGGCCGGGCACAACGTGAGCGTCCTCGCCGCGCTCTTCGGCCAGTCGACCTTCGGCCTCCGGCAGCGCCTGAAGCTCAAGCTGTCGCCCTCCCCGATCGTCACCGACACCGCGCTCGGCTACCCCGTGATGCGCGCCTGGTTCCCCTGGGAGGCGGCCGCGAACGCCGCCGTCGCCCGGACGCGACCGGACGTTGCGGTGGTGCAGTGCCACAAGGCGGCCCTCGTCGGCGAGGCGCTGGAGCGGCTCGGCGTGCCGCTGGTGGTCTACCTGCGAAACGTCGAATACCACGAGCTCGGCGGCGACCTGCGGACACTGAGAAACGCGCGCTACATCGCCAACTCCGACTTCACCGCGCGCGCCTACAGGGCGGCGTTCGGCATCGAGTCGACGGTGATCCCGCCGACCATCGACCCGGCGAAGTACACCACGCGGACGACGCGCGAGTGCGTGACGTTCATCAACGTCTACCCCGAGAAGGGGTTCGAGAAGGCGGTCGAGATCGCCCGCGCCTGCCCGGACGTCCCGTTCCAGTTCTGCGAGAGCTGGCGGCTCGACGAGGCGCACCTCGCGCGGGTGAAGGCGATCCTCGACCCGCTGCCGAACGTCACATTGCGGCGCCGCACCGACGATATGACGACGGTGTACGGCCGCACGGCCATCCTGCTGGCGCCCTCGAAGTGGGAGGAGGCGTGGGGGCGTGTCGCGTCCGAGGCGCAGTGCAGTGCCATCCCGGTGCTCGGCTCCACCCGGGGCGGCCTTCCCGAGGCGATCGGCGACGGCGGCCTCACGCTCGCCTATGACGCCCCGCTCGCCGATTGGTTCGCCGCGCTGCGCCGCATGTGGGACGAGGCACCCGCCTACGAGGCGCTCAGCGAGGCCGCCCGCCGCCACGCCGCCCGGCCGCAGATGGATCCGGCCCACCAGTTCGCAACCTTCCTCAGCGTGCTCGACGATGCCCGCAGGCCAGCTGTCGATCTCGCGGCGGCCTGAGGCCGCTGCGATCGCAAAGAGCCGGGGAACCGCCCGGCGCCCCGTCATTGCGCTGAAGCCGCTGTCGGCGGAGGGGAACGCCTTCTCCGGCGCGTTCTCCGGCGCCCTCGATGCCACGTTCGAGCGCGTGGCGTTCGACTGGGACGACCTCGGCCGGCGCGCTTACGATGCCGTCGTGTTCCACTGGCCGACGGAGTTCTTCCGCCCGACGCGGCGCAAGGAGACGCTGGAGTTCCTGGCGCGCATGGCGCTCGACCGGCTGCGGGGCACGCGCTTCGTCTGGGTGGCGCACAACCTCGCCCCGCACGACGGCGGCAGCCGCGCCTCGGCCTTCACGCGCGACCTCTTCCTGCGCCAGCTCGACGGGGTGGTCTACCTCTCGGACCACTCACGCCGGGAGGCCGAGCGGCTCTACCCGGTTCTCGCCGCCAAGCCCTCCCTGGTGACGGTGCACGGCCGCTACGACGAGACGGCCGTTCCCGCCACGCCGCACGTCGCGGGGACCGGGCGGCTGCTGACGTTCGGCCTGATCCGCGCCTACAAGAACGTCACGGGGCTGGTGCGGGCGGCGCGCGAGGTGAAGACCGAGCCGTTCGCCCTCACCGTCGCCGGCACGCCGTTCGAGCACGGGCTGGTCGAGGACATCACCGCCGCCGCGGAAGGCGACCCGCGGGTGACGCTCGATATCCGCGGCGCGCTGATGCCAGCGGACGAGCTGGAGCGGCTGATCGACGCGCACGACGCGGTGGTCATGCCCTACACAGCAATCCTTAACAGCGGTGTCGCGATGCACGCGCTCGCCCGCAACCGGCCGGTCCTGGCGCCGCGCCTCGGCAGCCTGCCGGAGGTGGCGGCGATGGTCGGCGCGGGCTTCGTCCACCTCTACGACGGTCCCATCCGCGCGGAGGTCATCGAGACCTTCCTCGCCGCCACCAGCGGCCGCAGTCTCGGCGAGGCGGACCTTTCCGCGTTCGCGTGGGACCGCGTCGGCGGCGATGTCAGCGTCTTCCTCGCCGGCCTTCTCGGCCATCCCACCAGCGACCTGTCAGGACACCCAGCATGATGCAGGACCAGGCCCTCGCCACCATCTCGCGCGGCATGGGCGTGCTCGCGCCCAGCCGGGGCAAGCCGTGGGCGCTGATCATTCCAGCGTCCAGCCACGGCAGCCTCGGGGACGCGGCGATGACCATCGTCGCACGCGACCAGCTCCGGGCGCGGGGCATGCGCGTGTGCCTCCTCGCCGACGACAGCTGGGCCGCCCTCGAAGGGTTCGACGCCTACGTGCCGGCCGACCCATACCTCTTCCACGGCGGGCGGCGCACCTTCCTCGAGCTGATGTGGCGGACGCGCGCGGTCAGCGCCGTGGCGCTCATCGGCGCCGACATCCTGGACGGGGTCTACAACCCGCACTCGGTGCTGCGGCGGCTGAAGATCCTGGCGGCGCTGGCCCGTCGTGGATGCGCGGCGACGATCCTCGGCTCCAGCTTCAACCAGGCCCCCAACCCCGTCTGCGTGGAGGCGCTGCGCCGGTTGCCGCCCTCGGTCGCCATCAAGGCCCGCGATCCGATCTCCTTACGGCGCATGGCGGCCCACCTGGAGCGGCCGGTGGACCTGGTCGCGGACCTCGCCTTCCTCTGCCCGACCGATCCCGCCAACACCCGCGAAGCGCTCGGCTTCATCGCCGGCGCCCGCGCGGCGGGGCGGCGGGTGGTCGGGCTGACGGCGAATTTCACCGTCGCGGCCCGAACGCCGGGCTTCAAGGACGCCCATGTGCCGCTGCTGAAAGCGATCATCGGTGCCGGGCATTCGGTGGTGCTGGTCCCCCACGACACGCGAAAGTCGGACTCCGACGCCGCCCTCCTCACCCGCATTGCCGACCGGCTGACGGCGGAGGAGCGCGCCCACACCACCCAGATCTCGCCGGACCATCCGGCCCGGGTGAAGGCGGTGCTGGGGGCCTGCGACCTCGGCGTCACCAGCCGCATGCACGCCGCGATCCTCGCGATGGGCACCGGCGTTCCCGCCTTCTCCTTCGGCTATCAGGGCAAGTTCGAGGGGCTGATGGACCTCGTCGGCCTCTCCGCCGCGGGCATGCTCCACGAGCCGGCGGCGCTGGTGGCGGACCCGCAGGCGATCGCGGATGCCGTGCTGGCACGGCTTGCCGAGCGGGAGCGCCTGTCGGCGACCCTGGAGCGCACGCTTCCGGCCGTGCTGGAGCTGTCGCGCCAGAACTTCGCCCCCGGCACCCCCGCCGCGACCGCGACCGAGGGCGCCGCGTCCGTCGCGCACGCGGCATGAGCGGGCCCCTCGGCCGCATCGCGCTGCGCGGCGGCGCGTTCACTGCGCTCGCCCAGGTCGGCAAGATCGCCGTCACCATGGGCTCGGTGGTGGTCCTGGCGCGCCTTCTGAGCCCGACCGACTTTGGTCTCGTCGCCGCCATCGCGCCCATCGTCGCCTTCATGGGCCTCTTCCAGAACCTCGGGCTGCAGCAGGCCATCGTCCAGCGCCGGGAGATCGACCGGCACCTCCTCAACCAAGCCTTCTGGGTGAGTGCCGCCGTCGGCGCGCTGGCCACGCTGATCGTCGCCGCCATCGCCCCCTACGCTGCGCTCTTTTACGGCGATCCGCGCATCTGCGGTCTGATGCGCATGGTCAGCGTGTCGCTGTTGATGGGGAGCCTCGGCACGGTGCCGCTGGCGCTCCTGGCGCGGCGCCTGCGCTTCGGCGTTCTTGCCGTGTACGAGTTCGCCATCGCGCTCGCCGCGTTTCTTGCGGCGGCTGCGGGGGCGCTCGCGGGGTTCGGCCCCTACGCCCTCGTCATCGCCACGCTCGTCGGCGCCGGGCTGGGGCTGGCGCTGGTGTGGACGATCGCGCCGTTTCGCCCCGGCGCGCCGCCCCGCCGGGTGGACGGCGCGTTGATGAAGTTCGGCGCCAACCTGACCGGCTTCAACCTCGTCAACTTCTTCGCCCGCAACGCGGACAATGTGCTGATCGGCCGCTTCGTCGGCCTCGCGGCGCTGGGCCTCTACGACCGCGCCTATAAGCTCATGCTGTTCCCGGTGCAGAACATCAACCAGCCGCTGACGCGCATGATGGTGCCGCTGCTCAGCCGCATCCAGGACGACAAGCCGCGACTGCGGGCGATCTACCGCCAGGTGACGTGGGCGCTGGGCCTCGTCATCATGCCGGGCATCGCGACCCTCGCCATGTGCTCGGGCGAGGCGATCGCGCTGCTGTTCGGCCCGGACTGGGCGGGCGTGGCGCCGATCTTCGCCTGGCTCGCCATCGCCAGCTTCGTTCAGCCGGTGACGGGCACCAACGGGTGGATCTTCATCTGCCAGGGCCGCACCGACCTGATGTTCCGCCTCGGCATCTACACCTCGCTCGTCACCGTTGCGGCATTCGCCCTCGGCCTGCCCTACGGCGCCGAAGGCGTGGCCGCCGGATACGCGATCAGCGCCTATGCGCTGCGCCTGCCGGTGCTTCTGGTGGTGATGGACAGGGTGGGGCCGGTGCGTGGGATGGATCTGGGCGCCATCGTCCTGGTGCTGGGCGCGGCGGCGGGGCTGAGCGTGCTCGCGCTTCCCGTGTTCGCCGAACTGGCGGGGGCTCGCGGTGACATCGCCACGCTCGCGATCGCCGGGACTGCTGAACTACGCGCTGGCGCTCGCCGCGGTGCTGGCGGTGCCGTCGTCGCGGCGGATCCTGCTGGGCCTCGCGCAGCGGCTGCGGCAGTCGCTGTCCGGAGGCGCCGCAGGCGGGGTGCTGGCGGACGCCTGATCCCACCAGCACGGAAGCGGCGGTCGGGGGGCCGTCGCCACCCGTGTCGCCGCCGCGGGCATCTCAGACGAACGTCAGATCCCAGTCGATGGACGCGAGCGTCGCGCCGTTGCCGCCGTCGCGGGCGTGGGCCGAAACGGCCAGCTCGTATGCCCCCGCGACGAATGCGGTCCCGTGGTAGTTGGGGTTGGAGTCGCCGAAGAGCGCGTATGGCGCGGCGCTCTCCACCTGGGTGTGATCGACGCCGCCCGACAGCGACAGCGCGATGCTCTCCGCCCTAGGATCGTCCGCCGCCACGACGATCGAGAGGTCGCGTCCGGCGTAAGCGGCGATATCCACCTCCGCCCCGTCCGACAATTCGCGCAGGAAGAAGATCGTTGTCGGCATCCACCAGGAACACCGTCAGCCCGTCGTCGTCGGCGGGGTCTTCGGCGACGGTGAAATCCACCGTCTGCTCGGCCAGCACCTCGCCCCCGCCGCCCTTGCCTGAGGTGACGGCGACCTGGAACGTGTAGTCGCCCTCGGTGAGCGTGGAGCCGGTCATCTTGTTGAAGCCGGCGTCGCCGAACAGCGCGAACGGCTCGACGCCCTGGACGGACGTTTTGGACACAGGTCCCTCGAGGGTCATCACCACGGAGGCGGCCGCCGCCGCGAGGGCCGGATCGTCCAACTGAACGAGGATGGTCGACCGCCCGTCCAGAAGCTCGTCCGGGTCGATGGTGGCGCCGTCCTCCAGGATCGCCTTCGCCTCGCGGCTCTCGGCATCGAACAGCAGGGCGGTGAATCCGGGGGACGGCTCGGCGGGCGTGTCGTCCACCGGCGCGATGGCGAAGGAGAAGGACTGCTCCTCCAGGACGACACCGCCGCTGTTCCAGCCGGAGTACGCCGTCAGCGTCACGCCGTAGTCGCCGTCGGGCAGCGGGCGGCCGTTGAGCGTCTCGCGGTCCGGGTCGCCGAACAGCGCCCAGGGGCCGTACTGCTCGGTCTGCGTCCGGTCCAGCGCGCCGTCCACATCGATCTTGAGGGTCCGCATGCTCGTGCGCAGATCCCGGTCGTAGGCGATCACGTTGACGGTCAGGTTGGCGTCGCCGACGAGATCGCGGTCCACCGTCATCCCGTCCTGCAGGATGGCGACCACCTCCTGCGTGTCCGTGTTGACGAGCTCGACGAGAAATTCGCCGACCAGCGGCGGCGCTGGCGGCTGCTCGATGTCGGTGAAGGGCGTGTAGGTGATCTCGTCGTAGTAGGCGCTGGTGGAGTCCTCGAACGTCGGCTCGCCCAGGCGACTGTTGTAGCCGGTCCAGATGCTCGCCATGATGCGGCCCTCGACGTCCGGCGCGGGCGCCGCGAGGGTCGCCTCCTGGACGAGCACCAACGTCGCCGTCCACGTACCAGGCGACGCTCTCCGGCCGCCACTCGAAGGCGTAGGTGTGCATGCCCTCCGAAGCGTCGAACCCGAGGGGAATGTCCGCCTCGAAGCTCGCGCCGTCGTTGTGATAGGCGACATGCATGCTGGTGGGCTCGATGCCGTAGAACTCGATATCGATCTCGTTCCAGTCGTCACCGAGATGCTCGCCGGTGTAGGTGAAGAACGAGGAGTTGACCCCCGCCTCGCCCGACGTCTGCATCGTGACCTCGTAGTGGCCGTAGCCGGTGAAGTCCCAGGTCTGGATCTCGGCGCCGGTGTAGGGCTTGCCGTTGCGGGTCTCTTTCTCCAGCAGGAGTTCGAGGACGCCATCTTCGTGAATGATCGCGTTCTGCGGCGACCATGACGTGTCGATGTAGCTGCCCTCGTTGGTGTAGCTGGACACGTACCAGACATCCGTATCCAGCGAATCGAACGGCTCGCCGAACGCCGGCGCTTCGATGACCATACATGCCCCTTCGAGACGAACGCGGCGCGCGGCAAAGCCCGCGACAAACCTAGATCCATCAAGGATGTACACGCCGGGTTCGGGGCTCGACTCCGTCAAATGTTAATGCGGTTGGAGTTGCCGCTTCCGGAGCTGGCGGGGCTAAAGGCGCTTCTCGACCACCGCGCGCAACTCCGCGACGTCCCGACGCAGAGCCTGGAGTGCGCGGGTCACCGACTCGCCTTCCTTGGCGAACTCGGCGCGGCTCTCGGCGGCGCTGTCCTCCACCTGCTCCTGCATGGCCGACACCACGACGCCGATGAAAAGGTTCAGCACCACGAACGAGGTCATCAGGATGAACGGGACGAAGAAGACCCACGCGTGGGGATAGCTCTCCATCACCGGGCGGACGATGCCCATCGACCAGGACTCCAAGGTCATGACCTGGAACAGCGTGTAGGCCGACAGGCCGAGGGTGCCGAACCACTCCGGGAAGCGATCGCCGAAAAGCTCGGTGGCCATCACCGCGCCGACGTAGAAGACGATCCCTAGGAGGAACACGATCGAGCCCATGCCCGGCAGCGCGGCGATGAGGCCGGCGACTACGCGCCGCAGCGACGGCACCACGGAGATGAGCCGCAGGACCCGCAGGATCCTGAGCGCCCGCAGCACCTGGAACGGGCCGGAGGACGGCACCAGCGCGATCGCCACGATGGTGAAATCGAACACGCTCCAGGGATCGGCGAAGAAGCGCCAGCGGTGGACGAAAAGCCGCGCCGCGATCTCGACGACGAAGACGGCGAGGATCGCCGCGATCGACCGCGAGGAGCGCCGGGCCGAAGGTTGCGGTGACGGTGCCGCTGGTCTCCAGGCCCAGGGTAAGGGCATTGGCGATGATGAGGGCGGTAATGGTGCCCTCCCACGCCTTGGTGGACAGGATGGCCCGGAGCCGTTCGCGCATGTGTGGTTCCTTCGTCGGCGCCGTCGAAATAGGATGCGTGATCGGCCACTGCCACACGCGGGCCGGTATGCCCGGCCCGCTGCAACGAATTGTCAGCGCTCACAGGCGGGGCGCATGGCCGTCTCTGCTGCGGGAGGCGGCAGGCGTCGACGCTTCGACGCGGCTGTCGCAGGTCCGGCGCGGCGGCCGGAAAAGGCGTCAGGCCGGGGCGTCGGCCGAGATCGCCAGGGCGTGCACGGGGCCGGCGAGCTCGCTGGCGAGCGCCTCGTTCACCATGCGATGGCGCTGCAGGCGGGTCTTGCCGCGAAACCCCTCGGCGGTGATCCTGATGCGGAAATGCGTCTCGCCTTCGGGGCGCGCACCGACGTGCCCGGCGTGGAGATGCGACTCGTCGATCACCTCCAGATGCGAGGGGGAGAAGTTCTCCGCCAACGTCTGCGCCATGCGCTCTTTCACCTGACCCATGCTACATCCATAGTTGATTTGCCAATGTGCCGCGGCGCGCCGCCCATTGACAGGGATGCACCGAAGCCGTCACGGCTCCAGGGCTGCCACCGTTTGCGCGGCGTGTCACGCTCGCGCTCCGTCATGTCTTCGCGGGAGAGTGCGATGACCCTCGTTCGACTGGCCCTCGTCGCCGTTTTGGCCGCCGCCTTGCTGCGCCCCGACCCGGCCGAGGCCGAGGTCGGCTCCTACCTGCTGTTCGACATGGCGGACGGCACGATCCTCGCCGAGCACGAGGCGACGGCGCTCTGGTATCCGGCATCGATCACCAAGCTGATGACGGCCTACGTCACCTTCCAGGCCATCGAGAAGGGCGAGCTGAAGCTGACCTCGCCGGTGAAGGTCTCGCCCCAGGCCAACCAACAGCCACCGAGCCGGATGGGCTTTCCCGTCGGCACCACGCTCACCGTGGAGACGGCGCTGCGCATCCTGATGACCAAGTCGGCCAACGACATCGCCTTCGCACTGGCCGAGGCGGTCGGGGGCACGCTGGCGGGCTTCGTTGACCGCATGAACGCTGCGGCCGACGAGATCGGGATGACGGCGAGCGCCTACGACAACCCGCACGGCCTGCCCAACACCAAGCAGGTGACGACGGCACGCGACATCGCGGTGCTGATGATGGCGCTGGCCCAGGATTTCCGGACCGTGCCGATTTCTTCTCGATGAACAGCGTGAAGCTCGGCGGCCGGATGATCCCCAACCACAATGCGATCCTGCGCCATGTGGAGGGGGCGGACGGCATGAAGACCGGGTTCATCTGCGCCTCGGGCTTCAACGTCGCAGCAGCGGCGACGCGCGACGGGCGCCGCCTGGGCGCGGTGGTGCTCGGCGGCCTGACCTCGCAGGAGCGCAATGAGCGGACGGCCGAGCTCCTGCAGAAGGGCTTTCGGGCGCTGGAGAACGGCGGCTCCATCGCGCTGGACGGGTTCGACGATCCAGATGGGCGGCTCGACCTTCGCCCGGTCTCCGGCGAGCGGCCCGCCTTCGGCCGCGTCGAAGCGCTCGCCAATCCCACCGATGCGGAGGCTGTCGATCGGCGGGACGAGGTTTGCGGGGCGAGCCGACCGATCACGCGCTACGCCGACGGCACCGTCTCCACCGTGGCACAGGTGGAGGCACAGCGCGCGACGGTCGCGGCCTACCGCCTGAAGCTCGGCGCGCGCGAGAGCCTGCGGGCCGAGGTGCTGTCCGCGCCGCGTCCCGATCCGACGGCCGCCGAAACCGCCCCCCAAACGCCGCGACCGATCGCCGACGACGGCCTCGTTCCGGTGGGATGGGAGCCGACCGGCCCCACCTGGCGCCCCCGCAACAATCCCACCCGTGAGCCGACCCCCGCGGCGGAACCCTCCAGCGCCGCCGAGCTGCAGGCCCCGGACGGCGACGCCCTCCTCAGCCTCGCCCCAGCCACCTGGGTCGCGTCACCGCCGCGCCCCATCCCCAACCCGTTCGAGGTCGCGGATCTGCGGGGTCCACTGCCGCGGCCGGAGGCCGAGCGCCCTCTGAGCTATCTGGGGCCACGTGCGCCCCTGCGCCCGTTCCCCATCGCGCTTGGTGGGGCCGACGAGGAACGCCCCGAACCGATGTCCGGCGAAATCGTCGGCGGCGGACCGCCCCCCTTCCCCCGATGCGCCCCGCGCCCGCCACGACAGATCCCGCGACAGACCGGCAATCTGACGTGACGTAGCCGGGGGCGACTTTACGCTTGGGGAGAGATATGCAACTATAGGATGCGTTTCTCTGGAGGTGTTGGTTGTGACGGCGCTCGAAATTGTCGATCGGATCCCTCTCTCCGCTCGTGCCCCGGCCGCTCGGGCTCCGGCCGTTCTCGCCCCTATGGCTCCGAAGCGGCCCACCGCACCACGCAAGCGAACGGCAGCATACGATTTCGGCGTGGATGCGGAACGCAACGTCGCGCTGTTTCTCGTCAGCGGCGGATATGAGATCCTCGGCCGGCGGGTTCGCATGCGCGCAGGCGAAGTCGATATCGTTGCCAAACGAGGTGACATCGTCGCCTTCGTCGAGGTGAAGGCCCGCCGCCGCGGGTGGGACGGCCTGATCTCTGTGGACGAACGCAAACAGCGCCGTCTCTCTCGTGCCGCCGATGAATGGCTTTCCCGGAACGAGAGCTTCGCCAACTGCTCCATCCGGTTCGACATCGCACTCGTGTGGCGCAGCAGTGAGATCGAGTACCTCGCCAACGCATTCGATGCCATCCCTGCCGACGACTTCGTCTGGTAGCGCTGCGGGGTGTGCTCCTACGTGGCCACGATTCCCCCACCCGCGGACGCCGGAAGACGCTTCTCTCGCGCAGATTTGCTTGATTTGCGCGACCCGCCTGCGGTACTGATAGGGACTGATTGAAACTCAGCGCCTTGAGCCGGACGTTTTCGGGACCGGCTTCGTTGGCGCCAGGATTGAGCGGAAATCGGCACGCGGGTGTAGTTCAGTGGTAGAACGCAAGCTTCCCAAGCTTGATGTCGTGGGTTCGATCCCCATCGCCCGCTCCAACCTCTCCAGATCGCCGTCGGAGGAACGTCGCGTGGTTGCGGCGGTATTGCGTCGATGAACGGTCTTTGCTGCGGCCCTTCACCCGAGCGGGTCCGGGAACCGTGGAGCTGGGCTTCGACGTGAAATCGATGAACCAGTGAGGCCGGTGCTCGCGCTGGTTGCTGTGTGCGCCTAAAAGTTGCGGCGCCGCTACACTCGGGATCAGATGCTGGCACGTTGATCTGGCACGCACTGGCTCGTGCGGTTCACGATGAACGACACGCCACCCGCGACGTCCTGCGTGGGCGGCGTCCACAGCCTACGGTGCGTAAGGTCGCCTGCTGGCGTGGGCCGCCGCCGTGACAGCGGTACGCCACGTCGCCGCCCTGGGGCGTGGTCCACAAACAACCGAGCGTTCAGCGGCGACGCAGCGGGCCGCCGATGACCGGGATTAGCAGCGCCGAACGGCGTGTCTGCCCCGGGAGGGCCGCCCCTACTCCGCCGCGCACTGCCATGACGGCGGCGCCAGGGTCAGCGCGGGCGCTTCGGGGCGCGTGGCAAGCAGCGCCTCGAGGGACATAGTGTCGGTCATCCCTGTCAGTTCGTCCGACCATACGCGGAACAGCTTCATCTCGTAGCTTCCGAACGAGGTGATCATCGCGACATCCGCCGCATCGCGGCCCCGGACCATCAACACACGGCCGATCCGCGGCGTGTTGTAGCGGGCGTCGAAGGTGTACCAGCGGCCGTCCAGGAAGGCTTCGAACCAGGCGCAGAAGTCGCCCGGGCCGCTGTGGGGCACACCGATATCGCCCAGATAACCGCTGGCGTAGCGGGCCGGGATGTTCATCGCGCGGCACAGCGCCACGGACAGTTGGGCAAAGTCGCGGCACACGCCGGTGCGTTCGCGCAGGGCGTCGACGGCGGTCTTCGTCGGCCGGCCGAAGTGGTACCCGAAGGTCAGGTGGTTGTGTACCCAATTGCAGATGGCCTGAACACGCGCCCACCCAGGGGGCGTCTCGCCGAAGAGCGCCCAGGCATCCACCACCATCTCATCCACCTCGCAATAACGGCTGGCGGTGAGAAACGACAACGTTTCGGAAGGGAGCGCGGCGATCTCGTGCTGATGCGCGTTCCAGTTGTAGATGTCGGGCATGCCGTTATCCTCGACGATGAAGTCCGACCAAAGCGTCAATTCGCCCACCGGTGCGACCACACGGGTGCGGCGGTTGCCGAACTCGTCGCGGTACTCTTCCGCCGGCACATTCGGCGTCGTGCGCACGAAGTCCGCGCCGATGATCCGGTTCGTGTATGAGCTGTGGGACGACAGCGCCAAGAGCAGCGGCGTCTCGCTGGTGCAGGCGATGGTGATCTCGAAACCGACGCGAATAAACATGGGCTCGCCTCCTGCGATGGCCTAGGTGTGTTCTCCGGATGCTCGGCGCCAGAGACCGCCGTCGGCGTCGCTTCGGTCTCTCGCTCGACCCGGCCTGCCAGCCTGATGCGACCGCGGCGTTCGCCGAAGCGCCGTGCAACAAGGATGCCCGAATGACCATGCTCCGCATCGTCCATAGGACGCGGTACGTCTACGATCGCCCGGTTCGCTTTGGTGTGCACCACCTGATGCTCCGTCCGCGCGATGCCCATGACATGCGCATTCTGCGGACCGGTCTCAGTGTGTCACCCAATGCCGACCTGCGCTGGGCCTTCGATACGTTCGGCAACTCGGTGGGCATGCTGACGTTCCATGACGCGGACACGGAACTGTCCATCACCAGTGAGTTGGAGCTGAGACGCTACGGGCTCGATGATCCGCTGCCCCTCCTCGCCAACAGCACGGGCGACTACCCGTTTCGCTACGACCCCGACGAGATCGTCGACTTAGCCCCGTTGCGACGCCTTTTGTACCCGCAAGACCGCGCCGCGATCGAGCGTTGGGTGGCGGCGATTATCCCGGCGCTGCCGCCCAAGAGCCTCGGCGTCCTGCACCGGCTCGGAAACGCGATCCACGAGCAGTTCGAGTATCGCCGTCGCGACGAGTACGGCACGCAGTCGCCCGCCGAAACGATCGAGGGTGGCGCAGGGACGTGCCGGGACTTCGCGCTGTTGTTCATGGAAGCGGCGCGCACGCTGGGCTTCGCCGCCCGGTTCGTCACCGGCTACCTGTACGACCCTGCACGCGACTCGCCGGAAAACCAGACGAGTGCCGATGGCGAGGTCAAAGGAGGCGGATCCACCCACGCCTGGGCCGACATTTTCGTCCCCGGGGCCGGCTGGATCGAGTTCGACCCTACGAACCGGATCGTTGCGAGCCGCAATCTGGTGCGTGTGGCAACGACGCGCTCACCGGCGCAGGCCGTTCCCATCAGCGGAACGTTTCTCGCGAATGGCGCTCGCTCATCGGGCATGGAGGTTTCGGTCAGCGTGACCGAACTATGACCACCAGTCCCTGGCGCTGGATACAAAAACGCCCGGGGGACGCAACGCGTCTCCCGGGCGTAAGAATGCTTAGTCGACGAGCTGCAGGTTCGCAGCGGACTCACGTCCGTCACGGCCCTTCTCGATGTCGAAGGTCACCTTCTGACCTTCGTCAAGACGGCTGAGACCAGCGCGCTCGACGGCGGAGATGTGCAGGAACACGTCCCGCGAACCGGTCTCGGGCTGAATGAAGCCGAAGCCTTTAGTAGAATTAAACCACTTCACGGTGCCATTGGCCATCGTGAGATCTCCCTTGAAGGATGCTGCCCGCGACGTGCGGCAGCTTGGCGCCGTCAGAACAAAATCGCAGACTGCAGCCTTGGAGGAGACAGTGATCGATAGTCATAACTTAGCCATCCCTATTTAGTCGCCTGCGCCGGCGTAAGCAAGATGGATCGTGTGTATTTTGTGCGGTGACCCCGCATCGCGCGAAGATTTTTTTCCGCCCGTTCGTGGGATGGTCTCCCCGCTGCCCAAAAAAGCGCCGGGCGCATTCTGTGACGCCAACAGGTTCGGCTGGCCGAGCCACGCCGCGACCACCGGCATGATATTGCTTTTCTCCCCGCAGGAGCCATTTTTATTGTATATCGACGGCAACCTGCGCCCAGAGGACGCTGAACTCTCGCGCCCCGTCGCGCGGGTCCGGCTCAACTCGGTCTGTGGCCGCAAGCGTCGATAAATCCAGGGACTGACCTCCCTGCCCCCGCCATGCGGACGCGATCGTGCCGCCAGCAAGGACAAGCCAACGTGGCAAAAGGCCTCAAGCGGACGCCAAGCGCCCCTTCCACTCCGCGGACCGAGATCATCGGCCACCGCCGCGCCGTCGCCGGGTGCGACCAATGAGCGGGGGTCGCGGCACCGATCCGGTGGAATCCCTCTGCGAGGGTGACCTTTCCGCTCCCGCCGAGCTCTTCGTCTCCCGGCGCGCCGGCTCGAAGCGGGGCGGCCTCGGCTACCACCGCTTTGCAACGGCCGCCGAAGCGATCGAGTTCGCGGTCGACGAATTCGACGCTCTGCGGCCGGACGATCTGGTGATGACGGTCGAGAACAAGCGATTCAATCTCGCCGCGCTGCGCAGCGTCCATCGCAATGGCGTGAGCCCCGCGGCGCCGACGACGGTGACCGAACCGATCGACTGAACCGCTGCCGGGCAGTCCAGGCGTCGCGAGCCGGCGCCTCACTCGAGCGGCCCGCCGGACGCCCGCCGGCGCATCGGCCCGGCGCTCCTTATGATGCGCCCGGGACGCACCGGGCCACAGACTGGACCGCGTTTCGTGAGCTCATCGACCCTGAGCCGGACGATCCGCTTTCGCGGTGCCCGGCGCTACTCTTCCTTCAGCGGGCGCGAAAGCAACGCGGCCGCGGCATCCCGCACTGAGACCTCACCGCGTGTCACGGCCGCGACCATAGCGGTGAGCGGCATCGCGACACCGCGTTCGGCAGCGATCCGCTCGACCGCCTGGGCCGTCGACACCCCTTCGACCGTCTGACCTTCCACGACGCTCCCGCCGCGCCCCAGCGCGAGGCCGGTGGTGTAGTTGCGCGAGGCCTCGGAGGTTGCCGTCAGCGTCAGGTCGCCGAGGCCGGAGAGGCCGCACAGCGTGTCCGGATCGGCGTCCGTCGTCTCGGCAAACCGCTGCATCTCGGCGAAGCCGCGGGTGATGATGGCCGCCCGGGCGCTCTCGCCGAAGCCGGCGCCGATGCTGATCCCCGCCGCCAGTGCGACGACGTTCTTGAGCGCACCGCCCAGCTCCGTCCCCGCCACGTCGCGGCTGAGGTAGAGGCGCAGAACCGGCGTCGAGAGTTGATGCTGGAGCCGGACTCCAGTCTCGGCGTCGCTGCAGGCGAGCGTCAACGCCGTGGGCATCATCCGGGCGATGTCCTTGGCGAAGCTGGGTCCCGTCAGCACTGCGGGGACGGCGCCCGGACAGGCGGCGGCGATCACCCCCGTGGGCCCGAGCCCGCTCGTCAGATCCACGCCTTTGCAGCAGGCGATGAGTGCAGTCCCGTCATCCGGTCGCACCGCCTCCAGCAGCCCGGACAGCGATTGCATCGGAACGGCGAGGAGGATGGTGCCGGCGCCCCGCATGCCCTCGAGATCCCCGCTGACGGCGAGCCCGGCGGGGAACGGTGCATCCGGCAAGCGGCGCTGGTTGACGCGCTCGGCTGTCATCGTGCGCACCGCGTCGGCGTCCCTGGCCCACAGTGTGACCCGGGCGCCGTGGTGCGAAAGCGCGATACCCAGCGCCGTGCCGAACGCCCCTGCGCCAAGGATGGAGATGTCGCTCATTGCGGATCGTCCCTCGTGATCTCTGGCCCGCCCTGCGAGGGTTGGCCTCAATCGGTAACGCGGGGCGTCCGCCACACCAATCATCGGCGCGACGATGCGGCACATGCGCGTCCCCCCGCGCTCACGTCCGAGCCGTCCGTCATCAACGTCAACGCCATGACGAACCACCAGCCGAACCGTCCCCCAAACTAAGCAGGACTTATGTTAAGTACCTTCCGCTCACGAGATTTGGCCAAACCCCCACGCGGCCAGGCCTGCCCCGGCCGCACCCCCGGCAGAGCAAGGACCGACTGGAGAGAAATATGACGAGACAGAGCATCAGGCACTGCGTTGCAGCAGCGTTCGCCGGCCTGCTGATCACCCTCCCCGCGCTGGCGCAGGACGATCCCCTACCGTCGTGGAACGACGGCGCCACCAAGTCCGCGATCGTCGCCTTCGTGGAGGCGGTGACGGACGAGGGGGGCGACGGCTTCGTCCCGGTGCCGGAGCGCATCGCCACGTTCGACAACGACGGCACCCTTTGGACCGAGCACCCGATGTACACCCAGCTGGCATTTGCGCTGGACCGGGTGAAGACACTCGCCCCCGATCATCCGGAGTGGAAGACGACGCAGCCCTTCAAGGCCGTCCTCGAGGGCGACATGAAGACCCTCGCTGCATCGGGCCACAAGGGCATCGCGGAGGTGGTCGGCGCCACACACGCCGGCATGTCCACCGCGCAATTCGAGACGATCGTCACCGACTGGCTCGCCACCGCGCGGCATCCGAAATTCGACCGGCCGTACACGGAGCTCGTGTACCAGCCGATGCTGGAGCTGCTCGACTACCTGCGCGCCAACGACTTCAAGACCTTCATCGTCTCCGGCGGCGGCATCGAGTTCATGCGCCCCTTCACCCAGTCGGCATACGGGATCCCGCCGGAGCAGGTGGTCGGCTCCTCCATCAAGACCACGTTCGAGATGGTGGACGGCAAGCCGGCACTGATGCGCTCGGCCGAGGTCGCTTTCGTGGACGACAAGGCCGGCAAGCCGGTCGGCATCAACTCCCACATCGGCCGCCGCCCGATCGCCGCGTTCGGCAATTCGGCGGGCGACAAAGAGATGCTGCAGTGGACCGAGGCCGGCGACGGCAAGAGGCTGATGGCGCTGGTGTTCCACGACGACGCCGAGCGCGAGTTCGCCTACGGGCCGGCGAACGGTCTGCCGGATTCGCCCTTCGGCACCTTCCCGCAGGCGCTCATGGACGACGCCAAGAGCAGCGGCTGGATCGTCATCAGCATGAAGGACGACTGGGCGGCGATCTTCCCGCCCGCGAAATAGGCGCGTAGCGGATCGCACCGGGCTCGGCCTGAGCCGACGCCCCACCGCTCTCACGATCGTCTGGCTGCCCCGAGACGACACGGCTGTCGGGGCAGCCGCCCCGTAGAACCCAGAGCGGCCCCGGCCGGCTAGGCGGCCATGGTGTCCTCGGTGGCGGACATCAGCTCCGCGTTGCCGCCGGCCGCCGCCGTGTCGATGCACAGATGCCGCTCGATCACCACCTCGTCGGCGGCGCACACCACCGGCACGATCGGCCCCTCGCGCTCGGCGAGCGACCGGCGCACCGGCCCGAGGTCCTCGCCTTCGAACGCCACGGCATCGATCCCCGGTAGCGTTGCGAGCGCCGCCGGATCGAGCACGCCGTCGACCCCTTCGGTGGCGCCGGGAGCGACGATCAGCACCCCGTTCCCCGAAGCGCGCGCCGCGGCGGCCTGCGCCTGAGCGAGCGCCAGCGTCGGGCCGAGGCACAGGACCGTCCCGCGCGGCAAGCACGGAGAGGCGGTTGGATTCACCCGTCGGCCCGGGCATGTCGTCCACCCTCAGCGGCACCTCGCTCGGCTTCAGCGCGGCGAGGCGGCGCTGCACGTCCGCCGCCGAGGCCGCGGGGCCGGTGTCCGCCGGCAGCCGCCGCGTCGCCCGCCGTGCGACGCGCGCCACAGTGCGCGGGCCGCCGGCCTTGGGCCCGGTGCCCGACAGCCCCTCACCGCCGAACGGCTGCGAGCCGACGATCGCACCGATCTGGTTGCGGTTGACGTAGATGTTGCCGACCTTGATCTGGCTGACGATCTCCTCGACGCGGTCGTCGATGCGGGTGTGCAGGCCGAAGGTCAGCCCGTAGCCCTTGGCGTTGATGGCGGCGATGACGTCGTCGATCTCGTCGGACTTGAAGGTCGCGACATGCAGGACCGGGCCGAAGATCTCCTCGTCCAGCGCCTCGATGCCCGGGATGTCGATGATCGTCGGCGGCACGAAGAGCCCCTCTCCTCCCGGCGCCTGCCCGCTGGCCTTGACGTGCGCGTCGATGCGGCCCCGCGCCTCGGCGTCGATCACCGGGCCGACGTCGACGGCGACATTCCACGGGTCGCCGATCTGGAGCGCCTCGACGGCGCCGCGCAGCATGGTCATCAGCTTCTCGGCCACGTCCTCCTGCACGTAGAGGACGCGCAGCGCCGAGCAGCGCTGGCCCGCACTCTGGAAGGCCGAGGCGACGATGTCGCGCACCGCCTGCTCGGGGAGCGCGGTGGAGTCGACGATCATGGCGTTGAGCCCGCCCGTCTCGGCCACCAGGAAGGCGTCCGGCGAGGTCTGCGCGAGCTGCTTGTCGATCCGCTTGGCGGTCGCCGTGGAGCCGGTGAAGGCCACGCCCGCGAGGCCCGGCACCGCGACCAGTGCGGCCCCCACCTCGCCGCCGCCCGGCGTCAGCTGCAACGCGGCGTGGGGCACGCCCGCCTCGTGCATCAGGTGCGCGGCGCGGCAAGCGATCAGCGACGTCTGCTCGGCGGGTTTGGCGACGACGGCATTGCCCGCCGCCAGCGACGGCGGCCACCTGCCCGGTGAAGATCGCCAGCGGGAAGTTCCACGGTGAGATGGCCACCACGACGCCGGCGCCGCTCGGCACGGTGCGCTCGGCCTCGCCGGCATAGTAGCGCAGAAAGTCCACCGCTTCGCGCAGCTCGGCCACCGCGTCGAGCGCGATCTTGCCGGCCTCGCGCGCGCACATGGCGAAAAACTCGCCGGCATGCGCCTCGTAGAGATCAGCGATCCGGCGCAGCACGGCCGCACGCTCCTTCGGCTCGCCCCAATCCACGCCACCCCGCGCGGCCTCGACCACCGCCCCTGCACTGGCCGGGTCGAGATCGATCACGGAGCCCACCTGATCCGACGGCTTGGCGGGATTGATGACGTCGCGCTCTGCCCCGTCCGCACCCGTCGGCACCACGAGCGGCGCAGCCGTCCATGACGTCTCGCGGAAGGGCGCGCGCACCGCCTCGTAGGCCTCCAGGACGACGGGGTCGAAAATGTCCCAGCCGGCCGCGTTCGTCCGCTCGGCGCCGTAGAGGTTCGGCGGCTGGCGCAGACGGGGGTTGACCATCGCTGCCGTAGGCCAGCGTCGTCGAACGGGTCCTGTGCCACCTGCTCGGGCGGGACGCGCTCATCGACCACCTGGTTGGCGAACGACGAGTTGGCGCCGTTCTCCAGCAGCCGCCGCACGAGGTAGGCGAGGAGATCCTCGTGCGCGCCCACCGGGGCATAGATCCGCACCGGGATCGTCTTGCCGCTCTCGGCGGCCTCGGCACGGACGGTCTCGTACAGCGCCTCACCCATGCCGTGCAGGCGCTGGAACTCGAACTTCTCGTCCTTGGCCATCGCCAGCACCGCGCAGACGGAGTGCGCATTGTGGGTCGCGAACTGCGGATAGAGCCGATCCGCCCGGTCGAGCAGCGCGCGGGCGCAGGCGACGTACGACACGTCGCTGGAGCACTTGCGGGTGAACACCGGGAAGGTCGGCGTCCCGGTCACCTGGGCGCGCTTGATCTCGGTGTCCCAGTAGGCGCCTTTCACCAGGCGGACCATGATGCGCCGGCCGGTCTCCTGCGCCAGCGCGTCGAGCCAGCGGATCACCGGAAGCGCGCGGCGACCGTAACCCTGCACCACCACGCCGAAGCCGCTCCAGCCTTTCGAGCTGCGGGTCGGCCGCGACGGCTGCGATGACGTCGAGCGAAATGTCGAGCCGGTCCTGCTCCTCGGCGTCGATGTTGAAGCCCATGTTGGCCGCGGCGGCCTTGCGGGCGATCGCGGTCACGATCTCGATCAGCGCCGGCACGCAGGTCGCCCGCTGCAAGGTATCGTAGCGCGGGTGCAGCGCCGAGAGCTTGATGGAGATGCCGGGATTCTCCTCCGGCGGGACGTCCTTGCGGGCACCGCTTGGCGATGGCGGCGATCGCGTCCTCGTAGGCCTTGCGGTAGCGCGCGGCGTCCGCGTAGGTGCGCGCCGCCTCGCCCAGCATGTCGTAGGAGTAGGTGTAGCCCTTGGCCTCCATGCCGGCGGCCCGGTTCATGGCGCCGTCGATGGTCTCGCCGAGGACGAACTGGCGGCCGAGCCGGCGCATCGCCTCGCCCACCGCGCGGCGGATGACCGGCTCGCCCAGGCGCTTGAGCGCACCGCGCAGCGCCTTCGTCACGCCGGTCCCGCGCTCGTCCAGCACGTGGCCGGTCAGGAGCAGCGCCCAGGTGGAGGCGTTGACCAGCGACGACGAGGAATGGCCGAGGTGCTTGCCCCAGTCGGACGGAGCGATCTTGTCCTCGATCAGCGCGTCGATGGTGTCGGCGTCCGGCACGCGCAGCAGCGCCTCCGCCAGGCACATGAGGGCGATGCCTTCCTCGGTGGAGAGGCCGTACTCTGCGAGGAAGGTCTCCATGAGGCCCGGCCGCGCGTCGGTGCGGACCTTGCGCACGATCTTCGCGGCCCGGTCGGCGGCGCGCTTGCGGGTGGTTTCGTCGAGCTGGGCGGCTCCGACGAGCCGGTCCAGGACGACGGCCTCGTCCGCCAGGGTGGCGTCTCGAATATCGACACGCGCGTTCGATAAGAGGGTCGAGGCGGTCATGGGGTTCTCCAGCAACAGGAACCTACAGTATCGCCGAGATCTTTTCGCCGCGCGAGGGGGCGGCGGCGTCGCACCGAGCACGCGCCGGCCCAATTGTTGGGCAGGCTGTTGCGTCGACCGCGGTGGCGCCCCGCCAGCTACAGCCCGAAGAGCCCGCCGCCCGACGCCTTCGGCAGATACGCCTCGATCAGCTTTTCCATCTGCGCGTTGCGCGAGGCACCGGTGCGCCCGCCGATCACGACGGCGATGATGTGCTTGCCGTTCCGCTCCACCGAGGTGCAGAGGTTGAAGCCGGAGTCCCGGATGTAGCCCGTCTTGATGCCGTTGACGCCGTTCACCTTGCCCAGAAGCTTGTTGGTGTTCGTCCAGGTGCGGCCGCCATAGGAAATCTTCGGCGTGGTGAAGTAGGCGAACTCGCGCGGGAAACGGTCGGACAGTGCCTTGCCGAGGATCGCGACGTCACGCGCCGTGGTGTACTGGCGCTCGTCCGGCAGTCCCGAGGCGTTGACATAGGAGGTCTGGCTCATGCCGAGAGAGCGCGCCTTGTTCGTCATCAGCCGGGCGAATGCCTCTTCGGATCCGGCGATGTTCTCGGCTATGACCACGGCGACGTCGTTGGCCGAGCGCACCGCCAGCGCCCGCACCGCGGTGTCCACCGGGATCGTGGTCCCGGCCTTGACGCCGAGCTTGGCGGGCGGGCGGCTGGCGGCTTCCGCGCTGACGGCCAACGGCGTCTGCCGGGTCCATTCGCCCGAGTTCAGCTTCTCGAAGACGAGGTAGAGCGTCATCATCTTGGTCAGCGACGCGGGGTAGCGCTGGCTGGTGGCGTTCTCTCGAGCAGGATCTTGCCGGTGCGCGCGTCCACCACGATGGCGGCATAGGCCCGCTTCTCGATGATGGGGACAGAATATTCGTTGAGGGTCGGCTGCGTCGCCGGCGCGGAGGCTAGGTTGAGCTGCGCCGACTGGTCCGTGCTTCCGGTGGAGCAGCCGGCCAGCATCGCAAGGCAGAGTAGAACGATTAGGCCACGCATGGCGCCCTCCGGTACGCAAAACGTGGCCGTTATCGCGTGTCACCGGCGGGCTGTCGCCGGGCGCGGAGGCTCGGAGCTTGCCAGAACCGCACAATATTCAGGCTGCGTTGCAGGAATGCCCCGTTTCTTGGGGTTCGGGAGGGCGCCTCAGGCCGGAAGCGTCGTCTCGTTGACGACCGCCAGGAAGCGGTGCGCAATCGTCGGCGCCGAATGGGCGAGATGGAAGGCGTATTCGTTCCACGGCTTATCCATCTCGCGCACCTTCACGCGGCGGATGCTCTCGGTGCGCGAGGAGCCGTTGTTCCACACGAAGCCGACGCCGAGGTTGTTGGCGACCGCCTCCAGCATGCTGTCGCGCGTGTCGACCACGACCGAGGCGTGCGGATCCAGCATCGCGGCGGTGAAGGCGGCGTCGACCACGCGCTGAACGTAGGACTGGTTGGTGCGGAAGATCATCGGCTGGTCGATCAGGTCGGCCAGCGTGATCTCGTCGCGATCGGCAAACTCGTGATCGGGATGGACGAGGGCCACGACCGACTGGCTCGAGCACATGGCGCGGGTGAAGCGCGGCTCGTCCGGCACCTCGGGAATGATGGCGACGTCGATATCCTGGGTGAGGACCGCCTCCATCAGCCGGCTCCAGGGGCCAGTCTCGATCTGGAGAGCGACGGCGGGATGGCGGGCGCGGAAGGCGCTGATGTAACGCATCGCCGGCATGGCGTTGCCGACACCGATGCGCAGCGGGCCGAAGTCCATCTCGTCGTGCCGCGCCAGCAGACGCAACGCATCGTCTTCGCGGCGTCGAATGTCGGAGGTGATTCGATACAATTCGCGGCATATGGCGGTGGGCACCATCGACCCGCGCCGTTTCTCGAACAATGCAACCTTGAATTCGGACTGCAACTCACGAACATGTTGCGTGACGGCGGGTTGGGAGACGCCCAGACGCCGCGCGGCCGCCGTGAACCCGCCCTCCTCGACAACCGCATTCAAGGCGCGGATCTTGGACGAGGTCAGACTCATTTGTGGGCGCTCCGGTTCCTGTTCGACCCCCTCTGTAGAGGCAGCCCTCATGCTAGAGATTTTCAATTTGGTAGGGAATTCTGGCATGACAGGAACACACGGAGGCAATAACCCGCGCCATCGGTCCCATATACCGAAACGATAATGCGGATCCTATAAAAGCGATCGACGCGAAATGCAAAGCGCCCAGTGCGCGTTCGGTGCATGTGGCATGCCATTTCCTGCTTCAGCAAGGTGCATGTCGCCGGCCCGCCCGAAGCATTGTCTTGTCTTGGGCAGCTCCCTCACATCCACGTCCGTGGAATGACCCTTTCGTCGCCCACCGTAAGTTGCGGCGCGATTGTGTTTTCCAGTTAGTGGATTTTTGTCGCTTTTGGGTATGCTCGCGCAACGTGGGCATTTGCGCGCCCCGTCCACATGATATACAGGCGCCGCCTAACACCTCGGTGACGATGGAGAAAGCATGCCGCGCGTTATTTCTTTTGGCACCGAGTATTTCAACGAGCGCGGGGATTACTCGATCACCGGGGTCACCGGCGCCGTCAACGGCTTCGGCTTTCGTCAATTCCTGAGCGATTTGGAGACCGACCGGGATGGCGTCGATCTCGGCCTGCCTCAACCGGTCAACGCCCGCCAGCTTTACCAAATTCTCGAGCAGCTGCGCGTCCCGCCCGTCGTGGACGGCGTCAAAGTGATCGATATCAGCGGGGTCTACCCGACGGTCGAGTACATCTCGAGCAACGACGGGTTCCGCGATGCGTGGGTGATCGGCGACAACCGTGGCGGCGGTCTGCGCGGCACCGTGAAGGACGACGTCATCCTCGGCGGCGACGGACGGGACGTCATCCTCGGCCGCACCGGCGGCGACTTCGTCAACGCCGGCCCTGGTGACGACCGGATCGGCGGTGGCGCCGGCGACGACTTCCTCTACGGCAGCGACGGCAACGACCGTATCCGCGGCAGCCGCGGCGAAGACATCCTCCAGGGCGGGCTCGGCAACGACACCCTCGCCGGTGCGCAGGGCGCCGACACGTTCCTGTTCGAGGATTCCGATTTCGGTCGTGGCCCCTCGGTCGACGTCATCCGCGACTACCGCCCCCGCCAGGGCGATCAGATCGTCGACACCACCGGGCTGCTGACGGTTCAGAAGACAGGCGACCTTTCCCCCTTCGGCGGCGGCAGGGGCACCCTCCTGGTCAACGAGCTGACCAACGACCGCGTCGTCGTCTACGGCGCACTCGTGAGCGACGAGGACATCTTCGCCCAGTACGAGGAGCCGGGCTCCCGGCCCGACGTCGCCCGCTCGATGCCGCGCGAAGGCATTTACGTCGGCGGCACTGTGGCGGAGCCGACCGGTGCGGGCGTCGTGAACTTCCGTCTGCAACGGATCGACGGGTATCAGGACGGCGACGACTACATCGAGACCTACAAGGTCACCGCCGCCAACACGTCGGGCAAGACCATTCTCAACACGGCCGAGATCGACATCGAGCTGATAGGCGGCGACCGATTGGACGTCGTCCCGGGCAGTGTATTCGGCGGTACCTACAGAGGTGGCGAGTTCGATCTCGCGTCCGGCGGGCGCCGCGCTCTACCGGCCGAGAGCGAGGCGGATGTCCTCCAGTTCTCCGTGGCCAACCGCTCGCAGGTGTCCCCGCTCGGAATCGACCCCAGCAGCGCAAACTCCTTCACGCCGAAGTTCGCCGGCATTGAGGATGTCTACTATCAGCCGGCCTTCCAGATCAGCGTCGAGATCTCCGAGAAAAGTGCGGACGGCGGCGTTGCGCAGGTGTTCATCACCAACATCGGCAATCAGACGCTGGTGGACCTCGACAACCTGGCGTTCCGGTTCAACGACAGCGACATCGACGTCGTCGACGAGCCGTGGGGGGCCGTGTTCTACTCCAAGCAGTTCGCGGTGGAGCCCTGGGACGCCGATAACGACCACGGGCCGCTCGATCCCGGTGCCCGCGCCAAACTGTTCGGCTTCGCGTTCGAGGTGGAGGACGACAGCAACGCCAGCGTGCAGATCAGCGACTTCCGGCTGACGAGCGACTTCGACGATCTCATCACCTGATCCGAGCCCCTCGTCCCCTCGCGCTGCGGGTCTCCCGTCGCGCTGAGAGGCTCGTGACGTCGGCTCTCTCGACGCTATCCTCCAGCGCGTGGGCCCAGCCCGCGCGGCAACGCATCTTGCTCGCAGCCGAGCTTGGCCACCCCGTCCTGTAACGCCGTCTTCAGGCCCTCCTCGAAGGTCGGGTGATAAATCGGCATGCGCAGCAGCTCCGGCGCCGTCAGGCCTTGAGTGAGGGCCGCGGCCAGGGTGTGCGCGATATGCTCGGCCCGCGGCCCGAACATTTCCGCCCCGAGGATCGCCCAGCTCTTCTTCGTCGAGGTAGACGTTGAGGCGCCCGACGGCCTCGTCCATCACCTTGGCGCGGCCCTGATCACTCCAATCGCATGTGCCGACCACGAACCGGGCGCCGCGCGCCTGCAGCTCGCGGTGCGTCTCGCCCACCATGCCGATCTGCGGCTCGCAGAACACGATCGACAGGGGCACCTGGCGCGGCTGCGGTTCCGCCGCACCGCGTACGGCATTGAGACCGGCGATCTCGCCGCTGGTGGACGCTTCGTGGAGCAGCGGCGCGTCATTCATCGCATCGCCGGCCAAAAAGATGCCGCTGTCGCCGCACCGGCCGGTGCTGCGGTCGAACAGCGGAACACCATCGTCGTCGCGCACCAGCGAGGTCGCCTCCAGTCCGAGCGCGCCGACATTCGGCCGGCGACCGATCGCCACCAGCGCCCGTTCGAAGGTCGCGGAGAACGACCGGCCATCCTTGCGGTACTTGATGGTGACGTCATTGTTGGCGCCGTTGATGGCGCTCATCTCGTAGTCCGGGAGGAAATCCATCGTTGCGCAGAAATGGTCGCGCGCCGTGGCCGTCACCGCCTCGTCCGTCAGCGGGCCGACGGCGCCGTCCTTGCCGAAGAGCCGCACCCTGACGCCGAGCCGGGCCAGCGCCTGCCCGAGCTCCAGGCCGATGATGCCGTTGCCGAACACTGCCACTGAAGACGGCAGCGTCGGCCAGTCGAAGAGGTCGTCGCTCGTCTCGGGCCGTCCCGCCGAAAATGCTTCCGGCACCACCGGGGACGATCCGGTCGCGATGACGATGCAGTCGGCCTCCACCGTGACGGTCCGGTCGCGCCCGTCGACGGTCAGCGTCCGGTCGCCGGTGAAGCGGGCGTGGCCCATCAGCCGCATCGACGACGGCAGCGCATCAATGCTCTCGACCACGTTCGCCACGAAATGGTCGCGGTACCGGCGCAGCCGCTGCATCACCTCCGCACCGTTGACGCTCATATCCTCGCAATGGATGCCGAACGTCGGCGCCGCCCGCACCGCAGCGGCGGCATTGGCGGCTGCGATCAGCAGTTTGGACGGCATACAGCCGACCCGTGCGCAAGTGGTGCCGAGGGGGCCGCTGTCGATCAGAAGCACGTCGTCAGTCGTCCGACGCGCCTCGCCGAGGGCGGCCAGACCGGCCGTCCCGGCACCGATCACAGCAACACCGACCTTGCGATCACTCATATTTCACCTCCAGCTTAGCTGACCCCTCTTTGGCTAATCGGACGAAGGCGCGGATGTTCCGTGGGCGCAACTTCGGGCCGCACCCATTGCCGCAGCCGGATCGGCTGGCGCTCCCGCGTCAGGAGCACCGGCAGCGCCCACGCGACCGAAGCGCCAGGGTGGTTCCGCCGGACCGGAAACCGCGCTAATGAGCCGGCGTATGAAGCGCTTCTCTGTCCTCCTGGCTCTGGTTCTGGCCCTCGCCGGTTGCGGTCGTCTCGGCCTTGGCGAAGAGCCGGCGCTGACGGTGCCGAACGTCACGCGAGAGCGAAGCGTCGACCCGGCACGGGCGGCGCAGCTGATCAACGCCCATCGCAGCGCCAACGGCGCCGCGCCGCTCACCGTGGATCCGGCGCTCAACCGCATCGCGGCCGAAACGGCGCGTGAGCTGGCCCGGCGCGACAAACTGAAAACGCGCATGCACACCGCCGGCGGCCTCGCCAAGCGACTGAACGCCGATTCCTATTCGGCCGAGCGCGCGGCGGAAAATCTCGGCGCCGGCTACCCCACCCTCGTGATGGCCGTGGACGGCTGGAAGACATCGTCCCAGCACAACAAGAACATGCTGAACCGCGAGATGACGCACATGGGGATCGGCCTCGCCCTCACCGACAAGGGCAAGTTCCACTCCTACTGGGTGCTCATCGTCGCCAAGCCGGATTGAGCGCGCGCACGCCGCTCACAGCGATTTCAGCGCATCCTCGAGCCGCACCTGCGCGGAGCCGCGGCGGGCGGGCTTCTGCTGCCCGGGATCCGGCGCCCAGCCGGACAGGAACGCGAACACCAGCGTCACTCTCAGGCGCCCGCGCTCGTCGGCGTGGTGGGCGCGGTAATAGGCTTCCGTCTCGGCGAGCAGGCGGCGGGGGGCGGCGACGCGGCTGGCGAGGACCCCCCTCAGCCCCACCGCCGAGAGGTCGGCCAGGAGTGAGTCCATCGTGCCGTAGGTCATCGGCACCCGCACCTCGTCCACCACCGGCAGCGCGAAGCCGGCGCGGGCCAAGGCATCGCCCCACTGGCGCACGTCGCCGAACGGCGCCACCCGCATCGCCGCCCCGCCCGACAGCGCCACGTCGGCGTTGATCAGCGAGTCGGCGAGTTCGGCGAGGGTCCCGCTGCAGGCCGCCGCGCCGAGGAACAGCCCGTCCGGGCGCAAGGTGCCGCGCATCTCGCCGAGCGCCATCACCGGGTCGTTCGCCACGTGCAGCTCGTTGATGGAAATCGCGAGGTCGAAGGCGCGCAGGAAAGGCTGCGCGACGTCCGCGACCACGTCCGGCCGCTCGGCCACTGCCGGCGATACATGCACGGCCGGGACACCGAGCCGCGCCCACACCTCGCTGAGTGCCGGCGTCGTCGGTCCGACGACAAGCGCGCGCTCGAACTGGCGTTTCACCAGCTCGAGCCGCTCGGTGATCTCCTCCGCCAGACGGATATGGACGATGTCGGCGTTGGCGATATGCGAGCGTGCGCGGATTCGGGTGCGATCGAATAACATCCGCGTCATCTAACGCGCCGACCACAATCAATCTACACCTTTAGATTGCGATGCGCTAACGTCGCCTCATGACAACAGCGCCCCGCCTCGCAATATCCGCCGCCGCTCAGCAAAGCCGCGCAGCTCGGGCGCCGCATTCTCGCGGCCGGGTCGGCGCTCGCCGTGCCGCCGCTGTGCCTGGCGTGCCGGCGGCCGCTGGTGGACCCGCGCACCCTGTGCGGCCCCTGCCTGCGCGAGCTGGAGATCGTCACACCCCCGGTGTGCGACATCATGGGGACGCCACTGGCGTTCGATGCCGGGCCCGGCGCCCGCTCGCCGGAGCTCAGGTGGAACCACCCGCTCTACGACAAGGCGCGCGTGGCGACGGTCTTCGGGCCGATGAGCCAGCGCCTGGTGCATCAGCTCAAGTACCACGACGTGCCCGGGAATGGCGGCGCTGATGGCCCGCCTCATGAAGCCGGCGATGGCCGATCTCGTCGGCGATGCGGAGGTGCTGCTGCCCGTCCCCCTGCACCGCCGCCGCCTGCTCAAACGGCGCTTCAACCAGGCGGTGCTGATCGCCGATGCGCTCTCCCCGCTGGTGGACCTGCCGGTGGCCCGTCATGCCGTGCGGCGGGTGCGCCACACGCCGCACCAGGTGGGCTTGTCGCGCGACCAGAGGGCCGACAACCTACACGCCGCTTTTGTCGTCGCAGAGCCCGAGCGCGTCGTGGGCAAGGCCGTCGTCCTGGTGGACGACGTGCTCACGTCGGGGGCCACGGCGGACGCGCTCGCCATCACGCTGAAGGCGGCCGGTGCGCGGTCGGTGACGGTGGCCGTCTTCGCCCGCGTCGTCGGCGAAGCCAACCGCGAGCCGGCGTGATGCGGTTGCGGGCGCGGCGAATGTGCATATATCCTCCCCTTCGAGCCCGAAGGGAGTTCGAGTCATGGCCAAGGTTGAAGTCTTCACCCGCGATCTCTGCGGATTCTGCACGCGGGCGAAGCGGCTGCTGCAGGAAAAGGGCGTCTCCTTCACCGAGCACAACGCCACCGTTGATCCCAGCGTGCGCGAGGTGATGGTGAAGCGCAGCGGCATGCGCACCTTCCCGCAGATTTTCGTCGGCGACATCCACATCGGCGGTTGCGACGAGCTTTATGCGGCCGAGCGCTCCGGCAAGCTGGACGCCGCTCTCGCAGGCGAAATCGCGCAGTGACCAACGCGCGTGCCTCCGTCGCCGTTTTCCGCGCGGCCACACGGTCCCCGCGATCCCGCTGGAGCACGCCGCGTGCCGGACACACCGCGTGATCCACTATCGGCTTCGCTGCGACGAAGGCCATCAGTTCGACGGTTGGTTCGCCTCATCCGCCGCTTTCGACACGCAGAGTGAGCGCGGCCTCCTCTCCTGCCCGCACTGCAGTTCCGTCTCGATCCAACGCGCGCTGATGGCGCCGGCGGTGGTGGCCGGCCGCGCGTTCAAGGAGCGACCCGCCACCGCGCAGCGCAAAGACGCCAACGAGTTGGAGCCGGCTTCGAGCGGCGGTGCCTCGGTCTCCGCGTTGATCCCGCACCGGCTCCCGCCGCCAACGAGATGGCGCTGGTGGACGAGCGCGGCCAGAAGCTGCGCGAGCTGATCAAGGCAATGCACACCGCGGTCAAAGAGTTCGGGCACGGACGTCGGCCGCAAGTTCCCCGAGGAGGCACGCCGCATCCATTACGGCGAGGCCGAAGCGCGCGGGATCTACGGCCATGCCGATGCGGACGAAGCCCGGGCGCTGCTCGAGGAAGGGATCGACATCCTCCCGCTCCCGGTCCTGCCCGACGAGCACAACTGACCCGGCCTTCCGGACCAAGCGTCGGACCTTTGAGCGTCCGGCGGCTCAGCGGCGCAGCAGGAACACCGCCTGTTCGCCGAACATGTTCCAGAACCACCACGGCGCCTTGAACGGGATCCGCCGGCCCCAGGCGTTCAGCGCGATCGAGTTCTCGATCGTGACGCCCATCTCCGCGCAAAGCTCCACGAAGTCGCGGATGGTGCAGAAGTGGATGTTGTTGGTGCGCCACCACGGCTCGGGCAGCAGCTCCGTGCGCGGCATCTTCCCCTGGGAGACGAGCTGCACGCGCATCTTCCAGTAGGCGAAGTTGGGGAACGACACGACGCCGTGCTCACCGATCCGCAGCATGTTCTCCAAGACGTGCCGGGGGTCGCGCATGGCCTGCAGCGAGCGGCTGAGGATGACGTAATCGAACGACTTGTCGAGGTAACCGTCGAGGTCGGTGTCCGCGTCGCCCTGGATCACCGACAGGCCCTTGGCGACCGCGTCGTTCACCCCCTTCTGGGACAACTCGATGCCCGAAGCGGTGACGTCGTGGGTGCGGCGCAGCAGCGCCATCAACGTGCCGTCGCCGCAACCGACGTCGAGGATCCGCGTGCCCGGCTGCACCAGATCGCGGATGACGCGAAAATCAACGCGTTGTTCGGCGGCGGGAACCACGTCCATCATCGCGCTCATGCCGCCGGCGCCGGCACGGAGATGCCGCGCGCCCGCGCCGCGCCGGTCAAGAACCCTCTGACGACGCGGTGGAACTCCGGCTCCATCAGCAGGAAGGCGTCGTGCCCCCGGTCGGTCTCGATTTCCACGAAAGAAACCTGCGCGGCGGCGGCGTTCAACGCGTGCACGATGCGGCGGCTCTCCGACGTCGGGAACAGCCAGTCGGAGGTGAAGGAGACCACGCACCAGCGCGACGGCGAGTTGCGGAAGGCGTTCGCCACACGGCCGTCGGAGTTCGCTGCGATGTCGAAATAGTCCATCGCGCGGGTCAGGTAGAGGTAGGAGTTGGCGTCGAACCGGTCGACGAACGTCGAGCCCTGGTGGCGCAGGTAGCTCTCGATCTGGAAGTCGGCATCGAAGCCGTAGGACAGGATCTCGCGGTCCTGCAGCTCCCGGCCGAATTTCTTGTGCAGCGCCGCCTCCGAGACGTAGGTGATGTGGGCGGCCATCCGCGCCACGCTCAGCCCCTTGCTGGGCTTCACCCCGTGCTGGATATAGTTGCCGCCGTGCCAGTTGGGGTCGGCCATGATCGCCTGGCGCCCCACCTCGTTGAAGCCGATGTTCTGCGGCGAATGGCGGACGCCGGTGGCGATCGGCACCGCCGCGAACACCCGCTCCGGATAGCTGACGCCCCACTCCAGCACCTGCATCCCGCCCATCGAGCCGCCGACGACAGCAAACAGCGTCTCGATGCCCAGTTCCTGGACCAGCCGAGCCTGGGCCCGCACCATGTCGCGGATGGTCAGCACCGGCATGTCGAGCGCGTATGGCCGCGCGGTCCCCGGCAGGATCGACGCCGGCCCCGTGCTGCCCGAGCAGCCGCCGATCACGTTGGCGCAGATGACGAAGAAACGGTCGGTGTCGACGGGGCGGCCGGGGCCGACCATGGCGTCCCACCAGCCGGGCCGTCCCGTCACCGGATGACGGTTGGCGGCATGCTGATCGCCGGTCAGCGCATGACAGATGAGGACGGCGTTGGTGCGGTCAGCATTGAGCTCACCGTATACCTGGTATGCAATTTGCCATGGGGCGAGGGCCTGCCCGGCGTCGAGCAGCAACGGTTCATCGAACCGAGCGACGGGGCTCGACGGTTCGTCGACTTCGGCGCGACGGCGCTGCTCGCGGATATCGATCGCGTCGCCGGCGTCGGCGCCGTCCTCGGCCACGAAATCGGATGACATACTGGGTCCTCACTGCGCATCGTCTGGCGCGTCGGCAAGGAGCGCGACGCTAGGCGCCGCGCGCTGCGATGGTCAACGTTTTCTTTGCGTCGGTGGCTCTGTCGGTCTATCCAGCCGGTTCTGTCAACGTCGTGAAGCTCATCGTGTCACCGGTCCCTCCCATCACGTCCGACCAATTGTCCGCGCTACGCGGCCGACTCGATGTCGTCGACACGGAGCTGCAGCGCCTCCTGCAGGAGCGATTCGCGATCGCCGAGGCCATCGGCCGCACGAAGGGTCCGGACGAGCCGATCATCCGGCCCGACCGCGAGGTGGAGGTCATCGCCAACCGCCTCGTCGCGCTCGAAGGCGCGATGCCGCCTGCCACGCTGGTGCACATCTGGCGCGTGCTGATCGGCGGTTCCTGCGCCGTGCAACGTCCGTTCCAAGTGCACGTCGCCGGCTCGCTGGAGGCCGCGCGCTTCCTCTACGGCCCGGTCGACATGATGCGATGGCCCACCGCGTCCGCCGCCCTCGGCGCGCTGGCCGACCGGCCGGACGACGTCGCGGTGCTGCCTGACGCCGACCGATGGTGGACCAAGCCCTACACCGCCCACGTCTTCTCCCGCCTCGCCTTGAGCAACGGCGCGCACGTCACGCTCCTCGGCGGCGCCCGTGTCGGTACCAGTCAGGGATCGCAGGCCCTCACCGTCAGGCACGGTGCCCTGCACGAAGTCCAAGTCGCCGACCTCGCGGACCATGACGAGGTGCTCGGCCGCTACGCCCCTCCCCCCTTCACCATTCCGGTGGCTCAATGAGTGCTCCGCTTCCGCTGCGTCCTGCCGCCCGCGAATCCGATCCTGCGCATCGCCCCCTATGTGCCGGGCCGATCCACGGCTGGCGGGCACGCGAAGGAGTACAAGCTCTCCTCCAACGAGAACCCCCTGGGGCCGAGCCCGGCCGCGCGCGAGGCGTTCATCGCCGCCGCGACCTCGCTGGAGCGCTACCCGGACGGTGGTGCCACGCTGCTGCGTGAGGCGATCGCCTCCACCTACGGGCTCAAGTCCGACCGGCTGATCTGCGGCAACGGGTCCGACGAGATCCTGTCGATGATCGCCCACGCCTTCCTTGCCGAGGACGACGAAGCGATCTTCACCGAACACGCCTTCCTGATGTACCGCATCGTGACGCTCGCGGCCGGGGCCAATCCCGTCGTCGTCGCGGAGCCGGGGATGCAGACGGACATCGACGCCATCCTGGCCGCCGTCACACCGCGCACCAAGGTCGTCTTCCTTGCCAACCCGAACAATCCGACCGGCGCCTATACGCCGGCCGCGGAGGTGAAGCGCCTGCGCGAAGGGCTGCCGGCCGGCGTACTCCTGGTGATCGACGCCGCCTACGCCGAATATGTGCGCAAGAACGACTATGAGAGCGGGATCGAACTCGTCGCCACGCGCGACGACACGATCATGACGCGCACCTTCTCCAAGATCCACGCGCTGGCGGGGCTACGCCTGGGCTGGGCCTACGCGCCGGCCGGGGTGATCGACGCGCTGCACCGCGTGCGGGGACCGTTCAACGTCAACGCCCCGGCGATCGCCGCGGGCGTCGCCGCGCTGGCCGACCGCGCCCACATGGAAGCCGCGGTCGAGCACAACGCCTACTGGCTGCCCGAGGTGTCGCGGCGCATCCAGGCGCTCGGCTTCGGCGTGCCGGACTCGGTGGGCAACTTCATCCTGATCGACTTCTCTACCGTCGATGGCGCCGACGCAGGCGATGCGGACGACTTCCTCGGCGCGCGCGGCTGCGTGCTGCGCCGCGTCGCGGGCTATGGCCTGCCGCAGATGCTGCGCATGACCATCGGCGACGAGGAGGCCAACGAAGCGGTGATCGCTGCGCTGACGGAATACCGAGAGGGGCTCGGCGGTGTCTGACAGCGACGCGCCCGAGGACGATTCCGGCTTTTTCTTCAACACCGTCGCCATCATCGGCATAGGCCTGATCGGCTCCTCGATGGCTCAGGCGCTGCGGGCCAACGGGTTCGAAGGCCCCATCGCCATCGCGGACCGCAATGGCGACGCCTTGCGCGAAGCGACCGATTTGGAGCTCGGCACCAGCTACCACACCAGCGCCGCCCGGGCCGTCGTGGGTGCCGACATGGTCATCCTGTGCGTCCCCGTCGGGGCCATGGGCGCCACCGCGCGCGCCATCGCGCCGACGCTCGGCAAGGACGCGATCGTCACCGACACCGGCTCGGTGAAAGCCGCCGTGGCACGCGCCGTGGGCGCCGCGCTCCCGGACAAGTCGCGCTTCGTGCCCGGCCATCCGATCGCCGGCTCCGAGCAGTCCGGCCCAAGCGCCGGCTGGGCCACGCTCTTCCGCCACCGCTGGAGCGTTCTGACGCCGACGGACGAGACCGACCCGGAGGCGGTGGACCGCGTGGCCGCGATGTGGCGCGCCATGGGTGCTGAGGTCGAAGTGATGGATATCGATCGCCACGACCTGGTGCTGGCGATCACCTCGCACGTGCCGCATCTCATCGCCTACAACATCGTGCGCACCGCGTACGACATGGAATCGGTCACAGAGTTGGACGTCATCAAGTTCTCAGCCGGCGGCTTTCGCGACTTCACGCGTCTCGCCGCCTCCGACCCGACGATGTGGCGCGACGTCTTCCTGAACAACAAGGCGGCGGTGATCGAGACGCTGGGGCGGTTCATGGAGGACCTCGCCATGCTGCAGCGGGCGATCCGCTGGAGCGACGGCGATCAGCTGTTCGACATGTTCCAGCGCACGCGCAACATCCGCGTGTCGATCATCGAGGCCGGCCAGGACACCGCCGCGCCCGACTTCGGCCGCCCCCGCTCCGCCGCCGAGGAGCGCGCTGCCGAGCGCCGCGCCGCAGAGGAGCGCGCCGCGCAGCCGGACCACGATCCATACGCTCTGGACGATGACGTCCACAACGACGGCGACTAGGCTCCGCTCGACGCCCCCGGCTGTCCGCGCGGACCCTCGTTCCGGCGACGCCTACCGGCCGCCCATCGGCACCGGCGGCAGGGTCGCCACGGTGAACCACCCGCCCGGCTTGATGCGGCTCTCGTCGATGGTGATCGAGACGATGCGCGCGTCGCGCTCGCCCACCTTGCGCGTGGGCGCGTTGGCGAAGAAGTTCTGCAGCAGACCCGACATCATCGCCGCCGTCTTCGGATTCATGACGGTCACGTACGGCAGCTCCGCCTCGTAACCCGCGACGGCCACGTCGAGCTCGCCGTCGACGAGGCCGTCCGGCCGCAGCTCCAGCGTGCCAGAGATGGCGACGAGCATCTCGCCACACTCGAACGTCGCCGCTTCGATGACGAGCGGCAGGCCTTGGGTGGCGAGCGTCCGCAGCAGCGCCTCGGGCTGGCCCTGGAGCAGCGACGCCCCACCCCCGATGCGTCCGCGCAGCGATGCGTTGGCCGCCGCCATCCCCTCGCGCGGCACCGCGTCCGTGACGCGGACGGCAAGGTCGAGGTCGGCCGGCGCCTCAGGGTTGCGGCGCACGCTCAAGTCGAACTCGGCCATCGCGACTTCGGTCGGGCCGAGGTCGAACACCATGTCGACGATTTCCGCGACGAGGTGGCGCGGGGCCCCGGTGGACAGGTCGATCTTGGCGCTGGCGTGGGCAAGCTCGAAGCGGGCTTCCATCGCGGGACCGCGGGCGAGATGGACCCGCGCGGGCGAATCGATCTCGGCGATGATGAGCGCCGGGTCGTACACCTGCGCCGCGACGCGCAGCCCGCCGAGCGCCAGCTTGCGTCCGTTGGCGCCGATCTTCGTGCCGTCAGCGCAGTGAACGACGACGCGGAAGGGATAGCCGGACACTCTGCGCTCGGCACAGACCAGGATCGCGTCGCGATCGATCGCCATGCGTTCGGCCCGTGCAATCTGCCGGTCGACGATCGTCGCCGCCACGAACCAGATGATGGACCACGCGACGATTCCCATGAGGACTGCCACCAAGAGCAGCTTGAAACGACGGGTCCCTGATCGAGCGGCCATAATCCTCCCTTATCCGACCATACCCCGTACAGCCACCACGGATCGTTCGACAAATGACGGTGTGGACACTACCACCGTTCCGCTCGATATGGGCGGGGCGTTTGCGCGCGGGCGCTGGGGGTGCGAACTGATGTCACTGTATGTCTTCGGGTACGGCTCGTTGATGTGGCGGCCGGGTTTCGACTTCGAAGACAAGGCCTTCGCCACCGTTCGCGGTCGCCACCGCCGCCTCTGCGTCTACTCCTGGGTGCACCGCGGCACCGAGGATCGCCCCGGGCTGGTGCTGGGGCTCGACCGCGGCGGCGCATGCCGTGGCATCGTCTACCGCGTCGCCGCCGAGAAGCAGGACGAGGTCGTCGCTTACCTGCGCGAACGCGAACAGGTGACGATGGTCTACCGCGAAGTCACCGTGCCCGTGCGGCTCGACGATGGCGCGACGCTGACGGCCCTCACCTACGTAGTGGATCGCAAGCATCCGCAATACGCAGGCCGCCTCTCGTTGGAGGAAACGTTCGCGCAGGTGTCGGGCGCTGTCGGCAAATCCGGCCCGAACGAGGAATACGTCCTATCCACAGCGGACCTTCTGACGGAAGCGGGGATCGCCGACCCCCGGCTCCACACGCTGGCGCAGAGGCTGCGGCACCGCGACGCCGCTTGAGCGCGGCACAATCACCACCCGCTCAGGATTGGGCCGCCGCCACCAGGGCAGCGGTCTCCGTCTCGATCGCTTCGACCAGCCGCGCCTTCGCCTCCGCCTTCGGCAGACCCGCCGGGATCGCCGGCAGGAATGAGACGGTGATGGTCCCCGGATATTTGGCGTAACCGTCCCGCGGCCAGAAGACGCCGGAGTTCAACGCCACCGGGACCATCGGCACCTTGAGCTTGTCGTAGAGAAAAATGGCGCCGGGCTTGTAGTCCGGCGGCGCATCCAGCCGCTGGCGCGTGCCCTCCGGGAAAATGACGATCTGCATCCCATCGTCCAGCGCCTTTTTCGCATCGATGGCGAGCTGCTTCAGCGCGGCCGCTCCGGCCGAGCGGTCGACCGGGATCATCCCGTAGTGCGCCGCGTACCAGCCATAGAGCGGGATCTTCAGCAGCTCCTTCTTCAGGATGATCACGCCCAGCGGCATCATCGGCACCAGCGCCAGCGTCTCGAACGCGGCCTGGTGTTTGGACGCGACGAGGGCCGGACCCTTCGGGATGTTCTCGGCCCCCAGGATCCGCACGCGCTGGCCCACCGTCACCCGCAGGATCGCAATGTCGGTGGCCGCCCAGAGGCGCAGCAGAGCGCGCGTCGGCTTGGACGGAAGCAGGAGCACCGGCGAGCAGACGATGGACATGGCGATGAAGACGACGGTCGCCACCACCGAGTAGATCGCCGTGCGCGCGAGTGCGACCAGGCGGGGCAGGCCGGAACGGCGCTGGCCGGCCGGGCCGGTGCGTGTGGGAGGGGTCGAGGCCTTCGTTTGGCTCAATGGTACATTCTCTCCAGATGGCGCCGGACGGCCATCGCCGAGGTCACGGCGACCAGGACGACCACGCCGACGGCGACCGCCACAAGGGCGGCATAGCCCCACAGTCCGATGCTCGGGTCGCCGAACAGCGCGCGGGACTGCATGGACTGTGCGCCGCTGCTGATCAACGACCAGAGGTCCAAGACGCCGAAGAGCGCGAGCGCCACGGCCATGCCCAGCGCCGCCCCACGTGCGCCGATGCCGACGAAGCGCCGCCCGAACGCGCGCATGATGAAGCGATCCTCGGCTCCGAGCGCGTTCAGGACCTCCACCGTGGCGGCGTTGGTGGCAATGGCCGAGCGCGTGGCGAAGACGATGGAGATCCCCGTCGCGATCAGCATCAATGCCAGCGCTGCAATCGCCCCGCCGGCCGCCGCCGAGGCCATGTTCGCAAGCCGGTCGCTCCACGCGGTGTGGTCGTCGAGCGAGGTGCCGGGCACCTCGGTCAGCGCATTCGTGAGCCCGCCGGTGTCGATGCCGCCGCGCCGTTCAGCCGTCACCAGGCGCGGGATCGGCAGCGGCGACAGGTCGATGCCGTCGCCGAGCCACGGCTGGAGCAGCGCCTCCGATTCCGCCGCGGGCACGATGGTCACCGCGCCGAGCCCGCCGGACTGGCTCAGGATCTCGGCCACCCGGTCGAGGCGTGCGTCCAGCGGGTCGCCGTCGAGCGGAAGAACGGTGACGGTGATCTCGTCGAGGACGTTGGCGCTCCATGCGGTCGCAGCGTGGTCGATGAGGATGGCGCCGCCCACCAGAAGCCCGCACAGGAAGGTCATGATCGCGACCACCACCGTTAGCCCGCGCCCGGCGATGCTGCGGGGGGAGACGATGGGGCCCTCCTCGACGGGCCGTTCGTCATCCTCCGAGGCGACGTCGACGGGCTTGCGCGTCGGCGCTTCACGGCGTGGCCGCTGGGTCGGCGCCTCGCGTTTGCGTTTGCGGGGCGCGCCGCGGTCCGTGGGGATGTAGGCGCTCTCCTCGTCCTCCACCGCCGTCCGCGCGGCTCTCGCTGGCGCGGGGCGGCGCGGCGCCGCGACCTCCGGCGGTCGCTCCACGGCCGGCATCCTGCGTTCACCGAATTCCGACTCGGCGCTCGGAGTGAGGCCCTCGGCCTCGTCGCGATCGGGCAGCACCGCGCGCCGCGTGCGCATGGTCCCGCGCGGCGGGCGGCGGCCATCGGCGGGTTCGGCGCGCGCCGGGGCCGGTGGATCCTCGCGGGCGGCAGGCGGCTCGTCCTCGACGCGCGCGCCGGCGCCGAGGCGGCGCGGCCGGGCGGGCGGCGCGGAGGACGCGGGCGGCGCGGGTGTCGGAGGTGGCGCGGGTGTCCGAGGTGGCACGGATGCAGCGGGGGACGCGGATGCAGTGGGGGACGCGGATCGCGCAGGTGCGCGGGTGGCGACCGGCACGGGCTTGGGTTCCGACGGCGTGGCCCGCGAGCGGCGCGGGGCGGTGGCGGATCGCGTCCCTGCCCCCGAGTCGCCGGGGTGCTCGCGTTCACGCGGTCCGCCGACCGTGCGGCTCGTCTCGGACACGCGCCCGGTCTCCCCCTGACGCGCCCGGGGATCGGACGCGCGAGGATCGGCCGCCGGAACATCGCGTTGCCGTGGGTTGCCGGTGCGAGACCCCGGTACGGCGGGATTGCCGGCGCGGGCCTCACCCGGCCGCACCTCTCCGGACCGGGGATCCCCGGATCGGGGGCCTGCGGCGCGGGGATCGCTGCCGCGCACAGGTGGGCGCCGCGGCGCCTCGGGGCGGTCGCGGTCGTCGACGGGCCGGTCGCCGCCCGGACGCCTGCGGTCGAAATCGCCCCCCTCGCTCACGCGCGCCCTCGCGGACCGGCGCGCCGCCCGGCCGTCGGCCTCCGCCCCTCGCGCGTCATGGCGAAGTCTCGAGCTGACCGTCGAAGAGGATCAGGCGGCGGGCGTCGATCTGGTCCATCAGGTTGATGTCGTGAGTCGCGATGATGACCGACGTGCCGAGCCGGTTGAGCTCCAGGAAGAGGCGCAGCAGGCGCTTGGCCATCGGCGGGTCGACGTTGCCGGTCGGCTCGTCGGCCAACAGCACGTCCGGCTGGGTGACGAGCGCGCGCGCGATCGCGACCCGCTGCTTCTCACCGCCCGACAGCACCGGCGGAAAGGCATGCTTGTGATCCGCGAGACCCACCCACTTCAGCAATTCGCCGACGTCGGCCCGGTAGCTGGCCGGATCGCGGCCCTGGATGCGCAGCGGCAGGGCGACATTGTCGTAGGTCGAAAGGTGGTCGAGCAGGCGGAAGTCCTGGAACACCACGCCGATGCGGCGCCGCAGCGCCGGGATCTCGCGGCGCGCGATGGTCGACACGTCCGCGCCGAAGATGCTCATGAAGCCCCGCGAGGGCGTCAGCGACAGCGACAGCAGGCGCATCATGGTGGTCTTGCCCGCGCCGGACGGGCCGGTCAGGAACTGGAACGAGCGCGGCGGGATCTGGAAGGAGAGATCGCGCAGGATTTCCGGACCGTTCCCATAGCGCAGACCGACATTTTCCAGCGTGATCATGAGCCTCCCCGGGCCCGGCTACTCCATCGCGCCTCTTGCAGCCCACAGTCGCCGTTGCCGGATACAGGGCGAGCGGCACCAGCCTCGTTCGTGCAGGTTAGCACAGTCCCGAACGGCCCGCGCGCCGGGCAGCCGGCGTCCACAACCGCGATATCGGTCGAGGGCCCGCCGACGCAAGGGGGCGCGACGGGCGACGGCCGATGATGGTGCAGATGTGCCGGAGCGACGCGCCCGGCGCCTCGCTCCCTCAGGGGAGCAGGCGCTCCAGGTAGTCGCGTTCGAGGCGCGGCAGCGTCATGTCGCCGAGGCGGTCCCGGAGCTGCTGCAGGATCCGCCGCGCGGCCTGCATCTCGATCTCGTCCGGCACACCGATGCGGCTGGTGTCGGCGTAGGTGCCCTCGCGGCGCGAGCGGCCGAGCGGATCGCGGCCGGGGCCCGGCTGGCCCTGCCCCATCTGATCGCCCTCCTGGCCGCCCTGCTGCTGCTGCGCCTCGGCGAGCTGACGCGCCATGTCCTGGGCGCCCTCTCGCAGCGCCTGCAGAGCATCGGACTGCTCGTCCACCGCCTCGCCGGCACGGTTCTCGCCGAGTGCGCTGCCGGCGTCGCCCATGGAGCGCTGCGCGTCGCCCATCCGCTCGCCGGGGCTGAAGCCGCGCTCGGCCAGGCGGTCCATGAGCTCGCCGAGCTGCTCGCGCAGGGCCTGCTGCTCGCGTTGCAGCCGCTCCATCGCCTCGGCGCGCTCCTGCGGGCTCATTCCGTCGGGGCCGCTCCCGCCGGGCTGGCCCGGCTGTCCCTGCTGCTGCCCGGGTTGACCCGGCTGGCCCGGCATCTGGTTGCCGAACGGGCGCGACCCGAACGGCTGCCCGAACGGGTTGCTCGGCTGCCCGAACGGGCCGCGCTGTTGTCCGAAGCCGTTCGGCGAGCCCTGTCCCTGCTGACCCTGGCCCTGCTGGCCCTGGTTCGGGTTCATCCCGTACGTCTCGTCCATCAGCTCCTGCTGGCGCTGAATCATCTTGCCGAGCTCGTCGAGTGTCTGCCCATCCTCGCCCATCTGGCCCTGCTGCCCCTGGCCTTGCCCCTGCTGGCCCTGGCCCTGACCGCGCGCCATCTGCATGTTCTGCATCATCTGCTGCATCTCGGCGAGGAGCGCCTCGGCCTCGGCGTGGCGGCCCTGCTTGGCCAGCTCCTCGATGCGCTCGAGCATGTCGTCGAGGTCGCGCTGGGTGACCATCTGGGCGTTGGGGTCCATCTCGCCTTGTTCCATGTTCTCCATGTTCTGGGCGAGCGCACGCATGTACTCGTTCATCGCCTGGCGCAGCTCTTGGGTGAGGCGCGCGATCTCTTCCTCGGACGCCCCATCCTCCAGCGCACGTCGGAGCCGTTCCTGCGCCGCCTTGAGTGCGCGCTCGGCGTCGGAGAGGCCGTCGTCCTCCAGCAGAAGGGCCAGCTCCCACAGGCTGTCCAGCATGGTGCGCAGCTCGTCGTCCGTCTCCGCGGCGACCAGTTCGCGATAGGCGACCTTGGTGGCAAGGTAGTGGCCGGGGCCGTCCAGAGCCGCGGGGTCGAGGAGGATCATATCCATCGCGTCGATGACGCGGGCGACGGCGTTGGCGTCCATCGCCAGCTCGGCGCGCTGCTCGACCACCGCGCGCGCCACCGGATTGGTGAACGGGCGCGAGGGCAGACGGAACACCGCCGCGTCGCTGAGGCCGACCTGGCCGAGGCCATCGGTCGCCTTCAAGGTGATCGCCACCTCCTCGCCAGCGTAGGGGTGCGTGGTCAGGTCATGGACCGTGCGGGCCGCGCCGCGCATGCCGGCGCCGCCGGGCAGCGTCAGCGCGAAGTTCGGGTCTTCCACGAGTGGGCGGCGATCGGCATCCGCCTCGACAGGTCGGCCGTCGCCTCGGCGGAGGCGATGCCGTAATCGTCGTCGAGCTGGTAGCGCAGCTCGAACGTGTCACGCTGGGCGTTGGCGGGTGCCTCGGTGAAGCGGACGATGCGGCGCCGAGTCGGGCTCGGCGCTGAAGCGCCAGGAATCCACCATCTCGCCGTCCTGGCGCACGTCCACCGACATCGAGCCATCGATCTCGACCGTGCCTTCCATCGCCGTGACAGCCTCGGCCTCGGCCCCCTCGAGCAGGGTCGAGCTCGCGCTGGCCGGAGGTCTTCGCGCCGGTCACATGCAGGGTCGCCCCGGCGATGCCCTGGGTGCGGATCGTGAGCACCGAGCCGATCGGCACCCGGATACCGTCGCCGGTCTCGACCCGGGTGGCGGACGACAGGAACAGCGGCGAGCGGCCGGTGTAGGACGGCGGCGTGACCCAGGCGTCGAGCCGGAACTGCGGGCCCGCGGCGACCTCGACCGGTTCGCTGAAAGTCGAACGGGGTGATGAGGCGCTCGGCCAAGGCCCCGGCGCCGACGACGATGCCGATGAACGCGACAATGCCGACGGCGGCGCGCACCGCGTATGGGTCGTGCGGCACCAGATCGGCGCGGGGGAGCGGCACGCGCAGGGCGGAGAGCCGCGCCTCGGCCCGCGCACGGTGCGCCTGCCAGACACGCCTGCGAGAACGCGTCTCCGCCCGGGGCCGAGCTCGTCCTCGTAGGTGTTGAGAGGTTGGTGCTCGAGCGCGGCGTCGGCTCTCCAGACGTCGCAGGGCGTCCGACCGGCCGGGCATGGTGAGGGCGATCATCCGCCAGCCGGCGAGCACGAAGAGCACGGCGAAGACCGCGAGCCCGACCATCTTGGTGAGCGGCGACAGGCCCACCCACAGTCCCATCCACGCGGTGGCGACGAAGAGGATCGCCACCCCACCATCGGCGCGAATGCCGGCCACAGGCGCTCCCAGGCGAGAGCCGCGCGCGCCGACAGGATCAGGCGTGACAGACGCGTGTTGAGCGGTGTGGCCATAGTGCACGTCCCCTTGATACGCATGGTTGGCGCGAGCTGAAGGCGAGCTTAACCGCGAGAATGCAGGCGACAAGCCACGCGAGGGTTAATCACATCACGAAACGGACATTCCGGCTGTGGCGGAACGTCCCGCCCCAGTTGCGCGCAATTTGCAGCGGATCGGACTGTACCCCGCCTGCGCTCTGTCAGCGCGGCTCGCCACGGCGCCGACCTCCGACGCGGCGCGGCGGGACCGACCGCGGCAATCGGTGCACGGAGCAGCCGCCTCGCCCAGCCAATCGCGGCACGCTCTCGCGGGCGATCTGCTCCGCCGGGGTCATCGGCTGGCGCACCACCGCGAAGCGTGCGCCCGACACCAGAACCTCCGGCACCCAGGTGCGCGTGTTGTAGGTGCACGACTGCACCGCCCCGTAGGCCCCGGCGCTCATCACCGCCAGGAGATCGCCGCGCTCCACCGGCGACATCGTCGCGGCCCAGCGCCAGATAATCGCCCGTCTCGCAGACCGGGCCCACCACGTCGACAGGCTGCGGAGGCGCCCGCCCGCGCGACGACCGGCAGGATCTCGTGGTGCGCGTCGTAGAGCGTGGGGCGGATGAGGTCGTTCATCGCCGCATCCGCCACCACGAAGCGACTTCGCTTCGCCGTCCTTGCGTGTGGACGACGCGGGTCAGCAGGATGCCGGCGTTGGCGGCGATCATGCGGCCCGGTTCCAGCACCACGCGGCAGCCGAAGCGGTTGGCGTGCCGCGCCACAAGCGCCGCGTAGTCCAGCGGCAGCGGCGGATCGGGCATCGAGCGGATCGTACGGGACACGCCAGGCCGCCGCCGACGTCGATGTGGTCGATCCGTGGCCGTCGCCGCGCAGGGTCTCCAGGAGATCGCCCATCACCGTGAAGGCGCGGTCGAACGGCTCGAGCGCGGTGATCTGCGAGCCGATGTGCATGTCGACGCCGCACACGCGCAGGCCCGGGAGCGCGGCCGCCTCGGCGTAGATCGCCCGCGCCCGCGTGGCCGGGATGCCGAACTTCGTCTCCGACGCGCCGGTGGCGATCTTGACGTGCGTCTTGGCGTCCACGTCCGGGTTCACGCGCAGCGACACCGGCGCGACGCACCCCCTTCTCGGTGGCGATCGCCGAGAGGCGCTGCAGCTCGCTCTCCGATTCGGCGTTGAAGCACAGGATGCCGGCGTCGAGCGCGGCGGCGATCTCAGCGTCCGTCTTGCCGACGCCGGAGAAGACGATCCGCTCGCCGGGCACGCCGGCCGCCAGCGCGCGCATGAGCTCGCCGCCGGAGACGACGTCCATCCCCGCGCCGAGCCGCGCGAGCAGCGACAGCACCGCCTGGTTGGAGTTGGCCTTCATCGCGTAGCAGACGAGCGTCGGCACGCCGGCGTCCCTCAAGCGCATCGGCGAAGACGCGGTAGTGACGCGTGAGCGTCGCGGAGGAATAGACGTAGCAGGGCGTGCCGACGGCCTCGGCGATGGCCGCCAGCGACACGTCCTCGGCGTGGAGGGTGCCGGCGCGGCGCGTGAAATGGTGCATTATTGCAGGATCGGATCGAGAATGAATGAGCGGTCCGGCACCTCGTCGCTGCCCGGATCGCTCGGGAACCGCTCGACGCGCGGCATCACCGACTGCCGACTCCGGCAGATCGCGCGAGCCGCGCCGGCCGCAGGCGCCGAGCGCCAACGCCCCGGCCAGCATGAGAACGAGCAGCCAGCCTCACGCGCCGTCCGCCGACAGGCTCGCGCGCCAGCGGGCCGCCTCCTCCCGCACCCGCGCGGGCGCGGTGCCGCCGAGCGAGGTGCGGCTGCGCGACCGAGTTGTCCACCGTCAGCACGTCCAGCGCGTCCGGCGTGATGCGCGCGGTCGACGCCGGCGAGCTCCTCGGCGGTCAGCTCGGACAGCTCCTTGTCCGCCTTGTCGGCCGCCAGCACGCCGGCGCCGGTGATGTGGTGGGCGTCGCGAAACGGCATCCCCACCTCGCGCACCAGCCAGTCGGCGAGGTCGGTGGCGGTGGTGTGCCCCTTGGAGGCGAGCGCGCGCATCGCCTCGCGTCGTTCGGGGTGAGGTCGCGCACCATGCCGGCCGACGCGCGCACGCACAGCGACAGCGCCGGCAGCGCGTCGAACAGCGGCGGCTTATCCTCCTGCATGTCCTTCGAGTAGGTCAGCGGCACGCCCTTCATGACGATGAGCAGCGTGTTGAGCGCGCCGACGATGCGCCCGACCTTGGCGCGCACCAGCTCGGCGGCATCCGGGTTCTTCTTCTGCGGCATGATCGACGAGCCGGTGGTGAACGCGTCCGACAGCTTCACGAAGGAGAACGGCGACGAGCACCAGATGACGATCTCCTCGGCGAAGCGCGACAGGTTCACCGCGCAGATGGAAGCCGCCGGCGAGCGCCTCCAGCGCGAAGTCGCGGGCCGATACGCTGTCCAGCGAGTTGCGGGTCGGCCCGTCGAAGCCGAGCTGGCGGCGCCGTCATCTCACGGTCGATCGGGAAGGCGGTGCCGGCGAGCGCGGCGGCGCCCAGCGGCGAGGTGTTCATGCGGCGCTCGCGCGTCGGCGATGCGCCCGCGGTCGCGCGCGATCATCTCGACATAGGCGAGGCAGTGGTGGCCGAAGGTGATCGGCTGGGCCGACTGCAGGTGCGTGAAGCCGGGCATCACGGTGTCCGCATGCTCCTCGGCGCGCTCCACGAAGGCGCGCTGCAGGTCGAGCGAGCTCCTCGTCCAGCGCGTCGAGCGCGTCGCGCACCCAGAGCTTGAAGTCCGTCGCCACCTGGTCGTTGCGCGAGCGGGCGGTGTGGAGCCGGCCGGCGGCGCTCGCCGACGATCTCCTTCAGCCGCGACTCGATGTTCATGTGGATGTCTTCGAGCGCGCGCGAGAACGGGAACGTCCCGCCCGCGATCTCGCCCGCGATCTGGTGCAGGCCGCGCGGTGATCGCCGACGCGTCGGCTCGTGCGACACGATGCCGGTCTCGGCGAGCATCGCCACATGTGCCAGAGAGCCGGCGATATCCTGGGTCGCCAGCGCCTTGTCGACATCGATCGAGGCGTTGATCTCTTCCATGATGGCGCCCGGTCCCGCCTCGAAGCGGCCACCCCAGAGGGCATTGCCAGAGGGGGTCACGGGGCGGTTCATGGAAGCCTCCGAAGGATCTGCCTTCGACGAGGCTGGAGCGAAAGGACGAGGACGTGTCGCGGCATCGATGGCTTTCTTACGGTGGGGCCGCGCTCGGCGCGTTGGCGATCTTTGTTGCGACGGTCGTCTTCACCGCCCGTCCGACACTCTTTAGTGACCTCGTCCGCGGGCCGCAATGCCAGGCGAGCCGCGCCATTGCCGAGGCGGTCGCACCCTACGCCCGCGGCCAGGTCGCCGCCTTCCGGACCGTGACGCCGGCCGATGTCTCCGCCCTCCCGTTCGACGGGACGGGTGAGGACGCCCGCACCATCGAGGCGCTGAAGGGGCGCATCACACTCCTGAACCTCTGGGCGACGTGGTGCGCGCCATGCCGGGCGGAGATGCCCTCGCTGGCCGCTCTCCAGGAGGCGAAGGGTGGCGAGGACTTCGCGGTGGTCGCGACCTCGATCGACGACCGGGACCAGAACCGGCCCGAGGACTTCCTCGAGGAGACCGGCGCCACCGCGCTCGACTATCACCGCGAGCCGACGTTGACCCTGTTCAACTCGCTGCGCAGCGCCGGGCTGACGGAGGGGATGCCCACCACACTCCTGATCGGTCCCGACGGGTGCGTCTCCGGCGTGCTCGCGGGCGCGGCGCCATGGGATGCACCGGACGCGAAGGCCCTGGTCGATGCGGCAGTGTCGACGCTTTAGCAAGGGTCACGCTCGCCGCACCGCCGGCCGGATCACGCCGTCGTGATGGCTGCGCGGCTCATTTGACTTGCCTTGATCAAATAGTCCCCGAGTGGACCCGAGAACAACGTTAACAACGTCCGCAAGCGGTGCAGTGCTGCAACACGATGCCGGAAATGTGTTGGCCTTCGACCTGTTGTAGGTTGATCACGAAAGCAGCATCGCGGAACTTTGCAAATATCAATCGAATGATGTTGCGGAGCCATCCCATGCGCCAGTTGCTTTCCGGTATGTTCGCCGCCGCTCTCATGTTCAGCGGCATGATGGCCTCCGCCACCACGGCAGACGCGGCCCGTGTCACCGCCACGATCGACCTCAGTGCTCAGCGGATGTATGTGTCGATCGGCAAGACGCACGCCTACACGTGGGCGATCTCATCAGGGCGCAAGGGCTACCGCACCCCCACGGGCACCTATCGTCCGACGCGGATGTATCGCGAATACTACTCGCGCAAGTACAACGGCTCGCCGATGCCGAACTCGATTTTCTTCCGCGGCGGGTACGCCATTCACGGCACTGGCTACACCAAGAGCCTCGGCCGGCCTGCCTCGCACGGTTGCGTCCGCCTGCACCCCACCAACGCGCGCGCGCTCTACAATCTCGTCCGGAAGCACGGTCGCGGCAACACGCGCATCCGCATCCGCTACTGAGCGTCAGACCGCGCCCTCGGTCGGGATGTTGATGACCTCGCCGCAGTGCTTGCAGTGCACCGCGTCGAGGTCGTGCTTCTCCAGGCCGCAGGTGGGACACTCGAACACCACCTTGTTGGGGCGGAAGATCGTCTGCACCAGGCGCAGGAACAGACCCACGCCGAACACCATGATGATGATCGTCAGCGCCCGCCCCAGCGTATCGCTGACGGTGATGTCGCCGAAGCCGGTCGTCGTCAACGTCGATATGGTGTAGTAGAGCGCGTCCACGAACGTGTTGATCTGGTCGTTGACCGGCCGCTCGATGACGAACACCAGCGACGTCGTGATAAAGAGGAAGACGGTCAGGTTGAGCGCCGCCTCGACCAACTCCTCGTGCCGGCGAAACCACTTCGAATCGCGCCGCAGGTCGACGACGAGGCGGTACGAGCGCAGCACACGCAACAACCGCAGCACACGCGCCAGTGCGAGGTCCTGCGCCACCAGCGCGCCGAACACTGACACGATCACGAGCAGGTCCATGTAGAACATCGGACTGCGCAGCTGCAGCAGCGAGCGGCGCATCGCCAGAGTGCGCGCGGCAAGGTCCAGGGTCAGCAGGATGCCGATGACAAGGTCGACGAAGAAGAACTGCGTCGCCGTTCCGGTGACGATGGTGACGACGAAATAGCCGATCGTGACGACGTCGAACGTCAGCAGGACGAGGCGGAAGCGGCGCGACGCCTCGGAAAAACCGAAATACAGCTCGCGCAGGGTCTGCAGGAGCCGCCCCCAGCGCGTGTCCTTCTGCGCCGGTAGGCCCTCGCCCAGTCCTTGCCCCATACGAACAGCTCCCCTTCCCGTCACTATGCGTTGAACACGGATCGCGTTCCACCGAGGCACGAAAGGGGATAAATAAGTTTCTTCGAGGGGGAGGGAACGATGAATAACACGACCACCCGCAACGCGTCGCGGCTCGCCAGGATCGCCACACTGATCGCCGCCGTTATGTGCGGGACCGGGGCCGCCCAGGCCGAGCGCACGCTGGAGCGTCTCAGCGATTTCGACCTCCCGGGCGCCGACTACCGGACGCTGCGCTCCGTCCCGCTCGCGGCGTGCGAGACCGCCTGCATCGGCGACGCCACCTGCGCCGCCTTCACCTACAACGAGCGCGCGCGCTGGTGCTTTCTGAAATCGGCGCGTCGGCGAGCGCGTCGGCTATCCGGGCGCCATCTCCGGCATCGTGCGCGAGACCGCCGACGCCGGCCCTGCGTTGCCGCTGCCGGAGATCTCCTACCTCCCCGCCTCGCTGGAGGCCGATGCTGCGCGGCTCGAGGCACAGCTCGCCGCGGTCCGCCGCACCCGCGCCAAGGTGGGTTTGATCACCCCCGCTCTCGCTCAGACCGCCGACCAGCAGCGGCCGGACGACTACCTCGCCTTCGCCGAGACCCTGCGCACCACCAAGTACGAAAATTACCGGGACCAGCAGGACGCCATCCAATTCGCCGGCGCCGCCGCGTATCTCGGCCTCAAGGCGGCGACCACGCCGCAGCAGCAAGGCCGGGCGCTGGCGCTGATCTCGCGCGTGATGGAAACCCAGGGCCTCTTCCGGCCGGCCATCGAATCGTCCGCCGCCAGCGTTGCCCTCAACCTCGACGCCGCCGAGGAGAAGCGCCTCGCCACCCTGCGCTCGCAGCACGGCTTCCGCGTCCTCGACTACGAGATCGACAGCGAAACCACCTCGCCGCGCCTGTGCGTCCAATTCTCCGAGCCGCTGATGGGCGAGGCGGCGGATCTGCAGCGGTTCGTCACGCTCGACGGCGCCAGCGACCCGACGCTCACGGCCGAGGGCCAGCAGCTCTGCGTCGAGGGGCTCACCCATGGCGAGCGCTATGTCGTCACCGTGCGCGAGGGTGTCCCCTCCACCGTCGGCGAGACGCTGAAGAAGACCGCCGAATTCCGCGCCTACGTCCGTGACCGCTTGCCGCTCGCCCGGTTCGAGACGAACCGTTATGTGCTGCCCGCCGCTGCCGAGGGCGTCCCCGTCACCTCCGTCAACTCGGACGAGCTGGACCTGCAGCTCTACCGCGTCAACGACCGCAACATCGCCGACGTTGTGCGCCGGGACGAGTTCAAGCGCGGCCTCTACCCCTATGAACTGGAGGATCTGGCCGAGGAGCGCGGCGCGCTGATCTGGGAAGGCTCCGTTTCGATCGACAACCAGCCGAACGTGGACGTGCGCACCCTCATCCCGCTGGACGACGTCATCACCCGCACCGAGCCTGGGGTCTACGTGATGACCGCGATCCCCGTCGAGCTCGCCAATCGCACCGAGCGGCAGGCGACGCAGTGGTTCGTCGTTTCGGATCTCGGCCTCTCGACCTTCTCGGCCGGCGGGACGGTGGACGTCTTCACCCGCTCGCTGCACTCCGCCGGCGCGCTGGAGGGCGTCGAAGTGGCGCTGCTGGCGCGCAACGACGAGGTGCTCGCCACCGCCACCACCGACGCCGAGGGCCACGCCAAGCTCGTCTCGTCCGCACCCACCACCGGCGGACAAACCCCCGTGCTGGTGACGGCCCGGTCGGGTGACGACTACGCGTTCCTCTCCTTGGCGGGCGGCGCATTCGAACTCACCGACCGCGGCGTCGCCGGCCGTGCCGCGCCAGGGCCGGTCGATGCGTTCCTCGCCACGGAGCGCGGCGTCTACCGCGGCGGCGAGACCGTCCACCTCACCGCCCTGGTGCGCGACGATGCCGCCCGCGCCCTGACGCTTCCCGTGACGGTGCGCCTGGAGCGGCCCGACGGCGTCGTCTCACGCACCCTGACCGCCCGGGCCGACAGTGCCGGCGGCGTCGCGCTGGACATGCCGCTCACCACCAACGCCGCCACCGGCACCTGGACCGCATCGGCGCATATCGACCCCAAGGGGCCGTCCGTCGGCCAGACGACATTTCTGGTGGAGGACTACGTCCCCCAGCGCATCGAGGTCGATATCAGCTCTGACGCCACCGAGGCCGTCGCCGGCGAGACAATCGCCGCCACCCTCCAGGCCGACTTCCTCTACGGCGCCCCCGCCGCGGACCTCATCGTCGAAGGCTCGCTGATCGTGCGACCCGCCAGTGGGCTGGGCGGCTTCGACGGCTACCGGTTCGGCCTCGCGCAGGAGCCGTTCACCCCCACCCGCACGCCGCTCTTCGACCTGCCGCGCACCGGCGCCGACGGCGCGGCCGCCCTCACCGTGCCGGTCCCGCAGATGGATGACGTCTCCGCCGCCTTGGAGGCCCGCGTCGTCGTCTCGGTGCGCGAGCCGGGCGGACGGCAGGTGTCCGATGCGCTGACCATTCCCGTCGCCACCGACCGCCCGCTCATCGGCATCAAGCCGAAGTTCGACGACGACCGTGTCGGCGAGGGCAGCCAGGCCGGCTTCGAGCTGATCGCCCTCTCCGCCGCCCGCGAGCGTATTCCGGCGCGCGCCGAGTGGACGCTACACCCGCATCCACCGGAACTTCCAGTGGTACCGCCGCGATGGGCGCTGGTTCTACGACAGCGTCGAGAGGCTCGAAGAAGATCGCGAGCGGTACGGTGGACATCGGCGACGACATCCCCGCCGCCGTGTCCGCCCCCGTCGACTGGGGCCGCTACCGGCTCGAAGTCGTCGACGCCGCCGATCCGCGCGTCGCGTCCTCCGTTGGCGTTCAGCGCCGGCTGGGTGAGCGACAGCGCCAGCGCCGACACGCCCGACATCCTGGAGGTGCATCTCGACAAGGAGAGCTACAGCCCGGGCGATACGGCCACGCTGAAGATCGTGCCGCGCCACGCCGGGCAGGCGCTTATCACCGTCCTGTCGGGCGGGGTGCGTCACCACCAGATCATCGACGTGCCGGCCGGCGGTGTCGATGTTCCTCTCACCGTCGAGGATGACTGGGCGCCCGGCGCCTATGTGGCCGCGACATTGTTCCGCCCGGTCGAAAGCGGCGCCGGTGCGCAGCCGTTGCCGCAGCGCTCCGTCGGCATCGCGCACATGGCCGTCGGCACCGCCGAACACCGCCTGTCGGTGAAGATCGACGCGCCCGCCTCCACGCACCCGCGCCAGACGCTCGACGTGCCCGTCACCGTCACTGGCCTCGGGGCGGGCGAAACGGCCTACGTGACGTTGGCCGCCGTCGACGTCGGCATTCTCAACATCACGGGCTACCAGCCGCCGGAGCCGGCCGAGCACTATCTCGGCCAGCGCCGCCTGGCGGTGGAGCTGCGTGACCTTTACGGCGACCTCATCGACGCCTCGGGCGCGATGCGCGGCCGCGTCCGCTCCGGCGGCGACGGACCGGGCTCGGGCGGCGAGGCGCTGCCGCTCGCCGAGGAGCCGGTCTCGCTCTTCACCGGCATCCTGGAGGCGGGACCGGACGGCACCGCCACCGCCAGCCTGGAGCTGCCGTCGTTCAACGGCACGCTGAAACTGATGGCGATCGTGTGGAGCGCCGACAAGGTCGGCAACGCATCCGCCGACATGATCGTGCGCGACCCGGTGGTGATGGCCGGCACCCTCCCCCGCTTCCTCGCCCCGGGCGACACGACACGGATGCGCCTCGACCTCCACAACGTCGCCAATTCTGCTGGGGAATACCGCCTCGCCGTGATGGCCGGCGGCCCGGTGGCGCTCGACGGCGCCAACGACACCTTCACCCTGGACGAGGGCGAGCGAACCGCGATCGAAGTGGCGGTCGCGGCCACCGGCGTCGGCGAGGCGGGGATCATCGCCCAGCTCGACGGGCCGGACGGGCTCTCCATCACCAAGGACTACGTGCTGACCGTACGCCCGGCCGCCGCCGAGGTGCGGGAACGGCGCGTCTCGGTGCTGAACCCCGGCGAGAGCCTCACCCTCGATGCCGCGCTGCTGCGCCCGTACGACACCGACGCGGAGGTCACCCTCTCCGTCGGCAATGGCGACCTCGACACCGCCGGGCTCCTTCGGATGCTCGACCGCTTCCCCTACGGATGCGCCGAGCAGACGGTGAGCCGCGCCCTGCCGCTCCTCTACGTGAACCGCGTGGCCGCGGCGATCGGGATCGACCCGGACACCCAGTTGCCCGAGAAGATCCGCGGCGCCGTCACGCGGGTGCTCGCCAACCAGTCGTCCGCCGGCGGCTTCGGCCTTTGGTCGCCAGGCTACGACCTGTGGCTGACGTCCTATGTGATGGACTTCCTCACCCGGGCGCGCGAGGCCGGTTACGATGTCCCCTCCATCGCCTTCCAGTCCGGCCTCGACCGGCTGCAATCGGTCCTCTCCTACGTGGGCGAGATCGAGGGCGAGCGCGGCACCGACATCGCCTACGCGACCTACGTGCTGGCCCGCAACGGCCGCGCCGCCATCGGCGACGTGCGCTACTTCGCCGAGGAGCGGCTCGACGATTTCCCGGCCCCGCTCGCCCGCGCGCAACTCGCCGCCAGCCTCGCCCTCAGCGGCGACGATGCGCTCGCCGAGCGTCTCTTCGCGACCGCGGTCCCGGCAAACCTCTCAGAGCCGCGCGTCTACCGGTCCGACTACGGCACGCCGGTGCGTGACGCGGCCGCCATCGTGGCGCTGGCCGCCGAAGTCTCGGGTCGCCGAACCCGTGCTGGTCTCGCTGGAGGCACGGCTCGACGCGATCCGGACGGGGCTCGACCGCTCCTTCTCTACGCAGGAGGCCGCGTGGCTCCTCCTCAGCGCCAACGCGCTGACCGAGGAAGGACGCCAGATCGACATCGGCGGCGTCGCCACGGACGCGCCGTTCAGCCGCGCCCTCACCCGGGGAGAGCTGGAGGGCGGCCTCGTCCTCGCCAATGCCGAGCAGACCCCCATCGCTGTCGCGACCACGGTCACCGGCTCGCCGCTGGCGCCGCAGCCGCCGGTTTCCGCGGGGCTGAAGGTGGAGCGCACCTTCCACACCCTGGAAGGCGAAGCGATCGATATCTCCAGCGTGCCGCAGAACACGCGCCTGGTGGTGACGGTGACGTTCTCCAAAACGGTGGAGGACGCCATGCAGGTCATGCTGACGGACCTCCTGCCGGCCGGGTTCGAGATCGAGAACCCGCGCCTGGTGGGCGCCAGCGACATCGCCGCGATCCCGATGGCACAGTCCGGCCAGTCGCCCGAGCACACCGAGTTCCGCGACGACCGCTTCGCGGCAGCGTGGGATCTCTCGCGCGGCAACGTCAACGCGCCGATCACCGTGTCCTACATGGTTCGCGCGGTGACGCCGGGGACGTTCACGCTGCCCACCAGCGAAGTGAGCGCGATGTACCAGCCGAGCTTCCTCGCCCGCTCCGAGGCTGGTGTCGTCTCCGTGGTGCCGACCCGCTGAGCGGGCCGGCCCCCTCGACGGCAGGCCGGGCGCGGCCGAACCCGCGCCGCCCTGCCCGCTCCGCCCCGGCCGCGACAGGGCGAGCCGCGTCTGCGCGCCTCGTCGTCCCCTCGCGGCTGTGGGTGGCGGGCTTCGCGGCGACGGCATTCGTGATCGCCTTGGGAGCCCTTGCGCTGCCGGCGCTCGACCGCGCCTTTCCGCCGCAGATTACCCGCGCGACACCGTCCACCGTGGTGCTGGATCGCCACGGCACGCTCCTGCGCGCCTTCACCGACAGCGGCGGCCGCTGGCGCCTGCCCGTGAGCCCCGCCGAGGTCGACCCGCGCTTTCTCGACATCCTCCTCGCCTACGAGGACCAGCGCTTCCGCGAGCACGCCGGCGTCGACCCGCGGGCGATCCTCCGCGCGGCCGGGCAGGCGGCAACGTCCGGGCGGATCGTTTCGGGCGCGTCCACCCTCACGATGCAGACCGTGCGGCTGATGACAGACGCCCGCCGCCGCACGCCGTGGCGCAAGCTGAGCGAGGCGGTGCGCGCGCTCCAGATCGAGCGGCGGCTCGGCAAGGACGAGATCCTCGCCATCTACCTCAACCAGGCGCCCTACGGCGGCAATATCGAGGGGGTGCGCGCCGCCTCCCTCGCCTATTTCGGCCGTGAGCCCGCGCGGCTCACCCTCGCGCAGGCCGCGCTGCTGGTGGCGCTGCCGCAGTCGCCGGAGGCGCGCCGGCCGGACCGCCACCCTGAAGCCGCCGAGGCCGCCCGCGGCCGTGTGCTCGACCGCCTCGAGACGCGCGGCGTCATCTCCGCCCGCGACGCCGCCGAGGCCAAGCGCGAGCCGGTGCCGACGCGCCGTCGCCCGGTGCCGCGCCTCGCCCCGCACCTCGCCCGCGATCTCGTCGTCGGCGCACCCGCGCTGTCGGTGCATCGCACGACGCTGGATGCCGAGTGGCAGGCCCGGCTGGAAGCGCTCGCCGGCGAGCGGGTCGATCTCATCGGACCCAACGTGTCGGCCGCGATCCTGGTGGCCGACGTCGCGACCGGCGAGATCCGCGCCAGCGTCGGCTCGGCGCGCTTCCTGGACGAGCGGCGCGCCGGACACGTGGACATGGTCCGCGCGGTGCGTTCGCCGGGATCGACGCTGAAGCCGTTCATCTACGGCATGGCGATGGAGGCCGGGCTGATCGCCGCCGGCACGCTCCTGCGCGACACACCCTCCACCTTCGGCGGCTATGAGCCGGACAACTTCGATGATACCTTCCACGGTCTCGTCACCGCCTCCGAGGCGTTGCGGCGCTCGCTCAACGTGCCGGCGGTGATGCTGCTGGATGCGCTGGGCGCGGTTCGGCTGGCGGTGCGCCTGCAGGAGGCCGGGGCGCTGGTCTCGCTGCCGCCGACGCACACCGCCTCGCTCGCCATCGGCCTCGGCGGTTTCGGCACGCGCCTCGTCGACCTCGCCTCGCTCTACACCGCACTGGCCCGGGAGGGCCATCCGCTGCCGCTCTACGCCCACGGTGCGCCGCCGCCCGTCCCGCACCGCCTGCTGGAGAGGCGCGCGGCCGCCGCGATCGACGCCATCCTCGCGGCGATGAAGCCGCCTCACAATGCCCGCGCCGGCCTCATTGCCTACAAGACGGGCACCTCCTACGGATACCGTGACGCCTGGGCGGTGGGCTATGACGCGCGCCACGTCGTCGCGGTGTGGATCGGCCGGCCCGACGGGACGCCCGTGGCCGGGCTCACCGGCTGGACGGATGCCGCCCCGCTCCTGTTCGACGCCTTCGCCCGCATCGGCATCACGCCCCGCCCGCCGCGCCCGCAGCAAACGCCGACGGCGGATCTTCCCCCGCCGCTGCAGCGCTTCCTGTCGCGCGGGCCGGACGGCGCCGAGACCGACGACCTCGCCATCGCCTTCCCGCCGGCCGACGCCACCATCGCGCTCGGCGGGCCGGAGGGCGCGCGCTTTCCCCTCACCGCGCGGGTCCTGGGCCAGCGTGTCGACGCCTGGCTGCTGGACGGCCGCCCGGTCGACGTGCGGCCCGGCCGCCGCACCGCCCAGATCGAGGTGCCCGCCGGCGCCCATACGCTGACGGTCGTGACCGCCGACGGTGCCTCCGAGCGCGTCTCGTTTCGCGTGGAGTAGCGGCCGGTCAGCGGCGCTGGGCGGCGATCGCGGCCCCCAGCGGGACGAGCACGGCACCGCCCGCCGCGTCCAGCCACAGCGCCAGGCGCTCCCGCACGAGACGGGCCGACAGCATCGCAGCGCAGACGGAGGCGATGATCACCGGCATCTCGATCAGTGCCGAGACGAGGCCCATCGCGATGAACTGCATCGCCGGGAGCGCACGCGCCACGGACGCTCTACGGGTGCTCCGCCCCGGGAGTAGCGGGAGGGGCGGCGTAGAGTGTCTCGTGAGGCAGCACCGTGCGGGTGACACCGATGTCGGCGAGGGCCGCATCGTCGAGCCGGCCGAGGGCGCGCAGGGTCGCCGAGCGGCGTCTGTCACGCCGTAAGCGGGAACAGAAATCCGCAATGGCGATGGCCCGGGGCCACGGCCGCAAGGCGGACCGGCGGCGCGGGATGATCATGGCGAGGCGATGGAACACGGCTGGTCTCCGGGCCGCCTCGGGCGCGCGTCCGGCGCTCGATCTGCGGCGAGACCCCGTGTAGCGGGCCCGACGGGGGCAACGGTTCGGCCAAACCCGAAGCATCGGCCGCCATGACGGTGTAGAACGCGCAGTCCGTGCCGAGAGGCGGCGGGCCGGAACGGAGAGGCGGGCATATGGCCGAGGGACCCAACATCGCGCGCGTCGGCGTTTGATCGGCGACCCGGCGCGGGCGGCGATGCTGACGGCGCTGCTCGGCGGTATCGCGCTGACGGCGGGGGAGCTCGCCGAGGTGGCGGGTGTCACGCGGCAGACCGCCAGCGCCCACCTCGCCCAATTGGAAGACGGCGGCCTCCTGGCGCGGGAAAAGCAGGGCCGTCACATCTACTTCCGCTTCGCCGCGCCGGAGGTGGCGACGCTGATGGAAAGCCTCGGCGTGTTCGCTTCGCGTCCACTGGGCTCTGCGGGCCGGCCGGGCCCCAAGCGCCCGCCCGGCCCGCGCGACCCCGCGCTACGCCGCGCCCGGGTCTGTTACGATCACCTGGCCGGGACGATCGCCGTGGCGGTCTTCGACGGACTGGTGGATGAAGGGGTCTTCGCACGGTCCGACGACGCCATCACGCTGACACCGCACGGGCGCGACCGCCTCGGCGGCCTCGGGATCGATGTTGCGGCGCTGGAGGCGAGGCGCCGCCCGATGTGCCGCGCCTGTCTCGACTGGAGCGAGCGGCGCCATCACCTGGCCGGAGCCCTCGGCGGCGCGTTGCTCGGCGCGTTCGTGGACCGGCACTGGCTGCGGCGGGTGACCGGCACACGCTCCGTCATCGTCACCCCGGCCGGCGAGCGGGCCCTGCGCGAGATGTTCCACATCGCCGCATAGACAATCTGGGCCGAATCCGCCGACGCTCCGCCCCTAGCGTACGCGAGCCCCGGTGCGGACGGCGGTCGCCCAGCGGGCCGGCGCCCCGGGACCGCGTCAACGTCTCGACCACGCTCGGTCGAGTGCACGTTCCCGGCCTCGCGCGCGTGCCCCCCATGCGCTCGGGACCGCCCGGACTTTCGGTCGGCAGGGCCCGAAGGCCCCGCCAATCGCGTCAGTCCTCGTCTTCGTCGTCGTGCCGCTCACCCTTTTTCCAGGCCTGCAGACCGGCGAAGACGGCGTCCGGGTTCTCGACGCGGCTGCGATCGTCGCGACCGTCGTCCTCGGCCGTGTCGAGGCTCTGCTCCACCGGCATCAGGGCGTCGGGCTGGTCGCCCAGGCCCGGCGCAATTACCGGCGGCGTCGTGATGCCGGACTCGCGGGCGGCCGTCTCCACCTCACGGTCGAGGTCCACCTGGCTGCACAGGCCCAGCGTCACGGGGTCGAGCGGCGAGAGGTTGGCCGAATTCCAGTGCGTGCGGTCGCGGATCGCGGCGATGGTCGTCTTCGTCGTGCCCACCAGGCGGATGATGGCCTGGTCCTTCAGCTCCGGATGATGGCGCACCAGCCACAGGATCGCGTTCGGCCGGTCCTGCCGCTTGGAGACGGGTGTGTAGCGCGGCCCCTTGCGCTTCAGCTCCGGCACGACGGTCTTCGGCTTGGACAGCTTCAGCCGGTAGCCCGGATTGGTCTCGGCGCGCTCGATCTCCGCCCGCGTCAGCTGCCCGGTCTGAATGGGGTCGGAACCCTTGATCCCCTGCGCAGCGTCGCCGTCAGCGATGGCGCCGACCTCGAGCGGATGAAGGCGACAAAACGCTGCAATCTGCTCGAACGTCATCGACGTGTTCTCGACCAGCCAGACGGCAGTCGCCTTCGGCATCAAGGGAGTGTCGGGATCGGATTGCATAAAGTCTCCTTGCGCTCTCGCGCTGGGGGAGCGCGAGAACCCGAACGCACGCCGGGGTTTTGATGAATACGCTTGATATAAGTCGCATCGGCCGCCGACGCAATTGCGCCCGGCCGATGCGACCTCTCCGCCGCGGCCTCGGGAGGGTTCAGGGGACGAGGACGATCTTGCCGATATGGCTGGAGCCCTCCATCCGCCGGTGCGCTTCGGCGGCCTCGTCGAGGGCGAAGGTCTTGTCCATCACCACCTTGGTGCGCCCGTCCGCGAAGAGCGGGAACACGTCGTCCTCGAGCGCCCGCGCGATCTCGGCCTTGAACGGCACCTCGCGCGCCCGCAGCGTCGACCCGGTGTGAACGAGGCGCTTCATCATCAACAGCGAGAAGTTCGCCTCGGAGGGTCCGTTGAGCGTGGCGATCTGGACGATGCGACCCTCCACGGCAGCGACCTTCCAGTTCTTCGCCACATAGTCGCCGCCGACCATGTCGAGCGTGAGGTGGACGCCGTCGGGCGCGGCCTCCTTGCAGGCGGCCACGAAGTCTTCCTCCTGGTAGTTGATCGCCCGGTCGGCACCCAGCTCCAGGCAGGCCGCGCACTTGTCGGCCGAGCCGGCGGTGGTGATCACCTTGGCGCCGAACGCCTTGGCGAGCTGGATGGCCGTGGTGCCGATGCCGGAGGTGCCGCCGTGCACGAGGAACGTCTCGCCGGCGCGCAGCCGCCCGCGGTCGAACACGTTGCTCCACACGGTGAAGTACGTTTCCGGGATGCCGGCAGCCTCCTCCATGGAGAGCCCGTCGGGGATCGGCAGAACCGTCGATTCCGGCACCGCGACATACTCGGCGTAGCCGCCCGCGATCACGAGGGCCATGACCTTGTCGCCGACCTTGTAGCGTTCGGTCGCACCGCCGACGTGGACGACCTCGCCCGCCACCTCGAGGCCGAGGATCGGGCCGGCGCCGGGGGGCGGCGGATAGTTGCCGGCGCGCTGCAGGCAGTCGGGGCGGTTCACCCCGGCGGCGGCGATCTTGATGAGCACGTCGCCCGCCTCGACCATCGGCACCGGATGATCGCCGACCTCCAGGACATCGGGTCCGCCGGGGCTCGGCGCCGTCACGGCGCGCATGGTGGTGGGAATGGACATGAAGAGCCTCCGAATGTGGAACGCGGCGCGGGCCGCCTTAAGTCAACGTAGCGTCGTGAATGCGGCTTCGCGATGGGTTCTTGCCTCGCGGGCCTCGCGGCAAGCAGGATAGGCGTTCGAGCGAGGGGGTGTGCGCCATGGACAAGGACGACGAACCGCGTCAACCGCGTTCCGTACACGCGCTGGGCGACAGCCTGGAGCGATTGTCGGTGCGGGAGCTGGAGGAGCTGAAGGTGGCTCTCCACGCGGAAATCGAGCGGATCGACCGCGAAATCGCCGCAAAGGATCGCTCACGCGACGCGGCGGCCAGCATATTCAAGTTCTGACGCGGCGGGTGGGCCGCTGCCGGACCGTTCGGCGCAGCCACACGGAACAGGCCAGACGCCTTTGCGTCTGGCCGCCGGTCTCGCTCTAGGTTTCCTGGGGCACCGCGTGCTTCTGGAGGAGCGGGAGCTGGCTGAGGGTAAAGAGGATCGTCAGCGGCATGGTGCCGAACACCTTGAAGGTCACCCAGGTGTCGGTCGAGAAGTTGCGCCAGACGATCTCGTTCAGCGCCGCCAGCACCAGGAAGAACAAGCCCCACCGCAGGGATAGCTTCCACCAGCCTTCGTCGTCGATCTGGAAGACACTGCCGAACACGATGCCCAGCAGAGGGCGCCGGAACACGAAGAGACCGCCGAGCAAGGTCGCCGCAAACACCAGGTTCACGATCGTCGGCTTCATTTTGATGAACGTATCGTTTTGCAGATACAGGGTCAGCCCGCCGAACACGATCACGATCACGCCGGAGATCAATGGCATGACCGGCACCTTGCGATAGGCTATCAACGAAACCGTCAACGCCGCGACCGTCGCCAGCATGAAGGCGCCGGTGGCGGCCATGATGGGCACCGTGCTCGGCTCGATGGTCGAGAACGGGGCGAGTTCGGCGAAACCCCACGCCTCGGCACGGGCGTTAACGACAAAGAAGGTGATCAGTGGTCCAAGCTCCAGAATCAGCTTGAGCACGCCATTTTTCTGGTGCGTGGCCATATGTCCTCCAGCTAGCGACGGTCTTCGACGCGCGATCGCCCATGCCACATGCGGTTCGCCGCGTGCAGTGCAACACCTAACGCGGTAAAATTCCGGCCATGGATCAATCTGCCTCCCCTCGACCAGACGCCGGGCGCGCCGCGCGGAAACCCCGCGGCTGGAAGCCTACCCCGGCCGACGGCGCTGCGCCAAATGCCGAGGCGTCGCCGGGCCTCGTGGTGCAGGGACTCGCCAAGACCTACGGCCGCCGCTCCGTCGTGCGGGACGTGTCCCTCACCCTCTCGCAAGGCGAAACGGTCGGCCTGCTCGGCCCCAACGGCGCGGGCAAGACCACGGTGTTCTACATGATCACCGGCCTCATCAAGCCCGACAAGGGTGCGATCACCCTCAATGGCTTTCCCGTCACGCACTTGCCGATGTACCGCCGGGCGCGGCTGGGCATCGGCTATCTGCCGCAGGAAGCGTCCATCTTCCGCGGCCTGACCGTTGCACAAAACGTCATGGCGATCCTTGAGCTGACGGAGCCGAACAAGCGTCAGCGCCGCGCCACCCTGGAGGAGCTGCTGGACGAATTCGGCCTCACGCGGCTTGCCGGCTCACCGGCCACATCGTTGTCCGGAGGGGAGCGGCGGCGCGTCGAAATTGCGCGCGCGCTCGCCTCGAAGCCGGACTTCATGCTGCTCGACGAGCCGTTCGCGGGCGTCGATCCGATCGCCGTGTCCGACATCCAGGCCCTCGTCCGGCACCTGACCCAGCGGGGCATCGGCGTGCTTATCACCGACCATAACGTCCGGGAAACGCTGGGTTTGATCGACCGCGCGACCATTATTGCCAACGGCGCGGTGCTCACCGAGGGGACCCCTCAGGAGATCGTCGAAAACAGAGATGTTCGAAGGTTGTACCTGGGAGAGCAATTCCGGCTTTGACCAGGCCGCCTGATGTTTAATCAATTGGGAAGCAAGGATCGCGCCAAACGGATTGCACAATCGTGACACTATCTCTCCGGCTCGTTCAGTCCCAGCGACAGACATTGGCCATGACTCCGCAGCTGATGCAGGCCATCAAGCTGTTGCAAATGTCCAATCTGGAACTCGAGGCTGCCGTCCGCGAAGAGGTCGATCAGAACCCGTTTCTGACCCTTTCGCCCCGCGGCGACGGCCGCGTTTCGCCCAAACGTGACGTCTCCAACTCCGCCGGCCCGCTCGACCCGTTCGCGACCGTGGCGGTGCGCGAGACTCTCGCCGATCATTGCCGCCGCGAGCTCGCCGGCCTTCACCTCGACCCGAGAAGAGCGCGCAATTGCCGAGTTTCTGATCGGGTCGCTCGACCCGGCCGGACGCCTCGCGAGCGATGCGCAAGACGACACCGTGACCGGGCTCGGCGTGGCGCCGGCCGACGTCGCACGCACCCTGGAAAAGCTGCAGACCATTGAGCCCGCCGGGCTCTTCGCGCGCAATATGGCCGAGTGCATGGCACTTGCAGCTCAAGGCCCGGGACGATTTCGACCCGCTGGCCGAGCGGGTGATCGAAAACCTCGCCCTGGTCGCCAAGCGCGACGTGCGACGCCTCGCCGACGTGTGCCAGGCGTCCGAAGGCGCCGTCATCGAGGTGCTGAGCCGCCTGCGCGCGCTCGATCCGCGGCCGGGCCTTGCGTTCGACACGACCCCCCTCGTCGCCATCGAGCCGGACGTCATCGTCCGCCGGCGCGCCGAAGGAGGCTTCATCGTCTCGCTCGATACCCAGCGTCTGCCCCGGGTTCTGGTCGATTCCGACTACCACGCCGAAGTCACGTCGATGGGCAATTCGTCGGCAGCGTCCTTTGCCAACCAGTGCATGCGCTCGGCCCATTGGCTGACGCGCAGCCTCGATCAACGGGCCCGCACCATCGTGAAGGTCGCCTCGGCCATCGTGTCGCGGCAGCGCGCGTTTTTCGAGGGCGAGGCGCAGCATGTCTCGCCGCTGACACTGCGGGAAGTGGCCCAGGACATCGGCATGCACGAGTCGACCGTCAGCCGTGTGGTCTCGAACAAGGCGCTCGCCTCGCCGCGCGGCGTATACCCGTTCCGCGCTTTCTTCGCCGTCGCCATCGATGCCGGCGACGGCTCGGTGTCGGCCGAGGCGGTACGTGCACAAATTCGTCGCATTGTGGACACCGAAAGCGCCACCAATGTCCGTTCCGACGACGAGATCGTGCAGACGCTCAAGAACAGCGGCATCGTGATCGCGCGGCGTACAGTGGCAAAATACCGCGAGGCAATGAACATTCCCTCTTCGGTGGAGCGGCGGAGAATGGCGCGTCATGATGCATTCAGTGCGGCCGGCGCCCGCCGGTGAGGTCGCGGTCGGGTCGATTTCCCCAGGCGAGACGGCGATGATTGACACCACTGCCACGCGCGCCTAGAAGCCCGCGCCACGGCTCGGCGCCACCGACGATCGCGTGTCCGTGACAGTTATTGTTTCTCGTGTCGCGGAGACGTTTGGCCGTCGTCCGGCTACCGTCCCCGCCCCACGTCTACTAAAGACGACACAGAAACCATTCGGGATTGTCATGGCCCTCACCATCGCTGGCAAGAATATGGATGTCGGCACCGCATTGCGGCAGCGCATCGAAGACCGCGTCGAAGCCTCCGTCGGCAAGTACTTCGACGGGAACCATTCCGGCCAAGTGACCATTTCGAAGTCCGGGGCCGGATTCGAGGCGGATTGCGCCATCCATCTCGACACCGGCGTCCTCTTGAAGACGTCCGCGACGGCCGGCGACGCCACGCAGGCGTTCGAGCAGGCCGCCGAGCGAATCGACAAGCGACTGCGCCGCTACAAGCGCCGGCTCAAGGCGCACAAGACCGGCCCCTCCACCGCCGAAGTCGAAGCCGCCGTCGCCAACTACACCGTTCTCGCCGCGCCCGACGAGGACGAGGAGCTCGAAGAGAACTACGCGCCCCTCGTTGTCGCCGAGACGCCGACCAAAATTCGAACGATGACCGTCTCCATGGCGGTCTTGCAGCTCGATCTCATCGATGCCCCAGCGCTCATGTTCCGAAACGCGGCCAACGGGTCGCTCAACGTCGTCTACCGCCGCGCGGACGGGAACGTCGGCTGGATCGATCCGTCGCTCGCAAAGGGTGACGCTCCGTCCACCGCGTCTCGCGCCGCTGCGGATTAATCCCGTGGACCTCACCGACCTCCTTGCTCCAGACGCTGTCGTCCAAGGCCTCGATGTCGGCTCGAAGAAGCAGACGCTTCAGGAGATGGCCAGTCTCGCCGCCCGGCGGACTGGCCTGCCCGAGCGCGAGGTATTCGACACGCTCCTGCAGCGCGAACGCCTCGGATCGACAGGCGTCGGCCATGGCATCGCCATCCCGCACGGCAAACTCGTCGGCCTGCCCAAGCTGTCGGCGTTCTTTTTCACCCTCGCCCGGCCGATCGATTTCGAGGCGCTGGACGACCAGCCGGTCGACCTCGTCTTCGCGCTCCTGGCGCCCGAGGACGCCGGTGCCGACCACTTGAAGGCGCTCAACAAGATCGCCCGGACGATCAAGCAGCCGGGCATGACCGACGCGCTGCGCGACGCCGAAAACGCGTCCGAGCTCTACACGCTCCTGACCCGCGCGCCGGTCGCCGCAAACTGATCCCACAGCGGCGGTCGGACCGCCGCTCGCCCTGATCTGCCGGCGGTGCCGCGTCAGCACACCGCGCCGGTCGGGGCGCTGCCGTCATGCGTCCGATGCATCGCGCGCTTGCCAAGGCCGCCGGGGATTGGCATCTGGAGACAATCAAAACAAAGGAGACGGGAGCCATGGCGGCGCGCACGCTGTACGACAAAATCTGGGACGACCACCTTGTCGAGGTCCAGGACGACGGCACGGCGCTTCTCTACATCGACCGCCACCTCGTCCACGAAGTCACCAGTCCGCAGGCGTTCGAGGGGCTGCGCCTCGCCGGCCGCAAGGTCCACGCGCCGCAGCGCACCCTCGCGGTGGTCGACCACAACGTGCCCACGACCGACCGCTCGCTCGGCATCGACGACCCCGAGTCCCGCACTCCAGGTCGAAACGCTGGCGCAGAACGCCGTCGGACTTCGGCATCGAGTACTACGACGAGCTCGACGCGCGGCAGGGCATCGTCCACATCGTCGGTCCCGAGCAGGGCTTCACGCTGCCGGGCATGACCATCGTGTGCGGTGACAGCCACACCTCCACCCACGGCGCGTTCGGGGCGCTGGCCCACGGCATCGGCACGTCCGAGGTCGAGCACGTGCTCGCCACGCAGACGCTGGTGACGCGCAAGGCGAAGAACTTCCGCGTCAACGTCAACGGCGTGGTCCCGCAGCACGTGACGGCGAAGGACATCGTCCTGTCGATCATCGGCACCATCGGCACGGCCGGGGGCACCGGCTACGTGATCGAGTATGCCGGCGATGCGATCCGCGCCCTGTCGATGGAAGGGCGGATGACGGTCTGCAACATGTCGATCGAAGGCGGGGCGCGTGCCGGCATGGTCGCGCCCGACGAAACGACGTTCGAGTACATCGACGGCCGCCCCAAGGCGCCGAAGGGCGCCGCGTTCGAGCATGCCCTCGCCTACTGGAAGGGCCTCCCGTCCGACGACGACGCCCACTTCGACCGCGAGATCAGCCTCGACGCCGCGTCGCTGCCGCCGATCGTGACCTGGGGCACCTCGCCCGAGGCCGTCATGAGCATCGAGGGCGCCGTGCCGAACCCGGCCGACGTCGCGGACGAGCACAAGCGCCACGCGATGGAGCGGGCGCTGCAGTACATGGGTCTGGCACCGGGCACGCCGATGACCGACATCGCCATCGACAAGGTGTTCATCGGCTCGTGCACCAACGGGCGGATCGAGGATCTGCGCGCGGTGGCCGAGGTCGTACGCGGGCATAAGGTGGCCGAGAGCGTGTCGGCGCTGATCGTTCCGGGCTCGGGCCTGGTGAAGGCGCAGGCCGAAGCGGAAGGCATCGACAAGCTGCTGATCGAGGCCGGCTTCGAGTGGCGTGAGCCGGGTTGCTCGATGTGCCTCGCCATGAACGCCGACAAGCTCCAGCCGGGCGAGCGCTGCGCCTCGACGTCGAACCGCAACTTCGAGGGACGGCAGGGCTACCGCGGCCGCACGCATCTGGTGTCTCCGGCCATGGCGGCAGCCGCGGCCATCGCCGGCCACTTCGTCGACGTGCGCACGTTCTGACCGCGCCGCCGGCCGCTGTGGGCGGCCGGCACCACGCTTTAGATCGGAAAGCCGCTGTCCGATCCGCAGGGTGCGGCGGCGGCGGCGAGGATCCCCTCCAGCCGCCGCATCGTCTCGTCGACGTCTCCGAAACGGTTGCGTTGGCGCGGCTTATCGGGCGCGCCGGCGTGCGGCATCTGCCCCGCCAGGCGCAGGAGCGCCGTGGTCATCAGGTGCAGGCGGAACCGCGCCTCGGCCATCGGCTCCTCGTCGAGCCGCCCGGCCTCGCGCACGAACTCCAACGCCGTCTGCGACAGCCCCCACCGCGCGCTGTGCGGTCCGAGGCGCTCGGTGCCGATCAGCTCCAGATCGATGAGAAAACGGGCATGATCGCTCAAGGGATCGAACATCGTGTCGAGCGCGAAGTCGACGCCGACGATCCGGCCGTCCGAGAGGATGAAGTTGCGCGGGATCGCGTCGCCGTGGGTGACGGTGAGCGGCATGGGCGTGCCGTCGAACGCGGTGCACTGCTCCTGGATGAGCCCGTGGTAGCGCTCCGCCTCGGCTGACACGGCCCGCTCGGCGAAGCGGTTGTGAAGCGCGGCGAGGCGGGCCGCGCTGCTGAATGTGCCGGTCTGGCGCGGCTGCGTCCTGTGCAGCGCGGCGATCCAGCGAATGGCGCCCGCGATCGCGTCTCGGCGCGCTTCGGTGCTCGCCTCATCGCCGAGGAGCATCGCCTCCAGGGTCGGGCCCGCAATCCATTCCATCACCACGGCCTGACGCTTGGGCATCAGGAACAGCGGCTCGGGCACGGCGAGAAAACGCTGCTCCGGATCGTACTCGCGCATTTGGGCAAGGGCGTCGAATTGCTGTTCGGCGCTGGCGGTCGAGTTAGGGCTGACAATTTTCACGATGAAGTCGGTATCGCCGTTGGTGATCTTGGCGACGCAACTGCGACGGTTGAATGTCAGGATTTCGGGAGGCGCCCAGTCACCAGTCAATTCTAGATGGCGGGTCAATCCTCTAGGGATCTGGCGCTTCAAGAGGGATCGCGCCGCGGGCTTCGTCCAAGGTCGATGCTGGTCTTGATCGGAGGTGGCCATATTATCCAGTCGGCTAATATGACAGTTCTGTAACAGTTTCGCCGTGCAGCAATAATGCAGCTTAACGTGCGACAACTCGCCACGTCCGGCTGGTCCGTAGCGCCGCCGCAGCGAGGGTCGGCGCGATCGCCGCCGAGGCACAGTTCATCGAGACCGCGCCCCGGCGCCCGACGAGGGCACTGCCACAGCCGGCAGCGCCCTCGCCCGATTAGTAGCGGTAGCCGCAGCGGTTGATGACCTTCACCCGCTTGCCGTAGGGCGTGCGGTTGACGATCCGCACGCGGCAGCCGTCGCGGCTGACGAACTTGGTGCGGGTGCGCGTGCCCCAGCGCGAGCCATGACCGCCGTAGCGGGGCTTATAGCGCCCATGGCCGCCGCGACGGCCGTAGTGCTTGCCACCCTTGTAGTGGCGACCCTTGCCATAGTGGCCGCCTTTGTGGCGACCGCCCCGATCGTGATAGCCGCGGCCATAGCCGTCGTAGCCGGCCAAGGTGACACCGCCGCTCGCGGCGACGGACGCGGCAGCACCGCTGCCAGGTGCCGCGGAGACGGCGGAAAGCGGCAGGGCGGCCAGCACGACCGCGGCCAGTGCAGTTCGGAAAAGCTTCATCGTCAGTCCTCCTGTTGCTCGATGGGAGGACCTTCGCAGAGTGCGACTGAAGCGGCGCTGAGCCGCTTGTTCAGCTCGACGACAGCTTAGCGCAGCGGCCTCGGAGCCTCACGATCGGCGCTGGGCGACGAACCGGCAGGCCTCCCGCAGCACCGCCGCGCGGTCCCCGAAGGGCTCCAGCGCCTCGGAGGCGGCCGTCACGACCTCCGCCAGCCGCAGCCGTGCGGCCTGCGCGCCGATGAGGCCGACGAGCGTCGCCTTGTCCGCCGCCGCATCCTTGCCGACGCGCTTGCCGGTCTCCTCGGCGGTCCCCTCCACGTCGAGGAGATCGTCGGCGAGCTGGAAGGCCTCGCCCAGACGCGTGCCGAACGTCACCAGTGCCGAGCGATCCGTGGGCGAGGCGCGGCCGAGCACCGCCCCCGCCTCGCAGGCAGCGACGATGAGCTTGCCCGTCTTCATCGCCTGCATCGTGCGGATGCCGTCCACGTCGAGCCCCAGAGCATTGAGGTCGCGGTACTGACCGCCCACCATGCCGGCGTTGCCCGCAGCGCGCGCCAGAAGATGGGCGAGCGGCCCCGCGAGGTCGGCCGGGACGGGCGGCCCGGTGATGACCTCGAAGGCGAGCGCCTGCAGACCGTCGCCGACGAGGATCGCGGTCGCCTCGTCGTACGCCTTGTGGACGGTGGGCTGCCCGCGTCGCAGCTCGTCGTCGTCCATGGCAGGCAGATCGTCGTGGACGAGGCTGTAGGAGTGCAGGCACTCGAATGCGGCGCCGACGCGCACGGCGGCCGCCTCCGGCGCCGCGAACAGCGCCGCAGCTTCGATCACCAGGAAGGGGCGGAAACGCTTGCCACCCGCGAGGCTGGCATAGCGCGTGGCTTCTTGCAGACGGCCAGGGATCGACGAGGAGGGCTGCAGCGTTTCGTCCAAGACCCGGTTCGTCGCCTCGGCAGCCGCGGCCAGCCGTGCGGCGAAATCCATTCGTACCCCTCCCTCGTGATGCAGGGGGCATGATAGGCAACTGTTCGCTCCGTCGCCATGGTCGCCGCCGTCGCATATGTGCGGGGAGTGAAGTGATGCGGGTGAAGGGGTCTGGAATGCGGGCGATCCTGAAGGCGCTCGGCGCGGCGGTCGGAACGGTCGTCCTGATCCCCCTGATCCTGACGATCGTCTACAGCGTGATGGACCCGCCGTCGCTGCGCGTCATGCGGCGCGAGGCGGCCGGCGACACGGTGCGGCAGACCTGGATGCCCGATGGACGAGATGTCGCCCGACCTCGTGCGCGGGGTCATCATGGCGGAGGACGCGCGCTTCTGCCTCCACTGGGGCGTCGACCTTCGGCAAATGCGGCTGGTGGTCAAGGAGGCGATGCGCCGGGGACGCCCCGCGCGGCGCCAGCACGATCACCATGCAGGTGGTGAAGAACCTCTTTCTCTGGCCGGAGCGAAGCTACCTGCGCAAGGCGATCGAGGTCCCGCTGGCCGTATGGATGGACCTGGTGCTGTCGAAGGACCGCATCCTGGAGATCTACCTCAACATCGCGCAGTTCAGCGGCTCGGCGTACGGTGTGGAGGCGGCGGCGCGAGCAGGCATTCGACAAGAGCGCGGACGAGCTCACCACCGAGGAAGCCCTGGCGCTCGCCACCGTGCTACCGGCGCCGGCGGCGCGCAACCCTGCACGGCCCGTCGCAACGGCAACGCGGCGTGATCGCCCATGTGAAAAGAGAGCTTGACCGCGCGCCGTGGGTCTTTACATGTCTGGACGCGCCGTTTCCGCCCGTGAGGGCGGTTGCGTCGTTGCGCGCGAGCCTGTATTGGCTCCGCTTCTGGCGGTAACCCCGCCTCCCGATATTCTTGACGACGATCCCGCGCGACGGGCTGCGCGGTATCTGGAGTTTCGACCATGGCTGTGCCGAAGCGCAAGACCTCCAGCATGAAGCGTGGCTTCCGCCGTTCTTCCGACGCGCTGAAGGCACCGACGTATGTCGAGGACGAGGACTCGGGCGAGCTGCGCCGCCCGCATCACATCGACCTGAAGACCGGCCGCTACCGTGGCCGCCAGGTGATGACGCAGAAGAGCGACGACTGAGCACGCCGGATCGGCCACCGCCGGTCGACTGCTTGACCGGCTGGTGGAACCGATATCGCCTCGCGATGCTTGACCATTCGGTAACGCTCGACCCAAAGAGCGTATGAAACGATCGCAAGGCAGTTCCAATGGGCCTCTTCCCGTTCTCTCTCATTCCACTCGTGTTGTACGTATTGGCGGGATTGTTCCTGTATCAGGAGCCGATCATCACGCCCGACGCGGGTGAGGCGAACGTCATTCCGTTCTGGAGCAACACCGTCGTCGACGATGACGCTGGTGTCCGGGCAGCAATGGACGCTGAGCTACAGTGACCTGATCATGGCGTTTGCCGATGGTTCTGCTGCTGATGAGCATCCTGCGCACCGCCAGCAAGAGCCGCATGACCGTCCTCGGCAACATGGTCATGGTTCTGGTCCTGTGCATCTACATCGTCATGTTCCTGACGGTGGACTTCGCCGCGACCTCGACCTTCTTCCTGTTGATGATGATCGCGATGGTCGACACCTTGGCGACCGTCTCGGTCTCCCTTGTGGCATCCCACAGCAATGTCGACGGCCGTCCCCGACTGACGGCCTGCACTGCTCGGACGGCGGCCCCGCGACCCGATGCGGGACGCTGACACGAACTCGACGGTTACGACGGTCGCGGACACTCACGTCCCAGCAGGTGCGGGGTGCTGACTGCCGTTGGCGGGGGTCTGCTGCGTTCACGTCCGCCTTGTCGTGGACTCGGTGCCTGCGGCGATCGCTCGACCTCGGTCCGGCGGCGAGCGTCTCCATCCGGGCCTGCATTTGGCCAGTTCCGCGCGCAGCGCCGCCACGTCGTCGGCAAGATTCTCCGGACGGTCTGCGCCTGCGGGGCGGCCTCCGGCGTGAAGGGCATGAACATGCGCATCGAGCGCTGGAACATGTCCATGTTGCGGCGCACCTGATCCTCGACCACCTTGAACGTCTGCTCGCCGACGCGTCTCGCTCCACTGCTGGCGCAGCTTGTCCTGCTCGCGGCGCGAAGGAGGCGAGCGAATGCTCCAGGTAGGTGCGGCACCAGCGTCTGCATCCGTCCGTCGTAGAAGGTGATCAGCTGGCGCAGGAACGCGATCGGCAGCAGACCCGCCGCCCTTGCTCTCCGCGTCGAAGATGATCTGCCCCAGAACGCCGCGCGTGATATCCTCCCCGGTCTTGGCGTCCTGCACGACGAAATCCTCGCCGGAGCGCACCATTTCGGCCAGATCGTCCAGCGTCACGTAGGCGCTGGTTCCCGTGTGGTAGAGGCGCCGATTGGCGTACTTCTTGATGACCGTCGAAGCCTTTTCGATCGTCATCGCCACCTCGTGAAGACGATACAAGTGGCCGGCGTGGATTGCCCGCGCCATCGAAGCGACGGGGCGGGTCCGCACATATGCGCCGAGCACCCGCAGCGTAAGGGCAAGACGCCATGCGCTGCACCAGTGAAATTGCTGCAATTGCGAACAGCGTGCCGCGCCGCGCATTCGGTTGACAGCATCCGGACTGCGGGTTCTTGAGTTCCCGCACAATTCGAGAACGACGCGGCCGCCGCCCGGAGCGCGTGCGCCGAGGACGAGGAGACTCCACCATGGCCGACGACAGCGTCGTGATCGCGAGCGCCGCGCGCACGCCCGTGGGTGCCTTCAGCGGCGCGTTCGCCACCGTTCCGGCGGCCGACCTCGGCGCCACCGCCATCGGTGGCGCGCTGGAGCGGGCCGGCGTCTCGCCGGACGAGGTGGACGAGGTGATCCTGGGCCAGGTGCTGACCGCCGGCGCGGCATGAACCCGGCCCGGCAGGCCGCCATGTCGGCCGGCGTGCCGAAGGAGAAGACCGCCTGGGTGCTCAACCAGGTGTGCGGCTCGGGCCTTCGCGCGGTCGCGCTCGGCATGCAGCAGATCGCCGACGGGCGATGCCGACATCATCGTCGCCGGCGGGCAGGAGAACATGACCCTGTCGCCGCACGCCGCGCACCTTCGCGCCGGCCACAAGATGGGCGACATGAAGTTCATCGACACGATGATCAAGGACGGCCTGTGGGACCACTTCAACGGCTACCACATGGGCGGCACCGCCGAGAACGTCGCCCGCGAGTGGCAGATCACCCGCGACCAGCAGGACGAGTTCGCCGTCGCGTCGCAGAACAAGGCCGAGGCGGCCCAAAAGGCCGGCCGGTTCAAGGACGAGATCGTCCCCGTCACCGTGAAGGGCCGCAAGGGCGACACCGTGGTCGACAACGACGAGTACATCCGCCACGGCGCCACGCTGGAGAGCGTCGGCAAGCTGCGCCCGGCGTTCGACAAGGACGGCACCGTCACCGCCGGCAACGCGTCCGGCATCAACGACGGCGCCTCGGCGATGGTGCTGATGAGCGAGGCGAACGCCTCCAAGCGCGGCATCACCCCGATGGCGCGCATCGTGTCCTGGGCGACTGCGGGCGTCGATCCCGAAGGTGATGGGCTCGGGTCCGATCCCGGCCTCCAAGAAGGCGCTGGAGAAGGCCGGCTGGTCGGTCGTCCGACCTCGACCTCGTGGAGGCCAACGAGGCGTTCGCCGCGCAGGCCTGCGCGGTCAACAAGGACATGGGCTGGCCGAACGACATCGTGAACGTCAACGGCGGGGCCATCGCCATCGGCCACCCGATCGGCGCGTCCGGCAACCGCGTGCTGACGACGCTGCTGTTCGAGATGAAGCGCCGCGGCGCCAAGAAGGGCCTCGCCACGCTTGTGCATCGGCGGCGGCATGGGCGTCGCGATGTGCGTGGAGGCATGAACTAAGCAGCGCGCCCATCGCCTTGGGCACTCGATGAGATCAGTCGCGACGCGCGCTGGCGCCGTCGCGGCCGGCCGCACCGGCGCACGGGCCGGACCTCGTGCTCGCGCACGGCTGGCCGTGGTCGTCGTACGCCTGGCACCGCGTCGATCCCGCTCCTGCGAGCCGCACTTCCGGCTCCATTGGTACGACATGCCCGGCTTCGGCCGCTCCGAGATGAGCCGGGCCGAGCCACCTCGCTCGACGTGCAGGGCGAGGTGTTCGGCGAGATGCTGGAGCACTGGGGCCTCGACCGCCCGCAGCGTCGTCGCACACGACTTCGGCGGCGCCGGACGTCTGCGCGCCCACCTCCTCCACGGGCGCGACTATGCCCGCCTCATCCTCATGAACGTGGTCGCCATGCGGCCCTGGGGCTCGGCCTTCTTCGAGCACGTGGGCCGCCACGTCGGACGCCTTCGCCGGCCTGCCGCCGCACATCCACGAGGCGGTGGTGCGGGCCTATATCGGCAGGCGCGCTCGTCGACGCCGCTGCCGCGCCGATGACCTCGATGCCCTCGCCGCCCCCTGGCTCACGCCGAGCGGCACGACGCAGCTTCTACCGCCAGTTCGCCCAGGCCGACGAGCGCTATACCGCCGAGGTCGAGCCGTTCTTCGGCGCCATCCGCTGTCCGATCCGCAGTCTTGTGGGGCGCCGACGATCCGTGGATTCCGCTGGCACGCGGCCGAGGCCCTCACCGCCTCATCCCGCGGCGACGATTTCGAGCCGGCTGGATGGGGTTGGGCATCTGCCGCAACTGGAAGGCCCGGCTGCGCGTCGCGGATCAGACGCTCGGCGCTTCTGGATCCGGCGACGGCGCTGACCGCACATCCCCGCGTTCCGAACTCAGACGTTGATCGCACCTCACTTGCCAAGCGGTCATGAATCCAGTACAAACAGATCCGCGGAGCGGACGGCGACGGGAGGAATTATGGCACGCATCGCATTGGTGACGGGCGGCACCCGCGGCATCGGCGCCGCCATCTCGAAGGCGCTGAAGGCCGCCGGTCACACCGTCGTCGCCAACTACGCCGGCAACGACGAGAAGGCCAACGCCTTCAAGGACGAGACCGGGCATCGCCGTCGCCAAGTTCGACGTCGGCGATCCGGCCGCGTGCGAGTCGAAGCTCGCCGAGATCGAGAGCGCAGTCGGCCCGATCGACATCGTCGTCAACAACGCCGGCATCACCCGCGACGGCACGTTCCACCGCATGACGTTCGACCAGTGGAAGGCGGTCATCGACACCAACCTCGGCTCGATGTTCGCGGTGACCCGGCCGCTCATCAACGGCATGCGCGACCGCGGCTTCGGGCGCATCATCAACATCTCGTCGATCAACGGCCAGAAGGGCCAGATGGGCCAGGCGAACTATTCCGCCGCCAAGGCCGGCGTGATCGGCTTCACCAAGGCGCTGGCGCAGGAGAACGCCCGAAGGGCATCACCGTCAACTGCGTCGCGCCCGGCTATATCGACACCGACATGGTCGCCGCGGTGCCGGAGAAGGTGCTGGAGGGGATCATCGGCGGCATCCCGGTCGGCCGCCTCGGCAAGGCCGACGAGATCGGCGCGCTGTGCGTCTACCTCGCCTCGGACGAGGCCGCGTTCATGACCGGCGCGACGCTCTCGATCAACGGCGGCCAGTACATGGCCTAGCGCGGCACGGGGTGGATGGACCAGCCGACCCCGGCCGCCCGCACGATGGGCCGGACCTCGTCCGCTGTGAGACGACGCCGAGATGCCGGGCACGCCGCCGACAGGAACCGCAGGCCGCCCACCGTCATGGGCGGCCTTCGCGCTGTGCGTCGCCTGGACAGGCGACATAGCCGCCGATTAGAGGGCGAGCAGCAGCGCCGCCCTCCCAGCGCCGGTCACGCGCTGGCCCGTCGCCACAACGACCACCAGCAGCACCGAGATCGACCACCATCAGCGGGATGTCGAACGTCTGCATGCCGGGGGACACCGGGACCGGCGCGACCAGCGCCGTCGATCCCGGCGATGCCGATGGTGTTGTAGATGTTGGAGCCGAGCACGTTGCCGAGCGCGATCTCCGACTGCTTGCTTGCAGCGCCGCGATGATCGAGGTGGCAAGCTCCGGCAGCGAGGTGCCGACGGCGACCATCGTGAGCCCGATGACCTCCTCCGACACGCCGTAGCGGGCGGCAAGCTCCACCGCGCCCGAGACCAGGAACTCCGCGCCGACGATGACGCCGACGAGGCCCAGGAGCGTGAATGAGCATCGACAGAAAGAGCGGCGTCGAGGCTCGACGCGGGCACCTCGTCGACCGCGGCCGGCGAGCGCCGGTCGGAGCGGATCACGTAGATGAGGTAGACGATCAGCGCGACGACGAACGCCGCTGCCGGCGACGCGGCCGATGGTGCCCGTGAACGCCACCGCCGCGAAGGCGACGCGCCGTGACGATGACGATGCGACCCGTCCCGCACGCACCGCCGCGCGGCTCGTCACGAACGGTCGCATCAGCGCCGCGGCGCCGAGGATCAGCAGGATGTTGGCGATGTTGGAGCCGACGATGTTGCCCACCGCGATGCCGGGCGCGCCGCCGAGAGCGGCCCGCACGCAGGTGACGAGCTCGGGCGCGGAGGTGCCGAAGCCGACGATCACGACGCCGACGACCAGCGGCGAGATGCCGAGCCGCACCGCGATGGCGGCGGCGCCGCGCACGAGCAGCTCGCCGCCAACGAGCAGGCCGACGAACCCGCCGATGATCGACAGGGCAAGAAGCATGAGGGTTACCTTGAGTGGAGCCGATCGGACCGATGGGGTGTGGGGATGCGCCGGCCCCGCTTCAACGCCTGAAGCGCTGTTCAGGAGATTGGGCGCCGGGTTCCGATATTCAACGCGCAGAACGTCAGACGCGCGAGGCCGGGTCGGGAACATGCGGCCGACGAACCCGGATCGAGCCCTCGGCGCGCGGGGGGTCGGCCGCCAGTCCGGCGGGGCCATCTCGAAGCCCTCGAAGGCGAAGCCGGGCGCGACGGTGCAGCCGACGAGGGTGCAGCGCGCCGAGCGATTCGGCCGTCTGCCAGTGACCGGCCGGGACCACCACCTGCGGGCGCTCGCCAGCCGCGATGTCGGGACCGAGCCGGTAGGACGCGGCGTCGTGGCCGTTGGGCGACAGGGTGAGCGCCAGCGGCGCGCCGGCGTAGTAGTGCCAGACCTCGGCCGCGTCGGTCACCCGGTGCCAGGCCGAGCAGTCGCCGGCCTCGAGAAGGTAGTAGATCGCGGTGGAGTGGCCGCGTGCCACCCTCCGGTGCATCGCGATAGGTCTCCACGTAGTAGCCGCCCTCCGGGTGCGGGCTGCATGCCGAGCGCGGCGACGATCGCCTTGGCGCTTCCGCCCTCGCCGCTCATGTGAAGCCGTCCCGGCCCTTGCGGAGCGTGCGCGAACACGTCGACCGGGTCGGCGCCGGCCATGCCGAGCGCATCGGCGATGGCCGGATCGTCGGCGCGCAGGAACGGGTTGGTCGCCTTCTCGGCGGCCATGGTGGTGGGGACCGTGGGCTGCGTCCTTGTCCCGCGCCGCACGCACCACCTCGAGCCGCTCGGCGATCGCCGTGTCGTCCGGCAGCGCCTCGTGCGCGTAGCGGGCGTTGGTGAGCGTGTACTCGTGGCCGCAGTAGATGTCGGTATCGTCCGGCAGGGCGGCGCGCAGGGCCTGCAGCGAGCGCCACATGGTGGCGGCGTCGCCCTCGAACAGGCGCCCGCAACCCATGGCGAACAGCGTGTCGGCGGTGAAGGCGATGCGCTCTTCGGGCACGTAGTAGCTGCAGCGGGCCGGAGGTGTGGCCGGGTGTCGACATCGCGCCGCACCTTGATGGGGCCGAGCTCGAACTCCTCGCCGTCGGCGATGGTGCGGTCGAGGCCCTTGATGCGGTCCGCCTCGCCCTTCGGGCCGATCACGGTCGCCGAGCCCTTCACGGCATCGAGCGCCTGGACGTGGTCGGCGTGGTGGTGCGTAATGAGGACCGTCGTCAACGTCCAGCCGGTGTCACTGCAGCGCCTCCTGGATCGGGCGCAGCCTCCGGCGCGTCGACGAGAATGGTCTCGCCATCCTTATGGACCAGCACCGCATAGTTGTCCGACAGGCACGGGATAAGCCGCACGTCAGCCATATTCACTCCCTGATCGTTGTGGCTGGACCATGCGCGCAGCGACCGCACCGCGTCCAGCTCAGCGCCGGACTGGGCTCGTGATCGCTCCGCATGCTATGCGAAGATGAAAACACAAGGAAGGCGCACATGCACCTCGACGTCGCTGAGTTGAGTGCATTCTACCTCACGCCCCTCGGGCGGATCGCTCGGCAGATCGTATCGGCGGAGATGCGTTCCGTATGGCCGACGCGCGGGGCGACCGTGTCGTCGGCCTCGGTCATGCGACCCCCTACCTGCGCCCCTTCCTCGGCGAGGCGGAGCGCGTGGTCTCGGTCGATGCCGGCGGCCGAGGGCGTGCTCCACTGGCCGCCCGAGGGCCCGAACCTGACCAGCCTCGCCTACGAGGACCGGCTGCCGCTGCCCGACAACTCGATCGACAAGCTCCTGATCATCCACCTCCTCGAGACGACGAAGGACCCGCACGAGGTGCTGCGCGAGGCGTGGCGGGTGCTGGTGCCGGCGGGGCGGGTGCTCGTCATCGTGCCCTACCGGGCCGGGGCCTGGGCGCGTGCCGATTCCACGCCGATGGGCCTCGGCCGCCCGTTCTCCCGCGTCCAGCTCGCCGGGCTCATGGACGCGTGCTGGCTGGACGCCGAGGGAGTTGCGCCGCTGCCTCTACGTGCCGCCCACCAGCACGCGCTTCGTGCTGGGTTCGGCGCGGGCGTGGGAGCGCATCGGCAAGCGCATCATTCCCCGTTTCGCGGGCCTCGTCGCCCTGGAGGGCCACAAGACGCTGACCCGCGGCATCCCGGCCCGCCCGCGGAAGCTTTCCGACCTGGTGCCCTCACTCGCCCCGATGCCCAAGCCCGTGGGGAGCCGGGTCGCCCACTCCCAAGGCCAGCGCGACGTGCGTCCGGCGGGCGGCTACTGCGCGTCCGGCCCGGCCGACGACGACGCTTCGGCGGCGCAGTCCGGCATCGGCATCGTTTCCAGATCGACCAGCCGGCCATTCAGCACGAAGGTGCCGTAGTCGAACGTCGCGTCGTAGGAGATGCCGTTCTCCAGCATCCGGAACGAGATCACGTAGTCGGGCACCGTCTCGCCGCTCTCGGCCGCCTGATCGAAGTACGAGATCGAGGTGGCGTAGGTCGGCACCTCCTCCGCGCCCGCCAGCGC
>CAVYVL010000007.1:0-530167 GCA_963771975.1 uncultured Alphaproteobacteria bacterium | reverse complement strand
CAACGATTGCTAGGTGGTTCTTGCCGAACTGCCCGGTGGCGTATCCGAGGTCCTTGAGCGCCGACGCGATGGTGACATCATCCTCGCGCAGGCCGAGATCGGCACCAGGGAGGCCGACCTTGGAGAGGCCGGTTCGCAGCGTGGATTGGCCGGTGATGAAGGTCGACCGGCCGGCCGTGCAGCTCTGCTCGGCGTAGTAGTCGGTGAATTTGACCCCGTCTTTCGCGATCCGGTCGATATTGGGCGTCTCATACCCCATCAAGCCGAAGCTGTAGGTTGACAGGTTCGTCTGACCGATGTCGTCGCCCCAGATCACGAGAATGTTCGGGCGTTCCAACTCTTGCGCTGCCGCGCCGGCAACGGACAGTACAGCAGCCGCGCCGAGCGCGACTGACATGGATATAAATGGCCTCACCTGACCCCTCCCAAAATATTTTTCTAGCTCGAGCGAGCTATACTTCTGAGTGTTTCGCGGAAAAACGACAAATAGAAGGCGAGTGGCTCGGCCAAATGGGGATAGAACGGTGGCAGTGTGACGCAGTCTTCAGTGCCGCTGACGACGGCGCGGCTCGCGGGGCCATCGGGCCATGGCAGACCTTCGTTGCCTAGGGCGGGGCGACCGCTCAAGTCCCGGAACTTTCAACCGCCACCCGTCGTCGAACGGTGTCGTGCGACCGCATCGACGTCATGCGCGGCGTGGCGCGCGGCCCCATGAGCATCAGGCACGCCAACGACGGCTAACCCCTGCGGACACGCGGAGCCTGCGCGTTTGATCCGGCTGCCGAACTGACCACGGCACGGATGCTCTGAACGCAAAAAGGCCCCGGCGGTGGGTCCGCCGGGGCCTACGTGTCTTGCGGGTATGCGGTCTGCAGTCGTCGCCGGTCAGATGACGTAGGACGCGAGCGGCGGGAAGCCGTTGAAGGCGACCGACGCGTAGGTCGTCGTGTAGGCGCCCGTGCCGGCGATGAAGAGCTCGTCACCGATCTCGAGGTTCACCGGCAGCGGGTACGGTGTCTTCTCGTACATGACATCGACCGAGTCGCAGGTCGGGCCGGCGAGGATGCACGGGACCGCCTCGCCGTGGCGCGAGGACTGGATCGGGTAACGGATCGCCTCGTCCATCGTCTCGGCGAGACCGTTGAACTTGCCGACGTCCAGGTACACCCAGCGCACGTCGTCCTTGGCCTTCTGCGACACGAGGATCACCTCGGTCTTGATGACGCCCGCGTTGCCGACCATGCCGCGGCCCGGCTCGATGATGGTCTCCGGCAGACGGTTGCCGAAGTGCGCCCGGATCGAGGAATTGATCGCCTGGCCGTACTCGCCCTCCTCCGGGATCTCCTCGAGGTACTTGGTGGCGAAGCCGCCGCCGAGGTTGACCATCTTCAGCTCGATGCCGCGATAGCTGAGCGTGCGAAAGATCTCGGCCGAGGACTCCAGCGCCTGATCCCACGCGCGCGGGTTCTTCTGCTGAGAGCCGACGTGGAAGGAGACGCCGTAGGCGACGAGGCCCTGGTCGTGCGCGTGCTGGAGCACGTCGATCGCCATCTCGGGCTCGCAGCCGAACTTGCGCGACAGGGCCCACTCGGCGCCCTCGCCGTCACACAGGATGCGGCAGTAGACGCGCGCGCCGGGAGCGGCGCGGGCGACCTTGTCGACCTCGGCCTCGCAATCGACGGCGAACATCGTCACGCCGCGGGCGTGTGCGGCGGCGACGTCACGCTCCTTCTTGATGGTGTTGCCGAAGGAGATACGGTGCGCCGTGGCACCGGCGGCGAGCGCCATGTCGATCTCCTGCACCGAGGCGCAGTCGAAGTTGGAGCCCAGCTCGGCGAGCAGGGAGAGGATTTCCGGGGCCGGATTGGCCTTGACCGCGTAGAAGATACGGCTGTCTGGCATCGCCTTGGCGAAGCGGAGGTAGTTCTCGCGCACGACTTCGAGGTCCACGACGAGGCAAGGGCCCTCGGGACGTCGGTCGCGGAGGAAGTTCATGATACGGTCGGTCATCGGCGCAACCCCAAAGCAAGGAAGGTTTGCGTCGGCCCGTCGTTCGCCGGCAGCGCTTTGGAGGCGCACACCGTCGTCCTTCAGACCGAATGGCCCCCGCACTGGCCTGGTGTCGGCGGGGACGCGTCGCGTCACACGATCCGCACGAACGAGCGTGAGCTCGACCGGCGGGGCGATTTAGACGAGATTGCGTGGGGCTGACCGCGGGCGCGGTTAACTCCATGCTCTTCGTCCAGTGATGCTAGCGCTTTGGGTTGGGAGATCCCGTCCCGCACGCCTGGCAAGGATGTAGTCGCCTCTTCAGTGACCCCGGCTTTTGGACAGCCGGAAGAGACCAAGGAAGCCCTCTACGTCGTTGCTTCAAGTCGCGCTGCGTTGGGTTGATCGACAGCTCCTCGCTGCCAACGTCCACCGCAGGGTCCGGTTTAATCCGGAAGACCGGTCATTGCCCCGCTGAACTCAGACCGCCCCTCCCCGAGGGAAGAAACAGCTCGAACCCAGCGATGACCGGCACGCGACCACAGGCACGTGCGAAATTGGGCAAGGCGTATATGCTTGAGTCGCATCCGCTTTGCAAGGGGCGATCAGCCGGAACTTGCGCAAATCCGGCACGCGAATTTCACTTCCACTCGGCGCCTCCCTTGATGCACATGGGCGATCATGCCGCTGGCTCTCGTTCTCACCGCTGTCGTCGTATTGGTCGTCCTGATCGCCCTCGTCGAGGCGGTCTCGCGGCGGCTCGCACTGCCGCAATCGGTGGCGCTGGCGGCGCTTGGAATCCTGCTCGGCCTCCTGGCCAGCGCCGGCCACACGCCCGAGCCGCTGACCCCGCTCGCGGAACTGTTCCGCGAGCTGCCGCTGTCGGCCGATGCGCTGACCCTCATCCTCCTGCCGCCGCTCCTGTTCGATGCCGCCTTCCGCATCGATGCGCGGCGCATGCTCGACGATGGCGCCTCCATCGTTCTCCTCGCCGTCGTTGCCGTGGCGGTCTCGACCTTCGCCATCGGCTTCACTCTGGCGCCGGTCACGGGGATGGCACTTGCGACGTGTCTTCTGCTGGGCGCGATCGTGTCGACCACCGACCCGCTGGCGGTGCTGTCGATCTTCCGTAACGTCGGCGCGCCGGCGCGGCTGGTGCGCATCGTCGAAGGCGAGAGCCTCTTCAACGACGCAGCCGCGATCGCGCTCTTCACGATTCTGGTGGCGGCCGCCTCCGCGCAGAACGTCTCGTTCGCCGACGGGGTGATCGTGTTCCTGGTGAGCGGCATCGGCGGCGCGGCGGTGGGCATGGGCACCGGCATCGCAGCCAGCATCTTCATCGCCATGACGCGGGGCCACGCCGCCGCGCTGACGTCGATCACCGTCGCCCTCCCCTATCTGACGTGGGTGCTGTGCGAGGAGCAGCTTGGCATCTCCGGCGCCATGGCGGTGGTCGTGTCGGGATTGTGGACGGCGCGGCGGGCGCAGTCGGGACGGGCGGTCGCCTCTTGGCGCCACGTGCACGAGATCTGGGAGCAGCTGGCGTTCTGGTCCAACAGCCTCATCTTCGTGCTCGCGGCGTTCCTGGTGCCGACCTTGCTGTCGCGTTTCGACGCGTCCATGGCGCTGGCGACGGGTGTCGTCGTGGTGGCAGCCTTCGGCGCGCGGGCGCTGATCCTTTGGGGGTTCCTGCCGGTGCTGCAGCGCCTGGCGCTGGCCCAGAGGATCGAGGATCGCGCCAAGGTGCTCCTATGGTGGGGCGGCATGCGCGGCGGGCTGACGCTGCTTCTTGCGCTATCGGTGACGGAGATCGACGCGATCCAGCCCGCGGATCAGGAATTCGTCGCCGTGCTGGCGACCGGTTTCACGTTGTTCACCATCTTCGTCAATGGCTTGACGCTGCGGCCACTGACGGGGCTCGTCGGGCTCCACCAATTCTCTCCGTTCGAGCAGCATCTCGGCGCCGGCGCCCGCGCCTTCGCACGCCAGCGGGCCGCCGAGCGGGTCGGGATGACGGCAGTACAGTATGGCATTGAGGCCGACATTGCCGAGCAGGCGCTGGAGGCCTACCGCGAGGCGGCGAGCCCCGAACAGACCGTTTCCATGACCGCACGCTCGCACCTCGCCCTCGTGGTGCTGGCGCAGGCCGAACGCGCAGCCCTCTCCCGCCATGCGGAGAACGCGGTGATCTCGCCGCGCGTCGCCGAGCTGCTCAATCGCGAGGTGCAGCGCGTTGGCGAGGCGGCGCGGGTCAACGGGCGTCGCGGCTACCTCGCCACCGCCGAACGGGCGACCCGGTACACCATCGCCTTCCGGGCGGCGCTTCTGGCGCAGCGATGGTTGGGCCTCCGCCGGCCATTGGCCGCCGTGGTGGCGGACCGATTCGAGAAGCTCATCGTGCACCGTCTCGTGCTCTCGGAGCTCGTGACGTTCTGCGAGGACCGGATCGCGCCGGTGATGGGCGCGCGGGTGGGTAACGTGTGCTCACGGATCCTGGAGCGACGCCGCGCCACCGTGTCGACGGCGCTCGACGCGCTGACGTTGCAGTACCCGCATTTTGCACGCCGCCTGGAGCAGCGTTTCCTGGAGCGCATCGCGCTGACGGAGGAGCATCAGGCCTACCAGCTCCTGCGCGAGGAAGGCATCTTGGCGGCCGACGTGTCGAGCGCGCTCGCCGACGAGATGGCCGCCGCGACGCGTCGCTTCACCGGCGCGCTGACGCTCGATCTCTCGGTCGACAAGCGGGACATGATCGCGGCGGTGCCGCTGTTCGCCAAGGTCCCCGACGCTGCGCTCTCGGCCCTGGTGCGCAGTCTTCGCACCCGTTTCGTGGTGCCGGGCGAGACCATCATCCGCCGCGGCGACACCGACGACGAGGTGTACTTCATCGCGTCCGGCGCCGTGGAGGTCGACACCGGGTCTCTGAAGGTCACCCTCGGCCGCGGCAGTTGCGTGGGCGAGATCTCGGCGGTGCTGGGCGTGCCGCGCAGCGCCGACGTCACCATGCTGGGGTTCGGCGAGCTGCTGGTGCTCCCGGGCCGTGCGTTCCGGGCGCTGCTCAACAGCAACGACGAGCTGCGGCACGAGATCGTCGCGGTGGCGCGGCAGCGCCGGGCGGAAACCGACCGCAGCTCGGCGCAATCGGAGAATCTGCAATTGACGCTGAAATCAATCGCCAGTGGGTGCTGGACAGGCCGTTTGAGCCTGACTATAACCCCGGCCTCGACGCGATCTTTTGCGTCGTGCCCAGGTAGCTCAGTTGGTAGAGCACGCGACTGAAAATCGCGGTGTCGGTGGTTCGAACCCGCCCCTGGGCACCATCTCCTTCAACCTACCCCGCCAATCAGCCGAACTCCGCGACCTGCCTCGCGTTCGGCCTCCTCGGCCGCCGCGGACATGTCGCGTTGCGTCGGACGATCTGTACACGAGGGGCCGGGGTGCGAGATCGTCGCGCCACTGCGCCGCATGTCAGCCGCGGATCAACATGACAGACATCTTGGCGTGCTGCGCGATCTCGCCGCCATGTGAGCCGAAGACGTACTCTGCAACGCCCGGGATGTGCGTGGCCATCACGATCAGATCGGCTCCGATCTTGTCGGCATGACGCGTGAGGGCACGATTGAGGTCGATGGACAGGTCGTGAAGATGGAGCGTCTCGGACTCCACCGGGACGCCCAACTCGTTCCCCATCGTCGTCGCGAAGGTAGAGAGCTTCTCGGCATACTCTTCCGGGGACTTGGCGACCGCGCTCGGCTGGCTGCTGGTGGCACCGACGAAAGCGATGCTGGCGCCGTAGTGCTTGGCAAGAACCCCTGCAGTGCCGATCGCGCGCTGCAGCGTGTCCGCGTGCGCCAGATCGACGGGGATCATGATGCGATTGAACATTCTCATTTCTCCATGCCGGGAGCATCCTGCCCTGTCAGGCCCAGAATGCTGAACGCCCTTCGTTTACACGCTCCGCCTGTGATCCAAAGAATCCGCCCAGACCGACAGCGCTTCAAGTCCCGCAGGTGCGGGATTGACCATCAATCCTAGTGCGCAACCGCAAAAAAAGGACCCGGCGTTTCGCCTGTCCGCCACGATCCCCTGATGTCGCAAATGAGCTCGAGCGCCGGTGAACCGCGACACGGCTGACGACGCACGTTCGTGGACGCCCGCGCAGTTCTCGCGGCGGTGGACTTGTTGCGGCCTCCTGACGCAAATGTGCAGGCGGCGAGCAGAGCAGCAGACGGTTCGAATTGCCGAGCGGCAGACTGGATCCTCTTCGCCTGGCAACAGCACGGTGACGCTGACATCCGACCGCGGCACAGCAGTCGGCAAGGTGGACCGGGTCGGTTGGGCAAGAGAAAACTGCGGCCACAGACAAGGCACCACCCCCATGCACCCTGCCCTTTCACTCGTCGTCACCATCGCGGTGCAGGCCGTCGTCTCGCTCGCTGCGATCGCAGCGCCGGTGATGGCACCGGCCGTTGCCGAAACGACTGGGATCGCGGTCACGCGAGTGGGGTTGTTCGTCGGCATCATGTACCTAGCCGCCTCGCTCATGAGCTTGATTTCGGGCGATCTCGTGGCGCGCTTCGGTCCGATCCGCACCAGCCAGATCGCGCTGGTCCTGTGCGCCGCCGGGCTCGTCGTGGGGGCGGCCGGCTCGCCTGCGACCTTCGTGCTGGCGTCGATCTTGATCGGCTGCGCCTATGGGCCGGTGACGCCGGCAAGCTCCGCGATCCTGGTGCGCAACACGCCGGTGCATCGCATGGGCTGGACGTTTTCGCTGAAGCAGACCGGCGTTCCAATGGGCGGAATGCTTGCCGGGATCGTCGTGCCGGGGCTGGTGCCGGCGGTCGGGTGGCAGGCGACGGCGCTCGTGATCGCGGCTATCTGCGTGGGGGTCGCCGTGTTGACCGAGACGATCCGAGCGCCTTTCGACGAGACACGCGATGTGGCCCGAGCAATCAATCCTCGCGCGTCCTTGCGGGCGCTGAAACGCGTTCTGGCGGTGCCGAAGATCCGAGACCTCGGCCTTGCATCATTCGTGTTCGGGGCGATGCAACTGTGCCTCACCACATTCCTGATCCTCTACTTGACGGGAGTTCAGGACATGACGCTGGCGAGAGCGGGATCAATCCTCGCTTTGGCGCAGCTGGCGGGCGTCGTCGGGCGCCTCGGCTGGGGATGGACGGCTGATCGCTTTGTTCGCCCGCGGCCGCTCCTGGGGGTGCTCGGACTAATCTCCGGCGCGACCTCGCTCGGCCTAGCTCTGGCCGGGCCGATCATGCCGGCTGCCGTTGTCACGGCGTTGGCTGTCGTATTCGGTGCGACTGCGATCGGCTGGAACGGCGTCTTTCTTGCCGAAGTCGCGCGACTCGCACCCGAAGGCGAGGCGGGCACGGTCACCGGCGCCAGCCTCTTCCTCACCTACCTCGGGGTCGTCTTCGGACCGCCAGCGTTCGCAATGGTTGCAGGCGCGGACGGCGACTTCGGTTCAGGCTATCTTGCGGCGGGAGCAGTGATGGCAGCCGTCGGCGCCTTGCTGCTGGTCTCGCGGCCGGACGCCAAGCGCATCGCATCACTGGAGAGCTGACATGACCGATGGGCAGATCACGAACGGTGCCCCGACCCCCGAAGTCGTGACCGATGAGCTGAATCTCATCCAACGTTGCGTCCCGCTGAAAGGCGCCCGTGTGCTGGACATCGGCTGCGGCAGCGGCACCCTCGCGCAGTCTCTGGTGGAGCGGGGCCGAGCGGCCGAGGCGCTGGGGATCGATCTACCCGAGGCCGTTGCGACGCTCACCGAGCAGCCGGGGGTCAGCTTCCGCGCCGGCGTGGCCGAGGACCTGCCTGTGCCTGACGCGTCGGTCGACGTCGTGCTGATGCTAAAGTCACTGCATCATGTTCCAGCAAACGCGTTGGACGAAGCGCTTCAGGAGGTGGCTCGCGTTCTCGTGCCGGGCGGAACGCTCTACGTGTCCGAACCGGTCGCTGATGGACCGTTCGACGAGATCGTCCGAAACTTTCACGACGAGGCGGTGGTGCGGGCGAATGCGCAGGCCGCCCTCGCCCGCTGTACCGCGTTGGAGCTGGTGCAAACGTTCATCTTTCTCGCACCGGTCAAATTCCGCGACTTCGATGACTTCGAGTCCCGGATGATGCACATGCCTACCCTTTGGAGGCCAGTGACGGCTGAGATGGCGGCGGCAACAGAGGCCGCCTACGCGCGCTTGGCCGACGAACATGGAGCATTCACGGCGAACCGAGAGAACCGAGTTGCCGTGCTCCGGAAACCAGGTGGCGCGAAGACGACCTAATCCCGCCCCGCGCCACCCGAACGATGTCAAGATGCACGTTCGGTACGGCCGGCCAGGACGTCCCAGCCGGCCGATGCCGTCAGGAGACGACGGCGCGATCGGTCACACGACGCCAATTGGACCCGTCGCAGAACGCCAACACCGCGCCGCCGGTCTCATCGGCGACGTAGACGACACTTCCCGAGTGACCGCCCGGCGCCGGCAGCTGCGAAATGTTATACCGACTCAGGTTGACGATACCGGCCGATGGCGAAAGCACATTGGCATCCTTGACCGAATAATCCGAGGTCTGACTCACAGTATAGGTGTAGCCGGTGTCAATCGAACGAAGCGTTGCACCGGAGAACGACTGCGTCACCGTGTAAACGGCTTCGGTGCCCCACTCCGTCGTTTGATCGATATAGAACGAATTCTCCGTCCGCAGATTCTGGAAACGCAGAACGCCATTGGGTGCCTTGATGAACGCGGGACCATCCAGATCGCCGGACAGATCACCGCCGGAACCGTCGACTTGATTGTCGCCGAGAGAGTGGCCCCAGGTTCCCTGCATCGTGTTCAGGTGCCCAGAGGCACTCCACGTAATCGCCTTGTCCGAATCGGCGACTTCCACGAGAAAGACATCACCTGCGACATGGACTGGCCAAACCGTCACGTCGGACGATCCATTCAGGTTCTTCAGGACCAGCCTCTGTCCGAGATGGATCTGCGACGGATCGGTCGCCGTGATGAAGCCGTAGTAAAGATCAAGCTCCGGCACGGTTGCGTCCGAGCCTCTCACCGGCAGACCAGGCATGAAGGAGATGCCGGTTGCAGAGTTGACCGCCTTGGCGAGCGGCTCGGTCTGCACGTCTGGGCTAACATAAATCCGGTCAACAACGCTCGAATTCGCGTCCGAACCGTCGTAGGCGACAGCGTGGGTGCGCGTGAACGCGGAGCCGACCAGAGTTGGGTCGTCGTAACCGGAACGCTGGCAATTGTCGGAAACGCGGCCCGCATGGATCTCGAGCCGCTCACCGCTCACCATTCGCACCTGGCCGCCGCAGAAGACGATATCGGCGTCGTGGACGATGACGGAGGGACGCTGCGGCTCGGAACTGGTCTCGAACTCAATCTTCCCGTCGTTGTCGAGAAGGATCGGGTCGGCGCGGCACTCGCGAATCGAGCAGAAACCGACCTCGATGACATTCTTGCGCGCCCAGATCCCGTAGTGCCACTGACCGCGGATGACGAGCTCGGTGAACGAGATCCGGCTCGTGCGCTTGTGGCGGCCGTTGCCGACGTTCTCCGGCGGTCGCGCGTCGCCATGAGCGTTGATCGCGGAACTGCCCGAAAAGACGTTCTGGCGACCGCCGTCCGACCACAGAAGCATGCGGCCGAAGCTGATATCGAAATCGGTGATGACTTCGATGCCTTGCGTGGCGGTGCCGAAGAACGAAAATTCGTCGAACCGGGTCGCACTGTCGTTGGAGATCCAAGACACGCCCAGGACCGACACCGTCTCGCGCACCGTCTGGCCGCCGTAGTCGGAGGGCTGGCCCGCCGCCATACCCATACCGTAGATCCCGGCGGAGTGGATCGGGCAGCGAACGTTGCCGACCCAGGTGATGCCGTTCATGAACGCCGAAGACGTGCCATGGCGACCGGCCCGCCCGGTGACATTCTCGATATCGATGCTCCGGATCGGGCAGTTGACCGACCGCAGCATGTGGACGACGTGGAAGAATGCCGGGAAGAAGACGTCATTGTCGCCGGCCTGGCGGTTGTCGACGTCGCGCGCACCGATGGAGCCGATGTAGAGATCGCGGCAGCGGTCGAAGCGATACCCCAAACCGCACCGCTCGGACCGAATGTCATCGATCACACCGGTCACGGCTGCCGTGGTGGAACCCTTACAGTAAACGGCGAGGTTGATCTGATCGACAATGTCGATATCGCGAAGATCGACTTTGATGTCCTCGCTCGTGACGCGAATGTAGATTGCGGCTTTGTACTGGTTGAGCACTTCATCCGCAGCGCTTGTGCCGAGAATGTCCAGCAGACCGGCCATCGCATCGGTGTCCGTGCGAGACCCGTCGAACCGGCCGCCGGACCATGAGAGGTCTGCCCGCGCCTCGATGTGCCCGTCCTCGCCAGTCCAATCGGCCCAGCCCGAACGCAGCTTGAAAGTTGTCCCGCGTGCGCACACGACCGACGCCGGCGACGTCAGGATGATCGGGTCGAACGAGTAGACCTTGCTGCCATCGTCCGCGCGCCCGCCCCCAAACTCTAGCCAGTCGGTGATGGCGGCCGTGTCATCGGCGACACCGTCGCCAACGGCACCGAACATCTCGGGCGTCGGCGCCGGTTCGGCGATCTCCCACCAGCCACCGTTCGCCTGGTCGGCCGTTCCGTCCGAGAGGTAGCGGTCTGCCGTTCGCAACTTACCGCCGTGTGACGGCTCGCTATCCACGCGGCGGACGGAGTGCGCACCGCCGTCGGCTTCCGTGCTGTAGCCCTTCAGATACATGAGCTTTACGTTCGCCGGGATACTGTTTGTCTGTGCCACATCCCGGCTGGCAACCGACGGGCTGAACGGCACGCCCCGCATTGGGCCCAGGCCTAAACCGACCATCGTTTATCTCCAATTTGTCGAATGATTGCGAACGTCACCGATGGCGGTGACAAACCGTAAGCACCGGGCCCTATCCTCGGCGTGAACCGATGGGCGCCGATGGAATTGCCCGACGTGCCGGTGAACTGAAGCTCGGGTGAAAGCAGGCTAGGCGACGTCCTCGACCATTGGCCGCTCGGCGCGACGAATGGAGAACCGCCAAAGCAGAATGCCGGCCACGACAGCCACCACCACGCCGACGAACGCCATTCCGAGCATTGTGCTTCCGTCCAGCCCGCCGAACCCAGCAGCAGCATCGGCGGCGGACGTCGCGGCCGCGCCGACGGTCACCGCCGCCCCGGCGCCAGCGATCGGACCAGCAGCCCGCTCTGCAGTCTTCCGACGCTCATTTCGCGCCTTTCGTGCCGCCACGGCCTCGGTCAAAGCCGCCAGCATGGCCGGATCGGTGATGCCGTCGCCTTTCAGCCCGCGGCGCTGCTCGAAGCGCACGACCGCGTCGCGAGTCCGCCCGCCGAACACACCGTCCACGGCCAGCTGGTAGTTGAGGACGTTCATGTCGCGCTGCAGCGCTTCGACATCCTTGCCCCGGCTGCCGAACTGAAGCACGCGGGCGCCGAGCGGCGCATCGGCGCCCACCGGCCGGCTTTGGGCCGGAGCCGCCGCACCCGGAGGCCAACGGATCCCATCGGGAAGGATAGAAGCCGTGCTGAAAACCGAACGGCGGACCGCATTGCCCGCGTTGCCGTTGATGATGACGATGGTGCCGTCGGCCCGCACGGTCTCGACGATCCCCACGTGCCCGTAGAGCGGGTTCGATCCACGCGGGAACACCACGATCGCCCCGCGCACCGGCTTGGTGAGCCGGGTACCGTACCGCGTGAATGACCGCGCCAGGGCTGAACGTGTCGACGGATAACCGGAGTTGACCAGCGCACCGTTGATGGCAACGGCGCACCACGCATCCTCATCGTTGTTCCACCAGCCGATCCCCGACTGCTTTCCCCACTCAACGATCAGCGGGTTGTGTTGCGCTCCTGGGACCTCTTTGAGTCCCACGTGATTGGAGAGATAGTCGAGCCACGGAACACGATCCTGCATCGTGGTATCTCCTACAGAAGTTCAAACAAAATAAGCACGCATGCTGCGGCACGCGCGCTTCGATTACTTCGGGTTATTGAACAGGCGGCGCCGAGCCGCGACGGCGTCAGTCGGTCTGATGGCGTGCCAGCAGGAGCCGCAGCTCATCCACTTCGTCGCTCAGCTGCTGGATTGCTCTGACAATCGGCGCGACGAACTCCGTGTACCCGATCGATTTGACGTCTTCTCCACCGCTGCGAGAATGGTCCTGGAACCCACCGAAGTCGACTCCCGTCTGACGGATCGTTGCTTCGACGTCCTGAGCGATGAAGCCGTGGTGGTAGCGCGATCGTATCCTCGAGCCTTCCCCCGGACGCTCGACGGTTCCAGCCGAGTCCGGACTGCGATAGTCCTCCCGGTAGTCCCAACGGAAATCGACCGGCCGCAGTGCCTTGATGAAATCGAGCCCCAGCACCGTCCCTCGGATATCCGCCTTGTCGCGTGCATCGGACCGGTTCTGCACCGCGCCGTAGGCGTAGGTCGTCGTGGCGCTGTCGCCCAGCTGGACCTGATTGCTCCCGGTGACGGTCGCCGAGGCGCCGACGACTGTGCAATTGGTGACAGAGGTCGGCGCCCCGGCGAAGGCATCCCGCCCAAGGGCCGAATTGTCCGCCCCGGTCAGCGTCTGCCCGGCCGCCGAACCAATCAACGTGTTCCCGGACGCTGTCGTCGACGCGGCACCTGCATTCGTGCCCACGGCCACGTTCTGCGATCCCGTGGACGCTATTCCAAGCGCCGAGGCACCGACTGCGGTGTTGTCCGTCCCGCTGGTCGCCGCGGCAAGAGCGGAAGCACCGAGTGCCACGGAGCTGCTATCATCGGCCGCTCCGAGCGAGAGCGAGAGACCGTTGGACCAACTCAGACCGCTCCCGCTCAAGGTCGCGGCCCCGCCGGACGTCAGGATTTCTTGATCGAACGAGACCCTCGCCGTGGTCCGGTCGACGGAGAAGGCCTGCGCGAACGCCGCCCCGTCGGCGCTGACCTTCAGGGCGAAGTCGTCGCTGCCGATCAAACCGAACTCGGCTCGACCCGAGTAGTTGCTCTGAAACAAGTGTGAGACGACATCACCAGCGGCGTCCTTCGTCGCCACGATCCGAACGTCGCCCGACCCCTCAGCGGGCGCAAACACCGCGTACGAAGAGCTGACAGCCAACCTGTTGGTGTCACTGGCGCTGGTGTTGATCCCGAGTTTGTCGGTCGTATTGGCCCCGAGTGCCCCACCGAGCGCGTCCCATGTGGACCCGTCGAATACCGCGACGCCATCCTCGCCCTCGACATAGGCCAGCCAGCCCGCCCGTGGCGTGAAGAATCCCCAGGCTCCATCGACGAAGGCTGCAACCTTCGTCTCCTGCCCGAGCCAAGCGTCGGTTGCGCCGGCGGCGACGATGTAGCGATCACCCTCCGCCGGCGATGCTGGCGGCGTGCCCAGAGTGCGTTCGATCACGCTCAGCTGAACGAGGGCGTCCAGACGGCTCAGCGCGTCATTCACCGTCACCGACTTCTGCGCCTGCGCCTCCTCGAGGAACGGCAGCGCGAGATTAAGACTGTTGGACATCGACGGTTACCTCATAAAGCGTGCCGAGCATGACGCCTGGCGAATACTGGCCCACTCGGAACGACAGCGGATCCGGCGGCACCCCTTCGAAGTCGGCCGTCTGGTCGGCCAGCAGGTATGTGTAGGAGGGCTCTGGCGTCTCGACGGAGCGGACCACCGTCTCTCCATCGAGGATATCGAGCCGGTAGGACTCGGCACTCTCGCCGAGCGGCACATCCCCAGCGCCCCAGCGGCCTCCCCCACGGCGTGTCCGGCGCACCCAGGTGATCTCGAGCGCTCCATCGCTCTGCCGACTCGCCTGCCCGTGTACCGGCGAAAACGGCTTCATGCCGCGGCCGGTCCCGGTGAACTCGAACGACGTCACGTTGCGCCCACCGACACCATCCGCCAGCGGCCCGACCCGGTATCGGCGCACGAGGCCAATCTCGCTGAGATCCATCGGCAGTGTCGCCAACGATCCATCCAGAACGACTACCCGCGCACCGCTGCCGATGGTCTCGGCCGTGGCGTCTTCAGTGCCCAACTGCCCCCGCAGCAAGACTGACAACCGGTAAGACCCATCCCCGTTCAGAACCGCATCCCTGTACTGGACGATCTCCCAAAGCCCGGTGTCAGCCTCGATTGCCAAAGCATTGGCCCCGCTCAACACGTCCGACGGCATGGCGCTCGATGGCGACGTGTTGAAGAAGCGCACGTTCACCGCACCGCCGGTGTGCCAGCGGTTCGTCGGGCCCGGAGGCAGATCGATGAGCGTCTCACCAACGCTCGCCGACTTCGCGATCGTGCGGATCAGACGGAACGTGCCGCCCGGGACCTGTTGCCAGACGCCCATCTGCGCCGGGAACGGTTCTGCAAAGACCCCGATCCAGGGCACGTGCTCCGCCACCCCGGGGTCTACCAGGGGCAGATTCAGGCCAAACGCCTCTGGTGGAGACCAGGTCGGCGGGATCCGCGGCGCATTGAACGTGGCGCGGACCGGCGTCACCACCTGAGCTGCACGATCCAACGTCCGCGCGGTGACCAGGCGATGGCCCAAGATCCTCGATCTCCTCGACCATGACGTCGCGCGTCACACCATCGTGGTTCAATGCAACGATATCGCCGGGCGCGAGGGACAGGTGGGACAGCGGCAGCGCAAACCGCACGCTCGTCCGCCCCGACCACCGGACGGACAGCGCCAGCTCGGCAAGCTCCGTCGCCAACGCGTCGTTCAGGCTTGCCGAGACCGAAATCGTCTCGATCTGCCGCGCCGACCCGATCCTGTGGCCGATACCGGGCACTGGCGATCTGGAAATCACGCCCGCTGTCGAAGTAGTCGAAGCCGCACCTCCACCGGCAAACTCGCCGCCTCTTCCCGCGTCTCCGTCAGCAACGGCGTTCGCGCCTCGAGCTCGACAAGTTCCTCGCGGCCAAGGACAACGCTCGGCGCGCGCGACAGCCCCACGACGCGGATCGCAGTTCCCGTGTCGGCCGCTACGGCAGAGACCGCGTCGAGCAGCGGCTCAACAACGGAGCGCAGGCTGCTCGGCCCGGACACGATGAAGCCATCCAGAACCGTCGGTACCGCGGACACATCAGGGGGCTCGAGCCCCCAATCGGCAAACAACGCCCGGACCAACGCATCGACCGGCACTCCGCCGAGGCGTCCGTTCAGCCAATGGCCGCGCTCCCAGTTCGCGCCGTCGGACCAGAGGTCCAAGAGGTGCGGAAACATCGGCCAAGGCCGCGCGTCCCAGGTCCATACGTGGATGGTCGAAGCCTCCACCATCCGCCCGCCATAGATGCTCGAAATCGGATTGATGGCCGGGTCCGGCGCCCCGTCCGCCTCGTAGGCATCGTAGAACGCCTGGAGATATGCCCGCTGGATCCCATCGTCCCGCCGCCCGTTCGAGAAGTGGGGCAGCTTCGACTCCGAGCTCTTCGGATCGAAAAAGACGTTCGGCTGGTTCGAGCCGCGGTCGATCGCAGGGCAGCCGAGTTCGGTGAACCAGACCGGTTTCGACTGCGGCACCCAGTCCGTCGGCGTGGCGACCTCGACGCCGCCCACGCGGTCGTAGTGCAGGTTCGACCACCACCCGGCCAGGTCCTTGTAGCGATAGACCCATGGCTTGCCATAGCCGAGATCCTCGATCGCGGAACGGACCTGCGCGTCACGGTCGCCGTCCTTGTAGTACCAGTCGTACCCTTCGCCGCCGGCCACGTTCGATGCCAGGTACGACGGGTCGTAGATCGAGTCCGCGACGGCCTCGTCCAGGTGCGATCCATCCCGCCAATCCGACAGTGGCCAGTAGTTGTCGATCCCAACGAAATCGACATTCGGGCTCGCCCAAACCGGATCGAGATGAAACGTGAGACTCCCGTCCCCGTGCTGATGCCCAAAGTACTCGGTCCAGTCCGCCGCGTACGAAATCTTGGTGCTGGGCCCAACAATACTGCGAACGTCGTCGATCAGCGCCACAAGAGCGTCGACGAACGGATAGCGCACCGCACCGCGGATCGTCGTCAGGCCCGGCAGCTCCGACCCCACGAGGAAAGCGTCCACTCCACCCGCCTGCGCCGTCAGCCGGGCATAGTGGAGCATCATCCGCCGGAAGGACCACTCGTCCGGCCCGGTGTAAGCCACATCGGGCCCCGTCCCGGCAAAGTCAGTGACTGCCGCCGATCCGACGAAGCCGGCCACCGCCGCATCCGCGGCCGCCGTCCCGTCCGGTGAGCCACTCTTGCCCGGCGCCGGCGCCACGGTAATCCGGCCACGCCAGGGAAACGGCGCCTGCTCGTCCTCCAGATACGGATCCGGCAGGCCGTTCGCCGGCGGCACGTCCATCAGCACGAAGGGATAGAATACGACCTTCAGCCCACGTGCCTTCAACGCCTGGATCGCAGCGAACACCGACGCGTCCGATGGCGACCCGCCGTAGAACGGCCGCGCATCACCATCGGCCGACACCAGCCGCGCCGTCGTGCGATCGACGTTGGAGACCGACCAGGGAAGATCCGTCTCCCGGTCGCCACCCTCGACACGCGGCTCCACCTTGCATTCGCCCACGCGCAAGTCGGTGCCGAACCAGGCCACCACGAGCGCCACACGCTCCAGGTTGGGGCACAGCGCAACAAGCTCGTCCAGCGAGGCCTCGAAGTCGGTCGCCGCCACGCCGATGTGCCGGTTGTCGGCCAGCATCTCGCCCGGCCCGATCTGCCGCTTCACGAGATCCGGATGGTACCCGAATTCGGTCGACCCCGGGATGATCGTCACCGCGCGCACGTCCCGCTCGAGCTGCCCGATCGGACGCAGCACCTCGAACGTCAGCTGCGGCAAACGGTTGCCGTACGGACTGACCGGGAGGCCCTTGAACACCACGTAGGCGAGCCCGCGGTATGCCGGCGCCGTCCCCTCGATCGCCTCGATCAGCGGATCCGGCGCCTGATCGGCGTCGCCCGTATAAACCTCGTAGTCGATACCCTCGAGATCGAGCGGTTCTCCATCGGCCCAGATCCGGCCGATCCGGGCAATCGGCCCCTCGCAAACGCCGACCGCGAAGTTCGCCGTGTACGAAAACTCGCGAACCTTCGAACCTCCGCCCTTCCCGCCGACCGATGAGGTGCGCCGATGCTCCTCGAAGTCCGTCGCCCAGATCACCGTGCCGGCCAGGCGCATGCGCCCGTAGACCTTGGGGATCGGGTTTCCCTCGGACGCGGTCTGCACCGACACGTCGTCGATCCGCCCGACAGAGCGGGTCGAGTTGTCGCCCAGCAACTGGTGATCGATCATGTTGCCAGCGAGCGCGCCCGCAGCCCTGCCTGCGATCGCGCCCACCGGGCCAAGCAAACCGCCGACGGCCTGCCCGGCCGCCTGAAGAACAAGCGTTGCCATATCAGTCCGTCACCCCCGGAAAATCGAACGTCGCGGTCAGCCGCCGCCGCCACACCGGCACCAGCGCCCCCTCGACCGCGCGGCCCACCTGATCGTAGGCGTGCACGAAGCGATCCGGCGCCACGGCGATGCCGATATGCTTGGCCGGCGTTCCCGCCTTCCAACGAAAGACCAGCACCGTCCCTGCCTTGATCTCTTCACACCGCTGGAAATGCCGCTCGGCGGCCTCCAGCAACGTCTCCTGGCCGAACGCTTCGGCCCAGTCCGGTGAGTACGGCGGGGCCATCTCCGGCTCCGCCCCCAGCAAGTCTCGCCACACGCCTCGCACCAAGCCAAGGCAGTCGCATCCCACCGCACGGAACGAAGCCTGATGCCGATACGGCGTGCCGACCCAAGCCCGTGCCGCCGCCACGATATCGCCGCGCCTCACGACGTGCCTCGCGCATAAGACAGCGCTCGGTCATTGCCCGGGATGTGCGGAAAGCCCTGAAAATTGACCGCATTGCCGAACGTCTCGATGCAGGTCGCAAAGCGCTTGTCGCACCCCGGGGTGACGTCGACCGTGTCACCCACCGCGACCTGCAAGAAGGCCGACCGCAGATGCACGACGCCACGGGCGTGATGCACGATCGCCGCGCGGCTTCCCGCATCCGTCCCGCTCGTCATATGAGCAGCACCATTCGCGAGGTACCCGTCGCTCAGTTCGTCGATCCCGCTCAGCGTCAGCCGCACGGCATCGACTGCAACGACCGTCGCCGTCCGCGCCAAAGCGGAGAGGTCCACCCGGCATCGCCCGTCTCCCAGGTCGGCGTCGCAGGTCTTGGTGAACACACGCCCGCGCACCGTTTCCAGCGCCTGCGCCGGCCCACGAACTTCGGCCTGGAACGCCCCGTCCGTCCGGGTCACCTCGCCTAGGTTGCCCTCGCGCAGGACCACGCGTTCGCTCACGTCGGCCCAATTCACAAGCCAAACGGTCAGCTTGGCGAAATCGTATTTCCCGGCGGCAAGCTCCACCGCGTCGAGACCCGCCGCGGACAGCGCGCCCGCCACCTCGAGGCCGCCGACGCCCAGTCCCGCCTTCGCCACATCGCCCGACGAGGCGAGCCCAGACATCGCCGAGTGACTCACGCCGCCGAACACGACCGCCGAATCGTGATCGGTGAACCCCATCACCGTGCCGTCGGTGCGGGCAATCTGCCAGCACCGACACACCGTCACCGCGCTACCCTCAAGGTGCGCCTGAAGTGCGCTCGGAATCTCCCTCACAGGGCAATCTCCACGATCGGAATGGAGGGGATGGAGCCCGCTTCGAACCGCGACAGGCTCACCTCGAGCCGGTCCGTCTCGAACCGGACGGGCACATCGAACTGGAAGCCCGCCCGCACCTCGTCGCCGCTTTGCGGCACGGACCCCGCCGCGAAGGTGACGACGCTCCCGTCGAGCGTGAAATCCACGCCCTCGACCATCGCCACGACCCGCGACCGACACCTGCACCGTTCCGTCGACCGGCAGCATGATCCGCCGGTCGTAAGGCGCAAATAAATCGCCGTATCGCTTGATTAGCTGAAACGAGACTTCAGCGCCGTCACCCACCCCAAGACGTTGGTCCGCCGCAGACGGTGTGTCAGACGGCGAACAACTCTTGTGGTCGACTGGATCACGGTACCGAAAGCCGTAGAGGCGGCCTCGACGCTCCTCAAAAAAGTCAACAACTGCTTGAAGGTCATCACGATGTCTTACTCCTGTTCCGGCATCATACCGACGCCTGCTCATCGCCCAGCGCTGATTGCGCTCCTCCCGACCGGAACCCAGCGTCACGATCTCCGTGCGCCGCTCCGGCCCACCCGTCGCCCCAAACGCCACGGCGAGCGGGAATCTCACGTCATGAAAGCCGTCCATGGCTCAAAGCCCCCTTGCTCGAAGCCGTAAGGTCAAAGCCCGCGCCGGCCGCGCGCGACCGCACGCGCCAGCATCGCCGTCACCTGCGCCTCGGAGCGCTGGAAGGAGTCGGCGTCGGGCGTCGAGATCGACACGTTGATGGTGGCGCCGCCACCGCCCGAGCCGCCCTCGAGTGCCACCCCCAGCCGCCCGTCGGCGCCACGCGCGAGCGGCAGCACCGCCTCGCGCCCCGCCTCGCCCATCAGCCCGACGCGGCCGCCGGACATGCCGAAGGCAGTCGGCGCGCCGATCACGCCGCCCTTGGCAAACGGCACCACACCCGTCGCAGCGCCGGCCAGCCCGCCGCCGATCGCTGAGCCCAGCCCACCGAACACCGCGTTCGCCCCCTGCCCCACGAGATTGGACAGCGGGCGCAGACCGGAGCGCAGCGCCGAGTTCGAGATCGACAGCGCCGCCTGACGCAGCACACGGTCCAGCGTGTGACCGTCGGCGATCGCCTTCCTCATCCCGGTCGAGATCACGCTGGAGAACCGGCTCGCCGAAACCTCCAGCGTGTCGGCCAGCTCGTCGGCGAGCTCTGAGGGGTTGCCGAATGGTTCGCTGTTGTCAGCCATCGGGAAAACGCTCCATCAGCCGCGCCAATTCCCCCCGCCGCGTCCCAACGGGCACGCAGGGGCCGAGCACAGCCTCGATTTCAGGAAGGGTCAGCGCCCAAAAATCGGCGGGCGCCATGCGCCGCTCGCCGATGAACAGCGCCATCAGATCGCGCCACGGAAACGGCCGCGCCTCACCGGGCGCGGCCGAAGTCAAGAAGGGTCGGACGCCTCCGACCCGCCGAACGTCGCCGTCAGCAGCTGGGTCACGATCGTCGCGAACCCGGCCGCGCCGCCGTCGGCGGTCATGCGCGACACCTGGTCGTCGTCGATCGCGTGCCCCGCACCGCGCAGCCCCGCACCGATGATGCGGATCGCGTCCCAGGCGGACAGCTTGCCCGCCGCGAACCGGTCCACCAGCGCCGACATGTCGGTACACTGGAACACGCGCTCCAGCTCCGCCAGCGCGCCCAGCGTCAGGCACAAGGTCCAATGCCGCCCGTCGAGCACCGCGTCGACTTCACCACGATAGGGATTGGCCACATCCGTCCCCCATCAAGCCGCGTGTAAACGTCAGCTGGCCGGCCAACTCCATGGCGATCTCGTAGACGATCTCACCATCGTGATTGCCGCCATACTCCAGTGCCGTCACCTGAAAGGGCCCTTCGACGGTGCCGAACTCGGGCACGATCACCTGCCAGTCGCGCACCGAACCGTTGAAGAAGATCGTGCGCACCACCGTATCGGACGTAGGCGTCCTTGAAGATGCCCGACCCGGCCAGGTTCGCGCGCCGCATCCCCGGCCCCGTCCAGCAGCTCGCGCCACTGGCCCGCCGAGTCCTGATCGGTGATGTCCACCGCCTCGGCGCCGAACGAAATCCGCTTGGACCGGAGCCCCGCCACCGTCACGAACGCGCCGGCGCCCGTCTCGTCGACCTTCAAAAGAAGGTCCTTCCCCTTTTGCGCACCCACGGCGCCCTCCTTCAGTTCGCTTCCGTCAGCGCGCGAAACCGCAGCCGCGCCCGAAAGGCCCGCCCGTCCCGGCTCGCCGCTCACGTCCGTGTCCCGATGGCGCAACGACACGAGCCGGTGCCCGTCCGGCGCCAACGCGTCGGCCTCGAGGATCGTCGCGGATCCGATCGGCGATCGTCGGATACTTCGCGCCGTCCGCTGCCGGCGAATTGACGATCAGCTCGACCCGGTGCTCCACCGTCGGCACGTCGTCCGCGTCGAGCGCGCCCGAGCGCACCTCGCCGATCGAGACGAACGGATGCGCCGCCCCTTGCGGCACCCCGTCGAACACGCCTTGCCCGGCCAGCTGGCGACGCCAGCGTCGCCGTCCGCCAAAAGCACGCGGTAGATCTCCGCCCATCAGCGCATGCCTGGCATCGCTCATGGCTGCTCCTCCTCGCAGAGGCAGACCAGAAAGCGCCGCTGCGGGTCGAAATCCTCGACCGCCAGCACCCGGTAGCGCGTCGCGCCTTCGGCAAAACGCGTGCCCCGCGCCACGCTGCCACTCCGCCGCAGCGTCACGCGGTGCGTGACCAGCCCGACATGCCGCCCGTGCTCGACGCGCTCGCGCCGCCGACGCGGCTCAACGCGCGCGAACACGCTCTCCACCGGCGTCCACGTGCGCGTGGCACCGCCAGCGCCATCGGGCGTTTCCGTGGCCACCTCCAGCACCAGGCGGCGTCGCAGCTCGCCCGCGCCCGGCGTCACGTCAGCCTCGGCATGCGGTAAGGCGCCGTCAGCGCCGCCACGCCGGCCGCCACATGCGCCGGCACGGCCTTCAGCGCGGCCGCCTCCCGCTGCTCGAACCAGTACGACACGAGCATCAGCACCGCCTGCTTCAGCGAGGCCGGCACATCCTGCGGATCGCCGTAGCCACACGTCATGTCGATCTCGAGCCCGTTGAGCGCGCGAGCGCCCCAGAACCGCCCCGACGACAGCTTCAGCCGCCCCGGCACGTTCGCGGTGTCGACGATATAGTCGTCCGGCGGCACCACGGCGGGCACGCCATCGGGGCCATAGACCGTCACCGCGTCGACGCTCTGCACCGGCCCCGGCGTGAGGCGCACGACGCCGCCCCGCGGCGGCCCGTCACGCACGATGCGCCACCCTTGCGTCACCAGAACTCGCCCCGTCCGGCTCTCGACGTCGAGCCGCGCCGCCGTGATCAGCGGACTCCACCTTCGCATCCTCGGCCGTGCCGTCGATGCGAGCGTGCAACTTCGCTTCCTCGCGCGTCACAGGCTCGGCCTGCGGCGGTGTCACCAGGATCGCCACCATCGTTCCATCCAAGCGTTGACCGCGCATCCAGCGCCGACGAATCGTGCCGGCGTGGAGAGCGCGCGTGTTCAGAAAAAGAAAGGGGGCCAGAAATGCTCCTGGCCCCACCCCGCCGCCCCACGGCGACCGCCACCACGCAGAACGTCAGGCGGCGAACTTGCATCAGCTTGATCGCGTCGAAATCCTGGACGCCGCCGCCGACACGCTTGGTCGTGTAGAAGAGCACGTTCGGCTTCGCGGAGTACGGATCGCGCAGAACCTTGATGCCCTGGCGGTCGACGATCAGGTAGCCACGGCGGAAGTCACCGAATGCGATCGCGCAAGTCGCCGGTGGTGGTGAAGTCCGGCATGTCCTCGGCTTCCACGATCGGGAAGCTCATCAGACCGGCACGGCCGCCCGGAACCGACGGCGGCGTCCACAGATACTCGCCCTCGCCATCCTTCAGCTTGCGGATGTGCGCCTGCGTGTTGCGGTTCATCACGAAGTGACGCGTTCTGGCGGTACGACGCCTTCACCGAGTAGACGAGGTCGACCAGCGCGTCGCTCGGCGCCACGTTCGGGAACGACCCGTCCTGCCCGGTCTTGATGACGCCCAGCAGTCTCGGCCGAGAGGTCGCCGTCCTCAGAGGTGCCGGCGTAGCTCGACGATACCCTTCGGCATGGTGGTGCCATCGCCGATCACGAACGCCTTGCGTCTCCTGCTCGGCGAAGACCATCTCGATCTCGTCCGCCAGCCAGCTTCGACATCCACCGCCGCATCGTCGATCAGGACCGACGAGGCGGCCGGCATGGCGTAGAGCTCCATCGTCGGAAAGTTCAGCGCCTTCAGCGTCGCCGTATCGGCCGTGCGCGCCCCGGTTTCGGTGGCCCACGCGCCGGTCAGCCCGCTCGGGACCGCCTTGCGGAAACTCGTCGCGGAGATCGAGCGGACCGTCGCGATCGACCGGATCGGCGAGATCTCGACCCAGACGGCGCATCACCTCCGCCTCGACCTCGATCGGCATGGCGAGCCCGCCGTCCGCCGTCATCGCCTTCTTCTCGAGCGAGCGCATGGCCTGCTCGTCGCCGGAGCGAACGAAGGCGTTGAAGGCGCTTTTCTGCTCGTTCGCCACCACCGGCGCGCCACCCATCAGCGACGGGCGGGCGCCGCGCAGCACCATCTCGTCCATGCGGCGCTGCTGGAAGTCGAGAGCCGCCTCCACACGGGCCAGCTTCTCGACGGTGAGCACATCCGCGCCCTTCTTCTCCAGCTCGGCGAGCCGGCGATCGTTCGTCTCGCGGAACGTCTCGAACGCTCCCATGAATTCGCCGAACGCCTCGTTCAGTTCGGCCTTGGTTTCGGGCGCACCCATCTCGTTGTCCATCATCTACCTCGTTTGACGAAGAATGGCCGTTTCCCGACGCAGCAAGGCCACGAGCCCCGCGTCCACGGCAGCCTCGGGAGCGACGCCCCCAGCATCGGCGCGGCAGGCTCCCGCCGCCCGCGCCCTCGCCTCCGGCAGCATCGGCGACTTGACCACCGACACCTCCCAGAGATCGATCTCGGTCAGCCGGCGCACGCGCGCCGACCGATCCTCATCCGCACGCACGGTGCGAAACCCGATGGAAAGCCCATCCAGCGCGCCGGCCGCCATCAGCGACCCGGCCCGCGCCGCATCGGGCGTCCCCATGATCCGCCCCTCGACCCAAAGGCCGCGGCGATCCTCTTCCAGCGTGAGCCACACGCCGATCGGCGTCTTCGGATCGTGCTCCAGAAGCAAGCGCACCCCGCCCGCCCCTCGCAGGCGCAAGGTTCGCGCGAAGGCCCCCGGCATCACCACGTCGCCGGAGAGATCCATCCGCCCGAACAGCGAGGCGTACCCGCAGAACCGCCCGTCGGCATCGACCGAGGCCAGCGCCGCGGCATACTTGCGCTCCGGCGCGACGGCTGCGCGCGGGCTCACAGAACGCCCCGCTTCTGGCGGAAGCTGATGACCCGCGGCTCGTGCTTGACCCGCTCCTCGAGCGCCGCCCGCTGCGCCACCCGCGCGAACGTCTCGAACACCGCCTCGTGCTCGACCTTGTGCACCGTCGTCAGCCGCACGAGCGGCTGCGCGGCACGGCGAACCCATCCCACCATCAGGCCTGTCCAAACATCTGATTGAGCTTCGCGATCGCGTTCACGAATTCAGAGAATCGGCGATTCGAGCGGCAAAGCTCGCGCATCGTCCACGCCAGCAGCCCCGAAGACGCAGACGCCCATAAGAAAAGAGCGAGGTGCGCCAGGTCACCTCGCTCCATCACGTTCTGCGTCAGCGGATCCATCAGCCCGGCCCGGCATCACCGCCGCCCCCCGGGTCCGCGGCGTCGTCGACGCCATACCCGACGGCCGCGCGCTTCTCGTCCCGCGTCAGGAAGTCCGAAGCGGCGACCCGGTCCCACAGCGCGTCGCGCTCCACCGCCAACGCCTCGACCCCGTCGGGATCGAACGCCAACCGCAGCCCCGGCTCGTAGGCCGCACTCAGCCAGTTCCCCATCGCCTGAACCGTCCGGTTCACCAGCGGCAGCACCGTCTGACGCCAGAAGGCCCGGTTCGCCTCGCGATAGTTCGCGTAGGTGTTGTCGCCAGGGATGCCCAGCAGCATCGGCGGCACCCCGAACGCCAGCGCAATCTCCCGCGCCGCCTGGTTCTTCGCCTCGATGAAGTCCATGTCGCGCGGCGACATCGCCATCGTCTTCCAGTCGAGCCCACCTTCCAGAAGCAGGGGCCGCCCGGCATTGCGCGCGCCGGTGTACCCCTCCTCGAGCTCGGCCTTCAGCCGCTCGAACTGCTCGTCGTTGAGTGGACCTTCGCCGTTGTAGACGAGTGCCCCCGACGGCCGCGCCGCATTATCCAGCAGCGCCTTCGACCACGCCCCCGACGCATTGTGGATGTCGAGCGAGGTCTGCGCCGCCTCGATGGGTGCGAACCCGTAGTGATCGTTCAGCGGATGGAAGAGCGACAGGTGCAGGATCGGCGGCACGTCGCCCTCTTGCGCGAACCGCACCGTCCGCCCCGCCACCGCGTACTCGAACGCCTGCGGCCACCCATCAGGGCCCGCCACGACCTTCATCCGATCGGGCCGCAGCGCGAACATCTCGCGCGGCCGCCCGTCCAGCGTCACCACTTCCAGATACGCATTGCCGGCCACCATCAGGTGCCCGTAGATGGTCTCCATCAGCGAAACGCCCGATTGCGCCGGATTGGGCCGCCGCAGCATCGCCAAGATGGGATGCGCCTCGATCTCGCGCTCGCCTTCGTAGAGTAACCACGGCGCCGAGGCCGCCGCTTCGGCGATCATCCGCACGCATCGGAACACGACCGGGTTCTTCGCGAACCCCTCCTGCGCCAACGACGCGTAGTCGCGCGGCGTCCAAACCGGACGGCCGAGCGCTTCCACGCTCATCAGCCGCCCCACGCGCGACGCCTTGGTCTCGCGTTTGCCAAAGATGCCCATCGCACCCCCTTCCGGGACAAAAGAAAAGGGGCCCCGAAAGGAGCCCCTTGGTCTCGATCTGTGCGTGCAGCCCGGGTGGGCGGCGCGCCATGGTAGGGATGCGGCCGGGTCAAGGGCGCGCAAAGCGCGGGCGAAGCCTTTACCCTTGACGCGGCCGCAGCCCGGAACACGCTCGATACGGGGTTGGTGTCAGCCGGACGCGAAGCGGCCGTCTGTCCCCAACCCCTGCCAGGTGGCGAACCGGAGGAGCGCGAGGGGGAACCCCCTCGCCCCCGCGGCGCCAGCCGCGGCCGACGACATGCCGGCGCACCGCGCCGACCGCCTTCAGCCGAAACGCCGAACCCGCGGGACCGACGTCGGCGCCTCCGCCGTCAACATCAGCGCCGTCAACGCCCAAACCAGCGCATCGATCCGGTCCGGCGAGGCCCCTTCAGACGTCCCCGCCGGCACGAAATTGCACATCTGGTCCTCGAGCTCCGGCAGCACCCCGATATGGCTGACACGCCCTTGCTCGTAGAGCTGCGCCACCGGTTCAGCCCGCAGCCACTTGCCGCGCGTCGCCCGCACCGGCGTCACCGGCACGGAAGGATCCACTTGCGCCACCACGGCTGCGACCATCTCGCCCCCCTGGTTCACCTCGACCACCAGCTTGTCGGCCTCCAACGCGTGGTACAGCGCCACGGCCCGCTCCGCCCAAGCCTGCGGCGAAGCGCGATACATCGTCCGGTCCGCCAGCACGTAGGCGCGTCCGTCGGTGCCCAGCCCCACGGCGACGATCCCGCACGCATCGGATTTGGCGTGGCTCGTCGCCGGCGGGTCCACCGCCACCACGACCCGCACCAGCTCCGGCTTCGCGCCGACACGGTCGCGGTCGAGCTGCACCCGCCGCCAGAGCGCGTCGTCGCGATCCTCGACGAGTTCGCCATCCAGCTCCTGCCGGCCGAGACGCGTCCCCTTGTAGCGCTCCACGACCGCCTTCAAGAAGCCCGGCGCCAGATTGCCCCGGTTGTCCGCAGTCGACATCCGCGTCATCGCCGTGCGCTCGTCGCCCATGAGCGCCTTGAGCAGCGGCACGGATCGCGGCGTCGTCGTCACCACCTGCCGCGGCCGATCGCCCAGCCGCAGACCGAATTGCAGCATGTCCCAGGTCGCCTCCGCCTGGGGCCACTTCGCCAGCTCGTCGGCCCAAGCCGCGTCGAACTGCGGCCCCCGCAAACTCTCCGGATCGGCCGCCGAAAACAGCTGCGCGACCGCCCCGTTCGCCCACTCGAGCCGCCGCCGCGACGGCTGCCACACCGGACGCTCGCGCCGCGGCGAAATCGCCAGCAGCCCCGAAACGCCTTCGACCATCACCTCTCGCGCGTCGGCGAATGTCTCACCCACCAGCGCGATCCGCCCCGCCGGCTGCGTCGCGAACGGCGGCCGCCCGGCAACCACGCCACGGACCCATTCGGCCCCGGCCCGGGTCTTGCCCGCCCCGCGGCCGCCCAGGATGAGCCAGGTCGTCCAATTCCCCCGGGGCGGCAACTGCTCGCGCCGCGCCCAGACCGCCCAATCGCCCAGCAGCCCCTCCGCCAGTGCAGCCGGCAGATCCGCGAGGAAGGCAGCAAGCCCCCCGTCCGTCTTCAGGCACGCCAGCAACCCGGCCTTCACGTCCTCGGCGCTCGCCCCGAGGCCAGCGCCCGCCACCGAGGCGGTCGTCACTCGGCCACCTTCGGCGCCGCACGCTTGCGGCGCACCGGCGCAAACCGCGCCAGCCGCTCGACCAGCTCCTTGCGGAGCCCTTCGAGGTCCGGCGTCCCCTCCTGCCCATCGCCCGCCACCTTGCGATCCAGCGACAGCAACGTCTCCATCGTCTTCGCCAGATCGCCCAGCGTCTTGTGCTCCTTGATGATCTCCGCACCGCCTGCTGCGATGCGCTGCTCGACCTCATGCAGTTGCCGCGAGAAGGCCACGAACATGCGCTCCACGAGGCCGGCGCGACGCCCGCCACCGCCCATCGCCATTTCGGTCATCATCACTCTCCCCACTCCGCGCCCCGCCCTCCGGCGCCATGCGTCAGCGCAAGAAAAAAGGCGCGCCGCCTGCCCGCGACGCGCCTCAAGGCACAACTCACACACATCGTCACAGCCAGAACCCCTTGCGCCAGATCTCCGGGCCGAAGCCCCGAAAGCCAACTCTGCGACGATGTCCAATGTCTACCGGAACAGCGTGACGCTGTCAACCTCTGGTTTCACTTACCTCGCCCAAATTTTCTCCAGGCCAATCGACAAGGTGCTCTTCATATCGCTCGACCGGAACATCGTCCTCGCTCAGAACGCGGTGACGCACCGAGATTCCGGCCTCGTGCACCGTGTCCGCCGAGCCCGACACCAGCGGGTGCCACCAGAACAAATCCTTGTCCTCATCCACTAGGCGATAGGCGCATGTCGGCGGCAGCCAGTTCATCGTGCGGACCTCCTCGGGGGTGAGGCTCACGCAATCTGGCACCAAATCAGCGCGGTTTTCGTATGAGCGGCACCGGCAGGTCCCGTGATCCAACAGCGTGCAGGCGACGTTCGTCCACGCGATCTCGCCGGTATCCCAATCTTCCAGCTTATTGAGACAGCACCGCCCGCACCCGTCGCAAAGCGATTCCCACTCGGCCGGCGACATCTCGTCCAGCGACTTCGTCCGCCAAAAAGGCTCACTCAATTTCTTCATCCATCAGAAAAACGCGCGCGTCACGATCTTCGACCGTCACCAACCATAGGTCGCTGTCGAAGCGAGCCTCCCGCTCGATGCGCTCGGCCACCTCGTAGCCCGGGACGCGTTCGAGGATGCACTCAAACGCCCTCCCCCCGTCCTCGCGCATGCGCGGCCCGTAAAGGTCCGTCCCGTCCGCGTGCAAACACTCGATGAACACGGCGCCCGCGCTTTCGTCCCCGCGCCGCGAAATCGAGACATACGCGCCGGCCGCACGGCAGCGGCGAATGTAGGCGTCAACCCACACCCCAGCGCGCAGCCGCGGCGTCGATCCATCGGCAAACATCATGCGAAGGAAGTGGCGCTAGACGCCGCGGGATGCAAGCGCCGTTAAAATGTCGGCCGGCCGCGCCCCTGTCAGCCCCTCACCCGCCGCGAACGCGTCCAGAGCCCGCTGCGTCTGAGGCCCCATCACACCGTCCTCGGCGAGCGGACCATACCCGGCCGCGTTCAAACGCCTTTGCATGTCCAGAACGCCCATCGTGCCGCCCTGGGACGGCTGCGGCACCGGGTCACCGGCACTGAGGGCCGCCAGCAATCCCACACTCGGCTCGCCGGAGACCGGGAGCCCGCGACCACGCTCGAACGCCTCGATGGCCTCCGCGGTCGCCTCGTCCATCACCCCGTCGGCTGGCCCATCATAGAGGCCGGCCCGCTGCAGCTCTTCCTGCACGGCCAGAACCATGTCGGACGCCTCCGGCGCGGGGGCGAACACGTCGGACACATCGGCCGCTTCAGGATCATCCTGCTGGACCCCATTATGGGCGGCGAACGAGGTCCGTTCCGAGTGCCCCCACAACGGGGCGGGATGCATCTCGTCCTGCTCCCACAGGGCGTTGCCACTCACCAATGCGCCCGTCACCACGAAGCCCAGGGCGATCAGCGCCCCGCCCTTGCGACGGGCGATCCGGCGCGCCACGCGGCGACCGTACGCCGCAGCGGCGTCCGCCACCTCGGCCAACGGCAGCCGATCTATGTGATCGCGAATAGTCAGGGTCCTGATCCTCCTCGGACAAGACCCTCGGTCAAACCGATGAAAAGGATGTTAAACTTCCCCTCACCGAGGACGGCACAATCCATGCGACGCTGCGAACCGCGCTGTTACCCGCGCCCGGTACGATCGCGCCATGAAACGAACCTTGGAGCCAGATCATGAAGCTGATCTTTAAGCTCATCCTCCTCGGGATCCTCGTGATCGCCGTCGTGCCGATGATCGCGCCGAACTCACCGTTGAGCGGTGTCATCCGGGCGGCCACAGCGGATGTCATGAGCTTCTGCGACCGCCGGCCGGATGCGTGCGAGGAGGGTGCGCGTTTCGCGCAGCAGACACGGGAGTCTCTCTTCGCGCTCGTCGGCAGCATCGGCGCGTCCGGCGGGCCCAGCGCGCTGACGCAGACCGACCGCGCTCTGGCGCCGATGCAGCAGACCGCCGGGTCAGAACGCCCCCTCACCGAGCCGACGAAGGTCGAGGCCATCCCCTTCAAGATCGGCCAGCAGCCCGCCCAACCCTCGGCGAAGGACAGCAAGACGTCATTCGCCGGGCACGGCAAGCCGATCACCTATTGACAAACGAAGCGCTCGGGGCGAGGCGAAACCATGTCTGACCAGAAGCTGCCCGAAAAGGCCTTTCCCGTCTCGTGGGACCAGTTCCACCGGGACTGCCGCGCCCTCGCCTGGAGGCTCAACGGGCAAGGCCCGTTCGAGGCGATCGTCTGCATCACACGCGGCGGCCTCGTCCCCAGCGCCATTGTCGCCCGCGAGCTCGGCGTGCGCATCATCGACACGATCTGCATCGTCTCCTACGGGGAATTCAAGCAGCTCGACAAGCTGGACGTCCTGAAGGACGTCGCCAGCAACATCACCGAGATGGATCCAAAGAAGATCCTGATCGTCGACGACCTGGTCGACACCGGCAAGACGGCCCAGCTCGTCCGCCAGAAGCTGCCGAACGTGCACGTGGCGACGGTCTACGCCAAACCCAGCGGCCGGCCACAGGTGGACACCTTCGTCACCGAGGTGAGCCAGGACACCTGGATCTACTTCCCCTGGGACCTCGGATACTCGTTCCAGCCGCCGATCCGCGGCCCCATCTGAGCCGCCCCCGCCCGTGAATGCGGGCGAGCTTGCGGCTCTATTCGCCAACGCCGTTGGTATCGTCGGTGTCGGCGCGCTTGCGCCGGCGCCGGCCGCGCCCCCCACCGGCCGGAACCGGGTTGACCGGCCGCTCGCACTCGATCGTCGTCAAACTGCGCCCGTCGAACGCGATGCCGATCTCGCCCGAGCGCAACTTCAGCGCCGCCTCGCCGAACACCGTCCGCCGCCAACCTGAAAGCGCCGGCGCGTCCTGCCCGGCGACGATCGCCTCCAGGTCGTCCACCGTCGCCAGCACCTTCGGCGCCACGCCGTGCGCCTCGGCCGACAGCTTCAGCAGCACCTTCATCAGCTCCACGGCCGAACTCGCGCCTTCGATGCTGGGCTTGCGCTTGGGGAGCGTCGGCATCGCATCGGCCGGCCGGCCCGCCACCTCCTCGATCGCCGCCATGACCGACTGGCCGAGCCGCGAGCGCTCGAAGCCTTTCGGAACCGCGCGCAGCTTGCTCATCGCCGCAGGCGTCCGCGGCCGCTGCAGCGCCAACTCGTAGATCGCGTCGTCCTTCATTACGCGGTTGCGCGGCACGTCCCGCTCGCGCGCCTCGCGTTCGCGCAGCGCCGCCAGCTCCTGCAACACCGCCAGCTCGACCGGCTGTCGCGCCCGCGCCTTCAGCCGGCGCCACGCATCTTCGGGCTTCAAGTCATAGGTGTCGGGCGACGTCAGCAGCGCCATCTCCTCGGACACCCAGTCCGTCCGCGACTTCTCCGCCAGCGTGTCGCGCAGGTGGATGTAGACGAGGCGTAGATGCGTGACGTCCGCCAGCGCGTAGGCGAGCTGCGCCTCGCTCAGCGGCCGCGCCGACCAGTCCGTGAACCGGCTCGACTTGTCGACCACCTCTCCCGTCACCCGCTGCACGATCTGATCGTACGCGACGGAGTCGCCGAACCCGCAGACCATCGCGGCCACCTGCGTGTCGAACAGCGGCCGAGGCACCTGGCCGGACAGGTGGTGGAAGATCTCCACGTCCTGCCGCGCGGCGTGGAACACCTTGATCACGCTCTCGTCCGCGAGGAGCTTGAACAGCGGCTCCAGCGAAATCCCCTCGGCGAGCGGGTCGATGAGCGCCGCCTCGTCCATCGAGGCGATCTGCACGAGACACAGCTTCGGCCAGAACGTCGTCTCACGGAGAAACTCCGTGTCGACGGTCACGAACGGCGCCGATGAGATGCGATCGCACAGCTCCGCGAGCGCGTCTGTTGTTGAAATTGTCTCCACTAGACCTGCGGCTTTACGGGACGGGGGAACACGTCGGCATCTTCCATCGGCTGTGTCGGGAACCCGGCGATGGAGCCCATCATCTCACGGTCACGGCCGATCTCAACCGGGCTGACCGCATACGCGGTCAACAGCTCGGCGATCGAGCGCAGCGCATGCATGTGGATCCGCTCATAGCCGTGGGAGGCGTCGACGCCGAAAGTCACCAAAGCGGTGCGCACGTCGTACCCCGCCTCCAGCGCGGCCGCCGAATCCGACCGGTAAAATTTGAAAATATCCTTCTGGTAGCGGATGTCGTTTTCCTCGCACAATTTCACCAGCTTCTGCGTCAGGTGCCAGTCGAACGGGCCGGCCTGGTCGGCCATACCGATCGTCACGCCGAACTCGCTGGAGTTCTGGCCCGGTGCCGAGGTGCCGTTGTCGATGGTGATCAGAGAGGCGATATCGTCGGTCAGCACCGAAGCGCCGCCGATGCCGATCTCTTCTGCGATGGAGAAGATGAAGAACAAATCCACCGGCAGCTCGACCTTCGCCCTGATCAGGGCCTCCATGGTCGCGAACAGGAGCGCGACGCCGGCCTTGTCGTCGAGGTGGCGCGAGACGATGAAATCGTTGTCTGTGAACTCCGGCGCCGGGTCGATGGCGATGAGATCGCCGACGGCAAAGCCCAGCCGCTCGAGGTCGTACTGATCCTTGATGATCGCGTCGACCCGCAGTTCGAGGTTCGACCATGCCGAGGGCTGGGTGTCCACCTCCTCGTTGAAGGTGTGGCCGGACGCTTTCAGCGGCAGGATCGTCCCACGATAGGCGCCCTTGTCGGTGAAGGTCGTGGTACGCGCCCCCTCGGCAAAGCGCGCCGACCAGTTGCCGACCGGGGTCAGCTCCAGCCGCCCGTTGGGCTTCAGCATCTTCACCTGCGCGCCCAGCGTGTCGAGGTGCGCGATCATCGCACGCGCGCCCAGCGGACTCTTGCCAGGGAGACGCGCTCGGATCGCCCCGCGGCGCGTGATCTCCATCTCGAGCCCCAACCGGCGCAGCTCGCCGACGGCGGTCCGCACAATGGTATCGGTATACCCGGTCGGCGACGCGATCGAGAGCAACTCGGCGAGCGTGTCTTTCAGGTAGACGGTGTCGATCGTCAGGCGGGACACTGTTCCCCCGTGTCGGACGAATGCCGCGACGCCTGACGCGCCGCATGCGGAATGGACTGCGGAAACAACAGATCGATGAAGCGCTCGGCGGTCGGCTGCGGCTCGTGGTTGGCGAGCCCCGGCCGTTCGTTCGCTTCGATGAACTTGTACTTCGCACCGAGGTGCGAAGGCACCAGGAGATCGACGCCAACCACAGGAATATCGACCGAGCGGGAGACCTTCACCGCTGCGTCCACCAACGTCGGGTGCACGTGGTCCGTCACGTCGTGGATGGTGCCCCCGGTGTGGAGGTTGGCGGTGCGCCGCACCTGGATCTCGCGGCCCTCGTCCGGAACGTCGTCGTAGGTCAGCCCCTCGAGGCGCAGGCACCGTTCGGTCTCGCCGTCGATGGGAATGTTCGCCTCGCCGCCCGTCGCCGCGGCGCGCCGGCGGCTCTGCTTGGCGATCAGCTCACGCGCCGTGGAATGCCCGTCGCCGAAGATCCGCGCCGCACGCCGCACCGCCGCCGCCACGACGCGATGGTCGATCACCACCAGCCGCAGGTCGTCGCCCTCGCAGAACTCCTCCACCAGCACGCGCTCGCACACCTCGCGGGCACGCTGGAACGCCGCCTCGATGTCGTCGTCCTTTGTCAGACCCACGGCGATGCCGCGCCCCTGCTCGCCGCGGGCCGGCTTGATCACGATCTTCTCGTGCCTCTCGAACATCGCCCGCACGTCGTCGGCCGTTGCCGCCTCGATCTCGTCCGGCACGTCGATTCCCGCGTCCTCGACGATAGCGCGCGTCACCGACTTGTCGTCGCAGATCGACATCGCCACGGCGCTCGTCATCTCCGACAGCGACTCGCGGCACTTGATCGACCGGCCGCCATAGGTCAGCCGAAAATAGCCGTGCTCCTCCGAGATCAACTCCACATCGATCCCCCGCCGCCGCGCCTCTTCGACGATGATGCGCGCGTATGGGTTCAGATCAGCCTCCGGCGCCGGCCCCGCGAATAGCCGCTCGTTGATCGGGTTCTTGCGCTTGATCGTGTAGACGTTCAGCCGCTCGAACCCGAGCTTCTCGTAGAGTTGGATCGCCAGGTCGTTGTCGTGCAGCACCGAGAGGTCGAGCGTCGAGCAGCCGCGCTCCTGGAAGATCTCGGCCAGACGGCGCACCAGCGCTTCACCCACGCCCGAACACCGCGTCTGCGGGTCCACCGCGAGGCACCACAGGCTCGTGCCCTGCCGCGCATCGCCGAAGGCACGGGCATGGTCGATGCCGGTCACGGTGCCGATGATCGACCCGGTCACCTCGTCCTCGGCCACGAGATACGTGAACGCGCGGCTGTCGCGCCGCCGCCAGAAGAAGTCCGGCCGCACCGGCACCATGCCGCGGCTGGAATAGATGCGGTTCACCGCCTCGGCGTCTTCCTCGTTGGCGAGGCGGCGCACGATGTATCCCTCTGGCTTGCGGTCCGACGCCGCATACTTCTCGAGTGGCAGACGGAAGGCGTGACTGGGGTCGAGGAACAATTCCAAGGGGGCCGCCGACAGCATGACGTGCGGCTCTTCCACATAGAAGGCGATATCGCGCCGCCCCGGCCCCTCTTCACGCATGGCGTCGGCGAGGACGGTTGCCGACTCGTAGGTGTCGGCGAAATGCAGAGTCCCCCATCCGCAATCCAGCGAGACGTTCGTCGTCTCCGCCGTTCGCGGTCCGGGAATCTCCATATCGTCGCGACCTGTCACCACGTCAGCAGCTTCGGACATCAAATCCCTCAGATCCGGTGGCTCTGCAACCACATCTCCAGAAGCGCCACCTGCCAAAGTTCCGAGCCCCGCAGCGGTGTAATGTGGGCTGGCGGATCGGCAAGCAGCTTGTCCAAATATGACTGGTTGAACAACCCACGTGTTTTGGCGGCCGAGGCGCCGAGCACGTCCTCGACCATCTCTTTGACCGGCCCCGAAATGTATTTCAGTGCCGGCACAGGGAAGTACCCCTTTTTCCGATCGATGATCTCATGCGGCACGAGTTGCCGCGCCACATCCTTCAGAACGCCCTTGCCGCCTTCTTTCAGCTTATGCTCCGGCGGGATCCGTGCGGCGAGCTCGCAAAGCTCGTGGTCGAGGAACGGCACCCGCGCCTCGAGGCCCCATGCCATGGTCATCGCATCGACCCGCTTCACAGGGTCATCGACGAGCATGACCGTCGAATCGATCCGCAGCGCCTTGTCGACGGGATCGTCCGCGCCCGGCTCGTCGAACTTGCCCCGCACATAGTCGAGCGCGGCATCGTGATCGGCGAGATACGGCGCCGCGACCTCGTTCTGCATACGCGCGTAGTCGCGGTCGAAGAACGCCTTGGAGTAGGACGCCAGCGGATCGTTCGCGGAGGCCATCGGCGGATACCAGTGGTAGCCGCCGAAGATCTCGTCCGCACCCTGGCCGGATTGCACGACCTTGATCTGCTTCGCCACCTCCCGCGACAGCAGATAGAAGCCGACATTGTCGTAAGACACCATCGGCTCCGGCATCGCCGCGACCGTCGCCGGCATCGACTCGATCATCTCCGCCGACGGGATGAAGATCTGGTTGTGGTCGGTCCCGAACGTCTTCGCCACCAGGTCCGAGTACTGGTACTCGTTGCCGACCTCGCCGTGTGCATCCTCGAAGCCGATCGAGAAGGTCTTCAGCCCCGTCTGCCCCGCCTGTGCGAGCAACGCCACGATCACCGAGGAGTCGACGCCGCCCGAGAGCAGCACGCCCACCGGAACGTCCGCCACCATGCGCCGGTCCACCGCGGTGCGCAGCCCCGCCATCACACGGTCGCGCCACTCCTCGGCCGACACCTTGAGGTCGTCCGCGGTGCGGTCGTAGCTGATGCGCCAGTAGACGGTGTCCTTGGATTCACCGTTCGGCTCGTAGACCCGCACCGTCGCCGGCGGGAGCTTGCGCACGCCGGACAGGATGGTGCGCGGCGGCGGCACCACGGCATGGAACGACATGTAGTGGTTGAGCGCCACCGGATCGATCGACGTGTCGACCTCGCCCGCCGCCAGGATCGCCTGCAGCGACGAGGCGAAGCGGATCCACTTCGGCCCCTCGGCATAGTAGAACGGCTTGATGCCGAAGCGGTCGCGACCCATCACCACGCGCTGCGAGTCCCGCTCGTGGATCACGAAGGCGAACATGCCGTGGAAGCGCTTCACGCAGTCGATGCCCCAGGCGTGATACGCCTTGAGGATCACCTCGGTATCGCCGGACGAGAAGAAGCGGTAGCCCTTCCCCTCCAGCTCGCCGCGCAGCTCCGGGTAATTATAGATGCAACCGTTGAAGACGATGGACAGGCCCAGCTCCGGGTCGGTCATCGGCTGCGACGAGCGCACGGAAAGGTCGATGATCGTCAGCCGGCGATGACCGAACGCGAAGCGGTCGCGCGCCAGAATGCCCGCGCCATCCGGTCCGCGCGGCGCCATCGCGTCCGCCATTTTGACCACAGCCGGAACCGACGCCGACGCGCCATCGAACCGCACCTCGCCACAGATGCCACACATGAAGCGCATTCCCTTGTTCGCGTCGCTACCTAGGTGAAACCACCCGGAAAAGATAGGCCCGCCCCCATCCTCGCGTTCCCTCGCAGCGAAAGCAATTGGCGGACCGGCCCAGCCAAATGCCAACGCCGGCGGGTGGAGCGGGACAGCGGCGCGCGACAGTCGCAATTGCGGCTGGACTGCTGTACCGCCCTCGTCAATGCGGCACGACATTGGAGGAACCCGCCCGTGAGCCAACCGGTCCTTTACGAGCGCACCGACGACGGCATCGCCACGATCACGCTCAACCGTCCGGACATCCGCAACGCCATTTCCGACCTCGACCTCATCGATGCGCTGATCGACCGGCTCGAGGATGCGGACAAGGACATCGCCACCCGCGTCGTCATTCTGACGGGCGCCGGCACGGCCTTCTCCTCCGGCGGCAATCTGAAGACCATCGACCAGCCCGGCGGGCTCGCCGACGACCTCCCCGCCCAGACCCGGCGCAACTACCGCTCCGGCATCCAGCGCATTCCGCTGGTGATGGAGGCGCTGGAGGTGCCGGTGATCGCCGCCGTCAACGGTCCGGCCATCGGCGCGGGCTGCGATCTGGCGCTGATGTGCGACCTGCGCATCGCGTCGGAAAACGCACGGTTCGCCGAGAGCTTCGTCAAACTCGGCATCGTCCCCGGCGATGGCGGGGCGTGGCTGCTGCCCCGCGTCGTCGGCTTCTCCAAGGCCTGCGAGATGGCGCTCACCGGGGACCTCATCGACGCCGAGGAGGCGCGCGCCTGCGGTCTCGTCTCGCGCGTGGTGCCGGCCGAGGCGCTGATGGACGAAGCGGGCGCCCTCGCCCGTCGCATCGCGGCCAATCCGCCGCATGCCGTGCGCATGACCAAGCGCCTGCTGCGCGAAGCTGGCCAGGTCAGCCTCGCCACCCTTCTGGAATTGTCGGCTGCCAAGCAGGCCTTGGCCCACGCAACGGCCGACCACAAAGAGGCCATCTCGGCCATGCGCGAGAAGCGCGCGCCCGACTTCACCGGCCGCTGAACACGGACGCGCCGGCCGCACCGCGCCGGCCCGTCCTTTCCATCGCTGGCCGCCCGTGGGATACGACAGGTCCAAAAGAGGAGACGTTTCTTGCGCACCGCGAAGATCCCCGCGACCGTCATCACCGGCTTCCTCGGCGCCGGCAAGACCACGCTGATCCGCCATCTCCTGGAGAATGCGGGCGGCCGCCGGATCGCCCTCATCATCAACGAGTTCGGCGATCTCGGCGTCGACGGCGAAGTGCTGAAGGGCTGCGGTATCGAGGCCTGCGGCGAGGACGACGTGATCGAGCTCACCAACGGCTGCATCTGCTGCACCGTCGCCGACGACTTCATCCCGACGATGACCGCGCTTCTCGACCGCGCCGACCGTCCCGACCACATCGTCATCGAGACCTCCGGCCTCGCCCTGCCGCAACCGCTCGTGCAGGCCTTCAACTGGCCCGGCATCACCGAACACGTCACCGTCGACGGCGTTGTCACCGTGGTGGACGCGGTCGCCACCGCCGCCGGCCAGTTCGCCCACGACCCGGCCGCCGTCGACGCGCAGCGCCAGGCCGACCCATCGCTCGACCACGACTCGCCGCTGGAAGAACTCTTCGAGGATCAGCTCCGCGCCGCCGACCTCGTCGTGCTGAACAAGGTGGAGGCGCTCGACCGCGCCGCCCTCGACGGCGTGCGCGCCACGGTTTCCGCCGCCACCGACGCGCGCCACATCGTCGCGCCGGACGGCCAGCTGCCACCGCACGTCCTGCTCGGCCTCGGCTCGGCGACCGAGACCCTCATCGCCACACGCAAGTCGCACCACGAAATGGAACACGCGGACGGTGAGGCGCATGACCACGACGATTTCGCCTCGTTCGTGGTCGACGCGGCGCCCGTCGCCGACCCCGCCGCCTTCATCGCCACCCTGAACGACATCGTCGACCGCCACGGCATCCTCCGCCTGAAGGGCTTCATCGACGTTTCGGGCAAGCCGATGCGCATGGTCGTCCAGGGCGTCGGCCGGCGCATGTCCTCCGGCTTCGACCGGCTGTGGCAGCCGGGCGAGCGGATGACCCGCCTCGTCGTCATCGCCGAGGCCGGCGTCGACGAAAGCGCCATCCGCGCCGCCGATCGAAACGGCTGCCGCGGCCACCGGGGCACGGCTCCCCGCCTGATGCACCTCCTCCTCGCGCAACGCGGCACCATCGCCGACGAGGGCGAAGCGATCGACCTCGGCCAGACGCCCGGCCGACATCTGCGTCCTGTCGGCGGCCGACACCGAGCTGGCGGCGCTGGCCGCCGCGCAGCACGCGCAGCCGGCCGGCGCGCCGACTCTGCGCCTCGTCAACCAGATGCGCCTCGCCCATCCAATGAGCGTCGACCAGTGGATCGAGCGCACGGGGCGCCACGCCCGGCTCATCGTCGCGCGCGTCCTCGGCGGACGCTCCTACTTCCCCTATGGGCTCGATGCGCTGGCCGCCGCCGCGCATCGTCATGGCATCCAGTTCGCCGCCCTCCCCGGCGACGCGCGGCCAGACCCGGAACTCGCCGCCCTCTCCACCATGGCGCCGGACGATGCAGCCGCCCTGTGGCACGATCTGCTGGAAGGCGGCGCCCACAACGCCGCCCGTTTCCTCAGCCGCTGCGCCGCCATCCTCGCGGGCTCCCAGCGCCCGGGCCCGCCCGAGCCGCTGCCGCCCGCCGGCGTCTGGCTCCCCGGCACCGGCATCGCAACCCTCGACGACCTCGCCGCCACCTGGCAGCCGGACGCGCCGATCGCGGCCATCACGTTTTATCGGGCGCTCGTCCAGGGGAGCCAGACGGCCCCCATCGACGCGCTCGCCGCCGCGCTGCGGGCCGAGGGCCTCAACCCGCTCCCCCTCTTCGCCGCCAGCCTCAAGGACCGCGCCAGCCAAAGCGTCATCCGCGAGACCTTCGCCGCGGCGGGCCCGTCGGTGGTCATCAACACCACCGCCTTCGCCGCCAGCGCCCCGGGCGGCGAGACCGGCACCGTTCTCGACGAACCCGGCGCGCCGGTCCTGCAGGCGATCCTCTCCGGCTCCACCCGCGACGTGTGGGACGGCGCCGCCCAAGGCCTCACCGCGCGCGACCTCGCCATGAACGTGGCACTGCCGGAGGTGGACGGGCGGATCATCACCCGCGCCATCGCCTTCAAATCCCTCGCCCGCTGGGACGCGGTGAGCGAGTGCAACATCGTCCGCTCGGAGCCGGAGCCGGACCGCGTCCGCTTCGTCGCCGAGCTGGCGCGCCGCTGGGCGACCCTCCCGGCCGCGCCCGCGCACCGGCACGTCGCAATCGTGCTCGCCAACTACCCCAACCGCGACGGCCGCATCGCCAACGGCGTCGGCCTCGACACGCCGGCCGGCACCGTCACCCTGCTGGAGGCGATGCAAGCCGAGGGCTACGACACCGGCGCCCTTCCCGCCGATGGCAACGCGCTGGTGGACCGCCTGCTCGCCGGCCCCACCAACGCCAATCCGCAGAACCCGGCCGACGTCACGCTCTCGCTCGGCGACTACGCCGCCGTCTTCGCCGCGCTTCCGGAGCCCGTGCGCGCCGCCGTCACCGCGCGGTGGGGTGCGCCGGAGACGGACCGGTTCGTCGCGGGCGGTGCCTTCGCGCTCCCGCTCGCGCGGCTCGGCCGGATCCTGATCGGCATCCAGCCCGCGCGCGGCTACAACATCGACCCCAAGGAGACCTACCACTCGCCGGACCTCGTCCCGCCGCACGCCTACTTCGCGTTCTACGCGGCGCTCCGGCGGGAGGTGCATGCCGTGATCCACATGGGCAAGCACGGCAATCTCGAGTGGCTCCCCGGCAAGGCCCTCGCCCTCTCCGCCGCGTGCTTCCCTGAAGCCGTCTTCGGCCCGATGCCCCACATCTACCCGTTCATCGTCAACGACCCCGGCGAGGGCGCACAGGCCAAGCGCCGCGCCCAGGCCGTCGTCGTGGACCATCTGACCCCGCCCCTGACCCGCGCCGAGAGCCACGGCCCGATGCGCGACCTCGAGGCCCTGGTCGACGAGTACTACGAGGCCTCCGGCGGCGATCCCCGCCGCACCAAACACCTCGCCCGCGAGATCCTGGAGCTTGCCGCGACGAGCGGCCTCGCCGAGGACATCGGCCTCGGCGGTCTGGACGAGCCCGCCGCGCTGGAGCGCCTCGACGCCTGGCTGTGCGAGCTCAAGGAGCTGCAGATCCGCGACGGCCTCCACATCTTCGGCCGCTCGCCCGAGGGCCGGCTGCGCACCGATCTCCTCGCCGCCCTCGCCCGGACGCCCCGCGGCGATCGCCCGGAGGACGCCTCGCTGCTGCGTGCCCTCGCCGCCGACCTCGCGCTGGAGTTCGACCCGCTCACCAGCACCATGAGCACACCTTGGACCGGCCCCCGCTCTGACGCGCTCGCCGATCCGGCCCCCTGGCGCACCGAAGGCGACACCATCGAGCGCCTCGAAGCCCTCGCGGCCCGCCTCATCGAAGGCGCCGGCTGCCCGCCGAGCTGGACCGCCACCCGCGCCGTCCTCACCGAGATCAACGACCGGCTCGCTCCCGCGGTCGACGCCTGCGGCCCGCGCGAGATCGCCGGCACGCTGAAGGCGCTCTCCGGCCGCTTCGTCGAGCCCGGCCCCTCGGGCGCCCCCAGCCGCGGCCGGCCGGACGTCCTGCCGACCGGCCGCAACTTCTACTCCGTCGACACGCGCTCGGTGCCCACGCCGGCGGCCTGGGAGATCGGCCGCCGCTCCGCCGAGCTGGTGCTGACACGCCACCTCCAGGACCACGGCGACTGGCCCACCTCCATCGCACTCTCCTGCTGGGGCACCGCCAACATGCGAACCGGCGGCGACGACATCGCCCAGGCCCTCGCGCTCATCGGCGCCAAGCCGACGTGGGACCTGGCCTCGCGCCGCGTCACGGGCTACGAGATCGTGCCGCTGGCGGTGCTCGGCCGCCCCCGCATCGACGTCACGTTGCGCATCTCCGGTTTCTTCCGCGACGCATTCCCCGACCAGATCGCGCTCTTCGACCGTTCGATCCGCGCCATCGGCGGCCTGGAGGAAGACCCGGCGGAGAACCCGATCGCCCCGCGCATGGCCGCCGAACGCCAGACCCACATGACCCATGGCATATCCGAGGCCGAGGCGGCGCTGCGGGCCGGCCACCGCATCTTCGGCGCCAAGCCGGGCGCCTATGGCGCCGGCCTGCAGGCCCTCATCGACGAGGGCGGATGGCAGACCGCGGACGATCTCGCGGAGGCCTTCACCGTCTGGGGCGGTTACGCGTACGGCGCGCGCAGCGAAGGCACGCCCGACCGCGCGGCCCTCACCCGGCGGCTCGCCACGGTCGAGGCGGTCCTGCACAACCAGGACAACCGCGAGCACGATCTTCTCGATTCGGACGACTACTACCAGTTCGAGGGTGGCCTCACCGCCGCCGTCCAAGCCGCCCGCGGCACCCGCCCGGCCGTCTACCACAACGACCACTCACGCCCCGAGCGCCCGGTGGTGCGCACTCTGGAAGAAGAAATCGCCCGCGTCGTGCGCGGCCGCGTCACCAACCCGAAGTGGATCGCCGGTGTCATGCGCCACGGCTACAAGGGCGCGTTCGAGATCGCGGCGACGGTCGACTACATGTTCGCCTTCGCCGCGACCACGGGCGCGGTGAAGGACCACCACTTCGACGCCACCTTCGCCGCCTTCGTCGCCGACGAGACGGTGGCCGGCTTCATCAAGAGCAACAACCCGGCCGCCTGGGCCGAGCTGACCGCCCGCCTCGCCGAGGCGATCACCCGCGGCCTCTGGCACCCCCGCTCCAACACGGCCGCCGCCACGCTGGGCGCCTGATTCCCGAGGCGCCAGCCCCACCCAAGCGCCACGGCACGGCGGTTCCGGAGCCTGTTCCTCGGAGCCATCCATCGCTGAAGCCCGACAGGACCCGGAGCGGGGCGGAGTGCAAGGCCGACAGAGCGAAGCGTGCCTTGCGCTGCGCGCCGCTCCGGGTCAGGGCTTCATCAGCGATGGATGGGTCCGAGGGACAGGCGGCCCGCCCTGTTCCTTGGTGAATCCGGAGCGAGTACGGCGCCCCCCCTCAATCCAAACGTTGATACATAACGAGCGCATCCACCTCACCCTCGACGGGATGGACGAACGCCCCCGGCAGTCGCGCCAGTGTGTCGAATCCCATCCCTTCCCAGAGAGTGATGGCACGGGTGTTGGTGGCCACCACGAAGTTGAATTGCATCGCCCAGTAGCCCGCGCCGCGGGCGTGGGTGAGAGAGTGCTCGCACATGGCCCGCGCGATCCCGCGCCCGCGCGCCTCGCGCGAGACGGCGTAGCCGCAGTTCGCGACATGCTTGCCGCCCCCCGACTGGTTCGGCCGGATATAGTACGACCCCAGCACCGCCCCATCGACCTCGGCCACGAAGGTCTCGCGATCAGCACCAGCCCAGTAGGCGAGCGCATCGGCCTCGCACATGTCCGGCTCGAGCGCGTACTCCGCACCACCACGGATGATCGGGCCGATGATGGCCCAAACCTCGGGGGCGTCGGTCTCCCGCATCGGACGGATGATCATCCCCGGATCTTCTTCTGCTTGAGTGGCTTGCGCGCGGCGCTGCGGCGCGCGGCCTCCAATGCCGACGCCGCGTAGCGCACCAGCATGTCCGGCTCATCGAAGCATTCGGCCGGCAGGCACCGCAGGCTCGTCGTCACCACCTTGTCGCCGCGACGGAAGCTGAAGGGCGTTTCGGCCGCGAACAGCGCCTCGTTCTCGGCGTCCGTCTTCATGTACACCTCGCCCGAGAACGCCACCGCGATCATCACACCGTCGGACCACACGCCGGTGCCGCCGAACATCCGGCTCACCGTCACCGGGCCGAACGGCGCGAAGAGGTCGTGGAGGCCGTCGGCGTCCACCTAGACCTCCGACGCCGGCCCGCGCCGCTGCGGCGTGAAGGCCCCGTTCAACCGTGCGCTCGGCGTGCCGCCGGAGACGGCCACGGTGCCGCCCGCCAGCGCATCGATTGCGCTCAGATATCCCGCCATCGCCACCTTCATGAGGCCGGACCCCAGCGTGATCCGCCGCACGCCGAGGCGCCGGAGGGCGTCCAGATCATCGCTCACACCGCCGAGCCCGGCGATCACGCTGACCGGCACGTCCGATGCGGCAACGATCGCCTCCACCTCGGCCGCCTCGGTCAGGTACGGAACGTAGATCACGTGTGCCCCGGCCGCGACGTAGAGCGGGATACGGGCCAGCGCCTCATCCAGCCCGTCCTTGCCGAAGGGCGCCAACGCCTCGCAGCGCCCGGTCAGCACGAAGTCGCTCCCGGACCGCTCGATCGCCTCGCGGGCGGCCTCCAGCCGGCGGCAGGCGGCGTCCCGCTCGAAGAGCGGCTCCGGCCACCCGACCGCCAGATCCTCGATGGAGCACCCCGCCACGCCGGCGTCGATGGCCGCCTCGATGGTCTTGGCGACCTCCGCCGGCGTCTCGCCGTAGCCGCTCTCGAAGTCGCCGTTGACGGGGAGGCCGGAGGCCGCGCCCAATGTTGCCGCATGCGCGATCGCGGTGGCGCGATCGATCGTCCCGTCCGGCTTGGCAAGGCACCACGCGCAGGCCGCCGACGAGGTCGCAATCGCCGAGAAGCCCGCCTCGGCCAGCAGTTTGGCGCTTCCCGCGTCCCACGGGTTCGGCAGGACGAGGAAGTCCTCGTGGAGCGAGCGGAACCGCGTCGCCATGTCGGCGACGTTATGATCGTAGTCGAGGGGTGCGGGGTGCGGTCCTGGCACGGGCGTATCTCCGGTCGCGGGCGGGGGTCGAGCAATCGGCGTCGAGCGGTATGCCCGCTTGTCAGTCCCGATACCCCCAGCCCAGGCTTCGGTCCATCCCGGAGCATCCGCCAAGGGTCGTGTCCGGCTGCCCTAGAACTCGAGCTTCATGCCGACGTGCGTCGCCTTGAAGCCCAGCCTCTCGTAGAAGGCGTGGGCGCGTGTTCGCGAGATGTCGGAGGTGAGCTGGACCATCCCGCAGCCCTCCCGCCGCGCCAGGTCGATCATGTGGACGATCAGCGCCCGGCCCAGGCCGCCGCTGCGGTGCGAACCGGCGATGCGCACGCTCTCCAGGAGCCCGCGCCGTGTGCCGCGGCGGCTGAGGCCGTTGAGCACCGTCAGCTGCGCACACCCGACGATCCGGCCCTCGGCTTCGGCGAGGACGAGATGGTCGTAGGGGTTCGCGGCAACCGCCTCGAATGCGTCGAGGTATTCGGCCAGCGGCGGATCGCTCACCGTCTCGCGCGCGGCCCCCAGAACATCGTCGGCGAGGAGGGCCACGATGGCGGCGACATCCTGCGGCAGCGCCTCGCGGAACACGATCTCGCTGGCTGCCGCCCCCTCCGTGCCGTGCCGCTCCGCCTCGATCATGCTCTGCCCTCGCCCTGTGCTGTGTCACCACGCCGATAGCACAATTCTGCCTGCCCGCGGCGCAGCGTCTGGCGAACGCCATCGTTGCAGGAAAATCGCAAATGCTGGCGATCATGCGGTTGTCCCCGCTCAGGTGAGCGCAGCCGAGTTGCGTGCCGCAGGCCTCCTCGGCACTCTCAACCTATCCTCGACGGATCCAGACGCGAGCCTTTTCGACAGGAGCTGAACATGCGCGCCATCGTGATCATCTGCGGGCTGGCCGCCATGTTGGCCGGCTGTGTCACCGGCAGTTCCAGCTCCCCCATCGACGGCAACTGGGGCTCGGACGACGGCGTGTTCATCGCCACGTTCCAGAACGGCGCCTTCACGTCGCGCCTCACCGGCACGGGCGAGACGGTGGTCGCCGACGGCCGCTACGCCCGCACCCCCGACGGCATCCGGCTGAGCTGGACGTCGATCGCGGCAAACGAAGCGCGCGCGGCCAACTGCACGTTGACGTCGTCCCGCCAGCTGTCGTGCGCCCCCTCGGTGGGCCAGCCCTTCACCATGACGCGCGTGAGCTGAGTGACGCGCGTGAGCTGACCGGCGGCGCCCACTGCGCCAGGCTGGAGCGGGCGCGGCCTTCAGCGCTCCAGCTCCAGCTCCCGTGCCGGAATGCGCTTGGCACGGAAAAGCGGCACCACTCGTCCCGGGTGCGCCCTACCGCTCGCCGGGGCGCACCACGTTGAGGAGCGGCTCCCCAGCGCCCAGACGCCTGACGTTCTCGGCAATCGTCGCCGCCCGGCGGTCCCACAGCCCGCCGGTAATCGCCGACGCATGCGGCGTCAGAATGACATTGTCGAGGCTGAAGAAATCGAACTGCGAGGGCGGCGGCGTCTCGCTCGGATCGCGCGCGTACTGGTACCACACGTCGATCACCGCACCGCCGATCACCTTAGTCGACAGCGCATTGAAGAGCGCCTCCTCGTCGATCGTCTGCCCGCGGCCCACGTTGATGATCACGCCCGTCGGTTTCATCGCCGACAGCATCGCGGCGTCGAAGATGCCGCGCGTCGCATCGGTCAGCGGCAGCGTGTTCAGCACATAGTCGCACCGCGGCAGCACCTCGGCGAGCGCATCGGTCGGGTGAACCTCGTCGGCGGGCCCACCGTCCGGGCGCCGTGCCACCGCCAGTACCGTCATCCCGAACGCGGCCGCGCGCACCGCCGCGGCACGGCCGATCCGTCCGAACCCGACCACGCCCAGCGTCTTGCCGTGGAGCTCGCCATGCAGCGTGCGCTGGCGGCTGAGCTGCGGCCAGCTCTCGGCCGTAAAGATCTCACGCACCGTCGAGAGGCGGATCTCCCACTCCAGCATCGTGGCGAGCACGTACTCGGAGATCGGGATCTCGTGGTCGTAGACGTTGCAGAGCGTCGTCTCCGGCGCCAGCGCGTCCATGTCGATGCGGTCGGTGCCGGCGCCGGGAAGCTGCAGTAACGCGACCGGCGGCAGCCTCCCGCCGGGACGCGTCACGTCCATGGAGATCACCACGTCATCGGCCCGCAGCTCGGCGTCGTGGACGTCCGAATTGCGTGCCTCGACCGGGAGGGACACGATCTCGACCCCCTCTCCGACAGCGTGCGGGAGCCGCTCCCGCAAGGCGGGCGGGCAGATGATCGTCACAATGCGCATGGCAGATCCTTCGAAGGGCCGGGTGCCGTCAGAGCGCCTTGACGATCTCCTCGACCATCTTCTTCGCGTCACCGAACAGCATCATGTTGTTGTCCTTATAGAACAACGTATTGTCGATGCCGGCATAGCCAGAACCCAGCGAACGCTTCACGAAAAGCACCGTTTTCGCCTTGTCCACGTCGAGGATGGGCATCCCGTAGATCGGCGAGGACGGGTCGTCGCGCGCGGCCGGATTGGTGACGTCGTTGGCGCCGATGACGAAGGCGACGTCGGTCTGGGCGAACTCGGAGTTGATGTCCTCCAGCTCGTAGACGTCCTCGTAGGGCACCTGCGCCTCGGCCAGCAGCACGTTCATGTGGCCCGGCATACGGCCTGCGACCGGGTGGATCGCGTACTTGATCGAGATGCCCTCCTCCTTGAGGGCATCGGCCATCTCACGCAGCGCGTGCTGGGCCTGCGCCACCGCCATGCCGTAGCCCGGCACGATAATGACCGAGCCGGCGTTCTTCATGATGTACGCCGCGTCCTCGGCCGAGCCCTGCTTGACCGTGCGGTCGCCGAGATCGCCCGCTGGCCCCGTCGTCTCGCCGCCGAAGCCGCCGAGGATGACCGAGATGAACGAGCGGTTCATGCCCTTGCACATGATGTAGGACAGGATCGCGCCCGAGGAGCCGACCAGAGCGCCCGTGATGATGAGCGCCGTATTGCCGAGAGTGAAGCCGATGCCGGCCGCCGCCCAGCCCGAGTACGAGTTCAGCATCGACACCACGACCGGCATGTCCGCGCCGCCGATGGGGATGATGATAAGGCCGCCGAGCGCGAGGGCCGCCAGCACGATCAGCCAGAACAGGAGGCGCTGCTGCAGCACCATCTCGTCCGAGCCGACGAACCACACCACGAGCACGATGAGCCCGACCGCCAGCGCCGCGTTGATGACGTGGCGCAGCGGCAGCAGGATCGGTTTGCCCGACATGCGCCCGTCGAGCTTGGCGAACGCGATGACCGAGCCGGTGAAGGTGAGCGCACCGATCGCCGCGCCGATCGCCATTTCCACCAGCGACAGCGCCTTGATGTGGAACGGTGTGCCGATGCCGAACGCCTCCGGCGCGTAGAGCGCGCCCGCCGCCACGAACACCGCCGCGAGGCCGACCAGCGAGTGGAACGCGGCCACGAGCTGCGGCATCGCCGTCATCGGGATGCGCTTGGCCATGACCGCGCCGATGCCGCCGCCGATGCCGACGCCGAGGATGATGAGAATCCAGCCGAGGATATCCGGCGCCGCCAGAACCAGCGTCGTCAGGATGGCAATCCCCATGCCGACCATGCCGAACATGTTGCCCTGACGGCTGGACGTCGGATGCGACAGTCCCCGCAGCGCGAGGATGAACAGAACGCCGGAGACCAGGTACAGGATGGCGGCGATGTTGGGGCTCATTCCTCGTCCAATCGCTTCTTGTCGTTGTGAGACCAGCCGGAGCCGGTGGTGGCGCGCATCTGCCCGCTAGAGCCGGCGCGCCGAAGATGAAAGGTGGCGCCGAAGCCGCTCGGCCCGGCGGGGGCGGCGCGGCGCACGGTGGCGGACGCCAGCCCCGCCCGGGGATGCCGGAGGCGGGACGTCATCGCTTCTTCTTGTACATCGCCAGCATGCGCTGGGTGACGAGGAAGCCGCCGAATATGTTCACCGATGCGAGGATCAGCGCGACGAAGCCGAAGATCTTGGCCCACAGCGCCCCGTCCGCATCCGCGAAGGAGACGCCGGTCGCGAGCAATGCGCCCACCACGATGACCGACGAGATGGCGTTGGTGACGCTCATCAGCGGGGTGTGCAGCGCCGGCGTCACCGACCACACCACGTAGTAGCCGACGAAGATCGCCAGCACGAAGATAGCCAGGCGGAAGATGGTCGGGTCGATCTGGCCGCTCGTCGCCGCGCTGGCGGCAACGGCCAGCGCATCGGCCTGCATCGCAGCGTGTCCCGCGGCATCGGCGGCCTGCGAGGCCGCCTGGGACGCCTCGGCCGCCTGCGTCGCCGCCTGGGCCGCGGTGGTCGCCGCCTGCGCCGCCTCGCTGGACCGCGCGGCAGCTTCAGCAGCGGTGCGCGCCGCCTCCACGGCGGCTTGGGCGTTGTCCTCGTTCATTCGCTCTTCCCTGGTCGCCACACCGGCCGATCGGTCCGGGGCTCACGGCTGTTCTGGTTGGTCGTGCGGATGTCAGCCCGCTGAGCTGGCCGGTTCCGACGCGGCGGGCGCCGGCGCGGGCGCGGCCGGTTTCGGCGCCTCGCCGCCGAACTTCGGATGCACCATGGCTCCGTCCTTCGTCAGCAGCGTCGCCGTCATCAGCTCGTCGTCCCACTTGGGGGCAAAGGCCTTCTCCTTGTCGAGAAGAACCGTGTCGACGAAGGTGTAGAGGTTCTTGGCGTAAAGCAGCGAGGCCGACGCCGCGATCCGTCCCGACACGTTGCGGTGGCCGATTATGGTCGTGGGCCCTACGGTCACGACCTCGCCCGCGACCGACCCCTCGACATTGCCGCCCCGCTCGACCGCGAGGTCGACGATCACCGAACCGGGGTTCATCGAGGCGACCATGTCGGCGTTGATCAGCTTGGGCGCCGGGCGTCCGGGAATCAGCGCCGTGGTGATGACGATGTCCTGCTTGGCGATGTGCGCGGCGACCAGCTCGGCCTGCTGGCGGCGGTAGTCCTCGCTCATCTCTTTCGCGTAGCCGCCCGCGGTCTCGGCCGACTTGAACTCGTCGTTCTCCACCGCGATGAATTTGGCACCCAGCGAGGCGACCTGCTCCTTGGAGGCCGGGCGCACGTCCGTCGCCGACACCGCGCCGCCCAGACGCCGTGCCGTCGCGATGGCTTGCAGACCGGCCACGCCCGCGCCCATGACGAAGATCTTCGCCGCCGGGACGGTGCCGGCGGCGGTCATCATCATCGGGATCGCGCGGTCGTAAACCGCAGCGGCGTCGACCACCGCCTGATAGCCGGCCAGGTTCGCCTGGCTCGACAGGATGTCCATGGACTGCGCCCGCGTGATGCGCGGCATCAGCTCCATCGCCACGGCCGCGACACCGGCCTCGGCCATCGCCTTCAGCCCCTCGACGTCGCCGTAGGGGTCGATCGCGCCGACGAGGATCGCCCCGCGCTTGGCGGCCGACAGCACCGCCGCAGATGGGCGGCGCACCGTGAGAATGATGTCGGCCCCACCGACGGCGTCTTCCGCAGAGCTGGCGATGGTGGCGCCGGCATCACGATACGCCTGGTCGGTCACACGCGAATCCGCGCCCGCCCCACTTTCGACGGCGACTTCGGCACCGGCATTGACGTAGCGCTTCACGATGTCGGGCGTTGCGGCGACGCGCGTGTCTTCGGCCTCGGCCGGAACGGCGATCTTCAAGCGTAACCTCCTGTCGCGATTTTAGCAGTCGCGTCGCTTATTATAGGAGAAAGACTGCCATACCGACTAAGATAAGCACAACTGTGCCGATGCCCCACTTTACGAGGGAGAGGAACCCCTCGTACGTCTGCTGATGGTCCTCGAGCGATGTGCGCGGGGGATTTCCACTGTCATCGGCAAAAGAATAGGTCGGTTCGTTGGCCATCGGTATCCTCCGTAGATCGCGGTTTTAGTCGCGTGCCATGGCGCTGGCAAGAAAAGGGATCCAAGCCAAGCGCCGAAGGGCTCGGACCCGAAATGGCTGGGCCCGGTCCCGAGCCCACAGCGCCACCTTGCCGGCACGGTTCACAGCCGCGCCAGGCATGGGGCGATCCTAGATCAACGTACGCACCTTGGATTGCGCGACGCGCTCCAGAAAGCGTTGATAAGTCGCCTCGAGCGTCTCCAGGATCTCAGGGTCGACATCAAGCGCGGTCCGGTCGGCGTATCCCACGTGCGCCTTGTCCTCGGCCTCCACAGGCGCCTCGTGCTTCAGCAGCTTAACGATGTTCGTGACCGAGCGCGCCATACGCTCCTGCGCCACCACGGTGACGCGCTCGTCCGGAAAGACGCGGAGAAGCTGGTCGAAAAACGTGTCGATGCGAAAGCGGTGGACGCTGCGGTGATAGTACTCGTCCACCCCGCAGTTGGCCCAGAACTCCGGATCGCGGTGGACGAAGTGGTTGGGCTGCCGCTCCTGCCCGGTGCGCGCGATGCGCCGGTGCATGTTGTGCCATGACAGAAGCACCAGCGGCAGGCGCCGAAAGCACACGACAATCTCCGCCTCGGGCGAGATTTCGTCCCGCAGCCGCTCCAGAACGCCGCGGCTGAGGATGTAGGACGGAAACTTGTGGACGATCAGTTTGTCGTGCGGAAGGTTCGAGCGATCGGGGAACTTCGCATCGACCGATCCGGTCGCCGACCGCATGACGTGCGTGTCGTCCTCCGCCTCGAAGGCCTTGACCAGAGCCGACGTCCCGCACTTCGGGAAGCCGACGATCACGATCTCACGCATGCCAATCCTTTGGTCCGCCGCCGAACAACCGTACGGTGGTACAAAAGCCGCCCGCGCTTGTCAGCCGGAAACCGCGCAAGGCTACGGCGCACGGTCGCCGCCCACGCCGCTCCGTCTCAGAAATGCTGGAAGCGCCCGTCCCTCAACTCCGCCGGCCGGCCGTCGCGCATCAACGCCACCCGCGCCTCACCCTCGACGATCTCGCCGATCGCCGTCGCAGCGATGCCGAGCGCCTGCAGCGCATCGACGTAGGGTCCGACCGCGGCCTCCGGCATGGTTGCGAGGATCTGGTAGTCGTCGCCGCCCGTCGCCGCCCGGTCGAAGGCGGAGGGATCGGCCGCGACTGCCGCCCGCGCCGCCGCCGACAGCGGCACCGCGTCGAGGTTCAGCTGGGCGCCGACCCCCGCCGCTCGGCACAGCTTGGCAAGATCGCCGAGGAGCCCGTCCGAGACGTCCATCGCCGCGCTGGCATGCTCGCGCACCGCCCGCCAAGCCGCCACCGGCGGATCGGGCCACAGATAGGCCCGGTCCAGCGCCGCCGCATGCGCCTCGTCGATCGCCCACGGCGCCGAGAGCCGTGCCTGCAGGCCGAGGGCCGCATCGCCGATGGTCCCCGTCACCACCACGACCTCGCCGGCCCGGGCCGCGCGTCGGCGCACCGTGGCGCCACTCCGCGTCCGCCCCAACGCCATCACCGTGATCGTCGCCCCGCCGCCCGGTGAGGCGCGCAACGTGTCGCCACCCAGCAGGGACACGCCATAGCGCGCCTGGTCGGCGGCGAGACCGCGCGCGAACGTGCGCGCCCAGTCGCCGCCGTAGTCGGCCGGCAGCGCCAGCGCCAGCAGATAGCCGAACGGTTCGGCCCCCTTGGCGGCGAGATCGGAAAGATTGACCCGCAGCGCCTTGGCGGCGATCGCGTCCGGCGGATCGTCGGGGAAGAAATGCACACCGGCCGCCAGCGCGTCACAGGTCACGACGACGTCGCCCTCGCCGCCGGCGAAGGCCGCCGCATCGTCGCCCAGCTGGTCGGCGCCCGCATCGGTGGCGAGCGGGGCGAACACCGTGGCGATCAGCGCGTCCTCATCCACGGGCCGTCAGCCGCGAGAGGCTCGGGTGGACCGTGCGACGGGAGCCTCAGCCACCGATCGGCTCCGGGCGCACCTTCCTGGCGACCGCGTCGAGCACACCGTTGGTGAGGCGCGGCTCGTCCTCGCCGAAGAAGGCCTTCGCCACCTCGACGTATTCCGACACGATCACCCGCATGGGCACATCGTCGCGATACATCAGCTCGAATGCCCCCGCCCGCAGCAGCGCGCGCAGGGTCAGATCGATGCGCCGCAGCGGCCAGCCCACCTTCAGCGCCTCGTCGATCGCCCCGTCCACGTCACGCTGGTGGGCCACCACGCCGGAGACGATGCCGTCGAACCAGTTCATGTCGATGGCGCGCAGCTCTTCCCCGTCGACATCCTGCTTCAGGCGGAAAAGCTCGAACTCCTTGACGATGTCGCGCGCACCCGCGCCCGTCACGTCCATCTGATAAAGCGCCTGCACGGCCGCGAGGCGTGCGACCGCGCGCTTGTTCGCCGGTTTGGGTTTGTGATCCTTGCGCGGAGCTCTCATCGGTTCAGCGCTTCGCGCAGATCGTAGAGCGCGATGGCCGCCGCGGCCGCATCCCCGCCCTTGTCCTTCTGCTTCGGGTCGGCCCGCACGAGGGCCTGCTCGCGGTTCTCCACCGTCAAGATGCCATTGCCCAGCGCCAGACGGTTCGCCACCTGCAGGTCCACGACGCCGCGGTTCCCCTCGTTGGCCACGATCTCGAAATGGTACGTCTCGCCGCGGATCACGCAGCCGAGGACCGCGAAAAGCGAGTACGGCAGGTCACGCCGCCGCGCCGAGGTCAGCGCCATGGATAGCGCCGGCGCGATCTCCAGGACACCGGGCACGGAGATCACGTCTGCCTCGAACCGCCGCTTGGCGAATTCGGCCCGGGCGCCGGCCTGCAGCATGTCGGCGATGTCGTCGTAGAAGCGGGCTTCGATGATGAGCGCGCGAGAAGCCATGGTGTCGTCCTTCGAAACGCCGCAGCGCGGCTATCGCTCCTGTCGGCCGCGAGGTGGGGCTGAGCGCGTCAGCCGGCGGTCCGCGCGCCGACCAGCCGGGCGACGTACCGCGCAATCGTGTCGACTTCAATGTTGACGCGATCACCCGGTGCGCGATCGGACCAGGTGGTCACGTTCAGCGTGTGCGGGATCATCGCAACGGTGAACGTCCCGTTCGGCTCGTTAACCGTCAGCGACGTGCCGTCGAGCGCGACCGAACCCTTGTGTGCGATGAGAGGCATAAGCGCCGGAGCTGGGGCGAAGCGGAACGTCGTCATCTCCTCCGCCTCGATCCGCTCGACGATCTCGGCGCGGCCGTCCACGTGGCCGGACACCAGATGGCCGCCCAATTCATCGCCGGCCTTGAGCGAGCGCTCGAGGTTGATGCGATCGCCGACCTGCCATGCGCCGATGGTGGTCTTGTCCATCGTCTCGCCCGAGACGTCGACGCTGAAGGCGGAGCCCGCGCCGGCCGGCTCGAGCGTCGTCACGGTCAGGCAGCAGCCGCCGCAGGCGATCGACGCGCCGATGGCGATGCCGTCCGGCGCGTAGGACGAGGCGATGGTGAGCCGGGCCCCGTCGCCGAACGCTGCGCGCTGGGTGATGGTGCCGACGTCGGTGATGATGCCAGTGAACATTTATCGTTGCCAGTGAAGCCATCGGTCGTCGCCGACGCGAGACACGTGGCCCAGCGCGAGGCGTTGCGCAAGCCTCGCCCGCCCCTCACCGGCGAACGGACGCACCAGATCCCCGCCGATCGGCGCCGGCCCCTCGATCCACACGGCCCGGTCCACAAGGTCGGCGTCCCACAGCGCCGCGGCCAGAACGGCCCCGCCTTCCACCAGCAGTGTCGTCACACCCGCCACGCCCAGCGCTTCGAGGGCGAGTGCAAGCTCGATCCGCCCATCCGCGCCGCGCGGCACTGCCATAATGCGGGCACCGGCCCCCTGCAGTGCCGCCATGCGCCCCGCATCCGCATCCGTCGCAGTGACGATGGTCGGCCCGCGGGCGCCATCGATCGACTTGGCCGGGCCGGCGAGGACGGCCGCGTCCAGGGGCGTGCGCGCCTCGGTGTCGAACACGACGCGGTGGGGCGAGAGCGCGGCCATGCCCGGCAGGCGGCACGTCAGCGCCGGATCGTCCGCCAGGATCGTGCCCACGCCGACCCCGATGGCGTCATGCTCGGCGCGCATCACATGAACGCGGCGGCGCGAGAGCGGGCCAGAGATGGCCACCTGCCCCGCCCCCGGCGCCATATCGCGCCGGCCGATCCCCCCATCCGCCGAGACCGCCATCTTCAGCGTCACGTGCGGGCGCCCCAGCCGCATCCGCGTCAGATGTCCCGCCATGTCGCGCTGCGCGGCCTCCGCGCCAGGCCCGACGACGACCTCGATCCCCGCCTCCCGCAGCCGCCGCGTCCCACGCCCGGCCACTTCGGGGTTTGGATCCTCGATCGCCACGACCACGCGGGCGATCCCGGCAGCAATCACCGCATCGGCGCACGGCGGGCTTTTTCCGTAGTGAGAGCACGGCTCCAGGGTGCAATAGAGCGTCGCCCCGCGTGCCGCTTCCCCGGCCTGCGCCAGCGCGACCACCTCGGCATGCGGACGCCCGCTGTCGGCCGTCCGCCCCAGCCCCACGACAGACCCGTCCTTGACGATAACCGCCCCGACCGAGGGGTTGGGCGCCGTGCGCCCGTTCCCCTGCCGCCCGATGGAGAGTGCGGCGGCCATCGGCGCAGCCTTGTCTTCACCATAAGAGACGCTTTTATGCTCGAAATTTAATATAACCTGCACTTTATTTTTGGAGTTTTGTAAAAGATACTCCGAACTTGTCATGGACAACCATTCACTCATAAAGCGCATCGCGGCGAAGGCGACCGTAAGAGCCGGGGTTCTGAGCCTGCTGGCTGTGATCGCCTTCGCTTGGGCTGTCGCCTCCACGGGGCAGAACGATGGTCTCCTCGGATTTTCGGGCCGCGCCGGGATCTTATTGGCTGTCAGCGTCGGGCTCACGCTCTTTTTCGACACTCACCTCATTTGGCTGGCTTACCTGTTCGAGAGCGTCACAACGGTGGCGCTCTTGTTCGTCCAGAAGGCGCTGCGCCTCGTCGGTCGCCCCGTCGCGCTCGCCCTCGCCTGCCTCTACGTCGTGCTGCCGCTGGACGTCGTGCCGGATGGCGCCTCCGCCATCAGCCGGATCGACGATGTGCTGATCGCCGTCGCCCTCGTCTATGCTGCCCACCGCGCCGCGAAGGCCGTGCCGCGGATGCCTTCACCGTTCGCAGAGCCGGGCGGCGTCGCGCGGCTCGCCGCAGCGCTCGCTCCGGCCTACGCGCTACTCTGGGCGGTCGGGCTCGCCCCCGTCTGACGTCTCGGCGTCCGTCGGTTCGTCCCGCCCCTGGCCGACGTTCTGCGCCAGTTCGGTGACGAACGCCTCGAAATCACGCGCCTCGGAGAAATTGCGATAGACCGACGCGAAGCGCACATACGCGACGTCGTCGATCCGCCTTCAGCGCCTCCATCACGCGGTCGCCGATCTCGGCCGCGGTCACCTCGCTCTCCCCGCTCGCCTCGAGCTGCCGCACGATGCCGGAGATCATCCGTTCGATGACCTCCTCGTCGACGCAGCGCTTGCGCGTGGCGATCGCGATGGAGCGGGCGAGCTTGTCGCGGTCGAACGGCTCGCGTTTGCCCGAGCGCTTCACAACGGTGAGCTCGCGCAGCTGCACCCGCTCGAACGTGGTGAAGCGGCCGCCGCACAGCGCACACGCCCGTCGGCGGCGGATCGCGGCGCCCTCCTCCGACGGGCCGCGACTCCTTCACCTGGCTGTTCTCGGCCCCGCAGTACGGGCAGCGCACCGTCTACTCGGCGTAGATGGGGAACCGCGCCGTCAGCGCGTGGGCCTCGTCGCGCACCCGCTTGGTGATGGCCTCGTCCACGTTGCCGCCCTGGTCCATGGCGTCGACCACCTCGGCGATCATCCGCGCGACGTCCTGGAACTCGGCGACGCCGAAGCCGCGCGTGGTGCACGCCGGGGTGCCGACGCGGATGCCGGACGTCACCATCGGCTTTTGCGGATCGTTCGGCACGCCGTTCTTGTTGCGGTGATCGAGGCGAGGCCCGAGCCCCTTCTCCACGTCGCTTGCCGGTGACGCGCTTGGGTCGCAGGTCGACGAGGATGACGTGGGTGTCGGTGCCCGCCGGAGACGACTTCGAAGCCGTGGCCCTTCAGCGCCTCGGCGAAGGCGCGGGCGTTCTCCACCACCTGGCGCGCGTAGACCTTGAAGTCCGGGCTGCAGCGCTTCGTCGAAGGCCACGGCCTTGGCGGCGATCACGTGCATCAGCGGCCCGCCCTGCAGACCGGGGAAGATCGCCGAGTTGATCTTCTTGGCCAGGTCCGCGTCGTTGGTGAGGACGATGCCGCCGCGCGGGCCGCGCAGGGTCTTGTGGGTGGTGGAGGTGACCACGTGGGCGTGCGGGAACGGGCTCGGGATCACCCCGCCCGCCACGAGGCCGGCGAAGTGGGCCATGTCGACGTGGAAGATGCGCGCCCACGGCGTCGGCGATCTCGCGGAAGCGGGCAAAGTCGATGAGGCGCGAGTAGGCCGAGCCGCCGGCGATGATGATGGGCGGCTTGTGCTCCTGGGCGAGCGCTGGCCACCTGGTCGTAGTCGATGAGGCCGGTGGCACGGGTCGAGCCCGTAGGCGACCGCGTTGAACCACTTGCCGGACAGGTTGACCTTGGCGCCGTGGGTGAGGTGGCCGCCCGCGTCGAGCCCCATGCCGAGCAGCGTGTCGCCCGGCTTGGCGCAGCGCGAGCAGCACCGCCTGGTTGGCCTGGCTGCCGGAGTTGGCCTGCACGTTGGCAAAGTCGCAGCCGAACAGCTGCTTCACCCGGTCGATGGCGAGCTCCTCGGCGACGTCGACGAACTGGCAGCCGCCATAGTAGCGCCGGCCCGGATAGCCTTCGGCGTACTTGTTGGTCAGCACCGAGCCCTGCGCCTCCAGCACCGCCTTGCGAGGCGATGTTCTCGGAGGCGATCAGCTCGATCTCGTTCTGCTGGCGCTCCAGCTCGAGCGCCATGGCGCGGGCGATCTCGGGATCGGTCTCAGCCAGCGAGCTGGTCGAAGAACGGACGTGTCGCAGCGGCTTCACGCAGGCTCATGGCGATCCTCCTTCATCTCGAGATTTGTGGGCGGCATGCCGTGTCGCCGCGGAAGATGCGCCGCGGGTGACGCGCGCGCGGACATTAGTCACGCCGGTGGCCGCGCGCAATGCGGCGGCGGCGCGATGCGACATAAGTCGCCTGCGCGCCACATTCGCGTGATCCGGGTCATCCGGCGCTGCCGCGCGAGGCGGAGCCGCGCAAACGAGTGACCAGTGGGCGCCCACAAAAAAGCGAGGCGCCGGGCCGGCACCTCACTCCTGTTCGTTCCACGTGCCGGGCGCCCCGCGGCCCGCATGCGCGGCCTCAGCGCACCGCGCGGTGGCGCTGTAGGCGAGCGTCTCGACGCCGTCGCGATTGTAGATGTCGTCGCGGAAGTGGACGACGCCGTCCGCATTCACCCAAGCGGTGATGTAGGCGAACATGATCTGCGTCTTGACGTCCACCGGGACGTCCAGCCGCTCGCCGGAGCGGATGACCTGGTCCACCTGCGCCGCGGTCCCAGCCGTTGGGCGTGAGCAGCCAGGTGATCAGCTCGCGCACGTTCTGCACGCGCACGCAGCCCGAGGAGTGGAACCGCGCGCCCTCGCCGAACAGACCCTTCTGCGGCGTATCGTGCAGGTACACCTGGTGCTGGTTGTGGAAGTTGATCTTCACCGTGCCCAGCGAGTTCAGCTCGCCCGGCTCCTGGCGGAACATGTACTGCGTCGCCTCGTCGGTGTTCCAGTCGATCTCGGTGTAGGCGTACTCGCGGTTCTCGTCGCCCCACTTGTAGATGTGGATCTTCTGGTTCGCCAGGTACGACGGATCCTGCTGCATCTTCGGGATCAGGTCGCGCCGCACGATCGAGACCGGCACCGTCCAGTACGGGTTGAAGTTGATCTCGTGGACGCGGGACGTGAGGATCGGGCTCGGCCGATCGACCTTGCCGACCACCGCCGTGTGGCGCGAGCGCACGCGGCCATTCTCCACCGCCTCGATCTCCGCGGCCGGAATGTTCACCAGAACGTAGCGGTCGCCCAGCCCCTGCGACGGTCCTGGATGCGGCCGAGGTTGGACTCCAGCTGGCGCAGGCGCACGTGCACCGGGCACGTTCATCGCGATGATGGTCGGCCCGTCGAGCACGCCGCTGGACGGCAGGCCATGACGCAGCTGGAAGCGGCGCACCGCGGCGGTGACGTAGGAATCGTAGACGTCGCTGCCGGCCACCGCGCTCCTGAAGGTCGCCGGTGATCATGAGACGCTGGCGCAGGACCGGGACGTTCTTGTCCCGCGCGCCGAGCTGCAGCGCCTGCTTGGGCGAGTTGACCGTCGGCCAGCCCCCCGAGGCGGCGATGCTGCGATACTGCTCGATCGCCATCTGCATGCGGCCGAGCGCCTCGGGCGACAACGTCGGATGCAGAGAGTTGACGGAGCGCACCTCCGGCAGCGTGGCATCGAACCGGTCGGACCATTCGGCCTGACGCTTGAAGTCCCGCAGCGCGTCGAGCGGGCTCTGCCCGACCTCCTGCGCCGAAGCGGCACCGGACAGGGCCATCATGGCCAATCCGAGACCCCACGCACCCCAACGGGCACATACCGAACGACGTGGCATTGAAGTCACGCGACCCCCCGAAACTCACGGAACAGATGTCGCGGTACCACGCAAATGGTAAACGAACAACGTGTCTCGGCGCGCTGGCGCGGTGCGACGCTCCGTCTCAGCCTCGCGCAGACAGCGCGGCGGACGCCGCGGATGGCCGGCCCGCGCCGCGCCGATGCGGTCAGAGACGGTAGAGAACCTGGTCCTTCCAGAACCGGTCGAGCCGCTTCAGCGTCTGCGTCGCCTGGTCGAGCTGCTCCCCGTCGACCCCGCCGATCGGCCCGAGCGACTGCATGTGCCGGTCAATCAGGCTGTCCACCAGCTGCGCGATCTCGGTGCCCTTTTCGGTCACGGTGATGCGCACCGTGCGACGGTCGCGGTTGGAGCGGCGCTGCTGCAGATAGCCGAGTTCGTTGAGCTTCTTCAGATTGTAGGAGACGTTGGAGCCCAGATAGTAGCCCCGCGTCTTCAGCTCGGACGGGGTCAGCTCCTCCTCGCCGAGATTGTGGAGAAGGACCGCCTGCACGTTGTTCACCTCGTCCCGGCCGAGCCGGTCGAGCTCGTCCTTGACCACGTCCAGGAACCGGCGGTGCGCACGTTCGATCAGTCGGATCGTCTCCACGTACGCATCGTTTCCCCGTGGGGTGACCGGTGCATCCATCACCGCGTCGCTTTCCGTCTGCCGCACCACAAAATTCATGGATCTGCCTCTTGGTTATCGGCCCATTCGGGCACTTTTCCGCGAGGTTGGCCCCATGCGCTAAAGCGGTCCTTAAGCCGCAGCGTTAATCAAAGGTGAACGCGAGCCTCGTGGCATTATCGTCACAAGACACGATCCGGGCGCCAAGATGAGCCACGTGGCGGCTTATCGCCCTTCGCGCTGCGTCCAGCCCTTCGCCGCGGCGAGGCCGCAGGCGAGCGCCAGCCCGGCAATATTGGCGACGAGGGCCAGTGTGCCGAACGGTACCGCCGCGGGCGCGACGACGGTGCAGACGATGGCCGCCAGCACCGCGCTCGACCACAGAACCACGCCCCACGAGGCCGAGAGCCAGAGCCCGACGGAGATGACCGGCATCACCACGGCGGTGGCGGCGGTGGGGATCCAGGGGCCCGCCGGCTCGTGCCAGCTGGCGACAATGGTCTCTCCGCCGTAGCCGAGCAGGCGCATCCAAATGACAACCGCGCCGGCCAGCCACAGGACCGAAGCGACACGCGTGACCACCGCGATGGCGAGCCGCAGCGGGTCGCGCCCCTCCTGGTGCCCGGCCATGGCGGCATGGATCGCGGCCAGGGACATTGGCGCGGTGCGCGAGACGCTCCGCCGCGGCGGCCGCGCCTCACGCGATGCCGCGGCCGTGGCGGTCTTCTCGGCGGCCCCGACCTTCGCCGGAACCTGCGCCTTGGCGGCGGCTTGCGAGGGCACCGGCGGCTGCGCGTCCTCGGCCGCGGACGGCCGTGTCGTCGCCGGAAGTCCGGCGCCGGCCGTGCGGGCAGGCACCGCCCCGCCCCCTTCGGCGGGCGGGAGCGCCAAGGGGGGACGTCCCGCTCCAGCCGGTGAGCCCGCCGCTCGGCCGGGCCTCGCGCCGGATGCCTCTGGTCGGCCGGTCTGATCGGTCTTTCGCGGCGTCCCGGCCTTCGGTTCGGGCGCCGGAGCTCTAGGCGCGGCCTTACCGCCACGCGACCCGGCTCCAGCGTCGGTGGACGCCTCTTCGCTCGCCGCATCGCCGCGCCGCGATCCGGCGGCCTGGCGCGTGCGCATCAGCCCCCGCGCCGCATCGGTCCGTGCGTCTTGCCCCTGCGGCGCGCCAGCGGGCGCACCGGGCTCACGGGGTTGTCCACGCTTATCGGAAGGGGTGGTGTCGTCGGAAGACATGGATTTACGCGTCACCAATGGATCGACCGCGGCGTGTGCCAGCCCGGTGTGTCGGCATGGTGGCAGCGCCAACCGGCCGGGATCTCATGTTCGAAGCGACAGCGGTGCGGGCACGCCATCCCGCCGCGATGGATCCGCCGCCGGTCGGGGGCGTGCGCGCCAGGTGCCCATCAAGAGGCATGCGCGGACCGCCCACCGGCCGTCGGCGCACGCGGCTTCAGCCCCAGATCGCCGTGCGGTCCGGGCGCGAAGTGGGCCGTAACGTCGGACGGGTCGACCTTCTCGACGTCGGCAGGATCCCACTTCGGCGCGTGGTCCTTGTCGATCAGCACGGCGCGGATGCCTTCGTAGAGGTCATGACCGTCGAGGATGCGGCTGACGATGCGGAAGTCCATCTCCAGCACCTCGGCCGGATCGAGGCTCGCGGCGCGGCGGATCTGCTCGAAAGCGACGGCGAGGCTTGTCGGCGAGCGCTGGCGGATCTCGGCGGCGGCGTCGGCCGCGAAGTCGGATTCGGCCGCGTCCAACCGGTCGAGCACGGCCGGAACACTGGGTGCGGCAAAGGCGTGGGCGATCACCGTGCGGTGCTCGGCCGGCATCGGCTCGGTTTCGACGCACAGCTCGGCTAGCGCCTCATCGAGGCCTCGCGCGTGGGCCACGCGGTCGAGCGCGGTGTCGAGCGAGCCCTCCACCGGGTGCGTCACGTAGCCGACCGCCGTCGCCGCATCGCGCTTGATGCGATGCCCGGTGAGGCCGAGCCACATCCCCGCCTCGTCCTCCATGCGCGACAGCAAGTGCGTCGCGCCGACGTCCGGGAACAGGCCGATCGCCGTCTCCGGCATCGCGAAGGTCAGCGTCTCGTTGGCAACGCGGATGCCGCCGTGAGCCGACAGGCCGACCCCGCCGCCCATGCACACGCCATGGATCAACGACACGTACGGCTTCTTCAGGGCCGCGATCTTGTGGTTGGTGCGATACTCGTTGGCGAAGAAGTCGATCGCCCCGGCGCGCTTGTCGTACACGGAGCGGATGTCGCCGCCGGCGCAGAACGCCTTCGGCCCCTCGCCACGGATCGCCACGCGCTCGATACGGTCGTCGGCGGTCCACTCATCGAGCGCATCGCCCATCTCCAGCACCATGGCCTCGGTCAGCGCGTTCAGCGCCTTCGGCCGGTTGAGCGTGATCAGGCCGGTCCGGCCGACGGTTTCGAAGAGGATGTCGCTCATCGCGCGGCGGGCCGTGCAGTGTGACGGATGACGGGCATGGTCTCGTTACTACCTTCCAGACCGGGGTGGAGGCGAAGGTCCACGGGACTGGCGTGTCCACAGGACGCTGAGCCCCTCGACCTACGCACATAGCGGTCGCCGCGGCAAAGCTGAAGGGGTGCGCGCATCAGCGAGCGCAGGCGAGCCTCGGCACGTTCGGCTTCCTCGCCGCCCACCGCGCGCTCGACATGCCGCGGCGCTCGGGCTACGCGACCAGTGGCGCGAACGTCCTGCCGCGCTCGCTGCCGCGCCTCGCCCGTAGCGAGCGTGGACGGAACGCCGCGCGATCCGCTAAGGTCGAGGCCGAGCGGAAACGTGAGGCAGTCATGGATATCGATCCCCGCACGATCGGCGGCGCTCCTATCGACGTCGCAGGTGTGCTGAAAGGCCGGCGGATGCGACGCACGCGTCGGGCCGACTGGTCGCGCCGGCTGGTGCGCGAGAACACCCTCACCGTCGATGACCTGATCTGGCCGATGTTCGTCACCGAAGGCGACGGCGTGCGCGAGCCGGTCCCCTCCATGCCCGGCGTCTTCCGCCAGTCGGTGGACGAAATCGGCGCCAGCGCCGAGGAGGCGGCCGCGCTGGGCATCCCCGCGATCGCTCTTTTCCCCTACACCGGGCCCGACAAGCGCGACGACGCCGGCAGCGAGGCCTACAACGACGACAATCTCGTTTGCCGCGCCTGCCGCGAGATCGCCCGCCGCGCGCCCGGCGTCGGCATCATGACCGACGTGGCGCTCGACCCCTACACCAGCCACGGCCACGACGGCATCATGGTCGGCGACGAGATCGTCAACGACATCACCGTCGAGGCGCTGATCCGCCAGGCGCTGACCCAGGTGGAGGCCGGCTGCCATATCATCGCCCCGTCCGACATGATGGACGGGAGGATCGGCGCGATCCGCACCGCGCTCGACCAGGCGGGTCACGAGAACGTCCTCATCATGGCCTACGCCGCCAAGTTCGCCTCCGCCTTCTACGGCCCGTTCCGCGACGCCGTCGGCGCCTCGGGCGCGCTGCGGGGGGACAAGCGCACCTATCAGCTCGATCCCGCCAACACCGACGAAGCCATGCGCGAGGTCGAGCTCGACATCGCCGAGGCGGCCGACATGGTGATGGTCAAGCCCGGCATGCCCTATCTCGACGTCGTGCGCCGGGTGCGCGAGAAATTCGCCGTGCCGACGTTCGCCTACATGGTCTCCGGCGAATACGCGATGATCGAGGCCGCGGCCGCCAACGGGTGGATCGACGGGGAGCGCGCGATGATGGAAAGCCTCATGTCCTTCAAGCGTGCGGGTGCCGACGGGATCCTCAGCTATCACGCGCCGCGCGCCGCGCGCCGCCTCGCCGCCGGCTGACCGCTTCGATGGAGGCGCCCGCGCCCTCCCCCGCTCTGGACGCCCCCGCCATAACGCCGGACGCCATCCGCGAGGCCGCCGCGCGCCTCGACGGCGTCGTCCTGAAGACGCCGTGTCTCGCCGCGCCGCGCCTGTCGCAGCTCACCGGCGCCAACGTCTTCGTCAAGTACGAGAACCTCCAACCGACCGCCTCCTTCAAGGAGCGCGGGGCCTACAACAAGCTGGTGTCGCTGACCGAGGCCGAGCGCCGCGCCGGCGTCATCGCCATGTCGGCCGGCAACCACGCGCAGGCCGTCGCCTACCATGCCGCGCAGCTCGGCATCTCCGCCGTCATCGTGATGCCCGAGCGCACGCCCTTCGTGAAGGTCAACGCCACCGAGGGCTACGGCGCCCGCGTGGTGCTGGCTGGCGAGACGATCGCCGAGAGCGCCGTCGCCTGCGCCGAGATCGCGACCGCCGAGGGCCGGCTCCTCATCCATCCCTACGACGATCCGCGCATCGTCTGCGGCCAGGGCACCGTCGGTTTCGAGATGCTGGAGGCCGTGCCCGACCTCGACGTCATCGTCGTGCCGATCGGTGGCGGCGGGCTTATCGCCGGCATCGCCACGGCCGCCAAGGCGATCAAGCCGGAGATCCGCATCGTCGGCGTGGAGGCCGCGCTGTTCCCGTCCTGCCACGCGGCACTGCGCGGCGAGGTCGGCAAGTGCGGCGGGTCGACCATCGCCGAAGGCATCGCGGTGAAGACCATCGGCAAGATCACCCTGCCGATCATCGCCGAGCTCATCGAGAAGGTCATCCTCGTCGACGAGCCGACGCTGGAGTGGGCCGTCAACGCCTACCTCACCCTGCAGAAGACCATGGCCGAGGGCGCGGGTGCGGCCGGGCTCGCCGCGCTGCTGGCCGAGCCGGAGCTCTTTCGCGGGCTGAACGTCGGCCTCGTCCTGTGCGGCGGCAACATCGACCCGCGCATCGCCGCCTCGATCATGGTGCGCGAGCTGACGCGGGCAGGGCGCATCATCGCCATCGAGTCCGACTATCCGGACGAGCCGGGGCTGCTGGCGCGCATCACCTCCGCCGTCGGCAGCGCCGGGGGCAACATCCTGGAGGTGACCCACAACCGCCTTACCCTCACCCACCTGGCGCGCGAGACGTCGATCCGCCTCACCATCGAGACCCGCGACGACACCCACACCCAACGCATCGTCGACGCCGTGCGCGCGGCCGGGCTGACGGTGCGGCTGACCGAGCACGTCGACGGGCGCTTCTGAGCCTGCCCGATGACCGATATGCCGGACATCGCCCGCCCCAGCGCCGCGCCAGCCGTCCCGGGCGGAGCCGACGGCGGTGGCGGTGGCGGTGGCGGTGGCGGTGGCGATGGCCTAACGCGCCAGGGCGTGTCAGAACATCGCAGCAATCATGGAGAACGAATGAGACCCGTCAGCGGACAGTTCGAGGGGAGCGGCGTTTGACGGCGGCCTCACATCCGGTCGTGGCGATGCTCGTCCCGCCTGAGGACGCCGCTTTGGAGATCGCGGCGGCGCGCTTTGACGCAGACCGCTCCAATGCGCAACAACCGCAGACGATACAGTCATGATGCGGGCCCTACGCTAGATGGACGCCGATCTCGCGATGGTGGGGACCCTCCTCGTCATCGCCGTCTCCACCATCCTCTACGCCACCGAGCGCTACTCGATCGAAGCGATCAGCCTCGGCGTGCTGGCGGCGTACATCGCGATGTTTCCGGTGTTCGGCCTCCCCGTCGGGCACGGCAGTTTCGACGTGGTCGACATCCTGTCCGGGTTCTCCAACTCGGGCCTCATCACCATCGTGGCGCTGCTGGTCGTGGGCCAGGGCCTCTTCCACACCGACGCGCTGGAGCGGCCGGCGCAGGTGCTGGTGCGGTGGGTGGTCAAGCACGGCGCCGTCGGCATCTGCGTCACTTTCGTGTCGATCGCGGCGCTGTCGGCGTTTCTCAACAACACGCCGGTGGTGGTGATGTTCATCCCCATCATCGCCACCCTCGCCTCGGCGCTGAAGTCCACCGGCGCGCGCTTCCTGATGCCGCTGTCGTTCGTCACGATTCTCGGCGGCATGACGACGCTCATCGGCTCCTCCACCAATCTCTTGGCGGCCAACGTCGCGCGCGAGGCGGGCGCGGTGGACCTGTCTTTTTTCTCGTTCACGCCGATCGGGCTCATCATCGCCGGCATCGGCCTTCCCTACGTGCTGGGGGTCATGCCCTTCCTGCTGCGCGAAAACCGCACCATGGCGGAAGCGATGCGCGCCTCCGGCGGCAAGCAGTTCATCGCCGAGATCCCGATCCGCGCCGGCCACCCCCTGGTGGGCGCCGCCTCCAAGCACGGCATGTTTCCCCAGCTGCAGGACATGACGGTCCGCCTGGTGCAGCGCGGCGAGCGTCCGCACCTGCCGCCATTCGAGAACGTCAAGCTGCAGCCGGGCGACATCGTGATCGTCGCCGCGACACGCCAGGCGCTGGAACGGGCGCTCTCCACCAAGTCGGCAGTGATGGGCAAGGAGGCGAACGAGGACAAACCCCTCGGCGTCGTCACCCTCGCCGAGGCGATCGTGGCGCCCGGTTCGCGCCTCATCGGCCGCACGGTCGCCCAGTCCGGCTTCCGCGGCGAGGTCGGCTGCGTCGTGCTCGCCATAGAGCGCCGGTCGCGCATGCCGCGCATGCCGATGGTCGACATTCGCATGGAGGCCGGCGACGTCCTCCTGTTCGCCGGCCCGCGCAAGGCCATCGAGGAGCTGCGCGGCAACCGCGACGTGCTGCTGATCGACTGGACGGCCGCCGACGTTCCCGCCCGCCGCCGCGCACCCGCCGCCATCGCGGTCTTCCTCTCGGTGGTGATCGCCGCCGCGTCCGGCATCATGCCCATCGCCGCCGCCGCGGTCCTCGGCGCCTTCGCGATGCTCGCGACACGATGCCTCAACACCCGTCAGGCGGCCCGTGTCGTCGACGGGCGCATTATCATGCTGATCGCCGCCGCCATCGCCTCGTCCACCGCGTTGACGGCGACCGGCGGCGCCGAGACGATCGCGCAGGGATTGTTGACGTTGCTCGCCGGCGCGCCGCCCGGCATCGTGATGTCTGCCCTTTTCATGTTGATCGCGCTGACGACGAACATCATGACAAACAATGCAGCAGCAGTTCTGTTCACCCCGATTGCGATCGGAATCGCCTCATCCCTGGGCTTGCCGGCGGAACCTTTCGTCGTCACAGTCATCCTTGCGGCGAACGCGTCGTTCGCGACACCGGTCGCGTATCAGACGAACCTCCTCGTGATGGGCCCCGGGCATTATCGTTACCGGGACTTTATGATCGCGGGCGGTCCGCTGGTTCTGTTATTGTGGGTGGCATTCTCGATTGTCGGCCCCTGGTGGTACGGTCTTTAGTGGTCGCGGCACGGCGGCCGGTGGTAACGCGGAGGCGTCCCTCAGCTCATGGTGAAGTCGAACGACCGTTTCGACCACGACGTGATCGCCGAACCCCAGCGCGAAGCGCTGGCTCGTCCGCGTCGCCGGGTCACCGTCCGGCGCTTGTCCGAGCACCCGCAGTTCTATCTGACGGCGCCGTCCCCTTGCCCCTACCTGCCGGAGCGCTTCGAGCGGAAGGTCTTCACCCACCTCGTCGGCGAGCGCGCCGAGGCGCTGAACGATCTGCTGACGCAGGGCGGCTTCCGTCGCTCGCAGAACATCGCCTACCGTCCGGCGTGCGAGGGCTGCCGGGCCTGCGTGTCGGTCCGTGTGGTGGTGGACGAGTTCCAGTGGACACGGTCTCTCAAGCGCGTCTGGCGTGAGAACGCCGGGCTCGACCGGCGCGAGCGCCAGCCGCTGCCCTCGTCCGAGCAGTACAGCGTGTTCCGCGCCTATCTCGACCAGCGCCACGCCGACGGCGGCATGGCCGACATGACCGTCCTCGACTACGCCATGATGGTAGAGGACACCCACGTCGACACTCGCATCTTCGAGTATCGCCAGCCCGGCGGGCGCACCCGCGGCCCCCTCGCCGGATGCGCGCTGACCGACGTCCTGTCGGATGGTCTGTCGATGGTCTACTCGTTCTACGAGCCGGACCAGCAGAGCGCCTCGCTCGGCACCTTCATGATCCTCGACCACATCGTGCGCGCCAAGGAGATCGGGCTACCGTACGTTTACCTCGGCTACTGGGTCGATGGGTCGGACAAGATGGCCTACAAGACCCGCTTCCAACCGCAGGAGCGACTGGGCCCGAAAGGCTGGTCGCGCGGATAGACGCAAAAGCCTTGTGAGACGCGACGGATGAACGACAACGCCTCGAGCAGCGCCGCCCCGGCCGGCGGGACGTCTCGCCCGAATAGGGGACAGGGCTACGGCTACAGCCCCGGCCGGCGACTGCCCTACGTTGCCAACGTAAGCTGGCCGCGCTCGGGCCATGTGCTGCTGGCGCGGATCCTCCAGCAGACGTTCGCGGGTTGGTTCGGGTACTGCGAGCACTACACCCCCCGAAAGATAGAGCAGTCGCCATGCTGCGGCGCCTTCCCCTGCGAGAAGGCCGGGCTCATCAACATGACCAAGCAGCACGACTTCAAGCTCGACGCCGAGCTGCCGGACGACCACCCCCTGATCGTCCAGTATCGTGCATTCCTGCCCTCGATGGTGTCTCACTGGGACCAGCGGGTCGCCACGTCGCCCGCGACGGTCGACAGCGAGGAAACGTTTCGCAAGTTCGCGCGGCGCCAGGCCGGGGATTACAAGGTCTTCCTGGATCGCTGGGTCCACCGGGAGCGGACGAACCGCCTGGTCCTCCCCTACGAGGACTTCACCGCGAATCCGTCCGTCAGGCTGCGTGAGGTTCTCGAACTTTTCGAGGCACCCGACTACGCCCCGCGGATGGAGCAGGTCATCGCAACCATAGACGGGCTCACGTTCGCCGACGGCACACATAAGAAATTAGAGGGCGCCGGCATCGCCAACCGGCGCGACTTCACCGCTTACCGGTACTACGATCCGGACTTCTTCGCGGAACTCGCCGAGATCACGCAGACAGAGCCCACGCGCTGACCGTCGCGCCTCCGCCGGCTCCAGCGACCCCCGCGCGAGAGCGTTCCTCCCATCGGACTCGAACACGAAGCATGAAGCTCTGGCGCCGCGCCTCCGTTGACCTGACGCAGAAGACACGGGGCTACTATCCCGCCGCGCCCCTCCCCTACGTCGCGAACGTCAGCTGGCCACGGTCGGGGCACCACCTCCTCGTGCGCCTCCTGCAAGGCACCTTCGGCCACTCTTCGGCTACTGCGAGCACTTCGTGCCCAAGGCCGCCGCCAACTCGCCCTGCTGCGGCGCCTTCCCCTGCACCCGCAGCGGTCTCATCCACATGTCCAAGCAGCACGACTTCGACCTCACCGCCGTCGTGCCGGCTCCCATGGGCCTGGTGGTGCAATACCGGGACTTCGTTCCCTCGGTGGTCTCGCAGTACGAGATGGCCATTCCAAAACGCAGCGACCCGGATACCGCCGCAACCTTCCGCACCTACGCCGAAGAGATGCTCCCGAAATATCGGGGGTTCATGGATCGATGGGTGTACGCCGAGCGAGCGAACAGGGTGATGGTCGCCTACGACGACCTCGTCTCCCACCCCGCGCGCGAGGTCGAAAAGGTGCTCACCCTCTACGGAACCCCGGAATTCGCGCCAAACCTGCGCAAGGCGGTGAAACGCGTGAAAGCGGCCACCTATGTCGACGGGGTGGAGACGGTGGACAAGAAGCGCGGCGTCCAGGACGCGCGCGATATCACCGCGTTCCGCCACTACGACGCGGCGTTCTTCGAGGAGCTCGAGACCCGGGCGCGTTGAGACGCATGTCGGCGACCGAGGCCAGAACGTCAGGCTTCAGGCTGAGGCGCCGCTGCAGCGAGGGGAGTTCCCCCCTCGCGCTCCCCCCGCCTCGCCGGCAGGCAGGGTTGCAGATCAGACGCCCTTCGGGCGCCCGAGCTTCAACCCTGGCACCAGGCTGGGTCGGACCATGACGGCGTCAAGCGCCCGTCCTCGCCATGCTCGCCCCGAGGGGCCTGCGCGTGGCTCCGGGCGCGCGCTTGACCCCGCCACGGCCCTCGGCCGTCACGTCGGCGGAGGATGATGGCCGGCGCGGCTTTGGCGCACGTGCGGTCAGCCGAACGTGTTCGTGCGCGGCATGCCCTGCGGTGCCATGCGGCCGGCCGACGCCCGCTCGCCGCGCCAGTCGGCGAGGTCGTCCATGGTGCGCCGGTGCTCGCGGCCGGACTTGTCGCGCCACGTGAGCCCCTCGGCGGCGACGAAGGTCTTGATGTCGGACAGACCCCCGTCCTTGTAGCGCTGCAGCCGCACGCCCCGGCCCCGACCCAAGGTCGGCACCTGCTCGATCGGGAACACGAGCAGCTTGCGGTTCTCGCCGATCACCGCGACATGGTCGCCGTCCGCCCGCACCACCACCATCGCGATATCGCCCTCGGCCGGTGACATGACCTGACGGCCACGCTTGGTGGTGCCGACGAGGTCGTCCGCGCCGACGATGAAACCGCGCCCCAGTCTGGAGGCGATCAGCCACTGCGCGTCGGCCTGGTGGACGAACATCGCCGAGATCTCGACACCGCCGGACAGCTCCAGGATCAGCCGCAGCGGCTCGCCGTGACCGCGCCCGCCGGGGAGCTTGTCGGCGCCCAGGGTATAGACGCGTCCGTCGCTCGCCAGCACCAGGAGCTTGTCCGTCGTCTGGGCGTGGAACCAGCTGCCCATCTGGTCGTCCTGGCGGAAGGCGAGCTTCTCGAAATCGTCGGTGTGGCCGCGCAGCGCCCGCACCCAGCCCTTCTGCGACAGCACCACCGTGATCGGCTCGCGCTCGATCATCGCCTCCGCGACGACGTCGGCGCTCATGGTCGTCGGCGCGTCGCCGAACGTGGTGCGGCGCCTGCCGAGCGGCGTGTCGGGACCGAAGAGCTTCTTGACCTCCCGCACCGTGCCGGCGACCTTCTGCCACTGCTTGTCGTCCGAGGCGAGCAGCGCTTCGAGGTCGGCCCGCTCGGCGGTGAGCCGCTCGTGCTCCTTGCGGATCTCCATCTCCTCCAGCCGGCGCAACGAGCGCAGGCGCATGTTGAGGATCGCCTCGGCCTGCACGTCGGTGAGCGTGAACACCGCGATCAGCTCGGCCTTGGGGTCGTCCTCGTAGCGGATGATGGCGATCACCCGGTCGAGGTCGAGGTAGACGATCAGGAAGCCGTCGAGCACCTCCAGGCGGGCGACGACCTTCTCCAGCCGGTGCTGCGCCCGGCGGATCGCCACCTCCTTCAGATGGGCGAGCCAGGCCTGGATCACCTCGATCAGCCCCACCACGCGCGGCACCTGCCCGCCCATCAGCACGTTCATGTTGAGCGGGATGCGGGTCTCGAGATCGGTGACGCGGAAGAGGCTCTCCATCAGCAGCGGCGCGTCGACCTGACGCGAGCGCGGCTCCAGCACGATGCGGATGTCCTCCGCGCTCTCGTCGCGCACGTCGGCCAGCAGCGGCAGCTTCTTCTGGTCGAGCAGCTCGGCGATGCGCTCGATCAGCCGCGACTTCTGCACCTGGTAGGGAATCTCGGTGACGACCACCTGCCATGTGCCGCGGCCGAGGTCCTCGGTCTCCCACCGCGCACGGGTGCGAAAGCCGCCGCGGCCGGTGCGGTAGGCCTCCGCCATCGAGCCGGCGCTCTCCACGATCACGCCGCCGGTCGGGTAGTCCGGGCCGCGGATGGGGCCCTCCTGCGGGTCGAAGATCGTCTCCAGCCGCGCATTGGGGTGCTTGATGAGGTGCAGCGCGGCGTCCGCCAGCTCGGCGGCGTTGTGCGGCGGCACGTTCGTCGCCATGCCCACCGCGATGCCGGAGGCGCCGTTGGCGAGGAGGTTGGGGAAGCCGCCGGGGAGCACCACCGGCTCGCGCTCGGACCCGTCGTAGGTGTCTCGGAAATCGACCGCGTCCTCGTCGAGCCCGTCGAGCAGCAGGCGCGCGACGTCGGTCATGCGCGCCTCGGTGTAGCGCATGGCCGCCGCGCTATCGCCGTCGACGGTGCCGAAGTTGCCCTGCCCGTCCACCAGCGGGTAGCGCACGGCAAAGTCCTGCGCCAGGCGCACCAGGGCGTCGTAGACGGCGGTGTCGCCGTGCGGGTGGTATTTACCGATGACGTCGCCCACCACGCGGGCGGACTTCTTGAACGCCTGCCCCGGATCCAGCCGGAGCTGGCGCATCGCAAACAGGATGCGCCGGTGCACCGGCTTCATGCCGTCGCGCACATCCGGCAGCGCGCGGTGCATGATCGTCGACAACGCGTAGGCGAGATAGCGCTCTTCCAGTGCCGCCTTCAGATCAACGGATGTGTCGTCGGTATCGCTCAACGCCGTCCTCCTGAGCCGCGAGCGCATGGGCAGGGCCGCGATCGGCCGGCTGCACGGTTCGCTGCGGTCGGTTTCCCCATACACCGCCGGGCGCCGCTCTCCCACCGTATGCGCGGCTTCATCCCGGTATCCACACGCCGAGCATGCACGCGGCTCGGCGGCGGCGATGGCCTGCCGCACCCTTTTGCGGCGCCATGCACGAATGGGCGGCAGATATCGCCTAACTCAGGTGCACAACCGCTGCGCAATACCCCATCTCCTCCCTATCGCATCGCACGCGATGCCTCGACCCAACCGAAAGCCTGATCCGATGATCCTCTATGTCCTCTCCGCCCGTTCCCTCCGCCGCGTCTTCTACGCTGCGATGAAGGCAATGGCGCCCCCGCGCGAGCAGGCCAATATCGCCCGCCACGGCGGCTGACGCTTCAACACACGGTGAAACGTTCGACGACGGGCCCGCCACGCGCTATAGGCATGGCCCCGTCGAACGCTCGATGGGTGTTCCCCACGGAGGGTGTATGCCGCACCGCGCCCTGGCGCATCTCGCCGCCGTCATGACCCTATGCGCCGCCGCGCCCGCCACAGCCGACTCGTTGCTGGGGCGCACGGCGGCGTTCAGCGTTCTCGCCTACGATGACCCCGAGCGGCCCCGCTACCAGGGCGTCATCCATACCGAAACGATTACCGACGCGATCGAATTCGGACTGCAGCCCGAGGGTGTACAGAACGGGCTCGACGTGGTGCCCGTCACCGTCGACATTGGCGCCAACCGCATCGAGATCGACTTCTCGCCCTCCCCGCCGGGCGTGGTCGCCGACGCTGCGTTCAACGGCTACGTCCTCTCCTTCATGCCCGAATGCCTGATCTTCAATCGCGCCCAGGTCGACACCAGCGCGACGACGCTGCCGGTGGACGACAGCGACATCACGATGACCGGGCGCACGCTCTATGTGAACCTCGAGGGGCTCGCCTATGAGAGCACCAGCCACGTGAGCATCGAGCTCGACGTGACGGACTGCCCGCTGACCTGATTTGCGTCGGCTGGGCCGTGCTGCAGGGTAGGCCCGGTCAGTCTCGGCCCGGTCAGTCGATGCGGGTGGCGGGGTCCATGTGCCGCGCCGTCCACCGGGCGTGACGCCAGGGGCGGCGGCCCGCGCTGGGCGGGAGGTCCGGCACGGGGTCGTAACCCGCCGCGCCGAACGGGTTGCAGCGGAGGATCCGGGCCAGCGTGAGCCATGCGCCCGTCCACGCACCGTAGCGCTTCACCGCCTCGTCCGAATACTCCGAGCATGTCGGCAGATAGCGGCATTGCCGGCCCATGATGGGCGAGAGCAGCACGCGGTAGGCGAAGACGAGCCCGCGCAGGAGTGCCGTGATCGGCCTCATTCCGCGTCGAGCCGCCGGATTCATGCCGCCTCGGCGACGTCGGCCTTGCGGGCGGCTTCCAGGGTGGCGCCGAAGGTGAGCATCGTCGAGGCGTGCCGCGATTTGTGGTCGCGCACCGGCTCCAGGTACTTCAGCTCTTCCCAGCGCTCGCCCGTCGGCGGCGAGCCGCCTTCCTTCAGCATCGCTTCCATCTGATCGTGGACGGCCTGCAGCTCGTCGACGGTGGCGCCGATCACGTGGCGCGCCATGATCGAGGACGAGGCCTGCCCCAGCGCGCACGCCTTCACCTCGTGACCGAAGTCGGCGACGCGGCCGTCCTTCATCACCACGTCCACCGTCACCTGGCTGCCGCACAGTCGCGAGCGATGCGTGGCGCTGGCACTCGGCGCGTCGAGCCGGCCCACCCGCTCGATATTTGCGGCTAGCCCCAAAATCTTGTCGTTGTAGAGGTCACTCAGCATAACGGCCCTCCTCCGTCATCCCAGGATATATGTCGTGACACGTGTCGCAAAAAGCCTTGAATTGCCCTCCACCGATCCGGCCGAGCAGGAACGCGGCGCCACCTTCCGCCCCAAGTTCGACGCCAGCGGGTTGCTGACGGCTGTCGCCGTCGACGATGCGACGGGCGAGATCCTCATGCTGGCGCACATGGATCGCGAGGCGCTGGACGCGACCCTGGCGAGCGGCGAGGCGCATTATTACAGCCGGTCGCGGGGCAAACTCTGGAAGAAGGGCGAGACGTCCGGGCAGATCCAGACCATCCGCCGCATCCTCGTGGACTGCGATCAGGATGCCGTGATCCTGCGCGTCAGCGTGGGGGGCGATGGCGGGGCGTGTCATACCGGGGCGCGCTCCTGCTTTTACCGTGCGCTCGGCCCGGGCGGGGCGCTGGAGCCGGTGGGCGACTGAGTGCCGCAGACCCGGCCGGCGGACATGCCCGCGCCCTCAAGCCGTCGACGCGCTGCGGCGGAACTGGTCGGTCGGGATCACGGCGAGGATCAGCATGATCAGGAGACCGAGCCCGCCGACGCTCCCGCTTTCGCCCGCCTGTGAGCCGCCGCCCGAAACGAGGAGATAGACCACCGCCACAGGCCACCCCGGTAGCCCGGTATCACGCGCGCGTTTGGCCACGATGTTGAGGTTGGCGACCATCGCCACCAGCGCGAGCGCGATGAGCACCGCGATCGCCGGGAATCCCAGCTCGGCGGCGACCCGGTCCGGAAGGTCGGCAAGCTCGCCCTCCGCGAGGCCCACGCCAACGCCGACGGCCACGAGGACCAGCAGCATCGCGAGAATGAGAAATCCGATGATCCCCAGCCACAGGCCGACATAGCGTCGCCGACCGAGCCGCCCGTTCGCGAAGTGTCCGAGGTAGTCTTTCAGCACGGCTGGTCCTTCGGCGCGGTCTCGGGCGACGGCTCATGGCCGCCGGCGGTCCAGCCCGGCGCCAGGCCGCGACCGGACTCAGCCAAGTTCAGGTGGACATGATGTAGTCGCGGATTTCGTCACGCTCGCGCACCGCCGCCTCGATCCGACGCTTCACGACGTCACCGATCGAGATCAGGCCCACCACCTTGCCGTCCACCACCACCGGCATGTGGCGGAAGCGCGACTTGGTCATGCGCGTCATCACGTCGTCGATCAGGTCGTCGGGCGCGGCGGTCTCCACGGTTTGCGTCATGACCGACGACGCCGGCACCTGCAGCGCCTCCGCGCCGGACGCCGCGATCTGGCGCACGATATCGCGCTCGGACAAGGATGCCCGGCCAGTCGACCATCGTCCATGATCAGCAACGCACCAATCTTCCGGGTGGATAGCTCTCGCGCAACCTCTGCTAAAGTCGTCTCCGGAGACATCGAGAAGACATCCCCGCCCTTTTCCTTAAGAATCGCCTTTACAGTCATCGTTGTTCGCCTCCGATTGCCGCCCGTCTGCCGAGGGTCACACAATTTTAGCGGACTGACCAGAGATCAACGTGGCGACACCGGGTCGAAAAAGCGGAATAGCAGCAGGCCCACCAGGAAGCCGCCGATATGGGCCTCCCAGGCGATCGCGAGGCCGCCGCTGACGGAGCTGCCCAGCCCAACCGCGAGATTGATGCCGAACCACACGAGGATGAAGATCATCGCGCTGCGGTTGCGGAAGGTGTCGACGAGGCTGCGGGCGGGGCGGCGGAAGGCACTGTCGTCGCCGCCGCGGCGCAGGACCATGGGACCGCCCGCGTCGAATACGAAGCGCGCGGCGGCGGCCATCTGCCCGGCAATCGCCGCGGACGCACCGACCACGGGGATCGGGTCGCCGAAGTGCAGCGCAAGGTGGAGCGATGCGCCGCCTGCCGCCGCGGCCGCCGAAAACAGCCAGAACCGCAGCGGCCCGAAGCGGCGCGCCACGGCGCTGCCGAAGGCGACCAGCCACACCGCGTTGGTGAGAAGGTGAACCCACGACCCGTGCAGCAGCGCGTAGGTGACGAACGTCCACAGATCCCCCGCGATGCCACCCGGGAAGCGCGAAGAAGTCGTCGCGTACCGCGCCGGAATGAAGGCGAACCAGAGCTGACTGAGGAGGTCCTGCTGCGGGTCGAGCGGGAGCGCGCGAGCTGCACCACGGCGATGATGGACGACCATCGCCACGACCGAGCCCGGAAGCATCAGCGCCGGTTCGCGCCGCCGGCTGGCGGGGGCTGGGACGCGGCGCCTGCGGCGGCGGTGCGGCCGCGACGCTGCGGGCGCCGTAACGCCACGGGTGCGACGGCCTGTCGTCGGGGCGGGACGCGTCGTCACCGTCAGGAGATTGTGGCGTTTCGATTGGCGCGGATGCGCGGGACGCGGGTCATGCCGGCTCGGCCGCGGCGCTTGATCGGGTCATGGGCGAGCAGAAATGGGTCGCTCAACCCGGTTCGCAACCGGCGGCGAAGCGTCGCCAGTTGGCGCAGTAGCTGGCGGCCGACCCTCGCAGGCCCTCCACCTCGCATCGGACAGCTCCCGGACGAACTTCACCGGCGCACCGAGGGCGAGCGTCCGTTCCGGCACGACCTTGCCCTCCGCCACCAGCGCCTGCGCCCCGACGAGAGCGTGGTCGCCGATCACCGCATGGTCGAGCACCACCGCGTTCATGCCGACGAGGGCTCCATCGCCCACGCGTGCACCCGTGCAGCATCGCCTTGTGGCCGATGGTACGTCCGATCGGATGGTCAGCGGCGCGCCCATCGACGTGTGGCAAACGCATTGTCCTGCACGTTCGAGTCCTCGCCCACCTCGATCCACTCGTCGTCGCCGCGAAGAACCGCGCCGTACCACACGGACGCGCCCGCCTTCAGCCGGACACGGCCGATCAGCACCGCCGTCGGCGCGATCCACGTGTCGGGATGGACTCCGGCTCGATGCCGTCGAGCCGGTAGAGGGGCATCAGGCGCCCTCGACGTCCATTTCAAGGATCGCCATCGTGAAGTTCCACGACAGCTCGCCCTCGTCCTCGTCGCGGTACAGCACGCCGACGAACTCGTCCTTGATATAGACCTCGGCCGAAGTCGTCCTTCGGGACCTGCGGGCGGACGCTGATGGTGTCGTTGCCGAACTGCGACGCATATAGGCCTCGAGCTTGGCCATCTCGGTCTTGTTCACCGCACTCTCCTGGGTTGGTCCGCCATCCCGGCGGATGGGCCGGCAGGAAGCGCCGGACAGGACACGGCTGCCACGCTGCCCGAACGAGGCGCTCCGATCAACACCCCGTCATGCGCCGGTCCGCGCACGCCCGCGCGGTGGACCGGCGGGTTGATTGGAACGCTAGCGAGGCGACTGGCGGGGTGCCGGGTCGCCGGCGACGGTGAAGGGCGCTTATGACGGTCCAACGCGATGCCTTGGCGTGCGGTGCGCGCGGCGAGCGGATGCGACTTGGACGTGGGCGCTCTAGAGGCGGGTGGCGCGGACGACCACGTCGGACTCGTCGCCGGAGCGGACCGTGAAGGAGCGTCGGAACTCGACGTCACGGTGCTGGGCAACCACCTCATACCGGCCGGCGGCGAGCGTGATGCTGGCATGGGCGCCGACCCGCTCGTAGATCGGCTGGCCATCGTCGGCGTAGACGGTCCAGGCGGTGTTGGCGAGCGCTTCGCCGCCGTTGTCGCGGACGAGCTTGAGGCGGACTTGCCGGCGGCGTGGCGCAGAGACACCCGCGTCAACTTGCCAGCGTCGACGGTGACGTCCGCGCTGCGGACGGCGTTGAGGCCGCCGTAGCGGCTGACGACATGATAGACGCCGGCCGGAAGGCGCGCGATGGCGCCGGCACGGATGTCACCGAGAAGAACGCGATCGTCGCTCCTCGACCATATAGAGCTCGAAGTCGGTATCCTGGGAGACCGGCTGGTCGCTCTCGTCGAGAACGGCGGCCAGCTGCAGTCCGCCCGCATTGAGCACGATCGTCTCGGAGGTGACGGGCTTCTAGAGATCGATCGTGCGCGAGACCGCGGCGCGCCCGTAGCTCGCGTGGACGATGTAACGGCCCGGCTTCAGGCGCAGCTCGAGATCGCCGCCGGTGACCTTCTTCGACCAGCGGGAGTTGTCCCGAAATGGGCGGCCCGTCGCGTAGACGCGCCAGGTGACGCCGTTTCCGATCGGGCCCTGAGGCCTGCGAGAGCTTACCGACGAGGTAGAGGGCGACCTCGCCGCCGACGTCCGGTCGAAGCTCTGCGCCGGTGGAGGGCGGATGGGGCGTAGGCGTTAGATCCGGCGGAAGCGCGGTAGTCGGATCGCACCCATCATCTGTTGGATGGCAGACTGTGGATCGGCGGAGGCGGCGAGGTTTCGTGCTGGGGTGGGGCTTTGGAACCGGGACGTCGGCGAGGGCGACGCGGGACGTGACAGAACGCGATACCGCCAAGAGCAGCTGCCCATCGGTTCATAGTGTCCCTCGACGCTCGAATTGCCGCGCCACGTACATCCGCGGCCGTGCGGGCTGGCCGCACCCATTAACCTCTGACGTGGTTGATACCCTATTGCAACGACATCGGTCCATTGAGTGTAAAGCGATTCCGATCCTGTCAGGAGTGCATGGATGCGCGAGCTGCGTGACTATTTGGCAACGCGTCGTACCACTGCTGCCGCATTTCTCGACGGTGACGGCCCCAATCGCGAACACGCTCGACGCGAATGTTGACCACAGCGTCGCGCGTTCCCGACCATGGCAAGCTTGCGCCGCTGGCGCTTTATCGTCTTCGACGGGAGAGGCGCGCGCGGCGGCGGGCGAGGCCATCGCGCAGATCGCCGAAGCGTCGGAACGTCGAACGCGACCTCGAGGAGGAGCGCGGCCGCTTCACCCGCGCGCCGCTGGTGGTCGCTGTGGTGAGCTCGCCGGACCGCACGCGAAGATCCCGGAATGGGAGCAGGTCCTGTCTGCCGGCGCGGTGTGCCTCAACCTCATCCACGCGGCGCACGCCTTCGGCTACAGCGGCCAATGGCTCAGCGAGTGGATCGCCTACGACGCGGAGTGCGTGCGCGGCGCTCGGGCTCCTGCGGACGAGAAGGTTCGCCGGCTTCATCCACATCGGCATGCCGCAGTTCACTCCGCCGGACCGCGATCGGCCGTCGTTGGAGGCGGTCGTGACGCGCTTCGACCCCGCGCCGAACTGAGGCGGGCCGGCCGCGGGTCAACGCCCCGTCCGAGGGCGATGCAACGCGCGAGGACCACGCCCCGCCCGTTGCGCCGCTCGTGACGGAACGGGCCGGGCGACCCGGGCGGCGATCTTGAGACGCGGCTACGGGCGCTGCGGCGGCGGCATGTGCGATATGGTCGACAGTCATTGTCATCCGAGGGCTGAACGCGCGAACGGAGCTTGATGTTGCACGTCTGCCACAGCCGGCTGGCATGGGGCTGGCCTGGCGTCAACGGAACTGAACTTTCAGTCATTCCAGAAGCCAGAGCCCGGCGTCGCGAACATCGGCGCAACGCCGCGCCGCGTCAGGTCTTGGATCGACGGCGCGCCGCGTTGGTGGGATCGACCAGCGGGCACCGCACGCCCGCGGCGATGGTCCTCGGATGGTACGGCTCGCGCGCGAACACCGCCTTCACCATCGGGCGGAAGAACTCCAGCGGCAGGCTCTCATAGTCGGGATCGAACGAGGTCTGGTCCCAGCGGTCGCAGAACAGCACCGCGTCGTCGAAGAAGGACTGCCCTTCGTGGCGTTTGCGGGCGTTCCGGTCCCCGCCGAAGTGGTGTGCGTAGTAGTAGCGCTGGAAGAGGCCATGGTGCGCCACGACCCAGGTGCACTGCTCGCGCACATAGGGCCGAAGCACCGCGGCGGCGTACTCGTCGTGGTTATAGGGCGCGTAGCACGTCGCCGATATCGTGGAGCAACGTGGCGACGATCCAGTCCTCGTCCGCGCCATCTCTGTACGCCCGCGTCGCGGACTGGACCGAGTGCTCCAGACGCGTCACGAGATAGCCGAACTCGGGCGCTGTCCAACGCGTGCAGCCCATCGAAGAGCCGGTCGGCCACGGCCGAAGCTGCCGCCCGCTCATGCTCCTCGAGGAAGACGTAGTCGTCCCTGTCCCCCTCGGCCATCTGCTTGAACTTGACCGTCTCCACTGCGTCCTCCGTGGCCGTCGACCCCGCCTCACGCGGCGTGAAGCCGACCCATTTGGAATGGCTCTGACTCATTGCGAAACACTCGGCAAGAGCCAGACAGACCTATAGCCGGTCTAAGTTGCCCGGGCGAGTGCAGTTTCGACCAGCTGCGTCCAATAGGAGCAGCCGACACGGGATCAGCTCGTCGTTGAAGTCATAGCTTTCGTTGTGGAGATTGGCGACATTCTCGCCCACCCCGGCGAAGATGAACGCGCCCGGCCGCTCCTCCAGCATGAAGGCGAAGTCCTCGCCGCCCATGGTCGGGACCATGTCGCGGTCGACGTTCGCCTCGCCGACGATCATCGCGGCGACGTCGCCGGCGAACTGTGCGTCCTCCTCCGGATTGACAGGACGGGATAGTCGCGCCGGTACTTCAGCGTCGCATTGACACCGTAGGCGCCGCCCACCTGCTCCACCACCTGGCCGAGCCGGTCCTCGACGAGATCGCGCACCTCCGGGCTCGAGGTGCGCACCGTGCCGGTGAGGGTGCGCCGATTGCGGGATGATGTTGTCCGCGGTGCCGGCGTGGAACGTGGTCACCGAGACGACCGCGGTCGTCCGGGTCGACGTTGCGCCCGACGATCGCCTGCGCGGCAGTGACGATGGCCGCGCCCGCGACGATCGGATCGAAGGACAGGTGCGGGCGCGCGGCATGGCCGCCGAGCCCGTCGACGGTGATGGTGAAGCGGTCGGCCGAGGCCATCTGCGGCTCCGGTGCGGATCATGAACTTGCCGACCGGCTGCCCGGCCAATTGTGCATGCCGAAGACGCGGTCGATGCCGAAGCGCGTCAGCAGGCCGTCGTCGATCATCGCCTTGGCACCGCCGCCGCCCTCTTCCGCCGGCTGGAAGATCAGCACCACGGTGCCGGCGAACTTGCGCGTCTCGGCAAGGTACTTCGCCGCGCCCAAGAGCATGGCGGTGTGCCCGTCGTGACCGCACGCGTGCATCGTGCCTTCGACCTTGGAGCTCCATTCCTTGCCGGTCTTCTCCAGGATCGGCAGGGCGTCCATGTCCGCGCGCAGACCGATCGTCGGGCCCGTCCCGCTTCCGTGGATGACGCCGACGACGCCGGTGCGACCGAGGCCCGTCACCACCTCGTCGCAGCCGAACTCCTTGAGCCGCTCGGCCACCACGCCGGCGGTGCGGACGGTGTCGTAACCGAGCTCCGGGATTCTCGTGCAGGTCACGGCGCCAGGCGGTGATCTCGTCGGCGAGGTCCGCGAAACGGTTTACGATGGGCATCGATGGCTCCAAATGGTCATGTGCTAACCTTGAACCATAGGAGCATGTTGCACGCCAAGCACCGAGGCCGGTTGCGCCGGTGTCCGTCGAACGAACGAGGCGATGGGGCCTGTGCTCGACGATCCGCGCCGCCAGCGAGCCCCAGGTTAACTTTTTACCGGCGTTCACGAGACGGCGGCGTGTGTTTACGCAATGATCCGCCAAACAAGCCTGGACCGCGCCGGAGCGTTGTGGACGCTGCACCTGCGGCGTCATAACCCCACGCAAGAGAAGCCCCACGGCGCGAACCGTTGCGGGTCAGTCAGATGAGGAAACGTTCATGAGCGATACAATTCCGGTTCCTGCGTCCATTGCCGCCGCTGCGCACGTGGACAAGGACAAATACGAGGAGATGTACGCCGCATCGGTCGAAAATCCCGACGCGTTCTGGGCGCAGGAAGGCAAGCGGATCGATTGGATCAAGCCGTTCAAGACCATTCGCAACGTCGACTACACCTACGGCGACGTCTCCATCAAATGGTTCGAGGACGGCACCCTCAACGCCGCCGCGAACTGCCTGGACCGCCATCTCGAGGAGCGCGGCGACCAGACGGCGATCCTCTTCGAGCCCGACGAGCCCGACGCCGAGGCCCAGCACATCACGTACCGTGAGGTGTACGGGCACGTCTGCCGAATTCGCCAACGTCCTCAAGAAGATGGGCGTGGAGAAGGGCGACCGCGTCGTCATCTACCTGCCGATGATCCCGCAGGCGGCCTACGCGATGCTCGCCTGCGCGCGCATCGGGGCCATCCACTCGGTGGTGTTCGCCGGCTTCTCGCCCGACAGCCTCGCCAACCGCATCAACGACAGCGGCGCCAAGGTGCTCGTCACCGCCGACGGTGCCCCCCGCGGCGGGCGCACCACCAACCTCAAGGCCAACGCCGACACGGCGCTCAAGCACTGCGATGCCAGCGTGAAGTGCCTCGTGGTGAAGCGCACCGGCGCCGATGTCGCCTGGAACGCGGACCGCGATGTCTGGCTGGAGGAGATGGAGGCCGGCGTCTCCGCCGAATGCCCGCCCGCCGAGATGAACGCCGAGGATCCGCTTTTCATCCTCTACACCTCCGGCTCCACCGGAAAGCCGAAGGGCGTCGTCCACACCACCGGCGGCTACATGGTCTTCGCCGCCATGACCCACCAGCTCACGTTCGACTACAAGCCCGGCGAGGTCTACTGGTGCACCGCCGACGTCGGCTGGGTCACCGGGCACACCTACATCGTCTACGGCCCGCTCGCGAACGGAGCCATCTCGCTGATGTTCGAGGGGGTGCCGACCTACCCGGACGCCGGGCCGCTTCTGGGCCGTCGTCGCCAAGCACAAGGTCAACACCTTCTACACCGCGCCGACCGCCATCCGCGCTCTGATGGGCAAGGGCGAGGAGATCGTGAAGAAGCACGATCGCTCCTCGCTGCGGATCCTCGGCACGGTGGGCGAGCCGATCAACCCGGAGGCCTGGCGCTGGTACCACGAGGTCGTCGGCGACAAGCGCTGCCCCATCGTCGACACCTGGTGGCAGACCGAGACCGGCGGCCACCTCATCACCAACCTCCCCGGCGCCACGCCGATGAAGCCGGGCTCGGCCACCACGCCGTTCTTCGGCATCGAGCCGGCGGTGCTGGACCCCGCGACGGGCGAGGAGCTCGACGGCAAGGCCGAGGGCGTCCTCGTCATCAAGAAGTCGTGGCCGGGGCAGATGCGCACCGTCTGGGGTGATCACCAGCGCTTCATGGACACCTACTTCCAGCAGTACCCCGGCACATACTTCACCGGCGACGGCTGCCGGCGGGACGAGGACGGCTACTACTGGATCACCGGCCGCGTCGACGATGTGCTGAACGTCTCCGGCCACCGCATGGGCACTGCCGAGATCGAGTCCGCGCTGGTCGCACACGAGGCGGTCTCCGAGGCGGCCGTGGTCGGCTACCCGCACGACCTCAAGGGCCAGGGCATCTACTGCTACGTGACCTTGATGGGCGACCGCGAGCCGTCCGACGCGCTGAAGAAGGAGCTGTCGGACTTCGTGCGCTCCGAGATCGGTCCGATCGCCAAGCCGGACCTCATCCAGTGGGCGCCGGGGCTGCCGAAGACGCGCTCGGGCAAGATCATGCGCCGCATCCTGCGCAAGATCGCCGAGGACGACTACGGCGCGTTGGGCGACACGTCGACGCTCGCCGAGCCGCAGGTGGTCGACGACCTCATCGAGAACCGCCAGAACCGCAAGACCACCGCCTGAGGGATTGCGATGGCTGCGAGTGGTCCGACATGTTTCGGACCACTCGGCGGCGGCGGGTCCCGGTGCAGGCGCTGTCCCGCGCCAGGGCGTGCCGCAGTTGCAGGGCGACGGGCGCGGCGATCGTCGATTTCGGCGATGGCGACGTGCTGGATCTGACCGCCCTCGCCCTCCCGGACTTCGACGCGGTGACGGCGGCGGGCACGGTCAAGGCCACCGGCATCGCGCTTCAGCTCGACGGCGCGCGGGTGCCGCTGGCGAGCTTGGAGGCCGCGCGGTCATGCCGTCCTCTGAGCCGCCACGCCTCGCGCGGCGCGTCCGCCACGGAACGCGCGCAGGCGCCGCATCGCCGCCGCGAGCGGGCGGCCCTGCGACGGCGGCCTGACGCAAAATGGCGCGGCCCAACACGCAAAAAGCACCCTGCGCCGTCGGGCGCGGGATGCTCCTGCGGCAGCGCAGCTGCCCGTCGTATTCCCGGCGCGGAGCCCGGAAGCCCCGCCGAACCAGCCGGGCGCCGAGGCGCCCGTGGCCGGTTACGCGCCCGGAATGCCCTTGAACTTGCTCTTGAACCGGGAGATGCGGCCGCCGCGGTCGAGCAGCGTCGTCTGACCGCCGGTCCACGCCGGATGCGTGCGCGGGTCGATGTCCAGCGCGATGCGGTCGCCCGAGCTGCCGGCGCAAGAGCGCGTGACATACTCGGTGCCGTCCGTCATCACGACAGTGACCGGATGGTAGTCCGGGTGAAGTTCCTTTTTCATGGCTCGCCTCATTCGGTTGCGGCGGGACGCTGTCGCGGTATGGGACGCGCTCGCATGCGCCGCGCCACCGTCCACTTTGCCGATCCCGGGAATCCGCAAGGATCTAAACCTTCGGTCCGCTCCATGCAAGCGGTCAAACCGCATTGACTTCGGCGAGCTCAAACGGTTCTGAAACCCCATGCAATCGCGCGCGCCATCGCCCCCCCCTCCTGCCAGCAGCCCGAAGCCCCGCGTGCGCCTTGCGCCGCTGCGGTTCCTGCTGCCGTACGCCCTGCGCTACAAGACGCGGCTCCTCGCCGCCTTCGTCGCCATGCTCGCCGCGACCGGCGCCACCCTCGCCGTCCCGCTCGCCGTGCGCCGCATGATCGATCACGGCTTCGGTGCCGAGAACGCGGGCTTCATCGACACCTACTTCGCGATGTTGATCGCCGTCGCCGGCGGGCTCGCCGTCGCCTCCTCCGCGCCGCTCTACCTCGTCATCACCCTGGGCGAACGCGTCGTCGCCGACGTCCGGTCCGACGTGTTCGCCCGCGTCATGACCTTGTCGCCGGGCTATTTCGACCGCACGCTGTCAGGCGAGATCGTCTCCCGCCTCACCGCCGACACCACGCAGATCAAAGCCGCCGTCGGCTCCACCGCGTCGGTGGCGCTGCGCAACCTCCTGATGTTCGTCGGCGCCATGACGATGATGGCGGCCACCAGCCCCACGCTTTCGGGCACCGCGCTGGCGGCAATCCCGATCCTGGTGCTGCCGCTCGTCGCGGTGGGCCGGCGGGTGCGCCGCAAGTCCCGCGCCGCGCAGGACAAGCTCGCCGCCATCTCCGCCTACGCCACCGAGGCCATCGGCGCGGTGCGCATGCTGCAGTCCTTCGGCGCCGAGACGCGCACGACGAAACACTATCGCGACGGTGCGATGGAGGCCTTCGGCGCCGCCCGGAGCGCAACCGCCGCCCGCGCCGCACTCACCGCCGTCGTCATCTTCATCGTCTTCTCGGCGATCGTCGGGGTCCTGTGGATGGGCGCGCAGGAGGTGCTGCGCGGCACCCTCACGGCCGGCGCGCTGGGCCAGTTCGTGCTCTACGCGCTGTTCGCCGCCGGCGCCCTCAGCGAACTCAGCCAGGTCTGGGGCGACATTGCGCAGACCGCGGGCGCGGCCGAGCGGCTTTCGGCCCTCGCCGCCGAGGAGCCTGACGTCGCCTCGCCCGCCGACCCGCCGTGCCGTCCCCCGCAGACTGCCAAGGGCACCGCTCGCGTTCGAGGCCGTCTCGCTCGCCTACCCCACCGAGCCGAACCGGCGGGTTCTCGAAAACGTCAGCTTCACCATCGAGCCGGGGCGCACCGTCGCCCTGGTCGGCCCGTCCGGTGCCGGCAAGACGACCATCTTCCAGCTCATCGGCCGCGCCTACGACACGCTGCCGGCGCCGTGCGGGTCGACGGGTCGACGTGCGAGAGGCCGACCTCGGCGCCCTGCGCCAGCGCATCGCCCTGGTGCCGCAGGACACCACCATCCTCGCCGCATCGATCGCCGACAACATCCGTCTCGGCCGTCCGAACGCCAGCGACGCCGAGGTGCATCCACGCCGCCAAGGCCGCCTACGTCGACCGCTTCGTCATGCAGCTGCCCGACGGCTACGACACCGTCGTCGGCGAGCGCGGCATCACCTTGTCGGGCGGGCAGCGGCAGCGCATCGCCATCGCCCGCGCGATCCTCAAGGACGCGCCGATCCTGCTGCTCGACGAGGCGACCTCCAGCCTCGACGCCGAGAGCGAGGCCCACATCCAGGCCGCCCTGGACGCGCTGATGGTCGATCGCACCACCCTCGTCATCGCCCACCGCCTGGCCACCGTGGTCAAGGCCGACCCATCCTGGTGCTGGAGGACGGCCACATCGTCGATAGGGGGACGCACGCTGAGCTCTCCCAGCGCGGCGGCGTCTACGCAGCGGCTCGCGGAGCTGCAGTTCGGGACGAGCAGGCGCCTTCCCGGCCCAGTAGACGCGGCCCTGCCCCGCCGCCTCGTGGATTGACGCACGCCGTGGCGGTGGCGCACCACGAGACGGTGCCTTCAAAGCCTACGCCTTCCTCACCATCGCCGTGGTCGCCGAAGTCATCGCGACGCTGGCCCTGTCGCGCTCACACAGCCTCACACGGACGGTCCCCACGATCATCACGGTCGTCGGGTACATCATTTGCTTCGCCTGCCTGTCCGTGCCGATGCGCATCCTGCCCACCGGGATCGCCTACGCCATCTGGTCCGGCCTCGGCATCGTGCTCATCTCCCTCATCGCGTGGCTCCGCTTCGGCGAGCAGCTCGACGCAGCCGCCCTCACCGGGATCGGGCTCATCCTCGCTGGGGTGGTCGTGATCAATGCGTTTTCTCGCATGGGTGGGCACTGAGCGCGGGGCCCAAACCTGGCGCAAGAGCCGTTGCGTCTTGGTGCGTGGAACCGCTGCAGCGAGGGTGTTCCCCCTCGCGCTCCCCCGTCTCGCCGACCGGCAGGTGTTCAGAGCAGATGGCCGCCGAAGGGGCGGCCATCTGCTCTGAACACCTGGTCCAGCCTCGGTCGCGCTGCGGGCGGGTCAAGGGTAAAGGCTTCGCCCGCTTCGCGCCCTTGACCCGCCCGCACCCCAACGGGCCGTGCCGGGACTATCGCTCGGTCAGCTTCAGTTCGATGCGGCGGTTGCGCTCGTAGGCCTCGGGCGTCTCCTCGTCGACCAGCGGGTTGAACTCGCCGAAGCCGGCCGCGACCAGGCGGCTGCGGCGGCACCCCCTGCTCGATGAGGTACTGCACCACCGAGATGGCGCGCGCCGCCGACAGCTCCCAGTTGGACGAGAAGCGCCCGCCGGAGATGGGCCGCGCATCCGTGTGCCCGTCCACCCGCAGACACCCAATCGATATCGTCGGGGATCTCCGCGTTGAGGTCGATCAGCTCGCGCGCAAGGGTCGCCAGCTCCTCGCTGGCCGGCCGCGTTGAGCGCGTCGGAGCCGGACGGAAACAGCACCTCGGACTGGAACACGAAGCGGTCGCCGACGACCTCGATGCCGGAGCGCTCCGCCAGGATGTCGCGCAGGCGGCCGAAGAAGTCGGACCGGAAGCGGTTGAGGATCTGCACCCGCTCGGCGAGCGCCACGTTGAGGCGGCGGCCGAGATCGGCGAGCTGCGTCTGGCTCTCCTCGCCCTGCACGCTCGGACGCCTCGAGCGCCTCCTCCAGCGCGGCGATCTGCTGGCGCAGGCGCGCGCAGCTGCTGGTTCAGCAGCGCCACACGCGACAGCGCGTCCGCACCCAACGCCTGCTCCTCCTCCAGCTGCGTGCGCAGCGCGGCGACTTCGGCGTTGACAGCCGCGTCGTTTTCGTCGCCGCCGGCGATGATGCCCTGAAGCTGGTCGCGCTGCGCCTTCAGCGCGTCGAGGCTGGCGCTCATCGCCGACGACCTCGTCCTCCTGCTCGGTGTTGCCCGCCCGCTCCAGCGCCAGGAGGTCCGACAGCTCGGCGATCTGCGCGTTCAGACGCTGCAGCGCCGTCTCCCGCCCCGACAGCTCCTGGCTGAGGAAGAACTGGGACAGCATGAACAGCGACAGCAGGAAGATGATGACGAGCAAGAGCGTCGCCATCGCGTCCACGAAGCCGGGCCAGTAGTCGGCCCGGACCTCGCGGCGGCGTTGCACTAGCGGCATCGAAGCCCCCGTTCAGAGTGTTGGCGCCTCAGGCGCGCTCGTCGGCCTCGAGCGCTCGGTTCAACCGCACCAGAAGCTCCTCGATCCGCTCGTTCTGTGCGCCCTGCGCTTCGGCCCAGTCGATCAGGACCTTCTGCTCACGCCGCGTGTTCTTGACGATCGCCTGGATGCCCTCGGCGAGCGTGCCCAGCGCCTTGGCGGTCTGCCGGTCCGTCGCCGCCCGACTGGGACGATCCGAGCACCTGCGACAGCCGCTCCACAGCGTGCTGCAGGTCCAGCGCCACCTGCGACATCGCCGAGGCCTCCAGGTCGTCGACGATGTCCGTCAACGTCGACAGCCAGTCCTCCAGCTCGGTGTAGAAGCGGTTCTGCGCCTGGCCCGCCTGCAGGTCCAGGAAGCCCACGACCAGCGAACCGGTCAGACCGAACAGCGATGACGAGAACGCCGTGCCCATCCCGACCAGCGGCGCCTCCAGCCCGGACTTCAGGTTCTGGAACACGAGCGAGGAATCGCCCGACGACATGTCCAGCGACTGGATGGTCGCGCCGACCGAGCCGACCGTCTGCAGCAGGCCGTAGAAGGTGCCCAGAAGGCCCAGGAACACCAGAAGGCCGATGATGTAGCGCAGGATGTCGCGCTTCTCGTCGAGCCGCGTGCCGATGGTGTCGAGCATCGCGCGCATGGTGACGGCGCTCATCACCGTCTCGTCCACACCGTCGCGCAACAGCGTCGCCATCGGCGCCAGAAGGATCGGCGGGCGTGCGCCCGGGCGGCTGACCGGTGCGGAAGCGGTTGACCCAGGCGATCTCGCGGAACAGGCGCATCACCATCAGCACCGCCAGAACGATGCCGAAGACGCCCACCGCGATGATCACGCCGTTGAGCACCGGGTTCGCCATGAACGACGCGGCCACGGTCTCGAACTGGATGAAGAGGAGGAACGCGCACGAGATGACGAACAGCATCATGCGCCACAGGTAGACCTGCGGGCTCGACAGCTTGTACGGGTCCTTATTGCGCGCCATAGGGCCTCGCTTTAGCCGAGTTTGCGGCGATCTCAAAACCGCGGATCGCGGCCGACACACGCATCCGCGCCGGCCCTCAACACCTTAGTGGCAAACGAAGCTGAACGCCTTATGAGCGCGGGCCGACTTTGGCCGGCCCGGCCTCCGCGACCACCTTCAGAAGCGCCCGGTGGACCTGCTCGTTGCCCGCCACGATGGACGACGGTTTCGAAGAACTTGTCCCGCCCCGACGCGTCGGTCGACGAAGCCGCCGGCCTCGCGCACCAGGACGATTCCGGCCGCCATGTCCCACGGCTTCAGGTCGTGTTCCCAGAAGCCATCGTAGCGGCCCGCCGCCGTCCACGCGAGATCGAGCGCTGCGGCACCTGGCCGCCGGATCCCGGCCACCCGCCCGAACAGCGGCTGCAGCTCGCGCCAGGGTGCGGACCTGATTGCCGTGTCCCATGAACGGCAACCCCGTGCCGATGAGGCAGTCCGCCAAGTCCGAGCGGCCCGACACCCGCAGGCGCCGGTCGTTCATGTAGGCCCCGCTCCCCTTCTCGGCGACGTAGAGCTCATCCATCACCGGGTTGTAGATGACGCCGGCCACCAGATCGCCCTGCCGCTCCAGCGCGATGGAGACCGCGAAGAGCGGAACGCCGTGCAGGAAGTTGGTGGTGCCGTCGAGCGGGTCGACGATCCAGCGGTGCTGCCCGTCCCCGTCCGCGCGCGTGCCCTCCTCGCCCAGGAAGCCGTAGGAGGGACGCGCCTTGGAGAGCTCGCGGTAGACGATCTCCTCGGCCCGCATGTCGGCCTTGGAGACGAAGTCCGCCGGGCCCTTTCTTGAGACCTGGAGGTTCTCGACCTCGCCGAAGTCGCGGGCGAGGGAGCGGCCGGCCTTGTCGGCAGCGGCCACCATCACGTTGAGGAGCGCGGAGCGGGCCATAACATCCTTGTCGTTCGTCGGGCGGCCCGGCGCGGGGCGCGCCCTCATCTGCCACGGATTGCGGCGCCCGGCGAGGTCCGACGCCGCGCGCAGCCGGGCCGGGCTTCGGCGTGAGACGGGCCGGCAGCCGGTGCCGGGGCGGGGTGCGGATCCCGCCGGAGTGCCCTGACCGTCTTGAAGGGCGAACGGCGGCGGGGCTCGGTCGGCGCAGCGGGGCGATCACCCGCCGGCGCGGCGGTGCCGTCAGTGCGCCCGGCGGTGGATCTGGTCAGTCGGCGCGGCGGACGTAAGCCATCTCTTCGGTGTCGACGACGATCTTCTCGCCCGCGCCGACGAACGGCGGCACCATCACCTTGACGCCGTTCTCCAGCACCGCCGGCTTGTAGGACGACGACTGCGTCTGTCCCTTCACCACGGCGTCGGCCTCGGTAATTTCCAAGGTCACGAGCTGCGGCAGCGTGATGCCGATGGGCTTCTCCTCGTAGATCTCCACGGTGACCGTCATGCCGTCCTGCAGGAAGGCGGACCGCTCGCCGACGAAATCCTCGGCCAGCTCGAGCTGCTCGTAGGTGATCGTTGTCCATGAACACGAGCTGGTCGCCCTGCTTGTAGAGGTACTGGAAGTCCTTCTGCTCCAGCCGCACGCGCTCCACCGTATCGGCCGAGCGGAAGCGCTCGTTGAGCTTGCGGCCGTCGAGCAGGTTCTTCAGCTCCACCTGAGCGAAGGCGCCGCCCTTGCCCGGCTTCACGTGCTGGACCTTCACCGCGGCCCAAAGGGAGTTCTGATGCTCCAGCACGTTGCCGGGGCGAATTTCGTTGCCGTTGATCTTCATGACCGTTCCTGAAAGGCGAAAGCGCCGGGGCAGCAGGCTACCCGAGCGAGCGTGATCGCCGCGACAGAGCCACCCGCCCGCGAGCGTACCGGCTCCGAAAACCACAGGCTGCAAGCGATCCGCAAGGCTGGGCCGCTATCGCCGCATGAACGCCGCGGCCCGGCGGCGCGCTTCGGCCACGTCTTTTGCCGTCGGCCGCGCCCATGATAGCCGTCGAGGTAGAAGTCGGAGATGCCGGCCTCGCGCGCGATCAGGTGCCACTTGATCGCCTCGACCGGGTCCGGATCCGACGCCCCGGCCGTTGGCGAGAACGCGCGCGTAACGGTTCATCGCCACCGGCAGGCCGCGCCGGGCCGTGGCGCCGAGGTAGTAGGCCGCCGTCGGCTCGTCCGCCGCCGCGCCGATGCCGTTGAAGAGGCGCGTCGCGTAGGTGAGCATCGCCGCCGCGTCGCCGTTCTCCGCCGCACGGCCGTACCAGAGCGTCGCCAATTCGTCGTCGGGCGGTGTGCCGCGGCCCTCCTCGTACATCAGCGCCAGCGGCATACTGCGCCTGCGGCCTTCCCGCCCTCGGCGGCGGCGCATGTAGCGAAACGCCGCCTCGGGATCGGGCGCGCGGCCCTCGCCCTTGATGAACATCAGCGCCAGGCTCTCGGCCGCCTCGACCGAGCCGGCCTCGGCCGCCGCCTCGAACACGTCCGCCGCGCGCGGCCGAGTCCTGCGGTACGCCGCGGCCGATCGATCAGCATTCGCGGCGAGACGCGTGCGCGCCTCGGTCGAGCCGAGATCGGCGGCGACCGCGTACCAGCCGGCCGCCTTGGCAAAATCCTGCGGCGACGCCGTTCGCCTCCTCGTAGAGACGGCCGATGAGGGCGGCGGCCGCGGCCTCGTCCTCGCCGGCGGCCGCGCAGGCGCCACGCGGAACGCCGTGTCGTAGAGGCCGCGCTGATACGCGCCGTAGGCATAGTGGGCCAGCGTGAGGTCCGGCACCGGGCGTGGAGTTGAACCCCGGCCCGACGCTGGCCCCCGTGTAGGGCGAGCCCGACGAGACCACCACACCCGGCGCCTCCTGCTGCGGAACCACCGGCGGCGAGTTCATCGGCAGCGGCAGGTAACGGGGCTTGGCGTTCTTCGCCTTGGGATTGACGCGCGCGAGTGCCTCGTCCGGCCACTGCGGCACGCCTTTGGGCACCGGCTGCGTTATAACCGCGACGGGGCGCGCTTCGCCGTTGCCGAACGGGCCCTCGGGATTGGCCGGCTCTGCAGTGGTCTCGGCCTCCGAACGCGCCGCTTCAGTTGCCGCCGCTTCGGAGGGCGTTGCGGGCACCTGCGCGGCGCTGCCGACGGCGGCGGCGACATCGGAAGGGGCGCCAGGATCCAAGGGAGTGGCAGCGTCCGGGGCGTCCTCCGGCGCGTCCGGGCCCAGGGCGCCGAGGGGGACGGCGAGCCCGGCCGGCGCATCGTCGGCCGAGGCGGGAACCTCCATCGCGAGCGCCGGCGCCCTCTCGACCCCTGGCAGGGCGGTATCGTTCCGCGGATCGGCGCGCCCGCTATCGCGCGCCGCGACCGCCGGATCTGCCTCCGGTGCGTCGGTCGCGGGGGCGGCTGCGGTTGGGGCCGGGGCGGCGCGGCTCTCCACGGCCGCCGGGGCGGAACCGTTTGCATCTTCCTCGGTGTCACCGGAAGGACGCTGGCCGGTTGCGTCTTCGTCTGGCGCGGACGGAATAGCCTCCACTGCCGCCAGCGGCGCCCCTTCGGGCTGCTCGTCGGTCGCCGCCGGCTCCGGCGTCGCGACAGCGCTATCGGGTGACGTGCCCGACGCGCCGGCCGCAACGGTGGGCGGAGCAATGGCCGGCACCTCGGCCCCGGGGGTCGCGGTGACGGCGGCTGCCGTCGGCGCCGCGACCCCGGCGTCGTCCTGGGGTGCGATGGCGGCGGCTGTTTCAGCATCGCCCGCCGGCGCACGGTCGACCGCCATTCGCGGTTGCGCCTGGCGCACGGCGGGTGCGTCCTGGAGCGGAGCATCCGGGGCGGGCGCTGATGGGACCTCGACGGCGACCGCACCCGCCGCGCCCGATGCGGCAGACGGCTCGTCTGTGGACGGATCGGCGGGGACGGCTCGGTCGGTGGCGGCGGTCGCCTCAGGGGGCGTCATGCCCTCGGGCGCCCTCCCGCCGTCGACCGGCATGCCGGCTGCAGCATCCGTCTCGGGCGCCGCGGGCTGCGCGGCGGCGCTCTCAGCCGGTTCACGACCCTCGGCGGCGTCGTCGGACGGCGAGGCGGCGTGCGTCTCGGCGACAGCTTTGGGCGCTGTGGCCGGCGAGCCGGCTGGAGGTGCCGCATCCGGCGTGACGGCGTTCAGGGCGCGGTCCACCGCGTCGAACGGCGAGGCCCCATCCGGCGCAGAGGTGGCGGCCGTCGCCGGAGTCTCCGCTGTGGACGGCGTGGAACCGTCCGGGTTCGGCGGCGCGTCATCGCTCGCCGCTGGCTCGCTCCGGGTGGCGGTGGCGGCAACCGGGGGTGCTTGCGGGACGGCGGCGGAGGTGGCCGGCGGGGCCGCCGGCTCGGGGGCGAGCGGCGGAGTGGAAGGGGGCGGCGCGGGTGCGCGGCGCGTCGGAGCGGTGGTTGCCGGACGGCTCGGTGCGGCGGGTTCCGGCGTCAGCCGCAGCGGTCCGGATGGTGCTGCGGCCGCACCGGCCACGTTCGACTGTGGCGGTGCGGCGCGTGCGGGAGCAGGCGTCGCGGATGACGCCGGCGCACTCGGGGCCGTGCCAGTGCCACCCGTGGGCGCGGCCGCACCGGCGCCCGGCGTCAGCTCCGCCGGCTGGGCCGGGCGCGCCGGGGCGAGAACCATCGGCCCCGCGCCCTCGTCGCTTCCGCGTCCGAAACTCGGCACCAGGCCGCCCAGACCGCGCACCGTTCCGGTGACGCCGTCGGTCACACAATTCGTCATCCGTCCCGTGAAGCGGCCGATGCGGCCGAGCGCCCCGCCGGACGGCTCAGCCTCCGGCTCCCCGCTCTGCGCGGCGGCCGGTGATTGCGACAGCGGCGGCGATCCCAGTGGTGTCGGCGATCCCGGTGGTGCCGGCAACTGCAAAGGCGTCGGCGACTGCGCCAGCCCGGGGCCCGCCATCGACGTCGCCACCAGCAGGCAAGCGAACGCCACCCCCCAGCGCGTCACGATGTTACGGCGCCTTCTCGCAACAGGGCGTTGATGGCCGCCGCACGGCCAGCCGGATCGGTCAACTCAAACACATTCACCGCGATGAACTCCACACGTGTCGCGATCATCAGGGCCAGAGCGGAATCGTCCGCCGGTCCTGCGAGGACGGCCGGAATCTCGAAGAGGGCTGCCACCAGCAGGCCATCTCCGCCGCCAACTCCGAAAGCGTTGCCGTCGTCCCGAACCATACATAATCCGACCCGGCTTCGCCTAGGGCCATGGCCTCGTGCCGCGAATCGGCGCTGCCGCCCACCGTCACGCCTTCCGGCCGACGCCCGATCGCCGCGCATTGTGCGGCGAAGTCGCCGGCGAGGTGCGCCCCGTCGGCTTCGCTCGGCAGCGGCCAGGGGTTGCCGCCTGCGGCAAGGTCACGCGTCAGGAGGGCGGCGGCGCCTGCATTCTGCGCCGCCTCCACGAGCGCGGCGGGCGCACCGGCGCCATCGAACACGACGGCGGCGATGTCCCCCACGGCCAGCACGGCCGCCAGGCTCTCCGGGGAGAGGTCCGAGGACGCAGTGAGGATCAGCCGTTGCATTCGTTGTCACCCCACGTGCGTCGCCGGCCGGCCTTACGCGGCTTCGCGCTCGTCCTCAACACGCCAGCTCCCGAGCGCGGCGCGCCCGTTCATCTTGGCGCGATGCGTGAACGCAGCCTGCCCAGCGGCGACGTTCTCGGTCTTGCCGCCCCACGCCTTGAGGCAGGACTGCTGCAGCGCCCGGCCGTAGGAGAAGGTCATCTTCCACGGGAAGCCGCCGATCTGGTTCATGATCGCCAGATGCTCCGTCGCCAGCTCGTCCGACTGGCCGCCGGAGAGGAAGGCGATCCCCGGCACCGCCGCCGGCACCGTCGCCTTCAGGCAGGCGATGGTCTGCTCGGCCACCTCGCGCGGAGAGACCTGCGGCCCGTTCTGGCCAGGGACGATCATGTTCGGCTTCAAGATCATGCCCGTCAGGTCGACGCGCTGCGCGTAGAGCTCGTCGAACACCATGTTCAGCGTCAGCTCGGTCACCCTGTAGCAGGTGGCGATGTCATGGCCGGAGTTGGGGCCGTCCATGATCACTTCCGGCTCCACGATCGGCACGATGCCGTTCTCCTGGCAGAGCGCGGCGTAGCGGGCCAGGGCGTGGGCGTTGATCGCAATGGCGCCGGGCGTGGGCAGATTCTCGGCCGGGGCGATGTCGATCACGGCGCGCCATTTGGCAAAGCGGGCGCCGAGCTTGTGGTACTCTTCCAGGCGCCCGCGCAGACCGTCGAGCCCCTCGGTCACCTTCTCGCCCGGGAATCCCGCCAGCGGCTTGGCACCGGCATCGACCTTGATCCCCGGCACCGCGCCCGCCGTCTTGATGACCTCGGCGAACCGACGCCCGTCGCGGGTCGACTGGCGCAGGGTCTCGTCGAACAGGATGACGCCCGAAACATAGTTCTTCATCGCGTCGTCGGCGGTGAAGAGCAGCTCACGATAGGCTTGACGATTCGCCTCGGTGTTCTCGACACCGATCTGGTCGAACCGCTTCTGGATTGTGCCAGTCGAACTCGTCGGCCGCCAGGATACCCTGACCCTCCGCCATCATGGCCGAAGCGATGTCCTGCAACGTCTCACTCATCTCAAACCTCTCGGCGATCTATTCTGAATATGACATTTAGCGCCTATTGGGCCGGCTTCAAAGCGTCTACGCCCGGCAGCGGCTTGCCTTCCAGCCATTCCAGGAACGCGCCGCCGGCGGTCGACAGATAGGAGAACTTGTCGGCGACGCGGGCGTGCGCCAAGGCCGCCACCGTGTCCCCGCCGCCCGCGACCGACAGCATTCCCGCCGCCGTGCGCTTGGCCGCGTGCATGGCGACAGCGGACGTCCCACGGTCGAACGGGTGCAACTCGAACGCGCCGAGAGGGCCGTTCCAGACCAGCGTATTCATGCGGTCCATCGTCTCGTTGATGAGGTGAACCGTCCGCCCGCCGATGTCGAGAATCATCTTGTCGTGGTCGACGCCTTCGTCGACGCCGACGTGGAGGTGCGGGGCGTCCGCCTCGAACGCTTCGGCCACGATGGCGTCCTTGGGCAGCATGATGGCGCACCCGGCCCGCTCGGCCGCGGTCATGATGCGTTGCGCGGTGTGCGCCATCTCGCGCTCCACCAGCGAGTGGCCGACGTCGATCCCCAGCGCATGCAGAAACGTGTTGGCCATGCCGCCGCCGACGACGAGGACGTCCACCCTGGCGACGAGATTCTCCAGAAGGTCGATCTTGGTCGAGACCTTCGCCCCGCCGATCACCGCCATCACCGGCCGCTTGGGGTGGCCGAGCGCTTTCGTCAGCGCCTTCAGCTCCGCTTCCATGGAGCGGCCCGCGTAGGCCGGCAGGCGGTGCGCGATCGCTTCGGTGGAGGCATGCGCGCGGTGCGCGGCCGAGAAGGCGTCGTTGACGTAGATATCCCCGTTCGCGGCGAGCTGGTCGGCGAACGCGGCGTCGTTCTTCTCCTCGCCCTTGTGGTAGCGCGTGTTCTCCAGAACCAGCACGCCACCGTCGGGAAGTTTCGCGATCGCCTCGGCGGCCGGGTCGCCGACGCAGTCGGAGGCAAAGGCGACCTCGCGCCCAAGCGTCTCACCGAGTGCGCCCACCACCGGCGCCAGCGACATGTCCGGTACACGCTCGCCCTTCGGCCGGCCGAAGTGGGCCAGCAGGATCACCTTGGCGCCCTTGTCGGCGAGCTCCGTCACCGTCGGCTTGATGGCGATGAGGCGCGCGTCGTCGGACACGGCACCGTCCTTCATGGGCACGTTGAGGTCGACGCGGACGAGCACGCGCTTGCCGGCAACGGATCCAATGTCATCGAGGGTACGGGCGTCGGACAACACAGCCTCCTGTCACCAGTTTCAATCGCAGCTTCATAAACGTCATGCACGATCGTGGAAACGGTCTACACGGGCCGCCGGCATGATTGCGGCCACGGCACGGCGATGGGTGCCGCTGAAGATTACACATATGTCATGCAACCGGCCTGCACACCGCGCATTCGAGAGCACCCACCGCCGCTGAGACGGTGCGGGCTAACCTCGAAAGGTTCGTGTCATGGGTGAGTTGAAAGACAAGGCCAAGGGCCACGCCAAGGACGCCGCGGGTTCGGCGAAGGCCGCAGCAGGCCGCGCCACCGGCGACCGCAAGCTGGAGGCCGAAGGCCAGGCGCAGAAGGCCAGCGGTTCGGTCGACAAGGCGAAGGGCGCCGTGAAGGGCGCACTCGGCGACAAGGTCTGATCGCCGCCGAAGACCCGTCGGGAGGCTGAGCCTCCCCATACACTGTGAAGGAACCGCCGGCCGAAAGGCCGACGGTTTCTTCTTGACGCTGAACCGACGCGGCGCGCGGCACCGCTGAGCAGCCCCGCCCGGCGGCGGCCCCGAGCCCGGCAACGATGCCGGGTACCGTCCCGGACGGCCCTCCCCGCCCGTTCGCCTCTAGCCGCGGGGGGCGAGAACAGCCTCGCGGTGGCCCTCCAGGTAGCCTCTCTCGGCCTCGGTGACGCGGTCCATGCCGTTGAGCGCGCGGTGCCACAGCGGGTAGATCGCGCCCGGCCTCCCCACGGCCTCGATCCGCGCGGCCTGCTCGGCCGTCAGTGTGAGATCGGCGGCGCCGAGATTGTCCGTCAGGTGGTCCACGGTACGCGCGCCGAGGACGATGGAGTGGACGTTCGGCCGGTCACGCAGCCACGCCAGCACCACCTGGGGCACACTGCGCCCCACCTCCGCGGCGACCGCCTTCAGGACGTCGATCACGTCCCACAGCTTGGCGCGGTCGATGATGTGCGGCTCCGGCCAATCGGCCTGCCGCGTGCCGGGTGCGGGCGGCGTGTCGCGGTCGATCTTGCCGGTCAGCAGCCCCTCCCCCAGCGGGCTCCAGATCATCGACCCCGACTCCGAGATCCTCGCCCGCCGGGAGCAGCTCGTACTCCGCTTGACGCGCCTCGGGGGTGTAGTTGATCTGCTGCGCGATCGGCTGCGGGCAGCCCATCATGCGCGCCGTCATCACCGTTTTGGTGAGCTGCCAGCCGGAATAGTTCGACACGCCCCAGTAGCGGATCTTGCCCGCCCGGATGAGGTCCGCCATCGTCGCGACGGTCTCCTCGACGGGCGTCACGCCGTCCCACTGGTGGACCCAGTAGAGGTCGATCCAGTCCGTCTGCAGGCGCCGCAGCGAGGCGTCCACCTGCTGCATGATGTGGACGCGCGAGGCGCCGCGGTCGTTCGGGCCGTCGCCCATCTCGGTGCGGACCTTCGTGAAGATCAGCGCTTCGTTGCGCCGGTCCTTCAGCGCCTCGCCCAGCACGATCTCCGAATCGCCGCGCGAGTAGATGTTGGCGGTGTCGATCGCGTTGATGCCGGCGTCGAGCGACATGTCGATCAGCCGGCGCGCGTCGTCCACGCCTGTGGAGCCGACCTGCTGGAACCCGTGGGTCCCCGCGAAGGTCACGGTGCCGAACACGAACTTCGAGACCATCATGCCCGACCGACCGAGGGGCGTGTATTCCATTGTCATCTCCACGGGCCGGGTTGTGAGGGTGCGGGTGGCCGCCGGCCTTCGGCGCCCGCTTCGGGTCAACCGAGACTTTTGCGCAAAAGCACCCAGTCCGTCACCGGGTTGACCCACCCGTCTTTCACGGCCCGGCGCCGGGCCGCCTCGCGGTAGCCGCACCGCTCGTAGAGCCGCCGCGCGCCATGGTTGGCGTCCGAGACGATGATCGACATCTCGCGCAGCCCGTCCTCGGCGGCGATCGCTTCGGCAAGGCCGATGAGCCTCGTCCCCCAGCCCTCGCCGCGCGCTTCCGGCACCGTGGCGAGCACGTGGATGTACCACGAGCCCACCGCGAGGTTCTCCAGCTCCTGCATGGGGACGAAGCGTGGCGGCAGGCCCTCCGTCGCCTCGGCCTCGCGGATGGGGTAGCCCATCAGTCCCGCCACCGCCGCGCCGTCCTCGCCGGCGACGATGACCTCGCCGGCTTCGGCCTTCTTGGCCATGCGCGCGGCGCCGACCGCCCAGGGGTCCTCACCCGGACCGGCGAGCTCCTGCCACACCAGCATCGGCAGCCCCTCCCCCGCCCACATGATGAAGCGGGCGAGAACGGGACCGTCGGCGGCGGTGGCAAGGCGGAATGAGGGTTGGAACTGCATGGCGATGGTCTCCCGTTCGGCCGCGGCGCGGCGATGGTGCTGGCGATTGGGAACGGGAGATTGCAGCCTCTTGGCCGCACCGCTGTGCTCTGCGGCACAGCCCGCCGCACTTTGCGAGATGACCGGATTCGCCCGGCCGAAACGACGTCGCAATGTCAGGGGTGGACCGCCGGCGTCACCGATGCGACCGCAACCGGGCGGCCGTGCTGGCGGGCACATCCGGACGCTCGATGAGGCCCCAATTGTTTCTCACGGGCAGCGGATGGCCCGGACCTCGCCACCATGGGAGCGACTGCGATGGCCGACGAACGCGCACAGAACCGCCGGGTGGAAGTGGTCATCCTGTCTTCGTTGAGCGCGCAGAGCGAAGCGAATACGCCAGACGACCTCGCGACCGAGATTGCCGGCCCCCTCTTCAATCCGGACGATTTCATCTTTCAGCCGGACACCGCGCCCGCGATCCCCGGCGCCAACTACGCCGATGCCAGCTCCGGCTTCGACGACCCCTTCGGCCTCAGCAGCTTCGACCTCATCACCCCCTGGCCGGACACGATCTTCTGAAGGCGCGACCGGCGGGGTGCTCGTCGCTCCCTCGCCGGAGCGGCAAGAAAAAGCCGCCGCGCGGGTGAACCGAACGGTGGCGGAGATTGGTGACGGTGGCGGAGGCCGCCGCGAGGAGACCTCGCGAGCGGCCACCCCCGGGTTCAGATGAACTTCGCGAGGGCGACGGCCGTGTCGGCCATACGGTTCGAGAAGCCCCACTCATTGTCGTACCAGGACAGGATGCGGCAGAAATTGCCATCCATCACCTTGGTCTCGGGCGGTCGCGAAGATCGACGAGTGCGGGTCGTGGTTGAAGTCCATCGAGACGAGCTTGTCGTCGGTGTAGGCGAGGATGCCCTTCAGCTCGCCGTCGGCGGCGGCGCGGATGGCGTCGTTGATCTCGTCCACCGTCACGTCGCGCGCGGTCTCGAAGGTGAGATCCACGACAGACACGTTCGGCGTCGGCACGCGGATGGAGACGCCGTCGAGCTTGCCGTTCAGGTCCGGCAGCACCAGACCGACGGCCTTGGCCGCGCCGGTGGAAGTCGGGATCTGGTTCATCGCAGCGGCGCGGGCGCGATAGAGATCCTTGTGCATGGTGTCGAGCGTCGGCTGGTCGCCGGTGTAGGAGTGGATCGTCGTCATGAAGCCGCGCTTGATGCCGAACGCGGAGTTGAGGACGTAGGCGACCGGCGCCAGGCAGTTGGTGGTGCACGATGCGTTGGAGACGACGAGGTCGTCCTTGGTCAGCGCATCGTTGTTGACGCCGAAGACGATGGTCTTGTCCGCGCCCGAAGCCGGGGCGGAGACGAGCACGCGCTTGGAGCCGTTCTCCAGGTGCAGCGCCGCCTTGTCGCGCGCGGTGAAGATGCCGGTGCATTCCAGCGCGACGTCGACATCCGACCACGGCAGCGCCTTGGGGTCGCGCTCGGCGGTGACGCGGATGGGGCCGCGGCCGAGGTCGATGGTGTCACCCTTGACGGTGACGGTGCCGGGGAAGCGGCCGTGGACCGAATCGTAGCGCAAGAGGTGGGCGTTGGTCTCGACCGGGCCGAGATCGTTGATGGCGACCACTTCGACGTCCGTGCGATCGTTCTCAACGATGGCGCGCAACACGTTGCGTCCGATCCGCCCGAACCCGTTGATTGCCAGCTTGACGGCCATTCCGTGCCCTCCAGAGAGATATCCGTTGGCACGGCATGTGCGTCATCCGCGCGCGAAGGGCAAGACAGCGCAGTCGCGAGCGTCGACGGAAACGTGGTCAGGGCCGGATGCACGGCGCCGGAAACCCCAGGCGCCCGCTCCGAAGGCACCGCAACACCGGGGCGGATGCCCCGGCGCAGCGAAGCGCGTTCGGAGGAAAAAGCGGGGGGCGAAGCCACATCGGCCGTCGGACGGTTCGATCCCGGGTGCCTACAGAGTAGGTGGGCGCCGTGTGCCCCAGCCCACGAGCCGGAACAGGGACAGCTCCCTTTAGGATCGATAAGGCCCCGGGGATACAGTGTGTCCTAACGAACCGCGCAGCCTCGCCTGAACCCAATATAGTCCTCGTCGGGGGTGCTTGGAAGGGCTATTCCGCCGGCCGCAGAAATTCCGGTCGCGACGCTCGTCGTCGCCCCATACCAGCCACAGCGCCGGCCCCATTGCGGCCGGATCACGGACCCGATCCGGCCAGCGCCTAGCGGCGGGCGAATGCCAACGCCGTGCCGCCCATCACCATCAGCCCGCCGGTGATCCGCTCCAACAAGCGCACCCGCGGGCGCGACAGCAGCGATCCCGCCCGGCCGGCGAGCACGGCGTAGACGGCGTCGAACAACGACGCCACCACCATGAAGATGCCCCCCAGCACCGCGATCTGCAGCCACACCGGCTGGCTCCGGTCGACGAACTGCGGGATGAAGGCGCCGAAGAACAGCAGCGCCTTCGGGTTCGACCAGATCACGAAGAATCCCTGCACCGCGTAGCCGACCAACGAGCGGGCATCGCCCTCGATCCGCTGCAGCCGCCCGTCCGACCGCAGGTGCTTGATGCCGAGCCACACCAGATACGCCGCGCCGAGCAGCTTCAGCACCACGAACGCCTCGCCGATAAGCGCGACGATGGCGTCGAGCCCGGCCATCAGCACGAGGATCATCGTCGCCACGCCGATCTGCGTGCCGGCGATGTTGGCGAAGCCCGCCGCGGGCCCCCGCCGCAGCGAGTTGGCGACGATGAGGCTCACCGTCGGCCCCGGAACGATCGCCAGCGCCGCCGAGGCGAAGGCGAAGGTGAGAAGGATCGAGATGTCGGGCATGGTCCGAAGCGTCCTCTACAGCGTGATCGGCGAGCCGACCGCCGGGATGGTGACGATGCCCGCCTTGTCGCCCATGGCCGACGTGAACGTGTCGGCCGTCTGGTCGAGCACGGGGAACGTCCCGTAGTGGCAGGGGACGACCGTGTCGAAGTCGAAGAACTTCTTGCAGGCGAGCGCGGCCAGCTTGCCGCCCATGGTGAAGCGGTCGCCGATCGGCACGAGGCCCACCTTCGGCGCCCAGATCTCGTTGTAGAGGCCCATATCGCCGAAGATGCCGGTGTCGCCCATGGCGTACACGGTCTTCTCGCCCGGGGCCTCGATGATGAAGCCCAGCGGGTTGCCGAGGTAGACGGTCGACCCGTCCACATCGAGCCCGGAGGAGTGGAAGGCGTTCACGAACGAGACCGATAAGCCGCCCAGATCCAGTGTGCCGCCGTGGTTGCCGGGGTTGACCTTCTCCACCCCCTGGCGGCCGACGAAGTTGCAGACCTCGAAGCTGGAGACGACCATCGCGCCGGTGGCTTTGACGATGTCCACCGTGTCGCCGATGTGGTCGCCGTGCCCGTGGGTCAGGAGGATGTGGGTGATCCCCTCGGCCGGCTCCTCCCATCCCTTGCCCCAGGTCGGGTTGCCCGACAGGAACGGGTCGATGAGGATGGACTGGCCGCCGATGTCGAGGCGGAAGGTGGCGTGACCATACCAGGTGAGCTGCATGGGATTCTCCAGATCGCTTGCATCGCGCGTTCGCTGGAAGCACCTAGCACGCTGCGGGGCGAGGCCCGCAAGTCTGAGTGGTGACGCCCAGTGCCCCGGCCGTGCGCGGTGGCGAGCCGACGCTAGCCGCCCTGCATCGCCAGGGCGCGCGTGACAACCTTTTTCATCACCGTCGGCAGGCCCGCGTCCTCCGGCAGCGCCCACCAGGCGCCGCCGGGCGTCTCCACGCCCTCCGCGACGCGCGCGCCGTAGACGTCGATCGTCAGCTCGGCATGGGTGAAGCCGTGGGCGATGCTGCCGACCTCGGTCCATGAGGCGGCGAACGGGGCATGGTCCAGCGGTGCGGCGACCGTCGGGCCCCACGTGGAGCCGAACACCTCCGCCATTCCCCCCAGGAGCCCGCGCGCGGGGCGGCGGCGCAGCAGGATCGCCCCGTCCGGCCGCACCGGCACGAACGCCACGCCGTGCCAGACCGAGCGCGCCCGCTTCGGCGCCTTGACGGGGAAGTCGAGCGGGTCGCCGCACGCAGCCGCCGCGCAACGCGGGCGCAGCGGGCAGCTCGCGCAGGCCGGCGAACGTGGAGTGCAGATGGTGGCGCCGAGGTCCATCATGGCCTGCGCGAAGTCGCCCGGACGGTCGGCCGGCACCATGGCGGCGACGGCCGCCTCCACCACACCCTTGGCGGCCTTGGGCGGGCGGTCCAGCCGCGTCAGCCGCGCCACCACCCGCTCCACGTTGCCATCGACGACCGGCACCGCCTCGCCGAACGCGATGGCGGCGATCGCGGCGGACGTATAGTCGCCGACGCCCGGTAGCGCGACGAGGCCGGCGCGGGTCGTCGGGAAGGCACCGGTCGCCACCTCGCGGGCGCAGGCGAGGAGATTGCGCGCCCTCGCGTAGTAGCCGAGGCCGGCCCAGGCGGCCATCACCTCCTCATCGGGCGCGGCGGCGAGGTCGGCGACGGTGGGCCAGCGCTCGAGGAACGATGCGTAGTAGGATCTGACTGCGGCGACCGTGGTCTGCTGCAGCATGATCTCCGACAGCCAGACGCGGTAGGGATCGGCTCGTTCGCCAGGGTCTGCACGCCAAGGCAGATGCCGGCGGTGCCGGTCGTACCACCCGAGTAGCGCCGCCCCGGCCGCCCGGTCGAGGAGATCCGCCGCGGCGCCCTCGGCAGATTCGGACACCGCGATCCCGGGGGGCGCTGCCGCGGCGTCCCCAGTGCCATCTTTCGCTGCGGCTCCTGCGCCGCCCGCCAATTCGGCAGGGGGCGGGCTCGCCGCCCCGCGTCCGTTGCCCGCAGGCTTGCGCGCGGCGAGACGGCGGGCGGCGCGGCGCGCGTCCGGTCCGCTGGGCGCGGCGCTGGAGCGGCGGTTTCGCGGCGGCTTCGTCATGATCCTTCGGCACGCGTCGTCATGATCCTTCGGCACCATGCGGCCCGGCTTTTGGCAAGGGCCTCCCCCCGCCCCGGCGCAGCCAATCCCCGCTCTTCGCAGCACCGGCACCGGTCGTCGCAGCACCCGCACTGGGCGATTGCGCGCGCAGGCAAATCACGTCATTGCCAATGCCATGTCCATTCGGCGCAACAAACCCGCGATGCCGCTTGCCGAGCTGATCGGCTCGCTGGTGACGCCCGCCTGCCGCCGCCGCGGCATCGCCAGCGCCGCCCTGATGCTCGACCCCGCCGATGTCTTCGGCGAGCGCTTCGCCCAGGCTGCCGCCATCGAGCGGATCGTCTGGCCGAAGGGCTCCAAGCTCGACAACCAGTCCTCCGGTGCCACGCTGGTGGTGCGCGCCGACGCCGCGGCCGCCATCGCGCTCCAGCACGTCGCGCCGCAGGTGATCGAGCGCGTCAACGTCCTCATCGGCTGGCCGGCCATCGCCCGCTTGCGCGTCACCCAGATCCGCGGCCGCGCCCACCGCACGCCGGCCTATCTCGCCCCGGTGCCGCCGATCCCGCCCCCGCGCGACGAGGCGCGCGCCGCGGTGATCGCCGCTTCGCTGCAAGAGGTCGAACACCCACAATTGAAGGCCGCATTGTCGCGGTTGGGCGCCAGTGTGGAGGCACGCGGTTTAACCCGCGGCCGAAAGCCCACATAAGAGGGGCACGACCACAAGGGATTCCATCATGATTACCCGCCGCCACTTCGCTGCGATGACGCTCGCCCTGCCCTTCGCCGCGACGTCGCTCTTCCCGGCCTTCGCCCAGGACGCCGGGACCGCGCCGTCCGCCGAGTCCACGCCCGAGCCGCTGGCCGATGTCGTGCTCGGCGCGGACGACGCGCCGGTGACCATCGTCGAGTATGCCTCGATGACCTGCCCGCACTGCGCCGCCTTCCACAACGGCCCCTTCAAGGAGCTGAAGGAAGAGTACATCGACACCGGCAAGGTGAAGTTCATCCTGCGCGAGTTCCCGCTGGACCGCCTGGCCCTCGCCGCCGCCATCATCGCCCGCTGCAAGAGCGACAACTTCTACGACACCGTCGACCTCTATTTCGAGCAGCAGAGCTTCTGGGCCACCAACGACGACCCGGTGGCCAAGATGTTCCAGCTCGCCCAGCAGGCCGGCTTCTCGCGCGCCGAGTTCGAGGCCTGCATCAACGACCGCGAGATCCAGGAAGGCATCTACGCCAACCGCGCGCGCGGCGAGGCCGACGGCGTGACCGGCACCCCCTCCATCTTCATCGATGGCGAGAAGTACGACGGCCCGCGCACCTTCGATGGGCTGCGAGAGGTACTGGATCCGAAGCTCGACAGCTGACGCGCCGCGGGCCGCCAGCAAGGCGCGCCCCGGTTCGCGTGCCGACATGGGTTTGGAGCGACGGCGACGTCGCTCCAAGCCTGGCGTCGGCGCTTCGTCAAATGCTGGCGTGGCCGTGTCACCGGTTATTTGACGCTGTGGCGCGCGGGCGCCCTCCGCGCACGCCTCATCCGGGGAGAACCCCGGCAAGGCCTTGTTAACCCTTCATCGACCAGGCTCATGGGGCGCGTCTTGACAGGGCGCCCCCCTGAAGAAGCCGGGTTCAATGAAGTTCGACCGACTGCGTCTCATCGGGTTCAAATCGTTCGTCGAGCCGACGGACGTCGCGATCGAGCCGGGCCTCACCGGTGTCGTCGGCCCCAACGGGTGCGGCAAGTCCAACCTCGTCGAGGCCCTCCGCTGGGTCATGGGCGAGGCGTCCTACAAGTCCGTGCGCGGCTCCTCGATGGACGACGTGATCTTCGCCGGCTCCGGCCGCCGGCCGACGCGCGACACCGCCGAAGTCACCCTCTTCCTCGACAACAGCACCCGCACCGCCCCTGCTGAGATCAACAACGCCGATCATCTGGAGGTCACCCGCCGCATCAACCGCGGCGTCGGTTCCGACTACCGGGTCAACGGCAAGCTGGTGCGTGCGCGCGACGTGCAGCTCCTGTTCGCGGATGCGGCGACGGGCTCGCGCTCGCCCTCCATGGTGCGCCAGGGGCAGGTCGCCGAGCTGATTGCCGCCAAGGCCACGGACCGGCGCAACATCCTGGAGGAGGCCGCCGGCATCTCCGGCCTGCGCGCCCGCAAGCACGAGGCGTCGCTCAAGCTGAACGCGGCGGAGGCGAACCTGTCGCGCGTCGAGGATGTCGCCGGCGAGGTGGAGCGGCAGATGGAAAGCCTGCGCCGCCAGGCCAAGCAGGCGGCGCGCTACCGGAAGATCTCCGAGGAGATCCGCACCCTGGAAGCCACCGTGCACCACCTGCGCTGGACCGAGGCGCGGGCCGCCGTGCGGGATGGTGAGGCGGCGCTGACCACGACCGCCGCTGCCGCGAAGGCCGCCGCCGAGACCCAGGTGCGCACCGCCACCGACGAGGCCGCCGCCAGCCACGCGCTGCCGGCCCTGCGCGAGGCCGAGGCCGCCGCCGCCACCGAGCGCCAGCGCCTCGCCGCCACGCTCGCCGCCCTCGACGCCAAGGACCGCGAGATCACCGACAAGCTGGCCTCGCTGAAGCGCCAGGCCGAGACGCTGACTGCCGACCTCGCCCGCCAGGATCAGGCCAAGGGCGACGCCGCCGCGGCCGTGAAGCGCCTGGAGGCCGAGGAGGCCGAACTCCACCGCGCCGACGCCGGCGCCGACGAGCGCATCGCCGAGCGCGAGAGCATCGCCGAGGAGACCGACGCCGCCGCCGACGCGGCCGACAGCGCCGCCATCGCCGCCACCGAACGCGCCGCCACGGTGCTCGCCGCCCGCGCGGCGCTCGATCACGCCCTCACCCGGGCCGAGGCCGAGGTGGCCAACGCCGCCGAGGCGGTGCGCCGCCACGAAGCGGATCTCGCCAAGGCCGCGGGCCACGACGCGATGCGCCGGCGTGACGAGGCCGCAGAGGCCGTGCGCCGCGCCGAGACGGCCGAGGCCGAGGCCGCGGCCCGCGAGGCGGACGCCGCGCAGACCGAGGGAGAAGCTCAGGAGGCCGAGAGCGAAAGCCAGGACGGCGAGGCCGAGGCCGCCGAGGTGGTCGCCGAGAGCGAGGCGGCACTCGCCCCCGCCCGCGCCGCCGAGACGGCCGCGCGCGAGGCGCTGGCGGCGGTGCTCTCCGAGATTTCCGGCCTGGAGACCGAGGCGAAGGCTCTGGAGCGCCTCACCGCCTCGCTCGGCCGTGCCGAGGACGCCGTTCTCGACGACTGCACCGTCGAGCCCGGCTACGAGGTCGCCTTCGCCGCCGCCCTGGGCGACGACCTGGAGGCGCCCGTCAGCCAGACTGCAGCCGGCGCGTTGGTCCGCCACGCCGCCCGCAAGGCGACGACACCTCGCTCCCCGCCGGCGCGGCACCGCTCGGGCCCCACGTCACCGCACCGGCGGCTCTGTCGCGGCGCCTGGCGCAGGTGGGGCTGGTGGCGGACGGATCGCTGGCGGCCGAGCTCGCGCCAGGCCAGCGGCTGGTGACGCGCGAGGGTGCTCTCTGGCGCTGGGACGGCTACTGCCGTGCGGCGGGCGCCCCCAGCGCGGCGGCAGAGCGTCTGGCGCAGAAGAACCGTCTCGCCGATTTGCACCGCGCGATCGATGCGCTGGCACCGCGCCGAGAGGAGGCCGAGGCCGCCATCGCCGACGCCAAGGCGGGCGTCGAGGCCGCGAGCGCGAACGACCGTGTCGCACGTGAGGCCCTCGCCGCCGCCCGCCAGCGCGTCGCCGAATCCCGCAAGGCCCTTGCCGCCGCCCGCGCCATGCTGAGCGCCGCTCGCGACGGTCTGGCGCGCACGCGCAAGGCCGTCGCGGCAGCCAAGGAGCAACTCGCAGGCGCGGAAGCCGCCGCCAAGGAGGCCGAAGCCGCCGAGGGCCGCATCGCCGCCACCTTGGACGCGGCCCGCGCCACCGCCGCCCGCGCCGAGGAAACCCGGGCCGAGGCCGCCAGCGCCCGCGAGGCGGCGTCCGACGGCACCGACGAGACCACCGCCCGCGATCAGGCGAAAGCCGCGGCGCAGGACGCCCGCCGCCGCGCCACCGAAGCCGCGAACGCCGTCGAGACCGAGCGCCGCACCGCCTTCGGGCGCATGAAGCGCCTGGAGCGCCTCGCCGGTGAGCTGCGCGAGTGGCGCGCGCGCCTTGCTGGGGCCGACACCCACCGCGTCGACCTGGAAGACCGTCTCGAGGCGATCAACGAGCAGCGGGAGGCCCTGTCGGACGCCCCCTCCAGACTCGCAGGAAGAGCGTCACCGCCTCACCCGCGCCGCCAGGACCGCCGAGGCCGCCGACACCGCCGCCCGCGAAGCACGCGCCGCCGGCGAGGCGCGCGAGCGCGCCGCCACCCAGGCCGCCCGCGACGCCCTCGCCGCCCTCGCCTCGGCCCGCGAGGCCTCGATCCGCGCCGAAGAGCGCACCGCCGCCGCCCGCGAGCGCCTCGCCGAAGTCGAGGCGGCGCTCGTCGATGCACTCGATGTCCCCCCTGCGGCGGCCATGGGCCTTGCCGGCCTCGATCCTTCGTCGGAACTGCCCGAGCGCGCCGCCTCCGAGAGCCGACTGGAGCGGCTGAAGGCGGAGCGCGAGCGGCTCGGCGGCGTCAACCTCTGCGCCGAGGACGAACTCAATGAGATCGAGACGCGCCAGGGGACGATGCTCGCCGAGCGCGACGACCTCGTGGCCGCCATCGAGAAGCTCCGCGTCGGTATCCGCGAACTGAACCGCGAGGCCCGCGAGCGCCTGCTGTCGTCCTTCGATCACGTCAACGGCGAGTTCCAGCGCCTCTTCAAGCACCTCTTCGACGGCGGCGAGGCAGAGCTGGTGCTCACCGAAGCCGAAGACCCGCTCGACGCCGGACTCGACATCATCGCCCGCCCGCCCGGCAAGAAGCCGCAGGTGCTCTCGCTGCTGTCCGGCGGTGAGCAGACACTGACGGCGACCGCGCTGATCTTCGCCGTCTTCCTCACCAACCCGGCGCCGATCTGTGTGCTGGACGAGATCGACGCCCCGCTCGACGACGCCAACGTCGAGCGGTTCTGCAACCTCCTCGACGAAATGGCCGCCACCACCGACACCCGCTTCCTCACCATCACCCACAACCCCATCACCATGGCGCGAATGCACCGCCTCTACGGTGTGACCATGGTGGAAAAAGGGGTGAGCCAGCTGGTCTCGGTGTCTCTCGAAGCCGCCGAGGAGCTGCGCGAGACGGCATAACCGGCGGCCGGAGGGCGCGACCCACGCGAAAGCCGCCGCGTGTGGAAGCGCCGTGGCGAGGGGGGTTCCCCCCTCGCGCTCCCTCCGCCTCGCCGGCGGGCAGGCCGTCAGTTTGATGGCCGCCAAGAGCGGCCCTCCATCTGACGACCTGCTTCCAGGCTGGGTCGGGACGGGACAGCGTCAAGCGCCCGTCCTCGCCATGCTCGCGTTGCTGCGCGTGGCTCCGGGCGCGCGCTTGACCCCGCCCCATCCCTCGGCGGACGATCTTTGGAGGAGTGGGATGGGTTCGGCTAGAGCCGGAGCTCTCGGCGAAGCTCCGTGCGCAGGACGTCGAGCGGGACGAGGCCCGCACCGGCCTCCACATGCCAGTAGGTCCAGCCGTTGCAGCTCGACAGGTTGCGCACCGCCGCACCCACCTTGTGGATCGAGCCCTCGTAGTCGCCCGAACGGATCGAGCCGTCGACGCGCACCTTCGCGCGCGGGCCGTTGCGGCCGCCGACCAGTTCGTCGCCGGGCATGACGCGCCCGGCCTCTAGCAGCAGGCCGAACGGGATGCGCTTGGCTCGCCCTTCCGCTCCGACCTGGTCGAGGTCGTCGAGCGGCACGATCCGCGCGATCCGCGCCTCGGCGAGCGCCGCATAGGCGGGGTCCTGCTCGATGCCGATGAAATGCCGGCCCAGCCGGCGGGCCACCGCGCCGGTGGTGCCGGTGCCGAAGAACGGGTCGAGCACCACGTCACCCGGCTTCGAGGAGGCGAGCAGGATGCGGCTCAGCAGCGCCTCGGGCTTTTGCGTCGGGTGCGCCTTGGCACCGTCCGCCCCCCGCAGCCGCTCCTGGCCGATGCAGATCGGCAAGGTCCAATCCGAGCGCATCTGGAGATCGTCGTTGAACGCCTTCATGGATTTATAGTTGAAGGTGTAGTCCGTGCGGCTGGCGTCGGCGACGGCCCAGATCAGCGTCTCGTGCGCGTTCGTGAAGCGCCGGCCGCGGAAGTTCGGCATCGGGTTGGTCTTCACCCACACCACGTCGTTGAGGATCCAGAAGCCGCAGTCTTGGACCGCAGTGCCGACGCGGAAAATGTTGTGGTAGCTGCCGATCACCCACACCGTGCCGTTCGGCTTGAGCGCGCGCCGCACCAGGGCGAGCCACTCGCGCGTGAAGGCATCGTAGGCGGCGAAGTCGGAGAACCGGTCCCACGCCGCCGACACCCCGTCGACCTTCGTCTGGTTCGGTCGGTACAGCGCGTCCGAGAGCTGGAGGTTGTACGGCGGGTCCGCGAACGCCACGTCGACCGACGCAGCCGGAAGCCTGCCGAGCGCCTCGAGGGCGTCACCCACCAAAACCGTATCAAGAAGGGGCGGCCGAGACGCCTCATGCGCCTCGGCCCGATGTTCGCTCATTGCGACGCAATACCCTCACGCAAATCGCGTACAATCATCTAAGCACAATGCGTGAAGGTCTGGTTAAGGCTGGCCGGTTGTTTCAGTTAACCTTAGCTAGGGAATTCGCCGCGACGGCAGATGGTTAGCCAGGGGCTCGCGCATCGGTTCGCTGGGGTGCCGACGCAAAAGAGGCGGCCCCGCGGGACCGCCTCTTTGTTTTGGAGGGTGAGGCCGAGGCCTTCCGGTCAGGCCGCTTCGGCCGTGTTGACCGGGAGGTCGCCGAGGAGGCCCGAGGCCACCGCCAGGCGCGAGATCGACACGCGGCCGCCGCTGACGATCTCGTTGATGGAGCGCTGCGTGCGCGCCACCGTCGCCCCCCGCGCTTCGATCCAGTCGTCCACCCGTGCGGCGCCGCCTTCATCCGACGTGGTCCGCAGAACCTCCACGGCGAGGTTGCGGTGCGCGTCCGCCAACGTCCGCCGCGCGCGGTCGAGAGCGAGGCCGTCGTAGTAGTCCTCGATGTCGATGTCGCGGGCCGTTTCGTCGAGCGCGCGGATGCGGAAGCGATCGTTGAGCGCGAAGAACACCGAGCCCGCCTCCGGGATCGTGACGCCGCAGGCCGAGGCCACCACCACCACGTCGAGCGCGGCGGCGGCGAGCGGCAACCGGGCGAAGGGCTGCGCCAGATCGTGCGGCACCCCGTCCCCGGTCATGAGCTCGATCTGGTGCTCCAGCTCGCGCGCGTCCTCTTCCGGCAGGATGCGCTCGAACGCGTCGCGCAGCTCGGAGATCCCGCTCTGGAAGCGGTCCACCACGGCCTGCAGACCACCGGCGAACGTCTCGTTGCGCACGAACCAGATCGTCGCGTCGATCAAAAGCTCGCGAATGGTGGCATAGAGCTGGAGCTGCATGTCGCCGTTGAGCTGATTGTCGAGCGCGTCGACGCGGCGATAGAGCGACGGGAGGTCGAACAAATCGCGCGCCGCCGCGAACGCCCGCGCGATCTCCGACACCGGCGCGCCGGTCTGATCGCCGATCCGCACGATGAAGGTCGGCCCGCCGCGGTTGATCATCGCGTTGGCCAGCATCGTGGAGATGATCTCGCGCCGCAGCCGATGGGCCTGGATCTCCTCGTCGAACCGTCTCGTGCATCTGCCGGCGGGAAGTAGCGCTCCAGCTCGCTGCGACAGATAGGCGTCGTCCGGCACGTCGGACTGCAGGATGTCGTCGTAGAGGATGATCTTGGCAGTAGGCGAGCAGCACGCCGATCTCGGGCCGGGTCAGCCCCTCGCCGGCGGTCGCCCGCGTCGTCGAGGGCCGCGTTGCGAGGGCAGGTCCTCGATCTCGCGGTCGAGGCCGCGCGGCCTCCAGCACCTCCATCAGGCGGCGCCTGGAAGCCGGCGTTCTGCGTGTTCTGGCCCGCTTCGACAGCGAGATCGCCAGCGTCTGCAGGTAGTTGTTGCGCAGGACGAGTTCGCCGACCTCCTCGGTCATCTCGGCCAGGAGCGTGTTGCGGTCCTCGCGGGTGAGGCGGCCGCGACGCATCGCATCGGCAGCGCGATCTTGATGTTCACCTCGACGTCCGAGGTGTTCACGCCGGCGGAATTGTCGATGGCGTCGGAGTTGATCCGTCCGCCGCCGAGCGCGAACTCGATGCGCCCGCGTGTGGCTGACGCCGAGGTTGGCGCCCTCGCCGACCACCTTGACCCGCAGCTCCGTCGGCGGTCACGCGGATCGCGATCGTTGGCGCGGTCGCCGATATCGTGGTTGGACTTCGCTGCCGGCGCGCACATAGGTGCCGATGCCGCCGAACCACAGGAGATCGGCCGGCGCCTTGAGGATGGCGCGCATGACGTCCTGCGGCGTCGGCGCGCCCGGCGGCCGATGTCGAGCGCCACGCGGGCCTCCGGCGACAGGTCGATGGACTTCGCCGTGCGCGAGATAGATGCCGCCGCCCTGCGACAGGAGCGTCGCGCGGTCATAGTCCTGCCAGGAGGAGCGCGGCATGTCGAACAGCGCTTGCGCTCGGTCCAGCTCGTCTCCGGGTCCGGATTGGGGTCGATGAAGATGTCGCGGTGGTCGAACGCGGCGATCAGCTTGCGTCGTCTTCGACAGGAGCATCCCGTTGCCGAACACGTCGCCCGACATGTCGCCGCACGCCCACCACGGTGAACGGCTCGGACTGGATGTCGTGGTCCATCTCGCGGAAGTGGCGCTTGACCGCCTCCCAGGCGCCGCGGGCGGTGATGCCCATCGCCTTGTGGTCGTAGCCCGCCGAGCCGCCGGAGGCGAAGGCATCGTCGAGCCAGAAGCCGTGCTCCTGGCTGATGGCGTTGGCGGTGTCGGAGAAGGTGGCCGTGCCCTTGTCGGCGGCGACGACGAGGTAGGGATCGTCGCCGTCGTGGCGCACCACCTCGCTCGGGCGGCGACGATCGTCGTCGCCGTCGATGTTGTCGGTGATGTCGAGCAGCGTGTCGATGAAGACCTTGTAGGCGTCGCGCCCCTCCTCGACGAATGCGTCGCGCTTGGAGCGGTCGGGCGAGCTTCTTGGGGAAGAAGCCGCCCTTGGCGCCGACGGGCACGATCACGGCGTTCTTCACCTGCTGCGCCTTCACAAGGCCCAGCACCTCGGTGCGGAAGTCCTGCGGCCGGTCGGACCATCGCAGCCCGCCGCGCGGCGACCGCGCCGAAGCGCAGGTGCACGCCCTCCACGCGCGGCGAGTAGACCCAGATCTCGCGGTAAGGCGCCGGCCGCGGCAGCCCGATGAGCTTGTGCGGGTCGAGCTTGAAGGCGAACGTGCGCGCCGGCGCGCCGTCGTCCTCGTGCTGGAAGACGTTGGTGCGCAGCGTCGCCTCGATGACGTTCTGGAAGCGGTGGACGATGGTGTCGTCGGCGAGGCTCTCGATGTCGTTGCACAGCTCGCCGATGCTCTCGGAGATCTGGCGTCTGCGGCCCTCGCGCTCGGCCTCGTCGTGGGCGGGTCGAAGCGGGCGTGGAAGAGCTCGATCAGCGCGCGCGCCGAGGTCGGGATAGCGGTTCAGCGTCTGCGCCATCAGCTCCTGGCCGTAGGGGATGGCGGTCTGGCGCAGGTAGCGCGACATGGCGCGCAGAACCGCAATGTCGCGCCAGCCGAGGCCTGCGTTGAGGAGGAGCGCGTTGTAGTCGTCGCTCTCCGCCGCGCCCTCCCACACCGCGATGAAGAGCGCCTGCAGCTTCTCGGCGTTCCCGGCGACGTCGATCTCGGCGCCGCTGGCGACGGCGAGCGTCATGTCGTGGATGTAGACGCCATCCTCGGAGTCCGGGACGCTCGACCCGGAAGGTGCGCTCGTTGACGACGATGAAGCCCATGTTCTCCAGGATCGGCACGCGCGCCGACAGGAGGATCGGCGCGTCCTTGTGGTAGATCTTGAGCGAGCAGCGGTCCTGCCCTCGGGGTCGCGGCGGAAGAACAGGATCGCGGTCGGCGTCTCGTCGGTGATGCGCTCCAGGATCGTGATGTCGCGCACCGCGCGCTCGGCGGTGTAGGTGGCGCGGTAGCTGTCGGAGAAGCTGTCCGACCAGGCGCCGATCTTGAAGCGGTCGAGCCCGAGCTTCGGGCGCGGCCGCGGCGGCGCGCAGGAGATCGTCGGACCATGTGCGGATGATGCGCCGCGATGCGGTCTTCCAGGTCGCGCGGGTCGGGCCGCGGGCGTCTCGCCCTCGCGCCGCCCGATGATGAGGTGCAGGCGGTTGAGGACCCCCTCGGGCATCGTGAGGTAGCGCGCCGAGACGTGGCCGTCATAGGCCTCGGTCATCATCGCCTCGATCGGCTCGCGCACCTGCGTGGTGAAGCGGTCGCGCGGCACGTAGACGAGGAGCGACACGAACCGGTCGAACGGGTCGATGCGCGGCAGAACGCGCACCCGCGGCCGCTCAGAGAGCTGCAGGATGGCGAGCGAGAACCGGGCGAGGAGGTCCTCGTCGATCTGGAACAGCTCGTCGCGCGGGTAGGTCTCGAGGATGTGGCGCAGCGCGTTGCCCGAGTGGCTGTCCGGATCGAAGTCCCAGGTGCGCAGCGCGTTGTTGGCCTTGCGCCGCAGCATCGGAATGTCGAGCACCGACTGGGTGTAGGCCTCGGAGGTGAAGAGGCCGACGATGCGCAGCTCGCCCACGAGCTGGCCGTCCTCGTAGCGCTTCACGCCGATATAATCGAGGTGCGCACGGCGGTGGACGTCGGCTCTTCACGTTGGCCTTGGCGATGAAGACGGGCTCGGCGGCTCGTCAGGAACTCGCGCACCTCCGGCGTCAGCGTCACCAGCTCGGCGCCGCGGCGCAGCACCTTGATGTCCGGATCGCGCAGGATGCCGAGGCCGCCGTTCTCGGTGGCGACCAGCTCGCCGTCGTCCGGCGATCCGTCGAGCATGTACTCGCGCATTCCGGTGAGGATGAAGTCGCTGCGCTCCACCGCTCCAGGAAGGCGATCGCCTCGGAGAGCACCTCCCTGTCGACCGGCGGCGGCGCCTGGCGATAGCGCTCGATCGCCTCGCGCAGCAGCGCGCGCATCTTCGGCCAGTCGGCCACCGCGGCGTCGACGTCGTGCAGCACCGTCGAGCAGCGTCTCGCGCAGCGCCTCGCGGTGGTCGGCATCGTCGAGCGGCTCGACGTGGATGTGGACGAAGCTCTCGTGGGCGTGGCCGTCGCCGGGCCGCGCCTCGCCATGGAAGCCGATCAGCGTGCCGGCGGCGTCGCGCTCCACCGAGAGGATCGGGTGGACGACGAGGTGAATCTCCAGGTTCTGGGCGTGCAGCTCGTTCTTCAGCGAGCCGAACAGGAACGGCTTGTCGTCGTTGACCGCCTCGATGATGGAGATTGAGTGGTGCGTGTCCTCCTCGGTGACGGCGACCACCTCGGGCGCCAGCACCGTGCACGTGCGGCTCGCCCGGGTGCGGGTCTGCAGCGAGTCCCAGGCGGCCTGCGGCAATCCGCATCAGCGCGTCGACGTCGTACGCGCCAGATCCTCGGCCGCGGCGTGGCGGAACAGAAGCTCCGCGAAGGTGGCGAAGCCGACGTCGCCTCCGTGGCGCGCACCTTGTCGGCGAGCGCGCTCAGCTTGCCGTCCTTGGTCTCTTGGTCATCTTCGAGCATGCTCGCTCCTCCCAGCCGGGCGCCTGTGACAGACGGCTGCGCCTGTCCAGTCCCTGCCCGATCCCGACCTGGAGACCGTCTACACCATGCCCGATGAAGACCGGTGATTTCGCTCGATCTGCCGCGCCGAGCAGCTGTCCCGCGAAACCGAGGCCTATTTCGACAAATGCCGCGAAAAGCTCGGCCTCGTGCCGAACGTTCTCGTCGCCTACGCCTTCGACGAGAAGAAGCTGCGCTGCTTCACCGACCTCTACAACGACCTGATGCTCGGCCGAGTCCGAACTGTCCAAGCTGGAGCGCGAGATGATCGCCGTGGTCGTCTCGTCGGCGAATCGCTGCCACTACTGCCTCGTGGCGCACGGGGCGGCGGTGCGCGAACTCTCCGGCGATCCGAAGCTCGGCGAGACGCTGGTGGCCAACTGGCGCGCCGCCGACCTCGACGAGCGTCAGCGTGCGATGCTCGCCTATTCGCTGGAAGCTGACCCGCGACGCCCGACGAGATCGACGCCGAGCGACACCAAGGCGCTCCACGATGCCGGCTTCACCGACCGCGCGATCTGGGACATCGCCTCCGTCGCGGCCTTCTTCAACATGACGAACCGCGTGGCGAGCGCCACGAAGATGCGGCCCAACGACGAATATTACGGCATGGCGCGGTAAGCCGTCCGAGCGCGGCGCCGGCTCTGGTAGTCCGTGGCCCGTCTTGCGGCATGAGCCGCATACGGATCCGACATGTGGGAGAGATCCGAGTGGATATCGAGCAGCTTATCGAGACTTTCTGTCCGCAGGATCCGCGATCTGTTCATCCCGGTATTGGCCGGCTCGTCATCATCCTGGGCGGTCTCCTCATCGGGATCGTGCGCGGGATGACGGGCGGCGTGCTCGTCGCGCTCCTGTTCGGCGGGGTGATGTCCATCTCGCCCCTCCTGCTCGGCACGCTGGAGACCACGCCCCCGCCAGCCGTCGCCGGTCGGACCGGACGCTGCTCGCCGCCGACGTCGCCCAGGGTGCGGCTCAGCTGACGATCCTGAACTCGGAGCTGTCGACCAGCCTGACGCGGGTGGTCAACTCGATGCGCGCTGGCCCTGGATGGTCTCGGCGACGTCGTATCGCCGCCGCCGGCCGGGACGTCCACCGCCGCCGGCTCCGAGCTCGCCACGCGCTTTTCCAGATGCGCCTGACGGCCACCGGAGCGCAGCTCGACCAGGCGTCGCAATCGCTGGACCGGCTCAACACCCTGCGCGCGCAGCTCGAAGCCGATATGGACAAGCTGGAAGCAGCGATGACCGGCGGCGCCTCCCAATGGCGAGCGCCCTCGACGATAGAGAGCGCTGCATGGAGCCATTCAAGACGCTGACGGCGGTCGCCGCACCGCTGCCGATGATCAACGTCGACACCGACATGATCATCCCGAAGGACTACCTGAAGACCATCAAGCGCACCGGCCTCGGCCAGGGTCTCTTCGCCGAGATCTCGCGCGACAACGACGGCAACCCGGACCCGAACTTCCCGCTCAACAAGCCGCAGTACGCAGAACGCCGAGATCCTCGTCGCCGGGGACAATTTCGGCTGCGGCTCCTCGCGCGAGCATGCGCCGTGGGCGCTGCTCGACCGCGGGCATCCGCTGCGTGATCTCCACCTCGTTCGCCGACATCTTCTATCAGAACTGCTTCAAGAACGGCCTGTTGCCGGTGAAGGTGAGCCGGCAGGAGCTGGACCGCCTGATGGCCCATGCCGAGCGCGGCGCCAACGCGACGCTCACCGTGGACCTGCCGAACCAGACCGTCGACGGGCGCGGACGGCGAGCCGGTCCACTTCGAGATCGACCAGGGCCTGAAGCACATGCTGGTGGAGGGGCTCGACGAGATCGGCCTCACCATGAAGAAGGCGCCGAGCGTCTCCGCCCACGAGAACCGCGTCGCCGAAACGCGGCCCTGGATCTAGCGCCGCCGTCGCCGGGCCAGCCCCGGCGACGTGACCGCCGCGCAGCATGCTCGCGGAAGGGCGCGGCGGCCATGCCCCGCGCCGTCCCGGGCGCTCGCCTACGAGCCGAGGAGCGCCTTGACCTTGTCGGACGACGGCCTTCGGCGTGATGCCGAAGTGCTCGTAGAGCTCCTTGTAGGGGCCCGACGCGCCGAAGCCTGTCATGCCGACGAAGCCGCCCCGGCGGCCGACGAAGGCGTCCCAGCCCTGCCGGATCGCCGCCTCGACTGCCGACCTTCACGGTTCGCCGCCGATGATGGAGTCGATGTAGTCCTCGTCCTGCTCGAAGAAGAGCTCGAACGAGGGGACGCTCACCACCTCCGTCGCGATGCCCTCGCCGGCTCAGGGTCTGCGCCGCCTCCATCGCGATCTCGACCTCCGAGCCGCTGGCGTAGAGCGTCGCCTCGGGCTTGGGCGTCGACAGCACCTTGTAGGCGCCGCGGCGTGAGCGGTTCTGCGTCGCCGGACCTGGCGCGTGGACCGGAAGGTTCTGGCGTGTCAGCACCATGACCGTCGGCCCCTTGCGCTCGGCGGCGATCTCCCACGCCTCGGCGGTCTCCACCGCGTCGGCCGGGCGCAGCACCAAGAGGCCGGGGATCGCCCGCAGCGCCGCCAGATGCTCCACCGGCTGGTGCGTCGGACCGTCCTCGCCGAGGCCGATGGAATCGTGGGTCATCACATGGACGACCCGCAGCCCCATCAGCGCGCCGAGGCGGATCGCCGGACGCGAGTAGTCCGAGAAGCACAGGAACGTCCCGCCGTAGGGCATCAGGCCGCCGTTGAGCGCGAGACCGTTCATGGCCGCCGCCATCCCGTGCTCGCGCACGCCCCAGTGGACGTAGCGGCCGGTGAAGTCGTCCGGTGCGATCGGGGCGACATGGTCGGTCTTGGTGTTGTTGGAGCCGGTGAGGTCCGCCGAACCGCCGATCGTCTCGGGCAGCACGGCGTTCACCGTGTTCAGCGCCCGCTCGGAGGCCTTGCGCGTCGCCATGGCCGGCTTCTCGGACAGCAGCGCCTGGCGCAGACGCGGTCATCGCCGGGGCGAAGTCGCTCGGCAGATCCCCGCGCATGCGGCGGTCGAACTCGGCGCGGAGCTCGGCGTCCATCGCCTCGTAGCGGGTGCGCCAATCGCGGTGCGCCTGAGCCGAGCGCAGGCCGACGATGCGCCAGGCATCGCGCACATCCTCCGGCACCTCGAACGGGCCGGCCGTCCACCCGAGCGCGCTGCGCGTCGCCGCGATCTCGGCCGTTCCGAGAGGCGCGCCATGGACGCCCGCGGTCCCCGCCTTGTTCGGCGCGCCGTAGCCGATGATCGTGCGCGCCGCGATCAGCGTCGGCGCTGTCCGATTGCGCCGCACGCTCCAGCGCCGCGTCGATGGCGGCGTGGTCGTGCCCGTCGATCCGCTCCGCGCGCCAGCCGGCGGCCTCGAAGCGGCGCACCACGTCGCCGGTCTCGGCGATCTTGGTGGGGCCGTCGATGGAGATCTCGTTGTCGTCGTAGAGGACGGTGAGCTTCTTCAGCTTCATGTGGCCGGCGAGCGCGATCGCCTCGTGCGACACGCCCTCCATCAGATCACCGTCGGAGGCGAGCACGAACGTCCGGTGGTCGACGATCCCGATCGCCGAACTGCGCGTTCAGCAGCCGCTCGCCGAGCGCCATGCCGACCGACGTCGCAAGCCCCTGCCCCAGCGGCCCGGTGGTCATCTCGATCCCGCTTGCCGTGGCCATACTCGGGGTGGCCGGCGGTGATCGAGCCCAGCTGACGGAAGCGCTTCAGCTGCGTCGATGGTGAAGTCCTCGTAGCCGAGGAGATGGTAGAGCGAATAGAGCAGCATCGAACCGTGACCGGCCGACAGCACGAATCGGTCGCGGTTCGGCCAGTCGGGATCGGCCGGATCGACCCGGATGTGACGCATGAAGAGCGTCGCGACGAGATCCGCCGCACCCATGGGCAAGCCAGGGTGACCGGATTTGGCCGCCTCCACGGCGTCGATCGACAGCATCCGCAATGGCGTTTGCCATCGGTTTTAGCTTGTCCACATCCACCATCTGAGACACTCGAGGGGCTAGGTTCTTGTTGTTTGACGGGCCCACATAGCGCACGAGTTGGGGGCGGCGCAAAACTCATTGAACATAACCCGATCGTTGGGCGTTAATTACGAGGAGGACAAACCATAGCTGGATTGCGAACCAGTCAGGCCTTGGCGAGGCTCGAAGCCGCGCTGGTGCGGCTCGAGGCGGCGGCGGCCGTGAAGACCGACGCTGGCGGCATCGTCGAGCGCGCTGAAAGACGACTGCGTCCGCCTCGAGCGCGACCGGGCCGACCCTCGCCAACAAGCTCGACGCGGCCGAAGCGCGGGCCGAGCGGCTGCACGAGGCGAACCTGGAGGTCGCGGGCCGCCTCGTCAAGGTGATGGAGCGCGTGCGGCGCATGTCGGCGCCACCGTGGCAGGCCAGTGCGACGCGGGACGAGGCCGGAGACAAGCGCTGAGTCAGGTACGCGTCGAGATCGACGGGCACACCTACCGCATGTCGTGCGACCCGGGCGAGGAGGCGCGGGTGACCGCGCTCGCCCGTGAGCTCGACGGGACGATCAAGGCGCTGAAGTCCGCATCGGCGAGATCGGCGACCGGCGCATCGCGGTGATGACCGCGCTGACGATGCTCGACCGGCTGAAGAGCGCCGAGCGAAGATGGCCGAGCTCGACCGACGAGAACATGCGCCTGGAGCGGGCACGCGAGCGGGCGGCTCTGGCGGCGCGAGGCGGACGACGAGCCGCTGATCGTCCGCATCGACGCCGCGACGCCGCCATCGAGCGCCTCACCGCCGAGATGAATTCCGAGACGCGCAGCTCGCAATCGGACGACTCCAGCACGACGCCTGCGCGTGCCAGCTTCAGCCGCGCGATCCGCCGCACCCGCCACCGCCCCGCCGGACGACGCGCCGGGCGACACCCCGGCCAGCGGCGAGAGCGACCCGAGCTTCGCACGCAAGTCGTAGCGGGCGCACCGGCGTCAGAACCCGCGAGAGGTGGTCGGACACGCTCCTACCGCGCGCTCTCCAGAAGGCGCACGCACTCGATGAGTTCGGCGAGGATCGACGACGGGTCGGCGCTCGCCGTGCGCGGCGGCGGAGGGTGCGCGACGGCCGCGGTGATGGACCAGCGCGTCCGGCCGGGATTGGGCGGGCCGGCGGCGCGGCGGCCGAGGCCTCGGTTTGCGCATGCGCGCAGCAGCGCCGCGGCCGCGCTTGCGCCACGGCCTTGGATCGGCCCGACCGCAAATTCCCAGCACCTCGCGGAACGACCGCCCTTCGCCGTAGAGGAGATCGGCGAGCCTGCGAGAAGCGCCGCGTCGGCGAGCGGTAGAGCCGGCGCCGGCCGTCGGCGATCGCGTGGACGCCGGGAAGGCGCGATTCGAGATAGGTCAGCACGGAGGCCGGCACGCCGATCTCGTCGGCGAGCCGGATGGCATCGATGAGGCCGCGCCCGTCGGCGGCCTCCCCGTCATCCTCGGCAATGTCGAGATCGTTGCGTGCCGCAGTCGAGCTGGCCACCCGGCGCCTCCCCTCAGGCGCCGCGAAGGAACGGCGCTAGAGTTTGTTGCCAGCCTGCTCGTTAATATATCGCTTCAAGACGTCGCTCGGCCGGAAGGTGACGACGGAGCGCTGCTCGATGGGCACCTCCTCACCCGTCTTCGGGTTGCGGCCGACGCGCTCTTTCTTCTCGCGCACCTCGAACGCGCCGAAGGAGGACATGCGCACCGCCTCGCCCGCGTTCGAGCGCGCGAGACGATCTTCCTCGATGATCTGGTCGATCAGTTCTGCCGCTTCAGCACGCGACACGTTCACCTTGCTGCACACAGCATTGGCAAGGTCCGCGCGCGTGATCGTGCGTCCCATGGCTCCCCGGTCAGCCTCTGGCGCTGCACGGAACGCGACGTTCTCCACGGCAGCTCTATTTCTTACAGACCGGTAAGCTAAGGTGCTCCCAGCGTGCGGGTCAACGCGTCTGTCTGAGAATGGACGATAAAGTTTTCTTATATTGCGTCCGGGCGATTATGTTGCGCCCAGATCCTTCACCAGCGAAGCAGAACGCGCGCCCCAGGTGAAGCCGCCGCCCATCGCCTCGAGAAGCACCAGATCGCCGCGCTTGATGCGTCCGTCCGCCGGCCGCCTCGCGCCAGCGCCAGCGGGATCGACGCGGCGGAGGTGTTGCCGTGGTGCTGCACCGTGAGGACGACCTTTTCCGGCGCGATGCCGAGCTTCTTCGGCGCTGGAGTTGATGATGCGCTTGTTGGCCTGATGCGGCACGAACCAGTCGATCGTCCGCGGCGGTGATGCCGGCCTTGGCGAACACGTCCTCCACCACGTCCACCGTCGCGGAGACGGCGAAGCGGAACACCTCCTGCCCGCGCATGCGCAGGTGGCCGACGGTCTGCGTGGTGGACGGTCCGCCGTCGACGAAGAGCTTGTCCTTGTGCGCCGCCGTCGGAGCGCAGGCAGGCGGCGATGATGCCGCGCGGCGCCGGCTCGCTGCGCCGTCGCCGTCCGCTGGCCTCCAGCACCACGGCGCCGGCCCCGTCGCCGAAGAGGACGCAGGTGGTGCGGTCCTCCCAGTCGAGGATGCGCGAGAACGTCTCCGCGCCGATCACCAGCGCGCGGCTTGGCGAGCCCCTGGGCGATCAGCGCATCCGCGGTCGTCATCGCGTAGACGAAGCCGGAGCACACGGCGGCGACGTCGAACGCGGCGCCCTTGGTGATGCCGAGCCGGTGCTGCACCGGCACGGCGGTGGACGGGAAGGTGTTGTCGGGCGTCGCGGTGGCGAGCACGATGAGGTCGATGTCGTCGGGCCGAGCAACCCGCCGTGTCGAGCGCAGTCCGGGCCGCTCGCTCGGCGAGGTGCGAGGTGAACTCGCCCTCCGCCGCGATGTGGCGCTCGCTCGATGCCCGGTGCGCGAGACGATCCACTCGTCCGAGGTGTCGACCATGGTCGCGAGCTCGGCATTGGTCACGCACGCGCTCCGGCAATGCGGACGCCGACGCCGACGACGCGAGTGGCCGGCGGCCGCAGCGTTCCTGCGTGCGCGCGCTCCGCCAGCCGCTTCGCCGTATCGATCAACCCGCGTTTGCAAGCTCTTTGGTCTCCGTCAGTGTCGCCACGTCCGCCGCGATTCGGGCTTGAAGGTCGTTGCGCACCATGTCGTGCGCAAGCTCGACGGCGCTGGCGAAACCGTGCTCGTCCGTTCCGCCATGGCTCTTGATGACGAGGCCGTTGAGGCCCAGGAACACGGCGCCGTTGATCTTGCGCGGGTCCATCTTGTCGCGCAATCGTGAGAATGCCGGTTTGGCCAGCAGATAGCCGATGCGCGCCCGCAACGTGCGGCCGATCGACATGCGCAGATATTCGGCGAGCTGGCGCGCCGTCCCCTCGGCGGTCTTCAGCGCGATGTTGCCGGAGAAGCCCTCCGTCACCACCACGTCGACGATGCCGCGGCCGATGTCGTCGCCCTCGACGAAGCCTTCGTAGCGCAGGTTCGGCAAGTCGCGCGGCGCGCAGAATCTGCCCCGCCTCGCGGACCTCCTCCAGCCCCTTCACCTCCTCCACGCCGATGTTGAGGAGGCCGACCTTCGGCTTCTCGATGCCGAAGACCGCCCGCGCCATCGCCGCGCCGAGAAGCGCGTGGGTGACGAGGTTGCGGGTGTCGACGCCGATGGAGGCGCCGACGTCGAGCACGATCGACTCGCCGCGCACCGTCGGCCAGATCGCCGCCAGCGCCGGCCGGTCGACCCCCTCCATGCCGCGCAGGCAGAAGCTGCGCCATCGCCATCAGCGCGCCGGTGTTGCCGGCCGAGACCATGGCCGAGGCCTCGCCCTGCTTCACCGCGTCCAGCGCCCGCCACATGGACGACTCGCGCCGGCCCATGCGCAGCGCCTGGCTCGGCTTGGCGTCCATCGGGATCGAGACATCGGTGTGGTGGATGGTCGAGCCGGGCGGCGAGCGGCGGATGCTTGGCGATGACGCGCTCGATCTCGGCTCTGGTCGCCAAGAGCTCGAACGCGAGGTCGGGGCAGCGCACCAGCGCGACCGCGAGGCCCGGCACGACCATGGACGGCCCCTCGTCGCCCCCCATGGCATCGATGGCCAGTCGGATCTCGCCTGTGGTCATCGGGTTCCTGTTCGCTGCCTTTTGTCGCGCCGCAGCCGCAGCGGCGCGGACCATAGTGGAAGTGATCGTCCGACAAAACGTCTAAGTCGGATTGTTCTTCAATGCCGCCAGAACCGCGAAGGGCGACGGCTCCTCCTCGCCTCGTCCGCATCGGCCTCGATTTCGAACGCCACGCCCGGCGCGCGCGGATAGGGATCGAGGCCGAGCGCGAAGTGCTCCAGCGCGATGGCGCCGACGTCGATTTCAGTGGCTCTCGAGCGCGCTCGGGCGGGTCGGGCTCGTCCGGATCGACGACCACCTCCGTCGCTCTCGACGATGTCGGGATGGAGGCGCACGTCGAACTCCTCGGACACGTGCGCCGGCAACCGGCTCCAGCGTGACGACGCACGCTTGGGTGACGCTCGCCGCGACGGTGCCGCTCACGCGCACCCCCTCGCCGCGCCAGGGCGCAGCGTCACCTCCGCCGTCAGGCTCTCGATGGCGAGATCACGTCGAGCGCCTCGGCGAGCGCGGCACGCTCCTCCGGCGTCGCCTCGATCTTCATCGTCTCCGGCGCGGACAGGCGCGCGACGCTGACCGGGCGGTGGAAGCCGCGCGCTCACGACGCCACCTCGACCGCCTCGGCTGCGCGGCGGGGCGCGAAGGCCAGCGGATCGGGAAACTGCGGCGCGGCGGTCAACGTCGCCGGGGCCGGATCGGTCAGCGCGCAGGAAATAGTCGGCCAGCGCGTAGGCCTGGGGCGATCCGAGCCGCGTCCGGTTCGTCCAGCACGTTGCGCGCCATGGCGGCGGCGAGCGTCGGCCCGGTCCCGCCGCGCGCTGAGGTAGGCGTCGTAACGACCGTAGAATGCAGCGCCCATCTTCTTCATCTTCTTCGGGACGGACACGTCGCCGACGCCGATGGTGCGCAGGTTCTGGTCCATGTCACTCAGGAAATGGTCGAACAGAGCCTGTCCGTCCACCCCCATCATTTCCCCCGTCCTTAACCGCGTCGATAAAGGGCGTGATGTGAAGAACGATCATCTCGAAGCGACCGTCGAGCGTGTCGGCCACGCCATAATTTGTGTAAAAGACCGGCGATCGCGCCTGTGCGACCGCCACGTCGTAGAGGTGGCGCACCGCGGGATCGGGTTTGTTGCGGAAGAAGAAGCGAAGCATGGCACAGAACCCCTTACGCGCCTCACATAGGTCGGGTGCGCGGCGTTTCGAGGTGAAGTCGCTCGTCGCCGTCGCCGCGGTGCTGTCTCGCGCTCGTCGGCGCTGCACCGACGAGCGAAGAGTTCACTCGCGGGCAGAAAATCACGCCGGACCAGCTCGAACAGGTGCCCGTCGGCTCCTCGCAGGAGCAGGTGCTCCTCGCGCTCGGCACCCCCACGACCACCGGCCTCGCCGATGGCGAGGCCATCTACTACATCTCGCAGACCACCTGCACGGCAGTTCGCGTTCCAGAAGACCGCCAGTGCGCGATCGCCGCATCCTGGTGGTCTATCTCGACGACAAGTCCCGGGTGCGGCAGATCGCCGAATATGGCCTGAAGGACGGCAAGGTGTTCGACTATCTCTCCCGCAAGACGCGCACGCGGGCCAGGACCTCGCGTTCCTGTCGCAGGTGCTCGCCGGCATCGCGAATCCCGAGCTCTGACGTCGCCACCCGGCGAGCGCCGCTCGATCTGATGCCAGAGCCGTCCGCATGGCGCGTGGGGCACCTACGCGCGGGTCATCCATCGCCTGCGCTTCCTCATCCTCGCTCGTGGGTGCCGTCGCGATCGTCGTCGACCTTCGCCGCGTCCGAGCGTGTCGTCTACGACCCCGACGTTCTCGTCTATTTCGAGGACGGCACGCCGAGCCGCGAGGCGTTCGACGCGATCGACACGCGCTTCGGCCGCTCGCACGAGGTGGTCACGCTGGTCCGTGCCGCGCGCGGGGACCGTGTTCACGCCCGAGGGCGTCGACGGTCGTCGCGCCGTCTCGCCGCGGCCGCCGCCGCCCGGCCGGAGGTGCGCGTGCGTGCGCTCCCCCCTCGCCGACCGGCCCGGACTGGCGCGCGCTGGCACCCGCCGAGCAGGCGGAGCGCTTCGCGCAAGCCGCCGTGCGCGCCGAAAACCAGCCGTTGGTCGCCGCCGACGGGTCCCTCGCGGCGGTGGCCGCCGTGGTGGACGCAGCCGCTGCCGATGCGCGATGTTCGCGGCATCGCCGCGGCCCACCGCGCCCTGCGTGACGCGATCGCGTCCGACGCGCCGGGCTTCGAGCTCATCCAGACCGGCCGCATCGTCATCGACGACGCGTTCCTGCGGCGAGAGCCGCGACGATGTGGACCGCTTCGCCGGCCTGCAGATCGCGATCCTCGCGGCGATCCTCTTCGTCGCGCTCGGCTCGGTGTCGATGACGCTCGCCATCATGGTCGGTCGTGCTTGCCGTCACCGGTGGATCGGTCGGGATGCTCGCCCTGACCGACACGCAGCTCAACGGCCTCTCCAGCGCGGCGCCGGCGGTTCTGATGGGTCTCACCGTGGCGAGCGCCATCCACATCGCGCTGGCCTGGCAGGCCGCGATGCGCGGGGGCGCGTCACGGCTGGAGGCGATCGCCACCGCCTACGCGCAGAACGCCCGGCCGGTGGTGCTGTCGGTGCTGACGACGATGATCTCCTTCCTGCTGCTGAACGTGGCCGAATCGCCGCCCTTCCGGCAGCTCGGCAACATTGTCGCGCTCGGCCTCGTCGGCGTCCTCGTCCTCGCCTTCACGCTGCTGCCGGCGCTCCTCACGATCCTGCCCCGCAGCGCGGCGCGCCATCGCGCCGTCATGGAGCGGGCGGTCGGCACGCTTGCCGGTGCGGCCGCGAGGCACGCGGGCGCGGTGCTGATCGCTGACGGGCATCGTCGGCGCCGTGGCGGTCGTCGGGGTCACGCGCATCGTGATCGACGACACGTTCTCCCACTACTTCGACGAGACGCTACGAGGTGCGCCGCGCCACCGACCTCTTCGAGGAGAAGCTCTCCGGCACCACCATCGTCGACATCGAGATCGACACCGGCGCGCCGGAGGGGGCGGTCTCCGGCCTGCCATCCGCACCGCGAGTGGCGATTTCTCCGCCTGGCTCGCCGCACGGCCCGAGGTGGCGCGCCTCGACAGTGTCGCCGGCTCGCTGACCGGACGCGGCAGCGCCGGCGGCCGCCGTGCGGCGGCCGTGACGGCGTTCGCAACGGCCGGCGGGGCCCAACTCCTGAGCCCGGACGCGCGGTTCGAGCGCGTCGCCGTCGTGCTGCGCGGGGTCTCGTCGCAGGATACCCTCGCGTTCGCAGCGCGCGGCCGAGGCGGAGGCGGCCCGCCTCTTCGGCGACGGGCGCGTGCGCGTCACCGGGCTGCCGATCCTGTCGGCGGAGCTTTCGATGAACTCGGCGTCGCTCGATGATCGTCGGCATGGCGCTGGCGCTGGCGGCGATCTCGGCGCTGCTCATGCTGGCGCTTTCAGAGCGTGCGGCTCGGGCTCGTCAGCCTGTTGCCGAACCTTCTGCCCGATCGCGATCGCCTTCGGGGTCTGGGGGTTTGCCGTGCGCGAGGTGTCCTTCGCGGCCACCGTCGTCGGTGCCCTCACCTACGGCATCGTGGTCGACGACACGGTGCACATTCTTGCCAAAATGCAACGCCTCCGCGGCACGTTGCCACCGTCAGGAGGCGCTCCAGGCCGCCTACCGCTAGCGTCGGCGTCGCGGTCATCGTCACCACGCTGGCGCTCGCCCTGTCGTTCGTGCCCTTCGCCCTGTCGGGCTTCCTGGTGAACCGTCATTTCGGCGCTACTGACGGCCCTCACCCTGGGCGCGGCGCTCCTGGCGGACCTCGTCATGCCTGCCCGCGCTAGTGGCGTACCTGGACCCGGACCGGCGCCGCCGCAGGACCCGGTGAAGCGGCACGGCGCCGAACTCTTTGCCGGGAACGATGCGTCTGGCGCTCTCGTTACCACAACCGAAGGCGGCGCGGCGCTGATGCCGACTACCGCCGCCGAAGCATTTTTGTGGAGAGTGTGATGACCAAGGCTATGATGGCGGCCGTGCTGGCCGCGACGATGGGCACTGGCCTCGCCGTGGCTCCAGCCGCCGCGCAGATCAACATCGAGCTCGGCAGCGACCGGTCCGACGCGCGCTATGACGACCGCCAGCTGCGCCGCGAGGAGGCTCTGGAAAGCCGCGAGCAGCGTGTCGAGGCCGAAGGGCGATCGCCGTTCGGACTACCTGCGCTCCAAGGGCAACTACCGGGCCGCCGAGAATGTCGAGGATCGCTACGAAGAGAAGGAAGAGCGCATCGAGGACCAGCAGGCGCGCAACGCCAGGGGCTACGATCGCCGCGACGACAACGATGGGCTGACCATCCAGTTGAACTGATCCTTATCGATCACCCGAAAGACGAAGGCCGCGCACACCGTGCGCGGCCTTTTCTGTATCAGCTCCACTCGGCGCCTGTGCGCCGGGCATCGTCTCGGGGTCAGGCCCGGATCCGTCAGGCTTGGTGGGCCAGCACCGCGAGCAGGAGCAGCGCGACGATGTTGGTGATCTTGATCATCGGGTTCACCGCCGGGCCGGCCGTATCCTTGTAGGGATCGCCGACCGTGTCGCCCGTCACCGAGGCCTTGTGCGCCTCGGACCCCTTCAGGTGCTTCACGCCCGTCGCGGTCGACGAAGCCGTCCTCGAACGACTTCTTGGCGTTGTCCCAGGCGCCGCCGCCGGCGGTCATCGAGATCGCCACGAAGAGCCCCGTCACGATCACGCCGAGCAGCATCGCGCCCGTCGCCGCGAACGCCTCGCCCTTCCCGGCGATCGCGTTGATCACGAAGAACACCACGATCGGCGACAGCACCGGCAGCAGCGACGGGACGATCATCTCGCGGATGGCCGCCTTGGTCAGCATGTCCACCGCGCGGCCGTAGTCGGGACGCTCGGTGCCCTCCATGATGCCCGGCTTCTCGCGGAACTGGCGGCGCACCTCGTCCACCACCGCGCCCGCCGCGCGACCGACCGCCGTCATCGCGATGCCGCCGAACAGGAACGGCAGCAGGCCGCCGAAGAACAGACCCACCACCACGTAGGGGTTGGCGAGCGAGAAGTTCAGCGTCTCCGGCGTCAGCCCGGCGAAGTACGGGTACTGATCCGAGTTGGCGATGAAGTACTTCAGGTCCTCCGTGTAGGCCGCGAAGAGCACCAGCGCGCCGAGACCCGCCGAGCCGATGGCATAGCCCTTGGTGACGGCCTTGGTGGTGTTGCCGACCGCGTCGAGCGCGTCGGTGGTGGCGCGCACGTCCGCCGGAAGATCGGCCATCTCGGCGATGCCGCCGGCGTTGTCCGTCACCGGGCCGAACGCGTCGAGCGCGACGACCATGCCGGCGAGGGCGAGCATGGTGGACACCGCGATCGCGATGCCGAAGAGACCGGCCATCGAGTAGGTGAAGATGATGCCGGCGATGATGACGAGGGCCGGCAGCGCGGTCGCCTCCAGCGAAACGGCGAGACCCTGGATGACGTTGGTGCCGTGACCCGTCACCGAAGCCTGGCTGATGGAGCGCACCGGGCGATAGCCGACGCCGGTGTAGTACTCGGTGATCCAGACGATGAGGCCGGTGATCACGAGGCCCGCGACGCCGCACAGGTACAGCGAGAACGGCGTGAAGGTGACGCCGCCCGGTCGCCGCGACAGTGGCGGCCTCAGCGGTGGCAGTCGCGGCCGTTGCGGACGCGGCGGTGCCGCCGAGGGTGATCTCGGCGCTGAGCGAGCCGAACACCAGGTAGGTCACCGGCAGCAGGACGATCAGCGAGAGCACCGCCGTGGCGATGAAGCCCTTGTAGAGCGCGCCCATGATGTTGGTGCCGCCGCCGAGCTTGACGAAGAAGGTGCCGGCGATGGACGTCAGCACGCACGCCCCGCCGATGGCGAGCGGGTAGAGCATCGCCGCGCCCAGCATGTCGGTGCCGGTGAAGTAGATGGCGGCGAGCACCATCGTGGCGACGATCGTCACCGCGTAGGTCTCGAAGAGGTCGGCCGCCATACCGGCGCAGTCGCCGACGTTGTCGCCCACGTTGTCGGCGATGGTGGCGGGGTTGCGCGGGTCGTCCTCGGGGATCCCGGCCTCGACCTTGCCGACGAGATCACCGCCGACGTCCGCGCCCTTGGTGAAGATGCCGCCGCCGAGACGTGCGAAGATGGAGATCAGCGAGGCGCCGAAGCCGAGCGCGACGAGCGCGTCGATCACCGTGCGCGAGGTCGGGTCGAGCCCCACCATCTCCGTCAGCACGTAGAAGTAGACCGCGACGCCGAGGAGCGCGAGGCCGGCGACCAGCATGCCGGTGACCGCGCCGGACTTGAAGGCGATGTCGAGCCCGCCCTGCAGCGACGTCGACGCGGCCTGCGCCGTGCGCACGTTGGCCCGCACCGAGACGAGCATGCCGATGTAGCCGGCGAGGCCGGAAAGCATCGCGCCGATGACGAACCCGATCGCGACCAGCGCCCCGAGCAGCCAGTACACCACGGCGAAAATCACGACACCCGACGACCGCGATCGTGAAATACTGGCGGGAGAGGTAGGCCGATGCGCCCTCCTGGATGGCGCCGGCGATCTCCTGCATCCGCGGCGTGCCGGCCGGTGCGGCGAGCACACTGCGTATCGCCCAGGCACCGTAGAGCAGCGAGACGAGCCCGCACGCGATAACGATCAAAGTCGGGTTCATTCATATCCTCCAGCGCGCGGCCTCACGCTGGAGGCCGCATCGTTTTTCGTTTCGGCGGGAGTAGAGCGGTCGTCAGCCCATCAAGCAAGCTTGTCCGACCGCTGAGCGGACGACAGGAGCGCGCTGATCCCCAATGCGATCAGGGGACAAGCCACCAGAGCCAGCAGCAACCAGTTGATCGGCGCCCATCCGGCGGTCTGGATCAGGGCGCCGGACGAGAGCGAGGCCACGGCGACCATGCCGAAGACGATGAAATCGTTCGCGGCCTGGGTGCGGGCGCGCTCCTCGGGCCGTTGCGCCTGGGTCAGCATCGCGGTGCCGCCGATGAAGCCGAAGTTCCAGCCGAGGCCGAGCAGGATCAGCGCCACGTAGAAGTGGCCGATTTCGATGCCCATGAGCGCCGTCCCGCCCGCGAGCGCCAGCAGCACGAGGCCGATGGCGGCAATCACTTCGGCGCCGAAGCGGGCGATCAGATTGCCGGTGAAGAAGCTCGGCGCGAACATGGCGATGACGTGCCACTGGATGCCGAGCGCGGCGTCGTCGGTGCCGCAGCCCGCAGGCCAGCATTGCGAGCGGCGCAGCCGTCATCATGAGGCTCATGACGCCATAGGAGACCAGCGAGACGAGGATCGCCAGCTGCACCCTCGGCTCGGCGAGGATCTGTCGCAGGGGCCGCCCGGCCGCGACCTCCGCCGAGCGCGGCGGGGCGACCGGCGGCGCGGTAGGCGGTCAGGATCGCGATGCTGACGAGGGCCAGCAGCGCCTGTGCCAGATAGGCGCCCGCGAACGCCGTCGGGGCGAAGAGATCGCGCGTCACGATCACCGTCTGCGGGCCGATGATGCCCGCCAGCAGCCCGCCTGCCAGGACGAACGAGATCGCCTTGGGCCGGAAGCGCTCGCTCGCTCCTTCGCTGGCCGCAAAGCGGTACTGCTGCACGAAGGCGAAGGAGAAGCCGCCGCAGAAGGTGCCGAGGCAGTAGAGCGGGAACAGCCCCATCATGATGCCCGCGAACGCGACGATGCCCCCCAACGAGGCGATGAGGGCGCCCACCATGAAGCCGGCGCGGCGGCCGATGCGGCCCATCATCATCGCCGCCGGGATCGTCCCGCAGGCGGTGCCGACGATCATGGTGGAGACCGGCAGCGTCGCCACCTCGCTCGTGGGGCCGAGGAGCGCGACGCCGACGAGGCCGCCGAGCGATATGGTGATTGAGGTGAGCGCGCCGCCCATGGCTTGGGCGAGCGCGAGAACGAGCGCGTTGCGCCGCGCGAGACGATCATCGGGTTGCATGCGCACCGCTTAGACCCCGCCCGCACGCGTCGCAAGGACGCAGCAGGCGCGCAGCCCATATCGTTTTTCAATGGCCCGTCGCCCGTCGCCGGGACCGCGCGGGGGGCGACGCCGCCTCGGGCGTCGGGCCTCCCGTCTCGGGCCGAGGGAACCCCGCTGGTGCGGCGTTCCCGTGCCGGGTGTCAGCTCGCCGGGCGGCGGCCGCTCGCGAGCATCGTCATCTCCGGGATCATGGTGCCGACCTCCACGTTCTCGAAACCGGCCTTCTTCAGCGCCTCTTCGAGCCAGGCGGTGTCGAGCGAGCGGGCCTCGGGCGTGAACGCGGTGTGCTGGAGCTGCCACAGCGCGGCGAGCTTCGGCCCGGTGCGGTCCGCGTCGACGATGAAGTCGTGGATCATCAGCCGGCCGCCGGGAGCGAGATGGTCATAGGCGCGGGCGATGAGGCCCTCGTGCGCCTCCCCCGGCACGCCGGAGAAGAGGTAGGACATCAACACGACGTCCTGGTTCTTCGGCCAGATGTCCTCGCGCCCGTCACCGGCGACGAAGCTGATGCGGTCCGAGAGGCCCGCCTCCGCGACGTACTTCTCGCCGAGTGCCGCGACATTCGGATAGTCCACCACGGTGGCGTGCAGGCCGAGGTTGGCCTCGCACAAGGTGATCGCGAAGGCACCTGTGCCGCCGCCGACGTCGAGCAGCGTCTTGGCGTCCGACAGGTCCGTCTTGCGCGCCAGCTGGCGTGCGGGGCCGAGGGAGCCGGCGTGCTGGCTCTCGGAGTAGAGGCGCGCCTGCTCGGGGTCGGAGAACCAGTCGGCGTAGGAGGCGGTCGCCTCGTCCGGCAGGCGGTTCTCTAGCGCCGCTTCGATCTGGTCGATCAGCGGGTACATCTGCCGGCCGACCTGCAGCCGCAGATAATCGCTGAAGTCGTACTTGGCGCCTTTGACCAGGAAGGCGTCGGCCGCCGGCGAGTTGGCGAACTGGCCGTCCTCGACCGTCACCAGGCCGAGACCCGCGAGCGCCGTCAGCAGCATTTCAGCGCGGTCGGGCTCCAGCGCGGTCTTGCCCGCAATGTCCTCCGCGCTCATGGGACCGTTCGAGAGGAGAGTGAACACGTCCGACTCCAGCGCCGCGAACAGCGCCTTCGATCCCATGTAGCCGAATGCGATTTGCGAAATTTCGTCTGCCTGCGTGAGAACGCCCATGCCATTCCTTCAAAGTGGATTCCTTTGTTTTAGGATATCATGTTCTCGACAATTTCAACCGTTTGGCGGCTATGTCCTGCGCCGAACGCACGCGAACGCGGTTGCAATCGCGGGCCCGGCGCGCCAGCTTCAGGCTCCGTAGGGGGAAGCTCATGTCCGGTCTGGCAATGCCGGCGGTCAACGCCGAGATCATGGCGAGACGCGCCGAAATCGTTGCAAAGCTACGCGAAATCGTGCCCGGCGAGGGGACGGTGGACGACGAAACCGGCATGCGCACCTACGAAAGCGATGGGCTGACCGCCTATCGTCAGATGCCATTCGTGGTTGTATTGCCCGAAACCGTGCAGCAGGTCGCTGCCGTGCTCAAATATTGTCACGAGCAGGCAATCCGGGTGGTGCCGCGCGGCGCGGGGACATCGCTCTCGGGCGGGGCCCTCCCGCTGGCGGACGCGGTGCTGATCTCGATGATGCGCTTCAACCGCATCCTCGACATCGACTTCGCCAACCGCACCGCCACCGTGCAGCCGGGCGTGACCAACCTCGCCATCACCCAGGCGGTGAGCCACGAGGGCTTCTACTATGCGCCCGATCCCTCCTCGCAGATCGCCTGCTCCATCGGCGGCAACATCGCGGAAAACTCCGGCGGCGTGCACAGCCTGAAGTACGGCCTCACCACCAACAACGTGCTGGGGCTGGAGATCGTGACCATCGAGGGCGAGGTGATGCGCTTCGGCGGCAAGCACCTCGACGCGGAGGGCTACGACTGGCTGGCCTTCATGACCGGGTCGGAGGGGCTGCTGGGCGTCGTCACCGAGATCACCGTCCGGATCCTGCGCTCGCCGGAGACTGCGCGCGCCGTGCTCGTCGGCTTTCCCGAGGCGGAGGACGCGGGCCGCGCGGTGGCCGCGATCATCGGCGCCGGCATCATCCCCGGCGGCATGGAGATGATGGATCGGCCCGCGATCCACGCCGCCGAGGCGTTCGTCAACGCCGGCTACCCGCTCGACGTCGACGCGCTGCTGATCGTCGAGCTCGACGGGCCGCAGGTGGAGGTGGACCACCTGCTGGAGCGCGTCGAGGCGATCTGCCGCGAGAATGGCTGCGACCACGTGCCGCGTCTCCGAGACCGAGGAGGAGCGCGCCACCTTCTGGGCCGGGCGCAAGGCCGCCTTCCCCGCCGTCGGCCGCATCTCGCCCGACTACATGTGCATGGACGGCACCATCCCCCGCCGCGAGCTGCCGCGCGTCCTCAAGGGCATGGCCGAGCTGTCGGACAAGCACGGCCTGCGCGTCGCCAACGTCTTCCACGCGGGCGACGGCAACCTGCACCCGCTCATCCTGTTCGACGCCAACGAGCCCGGCGAGCTGGAGCGGGCCGAGGCCTTCGGCGCCGACATCCTGAAGCTCTGCGTGGAGGTCGGCGGCTGCCTGACCGGCGAGCACGGGGTGGGCGTGGAAAAGCGGGACCTGATGCCCGAGATGTTCACCGAGGACGACCTGAAGCAGCAGCAGCGTGTGAAGTGCGCGTTCGATCCGCAGCACCTGCTCAACCCCGGCAAGGTCTTCCCCGTGCTCCACCGGTGCGCCGAATTGGGGCGCATGCACGTCCATCACGGCAAGCTGCCCTTTCCGGACATTCCGAGGTTCTAGATGCGTTCCCTTCTCATCGCGGCCGCACTGCGCGCCGCCGTCGCGCTCCCGCTGCCGCGCAGCAAGCGCCGCGGGGCGACACCAGCCCCTTTCGCGTCTCCGAGCGCTTCCTTGCCAACTGCGACGCGCGCGCCGATGCCAGCGGGGAGCGCCCGCCGGAGAACTACGGGTGCCTGTCCTACATGGCCGGTCTGGTGGAGGGCTACAGCGTCGCCGCCTACGCCAACGGCAATCCCCGGCCCTACTGCCTCCCGCCGTCCGGTGACGCTGGTGGAGATGATGGACATGATGGCGGTCGCCATCGAGCGCGGCGTCCCCGGCGATACGCCGACCGCTGCGGTGCTGCACAACCTCCTCACCGTCTCGTTCCCGTGCGCGCCGCCCGCCCAGGAGGCGGCGCCGGATGCCATGCCCGGCGAGGATGTGCCTGGCGGCACCGCTGGCGGCGAGCGTCCCACCACGCCCGGCCCGGCCGGCGACTAGTGTCCAACACGCTCACCCCGCGCACCGCCGACGAGGTGGAGGACTACGTCGCCTCCGCCGTCGCATCGGCCGAGCCGCTGGAGATCATCGGCGGCGGCACCAAGCGGGCGATCGCGCCGCCGACGCAGACCGGGTTACGCCCTGCGACCTGTCGCAGCTCGCCGGCATCGTCAGCTACGAGCCGGAGGAGCTGATCCTCACCGTGCGCCCGGCACCGCCATGGCGGAGCTCGGCGAGACGCTGGGCGCCGCCGGGCAGATGCTGGCGTTCGAGCCGCCGGACCTCGTCCCGCTGCTCGGCGCGTCGGGCGAGGCGACCTTCGGCGGCACGTTCGGCACCAACTTCGCCGGGCCGCGCCGGCTCACCGCCGGGGCGGTGCGCGATCACATGCTCGGCCTGCACGCCGTGTCGGGCCGCGGCGAACGCTTCAAGGCCGGCGGCAAGGTGGTGAAGAACGTCACCGGCTACGACCTCGCCCGGGCGCTGTGCGGCTCGTGGGGCACGCTCGCCGTCGCCACCGAGATGACGGTGAAGGTTCTGCCGCGCGCCGGAGACCGAGACGACGCATCGCGGTCGCGCGGCCTCACGACCGCACGCGGCCGTCGGCGTGATGGCGCGGGCCATGGGCTCGCCGGCGGACGTCTCCGGCGCGGCGCACCTTGCCGTCCGATGTGGTCGGCTGCGGTGATCCCCGGCGCGGACGCGCCGCACACGCTGCTGCGGCTGGAGGGCTTCGGTCCGTCCGTCGCGGCCCGCGTCGAGGCGCTCCACCGGCTCTTCGCCGGGGAGGACGTCACCGCGCTCGAACGGGACGCCTCGCAGGCCGCCTGGCAGGCGATACGGGACGTGGTGCCCTTCGTGGGGACGGCCGGCGCGGTGTGGCGCATCTCCGTCGCACCGACCGCCGGGCCGCTGATCGCCGCCGCCATGCCGGCCGGCAGCCGCGTCCTCCTCGACTGGGCGGGCGGGCTCGTATGGGTGGAAACGCCCGCTTCGGGTGACGCCGGGGCGCGCCCTGCGCGAGGCTATCCGCGCGGCGGGTGGCGGCCACGCGACGCTGATCCGTGCGCCGGCCGAGATCCGCACCGGAACGGCGACCTTCCATAACTCCGCGGTAAATGTGAAAGCCCTAAGTGAGCGCTTGCGCGCTGCCTTCGATCCGCACGCGATCTTGAACCCCGGTCGCCTGGCCCGCACCTAGTCGGTCGCCACGCGGCCCGAAACCGGTGCGATGAGATGCTGCTCTGGAGCCGCAACGTTCAGCCGAGTTCGATCGTTGATGAACGTATGAGCGACGACAAGCCGACGCCGCGCACCAGGCCCAGCGTGCCGCCGTCCGGTGGCGCGCCCGCCGGCGCCCCGAAGCGGAAGGCGTCGCGGACGCGCACGGCCAAGGTCCGGCGGGGCGGCCGCATCTGCCGGAGGCGGAGCGTCCCCCCAGCACAAAGGCCCGCTCGGCGAAGCCGGCATCCGCGAAACCTGTCCGCCGATCCGGCTGCCCCCTCCGCCGGAGCGCCGGACGCATCCGGAGCGCCAAGGCCGCGACCGCCACCGGCGCACGCAGCCGGCGCAAGCCGAAGATCGAGGCGACCGGGCACCGGGATCAGCCCGGCATGGTCAACGCCAAGCTGATCTACGCCGCGTACCTGACGGCGCCGGCGCTGCCGGTCACCGCGCTCGTCGCGTTCGCTTTCGCCCACTACGCGCGGCGGCGCCAGCCGCCGGCGTGGCTTTCGACGCACTACACCTATCAGATCCGCACCTTCTGGGGTGCGGCGGCGGGTTACGTGGCGGCGTCGCCCTGTCGTTCGCGGGCGTGGGCATGATCATCTATCCGCTGGTGGCGGTCTGGCTCGTCGCGCGCTCGGTGCACGGCATCGTCCGCGCCGCCCACGCCCGGCCGATCGACGATCCGGACGCTTTTCTGGTCTAACTCCCTGAGCGACGACATCGCGGCGCATTCCGCCGGCGGCGGAAACTGAAGCGCATAGCGTCGCGCCATGCAGACGAAATTCTCCCCCGCTCAGCTCGAAGACCCGGCGATCCGCACCGCGGACGGCATCCTGCGTGCCTGCGTCCACTGCGGCTTCTGCACGGCGACGTGTCCGACCTTCGTGCTCCTGGGGGACGAGCGGGACAGCCCGCGCGGCCGCATCTACCTCATCAAGGAGATGCTGGAGAAGGACCGGCCGGCCACCGCCGCCGACACGCTGCCACGTCGACCGCTGCCTGTCGTGTCTCGCGTGCATGACGACGTGCCCGTCCGGTGTGAACTACATGCACCTCGTCGACCATGCCCGCACGCACATCGAGAAGACGTATCGCCGTCCGCTGATGGACCGTCTGCTGCGGCGCACTCTTGCGGCGGTGCTTGCCCTACCCGCGCCGGTTCCGCGTGGCGCTGCGCCTGGCCGCCCTGGACGCGTCCGTTCGCCGGGTCTGATCGCCCCCAGCGCCGCCCGCCCGACGGTGCGCGCCCGGCGGACAATGCCTCCGACGACGAGAACCGGCCCATGAAGCCGTCCATGCCGGCGGCCGTCAACAGCGCGCGCACCGTCGCGCCGCGCGCCGACGCCCTGTCGCGTATCGGGGCGATGCTGTCGCTGGCGCCGCGGACGCTGCCGGCCGCCGCGCCCGCGCACCGCGGGTCCACCCGGCCACCGGCACGCGCCGCCGCCGCATGGCCCTGCTGACGGGGTGCGCCCAGAGCGTCCTTGCGCCGTCGATCAACGCGGCGACCATCCGGCTGTTGAACCGGCGCCGGGCGTGGAGATCGTGCAGCCGACCGGCGAAGGCTGTTGCGGCGCGCTGGTCCACCACATGGGCCGCGAGGCCGACGCCATGGCCGCGGCCAAGGCCAACATCACCGCCTGGCTGTCGGAGGCCGAGCGGGGGCTCGACGCCATCGTCATCACCGCGTCCGGCTGCGGCACCACCATCAAGGACTACGGCTTCATGCTGCGCGAGGACCCGGAGTGGGCCGAGCGGGCGGCCGAGGGTCTCCGCGCTCGCCAAGGACGTGACGGAGGTGCTCGGCGACGCTCGACCTCGGCGCCCCGGAGCGCCGCACCGATGCGGTGATCGCCTACCATTCCGCGTGCTCGATGCAGCACGGCCAGAAGATCCGCACCGGGCCCAAGAGCCTGCTGCCACGGCCGGCTTCACGGTGAAGGACGTGCCGGAGGGGCACCTGTGCTGCGGCTCGGCCGGCACCTACAACATCATGCAGCCGGGGATCGCGGCGCGGCTGCGCGAGCGCAAGCTCGCCAACATCGGCCTCACGGCGGCGGACGTCGTCGCCACGGGCAACATCGGCTGCATCACCCAGCTGGGCGATGCACGGCCGGTGGTGCACACCGTGGAGCTGCTGGACTGGGCCTACGGCGGTCCGGCGCCCGAGGCCGCGGCCCCGCACCTCGCCGAGCGTGAGGTCGTCGCCGCCGCCTGACCTACACCGCGCCGGTGAAGTGAGCGACGCGGCGCACCACGTCGGCGTAGCGCCGGGCATCCATCTTGCGCATCAGCCGGTCGACGGTGAGCTGCGCATCGTAGAGCGGCGTCCCGGTGACGCTCACGATTTCCGTCAGCTTGTTGCCGGAGTAGAGGAAGAACGCCATCAAGGCCTCCTCCTCGGTGAGATCGTAGGCGGCTCGCAGCCGCGGCACGATCATCCGCGCCCGTTCGTGGTCCGCCGCGAGGTAGATGACGGCGGCCGGCTCGTCCTGAGGTGAGAGCGACCAGATCGGCGCCCGCCCCGCCCCTCCGGCAGCCGAGAGACGGTGAGGTGGATGTGGCCCAGATAGCCGAGATCCTGCAATCGCACCGTACGGCTCGGCGTCCGCCCGGCGAGGACGTCGTCGATCGCCGCCTCCGCGATGCCGTGCGCTTGCGTGGTCCCGCCGCGCACCATGCCCTTGGCATCGACGGACACGCTCGTCGCCGACAGCAGCCGCTCGGCCGCGTCGTTCATGTGCAGCACCCGGCCGAAATGCGAGATCACCAGCACGCCGGTCTGCATGGTGTCGACCGCAGCGTTCACGCCCCTGGCCCACGCCTTGCCGTTCAGGACGGCCAGCGTCGCCAGATGCGGGGTCAGCCGGCCGAGCAGCCTCTCGAAGTCGCCGCCCGCCTCCTCCTCGACACGGTCGGACATCTCGATCGAGGCGCAGAGCACATACCGGCCGCTGCGCGCCACGTTCACCGCCAAGCCGCCCGGTCCCAACCCTTGAGGCCGCTTCCAATCGGTGTAGAACTCGGTCTTTTCGATGGCGCGCCGATCGAGATGACTCAACGCATAGGCCGGCCGGTTCAGCGGGATCTGAGCCAGCGCCTGCTGGTACACGTTGCGGCTCGAGTAGTACTCGATGAACGATCGGATGCTGCCCTCGTCGAACCCCGAAATGCCGATCACGTCCTCGGTGCGCGTCAGGGTATCGATCCGCCGCAGTGCCACACCGACCGTATCCGGATGAAGGGACGACAGCGTGTCCGAGAATTTCTGCAGGTTCGTCTCGTCGACGACGCTGGCGAGAAGATAGCCCACGAGTTCGCTGTGGACGGTATCACCGGAGTCCATGGTCTTTCGGCCTATCACTCATATCCGGGTGACCCGGAGGGTATCCCGTTGCCACCACCACCAGCAGCATCCGTCATGATAGGCAGACACGTCTAGATTGGGAAAGTCTAATTTAGGCCATTTGCCCACGCGCGCGCCCCGGTGGGCTCAGGTGGGGAACGGACCGTCCTCGAACACCACGTCGTGGTAGCCCTTGCGGCCGATCGTACGGGCCAGATCGCTGCCGATCGGCTGCCCCTCCTCCACCTGGCGCAGGATCGCCGCGAAATTCCAGCGCGGGCGCCAGCCGAGCTCGTCCACCGCCCGGCGGCTGACGTACACGCGATCGAACTCGTCGTGCATCGACCAACCCGCCGCGGCGTAGATGCGCTCGTAGTCGGGGTAGATGCGCGTGACGACCCCGTGGGGATCACGGCGCAGCGCGGCGGCGTCGGCCGGGGCAAAGGGCGTGGGCGCGCTGACGATGTAGCGCGCGAACCCGGAACCGCGCGTCAGCGCCGCGACGTGCGCGGTGGCCGCATCCTCGATGTCGACGCGGCGATAGAGGAACTCGTTGGCCTTGGCGTTGGCCTCGCTCCAGCGCGCGCGCACGAGGGCATTGTCGTCCTCCTCGGGGAAGAAGCGTGACGTCCTGAGGACGATGACGTCCATGCCCCTCTCTCGCGCGAAGAGGGCGGCAATGTCCTCCGCCGCGGTCTTCGTGGCGCCGTAGATGTTCTTCGGCACCGGGACGACGGTCTCGTCAATCCAGGCGGCAGGCTCGCCGGGCGCCGGGTTCAGCGCCCCGCCGAATGCGCTGGTGGTGCTGGTGAAGACGAACCGGCGCACGCCGTGGTGCGCCGCCGCCTCCAGGAGCGCCAGGGTGCCGGCGATGTTCGTCTCCACGAACGCCGCCTTGGCGTGCGTGACGACGTGCGGCTTGTGCAGCGTCGCCGTGTGCAGCACCGCGTCCACGCCGTCGACGGCCGCCATGGCGACGTCCGGATCCGCCACGGACCCGACGATCCGAGTGAAGGGCCCCGCCTTCAAGTCGAGGCCGAGGGGATCGTGGCCCAGCCCCGGCAACATGCGCATGAGCGCCTCGCCGAGGTGGCCGCTGCTCCCGGTCACGAGGATCCGCATGACCGTCCGCTATGCGCCCACGGCGACGAGCTCGTTCTCGCGCGCTTCGTCCACCACCGGCGCCGGCCGCGGCACGCCGCCCCAGATGTTGTGGTGGCCGACGGCGTTGATGTCCGTCTCGCCGCACAGCGCCATCGTGATGTCGAGCTCCCGGGCGAGGATGTCCAGCGACCGGGTCACACCGGCCTCACCGTCAGCACCCAGGCCGTGGATGTAGGCGCGGCCGATGGAGGTGGCGTCGGCGCCCAGCGCCATGGCCTTCAGGATGTCCTGCCCGGAACGAATGCCCCCGTCCATGTGGATCTCGACCTTGCCGCCGACCGCCTCGGCGATCTCCGGCAGCATGTGGATCGAGGCCGGCGCCCCGTCGAGCTGGCGGCCGCCGTGGTTGGAGACGGTGATCGCATCGGCGCCCGCGCCGGCGGCGATAACAGCGTCCTCGACGTCGCCGACGCCCTTGAGGATCAGCGGACCGCCCCAGCGCTCCTTCACCCACTCGATGCTGGACCAGTCGAGCGTCGGGTCGAACTGCGAGGCGGTCCAGTCCGACAGCGAGCTCATGTCGGTGACGCCCTTCACGTGGCCGACGATGTTGCCGAACTGGCGATGCTTGGTGCCGAGCATCTTCATGCACCAGGCCGGGCGGCTGGCGAGCTGCGCGATGACCTTCGGGGTCATCTTCGGCGGCGCGGAGAGGCCGTTTCGCAGGTCCTTGTGGCGCTGGCCGAGGATCTGCAGGTCGAGCGTCAGCACCAGGGCCGAGCAGCCCGCCGCCTTGGCGCGCGCGATGAGGTCCGCCGCAAAGCCGCGGTCGCGCATGACGTAGAGCTGGAACCAGAACGGCTGCGTCGTCGCGGCGGCCACGTCCTCGATCGAGCAGATCGACATGGTCGACAGCGTGAACGGCACGCCAGCCTTTTCCGGCGGCGCGCGCGGCGAGAATCTCACCGTCCGGATACTGCATCCCGGTCATGCCGACGGGCGCCAGATAGAGCGGCAGGTCGCACGTCTTGCCGAGGATCTTGGTCTTCAGATTGCGCTTGTCGATGTTGCGGGCGACGCGCTGGCGCAGCTTGATGGCGGAGAACGCCGTCTCGTTCTCGCGGTACGTGCCCTCCGTGTACGACCCGGAATCGGCGTAGTCGTAGAACATCTTGGGCGTGAACCGCCGGTGTCGTTCGCGCAGGTCCGCGATCGTCAGAGTGGGTGCCACGGGATAACCTCCTGGCCAATCGGCCTTTCGCCGGGGATACTAACGCAGGTTTTCAGGAGCGCCCAATACCCTGCGAACGCGCCAGCGTCGCGATCCCCCGCGGCGCCGGAGTGCTATCGCTGCGGACGGCGCACGCGCTGGCCCGCCGCATTTTTCAGCAGCGCCTCGAACCCGCCGGCCTCGTCCAGCATGCGGCGCGTGTATTCGTAGGCGATCGCGGCCTGCTGGCGGCTGAGATGCCAGTCCATCAGCTCGATTCCGGACGCCATCGGCGGCACGAGGAGGAGGTCGCTGTTCTGCTCAGTCTCACGCATCAGCCGCCGGCTCATCACCATCATCGACCGGGCGATGACATCGGCCACCCGCGGTGCCGACGGCAGAGCCCGGCGAAAGGCGAGACGGCGCATGAGCTCGATCCGCCCCGGCAGGCTGGCGTAGGTGGCATCCACGTGCCAGTCGCGGTTCGCCACCAGCGCCACCACGACGTTCGGCCCCGCCTTCAGCGCCTGCATGGTGCCGAGCGGGACATTGTCCATCAGCGCGCCGTCGACGAACGCATCGCCGGCGCTGTCGATGAACGGGGGCAACACCGCCGGGATCGACGTGGAGGCGCGGATCGCCTCCCAGACGGCGCCGCGACGGTGGACCATCATCTCATCGGTGGAGAGGTTCGTCGACACGGCGAAGGCGTTGAGCCGCAGGTCGGCGAGGTCCTTGGCGCCGTAGGTGCGGCGCAGCGTCTCGTCGAAGGCGTGGTGATCGATGATGGAGTAGACCGGCAGCGTGTAGCGCCGCAGCGCACCGGACCGCACGAAGACGTCCTCGATGATGCGCATGCCGGTGTCGACGTCGTGGCCGGCCGCGTAGCCGATCGCAAAGGCGGCGCCCGCGCTGGTCCCGCCGATCATGTCGACCTCGACCCCGTCCTCGGCGAAGGCGCGGAAGACGCCGAGGTGCGAGCAGGCGAGCGCCCCTCCCCCGGCCAGCACAAGCCCCAGCGCCGTGCCGTTGAGGAAACGCGCCAGCCGCGCGATGTCCCCCGCCTGCCCCATCGCCACGTGGTGGTGCAGGTTGACCGGGCGCGCGTCCAGCCATCGGGCGGTGTTGCGGATCTCAGCGTCCGGCTCGCGCCACAGCACCAACGTCCGCTGCGGCGGGCGCACCGCCTCGGTGGCGTAAAGCTCGAGCGAGCTGAGCGGCACGCTGTCCCCGCCCGCCCCGCCCTCCAGGGGCGCGACGAGCACGAGCCCGTCCGACTGGCGCAGCACCACCCGGTCCCAGGCGCGCGCGGGATCGTCCGCGACAAGCAACAGCCGCCCGGCCGCCGCCTCCTCGCAGAACAGCCACTCGGCGATCGCATCCTCGTCGACTGCATCGAGCCCGGGCGGCAGGTCGCGATGCGTCAGCGTGCGGGTCGGGTCCAGGTGGTCGAGCGCGGTGCCGAGCTGGGCGACGATGCCGGGCGGAATCGGCGCGTCACCGGCCGGGCACAGCGCGATGGTGCGCGGCGGCTTGGGCGCCATCTCGGGGTGGTCGACAGTCGCGGCGGCGAGGCGTGTGGCCAGCGAGCGCAGGATCGCGCGCGGCACGTCGGGCTCATGGACGGCGAGCGTGTCGTAGGCCGACTTCGTCAGCGCGAGCACGACGCTATCGCGCGCGGCCACCACCGAAGCGGTGCGGGGCTCGTCGGAGAAGAAGCCGACCTCGCCGATCGGCTCGCCGGCGCCGATATCGCCGATAACACGGTGCCCGTTGAGCACCACGTGAAAGCGGCCGCTGACGACGACATACATCGTATCGGGCGCGTAGCCCTGTGAGATCAAGGTTTCGCCCCGCGCGAGACGGCGGCGCTCGGCGTGCTCGGCGATCAGCTCGAGGTGGACCCCGGACAGCCTGCCGCGCGAGGGGGCATCCTCGCGGCGCACCGGAACATTGGACACGTCGCTCACGGGCGTGCCTGACGGAGACACGCAGCGACGATCCCGCATTCGCCGGGACGACCCCACAGCCGTTTCAGCGCTTGGTGGTCCGCCGGCCGGAGGCCGTGCCGAACCACGCGAGAGGTGTTGATCCGAGATGACGCCACGCCGTCCACCCTGGTGGTTGTCGTGATGGCCGGTGGAAGCCGGCAGCCGCGTTGTTTCAACGCCGTCTTCCCCGCGTTGCAAGGGCATGGTGTGCCGTGGCGCTTGGCGTCCGCGCACCGCTTCGCGATGAAGCGAAATTACCGGCAGGCCGAAGCGCCCGGCACGGGAGGCCGGTGACGCCTTGCGATCCAAACAGTCCGTCTCGGGGGGGATGGAATGGTACCGACGGTCCGGTTCGAACGGACGACCTCTGGATCCACAATCCAGCGCTCTAACCAACTGAGCTACGTCGGCACAGGTTCGCGGCGGGGAGGCCCCGCGCCGATGGGGAGCATATGGCATAGAAAAAGCGCGCCGGAAACCCCGACGCGCTTTCACATTTCACCTTTCGTGGCGGCTCACCCGCCTTGCCGTTTCCGGCGAGGCGGACGAGCGCCGCGAAACGCGGATTACGCGTTGAACTTGTGGGTTGCGCGCTCCCAAGCCTCTTTCATCGGGCCGGACGTCTCGGAGGCCAGCTTCTGCGCGGTCTCCTGCATCTCACGGGCCTGAGAGGCGAAAGCCTCGAACTGCTCACGCGCGAACTTGGTCTGCAGCTCGACGGCCTCCGAAACGGTCTTGGCGCCGGCAACTTCCTTCGCGAATGCGAAGACGCGATCGGTGTTGGTCTGCGCCTGATCGATCAGCTTCAGGTTCAGCTCGGTAAACGACTTCCGAGCGGTTTCGTAGGTATCTTCCATCATATCAGTCGCCTCCTCAGCGGCGTTGCGGGCATTTTCATAAGCGTTGCGGGCCGTGGAGATGCCTTGCTCAGCCATCTCACGGACCATCTTGGGGGCATCGTACCCCGGAAGGGCAGACGCGAACTTGTCGGTCGCCTGATCGGCAGCCTTGAACGTCTCGTTCGCGATGGTATCCGGGGTCGGAATGTTTTCGTTGATCGACATTATGACCTCCTGCATGGGATCGCGGTCGTCGTTCCGCGGCCGATGTTGCGACCGCGGCACTTTCGCCGCTGCCAAACCCTATGTAGCGTGCCGATTGTGCAGTGCAACATTTTTTTTTGCGCTCGCGTCATGCACGCATCTTGAGCAGGTCGAAAAGGGCTTCCAAGTCTTGGGGATAAGCGGCGAAAAATTCCTGGCATGGCGTCGCCGTGGCCTCGCATTGCACCGCGGTTAACTGAATGGCAGCACGCTGGGTCCCACGTTCGAGGCCAATGGACCGGTGAGGAGGTGACATGGAGGCGGACGCACCGATTGATGTCGGCCGGTTGTCGCGACCCGAGGCTGACGCGTTCCGCTACATCGCCCAGGCCCTGGGCGCCCAATTCGAGGGTGATCTGCCCGACCGGCTCGACCCGAGACCGCTGTCGCGGCCTCCGGTCGACCATCTCGCCGTTCGTTGGGACAAGCCGAAAGGTTCGATGCTCGACATCGCGCCGGATGATCCCAGGACCCGCGAGCTGCTGGAGCGCATGCCGATCGCCTGCCTGGTGATCGTCAACGACGACGTGGCGTTCATCAATCGCGCGGCGGTGGACCTCTTCGGGTACAGGTCGGCGAATATCCTGGAGGCGGCAGGCGGCATGGGTGCGCTCTTCGCCAGCGGCGGGCCGGAGCAGCCGGGCCTGATGACGCTGCGCACGGCCAGCGGACACACCTTCGCAGCCAAGGTCACGATGGCGACGATCGACTGGGACGCGGAGCGAGCCATGATCCTGACCGCGAGCGCCCCCCACACCGACGTCCCGTTCAGCGAGCCGAAGGCCCCACTCGCCAGTGAGTCCAGCGGCGATCTCCTGATAGACGCGCTCGACGCCATTTCGGCCCCGATCGCCATCCTCTCGCGCGGCGGCCACGTCGAAATGTGCAACCGGGCGTTCGAGCAGCTGGCACCGGGGCGCGCGGCCGATGCGCTGGAGAACCGGCTCGACCCGGCGGACCTCGTACACGTCTTCGACGTGATGAGCCTGTGCTTCATGCTGGCCGACGGGCAAAGCCGCACCAACCGGCCCGTGGTTGCCGGCGGAATTCCCTATTGGGTGAGTGTCGGCGCGCTGCGCGGCGGACGATTGTGCGCGATGGTCTTTCACACCCTCCCCGCGTCCAACGCGCCAATGCCGGCGCCGCGGCCGGATCGCGCGGGAATGGCGGCGCGCGCTCTCAGCGCGCCCCCGCTGCAGGAAGGCCCACCAAGCGCCGACACCAGCGCGAACGACGACGCGCCGGGTCCGAACCCCGTACGTCCAGCCGAGACGCAGCCGGAGACCGCCGGCGGTTCGCCGCTCTATCGTGCCATATGCGATGTGCGGCGCCTGGTGAAGGATGCGGCGTTCCTGCTCGTTTCGGACGAGGACGAGCGTGTCGCGCGCGCGGTCGAGGAGACCGACGACCCCGAGGCGCATCTTCTGCGCATGGTGCTTCTGACGCTTGCGATGCGTGGTGAGGCCCACGCCGTCCTGTCGGTCCGGCGTGCGGGCGAGCGGATCGTGATCGATGTGCCCGCCGCGCCGCTGCGCGCGCTGGAGCGTGTCGCCGAATCGGACCGTGTCGCCGAGTTGTCGGTGGAGGCCCGGCGGGATGTGACCGTCGATATGGCCGGAGCCGTGACGATCGAGCCTCTGAATCTGCCGGAGGGCGCGTCGATCATCGATTTCACGCGCTGACCGCGCCACACGATCGGCACCTGCGAGCGGACCCGCGCGGGCTCGGACGCCGAGCCAGCGGGACCGTCGCCGTCAGACGGCGACGGGGTCGGCGACCTCTTGGCCGGGCATGGGGACGCGCGGCTCGGACTTCGACTGACGGATGGTCAGCGACGTGCGCACACTCTCCACGTTCTCGGCGGAGGTGAGCGTCTCGATGATGAAATTCTGGAACGAGCGCAACGTCTCGGTGATGCAGAAGAGGACGAAATCCACCTCGCCTGACACCATCCACGCATCGCGCACGATCGGCCAAGCCCGGAGCTGCTCTTCGAATCGGAGCAGCTCGGCCTCTGTCTGGTTCTTGAGGCCGACGAATGCGAAAGCGGTCAGGTCGTACCCGAGCTCCTTCTCATCGATCAGCGTGCGGTAACCGGTAATGATCCCGTTTTGCTCGAGAGCGCGGACGCGGCGTAGACACGGCGGTGCGGAAATCCCGGCGCGGCGCGCCAGCTCCACATTGGTCATACGCCCGTTGCTCTGCAACGCAGCAAGGATCTTCCAATCTACGGAGTCGAGGCGAACTTTCATGGCGGACGCGCGTATTCTCGCTTTAAATCAATTGCTGAAGGGCTAAGGACTTGCTTCCTATAAAGCGGACACCAAGCCCCCCTCCGCAAGTGTATTGCACACAAAGTGACCCTCCCGACGAGCCCCGCTGCTTGATTATTTCGGCTGCGGGAAAGATCGGGCATCACAGGCAGGCAGTCGCCATCGCACAGCGCTTGTCGTCCCAATACAGCGCGCTCGTTGCGGAAGAGTTCCCTCATCCGCCACGGATCACCTCGAATTTCGTTCTTGTCATTGCCGCCGGACGACAAAGTCTGACACCCGCGCGGTCCATCGCGCGCCTGCCGCAGCCGCGGCCGTTCGTACTGGCGCTGCAGCCCGTCATCTGGCGGCCGAGCGACTTCGATATGATCTGGGCCCCGCGCCACGACCGGCGATGGGTCGACGCCTTCCTGCCTGCCCGCCTGGAGACCCTGACGGCTCCCTCCGCCGTCGATGCCGAGGATCGGCGCCGCGGGGCGGCCCGGATCGCTCCGTCGCTACCGGTGAGGCCGGGCGGCCTCGTCGGCGTGCTGGTCGGCGGGGCGGCGGACCGCCATCGCTTCGAGTGAATCGGACGCCGCCGCGTTCGGACGCACGCTCGCCGCCTTCGCCGCGCGGCACGACTGCGCCATCGCACTCAGCACCTCGCGGCGGACGGGGCCGGCGCAGACCGCCGCGTTGCGTGCCGCGCTCACCGCCACGCCGCATTTCTTCGTCGACGCCACCGAACCCGAATCCGCCCTCGCCTATGCCGGAATCCTCGAGCGTGCGGACGCCTTCATCGTCACGTCCAACTCGGTGGCGATGATGAGCGATGCCGCCACCACCGGCCGGCCGATCAGCGGTTGGCGAATCGGCCGTGGAAAAGCACGATTTGAATCCTTTTATTTCAGCCTGATCGAATACGGTGCGATGCGCTGGTTTGATGGGACTTTTCCCCGCTGGTCGTACACCCCACTGGACGCCGCCGGCGTGATCGCTGACGCGTTGCGGCCCCGGCTGGGGTTGTCCTATGTTGCAGCGCAGCACAAATAGGAGTGCAGCGGCAGCGTCTTTTCGCGAAAGGCAAGGCTTCCATGAGCGATTCCGAGCACACCACCGTCAGAACGAAGCTTCTGATCATCGGCTCCGGACCGGCTGGCTACACCGCAGCCATCTACGCCGCGCGCGCGATGCTCGAGCCCGTGCTGGTTGCCGGGATCCAGCCGGGCGGCCAGATGACAATCACCACCGATGTCGAGAATTATCCGGGTTTCGCCGACGTCATCCAGGGGCCCTGGCTGATGGAGCAGATGCGCGAGCAGGCCGAGCATGTCGGCACGCCGCATGGTCTACGACCATCTGACGGCCGCCGACCTCTCCGCAGCGCCCCTTCCGCTTCGAGGCCGACAGCGGCACGACCTACGTCGCCGACGCTGTGATCCTGTCGACCGGGGCCCAGGCCAAGTGGCTGGGTCTGCCGTCGGAGGAGCAGTTCAAGGGCTACGGCGTCTCCGCCTGCGCCACCTGCGACGGCTTCTTCTACCGCGGCAAGGAGGTGCTGGTGGTCGGCGGCGGCAACACCGCCGTCGAGGAGGCGCTCTACCTCACCCACCATGCCGACAAAGGTGACCCTCGTTCATCGCCGGGACAGCTTGCGTGCCGAGAAGATCCTGCAGGATCGCCTGTTCGCCCACCCGAAGATCGACGTGATCTGGAACGCCGAGATCGCCGAGGTCACGGGGCAGCACGATCCGCTCGGCGTCACCGGTGCGCGCCTTCGCGATACGGTGACGGGCGAGGAGCGCGACGTGTCCGTGCACGGGATTTTCGTCGCCATCGGCCACGCGCCGGCGACCGAGCTGATCGCCGACCAGCTTCGGCTCCGCCCGTCGGGTTATGTTTGGACGGCGCCGGACTCCACCGCCACCTCCGTCGAGGGCGTGTTCGCCGCCGGCGACGTGACGGACGAGATCTTCCGTCAGGCGGTGACGGCGGCCGGCATGGGCTGCATGGCCGCGCTCGAAGCAGAGCGTTGGCTGGCCGCCAATCCGGCGCGCGTAAACGAGACACTCGCGGCCTGAGGCCGCCACGCCCCGAGCGGGCCTTGAAGGCAGGACGAGATGGACTGGGATAAGCTGAGGGTCTTCCATTCTGCCGCGCGCAAAGGAAGCTTCACGCACGCTGGCGAGGAACTCGGCATCAGTCAGTCGGCTGTCAGCCGTCAGGTCCACGCGCTCGAGCAGCAGGTCGGCGTGGCGCTGTTCCACCGCCATGCGCGCGGGCTGCTGCTCACCGAGCAGGGCGAGAAGCTGTTCCGCACCACCAGCGGCATCGCGCGCGAGCTTCAGGCGGTGGAGGGCGCGCTGGTCGATTCGCGCGACCGGCCGCGCGGTGTGCTGCGCGTCACCACCACGATGGGCCTCGGCACCACCTGGCTCTCCTCGCGCATCGGCGACTTCGTGGAGACCTACCCCGAAGTCCAGCTTCTGATGATCTTCGACGACAACGAGCTCGACATCGGGATGCGCGAGGCGGACATCGCCATCCGCTGGCGCCAGCCGACGCAGCCGGACCTCGTCCAGCGCCGCCTGTTCACCGTGCACTTCCACGTCTATGCGTCGAAGGAGTACATCGCGAAGTACGGCGCGCCGAGGACGCTGGAGGAGCTGGACGGGCATCGCACTCGTCGCGTTCGGGCCGAACCCGCCGGACTACCTGCGCGATCTCAACTGGCTGGAGATGCGCCGGCCGAGCGGCGGACGATCCGCGCCAGGCCGGCGGTGCGCATCTCCAACATGCCCGCGATGAAGCACGCCATCGCCGGCGGCGCCGGAATCGGCGTGCTGCCGGACTTCATCGTCGAGAGCGACGCGGACAACCTCGTCCGCCTCGACCTCGGCGCCGAGGCGCCGACCTACGACCTCTACTTCGTGTACGCCGAGGAGCTGCGCTCGTCGGCCCGCGTCCAGGCCTTCCGCGACTTCATCGTCGAGAAGGCCGAGGGTGGCGGTACTAGCCGAGGCGGCCGTGCCGAGCGGGACGGCGGCCACCGGTGCCACCGCGCGGGCGCGCGGCCGTCAGACGCCGCGCAGGGGCGCACGATCCGATGATCGCCGCCCCCGCCGATGCCCCGGCCGATGCACCGCGGCGGCGTCTCCTGTGGCTCGATGCGGCGCGCGGCGTCGCGATCATCGCCATGGTCGTCTATCACGGCTCGTTCGACCTGATGTTCTTCGGCCACGTCGACTGGCCGGTGACCACCAGCCCGCTGTGGCGCGCGTTCGCGGCGGCCATCGCCTCGACCTTCCTGTTCCTCGTCGGCGTCAGCCTCGTGGCGGCGCACCGCCACGGGATCCGCTGGCGGCCGTTCCTGAAGCGCCTCGCCTGGGTCGCGGGCGGCGCCGCCATCGTCACGGCTCGGCACCGCGTTCGCGATGCCGGTGCCGATCTACTTCGGCATCCTGCACGCCATCGCCCTCTTCAGCGTGCTGGCGCTGCCGTTCGTGCGCGCACCGGTCGCCGCTCACGATCGCCGTCGCCGTCGCCGTGTTCGCCCTCCCCCACCTGTGGCGCGACGCGCTGTTCGAGGCGCCGTGGGCCTACCCGCTCGGCCTGGCGCCGCAGATGCCGATCACGTTCGACTACGAGCCGATCTTCCCCTGGTTCGCGGTGACGCTGGCGGGCGTCGTCGTCGGCCGCCTGGTGCCCCTGACGCCAGGCGATCGCGCGCCCGGTCCGGCATGGTCGGCGATCGCGGTACTGGGGCGGTGGAGCTTTCCCATCTATCTCCTCCACCAGCCCGTCATGTTCGGCGCGTTGATGGGCCTTGCGATGTTGACCGCCGGCTGAGCAACTGTTCATCCGAGGTTGGCTCGGCCTAGGCTACACCGACCGCAATTCGCAGCCTCTGAATTCGCAGCGTTGGAGACCTCTGCGACCCATGGTGCCGCATCGTGCCTGGCTGTGCCTCGCACTGGCCCTTTTGATCGCGGTCCCGTTGATGGCGCTCGCGCTGGCCTCGGCTGCGCGTGCAACGCCGCTGGGGCCCGCCCTCCCATTCCAGGCCCAGGCGGGGATCGAGCGCGCCCAAGGCTATTGCGGGCGCCAGAACTTCGTCTGTAAGCGCCGCTTCGGCGGGGGCGGACGCTACCGGTCGTGCATGGCGCAGCGGGGCTGCTCCGTCGGCGGCGGCGGCAGACGGCGGGCGAGAGGGCGGCAACCGCTGCCAGTCACGCGGCCGTTTCTGTGCCCGGCGGTTCCAGAACAATCGCCGCAGTTCAACCGCTGCATGCGCCGCGGCGGCTGCTGACCGGCGCGTCGCGAGACGGTTTGATGCGCACGGGTGGCGCACCCACATTGGAGGAGCGCGCCGGGTGTGCCATATGGTGCGGATGGCGCAACGGACCGGACCCATGGAACGCACGCCCAAATCACGTGACAGCGGCAAGCATCGAAGCCTGGGCGAGCGACGTCGAGGAGGAGAGCTTCCTCGTCGGCGACGATGCGCCGGCCGAGGCCGCAGCCCCCGAAGACCGCACCAAGCCCGCCAAGCGCACCGCGAAGGCGCCGAAAGCCAAGGCGTCCGGAGGACAAGCCCAAGCGCGGCAAGGGGAGCACCGCGTCCGGCCGCACCTCGCGCGGCACGTCGATGGGCGGCAAGGCGACCGCGCGCGAACGGGCGGCCTCCGGCCTCAACCCCGTCGCCGGGCTCGACATCGGGCTGGAGGAAGCCGAGGCGCTTCCCGAGAGCGGCGCCACCGCCACCGTCGCCGCCCTTGAGAGCCTCATCCAGAACGGCCGGCCGGAGTTCCGCGCCGGCGAATGGCAGCCCCACCGCCCTGCCCGGCCGGACAAGTCCGAAGGCGGCGTCACGCTGGACCTTGTCTCCGAGTACGAGCCCAAGGGCGATCAGCCACAGGCCATCGACGAGCTTGTCGAGGGCATCGCTCAGGACGACAAGCACGCCAGGTGCTCCTGGGCGTCACCGGCTCGGGCAAGACGTACACGATGGCCAAGGTCATCGAGGCGCAGCAGCGCCCGGCGCTGATCCTGGCCCCGAACAAGACGCTGGCCGCACAGCTTTACGGCGAGTTCAAGTCGTTCTTCCCCAACAACGCCGTCGAGTACTTCGTCTCCTATTACGACTACTACCAGCCCGAGGCGTACGTCCCGCGCACCGACACGTATATCGAGAAGGAATTCGTCGATCAACGAGCAGATCGACCGGATGCGCCACTCCGCCACCCGCGCGCTGCTGGAGCGGGACGACGTCATCATCGTCGCCTCGGTGTCGTGCATCTACGGTATCGGCTCGGTCGAGACCTATACGGCGATGACGTTCTCCATCCAGGTGGGCGAGACGGCTCGACCAGCGCCAGCTTCTGGCCGACCTCGTGGCGCTGCAATACAAGCGCTCCGACGCCAACTTCATCCGCGGCACCTTCCGCGTGCGCGGCGACACGGTCGAGATCTTCCCCGCCCACTACGAGGACCGGGCCTGGCGCGTCTCCCTCTTCGGCGACGAAGTGGAGTCGATCACCGAGTTCGACCCGCTGACCGGGCGAAAGTCGGAAGAGATGGAGCTGGTCAAGGTCTACGCCAACTCGCACTACGTGACGCCGCGGCCGACGCTGCAGCAGGCGATGCGGTCCATCAAGGAAGAGCTGCGCCACCGCCTCGTGGAACTGAACAACGCCGGCCGCCTGCTGGAAGCCCAGCGTCTCGAGCAGCGCACGCCAGTTCGACCTCGAGATGATGGAAGCCACCGGCGTCTGCAACGGCATCGAGAACTATTCGCGCTACCTCACCGGCCGCAAGCCCGGCGAGCCGCCGCCCACCCTGTTCGAGTACCTGCCCGACAACGCGCTCGTCTTCCTCGACGAGAGCCACGTGACGGTGCCGCAGATCGGCGCCATGTACAAAGGCGACTTCCGCCGCAAGGCGACGCTTGGCCGAGTACGGCTTCCGCCTGCCGTCGTGCATGGACAACCGCCCGCTGCGCTTCGAGGAGTGGGACATGATGCGCCCGCAGATCGGTCGCCGTCTCGGCCACGCCCGGCCCATGGGAGATGGAGGAGGCCGGCGGCGTCTTCGTCGAGCAGGTGATCCGCCCGACCGGCCTCATCGATCCGCCGGTGGAGATCCGCCCCGCCAAGCACCAGGTGGACGACGTGCTCGGCGAGATCCGCGAGGTGGCCGACAAGGGCTACCGCACGCTCGTGACCACGCTCACCAAGCGCATGGCCGAGGACCTCACCGAGTACCTGCACGATCACGGCGTGCGCGTGCGGTACATGCACTCCGACATCGACACCATCGAGCGCATCGAGATCATCCGCGACCTGCGCCTCGGGCGCGTTCGACGTGCTGGTCGGCATCAACCTCCTGCGCGAGGGGCTCGACATCCCCGAGTGCGGCCTGGTGGCGATCCTCGACGCCGACAAGGAAGGCTTCCTGCGCTCGGAAACCTCGCTGATCCAGACCATCGGCCGCGCGGCGCGCAACGTCGACGGCAAGGTGATCCTCTACGCCGACAACATGACCGGCTCGATGGAACGCGCCATCGGCGAGACCAACCGCCGGCGCGAGAAGCAGCTCGCCTACAACGAAGAGAACGGGATCACGCCGAGAGTCGGTCAAACGCTCCATCGGCGACATTCTGGCGAGCCTCTACGAGCGCGACCACGTGCGCGTCGACAAGGGGATGGCGGACGGGGCGCCCGGCATCGGCCACAACATGCAGGTCACGGTGGAGGACCTGCAGCGCCGCATGCGCGAGGCCGCCGCGAACCTGGAGTTCGAGGAGGCCGCCCGCCTGCGCGACGAGATCCAGCGCATGCGAGAAGACCGAGCTGATGCTCTCCGCCGACCCGATGGCGCGCCAGCGCGACATCGAAGTCTGCCGCCGGCCGCTACTCGGGGGACCGGGACTACAACGCCTCCGCCAACCTGAAGACGCGCGCCAAGAAGCCGGACCTCGACGACATGGGCCCCGGCACCGACCGTGGCCGCGTGCGCCGCAGCCCGCTGATGGAAGGCGTCGAGGACGAGCGCGACCTGCCCCCCACCCGCGCGCGCAAGAACGATCTCGACGAGATGACCGTGAAGCGCACGGAGAAGTACAAGCCAAGACGCCGCCGAAGAAGCCGGAGGACGATCCGGGCCTGGTCGTGCGCCATAAGGTGGGCATCGGCAGCCACGAGGATCCGGCCGACGAGAAGAAGCGCGCCCGCCGCAAGCGCAAGACCGGCCGGCCCGGCAACTGAGACCCGGCCCCGCGAGGCGGCTTCAGCGCTTGCCTTTGCCCTTGTCGGCCAGCTGGCGGTCGTGCGACGCCTTGCGGATGAGAGAGCCGAAATCGCCGCGTGACAACAGCGTCGCCGCATTGCGTGCCTTGCGCATCGTCTGCGGCACGCGCGAGCGACGCACCACCTCGGGCTGGTCGATCCACTCGCTGGCCTGGAAGGGCGCCACCAGGCGGAAGACGGCGGTGCGACCGCTCAGCATCGCCTCCCGCTTCCACGCCGGCTCCGCGTCGAGGAACTGCACGATCATCTGCCCGGTCCAGAGATCGACGTCGTCCAGCATCATGATGCCGTCGATGTTGAGCTTCTGGGCCGCATAGAACCAGTCGATCGCCGGGATCGGGAAGCCGTGTCCACCATCGACGAGCACGAAGTCGAGCGGGCCTTTGATCGAAGGCATGACGTCCTGGGAGTAGGCCTGGATGAAGGTGACGTTCGTAAGGTCGACGTGGTTCTCGTCGGCGGCGGCCTTGATCCGGGCCACCTCGTCCGCCGACGGCGTGATCACCGTGTGATCGGCTCCAGCATGCGCGAACGCCAACGTCGACGCGCCCGCCCGGTCTCCAGCGTGCGGCTGCCGGGGCGGCAATACCGCGCGATATAATCGAGAACCTCGGCAGGCAGCGACAGGCTGATAGCGCCCTGCAGGTGGAGCGGCGGGCTGTCGGCATAGGACGTGTCTATCATGGACCCTCTCGATCACCCTCCCCGCGAGGTACGATCAACTCTTACGCGTGCACGGTAGCGACAAACGGTTGCGAAGCCGAGGCAATATGGAGAATAACCCGCAGCCGCTCCGATTGGCGGTCCACATCACGGGCGGAACCCTGGAAGCCCTCGCGCGGATGGCGGCACCAACATCCGGACCGTGCGGGACAGACATTCGGCGGCGGGTCTGGACGAGCGGCCCCCGGTTGGCCAATTGCACGTCAGAATTCATTTGGGACGGAGGCGCCGATGGCGACCGAGACCACCGATACTCCCCAGCTGAAGACCGTCACCCAGCTCAAGGTCGAGCCACCGAAGCTGCACAAGGTGCTGCTTCTGAACGACGACTTTACGCCGCGCGAGTTCGTCGTGCGGGTGTCGAAGGCGGTGTTTCGCATCGGCGGCGAGACGGCCTATACGATCATGATGACCGCGCACCAGAAGGGCTCGTGCGTGGTAAGCGTCTATCCGACGCAGATTGCCGAGACCAAGGCCAACGAGGCCAACGCCATGGCGCAGGACGCCGGCCACCCGCTCCAGTTCACGACGGAGCCGGAGGAGTAGACCGGCAGCGCCGGCGCCCGGCCGACATGGCGCGTTGCACCGTCCGCCGGCACGTGAAGCGCCCAGGCTGTCGGGAGGCCGGAGCGCGCACGCCCTCGCTCTACACATCCTCGTTCCCCAGATGTGATCCCGGCGCGCTTTGCCAGCGTTTCTGGGCGGATTTTGCGTGACCGGGCGCGCACGCGCGGTGCTCCGGCGGTGACATCGGGCGGAACGGAGCGGGCTGTGATCTCGCGCACAGGATGAGCTTGGGAGCGGTCGCCATCTCGGGGTTATGCCGGAACACACCGGCCTCAACCTGACGGAGACCGACATGACCATGAAATCCACAATCCTCGCCGCCGTGCTCGGGTTCGCCACGATCAGCGCCGGCCAGGCCGCCTCGCCCGCCTCGGTGGTGCCGCCGAGTTTGGAGAGCGGCGTGGCCCAAGTTCGCGGTGACGGCGGCCAAGGTGGCGGCCGCGGCGGCGGTGGGGGCTACGGCGACGGCCAGGACGCCCGCAGCAGCTACGTGCGAGGCAAAAGGCCGGACCGCCGCTGGTACAGGCCCTTCCGCAACTCCAGCCGCTGCCACAACAAGCGGTTCCGCGTGTGGAGCCACCGCTACGACGGCTGGGTCTATCAGATCAAAACCGTCTGCTACCGCCGCGGGCACCGCAACTACTGAGCCCGAGCGCAGGCGATCGACGCTCCGGCGCGCGGGCCTCAACCGCCCGCCGCATCCGCCCGCGCCACCGCCTTCACCACGGCGCGGACGAAACGCTCGCGCGGCTCCGGCACCGGCCTTCCGGCCAACGCCGCCACGTGCGCTGCGAGAAAATGGCCGGTCATGCGAAAGCCGTCGACGAGCGCCGGGGCGTCGCAATGGGCGTCGCTGGTCAGGAAGGCCGGCAGCGGCAGCAGGCGGTCGGCGTAGGGCGCACCCGGCTCGCGTCCAACGGCGCGGCCCGAGCGCGGCGACACGTACCGCAGATCATCGGTTCGCCCGGTGGCGGCGCACGTGGTCAGATCGAGGCCGTAGCCGAATTCGTCGAGCACGATCAGCTCGAACCGGACACCCGCCTCGCCGGCGGCCCGCGGCAGCGCGAAGGCGGCAATCAGCGCATTGGCCGCCGCGTAGAGCCGTGGGTGTGGATCGCGCTCGGGGAGGAACCCCAGCAGCGCCGCCATGGACGCGATCCCGAAGGCGCCCCAGGCGGTGTCCATCACCAGCCCCGACCGGGACTCGACCAACTCCAGCGACAGGGTGCCGAGCTGATCCTCGAGCCGCCCGCGCCAGGTGGCCTCGACGCGGTTGCCCGGCTGCACCAGCGAACGCATCGTCTTGGAGCGCGCACCGCGCACCAAGCCGGAGGCGCGCCCCTCGCGCGGCGTGAGCACCTCGACGATCTTGGAGCTTTCGCCGAGGGGGCGCGTGGACAGGATCAGCGCCTCGTCCCGCCACTCCATCAGCCTGCCGCCGCGCTAGCGGTGAAAGTCGAGGCCCATCTCGCGGTAGCGCTCGGGATCGTCGGTCCACCGCGGACGCACCTTGACGAACAGGAAGAGATGGACCGGCGCGCCCACCAGCTGACCGATCTCCCGCCGCGCCGACATCGAGATGGCACGGATGGTCTTGCCCTTCTCGCCGAGCACGATCTTCTTCTGCCCGTCCCGCTCGACGAAGATGGCCTGCTCTATGCGCACCGACCCGTTGCGCAGCGTCTTCCACGTCTCGGTCTCGACGGTAGCCGAGTACGGCAGCTCGTCATGCAGGCGCAGGGTGAGCTGCTCTCGGGTGATCTCCGCCGCGAGCTGACGCATCGGAATGTCCGAGATCTGGTCTTCCGGGTAGAGCCAGGGCCCGGCCGGGACCGACAGCGCCAGATGGCGCGACAGATCGTCAACACCGTCGCCGGTCTGCGCCGAGATCATGTAGGTGTCGTCGAATGCCGTGACGTCGTTGGCCGCCTGCGCGAGCGCCAGCAGCCGGGGCGGGTCGACGAGATCCACCTTCGTCAGCACCAGCGTCTTGGGCTGACGCACCGCCGTCAGTTCCTCGAGGATCTTGGCGTTCGCTTCGTCGATGCCGCGCTTGGCGTCGATCAGGAGGCAGATGCGGTCCGCGTCATAGGCGTGGGTCCAGGCGGTGCGCACCATGGCGCGGTCCAGCCGGCGCTTCGGGTCGAAGATGCCGGGCGTGTCCACCAGGATCACCTGGGATTCTTCGGCCATGACGATGCCGCGCAGGGTGGCCCGCGTCGTCTGCACCTTGTGGGTCACGATCGCGACCTTCGCCCCCACCAGCGCGTTGACGAGCGTCGACTTGCCGGCATTCGGCGCACCGATCAGCGCAACGAAGCCGCAGCGCTGGTTTTCAGGTGCGACGCTCGGCGGGGCGGCCTCGGGAATGGCGGCAGATTTCGGCGCCTTGCTCGCGCGGGGGGTCGAAGCGTCCGCATCGCTGGCGGCGCCGGGCAGGTCCTCATCGGGGCCGGCGACGGCGTCCGGCACGGCCTCTTCCGCGCCTGGCACCGTCGTATCGGACGACGACACGTCGTCGCCAAGCCTTGCGGGGGCGTCATGCGCTGCCGCGCCGGGATTGGTCACATCCCCGCCCGCGGGCACGCTCGCCTCCTCCAGTGCGCCGGGGGTGTCGTCGTTGGCCGCAGGCTTGTGGGGCGCCGCGGGCGGATCGTGTTCGCCGGCCACCTAGGAGGGCTCCCGCATGGCAAGGCGTGCCAGTGCGGCGCGGGCGGCGGCCTGCTCGGCCTCGCGTTTCGAGCCGCCCTCGCCTTCCGCGAGGATCGAAATCGCCGTCCACCACCTCGATGACGAAATGGGGCGCATGGTCGGGGCCGGACCGCTCCTTGAGCCGGTAGACCGGCGGCCGCCCGCCTTCGGCCTGAAGCCGCTCCTGCAATCCCGTCTTGGCGTCGCGATCGATACCTTTGTCCTCCAAAAGCGGCGCCCAGGCTCGGAGGATCGCCGCCTGCGCAGCGTCGAACCCGGCGTCCAGAAATACGGCGGCCAGCACCGCCTCGCAGGCGTCGGCGAGGATGGCGGTCTTGCGCCGTCCGCCGGCTTGCGCCTCGGCCGCGCCGAGCCGGAGCGCCTCGTCGATCCCCAGCGCCAGCGCGCGGTCCGCGCACGTTTCCTTGCGCACCAGCGCGTTGAGGCGCCGCGCGAGGTCCCCCTCGTCGGCGCCCGCATCGCGGCGATAGAGTTCCGCGGCGATCGTCAGCCCCAGCACGCGGTCGCCCACGAACTCCAGCCGCTGGTAGTTCGGCCCGCGGCCGTTGACGTGGACGCTGGCGTGATTGAGCGCTTCCATCAGGACCGCACGGTCAGCGAAGGTGTGCCCCAGGCGGAGCTCGAGCGCGTCCAGCGCAGCATCGTCAGACCGATCGGCCAAGCAGGCCTCCTACAGCGCGGTGAAGATGCGGTTCCACCGCACAGCCCAGGGCCAGTTCCACACCTGCCAAATGGGCGTGCCTTCGCCAATTGAGAAGAAGATAACCTCCGCACGACCCACGAAATTTTCAAACGGCACGAATCCGACGCCCGACTGACTGCGGCTGTCGGTGGAATTGTCGCGATTGTCGCCCATCATGAAGAAGTGGCCGGGGGGCACGGTGTAGACCTGCGTGTTGTCGAACAGGCTGTTGGGGCTTGAATCCAGCACCTCGTAGGTCACGCCGTTGGGCAGCGTCTCCTCGTAGCGCGTGGCGCGCACCTCGCGCCCGTTCGCCCCGACCTCCACGTAGTCCGACAACTGGCGGCGCGGCACCTCGCGGTCGTTGATGTAGAGGATGCCCTCGCGCACCTGGATACGGTCGCCGGGCAGGCCGATCACGCGCTTGATGTAGTCCGTGGCGTTGTCGCGCGGGAGCTTGAAGACGGCGACGTCGCCCCGCTCCGGCTCCGACGCGAGAATCCGGCCGTCGAGCGGGATGACCCCGAACGGCACAGAGTATCGCGAGTACCCGTAGGAGTACTTAGACACGAACAGGTAGTCGCCCACCAACAAGGTATCGACCATCGATGCCGACGGGATGTTGAATGGTTGGAACAGGAATGTCCGGATCACCAACGCGATCAGAAGTGCCTGAACGATGACCTTGAATAACTCGTACAGGCTGCCCTCGCCCTCCGACGTCTTGTCTTTCGCCACGCTAATCGAGACCCCTAATGCGGCGCGTCACTCTACACGCCCTTCGCCGCCGGGCGGCACAAACCACAGCTCATAGAGCGTGACGCACAATCAAGCAATTGACAGTCGACGCGTGGGCGTTGGCCGCCCGTCAGGATGGGACGGCCTCGATCACCACGAAGGCCTGCGCCAGCGGGTGATCGTCCGTCATGGTGAGATGGATCGCCGGCACGTGTCCTTCGGGGATCATCGCGTTCAGCCGGGCGAGCGCGCCGCCGGCGAGCTGCAACGTCGGCTGACCCGATCGGAGGTTAACCACGCCCATCTCACGCCAGGCAACCCCCATGCGAATGCCCGAACCGAGCGCCTTGGAGCAAGCTTCCTTGGCGGCGAAGCGTTTGGCGAAGGTCGCGGCCGGCTCGACGCGCCGCGCCGCCTTCGCCCGCTCGATATCGGTGAAGACGCGGTGGGTGAAGCGGTCGCCGAACCGGTCGAGCGTCTTCTGGATGCGCCGGATGTCGATGAGGTCGGAGCCGATCCCGATGATCACCGCGCGTCCTCGCGATGACCCTCGATCTCGTGGATGCGCTCCTCCGGCGCGATCAGGTCGGCGGGCGTGATTGCGATGTCGGCCTGGCGCTTCTCGGCGGCGGCGGCAAGCCGTGCCGCTCGCAGCGAGCGCGACATCATCACGGTCGAGCGGACCAGCAGATAACACGCGCCCCCCAGCACGGTGCCCATCACCAGTCCGCCGACGATCATCGGCTTGAGGGTCGGCCAGATGGTCGCGAACGATTCCGTCAGGACGCTGAACGACAGCTCCACATGGCCAGGGCCGGCACCCGTGGGCGAAGGGCCGAGGATGAGTTCGCCGAGCTGGAACGAGCTCAGCCAGATCAGGGGGAAGGTGAGCGGGTTGCCCACCGCGGTGCCGAAGGCCGCTGCGATCAGCGAACCGCCGACGACCCAGGCGAGCGCGAACGACAAGAGGAAGTGAAAGCCCACCAAAGGCGTGCATGACGCGAACGCGCCGGCCGCCACTCCGGCCGCAATCGCGTGCGGCGACGCCTCCAGGCGCAGAACGCGATGCTTGTAGTAGTTGAACGACCGTCCGAACGACCGACGGGGCCACGCCGCGATCCGCAATCGCTCGTGAATCGACGGACGTGCCTTCCGGGCGAACAGCATGCACTTTCCTCCGAACTCAATCGCCCACGCGTCGCGGCAGCTGGCTCAGTGGCTCGTCCGCGACGCCTCGGCCACCGTCGTCAGCCCCCGCAACCTGTCGAGTACCCGTGACAGATGCGCGGCATCACGCACCTCGATATGGAGGTTGAGTTCGCGATAATCAGGGGTCTTCATCACGACATTGAGTTCTCCGAGATCGGCGTCCTCGGCTGCGAGGGCCTCGGCGATCCCGGCGAACACGGTCGCCCGGTTCGACGCCACGACCCGGACGGCAGCGGTATAGAACGTCCCCGCGGCGCCGGAAAGGTCCCAAGCCACGTCGATCCAGCAATGCGGATCCGCGGCCACGGCATTCAGCGCGTCGTTGGCGCCGGCCGGGTAGATGGTGACGCCCTCCCCCGGCTGCAGGATGCCGACGATCTGGTCACCCGGGATCGTCGGGTGCTGCGGCGAGAAGGTAATGGGCAGATCCTCGCCATGGCCGCGAATCTTGACCGGCGCACAGTTCCGGTCGCCGGCTGGGCCGGCGACCCCCTCGGCCTCGTAGCCCAGCGCCACGAGCACGTCCGTCGCCGAGGTGGCGTCGCTGCCGATCGCGAAGGCCAGCGAATCGGCGTCGGCGTGGCCGAGGCGCTCCGCCCCGCCCGCCAGCGACGGCATGTCGGGCAGGCCGCGCCGCACCACCTCGTTCTCGAAGAGCTGGCGGCCCAGACGGATGAACTTGCGCCGGTCCTGCTCGCGGTTGGCGCGGCGAATGGCGGCGCGCGCCTTGCCGGTCACGGCCAGCGCATTCCAGGCAGACGGCGGGTGCGCGCCCTCCTTGCACAAAATCTCCACCTCGTCGCCGCTAGCCAGCGGCGTCACCAGCGGGCGCGGATGGCCGTTGATGCGGCAGCCGGTGCAGGTGTTTCCGACGTCGGTGTGGACCTGGTATGCAAAATCGATTGGGGTCGCACCCGGCGGCAGCGCGATCAGCTTGCCGCGCGGGGTGAAGCAGTAGACCCGGTCCTGGAACAGCTCGAGCTTGGTGTGCTCGAGGAACTCCGCCGAGGAGCCGCCGTCCGACAGCAGCTCGATGGTGTGGCGCAGCCAGGCGTACGCCTCCGAATCGCGCGCCAGCTCCGCCGGGCGCAGGGACACGCCTTCCTTGTAGAAGGCGTGGGCGGCGATGCCGTACTCGGCGAGGCGGTGCATCTCGTGGCTGCGGATTTGCAGCTCGATGCGCTGCTTGCGCGGCCCCACCAGCGTGGTGTGGATCGAGCGGTACCCGTTTTGCTTCGGTGTGGAGATGTGGTCCTTGAAGCGCCCCGGAACGGACTGCCAGATCGTATGCACGACGCCGAGCGCCGCATAGCAGTCAGCCGTGGTGTCGACGAGAATGCGAAAGCCGTAGATATCCGACAGATGGTCGAAGTTGATCGACTTGCGCTGCATCTTCGCGAAGATCGAATAGGGCTTCTTCTCCCGCCCGGTGACCACGGCGGCGATGTCGTTGAGACGCAGCCGTTCGGAGAGTTCCGCCTCGATCCCCGACAGCAGCGGACCGACGGCGGCGCGGCGCTCGGCGAGTTTGCCCTCGATGAAGGCCGCCTCGTCAGGGTGGAGGACGTGGAAGGCGAGATGCTCCAGCTCCTCGCGCATCCAGAAGATGCCCATCTTGCCCGCGAGCGGGGCGTAGACCTCCATGGTCTCCTGGGCGATGCGGCCGCGCTTGTGCACCGGCACCCAGTGGATGGTGCGCATGTTGTGCAGCCGGTCCGCCAGCTTCACGAGCAGGACGCGCACGTCGTCGGCGACGGCGAGGAGAAGTTTTCTGAGGTTCTCGCCCTGCTTGTCGGCCTGGCTGACGAAGGCGAGGCGGCCGATCTTGGTCAGCCCCTCGACCAGCTTGCCGATCTGCGGACCGAAGAGGTGATCGATCTCGGCGCGGGTGGCGTCGGTATCCTCGATCGTGTCGTGCAGCAGAGCGGCGACGATGGTGGCATCGTCGAGCCGCATCTGCGTGAGGATCGCGGCGACTTCCAGCGGATGGGAGAAGTAGGGGTCGCCCGAGGCGCGCTTCTGCCCGCCATGCTTGGTCATGGAATAGACGTAGGCGCGGTTGAGAAGCGCCTCGTCCACATTCGGGTTGTACGCGGCAACCCGCTCGACCAGCTCGTACTGCCGCATCATTGGCCGCTGCGGCCCTTCCGTCACGCTTCCGGGACTGGGTAGCTGGTGATGGGAAGGGGTTCCTGCAACACGAGCTTCGTCCCGCCCAGCGTCATCATCGGTGCCGGAGTGGGTTCGAAGCATCGCGCGTTGTGGTGCCTCCGCTTAGACCTCTTCGGTCCGCTCCGGCGGAACGAGGGTTTCCATCGCCCGGAGAAGCTCTTCCTCGGACATGGAGTTGAAGGTCTGGTCGATGCTCTCGTCCGAACCACCGCCGGACGACTGCTGGATAGCGGCGGCGGCCGGCATCTCAGCCTCGGGCTCGTCGACCTCGACGTTCTTCTGGAGGGAGTGGATCAGCTCCTCCTTGAGGTCGTCCGGATGCAGGCGCTGATCGGCGATCTCGCGCAGCGCGACGACGGGGTTCTTGTCGTTGTCGCGATCGACCATGATGGGCGAGCCGGACGAGATCATACGCGCACGATGGCTCGCCAGCAGGACCAGCTCGAAGCGGTTCTCGACCTTATCGACGCAATCTTCGACGGTGACGCGGGCCACGGCGAACTCCAAAATGAGTTGACAACAAGGGACCTCCGATATCAAGCACACTCGACCGACGCAAGCGTCATGATGTAGCATCATGTGTCATGACGCGGGCCATCGTCCGTGCGCCACCTATTTATGTGATAGCTGTGCCTCCGCATTCCCGGATCGGCGCGCCGCCTTGAACATACTGAACAGAAAGACCCCGAATGTTCGACCCCCGAGAGAAGATCGCACTTTTTATTGATGGCGCCAATTTGTATAGCGCCGCGCGATCGCTTGGTTTCGATATTGACTATAAGCGATTGCTGTCTGTCTTCGGCGAGAAAGGCTATCTTCTCCGGGCGTACTACTACACAGCCCTTGCCGAAGACCAAGAATTCTCGACTCTTCGCCCGCTCATCGACTGGCTTGATTATAATGGCTATTCGGTTGTCACCAAGCCGCTCAAGGAATTCTACGATCAGAGCGGCCGTCGCAAGGTGAAGGGCAATATGGACATCGAACTCGTCATCGATGCCATGGAGCTGGCCGATCAGGTGGACCACATCGTCCTCTTTTCCGGTGACGGCGACTTCCGCCGGCTGGCCGAGGCCCTGCAACGCAAGGGCAAGAAGGTCAGCGTCGTCTCCAGCCTGCAGACCCAGCCGCCCATGATCGCCGATGATCTGCGCCGCCAGTCGGACCACTTTATCGAGCTGGCCGACCTGCAGGCGCAGATCGGCCGCGATCCGGCCGAGCGCAACCCGCGCCCGGACCGGCCGGAGCGCCAGCAGCCTGCCGAGCGTACCGCGCACGCGGCAGCTTGACGCCCACCGTCGACCTGCCGCGCGACCCGGACCGCGACTGTCCGCTGTGTCCGCGGCTGGTCGCCTACCGGATGGAGCAGCGGGCACTCGAGCCCGCCTGGCACAATGCACCGGTGCCGACGTTCGGCGATCCAGCGGCACGGCTGCTGATCGTCGGGCTGGCCCCCGGCCGCACCGGTGCCAACCGAACCGGCCGCCCCTTCACCGGCGACTACGCCGGAACGCTCCTCTACGGGGCCTTGACCGCGCACGGCTTCGCCAACGGCCGCTTCGATGCACGGCCCGATGACGGCCTCGTCCTCACCGGCGCCGCCGTCACCAATGCGGTGCGGTGCGTGCCGCCGCAGAACAAGCCGACGGGCGCCGAAATCCGCACCTGCGCCCCGTTCCTCACTGCAACGCTGGCGGCCCTCCCGGCGGTGACCACTATTCTGGCGCTCGGACGGATCGCCCACGACGCGATCCTGCGAACCCTCGGGGCCCGGCTGGCCGCTCATCCCTTCAAGCACGGCGCCGTCCATATGGCGGCCAGCGGCCTCAGGGTTGCCGACAGCTACCACCCGTCCCGGTACAACGTGAACACCGGCGTTTTGACCGATGCGATGTTCCACGAGGTGGTCGGCAACGTGCGGGCCCTGATCGATGAAACAGCCGCCTCCGCCGAGGCCGCCAACCGCTGAGCAACGTCCGGCACGGCGGGGCACTCCACACCCGCCCACGACAAAAACGGCCCGCCTGGGAGGAACCCCAGGCGGGCCGTTTTCGTGTGGCCAAATCAATGACGGGGTGACCTATCTGCTGAAGCGCTCCGTCAGGGTCAGCGCGGTGATGACCTGCGAGACGGCGGGCTCAATGATGCGCAGGAACTTGTTGAACTCGACCGAGGGGTGGGTCGCCACGTAGAGCAGGTCCTCATCGCGCAGCTCGAAGGTCTGCATGAGGAAGAAGCTCTGCGGGTCCTTCAGGTTCACGCGGTAGACCACGGGCACCATCGACCCCTCGTGGGCGACGATGGCGCGATCGGAAAGCTGCTTGGCAATCGAGTCCGGCTCGAACCGGAACAGGAAGATGCCCCGCGCATCGGCCTGCAGATCGTTGAGACCACCGGCCTTGGCCAAACCCTCGGCCATGTTGATGCGCCGCGCTTCGAACGGGATTTCGGCCTTCGTCGTCGTTGCGCCATATACGGTGTAGGTGCGCGGCGCCGCGGCCAGCAGGATCGTGTCACCCGGCTGAACGGCGACGTTCTCCTGCGGATTGTCGAACAGGTCCTCGAGGTCGGCGCTGGCGACCTTGTTGCCGCGCCGCAGGATCACACGCGTCTGATAGGTGGGGATGGAGGAACCGCCCGCCGCCGCGATCACGTCCAGAATGCGGAAGTCCGACACCGGGACCGGCACTTTGCCGCCGGTGCCGACCTCGCCCAGGATGGTCACGGTGTTGATGACGGAATTGGCCACCTGAACCTGAACCTGCGGCTGGATGGCCTTGTCCTGCAGCGCCTCTTCGATCGCGGCCCGGAGCGATTTTGCCGTCCGCCCCGAAGCCTGGATGGTGCCGACGTAGGGAACGAAAACCTCACCATCGCTGTCGATCACGGAATTGATCGTCGTGGCCTTGGACACCTCGGACGAGAACAGGCCGTCCGCGCCGGCTTCGTAGATGCTGATGGCGATCTGATCACCGACAGCGAGGCGCACTTCGACGCCGCCGAAGTCGACCTTATAGAACGAGGAGAATCCTTTGGCCCGGTATTGGCCGGTAACGTTCACCACCTTCGCGTCGAGATCGACGACCACGTAAGGGGCCGGAGCGCCCATATTCGACGTGGTCGCTCTGATGACTTGAGCGGACGGACCGCTCGACGGCACACCGCCGCAGCCGGCCAGGACTGCCGTCAGCGCCAGCGCTATCCATCTCAGCATCATCGAGAGGTCCCCGTTCGGTACACAACACCGTCAGGCTTAACACCGACGCTGTCGTGTGGGGACCGCTATTGCGCAATGTCTGGAAACATCAATTGAGATCGTGGCTTCGGAGCAACATGTGCCAATAGTACTGCCGAACGCTGCAGCACGATCTCCCAGATCAATGGCGATCACACGAACTATAGTTAACGGTCCATTGCACGACGAGCCCAGAACGCCTGCCCGGCAGGTCAGGTCGTCCGGTCACGAATTGCAGCAGAAATCAGTATCATCAGTCCCCACATCAAGAAACATGTGACGCCGAGGATCGCGATCCACCGTGTTGCTTGGGGGTATGTCGACTCCTCCGGCGCGTCGCCGCGGACGAAGACAGTCAGATAACGCTGTTGCTTCAACGCCTCGATTCGCGCCGCCTCCAAGGTCTCGTAAGCAGACTGGTACTGGTTGAGGGCGAATTCACGCTCGGCCACCAGCTCTTCGTACCGCGACAGGCGCTCGGTGAGGACGCTGTCGTCTTCCCCGTCCTGGCCAACGGCCACGCGCTGGCGCTCGGCCGTGATCTGTCGCTGCAGCGCCTCGATCTGGTTGCGCACGTAGGTCACGCGGGGAGAATTATCGCTCATGGTGGAGCGCAGGGAGGTGAGGAGCGATTCCAGGTTCGCCACCTCGGCCTCGAGATTGCCGACCAGGCTCTGGCGCGATTCGGCCGTCTTCTCCGGGCTGATCTCCTGCGTGGTGCCGCGGTAGGAGGCCACTTCCTTGCGCGCATCGGCGTAGCGCGTTTCGGCGATGTCCACCTCGCGCTGCGCGGCGCGCACGCTGTCCTCGCGCGAGCGCAGCGAAATCTCGTTCACCAGCGCCTCGGACTTCTCGATCACCTTGCGCGTGATCGCCTCTGCATCGCTGGGGCGGAAGGCGCGGATCGTAAGCGTCAGGATGCCGGTCTCGAGCTCATAGTCGACCTTCGCCATCATGTTCCAGTAGCTGACGAGGGCCTCGATCGGCAGCGTCGGATCCAGCCGATAGTAGGGATCGATCGACGGACGGCTGTAGACCTCCAGAAAGTTGGCCTCCGAGATCAGCGCCTGGACCATCGAACGCGACAGGATGAACTCCTGAATGATGAAACTGTCGGCGATCTCCGTGCCGACGCCGCCGCCGGACGCCATGAAGAGGCCGGCGCTATCCATGGCCCCGCTCGAATTGGCCGAACCGCGTACGGCGAACTTGCTCTCCGTCGCGTACTGCGGGCTGGCCGCGAATGCATAGAACAGGGTCGCGCCGATCACCGGCACCGCCACGAACAGGATGAAGGTCCAACGGGCGAACCAACCGAACGCCGTGGTCCGCTTGTCCAGCTGGACGCGGGGCGGCAGCACGAACGTCTGGACCGCGGTCTGCCCGGATTGCTGCGGAAGGTTATCGACCTCATCGACTTCGTCCGCCTCGACGGGCAACGGGTCCTGCCGCCGTTCGGCGAGGTAGCGCTGGCGGCGCTCGATCTTGCTGAGGCGGTTCCCGCCGCGCCGGTCCGAGTTCGTGCAGGGGAACGAGGTTCTTGTCGGTCATATCGTCCTATATAAGATCAATGGCATTGTTGTCGTCGTCGCCATCGTCTTTGTCGTCTTGGCCCGCGAAGGGATTCGGGTTCTCCGGCGGCGGAAGAGACGAATAGATTTCGAAGGCCCGCGCCACATCTTCGAACATGAACAGCCGTCCATTATACAAGATGTACGCCAGGTCGCAGTTACCTGGAACCTGCCTTGGCTCCGCCACCGCCGCAATGTAATCGCGAGACGTGACAGCCGACAACATGGTCTCCAACCGCTCCGTCATCGCGCCGAACATCATGCCACGCAAGGGCCCGTCGATGACGTGGCAATCGAAATCGCCGAGAAGGTAGACGAGCAGGCCGATCCGCCGCCGCATGGTGACGGGGAGGTTGCGCGTCCGCTCCATGAGCTGGTTCTGCTGGAAATTGCAGATATCGAGCGCGGCGCCGATCAGGTAGCCCGGATCCACCCGCATCACCCGCGCGACGAACATGAGATTCTGCCGCAGCGTCAACCGGGCGTCGAGGTACTGCACGTACGACACCGACCACGACAGACGCGAGTTGACCAGCACGCGGCCGCCCTGGACCGAACGGCGCTTCAACATCATGTCGATCAGCACCGTCTTGCCCGAGCCCTTGTGGCCGAGGATGGCGATGCGCCGCTGCTTGGGGAACGCCGCCGACAGGCCCTGGAACAGGCAGTACCGGCTGGTCTTCGCCTTCATGATCACGGTGCAGTTGTCGAGCGCCACGTGGCAGGTATCGGCGTCGACGATCGTCTGCCCGCGGCGAAGCTCCTCGTCCGAAATATAGGCGGCGACGTTGTCGCGGGACCGCGCGGCGTCGGTAAAGGAGACGACGTTCGTCCCAATCATGACAACTCCAAGGTGCGTCGGTCCAAGATGAGCAGGCGAACGCAGCGGCGTGGCGCGCCGCCATGCACCTGCCACGGGGCCGGCGCATCTTCCGAACCGCACCACCGGGTTCAACCCGGCCGCGCGTCGGATCTCGGGCACCCCCGACGGACCAACCGTAACGGCTCGACAAATAGCCCTTTTCCGCGTCAGCGCAAAGGTTTGCGGCGCGGATCTGATGCAACGTGATCGAGGGGTCCGCCCTGTCGCGTCCCCTCACACCCGCACCGGCTGTCGACTCTGGCCGATTCCACCCGATTTCCGGCCGCTCTCCATCACAGGGGCGCTATCTGTTTGTGAGCGATTGTTAAGCTTGGATGTTGCCGGCGTGACTGACGGCGCTGGACGAGAGGGGCGGATCGCCGCGAAGGACTTGACCGGACCCCGCGCGGCATGACCTTGACCCCATGACCTTGCGTGCGCCCTCTCCCCTCCGCCTCGTCCTCTTCGATTGCGACGGCACCCTCGTCGACAGCGCCGCGGTGATCGCTTCGGCCATGAAGGGCGCCTTCGTCGCCGAAGGCCTGCCGCCGCCGGACGAAGCGGAGGTGCGCGCGATCATCGGCCTGTCGCTGCCGCGCGCGGTCGCCACCCTCGCCGAACGCCATCCCGAGGCCCCGGTCGAGATCCTGGTGGACAGCTACAAGGCCGCCTACCGCGATCAGGCGCTCGCCGCCACCGGCCGCGAACCCACCTTCCCCGGCACGCACGAGGCCATCGCCGCAATCGCCGGCGACCGGACGCTCCTCGGTGTCGTCACCGGCAAGTCGCGCCGCGGCCTCGACCGTATCCTCGCCGAGCACGGCCTCACCGATCGCTTCACCGTGACGGTCACGGCCGACGACGCCCCGTCCAAGCCGGCGCCGGACATGGTTCTCCAGGCGCTCGCCGCGACCGGCGTCGACGCGCGCGACACGGTCGTCATCGGCGACACGGTGTTCGATATCGAGATGGCGGTAAGCGCCGGGGCCGCCGCCATCGGCGTCGCCTGGGGCTATCACCCCGCCGCCGATCTCACCTCCGCCGGGGCCGCCGCCATCGCCCAGACCATGGCCGAGCTGCCGGGCCTGGTGGAGGACGTGCTGGGCGAGGTGGCATCGTGAGCACCGAGCGCCGGCCGCCGCGCCCGCCCGAGCCGATGCGCCGCTTCTACAAGGCGGCCACCGCCGTGCCCGCAGGAGAGCGGCGAGGCGCACATCCACCTCGACGGTCGCCCCGTCCGCACACCGGCCAAGGCGCACCTGTCGGCGCCCCCCGCCGTCGCAGAGCGGATCGCGGCGGAATGGAACGCGCAGGGTGAACACATCCTGCCGATCACCATGCCGATGACCCGCCTCGCCAACACCGCCATCGACGGCGTCGCCGGTGCGCTGGACCCGGTGCGTGACGACGTCGCCCAGATGGCGACGAGCGATCTCGTCATGTACCGCGCGGCCACCCCGGCCGGTCTCGTCAGCCAGCAGAAGGCGCATTGGGATCCGGTCGTCGCCGTCGCGGAGCGGTTGCTCGGGGTGCGGATCGTGCTGGTGGAGGGCGTCATGCCGGCCGAACAGGACCCCCGCCTCGCGGACGCCGTGCGCGAGCGGCTGCCACGGGCGCCGCTGCCGCTCGCCGCCTTCCATCAGCTCACCACGCTGACGGGAAGCGCCCTCACCGCCCTCGCCTTCGCCGAGGCGGCGCTGGACTTCGACGCCCTCTGGCGCGCGGCCCACGTGGACGAGGACTGGAACATCAAGGACTGGGGCGAGGACGCCGAAGCCGCCGAGCGCCGGGCCCAGCGCCGCCGCGACGCCGAAGCGGCTGCTTTCGTGCTGCGCCCGCGCTGAGGCTCCCGGCGCCGCACGCCCCGACCTCCAGCCACCGCGCACCGATGCCGCTGCCGACGGGAGACGCGGCGGCAATAGCCAGCCCGTCCATCCCAATGCTAACACCGTCCTTGATGCGAAGCGAAGGACAGGGTCACCCATGAAGGACGTGCTTGTAGAGCTGGAGCGGCGGCGGGACGAAGCGCGAGCCGGGGGCGGCGCCAAGCGAATCGCCGCACAGCACGAACGCGGCAAGCTCACCGCTCGCGAGCGGCTCGAGGTCCTTCTCGATGAGAACTCGTTCGAGGAGTTCGACATGTTCGTCGAGCATCGCTGCACCGACTTCGGGATGGAGAACACCAAGTACCCCGGCGACGGCGTCGTCACCGGCTGGGGCACCATCAACGGGCGCCAGGTGTTCGTTTTCGCCAAGGACTTCACCGTCTTCGGCGGCTCCCTATCGTGGACCCATGCCGAGAAGATCATGAAGGTGCAGGACATGGCGGTGCGCAACCGCGCGCCGATCATCGGCCTGTTCGACGCCGGCGGCGCGCGCATCCAGGAGGGCGTCGCGGCCCTCGGCGGCTATGGCGAGGTGTTCCAGCGCAACGTGCTGGCGTCCGGCGTCATCCCGCAGATCTCGGTCATCATGGGCCCCTGCGCGGGCGGCGACGTCTATTCCCCCGCCATGACCGACTTCATCTTCATGGTGCGCGGCACGTCCTACATGTTCGTCACCGGGCCGGAGGTGGTGAAGACCGTCACCAACGAGACCGTGACGTCCGAGGAGCTGGGCGGCGCCGAGGTCCACACCACGCGCTCCTCGGTGGCCGATGGCGCCTACGACGACGACATCGCCGCGCTGATCGACGTGCGCCGGCTGATCGACATCCTGCCGGCATCCAACGTCGCTCCCGCCCCGGTGCTCGCGACCGAGGACCCGTGGGACCGCGTCGAGATGAGCCTCGACACGCTGATCCCGGACAGCCCCACCGCGCCCTACGACATGAAGGAGCTGCTCGAGAAGGTCGCCGACGAGGGCAGCCTCTTCGAGATCCAGGCCGCCTTCGCCAAGAACATCATCACCTCGTTCGGCCGCATCGAGGGCAAGGCGGTGGGCTTCGTCGCCAACCAGCCGCTGGTGCTGGCGGGCGTGCTCGACTCGGACGCCTCGCGCAAGGCGGCCCGCTTCGTGCGCTTCTGCGACGCCTTCAACATCCCGATCGTCACCTTCGTGGACGTGCCGGGCTTCCTGCCGGGAACGGCGCAGGAGTACGGCGGCCTCATCAAGCATGGCGCCAAGCTCCTGTTCGCCTACGCCGAGGCGACGGTGCCGAAGGTCACGCTGATCACCCGCAAGGCCTACGGCGGCGCCTATGACGTCATGGCCTCCAAGCACCTGCGCGGCGACATGAACTATGCCTGGCCCACGGCCGAGATCGCGGTGATGGGGCCGAAGGGTGCGGCCGAGATCCTCTACCGGGCCGACCGCGGCAACCAGGAGGCGCTCGACAAGCGCATCAAGGAATACGAGGCGCGCTTCGCCAACCCGTTCGTGGCGGCCGAGCGCGGCTTCATCGACGAGGTGATCCTGCCGCACTCCACCCGCCGCCGCATCGCCCGCGCGCTGCGCCTGCTGCAGGAGAAGCGCCTCGAGAACCCGTGGCGCAAGCACGATACGATCCCGCTCTGACCTTCCCCGCACTCCGGACCGGCCTCCGCCGGCGCAGCCGAGGCCGCACACCGCGGTGATGACCGCGGGCGCGGCTGCGACGCCTCGGCCCTGACGCCGCCTCAGAGCGCGGCGAGCAGCATGAAGGCGAGCGGTGTCACCAGCGCCGTCAGCGCGCCGTTGAGCGCCATGCCGACGCCCGCGAACGCCCCCGCCACCGGATCCACCTGGAACGCCCGCGCCGTGCCGATCCCGTGCGCGGCCACGCCCGCCGCGAACCCGCGCGCCCGCATGTCCGTCATTTTCAGGAGGTTCATCAGCGGCGTCACCGCGACTGCGCCGATAATGCCGGTGAGGATCACCAGCACCGCCGTCAGCGCCGGAATGCCGCCCAGCGCCGAGGCGATGCCCATGGCGATCGGCGTCGTCACCGACTTCGGCGCCAGCGAGGCGAGCACGTCCGCCGGGAGCCCCATCGCCCAGCCCACCGTCAGCGCGCTCACCACCGCCGTCACCGACCCGGCCACCAGCGCCGCCGCGATTGGCTTGGCCGAGCGCCGCACCAGCGCCCGGTTCTGCACCAGCGGCACCGCCAGTGCGACGGTCGCCGGCCCCAGCATGAAGTGCACGAACTGCGCGCCTTCAAAATATGTGGGAAACGGCGTGCCGGTGAACTGCAGCAGCGCGATCACCAGGAGGGCCGACACCACCACCGGGTTGGCCAGCGGATGGCGCCCGACGGAGGCCGCCAGCCGGTCCGCCAGTGCGTAGGCGATCACCGTCACCGTGAGCCAGGTGAGCGGCTCCTCGGAGAGGTAGACCCACAGGAGTTCGACCTCGTCGCCCATCACTTGCCCGCCACCCAGCGGAACGTCAGCGCCGCGGCCGTCAGCGCCAGCACGGACGACACCACCAGCGCGGCGATGAGGCCGAAGCCGTACTCCAAGAAGACCGCGCGGTGGTCGATCACCCCGACCGCCGCCGGCACGAAGAGCAGGGACAGGTTGGAGAGGATCGTACGCGCCGTGGCGTCCATCGACGGCGAGACCACCCCGCGCACCAGCAGCCCGACGCACAAGAGTGCCGCTCCGACGACAGGACCGGGCACCGGGAGGTCGGCCAGCCGCACAAAGATTTCGCCCAGAAGCTGACAGCCGAGCAGCAAGGCGATGGCATTGATCATAGGGACCTCTTTGATTTGGGTTTCGGCGCGGGATTCGTCTACAACCCTTGCAATACGATCGGCTGAAGGGACGGCAATGTTCGAGAAGATCCTGGTGGCGAACCGCGGCGAAATCGCCTGCCGAGTGATGCGCACCTGCAAGCGCCTGGGGATCGGCACCGTCGCCGTCTACTCCGACGCGGACCGCCACGCCCCGCACGTCGAGATGGCCGACGAGGCGGTGCGCATCGGCCCGCCGCCGGCGTCCGAGTCCTATCTCCTGATCGATGCCATCCTCGAGGCCTGCGCCAAGACCGGCGCCAACGCGGTGCATCCGGGCTACGGCTTCCTCTCCGAACGGGCCGCCTTCCCGGAGGCGCTGGCGAAGGCCGGCATCACCTTCATCGGCCCCAATCCCGCCGCCATCGAGGCGATGGGCGACAAGATCGAATCCAAGCGCCGCGCCGAGACGGCGGGCGTGTCCACCGTGCCGGGCGGCGCGGGCGCCCTGGACAGCGCCGAGCGAGGCGGTCGAGATCGCCGACGAGATCGGCTACCCGGTGATGATCAAGGCCTCCGCCGGCGGCGGCGGCAAGGGCATGCGCATCGCCCACTCCCGCGACGAGGTCGCCGACGGCTTCGACCGCGCGCGCTCGGAGGCCGAAGTCCTCGTTCGGCGACGAGCGGGTGTTCGTCGAAAAGTTCATCGTCGACCCGCGCCACATCGAGATCCAGGTGCTGGGCGACAAGCACGGCAACGTGATCCACCTGCTGGAGCGCGAGTGCTCCATCCAGCGGCGCAACCAGAAGGTCATCGAGGAGGCGCCCTCCCCGCTGCTGACGCCGGAGGTGCGGGCGAAGATGGGCGCGCAGGCCGTGGCGCTCGCCAAGGCCGTGAACTACGACAGCGCCGGCACCGTGGAGTTCGTCGCCGACCAGAACGCCAACTTCTACTTCCTCGAGATGAACACCCGGCTGCAGGTGGAGCATCCGGTCACCGAGCTGATCACCGGCCTCGACTTGGTGGAGGAGATGATCCGCGTCGCCGCCGGCGAGCCGCTGCGCCATGCCCAGGACGACATCGAACCGAACGGCTGGGCGGTCGAGGCGCGGCTTTATGCCGAGGACCCGGACCGCAAGCTTCCTGCCCTCCATCGGCCGCATCCGCCGCCTCTCGATGCCGCAGGACGCCGCCGGGGAGGCCACCGTGCGGGTCGATACCGGCGTGGTGGAAGGCTCCGAGATCTCGCGTTTCTACGATCCGATGATCGCCAAGATCGTCACCCACGGCCCGGACCGCGCGGCGGCCGTCGAGGCGATGTCGATCGCGCTCGACGAGGTGGCGATCGAGGGGATCCGCCACAACGGCACGTTCCTGTCCGCGTTGATGGCGCACCCGCGTTGGCGTGAGGGCAACCTCTCCACCGGCTTCATCGCCGAAGAGTTTGCCGACGGCCCCACCCTCCCCGCCACCGACGAGATCCGCCGGCTGATGGCGGCCGTCGCGTTCGCCGAGGCGGCGCGCGAGGCGCTGCGCCGCTCCACCTTCGGCTCGCACCCGACGCCGGTGCCGGGACCGCTGGCCGCCCTCTTCGACGACGGCAACCGTATCGAAGGCACCGTCTCCCCGCGGGCGGACGGCGCCGACGTCACCATCGACGGCGAGACGCACGTGGTGGTTCGCGAGCGCTGCGGGCTCGGGCGTCTGGCGCGGTACGGTGGACGGCACGCTGATCTCGATGGGCTTTGGCGAGACGCCGCACGACGTCGGCCTCACCTTCCGCGGGCGGCGCCTGCGGGCGCAAGGTGCGGCGGCCGCGCATCGCCGACCTGCAGGCGCACATGCCGCAAATCTCCGCCGCCGATACCGCCAAGAAGGTGCTGTGCCCGATGCCCGGCCTCGTCGTCTCGCTGAGCGTGGCGAAGGGCGACCAGGTGGACGACGGCCAGCCGCTCGCCGTCATCGAGGCGATGAAGATGGAGAACGTCATCCGCGCCGAGCGCTCGGGGACGGTGAAGGACGTCTACGTCGAGGAAGGCGCGAGCCTTGCCGTGGACGCGGTGATCCTCGAGTTCGAGTGATGGCGACCCGCTTTCTCATCGAAGGCCGCGTTCAAGGCGTCGGCTACCGCAACTGGCTCCAGGAAGAGGCACAGCGGCGCGGCCTGCGGGGCACGGTGCGCAACCTCTCCGACGGCCGTGTCGAGGCGGTGGTGATCGGCTCCTACGAGGCCACCGACGCCCTTCTGGCCGCCTGCCGCCAAGGCCCGCCGATGGCAAAGGTCAGCGGCATCGGCCTCGACCCGGTCGGCGACCCGGACGTGACCGGCTTCGAGGTCTTGCCGAGCGAACGGTAGGCCGGCCGCCTGTTTCTCAACCCCACGGAGAGCGCCATGCGCATCCTGGAAACCGCGCTCTACGCCGAGAACCTCGCCGAGACGGCGGCGTTTTACGAGACGATCCTCGGCCTGGAGCGTTTCACGGAGGTCGAGGGCCGGCACGTTTTCTTCCGCCTGAAGGGCACGGTGCTGCTCCTGTTCAACCCCGCGGTTACAATCGAGCCGCCCGCGCCCGGTGCCCTGCCGGTGCCGCCGCATGGCGCCCGCGGCCCCGGCCATGCCTGCTTCGCGGCCTCAGCCGAGGAGATCGACCACTGGCACGCCCACCTCACCGGGCATGGGATCGCCGTAGAGAGCGCATTTGAATGGCCGCAGGGCGGGCGGTCGATCTACTTCAGGGATCCGGCGAACAACTCCATCGAGTTCGCCGAGCCGCGCATCTGGGGCCTTGACTGACACGCGGGTCCCCGCGTCTGCGGCCGTCGCGGCTCGGCGCAGCATGACGAACGGGCTTCGCCGCACCATCAGCACAGGGACGCAACGATGGACGCCTACGACCGACTGAGCGCGCTGTTCGAGACGCCGGACGTTCACAGCCTGTCGTATTTCCAGCGGATGCCGATCTCGCGCCTGCTCAAGGATCTGCTGGATCAGGTGATCGATCACGAGCGCCCCGGAACGATCGTCGAGATCGGCGCCTTCGAAGCGGATTTTTCCAGAAGGATGACACAGTCGTTCCCCGGCGCGCGCGTCATCGCGTTCGAAGCCAACCCGATCGTCCATGCGAATTTCTGGCCCGAACTCTCAGGCGCGAACGTCGACTACCGGCATGCCGCCATCGGCGCGCGCAACGGTGAGGCGACCATCCATGTCCCCACCCGGATTCGCGGCAACGACATGCCCGCGCTCAGCCGTATGGGCTCACTCAACGAGTTGTCGGTGCCGAATTCCGAGATGGACACGCTGACAGTGCCGATCCGCCGTCTCGACGACGAACTGGGCGACATGGACGGCGCCGCGGCGCTCTGGATCGACGTCGAGGGGGCTGTTCCTGACGTTCTAGACGGTGCCGAGACGACACTCCGCCGCACGCAGATCGTGCTGTGCGAGCTGGAGAGCATCGGCATGTGGAAGGGGCAGACGCTCGCCGACAGCTTGGTCGAGCGGTTCAGAATGGCCGGTCTGACCCCCGTCGCCCGCGACTGCGAAAAACGGAACCAGTTCAACGCCCTCTTCCTGGCCGAGAACGCCCGGCGTCGCGCCGAAAGCTCGCTCCTAGCCTTTGAACAGGCCTGCGAGGATGCGGTCCGTGAGGCGGCGCAGCCTTAGGGCCGAGCCGCCGGCACGCTTCGGAGGGCCGTCCGCCCGGGGTGCATGACGGGCAAGAACGTCGACGCCGCGGCGATCCGGCGCCAGCACTGCCAGGCGCCGGATCGGCCAAGCGCGTTTAGACGAGGAGCGCCATCGGGCTCTCGATATAACGGGCGAACGCCTGAAGCACCTCGGCGCCGAGCGCACCGTCGACCGCGCGGTGGTCGACCGAGAGCGTCACCGTCATGACGGTGGCGATCGCCAGCGCGCCGTCCTTGACGACCGGGCGCTTCTCGCCCGCACCGACCGCGAGGATCGAGCCGTGCGGCGGATTGATGACCGCGGCGAAGTCCTTGATGCCGAACATGCCGAGGTTGGAGACCGCCGTCGACCCGCCCTGATACTCGGACGGCTGCAGCTTCTTGTCCCGCGCGCGCTTGGCGAGGTCCTTCATCTCGTTGGAGATGACCGACAGCGTCTTGGTGTCCGCCTTGCGCACCACCGGCGTGATCAGCCCGTCGGGGATCGCCACGGCGACGCCGACGTCGACGCCGGTGTGGATGAGGCGGCTGGACGAGGTGAAGGTGGCGTTGGCCATCGGCACGTCGCGCAGGGCCAGCGCCATCGCCTTGATGACGAAGTCGTTGACCGAGAGTTTGTAGGTGGACTTGCCGTCGCCGTCAGTGGAGGCGGCGGCGTTGAGGTCGCCGCGAAGCTTCAGGAGGGCGTCCAGCTCCACGTCGCGCGTGAGGTAGAAGTGGGGGACGTTCTGCTTGGACTCGGTGAGGCGACGGGCGATGGTCTTGCGCATGCCGTCGTGCGGGATCTCCTTGTAGGAGCCCTCGGCGAACATGGCCTTGATCTGGTCGTCGCTCATGCCAGGCGCTGCGCCGGTGGGCGGCGGGGCCTTCGAGGCGGGTGCCGCGGCGGGCGACTTGGCGGCAGCCGCCTCGGGCGCCTTCGCGGTCGCGGTGCCGGATGACTGCGCCTTCTCCACGTCGCTCTTGACGATACGGCCGTGCGGGCCGGTGCCGGAGACTGCGGAAAGGTCGATGCCGCCCTCCTTCGCCAGCCGCCGCGCGAGGGGCGACGCGAAGATGCGCCCGCCGTCGCCGCCCTTCGGCGCCGCGCCGGCGCCGGGTGCGCCGCTACCGTTGGTGGTGCGCGTCGCGTCGGCCGCGCCGCCGGCGGACGCTTCGGCGCTCTTCTGCGACTCGTTGGTCGCCGAAGCATCGGCCTTCGCCTCGGCTTTGGCTTCGCTTCGCGCGTCGTCCGCGGACGGCGCGCTCTTGGCCGGAGCGCTGGCCTCGGCGTCGATATCGTCCGCGCTCTCGCCTTCGCCCAGCAGCACGGCGATGGTGTCGTTCACCGGCACGTCCGCCGTCCCCTCGGCGACGACGATCTTGCCGACGACCCCTTCGTCGACCGCCTCGACCTCCATGGTCGCCTTGTCGGTCTCGATCTCGGCGATGACGTCACCGGCCGAGACGGTGTCGCCTTCCTTGACGAGCCATTTTGCGAGCGTGCCCGCCTCCATCGTAGGCGACAGGGCCGGCATCAAAATCGGGGTGGGCATGGCGCGTCCTCAGTGTTGTCGCTCGCACGCGCCGGAACGCCTCCCGTCCGCGTTGGCCGGACTGTTGGGCAACCGGCGCGTGATTGCAAGGCGCTCTAGCATCGCAAATGCCTAGTGGCGCGCCAAGGTTTCAGTGTATGGCCGCGCCAATGACCGCGAGGCACACATGCGCATCCTCTTTCTACACAACAATTTCCCCGGCCAGTATCGCCGGATCGTCAACCATCTAAAGTCGGTAGATGGTGTCGACATTGTGGCCGGCACGCTGGCCACCAACCAGCAGGAGGCCAGCACCAAGCGGGTCACGTACGAGCTCCACCGCGAGGTGGCGAAGGGGATCCACCCCACGCTCGTCAGCGCCGAGCGCGCGGTGCTCACCGCGCAAGCCGCGTTCAAGGCGCTCTACCCGCTGAAACAACAGGGGTGGACGCCGGATCTCGTCTGCGCGCACTCGGGCTGGGGTCCGTCGCTACTCATCAAGGAGCTTTGGCCGCAGACGAAGCAGCTCAGCCTCTTCGAGTGGTATTATAACGCACGCGGCAGCGATGCGGACTTCCTCGCTCCCATCAACCACGACGCGGCGGCGCGGGCGCATTTCAAGAACATCCCGATCCTGCTCGACCTCGCGACGATGGACTGGGGCAGCTCCCCCACGCGCTGGCAGCACAGTCAGTTCCCCAAGCACCTGACGCACAATATGTCCGTGCTGCACGAGGGGGTCGACTGCGAGTTCTTCAAGCCGGGCCCCGATTCTGTCACCGTCGGCGACCGCACGTTCACCGCCGAGGACGAGGTGATCACCTACGTGGCGCGCGGGATGGAGCCCTACCGGGGTTTTCCACAGTTCATGGAAGCTGTGTCCAAGCTGCAACAGCGCCGACCCAACCTGCACGTGCTGATCGCCGGGACCGATCGCGCCGCCTACGGAAAGACGCGCAAGGACGGCAAGACCTACCGCGAGCACGCCCTCGAGACGCTGGACCTCGACCTCTCGCGGATCCACTTCCTCGGCCTCGTGCCGCTGAAAACCTTGCGATCCATGTTCAGAATCACGAAAGCGCACGTCTACCTGACGGTGCCTTTCGTGCTGTCCTGGTCGCTGCTGGAGGCGATGTCGACGGGGGCGCTGATCGTCGGGTCGGACACGCAACCCTTGCACGAAGTTGTTGATGACAAGCGCAACGGCCTGTTGACCGACTTCTTCGATTCGACCCGCTTGGCCGATATTCTGGAACGTGTCTTGCGGAGCGACGTGGACACGAGCAAGCCTGGAGACAGCCGCACGCCGCACCATCGTCGAACGCTATGCGCTGCCAATGATCCTTCCAAAGCAATGGAAGCTCATGCAGGCGGTGGCGAAGGGTGACCGGCCCACTTTGTAAGTCAGTAACGAGTAAGGGGGGCTACCGTCGACGAATTCGCCGTCGGCGGAGCGCAAAACATCAAGGGATAATCTGCGAGCGATGGCTCGAATCGCATGATATCCTCATCAACTGCGCAACTCTTAAAATGAAGATGTAACGGATCGATGACAGCAAACACACCGTAGGCGGCCAAGCTCGAACGACGGTCGTCGGCGACAGACGGAGAATTCCGATGCGCAAACTCGCTCAACTCGCCCCTCTTGCTGCCCTGGCCCTCCTCACGCCTGTGGAGACGGTCGACGCCAAGACCGTCTGCAAGGAACGCGCTGAGATGATCAATATCCTCTCGCGCAAGTTCAACGAGCATCAGCGCTCGTTCGGCCTGCAGAACGACAAGCGCGTTCTCGAACTCTATGCATCGGCCGACGGCTCGTGGACCGCCATCCTCTCCATGCCCAACGGCAAGTCCTGCGTCGTCGCCGCCGGCGAAGCCTGGACCACGCTGCCCCCCACTCCGGTCGGCGAACCGGCCTGAGGAGACACCGCATCCGACCGGCCCGGTATACGGGGCCGGTCGTGCAACAACGTGCTTCGCCCGTTGCATCCTCGTGGTGAAGGCCCTACGCCAACTCCCAAATGCGTGCGTCAATGATGCGCAATTGCGCTTCGCGATCGATACGCGTGCCATAAACTGAGGAGAGCGCTGTGGGCGTTGAGGGAAAAGTCGTCTTGGTGACCGGGGCCAGCCAGGGAATTGGTAAGGCCTGCGTGCTCGCCCTCGCCAAGCATGGCGCACGGGTCGTGGCCGCCGCCCGCACCGAATCCAAGTTGCAGGCCGTCGCCGATGAAGCCGACGGCAGCGTCCTGCCAGTCGCATGCGATGCGTCGGACGAAGCGTCCGTCACCGCCATGTATGAGCGCATCGAGGCCGAATTCGGCCGGCTCGACGTTCTCTTCAACAACGCTGGCGCCAACGTCCCGGGCCAAGACTTCGGCGACCTCGACTTCGGTGATTGGCGCAAGGTGGTCAGCGTCAACCTCGACGGGTGCTTCCTCGTGGCCCGCGGCGCCTACCGGATGATGCGCGACCAGTCGCCTAAAGGCGGCCGCATCATCAACAACGGCTCCATCTCGGCCTATGCGCCGCGTCCGGGCTCGGTGGCCTACACCGCCTCCAAGCACGGCATCAGCGGGTTGACGAAGACCATCAGCCTCGACGGGCGCAAGCACGACATCGCCTGCGGCCAGATCGACATCGGCAACGCGCAGACCGACATGGCCTCGCGCATGGCCCACGGCGTGCCGCAGGCCAACGGTGAGATCGCAGTCGAGCCGCTGATGGACGTCCAGGTGGTCGCCGACACGATCGTCTACATGGCCGGGCTCGACCTGTCGGCGAACGCGCAGTCCTTGACGATCATGGCCACCAAAATGCCGTTCGTCGGACGAGGCTGACCCGGCGGTAAGGCCGCCTCAGGACAGCGGAGCCTGCCCGCCCTCTCAGGCGAGGCTCGCATCCACGGCCTGAGACGGCCCAGCCTGACACAAATAAGCGCGGCCGCGTAGATGGGGCCTACCGCGACGGATCCAGCACCATTCCCTGCGCGTCCCCCGCGTCATCGGCCGGGCGGGGCATGGCCGCCCGAGTTCGATGGCGGGATCCTTACGCGACGCTCTCGACGACGCCCTGGTCCGTCACCACGCACGAGGCTTCGCCACCACCGACGCTGAGGACCACCGTGTAGCGGCCCGCGCTCGTCTGCGAGGACGAGATCGGCAGCACGTCGCCGGTCGCGCCCAGGCGCGACTGGGCCTCCGAGGCGCACAGGAGCTGCAGATCAGCCGGCGCCGTCACCACCGTTTCGCGCACTCCGCTGGACGCGGCCGGCGTCTCCGACGAGGATGACTGACAGGCGCACAAGCCGAGCGCGCAGCCCGCCAACACCAATCCAAGCTTGATCATTCGCTTTTTCCCTTAAACGCCGCGGTAGAGAGCCGCGCCCTGCATCAACACGATCACCTTCGCCCCGATCGCCACGCGGCTGTAGAGATCGATGACGTCGTCGTTGTTCATGCGGATGCAGCCGGACGAGATGTCGAGTCCGATGGACCACGGCTCGTTGGTGCCGTGGATGCGGTAGATGGTATCGCGGTTGCCCTCGTAGAGGTAGAGCGCCCGCGCCCCCAGCGGGTTCTCCGGCCCGCCCGGCATGCCGCCGGCGTACTTGGCCGCCTTCGGGTCGCGCGCCACCATCTCAGCCGGCGGGGTCCACGTCGGCCACTCCTGCTTGCGGCCGACATTGACGATGCCGGCCCAGCCGAAGCCGTCGCGCCCGACGCCGATGCCGTAGCGGATCGCCTTGAAGTCGCCGAGCACGAGGTAGAGGAAGTGGCGGTTGCCGTCGATGACGATGGTGCCCGGCTTCTCGGCCGTGCGGAACGTCACCACCTGGCGCTGAAAGTCGCTCGGCACCTGTCCGTGCTGGCGGTAGTAGCGCATCGCATGGGACGGGTCGTAGGGCACCCAGGTCTTCGTGTTGGGGTCGAAGACTTCGGTCGCGTGGGCTACCCCCACCGCGAGCACGATGCCCAGTGCCGTCGCTGCAATCCTGGTGAACATCGCTCTCATTGGGTCCACTCCGCGATCTTGTCTGCGTTCTGGGCGACCCATTCGGTCGCCACCTCGGCCGGCGTGCGGCCCTCGACGTCGATGGCGTAGCTGATCTGCTCCGCCTCCTCGGCGCTCAGCGCCATGGCATTCAGGAAGTCCACGATGTCCGGGTGGTACTCGGACAGGTCGGACGCGTAGCCGATGTGATAGTAGGCGGTCTGCCAGGCGCTCGCGGCCTTCGAATTCGCCAGCCACGCCGGGTCGTCCTTGGGCGAACGCACGTCCCACGTCGCCGGGTCGTGCGCCGGCTCCTCCAGGCGGACGATATCGTGCAGCGCATGCACATGGTGCGGCGCATAGCAGTAGAAGACGATCGGCGTGCCCAGCGCCACCGCCGCGTCCACCGACGCCATCGCCATATCCTCGGGCATGGTGAGCAGCATCATCGTCTGATCGTAGCCGTAGCTGCGGGCGCGCAACCGCTCGACGCGCGTCGCCGACCAGCCGAAGGCACCGATCCACATCTCCCCGCGGCCGTCGTCGTCGGTGTCGAAATTCGCGGCCATTTCGGGCTTGGCGAGGTCGGTGATGTGCGCCAGCCCCGTCGCATCGACCGTGCCGCGTGTGGTGCAGATGTGCTGCGTCGCCTCGACCCGGGCCGGCGCCAGGGTCAGCGTCTTGAGCGTGTCGGTGTACCGGACGACATCGACCGCCTCGTTCGGCATCCAGATCTCGGGATGAATGTCCACCTCGCCGCGGTCGATGGCGTCGAACAGTTGCACAGTGCCGATGGATCGCAGCTGCGCCGTCACGTCGTAATGCGCTTCGAGCACTGTGCCGATGATGTTCGCCGTTACCTGCGCGGTCGGCCAATCGGGCACACCGATGATCACCGTCGCCTTCGCGCCGGCGTCGCTCGTCTGTGCCGCGACGGGGGTCGCCAGCGCGAGCGCTCCCACCAAAGCAATCAACCGCCGCATGATCGTCTCCCTTTCAGCCGAAGCAACCGCACCCGGATCGCGCGCGCCCTCTGCCAAGCGCAACAGGATCAAGACCCGAACGACCATGCATGCTGATGCACCGGTTGCAACATTAGCGCGAATGGACACCGCGAGTGTGACCATCCTTCAACAGACGTTACGTCGCAGTTTACGCGGTCGCGAAATAGCCCCAAAACTCGAACGAACGAGGAACACGAGGGCAGCCATGCCGACTGCGACCGGCCGAACCCGCACGTTGCGGGAGAAGCTCGCCATCCTGGCGGATGCTGCGAAGTACGATGCCTCCTGCGCCTCCTCCGGCACGACCAAGCGCAACGCCAAGTCGGCCGGCGGGATCGGGTCGACCGAGGGTTCGGGCATCTGCCACGCCTATGCGCCGGACGGTCGGTGCATCTCGCTGCTGAAGCTGCTCCTCACCAATGCCTGCGTCTACGATTGCGCATACTGCATCAACCGCGTCTCCAGCCGGGTCGAGCGGGAAGCGTTCACGCCCGAGGAGGTGGTCGACCTCACCCTCGCCTTCTACCGGCGCAACTACATCGAGGGGCTGTTCCTCTCCTCCGGCATCGTGCGCTCGGCCGACCATACGATGGAGCAGGTCGTGCGAGTGGCGAAGAGCCTTCGCACCGAGCACGGCTTTCAGGGCTACATCCACCTCAAGACCATCCCGGACGCCTCGCCCGAGCTGATCGCGGAGGCGGGGCGCTGGGCCGACCGGCTCTCCATCAACATCGAGCTCCCCACCGAGCGCGGCCTCGCCGCCTTCGCGCCGGAGAAGAGCGGGCGGACCATCAAGTCGTCGATGGCGGCGCTGCGCAACAACATCGACGCCGCGCGCGACGTGCCGCGCCATACGCGCCGCCGTGCGCCGCGATTTGCGCCGGCCGGGCAGTCGACGCAGATGATCGTCGGCGCGGATGGGGCGAGCGACCTCACCATCCTCACCACCAGCCGCAGGCTCTATACGTCGTACGATCTGAGGCGCGTCTACTACAGCGCCTTCTCGCCGGTGCCGGACGCCTCGAGCGCCCTGCCTCCGACCGCCCCACCGCTGGTGCGCGAGCACCGGCTGTACCAGGCGGACTGGCTGACCCGCTTCTACGGTTTCGAACTCGCCGACCTGGAGCAGGCGACCACCGGCGGGATGCTGGACCTCGACATCGACCCGAAGCTCGCCTGGGCCCTCGCCCACCGCGCGCAGTTCCCGGTGGACGTCAATCGCGCGCCTCGCGATCTGCTGCTGCGCGTGCCGGGCCTCGGGGTGAAGGCCGTCGAGGCGATCCTGCGGACGCGGCGCTACCGGCGCATGCGGATGGAGGATCTCGCACGGCTCACACCGACGGCCCGTAAGGCCAAGCCGTTCATCGCGCTCGAGGGGTGGCATCCCGGCCGGCTTCTGGATACGGCGGACCTGCGCGCGCGCTTCCTGCCGCCGGCGCGCCAGCTCGACCTCTTCGCCCCACCCACGGCGCCGGCCGCAATCGTCAGCCCCGCCGCCACCGTCGCGCTATGAGCCGCTCGGCCACCACGGCGCCCCTCCCCTCCGCGGAGCGCTGGACCGTCACGCTGGACCATGCGGCCGACTTCGCGACCTTCCGCACCGCCGCGCGCACGCTGGCCGCGCACGGGATCGCGTCGCGCGACGTCGCGTGGTGCGTCGGTGCGGCGGCGGATGGCCTCTTTAGCGCCGGCCGCACGGTGGACGCGCTGCCAGAGCCGCCGGCGGAGCGCATCCCCCGCGCCCCGCGCGCCTTCGTGGAGCTGGCGGAGGCGCTGGTCTGCCACAGCGCCGAGGACCGCTTCGTGCTCGCCCACCGCCTGCTCGAGCGCTTCGCGGACGAGCCGAAGCTGCTCGAAATCGCCAGCGATCCCGACGTCAGCCGCGCCCGCACGATGGTCAAGAACGTCCACCGCTGCAGCCACAAGATGAAGGCCTTCGTGCGCTTTCGCGAGACGGCGGATGCCGATGGAACTCTGCGCTACGTCGCGTGGTTCGAACCGGAGCACCACACGCTGGACCGGACCGCGCCGTTCTTCGTGCGCCGCTTTCCCGAGATGCGCTGGTCGATCCTGACCCCGGCGCGTTCGGCCCACTGGGACGGCGAGACGCTGACGATGGCCGGCGGCGCCTCGCGCGATGTGGCGCCGGACGGCGACATCAACGAGGAGCTGTGGCGGACGTATTTCGGCGCGATCTTCAACCCCGCGCGGCTGAAGGTGAAGGCGATGCAGTCTGAGATGCCCAAGCGGTATTGGAAGAATATGCCCGAGGCGGACCTCATCGTCCCGCTGATCCAGTTCGCCACAACGCGAACCGAAGGCATGCTCGCGGCGCCAGCGCACCACCCGGCACGCTCCACCCGCGCCGCACGTGAGCGAGAACGGGAGACGGTCGCCGTGGCGAAGCTTGCCGACAACATCACCTCACTCGCCGACCTCGCGAAGGCGGCGGCCCACTGCAAACGGTGTCCGCTCTACGAGCCCGCGACGCAGGTTGTGGTCGGCGAGGGTGACCATGACGCGCCCATCATGTTCGTCGGTGAGCAGCCGGGCGACCAGGAGGACCTGGCCGGGCGCCCATTCGTCGGCCCCGCGGGGAAGCTGTTCGACGAGGCGATCGCCGCCGCGGGGATCGACCGGTCACGCACGTTCGTGACCAACGCGGTGAAGCACTTCAAATTCGAGCCGCGCGGCAAGCGGCGCATCCACCAGAAGCCGGACGTGTCGGAGATCCGGGCCTGCAACGTCTGGCTGGAAGCGGAGCGCGACCTCGTCCGGCCCAAACTGACGGTGGCGCTCGGAGCGACGGCGGCGCGGGCGCTGATGGGAAAGGCGGTGACGATCAGCCGGATCCGAGGCGAGCCGCTCCAGTGGGGCGACGGAGCCCCGGGCTTCGCGACGGTTCACCCTTCCTATCTCCTGCGCCTTCCCGACCCCGATTCGAGACGGGCTCAGTTTGAACAATTCGTTGCTGATCTATCACGAGTGCGTGAGCTTGCCGGTCGCGCAACTCCAGGATCGGTAGAGTTGGCCATGCTCGGTCAGCGCGAATTCATTAAGGATATGCAACGGACGGGGCTTCGGCTCGTTGTGCGTCATACACGGGTTGCTTATTTACCAGCGGTTCGCGTTTCATCGAAAACCGAATTTGGGGTCACTCCATGCGCCTTCTGATCGCTGCTGTCATAGCTGCGCTGTTCGTCGGTGAGGCGGCGGCCCAGTCGTGCAGCTCGCTGCGCAAGCAGCTTGCTGCGGCGCAAAGTGCTGGCGGTAACATCGCCAGTCTGCGGGCGCAGCACCGGGCATACCGGTGTGACAATCCCGGCCGCTTCGGGCGCAACCGCGCCTGCCCCGGGATTGAGGCGCAGATGGCGCGCGCGCAGGGTGGGCGGCAGGTTGCCTCCCTGCAGCGGCGCGTGAACCAGGCCTGCTCGTCGACCCGCACCGCCGCACGCCGCGAGGCCCCTGCACGCGAAAGCACGATGATGATCGGCGGCCGCGTCGTGACCGGCGTCCACAGCGAAGGCAAGCGCAATCGCGGCATCTTCTCCGGCCTGTTCGGAAACTCGCGCTCGCGCGATGAGGTGACGGTGGCGCGTGACGAGCCATCCTCCCGTGTGGAGCGGGTAAATCTCGACGAGGCACGCCCGAGCCGTTCCTCTTCGGGAGGTGGCAGCGCAGCCACGGCGACGCGCTCCAGCGGCCGTGCAAAGGGCGAGCTGCGTGTCGGCAACTACCGCACCGTGTGCGTGCGCTTGTGCGACGGCTTCTACTTCCCCATCAACAGCCGCTCGCATTCGGACAATTTCTACGACGAGCTTGCGATGTGCGTCGGCCGCTGCCCCGGCGCTGACGTGTCGCTCTATGCGCACGGCAACGGCTCGCCGGTGGAGAGCATGCGGTCGACCATGACCGGCGAGCGATATGTCAACCTGCCGACTGCGTTCGCGTACCGCAAGCGCCCCGTCGCCGAGTGCGGCTGCCAGCCGATGTCCACCGGCGCGCCGGACGAGAAGCGGGTCGAAACAGTGGTCGCATCGCTCAAGTCGGACGACGAGGTGGATACCGTGTCCGACGCGCCGGATGAGCCGGAGATATCCTGGACCCCATTCAAGGCCGTGTACGACGAGACGGGCAAGCCGCTGCCGCCGCTTAAAACCGACCGCTCGTCGGAAGCGCCCGAGCGCCCCACCGGCCTCACGCTGCCGGACAGGCCCCGCAGGTCCGGCGCGGCGACGACACTGGCGATGGACGTCGAGCGTGAATACCGCGCCGTCGGCCCCCAGTTCTATTCCGAGAACGGATCGTCAGTGGCGTTGGCCAAGCCCAAGACGACCGGCGGCATCGCAACGACAGCCGTGACGGTGATCCCGCTCGGCACCACGGCGCCGCGCAACACCGCCGGGACGCGACCGCTCGCGCGCGTGTCGATGGATCCGGCGGGCCCTGGCCCTGGCACGGTGGCGCCGGCGTCCGCCGCGCCCGCCACCTCTGCCCCAGTCGCGCCGCCGACACCCGGCGACTCGACGGGTCTGCCGGATGCGGTGCAAGCTCCCGCCGATCCGCAACAGGAGGCGCGCGGCCCGCTCGAGGTCCGCCGCGGCGGCTGACACCATCGTCACCGGCGCTTACGCTCGGGCGTCAAACTCCGTCAGGTGCGCGGCTCGCTAAGGGCCTGAGGGCTCACGTCGCCCCGCGCCGCCGCTCCAAAGAGTGCCTTCCACGAAGCCTGCGTTCAGCCGGCGCGGGCCATCGCCGCGTCGAGCCTGCGAGCGGCCTCCTCGTATCCCATGAGCATGAGGAACGGGCCGAGTTCCGGTCCACTCGTCTCACCCGTCAGCGCCAGCCGAAGCGGCATGAAGAGGGCCTTGCCCTTCGCGCCGGTCGCCTGCTTCACCGCGGCGGTCCACATCTTGAACGTCGTCTCGTCCCACGGCTGGGGCGGCAGCGCATCACGCGCTGCGCCAAGCACGGCGCAATCCTCCGGCGCCACGGCGCTCGCCGCCGGCCCATCGCGCAGGATGGCGATCCACGGCGCGATGTCCGTGCGTTTGGCGAGGTTGCCGCACAGCACCTGCCACACCGCCGGATCCGTCACCCCGTAGGTGTCGTGGAGCCATGGCGCCACCGCCTCGAACGGCATCTCGTGCAGCAGCGCCGCGTTGAGGCGCGTCACGTCGGCGGGGTCGAACGTCGCCGGCCCGCGCGAGACCGAGGCGAGGTCGGCGCGGGCGCAAAGCGCGGCGAGATCAGCCACCGGCTCCACCGCCTGCGACGTCCCCGTCAGCACCGCCAGCGAGGCGACGGCCATCGGCTCCATTTCGTCGAGACGCAGGCGTGTCAGCGACAGGGGGTTGTCCCGCTTCGACAGGGGCTCCCCGTCGCTGCGCGTGAGGAGGTTATGGTGGGCGAACGCGGGCGGGCTTGCACCGAGCGCCTCGAACAGGGCGATCTGCACGCCCGTGTTGGTGATGTGGTCCTCGCCGCGCACGATGAGGGTCACGCCCATGTCCACATCGTCCACCACCGAGGTGAGCGTGTAGAGGTAGCTGCCATCGGCACGCACCAGCACCGGGTCGGAGATGGCGCCGAGGTTGACGTGCTGCTCGCCGCGGCAGCGGTCGTCCCATCCGCGCGCGCCGTCGGGCAGGCGGAAGCGCCAGTGCGGGCGGCGCCCCTCAGCCTCCAGCCCCGCCCTCTCCGCGTCGCTGAGCGCGAGCGCGGCGCGGTCGTACTTCGGCGGCTGGCCGCGCGCCCGCTGCAGCGCCCGCTTGCGCTCCAGCTCGTCCGGCGTCTCGTAGCAGGGGTAGAGCAGGCCGACGGCACGGAGCCGATCGGCGGCCGCATCGTAGTGCGCGAGCCTGTCGGACTGGCACACCACGGTGGCGGGCTCGATGCCGAGCCAGGCGAGGTCCGCCGCGATCGCCTCGGCATAGCGCGCCTGCGAGCGCTCCACGTCGGTATCGTCGTAGCGCAGAATGAACGCGCCGCCGGTCTGCACGGCCACCGCGTAGTTGTACAGCGCGGTGCGGGCGTTGCCGATATGGATCTCGCCGGTGGGCGAAGGAGCGAAGCGTACGGTTTCAGACATCACGATATCGGTTGGTGATCGGGTAGCGGCGGTCTCCGGCCGGCCGAGGCGCCAGCCGCAGCCTGGGAGTGGCCCGGCGTCGCATGGCCTCGCCATCCGTCACCTGGCGCGCCACCTGCCGCGCGGTCTCAGCGTCGTACCCTTCGCCGGCCGGCGCGTCCACGCCCGCGAGCGCGGAGAGGATGGCATCCAGTGCCTCATCGTCCGGCCCCGCCGCCGACCGCCACAACGGCGCAGCAAGGAGAGGTTCGGCGAACACCACCCCATGCGGGCCGAACGCCCCCGGCGGTCTGTCGACGTGGCGCCACCGCGCCAGCGCCTTGATTTCGGTGCGGCCGAAGTCGCCGAGCGGATTGAGGCCCGCGCCGACGGGGCCCCACCCCAGGGCGGTCGCGGTCGCGCTGCCGGGTCGAACGAGGAGAGCGCCGCTGTTCTCGGCAATCGCGGCCAGCACGGCATCGGCGATCCCTACGCGGAGGGCCGCCGCCCCGCCGCGCCGAGGCCGCCCCACTGGTCGCGAACCGCTTGCGCTGGCAAATCGAGGTCGACGCGGCGACAGGTGAGCCCCAGCGCTTCGGCATAGGGAGAACGGATGCCGGCTGCGTCCAGGGTGATCGCCGTCACCGCCTCCGAACCCACGGCGTCGACCGCCAGCGCCGCTGCCACCGCCGCTTCGATGTCGTCCGTCAGCTCCAGCACAATGCCCCCGGAGCCCGCTCTGCGCGCCGGCATCGCGCAGGCCCAGCACCGCTGCCGACCACGTCGCCGCCGCCCCATCCGGCACCGTGGCCATGACGCCGGCCTCCAGCGCCCAGCCTTCGCCCCCGCGGCGGAACACGAGCCGCTCCGTCGCCGCGGCGAAGGCCGGCAGCTGGTGCGTCAGCCGGCGGTCGGCTCCCAGTGCGAACGACGCCCCGTCGAACACGACCGCGTCCTGCCCGCCGACCGCATTGACCCAGACGAGCGGCAGCTCGCTCTCCACCACGCGCGCCACCGCCGCATTGAGCCGCCGCTCCGCCTCCGCCGGCGCGAACGGCGAGGCCGCCGGCACGACGAGGATCTCCGCCCCGGTCTCGGCCAGACACTCGACCACATCGGCGCCGAGCACGTCCTCGCCGATCGGCAGGCCCACGCGAACCCCGGCGATATCCACCGGCCCGGGCATGTCACCCGCCGCGAACACGCGTGCCTCGTCGAACGGTGGTCCGCCACGCACCTCGACCTTGTGGCGCACCACCGCCACGTCACCGCCCTGCAGCACGGCGCAGGCGTTGGTGAGCCGGCCATCCTCCAGCCATGGCGTACCGATGGCGACCGCCGGTCCGTCCGCCAACGCGGCGGCGAGCGCCTGCGCCTCGGCCATGCAGCGGCCCGCGAAGCCCGGACTGCGGGCGAGGTCCAGCAGCGGCGCGCCGCTCAGGAACAGCTCCGGGAACACGACGAGATCGGCGTCCGCCGCACGACATGCCGCTTCGGCAGCGGCGCGGTTCGCAGCCACGTCGCCGAGCACCGGGCGCAGCTGCTGGATCGAGACTGTGAAGGTGTCGCGCATCGGGTCCTTGTCGTTACCGCAGCGGCCGCGTGCAGGCGCGGCCGAAGTTCTGGGCGTCACGCGGGCGCTCTGGATGGCGCATTGTGCGGGCTACGGAAGCCAACGCTAGCTTGGGAGTGGATCTCTGGCGGGCGTCGGTGGCGCGGTGCGACAGCAAGGTGTCGGTGCGCAAAAATATGACGGGCCACCAGAGACTGCATGACCCCGTCGGTCGACAAGTCCGGCGGCGGTCCGAGCATCTTCGGGGACGGAGCCGCAAGGCCGGCCCACTCGACCCGTGCCGGCCGCCCGCGTTGCCGGCGGATGGAGGGCGGCGAACCGCCCCCCGGTATAGCCTCAGGCGGCCTTTCTGGCGGTGCGGTCGCGCTTCTCGGCCTGAAGATTCTCGGCCATCAGGAACGCCAGCTCGATCGCCTGCTCGGCGTTGAGGCGCGGATCGCAGTGGGTGTGGTAGCGATCCGACAGCGTGTCCGCCGTGACGGCCCGCGCACCGCCGGTGCACTCGGTCACGTTGGTGCCGGTCATCTCGATGTGGATGCCGCCAGCGTGCGTGCCCTCGGCGCGGTGCACCGCGAAGAACGACTGCACCTCCTTCAGGATCCGGTCGAACGGGCGCGTCTTGTAGCCGGCCACGGAAATCGTGTTGCCATGCATCGGATCGCACGACCACACGACCTTCTTGCCCTCGCGCTCCACCGCGCGGATGAGCTGCGGCAAATGATCGAGCACCTTGTCCGCACCGAAGCGGCAGATCAGCGTCAGCCGCCCTGCCTCGTTCGCCGGGTTCAGAATGTCGATCAGCTCCAGCAAGCCCGTCCGCGGTCATCGACGGGCCGCACTTGAGGCCGATCGGATTGTTGACGCCGCGGCAGTACTCCACGTGCGCATGGTCGGGCTGGCGGGTGCGATCGCCGATCCAGATCATGTGGCCGGACGTGGAGTAGTAGGCTCGCCGGTCAGCGAATCGATGCGGGTGAACGCCTGCTCGTAGCCCAGAAGCAGCGCCTCGTGCGAGGTGTAGAGGTCGGTCGACTGCAGCTGCGGCGTGGACTCGGCGCTGACGCCGCAGGCGCGCATGAACTCGAGCAACTCGGAGATCCGATCGGCCAAGGCACGGTATCGATGGCCCTGCGGCGAGTCCTCCACAAAGCCCAGCATCCAGGAGTGCACGTTGTCGAGGTTGGCGTAACCGCCCTGCGCGAAGGCGCGCAGGAGGTTCAGCGTCGCCGCCGACTGCCGGTAGGCCATCTCCATGCGATGCGGATCGGGCATGCGGCTCTCGGAGGTGAAGGCGATGTCGTTGACGATGTCGCCCGGTAGGACGGCAGCTCCACGCCTTCGCGGGTCTCCATCGCCGAGGAGCGCGGCTTGGCGAACTGGCCGGCGATGCGGCCCACCTTGGTCACCGAGGAGGCCGACGCCGAAGGTCAGCACCACCGCCATCTGCAGGAAGACGCGGAAGAAGTCGCGGATGCCGTCCGGATGATGCTCGGCGAATGCCTCGGCGCAGTCGCCGCCCTGGAGCAGGAAACCACGTCCCTCCGACATCTCGGCAAGCTCGGCTTTGCAGCGCGCGTGCCTCACCTGCAAAAACGAGCGGGCGGATAGGACGCAAGGCGCTTCTCCACCGCCTCGACGGCGGCGGCGTCCGGCATAGTCCGGGATCTGCTTGCGCCGGCTTGTCACGCCAGCTGGACGGAGCTCCAGCCCGGCGCGCTGTGGCGAAGCGGTGTCTCGGTTCTCATGGCGCTTACCCAACACGTTCAGGAGCGGGCTTCATCCGTCGGGAGGACCGTAACGTCAACCATTGTTAGCAGCCGATCGCACAACGAACGCTCGTTTTGGGTCAACTGTTGGGCACGTGGGTAACGGGGTGCCGCTCGATCGTCTAAAATCGGGACATGCCAACCGTCGGTGGTCGCGAAGAAGCGCTCCACTCCCGCCTCGCCGAACTCCGTCGAGGAAGCCCTGCACGACCACGTCCACGTAGGACAGGTGAACCGGGCTCGTCGGCATCGCCGAACCGGTCGACATCGGCGCTGGCGCGGAAGATCAATGCGCCCTCACCCAGCGCCTCGACGCTCAGCGGGTCGTAGCGGTACTTCGCGCGCGTCGATGACGGGGCGCATCTCGTCCTCGAAGGTGACGAGCAGGCCCTCGATGGTGTCCTCGCCCGGAACCACGGAGAGCGCGCACACGCCGCCTGCGTGAGCCACGCTTGTGGCCCGCCACGCCCGCCGCCAGCCGGTGAGCGTCACCGGCTCGGCCGAGACGTGCGGCGGCAGGGTGCAGGCGATTGACGAGCGAGCCGTAGCCGAAGACCGAGAACGTCAAGCGGCTTCGCGCCTCAGCTGCGCGGACGGGGTGCGCATGGTGACGAGCTCCTCGGCAGCGGTCGGATGCACCGCGACGGTGGCGTCGAAGTCCGCCTTTGTGGCACCCATCTTCACGGCGATGCCGAGAACCTGGGCCATTTCGCCCGCGCCATGGCCCACCACGTGGACACCGAGCACGCTGGTCGGTCTCGGCATCGACCAGGACCTTCATCAGCATCCGCTCGTCGCGGCCCGACAGGGTGGCGATCATCGGCCGGAACGAGGCGCGATAGACGTCGATCGCATCGAACGTCTCGAGCGCCTCCTCCTCGGTCAGACCCACGGTGCCGATCTCCGGCTGCGAGAACACGGCCGTCGGAATCAGCCGTATGATCCACATGGACCGGCCGGTTGCCGAACACCGTGTCGGCGAACGCGTGGCCCTCGCGGATCGCCACCGGTGTGAGGTTGACGCGGTTCGTCACGTCGCCGATCGCATAGATCGACGGGACGCGTGGAGCGGCTCTCGTGATTGACCTTCACGGCGCCGATGCTCGTCGAGCTCGACGCCCGCGCTCTCCAGGCCGAGATCGTCGGTCGCCGGGCGGCGGCCGGTGGCGAAGAGCACCTGGTCGGCCTTCGAGCGTCTTGCCGTTGGAGAGGGTCGCGGTGATCCCGTCGCCGCCCGCCTCCAGCTCGATTGAAGATCGCGTCGAACTCGAACTTGACGCCTCGCTTTTCCATCTCCCCGCGCACGCAGGAGCGGATTTCGTCGTCGAACCCGCGCAGGATCTCGCCGCCGCGATAGACGAGAGTGGTGTCGGCGCCGAGGCCGTTGAAGATCCCGGCGAACTCCACCGCGATGTAGCCGCCGCCGGCGATCACCACCCGGCGCGGCATCTCCTTCAGGTAGAACACCTCGTTGGAGGTGATGACGTGCTCGATCCCCGGGAGCGACATGTCGAGCCACGGCCGCCCGCCGGTGGCGACGAGAATGACGCGCGCCGTCACCACCCGGTCCTCGGCGCAGATGCGGACATCGTGCGGACCCTCGACGATCGCGCGGCTCTGGAAAAGCTCGGCGCCCGAGGCGGTCAGGTTGCGGATGTAGATCGCGTTGAGGCGATCGATCTCGGTGTCCTTGGCGGCGATCAGCTTGGACCAGTCGAACGTCGCCTCGGGCACGGTCCAGCCGTAGCCGGCCGCGTCCTCGAACGCTTCGGAGAACTGGCTGGCGTAGACCATCAGCTTCTTGGGAACGCAGCCGCGGATGACGCAGGTGCCGCCGACGCGATGCTCTTCGGCGACGGCCACCTTGGCCCCGTACTGCGCGGCGATACGGGCCGCCCGGACGCCGCCGGAGCCCGCGCCGATGACGAACAGGTCGTAGTCGAACGCAGCCACGTGTTAAAGCGCGCCCGCCGCGAGGAGACGCTTGCGCGACTCCTCCAGCATCTGCTGCGAGAGCTGCTGCTCCCACTGCCGCGCCGCCCCCACGCTGAGGGCGGTGATGCTCGGGGTCAGCTCCACGAACTTCTGGCCGACGTCGCTGGCGAAGAAGTCTTTCAGCTCCTGCAGCTCGGCGACCGAGAAGCGGCGCGCCCAGACCTCCTGGATCGTACGCGCCAGATCGACGCGGCGCGGCGCATACTCGATGGCCACGGCGAAGACGACCTCTTCGACCTCGCGCGCGATGCTCGGATTGTTTCGCGTGAAGATCGTCTGCACCTGGTTGGCGATGCGGGGCAGAATATCGTCGAAGGAAGCGGCAGACTCGGTGAGGTCGACGACCTCCTGCGCCAGAGCCAGTTGCTCCGGCGTGAATGTCTGCTCCGCGGCCGTGCCGCCGGACGCCGCGTTGTTCTGGGCGAACGCCGGGGCGGTCGCGGCTGAAAGAGCGACGGAAAGTCCGAAAACTGCAGCGAGTGCGAGAGCACGCATCGTGGGACCCCTAAACGATCGACTGGCGATATCCTGGCGCTTGAAGCAAGTCGCGGCGCAAGTTGCAAGCCGGGCGTGCTATTGGCGTGACGGAGCGTCACGGTTATCCCGTGCCGAAAGCGGAGACAGAATGTGAACGGACTGGCGGTGTTCGACCTCGATGGGACGCTGGTGGACACCGCGCCCGACCTCATCGACACGTGCAACGTCGTGCTCGGCCGGCGCGGCGTGCCGCCGATCGACGCGACGATCCTGCTCCCCCACATCAGCATGGGCGCCAAGGCGATGATCGCCGCCACGCTCGCCGAATCGGGCACAGCGCTGCCGCCGGACGAGCTGGAGGCCGCCTACCGCGACTTCATCGAGCACTACGCCCTGCGCATCGCCAAGCTGAGCCGCCCCTTCCCCGAGCTTGTGACGGCGCTCGACACGCTGGACGCGGCGGGCGTCGGCCTCGCCGTCTGCACCAACAAGCGCGAGGCCAACGCCAAGCAGCTTCTGGCGGAGCTGAACCTCACCGATCGCTTCCTGTACATCGCCGGGTTCGACACCTTCGCCGTCTCCAAGCCCGACCCCGGCCACCTCACCGGTACCGTCGAGGCGGCCGGCGGCAACGTGGCGCGCACCGTCTTCGTCGGCGACAGCCGCGTCGACCTGATGACGGCGCGCGCCGCCAAGGTGCCCTTCGTCGGCCTCGCCTACGGCTATTCGGACGTGCCGATGATGGATCTGTCGCCGGACCGCCTGATGGCGCGGGGCGATGACGTCGGCGCCGCGATCCTGGAGCTGATGCCGGAAATCTGAGTCGCGACGCGCCGGCCTACGCCGGCAGCGACTGGAGGATGTCCGGCATCGGCACCGAGCGGCGGGTCGCGAAGTCGAGGATCATGCCGCGGACGTCGCCGCGTGCGATCACGGTCCCGGTGCGCGGGTCGTCGACCTGGTGCAGGAGCGCCATCGATTTGGCCGCGACCTCTGAGATCCACGAGATCTGGCGCAACACCATTCCGGGGCGCACGGGCGCGAACACCGTCAGCTTCGTCTCCACCGCGATCCGGCCCCAGTTTCGCTCGGCCATGAACGCATTGGTCATCCCGGCGAACGCCCACACATGGGCCGCACCGTCGCTGAACCCGCTGATGAACTCGAACTGACGGTAGCGCCCCTCGGCGTCGAACGCGTTCGGGTCGGCGAGGCGTATGTTCGACACCGTCGCCGCACCGCGCTCCAGCCGCGCCAGCGCATCGGCGGGCTCGGCCGGCGCCAGCGGCACGCTGCGCGGCATCGCCGCCGCCACCTCATCGGCCGGCACCGTCGGCACCTCGGCCAGCCCTTCGACGAGGTCGAGCGCGGTGGCGGCGACCTCGCCGGTCTCGGCATTCTCCAACAGGTGAACGATGCGCCCGTCCGCCGGCCCGCCGTCGACCCGCGCCGAGCGCACCCGCGTCATCGCGTCGGCCCGCAGCTCACGATGGAAGCGCACATGGCGGCTCTCGGCCGCTGCCGAAGGGTGGCCGTGGAGCGCGCACAGCATCTCCAACGCCTCGCCGAAGCGCTTGGCGTAGTAGCGGACATTGAGGTGGTCGTTGGTGTCGCATTCCCAGCTCTCAACGAACCCCACGTGCGTGTCGACAAGCGCCATCGATCGATCTGTCCTCTTCCCGGGGCTACGCCGCGCGGCGCATCAAGGGGTCAGCCATATGGCGCGATGCCGTATTCGTCGAGCCACCGGACTGGGTTCGCCAGCGCCGCACGGCACGGCATCCGCTGGTGTCGCCGCCGCGCTTTGCGCTATGTCCATCAGCGAACCGCAAAGGACGAGCAGCGATGCCGAACGCGTCGATCGAGGCGAAATACAAGGACCTCGCCGCCCAGATCGCCGAGCACGACAAGCGCTACTTCCAGGACGATGCGCCCACGATCTCGGACGCCGAGTACGACGCCCTGCGCCGCGAGCTCGACGAGATGGAGACCGCCCATCCGGAACTCGCCGACGGGTCGAGCGCCGGCATCGGCGCGGCTCCCTCTGGCGCGTTCGCGACCGTCGAACATCCGGTCGACATGCTCTCGCTCAACAAGGCGCTCACCGAGGAGGAGGTGGCCGAGTTCATCGTCCGCGTGCGCCGCTTCCTGAAGCTGCCGGCCGACGAGACCCCCGCCACCACCGCAGAGCCGAAGATCGACGGTCTTTCGATCTCGCTGCGCTACGAGGACCGGCGCCTGGTGGTGGCCGCCACGCGCGGCGACGGGCGAACCGGCGAGAACGTGACCGCCAACGTCGCCCACGTCGCCGCCATCCCGCAGACGCTTCCGAACGACGCGCCGGACGTGTTCGAGGTGCGCGGCGAGGTCTACATGACCCACGAGGCCTTCGAGGCGCTGAACGCGCGGCTCGCCGAGGACGGCAAGAACCCCGTCGCCAACCCGCGCAATGCCGCCGCCGGCTCGCTGCGGCAGGTGGATCCGGCCAAGACCGCCGAGCGCCCGCTCGACTTTTTCGCCTACGGCTGGGGCGAGGTGAGCGCCCTTCCGGCCAGCACTCAGCACGAGATGATCGACGCGCTGAAGGCGTTCGGCATGCCGGTGAACCCACTGACGCGGGTGTGCCAGGGCCTCGACGAGATGCTCGCCGCCTACGCCGCCGTTGCCGAGGCACGCGCCAAGCTCCCCTACGACATCGACGGCTTGGTCTATAAGCTCGACCGGCTGGACCTGCAGCGGCGCCTCGGCGAACGGGAGCGGCGGCCGCGCTGGGCGGTGGCGCACAAGTTCCCCGCCGAGCGCGCCATCACCACCCTGGAGGCGATTGAGATCCAGGTCGGCCGCACTGGTGCGCTGACACCGGTTGCCCGCCTCGAGCCCATCACCATCGGCGGCGTCGTGGTGAAGAACGCGACGCTCCACAACGCCGACGAGATCGCCCGGCTCGATGCGCGCGTCGGCGACACGGTCGAGATCCAGCGCGCCGGTGACGTGATCCCGCAGGTGCTCCAGGTCTTGAAGGACAAGCGGCCCGAGGGTGCCGTCCCCTACGGGTTCCCGGACCAATGCCCGGTGTGCGGGTCCAAGGTGGAGCAGGAGACCAACCCCGGCACTAACCAGCCCGGCGTCGTGCGCCGCTGCACCGGCGGGCTCATCTGCCCCGCCCAGCAGTACGAGCGCCTGCGCCACTTCGTCAGCCGTGCCGCGTTCGACATCGAGGGGCTCGGCGCCAAGCAGATCGCCGCCTTCCACGCCGAGGGGCTGATCGACACCCCGGCCGACATCTTCACCCTCCAGGCCCGCGACGCGCAGAGGCCGGAGGGCGAGCGGATCATCGACCGCGAAGGATACGGCGAGACCAGCGTCCGCAATCTCTTCGAGTCCATCGAGAGCCGCCGCACCATCGCGTTGCGGCGCATGATCTACGCGCTCGGCATCCGCCGGGTGGGCGAGGTGTCCGCCCGCGTCCTCGCGCGGCATTTTCAGTCCTGGGACGCGTTTCGCAGCGCGATGGGCCGCCTCGCCGTGGACGTGGACACCCGCGCCGCGCGCCGCCGCATTCTGCGCGCGGCCGGCAAGCGCAACCGCACCGCCGAGAACGCGGCCGAAGTGCTGGCCCTTCCCGACGTTTCCCCGGACGCCGAAGCCGCCGATGAGCTGCGCGAAGAGCTGACGGTGATCGACGGCATCGGCGAGGTCGTGGTGGACGCGCTGGAGGCCTTCTTCGAGGAGCCGCGCAACATGCAGGCGGTCGACGACCTCGCTGCGCAGATCACCATCGAGGATGATGTGGCCCGCGCGGTCTCCTCGCCGGTTGCCGGCAAGTCCATCGTCTTCACCGGATCGCTGGAGCGGATGACCCGCGACGAGGCGAAGGCCCGCGCCGAGGCGCTGGGCGCACGCGTGGTGGGATCGATCTCCAAGAAGACCGACATCGTGGTGGCTGGCCCGGGCGCCGGCTCCAAGCTCACCAAGGCGCAGGATCTGGGGCTGACGGTGTGGGACGAAGACGCCTGGATGGAGGTGGCCGAGGCTTGACGGGCGGCGGCTTTGCCGGTCCCGCGAGCGCCTACGCCTCGATGAGCCGGGCGGCGGCGGCGCGCGCCTCGTCGGTTACCGTGGCGCCGGCGAGCATCCGGGCGATTTCCTCACGCCGTTCGTCGAGCGCCAGCGCCCGCACCGCGGTCGCCGTCTGCGACCCGTTGGAGGCCTTGGCGATCAGAAGGTGATGGTCCGCCCGCGCGGCGACCTGGGGCGCGTGCGTGATCGAGACGACCTGCAGGGTGTCCGACAGGCGAGCCATGCGCGAGCCGATCGCGTCCGACACCGCCCCGCCGACGCCGGTGTCGATCTCGTCGAAGATGAGCGTCGAGGCGGAGCCCTTGTCGGCGAGGCACACCTTCAGCGCCAGCAGGAAGCGGGACAGCTCGCCCCCCGAGGCGACCTTCATGATCGGCCCCTCCGGCGAGCCGGGGTTGGTCTTGACGTGGAAGGCGATGCTGTCGAGCCCCTCAGACCCGGGGCTGGCGGTCTCCCGCCGAACGATGAAGCGGGCCTTGTCGAGCTTCAGCGGCGCCAGCTCGGCGGCGACGGCGTCTTCCAACGCGGCGCTGGCGGTGGTGCGCCGGTCCGACAGCAACTCGGCCGCCGTGCGATAGGCTTTCTCGGCGCCGGCGACGGCCTGGGCGAGCGCATCGCCCCGCACCTCCCCGGCCTCGAGGTCGGCGAGGTCGTCGGCCATGCGGCAGGCGAGGTCGGCGAGGTCGTCCACCGGCACCTTGTACTTGCGCGAGGCCCCGCGCAGAGCGAACAGGCGCTCCTCGAGGTCCACCATCTGCTGCGGGTCGAAATCGAGCGAGCGCTGCGCCTCGCCGATGGTCGAGCGCGCTTCCTCCAGCGCGTCGAGCGCGGCGGCGAGCGCGTCCATCACCGGGTTCAGCTGCTCCTCCGCGCCGGACGCCTTGCGCTCCAGCTTGCGCAGGACACCGGCCAGCGTCGGGATCGGCGACTTCGGCCCCTCCAGCGCGCCACCGGCCTCGTCGAGGTCGCTCGCCACCTTCTCGGCCGCGCCCATCGCCTGGCGGTGTGACGACAGCCGCTCCTCCTCGCCCGGCTCCGGGTCGAGCTTTGTCAGCTCGTCCACGGACGTGCGCAGGTACTCGGCGTCCTCGCGCGCCTTCTCCAGCGCCGCCTCGTGCTCGGCAAGCGCGGTCTCCGCATCCTTCAGCGTCTGCCACAAGTCCGCGACGTGCGCCGTATCGCTCGACAGGCCACCGAAGGCGTCGAGCAGCCGCCGGTGCGAGGCGGGCGACATCAGCGCGCGGTCGGAATGCTGGCCGTGCACCTCCACGAGCAGGGGCCCCAACTGGCGCAGCAGCCCCACGCCCACCGGCTGGTCGTTGACGAAGGCGCGCGCCTTGCCGTCGCTCCCCAGCACGCGGCGGACCATGAGCATGTCCTCACGCGGAATGCCCATCTCGTCGAGGATGGCGAAGGCGGGATGGGTCGGCGGCACGTTGAAGGTGGCTGCGACGGAGCCGGACGTCTCCCCCGAGCGCACGAGCTTGCCGTCCGCCTTGCCGCCGAGGGCGAGCGCGAGCGCATCGAGGAGGATGGACTTTCCCGCGCCGGTCTCGCCGGTCAGGACGGTGAAGCCCGCCTCGAGATCGAGATCGAGCGCTTCGATCAGGACGATATTTCGAACGATCAGCCGTGAGAGCACGAGGGTCCTCTTGGCAAGGGCACCGATCGCGTCAGGCGAACGGGCCGCTTGTCACCTTAGAGCACGTTGAAGCCCTTGAACGCGCGGCTGATCCAGCTCGACTGATTCTCGTCGGGCGAGAACCCTCCGGACTCGAGGAGCGTGTAAGCGTCCTTGTACCAGCGGCTGTCGGGGAAGTTGTGACCGAGGACGGCCGCCGCTGTCTGCGCCTCCTGCGTCAGACCGAGAGCATAGTAGGATTCGGTCAGGCGGAACAGCGCCTCCTCGATATGATTAGTGCGCTGGTAATCCTCCACCACGATGCGGAAGCGGTTGATGGCGGCGAGGTTCTCGTTGCGCTCCAGATAGTACCGGCCGATCTCCATCTCGTGACCGGCGAGCTGGTCCTGCGTCTGGCGCAGCTTGCGGCGGCCTTCGTCGGTATACTCGGAGTTCGGGATACTTCTCGATCAGCACCTCGAACGCCTCCATGGCGCGGCGGGTGCCTTCCTGGTCGCGCGTCACGTCGGGGATCTGGCGGTAGTAGGACATCGCGATGATGTACTGCGCATAGGCCGCGTCCGGACTGTTCGGATGCAGCGCCAGGAAGCGCTTGGCGGCGATCGACGCGTCGATGTAGCGCCCGCGCGAGTAGTTGGCGAAGGCCTGCATGATCTGGCTCTTGCGGCCAAGCTCGCTGTGGGGGTGGAGGCGGTCAACCTCCTCGAACTTGAGCTGGGCGGTGCGGTAGTCGCCGTCGTTCATCAGCACAAGAGCTTCGTTGTAGAGCTGGTCGGCGGGGCGGTCGTCAAATTCCAGCTCGGTCACGCGGTTGCCGCACGCGGCCACGCCAACGATTAGGATCAGGGCCGCAAGCGGCCGAGCCAAACGCATCACCATCGTAGAACTCCACACCTCTACAGGGGACCTGATACCAACGCGGGCCCGCCATGTTCAATGGCGCGCTGCTGTCACCGCTCAACCTCACCACCGTCCTGCTGCAACTGTTTCAATTTGGCAACAATTGAAAGTTTTCCGATGCTGCGAAGAGGCGTTCCAGCAGCGCATAGTTGAGCCGATGCCCGCCGTGTGACTGCGATAGAGGCCGACGATAGGGGCCTCGCGCCAGCGCCAGGTCGCCGACCGCGTCGAGCAGCTTGTGGCGCGCGAACTCGTCGGCACGAACCGCAGACCTTCCGGGTTGACGACGCGGGCCGCCGTCCACCGCCACCGCGTTGTCGAGCGAGGCGCCGCGCCCGTAGCCCGCGCCGGCGCAACCGCTTGATGTCGCTTCAGCCGGCCGAATGTCCGCGCCGGGGCAACGTCGCTGCGCATAATCATCGGCGGCAAAGTCGAACATGACGCGCTGGAGGCCGATGGCCGCGTCGGCAAAGTCGATCCCGACATCGAATCGCCGCGATGGAAACGGGAGCAGCGTGGCGAACGCGGCACCCGAGCGCGCCGACACCGGCCGGCGCACGACGATCGCGCGTCCCGGCTGGGCGGGTTCGGACGCCTCCGCGAGTGCGTCCAGGAACGGCGCGGCGCTGCCGTCGAGGATCGGCAGCTCGGGCCCGTCGATCTCCACGCGCGCCTGCCAGATGCCGAGCGCCGACAGTGCGCTCATCAGATGCTCCACCGTGGCGACGGACGTGTCGTCGCTGCGGATCACCGTCTGCAGCCGCGTCGCCGCCACATTGCGCCAGCTCGCGGCGACCGCGCCGCCGGTGTCGGTGCGGTGGAAGACGACACCCTCCTCCTCCTCCGCCCCCGCCGCGGCGGGGTGTACAACGCACACGACGCCGGCGTCCGTGTGGACGCCGACGCCGCGGAATGTCACCGGCCGAACCAGCCGGCGGGCGGTCAGAGCATATTCGTCGAACATCCTCTCGCTATAGCCGATGGTGAGCCCGGATCGCAGACCCGGGCTCACAGTTTCGCCGGTCAGTTCGCCTGGCGGCGAAGGAAGGCCGGAATCTCCAGCTGGTCGTCGTCGGCGGGGCGCTGTGCGGGGCGCTGGCGCGACACCGGCTCCTCCTCGCGGCGCTGGCGACGTGCCTGGGCCTCGGCGCGCGAGCGCGGACGGCGCTGCTGGAGCGAAGCCTCCTCCGGCTCTTCCTCGAAGGCCTCTGGCGCGGGCAGGCGGGCGACGTCAGGGCGCTGGGCGCGGGCCGCCTGCTGGCGGCGACGCTGGGCGCGAGGCTCGACCGGAGCGAACTCCTGCGCCTCCTCCTCGTCCCGCCGCGAACGGCCGATCAGCCCGCGCAGGATGCCCATCGGGCGGCGGCTGTCGGGCTCGTGGTACTCGGCCTCGACCTCCTCGCGAACACGGGCCGGCCGGGGTTCGCGGCTCGACGTAGTCGTCGGCCTCGTCCATCGCCGCGTCCAGCTCGTCGTCATCCTCGATGACGTCGGCCTTCTCGATCGGCTCCAGGGCCGCCTCGAAGTCGTCAAGCTCGGCGGCGACAGCCGCCGCGATCGCGGTTTGGTTGGGATCGGAGGCGGCCGGCGCACCGACGGCGACCTTCTCCTTGCCGCGCGCGGCACGGCCGGCGAACGACAGGACGCGGGTGTCGAGCGGCTCGTCGTCCTCTTCCTCCATCGGCTCCTGATCGATGCCGGTGGCGACGACGGAGACGCGGATGATGCCGTCGAGCGAGTCGTCGAACGTGGCGCCGAAGATGATGTTGGCGTCGTCGTCCACTTCCTCGCGGATGCGGGTTGTCGCCTCGTCGACCTCGAACAAGGTGAGGTCCTTGCCGCCGACGACCGAGACCAGAAGGCCGCGGGCGCCCTTCATCGACGTCTCGTCGAGCAGCGGGTTGGAGATGGCCGCCTCGGCCGCCAGCATCGCGCGCTGCTCGCCGGACGCCTCGCCGGTGCCCATCATCGCCTTGCCCATGTTGCGCATGACGGAGCGCACGTCGGCAAAGTCGAGGTTGATGAGGCCTTCCTTGACCATCAGGTCGGTGATGCAGGCGACGCCCGAGTAGAGCACCTGGTCGGCCATCGCGAAGGCGTCCGCGAAGGTGGTCTGCGCGTTGGCGATCCGGAACAGGTTCTGGTTCGGGATCACGATCAGCGTGTCGACGTGCTGCGCCAGCTCCTCGATGCCGGCGTCGGCCAGACGCGCGCGGCGCATGCCCTCGAACTGGAAGGGCCGGGTGACGACGCCGACCGTCAGGATGCCCTGGTCTCGCGCGACGCGGGCCACGACCGGGGCCGAGCCCGTGCCGGTGCCGCCGCCCATGCCGGCGGTGATGAACACCATGTGGCTGCCGGAGAGATGATCGGCGATCTCGTCGATCACCTCCTCGGCGGCCGCGCGGCCGACGTCGGGCTGCGAGCCGGCGCCGAGACCCTCGGTCACGGCGATGCCCATCTGGATGACCCGCTCGGACTTCGACAGGTTGAGCGACTGCGCGTCGGTGTTGGCGACGACGAAGTCGCACCCGTCGAGGCCGGCCTCGATCATGTTGTTGACAGCGTTGCACCCTGCCCCGCCGACGCCGAAGACCATGATGCGTGGCTTCAGCTCAGTCAGGTCGGGCGTCTTCAGATTAATGGACGACATTCATGTCTCCCGTAGTTCGTCCCATGCCCGCACCGGGCGCTTGAAATCCCGGCCGAGGCCGGGTCGATCTCTCGTGGGCTGCCGGCAGAAGCGGCGGCCCGTGTCGCCCTGCCGTTCGGGCAGGTGTTTTTGTTGGCGCGCCCGTGGCCGGGCGCGTCAGAAGCTCTCGCGCAGCCAGCGGCCGAGCCGCGCGAAGGTGCCGGTCGACGCGGCCCGAGCGCCTCGAAGAGGGCCGCCGGCGCCAGCTGCGGATAGATGAGCAGCCCGATGACGGCGGAGAACGCCGCGCCGCGTGCCGCGATGGGCAGGCCCTTCACGCCGAGCGGGCGCCCCATCCGCACCGGCCGGCCAAACACCTGCCGCGCCACATCCGTCATTCCCGTGAGCTGGCTGCCCCCGCCGGTCATGACGACGCGCCGCCCGATGCGCCCGGAGAAGCCGGACGCCACCAGCCGGTCGCGGATCAGCTCCAGGATCTCGTCCACGCGGGGACGGATGATGGTGTTGAGCGTCAGCCGGGGGATCTGGATCGGCGACGTGCCGTCGCTCCTCGCCGACGGGTGGATGGTGAGCATCGCCCGCTCGTCGATCCCGGAGGCGACGGCCGAACCATGCAGCGTCTTCAGCCGCTCCGCCTCTTCCGAGGCGGATGGAGAGGCCCTGCGCGATGTCCATCGTGACGTGATGGCCGCCGATCGCGATGGCGTCCACGTGGACGAGGTTGCCGTCCGCGAAGATCGCGATGGAGGACGTGCCGCCGCCGATGTCGACGCAGACGGCGCCGAGCTCGCCCTCGTCGTCCACCAGCGAGGCGAGCGCGGAGGCGTAGGGGGTCGCGACCATCGCATCGACGTCGAGATGGCAGCGGTTGACGAGCAGCGCCAGATTGTCCTGCGCCGAGCGGTCGGACGTGACGAGGTTCACGTCCACGCCCGAGGTGTCGCCGACCATGCCGCGCGGGTCGCGGATGCCGTCCTGGCCGTCGAGGGTGTAGCCGATGGGGAGGGCGTGCAAGGCGATGCGTCCGTCCGGGATCTGGTGGCGGCCGGAGGCGGCGAGCACCCTGCGGATGTCCGCCTCGCGAACCGCGCCTGTATCGAGGTCGACCTTGGCGCCGAAGTTCTCCGAAGAGAGTCGACCCGAGGTCTGAGCCACGATAAGCGATTCGACGGTGATGCCAGCCATTTGCTCCGCGGCGTCCACCGCGCGACGAATAGCGTGCTCGGCTTTGTCCAGATTGACGATCGCGCCGGACTTCACACCGCGCGATTGCTGGTAGCCGTAGCCGATCACCTCGATCGCGTGGGTGCGGCCGGTCAGGAGATCTTCCTCCGGCGCCGGCTTCAACTTGGCGATCAGGCACGCGACCTTGGTCGACCCCACGTCGAGCACGCACACGGTGGACCCGCGTCCGGCGGGGACGTGGCAGCGGCTCTGGTCGACGCGGCGCGGCAGATCGACGACGTTCATTGCAGCGCCTCCCGGATGGCCGCGGCCAGCGGGTCGTCGGCTTCTTCGATTCGGCGATCGCGGCCGCCAGCAGGTCGGCGGGCTCGTCGAAGCCCTGCTCTTCCTCCGGCGCGATGTAGAGCTCGTTGGCGTCCTTGGGGCTCAGCTCGATCACGGTCCGGTCGGCGAGACGCATGTCGACGATCACCGGCTCCATGGTGATCGCGCCCTTCATCTCGAGATCCGCGAGCCGGTCGAGCGCCGCCGAGGGCGCGTCTTCCGGCAGCATCACGGTGGCGCCGGTGTCGAGCACCAGGTCCCACCGCCGCTCGCCGACCAGCACCGCCGCCTGGGTGCGGATCTGGTACAGCGGATTGGCGTCGAGCAGCGCGACCGCGTCCTCGGCCGCCGTGTTGGCGCCCTGGCCCGCGATCAGCGGCAGGTCGAAATACTGTGCGCTGACCGTGTCCGACAGCACGGTGCCGTCCCGGGCGATCAGCTTCACGCCGGTCTCGGTGCGCCACCGGGCGTAGGCGCTCGGCCTCTTCGATCTCGAGCTGCACGGTGCCCGGGAGGACCTTGCGGACCCGGGCCCGCTTCGACCCACGGCAGCATCTCGACACGCTGGCGCAGCCCTTCGCCGTCGACGGTGAAGATGCTGGCACCGGGCGCGAGGCTCGCCGTCGCGACGATGGAGCTGATGGAGGTCTTGTGCTGCCCGTTGAGCTCCAGGCCCCGCACCTCGAAGCCGCTGGCGCGGCCGACGGCGTCGATGGCGTGGCTCGGATCCTGCGAGTAGGCGAACCCGGCGCCGCAGGAGCCGACCAGCACGGCGGCCGTCAGCACACGCGCCGGCCACGGCCCGGCGAGCCGGGCGATGGGTCGTGCGCGGCGCTATCGCTGGCATGATGCATCCTCCACCATCGAGGCCACGAGCGCCTCGAAACTCATGCCCGCATACGCGGCCATCTCAGGAACCAAGCTAGTTTCCGTCATTCCAGGCTGAGTATTGACTTCGAGGCACACGAGTTCGTCTTTATCCGGATCATATCGGAAGTCCGCACGGGAGACTCCGCGGCACCCCAGGGCTCGATGAGCCAACAGAGTGAACTTTTGTATATCCTGGTAAATATTTGGTTTAATTCGGGCCGGCAAAATGTGGTCTGAGCCACCCGGACTGTACTTGGCGTCGTAGCCGTAAAAACTTTCGCTCACCGGGACGATGTCAATGATATCCCGACGGCGTATCCCCAAACACTCCGCACGTCAGCTCGCGGCCCGCGACGTAGTGCTCGGCCATCACCTCGTCGCCGTAGGCCCAGTCCGAAGAGGTTAATTCCGCCGGCGGCCGGTTGGCCCCTTCCGGCACGATGACGATGCCGAACGAGGAGCCTTCGTTGACCGGCTTCACCACGTACGGCGGCTGAAGCAGGATGGCTCTCGGCCGCCTCGAATCGGTTGGCGATGACGTGCTCGGCGACCGGGATGCCGGCGCGCGCCATCACCGCCTTGGCGCGGTCCTTGTTGAGCGCCAGCGCCGAGGCGAGGACGCCCGAGTGCGTGTACGGAATCTTGTGGAATTCGAGGATGCCCTGGACGACGCCGTCCTCGCCCATCGGCCCGTGCAGCGCGTTGAAGGCCACGTCCGGCTTCGACTCGACAGGAGTTGCGCGACGAGGTCGATCCCGACGTCGAGCCGCGTCACCTCGTAGCCGGCGCGCTCCAGCGCCGCGGCGCAGGCCGTCCCCGGACTTCAGGCTCACCGGGCGCTCGGCGGAGAGGCCGCCCATCAGGACCGCGACGTGCGTCATGCCGCCTCCCCTTCGCCGCCCATGAACGCGGGGACCGCCGCGCCGGCCGGAACGCCGATTCGCTTGATCTCCCACTCGAGCGCGATCCCCGTCGTCTCGCGAACCCGCCCGCGCACCGTCTCGCCGAGCCGCTCCAGATCGTCCGCGGTCGCCTCGCCGAGGTTGAGCATGAAGTTGGCGTGCAGCTCCGACATCTGCGCCCCGCCGACGGTGAGCCCGCGGCAGCCGGCGCGGTCGACGAGCTGCCACGCCTTCTCGCCCGGCGGGTTCTTGAACGTGGAGCCGCCGGTGCGCGACTTGACCGGCTGCGTCTCCTCGCGCCGGGCGGTGATTCCGTCCATCTCGGCGAGAATCGCGTCGCGGTCGCCGGGCGGTGCCCTCGAAGGTCGCCTCGGTGAAGATGAAATCCGCCGGCACGCGAGGAGTGGCGGTAGGCGAAGCCGAAATCTGCGTTGGTGAGCACGTGGATGGTCCCGGCGCGGTCGACGGCGCGGGCGGCGATCGCCACGTCCTTCGTCTCGGTCCCGTAGGCGCCGGCGTTCATGCGCAGCGCACCGCCGATGCGCGCCCGGAATGCCGCGGTAGAAGGCGAGCCCAGCGATCGAGGCGTCCGCTGCCGCCCGCGCCGCCTTCACGTCCGGCAGCGCGGTGCCGGCGGTGAGGCGCGTCGCCGGCGCGCGTTCGCCTGGCCGAACCCGCGTGCCGAGAGGCGAATCACCACGCCCGGCACGCCGCCGTCGCGCACCAGCGTGTTGGAGGCGAGGCCGAGCACGTGGACCGGCACCGTCTCCGGCAGCGACCTTCAGGAACGCCGCAGAGATCGGCCTCGTCGGCCGGGCTGAAGAGGAGCTGCGCCGGACCGCCGACGCGGAACCACGTGTGGTCGGCGAGCGGCTGATTGGGTTCCATGCGCCCACGGATCCCGGCGTCCGCGAAGAGCGGGGTGAGGTCGGGGAACGTCACGCGGCGAGATCCTTCGGCAGCGTTGCCGCCCACTGCGTGATCGACCCGGCGCCCAGGCAGATCACCATGTCGCCTGGATTGGCGCGCTCGCGCACCAGGCCGGCCAGCGCGTCGCGGTCCGGGAGCGCGATCGCGTCGCGGTGGCCGCGCGCGGCAAGTCCGGCGACGAGGCCGTCGCGGTCGGCGCCCTCGATGGGGGCCTCACCGGCGGCGTAGACGTCGGCGACGATCACCATGTCGGCGTCGTTGAAGGCGACGCAGAAGTCGTCGAACAGCGAGTGCGAGCCGCGAATAGCGGTGCGGCTGCACCACGGCGATGACCTTGCCGGTCGCCGCCTCGCGCGCCGCGGCGAGCACCGCGCGGATTTCCACCGGATGGTGGCCGTAGTCGTCGTAGATCGCGACGCCGTTCCAGTCGCCGACGTGGGTGAAGCGCCGCTTGACGCCGCGGAAGCTGTCCAGCCCCCGGCGGATGTCGTCGCCGTCGATCCCGAGCCGGTCGGCCACCGCCACCGCCGCCGCCGCGTTGGCGACGTTGTGGATCCCCGGCATCGGCAGCGACAGGCCCTCGATCAGCGCGACGCGGCCGGTGACGCGGTCGGTGATGCGAACGTCGAACACGCGTGCGCGGGCCGGGGCGCACGTTCATGAAGCGCACGTCCGCCTGCGGGTTGGCGCCGTAGGTGATGATGCGACGGTCCTCGATGCGCCCGACCATCGCCTGCACTTCCGGATGGTCGATGCACATCACCGCGAAGCCGTAGAACGGCACGTTCTCGACGAACTGGCGGAAGGCGGCGCGCACACCGTCGAAGTCGCCGTAGTGGTCGAGGTGCTCGGGGTCGATGTTGGTGACGATGGCGATGTCGGCCGGGAGCTTGACGAACGTGCCGTCGCTCTCGTCCGCCTCGGCGACCAGCCAGTCGCCCTCGCCCGAGCCGCGCGTTGGTGCCGTAGGCGTTGATGATGCCGCCATTGATGACGGTGGGGTCGAGCCCGCCGGCTTCCAGCAGCGTCGCCACCAGCGAGGTCGTGGTGGTCTTGCCGTGCGTGCCGCCGACCGCGATCGCCTGCTTCAGGCGCATCAGCTCGGCCAGCATCTCGGCGCGGCGCACCACCGGCAGCAGCCGCGCGCGGGCCGCCATCAGCTCCGGATTGTCGCGCTTCACCGCGGAAGAGACGACGACCACCGTCGCCTCGCCGAGGTTCTCGGCAGCGTGGCCGATGGCGACCGCGATGCCCTTGTCGCGCAGGCGCAGCACGTTGGCGCTCTCGGCGATGTCCGAGCCCTGCACGCGGTAGCCGAGATTGTGCAGCACCTCGGCGATGCCCGACATGCCGATGCCGCCGATGCCGACGAAATGGACCGGCCCGATGGCGGTGGTCATCTTGAGGGGCGCGATCATGCGCGTGTCTCCTGCGGCGATGCGCTCGGCAAGGTCGGCGAGCCGCTCGGCGGCGTCCGGCTTGGCAAGCCCCGTCGCGTTCTGCGCCATGCCCGGCCAGGCGCGCCGGATCGTCCATGAGGCCGATGAGCTTCGGCGGCGAGGACGCTCCGGCGTCAGCGCCTCCTGGTCGAGCCGGCGGGCGCCGCCGAGCGCCTGCGAGCGCGCCGGCGTTGTGGGCCTGGTCCTGATCGAGCGCGCCCGGAAGCGGCACCAGCAGCGCCGGCCGGCCGATGATGGAAAGCTCCGCCACCGTCGAGGCGCCGGAGCGCGACAATCACCAGATGCGCCGCCGCGATGCGCTGCCGGCAGATCCGGAAGAACGGGGCGAGCTCGACGCCGTCCACGCAGCGGCGCGTAGGCCGCGCGCACGCGCTCCATGTCCTCGGGCCGGCACTGCTGGACGATGCGAAGGCGCGGCGCGCGCCTCGGCCGGCAGCAGCGCGATCGCGGGGGGCACAAGGTCGGCGAAGACGCGCGCGCCCTGGCTGCCGCCGAACACCAGCAGGCGGAACGTCGTCCGTCGGCGCCTCGTAGTGGCGCGCGGCCTGAAGCACCGCCTCGCGCACCGGGATGCCGACGTGCGTCACCGACAGCGCCTGCGGGAGGCCGCGCACCTCGGGAAAGCTGGTCGCGACGTGGGCATGGCGGGCGAGGCTGCGGTTGGCCCGGCCCATGCACCGCGTTCGCCTCGTGTACGATCGCCGGGCACCTTCATCGCCCGCGCGGCCGTCAGCGGCGGCAGCGTCGGGTAGCCGCCGAAGCCGACCGTCACCGTCAGGGCGGAACCGGCGGACGACCCGCATCGCAGCGCAAGAAGCCGGCGCCGTTGGCGAGCGCCATCCGGGCGACCGCGACCGGGTTCTTGCCGGCGCAGCGTCGCAGCGGGCACGAAGTGCACGTGTCTTGGCCGGAAAGGCGTCGACCAGCGTCACCGGCCCGGCGAGTCCGTCACCAGCTCCACCTCGTGGCCGCGCGCGCGTCAGGACGAGCGCCAGCGCCTCGGCCGGGAAGAGGTGCCCGCCAGTGCCGCCGGCTGCCAGGAGCAGCCCGCATCATGCGAACGCCTCGCGACAGCGCGGCGTGACTCGGTGAAGCGCACGCGGCCGGGCCGGCGCCGCGGCAAGCGCCAGCGCGAAGCCCATGCCGATCGCCACCGCCACCAGCGACGAGCCGCCGTAGGAGACGAACGGCAGCGTCATCCCCTTGGCCGGCATCAGCTGCAGGTTCACCGCCATGTTGATGAACGCCTGCCCGCCGAACAGCAGGATGAGGCCGGACAGCGAAAGGCGCACGAAGTCGTCCTCCTCGCGGAAGGCGCGGCCGAGGCCCTTGCAGCACGATGACCGCGAACAGCGCCACGATGACGAGGCACATGACGATGCCGAACTCCTCCGCCGTCACCGCGAACACGAAGTCGGTGTGGCTGTCCGGCAGCGAGCGCTTGACGATGCCCTCGCCCGGCCCGGCCCCGAACCATCCGCCGCGCAGGAAACTCTCGATGGAGCGGTCGACCTGATAGTTGTCGGCCGTCTCCGGATTGAGGAACGAGTTCACGCGGTTCGTCACGTGCGGCAGGTAGAGGTAGGCCGAGACGATCCCGCCGATGCCCGCCGATGCCCAGCGCGAACACCCAGCGCCACTGCAGGCCGGCGAGGAAGATCATCGCGCTCCAGGTGATGGCGATCAGCATCGCCTGGCCGAAGTCCGGCTGCGCCACCAGCGGTGCGATGACCAGGCCAGCAGGAACACCGCGAGAAGCCGGCCCGGCAGGTCCGGCCGCCGCGCGCCCTCCGAGAGCAGGAACGCCGTCAGCACCACGAAGGCCGGCTTGATGAACTCGGCCGGCTGCACCGTGAGTGCCGCCGAAGCCGATCCAGCGCCGCGCGCCCTTCACCTCGACGCCGATGAAGAGCGTGAGGATGATCACGACCAGCGCGCCGGCGAACAGGATCGAGCGACGCGCGGCGCACCTGCCGCGGGGTCGAAGAACGAGACGGCGATCAAGGTCATCACCGCCGGCACCGCGAAGATGAAGTGGCGGATGACGAAGTGATACGTGCCGTAGCCGTTGCGCTCGGCGACGGGCGGCGATGCGGCGAGCGACAGCACCAGGCCCAGGCGATGAGCGCCAGCAGCGCGAACAGCAGCGTCTTGTCGACGGTCCACCACCAGCGGGCGAACGCGGTGGTCTCGGCTCGGCTCACCATCAGGCCGTCTCCTTCGACAATCGGGCCTGTCACGAGGTCGCGGAACACGTCGCCGCGATGCTCGAACGAGCGGAACTGGTCGAACGAGGCGCAGGCGGGCGACAGGAGCACGACGCCCCCGTCCGGCTTCGCGGCACGCGCCGCGGCGTCGAGCGCCGCCTCCATGCGTGCCGCAGCGCACGGTGGGCACGTGGGCGCGCAGCTGCTGCTCGAACAGCGTCGGCCGCCTCGCCGATGAGGTAGGCGCGCGGCGATGCGCGGCGCGAATGGGGATCAGGCTCTCGACGCCGCCCGCCTTGGCGACCCCGCCGGCGATCCAGTGGATCGCTGCGGAAGGCGGCCAGCGCCTGCGCCGAGGACATCGCGTTGGTCGCTTTGGAAGTCGTTGACGAAGACGACATCGCCGTCGCGGCCGACCTCCTCCATCCGGTGCGCGAGGCCCGGGAAGGTGGCAAGGTGCCGGGCCGCCTCGTCGGGCGTCGAAGCCCAGCGCCATCGCCATCGCGATCGCCGCTGCCGCGTTCTCGGCATTGTGCCGGCCGCGCAGCGAGGCGATGCCCTCCAGCGAGCCGACCTGGCGCGTGACGCCGGCTCTGCAGCGCGAAGAGCGTCGTCGCCGACGGCACCGACACCGGAGGCCGCCAGACGGCGCAGCGCGCTCGGCCTCGTCCAGCACGCCGATCCGGTGGACCGGCTTGCCGTGAACCGACAGGTCCTCGCCGATGCTGCGCCGTGCGGGTGTCGTCGACGCCGATCACCGCCTGCCGGCTCGCCGCGACCAGCCGCTCCTTGACGGCGGCGTAGTTCTCGAACGTGCCGTGCCGGTCGATGTGGTCGGGCGAGAGGTTGAGGAGCGCGCCCACCTCCGGCCGTCAAGCCCGGTGCAAGATCGATCTGGTAGGACGAACACTCCACCACCGCGGTGCCGGCCACCGGATCGAGATCGAGCACCGGCCGGCCGATGTTGCCGCCCACCTGCGCGCGCCTCGCCGAGTTCGACCAGGAGGTGCCCCAGCAGCGCCGTGGTGGTGGACTTGCCGTTCGTGCCGGTGATCGCGGCAAGCCGCAACTCCGGCAGCCGCGCCCGCCGCTCGGCGTCGAAGAGCTCGATGTCGCCGATCACGGGGATGCCGGCCGCCTGCGCCCGCTCCACCGTCCAATGCGGACTGGGATGGGTCAGCGGCACACCGGGCGACAGCACCAGCGCATCGAACGCGGAAAAATCGGCCACACGCAGGTCGCCCGTAGGCAGGCCCGCGCGCTCGCCGCGTCCACCCCTCGCGCTTGTCGTCGTAGCACACGATCTCAGCGCCGCCGGCGGCCAGCGCATGGCTGTCGCGAGGCCCGACCCGCCAAGGCCAAAAACGGCGACCCGCTTTCCGGACATGTTGTGACCGGGATCATCTCAGCTTCAACGTAGACAGGCCAACCATTGCCAAAACGACTGCAATGATCCAGAAGCGGATCACGACCTGCGGCTCGGTCCAGCCGAATTGTTCGAAATGGTGGTGGATCGGCGCCATCCGGAAGACGCGTTTTCCGGTCAGCTTGAATGAGGTCACCTGGATGATGACGCGACAGCCTCCAGAACGAACAATCCGCCGATAATTGCGAGGACGATCTCGTGCTTCGTTGCCACTGCGATGGCACCGATCATACCGCCGAGCGCCAGTGATCCGGTGTCGCCCATGAAAATCGCCGCCGGCGGCGCGTTGAACCACAGAAAGCCCAGCCCGGCACCGATCATTGCGCCCGCACCACCGCTAGTTCGCCAGCGCCCGACCACGTTGTGGATCTGCAGGTAATCGGCAAACAATCCGTTTCCTGACAGATAGGCGATCACGCCGAAAGTGCCGGCTGCAATCATCACCGGCACGATGGCGAGACCATCGAGCCCATCGGTCAGATTGACCGCATTGCCGGCACCGACGATGACGAAGGCTGCAAAGACGGGGAAGAACATCCCGAGATTGAGGATCAGGTCCTTGAAGAACGGAAACGTGAGAGCCGATTCCAGCGCGGCGTCTCAAGGTACATCGACCGTGGCCGCGATGCCGGCGATGAGGCTCTCGAGGCGAGGCGCACCTTGCCGGAAAAGCCCTTGTGCGTGGCCTTCGTGACCTTCAGATAATCGTCGTAGAAGCCGATCGCGCCGAAGCCGAGCGTCACGAAGAGGACGATCCAGACATAGGGGTTGGCCAGATCTGCCCACAGCAGCGTCGAGATACAGGCCGCAGAGGATCATCAGCCCGCCCATGGTCGGCGTGCCGCGCTTGGTGAGAGGTGGCTCGCCGGGCCATCCTCGCGGATCGGCTGGCCCTTGCCCTGACGGATCCGCAGCGCGCGGATCATGCGCGGCCCGAAGATGAAGGTGACGATCAGGCTCGTCACCAGCGCCCCGCCGGTGCGGAACGTGATGTAGCGGAACACGTTCAGCGGCGGGAACTGGTCCGAGAGATTGGAAAGAAGCTCAAACATCGGTCAGCCCGTAGCGTTCTTCGATCGCCTCGACGACAACCCCCAGACCGATGGCCTTCGAGCCCTTGACCAGGATGGCGTCGCCCGGCTCGACCTCCGGCAGGCTGGTTCGACCAGCTCGGCGGCGCGTCGCGGCGTGGATGCCGCGCAGGTCGTATGGCAGGGCGTCGCGCAGGTGGTGTCGTCATCTCCCCTACTGTGTGGACGATTCGAACGTCGGCATCGACGAGAAGTGGCGCCAGTCCACGGTGAAGATCCTCGGCGGTCGGGCCCAGCTCGCGCATGTCGCCCAGAATGCGCGACGCGGCGTGTCGCCGGCACCGCGGCCGAGCGTGGCGATCGCGGCGCCCACCGAGGACGGGGTTGGCGTTGAACCAGTCGTCGAGCAGCACGGCCTCGCCGCCCGCGGGCCGCAGGCGCACGCGCCGGCCGCGCCCCTTCGGCGCCGACCACGCCTTCGAGCGCCGCCGCCCCTCGCGCGACGTCCCAGCCGGCGACCGAGAGCGCCGCCAGCACGGCGAGCGCGTTGTTGGCGACGTGCGGCGCGGGATCGGAGAGCTCGAACACGCACCTCGCTCGCCGAAGACGTCGGCATCGGCGTTGCCGTCCGCGTCGAGCGAGGTGAGGCGTCACGTCGCCGCCGGCGCCGAAGGTGACGACCTCGGCCCCCGCGCGCGCGGCCGCGGCGGCGCAGGCGCTCGGTGTGCGCGTTGTCGGCCGGGATGACCGCGACGCCGCCCGTGCTCGAGGCCTGAGAAGATCTCGGCCTTGGCGTCGGCGATGGCGGCGACGCTGTCGAAGAACTCCAGATGCACCGCCGCGACCGTGGTCACGATGGCGATCGTCGGGCGGACCATCGTCGTCAGCGGCGTGATCTCGCCGGCGTGGTTCATGCCGATCTCGAAGATCGCCGCGTCGACGTCGGCCGGCATCCGCGCGAGGCTCAGCGGCACGCCCCAGTGGTTGTTGTAGGAGGCGGCCGAGGCGTGCACCGGCCCGCCGCTCCGAAGGCGAGGCGCAGCATCTCCTTGGTGCCGGTCTTGCCGACCGAGCCGGTGACGGCGACCACCGGCGTGCCGCCGCGCGATCCGGCCCCGCGCCGCGACGCCCACGCGCCCGAGCGCGGCCAGCACGTCGTCGCACGACGACGGCCCGGTCCGCCTCGCCGTGCGAGATCACCGCGGCGGCTGATGCGCCTGCGGCGAGCGCATCGGCCACGAAGTCGTGCGCATCCATGCGACAGCGCCGTCGATGGCGAAGAACGACCTCGCCCGGCTGGAGCGTGCGGCGTGTCGATGGAGACGCCGGTGACGGCGGTGTCGCGCGGGGTGCCGGCAGAGGCGACCATGCGCGGCGTCGGCGAGGTCGCCGAGGGTCCAAATCGTGTTCATAGGGCTGCAATAGCCGCCCTGAACGGCTGAATGATCGCTGAACGGGAGCACCGGTCGCCGACGATCTGTCCCTCCTCGTGGCCCTTGCCGGCCACCACCAGGGCATCGCCCTTCACCCAGCATCGCGACCGCGGTGGCGATCGCCTCGCCGCGGTCGCCGATCTCGAGCGCGCCGGGCGCCCCGGACAGACCGCGCGCGCGGATGGCGGCGGGATCCTCGCTGCGCGGATTGTCGTCGGTCACGATCACGACGTCGGCAACGCCGCGCGCCGCCTTCCCCATCAGGGGTCGCTTGCCGGGGTCGCGGTCGCCGCCCGCTCCGACCACAATGACGAGCCGGCCCGGCACTCAGACGGGCGCAGCGCCGAGAGCGGCCGGAGATCGCGTCGGGCTTGTGCGCATAGTCGACGAACACCGGCGCCCCATTGCGCGGCCGACCAGCTCCAGACGCCCCGGCGCCCCCTTCAGCGCGCCAGAGCGCCGCGACAGCGATCGCCCTCCGGCACGCCGGACGACGATGGCAAGGCCCGGCCGCGACGAGCGCGTTCTCGACCTGGAAGTCTCCGATGAGCGGCAGCGCCACCTCGTGCCGCGCCGTGCCCTGCACGACGAGTGACGCACCCGCCGCCGGTCCGCTCGGCCGAGATCAGCGTCAGCCCGGTGCCGTGCCGGCCCACGGTGAAGGCGCCGGGCGCCACGGCGATCACGCGGTCGGCCCCGGGCGCGTCGGGGTTCGACGACGGTGTGCGCGGCGTCGGGCTGCAGCGCCTCGAACAGGCGCAGCTTGGCGGCAAGGTAGGCCTCGAGTGTCGCGTGATAATCGAGATGGTCGCGGCCGATGTTGGTGAAGGCGGCCGGCCGTCAGCCGCACGCCGTCGAGCCGGCGCTGGTCGATCCCGTGGCTGGACGCCTCGAGCGCCACGTGGGTGACGCCGTCGCGCCGCCAGCGCGGCGAAGCGCGCCGGCGAGCGCGCACCGGGTCGGGCGTCGTCAGCCCGCCCGGCAGCGTCCACCGCGCCGCGGATGCCGAGCGTGCCGATGCGAGACCGCCGTCGTGCCCGTCCGCGGCGAAGATCTGGCGCGTGAACTCGGCGACCGAGGTCTTGCCGGCGGTGCCCGTGACGGCGACGATCGATGCCGGGCTGCGGGCCCGCGAAGGCAGCGGCCATCAGCGCAAGGTGGCGGCGCGGATCGTCATCGCGCAGCACCGGCACCCGCCGTCGACAGCGACCTCGCGTCCTCGGCGACCAGGATCGCCGCCGCGCCGCGCGACAGCGCATCGCCGACGAAGGCTGTGCCGTCGAACCGCGCCCCCTTCAGCGCCGCGAACAGCATCCCCGGCGCCACGCGGCGCGGTCGGCCGTCACGCCGACGATGTCGAGCGACGGATCGGCTCCTCGCGAGGTCCGGCACGAGGTCGCCGAGCCGCATCGCCATCTACTCCTGGTAGGCGACGGTGATCGCGCGCGCGACGGCCTCGTCGTCCGGGAAGCGCGGCGTCGACGTCGAGCATCGGCCCGACGCGGGAGATCACGTTGGCCACCGTCGGCGCGGCGTTGCAGGCCGGCGGTCGCGGTCGTCTGGCCCTCCTCCGGCTTGGGCTCGTCGAGCACCACCAGCACGACGTATTGCGGATCGTCGATCGGGAACGCCGCCAGGAAGGAGTTGAAGCGCTTGTTGCGTGTCATAGCCGCCCTTGCACGGCCTTCTCCGCCGTCCCGGTCTTGCCGCCGACGTTGTAGCCGGGCACCCGCGCGTTTCGGCCGGACCCCTCGCTCGCCGTTCAGCTCGAAGAGGTCGCGCATCTGCTGCGAGCGTCCGCGGCGAGATCACGCGGCGGCCGATGCTCCATCATCTGCGCCTCGGAGCGGGGGTAGAAGGTGGGCGGGGCGTAGATGCCGCCGTTGATCATCGCCGCCGCCGCGACGGCGGTATGCATCGGCGTCACCGCAAGTGCCGTGGCCGAAGGAGACGGTCGCCGCCGTCATCCGCGGCCAACGCGTGGCACCAGCGGGCGGGCCGCCTCCGGCAGCTCCGTCTCCAGCCGGTCGAGACATGCCGAACGCCTTGAGATAGGCCTTCTGCTTCTCCGCCCCCATCGCCAGCGCGATCCGCGCCGTGCCGATGTTGGAGGAATACTGGAAGACCTCCGGCACGGTGAGCACGCGGTTCTTGCCGTGGAAGTCGCCGATCGCGTGCGGCCGATCTGCAGCTTGCCGCGCGCGTCGAGCCGGCTCGTTCAGGCCGTGATCGTGCCGGCGTCGAGGCCCATCGCGAGGGTGAAGGTCTTGAACACCGAGCCCATCTCGTAGACGCCGGCCATCGCGCGGTTCATGCGCACGTCTTCCAGCGCTTCGGCGGGATCGTTGGGGTCGTAGTCCGGCAGCGAGGTCATGGCGACGACCTCGAGCGTCTTGGCGTCGAGGACGATGCCGATGGCCGCCAGGGCCTGGTAGCGCTCGATGGCGCGCGACAGCTCGTCGCGCACCGCGTGCTGGACGCGAAGGTCCACCGACAGAGCGCACCGGCGCCAGGTCGCCGCCCCTTGCGCGCCAAGCCGACCGCCTGGAGCGCCGACAGGCCGCCGCTGTCGATCGTCTTCTCCAGCCCGGCGATGCCGGCATTGTCGATGTTGACATGGCCGACGATGTGGCCGACGGTGGAGCCGCCCGGATAGAAGCGCTTGGTCTCCGTCAGGAAGCCGATGCCCGGCAGGCCGAGATCGTGCACCGCCTCGCGCGTGCGGCGGAGATCTCGCGCTGGAGCCAGACGAAGCCGCGGTCGGTGGACAGGTCCTTGCGCAGCGCTTCGGCGTCGAGCTCGGGCAGAACGCGGGTGAGCAGCGTCTCGACCGCCTCGTCCACGTCGATGATGTTGCGGGGCTCGGCGTAGAGGGAGGCGGTGGCAAGGTCGGTCGCGAGCACCTCGCCGTTGCGGTCGACGATGTCGGGCCGCGAGGCCTGCACCTCGTCCTGCGGCGAGGCGGCATAGATGGAGGCGGCGACCGCCGGTGCGAAGCCAGCGTGACGAGGCGCGCGCCGATGACGCCGAGGATCGCGACGCAACCGACGAAGAGCAGCGCGATGCGCCCGCGGCTCCCATCGTTGCGAACTTGATTGCGCCTCATTCCTCGCCCTCCTTTCGTGCTCTCGCGAAGTGCGGCGGGCGACGTCGCGCACCGTTGCGATCTGGTCGGCCGTCGATCGGTTGCAAGCGCAGAACGTCCGCATGCCGATCGACCAGGGCCTGCAACCGCTGCGGATGGTCGAGCGCGCTCCACTCGGCCTTAAGTTCGCTGATTCTCTGCTGCTCCGCGGCAATCTTTCGATTCAGTTCACCGATTGCGAAGGCATCGCGCTCGGCGTCCTTCTTCATCACGAAGACCGTGGCCGCGCTGACGGTCGCCGTCGAGATGGCAAGGACGAGAGCCGCGAAGCGGACGGGGCGCTTCATCATCAGATCCCTCTCAGCCGGACGTGGGGGACGAGAGCGGAGAGGTCGAGCGGCAGCGCCGGCGCGTCGGTCCGCGTGGCGGCGCGCAGCTTGGCCGAGCGTGCGCGCGGGTTGGCGGCGGCTTCGCTCGTCGCTCGCGCCGAGCGCGCGCTTGGCCGACGGGGCGAAGCTCGCCGGCGGCGCCGACACGACCGGCATGTGGCGCGAGCCGCCGGACGACGCCCGAACGCTCCGCGAGGAAGCGCTTCACGATGCGGTCCTCGAGCGAGTGAAAGGCGACGACGACGAGACGCCCGCCCGCGGCGAGAATGCGCTCGGCGGCGGCCAGACCGCGCGCCAGTTCGGCCAGCTCGTCGTTCACCGCGATGCGCAGCGCCTGAAACGTGCGCGTCGCGGGGTGAATCCCCGGCCCCGCCTTCAGCGCGCGCTCGCAGACGGCGGCGAGCTCCGCGGTGGTCGCGAGCGGACGCGCGGCGACGATGGCGCGGGCGACCCGCCCCGCATGCCGCTCCTCGCCGAAGGTGCGAAGGAGGTGGGCGAGATCCGACACGTCGGCGTGGTTGCAGATGTCGGCCGCGGTCGGCCCCTCCCCACCCATGCGCATGTCGAGCGGCCCGTCGAAGCGGAAAGAGAAGCCGCGCTCGGCCTGGTCGAGCTGGTAGGACGAAACGCCGACGTCGAGCACCACGCCGTCCACGGTGTCGATGCCGAGGCCGGACACGTGTTCGTCCATGGCGCCGAACGTGCCCTCGACCATGGTGAAGCCAGGCGTCCGCGATGGCGCGGCCGCGGGCGACGGCATCGGGGTCACGGTCGATGCCGATGACGGCGGCGCCGGTGGCGAGGATGGCGCGCGAGTAGCCGCCGCCGCCGAAGGTGCCGTCGACGATGCGCTCGCCAGGCTGCGGGGCGAGCGCTGCCATGACCTCACGCAGCATGACCGGGATGTGCGCCTGTGGGGCGCTCTCCCACGCGCCGCTCATGCGCCCTCACCCTCGGGTGCGGGGGGCGCTGGCCGAGCATGCCGCTGAGGCTGAGCCCGCCGGAGCGCGCTCCGCTGCGGGCGCCACCCTGACGCATCACGGCGAGCGCACGCTCCTGCGCTGCCTTGCGATGTTCCTCGAACGGATCCGGATTCCAGATCTGGAACTTATAATTCATCCCGACGAACGTCACGTCCTTCTCGATCCCCGCATGCTCGCGGATCGTATCGGTAAAGACGACTCGGCCTTCGCTGTCGATGCGCAGCTGTTCGGATGCACCGTAGAAGGTCATAGCCAAGGCTTCGTGTTCTTCGGTCATGGGATCGAAGTCTGCCAGTCGCGATTCGAGAACGTTCAGCAATTGAAACCCTCCCGCATCGACTGTGGGAGCGTTGAAGGAGCGAAAGCAGTAGAGGCCCTCGTATCCGTCTTTTGCCAAGGCCGATCGAAAGGGCGCGGGAATGGATACGCGCCCCTTAGCGTCGAGCTTGTTTGTGTAGTTCGAGACGAACCCGGCCACCGCAGCTCCTACGCTGGCGGCGTATCACCGCCCCGTCAGGTTCCGCGCCGCTCCGCCACGGAATAGATTTGGGATACCATGGGCTCCTATGGGCGTCAACGAAACGATTTACCAAACCGGTCGCATTCGAACGACCTCGTTCATGTGTGACCATCGTGCAACGGCACAAAAATCTCGCGCAAACGCTGCTGTTTTGGGAAGCGGCTCGGCCGGAGACCGCTCGTCGCAGCCGCCTTGGCCGCACCCAAGCGGGGACCGCCGCCCGGCCTGGGCCGGATCCAAGGGCGCCCTCCGGAGGCAAGCACGAACCGCCCTTGGGGCAGACGCCTGCATTCGTTCATGGCTGGACCCATGTATGACAGCGCCAGCCCAAGCGATCCCATGGGCAACGGGGCGGGCGAACCCATCCCATCCCACGGCTCGGCCGTGAGGCGACGCACCGTCCCGTCAGGCGCGGGCGCTACGATGTTGAGAAGGAGGGGAAATTGCCAGCCGGTCTGTAAGCCGGGTTCTGTATGGCGAGGGCGAACCCTCACGTGACGACCATTCATCTGGGACGTCCGTTGCCGGACGCCTCATGCGACCCACCCGGGTGGCTTATGGCCGGAAACGCGCCACCACCCCTATGCGGTCTTGCTCCCGGCGGGGTTTGCCATGCCGGAGACCGTTGCCGCCTCCGCGGTGGGCTCTTACCCCACCGTTTCACCCTTACCGCCGGGCGACGCCCGACGGCGGTTTGATTTCTGTGGCACTTTCCCTGGGGTCACCCCCGCCGGGTGTTACCCGGCGCCGTGTTTCCGTGGAGCCCGGACTTTCCTCCCCGACGGCCTTTCGACCTTGTCGGAGCGGTCGTCCGACCGGCTGGCCGAGGGGATATGACGCTGCCACGGGCGCGAACGCAATCGCGCCGGGGTCAAACGAGGCTCTGAGAAAGGAAAAAGGGGTCCGACCGAAGGGCCAGACCCCAGTTGAGGGAGGAGCAACACGACTGTCGCACAAATCTGCCGGAGGGGGATAACTGAGAAACACACACTCGACAGTTGCGACAAGTTTCGCGCAAGCCTTGCAACGATTATCGCCGGAAAAATCGCCTCGCGACGACCGGGAGGGTCAACCTAAACCATCGAGATAATTGACGATGCTTGTCGACATGGCGGTGGTCAGGCTGTCGCTGCTGCGCAAAAAGCACACCCGCACATAACCTTCCCCGTTTTCCCCAAATGCGGTACCCGGGGCTGTTCCGACCATCGCCTCGTCGATCAGCTTGAACGCAGCGTCCTGGGACGATGCCACCCCGTCAACCTTGAAGAAGGCATAGAACGCCCCGTCCGGCGACTGGTAGGTGACGCGGTTGCGGCCGACGAGCGCCTCGGCGACGATGTCACGCCCCACCCGCGCCCGCTCGATCATGGATTTGACGAACCATTCGCCCTCGGTGATGGCCGCGATGCCCGCGCGCTGCATGAACGGCGCAACGCCCGACGTGGAGTACTGGATCAGGTTCTCAAGCGTCTGCCTGAGGGCGAGCGGTGCGTGGATCCAGCCGATGCGCCAGCCCGTCATCGCCCAGTTTTTCGAGAACGTTCCGACCCACAGGATGCGGTCGTCCGCCTCGGCGATGTCGAGGAAAGACGGCGCGCGGGCGGCGCCCGTCCAGATGAAGCGGCTGTAGATCTCGTCGGCGATGATCCAGAGCTCGTTGGCCCGCGCGAAGGCGAGGATGTTCTCCAGCTCCTCGCGCGTCGCCGTCCACCCGGTGGGGTTGGCCGGCGAGTTGACGAAGATCGCCCGCGTCTTGGGTGTGAGCGCCCGCTCCAGCGCATCCACGGTGAGCACCCAGCGTCCATCCGCCTCGTCCATCGGCACGATCACCGGGTTCGCGCCGATGACGGTCGAGGCGCCGGCCGCGTTCGGCCAGGACGGGGTCGGGATGAGGATCTCCTCGTCGTCGCCCACCGTGAGGGCCACGCAGAGCTGAATGGCCTGCATGCCCGAGCCGGTGACGAAGAAGGTGTCCGGATCGAACGGGCGGCCGAACTGCCCCTCGTAGTATCCGGCGAGCGCCTCGCGCAGCTCCGGAATGCCGCGCGAGTGGGTGTAGAACGTCTCGCCGTCGTAGAGCGCCTTGGCGGCGGCCTCGGCGATGAAGCGCGGCGTCGGCAGATCGCCCTCACCGGCCCACAGCGGGATGACGCCGGGGCCCTTCGCCCGCCCGTAGTTCGCCGTGCGGATGATGCCCGAGATCGGCGTCCGCTGTGCCGCCGGCCGAACCGCGGCCAATAGATCGCCCATGCGCGCTCCTCCTGATGATGCCATCGAGGTGCCACGCGGCGTATTGGTCGTCAAACGAGTTTGTTCAGCGTATTTTCAGACCAGGCCTGCGAGCGTTCATCCGCTCTCAATCAGTCTCGCGTAGAGAGCGCGACATTGGTCCGCCCGGCCCCTATATCAGTGACCGGGCGGCGCCACTGCGTGAGAGCCTCCCGGCGCGGCCGGCCCGACCACATCGGCCGGTCACGGACGACCGGGACGAGGAGCGCCCGTGCCCCTCGCCCCAGAACGAGAGTGTGATAGGCTGGGCGGGCGACGCCACACCCGGTGTCGCCGGTCCCATTGATCAAAAACAGACGAGCGATGCGCATCCTTCCCGCCGCCACGGTCTTGTCGATCGGTACCGTCGCCTTTCTGGCGCTGGCGGTCCCTCGAACTCTACACCGGCTTCGAGGAGCGGGAGATCCGCCGGGAACTGCAATCGGCGACCCCTGGCGAGACGCTGGACGAGAAGGTGCGCGCCGCCCTCGAGGACGACGACATCGCCGGCGCCATCCAATATGCCGAGCTCGCCGACGACGCTCGGCAAGCCCATCGCGCCGAGACACCGCGGCCGACCTCACCGACGCGCAGGGCACCGTGTCGACGATGCTGCGCAACGCGGGCGACTTCGCCGGCGCCTACATCACCGGCCACGCCGACTCCGCCGCCGGCCTCGCCGGCGCGGTCGTCTCCGACCTCACCGTCGTGGGCGACGTGCGCGACATCATCTCCGAAGGCGGCAAGGCGGCGATGGGCGACGACTACTCGCAGTTCCTCCTCACGTTGGCGGCCATCGGCCTCGCCGCCGAGGGGGTGACACTCGCCACCGGCGGCTCGTCGCTCGTGGTCAAGGTGGCTGTCTCCGTGCTGAAGGTCGCCAAGCGCACCGGGAACCTCACCGCGTCCTTCACCAGCCGCATGGTCCGCCTCGCCCGCGCCGCCAGCCGCTCGGCCGACACCCCGATCGCCACGACCGGCTCCGTCACCGTGCGCTCGCGCCGCATCGCGGACGACATCCCGCAGGCGGTGGCGCGCGCGGAGCTGCGCTCCACCCTCGGCGCCGTGAACACCATGGCACGCAATGCGGGCCCCGCCGAGGCTGTCCGCCTGATGCGCTACGTCAACACCACGGACGATGCGCGCGACCTCGCCAGCTTCACCAGCCGCTTCGGCCGACGCAGCCGCGCGGTCGCCGAGCTGACCGGCAAATACACGCTGCGCGCCTTCCGCGTCTCGATGCGCGGCCTGCGCCTGCTGATCAACTTCCTCTACAGTTTCGTCGCCTGGGTCGTCGGACTGATCGTCTTCCGCTTCGTCAAGGGCGTCCTGCATGGGGTGCTCTCGTTCTTCCGCGGCGCCTTCGTTGCTGTCGCCTTGCCCTGATTTGCCGGCTCAGCACCGCACGCGCGAGGGTTGCCGTTCGTGACACTTTATCTGCCGATTGCGGAGATGCCGGTCAGCGTTCTGCTCGTGCTGGCGATGGGCGCGGCGGTCGGCCTCATCTCGGGCCTCTTCGGCGTCGGCGGCGGCTTCTTGATGACGCCGCTCCTCATCTTCTCGGGGATTCCGCCCGCCGTCGCGGTCGCCTCCGTGACACCACAGATCGTCGCCAGCTCCACCTCCGGCGCCCTCACCTATTGGCGGCGCGGTCAGGTGGACTTCAAGCTCGCCTTCCTGCTCATCGCGGCCGGTTCGCTGGGCGCGCTGGGCGGGGCGAAGCTCTTCGCCATGCTGGGCAGCCTCGGCCAGCTCACCCTCGTCATCGCCGTCTGCTACACGATCTTCCTCGGGGCGATCGGCGGGCTGATGGTGAACGAGTTCGTGCGCGCCATGCTGCGAACCCGGTCCGCCCGCAAACGTGGCGAAACGCTCACGCCGATGCGCCGCTCCGCCACCCGTGGCTGGATCCACCGCCTGCCGCTGAAGATCCGCTTCCGCCGCTCCAAGCTCTACATCTCGGTGCTGCCGGTCATCGCGCTCGGCGCGTCGATCTCCTTCCTCGGCACGCGTGCTGGGCATCGGCGGCGGCTTCATCATGGTGCCTGCGCTGATCTACCTGCTCAAGGTGCCGACCTCGGTGGTGGTGGGCACCTCGCTCGTGCAGATCATCGGCGTCATGGCGATCGCGACCGTGAGCCATGCGGTGGCCTCACAGACGGTGGACATCATGCTGGCGTTCATCCTCATGCTCGGCGGTGTCATGGGCGCGCAGATCGGAGCCTCCATGGGCCAGGCCATGCGGGGCGAGCATCTGCGAGCATTGCTCGGGTTGCTCGTGCTGGTGGTGGGCCTGCGCTTCGCGGTGAACCTGGTGCTCCCGCCCGACGACCTCTTTTCGATCACCACGCTCGCGCCATGAGGGCAGCGCTGAGAGTCCTCGGGCTCGGCCTCGCTTTGTGCCTCGCCAGCGCCGCGGCCCGTGCCGAATCGCTGACGGTGGCGCTCACAAACGACGAGATCGCCATCGGGTCGAACTTCTCCGGCACGCGCCTCTCACTGTTCGGCGTCATCGAGCGGGACGAGAATTCGGTCCCGCGGCCGGGCGCCTATGAGGTGATCGTCGTTGTGCGCGGGCCGGAACATCAGGTGCTGGTCCAGCAGCGCGAACGCAAGTTCGGCATCTGGGTCAACGACGCCGGCGAAGTGTTCGACCGCATGCCGACCTACTACGGCCTCTTCGCCACCCCGGGCGCCCGTGCGCTGATCGAGGCAAGCGACGGCGTCGCCCGGCGCCTGTCGCTGGCCATGCTGGGCGCCGACGACGGCTCCCGCGAGGCGCACCGGGCCGCAATCGCCGAATCGAGCCGCGAGGACGGTCTCTATGTGGAGGAGCTGGAGGGCATCGAGAAGCTGAGCAAGACGTTCTTCCGCACCGAGATCCCGCTGCCGCCGCTGGTCGCGGACGGGGAGTTCCGCGTGTTCGTCTTCCTCTACGCGGGCGACACGGCCATCGCCACCAAGGAGCTGGGCTTCATGGTGCACAAGACCGGCTTCGAGCAGCGCATCTACGAGTGGAGCCGGCAGAGTTCACTGCTCTACGGCCTGGGTGCGGTGGTGCTCGCTCTCGTGACCGGATACGTCGGCGGCGTGGTGTTCCGACGCGGGTAGGACGGGGTGGCCGGTCAGCGGAGGCGCTGGCCGGCGGCAATGGCGTCGAACACGGCCCGCGCGGTGGCGGCGAGCGAGGCCCGGGCCGCCTTGAGCGCCTCGTCCAACGTGGCCGGTTCGCGACCTATGGCAAAGGCGGCGGTGATCCCGTGCGCAATGAGATCGTCCGGCGAGACAGCGACGCGGCCGGCCAAGGCGATCACCGGTTTGCCGGCCACCATGGCGGCCCGCGCGACCGCCACCGGGCCTTTGCCGGAGAGCGACTGCCGGTCGAGCGATCCCTCGCCGGTGACGATGAGATCGGCGGCGGCGACCCGCTCGTCGAGACGCTGCTGCTTGAAGACCAGCGAAAACCCGTCGACCGCTTCGGTGGGGGCAGCGGCGGACAGGCCCACCATCATGCCGCCCGCGGCCCCGGCGAACGGCGTATCGGCGAGAAGCGACGTCGCCCCTGGCCGCGGCGAGGCGCCTGTCGAAATGGGCGAGAGCGGCGTCGAATGCGCCGATATCGCCCTCGGCGACACCTTTTTGCGGACCGAACACCCGCGCGGCGCCCCGTTGCCCGACGAGAGGGTTGTCGACATCGGCGGCCAGAATGATGCGAGCGTCAGCGAGGCGGGGATCGAGGCCGGAAAGGTCGACGGAATCGACGGTCCGCAGCGCGCGTCCGGCGGGGCGCACGACCGGCTCTTCGTCGGCCGCGAAGTAGCGGGCGCCGAGCGCCTCAAGCGCTCCAGCTCCACCGTCCACGGTGATGGAGCCGCCCACCGCGACGACGATCTCGCGCGCGCCGGCATCGAGGGCCACACGGATGAGGTCGCCGACCCCGGCACTGGTGGCACGGTCCGGGTCATAGCCATCGGTGACGGCGGAATGGCCGGCCGCCGTCGCCATTTCGATGACCGCCCGTCCGCCGGATTCGTCGACGCCCCAGGGAGCGTCGATCGTGCCGTCGAACGGACCGGTGATGGTCGAGGTGCGATACGCGAGAGCGGGCCCCGCCAGGGCGTCGAGTGTGCCCTCACCGCCGTCGGCAATGGCAACGCCCGTGCCTTCGGCGGTCAGCGCGCTTGTGGCGAGCGCCTCGATAATGGTGGTGTTGGCTTCGCGCGCCGTCAGGCTGCCGCGAAACTTGTCGCATGCGACGAGGATCTTCACGATGAGTTGGCTACGTCACCTGCGCTCAGCCGGCGGCGGATGGACCGGCATCTGCCAGCCCTGAGCGATATCGTCCATGATCTGTTCACGCTCCTCGGTGCTGTCTGCCAGAAGATGGACGTGCACCTCGGTCGCGCCGGACTTGATGGCGCGCATCAACGCGGCCCCGTAGTGGGCGAAGAGGTCGTCGCTGACATTCTCGCAAGCGCCGACCATCAGCGGTGTGCAGCTGCCGTTGGCTTCGCGCCGCACCAGCACGAACGTGCCCGGCTCATCACAGCAGAAGCCTTTGATGTCAAACACGGACGTGACGTACCAGGCGCTCGTCCAACCCTGCCACCAAAAGAGCGGCACCGCGTCGGGCGATCGTCCAGCCGTTTTCGAAGTGTATCCATTGATGAGCATGGGGCCTCCTTGCCAACTCTCGCGTTGCGCGAACTTGACACTGCTGACCTTACCGCATCGTGAAAGACCGAACGAAGATGGAACGTTACCTCCCCCACTATACACAGTCTGTGGAAAACTTGAGGCGTTTCTTGCCAATCCCTCAACTCGCGACCGCCGGATTGAGAAATCCACAGCTCAAGAGCGCGCTGCGGCCAATCGTGATCTCGCGCCAAACCATTGATATTGCTTGCCCTCCCCGCGCCTATGCCCCGCGGCTCACGACGGAGCCGGCTTGGGAAGACCCATTCAAGAAATAATTCGTCGCTGCTGAATATTTCCCTCCATCTGACTCACAGCGCCGAAGAAAGTTGAAGCGCCGAACGACCTCGTCCGAGCGCGGAGATCAGCCACGAGAGTCAAATTCAGACGCAAAAACTAATTTATGTGGATAACGCGCTAAGAAGGGAACGAATTCGCAATCACTTCACACCTGCGTCATTCTCGCGAACGGATACCACCTTTAGATTGCGAGACCCAGACTTGGCCGCACTCTCGGCATGACATCTGGCGCTGAGGCGGCGGCCACTCTCGTTGGTCTTCCAGAGTTTTAGTGCAGCAGTCGCTCGCTTGAAGGAATTCAACTTTAGGGTAAAGTCGCCACCGGGCGCAGTGCGCGGCATGCGGACATTCCGTTGCCCCACGCGCGAACGGAACCGTCACCGAGCTCAGATTTGCCCGGCGCGGCAGCCGAAGAGACGACCGCGAGCGGTCGTCTCGCTGGCAGTCGTCAGGTTTCTGTCAGTCCCAGGACGTTTCGCATCGAATAGAGGCCAGCGGGCTGCGTCACGGCCCAGGTTGCCGCCGCCACCGCGCCACGAGCGAAAACGCCCCGGTCCTCCGCCACGTGCCGCAGCACCACGCGCTCCGCGTCGAGCGCCAGGATCACGTCGTGCTCGCCGATCACCGAACCGCCGCGCAAGGTCGCAAAGCCGATGGTGCCGGCTTCGCGCGGGCCGGTGTGCCCCTCGCGCGACCACACCGCGTGGGATTTGAGGTCCACGCCCCGTCCCGCCGCCGCCGCCTCGCCCAGAAGCAGCGCGGTCCCCGACGGTGCGTCGACCTTGCGGCGGTGGTGCATCTCCAGCACCTCGATATCCGCCTGCGGCAGCGCGGCGGCCGCCCGCTCGACCAGAACCGAGAGGAGGTTCACGCCGAGCGACATGTTTCCCGATTTGACGATGGCGATGCGCTCGGCGGCTGCGGCGATGGCCGCCTCGTCCGCCTCGGAGAACCCGGTGGTGCCGATGACATGCGCGGTGCCAAGCTCCGCCAATTGCTTGGCGAGCGCGGCGGATGCGGCCGGCGCCGTAAAGTCCAGCACCGCGTCGCAGTCCGCGAACACGGCGACGTCGGAGCCGATGTGGACACCGGTCTCGCCCGCGCCCGCTAGAACGCCGGCATCGGCGCCCCCCTCGCCGGCGCCCGCCCGCTCGGTGGCGGCGGCCAGCTCCACGCCGTCCGACTCCACGATCGCCCGCACCAGCGCGCGGCCCATGCGGCCAGCCGCGCCCGAGACGCCAATCCGGATCATGCGCCCGGCTGGGGCCCGTCGTACCCCTCGATGATGATCTGCTCGCCGACGGAGGTGCGTTGGCGCACCTCGAGTGCCTTTTGGTAGCCCTCGCTGTAGAAGCAGTCGACGGCCGCCTGGTAGGACGGAAACTCGAGCACCACGTTGCGCGAACGCGCCTCGCCCACGACGGCCTCGTGCATGCCGCCGCGCACGAGGAACTTGCCGCCAAACTCGGCGATCGGCGCGGCGTTCAGCGTCACGTAGTCCTGGTATCCATCGGGGTCGGTCACGTCGACACGCGCCACCCAGTATCCCTTCGCCATCAGTCCCCTCCCGTTTCGGTCCGCCGCGCCGCCTTCAAGGCGTAGAGCGCATCAAGCGCCTCGCGAGGGGATAGGGCGTCCGGATCGATCTCGTCCAGCGTTTCGAGACACGCCGACACGGCGGGCTTGCTCGGTTCCGGCGCGGCGGCGCTCTCGGCGCCCGCGGCGAACAAAGGCAAGTCGGCCGCGAGCGCCGCGCGGGCCGCCCCACGGTCCGACGCCTCGAGCCTAGCGAGCACGTCGCGCGCGCGCCGCACCACCGTCGCCGGCAACCCCGCCAGCCGCGCCACCTGGACACCATAGGAGCAGTCCGCCGCGCCCGCTTCGACCTGGTGCAGGAAGACGATGTCGCCGCGGAATTCCTTCACGCGCATGGTGGCGTTGCCGATCCGCGCGCGGCGCTCCGCGAGTGTGGTGATCTCGTGGTAGTGCGTCGCGAAGAGGGTGCGGCAGCCGATCTCGTTGAGCCGTTCCAGCGCGGCCCAGGCGATCGAGAGCCCATCGAACGTGGCGGTGCCGCGGCCGATCTCGTCAAGGATCACCAGCGCGCCGGGCCCGGCCTGGTTGAGGATCGCCGCCAGCTCCACCATTTCGACCATGAAGGTGGAGCGACCGGCGGCGAGATCGTCCGACGCGCCGATCCGCGAGAACAAGCGGTCGACGATGCCGATGGTGGCGCGCTTGGCCGGAACGAACGAGCCCGCCTGCGCCAGCACCGCGATCAGGGCGTTCTGCCTGAGGTATGTCGACTTGCCGCCCATGTTGGGGCCGGTGAGGATGACGGATCGGGCCAGCGCCTCCCCGCTCGGGGGCGAGAGGTCGCAATCGTTGGGCACGAAGCGGGAGCGGTCGCCGAGCGCAGCCTCGACCACCGGATGGCGCCCGCCCTCGATGTCGAACGCCCGCCCCTCGGCCATTGTCGGGCGCACCCATCGCGACACCGCCGCCCGCTCGGCCAGCGCGGCCGCGACGTCGATCTCCGCCATCTGCCGGGCGAGGTCGGACAGCCATGGCCGCGCCGTGACGATGGCGGCGACGAGCTCGGCGAAGATCGCCTGCTCGGCGGCGCGCGCGTCTTCCGAGGCGGCGAGGATCCGCGATTCCAGATCGCGCAACGTATCGGTGGTGAAGCGCGCCGCCGAGACGAGGCTCTGCCGGTGGGCGAACGCGGCATCGGCGCGCAGCGTATCGGCGTGGCCGGCGGGAACCTCGATGAACCAGCCGAGCACGGCGTTGTGCTTGATCTTCAGCGATTTCACGCCGGTCTGCCGCTGGTAGTCGGCCTGCAGGCCGGCGACGAAACGACGGCTCTCGTCGCGCAGGGTGCGCGCCTCGTCGAGCGCGGCATCGATACCGGAGGCGACGTAGCCGTCCGGTTGATTGGCCGAGGCGGCGCGCTCGTCCAGCGTGGCGGCGAGGCGTTCGCCGAGCGCCCCCGGCGCGCCGGCGAGCACCGTGCCGGCGGCGGCGACGAGCGGCGGTTGTGCCGCCGGCAGTGCCGCGGCCGCCTCTCCGGCGGCATGGAGCGCGCGGCACACGGCGAGGGCATCGCGGGGTTGCCCGCGTCCAGCGGCGAGGCGGCCGGCGGCCCGCATGATGTCCGGCATACCCTTCAGCGCCCGCCGGACGGCCTCGCGCGCCACCGGCTCGGCCTCGAAGGCGCCGACGGCGTCGTGGCGGCCGGCGATCTCGTCGCGGCAGAGCGAGGGGCTGGAGAGGCGATCCGCCAGAAGCTGGGCGCCGATGCCGGACACCGTGCAGTCGACCGCCGAGAAGAGGGTCGGGCCATCCGGGCGGGCGGGGCGCGTGAGCTCGAGACTAGCGCGGGTGGCGGCGTCGATCGCCATCACACGGTCGGGCGCGTCCTTGCGCGGCGCATCGAGGGGCGGCGCGTTATCGATCTGCGTTTCGGCGAGGTAGTTGACGAGCGCCAGGCCCGCCGCCGCCTCCGCGTCGCTGAAGGTGCCGAAAGCGGCAAGGTCGGCGACGCCGAAACTCGCGGCCAGCCGCGCCGCCGCGCCCGCCGCGCGGAACTCCGAGGGGACGCGGCGCGCCACGGTCAGGCGGATCGGCAGCGGCGGCAGCTCGGCGCCCTCCGGCGCGATCAGCTCCACCGGGTCGAGCCGCGCGATTTCGGCGGCCAGCGTCTCGGGGGTGGCGTTGGTGAGAATGAAACGGCCCGCCGCGACGTCGGCCGAGGCGATGCCCACGGTGGCTTTGCCGGCGTCGCCCTTCTGCGGTGCGATGGCGACCAGCAGGGAGGCCCGGTCCGGCGCGAGCAGCCGCTCCTCGGTGATGGTGCCGGGGGTGACGATGCGCACGACCGCCCGCGCCACGACCGACTTCGCGCCCCGCTTCTTGGCCTCCGCCGGGTCCTCGGTCTGCTCGGCGATCACCACGCGGAAGTTCTGCGCGATCAGGCGCGCGAGGTATTCCTCTGCGGCGTGAACCGGCACGCCGGCCATCTTGATGGGTTCGCCCTGATGGGTGCCGCGGGTGGTGCAATGGATAGAGAGAGCCTTGGCGGCCACCTCGGCGTCCTCGAAGAACAGCTCGTAGAAGTCGCCCATGCGATAGAACAGCAGGCCCTTTGGGTGCTGGGCCTTGATGGCGAGGTACTGGGCCATCATCGGCGTCGCGCCGGCGGGGATTTCGGGCGCAAGGGCTGCACGCGCGGCGGTCTCGGGCGGTGCAGTCTCGGGTGAGGCGGTCGCGGGCGCTGCGGTGGCGGGCGCTGCGGTGGCGGGCGCGGTGGCGTCGGAAGCGGTGATTTCGGGCGTGGCCGTGCCCGACGAGACGATCGGCTCGGCCTCCTCCGCGCGACTGCGTGTCATTCCGTCCATTGCGCCCCTCCAGCGCGCGCATGCTGGGCCAACCGGGCGCCGGCTTCAACGACCGTCGCCGGTCATCCACATCGTCCGCGCGTGAGGTGGACGATGTGGGGCTGGAAACGCGATCGGCCGCGCGGGATCGCCGCTGCCGCTTGCCTCATGCCGTGGTGCGGATGTCGTCTTCGCTCGAGGCGCGCAGGTTCTTGATGAACTCGGAGATTGTGGACTTTAGGCCGGAGCTTCCGGTGTCGATCCCGGTCGACGTCTTGAGCACGACCTCGGCGGCGGAGCTCGTCGTCTCGGCCCGGTTTCGCACTCGGCCCATGTTGTTGCTGACCGCATCGGTCGATCGTGCCGCCTGGGCGATGCTCTCGGTCACCTCGCGGATGGCCGCGCCCTGCTCCTCGAGGGCTGCCGCCATCGCCGTGGTGTTGGACGACACCTCCCCGATCACCGACACGATGCGATCGATGGTCGCGACACTGGCGTTGGCGGCATTGTGCATGGCGCCGATGTGCCGCTCGATCTCCGACGTCGCCTTGGCGGTCTGCTCCGCGAGCGCCTTGACCTCTTGCGCGACGACGGTAAAGCCCTTGCCGCTCTCGCCCGCACGCGCCGCCTCGATGGTGGCGTTGAGGGCGAGGAGGTTGGTCTTCTCGGCAATGTCGTTGATGAGCTTTGTCGCGTCGGAGATATCCGAGCTGGTCTTGGCCAGCGCGCGCAGCGTCTCGGCCGCATTGTCCGCCTCGTTCACGGCGGACCGGGCGCGGGCGGCCGCGGAGTTGACCTGGCCGCTGATCTCCTCGGAGCTGGCGCTCAGCTCCTCGGCCGCCGCGGCGACGGTCTGCACGCTGGTGTTGCCCTGTTCGCAGGACTGCAGGATGTGCGCCGCGTCTTCGGTCATCTCGCTGGCGAGGGTGCGGAGACTTTGCGCCTGCTGAGTGATCTTGCCAACGTCGCCGCGCATCGCCTCGACCACGTTGGAGATCTTGGCGTCGAGATCATCTGCCGTGCGACGGACACCGGCGGCGCGCTCCACCTTCAGGCGCTCTTCGGCCTCCCTCTGCGCGGCCTGAAGCTGCTCGCGCTCCATCACCACGTCGCGCAGCCGGCTGACGGACCGCGCGATGGACCCGATCGCATCGGCCCGCTGGGCGAACTTGCTCTCCTCGACGATGATGCCGTCGGCAAGGCTGTCGACCTTCTGGGCGAGGTCCGTGGCTGGGCCGGACAGATCGCGCGCAGTCAGCCAGTTGGCCAACAGAACGACCACCGTCGCCCCGATCGTGAACGCGATGCAGAGCCAACGCATATGGGCGAACGACGCATCCACCCGGTCGAGGTAGATGCCGGTGCCGACGTAGGCGTCCCACCCCGGAACCGCCTGAATGAAGGAGATCTTCTGAAGCGGAACGTCACCGCCCTTCGTCTCAAGATAGTATTCCTGCGTCCCACCGCCGGATCGGGCGATGGCGATGGCGCCTTGCACGATCTTCAAGCCGTGCACGTCGGTGGCGTCCCAGCCGCTCTTGCCGACCGACTAGGCCTGGCGCCATGGGCGAGGCGCAAGCCATCGTAGTCATATGCGAAGAGATACTCCTTCCCTCCGTCGTACAGCATACTTGTGACTGTTTTGCCCCAGGCGCTCATCGCCTCTTCGCGAGTCACTCTCACCGCGCGCGACGGCGGCCTGAAACGGCTTGGCGGCGCCGGCCGCCGTCTCGGCGATGGACTGCGCCTTGTCGATCTCGCGTTGGATGGCCTGTTCCTTGGCTTGCGGCAGCACGAGGAACATGAGTGCGACGAGAGTCAGGACATTGATTCCCGCGAGCAACCACAGTTTTCCGGCGATCGAGAGCCGGCGATAGAGAGTGAGCATGACCAGTGTGTCCTCTTCCGTCGCCTGATCTCTTAGTTGGTCTGAATTGTGTGCAGCTTGCCGGCTCGCTCGCAGCGGCGCCGGACCGCAGCCGCCGGCCCGTTTTGGTGCGGACGCTCCTGCGGGAGCGGCGCCGCGACCGGCTTCCCAACCGCGCGCTCCCGCACCCGCGCACCCGTTTTGCGCGGGGCCGCCACCGCGCTGCACGCAATTGTGCGCCGCAAGATAGACGAAGGCGCATCGAACAGCGTACGTGTCTGAGCAAAAGCGGCTTTTGGGGGTACGTGAAGGTGGATGCAGCAGAGCGGGGTCGGCGCGGCCGACAGGCAATTACCGACCAGGAAGCGCTGGCGTTCCACAGCCATGGCCGCCCTGGCAAACTGGAAGTCGTCCCCACCAAGCCGATGGCGACGCAGCGCGACCTGTCGCTGGCCTATTCGCCGGGCGTCGCGGTCCCCGTGCGCGCGATCGCCGAGGATCCGGCGAAGGCCTTCGACTACACCACGACGGGCAACCTGGTTGCGGTCATCTCCAACGGCACGGCGATCCTGGGCCTCGGCAACCTCGGCGCCCTCGCCTCCAAGCCGGTGATGGAGGGCAAGGCCGTCCTGTTCAAGCGGTTCGCCGACATCGACGGCATCGACCTCGAGATCGACACCCAGGACGTCGACGAGCCTTCATCAACTGCGGTGCGCTACCTCGGCCCGTCCTTCGGCGGCATCAACCTCGAGGACATCAAGGCGCCCGACTGCTTCATCATCGAGAGCCGCTGCAGGAGCTGATGGACATCCCGGTGTTCCATGACGATCAGCACGGCACCGCGATCATCGCCGCCGCCGGCCTCATCAATGCCGCTCACCTCACCGGCCGGCGCATCGAGGACATGCGCATCGTCTGCAACGGCGCGGGCGCGGCCGGCATCGCTTGCCTCGAGCTGGTCAAGTCGATGGGCGTGCCGCACGACAATGTCCTTCTGTGCGACACCAAGGGCGTCATCTACGCGGGCCGCGACGAGGGGATGAACCAGTGGAAGTCCGCCCACGCGGCGCGGACCGATCGGCGCACCCTCGAAGAGGCGATGGACGGTGCGGACGTCTTCGTCGGCCTCTCCGTCAAGGGCGCGGTGACGCGCGAGATGGTCGCCTCGATGGCGCCGAACCCGATCATCTTCGCCATGGCCAACCCGGATCCCGAGATCACGCCCGAGGAGGTCGCGGAGGTGCGCGACGACGCCATCGTCGCCACCGGCCGCTCGGACTATCCCAACCAGGTCAACAACGTCCTCGGCTTCCCCTACATCTTCCGCGGCGCGCTCGACGTGCGCGCCTCCGCCGATCAACGAGGACATGAAGGTCGCCGCCGCCGAGGCGCTGGCCGAGCTCGCCCGCGAGGACGTGCCGGACGAGGTCGCCGCCGCCTACCAGGGCAATCGCCCGCGCTTCGGCCGCGACTACATCATCCCGGTGCCGTTCGATCCGCGGCTGATCTCGGTGGTTCCGACGGCGGTGGCCAAGGCCGCCATGGCAGTCGGGGTCGCGCGCCGGCCGATCGCGGACATGGACCGCTACGTCGAGGAGCTGTCGGCGCGGCGCGATCCGATCGCCGGATCCCTTTCGCGGATCTTCAACAAGGTGAGGCAGAACCCGCAGCCGCGTCGTCTTCGCCGAGGGCGAAGAAGAGCCGGTGATCCGCGCCGCGGCGTCGTTCGTGAACCAGGAGCTGGGGACGGCGATTCTGATCGGCCGCGAGGACACCGTCCGCGAGCAGGCCTTCCGGCCGGCATCGAGATGCGGCCGGGGCTGGAGATCGCCAACGCACGCATCTCGAAGCGCAACACCGAGTACGTGCAGTTCCTCTACGCCAAGCTGCAGCGCAAGGGGCACCTCTTCCGCGACTGCCAGCGCATGATCAACCAGGACCGGAACTTCTTCGGCGCCACCATGGTGGCGCTCGGCGATGCCGACGCCATGGTGACCGGCGTGACGCGCAACTACGCCGTCGCGCTGGACACGCTGCGCCTCGCCATCTCCGCCAAACCCGGACATCAAGATCATCGGCGTCTCGCTGGTGCTGTCGCGCGGGCGCCCGGTCCTGGTCGCCGACACCGCCGTGCAATGAGCAGCCGTCCGCCCGGACCTTGCCGATATTGCCGAGGAAACCGCCCGCGTCGCCCGGCGGTTGGGGTATGAGCCGCGCGTTGCCATGCTGGCCTAGTCCAACTTCGGCAACCCACCGGGCGAGCATGCCGAGCGGGTCCAGGAGGCCGTGCGGATCCTCGACAAGCGGCGGGTCGACTTCGAGTAGACGGCGACATGGCCGCCGACGTGGCCCTCAACCCGGAGCTGATGCAGTCCTATCCGTTCTGCCGCCTGTCGGGCCCGGCCAACGTGCTGGTGATGCCGACGCTCATTCGGCCTCCATCGCGACCAAGATGCTGCAGGAGCTGGGCGGCTCCACGGTGATGGGCCCGATCCTGGTGGGCCTCGACAAGTCGGTGCAGATCGTGCCGATGGGCGCGCGCGACATCGACATCGTCAACATGGCCGCGATCGCCAGCTTCGGCGTGAACTGAGGCGGCCGGTGCGCGGAGCCGCTTGGCGGTCCCGCGCACGGTCCACATCGCGAATACCGCCGGCCGGAGCCTCCCGGCATCCAGCGCGGACGAGCGACTTCAGCAGCAGGGCGATAGACGAAGCGACCCCCGCGCGGCGTCGGCCAGGGGTCGACGCGTCAGCGGCGCACCAATGTCAGATAACGTGGCGTGCGGCCCTCGCGCTGCGCCTTCGCCTCATAGCGCGTTCCGGGCCACCCGGCCCACGGCGCGGCACTGTCCTCGGCCAGATCGAAGCTCTCATGGGCCGCGACGTGAACCCGCGTCCAATCGACGTAGCTCGGGATGTCCGAGGCGAAGCGGACCACGCCGCCGGGGCGTACCGCATGGGCCAGGCGGTCGAGCCCGTCCTCCGAGATGAACCGGCGTTTCCAGTGGCGCTGCTTGTGCCATGGATCGGGGTAGAGAACGTCCGCGCGGTCCAGCGATGCCGGGGGCAGCCAGTCCAGCACCCGCCGCGCATCGCCCATGTAGAGGCGCACGTTGTCCAGCGCCTCGGCCTCCACGGCGGCGGCGGTGCGCATCATCCCGGTCTCGAACGGCTCCACGCCGATGAGACCGGCGTCCGGGTTGGTGCGCGCGTGGTCGAGCAGGTGCTCGCCGCCACCGAACCCGACTTCGAGGCGCACCGGCCGCCCGCCGAAGAGTGCAGCGAGGTTCGCCGGCGCCGAGAGATCGAGCGCAAGCCGATCGTACGCCGGGTCGACCTTGTGGCCATGGGTGCGCCGGCGGCCATAAAGGCCGTCGACCGGCGCCTTCTGGGCCCGGCCCAGCAGCGGCTTCTCGAAATGGATGCGCTCGAACGTGGACATGCCGCTGCGGCGCGCTTCGCGGAAGCCGAGCTGTCGATAGAACGCGTGGTTCCGAGGCAGCCGAGCGGTCGTATAGAGCGTGATCGTGCGGGTGCCCGACCGGCGGGCCTGCCGCTCGATCCGGCGCATGAGCGCTTGGCCGACGCCCCGCCCCGCGAAGGACGGCGCCACGGCGACGACTTCGACCTCCAGCGCCGCGTCGCTGCCGGCATGCGCCACCAGCACGCCGCACGGCGCGTCGCCGATGCTCGCGAGCAGCACTGTGCGTGTGGCGATTGCCTCGGCGATGTCCAGCGATAGCGGTTCGGGCGGGCGGCCGATGATGCGCTCGCGCCCCTCGAACGCCTCAGCGATGATCATGCCGATGGCGCGCCGATCGTCGGGCCGCGCGGTGCGGATGGAAACGGCTGCAAGGCCGGATCGCTCCACCGTCGGAGCGTCCGGTCCGCCGCAAGAGCCCCGCTGAGGATCAGCGGGGCCGGTCGCCGTGTCAGGCGTTCGTGCGAAGAGCGTCGACAAGATCGGTCCGCTCCCAGGAGAAGCCGCCATCCGCCTCCGGCTCGCGGCCGAAATGACCGTATGCCGCCGAACGCGCGTAGATCGGACGGTTGAGCTGAAGCTGCGTGCGGATGCCACGCGGCGACAGATCCATCGACTTGGCGATAGCCTGCTCGATGCCCTCGTCGGTCATGCCGTTCTTCGTCGTGCCGTGCGTGTCGACGTAGATCGACAAGGGCTGCGACACGCCGATGGCGTAGGCGAGCTGGATCGTGCAGCGCTCGGCCATATCCGCAGCCACCACGTTCTTGGCGAGGTAGCGCGCGGCGTAGGCAGCCGAGCGGTCGACCTTGGTGGGGTCCTTGCCGGAGAACGCGCCGCCGCCGTGCGGCGCCGCGCCGCCGTAGGTGTCGACGATGATCTTGCGGCCGGTGAGGCCAGCGTCACCGTCCGGGCCGCCGATGACGAACTTGCCGGTCGGGTTGACGTACCAGACCGTGTCGTTGGTCAGCCACTCGGTCGGCATCACCTCGCGAATGTAGGGCTCGACGATGCCGCGCACGTCGTCGGAGGTGAGGTCCTCGCTCATGTGCTGCGTCGACAGCACGATCGAGGTGCAAGCCACCGGCTTGCCGTTCTCGAAGCGCAGGGTGACCTGGCTCTTGGCATCAGGGCCGAGCTCGGGCTCGGTGCCGTCGTGACGGACCTCGGCGAGACGCTTGAGGATCTGGTGCGAATAGTGGATCGCCGCCGGCATCAGGACGGGCGTGTCGTTGCACGCGTAGCCGAACATGATGCCCTGGTCGCCCGCGCCTTCGTCCTTGTTGCCGGACGCGTCGACGCCCTGGGCGATGTGAGCCGACTGGGCATGGAGGTGAACGGCGACGTCGGCGGTCTTCCAGTGGAAGCCGTCCTGCTCGTAGCCGATATCGCGGATCGCATCGCGTGCGACCGCCTCGATCTTCTCGGGTGTGATGGAGTCGGGACCACGGGTCTCGCCCGCAATCACCACACGATTGGTGGTTGCGAGGGTTTCGCAGGCGAACTCGAGCCTCAGGCATCTCACCCAAAAAGAGATCGACGACCGCATCGCTAATCCGATCGCACACCTTGTCGGGGTGCCCTTCTGAGACGGATTCACTCGAGAACAGATAGGATTGCCGCGCCAATGATATAACTTTCCGGGGGTTGGGGCTCCGCCGCCCTGGGAGAGACAAGCGCTTGCGACTGACCACGCAAGGCGCACCGCGCCGCGAAAGGGGTCCTCGCGGACGGCGGTCTCATCAACCAGATCGGCATGTTCCCGTCAACATAGCGATTGAATTCCAAACCGTTGCAACGGCTTGATCTCAATCGCGACATCGCCCGAGAGCGGCAGAACCGACAAGGGGTTAGGGGCGCTGGCCTTCCGCGAGCGTTTCGACCAGATCGATGATCCGGCGGCGGATGCGAGCGTCGGAGATGCGGCTGAACGCTTTCGCCAGGGCGTGCGCTTCGCCGGTCGCGGCCTGCGGCAGGTCGAACGATGTCCCATGGTCCTCGGCGAACCCGTAGTCCAGACCGCGCTCGGGCTCGGCGTGCTCTTTCGCGTCCTCGAAGAAATAGGCGACGGGAACGGTCAGAATACGCGCGATCTCTTGAAGGCGGCTGGCGCCGATGCGGTTGGCGCCCTTCTCGTACTTCTGCACCTGCTGGAAGGTGACGCCAAGCTGATCGCCCAGTTTCTCCTGCGTCATTCCAACCATCGTCCTGCGCAACTTCAGTCGACTGCCGACGTGAATGTCGATCGGATTCGGCTGTTTGCGCGGCGCCATGACGTCAACCTGTTTCATATTTCCCTCAAACTCGGTGCGCCCAACTCACGATCGAAAAGCGATGCTGACCCGCGGGACGTATCGGGTTGCGGGAGACAGACAACCTTTACCCTACCTGGTTGCGTTGCCTCAAGTTAAAAGTGTTACATCTTAAAGCGCTGTCACGCTTGATTGGCCAAGTGTTTAGTCTGCAATCATAAAGGTTCAAACGATCCGCCTCGGCCTTGACACAACCCACGCGAGCATCGCGGCAACCACCAGAAGGGCTGGTGCGTTGCCGGTGCGCGCGTGCAACGTCGAGACGCTTTCATTTAACCAAATGTCACGAAAAGCCAACCGGCTTAGCAAAATTTCATGTTTGACGCGGCCAAATGCATCAATCGTTCCCGATATCCCCGTATTGGCGACACGAACTGTCGGCAAGCCTGACTCAATGCTGCGCAGCACGACGTGCCGCATGTGCTGGTAGGGACCGGGTGTGTCACCGAACCAGGCGTCGTTGGTGAGGTTCAGGATCCACTGCGCCGTGTGCCGCCCGCCGGGTTGGGGAAAGATTGCCTCGTAGCAAATGCGGGGCCGCGCAGGGGGCAATCCCGGCACCTGAAGAACGTCGCGGGCGTTCCCCGATGTGAACGTGTTCGTGCCGGCCGCAAGAGCGCCCAGCCCCAACCGCGACAAGAGGCTGGCGAACGGCACATACTCTCCGAAGGGGACGAGATGTGCCTTGTCGTAGCGGTCGACCACGACCCCGGCGCTGTCGATTACAAATATGCTATTGGTGGCGCGTTGACCGCTGTCGGTGGTCTCGACCTCGATCGCCCCCGTCACCAGCGTACGACCCGGACCGAGTGCTCGCGACAGCTGCTGCTGCTCCATGCTCGGGGTGCGGTAGAGGAAGGGCAGCGCCGTCTCCGGCCAGACTACGACGTCCGGTCGTTCCCCCTCATCCGCCGGCGCGGCGGTTAACTCCAGCAGAGTTGCCCAAATATTATAGCGCTGCGCGCGATCCCACTTTTCGCGCTGCGGTATAGCCGGTTGTACGAGGCGTATCCGCGCTCCGCCAACCGTCGTCGCTTCCGTGGCGAGACGGCTCTCGCCGTACCCGATCGCCGCCGCTACGACCACGAGCACGAAACCGGCAAGGCGCCAGCATCGCATCGCCAGAAGGGCCGGCCACATGCCGATCAACACCACGAAGGGGGCCAGGCCAACGACGCCGACCAGTGCCGCCGGCTGAACCAGCGGCAGCCAAGATGAGACCTGCACCGCCGGAACGTTCCACGGGAACCCGGTGAAGGCGAAGCCGCGCAACCATTCGGTCAGCGTCAACGCGCCAGCCAACGCAACCGCTCGTTGCGCAAAACCGGACGGCGCCCATCCCGCCGCGGCCACCGCCAACGCGTGGAAGGGCGCAAGAAGCAACGGGAGCCCGATGACGGCAAGCGGAAGGAGGGAGCCATACGTCGCGGCGTCGACGAGGAAGGCCTCGCCGATCCACCACAATCCGGCGACATGATAGCCGAAACCGAACGCCGCGCCGAGCATCGCCCGATGCAGGACAGGGCGCTTGGCGCACGTATCGCCCGCGGCGGCGAGCAGCACCAATCCAGAGTAGGCTGCCAGAGCCGGCAGAGCGTCGAACGGCGGCAGGGTCAGCGCGAGCACCGCACCGCACAGGGCCGCCGCTAGCACGCGCAGGCTCGCTGAGCGGAATGCGCGCCGCAGCCTTCCCGTCATGCCCAAGCGGCCCTCGCTGGCCGAGCGGCCGGAACTCTCGGCCGCGCAGCCGGGGGCCCGTCCGGCCGATCAGGCCGCGTCGTCGGAGCGCTCCCGCAGCGCCTCCTGGCGAACGGTGATCTTCACGCGCAGGATACGGCGCAGGTCCGCCTCCAGCACCTCGAATTCCACGCCCGGTAAGGCCTCTGAGGTCACGATCTCACCGCGCACCGGCACGCGGCCGAGCAACGCGAAGACGATGCCACCGAGCGTGTCGACATCCTCGAAGAGATCGGTCTCAGGGAAGCTGATCCCCGCCTCCTCCTGGAAATCGTCGATATCGACACGCGCGTCCGCGACCCAGACCCCCTCTTCGGACTAAGTCACCGTCGGCTCGTCCGGCCAGTCGTACTCGTCCTCGATGTCACCGACGACGGTCTCGATCAGGTCCTCCAGCGAGACCAGGCCGTCGGTGCCGCCATACTCGTCCACGACGAGGGCGAGCTGCGTCCGGTTGGCCTGCATGCGCACCATCAGGTCCATCGCCGGCATGGACGGCGGCACGAACAGCACCGGACGCAGGATGTCCATCTGCGACAGCGGGCGCGACAGGTCCACACTGCCGAGGCGGATGGCATCCTCGTCCATCGCCTCCTGGGCCATGTGGATCATCACATCCTTGGCGTGGACGAAACCAACCGGATCGTCGAGCGTCTCGCGATAGACCGGGAGGCGGGAGTGGCCCGCCTCCCGGAACGTCTTCATGAGATCGCCCAGCGTGATCGTCTCGGGCACGGAGTCGATGTCGGCGCGCGGAATCATCACGTCGAGGATCCGCACGTCGCGCAGGGACAGGATGTTTTGAAGCAGCCGCCGCTCTTCGGCGTTGAAAATCGCGTCCTCGCCGCCAGCATCCTCACTCAGTGCCTGGGCCAGATTCTCGCGCAGGCCCTCGCTCGCGCGAAGGCCGAATGCCGTCAGAATGCGGTCGAACCAGCGTTCCTCGGGCTCTCGATGGTGTGCGGCGACCGGTCCATTCGGGCCGGCCGCGCGGGGACTATCAGCGTCAGCCATGGTCCTTTCGGCGCACGGATGCGCCCCTTCAACTCCCCTGATAGGGGTCGGCGATGCCGAGCCCTGCCAATAAATTCACTTCCACGCGCTCCATCTCCTCCCGCTCGTCTTCGGTCATATGATCGAACCCGAGGAGATGCAGCATGCCGTGCAGCGTCAGATGGGTGGTGTGGTTCGTCATCGAAATCCCCCGATCCTTCAATTCTGCCTGGCAGCGGTCGAAAGAGAGGGCGATGCCACCCAAAAACAACGTCTCACCCGCACTCCAAGTTTCCCCGGAGGGAAACGCCAGCACATTCGTGGGAGCATCCTTCTCACGAAAGCGGCGGTTGAGGTCCTGCAACGACCCATCGTCGGCAAACAGCACGTCGCTGTTGGCATTGTAGGACGGGGAGCTGCCCGATGCTGCGATTGCGGTCAACACCATATCGGTGATGGCAACCGGATCGACGAGCGCCCATCGGCGATCGTCCAGCCGAATATTGGCCTGGAACGAGGCTGGACCGACGGTCACATCCTCTTCGAGCTCAGCGCTCACATGTCATCCTGTTGCGCGGTTTCCTGATCATATGCCTTGACGATCCGGGCGACAAGCTCGTGGCGGACAACATCTTCGGCCCGGAAGCGCACCTGCCCCACGCCCTCGACCCCTTGCAAAATCCGCGTCGCCTCGCGCAGTCCCGACGTGACACCGCGCGGCAGATCCACCTGCGACGGATCGCCCGTCACGATCATGCGGCTCCCCTCGCCGAGGCGCGTCAGAAACATCTTCATCTGCATCGATGTGGTGTTCTGCGCCTCGTCCAGGATGGCCGCCGCGTGGGCCAAGGTCCGGCCGCGCATGAAGGCGAGCGGGGCCACCTCGATGATGCCCTGCTGCAGGCCGCGCTCGACCTTGTCGGCCGGCATCATCTCGTAGAGCGCGTCGTAGAGCGGGCGCAGGTACGGGTCGACCTTCTCCTTCATGTCGCCGGGCAGGAAGCCGAGCCGCTCGCCCGCCTCCACCGCCGGACGCGACAGGATGATCCGCTCCACAAGCCCGCGCTCCAGGAGCTGCGCCGCGAAGGCCACCGCCAGGAACGTCTTGCCCGTGCCGGCGGGGCCGACGCCGAACACTAGCTCGTTCTGCTCCATCGCCTTGATGTACATGTTCTGCGTGGGCGAGCGGGCCTCGACCGTTTTCTTGCGGGTCGAGATCGACCCGACCGAGCGCGGATGCTCGATCGACGGGAGCGAAAGCTGCCGGTCCTTCGCGCGGGCCATGCGGACCGCGCCGTCGACGTCGGCGACGCGGATGTCGTGGCCCTTCTTCAGCCGCGAATACAGGTGCTGCAACGCGATCCGCGCCTGCGCACACGCCTCTTCGGTGCCCTGGATCGAGACCTCGTTGCCGCGCGCCGCCGTGGTCACGTCGAGCTTGTTCTCCAGCACGGCGAGGTGCTGGTCGAACTGGCCGAACAGGTCGGAGGCGAGCCGGTTGTCGTCGAAGGCGAGTGTGACGGTCTCCACCTCCGCTGGCATCGTCAAGCCGCCGCACTCCGTTCGGGTGATACCTCGCCAAAGAGCGAATTGCCCTCTGCTGCCGTGATCGAAACGTCGACGATCGTCCCGATCGCGCCGGCCGAAGCGGGGACGTGGACCGGCTGAAGGTAGGGCGAGCGACCGACGAGCTGATCGCCGCGGCGGCCGGGCTTCTCCAGGAGCACCGGCACCGTGCGGCCGACGAGACCTTGGTTGAACGCCTTCTGCTGCACCGTCAGCAGAGCCTGGAGGCGTTGCAGACGCTCGCCGGCGACGGCGTCCGGCACCGGGTCCGTGCGACCCGCGGCGGGCGTGCCCGGGCGCGGTGAATACTTGAAGGAGTAGGCGGAGGCGTAGGTCACGTCGCGCACCAGGGTCATGGTCGCCTCGAAATCCTCGTCGCTCTCGCCGGGGAAGCCGACGATGAAATCGCCCGACAGCGCCAGATCCGGCCGCGCCTCGCGAATGCGGGCGATCAGCTCGACGTAACGTGCAGCGGTATGCTTGCGATTCATCGCCTTCAACACCCGATCCGATCCAGCCTGCACCGGCAAATGCAAGTATGGCATCAGCTTGGGCTGATCGCGATGCGCCGCGATGAGATCTTCACCCATATCGTTCGGGTGGCTGGTGGTGAAGCGGATGCGCGCCAACCCGTCGATGTCGGCCAGACGCGCGATGAGGTCGGCCAGCGAGGCCGTGCCGCCGCGACCGTCCGCGCCATGGTAGGCGTTGACGTTCTGGCCGAGCAGCGTGATTTCGCGCACGCCGGCGTCCACGAGCTGCGCCGCCTCCTCCAGCACGTCCGCCACCGGGCGCGAGACTTCCGCGCCGCGGGTGTAGGGCACCACGCAGAAGGCGCAGAACTTGTCGCACCCTTCCTGCACGGTGAGGAACGCGGTGACGCCGCGCGCCGTCACGTTGCGGCGCTGCGGGCGGGCGAGATGCTCGAACTTGTCCTCGTCGAGATCGGTGGCGACGGGCTTGGTGCCGCGGCCCGCCTTCTCGATCAGGTCCGGCAGGTGGTGGTAGGCCTGCGGGCCCACGACGAAGTCCACCCGCGGCTGGCGGCGGATGATCTCCTCACCCTCCGCCTGCGCCACGCAGCCGGCGACGCCGATCATCGTCGGCGCGCCCGAGGCGCCCACCGCGCCCTTCAGCCGGCCGAGCTCGGAATAGACCTTTTCGGCCGCCTTCTCGCGGATGTGGCAGGTGTTGAGGAGCACGAGGTCGGCGCCCTCGGCCTCGTCCACGACCGCATACCCGGCCGCACGCAGCTGGTCGGCCATGCGCGTCGCGTCGTATACGTTCATCTGGCAGCCGTAGCTCTTGATGAAGGCGCGCTTTTCCATGCGTGTCCTAATGTGGCTCCCTCACGGCGTCGCTCTCCTTGAGCCGTCCCGCCGTCGCGTCCCCGACCAGGCGCCGCACGGTCGCCTCGACGTCGCGCGTCATGCGCTTGCGCTCCGCGCCGCCGTCGAACGGCACCGCCTCGCCAAACGCCACGTTGACATCGATCACGCCATGCCGAAGCACCCACCACAGGTGCGACGCCATTTCCATGTCGCCGTACCACGCGACGCGGGTCTTATAAAACCGTCCGATCGGCAGTCCGTCGAGATGGGTGTAGTTGATGGCCAGCGGCTGGACCGTCGCCTGGCCCTTGGCCGCCTCGATCGCCTTGGCCGCGCCGCCCACCAGCGACGACTTGAACGGCAGAACGTGCGTCCCGTTAGAGCTGGTCCCCTCCGCGAAGAGGACCATCACGTCGCCCCCCGTCATGCGCGCGGCGATCTCGCCGGCGACGGCGCCCGTCTTGGCGCGCCGCTCGCGCTCCACGAACACGGTGCGCTGCAGCTTGGCGAGGATGCCGAAGATCGGCCACCCCGCCACCTCGGACTTGGCGATGTAGCTGAGCGGCATGACCGAGCCGATGACGGTAATGTCGAGCCAGGAGACGTGGTTGGCGGTGATCAGCAGCGGGCGCGCTGGCGAGGGCGTCCCATGCACATGGACACGCACGCCCATGAGCCACATCGCCGCCTGGTGCCACCACCACGGCAGCACCCGCATCGCTTTTTTCCACCCGATCGCCATCGCCACCAGCTGACACGGAATCAGCACCAGCGACGTCGCGATCAGGCCGAGGATCACCAGGACCGCGCGGATCAGGGACACTCGGCGGAGGCCCCCGTGGACAGCACCCCGAACTGGGGTTGCTCGAACGTCAGACGCATCGTCAGAGCCTTCTTCCGGGGACCGCCGGCGCTGGCGTAATAGCCCGACCGCTCGCCGACCACCGTGAACCCGGTGCTGGTGTAGAGCGAGACCGCCGCGGCATTGTTGGGATCGACTTCCAGGAACACCGCGCCGACACGTTCGGCATAGAGATGGCGGAGGGCCGCGTTCAGGAGCTGCCGGCCCACGCCCGAACGGCGCTGGCGCCGGGCCACCGCCATGGTGAGGATCTCCGCCTCGTCGGCCGCCTGGCGCACGGTGATGAAGCCGATCGGCCGCCGGCTCGCCGTGGCGCTGATGCGGCGGGCGACGAACGTCGTCACGCCGGCGCCCTCGTTCAGCGAGGCCTGCTCGTCCGCCGACCACGGCGACGCGAACGAGGCGGCGTGAATGTCTTCGAGCGTGTCATAGTCGGACGGGCGCACGGTATCGATCGCGCGCGGCACCGAAAACAACCCCAGGATCACTGATTGAGAGCCTTCCACCTCATGGGCGCAGTTGGCCACAATGTTCACGCGCGCGCCAGGATTTTATGCATCTGCGGCTGCGCATCGACTGGGGCGAGGTAGAGTGGCGTCGGCTCGCGCCCGCGGCCATCCGTCTGCGCCAGGGCGGCGATGTCGGCAAGGTCGATCCGGTCCACGACGATTCCCTCGCCGAGGGCCGCCACCGCGTCGGCGGGGCCGGCGATCTGCGCGCCGACGTCCTTGGCGAGCTCCAGCGCCTCGTCCACGGCCATGCGCCTCATGGTGATCGGCCCCTCGACCGAGAGGAGCGCAAACACGGCACCGTGGCGGGCGTCGATCGCCGCCAGAACCGAGCCGCCGACGCCGTAGGCGAGCGCCTCCAAGGTGGTCACGCCGACCACCGGGATACCGCGCGCGAACCCCACGCCCTTGGCGAAGGCCACGCCGACCCGCACACCGGTGAACGATCCGGGCCCGACGGTGACGGCGACACGGGCGATATCGTCGAAGCCGGCGCCCGCCTCGGCGAGGACCGCGGCGACACGGTCGACCACGGCCTCGGCGTCACCTTGCGAGGGACCACCCGCGGCTGCGACCACATGACCCGCGGTGTCGATCAGGCCGGCCTGGCAGTGCGCCAGCGCGGTATCGATGGCGAGCGTGAACATCACGCGACCGGGCGAACCTCTCGCACTTCCGGCACGAAGTGCTTCAAGAGGTTCTGAATGCCCATCTGCAGCGTCATCGTCGATGAGGGGCACCCGGCGCAGGCGCCGCGCATCGACAGCGAAACGATCCCGTCCCGATAGGACCGGAAGATGATGTCGCCCCCGTCACCGGCCACCGCCGGGCGCACACGCTCGTCGAGGATCTCCTTGATCATCGCGACGGTGCCGGCGTCCTCCTCGAGGAAGTCCTCCTCGCCGTCGTCGGCCGCGGCAGCCTCACCGGCGGCCCCGTCCTCGATCACCGGATCGCCGGAGAGGTAGTGCTCCATGATGGCGCCGAGCACCGCCGGCTTGAGGTGCGGCCAGGGCGTCGCATCCTTGGACACGGAGATGAAGTCCGAGCCGAGGAACACGCCGGTCACGCCATCCACCGCGAAGAGGCGGCTGGCGAGCGGCGAGGCGGCGGCGGCGTTCGGGTCCGTATAGTCGAGGACGCCCGTCTCCATCACCGGCTTGCCCGGCAGGAACTTGAGCGTCTCCGGATTGGGTGTCGCTTCGGTCTGAATAAACATTCTCTTCTCCCCAGGCGGTTCAAAGCCGCCGCGAAGTGCTCCGACAGACATAAGGGAGCGACCGCCGCGCCACAACGCCACTTGGCATCGACGCGTGCCGCACCACCCTTTCGCCTACCGCCACGCGCTCGGTGGAGGCGGCAACGCTCTCGGCCGAGACAACAAGGGAGGGCCGCTGTGGACAATCCCGCACCCGGTTTCCGCGATCACCCGGACCACTCGATCATCCTCGACACCGGACCGGACCCCGTCACTGTCATGCTCGGCGGCGATATCGTCGCTATGACTACCTCCGCCATCGTGCTGCGCGAGGACGGCCACCCAGTGCGCGCCTACATTCCGAAGGGAGACATCGGTGCCGCCCTGTCACCCACGGACAAGACCACCCACTGCCCCTTCAAGGGCGACACGGTCTATTTCGACGTCAAGACCGGCAATCAGCGCCTGGAGAACGCCGCCTGGGCCTATGAGCATCCTTATGACGAGATGGCGCCCCTCGCCGGGCACGTCGCCTTCGACGATCGGTTCGAGATCAAGATCGGCTGACGCACCGGCGCCGGTTTAGGGCAGGCGCACGTCGACCCAGACGAGGCGATGGTCCGATGCCGCGTTGAGGCGGGCCAGCGGATCGCCGGGGCGCGGCCAGAAGACACCCGAGCCCACGACCTGGAGCGGGCGCATCGGCACCACGTAGTCGACGCGCATGCCACCGTTGAACTCGGCCGTATTGGGTCCGTCACTCCCCAGCGGCAGAACGCCGCCCACGCGCGGGTGCCTGAGCAGCCGCTCTATGGCGCCCGGCCGCGCGTCGCCCCTCACCGGGTCGGCGTTGAGGTCGCCCATCACCACCGCCGGCATCTCCTCGGCCAGACCCCCGGCGCGCCCTGCGTCGTCCAAGGCATAGCCGCTCGTGTCGGGCTGGAGGAGATCGACCAGCAGGCGGATCTCGTCGGCGTTGCGCCGTCCGTTCCAGTCGATCACCGGATCGTCGAACACCGGCGGCGTCGGATGCGCGGCAAGGACCGCGATGGGTCCGCCCGGCGCCATCACCTCCACGATCAGGTGCGTCTTGGACGAGAGCGGCAGCACCTCCAGCGCCTCCGGCGCGTAGTGCCCGCGCGGCAGCAGCGCACCAGGCACGTCACGCCACAGAAGACGCGCGAACGTCCGTGGCTCCCCGAGCGGCAGCCGTGACAGCAGCGCGAACGCGTACTGCCCGGGGTGGCGCCCGTACCCGAGCGCGTCGCCCGGCCCGCCCACCACACCGTCCCCGTCGAGATCGACACCGGAGGGCACGCCGGTGTTGCTGGGCGGAAAGATGGTGTGATCGTAGGTGATCGGCGCCGCGCCGCCCTGCCCCTCGGCCAGCAGGGCGCGGAACAGCGTCAACGATCGGCCGTCGGGGTCGCGGTCCAGCTCCTGGAGGAGGAGGACATCCGGCCGCACCCGCTGGATCACTTCGGCGACGAGGCGGGCCTGAGCGTCCCCCGCCTCCAGCCGCGTCACGATTCCGCCGGGTGCATCGTTCGTCAGCGCGGCGTTGAACGTCGCAAACCTGATGGTGCCCTCAGCCTTGGGCGGCGCAGACTGTGGACCCTCAGCAGACGCCGACGCCGTCAGCATCACAGCCGTCGCCACGGTCAGCGCTGAAACGATCCACCGCATCGCCGATCCTCCGCGGTGGGATGTCCATCATTCGCCGACGACGGAGAGATGACGCTTGCGGTCGAACACCTTCAGCACCGCGTCGAGCTCGTGGCCACGCTTCAGCACCATGCCCTGGCCGGAGACCACCGCCCACATGCCCTGCCGCTTGGCGAGCTTCGGCGTCTTGGTCACGCGGTACATCGGCACCTCGCCCATGCGGCGGAAGATGGAGAACACCGCCTGCTCCTTGCCGAAGTCCATCGCATAGTCCCGCCATTCCCCCGCGGCCACCATGCGCCCGTAGACGCGCAGGATCTGCGACAGCTCGGTGCGGTGAAAGGTGACCATCTGCGGAACCGCGCTGCGGGCGGACGACTGTGCCTGCCCCTGAGCCGAACGCACGGGCCGCAACGGCACGATCCGACTATCCTCTCCGTCCGCCATCGGCATTTCTCCCAGAACGGTTAGCCGACGAACCCTCGCGCGTTCGCCGGCGGCACGCAATCCTCTTGATTGGGCCCCCTCGCGGGCGCATGTGTCCCACTTGTGCGAACACTTCAATGTTGATCCATGACGAGCCAAACTGAAACCCGCGCCTTCGAAGCCGACGTTGCCCGCCTGCTGCACCTCATGGTGCACTCGGTCTATTCCAGTCCCGACGTCTTCCTGCGTGAGCTGATCTCCAACGCCGCCGACGCCTGCGAGAAGCTGCGTCAGATGGCGCTGGTCGATCCCAGCCTCACCGGTGGCGACACGCTCGCCATCGAAATCACGCCCGACCCCGATGGCGGCCGGCTGACCATCGCCGACAACGGCGTCGGCATGACGCGCGAGGAGATGATCGAAAACCTCGGCACCATGGCGCGCTCCGGCACGGAGAAGTTCCGCCAGGCGATCGAGGAGAAGGAGACCGCCGACAAGGACAGCGGCAAGGCGCTGATCGGCCAGTTCGGCGTCGGCTTCTATTCCGCCTTCATGGTCGCCGGCGAGGTCTCCGTGATCTCCCGCGCCGCCGGCAGCGACGAGGCGTGGCGCTGGACGTCCGACGGCTCGGGCGAGTTCACCATCGCGCCCGCCGGGGACGTGCCGGGCGTCGGCGGCGAACAGCGCGGCACCCGCGTCGAGCTGACGCTCCGCGAGGACCACAAGGACTACGCCCAGGAAGCGACCATCGAGCGCCTGGTCAAGCATCACTCGGCGCACGTCCCGGTCCCCATCAAGATCCAAACGGTCGGCGAGGCTGGCGCGCAGACGCGCGAGCTGGTGGACGGCACCGCGCTCTGGGCCAAGCCCAAGTCGGACATCACGGCCGAAGAATACACCGAGTTCTACCGCTTCACCGCCGGCGCGTTCGACGAGCCGGCGCTCACCGTCCACGCCCGTGTGGAGGGCCGGCAGGAGTACACCTGCCTCCTGTTCGTCCCTTCCATGCAGCCGTTCGACCTCTTCGATCCGGACCGCAAGGGGCGCGTGAAGCTCTACGTCCGCCGTGTCTTCATCACCGACGATGCTCCGCTCCTGCCGGCGTACCTGCGCTTCGTGCGCGGACTCGTCGATTCGGAGGATCTGCCGCTCAATCTCAGCCGCGAGATGCTGCAGACCAACCCGGTTCTGACGCAGATGCGGAGCGCCCTCACCCGCCGCGTCCTGACCGAGCTGAAGAAGCTCGCCGACAACGACGCCGACACCTACGGCAAGGTCTGGGACGCGTTCGGCCCGGTCCTCAAGGAAGGTCTCTACGAGGATACCGAGCGGCGCGACGAGCTTTTCGGTCTGGCGCGTTTCCGGACCACCAAGCATCCCGGCGGCGGCCGCCAACTCGCCCGCTACGTCGAGGACATGAGCGAGAATCAGACGGCGATCTACTACGCCGTCGGCGAGGACCACGACCGCATCGCCGCTTCGCCGCACCTGGAAGGGTTCGCCGCGCGCGATATCGAGGTGCTGCTGCTGTCCGACCCGGTGGACGCCTTCTGGGTGCGCACCGCGCTCGGCTTCGAGGGCAAGCCCTTCAAGTCCGTGACGCAAGGGTCGGCCGATCTCGACCAGATCCCGGTCACCGACACGCGCCACGTGCCCGAAGAGGCCAAGGCGAGCGACATCGCGACCCTCGCCGCGCTGATCAAGCAGACGCTGGGCGAGCGCGTCAGCGAGGTGAAGACCTCGACGCGCCTGGCCACCAGCCCGGCCTGCCTCGTCGCCTCCGAGATGGGCTACGACCGCCAACTTGAGAAGATCGTCGGCCGGCAGGGCCAGGGCCTCGGCGCCAAGCCGGTGCTGGAGCTCAACCCGTCGCACCCGCTGATCATGACGCTGTCGACGCGCGCGTCGAGCGGCGGCGCGGCCGACGTCATCGCCGACGCGGCGTGGCTGCTCCTCGGCGCGGCCCAGATCATGGACGGCGAGAGCCCCACCGACAGCGCCGAGTTCACCGACAAGCTCGTCCACGCCATGGCGGCGCTGGTGCGCAGCCCTTCGCCCTCCGATCATGCCGACGCCATGTCCGTCGAAGGCGACGACGCCGGCGACGCGAGCACCACCTAGCGCCGCTGCGCGGCGGCGGGCCTCTGACCGAGGCGCGCCGCCGCGCCTCGGCACCGCCCCCGGCAAAGGCGTGCCGCGGACGCCTCTCCGCTGCCGCTCCCCGCGCGAACCACGTCAGGACGACATGCCGTTCTCTGCCGACACGCTCCTCGCCCTGACGGCGTTCGCCATGGCCACGACCTGGTCGCCGGGGCCGAACAACTTCATGCTGGCGTCCTCGGGCGCCACCTTCGGCTACTGGCGCACGATCCCGCACGCCCTCGGCGTCGCGATCGGCTTTCCGTTCATGCTCTTCATCGTGACGCTCGGGCTGGGCGAGGTGTTCCGCACGCAGCCGACGGTGCGCGAGGTCGTCTCCTGGGGCGGGCTGTGCGTGATGCTCTACCTCGCGCTGCGCATCGCCACCCAGACACCGAAGGACGGCGACGACGCCTCCCGTCCGCTCACCTTCCTCGGCGCGTCCGCGTTCCAGTGGGTGAACCCCAAGGCGTGGGTGATGTCCATCGGCGTCGCCGCCACGTTCGCCTCGGCCACGGCGCCGACCTTGGGGGCGGCCATCACCGCGGCGATCTTCATCCTCGTCGGCCTCACCTCGGCCAACGCATGGGCGGCGGCCGGGGCCGCGCTGCAGCGCCTCCTGGGCCGCGGCCTCAGGCTACGCATCTTCAACGCGATGATGGGGATCCTGCTGGCGGCCTCGGCCCTGTGGATGGTATTCGACCGGTGACGCGTGCCGCCGCGCAAGAAACAGAGCCCCAGGTTGCGATGACCGTCCCACAGTCCCCCTTCGATCGCCTGCGCCGCATCCTCGGCGAGACCCCGCCCGGCGCCGCGCCGATCGACTTCTCCGTCGGCGGCCCGAAGCACGCGCCGCCGGCATTCATCGCCCGGATCGTGGCCGATAGGGCGGACGGCTTCTGCCCCTATCCGCCCATCGGCGGCAACGCCAACTTCCAGCGCGCCGTCCACGGCTGGATCGACCGGCGCTACCACCTCGGCGGCTGGTTCGGCGAGGCGGGCGCGCTGCTCCCGCTCGCCGGCAGCCGCGAAGGCCTCGTCCTGTCCCTCGTCACCGCGCGCGACGTCCTGGGCAAGGCGAACCCCACCGTTCTCTACGCCAACCCCTACTACCAGGCCTATCTCAGCGCCGCGCACGTCATCGGTGCTCAGGCAGTACCGATGCCGACGCCGGAGCGCCCGTCCCCGCTGCCCGATTTCGATGCCATCCCCACCGAAACCCTCGACCGCGCCATCGCCTACTATTTCGGCTCGCCGTCGAACCCGCTCGGCTCCCTCGCCAGCGCAGCCGACTGGCACACGCTGTTCGACCGCGCAGAACGGCACGACTTCTTCCTCTTCGCCGACGAGTGCTACTCGGAGATCTACCGCGAGGCCGCCGGCGCCCCCGTCGGCGCCCTCGAAGTGGCCCGCGAGCGCCCGGAGATCCTGAAGCGCCTGCTGGTGCTGAACTCGCTATCCAAGCGCTCGAACGTGGCGGGAATGCGCGTCGGTTTCGTCGCCGGCGATCCGGAGGTCATGGAGGGGATGAAAAGCCTGCGCAACCAGATTGCACCGCAGGTCCCTCTCCCGCTGCAGGACGCCGCGGCGGCCGCCTACGACGACGAGGCGCACGTCGCCGAGAACCGCCGGCTCTACGACGCCAAGTTTGCCGTGGCCGAGGAGATCCTTGGCCCCGTCCTCGGCCCCGTCACGCCGCCGGGCGGCTTCTGCCTGTGGCTTGCCGTGGAGGACGATGTCGCCGTGACGGAGAGGCTATGGCGCGAGGCGGGCGTGAAGGTCATCCCCGGCAGCCTGCTCGCCCACGGCGAGGGCGGCGACAATCCCGGCACGGACCGGATCCGCCTGGCGCTAGTGACACCCTTAGAGGAGACTCGCGAGGGCCTGACGCGCGTCGCCCGCTTCCTCGCCGCCCAGGGCACCCCGCGCCGCGTCGCCGCCGGCTGAACAGCACGAGCGTTTCCGCGGGGCGAAACCGCGACGGATCAAGCCACAACCACCTTCACCCCGCCGTTGCCGAGGGCTGCGGCGGGGTCAAGCGCGCGCCCGGAGCCACGCGCAGCGCACCGCGCGAGCATGGCGAGGACGGGCACCTGACGCCGTCGCGGCCCGACCCAGCCTTTCGCCAGCTGTTCAGTTCAGTCAGTCGCTCTTCGCGACTGTCTGATCTGAACGGCTGCCTGCCGGCGAGGCGGAGGGAGCGCGAGGGGGGAAACCCCTCGCAACGGCGTCTCCCCACGGCGAGGCGCCTCGGCGCGACCCGGTGTTCTCATCCGCGCCGCGACCCGATCCGACCCGATCAAACGATGGCGTCGATCTCGCTCTCGGTGAGGCTGCCGGGCACGATGGTGATGGGCACGGGATACGCCCCGGCCTGCCCGCCGGCGATGGCGCTCACCAGGGGCCCCGGTCCTTCCGAGCCCTGCGCGGCGGCGAGCACCAGGACCATGATGGCCGGATCCTCGGCAATGGCCTGGCGGATGCCTTCGATGCGATTGGCGATGATGACCTTACGCTCGGGCTCCAGCGGCAGCTTGGGGCCCATTTTGGCGATGACCCGGTCGAGCATCTCTTCGGCCTCTTCCTCGGCCTCCTCGCGCATCAGGTTCTCCACGCCGAGCCAATGCTGGAACTCGGACGTGGCGGCGATACAGAGGGCGACGACGGACGCGTTGGTCTTCGCGGCGCGCTTGCAGGCGTAAAGGATCGCCAGCTCGCACTCCTGCGTGTCGTCGACGATGACGAGGAACTTGCGCGCGTTCACCGGCGGGATCGGCCCCCGCCCTCACCGATCACAGGCTGATAGTCGATCTCGAAAAGATCCTGATCGACGTCGACCCCGGTGGAGACGTTGTAGATCGACACGCTCGTCTCCTGGCCCTTGCCGTCGACGACGTTCCACTGCTTCAGCTCCTTGGTCTCGGAGTCGAACAGGAGCGTTAGCGCGCCTTCACCGAACGCGGTGTTCTCCTCGATCCGGACCGAGATGAGGTCGGGCGCCACGTTGACGTCCGTCACTTTGGCGTCGGCGGTCAGGTCGATGGTGTTGTCGAGCAGGAAGCGCAGGGGGGTCTTGGACAGCGGCCAGATGTCCTGCGTGGCGCGGCGCCGGTCGCGCACGGCAACGGAGGTGCCGTCGGCGATGATGTCGAGCGTGGAGGGCCGGTCGTAGAAGAAGCGTACCTTGCCGGGGCGGGAGATCGCGAAGCGTCCCTGTGTGCGCGACCCGTCCGGCCCGAACTGGACGAACTCGCCCCGCATGGTGTCGATCGTGTTGAAGTACTCGTTGATTTCGCCGAGCGCGGTGTCGGTCGCCTCCTGCGCGTGCGCGGGTGCGCCGGCCCAGAGTACGGCGGCCAGGACTGCGACGGCAGCCCGTCGGGCGGAACGAGGGAACGCGATCATGGGATCCTCCGACGATTGCTCCGGCATCGTATGCCACGAGCAAAGTACACGGCCAATGAATGACCACACCTCGACCAGCCGCTCAAGAGCGAGATCGACGTGGCGCACATCCATCGGCACCCTCAAGACTATGGGGCCCGTGGCATCTGGGTCCGGGCCCTCGGCGGTGCAAGCGTCCATCGTCCACCGACGCGCGACAATCGACCGCCCGGCGGGGGTTTGCGCCACCGCGGCGGCGGGGTCGGATGGCGACACTACGCGGCCTCCCCCTCCGCCGGCACCAGGATATCCCGCTTGCCGGCGTTGTTGGCGGCGCTGACGACGCCCTCGTTCTCCATCCGCTCGATCAAGGTGGCGGCGCGATTGTAGCCGATGGACAGGCGCCGCTGAACGTAACTGGTCGAGGCCTTGCGGTCGCGCAGCACCAGCGCCACCGCGCGGTCGTAGAGGTCGTCCAATTCGGACATCGCATCGAGGCCGGAAGAGCCACCGCCGCCGCCGCTCTCCTCGTCGTCTTCGTCTTCTTCCAGAACCGAGTGCAGGTACTCCGGCGCGCCCTGCGAGCGCAGGTGCGCCACGACGTCCTCCACCTCCTCGTCGGAGACGAACGGCCCGTGGACGCGCTGGATCCGCCCGCCGCTCGCCATGTAGAGCATGTCGCCCATGCCCAGGAGCTGCTCGGCGCCCATCTCGCCCAGAATGGTGCGCGAATCGATCTTCGAGGTCACCGCGAACGAGATGCGGGTGGGGAAGTTGGCCTTGATCGTGCCGGTGATGACGTCCACCGACGGGCGCTGCGTCGCCAGGATCACGTGGATACCGGCCGCACGCGCCATCTGCGCCAGACGCTGGATCAGGCCTTCGATGTCCTTGCCGGCGACCATCATCAGGTCGGCCATCTCGTCGACGATGATGACGATGAAGGGCATCGGGTCGAGGTCGAGCACCTCCTCCTCGAAGATCGCCTCACCGGTGCGCTTGTCGAACCCGGTCTGGACCAGGCGCGACAGCGGCTCGCCCTGGCGCTGGCTCTCCTTGAGGCGCTGGTTGTAGCCCTCGATGTTGCGCACACCGAGCTTGGCCATCTTGCGGTAGCGGTCCTCCATCTCCCGCACCGCCCAGCGCAGAGCCGCGACGGCCTTCTTCGGATCCGTCACCACCGGGGTCAGAAGGTGCGGAATGCCGTCGTAGACCGAGAGCTCCAGCATCTTCGGGTCGATGAGGATGATGCGGCAGTGCTCCGGCTGGTGATGGTAGAGCAGCGACAGGATCATCGTGTTGATGGAGACCGACTTGCCCGAGCCGGTGGTGCCGGCGACGAGCAGGTGCGGCATACGCGCCAAGTCGGCGATGACGGCTTCGCCGCCGATGGTCTTGCCCAGGCACATGGGCAGCTTCTGCTTGGTGCGCTCGAAATCCTCCGAGGCGAGCAGCTCGCGCAGGTACACCGTGACGCGGCGCGTGTTGGGCAGCTCGATGCCGATGGCGTTCTTGCCGGGGATCACCGCCACGCGCGCCGAGACAGCGCTCATGGAGCGGGCGATATCGTCGGCGAGGCCGATGACGCGGCTCGACTTGATGCCGGGCGCCGGCTCCAGCTCGTACAGGGTGACCACGGGACCGGGGCGCACGTTCATGATTGAGCCCTTCACGCCGAAGTCGGCGAGGACGCCCTCCAGCACGCGGGCGTTGGCCTCCAGCGCGTCCTCGGTCAGCTCGCGATCACCCCGGTCGGCGGGGGCGGAGGTGAGGAGCGCCAGCGGCGGGTACTCGTACTCGGCCTGCGTCAGAAAGCTCGGCTGGGCCTCGCGCACGACGCGCCGGCCCGGCTTCATCGCGCCGGCGGGCGGGACGACGCGGCTCCCAGAGGCGTCCGACATATCGTTCGGCATGGGCCGTGCGACAGTGCGGGGCGCGCTCGCCTCGTCGAGGTAATCGTCTGCGTCGTCGTAGCCCTCGTCGTCTTCGTCGGCGGCGTAGAGGTCCGCGTCGTCGAGTTCCTCACGGGAGGCGGGACGGTCGGCGTCCTCGTCGTCGAACTCATCCGCGTCGGCGTAGGCCTGATGGCGTGCGGCGGGCGCGTCCGCGTGCCGCGGCTCGTCTTCGTAGGCTGCGTCGTCGTCCTCATCATCCAGCTCGTGCGGCACCACGTCGGCGATGCCGTCGACCCCGGCAATGACCTCGTAATCGTCCGCGAGCTCCGCCTCTTCGACGGCGAGTGCGGCCGGCTCATCAAAGCCGCCCTCAACCGGATCGGTCTCGGCCATCTCGTCGTCCCACGGGGCAGCGCCATCGGCGACGAGGTTCGGATCGAGCCCGGCCGCTTCGCGTGCGGCCGCATCGGACGGCGAGCCGGTGCCCGGTGCGGCGGGAAGCTGCTGCAAGCGGGCCGCGGGACCTCGCAATGGGCGGGCGAACGCGGCTGCGGCGGCGGCCGCTGCCTCCTCTTTGCGGCGCGCGGATCGGCTGGCGCGGGCGGGCTCGCCAGCCTCCCTCGGCGCGGGGCGCTGACCGCGCCCGGGCCGCTGCGGCGCTTCGGCATCGCGGCGGGCGGCGCGAGGCGTGCGCGCGGGCGCCGGCTCCGGGCGCTGCCGCGGCGCCGGCTCGTCCTCGAACGCGTCGTCTAGACTCCAGCGCGAATGCGTCCTGGGGGTGGGGCTCGGCCTCCCGCACACTCTCGCGCCGTGGGCGCTCGGCGCGGCGGGAGCGATAGACGTCCTGACCAGCGTCCGCATCGGGCGCATCGACCAGCGCCTCGCGAAGCGCGCTGCGGGGCGCCGCGCGCTGCGGAGCCGCCTTGCGGTGACGCGATTTGGGCCCCATCAGCCGCGTCCGCAGCATCATCACCGAGTGCTGCATCGCGCCATAGAGCTCGGCCAGGCGTGACGATGCCTCGCTCTCGTAGGCGTCGGTGTCGTCGAGGCCGTATTCGTCGGGCTCCATCCGGCTGCGGCGGATGGTGAAGCCGAGGTCGGCCGGGCGCTCCCGGCGCCGCACAGGCGCAATCGCCGAGACCAGCGCCACCGCCGCCAGCAGCCCGGTGAAACCACCCAGGAAGCCCAGAAGCGCGCCCGAACCGATGCCGAAGACGTCCGCCCAGAGGAAGTTGTGGATGCTGCCGACGACGCCGCCGAGGCCGAGCGGCAGCGGCCAGCTCTGCGTCACCGGGAAGACGTTCACGAACCCCGGCGCCAGGAACAGCGCGGCGAGCCCGGCCCCCAGGCGGCCCGGCGTCCACCCGACCGGCCGCCCCGAAACGAGGCGCAGGCCCCAAAGCGGCAGCGGCAGGATGAGAAGCGGCGCGGCGACGCCGAAGATCTGCATCACCGGGTCGGCGAAGGCCGCACCGAACGCGCCCATCGCGTTCTGCACCGCTCCGTCGGTCGCGTGGGTGAAGCTGGGATCGGAGACCGTCCACGTCGCCAGTGCGATCGACAGGACCACCGACAGGGCCAGGAGGCCGAGCCCCAACACGGTGCCCATCGCCCGCCGGGCGAACAGCACCGAAGGATCGTCGAGGATTTGCTCTAACGCTCTCAAACGCATCACGCTCACGGCACGCCTCATCGGTTTCTGGCGACGTGGCTGTGGCGTTCGGTTCGGTCACGGCGGGCTCGATCGGACGGCCAGCCCCGTCACCCGTTTTTGTGACCGGATGGCGTTAAGGGGGCGTAACCGAGATCGCTCGAGTTGCGGTTTGATGCCTGCCGTACCTCCACGCATGTCGATTTCCCGCGCACTTGGGCAAGAATGTCACGATCCTCCCCTGCGGCGTCGATAGTCCCCTGATTTCAGACGGTTGGACGCGGCTCCCCTTGTTTTCTCCGTGAGCACGCCACCCCGCGACGCGGGTCGGCGGGCGGTGTCGCGGGCTCGCTGCCGCAGCCTCACCAAAGATGAGCGATTTTTACGTTTTCGTGCCGCGCGGGAGTGGCCCACCTCTTTGCGGGCTTCGCCCATCCGGGTGACGAGGCCCGGATCCGCGCTCATGCGATGAGCCGCGAGACAGCGCCGGCTGTGCGCAGCGCCACGTCGCGCGCCGTGACGGCGGCCGAGCCGGTCGGCGTCAAAGCGCGGAAGGCGCGGTTCGTCCAGCGCAGGGTCCGCTTTGCGCTGGCGAGGCGGGCGCTGCGGTAGAGCGCGAGGTCGCCGTCGTCCACCGCCTCGGCGAAGGCGAACGCGTCGGCGATGCCGAGGTTCATGCCCCGCCCGCCCACCGGCGAGTGGACGTGGGCCGCGTCGCCGCCCAGGCACACGCGGCCCACTCCCATCACCTCGGCGGCGCGGAGATCGACGTGAAAGGTGCTCTCCCGCAGCACGTTGCGGACCGGCATCAGCCCGCGCGCGATCTCGACCACGTCGGGGCGGTTGGAGATCAGCCTGTGCCGGCCTTCGCCGATTGTGATGATCACCGCCACCGCGCCCGTGTCCGACATGACGGCGCAGACCTGGTCGGGCCAAGGAAACTCGCACTCCGCGTCGGCGACACTCCAGGTGTCGTCGAGGGTGCGGCCGGGAAAGTCGATATTGAGGAGCCGGCGCACGGCCGAGTGCGAGCCGTCGGCACCAAACGCGTAGTCGGCGCGCACCGTCCGCGTCACCCCCGTCTCGCGGTGCGTCAGCTCCACCTCGACGGCGTCTGCCGACTGGGCCAGGCCGGTGGTCTCGTGCTGCCACAGGACGGAAACGCCGTACCTAGTCAGAACGTCATGCAGAATCCGCTCGGTGGCGCTTTGCGGAAGTGCGACGATGCTCGGGCGGCGGCGGTCCTGACCCGGGATCTTGAGGCGGGTCAGCGTCTCCCCATCGCGCACGATGCGCGCGGTGCGTACGACCTCCGCCCGCGCCATGATCTGCGCCGTCGCGCCGCAATGGGAGAGGAGCGACAGCGAGTTGCGACTGACCCCGACGGCGCGGGCCTCTTCGGTCACGCCGGCGTCGCGGTCGGCGATGGTGACCTCGTGGCCGCGAGCCGCCAGCGCGATCGCCGCCGACAGCCCAACCGGGCCAGCGCCCGAAACGAAGATGTGCATGCCCGCCCCCGTGAGGTCAGCCACATGGCGCTCCGAGGCGCCGCCGCCAAGGCCCGGCGCGCCACCGGGCTCAGGCCCGGCCAAGCCCGACGAGACTGGGGGCAGCCGCCGATCAGTCGAGAGAACCGGCGACCTTGGCGTTGAAGCCGTGGACGATGCGCAACCCGCCGTAGGGGATCAGCCGCACCGTCCGCTCCTGGCCCGGCTCGAAGCGTGTGGCGGAGCCGGCGGGGATGTCGAGCCGGCGGCCGCGGGTCGCCTCTCGGTCGAAGGAAAGCGCGCCATTGGCCTCGTAGAAATGGTAGTGGGAGCCGACCTGAATCGGACGGTCGCCGGTGTTGGCGACGGCCACCTCGAGCACGTCCGCGCCGGCGTTCAGCTCGATCTCACCCTCGGCGGTGATGACCTCGCCGGGGATCATGCCGCGCCTCGCAGGGCGACGCAGTCGGCCCGCTTACCGAGAACGCGCTTCGACGAGGCCGGGTGCTTGGCCAGCATATGGTCCGGGCGGATCGGGCGCGCGACGAACTCGCCCCCGCAGTTGGGGCACGTTCCGCCGAGCGGCCCGTCCACGCAATCGGCGCAGAAGGTGCACTCGTAGGTGCAGATGCGGGCGTCCGGCGACGACGGCGGCAGGTCGCGGTCGCAGCATTCGCAATTGGGCTTCAGCTCGAGCATGGGGTCACCGGATCGGATTGTGGACGGAGACGAGCTTGGTGCCGTCCGGGAAGGTCGCTTCCACCTGGACGTGGTCGATCATCTCGGCGATCCCCTCCATCACCGCGTCCCTGGGAATGACGTTGGCGCCGGCTTCCATCAGGTCGGCGACGGTCCGGCCGTCGCGCGCGCCTTCCATGATGAAATCGGAGATGAGGGCGATCGCCTCGGGATAGTTGAGCTTGACGCCGCGCTCGCGCCGGCGGCGCGCCACGTCGGCAGCGACGGAAATGAGGAGCTTGTCCTTCTCCCGCGGCGAAAGGTTCATGCGGCCGTCCTACGATTGCGCGGGCGACCGGCCGCCCGCATCAGAGCTGCCAGGCGCGCGGCAGCGGCGCGCCGGACAGCGCAACCACCGCCCGGCCGAGCGCATCCTGCAAACTTGTGTGGCCGGGCGCAAGAACTCGCACGACCGTTAAGTCACCCATATCGCTTGCCCCCCACCGCACGGCGGCCCCAGCGAGGGCCGCGCGGGCAACCTCGGCGCCCCCCTCACCGCTCGACGGCCGGGGACCGATGTGCAGGACGAGGCCGACGCCGCGCACGCCGCCCAGCGCGGCCGGCCCGCCGGAGCGCGCCAACACCGCATCGTCGAGGCCGAACGCATCGACGAACACGAGCCGGCCACCGATGCGCAGCTCGATGCGGTCGTGCACGTCGGCGCTGACGACCGTCTCCCCCATGGCCTCGCGCCCCAGCACCAGCCCCTCGCATAGCGTGAGGCTGCCCCCCTCCGCCACATCCACCAGTGTATGGCGGCGGAGCTTCGCGCCGGCGAAGAGGATGGTCGGCTGCGGCAGGTGGCGCAGGTCGCCCGCCGCGCCAACCCGGATCACCTGGTCGACTTCGGCGGGTGCCTCCTCACACCGGTAGACGCGCTCGCAGGCGAGGGTGGAGACGGTCAGGTGGTGCGCATCGGCGGCCATTTCGGTGGAGAAGCGGTCGCCGCTGGCGAGGCCGCCGGAGGTGTTGAGCACCATTGCCTCGATGGTGCTGCCGCCGCGCGGGCCCACCCGCGGAAAGCGCAGCTTGGCCGAGCCGGACTGGCGCACGGTGCGAGTCGTGGCCGCGCCCGCCGAAATCGACGACCGTCACCGCCGCCGCCCCGACACTGCGCTGGAAGCGCGGCGCCGGCGCCTCTCCCTGGGTCCGTTCGCCGAGGTCCAGCAACGCCGTGGAGACCTGCGACGGCGCAGCCGCAGGCGGAACGCTATGGGGCAAGGGCCCGCTCCCGCATGATCAAAGCGGGGTCCTCAATGGCGGGCGCAGCGGCATTTGTCGATGGCGCGCCCGCCGGCCGCCTCACTGCGCGGCGGCGGCGGCGGAGAGTTCGGCCAGCGCCTCGGCGGCAAGGCGCGTCGACGTCAGCCGCGCCGCATGATCGTGGATCGCCGAGACGACGAAAATCTCGTCCGGCTGGTAGCGCGCGGTAATGGCGGCGAGGCTCTGGCGCACCGTCGCCGGCGCGCCGACGGCAACCACGCGCTGCATGCCCTCCACCAGCGGCATCATGTTGGGGCTGATCACCGCCGAGACATCGCTCACCGGGCGCGGCAGCGGGCCGGGCCGGCCGGAGCGCAGGTTGGCGATCGCCTGCATCTGCGAGGAGCGCAGGTAATGCGCCTCCTCATCGGTCTCGGCGGCATAGACGTTGACCGCCATGGCGAAGCGCGGCTTGGCGAGGCGGTCGGAGGGACGGAAATTGCGGCGGTACACCGCGATGGCGTCCTCCAGCATGTTCGGCGCGAAGTGCGAGGCGAAGGCGTACGGCAGCCCCATCAGTGCGGCGAGCTCGGCGCCGAAGGTGGACGAGCCGAGGATCCACACCGGAACCTGCGTCCCCGCGCCGGGGATCGCCGCAACCCGCGTCTCGCCGGGCCGCGAATCGAGGAAGGCGATCAGCTCTGCGACGTCCTGCGGGAACTGGTCGGCCTGGTCGGCGTAGCGGCGCAGCGCGCGGGCGGTGGCCTGATCGGTGCCTGGTGCGCGCCCGAGGCCGAGGTCGATGCGACCGGGGTAGAGCGTCTCCAGGGTGCCGAACTGCTCCGCGACCATCAGCGGGGCGTGGTTGGGCAGCATGATCCCACCCGAGCCGACGCGGATCGTGCTCGTGTTGGCGGCGAGGTGACCGATCAGCACCGCCGTCGCGGAACTGGCGATGCCGGGCATATTGTGGTGCTCGGCGACCCAGAAACGGCTGAAACCCCAGGCTTCGGCGTGTTGGGCGAGATCGGTGGAGCGGCTGAGAGCGTCCGCGGCGGTCCCGCCTTCGGGGATCGGCGAAAGGTCGAGCACGTTGTAGGTGACCATGGGCCAGTCCTTTGCTGCGGCGAGTGCAGGCCGGCGGCACCGACCTACGGCGCGCGGGACTGCAGCGCCGGCCTCAGAATATGTGCACTAGCACCAATCCTGACAACCCGCGAAAGCCGTCCTCATTCCCTGGCGACGGCGCCGCCCCAGGCACCCTTGCGAGGCGCGACCACGGCCTCGGCGTTGTGCCTGTTCCTCGGAGCCAGCCGTCGCGATGCCCGACAGGAACCAGGACGGCGCGGCTGTGCAAGGCCGAAGAAGCGCAGCGTGCCTTGCGCAGCCGCGCCGTCCGGTTCATGGCATTCTTCGCGACGGCTGGGTCCGAGGGACAGGCACGCCACTGTTCCTTGGTGAAGCCCGAGTCCCCCTGCGCGTCCGCTGGGCACAGCGCCGCACCCGAGCACCCGGTTGTTGGCCCCTACTTCGCGGCGTCGGCCCCTTCGACCGTCACCCGATCGGTCTCTCCGGCGAGGGTGGAGATCGACACACTGCCGCCGCCACGCTCGGTGAGGATACGGCGGGCGGTCTCGACCGCCTCCTCACGTGTGGCGTAGAGGTCGGACGAGCGGCCCTGCACCGCGTCGTTCACGACGAAGCCCTCGAACACCTCGACGACGTCGATGCGCTGGTCCTTGGCGGCGCCCGCGCGGGTGCGGGCCTCGGCCGCACGGCGCACGTCCGGCGGGGTGGTCTCGCGCGCGATCATCGCCACGAACGCGTCGAGCGGCACCGTCTCGGACGACCGCGAGCCGAGGCGGCGCACGTTGACCGTCCGCTCCTCCGCCTCGCGCGCGCCGACCACAGCGATCACCGGCACCTTGGCGGCGGAATGCTCGCGGACCTTGTAGTTGATCTTCTCGTTGCGCAGGTCGGTCTCGGCGTGGATGCCGGCCGCTTCCAGCGCGCGGCGCACCTCGCACCGCGTAGCCGTCGATATCGGAGACGATGGTGGCGACCATCACCGGCATCGGCGAGAGCCACATCGGCATATGACCGGCGAAGTTCTCGATCAGGATGCCGAGGAAGCGCTCCAGCGAGCCGACCATCGCCCGGTGCAGCATGACGGGCGTGTGCTTCTCGCCGTCGGGGCCGATGTAGAAGGCGCCGAGGCGGCCGGGCATGTTGAGGTCCACCTGCACGGTGCCGCACTGCCACTCGCGGCCGATGGCGTCGCGCAGGGTGTACTCGAGCTTCGGGCCGTAGAACGCGCCCTCGCCGACGTTGGTGGACCACGGACGGCCGGTCGAGTTCAGGACGTCGATCAGCGCCTTCTCGGAGCGGTCCCACACTTCGTCCTCGCCGACGCGCACCTCGGGCCGGTCCGAGAACTTGATGATGACGTCGTCGAACCCGAAGTCCTCGTAGATGGACAGGATCAGGTCGTTCATCTTCAGGCACTCGGCCGCGATCTGCTCTTCGGTGCAGAAGACGTGGGCATCGTCCTGGGTGAAGGCCCGCACGCGCATCAGCCCGTGGAGGGCACCGGACGCCTCGTAGCGGTGGACCTTGCCGAACTCGGCGACCTTGTGCGGCAGCTCGCGGTAGGAGCGCAGGCCGTTCTTGAACACCTGGACGTGGCCCGGGCAGTTCATCGGCTTGATCGCGTAGGTGCGCTCGTCCGGCGTCTGCGTCAGGTACATGTTCTCGGCGAACTTCTCGGCATGGCCGGACGCCTCCCACAGGGAGATGTCCATCAGCTCGGGCGTGTTCACCTCGTGGTAGCCGGCGGCCTCGTTGCGGCGGCGCACGTAGTTGACGAGGTCCTGGAAGACCCGCCACCCCTTCTCGTGCCAGAAGACCGCGCCCGGCGCCTCCTCCTGGAAGTGGAAGAGGTTCATCTCGCGGCCGAGGCGACGGTGGTCGCGCTTCTCGGCCTCCTCCAGCATGTGGAGGTAGGCGTCGAGCCCCTTCTTGTCGGCCCATGCGGTGCCGTAGATGCGGGTCAGCTGCTCGCGGTTGGAATCGCCGCGCCAGTAGGCGCCGGCCACGCGCATCAGTTTGAAGGCGTCGCCGATGTGCCCGGTCGCCACCATGTGCGGCCCGCGGCAAAGGTCGAACCACTCGCCCTGGTGATAGAGCTTGACGTCCTGATCCTCGGGGATGGCGTCGACCAGCTCGACCTTGAAGCCCTCGCCCATCTTGCGGAAGATCTCGCGCGCCTCGTTGCGCGGCACCACCGTCTTGGTGAAGGCGGCGTTGCGCTTGATGATCTCGCGCATCTTCGCCTCGATCTTCTCCAGATCGTCGGTCGAGAACGGCGTGTCGCGATAAAAGTCGTAGTAGAAGCCGTCCTTGATGACGGGGCCGATGGTCACCTGCGTGCCCGGCCACAGCTCCTGAACGGCCTCGGCCATCACGTGTGCGGTGTCGTGGCGGATCAGCTCGAGCGCCTCGTCGTCCGTGCGGGTGACGATCTTGACGTTGGCGTCATGGCCGATCGGATCGGCGAGATCGACCAGCGTGCCGTCGACGACGACGGCGACGGCCTTTTTCGACAGCGACTTGGAGATCGACGCGGCGATGTCCGCGCCGGAGACGCCGGCCTCGAATTCACGGGAGGCGCCATCGGGGAAGGTAACAGTAATCATAGGGTCTCTCTGCCCACTCACTGCCTACGGATGCAGGTAGGATGAGGCAGGTACGTGCCCTTCGGCGGCCGCGATTGCAACCCGTTGCGTCGCGGCCGCGCGTCGAAAATCGCGGTGTCCCGAGGCGGGCGCGGGTCCCCTCAGAGCCACGCCCACTCGCCGAGCATCCAGGCCGCCAGCAGCGCCATGCCGATGTTCTCCAACAGGCAGATCACCCCCAGCGGCACGTTCGAGCCGCCGCCGACGCAGGCGCATTTCAGTGCGCGCTTGACGATGTACACGGCCTTGACGACCGAGATGGCGCCGATGGTGCCGATGAAGAGGCCGACCGGTGCCACCACCGGCGTGAACGGGGCGCCCGCCACCATGCCGATGCCGGCGTACGCGCCTCCGCGAACGGATAGCTGAAGGCGTCGGGCACCCAGCGCTGGGCGGGGAGGTCCTCACCGAGGAACTGGTTCACGAAGGCTTCGACGTCGCGCAGCTTCTGGATCGCCCGCGCCTTCACGGAGAAGGCGACGAAGAATTCCATCCTCGACGCTCGCGGCCTTGATGCAGCGCAGTGGGCCGTCGCACGGTCCGTCGCGATGCAGCTCGCTCGATCGCTCCCCATCGGCGCCATCTCGACCCTTGGGAGCCCGCCCAGTACCATGGGCCGATATAGTCCGACCACACACCGCGGGACTGGTTCCCCGCCCGGCAGGACGCGCGCCGCGGCAGGATTCGGGCGCCGCCACGACCCAGAGGCACCATGAGCGAGACGTCGAACAAGGAGACCGTGCTGCGGCGACTGGCGCGACTGGAGGGCCAGGTCCGGGGCGTGGTGCGGATGGTCGAGGACGAACGCCCCTGCGTCGACGTGCTGACCCAGACGGCGGCTATCCGCTCGGCGCTGAAAGGCGTGGAGACACTCATCGTCGACGACCACGCCGGGCGTTGTGTCGAGGAGGCTGTCGCCTCGGGCGACGCCGCCGCCCAGCGCCAGACGGTGCTCGATCTCATCGCCCTCGTCGAGAAGACGCGCCGCGACTGAGGCCCCCCGCTCAAGGTTGCGTCACGCGGCGGCGCGCAGCCTTGCCAGGCAGGCCTCGAAGCGCGGCGCGATCGTTTCGCGCGCGACATGCCGTCCGCTGCGCACCACATGTCGCCCGGCGCTCCACACGTCGCGGACCGCGCGGTCGTCCCCGGCAAAGATCAGCGCGTCGAGCACCGTGTCGCCGGTGAGGCCGGCCAGATGCACGTTCTCGCCGCCGAGCGCGACCAGATCGGCCAGCGCGCCCGGTGCAATCTCGCCAGCCGGACGGCCGAGCGCCGCCGCCCCGCCTTGCGCCGCGCCCTCGTAGAGCACGCGGCCGGACGAGCGCGCCGCCGTCGCCAGCGGATTGCGCCGTCGCAGCGCGAGACGCTGGCTGTAGTCCATGGTGCGCAGCTCCTCGCTCATGGCGATGCGCACGTTGCTGTCGGACCCGACGCAGAACGCGCCGCCCGCCGCCAGGAAGCCCGCCGCGTCGAATATGCCGTCGCCGAGGTTGCTCTCGGTGATGGGGCACAGGCCGGCCCGCGCCCGGGTGCGCACCATCATCTCCAACTCGGCGGGCGTCGCGTGCGTGCAGTGGATCAGCGTCCACCCCGCGATGTCGACGATGTCCGCCAGCGCGGCGATGGGCGTGGTGCCGGTGGCGGCGCGGACCTCCTCCACCTCGCCCGTCTGCTCCGAGACGTGGATGTGGCGCGGCCCGCCGTAGTGCCCGATCTCGGCGAAGGCGGACGCCGGAACCGCGCGGAGCGAGTGCGGCGCCACGCCGAGAACCGCATCGGCCGGCAGCGCCCCCATCGCCTTGGACGGCGCCCGCGTGGATCGCCGCGAAATGCTCGAGGCTGGTGGAGAAGCGGCGCTGCCCGCCCTGCGAGCGCCCGCCCGTCCAACCCGCCCTGCATGTAGATCACCGGCAGGAGCGTCAGGCCGATCCCACTCGCCTCGGCCGCCGCGACGATGCGCTGCGACAGCTCGGACGGATCGTCATAGGGCGCGCCGCCTGGGGCGTTGTGGAGGTAGTGGAACTCGCCGATGGCGGCGTAGCCCGCCTCCAGCATCTCCATCTGCACGCCCGCGGCGATGGCCTCCACATCCTCCGGCGTCAGCGCGTCCAGGAAGGTGTACATCAGCTTGCGCCAGGACCAGAAGTCGTCGCTGGAGCCGGTGGCGTACTCCGTCAGCCCCGCCATCGCCCGCTGAAAGGCGTGGCTGTGGACGTTGGCGAGCGCCGGCAGCAGGATGTCCACCCGGGTCGCCGCGTCCGCATCGGTGGCCTCCGCCGCGCCCACGCTGACGATGCGCCCGTCCGCGCCGATCGCGACGGCAACGTCTGTCTGCCACCCGTCCGCCGTCAGAGCCTGCCGTGCATGGATCGTCGTCATTGTTCACATCCCCTTGACGGACCGTGGGACAGCGAGTGTGCTCGCCGCGGACAGGAGATCTAGCATGGACGGCGTGATCGTCGGTGGGCCAGTGGCCACGATGAGCGAGGGCGGCGAGCGATATGGCCTCGTGCCGGACGGCGCGGTCGCCTTCACCGACGGCGCGATCGACTGGGTCGGCCCCGCGGGCGAGCTGCCGTCGGAGTATTCCGGCCTGGCGCTGACGGACGTCGGCGGCCGCCTCGTCACCCCGGCGCTCGTCGACTGCCACACCCACATCGTCTTCGGCGGCGATCGGGCGGGCGAGTTCGAGATGCGCCTCGAGGGGGCCACCTACGAGGAGGTCGCGCGGGCCGGCGGCGGCATCCTCTCCACCATGCGCGCCACGCGCGAGGCCGATGAGGACGCGCTTCTCGCCGCCGCCCTGCCCCGCGTCGACCACCTCATCGCCGAGGGTGTCGGCACCATCGAGATCAAGTCCGGCTACGGCCTCAGCGTGGCCGACGAGATGAAGATGCTGCGCGTCGCCCGTCGCATCGGCGAGGTGCGCCCCGTCAAGGTGGTGACGAGCTGGCTCGCCGCGCACGCCCTGCCGCCGGACACCGACCGTGCGCGCTTATCTCGACGAGGTGGTGATCGCCGGCCTCGCCAGCGCGCACGCCGAGGGGCTGGTCGACGCCGTCGACGGCTTCTGCGAGGGGATTGCCTTCTCCGCCGACGAGATGGCCGCGCGTCTTCGAGCACGCGCGGGCCCTCGGCCTTCCCGTCAAACTCCACGCCGAGCAGCTCTCCCACTCCGGCGGGGCGGCGCTGGTGGCGCGGAGCGGCGGCCTCTCGGCCGATCACCTGGAATTTCTGACCGACGCAGACGCCGCCGCCATGGGCGCGGCCGGCACCGTCGCCGTGCTGCTGCCGGGCGCGTTCTACACTCTGCGCCAGGACCGGATGCCGGACATCGACGCGCTGCGCCGGCACGGCGTTCGCATGGCGGTGGCGACCGACTGCAACCCCGGCTCCTCGCCGCTCACCTCGCTGCTGCTGGCGATGAACATGGCCGCCACGCTCTTCCGCCTCACGCCCGAGGAGGCGCTCACCGGGACGACGCGCGATGCCGCCGCCGCGCTCGGGCTGGCAGAACGAGATCGGCACCCTGGAGCCCGGCAAACGGGCCGACATCGCGATATGGTCGGTGCGCGCAGCCGGCCGAGCTCGTCTACCGGATCGGCTACAACCCGCTGCACCGACGGCTGATCGGCGGCGAGCCGACTTAACGCGAGAGCCCTGATGCCCCTCAGCCTCACCGACCTGCGCGCCCTCTACGACGATGCGACGGTCCCCGCCCTCACCGACGAGGCCGAGGCGCGGGTCCAGGCCGGCGCCGCACGCGTGGCAGAGGCCGCCGCCGGCGACCGCGCGATCTACGGCATCAACACCGGGTTCGGAAAGCTCGCCTCCACCCGCATCGGCCGCGACGACGTGGAGACGCTGCAGCGCAACCTCATCATGTCGCACTCGGCCGGCGTCGGGCGACCCGCTGCCACCCGCGGTGATGCGGCTGGTGATGTCGACGAAGGTGGAGTCGCTGGCGAGCGGCGCGTCGGGCGTCCGGTGGCAGACCATCCGCCTCATCCACGACATGCTGGAGCGGGACTGCCTGCCGGTGGTGCCGGGGCAGGGCTCGGTCGGCGCCTCGGGCGACCTCGCCCCGCTCGCCCACATGGCGGCGGACGTTGATGGGCATGGGCGAGGTGACGGTCGCCGGCCGCGTGATGCCGGCCGCGGACGGGCTCGCCGCCTGCGGGCTCTCGCCGATCCGCCTCGCCGCCAAGGAAGGGCTCGGCCTCATCAACGGCACGCAGGTGTCGACCGCGCTCGCGCTCGCGGGCCTCTTCGAGGCGTGGCGGCTGGCCGAGGCGTCGATGGTGACGGGGGCGATGTCGACCGATGCCGCGATGGGCTCCACCCAGCCCTTCCGCGCCGAGATCCACGCGCTGCGCGGCCACGCGGGCCAGATCGCCGTCGCCGCACGGCTGGCGTCGCTGCTGGAGGGCTCGGAGATCCGCGAGAGCCACCGCGAGGGCGACGAGCGCGTGCAGGACCCCTACTGCCTGCGCTGCCAGCCGCAGGTGCTGGGCGCCTGCGTCGACCTCCTCGTCTTCACCGCGCGGACGCTGGCGATCGAAGCCAACGCCGTCACCGACAACCCGCTCATCCTGTCCGACGGGTCGATCGTGTCCGGTGGCAACTTCCACGCCGAGCCGGTGGCCTTCGCCGCCGACCAGACTCGCGCTCGCCATCGCGGAGATCGGCTCCATCGCCCAGCGCCGTATCGCGCTGCTGGTGGACCCGGCGCTCTCCTTCGGCCTGCCCGCCTTCCTGACGCCGCGGCCGGGCCTCAACTCGGGGCTCATGATCGCCGAGGTGACATCCGCCGCGCTGATGAGCGAGAACCGCCAGCGCGCCGCGCCCGCCTCGACGAACTCCACGCCGACGTCCGCCAACCAGGAGGACCACGTGTCGATGGCCTGCCACGGCGCGCGGCGGCTGCTGCCGATGGCCGAGAACCTCGCCGGTATCATCGCCATCGAGGCGCTCGCGGCGGGCCAGGGGATCGACCTGCGCAAGCCGCTGGCCACGAGCCCCGCCCTGCAAGCCGCTCACGCCGCCCTGCGCGAAGCCGTCCCCGTGCTGGGCGACGACCGACCCATCGCGCCCGACATCGCCGCCGCCAAAACCCTACTCGCGGGACCGCTGTCGCGCGCCGCCGGCCTCGCGCCACTGGAGCTTTGACCATGACCGCCAGACATTGCCCATGACGACCCCCTTCACCTTGATCGAGGGCGAGGGGCCGGTCCTTATCTCCGTCCCGCATGCGTCGCTGAGCGTGCCGGAGGACATCGCCGACCGGCTGAACGCCAACGGCGCGCTGCTGGCCGATGCCGACTGGCACATCGACACCATCGCCAAAGGCCTGACGGGGCCCGCGAGCGTCGTCTGCGCGGGCTTCCACCGCTATGTGATCGACGCCAACCGCGATCCGTCCGGCGCCTCGCTCTACCCCGGCCAGGCGACCACGGACCTGATCCCGCTGACCGATTTCGACGGCAAGCCGATCTGGAAAGAGGGCGCTGAGCCGACCACAGCCGATATCGACGAGCGCCGCTTCTCCTACCACGCGCCCTACCATGAGGCGCTGGCGGGCGAGCTCTACCGCCTCAAGGAGAAGCACGGCATCGCCGTCCTGTTCGACGTGCACTCGATCCGCTCGGTGGTGCCGCGCCTCTTCGAGGGGACGCTGACGCCCTTCAACGTCGGCACCGACTACACCAAGACGTGCGCGCCCGTGTTCGAGGAGGTCGCCACGCGCCTCTTCCGCGAATCCGCCGAGACGGTCCTCAACGGGCGCTTCCGCGGCGGCTGGACGGTGCGGCACCACGGCCAGCCGGCGCAGAACGTCCACGCCGTGCAGATCGAGATGGCGCAGTCGCTCTACATGGAGGAGGCGCCGCCCTTCGGTCTCAACCGCGAAGGCGGCGCCTTCATCGGCGAGGTTTTGGCGCGAGTGGCCGAGGGGCTCGCCGCCGCGGCCGAACGGTGCACCGCATGAGCCGCCTCGGCCACAACCGCCCGCCGGTGCGGGCCGACCGGGGCGCCGAGAAGACCTGCGCCACCTGGGGCGCGGAGGCCGCCTTCCGCATGCTGTGCAACAACCTCGACCCGGAGGTGGCGGAGAACCCGGCCGAACTCGTGGTCTATGGCGGCATCGGCCGCGCGGCGCGCACCTGGGAGCGACTTCGACCGCATCGCCGCGTCGCTGAAGGCGCTGGGGCCGGAGGAGACGCTGCTCGTCCAGTCCGGCAAGCCCGTCGGCGTCTTCCGCACGCACGCCGATGCGCCGCGCGTCCTGCTCGCCAACTCCAACCTCGTGCCCGAGTGGGCGACCTGGAAGCACTTCCACGAGCTCGATCGTGCCGGGCTGATGATGTACGGGCAGATGACGGCCGGCTCCTGGATCTACATCGGCAGCCAGGGCATCGTGCAGGGCACCTACGAGACCTTTGCCGAGGCGGGGCGCCAGCATTACGGCGGCGACCTCAAGGGCCGCTGGATCCTCACCGGCGGCCTGGGCGGCATGGGCGGCGCGCAACCCCTCGCGGCGGTGATGGCCGGCGCCTGCTGCCTCGCGGTGGAGTGCGACCCGACCCGCATCGAGATGCGCCTGAAGACCCGATACGTCGACGAGACGAGCCGACTCGCTGGACGAGGCGCTGGCGATGATCGAGCGGTGGACGGCCGCCGGCGAGGCGAAATCCGTCGGCCTCCTCGGCAACGCGGCCGAAGTCTTCCCGGAGCTGGTCAGGCGCGGCGTGAGGCCCGACATCGTCACCGACCAGACCTCGGCGCACGACCCGATCAACGGCTACCTCCCCGCGGGCTGGACCATCGAGGAGCACCGCGAAAAGCGCCAGAGCGATCCGGACGCGGTGGAGAAGGCCGCACGCGCCTCGATGACGACGCACGTCGCGGCGATGGTGGCGTTCCACAACATGGGCGTGCCGACGATCGACTACGGCAACAACATCCGCCAGGTGGCGAAGGACGAAGGGCTGGCCGAGGCGTTCTCCTTCCCCGGCTTCGTCCCGGCCTACATCCGCCCGCTCTTCTGCCGCGGCGTCGGACCGTTCCGCTGGGCGGCGCTGTCGGGCGACCCGGAGGACATCTACCGCACCGATCAGGCGGTCAAAGAGCGCGATGCCGGACGACACGCACCTCCACAACTGGCTCGACATGGCGCGGGAGCGCATCGCGTTCCAAGGCCTGCCCGCGCGGATCTGCTGGGTCGGCCTGGGCGACCGGCACCGCCTGGGTCTCGCGTTCAACGAGCTGGTGGCGTCAGGCGCGGTGAAGGCGCCCATCGTCATCGGCCGCGACCACCTGGACAGCGGATCGGTGGCCTCGCCCAACCGCGAGACGGAGGCGATGAAGGACGGCTCGGACGCGGTGTCGCGACTGGCCGCTGCTGAACGCCCTCCTCAACACCGCATCCGGGGCGACATGGGTGTCGCTCCACCACGGCGGCGGCGTCGGCATGGGCTACTCGCAGCACGCCGGCATGGTGGTGGTGGCGGACGGGACGCCGGAGGCCGCCAGGCGCCTGGAGCGCGTCCTGTGGAACGATCCGGCCACCGGCGTCATGCGCCACGCCGACGCCGGATACGACATCGCCCTTGAGACCGCGCGCGAGAAGGGTCTCAACCTGCCGGCGATCCTTTAGCGCGGCTCGCCCGGGCAGCCATCCAGCGCCGGGCGGCCGCCGTGGCCGCTACATGTACCGGCGCAGGCGGCGCACCAGTTGCTCGGGTGTGCGGCAGTTGACCAGCGGCTGCCCGCGCGGGCGCTTCACCATGTAAACGCGCATGCGCCGCTCGCGGGCCGCCACCAGCTTGGCCGCGGTGGCGTCGCCGCCCGAATTCTTTGTGACCATCGCGTCGAACTTGTAGCGGGCGAACAGCGCGCGCTCGTCCTCCACCGTGAACGGGCCGCGATCGCGAATGACGATGACGTCGCGCCGGGTGCCGATGTCGGGCGCCTCGATCGTGCGGACCACCAGGTTCAGGTCGCGGCGCATGAGGAAGGGCTGCAGGCCACCGCTGCCGACGGTCAGGAAGACGACCGAGCCATTGTCCAGCGTATCGGCCGCCTCCTGCAGCGAGCGCACATCGACCCAACGGTCGGACGACGAACGGCGCCAGGGCCGGCGCTCCATCCGCAGGTAGCGCACGTGGGCGCGGCGGGCGGCGCGCTTTGCCATCGGACTGATCGTCGCCGCGAACGGGTGCGTCGCGTCGGCGACGACCTCCACGCCCTCGTTCTCTATGAAGGCGACCATGGCGTCCTCGCCGCCGAAGCCGCCGCGCCGCTCGTCGCCGGGATAGCGCTCCGCCGCGGCGGTCGCCAGCGAGACGATAAAGCTCGCCCCTTGGGCGTCCAGCATCTCCGCCGTGCGCCGCGCTTCCTCAGTCCCGCCGAGAAGCAGAATTTTAGCCATGCGCCACGACGTGCCCCGCGCGATCGACCACCATCACGTCAACGCCAACGGATGCCCCGGCGAGACGTTCCTTTGCAGCCGATCCTGCGCGCAAAGCGACGACCGCCGCAAGATCGATCCCCTGCTGGCGGGAGATCTCCAGCGCGGCCATGGCGGTGGGCGCGGCGGCGACCGCGGCGGCGGCGGCCTCGCTGCCACCGGCCTCGCGCGTCCAGGCGGCGAGGCGTTCGTGGTCCACTTGGCTGCGGGCGGAGTGGAGGTCCATCGCGCCGGCGGCCAGCTTGGTCAGCTTGCCGAAGCCGCCGGCGATGGTCAGCCGCGCCACCGGATGCCTCCGCATGTACTTCAGCAACCCGCCGGCGAAGTCGCCCATGTCGATCATCGCCATGTCCGGCAGGCCAAGCACCGCCTGGGCGGTACGCTCGGAGGTCGACCCCGTCGCCGCCGCGACATGTGTCAGGCCGGCCGCGCGCGCCACGTCGATGCCGCGGTGGATGGAGTGGATCCAAGCCGCGCAGGAGTAAGGCGTAACGATCCCGGTGGTCCCCAGCACCGACAGTCCGCCGACGATCCCCAGCCGCGGGTTCCACGTCTTGGCCGCCAGCGCCTCGCCACCGGGGATCGAGAGCGTCACCTCGGCGGCAAGCGGCACGCCGCACTGGTTGGAGACCTCGGTGAGCGCGGCGGTGATCATGGCGCGCGGCACCGGGTTGATGGCAGGCTCGCCCACCGCGACCGGCAGTCCCGCCCGCGTCACCGTGCCGACACCCTCGCCGGCGCAAAACGTCACACCCTCACCGGCGCGGCGCACGGTGGCGAGGATCAGGGCGCCGTGGGTGACGTCGGGATCGTCGCCGGCGTCCTTGATGACGCCTGCCGTTGCGGCGTCGTGCGAGCACCACTCCCGGGCCAGCGCGAAGGCCGCCTCACCGCCGCGCGGCAGCGCAATCGTGACTGGATCCAGGAACGCCCCCGTCAGCAAGGCGGCATAGGCGGACTTGGCGGCCGCGGTGGCGCAAGCGCCTGTGGTCCACCCGGAACGCAGCGGCCGATTCGCGTCATCGTTGTGTTCGGGTGGCCTCATCACTCCCCTCGATTGCATTGACCGTCCCCCGCCGGCGGGTCACCTTGGTATGAAGGTCGCATAGACGGCTAAGGCACGCCCCGAGGGGTATCCATCAGTCCATAGCATTCATGGAGTCTGGGATGCTGCGCGCGATCGTATCTGCCTTTTACCTTAGCCTGCTCTGGATCCCCGATGCACGGTCCCAAGCCATCCCTCCGGTGGTCGACGTCGAGCTGGTTCTCGCCGTCGACGTCTCGTGGTCGATGGACCTCGACGAGCAGAGCCTGCAGCGCGAGGGCTACGTCGACGCCATCCGCGATCCGGAGGTGGTCGACCGCCATCCGCCGCGGGGACTGGGGCCGTATCGCGGTCACCTACGTCGAGTGGGCCGGGCGTCGGGCTTGCAGCGCACCGTCGTGCCGTGGACCATCATCGAGCTCGCAGGCCGAGGCGGACGCGTTCGCCGAGGCGCTCGGAGGCGGCGCCCATCGGCCGCATGCGGCGCACGTCGATCTCGTCGCGCCCTCATCATGAGCGCGGCGATGTTCGACAACGGGATCGACGGCATGCGCCGCGTCATCGACGTGTCCGGCGACGGCCCCAACAACATGGGCCCCGCGGTGACCGCCGCGCGCGACAGCGTGCTGCGCCGAGGGCATCACCATCAACGGCCTGCCGATCATGATCAAGCGAGCGCGATCCGCGGCGGATTTTTTCCACATCGAGAACCTCGACGCTATTACGAGGACTGCGTGATCGGCGGCTTCGGCGCGTTCATGATCACCGTGGACGAGCAGGCGCAGTTCGGCAGGCGATCCGCCGCAAACTGATCCTGGAGATCGCCGGCGCCCAGCCCAGGGTGCAAACGCGCCCAGTTACGCGGCCACAGGCAGCCGGTGCCGGTCGGACTGCACGGTCGGCGAGAAGCAATGGCGACGATGGCGCCGTTTCGACCAGTGGTAGGCTCGTGAGGTTCATCGTCGCCGCCCCCGCCTTCGGGATCGGGCAAGACCGTGGTCACCACCGGGCTCATCGCCGCGCTCGCCGCCCGGGGACGCAGTGTGCACCCCGCCAAGGTCGGGCCGGACTACATCGACACCGCCTTCCTCGCCGCCGCGGCCGGACGCCCCGCGCTCAACCTGGACCTCTGGGCCATGCGTCCCGGCCCTCGTCACCGGCCTCGCCAACCAGGACGATCTCGTGGTGGAGGGCGTCATGGGCCTGTTCGACGGCCCCTCCTCCGGCGTCGGCTCCACGGCGGACGTCGCCCGCCTTCGGCGCTGCCGGTGGTCCTCGTGGTCGACGCCGCGCGCCAGAGCCAGTCGGTCGCGGCGCTCGTCCACGGCTTCGCCACGTTCGACCCGACGGTGACGTCGCCGGCGTGATCGCCACGCGCGTCGGCAGCGTCACGCACGCGCGGATGCTGCGCGAGGCGCTGGCCGCGACGCAGCATCCCCTGCCTCGGCACCGTCCGCGCGACGAGCGGCTGCGCTGCCCTCGCGCCATCTCGGCCTCTACCAGGCCGGCGAGCACGCGGACATCGACCGAGCGCATCGCACGCCATCGGCCGCTCTCGCCGGCTGTGTCGACCTTGCCGCCGTCGAGGCGCTCGGCGCGGCGCCGCCGCGGCCGCCCGCGGCCGCTGCCCGCCCCTGCCGCCGCTCGGCCAGCGCATCGCCATCGCCGCCGACGAGGCGTTCTGCCTTCGCCTACACCCACATCCTCGACGGGTGGCGCGCGGCCGGGCGCGAGCCTGCACCCGTTCTCCCCGCTCGCCGGACGAGGCGCCGGACGCTGCCGCCGATGCCGTGGTCCTCCCGGGCGGCTATCCGGAGCTTCACGCCGGCCGCCTCGCCGCCGGCAGACGCTGGCGAGGCGGGCCTTGCCGATGGCGGCCGCGCGCGGCGCGCTGGTGTACGGCGAGTGCGGCGGCTACATGGCGCTGGGCGAAACGCTCGTCGACGCGAGGCGCGCGTCCCTCACGCGATGGCGGGGCTGCTGCCGTCACCACCAGCTTCGCCCACCGCGAGCGCACGCTGGGCTACCGCCGGCTGACACACGACGCCGGCCTCCTCCCCGCCACCTGCGCGGCCACGAATTCCACTACGCGACCGTCGAGGAGAGGGCCCGCCGATGTTCCAAGCGCGCGGACTGCGGACGGCCGCAGCGTCGGCCCCCTCGGGACGCGCCGGGCACCGTCTGCGGGTCCTTCGCCCATGTCATCGATCAGTCTGACCAGACGCCGACGGAACTGCGCAATAGACTTTGGCGTTGGCCTGTTTAGATCCAAAATTACAGGAGCCATAACCAATGGCGATGAAATCGCTCGACGACCTCTTCATCCATTTCCTCCGCGACATCCTCTACGCGGAGAAGCAGGGCGCGAAAGCTGGTCCGCCGGATGGCGCGCAAGGCCGAGAACGAGGACCTGAAGACCCTTGCTCGACGCCCAAGCCGAAGACACCGATGCGCAGATCGAAAACCTCGAGAAGGTGTTCGAGAGGTCGGACAAGTCCGCCCGCGGCGTGCGCTGCGAGGCGATGGACGGCATCATCGAAGAATCCAAAGAGCTGATGGACGAGGCGCAGGACGGGGCGGTCCGCGACGCGGCGATGATCGCCGCGGTTCAGGCCATGCGCCACTACGAGATCACCCGCTACGGCACCATCGCCGCCTGGGCCAAGCAGCTCGGTCACGACGAGGCCATCCCGCTCCTGAAGGCGAACCTTGACGCCGACATCGCCGCCGACAAGAAGCTCTCCAAGCTTGCCGAGAGCCACCTCAACGCCAAGGCCGAGGTTCTCGCGGCGTAACCGAGGTCGCGGACGAGCGTGATGGCGAAGGTGTCCGTGCTGGGTGCTCCGACCGAGGCCGGCACCTATCGCCGTGGCTGCATCATGGGGCCGGCCGCGTACTCGCACGGCCGGCCTCGTCGAAGCGCTGAGCGATCTCGGCCACACCATCGTGGTCAGGATCGCGACCTCGTCCCCGACGTCGTCGAGATCGACGATGCCGCCCATCGCCCCGGCCCACGGCGTCGGCCGAACCGCCGGCTGGGTGCGGTCCGTGCGGCGGGCCTTCGGAGAGGCGCTCCGCCAGGGCCACGTCCCCATCCTGCTGGGGGGCGACCATTCCATCGCCGCCGGCTCGCTGGCCGCGATCATGGACGTCGGCGCGCCCACGCACATCGTGTGGCTCGACGCCCATCCCGACTTCAACACCATCGCCACCACGACGAGCGGCAACCTGCACGGCACCCCGGTCGCCCTCGCCTCGGGCCTCGCGGGCGCCGACGTGATCTACGGCGCGCCGATCACCCCGCTCGATCCCCCGAACCATCACCATGATCGGCATCCGCTCCGTCGACCCGGACGAGCGCGCGCTGCTGAAGCGCCACGGCGTCACCGTGCACGACATGCGCGAGGTGGACGAGTTCGGCATGGGCGAGCTGATCCGCCGCGCGGTGCGCAGTGCCGCCGAGGCCGACGCGCGCATCCACGTCTCGCTGGACGTCGACTTCCTCGACCCGGACGTCGCGCCCGCCGTGGGCACCACCGTGCCCGGTGGGGCGACCGTGCGCGAGGCTCACCTCGCGATGGAGCTGCTCCACGAGTGCGGCCTCGTCGCGCTCGCTGGACCTGGTGGAGCTGAACCCGTTCCTGGACGAGCGGGGGCGCACGGCGACGCTGATGGTGGACCTCGCCGCCAGCCTCTTCGGCCGCACCGTCATGGACCGTCCCACGAAGGCTTGGTAAGAGCCCGCGGGGCTGCGCGCGCCGTGGCCTCCGCTCCGAGGACAACGCCATGTACCAGCCGCCTCACTTTCGCGAAGACCGGCCCGAGGTTCTCGCGGCCCTCGTCCGCGCGCACCCTCTGGGGCTGCTGATCTCCAACGGCGAGGATGGCCCCGTCGCCAACCCGATCCCGTTCCTGCTCGACGAGGCGGCTCGGCCCAACGGCATGCTGCTGGCCCATCTGTCGCGCGCCAACACCCAGTGGCACGCGCTCGACGGCGCTCCTGTGCTCGTCGTCTTCCAGGGCGCCGACGCCTACATCACACCGTCCTGGTACGAGACCAAGCGCGAGACCGGCAAGGTGGTGCCGACGTGGAACTACGCCATCGTCCAGGCCCGCGGCCGGGCGCGCGTGATCGAGGACACGGCATGGCTGCACGCGCAGGTGAGCGCCCTGACGGCGCGGCACGAGGCGCGCGAGGCAACGCCCTGGCAGGTGAGCGATGCGCCCGATCCGTTCGTGGCGGCGCAGTTGAAAGGCATCGTCGGGCTGACGGTGGAGCTCACCAGCCTGGAGGGAAAGTGGAAGGTCAGTCAGAACCGCAAGGCGGGCGATCGCACCGGCGTGGCGGACGGGCTGGGCCAACGTGCGGGCGCCGAGGCGATGGCCGAGCTGGTGCGCGACCACTCGTGATCCCGCTGCGGCACATCGTTCGCACCGTTCCGGCGGCGGTCGGTTCGCGGCCCCGCGGCCGTGCAACGGCTGTGAGCGCGCCGGCGAGCGTCCGCCCGTCGGCGTCGGTTGTTGCGTAAGGACGCGGCGGTGTCCGACGCGTCCGTCGGCGGCTAGACCGCCTTCAGTTGCTCAGCCGAGGTCCGGCCACGCTTGGGATCTTGATACAGCTCGAACGATACGCGCTGGCCTTCGTTCAGAGACGTCATCCCCGCGCGTTCAACCGCCGAGATGTGGACGAATACATCCGCCCCGCCGTCGTCCGGCTGAATAAACCCATACCCCTTGGTTCCGTTGAACCACTTGACCGTGCCTGTCGCCATTCAAAGGCCTCCTATCTCCGGTCTCCATCGCGTCCGGCCCCGCACCGGACGTCGACTTGCTGCACGCGCGACCACAGCACGAGAACGGGCGCCGAAGTGCGCACTGTTCCGCTCGCTCAAGCCATCGGTGGTTGAGGTTGCGCCTGCATTCGTCCGCTGCAGCAATCGCCGTGCCACAGCGTATGGTCCCAGCCGCGAACGGTGCGGCGATTCGATCCGGTCCGGTCCACCCGCTGTCGCGTAAGTCGCCTCGACCTCAAAAATAACGTGTCGCGCAGCGCGTCTCGAAATGCCCCGCATATATCCTTAACGAATGCACATCACTGCCGCGTTGCCAAGATGTTTTGACAAAAAACGCGGGCGCTGCGTCGGTTTCGTCTCGCCCGTTCGTGCAACGGGCGAGACGGACGACCACGCGTTCGAGTGTGGGTGCTTGCCAGTCGTAGATGTGGCATGCCACGCATGACAGGCATGTCAATCGAGGAGAAATCATGGATCTGGGCATCAAGGGCCGCAGGGCAATCGTGTGCGCTTCGTCGAAGGGGTTGGGACGTGGCACGGCTGAAGCCCTCGCGGCCGCCGGCGTCCATCTCACGCTGAATGCGCGCACGAAGGAGACGCTGGACGCCACCGCCACCAAGCTCGCCGACACCTACGGCGTCGAGGTGAAGGCCGTCGCGTGCGACATCACCACCGACGAGGGACGCGCCGCGGTGCTCGAGGCCGAGCCGCAGCCGGACATCTTGATCAACAACGCCGGCGGCCCTCCTCCCGGCCAGTGGGCGGACTGGGGCCGGGCCGAGTGGCAGGCCGCGTTCGAGGCCAACATGCTGACCCCGATCCTGCTCACCACGCAGGTGCTCCCCGGCATGATCGAGCGTGGCTGGGGCCGCGTCGTGTCGATCACGTCCGGTTCGGTGAAGTCGCCAATTCCGCAGATCGGCCTCTCCAACGGCGCCCGGGCCGGCCTCACCGGCTTCATCGGCGGCACGGCGCGGCAAGTGGCCAAGCATGGCGTCATCATGAATAATATCCTGCCCGGTCAGCACGACACGGATCGGATCGTCTCCTTGATGACGGCGCGCTCCAAGAACGAGGGCATCACCGTCGACGAGGCTCGGACGGGCGCGCAGAAGGCGATCCCGCGCGGCCGCTTCGGCACCCCGGAGGAGTTCGGCCAGGTGGCCGCGTTCCTGTGCTCGGAGCACGTCGGCTTCATGGTCGGCCAGAACGTGCTGCTGGATGGCGGCGCCTTCAACTCCACGATGGGCTGACACGCCCCGGAGCGCCACGGGGCCTCCCCGCGGCGCTCACCTCCGCCGGATCACGCTGACGACAGCCGCCTCTGTCGTCGGGGCCATGCGAACGGCGCCAGAGACCTCCGTCCCTTGCGGCGACGCGGCTCCCGCCGAAACAAATTGTCTCCGCCGTACGGTCGCTTAGCGTTCGGTGCCGGCGCGGCTGGCGGCACGGACCAAGCGGTCCAGTGACTGCAAGAAGCGCGACCGGTCCTGCGCGGTAAAGCCCTTGCCTCCGCCCCCGGCCATCAGCGGGTTGGCCGCGCGCCAGTCGGCCATCAGGTCGCGCGTCGCGAGCGCGTTGCCGATCGAGGCCTGCGTAAACGCCTCGCCATCGGGCCGGAGCGCCGCCGCCCCGCCCTCCAGGCACCGCGCGGCCAACGGGATGTCGGAGGTGACGCAGATGTCGCCCGGACCGGCACGGTCGGCGATCCATTTGTCCGCCTCGTCCGCGCCCGACGGCACCACCACCGTCTCCACGAACGGCTCGCGGCGCGGACGGATGCCGCCGTTGGAGACCATCACGACGCCGAACTGATAGCGATCCGCCACGCGGATGGTTTCGTCCTTGACCGGACAGGCGTCCGCATCGATGAATATTGTCCTCATTTTCAGACCCTAGCCGATCGGCAGCGCAATTTCAGACGACACGCCATGCAGATGAGAGCATCGCAACCCAAACCCCTCTCCAAGCGGATCAAGGCGGCCACCAATTGGCCGAGCAAGGCGGCGGTCCGCAAGCTCGAAGCCGTCATGGGGCACGGTTCGCTCGTGGGCGACAAGCCCGTTTTCGACAACAGGGACTTCCCGTGGGCGGCCGAGCTGGAAGCCAACGCGGCGGTCATCCGCCAGGAGCTGGAAGGCGTGCTCGGTCTCAGCGAGGCGCTGCCGACCATGCAGGCGATCTCGAAGACGCAGCGCAAGCTGATCAAGACCGACGGCTGGAAGACTTACTTCTTCACCGCCTTCGGGGAGCGGGCCACGCGCAACTGCGAGCGATGCCCCCAGACCGCCGCGCTGATCGACAAGATCCCCGACCTCGAGGAGGCGTTCTTCTCGATCCTCGCCCCGGGCTCGCACATTCGCGCGCACCGCGGTGTTTATAAGGGGCTCATCCGCGCGCACCTCGGACTTGTCGTCCCGCAACCGTCATCCGACTGCCGCATGGCCGTGGGCGACGAGATGATCCACTGGAAGGAAGGCGAGTGCGTGGTGTTCGACGACACCTACCAGCACGAGGTGTGGAACGACACAGACGGCGTGCGCGTGGTGCTCCTGATCGACGTTCACCGCCCCCTGCCGCCCCGCCTCGACCGCCTCAACAAGCTGTTACTGCGCCTCGCGCGGGTGATGCCGTTCGTGCGCGAGCCGGTGCGCCGGCACCGCGCATGGGAGAAGGACTTCTACGCCAATGCCTAGGCTCCCCGCGTGCTCCGGTGTGTTCGCGCGGTGACATGGCCACCTCACGCGGACCGACGCCTAATGCCCTGTCCTGGCGGCGCCATTTGGCACACGCTCAACTCAATATTGCCGAATTTCAATGAAACGGTAATATGAAGCTGCGGGAAGGCCATCCCGCCAAAGGTGAAAACATGCCGACATTACGTACTCTCTTTGCCACAATTGCCCTCACACTCCTTCTGACCGTGAGCGTTTCGCCGTTCGTACCCGTCCAGGCGGCGGACTTGCGGGCCGGCGGTGCCGAGGCAACCCAGTACCAGTTCGCCGACAAAACCCGCCGCGGCGTCCTGGTGCGCGGCGGCGTCCTCCTCATCCGCGCCGACGGGTGCTTCTTCTCCAATGCCGTGCTGACCAACGGCAACCCGTATCCCGTGACGGTCACGATCAGCTACAGCTGGCCCGGCCGCTACGGTCGGCCGCTCGTGTCGCTCCCGGGCCTGCACACCACCACGCTCGCTCCGGGCACGTTCCTGGCGGTCGAAGACGACGGCTGCGGCGCCGGCGTCGGCGGATACTATCCGACCATCTCGCGCAGCAGCCCGGCGCGGATCATCTCCGTCCGCTAAGCGCACCTGGCGTGCGCTGAGGATCCCGCGCGCGGGGCCGTGCCGTCTGGTACGACCGCCCCGCGCCGGGCCCGTCCGCCAAGCGCCCGACGCGGAACTGACCCCCGTCGCCACTTAAACCAGGGCGATGCTCTACACTTGGCCGCTCGCATCCGGTACAGACGCGCGCATGAGCTCAGTGATCGCCTCCGTTTCCGATGACTTCCTGACGCGCGCCCGAGAGGCGGCCGACGCCATCCGCCCGCTCCTCGCGCCGACCCCAATTCTGCGCAACGCGCACCTGTCGGAGCGTTACGGCGCCGAGATTTACCTCAAGCGCGAGGACCTCACCCCGGTCCGCTCGTACAAGCTGCGCGGCGCGGCGAACTTCTTCCGCAAGGCGCTCGCGCAGAACCCGGACGCACGCCAGTTCGTCTGTGCCTCGGCGGGCAATCACGCGCAGGGCTTTGCCTATGTGTGCGCTCACCACGGCGTCACCGGCACCGTCTTCATGCCGACGACGACGCCCAAGCAGAAGATCTACAAGACCGAGACGTTCGGCGGCGCGGCGATCAGCGTGCGCCTGATCGGCGACACGTTCGACCAGGCCTACAAGGCCGCGCGGGAATACGCCGAGGCCGAGGGCGCCGTCTTCGTGCCGCCGTTCGACCATGCCGACATCATCGAGGGCCAGGCGAGCGTCGGCCTCGAGATCCTCGACGCGCTCGCCGACCCGCCGGACCTCCTCGTGGTGCCGGTGGGCGGCGGGGGGCTGGCCGCCGGGCTCGTCCAGGTGTTCGAGGCGCTGGCGCCGCAGACCGAGATCGTCTTCGTCGAGCCGGCGGGCGCGCCCTCGCTGCACCACAGCCTCATCGCCGGCCAGCGGGTGACGCTCGACCACGTCAACAGCTTCGTGGACGGCGCGGCGGTCGCGCAGATCGGCGAGGCGAACTACGCCGTGCTCGGTTCGCGCCACCCCGCGCAGGTGGTGCTGATCCCCGAGGACCGGCTGTGCGAGACCATCCTCGAGATGCTCAACATAGAGGGCCTGGTGCTGGAGCCGGCCGGCGCCTTGCAGATCGACGCGCTGCGCTCGCTGCCGCCCGAACGACTGAAGGGCCGCACGGTGGTGTGCGTCACCTCCGGCGGCAACTTCGATTTCGAGCGGCTGCCCGAGGTGAAGGAGCGGGCGATGCGCGCCGCCGGCACCAAGAAATACTTCATCCTGCGCCTGCCGCAGCGGCCCGGCGCCTTGCGCGAATTCCTCGACCTTCTGGGGCCGGACGATGACGTCGCGCGGTTCGAGTACCTCAAGAAGTCGGCCCGCAATTTCGGCTCCATCCTCTTGGGGATCGAAACGCCGTCGCGCGCGAACTTCGAGTCGCTGACGGCGCGGCTCGACGCGGCCGGCTTCGTCTATCGCGACATCACCGACGACGAGGTCGTGGCGGGCGTTCTGATCTGATGTTGGCGCTGACGATGGGCGAACCCGCCGGAGTCGGCGGGGAGATCACGCTGGGGGCGTGGCAGGTCCTGGCCCGAACCGGGCCGGCGTTCGTGCTGATCGACGATCCGGACAGGGTCCGCGCCCTTGCCGCCCGCTGCGCACCGGACGTGCCGGTGGCGGTGGTCAACTCGCCCGGCGAGGCCGAAGGCGTCTTCGCCGGTGCCCTGCCCGTCCTGCCGCTCGGACAAGCGTGTCACCGCGGAGCCGGGCGTCGCCGACCCTGCCAATGCCGATGCCGTGCTGAGCGCCATCCGCGAGGCTGTGCGGCTCGCTCAGGCCGGCGCGGTGGGCGGCATCGTCACCAACCCGATCCACAAGGCTGTGCTGCTGGAGGCCGGCTTCGCCCACCCCGGACACACAGAATTCCTTGCCGAGCTCGCCGGGGTGGAGCGCACCGTGATGCTGCTCGCCGGCCCCGGCATTCGCGTCGTGCCGGTGACGATCCACATCCCGCTGGCCGAGGTGCCCGCCGCACTGACGGCGGCCGCGCTGGAGGAAACCGCGCGCATCGTCGACCACGACATGCGCCGGATGTTCGGCCTCGCCGAGCCGCGCATCGTCGTCGCCGGCCTCAACCCGCACGCCGGCGAGAACGGTCAGATCGGTCGCGAGGAGCTTCTCACCATCGCGCCGGCCATCCAGCGGCTCGCGGCCGAGGGCCTGACCATCGACGGTCCCCGCAGCGCCGACACGATGTTCCACGAGAGCGCCCGCGCCAAGTACGACGTCGCGCTGTGCATGTACCACGACCAGGCGCTGATCCCGATCAAGACGCTCGCCTTCGACGACGGCGTGAACGTCACCCTGGGGCTCCCGTTCGTGCGCACCTCGCCCGACCATGGGACCGCATTCAATATTGCGGGACAGGGGCTGGCGCGTCCAAATAGTCTCCTCGCGGCCATCCGCTTGGCCGACGAGCTTGCCAGCAATCGGAGAGCGTCGTGACCGTCCCGCCCGTGCCGCGCCTCGGCGTCAACATCGACCACATCGCGACCCTGCGCAACGCGCGCGGCGGCGCGCATCCAGACCCCATCCACGGTGCCTTCCTGGCGGCCGAGGCGGGGGCGGACGGCATCACCGCGCACCTGCGCGAAGACCGCCGCCACATCCGTGACGCCGACATTCGCCGCCTGATGGTGGAGGCGCCGCTGCCGCTCAACTTCGAGATGGCGGTGACGGACGAGATGCTGGCGATCGCCACCGAGCTGCGCCCGCACGCTGCCTGCCTGGTGCCGGAGAAGCGCGAGGAGGTCACCACCGAAGGCGGCCTGGAAGTCGCCAACGCGGCCGGCGACATGACCGCCTTCGTCGCCAAGCTCAGCGAGGCGGGCATCCGCGTCTCGCTCTTCATCGACCCGGATCCGGTGCAGGTGGAGGCGGCAAAGCGCGTGGGCGCCCCGGTGATCGAGCTTCACACCGGCGCCTACTGTGACGCCTCGGAGCACGACCGCCCGGCGCAGCTCGGCCGTATCGCCGATGCCGCCGCCCTCGCCGCCGAGTTGGGTCTCGAGTGCCACGCCGGCCACGGGCTCGACTACACCACCGCCGGACCCGTCGCCGCCATTCCCAACATGGCCGAGCTCAACATCGGCCATTTCCTCATCGGTGCGGCCGTCTTCGTCGGTCTGACGCCGGCCATCCAGGAGATGAAGCGCGTCATCGCCGCCGCGCGCGCCACCTAAGGCGCCGCCCGCAGAGTCCGCGATCGGCAACGATGCGGGGGCTGTCACGCAATCTTCGCAGGACCGTCGGCGGAGCGACACAGAGGCGGCGCTAGAGACGGAGCACCATTGTGGAGGTCCTACATGAACCGTTTCGTTCTCGGCGCAGCCGTTGCGCTTCTTCCCGTCGTCCTGCCCGCGGTCGCGGTGGCCGACGAGCCGCTCACCTACGGCGTGCGCCCGTTCTATCTGATCGACAAGCTGGATGACGGCGCGCTCAAGGAGAAGCTGCTCGCCTGCACCGGCCAGACGCCCGCCCGCACCGCCTTCTCGATCGGCCACCGCGGCGCGCCGCTGCAGTTCCCCGAGCACACCGTGCAGTCCAACCTCGCGGCCGCCCGCTCTGGTGCCGGCATCCTGGAGTGCGATGTCGCCTTCACCGCCGACAAGGAGCTCGTCTGCCGCCACGCGCAGAACGATCTGCACACCACCACCAACATGCTCGTCAGCGATCTGGCCGAGAAGTGCACGACGCCCTTCACCCCGGCCGAGGGTGACACGCCCGCCAGCGCCGAGTGCCGCACCTCCGACCTGACGCTCGCCGAGTTCGAGACGCTCACGCCGAAGATGGACGCGGCCGACAAGACCGCCGCCACCGCCGAAGCCTACCAGGGCGGCGTTGCCCCCTGGCGCACGACGCTCTACGCCGACGGCGCCGAGCTGCTGACCCACAAGGAATCGATCGACCTCTTCAAGTCGCTCGGCGCCAAGTTCACGCCCGAGCTGAAGGATCCGGCCGTGGAGATGCCCTTCGACGGCTTCACCATGGACGATTACGCGCAGAAGATGATCGACGAATACGAGGCCGCCGGCATCCCGGCGTCCGACGTCTTCCCGCAGTCCTTCAACCTCGACGTGATCACGTACTGGATCGCGAACGCGGGCGACTATGGCCAGCATGCCGTCTACCTCGTCGAGCCCGGCGACGACTGGTCGGCGGACGACGAGAGCACCTGGACGCACACCCCGGCCGAGATCGCCGAAATGGGCATCAACTACCTCGCCCCGTCCATCAACATGCTGGTGTCGCTGGACGACAGCGGCGCGATCGTCGCCTCCGCATATGCCGAGGCCGCCAAGGAGGCGGGCCTGACGTTGATCACGTGGTCGCTGGAGCGCTCCGGCCCGCTGGCGAGCGGCGGCGGCTGGTACTACAACTCCGTCACCGACGCGATCGACAACGACGCCGACTATTACAACGTGCTTCACGTCCTGGCGCAGGACGTCGGCGTTGTCGGCGTGTTCTCCGACTGGCCGGCGACGGTCACCTACTACGCCAACTGCTTCGGCCTCTGAGCCGCATCAGGGCGCTGGAGACGCCGACTGCTCCAACAGCCCATCGGCGGTGCTTCGGCATGTAGTTTCGCGAAGGGGTGCTCCGGCACCCCTTTTTCATGCCCTGCTTTTGCGCCACGTAAGGATCAAGGAAACCGGAGCTTAAATCATGACCGACGCCGAACGAACCGAGCTTGAGGCGGCCGCCTTCCGCCGCCTGGTGAACCACTTACGCGAGCGCACCGACGTGCAGAATATCGACCTGATGAACCTCGCCGGTTTCTGCCGAAACTGCCTGTCACGCTGGTACGCGGAAGAGGCGGACGCACGCGGCGTGGCAGTCGACAAAGAAGCCGCACGCGAGATCGTCTACGGCATGCCCTATTCTGAATGGAAGGCGAAGTATCAGACGGAGGCCAACACGTCTCAGAACGCCGCCTTCACCTCAGCGCATGAGCATTGAACCAACATAGGTTTGTTATCTACGGTTCGCACAGGCGAGGGTAGTCGCTTCCAGAGCGGCTACCCTCACCTTGCTGATGACAATTCCAGCCCACGCTCGTCCAATCGATGCAAAATAGATCTGAAATTTATTTTATTGATGCAAATTTTCTCGGCGAATCGAGAGGAAACCAAGAGAGGCGAACGATCACAGTGATGAAGGCCGACGCGACGCGCGGATAACATCCATATTAACTAGGTTGGGATCCTCAAGATCACGCTATTGTGACGGCTATTCGTCCTCGACAACTCCGGGGCCATCTGCAGTGATGGCTAGAGGTGGTCATTATTATTCAATGTTTTAATATATCTTGTCAGAAAATTCTGCGGATGGATGGCCTCACCAACAAGAGGAGGCGGGGTCATGGGGCGCGGGTTCATGGGGCGCGAGACGAAGACCTTCTGGAATTCTCAGTTTGATACCTCACTCAACGTGCCCGATTATGCAGCTTGGGAGGATCGGCACGAGAGTCTATCGGCGTTGGCCGACGCGCATGGCACGCCCAAACGGATCCCGACGGGCGCCGGCAACTCTCAAGCGGTCTGGCGCAACGCCGTCGGCCGGTCGACGCATGCGATGGTCTTCGTGCATGGCGGGACCTGGAGCGGCCGCTGCGCCGATAACTTCACGTTCGCGGCCGAGACAGCCGTCGCAAGCAATGCCACGTTCTACAACGTCGACTACCGCCACATGCCGGAGGCCTGCATGGAAGACCTCGTCACCGACGTGACGGAGGGCTGCCGCGTGGCCATGGATTCGGCGGACACCGTGCTCCTGGTCGGCCACTCGGCGGGCGCCCACCTCGCGGTGGAGGCGGCAATGCGCCTCCCTCGCCCGCCCTTGGCGGTGGTCGCGATCAGCGGAATCTACGATCTCGACCCGCTGCGCTTCGCCTCCCTGCAAGACGATTTGCTGCTGACGGAGGACGACGTGCGGCGGTTCTCCCCGCGGCAACGCGCGCACGAGATGCGCTGTCCGCTGCATCTGCGCGCGGGCGGAGACGAGACGTTCGAATACCGGCGTCAGGCCGCGCGCATGTTCGAGGCGATGGAGAGCGCTGGCGGCGCCGCGACGATCGAGTTCAACGACAACCACCACCATTCGAGCATCGTGGCCGAACTCGCCGATCCGACGAGCGTCCTCTCCCACCTCGTCCAGAACCTCCTCGCCTGACGGCGCCGCCGCGGACCAGGCGTCCGGCGCGCCGCATGCAACGCCCCGGCACGCTCACGCCGGCGTGTTCCGGTCCCTGTGACCACGAGCACACGTGGCCCCGGGCGCCGCTCCCATCTCCGAATTGTCGCCGGAACAGGCCGGCTTCGAACAACACGGAGACAGACATGACCATCAAAACCGCCATCCTCGCCGCCGTGATCGGGTTCGCCACCATCACCGGCCCCATCCACGCCAACGCGGCCCCGCTCGGCATCCCGGCGGCCACCGCCGAAGCCGGCACCACGCAAGTGGGCGGGGGCCACGGCAGGCACCATTTCCGCCGTCACGGCCATTTCCGCCGCCACAAGAACGTCTTCTACAAGCGCTTCTGCTTCGACAAGAAAATCCGGATCTGGAGCCACGCCCACGGCGGCTGGATCTTCAAGTACAAGACGGTCTGCCGCAAGCGGCCCGTCTTCTACTGATCGCCCCGGGGAAGGGCCGCATGGCCCTTCCCGCCGCCAACCGCCTTGGCAGTACGTTGCACTCGCGCCCGTGGCGGTCCACCATCGCGGATCCGGGAGCATCGCGGCGCGAACACTGCGGCGCCTGCTCCGCATTCGCGTTGGGATTTCATGAGAGACACATTCGACATCGCCGTGCTCCCCGGCGACGGCATCGGCGCCGAGGTCACACCCGCGGCGATCGCCGTGGCGGAGGCGGCGCTGAAGGCCACCGGCGGCCCCGCGCTGCGGCTGACGGAGCACCCGGCCGGGGCGCGCCACTACCTCGCCACCGGCACGGCCCTCCCCGACGAGACGACGCGCGCCTGCGAAGCCGCCGACGCCATCTACCTCGGCGCGATGGGTCTGCCGGAGGTGCGCTACGAGGACGGCACCGAAATCACGCCGCAGCTCGACCTGCGCTTCACGTTCGATCTCTACGCGGGCCTGCGGCCGACGCGGGCGATCCCGGGCGTGCCGATCCCGCTCTCCAGCCCCGACGCGCAGCGGATCGACTTCGTGATCGTGCGCGAGTCCACCGAGGGCCTCTTCGCATCCCACGGCAAAGGCGTCGTCGATGGCGACGCGCTCGCCTCGGACACGCAGATCATCACCCGCGCCGGCACCGAACGCGTCAGCCGCTTCGCCTTCGAAACGGCGCTGCGGCGGTGCGACGGGCGGCGCGACCCCAGCGTGATGCTGATCGACAAGGCCAACATCTTCGCCTCGTTCGCATTCATGCGCAAGGTGTTCGACGAGGTGGCGACCGCCTACCCCGCCGTCGAAAGCCAGCGCATGTACGTCGACGCATCGACGCTGATCTTCGTCGGCAAGCCGTGGCTGCTCGACGTGGTGGTCACCGAGAACATGTTCGGCGATATCCTGTCGGACCTCGCCGCCGGGCTGATCGGCGGGATGGGTTTCGCGCCGTCGGGCGATATCGGCGACAACCACGCGGTCTTCCAGCCGGCCCACGGTTCGGCGCCGGATATCATGGGGACCGGCCGCGCCAACCCCACCGCGGCGATCCTCTCCGGCGCGCTCATGCTGGACTGGCTCGGCCACCGCCACGACGTCGCCGCGGCGATCGACGCGGCGGCGCTCATCCACCGCGCCGTCGACGGCGCCTTTTCCGACGGGAGCCTGCGCACCTGCGAGCACGGTGGAACCGCCGGGATCGCCGAAGTGACCGAAGCCGCGCTCGACCACCTGCGCCAGAGCACCAGCCCGACCGTCGCCACGCCCCCCGCCCCGCCGTCTCTGTAAGCGGGCGGCGGCCGGGCCTCGCGTCAGCCGGCGCCGGGGTCCGGCAGAGCCGCGCGCACCATGCCGTTCGGCTCGCGCTCGGCGTGCCCCGCCAGCTCCAGCTCCACCAGCGTCGCGATCACCGTGCCCGTCGGCAGACCGGTGACGCGCACCAGCATGTCGACCGAGACCGGCGTCGGCGACAGCGCCTGACGCAGCGCGTCGACGGCGTCGCCCGGCGTCTCCAGCGGCAGGGGAGCGTCGTCGGCGAACCCCGGCAGCATCGGCGCATCGGCTGGGCTCAGATGGTCGAGCACGTCGCGCGGCTCGGTGACGAGGGTGGCGCCTTCCTTCAGCAACTGCAGGCAGCCGGCCGCGCGCGGGTCCAGCGGCGAGCCCGGCACGGCGAACACCTCGCGCCCCGCCGCGACGGCAAAACCCGCCGTGTGGAGCGAGCCGGAGTGCGCCGCCGCCTCCACCACGAGGACGCCGCGCGAGAGCCCCGCGATCAGCCGGTTGCGCCGCACCAGCAGCCGCGAGAACGCCTCGACGCCGAAGGGCATCTCCGAGACCATCGCGCCCTGGTCGGCGATCGCTTCGGCGAGATCGAGGTTCGCCGAGGGAGACGGCCGGTCGACGCCGCCGGCGACCACCGCCACGGTGCCGGTGGGCAGCGACCCGCGGTGCGCCTCGGTGTCGACACCCAGCGCAAGGCCGGAGACCACCGTCCAGCCCGCTGCGCCGAAGGCTTCGGACCACTCCCGGGCAATGGTGCGGCCCGTCGCCGAGGCCTGGCGGGCGCCGACCACGGCGATCGTCGGCCGCATCGCCAGCGAGAGGTCGCCGCGCACCGCCAGCACCGGCGGAGGGCCGCCGATCTCGTGCAGCAGCGGCGGGTAGGCGCGGGTGCCGAAGAAGACGAACCGGGCGTCGATGCGCGCCGCGGCGGTCAGCTCACGCTCGACGCGGGCGGGATCGGCGATGACGATGGGCCGGCGCCGCCCGCCCGCGCGCGGCGAGATCGGGCAGCGCGTCCAGCGCGGCGCGCGCGCTGCCGAAGCGGCGCAGCAGAGTGAAGAACGTTTCCGGACCGACATTTTCCGAGCGGATGAGGCGCAGCCAGTCGAGCCGCTCCGCGTCCGTCGCCGGCCCCTTCATTTCTTTCCGATCCGGCTTTCGGTGCCCTTCAGCAGCCGGCCGATGTTGGCGGCGTGCTTGAACCACAGGAGCGCCGTCAACACGCCGAAGATCTCCGCATATTGCAGCTCTCCGCGAAGGGCGAGGACGATCGGCGTCGCCAGCGAGGCCAGCAGCGCGGCGAGCGAGGAAAAGCGGGTGACGATCGCGGTGGTCAGCCAGAGGCCGGCGAAGGCGAGGCCCGCCGGCCAGGACGCCGCCAGGAGGACGCCGATGTAGGTGGCCACGCCCTTCCCGCCGCGAAAGCCGAGCCACACGGGGAAGAGGTGCCCCAGGAAGGCGCCGAGCGCCGCGGTGACGACGAAGTCCGCCCCGCCCGCGCGCCAGGCGACGAGCACGGGGATGGCCCCCTTGAGCCCGTCCAGAAGCAATGTCGCGACGGCGAGGTCCTTGCGCCCGGTGCGCAGAACGTTGGTGGCGCCGATGTTGCCCGAGCCGATCTTGCGCACGTCGCCGAGCCCGGCCAGGCGCGTCAGCAACAGGCCGAACGGGATGGAACCGGCAAGGTAGCTCGCGGCGAACGCGGCGGCGAAATAGGGCCACACAGCGGCCCAGCTGATCGGATCCGGCATCGTCTCCCCGAACGTTCGTGTGGCGGGCCGGGTGCGGCGGGGGCTCATCGGAGCCACCTGCCGCCCGCCGCCCTTGTGCCAAGTCCCTCACCCGCGACAGACGACCGCCCGTCGCGACGCTGGCCTGGAGCATTTGACGCGGCGATTGGTGGCCGAAACCTCAATGCAACGCAAGTCGGGCGTTGATGCTGAGGCCACTGCCGGTTACATCTTACCGACGACCGGGGCGAAGGGTCGGTGATGAGGATAGCTCGTTGCATAAGACGATGGACGACACGCTGAAACGGCGCGTCGGCATTCGCCGGGCGACAGAGCCTGTGTCTTCGCGTGTCCGCCCGCCGGACTATGCCGGTCTCAACACATTCGCGTCGGACCCGGTGCTGACCGCGTCCCTCGACGCGGCGCTCGACGAGGCGAGCGAGGACCATCTGAAGGCGCTCGGCGCCTACTGGGGTTCTGCCGAGGCGCAGGAGGTGGCACGGATCGCCGCCGCGTGCCCGCCGCAACTCCGCCGCATCGATTTCGACGGCTATCGTGTCGATCAGGTCGAGATCCACCCCGCCTACCACGCGCTGATGAACCGCAGCGTCACCGCCGGCCTCGCCTCAGCGGCCTGGGAGGACGGTGACGACCGGCGCCAGCACCGCATGCGCGCGGCCGCGCTCTACCTCACCGCCCAGTGCGACCGCGGCCACCTCACGCTCGTGTCGGCCACACACGCCTCGGTTGCCGCCCTCGCCCACGCCAGCGACCTCGAGACGGAGCTGTTCCCCCTCGTCGCCACCCGCCGCTACGACCGCAAGCCCTGCGCCACTGAGCGAAAAGGGCGGCGCCACGATCACGCTGGCGCTCGCCGAGCGCGACGGCAACGTGGACCGCAGCGCCATGGCCATGCGCGGCGAGATCGTCGGCGGCGACCGGCTGCGGGTCACGGGCGAGAAGTGGTTCGTGTGCGCACCGACGGCGGACGTCGCGCTGGTGCTGGCCCGCACCATCGAGGGGCCGACCGCCGCCATGGTCCCGAGGTACGCGTCCGAGAACGAAGACACCATCGAGATCGAATCGCTGCGCCATGTCGGCGGCCTCGCCTCGCAGGCGGTGGCGAGCATGTCGTTCCACGGCGCGACGGGGCGGATCCTGGGCGAGCCGGGCCGCGGCCTCCACGTCCTGCGCGACGTGCGCACCCTGCTTCAGCTCGACAGCGCGATCATCGGCGCGGGGGCGATGCGTGCGGCGCTCGGCCGGGCCGTCCACCACGCGCGCTATCACGAAGTCCTTCGGCAAGCTCCTCGTCAGCCATCCGCTGCACGCGCGCCTTCTCGCCGATCTCGCGCTCGAGAGCGCGGCCCATACGGCGCTTGCGATGCGTGTCGCGGCCGGCTTCGACCAGGCGTTCGAGCGGGACGGCGACCATGCGCTGGCCCGCCTGGTCACGCCCGCGGCCCGGTTCTACACGATGACGGTCGCCCCGCAGGTGGCGTTCGCCTGCAACGAAGCCATCGGCGGCGCGGCGTTCGACGCGCTGCATCCCGCGGCCCGCATCAACGCCGATCTCACCGCGCTGTCGCAATGGGACGGGACGGCGAACGAGGCGGCCATGGACGTCGTGCTGCAGGTGGACCGGGACAGGGCTGTGCTGCAGGACGCGCTCGGCGAACTGGGGGCGGACCTCGGCAACGCGAACGCCGACCTGATCGAAGACACGCTGGAGCTGGGCGAGCGCGCGGTCGGGGACCTGTCGCTGGCGCGGGCCTTCGCCGAGCAGCTCGCGATGGTCGCCGCGGCCTCGGCGATGCGGCGCAACCTGCCGCGCGTGATCGCCGACGCCTACATCGCCACGCGCATGCGCGAGCGGTTCCGCGCCGGCTTCGGCACGCTCGACGGCCGCTTCGACGCCACCGCCATCCTGGACTTCATCGCCCCCGAAGACTGATCAGGACCGTGAGGTCGCCCGCAGGTCATCAAACGCTGCGCCAGCGCCTCGCGAGCGCAACACCGGCACCTCATCCATCCGCCAGCGCTGCCCGGTTCTGCCCCACGTCCACACCCGTTTCGCCTTTCCCCCAGGCCCGCCGCCTCGCCGCACGCCCGCGGCAACCACCCCACCGTTCCCCGCCGATCGAGGTGCGAGGGATGCAGGCGGGTCAAGGGCGCGAAGCGGGCGAAGCCCTTGCCCTTGACGCGCCTGCATCCCGACGAAGGCTTTATGCAGGGGTTTCAGACCAGCCGGGAGCGAAGCGAGCGTCTGATCTGAACCCCTGCCCGTCGGCGAGACGGAGGGGAGCGCGAGGGGAGGAACGCCCCTCGCCTGTGGGGCACTGCCGACCCGCCGAGCACGCAGTCCGTTGCCGGCACGGTGCAGAAGCTCTGACGCGGCCTCAGTCCAAGCCGTAGTCGCGATCGGCGGCGCGGGCCTCAGTGCCGCGGCGTGCCTTATCGCCGTACCCGCCGCCGCCTGGCGTCAGCACCTCGATCCAGTCGTCGGCTCGCAGGACGTACCCCTCGCCTTTGGAGAGGTGCTCCGGCGTAGTCACCGTCCCGCCCTGGCCGATGCGGATCTCGTTTGTCCGGCCCGCCTCACCGCCCAGGATCCCCGGCGGGCCGACGCGGCCGTGCTCCATCAGGAATGACGCCTTGCCCTCTCCGCGCAGCATCCGGAAGCGGTAGTCGAGGCCGAAGCCGCCGCGATACTCGCCCGCGCCGGCCGAGCCCTCGCGGATGTTGTAGCGCTCGAAGAGGAGCGGATAGCGCTGCTCGAGGATCTCCACCGGCTGGTTCTTCGAGATGCCGATGGTCGAGCAGCCGTTGGTCAGCCCGTCACCGCCCCACCAGCCGCCGTAACCGCCGCCGGAGAAGGTGTACATGATGTAGCTCTGACCGGTGGCCGGATCGAACCCGCCGAGGGAGAGGTTGCCGCTCGACCCTGCGCCGGCCGCGAAGGTCTTGTCCGGCAGTCGCGGTCGCCAGCGTCAGGCACACCGCCTCGACGATGCGCTGGCGAGGTCTCCGAGGCGCAGCCGGCCACGGGCCGCGGCTCCTTGGCCTGCAGGAAGGTGTCCTCGGTGCCGGCCACGTGGACCGGCGTGAAGCAGCCGGCGTTCATCGGCAGGTCCGGGAAAATGTGCTTCAGGCCGACGTAGACGGCCGACAGGGTCGAGGCCCAGACCGAGTTCATCGGCCCCGCGCAGGGCGCGGAGGAGCGGGAGAAGTCGAGCGTGATGTCGGACCCCGTGACGGTGGCGTCGAGCGCGATCTCCAGCGGCGCGTCGACGACGCCGTCGCTATCCATGAAGGCGCTCGCCGCGTAGCTCCCGTCGGGGATCGCGCCGATGTGGGCGCGCATCAGTGCCTCGCCGCGCACCTCCAGCTCGGCGATGGCGGCCTCGACGGTCTCCGGCGCCGTAGCGGTCGAGCAGCGCCGTCAGCCGCCGCACACCGGTCGCGAGCGCCGCGATCTGGGCCTTGATGTCGCCGATGCGCTCGGTGCGAGACGCGCACGTTGGCGAGGACGATGCGGATGATATCGTCTTCCATCACCCCCTCGCGCACGAGGCGCACGGGCGGGCAGGCGCAGGCCCTCCTGATAGATCTCGGTGGCGGTGGAGTTGAAGCCGCCGGGGACCATGCCGCCGGTGTCCGGCCAGTGGCCGGTGTTGGCGAGGTAGCACCACAGCCGACCCTGGTAGTAGAACGGGCGCACCATCTTCACGTCCATCAGGTGCGTCCCGCCGAAGTATGGATCGTTGACGAGGACGACGTCGCCGTCCTTCAGGTCCTGGCGGTCGGCGATGACGGCGCGGGTGGTCTCCTGCATGACGCCGAGAAAGATCGGCAGGCCCAGCGCGCCTTGCGCGATCATGCGGCCGTCGTCCGGAGCGTAGATGCCGTTGGACCGGTCGAGCCCCTCGGAGATGACCGGCGAGAACGAGGTCTTCTCGTGGACGAGGTCCATCTCGGAGCAGACCTGCTGCAGGCCCTTCTCGATCACCGTGAGCGTGACGGGGTCGATGGTCGTGCGCGCCGGCTGGTCCATCAGAGAAGCTCCACGATGAGATTGCCGACGCGGTCGACGGTGGCGCGCGAGCCGGGATCGAGGACCAGCGTGGAATCGTCCTGCTCGACGATGGCCGGGCCTTCGATCACGGCGTCGGCGGGCAGCGCGCCGCGAGCGTAGATCGCCGCCTGATGCCATGCCCCGTCGAAGAAGGCGCGGCGTGTGCCACGGCGTGCCGCCTCCAGCGCGCCGCCGGCTGGGGCGAACACGGCAAGGTCGACCCGCTCGCGCACGCCGATGATGGTGGTGCGCACATTCGCGAGCATCGGCACCATCTCGGGGAATTCCAGCTCGAAGCGGGTGCGGTAGGCCTCGGCGAAGGCGGCCAGCACCTGTTCCGGGTCGAAGCGGTCGCCCACGATGGGAACGCGCAGGACATGGGTCTGCCCCTTGTAGAGAAGGTCCGCCTCGTGGACGAGCCGCACCTCGTCGACGGCGACCTTCTCGCGCGCCAGCAACTCGCGCCCGGCGGTGGCCTGCGCGGCGAGGATGGCGTCGATATCGGCTGCGTTCAGCGTGGCGACCGGGCGGTTCACCGTCTGCACGAAGTCGTGGCGGACGTCGGCGAGGATGCAGCCGAGCGCCGAGGTGAGGCCGGGGAAGCGCGGCACGACGATGCGCGGGATGCCGAGCTCGCGTGCGATTTCCACCGCGTGCAGCGGCCCCGCCCCGCCGAACGGCATGTAGGCGAAGTCGCGCGGGTCGTGTCCCTTCTCGATGGAGACGAGACGGATCGCGCCGGCAAGCTCGGCGATGGCGATCCGGATGATCGCCTCGGCCGCGCCGGTGGCGTCGAGCCCTAGCGGCTCACCGAGCGCGTCCAGCGCCTCGCGCACCTGGTCGAGCGGGGCGGCGCCGGCGCCTGTGACCGCGTCCGGATTGAGGCGGCCGAGATGGAAATTGGCATCGGTGATCGTGGGCTCGGTGCCGCCGCGCCCGTAGCCGATGGGGCCGGGGGTCGAGCCCGCGCTCTCGGGGCCGACGCGCAGCATCCCCGCCGCGTCGATCTTGGCGAGCGAGCCGCCGCCGGCGCCGACGGTGTGGATGTCGATCATCGGAATGCGGATGGGCACGCGAGTAGGCGAGGTCCTTCTCGGCCGAGATGACCGGCGCGCCGCCCACGACGAGAGCGACGTCGAACGAGGTGCCACCCATGTCGCCGGTGATGATGTTCTTCAGGCCCGCCGCCTCGGCGATGGCTGCGGCGGCGAGGACCCCGGCAGCAGGCCCGCTCATCACCGTCTGCACCGCCTGGCTCGCCACGAGCGAGGACGCCAGCATCCCCCCGTTCGCCTGCATGATGAGGAGCTCGTTGCCGAACCCGCGGTCGGCGAGCTGCGCCGCGACCGACTTGATGTAGCGCGACACGATCGGCCCGATGCCGGCGTGGATGGCCGCCGTCGACGCGCGCTCGAACTCGCGCACCTCGCGGATGATCTCGTGGCCGGCGACGACGTGCTCGGTCGGCCACATCTCCCGCACGATGGCGGCGGCGCGCGCCTCGTGGGTGTCGTTCACGTAGGCGTGGAGGAAGTGGATGACGACCGACTCGATGCCGGCGTCCATCAGTGCCTGCGCCTGCGCCCGCACGGCGTCCTCGTCGAGCGGCACGACCTCGTTGCCTTCCGCATCGATGCGCTCGGCGACCTCCAGGCGGAAGCGGCGGGGGATCAGCGGCGTGAAATTGCCGCTCAGGCCGTAGGGCTTGGGGCGGGTGCGGCGGCCCAGTTCCAGCGTGTCGCGGAATCCGGCGGTGGTGATGAGGCCGACCGGGGCGCCCTTGCGTTCCAGGACCGCGTTGGTGCCGGCGGTGGTGCCGTGGACGAGCCAGTCGATCGCGTCCGGGGCGACGCCGAGCGCTTCGATCCCTTCGAGGAAGCCGCGAGCGCGGTCGTCGACGGTGGTGGGGACCTTGGCGGTGCGGAAGGTCGCCGCCTCCGAGTTGAGCATCAGGAAGTCGGTAAAGGTTCCGCCGACATCGACCCCGACGCTCACCGTCATCTCGCTCACCCCGCCCCGTCACAGCCGGGGCCGTCCCCCCTGCCGGGTGATTGTTGACCGGGGGAGGAACAGGCTGTCAACGCAGCGTCAGCTTGTTTGAGCGCAAATGACCCTCGCGGAGGCAACGCGGGCCGCGCGGCCCGCATTCTCAGCGGCAGTTGCGCAGCTGGAAGGCGTAACTGCTCGCCATGTTGGCGGTCTTGGTGGCGGTCTTCATGGCGCCCGGATTGTTGCGCCACACGCCGCGGCCGAAGCCGCTCCAGCCGGTGCGGTAGCTGAGATAGAGCGAGTAGGCGTCGTCGCGCGGGATGCCGTACTTCTGAACCGTCTTGGCGTAGTACCAGCCGACGAAGTCGACCGAGTCGCCGAAGTCCGTACGACGGGCCATGCTCCGGCCGGTCTCCTTGCGGTACTGCGACCACGTGCCGTTGAGAGCCTGGCTGTAGCCGAAGGCGGTGGATTTGCGCTTCATCGGTACGATCCCGAGGAACTTGTTGCGCGGCGGACGCGCGTCGCCGTCGAAGCCGGACTCGACACGCATCGTGGCCATCAAGACCGGAACGGGGATGCCGTATTTTCGCTCCGCGCGGCGGGCGTCGTCATACCAGTCGTTGAAGAAGCCGTCGCGCTGGGCGAACACCGCGCACACGTCGTTGATCGACGCGGGCGGCGTGCTGCCGCAACCGGCGAGCGCCAGAAGGCTGAACATCATCAGGGGGAGGCTTACTCGTGTCCGCATAGGCGCGAGTGTCGCCCACGCGGGTGAAAGGGCCTTTGCGGAAGTTGGTTAAGGCCCGCCTCAGCGAATGCCGAGAATCGTCGACAGGCGGGGCGCGCGCGGAGCTGCTCGCGGGGCGCGGCGGCGAATTCGGCGAGAATGGTCGTTCAGGAGGGTGACGCGGCAACAGCCGGACGTGGTGTCGCGGCGGAGGCGGTCGATCGGGATCGCAGGCTCGGGCCGGTCCGGGAGGATGGTGGGCGGTACTGGGATCGAACCAGTGACCCCTTCGATGTCAACGAAGTGCTCTCCCGCTGAGCTAACCGCCCGGACGTCAGCGAGTGCCCGATATAGACGCTACCCCCGGACGGAGCAAGAGCGTTTTTGCCGTCCCGGACACACTCGGCCGAAGTCGCCGAACGCGCACCGTTTCGGGAGGGCGCGGGAGACGAATGCGCCGGCGAACCGGCGCGGCTCGGCGCCGGCGGGTGCGTCAGGCGTACTCGAGCATGCGGCCGACCTCGCGGACCAGCTCGCGCAGGTGGAACGGTTTGGAGAGCACCTTGGCGCCCCGCGGCGCGCGATGCTCGCCGTCGAGCGCGACGGCGGCGAAGCCGGTGATGAACATCACCGCAAGGTCCGGGTCGAGCCGCGTCGCCCGGCGCGCCAGCTCCACGCCATTCATGTTGGGCATGACGATGTCGGTGAGAAGCAACGAGAACGGCTCCTCTTGAAGACGCGAATAGGCCGCCTCCCCATCGTCGACCGCCACCACGTCGTATCCGGCGCGCTCCAACGCACGCTCGAGGAAGCGGCGCATGTCTTCGTCGTCTTCGGCCAGCAAAATTCGCACGGTGTTTGCCGCAGCCCAAAAGCGCCGCGTCCCTCGTTGCAATGACGCGTTGGACTTTGCAGCCTGCGGATTTAAGTCGCGGTCAAGCGTCTCGCTTAGGAGATACTTACTGCGCTCGTGCGAATCGATTCGATCTGACAGCGACGCAGCTCGTGGTATGACGACCGAACGACGCGGAGCGGAGGAGTACTGATGGAGATCGTCGACGACTTTTCGGACGGGGCGACGTTCGACCTCATCGAACCGACCGCCCCGCCGGTGCCGTTCGTGTTCAGCGCCCCCCACAGCGGCACCACCTATCCGAAGTCGCTCCTGTCGCGCGCCCGGCTCGACCGGCTGACCCTGCGCCGATCGGAAGACACGTTCGTCGACGAACTCTTCGACAGTGTGCCCGCGATGGGGGCGCCGCTGCTCCGCGCCCGCTTCCCGCGCGTGTTCCTCGACCTCAACCGCTGCTCCGACGAGATCGATCCGTCGATGTTCGACGCGCCCCCCCCTCTGCCGACGCAAGCGGACAGTCCGCGCGTCGCCAGCGGTCTCGGCGTGATCGCCCGCATCGTCGGCGAGGGGCAGGAGATCTACGCCGCCCCCCTCCCCGCGTCCGAGGCGCAGGATCGCATCACCCGTTTCTATCAGCCCTATCACCAGGCGCTCGCCGACCAGCTCGCCTCCCGCGTCGAGAGCTTCGGCGCCGCTGTCCTGGTCGACTGCCATTCGATGCCGTCCGGTGCCGTGCGGCACGACGTCGGTGACTCCAAGGCCATCGACGTCGTGCTGGGCGATCGCTACGGCACGAGTTGCTCGGGCATGCTGTCGGAAGAGTTCGCGCGTCTGTTGCGCGATCAGGGGCTCACCGTCGGCCGCAACCGACCTTATGCCGGCGGCTTCATCACCGAACGCTACGGCCGCCCGCCCGGCATCCACGCCATCCAGATCGAGGTCAACCGCGCGCTCTACATGAACGAGAGCACCTTCGAGCGGAACGCCGGCTTCGACGGCCTGCGTCTGGCGTTGCGGACCACGGCGGCCAGACTCATCGATTGGTTCATCGCCCATGACTGGGGCGTGGATTGGCAACAAGCGGCCGAGTGACCCGGTGGCCCTAGACGGCCACGGCGCCGCCTCTCCGGCGGGCCCTGGCCCCGACGCGCCATACGAGGCCTTGCCGCCGCCGTGATCCGGCCAGAGTTCTCGTTGATAGGTGAGATACCGGCGAAGAGCCACTGGCGGCTCTGCGCCCGGACCTCCCGCCCCTGGGCAAAAAAAAGGCCGCTCCGAGGAGCGGCCGAAGTCTAGGGAGGAAACGCCCAAGGAGGGCAGCGAGACGACAACCGCCGTCCCGCGCTGCAACAAATGCAGTCGCGGCGCACAATCGTCAAGATGCTTAGTTGGTGGACACCCGAAAAATTTGCCCATGGATTTGGCAATCGGGTTATGTGCAACGGCAGTGAAACTCGTCGCCTGAATTTTGTCGAGCAAAATCAGATGACTTAAGAGGAGGCCGAAAATCCACGCCCTAAAATGTCACGCCGCGTACATTATTGCATGGCACCCATGCGATGAGTAAATTCTCCGATCACGCGCTTCTCGAGCGCCTCGCCGACGCGGCGAGCGAGGCGATCCTCCCGCTTTTTCGGCATCTGCCGGGCGTCGACAACAAAGCGGCGGAGGGGTTCGACCCCGTCACCGTGGCGGACCGCGACGCGGAACTTGCCATGCGCGCGCTGCTCGCGGCCGAGCGGCCGGACGACGCGATCTTCGGCGAAGAGTTCGAGGCGGTCGCCGGCACAAGCGGGCGGACGTGGATCCTCGACCCGATCGATGGCACGCGCGGCTTCATGGCGGGCCTGCCGACGTGGGGTGTCCTCATCGCCTTGGCGGACGCCAGCGGTCCGACCGTGGGAATGATGTGCCAGCCCTACATCGGCGAGCGCTTCGTCGGCGACAGCGAGGGCGCGAGACTGACCCACAACGGCGCAACGCGAGGCCTCGGCACGCGGCGCTGCGCGAGCTCTCGATGCGGCGACGCTCGCCGCCACCGGCCCGCAGCACTTCGCGCCGGACGAGTTTGCCGCGTTCCAGCGCGTCGCCGCCCGCTGCCGTCTCGTGCGCTACGGGACCGATTGCTACGCCTACGCCATGCTCGCAGCCGGTCAGATCGACGTGGTGGTGGAGGCGGGCCTGAAGCCGGTCGACATCGCGCCCTTCGTGCCGATCATCGAAGCGGCCGGCGGCGCGCTGACCGACTGGTCGGGCGCTCGGATCGGCCCCACGCTGCCGCACGACTTCGACGGCGACGTGGTGGCCGTCGGCGACCCGAACCTGCTGGACGACGTCCTGAACAGCCTCAGAAGCGCTTAGAGAGGACCACCACGTCGTCCTCGCCGTACCCGAGGGCGGCGTAGAAGCGCGTGACGGCGAGGTTCTCGCGCCGGACCATGACGTTGAGCTTGGGGACGCCGCGCGCCCTCAGCCAGTCCTCGGCTGCCGCCATCATCGCCCGCCCCGCGCCGGTGCCCTGCTGATCCGGGGCCACCGCCAAGTAGTAGACGGCACCGCGGTGCCCGTCGTGGCCCACCATCACGCTCGCCACGATGCGGCCGTCGACCCGCCCCACCAGGACCGCGGACGCCGCCTGCATCGTATCCGCCTGGCGGCTCTCGGCGTCGCCGTCCGCCGCCGCCTCGTGGCTCGCGACTGCCTCAGGCGCCGCTTCCGGACGACGGCCGCGGGCCGGGTCGCCAGGCGCAGGTCCGCCTCCGGATCGTTCCATGGGCGCGTCAGGCCGCATTCGTCCCACAGCGCCACGATATCCTCGACGAGGTGCGGCGCAGCGAGGTCGGCGGCGTCCAGCGGCTGGATCTGAAGAGGTGCCATGATGCGTCTCAGCAGGAAAGCTTCGCAACGGTGTGAATCGGCGACGGCGACGCTGCGCCCGGCTGGGGGCGCAGCGTCGCGGTCGAACCGACGGCCGGGAATCAGCCGCCGAAGAGGCGGCCGAAGAAGCCGCGGGGGCCTTCCTGCGTCGGTGCCGGGCGGATCCAGTCATCCCGCCCACGCCGCACGGTACCGGCCGGGTCCGACTGCTGCGGCGCGGCGGCCAGGGGCTGGCCGAACTCGATCTCGTAGTCGTCCGGCGCCGCCTCGATGGGCTCGGGAACCTGATCCATTCCCGGAAGGTCGGCCGGGACCATGCCCTCCTGGACCTTGTTCATCAGCGTCTTCCACAGCTCGGCGGGGAGCGAGCCGCCCGTCGCCTTCTTGGTGGAGGAGTTGTCGTCGTTGCCGAGCCACACGCCGGCGGTGAAGAACGCCGTGTAGCCGACGAACCATGCGTCGCGCCAAGCCTGACTGGTGCCGGTCTTGCCGGCGGCCTGCCACCCGTCGATCGCGGCGCGGGCGGCGGTGCCGGAGGTCAGCGCCGCGTGCAGCATGGTGTTCATCTGGCCGACGTGCTCCAGGCTCACCACCTGCCCCGGCCCGCCACCGGCCCGCTCGTAGAGGAGCTGGCCGTCGGCGGTGCGGATACGGCGCACCACATGCGGAATCACGCCGATGCCGCCGTTGGAAAACGGCACGTACGCCGTCGTCAGCTCCAGCAGCGTCACCTCGGAGGTGCCGAGCGCGATGGAGGCATTGGGCGCCATCGGCGACGTCACGCCCAGACGATGCGCCACGGAGGCGACCGTCTGCGGCCCGACCTCCGCCGTCAGCTGCGCGGCGATGGTGTTGAGCGAGCAGCGCCAGCGCACGGGTCAGCGAGACCGGGCCCAGATATTTGCGGTTGTAGTTCTCCGGCTCCCAGTCGCCGATGCGGGTGGGCTGGTCGATGCGCATCGTCTGCGGCGACAACCCATGCTCCAGCGCCGCGAGGTAGACGAACGGCTTGAACGACGAGCCGGGCTGACGGTGCGCGGAGACGGCACGGTTGTATTGGCTATCGGCATATTTGCGCCCGCCCACCAGCGCCTTCACGGCGCCCGATCCGTCGAGCACCACCACCGCGCCCTGGCTGACGCCCTTGGTTTCGCCCTCCTTGGCGATCACGTCCTGCAAGGCGCTCTGCGCGAGCTCCTGGAGCTCCAGATTGACGGTCGTCTCGACCACGATGTCCGACGTCAGCGATCCGGCGAAGCCCGGGAGCACCTCGGCCACCCAGTCGGCCACGTACCCGCCGGACGTGGCGACCTTCGGCGCGGCGACGGACGCGGGGTTGTCGATCGCGTAGGCGTACTCGATGTCGGAGATGAAACCGACGTCGCGCATGGCGGCGAGCACCACGTCGGCCCGGCCGCGCGCGCGCTCAAGGTCGTTGGTCGGCGCGTAGTAGGATGGCGCTTTCAGGAGTCCGGCGATCATCGCCGCCTCGGCCAGCTCCAGCTCCTCGGCGGGCTTGTCGAAGTAGCGTCGCGCCGCGCCGTCGATGCCGGTGGCGCCCGCACCGAGATAGACGCGGTTGAGATACATCTCCAGGATCTCGTCCTTGGAGTATTTCATCTCCAGCCACACCGCGAAGAGCATCTCCTGGATCTTGCGCTCCAGGGTCCGCGACGGCGTGAGGAACATGTTCTTGGCGAGCTGCTGGCTCAGCGTGGAGCCGCCCTGCTCCAGCCGCCCCGCGGCGAGGTTGGTCGCCATGGCGCGCGCCAGGCCGATCGGGTCGATGCCGGGGTGGCTGTAGTAGCGCCGGTCCTCGATCGCGATCACGGCTTGCGGGACATAAGGTGGCAGATCGGCAAGCACGACGGCGCGGCCGCCGGTGTCGCCGCGATTGGCGATCAGCTCGCCGCCCTCGGAGAGGATGGCGACGTTGGGCGGGCGCTCCGGCACGGCCCATTCGTCCACCGGCGGCAAGGTGGCCGCGTAGTAGGCGATGATGGCGCCGACGCCGACGAAGCCGACGATGGCCAGCGTCAACGTCATGCGCACCGCGAAGCGCAGCAGGCTGAACCGGCGCCGCCGGGGACGCTCGCCCCGGGTGCGACGCTTCGGTTCGCTGCGCCGGCTGGCTGCCGCCTGTTGCGCGGGCTCGCGCTCGGCGGGCTCGGCGCGTCCGCGCTTGGGCGCCGCGGCGGCCTTGCCGGCGGCGCCGCTCTTGGCACTCGAAGCCTTGGCCGTGGACGCGCTGGCCGCTGCCTTCGGCGCTGCGCTCCTCGTGGCGGCTTTAGGCGATGCGGCTTTGGGCGAGGCCGGCTTGGCGGACCCACTCGCGGCTTTCGTTGCGGGCGCGCCTTGCGTCTTGGTGCCGGACGATCGCGTGGCGGACCCGCTGGCGGAGGCCTTGGCACCCGAAGCGGAGCGTTTGGCCTCTGATCCGGCGGCTTCGGTGCGGCTGGTCTGCCGCGCCTCGGCACGCTCCGGGTCGGCCGACGAGGCGCGCCGCGGCGCGGCGGCGGAGGGATCGCTGGCTTGCCTGGAGCGGTCGGACGGCGCGGAATCCTCGCCGAAACGAGGGGTCACGCGCGCTCTGTCCGACTTGCTCCGTCCCGAGGCAAGCGCGCCGCGCGGCTTTGCGTCCTTCATGACGGCGTACTCACAACTGTTGACGGTCGGCGACAGTGTCGCCGACGCGGGCTAACGGAACCCTTCGCCAATCAACAGGCGTGAATCAAGGCGAATGGTTAATCGAGATCGCCGCGGTGGGATGCTGATGACCGTCGCCACGGTACTCGGCAACCGCCTGACGCAGGATCATCACCGACCCCTCCTGAGCCTCGCCGCCTGAAAAATGGTGCCCCGCAGCGGCCACTGCCGCACGAGCACGGGACGGCCGCGGGGCGCGGCTTGATCGGCGCGGCAAGGCGCCCCAATGTCCGCCGGCCCGGGCGCGGGTCCATGGGCGCGCGTCCGGTTCGGGGCCCTCGCGACCGGCGCCCGCTGGAGGAACACGATCATGAGCGACCTGAAGACCCCCGGCCCCGGTGACACCGTCTTCCTGGTGGACGGCTCGTCGTTCGTGTTCCGCGCCTACTTCCAGTCCATGAACCAGGACCGCAAGTACAACTACCGTGCCGACGGCCTGCCCACCGGCGCCGTCCGCCTGTTCTGCAACAAGCTCTACCAGTTCATCAAAGACGGCGCGGCGGACATCCACCCCACCCACCTCGCCATCATCTTCGACAAGTCGGAGGCCTCGTTCCGCAACGAGATGTACCCCGAATACAAGGCGAACCGCTCCGCCCCGCCGGACGACCTCATCCCGCAGTTCCCGCTGATGCGCGCCGCGGTGGAGGCGTTCGGCCTCACCCCCATCGAGAAGGGCGGCTACGAGGCGGACGACATCATCGCCACCTACGCCCGCCAGGCTGCCGACAACGGCGCCGAGGTGCTGATCGTCTCGGCCGACAAGGACCTGATGCAGCTCGTCAACGAGCGGGTGGCGATGTACGACCCCGCCTCCGGCGAAGGGCGCCGCGCGGGCCAGGAGCGCATGGGCGTGCGGCCGGAGCGGCGCATCGGCGTCGACGAGGTGGTGGAGTATTTCGGCGTGCCGCCCGAGAAGGTGGTCGACGTGCAGGCGCTCATCGGCGACGCGACCGACAACGTGCCCGGCGTCCCCGGCATCGGCAAGAAGACCGCCGCCCAGCTGATCGACGAGTGGGGCGACCTCGACACGCTGCTGGCGAACGCCCAGGAGATCAAGCAGACCAAGCGGCGCGAGAACCTCATCGAGTTCGCCGACCAGGCCCGCCTGTCGCGCGACCTCGTGCGGCTCGACGATCACGTGGAGCTGGAGCAGGGCCTCGACGCGCTCACCCTGCAGCCGGTGCCGCCCGAGCCGCTGGTCGCCTTCTTCAAGGCGATGGACTTCGGCACCCTCACCCGCCGCGCCGCCGAGGATTACAGCGTCGACCACGCCAAGATCGAAGCCGGACGCGCGCTACCTCCACCTCGGCACGCCGCAGGCGGATCCGGAGGAGACCGCCGGCGACATCGCCACCGCCGGCACCCCCGCCGACCTCGCCGCGCACCTCGAGCGTGCCGCCGCCGGCGCGGCCGTCGACCTCGACGCCTACGAGACCGTCACCACCGCCGAGCGCCTCGCCGAGTGGCTGGAGGCCGCGCGCGCGACGGGCACGATGGCGATCGCCGTGCGGCTCTCCGACGGGCCGGTGATGCGCTCCCCCATCGCCGGCATCGCCATCGCGGTCGGGCCGGGCAAGGCGTGTTACCTCGCGATCGGCCAGCAAGCGGTGGACCTCATGTCCGAACCGCAGGGGATGGCGCTGGAGGATGCGCTGCCGCTCCTCGCGGGCCCCCTCGCCGACCCCGGCATCGCCAAGATCTCCACCGCGATGAAGCGCGACTATCTGGCGCTGCGCCGGGCGGGGCTCGAGGTGAGCCCGATCGACGACGTGTGCCTGCTCTCCTACACCGCCGACTCCGGCAACGGCCTCCACGACTACCCGGGTCTGGCCAAACGCTACCTCAACCACACGCCGCTCGACGATCGCGATGTCATGGGGACCGGCCAGAAGAAGATCGCCTTCCGCGACGTGTCGCTGGACGCGGCGACCCGCCACGCGGCCGAAGAGGCGGACGTCGCGCTGCGGCTCTGGCCGGTGCTGCGCCAGCGCGTCGTCGCCCAACGCCTCAGCCGCGTCTACGAGACCTTGGAGCGCCCGCTGGTGACGGTGCTGGCGCGGATGGAAGAGAACGGCATCCGCGTCGACCGCAACATCCTGTCGCGCATGTCCGGCGACTTCGCGCAGAACCTGGCGCGCATCGAGGACGAGATCTACGAGCTGGCCGGCGAGAAATTCAACATCGGCTCCACAAAGCAGCTCTCGGAGATCCTGTTCGAGAAGCTCGGTCTGCCGGGCGGCAAGAAGACCAAAACCGGCGCATGGTCCACCGGCGCGCAGGTGCTGGAAGACCTCGCCGCCGCCGGCCACCCTCTACCCGTCAAGCTCCTGCAATGGCGGCAGATCTCGAAGCTGAAGTCGACCTACACGGATGCGCTGCAGGACGAGATCAACGCCGAGACGGGCCGCGTGCACACCACCTTCATGATGGCCTCCACCACCACCGGCCGCCTGTCATCCACCGACCCCAATGTGCAGAACATCCCGATCCGCACGGAGGAAGGCCGCAAGATCCGCACCGCGTTCGTCGCCGAGCCCGGCACCACGCTGATCGCCGCCGACTACGGGCAGATCGAACTCCGCGTGCTCGCCCACATGGCCGACATTCCGCAGCTGCGCGAGGCCTTCGCCGACGGGCAGGACATCCACGCCATCACCGCGTCCGAAATGTTCGGCGTGCCGGTGGAGGGCATGGACCCGATGGTGCGCCGCAGAGCCAAGGCGATCAACTTCGGCATCATCTACGGGATCTCCGCGTTCGGCCTCGCCAACCAGCTGTCGATCCCTAACGGAGAGGCGTCGGCCTACATCAAGAAGTACTTCGAGCGCTTCCCCGGCATCCGCGACTACATGGAAGCGACCAAGAAGACCGTGCGCGAGACCGGCTATGTGGAGACCCTCTTCGGCCGCCGCGCGCACTACCCCGAGATCGACACCAAGAACCCGTCGCTCCGCGCGTTCTACGAGCGGGCGGCGATCAACGCGCCGATCCAGGGCTCGGCGGCCGACATCATCCGCCGCGCGATGGTGCGGATCGAGCCGGCGCTGGTGGAGGCGGGGCTCGCCACCAAGATGCTGCTCCAGGTGCACGACGAGCTGCTGTTCGAGTCGCCCCAGGACGAGGCGGACCGCGCCATCGCGGTCATCTCCACCGTCATGAAGGGCGCGGCCGAGCCGGCCGTGAAGCTGGCCGTCCCGCTCGATGTCGACGCCCGTGCCGGCGCCAGCTGGGCCGAGGCGCACTGACGGCGCGCCCGCCCGTCGCGCTTGCGGCACGCTGACCGCCCTCGGGCGTGTCAGGTCCGGGCGTGACCGCCCTCGGGCGCCTCAGGTCCGGGCGAAGCGCGATTCGGCGAGGCGGTCGGCCACCTCGCCGGTGGGGCGGCCGGTTCGCTCGGCCTCGGCGAAGATCTCGCCCAGGCGGTCGGCGATCCCATCCACCCGGCGGGTCACCTCCGCCTCGTCCCACTCGTAGTACTCGCTCGCCATCTTGATGACGCCGCCGGCGTTGACGACGTAGTCCGGCGCGTAAAGGATGCCGCGCGCCAGGAGCGCCTCGCCGTCCGCCGGGGTCGCAAGCTGGTTGTTGGCCCCGCCCGCCACCGCGCGCACCTTGAGGTGCGGGATCGTCTGCGAATTGAGGCTCGCCCCCAGCGCGTTCGGCGAGAAGATGTCCGCCTCCACGGCGGCGATCTCGTCCACCGGGACGGACGAGGCGCCGAGCTCCGCCTCGGCCTGGCGCACGCGCGCGGCGTTGAGGTCGGCCACTGTCAGGCGCGCCCCGGCCTCGGCGAGATGACGGGCGAGGCTGTAGCCGACGTTCCCCAGCCCCTGCACCGCCACATGCACGCCGGAGAGACTCGCGAGCCCCACCGCCTTGGCGGCCGCCTCCACCCCGATGAAGCAGCCCCGCGCGGTGGTCGGCGACGGGTCGCCAACGCCGCCGTCTTCCGGGGCCAGGCCGGTCACGTGCCGGGTGTGCTTCTTCACGTGGGCGAGATCCTTCGGCGAAGACCCCACGTCCTCGGCGACGATGTACTTGCCCGACAGATCCTCGATCGCCCGGCCGAGCGCCTCGAACATGGCGGGCGTCGCCGCTCCGCGCTCCTTGACAATCATCACCGATTTGCCGCCACCGAGCGGCAGGTCCGCCATCGCCGACTTGTAGCTCATTCCTCGCGACAGGCGCAGCGCGTCGGTGAGCGCGGCGTCGTCGCTGTCATAGGTCCAGACCCGGCAGCCGCCGAGCGCCGGTCCGAGGGCGGTATTGTGGACCGCGATGATCGCCTTGAACCCGCACGCCGGATCGCTGGCGTGGAGGACGCGTTCGTGATCGTCGAACGATGGGTGCTGGAACATCTCGTCTCCGGCGCGAGAGCCGGGTCGATGAACGCGCGTTCACGGCCCAGCTCCAGCTTCTGTATTGGCGCGCGTCGCAGGCGGACCGCCGACACCCTGTCCGCAACGCGCTCGAAGCAGTTGGCGCAGCCACCGGGGGAGACCCGCGCGGCCGTCACCCCAATCTTGCGCGCTCACCCTTGTCCGACAATGGCCGGTCTCAGCCGAGCACGGTCACATCTTCCGGCGGCACCGCCACGGACTTCAGGATGGCGTTGCAGGCGACGCCCGGGGCGAGGCCCAGCTCGCGCACAGAGCGCTGCGTCAGGCGGGCGAGCAGACGGTCATCGCCGCACCGCAGGCCGACGAGCGCGCCGGGCCCCTCGCCTTCCCGCACGAAGGTCACGATCGACGGCATCACGTTGCGAGTCGAAAGGCCTGCGGTGGCGCCGATGCCGACGATGATGTCGGTCGCCCGCAGGCGCAGCCGCACCCGCGTGCCGGGCGGCGCGGCCACCATCGGCAGCGTCAGCCGCACGCTCGACAGCGCCACCTCGGTGAGGGCGTCATCGGGCATATGCGCGGCGATGCGGCCCTCCAGGATGGCGCCGGCGTCCCGCGGTCCCACGATCGCCGCCGTCGCGGCGTCGGCAAAGACCTCCGCCACGGGGCCCGCGGCGACGCTCGCGCCGCCCTGCAGCATGACGACGTGGTCAGCGAGCCGCGCCACCTCGCTGACGGCGTGGCTGACGTAGATCATCGCCAAGCCGGTCTCGGAGCGAAGCCGGTCGAGGTAGGGCAGGATCTCGGCCTTGCGCGCTTCGTCGAGTGCGGCGAGCGGCTCGTCGAGCAGCAGGAGGTCCGGCGAGGAGGCGAGCGCCCGGGCGATGGCGACGCGCTGCTTCTCACCGCCCGACAGGCGCCCCGGCCGGCGGTCCATCAGCCCGCCGATGCCGAGAAGCTCGACGACCGGCTCCAGCGGCCCCGGCACCGCGCCGCCGAAGCGCCGCGCGAAGGCGAGGTTGCCGGCCACCGTGAGATGCGGGAAGAGCCGCCCGTCCTGGAACACCACCGGCGTGCGGCGCGCGTGCGGCGCGAGGCTGACGCGCGCATCGGAATCGAAGAGCACACGCTCGCCGACCGCCACATGCCCCGCCTCGGGCCGCTCCAGCCCGGCGATCATCGCGATCACGGTGGACTTGCCCGCCCCTGAGCGGCCGAACAGCGCGGTGACGCCGCCGTCCGCCTCGAACGCGACGTCGATGGGAAAGCGCGCCTCGCGCCGCAGCCGCACCGAGAGCTTCAATGTCCGCGCACCCAGCGGGCCGCGCGGGTGGCGAGGAACTCGGACCCGGCCAGCGCAACGACGGAGATGGCGACGGAGATGCCCACGAGGACCAGCGCCCCCTCCTCGCCCCCCGGCACCTGGAGCTCGGTGTAGATCGCGAGCGGCAGGGTCCGTGTCTCGCCGGGGATGTTGGAGACGAAGGTGATGGTGGCGCCGAACTCGCCGAGCGCCTTGGCAAAGGCGATCACCGTGCCGGCAAGGATGCCCGGTGCGATCAGCGGCAGCGTCACGAAGCCGAAGGTCGCGACCGGGCCGGCGCCGAGATTGCGCGCTGCGGACTCGACGCGGGTGTCGACCGCGTCCACCGCCAGGCGGATCGCCCGGACCATCAGCGGGAAGGCCATCACCCCGGCCGCCAGGGCGGCGCCGGTCCAGTTGAAGGCGAAGACGATGCCGAAATCCGCAAGCCAGGCGCCGACGGCCCCGCGGCGGCCGAACAGCATCAGCAGCAGATAGCCCGTCACCACCGGCGGCAGGATCAGCGGCAGATGCACCAGCACGTTGAGCAGCCCGTGACCCGGAAAGCGCGTGCGCGACAGCACCACGGCGACGCCGAGCGCCAGCGGCAGCGCCACCAACGTCGCCGTGAGCGCCACCTTGATCGATAGAGACACGACGGGCCAGATGCTCACATCCATGCGCAGGGGGCCTTCAACGCGCGTTCACGGATGGGGCGGACGGATGAAGCCCGCCGCCTCGAATACCGGCCAGGCCTCTGCCGAGCGCAGAAAGTCGTAGATGCCGCGCACCGCCTCGCCGTCGTTCCCGGCGACGATCGCCATCGGGTAGATGATCGGCGCGTGGCTGTCCGCCGGGAAGGTGCCGACCGTGTGCACCGCGCCGATGCGTGCGTCCGTGGCGTAGACGATTCCAAAGGGCGCCTCGCCCCGCTCCACCAGCGCCAGCGCGGCCCGCACGTTGTCCGACTGGACCACCTGGCCACTCAGCGCATCCCAGAGGCCGAAGGACCGCAATGCCTCGGCGCCATAGATCCCGGCGGGCACGGCTTCCACGAGCGCCATCGCGATCCGCTCCGAACCGACCGCCTCCGCAACGCCCTGCGGTGTCAGCATGGTGTCCGGCGCGGCGGCGGGGCCGGCTCCGGTCTCAACCAGGACGAGAGCATTGGCGAGGAGATCGACGCGCGTGCCGCCCAGGATGGTACCCGACGCCTCGAGCCGGTCCATCCAGTCCCGATTGGCCGAGATGAAGAGGTTGGCCGGGGCGCCCCGGTCGATCTGCCGGGCCAGAGCGCTGCTGCCGGCGTAGGAGACGACGACATCGGCGCCGGTATCCGCTTCGTATCTGGCGACGGCGGCGTCCAGCGCCTCGCGCAGGCTGGCGGCGGCGAAGATGGTGACGTCGGCCGCGAGGGCTGTGCCGGCGGTGGCCAGAAACGCGAAGGCCGCCACGAGGCAGCCGCTCATCAGTGTCTTCAGCATTTCGACCTGTTGCGCCTCATCCGATCGTACGCCGGGCGGCGAACCATTGCGCCGGCACCGGCGGCTCGCCCTGGCCGCACAAGCATAGGCCAGCCCCACACGTGCCCGGCCGACGCCCTCCGCCGCCTGAGCCGCCCGGCCTCACGAACGGCGTGCCGGCCCGGCTTCGACATGACGAGGGCACCACGCGCGTCCGTCCCAAGACAACAAAGCCGCCTCAGTGCGGCGACTGAGACGGCTTACCGCATCGGCACGACAGATGCATCAGTGCGTCACGTCCAGCTCCGAGGCAGCGGCTATGCCTCCGGTGACCCGCAACGGATGGATCGGTCCACCCCAGCTCTAGCTGACGAAGACCTGCTGCTCGTGGTCGCGCAGGAGCGCGGAGCGGAGTTTCTGCAGCGCGCGGTTCTCGATCTGGCGCACACGCTCCTTGGAGATGCCGAGCTTCTCGCCCAGCGATTCCAGCGTTGCGCCCTCTTCCGTCAAGCGCCGCTCGCGCACGATGCGCAGCTCGCGCTCGTTGAGCTCGTGCAGCGCCGTCGCCAGCCACTGGGAGCGGCGGTCGGTGTCGATGTGATCGGACACGTTCTGGTCCGGCAAAGGAGCGTGGCAGGGAAGGAAGTCCTGCCGGTCGGCCGCGGTGGAGTCGCTCTCGATCACCGGGGCGTTCAGCGAGGTGTCGGGCGCGCTGAGGCGGGAGTTCATCAGCTCCACATCGGCCTTGGACACGCCGATCGCGGCGGCGATCTCCTCGTACATCGCCGCATCCGGCGAACCGGACCCGTTGCGGGCCATCTTCGCCCGCAGGCGGCGGAGGTTGAAGAACAGCGCCTTCTGCGTGGACGACGTGCCACCGCGCACGATGGACCAGTTGCGCAGGATGTAGTCTTGGATCGAGGCGCGGATCCACCAGGTGGCATAGGTGGAGAAGCGCACGTTGCGTTCCGGCTCGAACCGGGCCGCCGCCTCCAGCAGGCCCACATGGCCTTCCTGGATGAGGTCGCCCATGGCGAGGCCGAAGTGACGGAAGCGCGAGGCGATGGAAATGACGAGGCGCATGTGAGCGGCGGTCAGCTTGCTGAGCGCCAACTCGTCCTTGTCATCCCTCCATCTGAGGGCCAGTTGGTGCTCTTCCTCCCGCTCGAGATAGGGGGCGCTCATGGCTGCCTTGACGAAGTGACGCGGCGATCCATTTTCCGTTGTCATAAAAGGGCACCTTCCCCGGCACGAACGATCTGGTGGCTCTTGAAGAAGTCGCCTTCAGTGGCATTCGTTCCCATGATTCATCGCCAAGTGCGAAAAAATCTTGTTGCAGATTAACATTTGTAAATCGCGGCGGCGCTGGGGCTGCCCTCCGGCGACGTAGGCCGAAGGGCACCGGTCTCATTGCCTTAGGATGCTGTCCGGCGCCGTCCCCTGCTCGACCCATGCCTCGATGGGGCCGATGAGATCCAGATCGGCCTGACTGATCCCGCCGGGGCCGGGTTGAAGACCGCAATGATCCATGCCCGGGATCATGAAGAGCCGCACATTCTCCGCAAGGTTCGTCTCGCCGCCGGCCATCTCGGACGCTTTATCGTACCAATCGACCGTCTTGTAGGGCGTCACCAGCGGGTCGGCCCAGCCGTGGTAGACGATCATCTTGCCGCCGCTCTCGACGAAGGCGGAGAGGTCCGGATCGTCGGAATTGTAGACGCTGTTCATTTTGGCCACCTCGGCCGGGTCGGTCTCGACGTCGAAGTCGAGCGGCGACCAGGTGGGGCCCGGATCGTTCGGGAAGGCCATGAACTGGCCGAACGATGTCGCGAACGGCGTCATCAGTGGCACCCCGCCCGGTTTACCGGTCAGCCAAAGCGGCCAGAACGGCTCCGAGCCCTCCGGGATGCCGCCCGGGTAGAGCTGCTCTCCGGCCGCGTTTCGCGGTCCCGCACGCCACTTGGCGACGACACCGAGCTCCGCCTCGGTCAGGCAGTCCGCCCCCGCCTCGCCGGTGCAGGCGATCTTGGAGAGGTCGACTTCGCAGGCGCGCGGGTCGGCGATGGCGCCGTCTTCCGTGCCATCCGTCGCGTCGCATTGGGCCATCACTTCGTCGCCGATCAACTGCTCCTTGCCGGGTTTCAGGATGGGCTGACCGTCCGCGTCCGTGTTGGCCTGTAGGAAGTAGGAGAAGGCGGTGGCGACGAGACCGGGATAGTCGATCGCCGGCGCGCCGGAGATGATGCCGTCGAACATCTCCGGATAGGTGAGAGCGGCGCGCTGGGCCATGCGCCCGCCCGTCGAGCAGCCCTGGAAATAGGCCGTGCCGGCGGGCTCGGTGTAGAACGCCTCGATCAGCGCCTGGGCGACGCGGTTGGTCTCGCCGATGGACCGCCAGCCCCAATCGCGCTCGCCCTGCGGGTTGGCGTAAGCGAACGAGGCATCGACCACCGAGAGGCCGTGGTGCCCGCTGTCGGAGGTCGCGGTGGCGTAGTTCTTCTCCAGGCCCGGCCGCATGGCATTGATGACACCCGTCCCGGCGTCGGCGCGGCCGAGGATACCGCAGAACCCGCCGCAACCCGTCTGGTAGAGCTTGCCGTTCCATTCGGCCAGCGGCAGGCGCACCTCGATGGAGATGGCCGGGCGGGCGGTCACGCGCACCTCGCAATAGGCCGGGAGCGTCCCCTCGGCCGGGACCTCGCGCGCGGACGTGACGGCGGCGGCGTCGATTACGATCTGCTCGAGCGCCTCGCAGGCGCCGGCGTCCTGCGCGGCGGCGGGCGCTGCGGCGACGATGGCGGCGCCCGCGAGCGCCGCGGCGGCCACCGATGGCATTCTGATGGGCATGGTCCCTCCAAAATTTTTGTTGTTGGGAGCCGACTATATCCGAACTTTCCGGCCGCGCGATGACGGCCACCGCCTGCGGCCGGCGGAGAGAAACCAGGCTGATTTTGAACAGGATTAAGAGGGGAACGAGTGCACACGATCGCCCATTGGGAGGCGCGGTATCTCAACCGCCAGGAGAATGGTTATGGCGATGAAGTCGCTGGACGACCTCTTCATCCACACGCTGCGGGATGTGTACTACGCCGAGAAGCAGGCTCTGAAGGGCATGCGGGCGATGCAGCGCAAGGCGGACTCGGACGAGCTGAGTGCGCTGATCGAGACCCACCGGGAGGAGACCGAGGGGCAGATCGAGACGTTGACGAAGGTGTTCGAGCTGCTCGGTCTGAAGCCGCGCGGCGTGACCTGCGAGGCGATCAACGGGATCATCGAGGAAGCGCAGGAGCTGATGGAAGAGGCGAAGGACAATCAGGTCCGCGACGCCGCCATCGCTGCCGCCGCACAGGCGGTGGAGCACTACGAGATCGCCCGCTACGGCACGCTGGTGGCCTGGGCCGAGACGCTCGGCCACAAGGAGGCCGCGGTGATGCTGGCCGAGATCCGCGAGCAGGAGATCGCGGCGGACGAGAAGCTGACGGCGCTAGCGACCGGGTCGCTGAATGCGGCCGCGGCTGGCGATGCGGCAGCCGGAATGGATGACGACGCTTCTCCGGGCGAAGACGCCGAGATGGACGCGGAGCCCGCCAACGACGACGGCCAGCCGGCCACGCGTCGCAAGAAGCGCGCCGCCTGACGACGGACGGCCGCGTGCCCCGCGGTGGCGTCTGACCCGGCGCGGCCCGTTCCGTCGCCGCGACCAGGCAGGAAGTCGCCGCGGTCGTACCACGAAAGCAACGAAAAAAGGCGGGCCGAGGCCCGCCTTTATCGTTTCGCGAGGGGAAGACCCCTTACTGGTCGGTCGTCCGCGCGCGGAGGGCCGCGCCGAGGATGTCGCCCAGCGAGGCGCCGGAGTCGGTGGAACCGTACTGCTCGACGGCCTCCTTCTCTTCAGCCATCTCGAGCGCCTTGATGGAAACCTGCACGCGGCGCGCCTTGCGGTCGAACTGCGTGACGCGGGCGTCGAACTGCTGGCCGACCTTGAAGCGCGACGGCTGCTGGTCGTTGCGGTCGCGCGCCAGCTCGGAGCGGCGGATGAAGGTGGCGAGCTCGGTGCCGACGATGCCGACTTCGAGACCAGCTTCCTTCACTTCCTTCACTTCGACGGTGACGATCGCGCCACGACGGACCTCGGCGCCATCGGCCGCCTCGGTGAACGGGTCGGAGCCGAGCTGCTTGATGCCCAGCGAGATCCGCTCCTTGTCCGGGTCGACCTCAAGCACGACCGCCTTCACGACGTCGCCCTTGTTGTAGTCTTCCATGACCTCTTCGCCCGGACGGTTCCAGTCCAGGTCGGAGAGGTGGACCATGCCGTCGATGTCGTTCTCGAGACCGATGAACAGACCGAACTCGGTCTTGTTCTTGACCTCGCCCTCGACCGCGGTGCCCGGAGGATTGGCGTCAAGGAACGCTTCCCACGGATTGTCCATGACCTGCTTGAGGCCCAGCGAGATGCGGCGCTTCTGCGCGTCGACCTCGAGGATCATCACGGTCACCTCCTGGGAGGTGGCGACGATCTTGCCCGGATGGACGTTCTTCTTCGTCCAGCTCATCTCGGAGACGTGGATGAGGCCTTCGATGCCCGGCTCCAGCTCCACGAACGCACCATAGTCGGTAATGTTCGTGACACGACCGGTGAAGCGCGCGTCGATCGGGTACTTCGCCTCGATGCCTTCCCACGGGTCGGCCTGAAGCTGCTTCATGCCCAGCGAGATGCGGTGCGTCTCCTGGTTCACCCGGATGACCTGGACCTTCACGGACTGGCCGATGGAGAGGATCTCGGTCGGGTGATTGACGCGGCGCCAGGCCATGTCGGTGACGTGCAGCAGGCCGTCGATACCGCCGAGGTCCACGAATGCACCGTAGTCGGTGATGTTCTTGACCACGCCTTCGATGATCTGACCTTCCTCGAGGGACTGGACGATCTCGTGACGCTGCTCGGCGCGGGTCTCTTCGAGGACCACGCGGCGGGACACGACGATGTTGCCGCGGCGCTTGTCCATCTTGAGGATCTGGAACGGCTGCGGCGTGTTCATCAGCGGGGTGACATCGCGCACGGGGCGGATGTCCACCTGGGAGCGCGGCAGGAACGCCACGGCCCCGTCGAGGTCGACCGTGAAGCCGCCCTTGACCTGATTGAAGATCTTGCCGGTGACCTTCTCGTTCTTTTCGAACGCGGCCTCCAGGCGGATCCACGACTCTTCGCGGCGCGCCTTCTCGCGGCTGAGGACGGCCTCACCGAGCGCATTCTCGACGCGCTCAAGGTAGACTTCGACCACATCGCCGATCGAGACGTCTTCCTCTTCGCCGCGGACGCCGAATTCCTTGGCCGGCACGCGGCCCTCGACCTTGAGGCCGACGTCGATGACGACGAGATCCTTCTCGAAGCCGACGACGGTGCCTTTGACGACCGAACCTTCGGCCATCTCCGTCTGGTTGAGCGACGCCTCGAGCAGGGCCGCAAAATCTTCACGGGTTGGGGTTGATAAGCTCATTCAATCTCCGGATGCGCCTCACGGCGCCGCGGCGGGGTTGGTGTGGGTCGGAACACCCGCCGGACGGTGGTCGCCGCAGGCCATCAGCGGGGGTGCAGGTCTCGATCGCGACGGGCAAGAAAAACAAGGCCCAAAGCGCAAAAAGCGAAGTCGGCCGGGGCCGTCTTCGCATCGGAAATGCATTTACGCGACGAAGGCGCGATCCACAACCCTGACGGCGGCGGAAAATGCCGCTTCGGCGTCCATCGCGGTGGTGTCGAGGACGTGGGCGTCGGCGGCCTGCTTCAGCGGGCTCGCGGCGCGGCCGGTGTCGCGCGCGTCGCGGCGCTGCAGCGTCTCCAGAAGGGCGTCGTATTGCGGCCCTTCGGCGGTGCCGTAGAGTTCCAGCGCGCGGCGCCGCGCCCGCTCGGCGACATCCGCCGTGACGAAGAGCTTCACCCGCGCGTCGGGCAGGATGACAGTGCCGACGTCGCGCCCGTCGAGAACGGCGCCGCGCCCCTCGCGGGCCGCCCGCTCGGCGAACTCGCGCTGGCGCTCCACCAGCGCGGCCCGCAGCGCCGGCATCACGGCGATGCGCGACGCCCCCTCGCCCGCCTCCGCGCTCGTGATCTCGGGGTCGTCGAGCACGGCGAAATCGATCTGCCGGGCGGCCTGTACCGCGGCGTCCGAGTCTTCGAATGATGCGCCCGCGCGCTGCATGGCGAGGGCGACGCCGCGATAGGTGCGGCCGGTGTCGAGATAGGCAAGCTCATATTTTGCGGCGAGGCGCTTGGCGAGGGTGCCCTTGCCGGACGCCGCCGGCCCGTCGACGGCGATGATCATGGCTCCACCTCGATGCTGCCGCCGATGCGGCGGATGAGGGCGACGAAGCCGGGGAAGCTCGTTTCCATCACCGCGGCATCGTCGACCGTGACGGGCGCGTCGGCGGCGAGGCCCATGACGAGAAAGCTCATGGCGATCCGGTGGTCGAGGTGCGTCGCCACGGTGCCGCCACCGATGCGGGCCGCGCGCCCCGTGACCTCGAGCCAGTCCGAGCCGCTGTCGTGCGGCACGCCGTTGGCGGCAAGGCCCGCCGCGACGGCGGCCAGCCGATCGCTCTCCTTCACGCGCAGTTCGGCGAGACCCTCCATCCGGGTGGTGCCCTCGGCATAGGCCGCCGCAACCGCCAGCACCGGGTACTCGTCGATCATCGACGGTGCGCGGTCGGCCGGCACCCTCACGCCCTTCAAACGGCTCGCGGTCACGCGAATGTCGGCGATCGTCTCGCCGCCGGCGTCGCGCTCGTTCTCCAGCGCGAGCTGGCCGCCCATCTCCGTGAGTGTCGTGATGAGACCGATCCGCGACGGATTGAGCATCACGTCCCGCACCAGAAGCTCCGAGCCCGGCACGATGAGCCCCGCGACGATCGGGAACGCCGCCGAGGACGGATCGGCCGGCACGGTGACGTCACACGCCGACATCGGGACGCGGCCGGTCACGGTGATGCGCAATCCGTCCGGCGACGGCGTCCGCCGCACCTCGGCACCGAACGCGGTGAGCATGCGTTCGGTGTGGTCGCGGGTGGGGACGGGCTCGATCACGGTCGTCTCGCCCGGTGCGTTGAGGCCCGCGAAGAGGATCGCCGACTTCACCTGCGCGGAGGCGACGGGGAGCCGGTACTCGATCGGCGCCAGGGTGTTCGGCCCACGGATCGTCAGTGGCAGGCGGTCGCCGGTACGCGCCACCACCTCGGCCCCCATTTCGCGCAAGGGATTGGCCACACGCCCCATCGGCCGGCGCGACAGCGATGCGTCGCCGACGAAGGTCGCGGCGATCGGATGGCCGGCGACGATGCCCATGGTGAGGCGCGTCCCGGTGCCGGCGTTGCCGAAGTCGATCACACCGTCCGGTTCGGCGAGCGCCCCGAAGCCGACGCCGTCGACCGCCACGCGGGCCCCGTCGATGGCGATGGTGGCGCCCATGGCGCGCATGGCGCCGGCGGTGGCGAGGACGTCCTCGGCGGTCAGCAGCCCGTCGATGTGCGAGCGCCCCACCGCGAGGGTCGCCATCATCAGTGCGCGGTGGGAGATTGACTTGTCCCCCGGGACGCGCACATCGCCTTTGAGCGGTCCGCTCGCGTTTGCGCTTGCCGCTCGCCTCTTGCCGGTCATAGTTCTTTCGCTCCGCCTCCCGTCCTCATAGGGAGTTGAACCGCCCTGATCCACCCTCGCAATGCAGCGAGTTCTCGACCCACGTAGGCGCTTTACATCGCGCGGCGAGGTGTGCCATGGGGCCACGCCTCACTAGAATTCCATCATTCCTCTACGCTCATGGAGCATGTCCTTGGCCAAACCCGAACTCGGCACAAAGCGGCTGTGTCCCAACTGCGGGGCCAAGTACTATGATTTGAACCGCGACCCGATCATGTGCCCCAAATGCAACGCCTCGTATGCCACCGGTGTGGTCGCGACGCGCAAAGAGACGGCGCGTCCCGCCGGTGACGAGGACGACGAGCTCGAGGCCGACGACGAGGGCGTCGAACTGGTCGCCCTGGAAGAGGCCGAGGAGGAGACGGACGACGCGGTCGACGGCGACCTCGCAGTCGACGACGACGACGTGACCGTCGATGCCGACGACGACGTTCTTGTGGACGACGAGGACAACGAGGATGAGGTTTCCGACGTCGTGCGCGGTTCCGGCGAAGACGACGACGAACGCTAGTTGCGTTCCGGCGCAGAGTGTACTATCTGCGCCGGACCGACGGGGGGCCATAGCTCAGTTGGGAGAGCGCTTGAATGGCATTCAAGAGGTCAGGGGTTCGACTCCCCTTGGCTCCACCACCCCACCGGCCAGCCTGAAAACGCCAGACAAAACCTAGACTTAGGTTTCTGATTGATAAGTCTGCGCACCCCTTTGGGTACCCATCTTCGCATCAGCCACCCCCTACTCCGGTCGATTAAGTAGCGGCGGAAGCGCACTGCGGATATCTCGCCTCGCGACGTGGGCAGCTGTGCTCAGCATGTTATTGCTAACCGCTCACGGTTGGCAGGAGGCAAGACGTGCAGAGCATCAGCTTTGAAGGCTGGCTTACCCTTGCCGCAATTGTTGCCGGCCCGGTCTTTGGCGCTTGGTTTGCGCTTCATCTACAGAATCGGCAGCAGCGCAAAGAGCGGCGGTTTGATGTATTCCGGACGCTCATGCGCACTCGGCGGGCGCCAATCTCTCCCGAGCATGTCGGCGCGCTGAACCTCGTTGAGATCGAGTTCCACGATGCGCCCCACGTAATTTCCGCTTGGAAGGCCTTGCTACAGCATTTCGGCACCCCTCATTCGAGACACGCAAACGAGGAGGTAACTCCCGAAACCCCTGCAAACGAAGCGATGGAGCGCAACGCTCGCTTCGGACAGCGCATTTTTGAAGAACGGGCCCGCCTGCTCAGCAAGCTGCTCCACGCAATGGGAGCTTCACTCGGGTTGAAGCTGGAGCAACTCGACATTTATGAGGGTGGGTATACGCCTGAAGGCTGGCTAGCCGTTGAAGGTGAGCAGGCGGCCGCCAGACAGATGTTTGCCCAGATCGCCCGCGGTGATCGAGCGTTCCCGATTGAAGTTACATTCATCTCTAACCCGCCTGACCAGCCCTCCCAAGACTAAGCGCCTCCGTACTCAGGTCGCTGCTCACGTAACCCAAGCTAGGTGGCGGGACAGGGCTTGACCGCGAAGTCCGCCGACTCCCATGTTCGGGGTCGCCATCGGCAGCCGCCCACGTGCTGCCCCGCTTTAGACAGCCGCCCACGAGCTGCACGTTCCGGACATCGGCCGGGAGAGCGCGAGCATGGCCTTCCAGAAGCCATAGCGTGGCCGCGAGCCGCGCAATGAACGGGTGCACCTGCTCACTCGCCGAGGTGCACAGGGGATAACCACCACGTGCTCACATCGGAACTTCGCGGCAAGATCGACGCCGTTTGGAACGCCTTCTGGTCCGGCGGGCTCTCGAACCCGCTGGAGGTGATCGAGGAGATCACCAACCTCCTCTTCATCCGCAGGCTCGACGACATCGAGACGCGGGAGGAGAACAAGGCCAAGCGTTTATGAGGTGCGAACGAAGGTCGTCATCGGTGGTTCTCCTTATAGAAGTGGCTATCGTCCAGATGAGGCTGCACAGAGAGGGGCGTCCACGACCGTTCGGGATTGCACCTCGCCCGGCCATCCATCCCCTAGCCAAGTTTCCGGACAGCCTTTAATAACCTGGGCGGGGTTCTTTTCCCGCTTGGCCGGTAGGGCGTTCTGTCACGAGGTTCCCGCGTAGGACCATGGCACCGGCAAGTGGCAAGACGGCGGTGCCGAGAAACATCGGTGCGGCGCCGAATGCATTCGACGCGAGACCGGCCAGCGCCGGACCGATCACGCTTCCTGCGGCTGTGGCGAGGAGGGCGGCGGTAAAGCTGAGCGAGGGGAACGCCGGAAAGAGCCGCTCCGACCAGAAGGCCAGAACCGCGCTGGTCATCATGACGTTGATACCCTGAAGACCCGCAGACGAGATCAGCCCGATCCAACTGCCGGGCAGCAGCGCCACGAGCCCCAGCGACGCCGCCGCAGAGAGCAGCAGAAACAGCAAGAGCCCCTGTAGCCCGATCCGATCCCTCACACCGCTCGTGGCAAGCCCAACGAGGCCAAACAGCCCGTAGAAGATGAAGACCAACGAGGGTGTGGAGCCGTCGGGCATGCCGGGAACACCGCTCTGCGAGAAATGCTCGGCCGCAAAGGAGATGTAGATGGCCGAGGTGATGCCGTAAACGAACGCGATGCAGAACAGAGGCACCCCCGCCATATGCAACAGGTTGCGCCATCCCTGTTGCGGCGCTTCTTCAGGTGCCCTGTCAACCTGGCGAAGCAACGCCCAGTTGCCGACCAGCGCCAGGGCGCCCGCACCCGCGAAGACCGCCCAGCAGATCCTCCAGTCGATGCCCGTGAGAACCATGGTCATAGAGACAACGCCCGCAAGGGCAATCCCCACGCTGGTGCCGGTGCTAATCTCCGAAAGCGCCGTCGACCGATCCACCTCACAGACTTTGCGATGCACCGCATCGTTGAACGGCGTCCACGCGAAACCAGCACTGGATGCTGCGAGAAATACGCCGATAGCCAGTACCATCACGTCGGGGGCGAGGGCGACAATCCCCAGTCCGATGGTGGCTGCGGCCAACCCGGTCAGGACTGGCACTTCTGGCCCGTTTCGATTCAGGAGCCACTGGGCGATCAGCAGGCCTACGAAGAAGCCGGCGAAGCCGAGACTGGATACTAGCCCAACAGCCGACGACGACATCGAGAATACCGATTTAAGCTCGGGCACGAAAAGGCCGAAGCCCATTCGCCCGGGCCCGTAGCTGATGGCGGTGGCCGCGAAACCGGCTGCAGATAAGCTCTGGAAAAAAGTGATGGGCCGAGCCTCCTTGCTTTCGCAATGCAACGGCGCTCGGACGGGTTCCTGACTTGCGGGATGGGGATTTATCGTCGGGTGCACGCCTAGGTCATACACTCGTTAACGGGATTGCTACCATTCGCTGATTCCATTGCCGGAATTGGATGGCGATGGAGCGAAGGCGTCGACGGCAAGGTTTGATCTCCCGCCGACGCCTACTTCGGCAAGGCGTCTGCCATCATCAAGCGGCGCGAAAGGATCAAGCGACAGACCACGAACATCGCCGCTTGCAACACCGCAAGCTCGCTGCATAAGGTCAGCCCCAGACGAGGCCCTCACCCCGCTGGTCTCCGTCGCCAGTTCTGCCAGATGTTCTGGCGACGGACAAAAATTCTCCGGTGCCGGGCGCGCAATCAGAGTAGCCAGAGGAACATCAACGCGGTTACCGCGGAAAGCGCGTAGCCGACCAGCGCGAACACGCCGTCCCGCGCGATCATCGTGAGGCCGAACGCGACGATGCCGAACGCCGGCGGCGTCACCCCCCACGGCACGATGGCGAGCGGAAACATCGCCAGCGCGAGAATGGCCGTGGCGCACTTCATTGTGAGGCGCGAGGCGGCCGACTGAGTAAGCGCGGGCAGGCGCGGGCGCATCACGCGGTCGATCCGGTCGGTCAGCCCGCGGCCCTTGTCAAGGCCCTTCAGGAAGTTCTCGCGCGAGATGCTGATGCGGCCTAGTCGGCCCGGCAGGCGGAGGCTGCCGCCCCCGAACACGGACTGGGCGAGCACGACAAACAGAAGCGCAGACACCGCCATCGATATGCCGGGGATCGCGCCGATCACGGGGAGCGCCGCGATCAGGCCGAGCATGGTGATGAGGACGCCGCTGGAACGCTCGTCGAACGCGCGCAGGACGTCGTTCAACTCCATCTTGTCGCCGTGCTCGCTGTCCGCGAGGCTGTCCATGATCGCGCCGAGGGAGTGTTCCTCGCGGTCACCGTCCTGCTCCTCATTGGCCATGGGCCGGCATCCCGTGCGCTCTCACCGAGTCAACGTAGGCTGGCGCCATTGGTTGCGCGGCGGTTTCCAGCCGCTGCGCTTGGATGAGCCGGAGCGCGGTGTCCCTAACCCGCGAAGTCGAGCTGCACCTTCACCGCACGCGGTCTGCGGCCAGGGCAAATGCTTCGAGGCGCCTTCCAGTGGCAAGGTGACGGTGACATGTACAGCGCCGCGATATCCTGCACCTTGTCGACGAACAGCGGATCGGTCGAGAGCTTGAACGGTTGCCGGGTGGGGAAGGTGGCGGTGGAACTCGGCCGCTCCTCGCTGCCGCCGGGCATTATCGCGGGCGGCTCGGTCTCTACCGCCTCCAACGTGTCCACCGTGGAGCGCGCGTGCCGGCGCATCCTGGAGCGCCTCGACGCGGACAAAGGCACCTTCAACAACTGCGGCTCCGGCCGCTCGATGGCGGCCTGGCCGTAGTCGGCGAAGTGGACTGTGCCGTCGGTCTGCGCGGCGATCTGCTCGAACGGGAAGCGGGAGCCGGCCTGCGCGAGGGCGAGCGAACCCTTCAGGAGCCCGGTGTCCATGACGGCGGCGCCGGAGCCGAACGCCAGCGCGGCGCCGAGCAAGCCGCGCCGGGAGATGGCGCGCTCCACCACGCGGTCGAAGTTCTGCACCGTCGGGCGGGGGAAGTTCTGCTCATCCCATTCGTCGGCGGGAAATCTGTGAGAAGAGTTCTCGGTCAACGAGTTCTTCCAATGTAAGGCCCCGCGCTCCCCAATTCCAGCTCATTGACGTCCGAGACGCGATGCGCTCACGTGGAATGGACCCGGCACATCACGCGGTCCCGCGCGCTCGACGCGCGAGGTCATACATCCGTTGACGGGTTCGGCAACATACGATCGACAACAAACCGACGAGCTCGCCGGCCGACTGACCTTCTGTGTGGATGATCGCATTGACATTCTCTATATCTCGATATTTATCGAAATATGGAGAATGAAGACGCTCTGGCGGTTCTGTCTGCCCTCGCTCAGGAAACACGGCTTGGGATTTTCCGCCTGCTCGTCGAGACGGGCACACAGGGACGGGCCGTCGGGTCAATCGGCGAGGCGCTCGGCCTCCCCTCGGCGACGCTGTCCTTCCACCTCAAGGAGCTGAAGAACGCGGGCCTCGTCGCCGTGCGGCGCGAAAGCCGTTCGCTGATCTACAGCGCCAACTTCGCCACCATGAACGATCTCATCGCCTTCCTCACCCGCAACTGTTGCGGGGGCGACGTGACGGCGTGCGATCCCACCGGGATCCCCGTGCGCAGAGAGACGACATGACCACCACGATCTATCACAACCCCGCCTGCGGGACGTCGCGCAACGTCCTCGCGCTGATCCGCAACAGCGGCGAGGGGCCCCGGATCATCGAGTATCTCAAGACGCTACCCGGCCGGGAGCGGCTGGTGGCGCTGATCGGCGCGATGGGCATTCCCGTGCGAGATGTCCTGCGCCGGAAGGGAACCCACTACGATGCGCTCGGGCTTGACGACCCCGAATTCTCCGACGATGCGCTGATCGACCTCATGCTCGAGCATCCGATCCTGATCAACCGACCGATTGTGGAGACCGAGCTCGGCACGCGCCTCTGCCGGCCATCGGAAACGGTGCTGGGCATCCTGCCGAGCCCGCAGCGCGGCGCCTTCACGAAGGAGGACGGCGAGCCGGTCGTCGATTGCGAGGGGCATCGCATCACGCCGACGGATGATGCCCGATGAGCGCCTCGGAGACGACGGTCCCCGTACGCGGCGAGGCGTCCGGCGGCATCGGCATTTTCGAAAAATGGCTCTCCGTCTGGGTCGCGCTGGCGATCGCGGCCGGGCTGATCCTCGGCAATGCGCTGCCCGGCCTGTTCCAGGTCCTCGCCGGCTTCGAGGTTGCGTCGGTCAACCTTGTCGTCGCGGTGCTCATCTGGGCGATGGTCTACCCGATGATGGTGGCGGTCGACTTCGCCAGTCTCTCCCACATCGGCGACCGGCCGAAAGGGCTGGTGCTGACGATCGTCATCAACTGGCTGATAAAGCCCTTCACCATGGCAGGCCTTGCCGTCCTTTTCTTCGAAGTCCTGTTCGCCGATTGGATCGCGCCGGCCGACGCTCAGCAGTATATCGCCGGCCTCATCCTCCTCGGAGCGGCGCCGTGCACGGCGATGGTGTTCGTCTGGTCGCAGCTCACCCGTGGCGACGCCACCTACACGCTGGTGCAGGTGTCGGTGAACGACATCATTATGATCTTCGCGTTTGCGCCGATCGTGGCGCTGCTGCTCGGCGTGACAGACCTGTCGGTCCCGTGGGAGACGCTGATCCTCTCGGTCGGGCTCTACATCCTGATCCCGCTCGCCGCCGGCGCTCTGTCGCGCCGATGGCTGACACGGGGGAGCGGCGATGCGGACGCCGCCGTCGCGCGCTTCACGGCGGCGGTAAAACCCTTCTCGGTGATCGGCCTCCTTGCGACCGTGGTGCTTCTCTTCGGCTTCCAGGGGCAGGTGATCCTGGAACGGCCCGTGCTGATCGCGCTGATCGCTATACCGCTCCTCATCCAGTCCTACGGCATCTTTGCCGTCGCCTATGCCGCGGCCTGGGCCTGGCGGGTGCCCTTCAACGTGGCCGCCCCCTGCGCCCTGATCGGCACGTCGAACTTCTTCGAGCTCGCGGTCGCCGTCGCCATCAGCCTGTTCGGCCTGTCCTCCGGGGCGGCACTCGCGACGGTCGTTGGCGTCCTCGTCGAAGTGCCCGTGATGCTGTCGCTTGTCGCCTTCGCCAACTGCACGCGCCACCACTTCCCGGCCGACGCATGACGGACCGCGCCGTGCCGCTGGACGATCTGCCGAACATCAACCCGGACGCACTGCATCCGATCGACATCCCCGCGCTCGCGGGCAAGTGTACACTGTCCCATCCGCTTCGCATTCTCCTCCTCTACGGCTCGCTGCGGGAGCGGTCCTTCTCGCGCTTCGCCGCCGAGGAGGCGGGGCGGCTCTTGCGCTGGTTCGGCGCCGAGACGTGCACGTTCAATCCGCGCGGGCTGCCATTTCCCGATGCCGAGGGGCCCGATCACCCGAAGGTCAGAGAGCTGCGCGAGCTCGCGAGTAAGCCTCCGGTGAAGCTTTCAATTACCCACATTCTCCTCCCGAGTTTTCGGCAAGCTCAAGACCGAGTCTGATGTCGGCGAGGCGGATCATGCCGCGCCACATGACAGTATTTCCTGGTGGAGGATCGCTGCCTCGCGCGAGATATCCCCCCGAGGCGGGCGAGCTTCGTCAGGTAGACGGAGACGATTTGACGGGACGGAGGATATTTCGTCTTGTTCGGTACGAGACGGTCGAGGATACGCATTTCGGTCGGGGTCAGTGCGATGCTGGCCGGGGCGTCGGGGTGCGCACGTCAAACCATGGTCATCCAAAACACCCGCCACGCGAGAATGCAGAACACGCTGATCAGCCTGGTCAGCCGTTCCGCTGTCCGCAGTCTGGCGTCTTCCGCCTTGCAACCGGACTTCAGGATTTTGTGGAAGACTTCGATCTTCCACCTGAGTGCATACCAGTGAAGTTTTTCGACGGCCTGTGCAGGCGATTCGACAGGCAAATCCGTCATCAACTTCCACTCGATCCGGGGGCGGCCAACCGGCTCCTCACGTTCCCTGGCATGAAGGACGGTGAGGGTCAGCGCAGGATAGCGCTTCTGTTTGCCGATCGGCGGTAGAACGCGAAGGCGATGATATTTCAACTCGACTTCGGCCGTCTCGATGATGCCCTTGCCGGTCTGCACCTCGACGGTGTGGGCGCCGCAGGCCTCAACCGCGCTCATCTCGGCGGCGATCGTATGGTCTCCCTCGCCCGCCAACCGATCGACGCAGGTTCTGACAAGGATGTGCGTCCCGAGTTCCTCGGCGAGGCAGAACAGCTCGTAGATGTCGCTTTCCCGATCTCCCACATGCACTGAGCGGCCGGGATCGTCCAGCAGAGCGTTCGACTGCCGCAAGTTCTCGAGCCAGCGAAAACTCTCCTTCTGCTCGATTGGAACGCGGGTCGGGTTGATCTTCCTCTTGAGCGCGGCGGTTCCCTTGAACTTCGAACGCGTCCAGAACTTGACGGCCGCAAGCCCAAGCGGCAGGCCCTCCAACGTGACCACAAGGCTTGAATGCATCAGCAGCCCGCAAACCGAGTGTTTGCGCAGTCTGCCGGCCTTGTCCCTACCGCTGTTGGTGCTCTTCGTGAGGCCGATCGGTTCCGACCGCTCCCGCTGATAGGTGAATTCGGTGGTGTCCTGGAGAACGAGCACCGGCCCTTCACTCGCCTTGAACCGATCGCGCGTTGCCTGAAAATGGCCGGCGAGGATCTGCGCTTCGTCGACGCGATCATTCGAGAAGAAGCGATACGCCGCCTTCGTGTTCGCCCAATCCTGACAGGCCAGAGGAATGCTGCAGCCCACGGCACCCTCCATCATCTCCAGAAGCTTGCGCAGGCGTTTCGTCAGACGCCTATCTGCGAGGCTACACCCGGCAAGCTCGTCATCAAGCCACGCGTTCCCGCCCTCATCCATGGCACCGCCCCCTCAGGCTTTGGTGCCACCCGACGAATCACGCAAGAATTAATGAATGCGCCATCACCGGAAATGGCTGCATTTTCGAGAAATGTGGGTAATTGAAAGCCGGTGAAGGCCGCGGCGGTGACGGATCAGTTGATCTGGCGTCGACTTCTGGCAAAGGCGGCTTCGCCGAGGGCGCGGCGTCGGGCGAGTTTGTCGATGCGTGTGCAGATGCGATCATCGTCGATGACCGCGGCATCGAAGGGTGAGGTGCTCCCCGAAAATTGGACAGCGTCGTAAGCTACATGAGGGGCCTGCTGGTCTTCGATGAGAGGAGATCAGCGATGACGACACGCAAGCAGCACAAGGCGGCGTTCAAGGCGAAGGTGGCGCTAGAGGCCTTGAAGGGTGAAGAGACGGTGGCGGAGCTGGCTGCCCGTTTTGGCGTCCACCCGACGATGATCCACCAATGGAAGAAGCAACTGCTGGAGGGCGCATCGGATGTGTTCGAACGCGGCCGCAAGGGGCGAGAACCGGCGGCCAGCGATGAGACGGTCCGCGATCTTCACGCCAAGATCGGCGAGCTCGCGGTGGCCAACGATTTTTTGTCGCGAAAGCTCAAACCCTGGGGCGGGACGTGAGGCGGGCGATGGTGGAGAAGAACCATCCCGCGCTGTCGGTCACGCAGCAATGCCGGCTCCTGTCGATCCCGCGATCGACGTTCTATCACGCACCCCGCGGCGAGACGGCCGAGAACCTGGCGCTGATGCGCCGGATCGACGAGCAGTTTCTGCAGACGCCGTTCTACGGGGTGCGGCAGATGACGTGTCACCTGCGGGGCGAGGGTGAGACGGTGAACCCCAAACGGATCCGGCGGCTGATGCGGCTCATGGGTCTGATGCCGATCTACCAGCGGCCGAACACGAGCGCCCCTGCCAAGGGGCACAAGGTCTGGCCGTATCTGCTGCGCGGCAGAACGATCGACCGGCCGGGCGAGGTCTGGTGCGCCGATGTCACTCGGAGTAATTGATCTCCCGCGCTCTCCGCCGCCCAAATGGGCCACATCGAACAGGAGAGTGATCATGGAACGCTTCTTTGCCGGTTTGGATGTCTCGAAGGATGAGACTGCGATTTGCGTCCGCCGCGAGGATGGCAGTGTCGTCATCGCGCGGAAGACGTCGACGGACCCAGATGCGATTCTGGAGGTCTTGAAAGGGGTTGGGTCCAGCCTGGTGCGGGTGATCCTTGAGACCGGGCGCATGGCCAACTGGCTCCATGGCGAGCTTGCAAGACGCGACCTGCCGGTGATCTGCGTCGACGCGCGTCAGGCTCATGCGGTGCTGAGCCAGATGCACAACAAGACCGATGCCAATGACGCGGCCATGCTGGCGGACCTGGCGCGGACCGGCTTCTTCCGCAAAGTCGAGGTGAAGAGCCGACGAGGCCAGGAACTTCGAGCTCTGCTGGCCGCGCGGGAAGCCGCTATCGGGGCCCGCAGGAACGCGGAGAACACGATCCGAGGATTGCTCGCCAGTTTCGGGTCACGTCTTCCAAAGGAGCCGAGAACTTATGAGGCCCGTGTCCGCTCGGTCCTCGAAGGACACGATGCGCTGGCCCGGATCATTCTACCGCTACTCGCCCTTCGCACCGAGGCCCTGCGGCAGGCCGCGTCTTTGACCAAGGAATTGGTACGCCAAACAAGAGGGAGCGAAGAATGTGTGCGGCTGATGACGATCCCCGGCGTCGGCACCGTGACGGCAGCGGCGTTCGTCGCAACGATCGATACGCCGGAACGCTTCTCCAGGTCGCGGTCGGTCGGCGCTTATGCCGGTCTCACGTCGCGACGGTACCAATCGGGTGCGGTCGACTATGGCGGGCGAATCTCCAAGCGTGGGGACCGGCTGCTGCGCACAATGCTCTACGAGGCCGCGAACAGTCTTCTATGCCGTGTCAGGCCGGGGGTCGGACAGCAGCTCAAGGACTGGGCGATGGCCTTGAAACAGCGGACAAGTCACAAGAAGGCGGTTGTCGCTCTGGCCCGCAAGCTCGCCGTCATGATGCACGCAATCTGGGTGAGCGGTGGCATCTTCGAACTCCGGGAGGCATGACGAAGAGATTGAGCTGAGAATTACCCCGCTCAACAGCTGCCGCGTCGGCCAGAGCGGCAGGCATCGGACCGAGCCCGTGTGATCTACCTGCGGCCATGATTGTACCGCGCATCTCACCCTGGGGCCGTCCGAGCCTTGAACGCCGAGATGAAGCCCCGCAACGGGTGACTTCGGAAAGAACCTTGCAGGCGGCCGACGTCGACGACAAACTGCCCGAGCGCGGGTGATCAATTAAAGAACCTACATCCCGATGGCCCGCGGCTTCCTCTACCTCGTTGCGATCATGGACTGGGCCAGCCGCAAGGTGCTGGCCTGGCGCCTCAGCAACACGTTGGAGGCAGACCCCTGCGTGGAAGCGCTGGAGGAGGCCCTTGCCCGGTTCGCTCCGCCATCGATCATGAATACGGACCAGGGCAGCCAGTTCACGTCCTGGGCCTGGATAAGCCGCCTTCAGACGGCCGAGGTGAAGATCTCGATGGACGGCAAAGGCCGGTTCCTGGACAATATCTTCATCGAGCGCCTGTGGCGCTCTCTGAAATACGAATGCGTCTATCTCCACGCGTGGTCTGGCGGCCGCGACGCCCGCGCTGGCATCGGGCAGTGGATCACGTTCTACAATCAGCGGCGCCCGCATTCCGCCCTTGGCGGACGAACACCACACACCGCATTCCATGCAACCATCAACCAGGAACGAACCGATCAGCAGATCCCGGCAGTAGCTTAAAACACCCCGCAAACCGTCCAACCGATGGGGAGCACCTCACATCGCCGAATCGAGGATCCTCGATCAGGATGAAGACAGCAAGGTGGATCGAGGTAAACCGATCGCGCGCGGGTCAGTAGGGTGAACTTCATCAGCTCTTTTATCACGTCGACGATCCGGTTGTAGTAGGGCGCGGATGCATCCGGCCTTTATCGTCGAACTCGTCCCACGCCTTAGAGGCCGTTTCGAAAGTGTCATCGAGGGGTGGATGGCCGGTGGCCGAACATGCTTCCCAAGCGGTTGTTGAAGCCAGCTTGGAGAACGTCATGTGGACCCCGACCACCCGTCGGCAACATAATCGCAAGGGCCTGCGCTACGGTAGCGACTTGACGGACGCGGAGTGGGTGATTGTTGAGCCGTTCCTTCCGCCACCGAGCCGTACGGGCCGGCCGCGGCGCTGGCCAATGCGCGAGTTGATCAACGCCATCTTCTACGTGCTGCGGTCGGGCTGTCCGTGGCACATGGTGCCAGACGGCTTCCCGCCGCCAGCACCGTCTACCGCTGGTTCATGCGGCTGCGTGACGACGGCGTCTTCAAGACGATGAACCACCACCTCATGATGCGCGACCGCGAGCGTACCGGGCGGGACGCGAGCCCTTCCGCAGCGGTCATCGACAGCCAAAGCGTCAAGACCACGGAGGCGGGCGGTCCTCGCGGCTACGACGCGGGCAAGAAGATCAAGGGCCGCAAGCGGCACGTCATGGTCGACACCGACGGCCGTCCCCTGGTGCTGCAGGCCCACACCGCCGCAACGCAGGATCGAGACGGCGCCGTTCCTCTGCTGAAGGCCTCGCGGGCGTCATTCCCGTTCGTCGAGCACGCATTCGCGGACAGCGCCTACGGCAGCGACCGCGTCGCAGACGCGACCTCTATAACCATCGAGATCGTGCGCAAACATCCCGACCAGGTGGGCTTCGCCGTCCCCCGGCGCTGGGTCGTGGAACGCCTGCTCGCCTGGCTGAACCGCAATCGTCGCCTCGCCAAGGACTTCGAGGCGTCCATCAAGTCGGCAGAGGCCTTCCTCTACGCCGCTTCCGTCATGCTCCTCGCCCGACGACTGGCACGCACGTCATGAGTTTCGAGTTCGCAACTCTTAACGACGGAGGACTGGTTGGGGATCATCACCATGCGCATCCAGCGGCCGAGGATGCGCATCTGGTTGACAGTGTTGAAGCTCTGCGAGCCGCCGCAGACCTGCATGACGGCAAGCGTCTTTCCCTGGGTCGGACGAACGCCGCCCAGAGAGAGCGGGAGCCAGTCGATCTGCGCCTTCATCAATCCGGTCATCGCCCCGTGCCGCTCCGGCGAGGACCAGACCATTCCCTCCGACCACATCGCAAGCGTAAGCCTCCGGTGAAGCTTTCAATTACCCACATTTCTCGAAAATGCAGCCATTTCCGGTGATGGCGCATTCATTAATTCTTGCGTGATTCGTTGGGTGGCACCAAAGCCTGAGGGGGCGGTGCCATGGACGAGGGCGGGAACGCGTGGCTTGATGACGAGCTTGCCGGGTGTAGCTTCGTCGATGCGCGTCTGACGAAGCGCCTGCGCAAGCTTCTGGAGACGATGGAGGGAGCCGTGGGCTCCAGCATTCCTCTGGCCTGTCAGGATTGGGCGAACACGAAGGCGGCGTATCGCTTCTTCTCGAATGATCGCATCGACGAAGCGCAGATCCTCGCCGGCCATTTTCAGGCAACGCGCGATCGGTTCAAGGCGAGTGAAGGGCCGGTGCTCGTTCTGCAGGACACGACCGAATTCTCCTATCAGCGGGAGAAAACGGAGCCGATCGGCCTCACCAAGAGCACCAACAGCGGCAGGGACAAGGCCGGCAGACTGCGCAAGCACGCGGTTTGCGGGTTGCTCATGCATTCGAGCCTTGTGGTGACGTTGGAAGGTCTGCCGCTCGGGTTGGCCGCTGTCAAGTTCTGGACGCGGTCGAAGTTCAAGGGGACCGCCGCGCTGAAGAGGAAGATCAATCCGACCCGCGTTCCAATCGAGCAGAAGGAGAGCTTTCGCTGGCTCGAGAACTTGCGGCAGTCGAACGCTCTGCTGGACGATCCCGCCCGCTCAGTGCACGTGGGAGATCGGGAAAGCGACATCTACGAGCTGTTCTGCCTCGCCGAGGAACTCGGGACGCACATCCTTGTAAGAACCTGCGTCGACCGATTGGCGGGCGAGGGAGACCATACGATCGCCACCGAGATGAGCACGGTGGAGCCCTGCGGCGTCCATACCGTCGAGGTGCAGAGCGCCAAGGGTGCGATCGAGACGGCCGAAGTCGAGTTGAAATATCATCGCCTTCGCGTTCTACCGCCGATCGGCAAACAGAAGCGCTATCCTGCGCTGACCCTCACCGTGCTTCATGCCAGAGAACGCGATGAGCCGGTCGGCCGACCCAGGATCGAGTGGAAGTTGATGACGGATCTGCCTGTGGAATCGCATGCACAGGCCGTCGAAAAGCTTCAATGGTATGCGCTCAGGTGGAAGATCGAAGTCTTCCACCTGATCCTCAAATCCGGTTGCAAGGCGGAAGACGCCAGACTGCGGACAGCGGAACGGCTGACCAGGCTCATCAGCGTCTTTTGCATTCTCGCATGGCGGGTGTTCTGGATGACCATGGTTCGGCGTGCACACCCCGACGCCCCGGCTAGCATCGCGCTGACCCCGACCGAGATACGCATCCTCGACCGCCTCGTACCACACAAGACGAACCACACTCCGGCCCGTCAAACGATCTCCGTCTACCTGACGAAGCTCGCCCGCCTCGGTGGCTATCTCGCGCGCGGCACCGATCCTCCACCAGGCAATACGGTCATGTGGCGCGGCATGAGCCGTCTCACCGACATCAGAATAGGTCTTGAGCTTGCCGAAGCCTCAAGGGGCGAATGTGGGTAATTGAAAGCCGGTGAAGGCCGCCTTGTGGCGTCCCCGTCGAGCGGCAGAGAATAGTGCGTATGGACAGGCATACGTACAGAGCGTTCGAGCGGGTCGAGGTTATCGAGAGAGGGCGGCGACGTCGCTGGAGCGATCAGCAGAAGCTGAAGATCGTGCTGGAGAGCTTGGCGAGCCCGCGGCAGGTGGCGGCGACGGCGCGGCGGCATGGGATCTCGCGCTCGCAGCTGGTGACGTGGCGGCGCGCGTTACAGGCCGAGCCCGCCGGATCGCCCAGCGCGCCGACCTTCGTGCCCGCCATCATCGCCCCGGCAGCGGTGGAGCCGCAACCTGAGGCGCAGCCGGCCTCTCCCAAACGCCGCGTTTGCGCCACCGGACAAAGCGGTTGTAGCACGTGGTGTGAGGGCTGTAGCGCTCCGGCAGATCAGCCCACGGCGCACCCGTCCTGAGCCGCCAGAAGATGCCCGACCGCACCTTGCGGTCGTCGACCCGCGGCACGCCCCGCACGTCGGTCGGCAGCAGCGGCTCGATCACCGCCCACTCCTTGTCGGTCAGATCGAACCTTGCCATCGCCGCATCCGCTCCATCGTTGTCCGATGGAACGTTGGAATCAGCGAATGCTGCTCATCCCGTTAACGGGTGTGGACCTAGGGTATTCGGCCTGCGCATCCCGCGGCAGGCCAAGCTTGCCAGATTAGAACCGGAGGTCGAAGCGGGCGGATCCTGCGAAGGCCTGTTCGGAGGCCGAGATCAGCGCCTGGGTTTCGAGGTTCAGCGACCAGCGCTCACCGAGGGTGGTCTCCAGCCCCAGCCCGACGTCGGCATAGAGCATCTCGGTCTTGTCCTCGAACGAGAAGGTCGGCCCGCCGGACGGCACGTCGGCGAACGACGCCTCGATGGTCCGGTCGTCGTCGCCCAGGATGGCGAGGGCGCCGAGGCGGGCGTAGAGCTTGGTGTCCGCCCCGGCGATCGTCACCGCGCTGCCGATCGTCAGGAACGGGTTCACTGTGCCGAACGTCTCGTCGAAGTCCTTGAAGCGCATGCCGAGACCGTCCGCGCCATGTTCCGAGAACGCCGCGCGCCACTGGTGGTGCAGGCCGACATCGAGCGTTGGTTCGAGGTAGAAGAAGCGGCCCTCGATAGTGCGCGCGATTCGGGCGTGGGCCGCGACGACGCCGGAGGTCGGGATGCTGCCCACGGTCTGGAGGTCGCTCGGCGTCACGGTGAGCCGCTCCAGATCGTAGACCGCGAGGCCGCCGGAGACCGAACCGCTCATCGTCCACGGCCCGAGCACCTTGCGGATTGTCGCGCCGGCATGGAAGCGGTTGCCTTCGCCGCGGTTGAGGCGGGAGGCGCTCAGCCAGCTATGGGCGTAGGAGAACCCGAGCCCCGCATAAAGGTCCGGCGCCACCTCGAACTGACCACCGGCGGAGAGGCCGAAGGACGTGTCGTCGTAGCCGATCATCCGGTCCGATCCGTCACGATTGAAGTAGCCGCTGCCGAGCCTCATCCAGGCGCACCCCTTCGGATCGAGCACCGCGACGGTGTCGTCTGCGCTGAGGGAGGGGCAGGAGGCCAGATCTTCCGCGAAGACGATGCTGGAAAGTGCCAGCGCGTCGAGCGGGGCGGCGTGCACCTTGGGCATCATGATGTCGTAATTGTCGACGAGCCGGTCCTCGTCCTCGATCCGCAGGACGTAGGTGATGAGGTCGTCGACGAAGCCGTAGTTCGCGCGCGCGGGGGCCAGCGTCCCGTCCGCCAGCCGCCGCCGCTCGGCGACGCGCTCGTCGATCAGCGCGTCGAGGTATCCGGCGAACCGGTCGACACTCGGCGTGACGCCTTCCACCTCGCCGGGCGCCCCGAGGCGCGAGATCGACATGACCCCGCCCTCCGCCGCATCCCAGGGTGACAGGTCGACGCTCCAGCGAAGTCCCGCGGTCAGCCCGTCCCCGCTGCCGGACTGGACCAGAGTGTAGTCGACCGCGCCGGTGTCGCGCACCGTCAGGTCGGTCGTGCTGTCCCCGGCGGTGACCTCGACGATGGAAAACTCGCCGAGTTCGCCGGAGGACGGCAGGTTCACGCCGATGATGTTGGGGACGACCTCGCCCTCCAGCGTGGTCGGCGTCGTGAACGTCAAGAGGTCGCTCCGGGCGGGCCGATCGGCCCCGTCGCCGAACTGATGGTCGACGACGATCATCCCCGTGTCGGTCTGGCGGAAGCGCGTATCGGCGTCGCCTTCGATGGTCGACGTCGCGATCGTGCCGACGGGGCCGGCCGAGATCGTCCCATCGTTGACGAACCGGCTGCCGCTGCCGAGCGCGCTGGTCTTGCCGAGCTCCCACACGCCGTTCGCGCGGTTGTGGAGCCGGCTGGCGGCGACCTTACCGGCGGTGTTGTCGTCACGCACGTCGACACCGACCGAGAACGCGCCCGAGATCACACCGTCGTTCTCGACCTCGATGGCCGCCTGGAGGCCCTGGAGAACGTAGTCCTCATCACTGGCGACGTCCGCGTCCCAGTCCTTCGCGATCACCCCATGGTTCGTGACGGTGTTGGTGCCCCCATCGTGGATCTGCACGGTGGCGCGCGCGGCGGCCGAGGTCGTGACCGAGGCGCCCTTTGCGACGGTGATCTCGGTGTCGCCGCTGGTCTTCTGCCCATCGCTCTGGGTGAGGATCGCCCGGCCGTTCGCGCCGGTGGCCCGCACCGATCCGGTGACGTCCACCGCGACGGTGCCGCTCGTGGAGTTCTTGCCGGCGGCGCTCTTAGCGATGACCCCGTGCGCGGCGACGCCCTTGACGACAATGGCCTCGTCGACCTCGATCATGACGTCCCCGGCGTCGCCCTTGTCGCCCATGCTGGCGGACGAGCTCCCACCGGGGATGAACGGGACGGGGTTCGTGAAGGCGTCATACGAGGCCGAGCCGCCCGAGCCGCCGATACTCTCGGCCCAGACGCCGTGCGAGGCGAGGCCTTTCGTCATGATCCGCCCGGACGTGACGTGGATTTCGCCCCCGTTGCCGCCGTCACCGGCGATCACCTCACCCCACAATTCGGGCACGCGGTTCGTCGCGCCGAGGCCGATGTTCAGCGATGAGCCGGCGGCCGCGAAAGTCAGCGCCGCGTTGCCGCCATGGCCGCCGCCGCCCCCCACGCTTTGGGCGTAGATGCCGACGCCTTCGGGGCCGCCGGTGACGATCTGGCCGGAATTGACGACGGTGACGGCGCTGCCCTCTCCGCCGCCGCTGCCGGTCCCCCCGATGGCCGCATTGCCGACGGCGCCGGCGGACGCCGCGCCGCCGACGCCGCCGCCCCCGCCGACGCTCTGCGCGAAGATCCCGTAGGACGACGCCCCCGTGGTTTCGATCCGTGCCGTATTGGTGACGTCGACCGTGTCACCGTCACCCTTCGCACCGCCCTTGCCACCAATCTGGATATCGATATCGTTCCATTGGGTGAACTGCGTGACGATCGAGGTGCTGCGCAGACCCTGCAGCGCGCTGGCCACCAGCGCCGCGCCGCGAGAGTCCGTGGCGCCGGCGATACCCGTGGACGCGCTTCCGCCATCGCCGCCGCCGCCGCCGACGCTCTGAGCGAAGATCCCGTGGCTCTCGACGCCGCTCGTCAGAATGTCGGCGGCGTTCGTGACCGTCACCGCCGCGCCGTTACCGGCGGCGCCCCCATTGCCGCCCACGTTCACCGAGAGGTCGAGGGAGGTCTTGTATTGGTAGCTGAATGCCTCGCCAAACGGCTTGTACTCGCAATCGTACCGCTTTGCGGCCCCGATGAACGTACACTTTCCGGGCGCGTAGAACGTGTAGTTGCTGGCGTTTCCACCCGCTCCCCCGCCACCACCGACGCTCTGCGCCCGGATCCCGGCGGACCCGTCGCCCTCCGTGGTGATGGCGCCGGCATTTTCCACCGTCACCGTGTCGGCGTCGCCGGCGGCCCCGCCCGATCCGCCGACATTGACCCCGACGCGGAACGTGTTCTCCGAGATGGCCGGATCGTACGGACCGTCGACGAAGCCGAGGTCGAGTATGCCGGTGAAGGCGTTGCCTCCGTTCCCCCCGCCGCCGCCGACGCTCTGCGCGAAGATGCCGTGCAACTCGGCGTTCGGCCTCGCTTTGCTATCCTGCGTGGCCGAGCGGCTCATCGTGAGCAGAGCGCCGGAGTTCTTCACGAACACCGCGCCGGCATCCTTGCCGTTTCCGCCCTTGCCGCCGATCGCGACGGACACCTGAACGGTGGTATTGGCCGGCTCTCCGGGGCCGACGGTCGTCGGGTCGAGGACGCCCTGGAAGACCGCGGACGCGCCACCGTTTCCCCCGCCGCCGCCGATCGACTGGGCGAGGATCGCGCTCGCCTTCAGGTCCTCGGTGGTGATGTCGCCGCTGTTGTCGACCGCGACGTCGGCCCCTTCGGCGCCGGCCCCGCCGGCACCGCCGAGCGCGACCGACGCGTCGATCGTCCCTTCGGACAAGGACAGCGCGCCCGAAACGGCGAGCGCGCTGCCGCCGGACCCGCCCGAGCCGCCGACGCTCTGCGCCAGGATGCCCCTCGACCGATAGCCGCGCGTCGTGATCGCACCGGAGTTGGTGACGTCGACCGTGCCCGCCACCGCGCCGTTGCCGCCCTCCCCGCCGATGGCGACGGAGGCGTCGCCGACCCATCCTCCGCCGATGCCCAGGCTGCCGGTGGCGGCGAACTTCGCCATGCCGCCCTTGCCGCCGACCGACTGGGCGACGAGGGCATGAGCGCCGTCGCCCAGCGTCGAAAGTGCGCCGGAGTTGTCGACGACGACCTCGCCCGATCGGCCGCCGTTGCCGCCGCGTCCGCCGATCGCCACCTGCGCCGTGGGGGTGAGCGGCGCCCCGCTGAAGCTGATCGCCGACCCCGTGAGCGTGCCCGCCGCGACGCCCCCGCCGCCGCCGACGCTCTGAGCGAGGATGGCGTAGGCGCCGTCGCCCGCGGTGGAGATGTCGCCGGTGCTCGTCACATCGACCTTGCCGGCCGTTCCGCCGTCGCCGCCCCGCCCGCCGATCGCGACGTTCGCGCTGCCGTAGCGCGCCGCGCCGTTGGCGGCGGCGGTGAAGGATGCCGCTCCGCCGCCGTTCGACGCGCTCTGGGCGAAGAGGCCGATGCTGCCCGCCCCCTTCGTCTCGATGTCGCTCGTCGCCGCGACCGTGACGTCGGCACCGTTGCCACCGTTGCCACCGTCGCCGCCGACCGCCACGCCGACGCTCGCGCGGCTGACGAGGGAACCGGCATAGGTGACGCCCGAGGCACCGCCGCCGCCCCCGACGCTCTGCGCGAAGAGGCCGTAGGATTGCGGGCCCTCGGTCGAGAGGATCTTGCCGTGGGAGACGACCGAGACGTCCGCCGCATCGCCGCCGGAGGCACCGCTGCCGCCGAGCGACACCGAGACGCTGCCGCTGTAGCTGACGCCGTTCGCCGCCACGGAGACACCGCCCAAGCCGCCGCCGCCGCCGACGCTCTGCGCGAAGATGGCGTGCGAGAGGGCGACCTTCGTCGTGATATCGCCGCCGTTGGTGACAGTGACCGTGCCGCCGTCGCCAGCGACTGCGCCCGAGCCGCCGAGACTGACCGACGCGTCGCCGAGACTGGCGACGCTCGCGGCCACGGCGATGCCGCCCGCACCGCCGCCACCGCCGACGCTCTGGGCGACGAGGCCATCCGACAAGACGTTGGCCGTGGTGATCTCGCCGCTGTTGTCGACCGTCACGCTATCGGCATCGCCGCCGGCTCCCCCGCGTCCGCCGATGGCGGTTTGAAGCGTGACTGCGCCGGCGACCTGACCGGTGACGACCGCCCCGCTGTCGCCCCCGCCCCCGCCGACGCTTTGCGCGAAAAGGGCGCTCGAACCGGCCCCGGTGGTCGTGAGGTCGGCGGAGTTGTCGACGGTCACGACACCGGCGTCGCCACCCTTGCCGCCGGTCCCACCCAGGCTGTGGCCGTAGTCAAGGCCGCTCGCACCGGTCATCGACCAGACGCTGCCGCTCGTGCCGCCGCCGCCGCCCACCGACTCGGCGACAAGCGCGCGCGAGGCATTCCCGCGCGTCGTGATCGCGCCCGAGGCGGTGAGGCGGACTCGGTCCCCATGGCCGCCTTTGCCGCCCACACCGCCGAGCGCCACATTGCTGGAGGCCGCCGCGCCGCCGGTCACGGCGACGACGTTGCCGGTGCTGCCACCCCCACCGCCGAGGCTCATGGCGACGACGCCGTCCGCTTTGTCCCCCTCCGTGGTGACGGCCCCGGTGGTGGTAAGGTCGACGGTGCCGCCGTCGCCACCGTCGCCGGCGTTGCCCCCCTGCGAGACGTTGACCGAAACGATACCGAGCGTTTGGACCGTAATGGCGTTGCCGACCTCACCGCCGCCGCCGCCCTCGGAGACCGCTTTGATGCCGTTTGATCGGTCGCCCTTGGTGTGGATGGTCGCCCCGGTCGAGACGTCGACGTCGCCGGCATCCCCTGCCGCGCCGCCGTCGCCGCTGGTGGCGAGCGCCACCGCGAAGCCGAGCGGCAGCCCGACAGTCACGGCATTCCCGCCCTTGCCGCCCCCGCCGCCGAGGCTCTGGGCGAAGAGGCCGTCTGAAGTCGTCGCCGCGTGTGGTGAGCGTATATCCGCCGTCGTCGCCGTCGGTATAGGTCACGTCGCCCGCATCGCCGGCGACCCCGCCCGCGCCGCCGTAGGAGGCGCCGTAGAAGATGGGGTTGGCGACCGTGCTGGAGCCCGCGCCGCCGCCACCGCCGAGGCTCTGCAGGAAGATCGCGTCCGAAAAATCCCCTCGGGTCTCGACGCTGCCGCTGTTGGTGACCGTGACGAGGTTGCCGTTGCCGCCACGCCCGCCGGTCCCGCCGAGCCCGACGATGCCGTTGGCGTCGGGCGAGTAGCCGCCACCGCCGCCGGCGCTCTGCGCGAAGAGGCCGTAGGAATCGTTGCCGGTGGTCTTCAATGTCGCGCTGTTCTCGACGGTCACCTTGCCGCCGTTTCCGCCCTTTCCGCCCTGGCCGCCCAGCGAGACGACGCCGCGGGCGTTGCCGGCGAGACCGCCCCCGCCGCCGGCGCTCTGCACCACAAGCGCGCTCGAGCGGTTGTTGTCGGTCGAGATGCGCTTGCCGTGGCTGAAGACCGCCACTTTGCCGCCGGTTCCGCCTGCCCCGCCCTCGCCACCGAGCGCCTTGAGACCGCCGGCCTTGCCGCCGATCCCGCCACCGCCGCCCTGGCTCTGGACGGTGACGCCGGACGCGTCGGTCCCGACCGTCTTGATGACGGTGCCGTCCTTCAGGGTGAGCGCGATGGCACCGCCGTTGCCGGCGCTCTCGCCCGAGGCGCCATAGGCGACCAGCCCGCCGCCTGACGCACCGGTGCCGGCAAAGCCGCCGATGCTTTGCAGGACGAGGCCGGCGGACCCGCGGGTGGTCTCGACGAGCCCACCGAGATCGGCATTGATGGTCCCGCCGGGGCCCGACCCGGCGGCCGCTCCGCCCTCGCCCTTGTGCCCACCACTCCCGGCGTCGCCGCCGGCTCCGCCGTAGCTCCGGGCGATCAGCGCGTAGTGATTTTGCCCGTCGGCGCGGATCGTGGCGTCGGTGTCGATGGTGATGGCGCCGCCCTTGCCGCCTTTGCCGCCGTCGCCGCCCGAGCCTTTCCGGCCCTGCCCATAACCGCCGTCGCCTCCGTCGCCGCCGAGGCTCTCGACGACGAGCGCCGTCGCCCGCAGCCCGCCGCCGATGGTGATCGCGTCCTCGCCGATGGCCGTCACCGTGACGGCCCCGCCGTCGCCCCCGGCGCCGCCCGATCCGGCCTTGTGACCGTTCTCGACGTTGTCGCCACCGTTGCCGCCGTCACCACCGACGCTCTGGCCGATCAGCGCCGCCGCCGGGGCCAGGCGAACCGTTTGAGCATAGTCGTAGTAGCCCTGCTTGAAGTCGGCCTGGACCTTGCCGGACAGGATGTCGACGACAACGGTGCCGCCCTGATTGCCGGGCGCTCCGGGGTCGCCCATATAAGCGTTGCGACCATCGGCGCCCGCCTTCCCTTCGGCGACCACTCCGAGAGCATGCCCGTTCGTCACCGGCCCGTTGGACCCCCCGTCGAGCGTGGCGTGGATCGTTCGCCCGGCGCGGCTGTTGCTGTCGCGGATCGCGATGCCCGGGTTGTAATAAAGGCCCAGAATCGGAGTGGCACTCATGCCGAGAATATCCTTGGTCAACTTGTCGATGACCAGGTTGTAGGTCTCGATCCCGGCGAATTCTTTTCGAGTGTAGTACCCGATCGCGCCAGAGCAGTTCACCGTCACCGTCATGCCGTCGATCGCGGTGGGGCAGTTATCGGCCTGGGCGGACGGGGCCGGGCCGAGAAGCGCCGTCAGCGCCGCGACGGAGCCGAGGACGGGTGTCAGTCTGTGTGCGCTGCCCATGGACATACCCTCAACTCGATCGACGGACCGGCCGCATCGGCCACGGGGACCACCCAAGCTCCTGCCCGATCTGATAAAATTGGACCGATGCTCGCGGCCACCATCGGCGATAGCACCGCCGCCCGGCGGCGACTTGCCATATCGCGACAACGCGTTGCATGAAGCCTTCCCGCGGAAGGTCTGTTGCGCTTCGATCACAGCCGCGGACCGCGCGCTTCAGCCGTCCGGACGGCCCCGCTGGGGGCGGGCAGGAAGGGCGCCCGGCCGCCTAGCGCAGCTCTCGCTTTGTTGGGGTCAATAGAGCGGGAAACGCGCGCTCGCTCTTCATGGCTGGCGCGATGTCTCTTCGCTCAGGCTGATTCAGCCTGGGCGAAAAGCGCGCTAGCCGTGCCGCCGGCCGATGGCGCCCGCCTGAAGCGCGGCGCGATATTCGCGGGGCGACCGCTCGGTGATCCGGCGGAAGGCGCGGGAGAAGTGGGCCACGTCGCTGTAGCCGAGGTGGTAGGCGATCTCGGTCAGCGACATCGACTGCTCGGAAAAGAGCTCTTCGGCCCGCGCGATGCGGACCCCGTCCAGCACCTGCCGGAAGGTGGACCGCTCGTCACTGAGGCGACGCTGGATGGTCCGCGGCGTGAGGTCGAGATGCGCGGACACGCTGTCGAGGTCGGTGCGTTGCTCGGCGAGGCGCGTGTGCAAGACGTGATGCAGGATGCCCGACATCGACCGCGGCGGACGCGAACGGGCGAAGGCCAACAGTCCGCTCCACGAGGCGGGGAACTCCTCCACCGGTTCGATGCGATGCGCGTCGAGCGCCTCCCGATCGAAGCAGACGGCCCGCGTCGCCGCAGTCTGCACCACGGGTGAGTTGAAGCCGCGTTCGAGCGCCGCATGCCGGCCGGTTGCGGGATAGTCGATCTCGACCCGGTCCGGCTCCCAGTGCTCGCCGAGATAGAGGCGCAAGGTCGACAGAAGGGCCGGCACGGCGTGCTCGAAGTGCTGGGCCTGCCACGCCGATCCGCCGAGCGCGACGCCGTAGACGAGCCGCGCCGTCTCGCCCTCGGTTTCAAGCCGCAGCGATCCGCCCGATTGGTGGAACGGGAAGGTGCGCACGAGGCGCACCAGAGACGCGCGCAGCGTGGGTGCGGTCCGGTGATAGCGCGTCCACGCGCCGAACTCGTCGACCATGGCGCGGCCGACTTTGAGGCCGATCAGAGGGTCGCCAGTCGCGTCGGAGGCATGGTTGTAGACGGCGATCAGATCGCGGAGCGGCATCATCCGATCGTCCGCGTGCCAGGCAACGTTCGGCCCGATGCCGGAGCGCTGGAACACCCGCTCGAGCACCGCCTCCCCATGTTCGGCGGCGATCAATTCCGGCAACGGGCCGAGTCCACGAATGGACGTCATGGCGATCAGGGGAGCGATCCTCGCTTCGACAAGGCTACGGAAAGAAACGCTTAGCTCAAACTGATCTGCCGCCCCGAATATCGGCCGCATGCCAGCGAGTGCTGCCCCGTCCGGAACAGCGAGCATTAAGTCAGGTTATGGACGCCGGAGTACGATGTCCAGGTCAGCCCCACTCGTCGTGGTTCATGGGATACCATGGAACTGTCACGCCAGCGGCCCGGGCCAACACCGCGTGGGGGCCGCTCAATCGGTCGCATCGTATCCAATGCGCGTTTTCGCCACGACTTGCGAAGCACGGCGCAGGAAATCGATGACGCGCTGGACGCACAACGCAGCCGCCACGGCGGATGGGGCTGCCGCCGGTTCGCCGGGTCTACACGCCCGTCTTGCCTGTCCGGCCATCGTCACCCGCATCGTCGATGGCGACACCGTCGTCGCGGATATCAACCTATGTGTTCGCGGCCTGTAGCGCCGCGACGTGCAGCAATCAGAACCGCAGGAGCAGCCGGGCCTGGACGTGGTTATCGGTGGAGCCGGCGCCGAACGGGCCGCCGTAGCTTGCGCCCAGCGACCGGCGGTCCTGCACCTTCACCTCGAACCCGGCGCCGATATCCAGTCGTCTCGCGCGAACGGCGCACCGGCGATGGAGAACGGCGTCGAGCCGGCCAGCGAAGATGTCGCCTCCGAGTCGACATCGCCGAAGACGTGGCGCCAGCCCGCGGTCGCAGTCGCCCGCAAGGTCTCGGTCACTTGAAAACCACGGCGCAAGCCGAGCCTGGTGAAGAGGGTGCTGTCGATATCCGAGGCCGTTGTGCGCGCCGCGCTGCCGCCCGTCGACCGCCGCGGAGATGTGCGGTCGTTGTCCATCAGCGCCCTCTTTGACGGAGGCGGGAACCTCGTCGCTCAGTGGCATGCGGTGCGGGCGCCGCCGAAGGGGCGAGCGGCGGCTCCTGTGCAACCGGACTCACAGCAGCCGCCCAAGGGCGCTTGCTTCTGATCTTTCCGTCGATATTCTGATAAACGGAAGTTCTCTCGAAGCGCCGCATCCGCCGCCGGCCCCCACCCATACGATCTCACGCAGCCCGAGGGATCCGCCGCAAGGTGCGCATGACCAAGACCGAGAGCCGTCCGCTGGAGCGATACTTCCAGGCGCTCGAATGTCTGGCCGAAACGCCGGACGGGATGGTGCTCGTGGAGCTGGCGAGCGCGCTCGATCTCCCCGGAGCGACGGCGCACCGGCTGGTCAACGCGCTGCTCGAGGCCGGTCTCGTCGCCCGCGCGAACACCGAGAAGCACTACGTGCTCGGCCCGCGCGCCCGGCGCTTCGGCCTTGCGACCCTGTCCGCGCAGACGCTGGAGGAACGCGTCGGCGAGACGCTGGACGCGCTCAGCCGTGAATTGGGACAAACGATTTTCGTGGCGCGCCTGGCCAAGTACGCGGTCGATAGTGTTGCGGTGCGCACGCCGGTCGCCTCGACGCGCGCGATGGTCCAACCGGGGCGCACCATGGCGCTGCACGCCGCGGCGACCGGCAAGGCCGTCCTCGCCTACCAGCCGCGCGCGTTCATCGACGCCGTCCTCGCCCGCCCCCTGACGCCCTATACGCCGGACACCAAGACCGATCCCGCCGCCATCCGCGCCGAACTCGACGCGGTGCGCATCGAGCAGTTCGCCGTTTGCGACAACGAGTTCGACACCGGCGTCCTCAGCTACGCAGCGCCGATCCTGTCGCCCGACGGGACGGTCCTCTTCGCGCTGGGTACGTGCGGGCTGAAGTCCCAGTTCACCCGGCCGGGCCGGGCCGCCGTGCGCGAACTGCTCATCGCCAAGGCGGCTGACCTCTCGCGGCGTCTCGGCGCGTTCGACTGAGCCGCCGCCCTACTCCGGCGCGCCGTAGCCGCCGCCGCCGCAGGAGCGCACGGTGACGCAGTCGCCCCTGTGAATGCGGATGTTGGTCTTGCCGGGCAGCGGCGTCTCGCCGGTCTCGCCCGCCCTCTGCAGCGTCATCTCGAAGAGCGCGCCCGGCTCGCCCCCCTGCAGGCCGTAGGGCGGCACGTCGCGGCGGTCGAACATGGTGGTGAGCGACACGTCGTTCACCCGCATCCGGTAGGCCCGCTCCTGTCCTTCGCCGCCGCCGAAGCGGCCCGCGCCGCCGGATCCGGGGCGCAATCGCTGGAACTCCACGTCGACGGGATACTCCGTCTCCACCACCTCGGCGGATGTGTTCATGACGTTGGCCATGTGGGCGCGCACGACATCGACACCGTCGCGGTCGCAGCGGGCACCCTCCCCGCCGCCGTGGGTTTCGTAGAGCGTCACCCATTGGCCGTCCTCGCGCAGGGCGCCGAAGATGGCGAGGCCGGATGTGGTGGGCCCTCCGGCCGTCAGTCGTTCCGGCACGCACGCCTCCAGCGCCCGGAAGGCGGCGTCGGCGATACGCTGACACGTCTCGTGGTTGCCGCCGACGACCGGCTTCTCGGGACCCGCGTCGCAGATCGAGCCCGGCCGCGTGATCACCTCGATGGCGCGGTAGCAGCCGCCGCTCGACTGGATCTCCGGCCCGCAGATCGCCTTGGCCACGTAGTAGGCCGAGGCGGCGGTGATGTACTTCGTCGTGTTGATGGGCCCCGGCACGTGATCGTCGGAGGCGGAGTAGTCGAACACCAGGCTGTCGTCACGCACCTCGAGGCGGACGCGGATCCTGGCGGCCGGACCGCCGTGGCCGTCGTCGTCCATCGAGTCCTCGCCCTCGTAGACGCCGTTGGGCAGCGCGCCGATGGCCGCCCGCATCTGCCGCTCGGCCCCATCATGCAGCGCGGCGAACGCGGCATCGAGGGTGTCTCCACCCCACTTGCGGAACATGTCGGCGACGCGCGCCTCGGCGGCGCGGGTGGCCGAAATCTGCGCCAGCAGATCGCCCCGGCAGGTCTCCGGGGCGCGCACGTTGGCGAGCACGAAGCCGAGCTTCTCCTCGTCCAGCTCGCCGTTCGCGATGATCCGGAGCGGCGGGATGCGCAGCCCCTCCTGCCAGCAGTCGTAGGCGTCGGCGAAGTAGCTGCCGGGTGCGCCGCCGCCGGTGTCGCCCCAGTGCGCCAGACTGATCGCGAAGACGCGGATGCGGCCCTCGATGAAGATCGGTCGGATCACCTTCACATCCGGCAGATGATTGCCGCCGATGGACGGCAGGTTCAGCATCCACACGTCGCCCTCGCGCAGCCGCGCCTTGGGCACCAGCTTCAGGAACTCGCGGATGGTGAAGCTCATCACCCCCATGTGCATGGGGATGTCCTGCCCTTGCGCGATCTGGAAGCCGTCGGCGTCCGACAGGCTGGACGACAGGTCCCCAGCCTCGCGCAGCACCGGCGAGCGCGCCGCGCGCATCACCACCAGCGACATCTCCTCCGCGATGGAGGACAGGCCGTTGCGGATCACCTCGACCATGAACGGATCGACGTCTGCCATCAGTCCTCTCCGACCTTGATGTGAACGTGGCCGTCGGCGTCGGCGCACACGGTGTCGCCCGGCGGCACGACGATCGTCGACCACGCGTCCTCCAGGATGACGGGGCCGTTGAAGGTGGTGTCCGCCGGCACCTTGCTGCGGTCGAAGACCGGCGTTTCGGTCCAGCCCGTGCCGGCGAAGTAGCAGTCGCGCGCGCCGAGGAGGTAGTCTGCCCCGCCGGTCTGCCGCGCCGGGGCAATGGCCTTGGGCCGCGTGTCCTCCACGGTGGTGCGGATCGCCGTCAGCTCCCACGCCTCGTCGGTGTCGAAGCCGAACAGCGTGTGGTGCATGGCGCGGAACTGCGCGCTCAGGCGGGCCGTATCGTCCAGCGCGGCGTAGGGGACGGAGACGTCGTAGCTCTGGCCGCTGTAGCGGATCAGGGCCACTTCGCTCAGCGCGCAGTGGGCGTCGCTGTGCCCGGCCGCGCGCATCGGCGCCATCACCGTCTCCGCCAGCTCGCGGCGAATGGTGGCGATCTCATCCGCCTTCCAGTCGATGCTCGGCATGTTGATGGTCCGCTGTTGCGACAGGCTCATGCGCGAGGCGACACACCCGAGCGCCGAGTAGCTGGACGAGAACGCCGGGCACACCACGTCCCGGATCCCGAAGTGCCGCGCGACGGCGGCCGCGTGCATCGGCCCGCCGCCACCGAACGCGATCAAGGTGCACTCGCGCCCGTCGATACCGCGCTCCACCGTCACGTTGTTGAGCGCGCGCACCATGTTGGAGTTGGCCACCTGCAGCATGCCGAGCGCCGCCTCCTCGACGCCGACGCCGATCGCCTCGGCGATGGGCCGAATGACCGCGACGGCCGCGTCGCGGTCGAGGCGGATGGTGTTGCCCAGCATCTTGTCCGCCGGGAGGTAGCCGAGCACCATGTTCGCGTCGCTGATCGTCGGCTCGGTGCCGCCGAGCTGGTAGCAGGCCGGGCCCGGTTGCGAACCGGCACTGCGCGGCCCCACCTGCATCACCCCCTCGCTCAGCCGGGCGATCGAGCCGCCGCCGGCGCCGATGGAATGCACCGCGACCATCGGCATGCGGATGCGCCGGCTCCCCAGCTCGCGGTCGCTCGAGATTTCGGCCTTGCCGTCCAGCACCAGGCAGCAGTCGGTGGTGGTGCCGCCCATGTCGAACGTCAGCGCCTTGTCGATGCCGAGCCTCGCCATGGTGGACACGCTGGCCCCGACCCCCGCCGCCGGACCGGACATCGCCAACAGCAGCGGCTGCTCGGCAATCACCGACGTCGCCGCCATCCCGCCCGACGAGTGGAAGAAGGTGAGGCTGGACTTGTCCGGCTTCTGCGCGTCGATCTTGGTGAGATACTTGCGCACCCGATCGATGACGGAAGCGCTCAGGATCGTCGTGTTGCTGCGCTCGTACTCGCGAATCTCGGGGCTGATTTCGTGGCTGAGGCACACATGCTCGACCGCCCCGCGCAACGCCTCGCCCAGCTGCCGCTCGTGCAGCGGATTTCGATAGCCGTGGATGAGGCAGACGGCGACCGCGCGCACACCGCTCGCCTTCACCTCGGCCACCACCCGCGCGATCTCCGCCTCGGCCAGCGGGCGAACGACGGTGCCGGTGTGGTCGACCCGCTCGTCGATCTCGAACCGGCGCGCTTTCGGCACCAGCGGAGGGTCCTTGGGCAGCCGGTCGAGGTGGTAGATGTAGCGGCGTCGCACACGGCCGATGGCGATGGTGTCGCCGAAGCCGCGCGTCGTCACGAGCGCCACCTCGTCGATGCGGCTCTCCACGATGGCGTTGGTGACCATGGTGGTCCCATGGGTCAGTTCGTCGACCTCGTCCCACGTCAGCCCCACGGCGCCGATGGCGGAGAGAAGCGCCTCGATCGGGTCGTCATAGCGGCTCGGCACCTTGCCGGTGCGGGTCTCGCCGGTGGCCGGATGCGAGGCGACGACATCGGTAAAGGTGCCGCCGATGTCGATGCCGAGTTGCCAACCGCTCATTCGTTCATCCTTGCCTCATCGCCCGCGACGGTGCCCGGTTGCGCCGGGGCGTCGCGGTCCGCCCCGGCGTCCGCCGGGTTGGGTCTTGTGTGTTGGTGACCGGAGCCGGTGCGGAGATGACCGGCGCCGCCCACGCTCGCGTGCTCTGGGAGAGATCGGCGCCACGCTTGCCGAATGCGCTAGAACATCAGCCCCGGCAGGAAGGTGATCACCTGCGGGAACGCCATGCAGATGGCGAGCGCGATGATCATGAGTCCCAGGAACGGGACGACGGACTTGTAGATATCCACCATGCCCACCGTTCGCGGCGCGACGGCGCGGATGTAGAAGAGGTTGTAGCCGAAGGGCGGGCTGAGGAAGCCCATTTCCATGTTGATGATGTAGAGCACGCCGAACCACACCGGGTCGAAGCCGAGCTGGGTGACGATCGGCAGGAAGATCGGCGCGGTGATCAGGATGATGCCGGTCGAGTCGAGCACCATGCCCATCAGCAGCAGCACGATCTGGATGCAGATGAGGACGATCCACGGGTTGGCGTCCAGGCCGAGGACAGCCGCCTCGATGACGCGTGCCGCGCCCATGGCGGTGTAGAAGTTGGCGAGCGCCGACGCGCCGATGATGATCCAGAAGATCATGCAGCTCAGGAGCAGCGTCTCCAGCAGCGCCTCGTGGATGAGCTGGCGTGTGAGCTGGCGGCGCACCGCGGCCAGCACCATCGCGCCCGCAGCGCCCACCGCCGCGGATTCGGAGATGCTGGCGATCCCGCCGAGGATCGAGCCGAGGACGGTGGCGATCAGGATGAACGGCAGCACGATGCCCCGCAGCGCCTTCAGCTTGCTCGGCCGGCCGCCGGGGCCATGTTCGATCATCCCGCCGACGGTGGCCGGGTAGCGCCACCCGATGAACAGCACGTAGAGGCAGAAGAGCCCCGCGATCAGCAGGCCGGGCCCCACGCCGCCGGCGTAGAGCTGGCCGATGGAGGTCCCCGTCACCAGGCCGTAGACGATCATCGTCACACTGGGCGGAATGAGGATGCCGAGCGAGCCGCCGGCCGCGACCGAGCCGACGGCCAGGCTCTTGCTGTAGCCGCGCCCCAGCATCGCCGGGATGGCGATCACGCCCATGGCGATGGTCGCGGCGCCGCTGATCCCGGCCATCGCCGCGAAGATCGTGCAGATGACGATGGTGCCGACCGCCAGCCCCCCGCGCAGGCTGCCGAACAGCACCTGCATGGTGTCGTACATGTCCTCGGCGATCTTGGAGCGTTGCAGCACCGCCGCCATCAGGACGAACAGGGGGATCGCCAGATACTCGAAGCTGGAGGTGACGGCGAACGAGCGCACCGGCAACAGGTTCAGCGCCCTATCCGACCAGAAGAAGTGGATGAAGACGACGCTCAGGCCGCCGAGCGCGATGGTGATCGGCACACCGATCCCCAGCGCCAGGAACATGGAGCCGAACAGGAGGATGGTGATGAGCGCCTGCTCGGTCATCAGACGGGCTCGCCGGAAGGGGCGCCGATGTCCCGCCACATCTTCAGGATGTGCGAGATCCAGGCCAGCAGCAGCAGCGTGCAGCCGGCCGGCATCAGCGCCTTGGCGACCCACACCGGGCCGTTCCACGCGCCGGTGGCCGACACCTCGCCCTGCACGAAGGACTTGTAGGCGAATTCACTTCCCAGCTTGATCATCGCGTAGAGGAAGACGCCGAGGAGGGCGGAGGACAGCACCGTGTCCACCAGCGCCTTCCACCGCGGGCTGTAGTGTTCATACGCCGCATCCACCCGCACGAACTTGGCCTGTTGCAGCGCGTACGGCCCGCCGAGGAACACCACCGCCACCAGGAGCCAGGACGCCATGTCCTCGGCAAAGCTCAGAGACCGGCCGATCACGGCCCGCGTGGCGATCTCGGCGAGGATGACCCCGAGGATCCCCAGCACGAGATAGGCGGCGACCTTGCCGACCCACGCGACGAGCGTGTCGATGATGCGGATGAATGTGTTCAAGAAGGCCACCGCTAGGACGAGGGGCGGGCGTCAGGCGTCAGGCTCAACGCCGGATCGCCCGCGACTGCGTGTGACGCAAAGTGGCCGCCCGGAGCGCGGGCGGCCAAGGACCTTAGCGGCCGAGTTTGGCCATGTAGGCCTGCAGGAGTTCGACGCCCTTGGCCGTGAGCTCGTCTTCCTCGGCGTAGGCCGCCCACAGCTCTTCGGCCTTCTTCTGCATCTCGGCCCACTCCTCCTCCGGGATGGAGGTGACCTCGACGCCAGCCTCTTTCATCGACGCCAGCGCATCGGCATCCGTCAGCGCGGCCAGCGCGAGGTACTTCAGCGACGACGTCATCGCGGCGGTGTTGATGATCGCCTTCAGGTCGTCCGGCAGCGAGTCCCAAAGCTCCAGGTTCATCGCGTAGAAGTTGTTCGGGACCGGCATCGGCGAGTTCGACAGGTAGTACTTGGCGACCTCGTGATACGAGCTCTTGTAGAGGCCCGCGGGGCTCGACCAGCGCGCCGCGTCGAGGACGCCGGTGGAGAGCGCGGTGTAGATTTCGCTGCCGCCCATGAAGACGGGCGAGGCGCCGAGAGCCTCGAACCACTTGGCCTCGAGCCCGAAGGTGCGGACCTTGAGACCCTCGAAGTCGGCCGCCGAGGTGATCGGCACCTTCGAGATCAGATCCCACGACGAGGAGAGCTGCGGGCCGACGTAGTAGACGCCTTCCTTGGCGAAGGCCTCGCGGGCGATGTCGATGAAGCCTTCCTCGTAAAAGAAGGTGTGGCGCTCGAGCGGGGTCTGCAGCGAGCCGGGCACGCCGGTCTCGAGATTGGCGATCGGGCCCATCTTGCCCGCGAAATAGCCGCCGGTGAGCACAGCCATCTCGGCGATGCCGAAGCTGATCGAACTCGAGGCCATCGGGGATCGGGAACAGGGCCCCATTCGGGAACAGCTCGATCTCGATGCGGCCGCCGCTCATCGACTCCACCAATTCGATAAAGTCCTCGGCCGCCACGTAGCCCGGCTCACCGGGGTTCAGGTTCGACTGCATCTTCCAGCTATAGTCGGCAGCGATGGCCGCGCTGCTGAGGCTGACGGCGGCGAGCGCGCCGACAGTGAGTTTGAGGATGCTCTGCGCGATGGTCATGGGCTTCTCCATTGTTCGGAGGCTGGGCACGGTCGGCACGTTCGAAGCGCTCGCTCCGCCGCGCTCCGCGACAGAGAATTTCCGAAAAACGGAATACACTTCCTCTCATCGGAATGGCATTCCAAGCGCGCCGCGTCAATATTGGCGCCCGCTGCCAAGATCAAATTGTCACGAATCTAGGCTAATCGCTGAACTTTTGAGCGCAATACGCACGTTCTGCCGCGCAGCGTCGCCGCCGCCCCGACCGTGTCAAACGCCGGCCGTTCCGCTCGGGCGGCGGGGGTCGGCCGCCCCCTCCAGAGCGCCGCCGGGTCCCGCCTCCACCGCGCACACGGCGCCGGCGAGATGCGACCAGTCGGGCCACATGTCGACGGTGTGGCCGAGCGCCCTCAACTTCACCAGCTCGGTCGCCGGGATGCGCGCTTCCGCCCGCACCAGCCCCGGATAGCTGGCGTGCGGGGCAAAGCTCGACGGGAAGCTGTAGGAGGCCAGACGCGGCGCCAGAACCGCGTCCTGCAGCTCCATCTTGTAGACGAAGCGATTGAGGAGGACCTGCACCATCGCCTGGATCTGGACGTCGCCGCCGGGGGTGCCGAACGGCATCGGCCGCCCCTCGGCATCGACCCACATCGCCGGGTTGGGCGTCAGCCGCGGGCGCTTGCCTGGCGCGACCGAGCTCGGATGGTTGGGATCGGCCCAGCTCGACGACCCGCGCGAGGAGGGGCACAGCCCCGTCCCCGGGATCACCGGGCCGTCGTACGATACATCCGACGGCGTCGCCGAGAATGCGAGGCCCGCGGCGTCGACCACCGCGATGTAGGAGGTGTCGCCGGGCGTGGGTTCGCCCTCGGCGATGCGCGTGGCGCCGACGCTGCCGATGCCGGGCGCCGGCATGTCGGGCGTCGCGCGGTGCGGATCGAAAGCGTTCAGCCGCTCGGCTGCATATTCGCGCGACAGGAGCCGGCCCACCGGGACGTCCACGAAGCGCGGGTCGCCGAGCACGGCCTCGCGGTCGGCGAATGCGAGCTTCACGCACTCGATCACGCGGTGGAAATAGGCGGCGCTGCCCTGCGCCACCTCGCGCCAGTCCATGGAATCGAGCAGTTGCAGCACCAGCCCCAGGAACGGCCCCTGGCAGTACGCGCCGGCGCACAGGACGGTGCCGCCGGCGAACCGCGCCTCGAGCGGCGCCCCGACCTCAGAGCGGTGTGAGGCGAAGTCCGCCGCCGTCAGCAGGCCGCCCTCGCGGGCGTGGAATTCGACGATCTCGCGGGCGATGTCCCCCTCGTAGAAGGCGGCCCGGGCGGCGGCGAGGCCGGCGAGGCGATCGCCACGGGCGGCCGTCTCGCAATCGGCCATATGCTGCAGCGTGCCGGCGAGATCGCTCTGCACGAAGCGCTCACCGACCTCGGGCACCCGGCCTCCTGGCAGGTAAATCGCCGCGTTGGAGGGCCACTCGGCGTACTCCTCCGCGTGCGACGAAATCATGTTGTGGAGGAGCCAGTGCACCGCGAACCCGTCACGCGCCAGGGCGATGGCGGGTGCGGCGACCTCGGCGAAGGTCATCGTGCCGAAGCGGCGCAGCGCCTCGATCCAGGCCGACGGCGCCGCCGGCACGACGGTTCGCAGGATGCCGCGCGGGATGACGCCGCCATGCTCGCGCATGAAGAAGATCCGGCGTGACCGCGGCCGGCCACGCGCCGAGCCCGTCGATGGTGACGGCGGTGCCGTCCGGCTGGCGAACGATGATCGGCGCGACGCCCGCGATGTTGACGTAGTCGCTCTGGACCACGCCCAGCGCCAGGCCGCCGGCGACCCCGGCGTCCACGGCGTTGCCGCCCGCCTCGAGAATCTGGTCGGCGGCCCGGGCCGCGAGGGCGTTGCCGGCCGAGACCATGTGCCGGTGGCCGATCGCGCGATGACCGATGGGCATGACGTCTCCTCGTTGCGTGGGGCGGGACGGCGACGTGCCGGCGCCCTCCATCAATAGACCGGGCGCGGACCGGCCCGTCCACTGCAAGGGCGATGCGAGACGCGCGCCAGGCGGCTCCGTTACGCCGTCCCCGCCATACCTGCGACCGCGAGGATCGCCGCCAACCCCGCCGAGAGCCCGCGCAGCGTTTCCTCCGGCTCGAGCTCGATCCACTCCTCCAGAGTGTGGATCCGTCCGCCGCGGCCACCGGTGCCGAGCTTCACCGCCGGCACACCGAGGCTCATCGGAATGTTCGCGTCGGTCGATGACGCGCCGAGGTGCGCCGGGAAACCGAAGTGCTTCAACGCCGCTTTCGACGCCACCACGATGGGCGAATCGAGCGGCGTGGACCCCGCCGGGCGGTCGCCGATCAAGGCCGCCTCCGCGCTGACGGTGCCGCTGCCGCCACGCTCGTTCTCGGCCGCCACCGCCGTCTCGATGAGGCGGTGCAACGTCGCGTCCAGCCGGGCGAGTTCGTCGGCCGAGGTGGAGCGCAGGTCGACGTCGAGCCACACCTCCTCGGGGATGGCGTTGATCGAGGTGCCGCCGCCGACGACACTGGCACAGAAGGTGGTGCGCGGCTCCTTGGGGACCTTGATCGCCGCCATCTGCGAAACGACGTCGCCGAGCGCATAGAGCGGGTTCACCGTCCCGAAGGCCATGAGGCTGTGCCCGCCCGGCCCTCGGAAGACGATGTGGTAGCGCTTCGAGCCGACGGCGGTGACGACGATCTCGTCCATGCTCGGCGTATCGAGCGTGAAGAACGCCTTGAAACGCGACGCGGCCTCCTGCGCGAAGAGATGGCGGATGCCGCGAAGATCCCCCCGCCCCTCCTCGCCGACGTCGGCCACGAAGAGGAGATCGTGCTCGGTCTCGACGCCGGCGACGTCGAGCGCGCGCACCATCGCCAGCATGGCGGCGAGGCCGCTGGTGTCGTCGCCGATACCGGGAGCCAGGAGCCGCCTTCCCTCTCGCCGCACGGTCACGTCGGTCCCCTCGGGGAACACGGTGTCGAGATGGGCCGCGACCACCACCGCGGTGCCGTTGCCGCGCCCACGCCGCAGGCCGGTCACGTTGCCGACCGCGTCGATCCCCACGTCCTGAAGCCCGGTGGCGGCCATCATCGCCCGCATGGCCGCCGCGCGCTGTTCCTCCATGAAGGGTGGCGCCGGGATCTCCGTCAGCGCGATGAGGTCGGCGACGAGGCGGTCGTGATGCTCTCGAAGATCGGCCTGCGCCGCCTGGAAGGCGGGGTCGGCGAGAATGGCGGTGACGTCGGTCATGGCAAAGCTCGGCGGTCGGTGGACGAGGGGCAAAGGGCGGGTTCACGCGAGAACGATGGTCGGCAGGCGGCTGGCCGGGCTGGCTGAGAAGATGACGCCCACGTCGCGGCTCGGCCCGACCGGCCGCGCCAGCCGACGATGTCGTGACGATACGACCGCCGCAAGAGCCGTCACCCGAGGCTGGCTGCGTTCCCCTGGAGGCTATGTCTCGCACGACGGCCCCATCGCCCGAACCGCTCCAAGTTGTCGAACGACTGCATTTTCCGAACTCTCGACCGATTGCGTCAAGCGTGAAATCGCTCCGGCGCGGCCATCGCCCGGCGCGACACGGCCACACCAGCCGCGCCGGGTATCGTCCGCGGGATGCGAAACCCCGCCGCCCCCCAGGCCGCGCGCCGACCGGCCCTTCGTCGTGCGGCTGTCCACGTGCGCGCGTCCGTGAGGCGCAGTCGCTGGCTCCAGCCGCGTCGGTTGGCGGCGCTGGCCGCGCTCGTCCTCGCCGGTGCCGTCGCTGTGCTCCTGGTCGACATGCTGGAGGGTGTCGCGGCGCGGGACGTGGCGAGCGCGTTTCACGCGAACTCGTGGGATCGACCTCCTCGCCGCCGGGATCGCCACAGCCGGTTCCTACGCGGCGCTGGTCGGGTTCGAGTGGCTGGCGCTGCGCCAGGTCGATGCCGCCATCTCGCCGCGCCTCGCCGCGCTGACGGGCTTCGTCAGCTGGGCGTTCACCTTCGTGCTCGGGTTCGGCGTCGTCACCGGCGGCGCGGTCCGGTTGCGCCGCTATGGCCGCGCCGGCCTCGCCACCCGGCAGACGCTCGCGGTCACGCTTTACGGCGCGGTGTTCTTCTGGCTCGGCATCGCCGCGCTCGCCGGGCTGAGCCTCATCGTGGCGCCGGGCGTCCTGCACCCCCTCATCGGTCTGCCGCCGCAGGCCGCGTTCGCGCTCGGCCTCGGCGTGATCCTCGCCCTCTCCGCCTGGATCGCACGCGGCGGGCGGCCGGTGCGCCTGGCCGGCCAGTCGCTCACCCTGCCGAACGCGCGCACGGGGCTCACCGTCACGGCGCTCGGCGTCGCCGACACCGGGCTCGCCGCGCTCGGGCTGTGGTTCGTGCTGCCCTCCTCCACCGAAATCAGCTTTCTCGCCTTCCTGCCGATCTTCGCCATGGCGACGGTGGCGGGGGTCGTCAGCCACGCCCCCGGCGGCGTCGGGGCGTTCGAGGCGGTGATCCTCATCTCGGTTCCCGGCGCGCCCTCCGCTCTCCTCGCCGCGCTTCTCGTGTTCCGCCTCGTCTATTACGTGGTGCCGTTCGCGTTGGGCGCCCTCGCCTTCGCGCTCGCCGAGCTGGCACCGCAGCGCCAACACCTCAGTGCCCTGCCGATGCTCCTGGTGCCGGCCCTGGCACCGCTGGCACCGGCGCTGCTCTCGGCCGCCGTCTCCATCGCGGGGCTGATGCTCCTGATGTCTGGCGCGATCCCCAGTGCGAGCTGGCGCGTACCCGGCCTGCAAGACGCGCTGCCGCTCGCGCTGGTGGAGGCGTCGCACCTTGCCGCGAGTGTCGCCGGCGCTGCGCTCCTCATCGTCGCCTCCGGCCTGAAGCGGCAGATACACGCCGCCTGGGTGTCCGCGATCACGCTCCTCTCCGTGGCGGTCGTCGCAACGCTGGCCAAGGGGCTCGACGTCGAGGAGGCCGCCGCCTGCCTCGTCCTCATCGCCCTGCTCGTCGCCGCCCGCCGTTCCTTCGACCACCGCGGCAGCGCGCTCCACGCCGTGTCGCTGCGCCGGATCGCCGGGACCGCGGCCGCCGTCGCGCTATCGATCGCGGTGGGCCTCGCGGCGCACGGCAACGTGGACTGGCAGAGCATCCACTGGCGGGCGTTCGCCTTCGAGTTTGACGCGCCGCGTTTCCTGCGCGCCAGCGCCGCCGCCTCACTGGTGCTGCTGCTTTTCCTCTTGTGGCGGGCGATCCACCGCCCCGCGACGAACGCGGGAGGGACACCTTGCGCATTGAGCGTGGCGCAAGCCGTCACCGCCGCGCGCGATGCCAGCGCCAACCTCGCCTTCCTCGGCGACAAGCGCATCCTGTTCGATGTCGATGGTGGAATTCATCATGTACCAGGTGCAGCGCGGGACGTATCTCGCCATGGGCGACCCGGTCACGCCCTCCCGCGCCACGGCGGCCCGCCTCGTCTGGCGCTTTCGCGAGCTGGCGCATGGGCACGGCGGCGAGCCCGCCTTCTACCAAGTCAGCGCCGAGACGCTGCCGATCTACATCGAAGCCGGCTTCTCGTTCGCCAAGCTCGGCGAGGAGGCCGTGATCGACCTCACCGCCTTTTCGATGAACGGCTCCGCCGCAACGCGCTTCCGCCAGACAATCGCCCGCGCCCAGCGTGCCGGTCTCACGTTCGAGATCGTCCCTGCCGCGGAGGTGGCGCAGTTGCTGCCGGCACTGCACCGCGTGTCGGAGGCGTGGCTGGCGCGGCAGGCCGGACGCGAGAAGGGCTTCTCCGTCGGCTTCTGGTCCGAGCGCTATCTCACCCGGTTCGACCACGCGGTGGTGCGCCATGAGGGGAGTCCCGTCGCCTTCGCCAGCTTGTGGCAGAGCGGTGGCGGCGCGGACGTCACCATCGACCTGATGCGCTACGCCGCGGAGCTGCCGGGCGGCACCATGGACTTCCTCTTCGTGGCGCTGATCAACGCCCTGAAGGCGCGCGGGGCGGCGCGCCTCAGCCTCGGCATGGCCCCTCTCTCCGGGCTTGCCGAGCACCATCTCGCGCCCACCTGGAGCCGCGTCGGCGCGACCGTCTATCGCCGCGGCAGCGCGTTCTACAACTTCAGCGGTCTGCGCGAGTACAAAGCCAAATTCAGGCCCGAATGGCGCCCCCGCTACCTCGCCTGTCCCGGCACGCGATCCGTCGCTCGGATCATGCTCGACGCGACGATCATCGTCTCACGCGGCCCGCGCGGCTTGTGTGAGCAGTGCGAGCGCGACAAGGCGGAAGACTAGGCAGCCTCACCGCGGAGGGCCGATGCTGAGGCCGAGGTGCGCCCGCTCCCGGTGCTACAGCGCGCCGGTGGTGCGCGGGCCGAAGTCCGGCGCCCCGGCGAGCACCGCGAAGAGGCCCATCATGTTGAGCGCCATCGTCGCGGCCGCGAGCGCGGTGGTCTCGGAGACGTCATAGGCCGGCGCGACCTCGACGATGTCCATGCCCACGAACGGCACTCCCGCGAGGCCGGTCAGGATTCGCTCGGCGGTGTTCGGGGTCATGCCGCCGCAGACGGGCGTGCCGGTGCCGGGCGCGAAGGCCGGGTCCAGGACGTCGATGTCGAACGTCAAGTAGGACGGGCCGGCGCCGGCGATCTGGCGGATCCGCTCGGCGATGGCGGCAGGCGGATGATCGGCGACCGCGTCGGCATCGATGGTGGTGACGCCGAAGCTCTCGTCGTTGGCCGAGCGGATGCCGACCTGCACCGAGCGCGCGGGGTCGATCACGCCCTCCTCGATGGCGCGGAAGAACATCGTCCCGTGGTCGATCCGCGCGCCGCTGTCGCGCCAGGTGTCGCTGTGGGAATCGAACTGCGCGAGGCCGATCGGCCCGTACCGCGCGGCATGGGCCTTCAGGACCGGATAGGTGACGAAGTGGTCCCCGCCGATGCCGAAGAACCGCGCGCCACTGGCGACGATCTCCGCCGCCCGGGTTTCCAGCTGCGCGGCGAAGGCGGCGGTGTCGCCGATATCGTAGGCGAGGTCGCCGGTGTCGACCACGTCGAGGTGGGCGAACGGGTCCCCGGTCCAGCGCCACGGTGCCCCCGGCCAGGTGACGCTGGACGAGGCGGCGCGCACCGCACGCGGGCCGAAACGGGTGCCTGGGCGATTGGTGACGGCCTGATCGAAGGGGATGCCCAGCACCGCGACGTCAGCGCCTGACGGGTCGCGGGCGTAGCGGCGGCGGAAGAGGCTGGTGGCACCGGAGAACCAGTTCTCGTTGCCGATGCCGTAGAACCCGCCGCTGAAGGCGCGATCGGTCGTGTCGGTCAATGGGAACTCCTTGGCGGCGGGATGCGGGCGTTGGCGGGTGGGCGTCGGCAGAGCGGCCGCAGACGGGGGCCGGCCCGCAAGGTGGCCCCTTCAACGTCCTCAGGAGGGGCGGCCTGTCAAGCAGGCGGCCGACCCGTTCGTTGACCCGCGGCGCGGGGTTCTCCCGATGCCTGCGGCCGCCTCCGCCGCCTCGCCCGCATGTGACGCTTACTCGGCGGGGCGCCCGGCCCCGGCGATGGTGACGCCGTAGTAGCGGGGGTTTCCGGTCACTTCGCGGCCGAGCCAGCCGGCAATCGGCATGGGGGCGTCCGGTCGTGGCAGCTCCACCTCGGCCATCACCAAGGCGGGCTCGGGCGAGATGAATTCGTCGATCTCCACGTCGATCCCGCCCACCGGCACCACGTGGCGGCGCTTGGTGATCGCCTGGCCGTCGGCCAGTTCCATCAGCGCTTCGGCCTTGGCCAGCGGGATCTTGAACTCGATTTCCGTGCGCAGCATCGCGGGCGCCGCACTCTTGACCGTCACCGTCGCCTCGGCGCCGTTCTTGATGCGCACGCGCACATTCAGACGATCGGTGTTGGCGAGATAGGCTTGCCGCAGTTCGGCGCTCTCGCGCACCGCATCACGCCACGTGTCGCCGACGACGATGAACTTACGCTCGATCTCGGTGTCCCCATTCGGCTCCTCGGCGGAGGTCTCCTCCGTCGCCGGAACCGGTGCCGGTCCGCGCCGCCAGACGCGCCACAGCACTTCGATCCGCTCGGCCACCGCCTTCGGGTCCTCGGCGAACACGCGCGCGGCGAGCGCCAGCGCCTCGTCCTGCAGCCGCGCCCGATGCTCCTTGGCGAGCGCCACGATCCCCTCAGTCAGCCCGGGCGCCAGCGGCGCCGCCTCCAGCCGCTCGACGAACATGGTGAGGTCGCGTTCGTCCCCGAGAAGGTCACCGAGGTGCGACAGCTCCAAGGCCACGACCTTCATCGGCCCGGGCCACACCTCGCGCAGCAGGCGGATATGCGTATGGTGGTACTTCACGTGCTTGCGCAGCTCGTGGAGATTGCGCGGCGACGGCTTCTTCTGTGCCGTCTTGAGCGCCTTGCCGGCCTCTTTGGCCACCCGCTCCACGCCGCCCGCCACCACTTCGGCCGCCTTGCCGTCGACGCGCCATCTGTTCACGTCGTCGAGCATGGCGGCGAGCGTTGCGCGGAATTCGGCGAGACGCTCGTTGAACGCGGCATCATCGGTGTGGGCGGCGCGGCGCTCGTCCACCAGATGCGCCCGCACCGTGGCGGTCGCGTCCCGGTCGAGCCGCTCGGGAAACGCCTCGGCCAGCTTGTCGTAGGTCTCGACCATCACGGCCGTGTCGCGAACACCCGACAGCGCCCGCGCCGCATCGCGGACCGCCGCGTTCTTGGCGCCGTAGCCGCGCAGCTCCGGGCGCGCCAGGCGGACCAACCCCCGCAGCTTCTTGCAGCGCTTGCGCACGCTGTGAACCGCCTCGGCGACATCGGTCGGTGCGGCCACCTCCTCGAGCGCGCTGCGGATCTGCGAACGCGCGATGCGGCGGAGACCGTCCTCCAGCGATGTATCGGCGTGTTTGAACTGGAACGACATGAATTGGACCTTTGCCCAGGCGTACTGAATGCGCCTACCAGTGTCACAAGATCGCGCCGTTCGCCAGAGGCCCCCGGCACTTGCAGGGGCGATAATCCGCGCGGTCCGCTCCAACCGTGTCCCGCCGGCGGCCCGGCGCGCCTGCCGTGTCCGGCGCGATCCAGCGGCCTTAGCGCATCGCCCCTTCGGACGCCACCATCCGGCGCGAGCGCACCCGGGTGACGATCTCGCGCCGCACCAGCGCGACCACGAAAACAGCCGTCAGCACAAGGACGATTGTCGGTGCCGGCGCGCTGTCGATGAAGAAGCTGAGGTAGGTGCCGGCGAGCATCGCCGCGATCGTCACCGCCACGGCGACGACGAGCATCCACCCGAAGCTGCGCACCGCGAGGAACGCGATCGCCCCCGGCGCGATCAGCAGCCCGACCGCCAGGATGATCCCCACCGAGGAAAGCGTGGCGACAATGGTGAGCGAGAGGATCGCGAGGAGACCGTAGTGCAGGACGCCGGTGTTGAGGCCGCACGCCTGCGCCTGCGCCGGATCGAAGGCGTGCAGGAGCAGGTCCTTCCACTTCACCAGCAGCACCAGCGAGACCACGAGCGAGATCACCCCGGCGGTGACGAGGTCGCCGCGGCCGACGCCCAGCATGTTGCCGAAGAGGACATGGTCGAGGTGTTCGTTCGAGGTGATCGAGGTGTAGAGCACGATCCCGGCGCCGAACATGCCGGAGAAGACGACGCCCATCACGGTGTCACGCTTCACGCGGCTGTTGTGGGAGAGGTAGCCGGTCGCGAGCGCGCAGGTCATGCCGGCGGCGAAGGCGCCGACGATGAGCGGGATGTTGAGGATCCACGCGAGCACCACGCCCGGCAGCACCGCGTGGCTGACCGCATCGCCCATCAGCGCCCAGCCCTTCAGCACCAGGAAGCAGGAGAGCAGCGCACATCGGGATCGCCACGATCACCGCGATCGCAAACGCGTTCTGCATGAACGGGAACTGGAACGGCAGCGCGAGGTCGGCGAGCGCTCACGGGTGGCCCTCCGCCACCGCCTGCTGCCCGCGCGCGGCGACGAGCGGCACGGCCGGGAGAGCGGCGTCCGGCTCGAGCGCGGCGGCGGCTTTGCGGCGCGCCGCCAGGAGGCCGTGCTTGGGCGCCAGCAGGAACACCGCGAGGAACACCAGCGTCTGCAACGAGACGATGATGCCGCCGGTGGCGCCGTTGAGGAAGTAACTGGCGTAGGCGCCGAGGAAGCTCGTCACCGCGCCGATCGCCACCGACACCACGATGAGACGCGGAAAGCGGTCGCACAGCAGGTAGGCGGTGGCGCCTGGCGTCACCACCATCGCGATCACCAGGAAGGCGCCGACGGTCTGCATCGCCGCAACGGTGGCGGCCGACAGGAGCACGAAGAACACGCGCCTTCAGGAGCCCGGGGCGCAGGCCGATCGAGCGGGCGTGGTTCTCGTCGAAGAAGACGACCATCAGGTCCTTCCACTTCAGCAACAGCACCGTCAGCGAGACGGCGGCGATGATGACGAGCTGCAGCGTGTCCTCGGGCGTAATGGCGAGGATGTTGCCCATCGTGATGGTCTGGATGGAGACCGCCATCGGGTTGAGCGACACCATGAAGAGGCCGAGGCCGAAGAACGCGGTGAAGATGAGCCCGATGATCGTGTCGACCTTGAGGCCGGAGCGGTCGGACAGGAACAGCATCGCCGTCGCCGCCAGCCCACCGGCAAGGAACGCGCCGAGCGCGAACGGCAGGCCCAGCATGTACGCGCCCGCGACGCCCGGCACGACGGAGTGGGAGAGCGCGTCGCCGATCAGCGACCAGCCCTTCAGCATGAGATAGGCCGACAGGAAGGCGCAGACGCCGCCGACCAGCGCCGAGACCCACATGGCGTTGGTCATGTAGCCGTAGGAGAAGGGCTCGAGCAGCACGGTCACGAGGCTTCCTCCGGGTTGGCGCGCTGGGGCGCGTCGCCGTAGTGCACGAAGGGGCGCTCGTCGTCGGTGATGATGCTCACCTCGCGCGGATCGTCGTCGTCGTGCAGATCGTCGCCGCCGAGCGTGAAGTGGCGCAGCACGCCGCCGAACGCGCGCTCCAGGTTCTCGCGCGTGAACGTCGTCTCGGTGGGGCCGTGAGGCCAGCACCGTGCCCTTGACGAAGACGGTGCGGTCGCAGAACTCCGGCACCGAGCCGAGGTTGTGGGTGGAGACCAGCATCACCCGGCCCTCCTCGCGCAACTCGCGCAGGAGGGCGACGATCTGGTCCTCGGTCTTCACGTCGACGCCGGTGAACGGCTCGTCGAGGAGGATGACCTGGCCGTCCTGCGCCAGCGCGCGGGCGAGGAAGACCCGCTTGCGCTGCCCGCCGGAGAGCTCGCCGATCTGCCGGTGGCGAAAGTCGGCCATGTTGACGCGCTCGAGCGCCTGCGGCGACGGCCGCATGGTCGGCCGGCGCGGGCGGCGCAGGAAGCCCATCTTGCCGTAGCGCCCCATCATGACGACGTCCTCGACGAGGACGGGAAAGCTCCAGTCCACCTCCTCCGACTGCGGCACGTAGGCGACGAGGTTGTGCGCGCAGCGCCTCGCGCACCGTGCGGCCGAGGAGGCGGATCTCGCCGCGGGCGGCGGGCACGAAGCCCATGATGGCCTTGAAGAGCGTGGACTTGCCGGCGCCGTTGACGCCGACCAGCGCGGTGATGCGTGCCGCGCGGGACGCGGAACGTGGCATCGTGCAGCGCCGTGGGCCGTTGCGGTAGGTCACCGTGACGTCGCTGCGCGCAGATGCCGCTGCCTCTGGCCGTGCCGTCAGGGCCGGCGGGCCGGTCACACTCGGGCTGGTCGAGCACTCAAGGCGGTCCTTCCATCAGCGGGACGGCGAGGTCGGCGACAGGGGGGCGCGGCGTGCGACCCGGCGGGTCAGTTTGTTGGCCGAAGTCAGACCGTCGGCAATCGTCTGCGAGGTCACCGCAGGAGGTCGAGGTAGGTGGGCACCGGGCCGTCCGCGTCCGACAGGGAATCGACATAGAGCACGCCGCCGTAGGGCTACGCCGGTCTCCCGCGCCACCTGCTCGGGCCGGCGCAGTATTGACCGTGCTTTCGCAAAACACCACCGGGATGTCGTTCTCGCGCACCCCGTCGATCACCGCACGCACCTGCTGCGGCGTGCCGATCTGATCGGCGTTGATCGGCCACAGATAGAGCTCCTTCAGGCCGAAATCGCGGGCGAGGTAGCTGAACGCCCCCTCGCAGGTGACGAGCCAGCGCTGGTCTCGGGGATCGCGGCGATCGCTCCCGCAGCGGCTCGATGGTCGGTCGCGGATGCGTGTCCTTGTAGGCCGCCGCATTGGCCTCGTAGACCGCGGCATTGTCCGGGTCGTGCGTCACGAAGGCGTCGCGGATGTTGTCGACGTAGACGAGCGCGTTCTCGAGCCCCATCCAGGCATGCGGGTTGGCTTGCCCCTCGTAGGAGCCCTCCGCGATGGCGATCGGCTCGATCCCGTCCGTCAGGGTCACCGAGGGGACGTCGCCCAGATTGGTGAGGAACTGCTCGAACCAGCGCTCCAGATTGAGGCCGTTCCACAGGATGAGGTCGGCGTCCGACGGCGCCGACGATGTCCCGCGGCGTGGGCTGGTAGCCGTGGATCTCGGCGCCGGGCTTGGTGATGGAGACCACGTCCGCCGCGTCGCCGGCGACGTTGCGCGCCATGTCGGCGAGGACGGTGAAGGTCGTCACCACCTTCATCCGGTCGTCCGCCGCCGCAGGGGCGACCATTGCCCATGCCAACCCGGCCGCAGCCACCCCGGCCAGCGCCAACCACCGCATAGACCCAACCATCACATCATCCTCGCTGTGTCTCTTATCTGATATTGAGAACCATTCTCATCTGTCAAGTGAGGCAATCGGATCGCAGCGCGTTAATCTGCGTTCATGCCGAATTGCCGCAGCCGCACCACCGCGGCGTCGCCGCCGCTGCGGGACCGGCGGCGCAGGCGCTACAGGACCGCAATGCCGCCGACGACCAGCATGGTCGAGATCAGTGCCAGCATCGCGAAGATGATCCGCCGGAAGATCGTCGCCGTCATCCGGGAGGCGAAGCGGTCGCCGACCCACATGCCCGCCCAAGCGGCCACCAGCGACAGGAGCCCGAGGCCGGCATATTCGAGCGTCATCGTCCCCTCCACCAGAAGCGCGACGATCTGGATGGACGAGAACATCAGGAACATCGACGAGATGGACCCGATGAAGGCGCGGCGCTCCAGCCGCAGCGCCTGGAGGAACGTGATGCTCGCGACGCTGGAGATGCCGACCGCGCCCTGCAGAAGGCCGGTGAGGAAGCCGACCGGGCCGCCGAGGACCCCGCTCCGTTCGACCGGGATGACGAGCGGCGACATGAAGAGTTGGGTGGCGAGGTAGACGAGGACGGCGCTCCCAAGCCCGATCTGCAGCAACGCGACCGGCGCGTTGACGAGGACGAGCGTGCCGATCACCACCCCCACGCCGCCCGCCAGAAGGAAGGCCGCAAGGTAACGTTGCTGGGCTACCTCGGCGCGGAATTTGACCACCTGGCGGGCGTTGGTGGCGACGATGGGGATCGACACGATGGCGACCGCCCCCGGAACGCCCACGACCATCGACAGCACCGGCGTCGCGAGCAGCGGGAGGCCGATCCCGATCGCGCCCTTCATCACCGAGCCGAGGAAGATGGTGCTGAGAACGAGAAAGATCGTCACGCGCGCGCCTGCCCGCGGCGCCGGGACAGAGACCCGGGCCCGTGGCCCTCTACCGAGCGCGCCGCGCTGCTGGGCTGCGTGCGGCGGGCAACCGTGTCAGCTGACGGGTTGGGAGGTCGGGCACTGGTCGAAGCCGCGGTCGATCTGATCGACGCGGAAGGTGACGTGGCTGTCGACCTCGACGAACACGCGCTTGCCGCCTTCCATGCGCACGTGGAAGCAGGAGCGCGACGTCGTTTCCATCCGCGGGTACGTGAAGCAGGTCCGCCCGGAACTCCTCGATTTCGACGAACCCCGTCGAGATGTCGCCTTCCAGGTTGTAGACGGTCTCGCCGGTCGGGGCCACGCACTCATACCAGCGCTCGTTGGTCTCGACCAACACGCCCGACATCTTGGTGCCCAGCATGAAGTCCCGGATCTCCTGCGCGGAGAGCGGTTCTGCGGCGGCCGAACCGGCGACCAGTCCGAACGACGCGAGGATCCATCCAAAAATGAGCCGTGTGATCATGACCGGGTTCCACCCACCACGCATCGACGCCCGGTATCATACGTACAGAATGCCGACAATGTCGGGGGTCAGACATCTGATTTGCCGTATACCGCATGGCATCCAGCGTTCCGGGTCCGGTTCACCGGCCGGCCACGCGCATCGTCAGACCCGCCGCGGCTCCGCATTGTTGAGCGCCTCCCACACCCTGGACGGCGTCGCCGGCATGTCGAACGAGGTGACGCCGCGCGCGGCGAGCGCATCGTTGACCGCGTTAAGCCCGGCCGCCACGGCCCCGACGGACCCGGCCTCGCCGACGCCCTTCACCTTCAGCGGGTTCAGCGCCGTCTCCACCGCGCAGAAGGCGGTACGCACGGCCGGCATGTCGTCGGCACGCGGCACCGAATAGTCCATCAAACTCGCCGAGAGGAGCTGACCGTCGCCGGGTGAATAGACGACGTCCTCCTGCAGCACCTGGCCGAGGCCCTGCACCACGCCGCCATGGATCTGCCCGGAGGCGAGCTGCGGGTTCAGCACCCGGCCGATGTCCTCGACGGCGCTGTAGCTGACGATGCGCGTCTCGCCGGTGTCCGGGTCCACCTCGACCTCGCACACGTGGAATCCGTTGGGGAAGGTCGCCTCTTCGGGTTGGAAGACGCCGTTGCCGACCAGCCGCTCGCCCGCTGCCGCCGCGTCCGCGCCGAGTTCGGCGAGGTTCACCTCCCGGTCGGTGCCCACGACACGGAAGGCGCCCGCCTCGTACTCGACGTCGACCGCCGAGACTTCCAGCTTGTCGGCGGCCTTGGCGGTGGCTTTATCGATGAAATCGCGTGCGGCCTCCAGCGCGGCCGACCCGCAGGAGATCATCGCCGAGGAGCCGCCCATGCCCTTGCCCTTGGGCACATCGTCCGTGTCGCCCTGGACATAGCGGAACTGGTCCGGCGAGAGGCCGAGCGCGGTGGCGGCCAGGTCGATCATCACCGTTTCCAGGCCCTGCCCGGCGCTGAAGGCGCCGCCGGTCAGCACGATCCGGCCGTCCTCGCCGAGGATGACGTCCGAATAGTCCGGCGCGGTGCGCCCGAACGGCCCGCCCGCCGCCTCGATGCACATGGCAACGCCCAGCCCGCGCAGCTTGCCGGCGGCCTCGGACTGGCGCCGCCGCTCGGGGAAGCCGGCGATGTCGGCGAAGTCGGCGCCTTCGGAGAGCACCGCGTGGAAGTCGCCGCAGTCGTAGTTGAAGATGAACGGCGATTGCCACGGCATCTGGTCGGCCGAGATCAGGTTGCGCCGTCGCAGCTCGAGCGGATCGAAGCCGAGTTCGCGCGCCGCCTTGTCCACCGTGCGCTCGATGGCGAGCGTCGCCTCGGGGCGGCCCGCACCACGGTAGGCCGAGACCGGGGCGGTGTGGGTCATGATCCCCGCCATCGTCGCCGCAATGACCGGCGTGCGGTAGACACCCGCGATCCCGCCGATGTTGAACAGCGGCGGCTGCGAGCGTCCCGTCGAATAGGCGCCGACGTTGGCCTCCATGTCGACGGTGAGCCCGGTGAAGGTGCCGTCGGTATCCAGCCCCAGCGCGATGTGCATGCGGATGTCGCGACCCGCCTCGTCGGTGAGGAAGTCCTCGGTGCGGTCGGCGACCCAGCGCACCGCGGTGCCCAGCTTTCGCGCGGCGTAGAAGACCAGCATCTCCTCGCGCATCGGCCCCATCTTCATGCCGAACGAGCCGCCGACGTCCGCCGCCACCACGCGAACCGCCTCGGCCGGAATGTCGAATGCGTTGACGAGCGCCCCGCGAAAGGCCTGCGGCGTCTGGTGGCTGATGTACATCGCCCAGCGCTCGCCCTCCGGCCGGGCCATGGCGTTGCGCGGCTCCATCGCCATCGCATTGACGCGGCTGACGTGGGTGGTGAGCCGCACCTGGTGGGCGGCGCCGGCAACGGCGGCGTCGGCCGCGGCGCGGTCCCCCTGCGCCCACTCGAAGCCGACGTTGCCCGGCCGCTCGTCGAACACCAGCGGCGCACCGGGCGCCCTGGCGTCCGGGATCGTGGTCACCGCCCCCTCGTCCGCATAGGTGACGTCCACCGCCTCGGCCGCATCCATCGCCGCCATGCGTGAGGCGGCGACGACCATCGCCACCGGTTCGCCGACGAAGCGCACCCGGTCCGCGGACAGCAGCGGCCGCTCCACCGCGGTCCACACCGTACCGTCCGGCCCGGTGACGTTGAGCGGCGCCTGCACGGGGCCGACACCGTCCGCCTGCAGGCTCGCCGCCGTGTACACCGCGTGGACACCCGGCATCGCGGCCGCCGCCTCGGTGTCGATCGCCTCGATCCGGGCCGAGGCCAGCGGCGCCCGCACGAACGCCACGTGCAGCGCCGCGGGCTGCGGCGATATCGGCGGTGTAGCGGCCGCGGCCGGTGATGAAGCGCACGTCTTCGATGCGCCCGGTACGATCTGCCATGGAAGATGCCTCGTCTGACGGACGGGGGGCCCCGCCCCGGGGGGGTCGATACCGCCGAACCTACATCAGCGACTGGGTGTCGCCATCGATGGAGATGGCCTGTCCTGAGATGGTGCGCCCGCGCTCCGAGGCGAGGAACAACATCTGGTCGGCGAGCTGCCGGGCCGTGACGAAGGTTCGCATGGAGTTCATCGCCAGCGCCTGCGCCTCGATCTCCTTGGCGGCGACGTTCTTGGCGCGCGCCTTCCCCTCGAACACCCGCTGAATGCGCGGACCGGCGACCAGCCCCGGCAGGATGGCGTTGCAGCGGATGCCGAACGGCCCCAGCTCGATCGACAGCGACTTGGTGAAGCCGACGACGCCCCACTTCGCCGCCGCGTAAGGGCGTGCGCAGGCCGAAGCCGAACTTGCCCGCCGCCGAGGCCAGATTGACGATCAGCGCGTTGGACGACTGCTTCAAGTGCGGCACCGCCAGCCGCGCGCAATTGAACTGGCCGGTGAGACAGATGGCCAGCGTCTGGTCCCAGTCCGCCGGGTCGACCTCGTCCACATAGGCGGTCGGCCCGGCGATGCCGGCGTTGTTGATGAGGACGTCGAGCCCGCCGAGTGCCTTCGAGAGCGTCGGCGAAAAGAGCGTCCACCGCAGGGCGGTCGGCGACGTCGCACACGCTCTGCGTCAGCGCCGGATCGCTGGCGGCGACGGCCTCCAGCGCCGCGGTGTCGACGTCGCAGATGTGGACCTTCGCCCCCTCCTCGGCGAAGGCGCGCGCCGTCTCCAGGCCGATGCCCGCCGCGCCCGCCGTCACCAGCACGCGCATATCCTTCAGCCCAAGGTCCATGGTCCCCTCCCGCTCGTTTTCGTTGTCATTGGATTATGGCGCGAGCCGCCCGGTGGAGGCGATCAGCGCGGCCGTGGTTTCGATGTCTTTGGCGATCGCGGCCTTGGCCTCGGCCCCGTCGCGCCGCCTGAGCGCCTCGATGCAGCGCGCGTGCTGCGCCTCGGCGCCGCCGATGGAAAGGCGCTGCGAGGACAGGCGCAGGTCGAGGTTGAGCACGGGGCCGATCTTCAGCCACAGCCCGGTGATGATCGGGACCAAGGTCGGCAGATCCGCCGCGTGGTAGAGCGCGAAGTGGAAGTCCCGGTTGGCTTTGAGCGCGGCGACGCGGTCGGGGTATTCGGCGTTGCACTCGTGGCGGAAGGCGGCGTCGTGCGCGGCCAGCGCCATCAGCGCCGTCGCCCGGTGGTTGTAGGCCGCCTGCTCGGCCGCAAATCCCTCGATCGCGACGCGCACGGTGGTCAGCTCGCAGAAGGCTTCGCGCGTCATCACCGGCACCGAGACCGCCTTGTTGGGCGACACCTCGAGGGCCCCGTCCGCGACCAGGCGCGACACCGCCTCGCGCACCGGCATGACCGAGGTCCCCAGCGTTTCGGCGATGCGGCGCAGCGAAATTTTCTCCCCCGGCGCCAGCTCCCCGCCGACCAGACGATTGCACAGCGCTTCATAGACTTGCGTGCCGAGCGTGACTTTGCGAGTGGCCGGAGGGTTCTGAATCGCCACGTCGGCATCGGTCATTGAACGCTCTCGACAAACGGGGGCTTCTCGTCCAGCGTAAGTGTGATCACAGACCGCGGCAAGCGGCATCGCACCGCAGTCGACAGTGGCGTCGGCCGGTGGCGGACAGGGGGCACTATGAAGGCGGCGATTATCGGTGCGGGTCTCATCGGCCGGTCCTGGGCGATGGTATTCGCCCGCGGAGGCTGGTCCGTCAGCCTCTACGACGTGGTGGACGGCGCGGCCGAGGCGGCGGTCGCCGAATGTGCCCACGGCCTCTCCACCCTCGCCGAGCACGGCCTCTGCGACGACGCTGACGCCGCGCATGCCCGCCTCACCGCGGTCTCCAGCGTGGCCGAGGCGCTGGAGGGGGCCGCCTACGTCCAGGAGAACGGACCCGAGCGGCTGGACGTGAAGCTGGAGATCTTCGCCGAGCTCGACCGCCTCGCAGCACCGGACACGGTGCTGGCGTCGTCGACGTCGGCGCTGCAATGCTCGCTCTTCACCGAGGTCGCTGCCGGGCGTGCCCGCTGCCTCGTCGCCCACCCGGTGAACCCGCCGCATCTCGTCCCGGTGGTGGAGCTGTCCGGCGCCCCGTGGACGGACGATGCCGTCATCGCCAAGACCCGTGCGATGTTCGAGGCGCTCGGCCAGAAGCCCATCACCGTGAAGCGCGAGGTCGACGGCTTCATCCTCAACCGCCTGCAGGCCGCGCTTCTCGACGGAGGCCTTCCGCCTGGTCGGCGAAGGCTACGTGACCCCCGAAGACCTCGACAAGACGATCACCGACGGGCTCGGCCTGCGCTGGTCGTTCATCGGCCCGTTCCAGGTGGGTGAGCTCAACGCGCCCGCCGGCCTCGCCGACTATATCGAGCGCTACAGCCCCTTCTTCCGCCGCGTCGCCGAGACCAGCGATCCGGAGGCCGCGCTCAGCCTCGAGAACATCGCCCGCTGCGTCGAGGCGTGGGGCTCGGCGCCCTCGGTCGACCGGGTCGCCGAGTTGCAGCCGCTGGCGCGATCAGCGCCTCGCCGCGCTGGCGGCCCATAAGAAATCGCAAGAATAGGAGCGTTCATGGCCAACAAGGTCATCATCACCTGCGCCGTCACCGGGTCGATCCACACGCCCTCGATGTCGCCGCACCTGCCGATCACGCCGGAGGAGATCGCGGACGCGGCCGTCGGCGCGGCGGAAGCGGGCGCGGCGGTCGTCCACCTCCACGCGCGCAACCCGGAGACGGGGCGGCCGGACCAGTCGCCCGAGGCGTTCGCGCAGTTCCTGCCGGTGATCAAGCAGCGCTCCAACTGCGGTCATCAACATCACCACCGGCGGCGCGCCGACGATGACGGTGGAGGAGCGGATGAAGCCGGCGGCGGTGTTCAAGCCGGAGGTGCGCCTCGCTCAACATGGGGTCGATGAACTTCGGCCTGTTCCCGATGCTGAACCGCTTCAAGGAGTTCAAGCACGACTGGGAGGAGCCCTATCTCGACGCCTCGCACGATCGCATCTTCAAGAACACCTTCGGGACATCGAGTACATTCTGACCGAGTGCGCCGAGAACGGCACGCGCTTCGAGATCGAGTGCTACGACATCGGCCACCTCTACACGCTGGCGCACTTCGTCGACCGCGGCCTGGTGAAGCCGCCGTTCTTCGTGCAGTCGGTGTTCGGCATCCTGGGCGGCATCGGCGCGCACCCGGAGGACGTGGCGCACATGAGGCGCACCGCCGACCGCCTGTTCGGCTCGGACTATCGCTGGTCGGTGCTGGGCGCAGGGCGCAACCAGATGAAGATCGCGGCGATCGCGGCGGCGATGGGCGGCAACGTGCGCGTCGGCCTCGAGGACAACCTGTGGGCCGGCCACGGCCGTCTTGCCGACCTCCAACGCCGAGCAGGTGACGATCGCGCGCGGCATCATCGAGGGCCTGGGCCTGGAGATCGCAACCCCCGACGAGGCGCGCGAGATCCTCGCGCTGAAGGGCGGCGACCGCGTCGAGTTCTAGAGCAGGTCTCGCTCCGTCTCATCGATGGAGCGAGGAATGGCTGCTCGGCTTCAATAGGTCGGAGCACCCGGTCTGCGCACGTCGCCGCGCCGGATGCTCCAGGCGGGCGACGAGGCTCCGGCGCTGAGCCGTCACGAGAAAAGGACAACAAGACCGTGATCGAAGCCCCACCGATCCTGACGATCAAATCCACCCTCCCCCGCCCCACCGACGCGCAGATCGCCGCCTTTCAAGGCGTTCCGACCGGCTATGTCGTCGACGCGATGTACGGCGGCGGCGCGCTGTCGGCGGCGATCCAGCCCATCGGGGGGCGTGACCGGTCGTGCACCATCGCCGGCCCGGCCCTCACCGCCGACAGCGGCGCAGCCGACGTGCTGGCGACCTTCGCGGCGCTGAAATACCTGCGGCCGGGCGATGTCCTCGTCACGGCCTTCGCCGCGCATACGGGGTGCGCCGCGGCGGGCGACCGGCTCGTGGGGATGATGAAGAACGGCGGCGCCGCCGGCTTCGTCACCGATGGGCCGATGCGAGACTATCCGGGCGTGATGGCCGTCGGCCTGCCGGTCTGGTGCGCAGGGATCACCCCGAACTCGCCGCACATGTCGGGACCGGGAACGGTCGGCTTCCCCGTCCAGATCGGCGGCCAGCAGGTGGCGACGGGCGACATGATCGTCGCCGATCAGGACGGCGTCGTCGTGGTCCCGTTCGACCGGCTGGACGAGGTGCTGGTGAGCCTGGAGCGTGTGCGTGCCGCCGAGGAGGCGCAGGACGCGCGGGTGGCGGCGGGCCTGCGCATCCCGCCGTGGGTCGAGGACATCCTGGCGAGCGACAAGGCCGCGTTCAAGGACTGAGCCGCAGCCACCACACCTCTCCGAGAGACAGAAACGAAAAAAGCCCGCGGCGGTTGCCGCGGGCTTTCCATTTCAAAGCCGCGCCCGAAGGCGCGGCCGTCGGCAGCCTACTCGGCCGCGTGGGACATGCCGGGCAGACCGTGGGACGAGTCGCCCTTGGTCGACTGCGGCGTGTTGCCGGTGATCGGCAGCCCGTTCGGGTCGTAGCCCGCATCGCGGCTCTTGGCTTCCCACTCGGCGCGCACGCCGGCCTCGTAGCGGGGGTCGACCTGGCGCAGGTGGCCGAACCAGCGCTCGACGATCTCGGTCGGCACGCCGACCATCGCGCCACCCATGTTGCCGTGAAGGCGGGCGCGCTCGTCGTCGTTCATGACCTTGGCGTAGAGGTCGCGGACCTGCAGGTAGTCGTCATACTCGTGGTGATCGTACCGCGCGGCGTCGCCGTCGATCTTGAGCGGCGGCTCCTGCGCGCCGCGGTCTTCCATGGCGCCGTTGAACGAGTTCGGCTCGTAGTAGGCGTTCTCGTTGCCCGAGGCGACGCCGCCGTACATGTTCATCGTGCCGTCCTTGTGGTAGTGGTGTACCGGGCAGCGGGGACGGTTGACGGGGATCGTCTCGTAGTGCGTGCCGAGGCGGTAGCGGTGGGCGTCGGCGTAGGCAAAGATGCGCGCCTGCAGCATCTTGTCCGGCGACCAGGAGATGCCCGGCACGATGTTCGACGGCGAGTACGCCGCGTTCTCGATCTCGGCGAAGTAGTTGTCGGCGTTGCGGTTCAGCTCGATGTAGCCGACGTCGATCGGCGGGTACTCCGAGTGCGGCCACACCTTGGTGAGGTCGAACGGATTGTAGGAGGTCTTCTCCGCGTCCATCTCCGGCATGATCTGCACCTGGAACTTCCAGCGCGGGAACTCGCCGTTCTCGATCGTGTTGAAGAGCCGCTCCTGGTAGCCCTCACGCGTCTGCCCGATGATCTGCTCGGACTCGGCGTTGGTGTAGAACTTGTGGCCTTGCTCGGTCTTGAAGTGGAACTTCACCCAGTAGCGCTCGCCAGCGTCGTTCCAGAACGAGAAGGTGTGGCTGCCGTAGCCGTTCATGTTCATCGGCGACTGCGGCAGACCCCGGTCCGACATCAGGATCGTCACCTGGTGCAGCGCCTCGGGCGACAGCGACCAGAAGTCCCACATCGCGGTCGGCGAGCGCATGTTCGTCTTGGGGTGACGCTTCTGGGTGTGGATGAAGTCGGGGAACTTGTACGGGTCGCGCACGAAGAAGACCGGCGTGTTGTTGCCGACCATGTCCCAGTTGCCGTCTTCGGTGTAGAACTTGAGGGCGAAGCCGCGCACGTCGCGCTCGTGGTCCGCGGCGCCCTGCTCACCGGCGACGGTGGAGAAGCGCGCAATCATCGGCGTCTCGGCGCCGGGCTGCAGACACTTGGCCTTCGTGTACTTCGAGATGTCGCCGGTGATGACGAGCTTGCCGTGGGCGCCCCAGCCCTTGGCGTGCACGGTGCGCTCGGGGATGCGCTCCCGGTTCTGATGGGCCAGCTTCTCGATGAGCTGGTAGTCCTGCATGAGGACCGGGCCCTTCTTACCCGCCGACAGCGAATCCTGGTTGTTCGGCCAGGGCGCTCCGGCGGATGTCGTGAGTTTCGGTCGATCCGTCATCATCGAGCTCCTCGAATTGTTCTCGTTCGGATTGTTACCGCGAGGAGACGTCTAACGTCCAATCGGATTTTAGGCGCCTCTCTATAGACGATGCCTATGCACGGTTTAGGCCGCCGTGCCCGGCTGCGCGGGCGGAGGACTGCTGTTCTGACAGATGATGTGTACGCGGCCGCGTTCAAGCTGGCCGGAGGGAGCGGCTTGTTTGCTGCTGCATAGGAACGATTTCGGATCGCCGCAGGCTAGTTACGCGAAAACGCCACGTAAATTTCCAAAACCTCCGACGCGCCGTCCGGCATTGCCGCCGATCGAACGCCCGCCGTGCCTGAGATACATTAGAAATTTCGTGGCGCTGGCGGTTCCCATCGACCTGATAGCTGATATTGTTCCAACGCGTAGAAGAATCATTGAGGAATAGATGACAGACGCAATCACGCATTTTTCCGGTGTCCGCGACTCGGCGGACCACTCGATTTGGACCAATGAGTCCGCGTCCGACGGTTTCGCCGCCGCGATGAGCGAGATCTCCCGGACCGAAAACCAGTCGCGAGAGACCGTGCCGCAGCGACTGGTCGGCACCGATCGGGCAGACGCGCTGATCGGCGGCCTTGCGAGCGACACGATCACGGGACTGGGCGGCAACGATACGCTGGACGGACAAGCCGGCAACGACACCATTCGCGGCGGCGATGGATTGGATGAAATCGAGGGCGGTGTCGGCAACGACCTGATCGTCGCGGGCACGGGCGGTGACAAGATCGACGCCGGCCGAGGCAACAATTCGGTCGCTGCCGACGAAGGCCACGACAGCGTTCTGGGCGGCGCCGGGCAGGACGAGCTCTATGGCGGCGACGGCCGCGACACCATCTCCGGCGAGCAGGGCAACGACACGATCGATGGTGGTGACGACAACGACTGGCTCTTCGGCGAGGCCGGCGGCGACCAGATCATCGGCGGCGGCGGCGGCGACCAGCTCTACGGCGGGGGCGGCAACGACGTGCTGCGCGGCGGCCCGGGCAACGACTACCTCGTGGGAGGCAAGGGTCGCGACATCGTCACGGGCGGTGCCGGCGACGACACGTTCGTCCTATCCTTCGCCGAAGGGCTGACACGCGTCACGGACTACGATCCGGCCGAAGACGGCAAGCTGATCCTGGATGGCGCTCCGGGCATCCCCACGCTCGACTTCGTGGGAAGCCGCGTCATTGCAAACGGCGACACCGTCGCCGTGCTGGTCGGGTTCGACGCGACGACGCTGAGCTACAACGACTTCGTCTTCACCAATTCCAGCTTCAATTCCTACACCTTCGTCGACGAGTTCTGAGACTGCGGGTGCGGCGCGATCGCTGCACCGAGGTCGGGGCGACACGGTGCGCCCCGGCCCGCCGTTCCACACCGAGATCGCTGCGGCGACCCATGCGGTCGCCCGGCTCGGCCACCGCCCCACATCGATGTCGGAGATATTGCCGGTTCGAGAACCGCGATGCTAAATAAGCCCGCATTATTCATGTAGGGCTTTGATATGGCGGATCTGGTTCGCGAACTCGGTGGTCCGGCTGGCTTTGGCGAGAACGCTCTACCGCCTAACGATGACCAGAGCTCACCCGCCGTCGATATCACCAGCGTCTTTCCGGATGGGCTGAATTTCTTCGGCACCTCATACCAGTCGCTGTTCATAAACAATAACGGCAACATCACCTTCGAGAGCCCGATCGGGACGTTCACGCCGTTCGGCATCACCGACGCCACGTTTCCCATCATTGCCGCATTCTTCGCCGACGTGGACACGCGTGGCGATGAGACGGGCCTCGCTCCCACGCCGGGCGGCACGAGCCAAGGCACCGACACCGTCTGGTACGATCTCGATCCCACCACCGGCACCTTCACGGTGACGTGGGACGATGTCGGCGTGTTCTCCGCCGACCTTTCGATGCGCAACGCCTTCCAGCTGCAGCTGGTGGACAGCGGCGACGGCGACTTCGACATCATTTATCGCTACGAGGAGATCGAGTGGACCGTGGGCTCCGCGTCCGCCGGCGAGGACGCACGCATAGGCTACTCGGCCGGCGACGGAGAGAACGTCTCGGAGTTGAGCGCGTCCGGCGATCGCGCCGCTCTGCTGGGGCTACCCGAGAGCGAGGGGATCAACTCCTCGGAGAGCGGCGAGGTCAGTTACCGAGTGCGTGCGGGCGTCGTCGAACCCATCGAAGAAGAGCCGACGCCGGCGGGCGGTTTCGGCGTCATCGAAGATCCCGATGAGGCTCCGACCGTCGGTGATGGGGGCACGAACGGCGACGGCGACACGATCGAGGTGCCGGACACGCCCGCCGTGGCTGGCGAGCGCGTGATCGGCACCGGCGAGTCCGACACCCTTCTCGGTAGCGCTGGCGACGACACGATCGGCGGCGCGGCCGGCGACGACGCCATCAACGCGGGCGGCGGCGACGATGTCGTCAAGGGCGGCGCGGGCAGCGACGGGATCGACGGCGGCGCCGGCAACGACATCATCCGCGGCAACGCGGGCACCGACCGGATCATCGGCGGGACAGGCGACGATACGCTGCTGGGCGGCACGCAGGACGACACGCTCATCGGCCGCGGCGGTGACGAATTGATCCGCGGCGGCTTGGGGGACGACCTCATCTTCGGCGGGCGCGGGCGGGACGTGGTGGCGGGCGACGCCGGGGCGGACGTCTTCGTGCTGACGACGGCGGAGGGGCAGTCGCGCATCATCGACTTCGAAGTCCACGTCGACAGCTTCGCGCTCGACGGCGGGCTGACGTTCGCGGACCTGACGCTCGCCGGCAACGAAATCCTCGCGGGCGAGGACGTGCTGGCGGTGGTGCTCGGCGTCGACACTGCGGGGCTGACGGCCGAGGACTTCACACTCCTCTGACCGCCCGCTGCGAAACGGCCGCGCGCCGGCGCCGCATCAGCCGGAGTTGCGCAGGCCCGCCGCGATGCCGTTGATGGTGAGGTTGATGCCGTGGGGCACCCGGTCGTCCTCGTCGCCGGCGCGGTGGCGCTTCATCAGCTCCACCTGCAGGTGGTTCAACGGGTCGAGGTAGGGGAAGCGGTTGCGGATCGAGCGGGCCAGCAGCGGGTTGGTGGCCAAGAGCTCGCTCTGCTCGGTGATCGTGAGCAGCATCCGCTTGGTCAGCTCGTGCTCGCTGCGCACGCGCGTGAAGATCGCGTTGCGCAGCGCGACGTCCGTCACCAGCTCGGCGTAGCGGGACGCGATGGCGATGTCGGTTTTCGACAGCACCATGTCCAGCGATGACAGCAACGTCTGGAAGTAGGGCCACTCCGCGGCGAGCCGGCGCAGCGTGTCGAGTCCGTCCTCGTTGTCGGCGAGGTAGCCCTCGACGGCGGCGCCGAAGCCGTACCACCCGGGCAGCATCAGCCGGCACTGCGACCAGCCGAACACCCAGGGGATGGCGCGCAGATCCTCGATGGCGCGCGAATTTTTCCGAGAGGACGGCCGCGAGCCGATGTTGAGATTGGCGATCTCGCCGATCACGGTGGAGGACCAGAAGTACTCCTCGAAGCCGTCCGTCTCGTAGACCAGGGCGCGGTAGGCGCGGAAGGCGCGCTCGGAGAGGTCGTCCATCACGGCCATGAACTCGGGCGGAGAGGAGCCGGCCGCCTCCGGCAGCATCGTCGCCTCCAAAGTGGCGGCGAGGATCGCCTCCAGATTGCGCCGGCCGAGCTCCGGGTTGGAGTACTTGCCGGTGATCACCTCGCCCTGCTCGGTGATGCGGATGGCCCCGGTCACCGCCCCCGCCGGCTGGGCGACGATCGCCTCGTAGCTCGGCCCGCCGCCGCGGCCGACCGAGCCGCCGCGGCCGTGGAAAAGGCGAATGGAGACGCCGAATTCCTTGAACACGTCGACGAGCTGGTGCTCGGACTTGAACACCTCCCAGCGCGAGGTGAGGAAGCCGCCGTCCTTGTTGCTGTCGGAGTAGCCGAGCATCACCTCCTGCATCCGCCCGCGGCTGTCCAACAGCGGGACGTAGGCCGGCAGTGCGAAGAGCTGCTTCATGATGCCTGGCGCCGCCCGCAGGTCCCCGATGGTCTCGAACAGCGGCACGATGTTGAGCGCCAGCGTCCCGTCGGTCGGCTTCATCAGGCCGACCTCCTTCAGCAGCACCGCCACCTCCAGCACGTCGCTGGCCGAGTCGGCCTTGGAGATGATGGCGTTCTCGATCACCCGCTCGCCGTAGCGCCGCCGCGCCGCGGCCGCCTCGCGCAGAATGCCAAGCTCCTTGTTGGTCTCGTCGGAGTAGCCGAGGAACGGCGACATCAGGATGCGCGGCGAGGCCAGCTCACCCGACAGGACCGCAACCTTGTCCTCCTCGCTGAGCCCGGAATAATCCGGCGTGACGCTCGCCTTGGCGAAGAGCTCCGCCAGCACCCGCTCGTGAACGTCCGAGTTCTGCCTGAGGTCGATGGTCGCGAGGTGGAAGCCGAAGACATCCGCCGCGCGGCGCAGGTGGCGCAGCCGCCCGCCGGCAAGCCGCGTCGAGCCGTTGGCGGAGAGCGAGCGGTGGATCGCGGCGAGATCCTGGCGGAACTCGTCCGGCCCCGAGTAGGGGTCCGGCAGGCTATGGCCGTTGGGCGCGTTCAGCGCGGCGCGCGTGGCGGCGAGGCGCTTGCGGATCCCGGTCAGCGCGCGGCGGTAGGGTTCGGACGCCTGGTGCGGGCTGTCGTCGGCCAAGTCGGCGAGATGCGCCACCTCGGCGCTGACCTTCACCAGCCGCTCGTCCAGCGACAGCTCGCCGGCGAGGTGGAAGAGCTCGCGCTCGTAGTGGTCGAAGATCTTCTCGCTGTTGAGGCGCGTGGCGGTGGCGAGAATCTCGGCGTTGACGAAGGGATGGCCGTCGCGGTCGCCGCCGATCCACGAGCCCATGCGGAAGAAGGACGGCAGCGGACTGGCCGCCGTGTCCGTTCCCAGCGCATCCTCCAGCTGGTTGTAGAGGTTCGGCAGCTCCTCCAGAAACGTGTAGTCGTAGTAGGCGAGCGCGTTCACCACCTCGTCCGGCACGCCCAGGCGGTTGCGGCGCAGGATGCTGGTCTGCCACAGTGTCAGGATCGCGCGCTCCAGGGCCGCCTGGGTGGCGGCGTCCTGCTGCGGAGTGAGGCGGCCTCCATCGCGTTCCGTCAGCAGCGCGGCGATCTCGCGCTCGCGGTCCAGGGCGGACTTGCGGCGCACTTCGGTCGGATGAGCCGTCAGCACCGGGCTGATGAGCGCCGCATCGAGTGCCGCGCGGATATCGGCGGTGGAGAATCCGCCCTCCGCCAGCCGCGACAGGGTCAACGCCAAACTGCCGTCGCGCGGGTCCGAACGCGCGATCTGGTGCGCGTGATTGCGGCGGATGTGGTGCTGGTCCTCGCAGATGTTGGCGAGATGTGAGAAGTAGCTGAATGCACGGATCGTCTGAATCGCTCCCCCGCGCGATAGATGGGAGAGCGTATCCTCCAGCTCCTCGCGTGCGGTCGGGTCCTCGTCACGGTGAAACCGCAGGCCGAGCTGGCGCACCTGCTCGATCAGCGCGAAGATCTCGCCGCCTTCCTGGGTGCGGACGACTTCGCCGAGGAGGCGCCCCACCAGACGGATGTCGTCGCGAAGCGGTGCGTCCTTGTCGTCGTCGATCGTCATGGCCGTCTCCATCGGTCCTCTCGCGGCACCGGCGAGCGGGATCGGAACCCGATCGGCCGGCGGCCCAAGGCATCGCTTCGTGACGCGATGCAACAACGCGGCCAGAGCACCCCGCCCAATTGCGCATCAGCGTTGCTGCATCGGCCAATGCAACGTTGTGCAGGATGCCTGGAGGCGATGCATAGCAAGCAGTTCGCCTACCCCGCCAATGCATAACTAAAAGTCACAACGGGGGCAGAAGATGCCTCATACTTAGGATCGTTCGAGACATGTATTCATCACGAACACACGGGGAGGTTTGATGGACCCGCAAGCGCTTGAGAAAGACGCTCTGACACTGGGCGAGCTACGCAAGACCGTTGGCCGGGAAATGTGGGTTTCCCGCTGGTTCACGGTCGATCAGGCGCTGATCGACCAGCACGCGGAATCGAGTGGCGACCGGCAATTCATCCACGTCGACCCGGTGCGGGCGAAGACCGAATCCCCCTTCGGCGGCACCATCGCGCACGGGTTCCTGACGCTGTCGCTGCTGCCGGCGATGTCGAACGACGCCCTGCCGCCGCGGCTGGGTGTGCGGATGAACCTCGATTACGGGTTCGACCGGGTGCGCTTCCTGGCCCCGGTGCGGTGCGGATCGCGTGTCCGCGGCCGCTTCTCGCTGATCCATCTCGACGACCAGACTCCGGCCGAGCTGACGCTGACTTGGTCCGTCACCGTCGAGATCGAGGGAGGGCTGAAGCCGGTCCTCGCCGCCACCTGGATCACCCGCCAGTATCTCGAGCGCGAAGGGTGATGAGAGCCGTATCGCCTCGACCGCCCGGCCTGCGTCCTCAGTGCGCCTCCATTCCCACCGCCCCGCTCGCCCCCTTCTTCTCCGCACGATGCGCCCTTCTCTTCACGGCCGCTCCGGGGAACGCGCGATCATCGACCCTCGCCCAAACCGTAGGCGCTTGAGCCGCCTGCCGCCTCTCGATCCGGCGATACCTCTCGGCCGCGCCGCCGGACAGCACCGCACCGCGCCAGTTGCAGTTCCGGCAACGGGGCGATACGACCGCCGCTTCGGCTAGGACACCACCCGGTGAAACAACCGCTCGGCCGTCCCTCCCGATCGGCGCATGCCGGTGGATTGGGCCTCCGTCCGACCAGCCGAGGCGGCGCCGGGCGCTCGTGACAGGGAGGCCGTATGGCCGACGTCGTGCTTTTCACCAATCCCATGTCCAGGGGCCGCATCGCCCGCTGGATGCTGGAGGAGATCGGCGCCCCCTACAGCACCGTCGTGGTGCCTTATGGCGAGACGGGGATGGCCGGGGCCGAGTACCGCGCGATCAACCCCATGGGCAAGGTGCCCGCCATTCAGCACGACGGGCAGACCGTCACCGAGGCCGCCGCCATCTGCGCCTACCTCGCCGACGCCTTCCCGGAGGCCGGACTGGCGCCCGAGCCTTCGCAGCGCGGGGCCTACTACCGCTGGATGTTCTTCGCCGCTGGTTGCGTGGACCCGGCGGTGACCGCAAAGGCGCTGCAGCTCGACATCCCGGCCGAGCGCGCACAGATGGTCGGCTACGGCTCCTACGACCGGACCCTCGACGCGCTGGAGACGGCGGTGACGGGCGGCCCCTACATCGCCGCCGACCGCTTCACGGCGGCGGACGTCTACGTCGGTGCGCAGATCGTCTGGGGCTTGTCCTTCGGCACCATCGCGCCGCGGCCCGCCTTCGCCGACTATGCACAGCGCATGACCACCCGCGAGGCCTACCTCCGCGCCACGGCGCTGGACGACGCCGACGCCAAGGAGACCCCCGGCACATGACGAGCAAGCCCACCATCGGCCCGGTGACGCTGAGCGACACCCACGTCACCCTCGCCCCCCTCGAGCACGCGCACCACGACGGGCTCGTGGAGGCGGCGGCCAGCGGCGAGGTCTGGCGGCTGTGGTACACCTCGGTCCCGAACCCCGAGGGCATGACGGCTGAGATCGATCGCCGGCTCGGCCTGCAGGAGAAGGGGACCATGGTGCCCTTCACGGTCTTCGGCGCCGACGGCCGGATCGAGGGCATGACCACGTACATGAACGTCGACCGCGCCAACCAGCGCGTGGAGATCGGCTCCACCTGGTATGCCCAGCGCGTGCAGCGCTCACCGTTGAACACGCAGGCCAAGCGGCTCCTGCTGGGGCATGCGTTCGATACGCTGGACTGCATCGCGGTGGAGTTCCGCACCCACTTCATGAACCGCGCCAGCCGCAAGGCGATCGAGCGGCTCGGCGCCAAGCTCGACGGCGTGCTGCGCAATCACATGGTCTCGCCCGACGGCACGTTGCGCGACACCGTCGTCTATTCGATCCTGCCGCACGAGTGGCCGGCCGTGCGCAGCGGCCTGACCGGCATGCTGGAGCGCGCCTCGGCCTGAGCCGACACGCTGCCGGTACGCCGTCCGAACCCGATGGAGCGCCCATGGACTGGACACAGCCGATCGACAATTACTGCGAGCGCCTGGGGCCGGCGTTATGGGCCGAGCCGCTGAATGCGGTGTCCAACGTGGCCTTCCTGGTGGCGGCGGCCTTGGCGTTCGCGGCGGCGCGGCGGGCGGGCGGGCCGGACCGCGGCGTCGCGCTGCTTCTCGTCATCCTGTGCGCGATCGGAGTCGGTTCGTTCCTGTTCCACACCGTGGCGACACCCTGGGCCGCGCTTGCCGACGTCATTCCGATCCAGCTCTTCATCATCAGCTACATGGCGCTGGCGATGCGCCGGTTCGTCGGCATGCCCTGGTGGGGCGCCGCGGCCGTCACGGTGCTGTTCGTCGCGACCTCGGCGGTCGGCGCCCCCGTCCTCGCGACGCGCGTCGACCTCAACGGGTCGGAGGGATACGTGCTGCCGCTCCTGGCGCTGCTCGTCGTGGGGGTGGCACTTTGGGCGGCCGGGCGGCGCGCCGCTGGCCAGGCACTCGTCGTCGGCGCGGCGATCTTCGCGGTCTCCCTCACCTTCCGCACCATCGACCGGGACGTGTGCGAGGCCGTGCCCATCGGGACGCACGTCCTGTGGCACCTTCTCAACGCCGTGCTGCTCGGTCACCTGACCGTGGCGCTCATCCGCCACGGCACACCGCGCGGCCGCTGAGACGGGCGCCTGCTACTCCGGCTTGGGCGCCGCCAGGGCAATGCCCAGGAAATCGGCCGCCTTGAGGCTGGCGCCGCCGACGAGCGCCCCGTCGACATTCTCCACCGCCAGGAGCTCGGCGGCGTTGGAGGGCTTCACCGAACCGCCGTAGAGGATCGGCACCGGCGTTGAGAAGCGCTCGGCCAGCTTGGCACGAATCGCCGCATGAACCGCCGCGACATCGTCCACCGAAGGCGTGCGGCCGGTGCCGATGGCCCAGACGGGCTCGTAGGCCACCACCAGCTTGGCCGGATCGAGCGAGGCCGGCACGGAACCGTCGAGCTGCCCCCCGACCACCGCCTCGGTCTCGCCAGCATCACGCTGAGCCTCGGTCTCGCCGACGCACACGATCGCCATCAGCCCGGCCCGCTGCGCCGCCGCGGCCTTGGCGGCGACGAGCGCGTCGGTCTCGCCATGGTCCGCGCGCCGCTCCGAATGGCCGACGATCACCGCCGATGCGCCGGACGCGGCCAGCATCTCGGCGGAGATGTCGCCGGTGTGGGCGCCCTTCTCCTCGGGGTGGCAGTCCTGCCCGCCGATGGAGATCTTGGACACGGTCGCGCGCTCGGCGAACTTGGAAATCAAAAGCGCCGGCGGGCACACCAAAAGGTCGACACCGCGCGCCATCGCTTCCGGCGCCCGGGCGATCATGCGGCCGAACTCCTCCATGGAGTCGGGCGTGCCGTTCATTTTCCAGTTGCCTGCGATGAGCATTCTGTGTCCCTTTCTCGTGCGGTCGGCGGTGGGGCGCGCCATGTTCGGCTCTTGCCGCTGTGGTCCATCGTGCGTATGCCGCGCCCGGCGTAAACAAACGGCTCTTACATGTTGAATGCACTGCGACGAGGGGCGAAGGGTCCCTTCGCCAAAATACTCATCGCTGTCCTCGTCCTTTCGTTCGCCGTCTGGGGCGTATCGGGCGTCGTCAATACCACCAACGTGTCCGAGGTGGCCCGCGTTGGCGACACCCCGGTCAGCGCCCGCGAGTTTGAGCGCGCCTTGCGCCTCCAGTCCATCCGCATTTCGCAGCAGCTCGGCCGCTCGCTGACGCCTGAGGAAATGCAGAGCTTCGGGATCGCCAACAGCGTCCTGCAGTCGCTCGTGACCGAGGCCCTGCAGCTCGATGCGGCGCGGGACATGGGGATCGACGTCAGCGACGAGGCGCTTGCCGAGCGGCTGCGGACCGATCCGCGCTTCTCCACCGGCGGCCGGTTCGACCGCGGCGCGTTCGATCGCTATCTCGCCAATCTCGGCTACAGCGAGAACGAGTTCATCGAGCTCGAGCGGGACGCCACCGTGCAGGAGCTGTGGACGAACAGCCTCCTGGGCGGCATGCAGGCGCCCACCGCGTATCTCGAAGCCGTGAACCGCTTCGCCAATCAGACCCGCGAAGTCGCGACGTTCCGCCTCACCGACGCCAACCTGTCGACCATCGACGACCCGTCGGACGAGGAGCTGCAGGCCTACTACGACGAACACAAGGACGAGTTCCGCGCGCCCGAGCGACGCACCTTCACCACCGTGACCCTGTCGCCGGAGCTTCTCGCCGAGCCCGACCTCGTCAGCGAGGACGCCGTGCGGCGCGCCTACGAGACCGACGGCGCGTACGGCGCGCCCGAGAAGCGCCAAGTGCAGCAGGTGGTGCTCGACGACGAGGAGGTCGCGCAAGAGGCGGCCAATGCGATCAACGAGGGCTACGCCTTCTCCGCCATCCTGCGCCAGCTCGACCGGAAACGCTCCGACGTGGACCTCGGCCTCGTGACGAAGTCCGAGATCTTCAACGATGCGGTCGCCGATGCCGCGTTCGAGCTGGAGCCGCGCAAGGCCACCGTCGTCGAGGGTCGCTTCGGGCCGACCCTGGTGCGCGTCGGCGAGGTCCAGGAGGCGGCCAAGCAACCGTTCGAGACGGTCGAAGCCGAAATCCGGGCGGCCTTGGCACTCGACGAGGCGACCGACCAAGCCCGTGCGCTGCAGACCGACGTGACCGACGCGGTCGCCGGCGGCGCACCGGTGAGCGAGATCGGCGAGCGGTTCGACCTGCCGGTCACGACCTTCGAGGCAGTCGATCAGTCGGGCGTCGGGCTCGACGGCACGTATCCCGATATCGCCGCCCGTGATGCGGTGCTGAACGCCGCGTTCCGTGCAGAGGCCGGCGCCGATGCCGTGCCCGTCGAGGACGGCAACGCCACCATCTGGGTGCAGACCGACACCATCATCGAGTCCGATGTGCGCCCCTTCGAGGAGGCGCAAGGCGACGTGCTGTTCGCCTGGACCGAGGCCCAGCGCTCCGAGCAGCTCGATGCCCTGGCGGCCGAAGCTGTCGAGGCCATCAACGGCGGCACCCCGATCGCCGAGGTGGCGGAGACATACGATGCGGACCTGTCCCAGTCCGACCCGTTCACCTTCAGCGAGGCCCCCGGGTCTATGCCGCAGGCTGTCGCCACCGCCGCGTTCGAGGGCCCGGTCGGCCACGGCGCCTCCGTGCCGGACAGCGAGACGCGCATCGTCCTGGAGGTGACCGCCGTATCCGAGCCTGCTTTCTTCGAGGAGGACCAGGCACTTGCCGAGGTGCGCCAGCGGCTCAACGAGGAACTCGGCAACGCGGTGATGTTCGATCTCCTGAACGCCTGGCAATCCGACGTCGGGGCCACGGTGAACCAGCCGATCTTCGACCAGCTGACCGGCGTCGCACCGAGGCAGGGGTGATGCTGGGCGCTGGCGGAACCACGGGAGTGCACTCCGGTGGCTAACCTGAAGGCCTTCATCGCCAAGGCCGCGGGCGGCGAAACGCTGACGCGGGCGGAGGCCTCGGCCGCGTTCGACGTGCTGATGTCCGGCGAGGCGACGCCGGCGCAGATCGGCGGCCTCCTCATGGCGCTGCGCGTGCGTGGCGAGACGGTGGACGAGATCGCCGGCGCCGTCGCGGTGATGCGCGCGCGGATGCTCCCGGTCGAGGCGCCCGCGGGCGCGATGGACATCGTCGGCACCGGCGGCGACGCCTCGGGCACCTACAACGTCTCCACTTGCGCGGCGTTCATCGTCGCGGCGGCGGGCGTGCCGGTGGCCAAGCACGGCAACCGGGCGCTGTCGTCGAAGTCCGGCGCCGCGGACGTCCTGTCGTCGCTCGGCATCGCGCTCGACCTGACGCCGGAAGGGGTCGCCACCTGCATCCGCACCGCCGGCATCGGCTTCATGTTCGCCCCGGCGCACCACGCCGCGATGAAGCACGTCGGCCCGGCGCGCGTGGAGCTCGGAACGCGCACGATCTTCAACCTCCTCGGCCCGATGTCGAACCCCGCCGGGGTGAAGCGCCAGCTCCTCGGCGTCTTCGCATCGGAGTGGGTGCGCCCGCTCGCCGAGGCGATGGCCGCGCTGGGCGCCGACCGCGTGTGGGTCGTCCACGGCACCGACGGGCTCGACGAGATGACCACGACCGCGCCGACCGAGGTGGCCGCGGTCGAGGACGGCGCCGTCACCACGTTCACCGTCACCCCCGAGGATGCCGGCCTTCCGCGTGCGGCCCCGGCCGACCTCGTCGGCGGCGACGGCGCGCACAACGCCGAGGCGCTGCGGGCGGTGCTCGGCGGCGCGCCCGGCGCTTACCGCGACATCGCCTGTCTCAATGCGGGCGGCGCGCTGGTGGTCGCGGAGAAGGCGGCAACGCTTGCCGAGGGCGTGCAACTGGCGCAGAAGCTGGTGGACGATGGTTCCGCGGCGGCGCGGCTCGATGCGCTCGTGTCCGTGTCCAAGGCCGCCGCACACGCGAAGTAGACCCCATGGACGCCGCACCCGACATCCTGGCCCGCATCGAGTCGTACAAGCGCGAGGAGATCGCCGCCGCGCGCCTCATCGAGGACAGCGCCGCCTGGCGCGCCCGGGCCGAGGCCGCCGCCCCGCCGCGCGACTTCGTCGGCGCCCTGCGCGCCGCCACCGCCGCGGGCCGCCCCGGCCTTATCGCCGAGATCAAGAAGGCCAGCCCCTCCAAGGGCCTCATCCGCGCGGACTTCGACCCGCCGGCACTCGCCCGCGCCTATGCCGACGGCGGCGCCGCGTGCCTCTCGGTGCTGACCGACAAGCCGTCCTTCCAGGGCGCGCCGGAGTTCCTGACTGCCGCCCGCGAGGCCGTCACGCTGCCGGTCCTGCGCAAAGATTTCATGTACGTGCCCGAGCAGGTGTTCGAGGCGCGGGTGTGGGGCGCGGACGCGATCCTCGTCATCATGACCGCCGTCGACGACGCACTCGCCCGCGAGCTGGTGGACACGGCCGCCGCGTTCGGCATGGCCGCGCTGCTGGAGGTGCACGACGAACGCGACATGGAGCGCGCGCTCGCACTCCCCTCACCGTTGATCGGCGTCAACAACCGCGACCTCAGGACCTTCGTCACTGACCTCGCCGTGACCGAGCGGCTCAGCGCGATGGTGCCGGCGGACCGCATCATGATCGCCGAATCCGGCATCTCCACTCACGCCGACGTCACGCGGCTGCAGGCGGCCGGGGCCAACGCGTTCCTCGTCGGCGAGAGCTTGATGCGCCATGCCGACGTCACCGCCGCGACGCGCGCGCTGCTGGGCAACCCGCTCACGCACCTCGACGCGTCGGGCGCCGCCCACATGGTCGATGTCGGCGCCAAGGACGAGACCACGCGGGTCGCCGTGGCGGAGGGCAGCGTCACCATGGCGCCCGCCACCTTGGACGCGATCCAGGCCGGGAACATCAAGAAGGGCGACGTGATCGCGGTATCGCGGATCGCCGGCATCATGGCCGCCAAGAAGACGTCCGAGATCATCCCGCTGTGCCATCCGCTGCCGCTGTCCTCCATTGCGGTGGACCTCGCGGCCGACCCGTCGTTGCCTGGCTACCGCGTGACGGCGCGGGCCAAGACCACCGGCCGCACCGGGGTCGAAATGGAGGCACTCACCGCCGTCACCGCCGCCTGCCTCACGCTCTACGACATGGCCAAGGCCGTGGACCGGGGCATGGTGATCGGCGGCGTGCGCCTGCTGGAGAAGTCCGGCGGCCGTTCCGGCACGTGGCGCGCCCCTTGATCGACGTCGACCAGGCGCAGGCCCGCCTGCTCGCCGCGGCCCCGCATCTGCCGGCCGAGGCCGTGGCGCTCGCCGAGGCCAGCGGCCGCGTGCTCGCCGAGCCGGTCGTCGCCCTGCGCACGCAGCCGCCCTTCTCCTCCTCCGCCATGGACGGCTACGCGGTGCGCACAGCCGACCTGCCGGGACCGCTCGGTGTGGTGGGCGAGTCGGCGGCCGGCCGGCGCTACGCCGCGGCGCTCGGCCCGGGCGAGGCGGTCCGCATCTTCACCGGCGCCCCGGTGCCGGAGGGTGCCGACGCGATCCTCATCCAGGAGGACGCCGCGCGCGATGGCGACACCATCACCGCCACCGACACCGTCTCCCCCGGCCAGCACATCCGTGCGCTGGGGCTCGACTTCGCGGCCGGGGACACCCTGGTCGCGGCGGGAACGATGCTGCAGCCGCGCCACATCGCGCTGGCGGGCGCGGGCGGGCATGCCGAACTGTCTGTGGCGCGCCGGCCGCGCGTCGCGTTCCTCGCCACCGGTGACGAGCTGGTGCTGCCGGGCGAGCCGACCGGGCCGGACCAGATCGTCGCCTCCATCACCCCGGCGCTCGCCGCGACGGTCCATGCCGGCCGGCGCCGTGACCATCGACCTCGGCATCGCGCCGGACGACCGAGCCGAGATCGCGCGCCGCTGCCGTGCCGGTCTCGACGAGGCGGACATTCTCGTCACGCTCGGCGGCGCCTCCGTCGGCGACCACGACCTCGTCAGGCCCGCGCTCGCCGACCTCGGCATCGAGCCGGACTTCTGGCAGGTGGCGGTGCGTCCGGGAAAGCCGCTGATGTTCTCATCGCGCCCCCTGGTGTTGGGGCTGCCGGGCAATCCGGTGTCGGGCGCGGTGTGCGCCGTTCTCTTTCTTGTTCCGCTGGTGAAGGCGATGCAGGGCGACCGTCACCCGCTGCCGGAGGTGCATGAGGGCATCCTCGGCCGTGACCTTCCGGCCAACGGCTCGCGCCGCGACCACATGCGCGCCATACGCCTCGGGGCAACCATAACGCCAGCGACGCGGCAGGATTCCTCTATGCTGGCGGTGCTGGCGGAATCGAACGTACTGCTGGTGCGCCAACCCCATGCGGGACCCGCCCGCGAAGGTGAACCTTGCCGTTATATCGCGTTCTAATTGCTTGACTCCAGGTGTTCGGCAGTGATCGCGGATTGCGGAACACACGACGAACGTGTATAGATGATGGCGGAATGATTCGGGTACCAATGCTGTTCATACAGCGTCAGGACGACAGCGGACTATGCTGACGAAGAAGCAATACGATCTCCTCATGTTCATCCATGAGCGTATGAGTTCGACCGGTGTCCCGCCGTCCTTCGAAGAGATGAAGGACGCGCTCGACCTCAAATCGAAGTCCGGCATCCATCGGCTGATCACCGCGCTCGAGGAGCGTGGGTTCATCCGCCGCCTCCCCAATCGCGCCCGCGCACTGGAAGTCCTGCGCCTGCCGGACGTCGCGATGGGCAAGTCCGTCCAGCCGCTGCGGCCACGCGGCTTCTCGCCCTCGGTGATCGAAGGCTCGGCCCAGTCACGCGAGCCTGCGCCGATGCCGCGCCGCTCGCCGCCGCTGCGCCCGGTCTCCGCCGCGTATGACGTGGTCGACGTGCCGATGATGGGCCGCATCGCCGCCGGTGTGCCGATCGAGGCGATCCAGCAGCAGAGTTCCGCGGTTCACCTGCCGTCGGACATGATCGGCCCCGGCGAACACTTCGCGCTGGAGATCAACGGCGACTCGATGATCGAGGCCGGTATCCACGACGGCGACACGGTGGTGGTCCGGCGGACCGACCATGCCGAGACGGGCGACATCGTCGTCGCACTGATCGACGGCGAGGAAGCGACCCTCAAGCGCCTGCGCAAGCGCGGCAACACGATCGCGCTCGAAGCAGCCAACCCGGCCTACGAAACGCGGATCTTCGGCGCCGACCGCGTGCAGATCCAGGGCAAGCTCGCCGCCCTCCTCCGCCACTACTAACGCCAGCGACGCGGCACGGACGGACCAACGCCAGCCGTGCGGCCTCACCGGCGGAAGGTCCGCGGCGCGGCCAGAAGCGGCCGTGCCTCTTCGCCTCGGCTCACCGATAGGCCGTCCGAGCATACTTCGCGCGAGGTCGCCGGGCTGGCGCAACGCGTACAGCCCCGCTCGCCATCCCGGCTTCCCCTACGCCGCCTCCATAGAACAGCTCGCCGCCCCACGACTGAAGGCGCCCGCCACGCCCGCTATAGCGAGCTGCAGAGGTGCCCGCCGTCGACCGTCAGAACGCTGCCGGTCATGGTGCGACCGGCGTCGCTCGCCAGCAGGCACAACGCGCCGTTCAGGTCCTCCGGCTGGCCGAGCCGGCGTTGCGGGATCCGCTTGATCAGCGCCGCCCCCGCGTCCCGACCACGGGCGCCTGCCGCTCCCGCTACAGCGAGCTGCAGAGGTGCCCGCCGTCGACCGTCAGAACGCTGCCGGTCATGTAGCGGCCAGCGTCGCTCGCCAGCAGGCACAACGCGCCGTTCAGGTCCTCGGGCTGGCCGAGCCGGCGTTGCGGGATCCGCTTGATCAGCGCCGCCCCCGCGTCCGTCTCGAAGAAGTCGCGGTTGATGTCCGTCTCGATGTAACCCGGCGCGATCGCGTTCACGCGGATGCCGTAGCGCGCCCATTCCAGCGCCAGCACCTTCGTCATCTGGATCAGCCCGGCCTTGGCCGACGCGTAGTGGACCAGCGCGCCGGCCGGGCGGATGCCGGTGATCGACGCGATGTTGACGATCGACCCGCCGGCTCCCGCCTGCCGCAGGCGTTGCGCCGCCTCGCGCGCCACCGTGAAGCAACCGGTGAGGTTGGTGTCGACGACGGAGCGCCAGTCCTCGTCGCTGGTGTCGATTGCCGGCGCCGCGGCCGAGACGCCGGCGTTGTTCACGACCACATCGATCGTCCCGAGCGCGGCGGCCCCCTCGTCGATCCCGGCCACGATCGAGGCGGGGTCGGTGACGTCCATCGCCACCGCGCTCACCTTGGCGCCGGTGGCCGCGAGCGTGTCTCTGAGGGCCTCCAGCCGGTCGAGCCGGCGTGCGGCGAGGACGACCGCGGCGCCCGCCTCGACCAGCGCCTCGGCGAAGTTCGCGCCCAGCCCGCTCGACGCACCCGTGACCAACGCGACCTTGCCGTCCAGCGAGAGTTGCATCCGGTTTTCCTCTTCGTGCTCGTTGTCGTCTGTGCCGTGTCCGGGGGCGGCCGTCAGCGCGGGCGACGGATCTTCCAGACGCCGTCGGCCGTCGCGACGATGCGATCGCCCACCCGTGCCGTACCGCGCAGGAACATCACCGACCGGGTCGTGCGCACCACCTCGATGTCGGCCTCCAGCAGCGCGCCGGCCGGGACGCCGTCCACGAACGACACGTTGAGGTTCATGGTCGCCTGCGCCGGCGCGTCGTGCGTTCGCGCGCCGTAGATGCCGATGGCGTGGTCGAGGAACGTCATGATCGCGCCGCCGTGTACGATGCCGAAGCCGTTAAGGTGGCGCGCCTCCAGCTGCATGGCGTAGCGGACGTCACCGTCGGGCAGGCGGCGCATCAGCAGCGGGCCGATCAGGTCGACGAAGCCCTGCCCCGTCAGGGGTGTCCATTGTTCGGCCGTCACGTCGCCCTGATCCACGAATGCTCCCCCGATATGGCTGCCGCCGCGTAGCATGCGGCACCGGCCGCGCCAACGCGCATCCGTCGCCGGGTCGCGTGCTGGTTCAAGTTCCCTGCCTGGGCGCAGGCGGATCGGCGAGCGCGCGCGCCAGCAGCGGCGCCACCGTCTCGGCGGCCTCGTATTGCGCCCAATGGCCGATACCCGGCAAGACGTGCTGGCGCGCGCCCGGCCGGTGCGCCTTCAGGATCTCCCACCGCGCCTCGTGCTGGAAGGCGACGCTGTCGCGCTCACCGTAGATCGCGGTCATCGGCGCCGTGATCTCGGGCAGCGCCTCCAGCAGCGCCGCACTGCGCGAGGCGAGACGGCTCGGCGCCCGCGCCCGGGGCACGTTGAGGCGCTGGATGTGGACCGCGAGCGGGTCGATCCGCGCCGGGTCGGCGAACATCATCGCCGCCAGATTGGCCCGGTGCACCTCCGCCAGCGCGTCGGGGCTGGCATCGCGGACCTTGCGCAGCGGCGGCGGCGCGCCGAGCGGGAACCCGAACCCCATTGATCCGATGATGATGAGCCCCGCCGCCTTCGGCCCCAGTATCCGCGCCAGACGGCCGCCCACGACGCCGCCGAACGAGAAGCCGGCGACCGTCGCCGGCGTGCCGCCAGCGAGTTGCGCCAGCCCCTCGGCGAGCACGCGCGCGGTCGCATCGGCCAGCGCCGTCCCCTCGGATGGAATCTCGGGAAGGTCGGCCGAGGCGCCGTATCCCGGCATGTCGGCCACGAGAAGCCGATGCTCCGCCGCGAGCGGTGCGATGACCTTCAGCCAATGGAGCCAGGAGCCATGGCCGCCGTGCAACAGCGCGACGGGTGGGCCGTCGCCGAACGCGTGCCACACCATCTCGCCGTTGCCGCAGGGCGTCGTCAGGACATCAGCCGCCGCATCGAACGCGGCGATCACCGCCGCCGGGTCGGCGGACGGATCGTCGAGCAGGGCCGCAGCGTCGGCGAGAGCTGCCCCTGGGGGCGCACCGCCCTCAGCCTTGAACCGGGCATCGTCCATGGTCGTGTCTCCGCATCGCACACCGGCCTCCAAGGCCGGCGCTTCTGGTAGATGGGCCGATCCGGCATGAGAGAGAGCGGTTTCGTCTGCCGGCTATTCGATCAGCCTATGGCTCATGGCGGCGCTCAGCGTGGCGCGGGCGCCGTACCGGGTCGGTCGCGCGTCAGCGACACCTTTTCCAGCTCCGCCTCATACTCGGCAAACAGGGCGTCCGATGCGGCGCCCAGCCGGTGCAGCGTCTCGAAGGTGTAGAGGCCGGTGTCGTGCCCGTCATCGAACCCGATGCGCACGGCATAGCGGCCGACGGGGTCGATGGCCCGGATCCCGACACCTTGCTTGCCGCCGATGACCTGTCGCGCGCCATGGCCGGTGCGCTCGGCCGACGGGGTCAGGACCCGCAAGAGCTCGGCGCTCATCACGTGCTGAGACCCGTCCTCATACGAGACGCTCAGGGCGGAGCGGTCGGGGTTGACGGTCAGGCGAGTGGGCCACGGGATAGGTTGCATGACACGTAAACTCTCAGATGGGCTTGGATGATCCGCCAATGAGCCGATATAAACGATTGGCACACACGAGAGGCAACGCATGACTTCGGTCTTGGAGGACACATTCGGGCGGCGGGTGACCTACCTGCGCATCTCGGTCACGGACCGGTGTGACTTTCGGTGCGTCTACTGCATGTCGGAGAACATGTCGTTCCTGCCCAAGCGGGACCTCCTCACGCTGGAGGAACTGGACCGGGTGTCGACGGCGTTCGTCGAGCGCGGCGTGACGAAGCTGCGCATCACCGGGGGCGAGCCTCTGGTGCGACGCAACGTCATGAGCCTGTTCCGCGACCTGTCTCGTCACCTGAAGACCGGCGCGCTGGAGGAGCTGACCCTCACCACCAACGGCTCGCAGCTCGGCAAGTATGCCACCGAGCTCGCCGATTGTGGGGTGAAGCGCGTCAACGTCTCGCTCGACACGCTCGACCCTGACAATTTCCGCGCCATCACCCGCTGGGGCAACCTCGACAAGGTGCTCGAGGGGATCGACGCCGCTCAGGCCGCCGGCCTCAAGGTGAAGATCAACATGGTCGCGCTCAAGGACGCCAACGAGGACGAGATCGTCCCGATGATGCGCTACTGCCACGAGCGCGGGCACGATCTGACCCTGATCGAGACGATGCCGCTGGGCGAGATCGAGGCCGACCGCACCGACCAGTATCTGCCGCTCTCCACCGTGCGCCAGCGCCTGGCGGAGGAATTCACCCTCACTGACCTGCCCGACAGCACCGGCGGCCCGGCCCGCTACATGCGCGTCGAGGAAACCGGCGGGCGCATCGGCTTCATCACCCCGCTGACGCATAACTTCTGCGAGAGCTGCAATCGTGTCCGCCTGACCTGCACGGGCACGCTGTTCCTGTGCCTGGGGCAGGACCACGCCGTCGACCTGCGCGCGCCGATGCGCCAGTCGGAAGGCAACGAGGCGCTGCACCGGGCGATCGACCACGGCATGGGCATCAAGCCCAAGGGCCACGACTTCGTCATCGAGCGCCGCAACGAGCGGCCTTCCGTCGCGCGGCACATGTCCACGACGGGCGGCTGACACATCTCCGCCGGGCCGCTCTGGTCCCGGCATGGTGCAATCGAGAGATTGGAGCCGGGCCGGTGAACGCATGTTCGCCGCGCCGGTCTCCGCGCGTCCGGATGACGCATGCAAGGTTCGCTGCGGTTGCGCGGCGCCACGACAGGCCGAAGCCGGGCCGATGAGCGAAGGCTCATCCGCGCGGCTCCGGCGCTCTCCACCCGCAGGACGCGCGCGCGGTCGAGCCGCAGGGTGTCCAAGAAGGAAATGCTGTGTCTGCATCCCGAAGTGCGTCCGCCGAGGTTGATACGGCGCCAACGCACGTGCCGACGCGATACGCGCCAGCGCCCACCTCCCTCACCGACCGCATCGCCCGCAGCCCGGCCCCGCTCTGGCTGCTGATCGCGGTCTCCACGGTCCAGCCGATCGCGCTCAACATGTACGTGCCTGCGATGGGCGCGATGCAGGCCGACCTGTCGACGACCCGCGCCGCGATCTCGCTGACGCTGTCGACCTTCCTGCTGGCGACCGCGCTCGCCACGCTCGTCGTGGGGGCACTGTCCGACCTGCGCGGCCGCCGGCCGGTGCTGATCGTCGGGCTCGCCCTTTTCGCCGTCGGCTCGGCGATCTGCGCCGCCGCGCCGAACGTGGAGATGCTGATCGCGGGCCGCGTCGTCCAGGCCCTCGGCGGCAGTGTGGGGCTTGCCCTGTCGCGCGCCATCGTGCGCGACATCAACGGTGCGCGCACCGCCGCCTCGGCCATCGCCTACGTCACGATGGGCATGGCCGTCGCGCCGATGATATCGCCCAGCATCGGCGGCGTGCTGTCCCAGGCCGCGGGGTGGCGCAGCATCTTCCTCGTCATGGTGGGCGTCGGCGTGCTGACGACCGTGGCCACGATGCTGCGCCTCGACGAAACGCACCCGCCGACCCCTGGAGCTGCCGGGCTGCAGCGGCTGCGCACCGAGGCGATGGAGCTCTTCGGCGTCGGGGCGTTCTGGCATTTCGTGATTACGCTGGGCTTCATTTGCACCAGCTTCTTCTCGTTCATCGCGGGCAGCGCGTTCGTCTCGGAGACGGTGCTCGGCTTGTCGCCGGCGATCTACGGGCTGTTCTTCATGTGCGTGGCGATCGGCTACATCGCCGGCAACTTCGTCACCGGTCGCTTCGTCGAGCGGATTGGTCTGGTGACGATGATCCGCACCGGCACGATCGTGACGCTGCTCGGCGTCGCCATCGCGGCGTTCGCGCCGGTCGCTGGGATCATCCATCCATGGGCCTTCTTCGGGCCGATGGTGCTGGTGGGGCTCGGCAACGGCTTCGCGCTGCCCAACACGATCGCCGGCGCGGTCAGCGTGCGCCCGCAACTGGCGGGCACCGCGTCCGGGCTCGCCGGCGCGTTCCAGCTGGGCGCCGGTGCGGTCGCCAGCCTCGTCGTCGGCCTGCTGTGCGACCTCGACCCATGGCCGGGGACGATGTGGCCGGCCATGGGGCCGATGCTGACCGGTTCGGTCGCGGCCGTACTCCTGAGCTTCACTCTGCGGCGCGGGACGGTCCGCTGAACCCCACCGGCTGCGTCTCACGCCTCAATTCTCGAAGACGATCTCCGGGAACGGCTTCGCCTCGGTGCCGGCCAAGGTGGAGATAAGATCGGCGGCGATCGCGGCGTAGGCCTTGCCATCGGGCGTCGACGGATCGCTCGCCACCGGGCGGCCGGCGTCGGACGCGTCGCGGATCGCCCGGGTCAGCGGGATCGAGCCGAGGAAGGGCACGCCCTGCGCCGCCGCCTCGTGCGCGCCGCCGCCATGGCCGAAGATGTCCGTCTCGTTGCCGCAGTGCGGGCACACGAAGGTGGACATGTTCTCGACCATACCGAGGATCGGCACGTTGACCGCCGCGAACATGTTCGTCGCCTTGCGCACATCGAGAAGCGCGAGGTCCTGCGGAGTCGTCACCACCACCGCCCCGTCGAGCGCCACGCGCTGCGCGAGCGAGAGCTGGATATCGCCCGTCCCCGGCGGCAGGTCGATGAGCAGCACGTCGAGCTCGCCCCATGTGGTGTCGCGCACCAGCTGCATTAGCGCGCCGCTGACCATCGGGCCGCGCCACACGACGGCCTTGGCGGGGTCCACCATGAAGCCGACGGACATGACCCTGACGCCATGGGCCTCGAGCGGGACGAAGCCCCCCTTGGGCCGATAGTCCTGAGCGCCAAACAGCATCGGGACGGACGGGCCGAAGATGTCGGCATCGACGAGGCCGACGCGCCAGCCGAGGCCTGCCAGCGCCACCGCGAGGTTGGCCGAGACGGTGGACTTGCCGACCCCGCCTTTGCCCGAGCCGACGGCAATGATCCGCTTCACGCCGGCGAGATTGTCCGGCCCCGCCTTCGCCGCCGCTTGATCGCCACCGATGGCGGCGGGCGGCGCGGGTCGGCGCGCGGCCGGCGGCGCCTCGCGGCTTGGCGGCGCGTCTGCCTTGGATCCGCCGCCGACGAGCCGCCTCGCCTTGGACAGAAGCCCCGGTCGCTCCGCCGTGGGTGCCTCGGCGGCATGACCGTCGCGCTCGTCGACCACCGCGGCGAGCACGTCCGTCACCCCGTCCAGCGCCTTCACGGCGGCCTCGGCGGCGCGGCGCGCCTCCTCCATCGCCTGCGGGTCTTGTGCGGCGAGGGCGAAGCCGACGCGTCCGTCCCGCACGACGAGGGAGCGGACGCGCTGGCGCGAGATCAGGTCGCCGCCGTCCGGATCGGCGACGGTCGCCAGCACCGCCAGCACCGATTCACGTGTGACCATGGGACGTTCTCCTCTTCGCGGGTCGTGCAGCCCGTGCGTCGCCAATGGACCGCAGCGGGCACTCCTGGCCTTGTTTCGCGCCGCCCGCAACGTCAACGCGGTTGACGCGGCTGCTCAAGGCATGATGATGCCTGCTTCGGACCGATTGCCCTGATGTGTTCCCCGCCCGTGACCCGCCGCCCGTGATCCCTCGCACGTGACCCGCCGCCTCGAGCGCTTGGCCTTTGTCGCTGCGGAAACGGCCGAAGCCCGGTCAGCCGCCCAATCCTTGAGCGATCGCTACGGCGCGCACGAGCCGGACGACGCCGACGTCATCGTCGCCCTCGGCGGCGACGGGCTGATGCTGTCGTGCTTGCATCGGTTCATGTCCACCGGCAAGCCGACCTTCGGGATGAACCGCGGCTCGGTCGGTTTTCTGATGAACGATTTCGCGGTCGACGGGCTGCACGAGCGTATCGCCGCGGCGCAGATCACCACCATCCGCCCGCTTTTGATGCGCGCCACCAACACCCGCAACGAGGTATTCGAGGCGCGCGCGATCAACGAGGTGTCGATCCTGCGCCAGACCCACCAGGCGGCGAAGCTGGCGATCCACATCGACGACCGGCCCCGCCTGCGCGAGCTGATCTGCGACGGCATCCTGGTCGCCACCCCCGCCGGGTCCACCGCCTACAACCTCTCCGCCCACGGTCCGATCCTGCCCATCAACGCCCAGCTCCTGGCGCTGACGCCGATCTCGGCATTCCGGCCACGCCGCTGGCGCGGGGCACTGCTGCCGGCGCACGTCAAGGTGACGATCGAGGCGCTGGAGCAGACGAAGCGCCCCATCGCCGCCGCGGCCGACCACGTGGAGATCCGCCAGGTCGCGCGCGTCGAGGTGAGCGAAGATCGCGACGCCAGCTGCGTCATCATGTTCGACCCGGACCATTCGTGGGACGAACGCATCCTCGCCGAACAGTTCATGTACTGACGGCGGCGGGGGGCGCTCTCGGTTCGCGGCCTGCTCAGCCGGCCGCGATCGCCTCCTGCACGATGGTCGGCATCGTCGCGACGTCCACCTCTTCGCCGAAGACGCCGCCGATGGCGATCAACAACGGGCCGTCGTCGTCCGCCGCTTTCACGGCGGCCGGCAGGTCGGCGAGCCGCCCGCGCCAGATACGCTGGTCGGCCCGCGCCACGTTCCACATCGCGACCGAGGGCGTATCGTCCGCCACGCCCGCCTCGCGTGCCCGCTCCACGAAAGCCTCGCTCGTGCGCCCGCCCATGTAGATGACCGCCGTTCGGCCCGCGCCGACAATGGCCGCCACGTCCAGCCCCTCCGGCAGCTTGCCGTGGCGCGAGTGGCCGGTGGTGAAGCTCACCGTCTGCGCATGGTCGCGGTGCGTCAGCGACGTCGTCAGGATCGACGCCATCGCCGAAGCGGCCGTGACGCCCGGAACCACGGAAATTTCGATCCCCGCTGCCCGCACCGCAGCGATCTCCTCGCCCGCGCGGCCGAAGATCATCGGATCGCCCGACTTCAACCGCACCACCTGGCGGCCCTGCTTGGCGAGGCGGATCATCATCGCCGTGATGTCCTCCTGGCGGCAGGACACACGCCCGCCCCGCTTGCCGACGCAGATGCGCTTGGCCTCGCGCCGTGCCAGCTCCAGCACCTCGTCGGCGACGAGATCGTCGAACAGGATCACGTCGCACGCCTGCAGCGCTCGCAGGGCCTTCAGCGTCATCAACTCCGCGTCGCCCGGTCCCGCGCCCACCAGCGTCACACGGCCGGCCAGCGTCTGCGTGCCGGCCGCTTCGATGAGGTCGTCGACATCCTCGGGCGGCGGTGTGTTGCCGAACGAGAGGTCGGCGAACCGCTCCCAGAAGGCGCGGCGGGGGCGACCCATCTCCAGGCGCTCCATGACCCGCGAGCGCACCTTGGCGGCGAGCTTGCCCCAGTCGGCCAGCCCCGGCGGCAGCAGCGTCTCGACACGGCGCCGCACCGCCTGTCCGACGATCGGTGCCTTGCCGTCGGTCGAGATCCCCACCACCACCGGCGAGCGGTTGACGATGGAGCCGAACTGGAACTGGCAGTAGGCGGGCTTGTCGACGACGTTGACGGGAACGCCCGCCGCCCGCGCGGTGCAGTAGAACGCCTGCCCCTCGGCATCGGTCTCGGCGTCGCAGACCGCGACGGCCGCGCCCTCGAACACGTCGGTCGCCCACGGGCGGCGATGGAGCGTGAGGCTGCCGTCGGCGGCACCGCGCGCGATCAGCGCCAGCATCTCGTCCGACGGGTCGGTGGCGTAGACGTCGACATGCGCGCCGGATGCGGCCAGAACCTCCGCCTTCCAGGTCGCCGCCTCGCTGCCGCCCGCCAGCACCGCGCGGCGCCGTTTCAGGCCCAGGAAGACCGGAAGAACCGCCAGCTCCCCGAGGCGCTGCGGTGCAGCTTCAGCCGGTCGGCGCGAGCTCTCGTTCTGATCCATCGGCCGTCTCACCCAATTTCCACAGGATTCGCGCAGTCGCATTGCGGCACGATCCACATTTCATGCCGGCTTGCAAAACCTCGCCGATCACCGCCCCGGTCTGCGCGCCGTCCACGGCGGAGGCGGCGACCGGTTTGGCCCCAGCCTTGTAGCACCGTGCCGACGCTGGTCACCGTCTGACCGCCGGCATTTCCCTACATAGGCGCGCGGGGTGATGACCGGAACCGGAGACAATGCCCGTCGCTCCCGTCGGAACGCGGATCTACGGTGCCGAGCGCGGCCATCTGGGTCTTCTTGCCCAAGTTCGACGCCGGCAACCGTCTTCGGGGCGCCGGCTCATCACCGCCCCGGCCTCCCGCCGCTGTGCACGGTCACGGTGGACCTACGATCTCGGTCGCGGCTCACTTGCGGTCGCGGTAAATCCGTATAATGTACGGACGAGCAGTACATTGTACGGCGCCCCGCGCAGGCGGGTCGAACGCCGTGAACGATCAAGGAAACGCCGTGACTGAGACAGTTGGTGAACTGCCGATGGGCGAATTGGAGCGCATCGCCCTCGGCGTCTTGCGCGGTGCCACGGCCCCAGTCGGGGCGTACGACGTGCTGGGCGCATTGCGGGCGGCCCGCCCCACCGCCGCGGCGCCGACCGCCTACCGCACGCTCGCCAAGCTGATCGAGAAAGGGCTTGCCCACCGCCTCGAATTGCTCAACGCCTACGTCGCCTGCTGCGCCGATCACGCCAACACCGCGCCTCTGTTCTCCATCTGCGACGACTGCGGCGTGGTGGGGGAGCTGGCGGACCCGGCCATCGCCACCCACCTCGCCGCCGCCGTGCAGCGCGAAGGGTTCGAGGCCGAAAAGCAGGTCATCGAGCTGCACGGCCGCTGCGCCGCATGCCGGGCGGCATGATGGGCTCGCCCCTGCTTGCCGGAGCCGGCGCGCGCCTCGCCGTCGCGATCGCGGCGTCCGCCGTCCTGTGGGCCCTGTTCGCGTGGGCGGTGCTATGACCCTCGTCCTGGAAGACGTCACCCTCGGCTACGACCGCCATCCCGCCGTGCATCATGTCTCGGCCACCGTCGAAGCCGGGTCGCTGACGGCCATCGTCGGCCCCAACGGTGCCGGCAAGTCGACGCTCCTGAAGGCGATCGCCGGTGAGATGCGGCCGATGACGGGGCGCATCGTCAACCCCGCCGGACGGAGCGGCACCGCCTACATGCCGCAGATCACCGAGATCGATCGAACCTTCCCCATCAGCGTGCGCGAGGTTGTGGCGCTCGGCCTGTGGCGCCGCATCGGACCGTTCGGCGGTCTGCGCAAGGCGGACCGCGCCGCCGTCGCGGATGCCATCGCCAGCGTCGGCCTCACCGGGCTCGAGGCGCGCCCCATCGCCACCCTCTCCGGTGGGCAGATGCAGCGGGTGCTCTTCGCGCGCCTCGCCCTGCAGGACGCCGCCCTCATCCTGCTCGACGAGCCGTTCACCGGCGTCGACCGGCGGACCATCGACGATCTGATCGACGTGATCGACGGCTGGCACAAGGACGGGCGCACCGTCCTTGCCGTGCTGCACGATCTGGAGGAGGTGCGCCGCCGCTTCCCCGAGGCGATCCTCCTCGCACGCGACCTCATCGCACACGGCCCCAGCGAGGCGGTGCTCACCTCCGCCCACCTCACCCGCGCCCGCGCCGTCGGCGAAGCGCTGGACGAGACGGCGCCGATCTGCCGGCGCGCCGCCTGATGGAGACCCTTCTCGGTCCCTTCGGGGAATTCGCCTTCATGCGCCGCGCGCTGATCGGCTGCATCGCCGTCTCCATGGGGGCGACGCCCGTCGGGGTGTTCCTGCTGCTGCGCCGCATGAGCCTCACCGGCGACGCGATGGCGCACGCCATCCTGCCGGGGGCAGCCATCGGCTTCCTCTTCGCGGGCCTGTCGCTGACGGCGATGACCCTGGGCGGTCTCGTCGCCGGAATGACCGTGGCGGTCGCCGCGGGGGCCGTCTCGCGCTCCACCATCCTGCGCGAGGACGCCAGCCTCGCCGCCTTCTACCTCGTCTCCCTCGCGGCCGGCGTCGCCGTGGTCTCCATGCACGGCAGCAACGTCGACCTGATGCACGTCCTCTTCGGGTCGGTGCTGGCGCTCGGCGATGACGCGCTCGTCCTCCTATGCTCCATCGCCACGGTGACGATGGTGGCGCTCGCCCTTCTCTACCGCCCGCTGGTGCTGGAATGCCTCGATCCGGCGTATCTGCGCGGCGTCAGCCGCCTGTCGCCTGTCGCGCATTTCGCGTTCCTGGCGCTCGCCGTGCTCAACCTCGTCGGCGGCTTCCACGCCCTCGGCACCCTCATGGCGGTCGGCATCATGATCCTGCCCGCGGCCGCCGCGCGCTTCTGGGCCCGCGGCGTCGGCGCGATGATCGCCATCGCCTTCGCCTTCGCCGCGACCGGTAGCGTCAGCGGCCTCTGGCTCTCCTACCAATACGGGCTGCCGTCGGGCCCGGCGATCGTCCTGGCGCTCGGCGCGCTCTACGGCGTGTCGCTGATCTTCGGCGCCGAGGGCAGCCTCCTCGCCCGCCACACGCCACGTTCACACCGGGAAGCTTGACCCATGCGTATCCTCCTCCTCGCGCTCGGCATCCTCGCCGCGCAATCGGCCAACGCGGCAGAACCGCTGAAGGTGGTCGCCACCTTCTCCATCCTCGGCGACATGACCGAGGTGATCGGCGGCGACCGGGTCGACATCTCCACTCTGGTCGGCCCCGGCGGCGACCTCCACGTCTTCAATCCCACGCCGCGCCAGGCGGGCGCGGTCGCCGAGGCGGATGCCATCGTCATGAACGGCCTTCGCCTGGAGGGCTGGATGGAGCGCCTGGTGGAAGCCTCCGGCTATCAGGGGCCGGTGATCGTCGCCTCCCGGAACGTGACCCCGCTGCACGCCGGCCACGACGACGACGACGAGGTCCACGCGGCCGAGCCCGGCGACGATTCGCATCACGCGCACGACGACGAGCACGCCTCGCACGCGGACGAGCACGAAGCGCACGCCGAAGAGCACGAAGCGCACGAGATGCACGAAGCGCACGATCACGGCGTCTACGATCCGCACGCCTGGCAGGATCTCGCCAACGCGGTCCTCTACGTCGAGGCGATCGCGGAGGGGCTCGCCGCGATCGACCCGGACGGCGCCGAGACCTACCGCGAGAACGCCGCCGCTTACGCCGCGGAGCTGCAAGCGCTGGACACCGAGGCGAAGGCCGAGATGGCGGCGATCCCGGAGGACGGGCGCACCATCCTCACCAACCACGACGCCTTCGCCTATTTCGCCAAGGCCTACGACCTCGCGTTCGTCTCCCCTCAGGGCGTCTCCACCGAGGCCGAGCCCTCCGCGCGCGACGTTGCCGCCCTCGTTTCACAGATCCGTGATGCCGGTATCGACGCGGTGTTCCTGGAGAACGTTGCCGATAATCGCCTCGTGGAGCAGATCGCCGATGAGACCGGCGTCGTCATCGGCGGCGAGCTCTACGCCGACGCGCTCTCCGGCCCCGGCGGCGACGGCGCCACCTACATCGCGATGATGCGCCACAACTTCGAAGCGCTGGTCAAGGCGCTCGGCAAGGGCGTCTAGCCTTGGCGAACACGCGCGGCCGTGCGACATCGAATGTCGACCCGGCGCGCGTCAGGACCGTCTCGCCCTGCGCCCAACCAAGGCGCGCACGGCGGTCCTGATACCCGGTCCGATCGGTCCCGCGAGAGGGTGTAGATGCCTACGGTTCCCATCATCGGCTCGCGCGTCTCGGCGAGCCCGCGCCGCCCCTGGCGCACGGCGGTGGCGGCGATCCTCGCCGTCGCCTTCTTCGCGGCGACGGCGATCATGCTGTCCTCCGGCCTCGGCCTGGTGGAGGCGGCAAAGTGGGCCACCACGCAGCAGCGCGCCTACTACGAGATGATGCGCCACATGATGGAGGCGCGCGGCGGCACGTTCGTTTCGCTCGGCCTCATCGGCGCCAGCCTCGCCTACGGCTTCGCGCACGCCGCGGTGCCGGGGCACGGCAAGTTCCTGATCGCCGGGGCCGGCATGGCGAGCCGGGCGAGCGCGGCCCGCCTCGTGGCGCTTTCGCTGGCCGCCAGCATGGCGCAGGCGGTCACCGCCATCGTCCTCGTCTACGGCAGTTTCAGCCTGCTTTCGATCACCGCCGGCTGGGCCGTGGACGCGACCGACAAGGTGCTCGCTCCGCTCAGCTACCTCGCGATCCTCTTCATCGCCATCGTCCTCATCCGCCGGGCCGTCCGGGGACTGAGCGGCGTGTGGCAGCGCCAGGCGGATCGGTTCGAGGCGCTGCGCACCGGCCGCCACCTCCACCAGCACGACGAGGACGGCATGTGCGGCTGCGGCCATCGTCACGCGCCGACCGTCGAAGAGGCCGACGCGCTCGGCTCATGGCGCGACGCGGCGATGCTGATCGCCGGCATCGGCCTGCGCCCGTGCACCGGGGCGGTGTTCGTGCTGGCGGTGGCGTGGCGCATGAACCTCCTGGCGGTGGGCGTCGCCTCGGCGGTGGCGATGGCGCTCGGCACCGGCGCCTTCATCAGCCTCGTGGCCGTGTCGGCCGCCACGGCGCGGGGTGCGACGATGTTCGCCGCCGGCGTCGAGCATGCCGGGATCGCGGTGCCGCTGCTGCAGCTCACGGCGGGCGTCGCCATCGCGCTCGTCGCCTCGGCCTTCCTGCTCGCGCCGCTGATCAGCACCCTTTGATTTCATCGGCACGCGGCGGCCGATTTCGCCAGCGCCGCGACTGGCGCGCCCCCCTCCGCAGGCGGTAGACTGGACGCCAACGGAGGGCCCCGCTCATGGATCCACGCCTGGCAGAAATCGAGCGCAAGGTGCTGTGGCTGTCGCAGTGGATGATCCACGCGGCGAACCACCTGCGCGATGCGGACGCCATCAAGGTCGGCGGCCATCAGGCCTCCTCGGCCTCGATGGTGCAGATCATGTCCGCGCTCTATTTCCACGTGCTGCGGCCGGAAGACAAAGTCGCGGTCAAGCCGCACGCCTCGCCCGTCTTCCACGCCATCCAGTACCTCGCCGGGCGCGAGCCGCTGGAGCGGCTGCAGGCCTTCCGCGGCTACGGCGGCGCCCAGTCCTACCCCTCCCGCACCAAGGACCGCGGCACGGACGGCGCGCCGATCGTCGACTTCTCCACCGGCTCGGTGGGGCTCGGCGTCGCCGCCACCGCCTTTTCCTCGCTGATCCAGGACTACATCGCCGCCAAAGGCTGGTCCGGCGACAAGCCGCTCGGCCGGATGATCGCGCTGGTGGGCGACGCCGAGATCGACGAGGGCAACGTCTACGAGTGCCTGCAGGAAGGCTGGAAGCAGGGCCTGCGCAACACCTGGTGGGTGATCGACTACAACCGCCAGAGCCTCGACGGGGTGGTGCGCGAGGGGCTCTACGCGCGCATCGCCGAGGTCTTCAAGGCGTTCGGCTGGGACATCGTCACCATCAAGTACGGAGCGCTGCAGCGGGCCGCATTCGCCGAAGCGGGCGGCGAGACCCTGCGCGCCTGGATCGACGCCTGCCCCAACCCGCTCTATTCGGCGCTCTCCTACCAGGGCGGCGCCGCGTGGCGCAAACGCCTGACCGCCGAGATCGGCGACAAGCCCGGCGTTGCCGACCTCCTGGAGCGCCGCTCGCGACGAAGAACTCGGGCGGCTGATGGCCAACCTCGGCGGTCACTGCCTGGAGACGGTGATCGACGCCTTCCAGTCCATCGACCACGACCGCCCGGTGGTCTTCATCGCGTACACCGTCAAGGGCTGGGGCACGCCCCTCGCGGGCCACAAGGACAACCACGCCGGCCTGATGACACCGCCGCAGATGTCCGCCTTCCAGCTCGCCATGGGCGTGCCGAAGGGGGCAGAGTGGCAGCTCGCCGCCGGCCTCTCGCTGGACGAAGTCGGCGTGCGCGACTTCATCGCCGCGACCCCCTACTTCGGCACCGAGGCCGCGATGCCGGCGCAGGCGGAGGTGCAGCGGCCGGACCTGGTGCCGCCGACCGACAAAGTGATCTCCACCCAGGCCGCCTTCGGCAAGGTGCTCGACGAGGTGGCCCGCGGCGGCGGCGCGTTCGCCGACCGCGTCATCACCATGAGCCCGGACGTCACCGTCTCCACCAACCTCGGCCCCTGGGTGAACCGGCGCGGGCTCTTCGGGCGCGAGGCGATCGCCGACTCGTTCCGCCAGGAGCGCATCCCCTCGACACAGAAGTGGGAGTATTCGCCCGAAGGCCAGCACATCGAGCTCGGCATCGCCGAGATGAACCACTTCCTGGCGCTCGGCGCCGCGGGCCTGGCGGACGAGCACTTCGGCGAGAAGCTCTACCCCGTCGGCACGCTCTACGACCCGTTCATCGCCCGCGGCCTCGATGCTCTCAACTACGCCTGCTACCAGGACGCGGCCTTCCTGCTGGTGGCGACCCCGTCGGGGATCTCGCTGGCGCCGGAGGGCGGGCGCGCACCAGTCCATCGGCACGCCGATGATCGGCCTGTCGCAGCCGGGCCTCGCCGCCTACGAGCCGGCCTTCGCCGACGAGCTGACCGTGATGATGGCGGACGCGTTCGATCGGATGAGCGATCCCGACGCGGCCGAACGCGCCACCTACCTGCGCCTGTCGACGCGCCCGCTGGAGCAGCCCATCCGGCAGATGACCGAGACGCTCGAGGCGGACATCCTCGCCGGCGCCTACTGGCTGCGCGAACCGGGGCCCAGCGCGGAGATCGTGGTCTGCGTACAGGGTGTCGTCACGCCGGAGGCCATCCAGTCTGCGGCGCATGATCGCCGAGGGGCGCCGGGACGTCGGCGTGCTCGCCGTCACCTCGGCCGACCGGCTGCACGCCGAGTGGCAGAACGCCCGCGCCGCCCGCCGCCGTGGGGACCATCGCCTCTCTCATGTCGAGACGCATCATGGAGAGCCTCCCGCACCACACCGGGCTCGTGACCGTGATCGACGGGCATCCGGCAACGCTCGCCTGGCTCGGCGGCGTCGCCGGGCACCGCGTGGCGGCGCTCGGTGTCGAGACGTTCGGCCAGACCGGCACCATCGCCGACCTCTACCGCCACTACGGCATCGACGCGGAGGGCATCGCCGCAGCCGCGGACGAGCTGGCCCCACGCCGGCGCATCTCCGTCGCGGTGTAGGCGCGGCGGCGGCCGTGCCGGTGTGACGGATCGCGCCGGAACGGGCCCCCGCGGGCCGCGTTGCCGCTTCCAAACCGGAGACGCATCATGGCAACCGCGAAACGGACGGACCCGAAGCTCTGGGAGACGGTGAAGCGCGAGATCACGCGCTCGGAGAAGGGCGGCGAGCCGGGCCAATGGTCGGCGCGCAAGGCGCAGCTCGCCGTCCAAGAGTACAAGCGGCGCGGTGGCGGCTACGTCGGCGCCAAGTCGCCCGATAACGACCTGCAGAAGTGGACCGACGAGGACTGGGGCACCAAGTCGGGCGAGCGCAGCGCCGACACCGGCGAGCGGTATCTCCCGAAGGCGGCGCGCGAGGCGCTGTCGGACGAGGAGTACAAGCGCACCACCGCCAAGAAGCGGCGCGACAGCCGCAAGGGCGATCAGTTCTCGGGCCAGCCTGAGGACGTGGCGCGCAAGACGGCCCAGTACCGCAAGGGCGGTGGAGGCACGTCCACCGACGGCCCGCGAAAGGCCGATCTCATGGAGGTTGCCCGCGCGCTCGGCGTCGAGGGGCGCTCGAAGATGGACAAGGACGCGCTGCAGTCCGCGATCGCCGACGCCGTCGAAACACAACGACGATGTGCCGAAGGACGACCTGATGGCGCTCGCCCGCGCGTTCGACATCGCCGGCCGCTCGGGAATGTCGAAGCACGATCTGCGCCGCGCCATCGCCGACGCCGCCGGCTGAGACGCTCCGGCCGGCGCACAGCGACGGGAGACCCGCCAGAGGGCCGGCGCGGTCGGACTGTCAGGCTGAGCCGTTCGTTGCGGCGCGGCGCTGGCGGCGAGCCTCTGCTGCCTTGCGCCGGCGCTCCAGCGTCTCCGCGTTCGACGCGGGGGCGGGTTTGCTCGGGTCGCGCGCCGTGGCGGCTCCGCCACCAGCGCCGTCCGCCTCACGACCACCGGCTTGGGCGGCGCATCGGCCACCTCCAGCATCGCCTGCCGGTGCTTGGCGATTTCGTCCGCCGCGAGGCGGTGCATCGCCTCGGAGGGGTAGAGGTCGACCTTCACCGTATTCGTCCCGTCGCTGACCTCGTAGGGCATGCCCTCGTCGGAGACGATCTCGAGGCTGTAATCGAAGATGGATTTCAGCGACTCCCACATCTCCTGATCGACGCAGTGGGGAAACTTGAAGAGATCTCGATATGTGCGTTTCGTCAGTTTCCGCACCGGGCGGTCGCTGAAGTACATGATGACCGCGGGGCGCCCGAGGGCCTTTTTCATCTCCTTGTAATCTTCGAGGATGAACTGCTGCCCCTTGCGGATCTGCGCCACCACCTCGTTGAACGGACGCTTCTTGAACGCCGCGCGATAGCCGATGCCGCCGCGCACGTTGGTGCCGACGTCGACGCCGAGCCCCTCCTCCTTCACCCGCATCGTGCGGCCGGTGATTCGGGTGAACCAGTCATTCGAGTGGCCGTCCGCGCCGCAGACCTGGAAGATCGGCATCGCCTTGGACGTGGAGAGGTACTCCAGGAAGTCCGGGCGCTTCATGTACATGTACGGATTGCCGCCCGGCGGTCCCGAGGTTGCGGGCGCGAATGCCGTGATCCTCCTCCAGGAACGTCGTCAACGATTTGTCGACGAAGCGGCCGAACACCCGCGCCGAGCCGACGATGTTGAAGTCCGCCGGCTCGTCGATCGGCCATTCGGGCCCCCGAAGGCAGAAGTCGAAGCGCTCGAAGAGCTTGTAGTCGAAGAACGCCGCATCCCGCTCCTGGTACGCTTCGTTTCCCATCAACACGTATCCCGATTTCATCCGCGCGGCATCATAGTGGCCCAAGTGCGGGCTGCGAAGGGGGCGGCGGGCGCCGGAATGGTGTTATTCCCTGGGCGCGTGGCCGCCTGAGCCGGGTGTGACCGCGGTCCCGACCCGTTGCCGGATCCCGCTCATTTGCCTTGCGTTTCGGCAGGCCGGACGCCATGGGGGCGGAACCTTCCCTCCCGGGCAATGGTTTCCCAGCCAATGATGCCATCGACGATAAAGCACTTCCGACGGCGCACGCGCCAAGCGTTCAGCCTCGCCGGACTGGCGGCATCCGTGCTGCGCCGCTCCGCGGTGCGCCGCTTTCCGCCGCTCGACGGTGGAGGATCGCCTGGCGATGCTGCCGGCCACGGCCCCGGTCGCGTCCACCCTCTCCATCCGCTGGAACGACCATCACATCCCCTTCGTGGAGGCGGGGTCGGACCGCGACGCGGCCGTCGGCCTCGGCATCGTCCACGGTCATCTGCGGCTCGCGCAGATGGAGCTGATGCGCGCGCATCGCGCTAGGGCCGCGTGTCCGAGGTCGCCGGTAGCGTCGGCGCTGGAACTCGACCGCCTGGTGCGCCTCATCGACTTCCCGCGCGCCACCGAAGCCTCCCTGGCGCTCATGCCGGACGACACGCGCGCCTGGGCCGAGGGCTTCGCCGACGGGATCAACGCCGCCGCCGAGGCCGCGCTGCCGCCGGAGTTCGACACCCTGTCGATCCCGTACGAGCCGTGGACGGTCGAGCAGCTCTTCGCGGTCTCGCGGCTGTGCTCGGCGGACTATGCGTGGAAGGTGTGGCGCACCCTCAACCCGCTGCGCGACGACCCCGAGTGGTCGCGCATGTGGGCCGAGCTTGATCGGCATCGCCGCAGTCGCCGACGAGGACATCCCCATCGGGGCCGACAATCTGGAAGACGCGCTCCCCTCCGCGTTCGACCGCGCCGGCTCGCAACGCCTATGCGCTGGCGGGCTCGCGCACCGCGTCGGGCGTGCCGATGCTGGCGTGCGACCCGCACCACATCATCACCGCGCCCAACCTTTGGCTCATCGCCAGGCTTCGCACGCCGCGAGCTCTCGGTCTGGGGCTTCATGATCCCGGCGCTGCCGATCTTCGGCGTCGGCCGCAACCAGCACGGCGCCTGGGGCGGCACCAACCTGCACGCCACCTCCTCCGAGCTGGTGGACGTCTCCGGTGAAGAGATCGAGACCCGCACCGATCACCATCAGGCCGGCGGCAAGGCGCACGAGGTCGAGACCCGCCAGAGCCGCTTCGGCCCCATCATCAGCGACTGCCAACGCCTTCAACATGGCCTCCGGCACCGTGGCGCTGCACTGGATGGGCCACCGCCCGACGGACGAGTTCACCCCCTTTCGCGAGCTGATGCGCGCCTCGTCCTGGGAGACCTTCGCCGACGCGGTGGACGGCTATGCGCTCCCCGGCCTCAACATGATCTGGGCCGACCCGTCAGGCGCGATCGGCAAGATGATCGCCGCCCATATCCCCGAGCGCCCCCTGGCGACGCCGGACGACGTGGTCGTCCGTCCGGAGGACGCCGACCGCCAGTGGTCGCGGCTGCTGCACGGGGCGCGAGCTGCCGATGAGCGTCGACCCGGCCGAGGGCTTCGTCGTCTCCTCCAACGAGGCGCCGGTCGACCCGCCGGTCACGATCAGCCTGTTCTTCGCCGCCGATCACCGCTTCCGCCGCATCGGCGAGGTGCTGGCAGCGCCGGCGCGACTTCACCGCAGACGACCTCAAGGCGCTGCAGCTGGACGTCATGCACGCCCCCGCGCTGCAGGTGGCGGAAAAGCTGAACCTGACTGCGTCGGACATCGGACTGACCGGCCCGGTGGCGGACGCGATCGCGGGGTGGGACGGCCGCTACGGTGTCGATTCGCCCGGTGCACTTGCGTTCGAGCTGGTTGCCGAGCCGCTGATCAAGGCGCTGGAGGAGCGCTCGCCGCAACGCTTCGTGAGCCCGCACTGGCGTCCCTTCTCGCGCTTGCAGCGCCTCGTGGACGGCGCCACGAAGGCCGATCTCGTCGCCGCGCTCAGGACCGCAGTCGATGCCGCGGCCGGGCCGTTCGAGACACACCGCACCTGGGGCGGTCTCCACAAGGTGCGCCTCTCCCACCCGCTCAGCAGGCTGCCGTGGCTCGCCGGCCGGCTTCCGACGATCGAGTTCGCCTCCGGCGGCTCCAACGACACGGTGATGAAGTCGATGCACCCGTTCACACAGAAGCCGCACAGCACGAACTTCGGCGCCAACGCCCGGTTCGTGGCCGACCTGTCGGACGAGGACGCCACCTGGGCCGTGCTGCTGGGCGGGCAGGACGGCTGGCCCGGCTCGCGCACCATGTTCGACATGCTGGGCGCATGGCGCCGGGGTGAGCAGATCCGCCTGCCGTTCTCGCAAGACGCGCTCGACGACGGGTTCCGCCACACGACGAAGGTGGCCGGTCATGCTTGACGCCACCCCCCTCCTGCGCGGCTACGGCAAGCTCCGCGAGAAGCGGCTCGCCCGCCACCCGGCCGCCGTCACCCAGGAACGCCAGCTCATGCACCTGGTGCGCCGGGCCGCCAAGACGCGCTTCGGCCGCGACCACGACTTTGCGTCCATCCGCACGGTGACGGACTTCCAGACCCGCGTGCCGCTGCGCTCCTTCGAGGATTTCAAGCGCGACTACTTCGACGCCGCCTTCCCGGTGCTGGAAGACTGCACGTGGCCGGGGAAGATCCCGTATTTCGCCGTCTCCTCCGGCACCTCCAGCGGGCGCACCAAGCACATTCCCATCACGCGAGAGATGATCAGCTCCAACGCGCGCGCCGGGACCGACCTCCTCGCCCACCACGTCGCCTGCTACCCCAAGAGCGACGTGCTCGGCGGCAAGTCGTTCATGCTGTCCGGCTCGGTGGCGATGGAGGATCTCGGCAACGGCATCAAGGCGGGCGACCTCTCCGGTATCGCGCGGCGGGAGAACCCGCGCTGGTCGACGCCCTACGTGTTCCCGTCCATCAAGGAAGCGCTGGAGGCGGACTGGGAGACCAAGATCGACCGCCTGGCCCGCCTGTCGCTCGACGAGCCGATCCACTGCCTCGCCGGGACTCCGTCGTGGCTGCTGCTCTTCTTCGAGCGGCTGGCGGAGGTGTCGGGCCGAGAGCACGACGTGCGCGCCTTCTATCCCAACCTCAACCTCCTCGTGTATGGCGGGATGAGCTTCGCGCCCTACCGGGAGACCTTCGCCGCATGGTGTCCGAGCCGCGCGAGGTGGACTGGCGCGAGGTCTACTCGGCTTCGGAGGGCTTCGTCGCCTCGGCCGACCGCGGCATCGACGACGGCATGCGTCTCAACACCGACATCGGCCTCTTCTTCGAGTTCGTGCCCATCGACGAGTGGGAGGACGAGAACCCCACGCGCCTGACCGCTCGCCGGCGCGCCGGCTGGCGAGTACGGCCTCGTCCTCTCCACCTGCGCGGGGCTTTGGGCCTACAAGATCGGCGACGTGGTGGAGCTGATCCCCGGCGAACCGCCGCGTGTGAAGGTGACCGGGCGCACCTCCTACTATCTCTCGGCGTTCGGCGAGCACCTCTCGGGCCGTGAGATCGAGGCGGCGGTGCTGGCTGCCGCCCACGACGCCGGCCATTCCGTCAACGAGTACACGGTGGCGCCGATCTATCCGGAGTGCGGCGCCAGCGCCGGGCAGCACCTCTTCGTGGTGGAACTCGACGCGCCCGCCGGTGACGAGGCCCGCTTCGCCGACGTTCTCGACCGCGCGCTGCAGGAGGGCAACGAGGACTACGAGGTTCACCGCCGCGGCGACTTTCAGCTGAAACCGCCGCGCGTGGTTCTCGTGGCGCCGGGGCGTTCAAGGACTGGATGCGCGCGCGTGGAAAGCTCGGCGGACAGAACAAGGTTCCGCGCGTGGCGACGTCGGAAGACGTTCGTCGAGATGTTATGAAACTTGCCGGCGAGTAGATCGTTATTTCATTATCGCGGCAATGCGCCGCTCCACTTTTCCAGCGCAGCTAAAACAACGCGCCAATGTGAGAGGCCGCCCTGATGGACGACGTCAACTACGAGCGCGTTGATATTCCGACCACCAGCCCCTTTGTCCTGACCGATATTGGACCGAAGAGCACACAGGTTCCGATGGCGGCGGAGTTGTACACGCCTGCCACCGTGCAGCCCCCGTTCCCCGCCGTCGTCGTGGTGGAAGGTCTCGGCGGAGTGAAAAACGCGCGGGAACGGCGCTACGGCCGGTTCCTGGCGCAGCACGGCTATGCCGCCCTCGTGGTCGATTCGTTCAAGACCCGCGGTTTCCACAACTCCGCGCACCCGATCCGTGCCATCAACGTCACCGAGACGATGATGCTGGCGGACGCCTTCGCCGGCCTCACGTGGCTCGCCGAGCGGCCGGACATCGACCGCCACCGCATCTCCAACATCGGCTTCTCCTACGGTGGGATGATCTGCATCCTCAGCGCCTACGAGCAGCTGCGGCGCCTCTTCGTGCCGACGGACGACAAATTCGCCGCCCACATCTCCTACTACGGCCCCACCGTCCCGCGTCTCGAGGACTACAGCACCACCGGCGCGCCCATTGCGATCCTCAATGGCGAGCTCGACAACAACTTCTCCCCTCAGCGGCTCGACATGATCGCTCAGGACCTCAAGAACGGCGGGTCGGAAGTGGAGAACATCGTCTTCCCGGATACCTACCACCAGTGGGACAGCGACGACCTCGTGCGCCGCTTCGACCGGTTCAACATCCGCGAGCTGGGCACCTGGATCGATCCCGCCAACCTGATCTTCGAGGAGAAGAGCGGCCGCAAGGTGACGAGCTTCGCCACCCGGCTGATGATGATCGCGAGCTCCGTGAGCCTGAAGGGCTTCCACCTCCTGCGCGACGAAGACGTCATGCGCAAAACGGACGAGCTGCTGCTGCGCTACTTGTCGCAGCACTCCGCCGCGCCGGACGCAGCCTCGAAGACATCGGATGCCGGCGGGGCGGCGATCGAACGGCGGAGCGCCTGATCCGGCTGGCCTCCGCCGCTGGAACCGTCGCAATTGTGTGAAACTGCTTTTCAATGCCGTGGCTTGCGCGGGATCCGTTTACACTTGCTACGTACGGTTCACCGACCCGGTGAACCGCATTCGGCGCACAGCCGAGCGTGGTACGGGCAACCCGAAGGCGCGCCAGCCATGAGAGGCATGACGGAAGGAGCTTCGATGCGACCACCGCCCTCCCGCCTGTCGGACTACACGCTCAGCGAAACGTTCACCACGCGCTGGGCCGACAACGACGTCTACGGCCACATCAACAACGCGGCGTACTACGGCTTCATCGACACGGCGGTGAATCGCTTCATGATCGCGAAGGCCGGGATCGACATCCACTCCGGCCCGGTCATCGCGCTCGTGGTGGAGACCGGCTGCCGGTATCACGCGCCGATCTCGTTCCCGCAAGACGTCGTGGTCGCGCTGAAGGTGGTCCGCCTCGGCACCTCCAGCGTGACCTGGCACGCCGGGCTCTTTGTTTCGCCCGCGGACGACAGCGACACCGCCGCAGCGGAGGCGCACTTCACCCACGTCCTCGTCGACCGCGAGCAGCGCCGCCCGGTGCCGTGGCCGGATCGCCTGCGCGACGCGCTCGCCAGCGCAATGGGGCAGGCGCCCCGCGAGGCCGACGCCGCATCGGCCTAATCGGCGCGCCGAATCCCGACCCGCAAGACCGCAGCCGGCGCGCCGGGTGCGCGGGCGATACGGCCTCAGCCCAGGCTAACGCAGACCGAGGCCGCGGGCGATGATGCCGCGCAGGATCTCCCGCGTCCCGCCGCGCAGTGAGAACGACGGGGCGTGCAGCACCGCATAGTCGAGCACGGCCTGATAGTCGCCGTGCCCCTGCCCGCTGCCGATGCGCGGCACGAGCAGGCGGGCGATCTCCGGCAGGTCCTGCTCGAACACCGCGCCGAGATCCTTGACGATGGTGGCCTGCAGGGAGGGGTTCTCCCCCGCCGCCAGCAGCCCCGCCACCGCCCGCGACATGCGCCGCAGCGTCACCAGATGCGCCGTCAGCCGGCCGATCGCGATCTTCGCCTCGCGCGAGGGGTCGGCCGCCGCCATCCGCAACAGCTCGGTCAGCACCGCGAAGGTGGACAGGAACCGCTCCGGACCGCTGCGCTCGAACGCGAGCTCTCCCATGACCTGCGCCCAGCCGCCGCCCCGCGTGCCGATCAACGCGCCATCCGGCACGAATACGTCGCGGAAGTTCACCTCGTTGAATTCGTGCGCCCCCGCCATGTTGTGAATGGGGCTGATCGTGATCCCCGGGGTCGCAGAGGTCGATCAGGAGCTGGCTGGAGCCGCCGTGCCGATCCTCCGACGCTTCCGTCTTGCAAAACAGGATCATGTAGTGGGCGACGTGCGCGTTGGTGGTCCACACCTTGGTGCCGTTGATCACGAAGCCGCCGTCGACCGGCTCGGCGCGGGTGCGAGCCGCCGCAAGGTCCGACCCCGAGTCCGGCTCCGACATGCCGATGCAGAAGTAGCACTCCCCGGCGGCGATCCTGGGCAGGATCTCTTGCCGCTGCGCCTCGGTGCCGTACTGCAGCAGCAGCGGGCCGGACTGGCGGTCGGCGATCCAATGCAGCCCCACCGGCGCCCCGGCGGCCAGCATCTCCTCGCTCACCACGTAGCGTTCCAGGGCGCTGCGCCCGCCGCCGCCATAGCGCGCAGGGAATGTCATGCCGAGGTAGCCGGCCGCACCGCATGCGCGGGAGAACGCCGCGTCGTTGCCCATCCACGAGCGGATGCGCTCGCCCGGGCGGTGGCTGCCGATGGTGTCGGCGAGGAAGGCGCGCACCTCGGCGCGCAGCGTGTCGAGGGCGTCGTCGCCGACGGGCGGGGCGAATGCGATCTGGTCCATAGCGCTCAAGCCTCCATCACGGCCCTGGGGGCGGGGGCGGCGCGGTCGAGCGCGGTCACCATCGGCCAGTAGCCTTCCGCCCCGGCGGTGAGGGCCGCGTCGCCGAGGATCAGCGCCCAGTCGGTCTCGGTGCCGAACTCGTCGCGCCAGGCCCACAGGCGCTGCGTGTAGAGGTGCAGGGCATGTTCCTGCGTAAAGCCGATGGCGCCGTGCACCTGGTGGGCGAGACCGGCGGCCTTGGTGGCCGCCTCGCCGGTACGCGCCTTGGCGACGGCGGCCAGCACCCGCGCGTCCGGCCCCGTCAGGCACTCGCTCGCCATGTCGGCGGCGGCGCGGGCGGCGGCGGTCTCGCTGGCGATCTCGGCCAAGCTGTGCTGGATCGCCTGGAACTTGGCGATCGGCCGGCCGAATTGCACCCGCTCGCCGGCATAGGCCACCGTGCGGGCGAGCAGCGTCTCCAGCGCCCCGGCCATCGCGACGCTGCGCAGCGTCGCGCCGATGGCGAAGAGGCCGTCCGCATCCACCGGCGCAGGGCCGAACCGGTCCGGTGGGACCGCGGTCTTGAACACGACGTCGTCGCGCGGCTCGCGGGCGAGGTTCATGGCCGGCTCAGTGGCGACGTCCTCACCGCGCAAGTGCACCACGAGGGGGCGGCCCTTCACACTCACCACCACCGCCAGCCCCTCGGCGAAGCGCGCGAACGGCACCGCGCCGAGTCGTCCCTCCACGGAGAGTGCGCCGTCGCCCTCGCTGGCGGCCAGCGCTTCTCCGGCGAGAGCGGGAGCGAAGGACAGCGGCCCGGCCGGCACCGCGAGACCCGCTTCGGCGAGGAGCCAGTGGGCCACCATCGTCTCGCCGATCGGCACCGGGGCAGCGTGTGCCGCGGCGATGCGCACGATCGCGAGCGCGTCGGCGGACGTGATGCCCTCGGCCGCATAGGTCAGCGCGGCGGGGAATCCCGCCTCTTCCACGCGCGCCCACAGCGGGGCGGACCAGGCGGCCGCATCGCGCGGGCCGCGTGCGGCGGCCTCGGCATCCGCGAACACCTGGGCCGCGGATGAGATCAAGAGAGTATCGGACATATCCTCGCCACCCGGTGCGCCGGTTAGCCCGGCGACGTCGTTTCGGCCGGAGCATTCCACACGCCGCAGTTCGGGGAAAGGCCCGGCGGCGCGCTGGTTTGCCCATTGATACGCCAGCGTACTATTGTCGCGGAACCCAGTGCCCCCCGCGGCCGCGCCGCCCGACCCGGAGACCCGAGTGACCTCGCCGCGTGGCGTCCCGACCAACCGGCTCCTGTTCCGCGACATCGCCCGGCTGCGCGCCAAACTGTTCGACCGGATGCTCGAGCCGCACGGCATCACGTCGAGCCAGTCGTCGGTGATCGCGCATCTCTATCGCGAGAACGGCCTCACCCAGTCCGAGCTGGCGGCGCGCCTGGAGATCGGCGCCGTCGCAGCGGGTGGTCTCGTGGAGCGGCTGGAGGCGCGCGGCCTCGTCACCCGCGCGACCGACCCGAACGATCGCCGCGCCAACCGCGTTCACCTCACCGCACGCGCCCACCCTCTGCTCGATGCGATGACCGACGCGATCACCGCCATCGACGGTCTCGCCTATGCCGGCTTCGCGCCGGACGAGATCGCCGCCATCGAGGCGCAACTCGGGACGATCCGCAGCAATCTGCACGCCGCCCTCGCGGCCGCCAGCGAAACCGACGCCGCCGAGCGTGCCAAGCCGGCCGCCGGCGGCGAGACCGACTGAGCCACCCTGGAGCATATGGACACCGAAGCGCCCCTCGACCCATTCAAGCGCCTCACGGCGATCACGCTGACGCTGCTCGCCGTGTTCGGCCTGGCGGCGCGCATCACGGGGCACAGGGAGACCTCGGCGCTGGCGGCCGTCCTCCTCATCGCGTTCCTGCTCGTGGGGCAGACGCTGATCTCCACCCGCGAACGGGTCCTCGCCAGCGTGGCGGTGGCGCTGGCGATCATCGGCGCCTTCGTGCTGCCTAATCCCGGCGAGGTGATGTGGGCGGGCATCCAGCAGTCGTTCTTCCTCGCGGCGTTCATGGTGCTGATCGGCATCCTGCGCGAGCCGGCATCCACCTCCATTGCCGTCGACTCCCTGGGACGTTACCTCACACGCCAGCCGCCGAGCCGGCGCTACGGCGCCATCGCCATCGGCTCGGCGGTGATGGCCGCGCTCGCCAACGTCGGCGCGCTGGCGCTGCTGGCGCCGCTGATCCAGGCCGGCGTCAACGCCGCACGCGAGGCCGGCGACACGCCCGACGTGACCGCGATCAAGGAGCGCCGCCAGTACGCCGCGACGCTGCGCGGCTTTGCCATCGTGGTGATGTTCTCGCCCACCACGGTCACGCAGGCGCTGCTCGCCAGCCTGTTTCCGAGCGCCGCCCACGCCTCGGTGATGCTCTTCGGGTTCGTCCTGGCGATGACGTGGTTGACCATCGGCTGGGCCGAGGACCGGCTGGAGGGCCGCGTCATCCGCCGGGGGCTGTCGCGCACCGGCGCTTTGCCGCAGCGCCGCCCGCCGCTACCGCTCCCGGGGCGGTCGGTGCGCGATTTGGCGCTCGTCGTCGTCGCGCTGATCGGCGCCGCCGGTGTCCTGGCGCCGATGCTCCATATCGAGGTGGTCCCCGCGCTGATGATGACGGCGCCGGTGCTGACGCTCGTATGGATCGCCACGCAGAACGCGCATCTGCCGGTCCGCGAGCGCGCCGCCGTCGTCGGCGCTCGCATGGGCCGCATCGTCACGCGGTCGATCCCGCGCTCGGCGCCCGAGGCGGTGACGTTGGCGGCGGCCGGGTTCATCGGCACCATGCTCGGCGCGCTGATGCCGACCGACGCGCTCGCCTGGACACTCGGTCTCGGCCTGCTGGGCAAGGTGTTCATTATCGCGGCGATCCCAGCGCTCATCATCCTGGCGGCGCAGATCGCGTTGACGCCGATCGTGGTCGCGGTGTGCCTAGCGGCGTCCTACAAGGCGCTCGGCGCGCTGCCGATCTCGCCGCTGGCGATGATCCTGTCGCTCAGCGTCGGCTGGGCGATGTCGCTGACAGCCTCACAGTTCACCGCCGCCCCGCTGATCCTCAGCCGCCTGACCGGGATCCCGACGCTGCGGCTCTCGTGGGGGTGGAACTGGATCTACAACATCCTGATCTACACGGCTTCGGTGATCATCATCAGCCTTGTGGAGACCTTCGCCACATAGGCGCCGCCGCAGACCCGCCGTCACACGCGGGGGCGCCGCCTCAGACTAAACGCCGCCTCAGACCTTGGTGAAATCCGGCGCGCGCTTCTCGAGGAACGCCGCGAGCCCCTCCTGCGCCTCCGTGCCGCCGAGGGCGTCGGCGATCCCTTCCGCCTCGCGGTCGAGCTGCTCATCCAGCGAGGTGGTCGCCGCGCTGTCGACCAGCGCCTTGCCGCGGGCGATCGCTTCGGCGGGGCCGCGGGCGATCTCCGTGGCCCAGGCCTGCGCCGCCGCCAGCACCGTGCCCGGCTCGGCGAGGCGGTTGATCAGCCCCAGCGCCGCCAGCCGCTCGGCGGGGATGCGGTCGCCGGTCCACACCATCTCCTGCACCAGTTGGCGCGGCAGGGCACGGCCGAAGAACACCGTCGACCCGCCGTCCGGCGTGAGCCCGATCTTGACGTAGGCGATGGACATGTACGCGGTCCTCGACGCCACGACGAGGTCGCACGCCGCCGCCAGTGCGGCCCCCGCACCCGCCGCGCCGCCCTCGACCGCCGCGATGATCGGCAACCGGCTGGCGCGTATCGTGCGGATCAGCGTGTGCAGCTTCTCGACGTTCTTGCGCCGCGTCTCGTGGTCGCCGCCGACGCGGTCGCGAAGGCTGGTGATATTGCCGCCCGAGCAGAAGAAGCCGCCCGCCCCCGTCAGCACCACCGCGCGGATGGAGGCATCGGCCTCGGCGAGACCGAGCGCCTCGGTCAGGCCGAGATAGACCTCCTCCACCAGCGAGTTGCGGCTTGCCGGATCATTGTTGACCAGGGTGACGACCGCGCCATCCCGCTCGATTTCGACGCGTGCCATCCTCGGTTCCCTGATGTGTCGGAGGAAAGGGGTTCGACCGAGCCCGGATCGCCCCTCGCCTCCCGATTGCCGATCAACGTATCAATAATCCAACCCGGTCATCTCGTCCGCCCGGTGTCTTCGGCGGCCCGAATGTCTCCGCCGATCCACTAAAGCTGCGCCTCGTTGGTGAGCACGACGGTGCCGGCCGCGTGGAACATGCCGCCGACGCCGTGCGCCACGGAGATTTTCGCGCCCGGCACCTGCGCCGGCGAAACGCCGCGCATCTGCCGCACGCTCTCCTGCAGCGCGAACATGCCGTACATCCCGGAATGCTGGTAGGAGAGCCCGCCGCCATTGGTGTTGAGCGGCAGCTTGCCGCCGGGCCGCGTATGCCCCTCGGCGATGAACGGACCGCCCTCGCCCCGCCCGACGAAGCCGAGATCCTCAAGCCCGTAGACCGGCAGGTGCGCGAAGGCGTCGTAGATCATCAGATGGTCGACGTCCGCGTGGGTGATGCCGGCGGCCTCGAACGCCAGCCTGCCCGAGACGCGAAAGGCGCGCGAGGACGTGAAGTCCTCCATCTGCGAGATCATCGTCGTCTCCGCGCTCTCCCCCGCGCCGCGCACGTAGACGGGCCGCGTCGGGAAGTCCTTCGCCCGGTCGGCCTTGGTCAGCACCAGCGCCCCGCCCGCGTCGGTCACCAGGCAGCACATCAGCAGGCGGAACGGGTCGGCGATCATCTTGGTGTTCAACACGTCGTCGACGGTGATCGGGTCGCGGAACGAGGCGCGCGGGTGGAACGCGGCCCATTCGCGCTGCACCACCGCCACCATCGCCAGCTGCTCCAGGGTGAGCCCGGTTTCCTTCATCATCCGCATGACGGGCAACGTGAAGCGGGACGGCGGCAGCGTGACGCCGTACGGCGCCTCGAAGTTCATCTGGTTGGCGGACGGGAAGATCGCCCGCATCAACCGCCCCACCTGGCTGCGCCCGCTCTCGCCGTGGGTAATGAGCGCGGTGGTGCAGAGCCCGGACTCCAGGGCCGCCACCGCATGGCGCACGTGAACCATGAAGGAGCAGCCGCCGACCGACGTGCCGTCCACCCACGTCGGGTTGAGGCCGAGGTGCTGGACGACATCGGCGGCGTCCTGCCCGGCGGTGGCGAGCCCGTCGATGTCGCCCAGCGTCAAGCCGCAGTCGTCGAGGGCGTTGAGGGCGGCGTCGGCGTGCAGCGAGAGCTGGGAGAGATGCGGCACCTTGCCCATCTCGGTGGATCTCGGCCGCGCCGACGATGGCGACGGATCCGGGGATCATTCGCCGCCTCCGGCAGGGCGCCACTGCGGCAGGGCGATCTCGTCGGTGAGATGCTCGAACGTCACCTCCAGCGGCATGTCGAGCGCGAGGGCCTCATGGGTCGGCTCCACCTCGAGGATGTTGGCCATCATCCGGACCCCCTCCTCCAGCTCCACCACGGCGACGATGAAGGGCGGCGTGAAGCCCGGCGCCTTCATGTGGTTGATGATGTAGGAGTGGAGCGTCGCCCGGCCCGAGGCCTTGACCACCGCGATATCGCGCGAGCCGCACTTGGGGCAGAAGAAGCGCGGCGGGAAATAGACGTGCCCGTGCGGGGTGCATCGCTGCAGGCGCAACTCCCCCGCCTTGGCGCCCTCCCAGAAGTGCGCCGTTTCGGGCGTGACGGTCGGCAGAACACGGTCGGACATGGCGGCTTCCTCAGATCGGGTCGCGAGAGACGACGCCGACGGCCCGCTCGGTGAAAACGGATCGCGGTGCCACCACCGCGGAGAAGAGTACCGCCACCCCGTTCCATCCGCCCAAGCGGTCACGATCCATGACAAGCGCGTCCATGCCGCGCCACCACCGGCTGGCGTTCATCCTGACCCTCTCGCTCCCCGCGCGGTCAGTGACCTGCGCTCCGCGGCGGTTCGTGCCGCCGGCTTGTTCGATAGCACGCATGCGTAATATCGTGCGGCGGGCCGCGCAAGCGCCAGAGTGAAAGGACGTTCCGCAATGCTCATCATCCACGCCCGCTCCGGGAACCGCTGAGGATGGACGTCGCGGAGGCCGTGGCGCATCGAATCTCGGTGCGCGCCTTCCTGGATACGCCGGTGCCGGGCGAGACGATCCGCCGTGTCCTGGCGGCGGCCGCGCGGGCGCCGTCCGGGGGCAACGTGCAGCCCTGGCACATCGATATCGTGGCCGGCGAGGCGATGGTCCGCTTCCGCGCGATGATGAAGGACGTCCTCGCCGAGCACCCGCGCGGCGAGCCGGAGCGCGAATACTCCGTCTATCCGCCGGGCCTCACATCGCCCTACAGCGACCGCCGCTTCAACGTCGGCGAGACGATGTACGCCAACCTCGGGATCGCGCGGGAGGACAAGAAGGCCCGCGGCGCCTGGTACCGGCGCAATGCCCACTTCTTCGGTGCGCCGATGGCGCTGTTCTGCACGGTGGACCGGCAGATGGGCCCGCCGCAGTGGTCGGATCTGGGCATGTTCCTGCAGACGGTGATGCTGCTGCTGGAGGCCGAGGGCCTCGCCACCTGCGCGCAGGAGTACTGGTCGGCCTACCCCAAGGCGGTCGGCCACTTTCTGCAGACGCCGCCGGAGCGCATGCTCTTCACCGGCATGGCCATCGGCACCGCCGACCCCACGCATCCGTCCGCGCAGCACCGCTCCAACCGCGTCCCGCTGGATGAATTTGCCACCTTCCACGGCATTTGAGCCGCCACGCCGAGGCACCGCCTCTCGCCCGCGGCACCATGGCACGGCCTCGCCGTCGCCTGTTCCTCGGAGCCTGCCGTCGCTGAGCCCGATCAGGCCTCAACCGAGGCGGCGTGCAAGGCCGAAGAGCGAAGCGTGCCTTGCGCGGCGTCTCGGTTGCGGCCAGGGCTCAATCCAGCGACGGCAGGCTTCGAGGGACAGGCGACCCGCCCTGTTCCTTGGTAAGTCCCGAGCCCCTCGGTCTCACCACGCGGCACACCGGTCCAGCGTCAGGCGCGCTTGGCCAACCCATAGAGCGCCCGCCGGTCCCGGACCCCCTCAAGGTTGAAGGCCCCGCGCAGGACGAACCGGCCGGGCGCGAGATCTGCCACCGGCGCGGACACCAGGACCGGTTCGCGCAACATCTTGGTCAGCGCCTCGATCCGGGCGACCATGTTGACGGTCGGGCCGATGACGGAGAATGACAACCGCCGCGGCGTGCCGATGTTGCCGAAGCGGACATCGCCCACGGCCAAGGCGATGCCCACGATCCCTTCACGTGCCGTCGCCGCCATCACGGGCGGACCGCCGCCCGCGAGGATACGCCCGCGCATCTCGGCGAGACGCGCCAGGCTGTCGTCCAGCGCGCGCAGAGCGCGGCGAACGCCGTCGTCCTCGATCGGGAAGATCGCCAGCACGGCGTCGCCGATGAAGTCGAGCACGTGGCCGCCGGCATCGGTGACCGCCCCTGCTGTCGCCTCGAATACCTCGTTGAGGAAGGCGATGGTGTCGTCCAGCGTCAGCTCCTCGGCCAGCGGGGTGAACGATCGCATGTCGCTGTACCAGATCGCGGCGGGGATCACCTCGGCGTCACCGCGGCGGATGGCGCCGCCCAGCACGCGCCGGGCCGCGAGCGGCCCGAGATAGGTGGACGCGAGCGCCTCTGCCAACTCCGCCTCGATGATGGCCCGGAACGCGAGCGCCAAGGTCGGACGCAGCGCCATGAGGACATCGACGGTGGCATCGTCGAACCCGCCCGGCGCGTCGGTGCAAGCGCTGAAGTAGACGCCTCGCAGCACGCCGTGGTCGATGTGGCCGGGGCCGAATTTCGTGGTCGTGCCGATGAAGCCGGTGTGGCCTTCGGCGCGCAGATCCCGAAGCAGGTCGTAGGGCTGCTCGCTGGAGGTGAGATCGGCCCGGTAGAGCGGGATCTCGTTCTCGACGATGTGGCGCAGCAGGCCGGTGGCTTCGTTTCGGCTGCTGCGCAGGTCGGCCTGGCTGTGTGTCCTCGCCCCGATCTCCAGCGCTCCGGTGGCCGACCACGTGACGAATTGCGCGTAGGTCATCGGGTCGAGCGTGCGCCACGCCGTGGAAAGGCGCGAGATCTTCAGCCCGGCCGCGTTCAGCCGCTCCCCGAGCCGGGTCAGCAGCGTGCCGGCGTCGCAGGCCTCCAGCGCCACGTCGGTCAACCATCGGGCGAGCTCGGCCACCTCCGAGCGGTCGTCGACTAGCGACACGCGAAGAGCTCCGGCGGGTCGGCAATCCCTGCGATCTGTAGCCGTCCCACGCTTGTCCACCCCTCACCCGCCTGACGCGCGACCGCGTCGGTCACCAGCATCGACACACCGAGCCGCTTCGTCAGCCGCTCGATCCGCACCACCCGGTTCACCGTGGAGCCGATCGCCGAAAACGTCATGCGCTCGGTGATGCCGATGTTGCCATAGACGACACGGCCGATGTCGATGGCAACGCCAATCAGCGCCGCGAGGTCCTCACGGTCGCCGATCACGTCCGGATGTCGCGCGCGGAGCTCGATCAGACGGGCGCCGACGTCCCCGGTGGCCGCGAGCGCCCGCTGGACGCCGTCCGCGCCAGGGAAGATCGCCAGCACCGCGTCGCCGATATAGTCGAGCACGTCGCCGCCGTTCTGCACCACCGGCTTGGCCGTGGCGGCGAAGAAGTCGTTGAGGAAGGGCAGGTAGCGATCGGTGCCGAGCCGGTCGCACAGCGCCGTCGATCCGCGCAGGTCGCAATACCAAACGACGGCGTCGATGGTTTCGCCGTGGCCGAGGAGGATGTCGCCGTCGAGGACGCGGTCGCTGGCGGTGCGCGGGAGATAGGTGCGCGCCAGGCTGCGGCCGATGTCGGCCTGGAGCGAGGACCGCAGCGACAACGCCAGCATGTGCTTGAGGCGGCCGAGCGCGGCCATCTCGTCGTCGCTGAAGCCGTCGGGCGCGTCGGACGCGAACGAAATCGATCACCCCGCCGCCCGGCCGCGCCACGCTCGAGCGGGCCCCGAAGCCGACGCGGACGATGAGATAGTCGGTCAGCCCGCGTGCGGCCAAATCGGCGAGCATCGGGAACCGGTAAGGGGTGTTCGCCCCGGCGAGGCGGCAGCGGTAGGTGTCTTCCTCTGAGGTGAGGAGATAGGCGATTGGCGAGGCGCGGAATGCCTCGCTGCCGGCCCCATCGCCATGTGGCCAGTGCTCGTCGACGGCGCCATCCTCAACGGTCCAGACGATGCTGGAGCTGTCGACCACCGGATCCAGCCGCCGCCAAGCGATGTAGACGCGGGCGAGGGTGAAGCCGGCATCGCGGGCGCGGGTGGCGAAACCCGCCAGAAGCTCGCGCCCCACCTGGTCGCCGAGTGCGGCGATGGCGAGATATTCCTCGAGGGTCTCGATCGCCGCCCCGAAGGGAGCGGCGGGACGAGAACGCGCCGGCGTGTTCATCGCCGGCGGCGAACTGGCGCCGGGGCGCGCGCCGCTGTCGGTGCCCCGGGAAGACGGGTTAGACGACGCGGCCGTGGCAATGCTTGTACTTCTTGCCGGAGCCGCAAGGGCACGGCTCGTTGCGGGCGACCTTGCCCCACGTGGACGGGTCCGCCGCCGACCGCTCGACCCCGGCCCGCTTCAGGGTCCGCGGCTCGCGCGCCTCGGCGACCTCACCGTCGGTCGGCGCGCCGGCGTACTCGTAATCGCTTTCGCCGTCCCCGCCGGCGTCGTCCTCGCCTGTCAACGGGTCGATGTGGTGAGTCTCCAGCTCGTCGATCTCGTCCTCGCCGGGCAGCGTCGGCGGGCCGTCGCGCATCTGGATCTCGATGTGCATCAGCTGCCCGGTCACCGCGGTGCGAAGCTCCAGCAGCATCGCCTCGAACAGCGCGAACGCCTCGGTCTTGTACTCGTTCAGCGGGTCGCGCTGGGCGTAGCCGCGGAAGCCGACGACCGAGCGCAGATGGTCGAGCTGGGCGATGTGCTCGCGCCAGAGGTGGTCGAGCGTCTGCAGCAGGACCGACTTCTCGACCTGGCGCCACATGTCGGGGCCGTACTTGGCGACCTTCCGGGCGGCGGCCTCGCCGGCGGCCGTCTTCAGCCGCTCGCGGATCTCCTCGTCGGCGATGCCCTCCTCGTTCGCCCAGTCGATCACCGGCGCGTCGACACCGAAGACGGCCTGCACCTCGTCGTGGAGGCCCTTGGTGTCCCACTGCTCGGGGTAGGCCTTCTCGGGGATGTGCTTGGCGACGACGGCGTCCACCACCTCTTCGCGCATCTGCTCGATGGTCTCGCGGACCTCGTCGTCCTGCATCAGCTCGCGGCGCTGCTCGAAGATGACCTTGCGCTGGTCATTCATCACGTCGTCGTACTTGAGGACGTTCTTGCGGGCGTCGAAGTTGCGGGCCTCGACCTTCTGCTGCGCCTTCTCCAGCGCGCGGTTGATCCAGGGGTGGACGATCGCCTCGCCCTCCTCCAGGCCGAGGCGCTTCAGCATCCCGTCCATGCGCTCCGAGCCGAAGATGCGCATCAGGTCGTCCTGCAGGGACAGGTAGAAGCGCGAGCGGCCGGGGTCGCCCTGACGGCCGGAGCGGCCGCGCAGCTGGTTGTCGATGCGCCGCGACTCGTGCCGCTCGGTGGCGAGCACGAAGAGACCGCCGGCGGCGATCGCCTTCTGCTTGGCCTCCTCGATGCGGGCGCGGATCGCGGCCTCTTTCGTCAGCCGCTCGGCGTCCGGCTCCTCGCCCTCGGGAACCGGTCCCAGCTCCTCGGCGATCAGCATGTCGGCGTTGCCGCCGAGCTGGATGTCGGTGCCGCGGCCGGCCATGTTGGTGGCGATGGTGATGGCCCCGGGCACACCGGCCTGGGAGATGATCTTGGCTTCCTGCTCGTGGAAGCGGGCGTTCAGCACCTGGAAGGCGGGTTTCCCGCCCTTGGCCGTCTCGCCGACCTTGATGGCGGCCTGCGGGTCGGACAGGTCGCGCTGGGCGAACCCCTCCTTCTTCAGCCGGTCGGCCAGGATCTCGGACTTCTCGATCGACGTCGTGCCGACCAGGATCGGCTGGTTCTTGGCATGCGCGGTGCGGATCTCCGCCACCACGGCGTTATATTTCTCTTCCTGCGTGCGGTAGACCTGATCGTCCTCGTCGAGACGCAGGATCGGCAGGTTGGTCGGGATCGAGACCACGTCGAGGCGGTAGATGTCCATGAACTCTTCCGCCTCGGTGTCGGCGGTGCCCGTCATGCCGGCCAGCTTGGCGTACATGCGGAAATAGTTCTGGAACGTGATCGACGCGACGGTCTGGTTCTCCGGCTGGATCGGCTGCTTTTCCTTCGCCTCCAGCGCCTGGTGGAGGCCCTCGCCGTAGCGCCGGCCCGGCATCATGCGGCCGGTGAACTCGTCGATGATGATCACCTCGCCCGACTTCACGATGTAGTCGCGGTCGCGCTGGAACAGGCGGTGCGCGCGCAGCGCCTGCTGCAGGTGGTGAACCACCGAGACGTTCTCGACGTCGTAGAGCGTCTCGCCCTTCAAGAGGCCGGCCTCGGTCAGGAGGGTTTCCAGCTTCTCGTTGCCGGCTTCGGTGAAGTGCGCGGTCTTCTGCTTCTCGTCGACCTCGTAGTCCTCTTCGACGAGGCGCGGAATGAAGGTGTCGATCGTGTTGTAGAAGTCCGAGCGGTCCTCGAGCGGACCGGAGATGATGAGCGGCGTGCGTGCCTCGTCGATGAGGATGGAGTCCACCTCGTCGACGATGGCGAAGTTGTGCTTGCGCTGTGCCATCTGGCGAATGTCGTATTTCAGATTGTCGCGCAGATAGTCGAAGCCGAATTCGTTGTTGGTGCCGTAGGTGATGTCGGCATCGTACGCGGCCTTGCGCTCGCGGTCGGACTTGCCGTGGACGATCACGCCCGTGGACATACCCAGGAAGTGGTAGATGCGGCCCATCCACTCGGCGTCGCGAACGGCGAGATAGTCGTTCACGGTCACCACGTGGACGCCGTTGCCGGCGAGCGCGTTGAGGTAGACGGCGAGGGTCGCGACCAAGGTCTTGCCTTCGCCGGTCTTCATTTCGGCGATCGAGCCCTCGTGGAGGACGATGCCGCCGATGAGCTGCACGTCATAATGTCGCTGTCCGAGGACGCGCTTGGCGGCCTCACGAACCGTGGCGAATGCGGGGACAAGCACGTCATCCAGCGACTTTCCGGCAGCGAGCTGGGCCCTCAACTCTTCGGTCTTGGCCTTGAGCTCTGCGTCGGAGAGCCGCTCGAACTCGGGCTCGACGGCATTGATCGCATCCACCCGGCTGCGGTAGCCCTTGACGCGGCGGTCGTTCGCCGAGCCGAAGATGCGTTTGGTCAGGGTGCCGAGCATCCGAGATGTCCTTACCTTATACGGAGCGGCGCACGGCCATGATACGAACCGGCGCGATTGGCGGCACGTGAACGTCTGCCGCGCGCGATCCGACATATGTTTGGGGCTGGGCCATGTCAAACGAGCGCCGGCCCCCACCGAAGGACACCATGATGATCAAGCGCACGCTTAGTGCGGCGGCCCTGTCGGCCCTCCTCGTCTCCTCCGCCCTCGCGCAGGACGCAGCGACCGACGCCGCAGCCCCCTCGCCTGACCAGGTGCTCGCCACCGTCAACGGTGACGAGATCACCGCCGGCGACGTCGATTACGCCCGCGTCGCGCTCGGCGAAGCCGTCCAGCAGGTCCCCGAGGGGCAGCGGGACGCGATGATTCTTTCCCTCCTCATCGACATGGCGCTGATGGCCGACGCCGCCGAAGCCGAGGGCATGGCCGATACGCCCGAGTTCAAGCAGCGCATGGACTTCCAGCGCCTGCAGGCTCTGCAGGAGGGCTACATGACCTCCATCGTGCAGGATTCGGTCACCGAGGACGCGCTCAACGCGCGTTACGAGGAGGAAGTCGCCAGGCTGCCCAAGGAGCAGCTCAGCGCCAGCCACATCCTCGTCGAGACCGAAGAGGAGGCCGCGGACCTCATCGCTCAGCTCGAGGACGGGGCCGACTTCGCCGCCCTCGCCGAGGAACACTCGAAGGATCCGGGCTCGGCGCAGCGCGGCGGCTCCCTCGGCAACTTCACTCCCGGGCGCATGGTCAAACCGTTCGAGGATGCGGCCATGGCCCTGGAGGTCGGCGAGATGACCGAGGAACCCGTGAAGTCGCAATTCGGCTACCACATCATCCGCCTCGACGACCGGGGCGAGGTGCCGGTGCCGCCGCTCTCGCAGGTCGCCGGGCAGATCCAGCAGCTCATCGTCCGCGACGCCTACGTCGATGCGGTGGCCAAGCTGAAGGAGGACGCCACCATCGAGACCGCGTCTGACATCGCGCCGCCCCCGGTCGACGCCGGCGCACCGGTCCCGGCACCGGCGCAGTAGGATATCGACCGCCGGCGGGGCCCTCGGCTCCGCCGGCGGAAGGCTCGTCACGGCGGTTGCCGCTTTTCGCGGCCGCGTGAATGGCGTATGCGCGGGACCGTTGCCGCCGAGACGAGATCCATGACCCCATCGCCGTTCGCGCCTGACCACCTTCCCGAGCCTCTCCCGGTGGCGGGGCTCCGCCTCGCCACGGCACAAGCCGGGATCAAGTACCGCGGCCGCACCGACGTCCTGCTGATGGCGTTCGACGAGGGGACCACCGTCGCGGGCGTCTTCACCACGTCGCGCTGCCCCTCCGCTCCGGTGGAGTGGTGCCGTGCGCAATTGCCGCGCGGGTCGGCGCGCGCGCTGCTGGTGAATTCCGGCAACGCCAATGCCTTCACCGGCAAGAAGGGCCGCGCCGCCACCGCGCTGTCGGCCGATCTTGCCGCGGCGGCTCTCGGGATCGCGGCGGAGGACGTCTACCTCGCCTCCACCGGCGTCATCGGCGAGCCGCTGCCCGCCGAGCGGTTCAGCACCGTCATGGAGGACACCGCCGCCCGCCTGCAGCCCACGGGCTGGGCCGACGCCGCCCGCGCCATCATGACCACCGACACGTTTCCCAAGGCCGAAAGCCGCACGGTGGCGCTGTCCGGCGGGGACGTCACCATCACCGGCATCGCCAAGGGCGCGGGCATGATCGCGCCGGACATGGCGACGATGCTCTCCTTCGTCGCCACCGATGCGGCGATTCCCGCGCCGACGCTGCAGGCGATGCTGTCGGCGGGCGTGGCCAAGAGCTTCAACAAGATCACCGTCGACAGCGACACGTCGACGTCCGACACCGTGCTCGCGTTCGCCACCGGCGCCTCGGGCGTGGCGCTGGCCGGAGAGGACGCCGCCCGCTTCGCCGAAGCGCTCGACGGCCTGCTGCTGGCGCTCGCCCACTGGGTCACGAAGGACGGCGAGGGCTGCACCAAGTTCGTCGCGATCACCGTGGAGGGTGCCGAGAACGACGTCTCGGCCGGGCGGATCGCCAAGTCGATCGCCGACTTTCCGCTGGTGAAGACCGCCATCGCCGGCGAGGACGCCAACTGGGGCCGCATCGTCATGGCGGTCGGCAAGGCGGGTGAGCCGGCCGACCGCGACCGCCTCGCCATCTGGTTCGACGACGTGCGCGTCGCCGTCGACGGGGAGCGGGACCCGGCCTACTCCGAGGACGCCGCGTCCGCGGTGATGCAGAAGCCCGAGATCGCCATTCGCGTGGAACTCGGCCTCGGCACCGGGCGCGACACGGTCTGGACGTGCGACCTCACCAAGGCATACGTCGCCATCAACGGCGACTATCGCAGCTGATGCGCCTCGTCCTGGTGGTGGCGGCCGCGCTGGTGGACGCGGCGGGGCACGTGCTCGTCACCCAGCGCCCGCCGGGCAAGGCGATGGCGGGCCTGTGGGAATTCCCCGGCGGCAAGATCGAGCCCGGCGAAACGCCCGAGGCGGCGCTGTGCCGCGAGCTCGACGAGGAGATCGGCGTCACCGTCGATCCGGCGGCGCTGGAGCCGCTCACCTTCGCCAGCCACAGCTACGAGGACTTCCACCTCATGATGCCGCTGTACGTCGTGCGGCGCTGGAAGGGCACACCGACGGCCAAAGACGTGGCGGACCTGCGATTTGTCGCCCCCTTGGCGCTATCCTTGCTTGAGATGCCGGCAGCGGACGAACCTCTCGTCCGCTCCATTCAGAGCACATTCAACGAAAAATCCGCTACTTAGGCCGATCGCACTGCGGTATCAGCTTGTCGCGCGTTTCGCTGTGCAGCCGTCACAACGGCGACGTATTCCCGGGTCAGAACGACCCGGGTTGGGAGAGCGTGGATGAAGATTGACCGGCGACACCTGGTCTCCGCGTGCCGCGGCGGCCTGGGCGCTCGCCGGTGCGGCCGGAGGATGGCCGCGTTTGGTCACCGAGGCTTTCGCCCAGAGTTCGAGCGGACCTCACCCCGCACCCCGAGCTCTTTGGCGAGACGGCCCCGTTCTCGGCCGAGCGGCTGCGCGAGTTGGCGCGGGCCCTGTCGGAGCAGGACTACGACGACCGCCGCGACGAGATCCCGGCGGTGCTGGGCGACATGAACTACCCGACGTATCGCCAGATCCAGCCGGGTGAGAAGTGGCCGCAGCCGCTGGGGCCCGACAGGCGCTTCGCGTTCGATGCGCTGCTTCCGGGCTTCGTCTACAACCAGCCCGTCGAGATCTGGGTGGTCGACGGCGACGTCGCGCAGAAGGTGCTCTACGACCCGTCGAGCTACCGGGTCGGCGAGCTCGCCGCAGGCAAGCTGCCGAAGGAGGGCGTGCCCCTCTCCGGCTTCCGCCTCCATACCGACCTTGCCGGCAACGACTTGATTTCCGAGTTCACCGTCTTCCAGGGCGCGAGCTATTTCCGCGCCGTCGGCAAGGGCGAAACCTACGGGCTCTCGGCCCGCGGGCTGGCGATCAACACCGGTGTGCCGACGGGCGAGGAGTTCCCGGTGTTCCGCGCCTTCTGGCTGGAGGCGACGCCAGACGGCGCGACGGGCGTGGTCGTCCACGCGCTGCTGGATTCTCCGTCCACCACGGGGATCTACCGCTTTACAATCTCACCCGGCGACGCCACTTTCGTGGACGTGGAGCTGACGCTCTTTCCGCGTCGCGACATCAAGACGATCGGTTTTGCGCCCTTCTCGTCGATGTTCTTGTTTTCAGGCGTAAATCGCTGGAATTTCGTCGATTACCGCGATGCGGTGCACGACTCCAACGGCCTCTCGATCTTCACGGGGGGCGGGGAATGGCTGTGGCGGCCCATCAACAATCCGGGCCGCTTGCAGGTCTCCGCGTTCGTGGATGACAATCCCGGCGGGTTCGGCCTCGTCCAGCGGCACCGCGACTTCACCGACTACGAGGACGCCGAAGCCCGCTACGAGCTTCGCACCTCGGCGTGGGTGGAGCCGCGCGGCAACTGGGGCAAAGGATCTGTCGTCCTGTTCGAGATCCCGACGACGAAGGAATGGAACGACAATATCGTCGCCTATTGGCAACCGGCGACGCCTCTCACCGCCGGACAACCGTTCGACTTGGCATATCGGATTCATTGGGAAGACGTTCCTCAAGTTGCGTCTCCAGGCCCCCAAGTCATAAACACGCGTCTTGGACGGAACCTTTCTGACGATCGATACCTTTTTGTCGTGGACTACCTCATGCGCGGGACATCGACACAGGACCTGGAGCTGCGGATCAGCGCCTCCACCGGGACTGTGACGAATCTCGTGAAGTATCCAGTGCCGTTGAGGGACGTCCTGCGCGTAACGTTCGAGTTGGATCCCAAAGACGCCGATCTCGTCGAGATCCGGCTAGCCCTCGAACCGCAAGATGGACCTCCAGGCGAGCGATGGCTCTACCGATGGACACGCTAGGCTCAATGCAGCAGCATGTGACTGCGACCCCCGCGCCAGCACCGCTGGCCATGCCCGAACAATCGTTTCAGACGCATGGACTTCGCGCCCATGCTCCTGCGCGTCCCAGCGTCCGTACGCTGGCCGCACGCGCCACGCTCATCCTGGTGACGCTGTCGCTGACCGCATTCGGCGTCAGCGAGATGTACGCGGTCGCCGAGGTCGGCGGCGTGGCGGCGCTCGAGTGGGTGCTGATCGGCGCCTTCGCCGTGGCGTTCGGCTGGATCGCGTTCAGTTCCGCGAACGCGCTGGCCGGCCTGTTCGCGCCCCGCGGGAAGAACGAGGACATCGACGCGCCGGGCGGCCTCACCGCCATCGTGATGCCGGTCTACAACGAGGACCCGCGCGAGGTCTTCGCCGCGCTGGCCGCGATGGTGAGCGACCTCCCCGACCAGCTGCGCACCTCCTTCGAGGTGTTCGTCATCTCCGACACGACGAACCCGGAAACCTGGATCGCCGAAGAGCGCGCCCTCGCGATCCTGCGCGTCCAAGTGCGGGCCGACGCGCGTGTGGTACCGCCGCCGGCGCAACAACGCTCACCGCAAGGCCGGCAACGTGGCCGACTTCGTGCGGCGGTGGGGCGGGCGCTACGAGCACATGATCATGCTCGACGCCGACAGCCTGATGACCGGAGAGTGTCTGGCGCGGCTGCGGGCGGCGATGATCGCCGATCCCAAGGCCGGCCTCATTCAGACCAGCCCGCAGCTCATCGGCGCGCAGACCCCGTTCGCCCGGGCCCAGCAGTTCGCCAACACCGTGACGGGACCGGTCGTCGGCCGCGGCGTCGCCGCCTGGCAGGGCGAGGACGGCAACTACTGGGGCCACAACGCCATCATCCGCATGGCCGCCTTCGCCGGGTCGGCCGGGCTTCCCTCGCTGCCCGGCAAGCCTCCCTTCGGCGGCTCGATCCTCAGCCACGACTTCGTCGAGGCGGCGCTCATCCGCCGCGCTGGCTGGAGCGTCACGATGCGGCCGGACATCACAGGCTCGTACGAAGGTGCGCCGACGGACCTCTTCGGCGTCATCAAGCGCGACCGCCGGTGGGCCCAGGGCAACCTGCAGCACGCCCGCATCATGGGCGCGGCAGGCATGGCGCTGTGCTCGCGGCTGCACTTCGCCATTGGCATCCTCGCCTACGTGATGAGCCCGGTGTGGCTGTTCCTGCTGCTCACCGGTGTTGCGCTGTCGATGCAGGCGACGCTGATCTCGGCCGGAGTACTTCCCCTCCAGCTTCGCCCTCTTCCCGGTGTGGCCGGCGTTCGATGCCGAGCGGATGGTGACGCTGTTCATCATCTCGCTGGGGGTGCTCCTGCTGCCGAAATTCATCGCCATGGTGAACGGCCTGCTCGACCGGGATCTGCGGCGTGGCTGCGGCGGCCCGCTCGGCGTCGTCGGCTCATCGCTCCTGGAGCTTGTGATCTCCACCCTCATCGCGCCGATCATGATGATCGCGCAGACGGGGATCGTCGCGTCCATCCTGCTCGGGCGTGCGGTCGGTTGGCTGCCGCAGGCGCGCAGCGGGTCCAGCGTCAGCTGGCTGGCGGCGACGCAGTTCCACATGGTTCACGTGGTGTCCGGCCTCGCGCTGGGCCTCACGGCGCTGCTCCACTCGCCGACGCTGGCAGCCTGGATGTCGCCGACCCTCTTCGCGCTCATCTTCGCTGTGCCGATCTCCAAGGCGTGCGGCTCGTTCACCCTCGGCCGCAAGCTGCGCCGCGGCCACGCGCTGGTGACGCCGCAGGAGAGCACACCGCCGGACGTGCTGCGCATGTCCCGGCGCGAGGCGCATGCGTTCCCAGCCAGCCTGCCGAGCGACGCACTCATCTTGCTGGCCGAGGACCAGACGCTGTGCGACGCGCACCTCGGCGCCCTGGAGCCGGAGCAACGCGGTCGCGGCACCTTCGACACCACCCGCGCCCTGGCCGCAGCCAAACTCGGCGAAGCGCAGAGCCTGGAGGAGCTGGCGAGCTGGCTCGCCCCGGCCGAACGGCTGACTCTGCTCTCGGATACCGGCCTCCTCGGCAACGCGCTGGAGCTGGCCAAGCGCCGGAGTGCCATGGGCGCCAAGGCGGCCTGAGCTTCGACCGGCCGGCGGATCAAAAAGGGCGGCTCCCGTCGAAGGAGCCGCCCTATTATTCGGGGTTCGCGAGGCGGGGAGCAGAGGCACGGATCGCGCCCTCAGAGCGAGACGTAGGCCTCGTCGGAGCCGGAGGGGCGCGGCGAGGACGTCTCGCCGGAGAAGCGCTCCCGCGCTGCGTCGACGCGGAACTGGTTGCGCACCGCCCAGGCGCCGAGCGCCTCCAGCGGCGTCAGAAGGTCATAGCCGAGGTCCGTCAGTTCGTAGTCCACGCGCGGGGGGATCGACGGCGTCACCGTGCGCTGAACGAAGCCGTCGCGCTCCAGATCCCGCAGCGTGGAGGTCAGCATCTTCTGGCTGATATCCTCGATCTCACGCTTCAGGTCGGAGAAGCGGCGCGGACCGTCGGCAAGGCGCGTGACGATCAGGACCGTCCACTTGCCGCCGATGCGCGAGAGCAGCTCCTTGACCGGTCGGCAGCATGTGCCTCTGAACTCATAGTCGGGTTCCTTCGGTGCGCCCATGGTTACCTCAAAGTGCCGTCTTTGCGAATGGTCAGCCACCATATAGGTGAAGTGATGGTCACTTTACGATACCGGAGTCTCCAATGAAAACCGTCACCGTCCTGGTCGGCAGCGCGCGCAAGGGCTCGATCAACGTCGCCTTCGCCCGGGCGATCGAAAAGCTGGCGGATGGCCGCCTCGCCTTCCGCTTCGTCGAGATCGACCGCCTGCCGATGTACAACGATGATCTGTGGGCCGACACGCCCGCCGCCGTCACGACCTTCAAGGAGGAGATCGCCAAGGCCGAGGCCATCCTCTTCGTCACGCCCGAGTACAACCGCACGATCCCCCCGCTCCTGTCGAACGCCATCTCCTGGGGCTCCAAGCCCTATGGGAAGAACGTGTGGATCGGGAAGCCGGCCGCGGTCGTCGGCACATCGCCGGGCGTCATCGGCACCTCGGTCGCCCAGTCGCACCTGCGCTACGTCGCGACGGTGCTCGACATGGTGGTGCTCGGCCAACCTGAGGTCTACTTCCAGACCAAGCCCGGCCTGATCGACGAGGACCACAACGTCACCGACGAGAAGACCCGCGCCTTCCTCAGCACCTTCATCGACAAATTCGCCGCCTTCCTCGACCGCGTGTCGGTTCCGCAGAGCGTCAACGCCTGACGGCTGGCCGGGACTTCGGTCCCGGTTTCCCCGGCGGCGGTGCGGCATATACCAGCCACGCGCCGCTGCCGAAGCGCCAGCACGGGCAGACATGGTTTGTGCGTCATTGCGAAGTGTGAAAGACCACACGGTCGCTGCACGAGTGAAGACGCGAGAGCCATGTCGATCAAGGCCGCAATCTACCACCTCACGCACTACAAGTACGACCGCCCCGTCATGCTCGGGCCGCAGGTCATCCGGCTGCGCCCGGCGCCCCACTCGCGCACCCGGGTGATCTCGCATTCGCTGAAGGTCTCGCCGGCGAACCACTTCATCAATCACCAGCAGGATCCGTACGGAAACTGGATGGCGCGGCTGGTCTTTCCGGAGCCCGTGCGCGAGTTCAAGATCGAGGTCGACGTCGTCGCCGACATGTCGGTCTACAACCCGTTCGACTTTTTCGTCGAGGAAAGCGCGGAGGACTACCCCTTCGCGTACAGCCCCGACATCGCGGACGATCTGTCCATCTATCTCGAGACGGAGCCGCTCGGCCCGCGCCTGAAGGCCTTCCTCGACGAGGTGGACCGCACCCCGCGCCGCATCACCGACTTCCTGGTCGAGATGAACCAGAAGGTCGCCAACACGGTCGGCTACATCATCCGGATGGAGCCCGGCGTGCAGACGCCGGAGGAGACGTTCGCCACCGGCAAGGGCTCGTGCCGCGATTCCTCCTGGCTGCTCGTCCAGGCGCTCCGGCACCTCGGCATCGCCGCGCGCTTCGCGTCCGGCTACCTCATCCAGCTCAAGCCGGACATCAAGGCGCTCGACGGCCCCGCCGGCACCGAGGTCGACTTCACCGATCTCCACGCCTGGTGCGAAGCCTATATCCCCGGCGCCGGCTGGGTCGGCCTCGACCCCACCTCCGGGCTGCTGACGGGCGAGAGCCACATCCCGCTGGCCGCCACGCCGCACTACAAGAACGCCGCGCCGATCTCGGGTGCCGCCAGCTACGCCGAGGTCGACTTCTCGTTCGACATGAAGGTCTACCGCGTCGCCGAGCACCCGCGGATCACCAAGCCTTTCAACGACGAGTCCTGGGCGGCGCTCAACGACCTCGGCCACAAGGTCGATGCCGCGCTGAAGGCGGGCGACGTGCGCCTCACCATGGGCGGCGAGCCGACGTTCGTGTCGATCGACGACTTCGAGGCCGACGAGTGGAACTCCGCCGCCGTCGGCCCCACCAAGCGCGAGCGGGCCGACGACCTCATCCGCCGCCTGCGCGACAAGTTCGCTCCCGACGGGTTCCTGCACTACGGCCAGGGCAAGTGGTACCCCGGTGAAACCCTCCCGCGTTGGACGTTCTCGCTCTACTGGCGGCGCGACGACGTCCCGCTGTGGGACGACCCCAACCTCATCGCCCGCGAAGGCGCCGACACCGGCGTCGAGACGGAGGACGCGCACGCCCTGCTGTCGGCCGTCGCGCAGACGCTGGGCGTCGAGGACCGAGTTCGTGGTGCCCGCCTTCGAGGACCCCGCCGAGTGGGTGCTGCGCGAGGCGAACCTGCCCGACAACGTTACCCCCGAGAACTCCGAGCTGGACGATGCCGAGGCGCGCGCCCGTATCGCCAAGGTGTTCGACCGCGGGCTGACCGCGCCTGCCGGCTACGTGCTGCCGGTGCAGCGCTGGCAGACCCGCGCGACGTCCGGGCGCTGGATGTCGGAGCGGTGGCGCACGCGGCGCGGCAACGTCTACCTCGCGCCGGGCGACTCTTCGATCGGCTACCGCCTGCCGCTCTCCTCGCTGCCCTTCCTCACCCCCGCAGAGTATCCCTTCGTCAACACTGCCGACCCGACGGTGCCGCGCGCCGCCCTCCCCGACTTCCGCGATCCGGAAGCCGCGGCGGCGGCGAGCGGCGGTCAGTCGGTGGCGCGTTTCACCGCCGCCAGCCCGGCGCAGGAGCAGGTGGCGCAGCACCTCGGGCCGGAGATCGACGGTCACGTGCGCACCGCCATGGCGGTCGAGGTGCGCGACGGACGGCTGTGCGTCTTCGTGCCGCCGGTGGAGCGCATCGAGGACTATCTGGAGCTGCTGGCCGCCGTCGAGGCCGCCGCCAAGCGCCTCGGCACGCCGGTCCACATCGAGGGCTACGCGCCGCCGCCCGACCCGCGGCTCAACGTGGTGCGCGTGGCACCGGATCCGGGCGTCATCGAGGTGAACATCCAGCCGGCCCACTCGTGGGACGACTGCGTGGAGATCACCGAGGCCGTCTACGACGCGGCCCGCCACTCGCGCCTCGGCGCCGACAAGTTCATGGTCGACGGGCGGCACACCGGCACCGGCGGCGGCAACCATGTGGTCGTGGGCGGCTCCACGCCGATGGATTCGCCCTTCCTGCGCCGGCCCGACCTCCTGCGCAGCCTGATCCTGCACTGGCAGCGCCACCCGTCGCTCTCCTACCTCTTCTCCGGCCTCTTCATCGGTCCCACCAGCCAGGCGCCGCGCGTCGACGAGAACCGCGCCGATCATCTCTACGAGCTGGAGATCGCGATGGCGCAGATGCCGGCGCCGTCCGAGGGCGGGCCGCCGCCGCTGCCGTGGCTGACCGACCGTCTTCTGCGCAATCTCCTGGTGGACGTCACCGGCAACACCCACCGCTCCGAGATCTGCATCGACAAGCTCTATTCGCCCGACGGCCCCACCGGCCGCCTCGGCCTCGTCGAGTTCCGCGGCTTCGAGATGCCGCCCGACGCGCGGATGTCGCTCGCCCAGCAGGTGCTCATCCGCGCCATCATCGCGCGCATGTGGCAGAGCCCGGTTTCCGGCCGCCTCACCCGCTGGGGCACGACGCTGCACGACCGCTTCATGCTGCCCCACTTCCTGTGGGAAGACTTCATGGAGGTGCTGGCCGACCTCGGCGACCACGGCTTCGACCTGCGGCCGGAGTGGTACGAGGCACAGTCCGAGTTCCGCTTCCCGTTCTGCGGCGAGGTGGAGATCGACAACGCGCATCTCGAGATCCGTCAGGCGCTGGAGCCGTGGCATGTGCTCGGCGAAGTCGGCGCCATCGGCGGCACCGTGCGCTACACGGACTCCTCGTCCGAGCGCGTGCAGGTGAAGCTGACCACCACCGACCCGGACCGCTACACCGTCGCCTGCAACCAGCGCACGGTGCCGATGACGCCGACGCGGACCAACGGTGTCGCGGTCGCGGGCGTGCGCTACAAGGCCTGGCAACCGCCGATGGCGCTGCACCCGGTCACCCCGATCAACGCCCCGCTCACGTTCGACATCTTCGACAAGTGGACCGGCAAGGCGATGGGCGGCTGCGTCTACCACGTCGCCCACCCCGGCGGCCGCGCGCACGAGACGTTCCCCATCAACGGCTACGAGGCCGAATCGCGCCGCCTCGCGCGCTTCGAGCCACGGGGACACACGCCCGGCGTCTACGCCCCCGCCCCCGAGGTCCCGCATCCGGAGTTCCCGCTGACGCTCGATCTACGGCGCACCTACGGCGTGTAGCCTATGGCCGTGCCCGACGACGCCCCGGACGAGAGCGAGACCGCAGACGACGACGCCGTCGCGCGCCTCCTCGCGGACTACAGCATCTCCCGGGAGGTGCCGGACGAGCTGCTGGAAACGGACGGATCGATCCGCCCGGTGTGGCAGAGCTTCATCGAGGCCGTCGCCCGGATGGACGAGGACGAGCTCAACGCCCGCCAAGCCCGCGGCGACCAGTATCTGCGCGATGCGGGCGTCTACTTCCGCCAGTACGGCACGCCCGAGACGGCCGAGCGGGACTGGCCGCTCGCCCACGTCCCCGTCCTCATCGACGAGGACGAGTGGGGCGAGATCGGCGAGGGGCTAGTGCAGCGCGCCGAGCTGCTGGAGCGGATCGTCGCCGACGTCTACGGCCCCAACCGTCTCGTGGAGCAGGGCCATCTGCCACCGGCCTTGCTGGCGCAGAACCCGGAGTGGCTGCGCCCGCTGGTGGGCGTCACCCCGCGCGGCGGGCACTTCCTGCACTTCGTGGCGTTCGACATCGGGCGCGGGCCGCAGGGGCAGTGGTGGGTGCTGGGCGACCGCACGCAGGCGCCCTCGGGCGCCGGCTTCGCGCTGGAGAACCGCATCGCCACCACGCGCATCTACGCCGATCACCTGGCGCGCGCCAACGTCCACCGCCTCGCCGGCTTCTTCCGCGCCTTCCGCGATGCGCTCATCAACCTGCGCGACTCGGAGCTGTCGCGCGTCGGCATCCTGACGCCGGGCCCGCTGAACGACACCTATTTCGAGCACGCCTACATCGCCCGCTACCTCGGCTTCATGTTGCTCGAGGGCGACGACCTGACCGTGGTGGACGGGCGGCTGATGGTGCGGACAGTCGCCGGGCTGCAGCCGGTCAGCGTCCTCTGGCGGCGGCTCGATTCAGTGTGGGCCGACCCGCTGGAGCTGGAGGAGACGTCGGCCATCGGCACACCCGGCATGGTGGGCGCGGCCCGCACCGGCGGAGTCACCCTGGTCAATGCGCTGGGGTCGGGCGTGCTGGAGACGCGCGCGCTGCTCGCCTTCATGCCGCGCCTAGCCGAGGAGCTGCTCGACGAGCCGCTGCGCCTCCCCAACATCGCCACCTGGTGGTGCGGGCAGGACGAGGAGCGCGACTACGTCAAGGCAAACGCGCACCGCATGACCATCGGCAACGCGTACGCGACGCGGCTGCTGTTCGACCTCGACGACGTGTCCGCGCCCGCCGCCACCGACGCCGCCTCGCGGCTGGCGCTCTCGCAATGGATCGATCGCAACGCCAACCAGCTTGTGGCGCAGGAGACGGTGACGCTCTCCACCACCCCCGCGCTCGACGATGGGCGCCTGGTGCCGCGGCCGATGAGCCTGCGCGTCTTCCTGGCGCGCACCCGCGCGGGGTGGACGGTGATGCCCGGCGGCTTCGCCCGGATCGGCCCGGCCTCGGATGCGGTGACGCTGACAATGCAGAACGGCGGCTCGGCCGCGGACGTTTGGGTGGTGTCGAAGTCGGCGGTCCCGGCCGAAATCGATGCTCGCGACATCGACGGGGCCGTATCTGCGCCAGCAGCAATCCATGCTGCCGAGCCGCGCGGCCGACAGTCTCTACTGGCTGGGCCGCTATGTGGAGCGCGCCGAGTACAGTGTGCGGCTCTTGCGGGCGCACCATGTGCGCGTGTCTGAGACGGTCTCGGAGGATCTGCCGCTGGTGCGCCGCTCGGCGGAGTACCTGACCTGGCTCGGCACCGATCCGCACCAGTCGATGCCCGATGGCGTGCGCTCGACGCTGGATTTGGCGGCGCGGGCGGCCTCCAAGGTGCGCGACCGCTTCTCGGTCGACGGTTGGGCGGCGCTGGACGAGTTGTCGAAGACGGTGCAGCGCCTCGCCGAGCATCCGACCCGGGGCGACGATACCGTGCGCTCCATGAGCCTCATCCTGCGCAGCCTCTCCGGCTTCACCGGGCTGGTGTACGACAACATGTACCGCTTCAACGGATGGCGGTTCATGTCGATCGGCCGCTCGCTGGAGCGCGCGGTGTCGCTCACCGGTCTCCTGTCGCAGTTCGGCGACGAGGATGCACCCGACGGTTCGCTCGACCTCGCCGTCGAGGTCGCCGACAGCGAGATGAGCCACCGCCGCCGCTACGCGGTCGCCACCAATCGCGCGACGGTGGTCGATCTCCTGGCGCTCGACCCGCTCAACCCGCGGTCGATCATCTACCAGCTCAACGAGATCTGGGCGCACCTCGGGTTCTTGCCGGGCGGCGAGACGCACCGCCAGCTCTCCCCGCTCCAGCGCGCCGCCTTGCAGACCCGTACCAACGTCACCGTGCAAACCCCCGAGGGGCTGGACCAGGCCGAGCTCGCCGAGCTGGGCGGCGCGCTGGCCACCATGTCCGATCTCCTCGGCGAAACGTACTTCCGGTAGCCGATGCAGTACGACGTTTCCCTCAGTGTGGCCTACCGGTTCGACGCGGCCGCCAGTGCGAGCCGCAACGTCGTGCGTCTGATGCCGGCGGATCTGGTCGGCGAGCAGCGCCTGACCGCCGGCGAGCTGACGGTGACGCCGACACCCGACGAATGGATCAGCCGCACCGACTATTTCCGCAACGCCACCGTCGAGGTCGCCTTCCACGAGGCGCACCGGGAGATCACCTTCGCCGTCACGTCCCGCATGCACCGCTACGAACGCGGCCGCCGGCTCGACATGTCGCCGCCTGTCGCCAAGCTCGGGGCGGATATCGCCGCCTACCGCCGCCTCGACCCCGCCTCGCCGCACCATTTCGTCGGCCCCTCGCGACGCGTGCCGCTCGACGGCGGACATGACGGCCTACGGCCAGGAGATGGCCGCCGAAACCCGCAGCGTGCTCGAGGCGGTGGAGGCGATCGGCTCCGCGCATCAACCGCGACTGGACCTACGAGCCCGGCGCGACCACCGTCGAGACACTCACGGTGGATGCCTTCGAGGCGCGCGCCGGTGTGTGCCAGGACTTCTCGCACATCATGATCGCAGCACTGCGGGGGATCGGGGTCCCGGCGGGCTACGTGTCCGGCTGCATCCGGACCGATCCACCGCCGGGCCAGCCTCGGCTTGCCGGGGCGGACGCCATGCACGCCTGGATCTGCGCCTGGTGCGGGCCGGAGCTCGGCTGGGTGGACTACGACCCGACGAATGCGGTGCTGGCGGGGATCGACCACATCGTCATCGGCCGCGGGCGGGACTACTCGGACGTCGCCCCGGTGCGCGGCGTCATGCGCACCTCCGGGCCCCATTCCAGCCGGCATTCGGTGGATGTGGTGCCTGTGGACGAGTAAGGCGGAGCCGGCGGACCGGGTGACGAAGTGGCCCACCCGGGAACAGTTGGAGGGGGGCTCGGGATTGGTGGGGAGATGCGATGCCGTCACCGGGCGGCATCAGTGAAAGGAGTACCACACAATGCCGAGCATTCAGAGCGCACGCATTGCCATCCTCGCCACCGACGGCTTCGAGAAGTCCGAGCTGTTCGAGCCGCGCCGGCAGCTGAGCGAGGCTGGGGCCCGCGTGGAGATCGTCTCCCTCAAGGGCGGTGAGATCAAGAGCTGGGACAAGACGGACTGGGGCGAAAGCGTCAAGGTCGACAAGACGATCGACGCGGTGAACCCGTCCGACTTCGACGCGCTGGTCCTGCCGGGCGGACAGATCAACCCGGACGTCCTGCGCACCGACGCGAACGCCGTCGATTTCGTCCGCGCGTTCTTCAACACCGGCAAGACACTCGCCGCCATTTGCCACGCCCCGTGGATGCTGATCGAGGCCGGCGTGATCAAGGGCCGCGACGTGACGTCGTACCACTCGATCAAGACCGACGTGATCAACGCCGGCGGCAACTGGCACGACCAGGCCGTCGTGACCGACCAAGCGCTGATCACCTCGCGCAACCCCGGCGATCTCGACGCCTTCTGCGCGAAGATCATTGAGGAGGTGCAGGAAGGCCGCCACGAGCGCGCCGCAGCCTGAGGCGCCTCGCGCGCCCAGCGACACGCGAACGCAAGAACGCCCGCCGGACCTCCGGCGGGCGTTTCGATTTCGTGCGGGACCGCGACTGCGGCGGGGCGGTCAGCTCGAGGCGAGCGTGGCCTCCAAGGTAATGTCCGCCTTCAGCACCTTGCTGAGCGGGCAATTCTCCTTGGCGGATTTGGCGATCTCCTGGAATTGCTCCTCGGTGACGCCGGGGACGTCGGCCATGAGCTTCAGCGTCACCGACGGAATCTCGAAGCCGCCTGGCACCTGGTTCAGTTCGACCACGGCCTCGGTCTCGGCCTTCGTCACCGGGAAACCGGCTTCGGCCAGTGCGTGGCTGACGGCCATCGTGAAGCAGGCGGCGTGCGCGGCCCCCAGAAGCTCTTCGGGATTGGTGCCGCTCTTCTCACCCTCGAACCGCGTCTTGAAGGAGTAGGGGGTGGCGGACAGGGTACCGGTTTCGGTGGTGATCGAGCCGGATCCCGAGGACAGCGCGCCCTGCCAAATAGCGGATGCTTTGCGGTGCATGATGGACTTCCTTCGCTTGAACGATGATCAGGCCGATACGGTGTCGAGGAACGGGTAGTCCGTGTAACCGTGGTCCTGTCCCCCGTAGAACGTGTCACGATCCTGCTCGTTCAAGGGGGCGCCCAACTCCAACCGCTTCGGAAGATCCGGATTGGCGATGAAGTCCCGGCCGAACGCCACGGCGTCGACGGCGCCGGAGGCCACCGCCTCGATCGCCATCTCGCGGTCGTAGCCGTTGTTGGCGACGTACGCGCCCTTCAAGACCTTCCGCAGCTCGGCGACTTCGGCACGGCCGGCGGCGTCGGTGGTGCGGATCTGCCCCTCGATCATGTGGAGGTAGGCGAGGCCGAAGGGGTTGAGCGCGTCGATCGCGGCACTGAACGTGGTCATCGGATCGCTGTCCGAGATTCCGTTGCCCGTGGAGAACGGCGCCATGCGGATACCGATCCGGTCCGCGTCCATCGCCGAGGTGACCGACTGCACCACCTCGCGCAGAAAGCGCAGTCGGTTCTCGAGCGGACCGCCGTAGTCGTCCTCACGCTTGTTCGAGCCGTCGCGCATGAACTGGTCGATGAGGTAGCCGTTGGCGGCGTGGACCTCGATCCCATCGAAGCCGGCGGCCATCGCGTTACGCGCGGCATTTGCGTAGTCCTCGACGACGCGGGCGATCTCGTCGGTCTTCAGCGCCCGCGGCTCGGACGTCTCGGTGAAGCCGGTTGACGTGAACGTCTTGGCGTCCGCGCGGATGGCGGACGGCGCCACCGGCTGCTGCTGGTCGGGCTGGAGCGAGATGTGGCTGACCCGGCCGACGTGCCAGAGCTGGGCGACGATGCGCCCGCCCGCCTCGTGCACCGCGTCAGTGACGTGGCGCCAGCCGGCGACCTGCTCGTCGGAGTAGATGCCGGGGGTGTCGATGTAGCCCTTGCCCTCGGGCGAGATCTGGGTGGCCTCGGAGATGATGAGCCCGGCGGACGCGCGCTGCGAATAATACGTGGCGTTCATCGCGTTCGGCACGTCGCCCGGAGGCGTCGCCCTGTTGCGCGTGAGCGGGGCCATCAGCACGCGGTTCGGCAGTGCAAGGGCGCCGAGCTCCACGGGGGTGAAGAGTTTCTCTGTCATCTTGAAAGCTGTTCCCGATTCCGGTCAGCATCGAATGTATGTCGCAGCACGGAATTTTCGAGCATCCGTTCGCATGCAGCGGCTGACACCGCCGCCCCCTCCGCCCTGGCCTTTGGGCGTCGGAGAGTCGCTCCGCCGCGACGCGGGATCAGAGGGTGCCGGCCTCGAACGCGTCGGGATTTGCCTGCCGCAAGGTGGCGATCCGCTTGAGCGTCCCGCTGAGGTGCTCGCGCATCGCGTACTCGGCGGCATCCGCGTTTCCGGCACGCACCGCCTCGAGGATGGCGATGTGACCGTCGACGATCTCGCGCATCTTGTCCTTGCGGGGCATGTCCAGCCGGCGCGCCCGGTCGAGGTGACCGGAGCGGGAGCGAATCATGTTGTGCAGGCCCACGTAGCCGATGCCGGCGAACAGCGCGCGGTGGAAGCTCTCGTCGAGGTCGTAGAACATCGTCACCTGGTCGATGTTCTCGATCAGAGTCTCCTGCATGGCGATAAGGGCGTCGAGTTCGCTCAACGTCTCCGCACTCGGCGCCTTGGCGAGGTGGCGCACAACCTCGGTCTCGACCGCGCGGCGCAGGAAGTGGAACTCGGTGAGGGCGTCGGGGTCGATGCGGGTAACGACGGTGCGGGACTGGGGGAACGTCTCGACCAGTCCGTCCTGCTCCAGCCGCTGAAGCGCCTCGCGCACCGGGGTCTGGCTGACGCCGTATTCCTTGGCGAGGGTCGCGCGTGAAAGCACGCTGTCGGGCGCGATCTCGACCGTGATGATCCTCAGTCTCAAATTCTCGTAGATGCGGCCGGCTGCCGTGCCATGCGGTCCAGCGGCGATCGAGCGGACGGCGCCGAAACGTTGCTCGAGTACTGTCACTTTGGACCACCTTTCCCCGGCCGCAATATAGGCGCCCGTGACGCGTTCGTCGCCGGTGCTGGCACTATGACATACCAGCTCAGAACCTTGCACCTCGCAACAGATTAATATATCACATGGCGCAAGATCGCCAATCTCGGGGCGGTCCAACAAAGACAAGAACAATCGGGAGGTGGATCACGTCGCTTGGATCGCGAGCGAACACCCGTGCACATCTGTCTCCGTCCTGCTGGACTCCGGCCGAAATACCTGCCTTCGGCGCAAGCCCTCAGGTTCAGCTTGGTGAGATGAGAGCAATGGCACAGGGCGTCGGGCCATGGCCGCCCCGCCCGCGCCAGTGCCGGTTCGGCCACCGCGATTGTCGACAGGCCAAACGGCATCGGCCCTGCCGAGCCGGCAGGGCCGCGCGTCCGCCAAGGGACATCCGAGCAGCGATGATCGAGATCGATATGACCGCGCACGACGCTTCACGGCCAGCGATGCGACAGATGGTGCTGGCCGACCACCGCACCAGCGGCGCCGGCTCGCGCATTGTCCAGGTCGACTAGGCGGCGCGCCGTGTTGCCGTGTGATCCCCTCCCTGACGCGGCGACACGGGCGGGTTCAACGCAGCGCGGAACGCCGGATGCAGCGCGAGCGGGGCCGGCTCGACGGGGGACGGCTCCGGCCCCTCGATCTGGCGCGGGGTCATCCGTCCCCCGCCCCGCGCGAGCTGGATGTTGCGCTCCGCCTCCAGCCGCTGCACCGCGCTCTGCCCCATGGCGGCCGCGCCGTTCGCCGAGAGCGGCAGCCCCATGCCCCGGTCGATGTCGGCCGAAGTAGGCCGAGGTCTGCGAGCTGCCAGTCCGGCACGTCTCGCAGCGCGGCCAGAGCCCGCCGCCGCCGCCGCTCTGCCCGCATGGCAGCAACGTGCATCGCGACCCGTCCCAGCGCGCCTCGCAGCCCCGTCATTGCATGTGACGTCATCCTCGCCTCCTCCGATTGTGCGAACCGATGAGGGGAATGTGGCCCCGACCCATTCGTCAGTCGAACGAATTGTTTTGACCAAACTGGTCAGCTATTTTGATCGTTCGGGACGACGGAGGAACGAGCGATGAGCATGCAAATCCTGGACACCGATCTCATCCGCACCTTCGTGACGGTATGTGAGGCGGGGAGCTTCCGGCGGGCGGCCGACCGGATCCATCGCACCCCGTCCGCGGTGTCGATGCAGATGGCGCGGCTGGAGGAGACGCTCGGCGCGCCGCTGTTCCGCAAGGACGGCCGGTCGATCAAGATCAGCACCAAGGGCGAGGAGCTGCTCGCCTATGCCCGCCGCATCCTCTCGCTCAGCGAGGAAGCAGTGTCGCGCTTCAGAAGTCCCTGCCTCACCGGCCGCGTCCGCCTCGGCGTGCCGGACGACTACGAGACCCGCCTCCTGCCACCAGTCCTGTCCCGCTTCGCCAAGATGTGCCCCGACGTCGAAGTGGAGCTAGTGCTCGGCGTCAGCCAGGCGCTGGTGCAGATGGTCGAGCGCGGCGATCTCGACGTCGCCATCGGCTCGGCCCCCTACATGGTGCCCGGCCCGGTGACGTCCGAGCTTCTCCACGCCGAGCCGCTGGTCTGGCTGGGACGCGCCGGTGGCACGGCCAAGCTGCGGCGGCCACTGCCGCTGGCGGTACCGGGCGACGTCCTGCTCCTGGCGCAACATGGCGCTGGACGTGCTGGAGAAGGCCGGAATCGCCTATCGCACCGCGTTCTCATGCGAACATTCGCACGGGCAGATGGCCGCGGTGCTGGCGGACCTCGCCGTCTCGCCGCTGCCGGCGAGCTACCGCACGCCGGAGCTGGAGCGGATCGGTCCTGAGGTCGGCCTGCCGAGCATCGGCCTCGTCGCCACCAACATCTGCCTGTGGCCCGAGGCCGAGGACACCGCGCGCGCCTTCGTCGAGGCCGCTCGCGAGACGTTCTCGCACAACGACCTGCCCAGGCAATGACCGCCGCAGCCCCTGGACCGGACGGCCGTCGCCCGCGTCTAAAGCGGCCGCGGACGGCGCACGATCGTGGTCAGCACGAAGCTGATGATCATCAGAAGCAGCCAGGCGCCGAGCTTGTGGATCGAGACCATGTGCCAGCTGTCGGCCTGGTCCGGGTATTGCCAGGCTCGCGCGAACGTGCCGATGTTCTCGGCGAACCAGATGAAGAGGGCCACCAGCACGAAGCCGACCACCAGCGGCATCCACAACCGGTAGCGGAACACGCGGTAGTGGACCCGCGTGCGCCCGAAGAGCAGCAGCACCGCCGCGAACAGGCCGAGGCGGATGTCGGGGCCGAAGTGGTGCGTGAAGAAGTTGGCGTAGATGGCCGCCGCCAGCACCAGCGTCGCCCAGAAGGGCGGATAGTGCGTGAAGCGGAAGTCGAAGATGCGCGACACACGGGCGAGGTAACTGCCCACCGCCGCATACATGAACCCGGTGAACAGCGGCACACCGCCGATCCGCGCGACCGCGGCCTCCGGATAGATCCACGAGCCGACCGACGTCTTGAAGATCTCCATGACCGTGCCGACGGCGTGGAAGAGGAGGATCACCACCACCTCCTCGCGCGTTTCGAGCCGGCCGGCGATCATGCCCACCTGAATCGCCAGCGCGCCGAGGAACAGCGCATCGTACCGCGCGAGCGCGGCGTCTTCAGGGTAGAAGAGCGCCGAGGCCAGGATCATCGCCAGCATCAGTGCCCCGAAGAGGCACGCCCACGCCTGCTTCAAGCCGAAGACGACGAACTCGATGACGGCGCCCGGCACCGCCTTCTCCTCCAGCCGGCCGAGCGCCCAGCGGGCTGCCCCGTCGATGGCCGCCTCCACCGACGTGAAGCGCCCCTCACCCTCGCCCATTCCCGTTCCTCCCCCTCGCGCGATCCCCGCGCGCCCGACCACCTGAGGCCTACATGACCGACACATCCACCCCCGCGACCCCCGGCGCCGCCGTGAAGCCGGAGACCATCGAGGCGCTGCGCCACGTCTCGGTCGCGACGCTCGCCACCGCGCTCTACAAGCGCGGCCTGCGCTCCCAGGTGATCCAGGACGTGCGGCCGGTGAAGGCGAAGGGCCGCAACATGGTCGGCCCGGCCTTCACGCTCCGCTACATGCCGGCCCGCGAGGACCGCAACCAGCTCATCGTCTTCCGCAATCCGGAGCACCCGCAGCGCAAGGCGGTCGAAACCTGCCCGCCGGGCCACGTCATGGTGATGGACTCGCGCAAGGACGCCAGAGCGGCATCGGCCGGCGACATCCTGGTGACGCGGATGATGGTGCGCGGCGTGGAGGGGGTCGTCACCGACGGCGGCTTCCGTGACGCCATGAACATCGGCGAGCTGGAGATCCACGCCTACCACTCGCGCCCCTCGTCGCCGACGAACCTGACGCTCAACGAGGCGATCGAGGCGAACGTGCCGATCGGCTGCGGCGACGCGCCGGTCTTCCCGGGCGACATCCTGGTGGGCGACGACGATTCGGTGATCGTGGTCCCGGCCGAGATCGCCGACGAGATCGCCGTGGAAGCCACGGAAATGACCGCCTACGAGGATTTCGCCATCGAGCGGGTGCGCGCCGGTGCGACCATCGCCGGCCTCTATCCGGCGACGAAGCAGGAAAACCTCGACGCCTTCGCCGAATGGCGCGCCAAGCACGGCCGCTGATCGACCGACGCAGACGGGGCCGGCCGCGGCGGGTTGCAACGGCCGCCCCTTTGTTCAACGTATGCTCGTTCTGACGCATACATTCGCTTGAAGCCCCGGCCGGCCTCGGACCCGGCCCGAGTGAGGGATACCAGACCGCGATGACCGACGTTCTCGCCGCGCCGCCCGTGCGCCCCAATGATCCCGTCATCCGCCTCGATCCGGACGACAACGTCGTCGTCGCGCGCGAGGATATTCCGGCCGGCACCGAGATCGGCTCGGAGGGCGTGACGACGCTGGCCGACATCCCGCTCGGCCACAAGATCGCGACCCGGCCCATCAAGACGGGCGAACCGATCATGAAATATTCCACCGTGATCGGCTTTGCCGGCGAGGACCTGGCGCCCGGCGCCTACCTCCACGTCCACAACGTGCTGAACGGCGACGTGGCGAAGGACTACCGCTACGCCGAGGAGTACCGGCCGACGGACCTGCTGCCGGCGGACCAGCGCGCCACCTTCATGGGCATCCGCCGGCCGGACGGCGCGGTGGGGACGCGCAACTACATCGGCCTCTTCATCACCGTGAACTGCTCGGCCACGGTCGCGCGCAAGGTCGCCGCCTACTTCGACGAGGAGCGGCTCGCCGACTATCCGAACGTCGACGGTGTGGTCGCCTTCGTGCACGAGCAGGGCTGCGGCATGGAGCTCACCGGCGAGCCGATGGACCTGTTGCGCCGCACCTTGGGCGGGTACATCCGCCACCCCAACATCGCCGGAGCGGTCGTTTTCGGCCTCGGCTGCGAGCGCAACAACCTGCCGAAGTTCTTCGAGCAGGAGAGCCTCGACGCCGGCAAGATGCTGCAAGCCGTCACCATGCAGCACGTCGGCGGCACGGCGGCGGCGATCGAGGCCGGCAAGAAGGCGGTGCGCGAGATGCTGCCCGCTCGCCAACGAGGTGACAGCGCGAGCCGTGCTCGGCCGAGCACATCTCGATCGGTCTGCAGTGCGGCGGGTCGGACGGCTTCTCCGGCCTCTCGGCCAATCCCGCGCTCGGCAAGGCGGTCGACATCCTGGTGCGCCACGGCGGCACGGCGATGCTCTCCGAAACGCCCGAGCTCTACGGCGTCGAGCACACGCTGACCGCCCGGATGCGCTCGCGCGAGGTGGGCGAGAAGTTCATCGACCGCATCAACTGGTGGCTGGACTACACCAAGGGCCGCGACACGCAGATGAACGGCGTGGTGTCACCGGGCAACCAGGACGGCGGCCTCGCCAACATCATCGAAAAAGCGCTCGGCGGCTCGAAGAAGGGCGGCTCTGCCGGGATCGAGGACGTGTTCCGCTACGCCGAGCCGGTGACCACCAAAGGCCTCGTCATCATGGACACGCCAGGCTTCGACCCAGTGTCGGCGACGGGCCAGATCGCGGGCGGCGCGAACCTCATCTGCTTCACCACCGGGCGCGGCTCGTGCTTCGGCTCGTTCCCGGCGCCGACGATCAAGCTCGCCACCAACACACCCATGTTCAACCGCATGACCGGCGACATGGACATCAACTGCGGCGCGGTGATCGACGGGCAGAAGACGCTGGACGAGATGGGCGAGAGCATCTTCGCCACCATCCTGGCGATCGCGTCCGGCGAGAAGTCCAAGAGCGAGGCGCTGGGGGTCGGCGAGGAGGAGTTCGCGCCCTGGCCGATCGGGGTGACGGGCTGAGGCGCCGCGTCATCCGCTGCGGTCGGCTCGGCGCGCTTTTGACGGGCGGGGCGAGGGTCAGGCTGGTGTGTGGATGGACCGGGCGGCGCCGGGGGCGGGCCTCGCGGCCGCTTCGTCCCTTTTGCCGTTGCCGTCCAGTCCTACCTCTGAGGCTTCGGCCACGTACGGTAAGGTCCGGGCGCTGCGCCCCCGGGACCGCCAGCCCAGGCGTCGCTTTCGCGCACGCTACCGGGTGAGCTGGGGCGAGTGCGCCGAGCGCCCGGGCTGCAGCATCGTTCGCCGGTGTCCCCGGGACGAGGAGCGGCTCGGACGGGTGGTGGATCGCAACCGCCCCGGTCCCGATCACCGGCGGCCAGGAGGAGCGTACCGGACGGGCCGCACTCCCCCGCCGCGAGACCGGCAGCCAGTCCGCCGCGCCGAGCTGGCCGGCATGCCATGCGGCGAGCGCCCGGGTCATCCGCTCGTATTGCGTGCTCGGAAGCTCGCCGATGAAGCTGCGCCCGTCCTTGAAGGCGCACCAGAACGTCGTCCACTCTCGCTTGAAGAGCAGCGTTGCGAGGCCGACGAGTGCGAAAGGGCCGAGCGGCAGCAGGCACACCGTCACCAGAAGCGCCAAGCCCACGCGCCGGCGGTCCGACCGGGTGGCGCGTTTGATCAGCTCGATATCGGACGGGCCGTAGCGAAAGCGCCGCTTGCCGCGCAGCAGGCCGAGCGGCTCGGTCATCCGCACCTCGACCATGGGGCCGCGCACGTTCACGCGGTGGCGCGGACCGGTGGCGAAATCACCTGCGACAACTCTGATGGGCTGCACGCGCACTCCTCCCGTCGAAACCCGACCGAACTCAACCGCAGTCAGCGCCGTTTTTCAACCTAAAATTTTACCCTGCCGCCGCTCGTGATGGCACCGGCGCACCCGGCGACACGATCGCGATCGGCGCGTTGTTGCGTCCATCACCGCCAGTTCGCGGCCTCTCAGAGAGAACGACCGGCCACAGCGGACGCCGTCGGCCTCCCGGCGGCGCGGCCAAGTCAGCGCGCGTTCAGGCTGCCGTGTTCACTTTGCGCCGCAACCGCCGTGATCGCCTAGGCTCGTCCGAAGGCCCGTGTTAGCACCCGGCGGAACCAGCGACGAAAAGGGAGTTGCGCGCCGATGAAGGTTTCGAGTTTCGGCGGAGCGCTCGCCGCAGTCCTGCTGGCCTCCACGAGTGTGGTGGCGCAGACCGCGGCGACGACCACCACCGTCTGTGAGGCGGCCTCCGACGACACCTGCGCCCCCGCCAACGGCGCGTCCGAGGGCGCCGCGCCCGCCGGCGCCGGCGTCGATCCGGTCTACCGCGGCTTTGGCGAGCCGCGCTTCGACCCGTCGTCGGCCGAAGGCGACCCCCTGCCCGAGCCGATCCTGACGCGCAGCGAAGTGTCGGCCTTCGCTCCGACCCAACCGGACGCCGCTGGCCCGCGGGAGACGCTGCTCAGCCAGGCGAGCGACGGCCGTCCGAGAAACGTCGAGAGCGTCGTCTCCGACGAGCCTGAGGACACGGACGCACGAGGCCGCTTCGACCGCCGACGTCGACGTGACGCGCGTGACGCTGGCCACCGGCGGCCTCGCCGAAGTCGAAGGCCGCATGTCGCGCGCGGCCGACACCATGCACCTCGCCATCGAGCGCCCGCAGGTGGCGGACGTGCTGCGCACGCTCGTGGTCACCGGGTCTGCCCCGGTCGTCTCCATCGACCTGGAGGCGGCCGAGACGGTCGGCGCCCGCTCGCCCGCGGGGCGGCTTCTCGCCGGCGATCTCTCCGATCCCATGACCATCCTGGAGGCGGTGATCGGCGCGGAGGTCACCGTCTCCGGCGGCCCGCGCCAGCTCTCCGGCCGCCTCCTCGCCTACAGGCCCGTGACGGTGCCGGGCAGCGACAACACGCCCGAGACGCCGGGCCTGCGAGTCGCCGTCGCCACCCACGACGGCAAGATCGCCTACGCCGTGTTCCCCTCGCTCGAGCAGCTGTCGATCACCGGCGAAGCCGTGGCCGAGCGGATGGCGGGCGTCGTTCCGGCCCTTGCCGAGAGCGTCGACGACGGGCGCCGCGACCTCTCCGTGCGCCTCGCCGAGCCGGCCACGGCCGGGTTCTCCTTCGTGGTGCCGACCACCGTGTGGCGCCCGTCCTACCGCGCCATCGTCGGCAGCGAAGGCGACGTGACGCTTCAGGGCTGGGCCACGCTGGAGAACACCACCGGGCTCGACTGGAACGGCATCGACCTGCGCCTCGCCGTCGGCACCCCCGTCGCGTATTCGCAGGACGTCTACGCGCCGCTGCGCACCACGCGCCCGATCGCCCCGTTCGAGGTCGGACGTACCGCACAGACAGGCATCGTCGCACCGGAGGAGGCGGCGATGGAGGTCCAGCAGGACTTCGCCATGGCGAGCCCGGCACCGGCCGCCGGCCGCTCGCGCGGTTTCGTGGGCGGCCTCGCCAAGAGTGGCGCGCCGGCGGCGGAGATCGTCACCGGCGGCCCCGCGTCCGCCGGCAGCGCCGCGACCGTGTTCCCTGTCGCCGGCTCCATCGACCTGGCCGCCGGCCGCACGCTCACCGTGCCGTTCCTGAGCGCCGATCAGGACGTGGAACGCATCGTCTACAACGACCTCCTCGCCGGCACGCAGCCGTTCGATGCGCTGGAGATGTCGTTCGATCCCGACGCCACCGTCCCCGGCGGTCTCGTCGCGGTCTATGACGAGGACGGATTCGTCGGCGACGCCCGCTTCGGCGGGGCGGACGGGGGCGAGGTGCAGCATTCTCCCCTTCGCGGTGTCGGCCGACGTCAAGGTTTCGACCCAGAACCGCAACGTCCGCAACCTCACCTCGGCCAGCCTGCGCGACGGCAGCCTCATCGTGCGGCGCGAGCAGATCGGCGAAACGGTCCTCAGCGTCGCCGCCAATGACGACGTCACCCTCGTGACCGACCTTGCCCGCATGGGCGGGGACACGATCACGGCCGAGTCCGAGGGGCTCGACCCGGAGGTCGTCATGATCGACATGAACCGGGCGCGCCTGCGCGTGGCCCTCAACGAAGGGCGCCACACGATCCGCATCGTGGCCCGCAAGCCGCTGCAGGAGCGCTACGTGCTCGGCGATCTCCCCCCGTACATCATCGAGGAGGTGCTATCCTCCGGCGGCGCGATCAACGACGAGACGCGCGAGCGGCTGGAGGAAATCCGCGCCGTGACCGCGCCGGATCGCCACCATCGACCGCCGGATCGCCACCCTCGAGCAGGAGATCGAGACCCTGCGCCGCGCGGTGGAGTTCGATCGCGAGAACCTCAAGGCGATCGACCCGACGACCCCCGACGGGGCACAGGTCCGCAGCCGCATCATCTCGCGCACCGACCAGATCGACGGCTGGCTGCAGGAGATCAGCGACCTGCGCCAGGAGCGCATGGAAGAGGTCGCCACGCTTCAGGGCACCGACGGCGGCAGGCCGCAGTAGCGCCGCCTCACAGCAACGACCGGCGCGCTGTGCGCGCCGGTTCCACCTGCCGAGACGGTCTTGCACGGGCCGGGTCGCCAAGCTAGGCACGCTCGGTCAACCGAAAGACGCCATGCCCATGTCGACCCCCGCCGACAACCTGCCCGCTGACGCTCCAGCTCCGCGCCGAGATCATCGCCACGGCGCTGCCCTACATGCTGCGCTACGACGACAAGACGATCGTCGTGAAGTACGGCGGCCATGCCATGGGCGACCCGGAACTCGCGCGCGACTTCGCCGAGGACATCACGCTCCTCACCCTCGCCGGCATCAACGCCGTGGTGGTGCACGGCGGCGGCCCGCAGATCGGCCAGATGCTGGAGCGGCTGAACATCAAGTCCGAGTTCCGCGACGGCCTGCGCGTCACCGACCGCGCCACGGTCGAGATCGTCGAGATGGTGCTTGCCGGCTCCATCAACAAAGACATCGTCTCCACCATCAACGCCGCCGGCGGGCGCGCCGTCGGCCTGTGCGGCAAGGACGGGCGCATGGTGCTCGCCGAGCCGCTCAAGCGCACCATGCGCGACCCGGACTCCAACATCGAGCGCGTGCTCGACCTCGGCTTCGTCGGCGAGCCCGTCGAGGTGCGGCGCGACGTGCTCGACGTGCTGGCCAAGCAGGAGATCATCCCGGTGATCGCCCCCGTCGCCCAGGGCGCCGACGGCGAGACCTACAACATCAACGCCGACACCTTCGCCGGCGCCATCGCCGGCGCGCTGGGCGCAACGCGGCTCCTCTTCCTCACCGACGTCGACGGCGTGCTCGGGCGCCGACGGCGAAGCTCATCCGCGAGCTCACCGTGGCGGAGGCGCGCCGGCTGATGGCCTCCGGCGTCATCTCCGGCGGCATGGTGCCGAAGGTGGAGACCTGCATCGCGGCGCTGGAGCGCGGCGTCGACGGTGTCGTCATCCTCAACGGCAAGACCCCGCATGCGGTGCTGCTGGAGCTGTTCACCGACGGCGGTGCGGGCACGCTGATCACCCGCTGAGGCAAACCGGCGCCGGGCCTGCTTGCCCGGCTCCAAGTTGAACCCCCGATTGCCAACGCACTTTAATACGCCTTAAAACTGCAGTATCGTGACGGCTCAGGATGAGCGGCCGGCACGACGTTGCCGCGCCAGGATCCCCGCGGCCTCCGATCTTTTTCGCCGCGCGGGCCGATAACACGGGGGGCGAGCGCGTCATGGATCGGCTCCTGCGAATTGTCGGCGACAAGCCGCTCGTGGTCTTGTGCGCGGTGATGCTCGCCCTCGCGCTTCTGCCGCTCGCCGTCTGGCTCGACCTGCGGCACATCTCCGACACCGCCCTCCGCGCGCAGGCATCGACCCTCAACACGATGCTGACGGACATCCGCTCCTACTATTCCAAGAACGTCGTCAGCCGCGTCCTCGCGAACGATGGCGTGGCCATCCGCCCACAACTACGCCGAGATCCAGGGCGGGATCCCGATCCCCGCGACGCTTTCCATCGAGCTCGGCAACGTCGTCGGCGGCAACGGGGAGCAGATGGGCTACCGCTTCGTGTCCGACCACGTCTTCACCAGCCGCCCGCCCCATGCGCTCGACAGCTTCGAGACCGACGCGCTGGCGACCTTCCGCGAGGCCGGGGCCGACCGCCAGCCGATCACTGTGCTGGAGGGCTCGCTGCTCGACCGCCATATCCGGCTCGCCGCCCCGGTCATCATGGGCGAAGGCTGTGTCGCCTGCCACAACAGCCACCCGAGAGCCCCAAGACGGACTGGGCCGTCGGCGACGTGCGCGGCATCCAGTCCATCGATGTCGAGCAGCCGATCGCCAACAACATGTTCGCCTTCAAGTATCTCCTCGCCTACTTCATCGGGGCCGGCGTGTTCGGGATCGGCTTCGCCGGGATGCAGTGGCGCCAGGCCCGCAAGTTCGGCCAAATGAACGCCGAGCTCGAGGAAACCAACGCCTTCCTCGCCTCCATCTCGATGAAGATTTCGAAGTATCTCTCGCCGCAGGTCTACCGCAGCATTTTCTCCGGCGAACGCGACACGACGATCTCCACCGAGCGCAAGAAACTCACCATTTTCTTCTCCGACATCAAGGATTTCACCACGGCGAGCGAGCGACTGCAGCCGGAGGAGCTCACGTCGCTTCTCAACGAGTACTTTACCGAGATGTCGACCATCGCGACCGCGCACGGGGCGACGCTGGACAAGTTCATCGGCGACGCGATTCTCGCCTTCTTCGGCGACCCCGAAACGCGGGGCGCGCAGGAGGATGCGCGGGCCTGCGTCGAGATGGCGATCGCCATGCAGCGACGGCTGCGCGAACTCAACGTCGAGTGGCGCCGGCGGGGCATCGTCCAGCCGATCCAGACACGGATCGGCATCAACACTGGCTACTGCAACGTCGGCAACTTCGGCAGCGCCGACCGGATGGACTATACGATCATCGGAGCGGAGGCGAACCTGGCGGCGCGGCTGGAGCAGATCGCCGAGCCCGGCGGCATCGTCCTCTCCGCCGAGACGTTCGTGCTGGTGCAAGACCTGGTGCGCGCCGTGCCGCTGCCGCCGATCTCGCTGAAGGGCATCAAGCGTGAGGTGGTGCCCTACGTGGTGCTCGACATAGAGGCCGGCCGCGCGCCGATCATCGACGCGCATGGCCCGGCGTCACGCATCTTCCTCGACCTGGAGCGGCTCTCCGAGGATGAACGCGGGCGCATCATGGGCGTCCTCGCCGAGGCGATCGAGGCTCTGAAAGGGCGCGCGGCGGTGTCGACCAGTCCCGATTGGGTCCGCGGCGACCCGACCCTCGCCCCGACGGCGCGCGGCGCCACGTGAGCAGCGCCGCCGGCACCGCAAGCTCCGGTGCATGCTCCGCAACATCATAGGGCCACTGGGTTTTTGCGTCGGCGGACAGAATGTGTAGTCTCTCCCTCCGGGCGGCCGTCGTCGTGCCGGGTCAGTAGCGAGACGTCATGCCCCACGCCACCCCGCTCCCGTCCGAGAGCGCCGCGACGCGAACCCGCGCGACCTGTCCGCCTTCGCCGCGGTCGACACGTGGATCTTCGACCTCGACAACACGCTCTACCCGCCGCACACGGACCTCTTCGCGCAGGTCGACAGCAGCATGGGCGATTTCGTCGCCGAGCTCCTCAACATGGAGCGCGAGGCCGCGCACGCCCTGCAGAAGGACTACTACAAGCGCTACGGCACCACCCTGCGCGGGCTGATGGTCGAGCACGGCATCAACCCGGACGGCTTTCTCGAGTTCGTGCACGACATCGACCATTCGACGATCGAGCCGAACCCGCGCCTGTCCGGTGCCGATCGAGGCGCTTGCCCGGCCGGCGCTTCATCATGACCAACGGCACCATCGCGCACGCCCAGGCGATCGCCGACCGTCTCGGCATCAACGACCATTTCGAGGACATCTTCGACATCGTCGCCGCCGACCTCATCCCGAAGCCACACGCCGACACCTACACTCGCTTCTGGGACAAGCACGGCATCGACCCGTCGCGCGCGGCGATGTTCGAGGACCTGTCGCGCAATCTGGAGGTCCCGCACGCGCGCGGCATGCGCACCGTGCTGGTGGTGCCGGAGGGCACGCGCGAGGTGTTCCGCGAAGACTGGGAGCTCGAGGGCCGCAACGCCCCCCACGTCGAGTACGTCACGGACGATCTCGCCGCCTTCCTGGAGCGGGTCTGCCCGGTCGCGCTGGAGGCCTCGGCCTAGCGGCTCGATACCGGAGCCGCGACCGCCACCCGTCCGCCCCGCGCACGGTACCCGCGGGGGCGGCAACGAGCCCGACCGGTGCGCGCCCAAATGCGCGGCTGATCCGGGTATCCTTCGGCGCGACGATCGCCTATGTCAGTCTGACTGACGAAGCCGGATACGTTTTTGATGCACCTCACCCCGTCTGAGCGCGATCGCCTCGCCGCCACCATCGACGCCGCGTTCGACGAGCGCGCCACCATCACCGCGCGCACCACCGGCCGCGTCCGCGACGCCGTCGACAAGGCGCTCGGCCTGCTCGACCGCGGCGTGGTCCGCGTCGCCGAGCCGACCGACGGCGGCTGGCAGGTCAACGAGTGGCTGAAGAAGGCCGTGCTGCTGTCCTTCCGCCTCAACCCGATGGAAGCGATCGACGGGCGGCCCCGGCGACGCACGCTGGTGGGACAAGGTGCCCTCGAAGTTCGACGGCTGGCGACGAGGCCGACTTCGAGAGCCGCCGGTTTCCGCGCCGTGCCGGGCGCCATCGTGCGCCGCTCGGCCTTCGTCGCGCCCGGTGTGGTGCTGATGCCCTCCTTCGTGAACCTCGGCGCCTATGTGGACGAGGGGACCATGGTCGACACCTGGGCCACCGTCGGCTCCTGCGCGCAGATCGGCAAGAACTGCCACATCTCCGGCGGTGCCGGCATCGGCGGCGTGCTGGAGCCGCTGCAGGCCGCGCCCGTGATCATCGAGGACGACTGCTTCATCGGCGCCCGCTCCGAGGTCGCCGAGGGCGTGCGCGTGGGCCGCGGCTCGGTGCTCTCCATGGGCGTCTTCCTCGGCGCCTCCACCAAGATCATCGACCGCGCCACCGGCGAGACCTTCATGCGGCGAGGTGCCGCCCTACTCCGTGGTCGTGCCGGGCTCGGTCGACACCTCGCGGCACCGGCAACGTGAACGATGTCGCTCGCGGCGGCCATCATCGTGAAGCGCGTCGACGAGCGCACCCGCGCCAAAACGTCCATCAACGAGCTCCTCAGGGACTGACGCTTGCCGACCTCCACCCGACCGCCGGCTGCCGCCCTCGGGCAGTCCGCCCACGACCGTCGCCTGGGCGCTGCTTCGGCGTTCGACGGGCGGATCAACCGCGAGGTGCTTCTGGCTCAGCAACCTGTTGTGCCTGGCGCTGACCATGCCGATCGCCCTCGCGCTGCCGATCATCGACTTCGACGGCGAGACCATCCTGGGCGCTACGGCCAGCCTCGGCGTGTCGCTCATGTTCCTGGCGTCTCGCGGCGCTGATGTGGATGCAGGTCGCGCTGGCGGTGAAGCGCCTGCACGACCGCGGCCTCACCGGCTGGGCGGCGCGTCGTCCTGGCGATCCCCTTCGTCGGAGTCCTGGCGTTTCTTCGTCATCGGCCTGCTCCCGGGCGAACGGGGCCCGAACGCCGTACGGTCCCGGCCGCCAACCACCGCGGGCGCTGAGTGGCTGACCTCGATCCGGCCTCGACCCGTACTCGCCCAGCGGCTGATCCGCGCCGACAGCGTCACGCCCGCCGGCCCCGCCGTGTTCGACATCGTCGAGGACGCGCTCGCCGCCGCCGGCTTCGCCGTCGAGCGGCATGACGTTCGACGAGCGCCGGCACGCCGGTGCGAGAACCTCTTCGCCACGCGCGGCTGCGGGCCGGCATCTCGCCTTCGCCGGCCATGTCGACGTGGTGCCGCCCGGCGCGGAGCGACGCGTGGTACGCACGCCCCCTTCGGCGGCGAGATCGACGGCGACACCCTCTACGGCCGCGGCGCGCAGGACATGAAGGGCGCCGTGGCCGCCATGATCGTCGCCGCCGTGCGACTGGGCCGAGCCAGGGCGCGCCGGGCCAGCTCTCCTTCGTCATCACCGGGGACGAGGAAGGCGCCGCGCAGGACGGCACCGCGCCCGCTGATGGCCTGGGCCGCCGCGCGCGGCCGATCGACGCCTGCGATCGTCGGCGAGCCCACCTCGCGCGAGCGGCTGGGCGACACCATCAAGATCGGCCGCCGCGGCTCGCATGTCCGCCGACGGTGACGGTGCACGGGCGCCAGGGCCACGTCGCCTACCAGCACCTCGCGCACAAGCCCGGTGCCGGACGCTCCTGGCCATCGGCCAGCGCGCTGCTCGCCCCGCTCGACGAGGGCACCGACGCAGTTCGCACCGCAGCAACCTGGAGATCGTCTCCATCGACGTCGGCAACCCGGCCTGGAACGTCATCCCCGCGGCGGCCGCCTTGCGCTTCAACGTGCGCTTCAACGACGTCTGGACGCCCGAGGCGCTGCGCGAGGAACTGCTGCGGCGCATCGACGCGCGGCGAGCGCGACGGCGCGGCGGTGGACGTCGCGCTGGCAGCCGAGCCACGGCGGCGCCTTCCTCACCAAGGACGAGGCGCTCATCGCGGCCGTCACCGCCGCCGTAGAGCGCGACCACCGGCGTCACCCCCGAGGCGACCACCGGCGGCGGCACGTCCGACGCACGGTTCATCAAGGACCATTGCCCGGTGGTGGAGTTCGGCGCCGTCGGCGACACCATGCACCAAGTCGAACGAGCGCACCTCGGTCGAGCGAACTGCGCACGCTCGCCCGCGCCTACCGCGCCATCATCGACGCCGTCCTCGCGGCATGAACCGGCGCGGCTGAGCGTCGGCCGCGCCCCGCGCGACCTCGCTCACTGAGGAGCGGGCGCGCGCATGAGCGTCGCGGAGAGATCCGCCGCTCGCTGGAGGGCGCCTGGCGCCTGTTCCGCAATCGGCCGGACGGGCTCGACCCTCCTCGACCGCACCATCGACGGGCTTCTGGCGCTCGTTCGCGGTCATCTCTGATCCTGCCGATCGACGCGATCTCGCGTGCTCGCCCTCTCGCGCATCGACGCGCAGACCGCCGTTCGCCGAGGCGTTCGTCGCCCGCCTGCCGGCGCTCGCGCTGGACTGGATCGCCTTCCCCATCGTCCTGGCGCTTCTCGCCCAGCCGCTCGGCGTGACGAGCAGCTATGTGCTCGTACGTCGTCGCCCGCAACTGGGCCGCGCCGCTCAGCTGGCTCATCGTGACGATCCCGTTCCTGCTGCAGGGCGCGGGGTTCATGGGCGACCAGCTGGCGATCCTCGCCACGCTGGTCGCGCTGATGCGTCGCGCTGCGCTACCACTTCCTCATCCTGCGCATCGCACTCGGCGTGACGATGGAGGTCGCCGTCGCGCTGGTGGTCGTCGACCTCGTCATCTCGTTCCTGATCGTCGCCCTCTCGGGCTGACGCCGCCCGGCCGGCCGTCGTCAGGCGATAGCGGAGAGATCGCCTGCTGCGCGGCTGGTCACGGATCGCGTCGATCCCGTTCTGGCTGCTCGCCACCACGTCGGCGAGCGACCTCGCCCTCGGCGACCGTGTCGCCCGCCGCGCACAGCGAGACGCACGCCGGCGCCCTTGTCGAGCGGGGCGCCGGCGGCGCGCGCGAGCCCCGCCACGGCGAACACGTCGATGCGGCGACGCGTGCCGGAGCGCGCGGCCGAGAGCGTGCGCGTGAAGGCGCCCGGCCGACGCGCCGCGTGAGCGCCCCTGCGCGGCGACGATCGCGCGGAACGCGTCCAGCGCGGCGCCGCTCCAAGCAGCGCTGCGCGGCTCTGGCGACGCCCGTGCCCGTCGGGCACGGCCGCGTCCCACTCCAAGATCGTGCCCGCGAAGTTCGAGCGCCTTGGCACGCAGCGCGCGCCGGGGCGTGCGGCGCGCCGTGAGAGCACCGCCAGCGCGTCCGCATAGCTCCAGCGCCGGGCCGACGCCGCGGCCGATCGGCAGCGCGCCGTCGCTCACCACCGCGCGCACCGTGAGCCCGACCGCGCGGCCCACGTCCTCGAACAGCCGCGCCAGCGCCTCGCCTTCCGCCGCCGTCTTCACCTTCGCCGCCGGGCCGACGGGAATGTCGATCGCCACATGGGTGGCGCCGACGGCGAGCTTCTTGGACAGGATCGACGACACATCGAGCGCCGGGCGACGCGCACGCCGAGCGGGCGGCTGATGGCGTTCATCACGTCGTCGAGCGGGCTGTGGCAGATGCGTCCGGCCCAGGCGATGGCGCCCCCCGCCGTCGTCGACGACGCGCGAGCAGGTCCGCGGGCGACAGATCCACCCGCGCGCGCACTCCATGATGTCGGCCGTGCCCGCCGCCGAGGTGATGGCCCGCGACGAGGTCTTCGGGATCGCCATGCCGTGCGCGGCGACGATCGGCACCACAATCATGCGAGATCGGGTTGCCGGGCACGCCGCCGAGGGAGTGCTTGTCGACGACGAGGTGCGTCGGTCCCAGGCGATCGGCGCGAGCTCGGCCCGCGCGAGCGTCGGTGAGCGCTGCAATCTCCACCACCGAGAGCTGCTGGGCGGCGGCCACCAGGAAGCCCGCCGATCTCGGCCTCGCCGTACCGCCCATCGACGATGTCGCGCACGACGGCGGCCATATCCGCGCGGCAGTGAGCGGCTCGTCGGCCATCTTGCGCCGAGACGTCGCGGCTGGCCGGCTGCGTCGCGCGGCGCAGCACGACCTCGCTGCCCTCCGCGAGCGCCGAGACGGTCGAACACCGCATCGCGGCAGCGCGATGCTGCCCGGGGCGACGAGCGCGTCCGCGTCCCGACGGCGAGGCGCACGCGCACGCGCGCCGCGCCGACGACGTCGGTCGCACCACGGCGCATCACCTGGGCGCTGATGAGCGGCGCGCCTCGCGGTGGATGAAGGCGACCGGCCTCGCCGGGCATGCGCGACGGGCATGCGGCGCACGGCGCAGCGGCAAGCCGTGGCCGCACCCAGAAGCGCGGCGACGAAATCGGCGATGCCCTCGCTCCAGAGCCCACCGTTATCGATGGTCACCGCGACGTTGGCGGCGACCGGCTACGCGGCGCGCGGCGGCTGAGGCGGGCGGCGACATCGGCAGCGTCCTCGCGCCCGCGCGCTTCGAGGCGCGTACGGACCACCTCGGGCGGTGCCGTCACCGAGATGACGACGACGCGCCGCGCGACCGCCGCGAACGCGCCGATGGTGCCCCGCGAGGCGTTGACGATGACGTTGCGACCGGACTGCCAGCGGCGCGAGCGCCTCACCGCGGATGCCGTAGCGCAGGCCGTGCGCGCCCCAGGTGACGGCGAAGGCGCCCGCCGCCTACGGCGGCCTCGAACGCGGCCAGCTCCATCGGCTCGTGGTCCTCGCCGCCCGCCTCGCGGGGTCGCGTGACCACGCGCTGCGCCAGGCTGAAATGGCGCCGGCGCAGGCGCGAGCGGGCGCCGTCGATCAGCGAGTCCTTGCCCACCCCGCTCGGCCCCACGACGAGGAAGAAGACGCCGATCGTGCAGCACGCCGCCGGAGGGGGCCGTCACCGGCTCGTCAGGGCGCGACGACGTCGCGTCTGCATGGGCGGCTCGCATGGGCGAGGCACGGCATCGCGGCTGCCACAGGGGGCTCAAAGGAAGGGGCCGGCGCCAACGATAAAGCCCGTCGGCGGCCCTTTGTCGATCAATGTTCGACGTTGCGCCAGAACTTTTGCTTCGTCAGTAGAGCAGCACCGCGAAGACCGAGAGGAAGATCATCACGCGGAAGCCGATCTCCTTGCGCTCCTCGAGATGCGGCTCGGCGGCCCACATCAGGAAGGCGGAGACGTCGGCCGAGTACTGCTCGACCGTCTGCGGTGAGCCGTCGGTGTATTCGACCGGTCGTCCGATCAGGGGCGGCGGCATCGCGATCCACTTGCCGTTGCCACGAAGACCGGGTTGTAGTACTTGCCCGGCACCTCATCGCACGCCCTCCGGTGGCTCCTCGTAACCCTGCAGCAGCGCGTAGATGTAGTCCGGCCCGTTCTCGGCGTATCCGGCGAACGCGTCGACGATGAAGCCGGGGAAGCCGCGGTGAACGGCGCGCGCCTTGGCGATCAGCGAGAAGTCCGGCGGATAGCCGCACCGCCGTTGGCGGCGGCCGCGGCGATCTTGTTCGGGATACGGCGAGCGGGATGTGGTCGGTCAGCACGGCCGGCCGCTCGAACGGCTGGCCGTCCTCGTTGGAGATGTCGGTGATCGTGTACTCGGACGCGATCTGCTCGACTGCCGCCTCGGAGAAGTTGGGGCCGTTCGGATCGGTCAGGTTGCGGAACGCGACCAGTCGCATGGAGTGGCAGGCCGCGCAGGCCTCGCGGTAGACCTTGAAGCCGCGCTGGAAGCTGCGCCTGGTCGTACTGGCCGAAAACGCCGGCGAACGTCCAGTCCTGCTTTTCGACGACGTGACCTGCTCTCGCCCTCGGCCGCGTTGCGCGGGGGTCGAGGGATCCCGTCAGGGCGACGGTGCCGCAGCAGGAGCGCAGACCGAAAGCCCGGCGGTGCCGACGCGCCTGCCGAGCGTGGCGCAGCGGCGTGCGGGCCGTCGTCTCAGGCATCGATCAATCCTTCTTCGGCGCGGCGGTGGCACCCTCGGGCCGGCCGGCTCCGGAGCCCGCAGGGTGGTCGGGCAGCTCGTGCGCGCCGAGCACGCCCTTCTTCTTGGACTTCGCCAGCACATCCTCGGAGATCGAGTTCGGCACCGGCTTCGGTGTCTCGATGATGCCGAGCAGCGGCATCAGCACCAGGAAGAAGGCGAAGTAGTAGAGGGTGAAGATCCGCGCCAGGATGACGTAGATGCCTTCCGCCGGCTGCGCGCCGAGCCAGCCCAGCATGATGCAGGTGACCACGAACACCCAGAACGCGATCTTGAACATCGGCCGGTAGCGGGCCGAGCGGACGCTTGCGACGTGTCGAGCCACGGGATGACGAGAGCAGGATCAGCAGCGAGCGCGAACATCACGACCACGCCGCCGAGCTTGGACGGGAACGGCGCGCAGGATGGCGTAGAACGGCAGCAGGTACCATTCCGGCACGATGTGCGCCGGCGTCACCAGCGGGTCGAACTGGATGTAGTTGTCCGGGTGGCCGAGATAGTTCGGCACGTAGAACACGAACTAGGCGTACAGCAGCAGGAAGATCGACGAGCGCGAACGCGTCCTTCATCGTCACGTAGGGGTGGAACGGCACCGTGTCCTTCGACGACTTCACCGACAACGCCCGTCGGGTTGTTGTTGCCCGACACGTGCAGCGCCCAGATGTGCAGGATCGACGACGCCGGCAATCATGAACGGCAGCAGGTAATGCAGCGCGAAGAAGCGGTTCAGCGTCGCATTGTCGACCGCGAAGCCGCCCCAGAGCCACTCCACGATCGGCGGGCCGACCAGCGGGATCGCCGAGAAGAGGTTGGTGATCACCGTGGCGCCCCAGAAGGACATCTGGCCCCAGGGAAGCACGTAGCCCATGAACGCGGTGGCCATCATCAGGATGAGGATGATGACGCCGAGCATCCACAGGATCTCACGCGGTGCCTTGTAGGAGCCGTAGTAGAGGCCGCGCGCGATGTGCAGGTACACGGCGAAGAAGAACATCGAGGCGCCGACGGCGTGAATGTAGCGGATGCAGCCAGCCGAAGTTCACGTTGCGCATGATGTGCTCGACGCGGTCGAACGCGATGCTCGGTGTTCGCCGCGTAGTGCATCGCCAGCACGATGCCCGTGACGATCATCGCCACCAGCATGAACATCAGGATGGCGCCGAAGGTCCACATGTAGTTGAGGTTCTTCGGCGTCGGGAAGTCGATCGCCTGCTCGTTCATCAGCGAGAAGATCGGCAGACGGGAATCGATCCAGCGAACGGTCTTGTTCTTCGGCTCGAAGCGGGTGTTGAAGTTCCGTGACCGGCCATGTGCGGTCCTCTCTTCTTAGCCGACGACGATCGACGTGTCGGAGGCGAAGGTATACGGCGGAATAGCGAGGTTCTCCGGCGCGGGGCCGCTGCGGATGCGCCCGGCGGTGTCGTAGTGCGAGCCGTGGCAGGGGCAGAACCAGCCGCCGAAGTCGCCCGGCGGTGCCGAGCGGCACGCAGCCAAGGTGCGTGCAGACGCCGATCATCACGAGCAGGTCTTCGCTGCCCTGCACCGCGCGGTTCACGTCGGTCGCCTCGGTGGCGTCGAGGTTCGGGTTGCGCGCATCGGGGTCCTTGAGGTCGGACAGCGGGGTCTCCTTGCGCGGCGACCACCTCCTCCTCGGTGCGGCGACGGATGAAGACGGGCTTGCCGCGCCACATCACGGTCATCAATTCGCCCTCGCCGAGTCGCCGATGTCCACCTCGATGGAGGCCATCGCGTGCGACGCTGCGTCGGGGTTCATCTGATCGATGAACGGCCACGCGACGGCAGCCACGCCGACTGCAGCCACCGCGCCCGTCGCAATGTAGAGAAAGTCGCGCCGCGTCTCCGCCGTTCGCCTCTGCGTGTCTCGTTGTTCGGTTCCGTGGTCGCCACGACCCTCTCTCCCATCGCCTCGCGCTATGCTACGCACATGCCACCCTGCCTGCGCCGCGCGCTGTCCAGATCGGACCCACCCGACACGGTGTCGCAAATCTGTCCTAAACCGTTCGTCCTTTCAGAAACAGCCTGAAATGATGAACGCGATGGTGCCACTCGTTCGAACCACGACCTGCGATTACGGGACATGAATGTCGCCCTCTATGAAGCCGGAGATCCCGCAGAACACCGCGGCGATCCTGCGCACCGTCGCCTGTTTCGGCGCTGGCGTCCACATCGTCGGACCCGCCGCGTTCGACCTTTCGGACCGTGCCGTGCGCCGCGGCGGGCTCGATTATGCGGCCACCGTGCCGCTGACGCGCCATCCGACGTTCGCGGCCTTTCGTGCCGCCGTGCCCGGGCGCATCGTGCTCTTCACCACGCGCAGCCGAGACGCGCGCTGCACGGACTTTGCGTTCGATCGAGCGACACGCTCCTGTTCGGGCGAGAGAGCGCCGGCGTGCCGGACGACGTGCACGATGCGGCGGATGCGCGGGTGCGCATCCCCCTGGTGCCGGGCGCGCGCTCGCTGAACCTTGCCGTCGCGGTCGGCATCGGCCTTGCTGACGGCCACCGTCTCGCAGGCGCGCTGCCGACGAAAGGATTGACTATGACCGAGACGAAGGGCGGGCCCGAAGCCCGATCCGGACACGCTTGCCGACACGCGCAAGCCACCGCCCGAGCCTGGTTCGAGACGCTGCGCGACGACATCCACGCGCTGTTCGAGACGCTGGAGGACGAGGTCGGCGGCGACGGCGCGGCCGGCCGCTTCGTGCGCGAGCCGCTGGACGCGCGACCGAGGCCGACGGGTCCGACGGGCGGCGGCGGCACCATGGGCATGATCCACGGCCGCCTGTTCGAGAAGGCGGGCGTCCACACCTCCACCGTCCACGGCCGCTTCTCCGAGGACTTCGCCGCGCAGATCCCCGGCGCCGCGGAGGACCCGCGCTTCTGGGCCAGCGGCATCTCGCTGATCGCCCACCCCGTTGAACCCGCACGTGCCGACGGTGCACATCAACACGCGCTACGTCGTGACCACACGGCAGTGGTTCGGCGGCGGGGCGGACCTCACGCCGATGCTCGACCGGCGGCGCGGCCAGGACCACCCGGACACGATCGCCTTCCACGAGGCGTTTCGCGACGCCTACGCGCGGCACCCGGTCGGCGACTACGCCCGCGACAAGGCGTGGTGCGACGACTATTTCTCACTGCCCCACCGCGGCGAGATGCGCGGCATCGGCGGCGTCTTCACCGACTATCTGGCGAGCGGCGACTGGGACGCCGACCTCGCCCTCATCAAGGACATCGGCACCACCTTCATGGACGTCTACGCCGACATCGTCCGGCGCACCATGAACGAGCCCTGGACCGAGGCCGACCGCGAGGAGCAGCAGGTCCGCCGCGGCCGCTACGTGGAGTTCAACCTCCTCTACGATCGCGGCACGCTGTTCGGCCTGAAGACCGGCGGCAACGTCGCGTCTCGATCCTCTCCTCCATGCCGCCGACGGTGCGCTGGCCCTGATCGGGCGGCGTGTTCTGCGTGCCGATCGCGCCCCTGCCCCGGCTGTCCGCAGTGGCCTTGCAATTCAGGCCGGTTCCGCGCCGTTCGCGTCGATCCGGCTGGTCAGATCGGTCAATTCGGTGCGGAGCGCGGCGATCTCATCGTCGCTCAGGCCGAGGCGGCAGACCACCATCTGCCGCGCATCGGCGACCTGGCGCTCCACCTCGTGGCCGGCGTCCGTCAGCTCGATGAAAACCATGCGGCGGTCGTTGGCGTCCTTGCGGCGCTGCACGAACCCGTTGCGCTGGAGCTGGTCCACCAACGGCACGACGGCGCTCGGCCCCAACCGCAAGCGGTCTGCGATCTTGCCGATCGGCCGCGGCCCCTCCTGCCACAACACGAGCATGACGAGGTACTGCGGGTAGGTCATCCCCACCTGCGCCAACAAGGGCCGGTACATCCGCGTCACGGCGTTCGTCGCCGCGTAGAGCGCAAAGCAGAGCTGATTGTCGAGCTCCAGCCCGAGGCCATGATCAGGCATCATTCACTCGATTATCCGATAGCGGTTTGTAACGAACAGTCGCGCATTCATCAATTGAAAGGTCGGATCGGACGGAGCGCCGGTTGGTTCGCGCGCAGGAATTGGAAGAACCGCAAAGAGGCCTGCCGCGATCGGCCCATTTCACCTCCGAGCCGGCGGACGGCGCGTCCTCTCCGCGCTGGGCGTCTTATGCTGCTCACCGTCGCCACCGCGCCGGCCAGACGGCTGACCCTCCACTCCGACCGCGACACGCCTCTCAAACGCCCTGGCAAGCACCGCAACCTACAATGACGAAGAGTTCGCCATCTGCTTCGGTTCCCGAAGACGAAATCGTAACAACGCCGGAAGAACTTGAAGGCTTCATGATTATGAAGGCGATCGTGCGCAGCGTCATCCCGGCAAACCGGATCTACATTCGGGACCAGAAGACCTATTGTGGAATTCTAGTCGATGACAACAATCGACGGCCGCTCGCGCGGCTTCATTTTAATGGCCGCACCAAGGCGGTTAGCCTTTTCGATGGGGAGAAGGAGGAGCGAGTGAAGATCGAATCTTTGGATAATATCTACGATCACACTGACCGCTTACGTTCCACAGCTCAACGCTACGTCGCCGACACTTCAGGCGCCGATTAGGCTGGGCTGTCCTAACGCTGCTCGGCGCCACTCCACCTCCGCCCCCAAACGCCCGGGCAAGCTCCAGGTGGAGCAGAGCCGCAACAGCCTTATCCGCCTTCACCGCGGCGCGGTTGGTGCTCACCGCCGCGTGAAACTCCAGGAGGTCGACCCCGTCCATCATATCGAGCCAGGTTAACGAGCTGTTCACGACTTGCTTTGAGAATGGCGGTTTTCCGAATAGAATTTGCCTCCGGCTCTCACAGGCTGAGAAAAGCTCTATTGGATTTTTGAAAGACCCCCCGTAATGGCGCCTGCCGGCATTTTATTTCTGACGTTACTTATCTTTTCACTTTACGTTTGGCCTGCGACGGCGCGACTTTGGGGACAGTTCATCGTATCTTTCACTATGGCGCTCGTCGTACTCGCCGTGTTCTGGGGGTCCGCCTATTGGGGGCCCATCGCCATGGAAGAGCCGCGGGGACTTGGTGCGGCCATCGACATTTACCTCCGCGTCACAGGCACGGCCTATCTCGTTATGGCCTGCGTTCTTCAGGGGATCCGGGTTTGGGCTGCATCGGCCGGCTACGCCAGATACAGGCATTGGCTCGTCGTACTGTTATGCTTCGTTGTGCCGCCCGCCATCGTCGTGCCCTTCGTCTGAAAGTAATTGTGGCATGCAACGAGATGCTTCCGCCGAACGGGCGGACCTGACGGCGCGACACTGCCGCCACGATCGGCGCTCACTTAGCGAGGATGCCCTCACTTCCTCCAGGTGGGGGAGTGCCCGCCACCCATCACGATAAACCTCGTTATTGTCTGCGCCTCCTAGTGCACTGATGCAGACAAATGGTTCACGAGCGGCGCGAGGCGGTGTAGGCTGCGCCTATGGCTCGCAAACCGTCTGCATTCTCCTGGCCGCTGACGATCGTGACCGTCTGAAGGCCATCATCGGCGATCGCTCGCGCCCGTTCAAGCACGTCCAGCGTGCCCGGATCGTGCTCGCCTCCGATCGCCAGCCGCAGGTGGACGCCTCCGGAAACTCCTATGGACCCACGTGACAGCCCGTGATTCCCTTTCCGGCAGGGGATTCGTCGGGAGGGATGGATGGCGTCTGATCAACCGGGCTTCTTTGACGTCGAGCATCGGCTGCAGGATCTCTCGGCGCAGGGTGATCCGCTGGAGAAGCTCGCAGCGACCGTGGATTTCGAGATGTTCCGGGACGACCTCGAACGCGCGATCGGGCGCCCCGACCGGTCGAAGGGAGGCCGGCCGCCGCTCGATGCGGTGCTGAAGTTCCGGATGCTGGTGCTGCAGGCGATGCACGGCCTGTCGCTGGCGCAGACCGAGTATCTCATCAAGGATCGGCTGAGCTGGATGCGGTTTTGCAGGCTCGGCCCCGGCGACAGCGTGCCGGACGCGAACACGCTGTGGGATTTTCGCGAGGCGCTGATCGCCGCCGGCGCGCTGGAGACACTGTTCGTACGGCTGGACCGCGCCATCACGGAAGCCGGCTATCTGCCGATGTCCGGGCAGATCGTCGACGCCACGCTGGTGGCCGCCCCGCGCCAGCGGCTGACGGACGGAGAAGGCAGCCATCAAGGGCGGCTGCTCGGCCGGCGAGATCTGGCCCGAAAAGCCCGCGAAGGCGCGCCAGAAGGACACCGACGCGCGCTGGACGATGAAATTCTCCAAGGCCAAGCCCGCCGCCGATGGGGCGCCGCAGATCGACATTGCCGTGCCGACGTTCGGCTACAAGAGCCACATCTCGGTCGACCGGCGGCACGGCATCATCCGGCGGCACCGGGTCACCCATGCCGCGGCACCACGCCCGGGCCAACGGGAAGAAGTCGGTCGTGCGGGCCCGTGTGGAGCACTGCTTCGGCCACCAGAAGAGCGTGATGGTCTCGTGGTGCGCACCATCGGCCGGACCCGTGCCGAGGCCGGCATCACCCTCGCCAACATCGCGTACAACATGAAGCGATGGTGTTGGCTCGACAGGCGAACTGCGCCCGCCTGACCGCCTCGGGCGGGCCAAGGGGCCTTCGCAGCCCTTTCAAGCCGCTGATCGACCTCGCCGGAAGCCAGGCTGCCCGCCGAACCAGCGCCTACGCTGCTGCACGACGGCACATACACCGGTTATCGGAGGTGTCCAGGTTCTCAAGGTCGCTGAAAGCGCGGGCTGCTCGCGTCCGGCCGTCTGGCGCTGGCAGCAACGCTATGCTGAAGGGGCGTCGAGGGCCTCTTGCACGACAAGACCCGCAAGCCCGGTACACCGCCGACCCCGCCCAAGATCGTTGCACAGGTCATCGAGAAGACCTGTCAGCCGCCGCCCTCCGAGGCCACGCACTGGACCGGCCGCGCCATGGTTGAGGCCATGAACCTGAGCCTGCGCACGGTCCAGCGGATCTGGAAGGCCTGGGATCTGGCGCCGCAGCGTCTGCGTCCCTTCAAGCGCTCCAAGGATCCCGCCTTCGCGGATAAACTCGTCGACATCGTCGGCCTGTACATGGACCCGCCGGAGAACGCGATCGTCCTGTCCATCGACGAAAAGTCCCAGATTCAGGCGCTGGATCGCACTCAGCCAGGCCTTCCGATGAAGCCCGGAAAGGCGGCGACCATGACCCACGACTACAAGCGCCACGGCACCACGACCCTCTTCGCGGCGCTGGAGATCGCAACCGGAAAGGTCATCAGCCAGAACATGCAACGCCACCGCCATCAGGAGTTCATCCGCTTCCTGAACACGATCAACCGGTCGATCCCGCCCGATCGCCCGGTGCACGTCGTGCTGGACAATTACGCCACCCACAAGCACCCGAAGGTTCTGGCCTGGCTGGCGCGCCATCCCAGCTGGACCTTTCACTTCACACCCACCGGGGGCTCCTGGCTCAACGCCGTCGAGACCGTGTTATAGAAGCTGACCCGCCAGAGAATCCACCGCGGCGTCTTCCATTGCCTCGTCGACCTTCAGGCGGCGCTGAACCGCTGGATCGCCGAGCTGAACGCGGATCCCAGGCCCTTCGTCTGGACCAAACCCGCCGACGTCATTCTCGCCAAGCTCCAACGCTGCATTGCACCATCCGTGTGAGTCGGTGCACTAGTATGATCCATCCTCCACCATGATTGCACAAAGCACAAATCTCTTTTGCTAGCTTGGCCTTCCCGTCATTATTTCACAAAGGCAGAGATCTCTTAAACTCAACATCGAGATCTTCACTTATGGCATTGATGGCAATTTGAAAATCAATTGCAGGGTCATTTTCCATTGATGATCTCAATTGTCCTGTCGAGAAATGCTCCGCAGTTTGCGCGGAAAATATTATCATCGGCGGAAGCCATTGTGAACGCCACGCTGCCGCTCATCCCAACACGTGGACGTCGTATCTTAAAAACATTCGAGGCTGTTGAAAAACGCCAGTCGTTGATGGTCGGGAAACCGCCGATCTGAAATCGATACTCTGCGAGTAGGGCGAAGGCGGAGCAACGCGATGATGGGCCATCAGATCGAGCACGCGTCGCTCTTCTACGAGTTCAATCTGGAGGACCGCGTTCCGGCCGGTCACCTCCTGCGACGGGTCGATGCGGTCCTCGACCTGAGCTTCGTGCGTCGTCACATGGCCGCGCACTACAGCGCCACCGGGCGGCCGTCGATCGACCCGGAGCTGATGGTTCGGATGCTGCTCATCGGCTATCTGTTCGGCATTCGCTCCGAGCGGCGGCTCTGCGAGGAGGTCGACCTCAACCTCGCATATCGCTGGTTCTGTAGGCTGGATCTGGCCGGCAAGGTCCCCGACCATTCGACCTTCACGAAGAACCGCCACGGTCGCTTCCGCGAGAGCGATCTGATGCGGACCGTGTTCGAGACGACGGTCGAACAGTGTCTGTCGGCGGGCACTGCGAGCACCTCCCATGTGGCGGTCGACGGCAGCCACATGCGGGCGTCGGCAGCGCAGGATCGCTGTGTCGCGTCCGTCACCGACCTCCCCAGCGCAGATCAGGCCTCGCGGGCCGTGCGCGAATACCTGTCCGATCTCGACCAGGCCAGTCCGGATCTGGAAGGCGTGCGCCGTTCGGCGGCCAAGCGCGTGTCGTTGACCGACCCGGCGGCAGCGCTGAGCCGCAAGCACGGCAAGGCGCGGTTTGCCTACGGCATGAACGCGCTCGTCGACACCGGATCGGGTGTGGTGCTGGGCGTCCAGGCGGCGCCCGAGCGCTTGCCGCGAGCCCGAAGCCGCACGCCGGATGATCGAACGACTGCGGGTTCGGCACGACGCGGCCCCGCAGGTTCTCACCGCGGACAAGGCCTACGGGTCGGGCCCGTTCCTGGCGTGGATCGAAGAGCGCGGGATCGAGGCGCATGTTCCCGTCATCGATCGCACGCATCAGACGGCGGGACGGATGACCCATGCCGACTTCAGTTACGACAAGGAGGCGACCGATACCTCGCCGAACGGCAAGCCGTTGCGGCGTGTCGGCGACGTCAGCGGAGAGGCTGATGTCGGTGAGACGGCTCATGCCGCGCCACATGACCGTATTGCCTGGTGGAGGATCGGTGCCGCGCGCGAGATAGCCACCGAGGCGGGCGAGCTTCGTCAGGTAGACGGAGATCGTTTGACGGGCCGGAGTGTGGTTCGTCTTGTGTGGTACGAGGCGGTCGAGGATGCGTATCTCGGTCGGGGTCAGCGCGATGCTAGCCGGGGCGTCGGGGTGTGCACGCCGAACCATGGTCATCCAGAACACCCGCCATGCGAGAATGCAAAAGACGCTGATGAGCCTGGTCAGCCGTTCCGCTGTCCGCAGTCTGGCGTCTTCCGCCTTGCAACCGGATTTGAGGATCTTGTGGAAGACTTCGATCTTCCACCTGAGCGCATACCATTGAAGCTTTTCGACGGCCTGTGCATGCGATTCCACAGGCAGATCCGTCATCAACTTCCACTCGATCCTGGGTCGGCCGACCGGCTCCTCGCGTTCTCTGGCATGAAGCACGGTGAGGGTCAGCGCAGGATAGCGCTTCTGTTTGCCGATCGGCGGTAGAACGCGAAGGCGATGATATTTCAACTCGACTTCGGCCGTCTCGATCGCACCCTTGGCGCTCTGCACCTCGACGGTATGGACGCCGCAGGGCTCCACCGTGCTCATCTCGGTGGCGATCGTATGGTCTCCCTCGCCCGCCAATCGGTCGACGCAGGTTCTTACAAGGATGTGCGTCCCGAGTTCCTCGGCGAGGCAGAACAGCTCGTAGATGTCGCTTTCCCGATCTCCCACGTGCACTGAGCGGGCGGGATCGTCCAGCAGAGCGTTCGACTGCCGCAAGTTCTCAAGCCAGCGAAAGCTCTCCTTCTGCTCGATCGGAACGCGGGTCGGATTGATCTTCCTCTTCAGCGCGGCGGTCCCCTTGAACTTCGACCGCGTCCAGAACTTGACAGCGGCCAACCCGAGCGGCAGACCTTCCAACGTCACCACAAGGCTCGAATGCATGAGCAATCCGCAAACCGCGTGCTTGCGCAGTCTGCCGGCCTTGTCCCTGCCGCTGTTGGTGCTCTTGGTGAGGCCGATCGGCTCCGTTTTCTCCCGCTGATAGGAGAATTCGGTCGTGTCCTGCAGAACGAGCACCGGCCCTTCACTCGCCTTGAACCGATCGCGTGTTGCCTGAAAATGGCCGGCGAGGATCTGCGCTTCGTCGATGCGATCATTCGAGAAGAAGCGATACGCCGCCTTCGTGTTCGCCCAATCCTGACAGGCCAGAGGAATGCTGGAGCCCACGGCTCCCTCCATCGTCTCCAGAAGCTTGCGCAGGCGCTTCGTCAGACGCGCATCGACGAAGCTACACCCGGCAAGCTCGTCATCAAGCCACGCGTTCCCGCCCTCGTCCATGGCACCGCCCCCTCAGGCTTTGGTGCCGGTCAAAGAATCACGTCAGAATTAATGAATGTTCCACCAACGGCGATGGCTGCATTTTCGACAAATGTGGGTAATTGAAAGCCGGTGAAGGCCGCCTTGTGGGGTCTGGGTCGTGCGGCAGAGAACAGTGCGTATGGACAGGCATACGTACAGAGCGTTCGAGCGGTTGGAGGTCGTCGAGAGAGGGCGTCGGCGCCGCTGGAGCGATGAGCAGAAGCTGAAGATCGTGCTGGAGAGCCTGTCGGGCCCGCGGCAGGTCGCGGCGACGGCGCGGCGCCACGGGATCTCGCGCTCGCAGTTGGTGACGTGGCGGCGCGCGTTTCAGGCGGAGCCTGCCGGAACGCCGAGCGCGCAGACGTTCGTGCCGGCCGTCATCGCTCCGGCGGAGGCGCAGCCGCCAGAGCCGCGGCCCGAGGCCCCTGCAGCAGCTTCGATGATGGAGATCGTCCTCGCGTGTGGCCGGCGGATCGTTGTCGGTGCGGATGTAAATGGCGAGGCTCTGGCCCGTGTCGTTGCTGTTCTGGAGCGGCGATGATCCCCGTTCCGAGCGGTGTGCGGGTGTGGCTCGCGACCGGCCACACCGACATGCGGAAGGGCTTCCCCGGTCTGTCGCTCCTGGTCCAGGAGGTGCTGCGGCGCGACCCGCTGGGCGGCCACCTGTTCTGCTTTCGCGGCCGCAGGGGCGACCTGTTGAAGGTGATCTGGCATGACGGCCAAGGGGCGTGCCTGTTCACCAAACGGCTGGAGCGAGGCCGTTTCCTGTGGCCCTCGCCGGCCGACGGCGCGGTGACGATCACCCCGGCGCAGCTCGGCTATCTGCTCGAGGGCATCGACTGGCGCCATCCGCAGGAGACTTGGCGACCGACGTCGGTCGGGTGACGTTTTGCCTTGGCGAGCGCAGGGGATCGTGATTCGCTGGACGGCGTGAACACCGCCATCGATTCGCTCCCCGACGACCTTGCGAGCGCCCACGCAATGATCCGCGTGGAGCGCGCGGCGCGTCTCGCCGCCGAGGCGGCACAGTCGAGCGAAGCCGCCCTGGTCGCCCATCTCAAGCTTCAGATCGAGAAGCTCCGGCGCGAGCTCTACGGCAGCCGCTCCGAGCGCAAGGCCCGGCTGCTCTGTGATCCGGCGTGGAATTTTGACCCCATAGAGCGGGGGATCGGCGTCCAATTTTGACCCCCTGAGGCGCGGGTTGCGCATGGTGCCTGTCTTTGTCGAGGACGGGCGATCAGGGGATGAAGTGCGTGGACACGATCGCGCGGATCCGTCGCGAACATTTTGTGCGGGGCAAGACGATCAAGGAGATCGCGCGCGAGCTGCACGTATCGCGGAACACGGTGCGCAAGGTGCTGCGGTCGGGGGCGACGGCGTTCGAGTACGAGCGCGAGGTGCAGCCGCTTCCGAAGCTTGGGCCCTGGCGTGACGACCTCGACCAGCTGCTGACGGAGAACGAGGGACGGGCGGCGCGGGAGCAGCTGACGCTGATCCGGATCTTCGAGGCGTTGCGGGCGCTGGGCTACGAGGGTGGCTACGACGCGGTCCGGCGCTATGCCCGCGGGCTACAGCGCGAGCGGTCGTCCTCATCGGCGGCATTCGTGCCGCTGAGCTTCGATCCGGGCGAGGCCTACCAGTTCGACTGGAGCCACGAGATCGTTCTGATCAACGGCGTCACCACGACCGTGAAGGTCGCGCACGTCCGGCTCTGTCACTCGCGGATGTTGTTCGTGCGGGCTTACCCGCGCGAGAGCCAGGAGATGGTGTTCGACGCCCACGACCGAGCGTTCGCCTTCTTCAAAGGCACCTGTACGCGAGGGATCTACGACAACATGAAGACGGCGGTGGAGACGATCCTCGTCGGCCGCCAGCGCGCTTACAATCGGCGCTTTCTGCAGATGTGCAGCCATTACCTGATCGATCCGGTCGCCTGCACGCCAGCGTCGGGCTGGGAGAAGGGTCAGGTCGAGAACCAGGTCGGGCTGGTGCGCGAGCGGTTCTTCACCCCGCGCGTCCGGGCGAAGAGCTATGAGGAACTGAACGCGTGGCTCCTCGACCAGGCGATCGCATACGCCAAGGCGCATCGTCATCCCGAGTTCGCGGACCGGACCGTGTGGGAGGCGTTCGAGGCGGAGCGCCCGAGCTTCGTTCCCTACGCCGGGCGGTTCGACGGCTTCCACGCCGTGCCGGCCTCCGTATCAAAGACCTGCCTCGTGCGGTTCGACAACAACAAGTACTCGGTCGCCGCGAGCGCGATCGGTCGCCCGGTCGAGATCCGCGCCTATGCCGACCGCATCGAACTGCGCCAGGACGGCCGGATCGTCGGCGACCACTCGCGCTGCTTCGGCCGCGGTCAGACGGTATTCGATCCCTGGCACTACGTTCCCGTGCTGGCGCGCAAGCCCGGCGCGCTCAGGAATGGAGCCCCGTTCAAGGACTGGGTGCTGCCGGCCGGGTTGGAGAAGGTCCGGCGCAAGCTCGCGAGCGTCGAGGACGGGGATCGTCAGATGGTGGCGATCCTGGCTGCGGTGCTGAGTGACGGCCTACCCTCGGTCGAGGCGGCCTGCGCCGAGACGCTGCGCGAAGGCGTCTGCTCGGCCGACGTTGTCCTGAACATCCTCGCCCGGCGCCGGGACCCCGCGCCGCCGGTCACGATCATGACGCCCGAAGCGTTGCGGCTCGCCGTCGAGCCGACCGCCGACTGTGCCCGATACGACACCCTCAGGAGAGCCGTGTGATGGAGCGTTCCGCGATACTGACCACCATGGGCGAGCTCAAGCTCTACGGCATGAAGGCCGCCTTCGACGAGATCATCACGACCGCGGTGAAGCGCCAGCACGAGCCTCAACGCATCGTCGGCGACCTGCTCACTGCCGAGATCAGCGAGAAGCAGGCGCGCTCGATCAAGTACCAGATCACCATCGCCAAGCTGCCGCTCGCTCGCGACGTCGAGGACTTCGCCTTCGACGACACGCCGATCAACGAGACGCTGATCCGCGACCTCGCCAGCGGCGAGTTCCTGGCCCATCAGCGCAACGTCGTGCTGGTCGGCGGAACCGGGACCGGCAAGACCCACCTCGCCATCGCGATCGCCCGGGCCTGCATCCGCGACGGCGCTCGCGGCCGCTTCTTCAACGTCGTCGACCTCGTCAACAAACTCGAGGCGGAAGGCCGCTCAGCCCGTCAGGGTCGCATGGCCGACTACCTCAGCCGCTTGGACTTCGTGGTCCTCGACGAACTAGGCTACCTGCCGTTCGCGCAGTCTGGCGGACAGCTCCTGTTCCACCTGATCAGCCGCCTCTACGAACAGACATCAATCATCGTCACCACCAACCTCGCCTTCGGCGAATGGCCCAGCGTGTTCGGCGACGCCAAAATGACTACCGCGCTGCTCGACCGGCTCACGCACCACTGCGAGATCGTCGAGACCGGAAACGAGAGCTGGCGCTTCAAGAACCGCGCCTAAGTCCACTCCACGAACCGACACCACGGGCGTCGATCCCGCCGACCGCGCCAATCCCGGCCAGCTCATCGCCGACGGGATCACCCAGCTTCAGGGGGTCAAAATTGGACGCCGATAAGGGGTCAAACTTCCGCGCCGATTGACACTCCAAGCTGGCTTCAACAACCGCTTGGGAAGCATGTTCGGCCACCGGCCATCCACCCCTCGATGGCACTTTCGAAACGGCCTCTTATCGCGATCACCTTCTCTCACGAGAGGACATCGTGGTGCTCGTCAGCATTCAGAACCAAGAGGTTGTTGGCGCGCTAGTTGCCTACGGATTGCCGAAGTTCGAGCAGGAGCGCTCAGAGTTTTACTTGTACGACCTCGCCGTCGCAGAAGCATGGCGTCGCCGCGGGATCGCAATGGCGCTGATCGAAATGCTGAAAGGGATTGCCCGAGAGCGAAACGGCTCGGGCGTCTATGTTCAAGCCGACTATGGCGACGAGCCGGCGATCGCTCTCTACACTAAGCTTGGCACACGGGAAGACGTCATGCACTTTGATCTACCGTTGGACTGAGGACCTTCAGCGGTGCCACTTCTGCCGGTGTACGCTCAGTTTAGCCCCCCCCCCCCGTGACATCGCGCGTTCGCAACGGGCTCTGTCAGATGCAGACATCTCGAAATCAACGCTTTTGCGCTATCACTCCGGCGGGGCGCCTGCCGCTGAAAGCTGAGTTGGTTTACATAGAACGGCTTCAACGGAACCGGAACAGACGGAACGGCGATTGTTTCGCCGCCTGGAAACTATGTGGAAGTCATCGAGCTTGTGAGAGCGACACGCCAAGGCAAGTGGAAGCAAGTTCTCACCGTCGAATTTGCAGTATTTTTGCTGCATCGGCGGCAGTGTGCGCCAAAATCCACCCGTTTGGATCTCTGAGCACCATTGCGCCAAACTGGTCTGTGTCGATATAAAATCCGAATTCTGGTAGTTTCCGCAATTCTTTAGAAATTCTGTCCCACGTGATTTTTGGGTTCACTTTCAGCCTCCTTTAGGTAACAGCTTTAGGGCGTTCTACTTAAAAGTCTGCCCGAGCAAGACGCGTGTCCACCGAGAGGTCGGCTTGATTAGGTCTTGGACCTCGGGACTTGGAGGGAGGTCCAACCTTGCGGCTGAGGCCTCAAGGGACCGGGCTCGGACCTCTCGCGCGCATGTTTATATAAAATGAGCCGTTTCGGCACCCCGTAAGGGATGCTGATCGGATACGCCACAGTCTCAACGCCGTCCCAGATCCTCGATCGTCAGATCGGGGCGCTGCGCTCCGCCGGCTGCGAGCTCGAGCTCTGGTGGGCGGACGAAGCGCGCCTCGGCCAGAAGAATATGCCCGCGCGGCGTTGGGCGAAACGGGGAACAAGGCCCTCAGCGCCGCACGACCAGCGCACCAGATCTTCGGCTCCGCCCGTCCTGCCGAGGGCAAGGGTGCCGCCCTGATCCTACCCTACTGCGACACCGGCACCGTGAACGCGCATCTGGAAGATGATCAGCAAAGCCGTCGATCTAGAGTAAGCGCTAACCCGCCTCAGCCGCGGGTTCTCCTGTTCGAGATCCTTGATCCGGCGAACCTGATCGTGCTTCAGATCGCCATACTCCTTGCGCCAGCGACAGTACGTCACCTCCGTCGCGCCGAACTGGCGGATCGCATCTGCAACCGGCGTGCCCTGCGCCGTGAGCACATCCACCTGGCGCAGCTTCGCGACTATCTCTTCAGCCTTGCGCCTCTTCCTTGGCATCGTGGTCCTCCTCGTCCGGCTCCTCAAAGCCGTACCTCAGGATGGACCACTTCCATGGGGGAGGCTTATGGAGGTGCCCCGTTTTGCGTTGACGTTCTGCAGTCGAGGGGACACCGACACCAAAGCGGACCGGAGGGAGGGACCGCATGGCGAAGGAATGGCAACGGGGGTTCGCATGGCAATGAGCTCGGTCATAGTCGTCGCCGATCGTGGGTTTCGTCTAAGGCCCGTTCAGTCCACGGGTGTGGCGGGTCTTGCGATCTCCACTGAACGTCTGTGCCAGCGGTCTCCGCTGGACAGCGCGCTCGCCCACCCGCCGAAAGAGAGACGCAACGGCCGATGGCTGCGCGTGCGGTAATGGCTTCGTCCACCCATCCCGCAGACCGATGGCAGCGCAGGCGCCGGCAGATCCTTCGGGCAATTCTCGGGCCTCTTTTCGCATCGTTCGTCGGCTGCTCGCTCGGTGTGGGAGCCTTCGTCGGCGGGCTGGCGTTATGGTCGGTCCTCTCGCCCGGCATCGATCGACAGGGTTCAGAGGCTTGGGCGGAGATGGTCAACGGATTTCTGACCCTAGGCTACTTCATCGGCCTTCCCGGCGGGCTTCTTATCGGAATCCCGACGTGGTTCGTAATGGAAAAGCGGGGGCTGACGCCGGGACGCGGCGCCAGTGCGGGGCTCATCATCGGCCTCATCATCGGAGGATTTACCTTCTCCATGATGGTTCCGATCGCGGCTGCGGCGGGCGCGTTCGCCGGGTGGCTCGCGGTGGTGATGGCCGACCGGCTGATCGGCCGGCTCCCTCCTGCCGTGCCCGTGGCCGACCGGAGCAAATGACCTCGCGCTGACGGTCACGATCCAGATGCTCACGCTGCCCTGATCCTCGACCGCGCCGGCTGGCACGTCACGCCGAAACTGGAGGACCCCGACAACGAACATCGACCTGCCGCAGCTTCGAGACAATCTCTTCAACCTTGTGCCTCTTCCTCGGCATCGCGGTCCTCCTCAATCCGGCTCCTGAGAGCCATACCTCAGGATGGACCCAACACAGTGGGGAGGCTCACCGAGAGCCGCGGTGCTGCCGCTACCGGAGATCGCTTATGTGCGAGTCCGGCGAATGGCTTCCACGGCGAGCCACATGATGAGGGTGACAACCGCGAGCGGCATCGTCATCAAGAAATACCAGCCGCTGCCAACCATGCGGTAGAGTGTAGGGCCGAGATCACCGATCGGTGTTTCGCACGGCTGAACAAAACCATCATGCACGTAGCAATTGAAGGCGCTTGCAATGATATATCCCAAGACGATGCCGTAAATCGGCGAGAATGCAGCAAGGATCAATCCTGCTGCGGTCCATCGAAACAGTTTCAACCGAGACTCCTGCTGATCATCGGACTCGACACCGGAAAGTCCGCATGGCCGGGGCGATACGCATACAGCCGAAGCGCCAGGACAAGCGCTACGCGGGAACTCACGACTTATGCAACGGATCCAGAAGGTGAGCCTTTCTGCGGTGTGGGTATGGTATGTTGCACATTCACGTTGCGGGTTTGGAGCCGTTTCGGCACCCTGTGAGGGATGCTGATCGGATACGCCAGAGTCTCGACCCCATCCCAGAACCTCGATCGTCAGATCGGGGCGCTCCGGTCCGCCGGCTGCGATACCATCTTCCGGGAAAAGGCGTCCGGTACGGCAGTGAAGAACCGGCCGCAGCTCGAGCGTGCGATCGACGCACCCGGGACCGGCGACGTCCTCATCGTCGCCGAATGGGACCGGGCGACGCGCTCGATGATGGACGGCATCAGCATCATGCAGCGGATTGCCGAGCGCGGGGCCGCCATCAAGGTGCTCGACAAGCCCCACCTCGATCTCACAACACCGATCGGGCGAGGCTTCCTCGCCTTTCTTTCGGCCTTGGCCGAGGACGAGCGGGGCCGGATCATCCCACGCGCCGCTGACGGGCGATCGGTGGCGCGGGAACGCGGGGTCAAGTTCGGGCCGAAGCCCAAGCTCAGCGAGCATCAACGGAAGAAGGCGCTCGACCGGCTGGCAGCCGGTGAGAGTTGCCGCGAGATCGCGCGCGACATGGGGGTGTCAGCCTCGACCGTATCGAGGCTTCAGCGACCCATCAGTGCAGGAGAGCCAGCGTGATGCAGCTCGACCTCTTCCCCACTGACCTGCACCTGACGTGCATCGATCCCGAACACAACAAATGGCGGTTCTACGCTCTCTCCGTGCAGCCGACGCTCTTCGGCGACTGGGTGCTGGTGCGGGAATGGGGCCGGATCGGTGCAGGCGGTCGCCGGTTGGCCATCGCGGCCTGAGCGAGACGGATCTGGGCTTTGGTGAGGGCGAATCTCCAAAAGCGGCTCTACGCCTTCGAGCCCTTGGCGGCGCACAGCGCCATCCGTCCGCTCATTGCCGCCCGCGTTCGAACCGATCTCATCGAGCGCAACTGGCCGGACATCCTGCGCTATGACTGCTTCCTATTCGCCACGAGGTGCGGATAGGTCTGCTCTTCGAATGGAGCTGAGACGAATACAGGGAAACATTTGACATATTTTGGAGTATACATGATGCCCAATCAGTCTAGGCCATCTGCGGAGTTCCATCATCGCCTTGTGCTCGACTTGCCGGCGCCTATCGTTCTCGCGTTCGTTGCCGGGCTGGTGGATGTGGTTTGTTACCTCGGCCTCTTTCATACCTTCGTCGCATTCGTCACGGGAACCCTGATCATACTTGGCGAACAACTTATCGTTCAAGATGGCCACCCGCGATTGAAATCGGTCGTGATCTTGGGTTTTTTCGTTGCGACAGTATTCTGGGTTCAAGTAATCCGCCGGTTTGAGGGCGCGACTATTCCAGTGCCGGCACTTCTTGCCACGGAAGCTGCGCTTCTCGGCGCGTTCGTTCTCTGCAACATCATTCTAACGCCCATCATCAACCCGACTGATCCGGACGCGATCACACTCGCGCTTTTCGGCGTAGTCGCAATGTCGTTGCAAAACACGCTGATGGCGCTTCCCTCAGGCACCATATGCCGACGACTGTGATGACCGGTAATCTTGTGCGGTTCCTCGCGAGTGCTATCGACGAGTTGGGGACTGCTAGAAAGACGGAGCAGCATGCGACCCATCCCGCGATCTCCGAGAAGGGTCTCATCAACTACGTTTATGTCATCTTGAGCTTCGTTGCCGGCATCCTAATCGGCGCAGCCGGCTTTATGGCGGTAGGGCTCAACATGATCGCGCTGGCCGCCGTCGTTCTTGTTATATTCAGTGGGTTAGAGATCGTCCTGCGCGTGCGGCGAAGACGAACCGGTGCGCCAACTATGAGCGCCTAACAAAACCGCCGCTTGCAGAAGCGTGGGGTGGTGATCGCGGCGGCGGGGGTGGTGAAAGCCCCGCTACGGCACAAACACCGGTTATCGGAGGTGTGTCCATCTGCGCCGGGCGGCTGCTGACGACTTCAGGCTTGGCAAGGCTGCGAAACGAGTGCAGATTGAAGTGCACCCAACACGGACCGGCCAGCGGAACCAGACGGGAGCGACCACCCATGACACGTGCCTTGACAGCCTGCGCCGCAGGACTTGCCATGACCATCGCTTTTGCGGCGAGCGCGGATCCAGCAACCGACATGCTCGGCGCCTGGAGCGGAAAATACACCGCGGTGTCACCTACGAACGCCAGAGGCGCGGGACCGCGGTTCAACAACAGCGAGGTGGTGCTCACGATTAAGGAGCAGCAGGGGACCGTCTTCTGGGGCGAAGGCAGATGGCGTCGTGAGGGCTCGGATGACTGGACTTGGTACGAGATCACCGGAAATCTTAGCGCCGACGGTTCGGGCAAGATCGGCATGGTGGAGAGCTCGTCCGACCCGTCCTTCAGCGTCAACGCGTTGATTGACGCTCAGCTCGACGACGACAAGCTCTACGTCAACTTCCGGAGCCTCTCTAGGGGTACAACGTACAGCGCGTTGCTCGAAAGATCCGACGTCTCTAGGTGAGAGCTTCGGGCCGGCCTGCCTAGGCGCGCACGTAGCACGCGTCGCTGTGCGGTAGGTCAAAGACAAAAAATGCGCCTTCTGCAGGACCCCGCCGATCACCACCAGGGCCTCGCCGAAGTCGGCCTGGGCGTGGCCAGGCGTGTGGTGCAGTGGCACGAACATCTTCGTGCTGCGCCGCTGATGCTCACGCAGGTACGCCTTTAACTTACATATCCCATCGAAGGACGAACCCTCGCGTCGAACGGCCCCTGTTCCAATCGCGCCGGCAACCGATGGCCGAATACCACGTTGCCCCCGAAGTGTCCCCGCTCCTAGCTGGACTTTGTTCGTGTTGTGGAGTGCTCCCCGACGTGCCCCCGCGGGAGGGTAGCGTTTTCCGGCTCTCATCGGCACACCGGGCTGGGTTCGGGTGCCAATTTCATGAGCGTTGCCGGGACCTTGTTCCCGATCGCGCCGTGGGGCCGTTCCTCGTTGTAATCTCTACGCCAAGCCTCCAACTTTTCGGCCGCGTCGGCAAGGCTGAGGAACCAATGGGCGTTCAGGCACTCGGCCCTCAGCCGCGCGTTGAACGCTTCGATGTAGGCGTTATCCGTGGGCTTTCCGGGGCGGGAGAAGTCGAGCGTGACCCCGCGCCGGTAGGCCCACAGATCCATGTCGCGGGAGACGAACTCGGTTCCCTGATCGACCCGGATCACCTTTGGCGTGCCGATCGCTGCGCATACCCGTTCCAGCGTAAGCGCTCACGCTGGGCCGTCTACGCGGGGAGCGGGTGCCAGGGCATGAGATCGTCGAGCTGACGGTTGCTCCAGCCGCTCGCGATGCGCTCGAGGGTGAGGGTTAGCCAGGCGTGCGGGTCGATGCCGTTGAGCTTGGCGGTTGTCAGGAGCGTGGCAAGTGTGGCCCAGGTTCGAACGCCGCCGTCGGAGCCGGCGAACAGAGCGTTCTTGCGCGTGATGGTCTGCGGGCGGATGGCGCGCTCGACGATGTTGGAGTTCGAGCTCGACGCGGCCGTCGTGGAGGAAGCGCTCCAGAGCGGCGCGCCGCGGCAGGGCGTAGCGGATCACCTCGGCGGTCTCGGCCTTGCGCGGCATGCGGTCCAGTTCGCTGGTCCAGCGCTCGAACAGTTCGGCGACGATCGGCGCGGCGGTCCTCTGACGGGCGGCCTGGCGGGCCTCACGCCGTCCTCGATCCTCGGCCAGTGGAAGCCGCGCTCGTCGAGACACTTTGCGAAGAGGCACAGGCCGGTGCCGTCCCACCACACGATCTTCACCCGGTCGGCCCGCTTGGCGCGGAAGACATAGAGCGCGCCGCAGAACGGATCGGCGCCGCTCGCCTCGACCAGCGCCATCAGACTCGCCGGCCCCTTGCGGAAGTCCACCGGCCTGGTCGCGACGAACACCCGCGCGCCCGCCGGGATCATGCCGCCCGGATCGCCCTGACGACCTCGGTGATCCGGCTGGGCGCCACGTCAGGTCCGATGCGCAGCGTCACCTCCCCGATCACGAGTTCGATCGTTCCACCTTCCTTGTGGCCCTCCTCTGCTTCGACCGTCTGCTGCGGCGACCAGCGCGCACCTTCACTCACGCGCCGTCAGGCTGCGCATGTCCGGAACGCGCCGGGCGACGGCCATGACCAGCAATGCGAGTGCGCTCATCGCTGCACAAAGCATGAAGGGGGCGACAAGCGTCAGTTCCCCGAGCGCGCCCCCGATAAGCGAACCGATGCCGGCGGCGAGAGCGAAGAGCGCGATCGACACCCCCATAACCCACCCCTGCTCGGCGGTCCCAGCAGCACGCGAATAGAGACCGAAGAACGTCGGTAACGCGACGCCGTGGGCGGCGCCGAGAAGAAGCAGCATGGCGTAGTTTGAGGTGCTCCCCATCGGTTGGACGGTTTGCGCGGTGTTTTAAGCTACTGCCGGGATCTGCTGATCGGTTCGTTCCTGGTTGATGGTTGCATGGAATGCGGTGTGTGGTGTTGGTCCGCCAAGGGCGGAATGCGGGCGCCGCTGATTGTAGAACGATCCACTGCCCGATGCCAGCTCGGGCGTCGCGGCCGCCAGACCACGCGTGGAGATAGACGCATTCGTATTTCAGAGAGCGCCACAGGCGCTCGATGAAGATATTGTCCAGGAACCGGCCTTTGCCGTCCATCGAGATCTTCACCTCGGCCGTCTGAAGGCGGCTTATCCAGGCCCAGGACGTGAACTGGCTGCCCTGGTCCGTATTCATGATCGATGGCGGAGCGAACCGGGCAAGGGCCTCCTCCAGCGCTTCCACGCAGGGGTCTGCCGCCAACGTGTTGCTGAGGCGCCAGGCCAGCACCTTGCGTTCTGGACTTGCCCGTCTGTGCCATGATGGCGTAGGTCCCGAGGCCGTCGCCGCTGAGAAGGACGATCGGGGCGCCGGACGTGCTTCTGCGAGCTCTTCGGATGGGCAATGATGACTTTGAGCCGCTCAACGTCGCTGGTCGACAGTGTGAATGCGATCCCGATGCGTATCTCGCAGTCTCGCATTGAACCCGCCTCAGAGAAATCCCGGACTGGAACCCCTTCGTGATCCGGGCCATCCACTAGCGTCCCGCTCCCCTCGGCACTACGCTTCCGACTTGTGAGCCAGATGGTGATCCCGGATAATGAACTTCGTCGACGCGAGAGGAGCCGTGGGCATGTCAACCTGGATACGTGCATTGGTTACTGGAACGATTTCCTGCTGCATAACCGGCTCGGCTGCGGCTGAAGACTTCACGCCGGACCTGACGGGAACTTGGACTGCCGTCGAAGGAGCATCGATCATCTCAGACGGCCGGACGAGCGTCATACCCGACGATTTCGAAGTATTGAAGTTTGAGATTCATGATCAGGAGGGGCCGGTTTTTCGCGTAACGCAAACGGTCAAGCATAGGTCGCCGAGCGGAAAGGCAACCCACGCCGGCGAGACGTATGAGGGGCAATCGCATCCGGCAATTGGGGCAATCGATGGAAGTGGCCAGTCGGTCGTGATCGCCGACGTCGACGACACGACCGTGTACCGCTGCGATCTACAGGACGAGCAGACTATGCGCTGTATCTTCGCGGAAGCGGGTGAACATGCGCTGGCGGCGTTCGTGGTTTTGAAGCAAGAGCAATAATGCCCAGGGTTTCCCTTCGAGACTTCCAAGAGCAAGACCGGAAAGTTACGCACGTGGAGCACGGCCACCCCGGCTCGGAGCTGGACGACCCCGCTTTGGTGTGCGCAACCTGGTAGATTTGGATGGCCCTCATCAGGGCCGATTCCGCTGGGTCATCACGCCGGTCGCACCAGATGGCGACACAGATGACGCCCGCGCCACCACTTATTATATTCTTCTTCGAGAACGGCACGTTCCGTGGCGAGCGGATCAACTCGCGTGTCGCGCCTCTGAGCGAGACCGGACGCGTCTCCAACGCTCCCGGGGAAGCTGCAATTCTGGGTGGCACCGGCGACTTCCGAGGCGCCCGCGGCGCCATCCTGTTTCGTTTCGAAGGTGAAGCGCCACATACGGCCATCATCGACATCCACCTCATGTGCTAGTGGATTGACTCTAAACGCTCGGAACCCTCGTTTTCGAGCTGCGATGATGTCATCGGGATCGGCGCGCCAGAGGAATGGCCTGGCCTCGGTTTCGTTGTGCTCGGCGATGAAGCGGTTGATGGCAGCCTGCAGATCGACCACGCCGGTGAAGACGCCGTACTTTAATCGCCGCCGGGTGAGCTTGGCGAAGAAGCCCTCGACCGCGTTCAGCCATGACGAAGATGTCGGGGTGAAATGGAAGGTCCAGCGCGGATGGCGGGCGAGCCAGCGGCGGACCTCGGGCGTCTTGTGCGAAGAGACGTTGTCCAGAACGACGTGAACGATCCGTCCGGCCGGGATGTCTCGCTCCAGCGCGTTCAGGAAGCGGATGAACTCCTGATGGCGGTGGCGCTGCATGGTCTGCCCGAAGACCTCACCGGTCAGGACGTTGAGCGCGGCGAACAGCGTCGTGGTGCCGTTGCGCTTGTAGTCGTGCGTCATGGTGGCGCCGCGGCCCCTCTTCAGCGGCAGGCCGGGCTGGGTGCGGTCGAGAGCCTGGATCTGGCTCTTCTCGTCGATCGACAGCACCACGGCGTGGGCCGGCGGCGCCACGTAAAGCCCCACGACATCGCGCAGTTTCTCCACGAAGGCGGGGTCACGGGAGAGCTTGAACGTTCGCCAGCGATGCGGGGCGAGGCCATGCGCGGCCCAGATCCGCTGCACGGTCATGACACCGAGCCCCACGGCTTTGGCCATGGCTCGTGCCGTCCAGTGGGTTGCCTCGTGGGGCGGCGGCTCGTGGGTCAACCGCACCACCTCGTCCACCTTGTCAGGGGACACCGGTGCCTTGCCCGGCGGTCGAGACTTGTCCGAGAGCAGACCTTGGACACCGTCGGCGGCGAAACGCTCCTGCCATCGCCAGACGCTGGTCTTGCTCTTGCCGGTGGCCGCCATGATCGCGTGGGTGCCATGCCCATCGGCCGTCAGCAGCACGATGCGCGCTCGCCAGACGTGCTTTTGTGGTGTGGTCCGACCTGAAGCGATTGCCTCGAGCTGCTTTCGCTCGAACGCCGAGACCGTGACGGAAATACCTGCTCGCATCTCCCAGCGTCGCACGGACGGAGCCTCCGCGGAATCCCGGTACGGACTCTTTTGAATGGGTCAGTCCATTAGCCCCCCGGGCGGGGTCTCGGTTTGGCCGCTCGACCGGACAACGGACATGTCCGGACATGTCCGTTGTCCGGGGGCGCTTTGACATGTCCCAACGGTGACCTTTCAGTGCGCCAATTCATCTTGGAATTCTTCGCGTGCGGACGCTTCGAATTGGCGCTTGATGAACGTCATTTTCTCGGTGGTGTCGCTGCCGGAGAACTGGAAGGTGTCGGCAAGGATTTCCCTGGCGCGAGGAAACGCCTTCCGGATTGCCTCTTTCGTTCCGTCGTATATTTCGACGAACACCTTATGCACCTCTTCGACGGACACGGTGTCATCTCCGACATCTTTCACGACACGTTCATATGCTTCTCGAAATATGCGCTCCGGCTTCCCTTCTGCCGACGCTTTGACTGAGGTCGACTTGCTGAAGGACAGCACGAGCGAGGTCACCGTCGTTCCGTCCGGCCTATGGCCGATGACAACGGGCTCGCGGTGTAGGCTTGCGATCGGGCCTTCAACCGCGTCGCGGTTCTTCTCCAACGCAATGCGATGGTTCGACGTCTCGCCGGTCTGCGCATCGCGGTCGCACGTCACGGCCAACACGAAGTCCGCACCAGCGCGAGCGTTGGATGAGCCGCGCATTCCGGCGCGGGCGTCCTGCCGTAATGATGCACCAGAATGATCGGTGCGCCGATACGCCGAGCAATCGGCCGGAGCCCGTTGAACACCGCCTGCCATGCCGCGGGATCGTTCTCGCGATCCTCAAGAATCATTCCTGCCGCGGCGACGGTGTCGACGACTACCGCAACCAATGGCGCACCGTTACGTCCCTTCATGTCGGCCGCAGCGCGCACGATCTCATCACCGAAGGCCTGATAGTCTTGGACACTGGCGATAGAGCCAAAGCCGGTCAGTGCTGTGATCGGCAACGGCTTCAACGGGTCGTCCAGCTTGCTGCGACGCGCCTTCAGACGGCCGCGGATCGTCCCTTCGCCCTCAAACGCAGCGAACACGACGCCGCCGGTCCGCTCGACCTTGCGCCCGGCGAAGTCCTCGCCTGTCGCCAGGCACACCGCCAATTCCAGCGCAACGAACGTCTTCAGTGCGCCGGACTGCCCCGCGATAAAGCCGACGACGCCGCCATCGGGGATCGTGTCGCGCACCAGCTCCGGCGGTGGCTTAAAGTCCGTATCGACACTGAGGTCGCTGAGCGTGCCGCGCCGAACGGCGCCGGTCGACTTCGACGGTGCTGATGGCTCATAAGGCGACACGCCGAGCGGCACGTCGAGCAACCCTTCATCGTCGCTGAATTCCGCGGCCGGATCGGCGCTGCCTGGCCGATTTAGGCCGTATTCATAAGCGTGTTCGATCTTCTCTTGTAGCCGGTCGAAATCCGAGTCGTAGTTCCAGTGTTCGGCCATGAGCTCGAAACACGTTTCGACAGATACGCCGAGATCTTTAAGTTGGCACGCTACGGCATAACGGCTGGCACCTTCGGCATACCACGCGCGCGCTCCGTCATCGTCTGTCAGATACTGCTTGGCACGCTCTATGTTCTGCGGCTTGTCGAGCTCGACGAGCGGCACTTTAGAATCCTTCGCGCGCTCTCTCGGCGCGCCACACCGCCGCACAAATTCCGCCGGCATCTCTTCGCGCTTGCCGCCTTCCCACACATACGCCTTGCCGTCGATCGTGCTGCCGGCGCCGACTATGAGACCGTTGCGGCCGCGCACGTCGACATCGTCCGCAATCTTGCTGCTGCTGTTGCCGATCTCGGCGTCTTCCGGAAGCGCCAGGATCACATGAACACCGCCGCTCGCCGTCGTCTGCCGATACCCTTTCGGCAGTTCGTCAAACATATCCCACTGTTCAAGCGTCTTGACGCCGGTGCCGAACATTTGTCGCCCCTGCTCGTCGAGTTTTGGCGTCTTGTCGGCGTTCAGCTTCGGTTTGCAGTCGGCATCGATCGCGGCGAAACCACGGCCCATCGCGAGCCCGATGTTGTAATCGTTGGACGATCCATCCGCCGCGGTCCACATCCGACGAATGGTGTCGGGATCGGTCGTCGCTTCGGCCGGCCAACTGAAGCCACCCAACGGTACCTTGCTGTTTGGCCTCAATCTGAAGACGGGAAATCCGTTCGCCGCGTGGAACAAAGCCCAGCCGCGGTAATCTGTCGGAAGGTCATTTGATTTTTCTTGCGGAAACGGCAATATATCTGCTGTTGCTTTCTGCGCTTCGCTTGGTCCGACTGACGTTAGCGCGTCGGACGGGCTTTGTTTTCTTGCGTTCTGCACCTTGATCACTCCGAATATTGTCGAGCGTGTTTAAAGGCGAGTTGGATCGCCTGGCTCGCTTCTTTCACGGACAACAGGAAGTCCCGGCGAAGTGCCGGGACCAGCGGGCGGGGTCGGCTGGCCGGTGGCGGGCCGGGTTTCAGCCTCGTGGCCATTACGGCGCCACCGTCGCGTCGAGCCTGCCAGCAAACGCTTCGGCATCGTCGAGTTTGTCGTCGTATTCGCGGCGACAGCAGCCAGAAACGACGGTCTTTCCGCCAAGCACCATGTAGCCAGGACCGTAGTGCTCGCGGATCCAATGCCGGGAAGGCGTCTTCTCCAGCCGGTGATCGTGTTTGGCGATGCGCCTCCGAAGACGAGCCTCACGTGCGGCGGTGCTGTCGGAGACCATCACGCAGCCTCCCCCAACAAGTGCGCCATCAGCTTCTGGCGAGAAGCGACCCAGCGGCCGCCCACCTTCTTCGCCGGCAATTCACCTTTCGCCAAAAGGTGGAAAGTGGCGCGCTTAGTGCGCCGGATGATCTTGGCGATCTCTTCAACGCCCCAGATAATTTCGCCTTGGGTTCCGTCCATGGAACGACATCCTCTATATCACTGTGATGTATATCACTGTGAGTGAGGTTGACGTCAAGGGGCATACATCACAGTGATAGGAAAAATTCGGAGTCAGGTGGAATGGCGAAAACAGGCCGCGCTTCCGATCAGCTCTTACTCCGACTGCCGGATGGCCTCCGCGACCGGATTAGGGCTGCGGCAGAGCAGAACGACCGATCGATGAACGCCGAGATAGTAGAAGTATTGGAAGCAAAATTTCCACCGCCTAAGATTGACGACACCGTCAAAGCAATGTTGGACGCCCTTACTACTACGATGATGATTTACGGAGAATCCGCCCCAGACGCGGACGTTAATCGAGCTATACTTCTGATTGCTAGAACTTTTTCTAATATCGTAGATGAAGATATCGGCGACGAGACACGAATAATTGTCCGCAAGACGATTTCTCAGCTTGAGGCTGAAGCGTGAGCGTCCGCAAGCGCACCTGGATTAGCAAGGGCGTGGAAAAGTCGTCATGGGTGGTCGACTACACCGACCAGAGCGGCAAGCGCCGCCTGAAGACCTTCGCCAGAAAGAAGGAAGCCGACGCGTGGGCCGCGCGGACCACGACCGAGGTCGGCGACCGCGTCCACGTCGCGGACCGGGCGACGGTCACAATGGCCGAGGCCGCCACAGCTTGGCTCCAAGCAGTTCGGAGGGCCGGGCTGGAAGCCGGGACCGTCGGCCAGTACGAGCGCCACACACGCCTGCACATTGTCCCCTACCTCGGCGCGCGGCGGCTGACGGAGCTGACCGTGCCTGTTGTCCGAGCGTGGCAGGATCAGCTGCGTGATGACGGACGCTCGCCGACGACTGTGCGGCTCGCGACCGGCTCGCTCGGCCGAGTTCTCGCCGACGCCCAAGATCGAGGGCAGGTCGTCCGAAATGTGGTGAGGGAGATGGCTCGGCGACCGACAGCATCGACGCGCGTCGAGAAGCGTCAGAAAGCGCGCCTACGCTACGGCGTGGACATTCCGAGCACCGAAGAAATCCGCGCGATCGTCAGCACCGCGAAGGGACGCCATCGGGCCATCATCTTGACGGCGGCGGTTTGCCGGCCTGCGCGCATCAGAGCTGTTCGGCCTGACCTGGGCGGACGTCGAGCTCGACCACGCGCGACTGCACGTCCGCCAGCGGGCCGACCGTGACCGAGCCCTCGGCCCGCCCAAGTCGTCGGCCGGGCGGCGGACGGTCCCCCTTCCCCCGATGGTAGTGAATGCGTTGCGCGAGTGGAACCTCGCATGCCCGCCGGGAGAACTCGACCTCGCGTTCCCGACGACCACGGGTGGCTTGCAGGGCTATCACAACTTCGTCCGCGACGGCTTCGCACCGACGCTGATCGCTGCCGGCGTCGTGAGAGACTCGGGCCGGAAGAATAGCGACGGCAGCGCCATCATCGTGGCGAAATACGGCATGCACGCGATGAGACATTGGTTCGCGAGCTGGTGCTGCAATCGCCGCGCCGATGGCGGACTCGAGCTGCCGCCGAAGGCGGTGCAGGAGCGCCTCGGCCATTCCTCGATCACGCTCACGATGGACGTTTACGGTCACCTGTTCCCGGTGCAGGACGAGGCCGAAGCGCTTGCCGCTGCAGAGAAGGCATTCCTCGTCGACGCAACATGAACGCAACATGGCGCTAAAAGGTAAGCGATTTCAAAGTTTATACCACTATTCCTAATCCTGGGGGGCGCAGGTTCGAGTCCTGCCGGGGACACCAACAAAATCAGTGACGTATCGCTTGCGGTTCCGGCCAATCGGGTAAAATACGGCACTGCGATCACGTTCCGGGTAACAGCGCACCGACCCTGTGCAGCTTCGTGGCCCACCCAACGGACATTTCGGCCGTTCGCCTGTGACTTTGAAAGCTCAATTGGGACGGTATCGACAGCCTCTGAACTGCCGTCCAATATGGCGCGCTTTTGTCCATTGCCGGAAACGGGTAGCCTCTGTCGGATGCGCTTAAGAGCCTACGCTGTTCACATATTCACCGCCGCCGGCGCATCGCTTGCCATGCTCGCACTGCTGGAAGCCGCGCAGCAGGATTGGGCCATGATGGCGATCTGGCTGGCCGTCGCCTTCGTCGTCGACGGGATCGATGGCCCGTTGGCGCGCCGCTACGACGTTCACACCAATGCGCGCGTGATCGATGGGACGCTGCTGGACCTGATCATCGATTTTCTCACCTATGTGATGATCCCGGCCTACGCCCTTTATGGATCGGGCTTGCTTCCAGGATGGACAGGCTGGTTCGTGGTCCTTTTCATACCGTTTGTCTCATCCCTTTACTTCGCGGATACACGCATGAAGACGGACGATGCTTCGTTCCGTGGCTTTCCGGCATGCTGGAATATGGTGGTTCTGGCATTGCTGGTGATCCAGCCCGGTTGGGAAGTGATCCTCGGCCTGGTCCTGCTGCTGTCCGCCGCTCAGTTCCTCATGCTGCGGTTCATTCATCCGGTGCGTACGGCGCGCTGGCGGGCTGTGTCGTTGCCCGTTGCGTTGATCTGGACCGGCTGCATTGCGTACTCCGCGTGGACCGATTTCGCCTCGATGTCCGTGTTGACGGCGATCGTCGCCGTGACGTCAGCCTATTTGCTGCTCGCGGGTATCGTGCAGCAGATCATTTACGAGTCGCGGAGCGCCGCGCTCATGTAGACCCGTCGCCGACGGGACGCAGCAACGCGTTCCGTCGCGACGCCGGAGCGGGCGGAGGTCGGATTCGTCGAAGCTGTGCCAGGCCCGAAGGTTGCGGACTGGAGGAACAGGACCTCATCGCCAGCTGGATGAAAGCGCGCCGGTTCCACCACTGAGTTGTTGTCAGCATGATCAGGTCCCGCGAGAATGAACAGCAACGGGTAGACGCTCCACCATCTGAGGCCGTACCGGACGCGACCGGCTCACGCCTCCATTTGTGCCGGTCGCCGGGCGGGCCCTACCCCCTGCCCTGTCGGCAAAGGGGCGTTGCAGTTGACTGATCAGGTCGCCGACCCGGCCGTAGCCTTCGTCCACATTCGAATGATCGTCAGTACCGTTGTCGGCCTGTCGATCGCGCGTCTTCTGACCGGTCTGGCGCGCACGATTCAGCATCCCAATCAAGGCGCGCGCGGTGGGGTCCAATTCGTTTGGGTTCTCGTTCTCCTCGTCGCCGTCCTTCACTTCTGGTGGTTTCAGTTCGCTTTGCTGCGAACGCAGTTATGGACGTTCGAGCGGTATGTCTTCGTGGTTGGCTATGCAGCGCTCCATTTCTTTCTCGCCACGATCCTCTATCCGGATCATGCGTCCGACGGGTCGGACGAAGACTATTTCATGGCCCACCGTCGGGCGTTCTTTCTCTCCCTCGTCACGCTCATCGTGTTCGACACCGTCGACTCGTGTCTCAAGGGAATGCCGCACCTCATGTCACTTGGCCTGCCCTACGCCCTCCGACAGCTCTCGTTTCTGTCCATCTGCGTCGCCGGGTTTACGGCGCGTCTACGTTCGGTGCAGTGCGCAATTGCAATCATTGCACTGGCGCTCGAAATATTATGGATCTCATACCGATACACTTACTTGGCGTGATATTCAGCGCTGTATCACGACCACGAGTTGCCGGCTCCCCGAAACTTGTCCGGCGCCAACGATTTGGCAGCGGTGGCGTTCAATCGGAAGCTGAAGATTGTGTATTGAGCGTGGACCGTGGCCGAGCCGGTCGCATGTTCGACCGAGGCCAGGAAAACCGGTGAATTTCAGGAAGCGCTCAATGCAGGACGCAATATGCGGCATTCTGTTCGACAAGGACGGGACGCTGGTCGACTACGAGGCCACTTGGGCGCCGATCAACGTCACGGCCGCGAACCATGCCGCGGCGGGGGATCGCGAACTGGCCAACAGGCTGCTGCGGGTCGGCGGGCATGATCCCGAGACCGGAAAGATCGCCGGGGGGAGCCTGCTTGCGGCATCACATACCGCCGAGATTGCGCAAGCCTGGCGGGACGCTGGTTCGCCGGTCCCCGTGGCCGATCTGACCGGAGAACTCGACCGCATCTTCACGGCCGGCGCGAGCGCCGCAATTGCTGTACCTGGAATTGTTGGTGTGTTCGAGGTTCTGAAGGCCGCTGCCATCCGCACGGGCGTCGCAACGAGCGACAGCGCTGCGGGCGCATGGGCGACATTGTCGACGATCGGCCTGAAGCGCTACGTCGACTTCGTGGCGGGCTATGACAGCGGACACGGCGGGAAACCGGAACCCGGCATGGCTCGCGCGTTCGCCAAAGCCCTCGATCTGGCGGAAAGCGAGTGCATGATTGTGGGGGATAATCTGCACGATATCCGCACCGGGCGCGCGGCTGGGTTCTCGCTCTGCGTCGGCGTTTTGACCGGGACCGGCAGCCGCAAAGACCTTGCGGCGGAAGCTGACCATGTGCTGCCGGATGTCACCGCAATCCCGGCACTTCTCGTGGAACTTGGCCGCTGGCCGGCGACGAACGGCGCCTGAATTTACCAAGGCACGGCCGGCCCCGCGGTCCGGCCACGGCGCGACCTGGGGCAGTCAGGACAACTTGAGAACGATCGCGCGCGACGGCACCGTGTCGGGCCGGTTGGGCATGGAGACGTACGGCGGGCTCTCTTCGAGGACTTGCCACACGCCGGCCTTCGCCATCGCGGAGATCTGTGTGCCGACTTCCCCGTTCCACAGCGTGTCTTTGATGGTGATGACGAGCACCCCGCCCGGACGCGTGATGCGAACGAGCTCGGCAAGCCCCTCGGCGCCCACATGCCCTGTGGTGAAGACACCCGCCGAGACGACAGCCCCGAAGCTGTTGTCGTCGAATGGCAGCTTTTCGCCCATTACGCCCTGCCGGCAATCTTTGTAGACGCCCTTGGAGCGCGCGACCTTCAGCATGCCTTCGGAGATGTCGAGCGCTTCGACAGTGTCGTAACCGGCGATCGCCATCCATTCGCCGAGTAGGCCCGTTCCCGCTCCAGCGTCCAGGATGGGGCCATCGCCCTTCTTGAGGTAACGGGTGAGCATCGCCAGGCAGATCGTCGGGTGTCGATAGCCGAGGCTTGCCATCTCGCTGTCGTAGCGCTCCGACCAATCGTCGTAACTCTTCGCAACGTCGGCCGCACTCGTCGCACCATAAACGACGTCGAGGTTCTTGCTGGCGTCTTGGCTCATCGACTGTCCTTTCATCAGGCCCCTGTCTGCGGGCCGAAGCCGCAGACCGCCCTCGCAACGGTGTCTGCAACAAGGAGGCGGCCGGAGCCGTCGATCTTGGAGACCCAACAGCCAGTTATACCAGCGTGTGTGATTTTTTGGAAGTTTGTTGATTTTGCCGGCGGTGGCGCGCGCGTGGCGACCGTGTCGCGGCCGTGGCCTGCCGCGGTTCGCGACGTCGGCTAAACGCGCTCAGCCTGCGGATGTGCTCCGAGTATCCTTGCCGAAAAGCGCCAATCCGCCGGCCTCGACGATCTTTCGCTCGACCTCGGCTGGCGGGCTGGTGTCGCATGCGAGCATGTTCACGTCGTCGAAGTCGCAGACCCAGACGGGGGCGAGCGTGCTGAATTTCGTCTCGTCGGCGACCACCATGGTGGCCTGCGACTGACCGATCATGCACCGCGCGACCTCGGCCTCCTGCAGATGGAAGTTCATGAAGCCGCTGTCGTGATGTATCGCGCCGATGGAGAGGATGGCGAGGCGGGCGCGGAACTGGCGAATGAAGCGGATCGCTGTCTCGCCGAACGTTCCGTTGTCGTCGTGGCGAACCTCACCGCCAGCCAGGTGGACGCGGTTGCCAGCCCCCCGCACAAGAATGCGGGCGATCTCCGCGCCGTTCGTCACGACGAAGAGATTGCGGCGTCTCAGGAGCGCTTGGGCGACGTAGGCCGTCGTCGAACCGGAATCGATCATCAGCGTGTCACCATCCGTCACCTGCGTCATGGCGATATCGGCGATGATGCGTTTTTCCGCGGCGCGGAAGTTCATCCGCTTGAGATAGCCCGCCTCGTTGTGGCCGCTCGGCAGCGTGACGCCGCCGTGGACGCGCTGGACCAGCCCCTCGATTTCGAGCGCCTTGATGTCGCGCCGCACGGTCTCGTCGGAGACCGAAAGCTGCCCCGTGAGCTCTGCGACCGAACACGAGCCGGACAGTTCCAGCGATCGCAGAATGGCTCGGTAGCGTTCATTCCGATGCATTGAATTGTCCATTCGGCCTGACGCGGCGCGGCGCCCTGGAAGCAGATAAGACACCGCGGCGCGGTTCTCCATCCTCCCGCTCGCAGAATGCCGGATTGTTTTGTGGTAGCCTGTGGGAATCTATGGTCGAAGCTGAAGTATGAGGAACGTCGAGATGAACCAGCATCAGGCGCTCGAGGCGCTGCGCGTGGTCCCGGGCTTCGAGGCCTTCCCGAAGGAGGGCGTCACGGTCGAACGGCTCGGCGGAATGACGAACATTGTCTTTCGCGTCAGGGCGCCTGACACCGATCTTCTCCTGCGCGTTCCCGGCCACGGGACGGACGCCTACATCGACCGCGCCATCGAGGCGCACAATGCGGGCGTCGCCGCGACGATCGGGGTTTCGCCGGACGTGTTCTGGTTCGACGAGGCGAGCGGCCTGATGCTCACCCAATATGTCGACGCGCCGACGATGACGATTGAGCGCTTTCACACGAGCCCTGGCGCGCCGGAGCGTGTGGGTCACGCGCTCGCCCGCCTTCATCGCAGTGGTGAAACGTTCAAGTTCCGCTTCGAGCTGTTCAGAAGGATCGACGACTATCTCAGCGTCCTCGACGCGAAGACCGTCACGTTACCGGACGGCTATCACGACGCTCTGAAGACGGCCATGCCACTGCGCGATGTGCTCGGCCGCCATCCCGCGGATCTCGTCCCCTCCCACTGCGATCCGATCTGCGAGAACTTCCTCGACGACGAGAAGAAGATGTGGATCATCGATTGGGAATATTCCGGCATGAATGATCCCATGTGGGATCTGGGCGACCTATCCGTCGAAGCGCGGTTCGACGACGCCATGGATAGGGAGATGATGATGGCCTATTGCGGCGGCGATGTCCGCCCTCATGACTTCGGGCGCATGGTCGTCTACAAGGCGCTGAGCGATTTATTCTGGACGCTCTGGGGTCTGATCCAATATGCTGATGGCAACACGGTCGAGGATTTCTGGCCCTATTCGGTCGAACGGCTGGAGCGCTGTCGGGCGCTGATGCGCGAGCCGTCGTTCCGCGGCCATGTCGAGGCGGTGAGGGCCGGCCCGTAGACGGCTCCCGAATCCGGTCGAGCCCCCAATCGGTGGCCCCGCCCGGCTGGGGTGTTTTGTTGGATAATTCGTGGTTGCGTTGACATTTGTTGACCGGGCCATAAACTCCAGCGTGATACAGCGTGAAGCTGGCTGCGCCGAAAGCCTTGGCGCGCGATCGAACCACGTCGCTCTCCGCGACGGTTTGCCCTCGGCCGATAGGATGTGCGTTCCAAAGCGATCGTCCCGCGCGCGGCGCGGCGTCCAGCATGTGTCCGGCCTGAATGAGCTACGAATTCAACCAAAGAGGTTCCCGAATGAAGCATGCGACCATCGGATTGAGCGCTCTGACGCTCTCGCTCGCGTCCTCACTCGCCTTCGCGCAGGACAGTCAGGATCCCATCGTCGTCCCGACCCATAGCTGGTCGAGCCAGATCGTCATGGGCCACGTCTATGGGCAGATGGCCGAGGAAGTCGGTGATTTCGTCGAGTTCGTCACGGCGGACGGTCAGGCCGTCTACGAGTTCGATCCGGCTCGGCGACGTGACCCTGAACGTCGAAGTCTGGGAAGGCACGCACGCATCGAGCCTCGCTGCGGCCAAAGAGGCCGGCGGCATCGTCGAAGCTGGCACGCACACTGCAACCACACGCGAGGACTGGTGGTATCCGATTTGGACCAAGGAGGCCTGCCCGGGCCTTCCGGATTGGGAAGCGTTGAACGACTGCAGTGAACTGTTCGCGACACCGGAGACCGGCGACAAAGGCCGCTATCTCGGCGGCCCCGTCGATTGGGAGAAGCACGACCGGGAGCGCGTCGAGGCGCTGGGTCTTGACTATCAGGTCATCAACGCCGGCTCCGCCGCCGCGCTCTGGGCCGCGATCGGCGCGGCCGAATCCGGGAAGACCCCGCTCCTGGTTTTCAACTGGACGCCGAACTTCGCCGAAGCCGTCTGGGAAGGCGAGTTCGTGCAGTTCCCTGAGTGGGTCGACGGCTGCAACACCGATCCTTCGGTCGGCCCCAATCCCGACGTCGCCTATGACTGCGGCAATCCGGCAAGCGGATGGCTGAAGAAGGTCGCCTGGGAAGGCATGGAGGAGAAGTGGCCCACGGCGCACTGCATCCTGGAGACCATGTCCTTCGACAACGCGCAGATCTCCGAGATGGCCCGGCTGGTCGACGTGGAGACCCTGCCCCCCGAGATCGCAGCCAAGGAGTGGCTCGCCGCCAATCGCGACGTGGTCGATCCCTGGATCGCCAGCTGCTCCAGTTCATGAGCCGGGTTCGGCGCTGCGCCGTCGTGCGCGGCGCCGATCCGCAGACGTCGCGAGGCTGAATGTCTAACGAAGCATCCGCCATCGTGGCCAAAGGTGTCTGGAAGCTCTTCGGAGATGATCCGGCCGGCTATCTGAAGGCGATGCCTTCGGACCGGGCGACCGCCGAGATCGTGGCCAACGGCTACATCCCGGCGGTGCGCGACGTCTCGTTGAGCGTCGCCCGCGGCGAGATGCTCGTCGTCATGGGATTGTCAGGATCCGGCAAGTCCACCCTCGTGCGCTGTTTGGCGCGACTGCAAGAGCCGACCGCCGGCCGCATCGAGATCGATGGACAGGACATCACCGACCTGAGCGAGCGCGAGCTCGTGCGCCTGCGCCGCTCGAAGATGGGCATGGTGTTCCAGTCGTTCGGCCTGCTGCCGCACCGCACGGCCGCCGAGAACGTCGCCTTCCCGCTGGAGATGCGCGGACAGCGCGCGGCCGAGCGCCGCGCCCGCGCCCTCGACGTGCTCGGCTTGGTCGGGCTTGAAGATCGCGCGGACTATTTCCCGCACGAACTCTCCGGTGGCCAGCAGCAACGCGTCGGCATCGCCCGCAGCCTGGCGATCGAACCGGACATTTGGTTTCTGGATGAACCGTTCTCCGCGCTCGATCCGCTCATCAGGCGCGAAATGCAGGACGAGTTCATCCGCCTGCGCGGTCTGCTGGGGCGCACGATCATCTTCATCACCCACGATTTCGACGAGGCCCTCCGCCTGGCGGACCGGATCGCGATCATGAAGGACGGCGTGATCGAGCAGTGCGACACGCCGGACCGGATCGTGCTCGCTCCGGCGACCGAATATGTTGCGAAGTTCACGCAGGACGTCGACCGGTCTCGGGTGGTTCGCGTCCGCGCGATCGCGACGCCCGACGATGGCGAACCCGCTTCGGGCGAACCCGTCGCCGCGGATTCGACGATCCGGGAGCTCGCACGCCGCCTGATCACCGAAGCGCATGACGCCTACCCCGTGAAGGACAGGAGCGGCAGGATCGTCGGCCGCCTCGAACGCAAGGCCGCGCTCGACCTCCTGTTCGAGAGCGACTCGTGAGCGTCGCGGCCGGCGCCGAGAGCGTGCGCAAGGCCGGCTCGCCGCGGCGTCAGCGACCTGAGATCGCGCTCGCGGCGATCGCCGTGGCGCTGGTTGCGGCCCATGCGTTCGGCATACTGCCGGCATGGCTGCAGCGGGTGCCGACCGCGATGATCCCACCGGCTGCCGAAGTGTTCGACGCGGTGTTCGGGTTCGTGCGGGAGGATCTGGGGCTCATCCACCTGACGCGCGCCATCGCGGATACGTTGGAATACCTCCTCGACGCGGTGGCGAACCTGCTCTACGGCCGGCGGCGCTGGCCGTTCCTCGGGCCGATCCCCTGGTCGGCGATCACGGCCGCCGTCGGCGTTCTCGCCTGGTGGCTCGGTGGCTGGCGCCTGTGCCTCCTTGCGACCGGAACGCTCCTGTGGACCGCCGTCATGGGCCAGTGGACGGCGGCCATGGAGACGATGTCCGTGCTCATCGTGGCGGCGCCGATCGCGATCCTCCTCGGGACGGCCGTCGGCGTCGCCGCTTGGCGCTGGGCGTGGCTCGACAGGGCCCTCCGCCCGCTCCTCAGCGTTCTGCAGACGCTGCCATTCTTCACCTACCTCCTCCCGGCCGTGATCTTCTTCAAGGTCGGGCCGACGGCCGGCGCGGTCGCGACCATCTTCTTCGCGGTGCCGCCGATGATCCTGATGACGATCGTCGGCATGAAGCAGGTCTCTGCGGACGTCGTCGAGGCCGGCGCCATGTGCGGCTGCAATCGCTGGCAGATGCTGACCCGCGTTTACCTCCCATCGGCGCGGAGCGAGCTTCTGGTCGGCGTCAACCAGGTCATCATGCTCAGCCTCGCGATGGTCGTTCTCGCCGCATTCATCGGCATGCCGGGCCTCGGCGCGGACCTATTGGAGATGATGACCGGCTTCCGCCTCGGCTGGTCGCTCGAGATCGGCGTCACGATCGTGCTCCTCGCCGTCACTCTCGACCGGATGTCGAAGGCCTGGGCGGGCGCGAAGCCCGTCCACTTCGAGCGGGGAACGCCGTTCTGGCGCCGGCACGCCGCGTTGCTGGCCGCCATTGCCGCCTTCGCGTTCTTCTCGGCGCTTGCCCAGGTCGTTCCGTACTTCCAGGAGGTCGGGTACCGGCAGAGCCTGTCGCAGGGCCGCGTGCTCGACGCCGCGATCAAGGACTTCCTCGCCATCGACAGCGTCACGGCCGTGACCGAGGGCATGCGGTCCTTCATCGTCGGGTCTATCCTGATTCCGTTCCGCGACGGCCTCCTGTGGGTGCCGACGAGCGCTTTCATCCTGGCGGTCGCCGCCTGGGCGACCTGGGTCGGCGGGTGGCGGTCGGGCGCCATCGCGGCGCTGTTCTTCTCGCTGGTCGCCCTCTCCGGCTGGTGGGATCGGGCCGTCGTCACGATGTACATGGTGTTCTCGGCCGTCATCCTCGCGACCCTCATCGGCCTGCCGCTCGGCATACTGGCCGCCCGCTCGGACCGGCGGTCGGCGGCGGTCCTCATCGCCTGCGACACGGCGCAGACCTTTCCGAGCTTTGTCTACATCCTGCCGGCGATCATGCTGTTCGGCGTCAGCGACGTCGCCGTCCTTTTCTCGATCCTCATTTTCACGGCCGTGCCGCTCTGCCGCTACACCGTCGAGGGGCTGCGCGGGGTCCCGACCGAGATGATCGAGAGCGCGGCCATGTCCGGCGCGTCACGGTGGCAGATCATGCGGCGGGTGGAGCTTCCCCTCGCCCTCCCGACGATGGCCGTCGGCTTCAACCAAGCCATCATGTTCGCGTTTTTCATGGTTGTCATCGCGGCCTTCATCGGCACGCAGGGGCTTGGTCAGGAGCTCCAGCGAACGCTGTCCGGCGCGCAGCTCGGCAAGAACATCGTCCTCGGTCTCGACGTCTCGCTCCTCGCACTGAGCTTCTCGACGGCCGTCCTCGCATGGGCGAACCGCCGCGCGTCGAAAACTGGTTGACGCGGTCGCCAGATCGAAAAGGCTCCCATGAGCACCGACGAGACACTTCCGAGGCCGGACATCCTCCGCTCGCTCTCCCACTGGTGTGCGTTCCGCGCGGAGGTCTTCGACGGACGCGTCAGGGACGTCGGCCACCTGAAGCCGGTCCGGCGCCTCGGCGCAGAAGTTCCCGTCAACGAGATCGGACGTCGGCAGTCCGAAGCGCGCGCCGCCTCGGCGGAGGCGTCCCTCGCCGACGCAACATGAACGCGACATGGCGCTGAAACGGTCGCGATTTCAACGTCTCGACCATTCGTCCCCCTCCTGAGGTGGCAAATTCGGTTGTCGCCGGGGAGACCCGTGCGACGGACCCAGCGGTCGGGGTCCAGCGGACCCGCCATGCATCGCGGTGCCGCGACGGCCAGGGCCAAGCGCTGGGCGCTCGAAACCGCCCTCTGCAGGGCTGTTTCAGCGGCATTCGGCGTCGTGACCGCGCGCGTTGCCGAGCGGCGGCGGGCCCCAATCGCGCCGTATTTCGGCCATTGGCCTTGACGTCTGCCGCAGCGCGCCCGAAGTTGGTCCTTGGATTTCAACCACATTCAAGAGAGGAGGCGACGTCTTGGACACAGACGTGGCGCTGTCCGTCAAGAACCTCTATAAAGTATTCGGCCCAGAACCCGAGCAAGCGATTTCGCTTTACAGGGACGGTCGGACAAAAGATGAGGTGTTTGCTGATACAGGCATGACGATCGGCGTCTGTGATGCCACCTTCAACGTGCGCGAGGGCGAAATCTTCGTCGTCATGGGCCTATCTGGGTCCGGCAAGTCGACGCTGGTGCGGCTGCTGAACCGCCTCATCGACCCGTCCGCCGGCGAGATTGTCGTGCGCGGCGCGGACATCGCGAAGATGAAGGAAGACGAGCTGAACGACTTCCGCCGCAAGCACATCTCGATGGTGTTCCAGTCGTTCGCGCTGATGCCGCACATGACGGTCCTGCAGAACGCCGCCTTCGGGCTGGAGCTGTCGGGGATCGCGCTGTCGGAGCGCCAAAAGCGCGCGCGCAAAGCGCTGGAGCAGGTCGGCCTCGGCAGCCACGGCGAGAGCTATCCCAACGAACTCTCCGGCGGCATGCAGCAGCGCGTCGGCCTCGCCCGGGCGCTCGCCAACGACCCGTCGATCCTCCTGATGGACGAAGCGTTCTCGGCGCTCGACCCCCTCATCCGCACCGAGATGCAGGATGAGCTCCTTCAGCTGCAGGAGAAGGACAAGCGGACCATCATCTTCATCTCCCACGACCTCGACGAAGCGATGCGCATCGGCGACCGGATCGCCATCATGCAGGGCGGCCTCGTCGTTCAGGTCGGCACCCCGGACGAAATTCTGACCAAGCCCGCGAACGACTACGTGCGCTCGTTCTTCCGCGGTGTCGACGTGTCGAGCGTGTTCAGCGTCCGCGACATCGCGACCAAGTCTCAGGTCACCGTGCTCGACCGCGACGATAGCGTGCATGCCGTGCGTCAGCGCATCGCGAGCAACGATCGCGACCATGCCTATGTGATCGACAGGCAGCAGAAATTCCACGGCATCGTGTCGGCGGCGAGCCTCGAAGCGGAGATCGCCTCGTCCGACCCGCAGCTCTCCAAGGCCTTCATTGCCAACGTCGAGCCGCTGGCCTCCGACCGACGCATCGGCGACGTCATCGGGCTGGTGAACGACGCGCCTTGCGGCCTGCCCGTCGTCGACGAGGAGGGGCGTTACCTCGGTGTCGTGTCGCGCGCCGTCCTTCTCGGTGCACTCAGCAAGGAGGCGCAGCATGGCTGATCCGATGGAGACGATCGTCGTCGCGCAGGCGGACAATCCCTGGGCGACCCAGAGCTCCGGCGAGAGCACCCCGGCGGCGCCCGCGCCCAGCGCGGCTGGCGACGGCGGGTCCGAGCAAGGCACGAACGCGCCGAACCCGTGGTCAAGCGGTGCCACGGGCGCGCCGAACGACCCGGCCGTCGCGGCCGACCCGCGTGGCACGGCACCGGACGCAGCCGCCGGATCGACAGACTGGCTCTCCGGCATGGAGGAGGCGCCGGACGCACCCGGCGTTCGACATCCTGCACCCCTTCGATCAGGCGGTGATCCCGCTGGAGGGGTGGGTCGAGACCGCGCTCGACTTCGTGGTCGACAATTTCCGCCCCGTCTTCCAGGCGATCCGCTGGCCCATCGACGGCGTGCTCTCCAGCATCGAGGCCGCGCTGCTGGGCGTCCCCTCGCTGATCATGGTCGTCCTCATCGGCCTCGTCGCGTGGCAGGCCGCCGGACCGCGGCTCGGCATCGGCGCCGTCCTCGGCATCGTCTTCGTCGGCCTGATCGGCGCCTGGGACCAGGCGATGGTCACGCTGGCGCTGGTCTTCACCTCGGTCTTCTTCTGCGTCATCATCGGGCTGCCGACCGGGATCTGGCTGGCACGCAACGACAAGGCGGCCGCGCTCACCCGCCCTGTCCTCGACGCGATGCAGACGACGCCCGCCTTCGTCTATCTCGTCCCCATCGTCATGCTGTTCGGCATCGGCAACGTGCCGGGCGTCGTGGTGACGATCATCTTCGCGCTGCCGCCGCTCATCCGCCTCACCAACCTCGGCATCCGCCAGGTGCCGGGCGATCTGATCGAGGCGGCAAAGAGCTTCGGCGCCTCCAAGGGGCAGCTTCTGCGCAAAGTGCAGCTTCCGGTGGCGATGCCGACCATCATGGCCGGCGTCAACCAGACCTTGATGCTGGCGCTCTCGATGGTCGTGATCGCGTCGATGATCGCGGTCGGCGGGCTGGGGCAGATGGTGCTGCGCGGCATCGGCCGGCTCGACATGGGTCTGGCCACCGTCGGCGGCCTCGGCATCGTCATCCTGGCCATCATCATCGACCGGATGACCCAGTCCATGGGCATCTCGAAGCGCGACCGCGGCAACGTCGCCTGGTACGAGGCGGGCCCGATCGGCCTCGTGCGCGGCGTCGTCGTTGGACGCGGTTCCAAGCATACGGCCGGCGAAACCCAGCCGGCCGAATAGCCAAGAGCCGGATCGCGATCCGGCCCTTACCAACGCCGGCGAGGGGCAAACGCCCAGCGCCGGCGCCATCACCGAAAGAGGAGAAACTACATGATCAGTGCATTCCGGCGCACAGGCGTCGCAGTCGCCGCTGCCAGCGTTCTCGCCATGGCCGGCACCGCGCTCGCGCAGGATACGCCTGGCGAGGGTACCTCGGTTATTCCCCTGAAGTCCTCGATCGCGGAGGAGACGTTTCAGACCCTCCTCGTCGTCAAGGCGCTCGAGGAACTCGGATACGATGTCGATGACATCAGCGAGATCGAGTATGCCGCGGCGCATGTGGCGATCGGCAACGGCGACGGCACCTTCCTCGCCGACCATTGGGACCCGCTGCACTCGGACTTCTACACGTCCGCCGGCGGAGACGAGAAGATCTTCCGCGAGGGCACCTATTCGCCCGGCGCGCTGCAGGGCTACCTGATCGACAAGAAGACCGCCGACGAGCATGGCATCACCGACATCGGCCAGCTCAAGGATCCCGAGATCGCCAAGCTGTTCGACACCAACGGCGACGGCACCGCCGATCTTACGGGCTGCACCCCCGGCTGGGGCTGCGAGCAGGTGATCGAGCATCAGCTCGACGCGTTCGAGCTGCGCGATACCGTGACCCACAACCAGGGCTCCTACTCGGCGATCATCGCCGACACGATCACGCGCTACAAGAACGGCGAGCCGGTGCTCTACTACACGTGGACCCCGTACTGGGTGTCCGGCGTCCTCGTCCCCGGTGAGGACGTGACGTGGCTGCAGGTGCCGTTCTCCTCGCTCCCGGGTGAGCGTTCGGACGTCGATACGTCGCTGCCGGACGGCTCGAACTACGGCTTCCAGGCGAACAACCAGCGCATCATCGCCAACCGCGCGTTCGCTGAGGAACACCCGGATGCGGCAAAGCTGTTCTCGATCATGGAGCTTTCGGCGAACGACATCAGCGCCCAGAACCTGCTCATGCAGCAGGGTCAGGACTCCGAGGCCGACATCGAGCGTCACGCGAACGCGTGGATCGCCGGTCACCAGGACCAGTGGAACGCGTGGCTCGACGAGGCTCGCGCCGCGGCCGACTGATCGGTCATCACGACACGAAGGGATCGCCGGCTCCGGCCGGCGGTCCGCCCCTGGACGACGAAGCGTCCCGCCCGGCGCTCCGCCGGTTGCTGCCGCAAGGCCCGGACGAACCGGCCACGTGGCCGGCGCGCCATCCCCAACGTTCCACCGATATGGCGGACGCCGCAGCCGCGGACGTTTGCAAGCGCCTTCACGCTAAAGTATAATATTTCCCTATATCCATCGTTTCGGAAGTGGGGATTGCAGCATGAGCCTCTCGTCGAAGTGTGTTCGGCGAGCGCTGGCGCATCGTGACACGGCGTATATCGACCTCGCGCATCGCGGGACCCTGACCCGGCGCACCCTCCTGGCCACGGCGATCGGGGCTGCGTTGGCGAGCGGCGTGCGCGACGGGGCGGCCCAAGAGGGACCGCGCGTGCTGCACGTCGACAGCTACCACGCCGGCAACGAATGGAACGACCGGATCGCCGCCGAGGCCCGCCGCGTCGTCGAAGCCGCCGGCGGCACCTGGCGCATCGTCCACCTCGACGCCAAGCGCCAGCCCGCGCCGGAGGACATCGCCGCCGCCGCCGCCCGCACGGTCGCCCTGATCGAGGACTGGCAGCCCCATGTCGTCACCACCTCGGACGATCCGGCGGCTGAATACCTCATCAAGGCCCACTACCGGGGCACGGACCTGCCGCTCGTCTTTTGCGGGGTGAACTGGGACGCATCCGTCTACGGCCTCCCCTTCACCAACACGACGGGCATGGTGGAAGTCTCCGCCATCTCACAGATCGTCGGCCTCATGCGACCGCATGCGCGGGGCGAGCGGCTCGGCATCATCACCGAGGACACGCCCACCAAGCGCAAAGAGGTGGCCCAGCATATCCGCCTGTTCGACATGGAGTACGAGCGGACGTGGTTCGTATCCTCGTTCGAGGCGTGGGTCGACGCCTTCATGGAGGCGCAGGAGGCGGTCGACATGGCTCTGCTCCTGGGCGTCGGCGCGCTGACGGACTGGGACGACCGGCGCGCCCGGCACCTCGCCCTCACGCAAACGGCGATCCCCACCGGCACCGACTTCATGTGGCTGATGCCCTACGCGCTGCTGGGCGTGGGCAAGCGGCCGGAGGAACAGGGCCGTTTCGCCGCCAGCACCGCGCTCGCCATCGCCGCCGGCGCCGACCCGGCCGACATCCCGATCGCCTACAACACCGAGGGCGAACTCCTGTTCAACCCGCGTATCGCCCGCCGCCTCGGCATCCGCGACGTCCCCCCCCCTCGCCACACTTGTGGATTAGCCTGGGGCGATGTCCTGGCAGTGGCTCTTCTGGTTCCTTCCCCGGCCACACTCCCTGGCAGCACGGACCCTGGTGCGCGTCGCCGTGCGGATCTCGGTCGTGGTGCTCCTGGGCGCGATCATCACGTTCTACAAGGTCTCGGCCGGGCTTGAGGAAGAGGCCGTCGACGGGCTGGAGCGCTACACCCAGGAGCGGCGGGCGCGCGAAAGCGAGGTGCTGCTCGGCGCCGAGGCGAGCGTCGCGATGTTCGCGCGGCAGTACCGCGACGCCTACGACGCGCAGGCCGACGCGCCGGAGGCGTTCGACGCGCTGTTCCGCCGGGAGGACACCGGCGCCTCCCGCACGCATCCGGAGACGTTCGAGCGCGACGGGGTGAGCGGCTTCATCGGCCGGCGGGTACGGATGGACGCGGACACCCGCCGCGCGCTGCTGGCCGGCTACGAGGTGCTGAGCCGCTTCGGCCCCGCCTGGCGCACCCGTTTTGCCGACGCCTACGTCGTCACGCCGCAAAACGCGGTGCTGATGTATTGGCCCACCCGCCCCTGGGCCGCCGCGGGCAGCGAATGGGGCATCTACGGCAAGATCGACCTCATCCGCGGCGGTCGCGACGGCGCCGCGGACGGGCCGGAACCGGATCACCCGCGGTGGTCACGGCTGTACTTCGACTACGGCGTCAACGAGTGGGTCGTTTCGGTCACGCAGTCCATTTGGGATGGCGACCGCTACATCGCCCTCGTCGGCCACGACCTCCTGCTCGACGAGCTGATCCAGCGCGTGGTCCGAGCCGACAAGAACGGCATCTACAACCTCCTCTTCAACTCGGACGGCAACCTGCTCGCCCATCCCCGCTTCATGCCGGCAATTCAGGCGAGCGGCGGCTCGCTGCCGGTGCAACGAACGGAAGACGCCCACCTCAAGGCCGTCTTCGAGGCGGCGGAGCAGCTTGCGCCGAGCGCCGGGATCGCCGAACTCGACGGCTACGACGAGATCGTCTCGGCCGCCGTGCTCAACGGCACCGGTTGGTATCTCGTCACCATCTTCCCCAAGGCGGTGATCAACCGGCAGGCCCAGGGGATCGGCTGGCTTGTGCTCCTCATCGGGTTCGGCGCGCTGCTCCTGGAGCTGTCGATCCTGTCGAACATGTTGACGATCCATGTGGGCGGCCCCCTGTCGGCGCTGGTGCGTGCGGCCGACCGTCTGCGCCTCGGCAGCGCGGATGCGCAGAGCGCGCTCAACAACCTCTCGCCCGAGCGCAAGGACGAGATCGGCACCCTCTCTCGCGCTTTCCGCGACATGGCGCGCGCGCTGGAGAAACGCGAGAAGGACCTGTCGGCAGGCAACGCCGAGCTCACGCGGCTGACGGCGGAGCTGCGCCACGAGCTGAAGGAGCGCGAGCGGGCCGAATCGGAGCTAGCGCGGCGGCAGGACTTCGAGGCGCTGCTCAACGCCGTCGACCACGGCGTGCTGTTCCTCGACCGGGATCTCAACGTGCGCACATCGAACCCGGCCTACCGGCGCATCTGGAACGTGCCGGAGGACTTCCAGGACACGCCGCACACGCTCGCCGACGACATGGCCCTCAGCCGGCGCCAGAAATCTCTACGTCCAGTCCGACGAGGAGTGGGAGGCGTGGCGGGACCAGCGCATCGCAGCGGTAAAGGCGGGCGACATACCCAGCCAAGAGCTGGAGCTGGCGAACGGGCGGGTCCTCGAATATGAGTGCATCGCGCTGCCGGACGGCGGCCGCCTCCTGACCTACCACGACATCACCGCGCTGAAGGAAATCGGCGGCCAACATGCGCATCTTCCTGCATGGTATGCAGGCGTCGATGGACGGCATGGCGCTCGCAGACGGCAACGGCCTCTACCTGTGGGTCAACGAAGCCCACGCGAGCGCCTATGGCTTCACCCGCGATGAGATGATCGGAATGAGCTGGACGGAGGTCTACGAAAGCGCCGAGCTGCAACGCTTTCAGGGGACGATCATGCCGGCCCTCGCGAACGCCGGCACGTGGCGCGGCGAGGCCACCGGCCGGCGTCGGAACGGCACGCTCTTCCCCCAGGAGTTGTCGCTCAGCGTGACGGAGAACGGCGGCATCGTGTGCGTTGTGCGCGATGTGACCGAGCGCAAGGGCCGCGAGCGGGCGCTCGACCGGGCGCTGGCGGAGGCGGAGACCTCCAACGCCGCCAAGTCGCGCTTCCTCGCCGCCATGAGCCACGAGCTGCGCACTCCGCTCAATGCGGTGATCGGCTTCGCGCGGATCGTCCACCGCAAGACCGAGGGTATGATCCCCGATCGCCAGGCCGATAACCTCGAGAAGATCCAGCTCAGCGGCGAGCACCTCTTGCGGCTGATCAACGAGATCCTGGACCTGTCGAAGATCGAGGCGGGGCGGCTGGAGGTGGCCGTCGCGCCCTACTCGCCGGCCGGGATCGTGCGCGAATGTCTGCGCACCATCGAGCCGATGGTGACGCCCGGCGTCGAGCTCGTCGCCGATATCGACGATGCGCCGGCGGAGGCGATGGGCGATGCCTCCAAGCTGCGGCAGATCCTGATGAACCTCCTCAGCAATGCCGCCCGCCACACCGAAGAGGGAACGATCACCGTCACCGTGCGCACCCGCAACGCCGGCATCGTGATCGAGGTCGCCGATACCGGCCCCGGCATCCCCGACGACGACCGCACGGTGATCTTCGAGGAGTTCGGCCAGGTGCGCGGGCCCCACGGCCGTCCCGCGGGCGGCACGGGTCTGGGCCTCACCATCAGCCGCCGCCTCGCCCGGTTGATGGGCGGCGAGGTGAAGCTGCGCAGCGTGGAGGGCAAGGGGTCGACGTTCGTGGTGGAGGTGCCGCTGCACATGCGCGGCGGATCGGTCCACGGCGACGTGGAGGTCGCCAAATGACGGACCGCCCCCGCGTCGCGATCATCGAAGACATCGAGATGAACCGTGACCTCCTGGAGCAGATCCTGGAGGACCGCGCCGAGATCCGATGCGCCAGCGACGGCGGCGCGGGCTTGGAGCTGGTGCGCACGTGGCGGCCGGACCTCGTCCTCCTGGACCTGTCGCTGCCGGTGGTGGACGGGTGGACCGTCGCGCGACGGATCCGCGAGACGCCGGAGCTGGCGGCGACGCTCATCGTGGCGTTGACGGCCCATGCGATGGCCGGAGACCGCGAGCGCGCGCTGGAGGCGGGCTGCGACGAGCACCTCCCCAAGCCGGTCGACGAGGCAGCGCTCTTCGCCCTCGTCGCGGAAAGCCTGTCGCGACGATGCGCAGGGTGAACCGATGACGAGCACCGCGCGCATCCTGATCGTGGACGATACCGGGTACAACCGCGACATCCTCACCGAGGAGCTGGAAGACCTCGGCCATGAGACGATCTCGGCCGAGGACGGCATCGAGGCGCTGGAGATGATCGCCGCCGAACCGCCGGACCTCATCCTCCTCGACCTGATGATGCCGCGCCTCGACGGCTTCGGCGTGCTGGCCGCACTGCGCGAACGCCCGGAGGCGGCCGAGATTCCCGTGATCGTGGTGTCGGCCCACCATGAGATCGACCGCGTGGTGCGCGGGATCGAGCTGGGCGCCGTCGACCATCTGACCAAGCCCATCGAACCGGCGATCCTCTGCGCCCGCATCCGCGCCTGGCTGGAGCGCGGGCGGGCACGGGAGCGCGAGCGCACCTACCTTGCCGAAATCGAACGCCAGCGCGCCCGCGGCGATGCGTTGCTGGAGGCCATCCTGCCAGCCGAGGCGGTGCGGGAGCTGGCCGCCACCGGCTTTGTCGAACCGCGGGCGCACAGGAACGTCGCGGTGATGTTCGTCGACGTGGCGGGCTTCAGCCGCTTCACCACCGCAACCGATCCCCGCAAGGTGGTGGAGCTGGTGACGATGATGTCGGACGCGGCGGAGCGAGCGGCGCGCGGCGCCGGCGTGGAGAAGCTCAAGATGGTGGGCGATGCGGCCGTGATCGCCGGCAACCTCCTGCTGCCGCACGACGCCCCCGTCGCCGCCTGCGCCGATTGTGCGGCGCGGCTGATGGCCGAGCCCTGGATCGCCAAGCATGGCCTCAGCCTACGCGCCGGGCTCACCCTCGGACCGGTCATCTCCGGGATCACCGGACGCTCCCGCATGGCCTTCGACATCTGGGGACAGTCGGTCAACACCGCGGCCCACCTTTCCGGCCTGCCGGGCGGGGGCGCCATCTACCTCGACTGGCCCGCGGCGGCCGCCCTCGCCGCGCCGGCAGCCGAGGCGCTGGGGCCGATGCGGCTCAAGGGCGTGGACCCCATCGAGGTGTATCGGCTGCAGTGTACCGGGGGATGACGCCTGGTGCTGGTTTGTTGCGGTGCCTGGGGCTACGGGAGCGCATTGTTGCGTGGGGAGTCAGCAAGCGAGGGGGGTTCCCCCCTCGCGCTCCCTCCGCCTCGCCGGCAGGCAGCCGTTCCGGTCAGATGTCCGCGAAGGGCGGACAGCTGAGCTGAACAGCTGATACGAGGCTGGGTCGGGCCGCGACGGCGTCAAGCGCCCGTCCTCGCCATGCTCGCCCCCAGAGGGGGGCTGCGCGTGGCTCCGGGCGGGCGCTTGACCCCGCCGCATCCCTCGAGAGAGGCGTTCGTCAGGTGACAGATTGAGGGCCGGCCGGGTCCGGCTCGGCGAGGTGGCAGGCGGCGGCGCGAGACGGGCCCATCGTCCGCAGGGCCGTGTCGTCACGGCGGCAGCGTTCCACCGCGATCGGACAGCGCGGGTGGAAGTTGCAGCCCGGCGGCGGCGACAGCGGCGACGGGATCTCGCCGCGGATCGGCTTGATGGTGACCACCTCGCCCTCGCCGGTGCTGATTTTCGGCACGCTCTCCAGAAGGCCTTGGGTGTAGGGGTGCTTGGGGCGCTCGTAGACCTCCGCGACCGGCCCCTCCTCCACCACACGGCCGAGATACATCACCGCCACCCGGTCGGCGAGGTGGCGCACCACCGAAAGGTCGTGCGAGATGAAGACGATCGTCAGCCCCAGCCGCGCCCGCAGCGCCAGGAAAAGATTGATGATCTGCGCCTGGATGGAGACGTCCAGCGAAGCGACCGGCTCGTCGCAGATCAACACCTCCGGTTCCATCGCGAGCGCCCGCGCGATGGCGATGCGCTGGCGCTGGCCGCCGGAGAACTGGTGCGGGAAGCGCCCCGCCAGCGACGGGTCGAGCCCCACCTCCTCGAGCGCCGCCGCGAGCCGCGCCGCCTTCTCGCGGCGCGTCACCAGAGAGTGCGCCAGCGGGCCCTCCAAAATGGTGTCGCCGACGCGCATGCGCGGGTCGAGCGAGGCGAACGGATCCTGGAACACCGTCTGGATGGCCGTCGTCGCCTTGCGCCCGCCGGTCATCACCGGCGCGCCTTCAAACCGCACGGTTCCCGACGTCGGCGCCAGGATGCCCGCCATCATCCGCCCCAACGTGGACTTGCCGCAGCCCAATTCGCCGACCACCCCCAGCGTCTCACCCTTCGCGACCGAGAGGCTCACCCCATCGACAGCCCGGACCGGGCGCGTCTCGACACCGGCGCCGAGACGCGCCGCCAGCTTGTCGCCCAGGGTAAGGTGCGGGGCGAAGTGTTTGGTGACGGCATCGACGGTGAGAGTGGCGCCCGTTGCAGGGGTTTGGCGTGGTGCGGCGCCCGTGCGGGCGGCGACGCTCATGCGGCCACTCCGACCGGGTGGATGCACCGCACCCGGCGCTCGCGCGAGCCCTCCAGCGGCGGCTCGATCGCGCAGGCGGCGGTGGCGCGGTCACAGCGAGGGCGGAAGGTGCAGCCCTCCGGCAGATCGGCGAGCGAGACGGTGCTGCCGCGGATCTGCTCCAGTGGTTCGCCCGGTGTCGCCATCGCCGGGAGCGAGCGCACCAGGCCGGCGGTGTAGGGATGGTGCGGGTCGCGCAGCACGGCGCCGACGGGCCCCTCCTCGACGATGCGTCCGGCGTACATCACCAGCACACGCCGCGCGACGGCCGACACGGTGGCGAGGTCGTGGCTGATCCAAATGAGCGCGGTGCCGCTGTCCTTCACCAATTCGCGCACCTCGGCCAGAATCTGCGCCTGGATGGAGACGTCGAGCGCCGTGGTCGGCTCGTCGGCGATGATGACGTCGGCGCCGTGCAGCAGCGCGATGGCGATGGCGACGCGCTGGCGCATGCCGCCGGACATCTCGTGCGGGTAGACGCCGAGCCGCGCCCGCGCCTCGGGGATGCCGACACGGGTCAGCACGTCGGCGCAGCGCGCCTCCGCGGCGCGGCGGCCGACGCGGTCGTGCGCGGTCACGGCCATCACCATCTGCTGGCCGATGGTCAGCACCGGGTTCAGCGTCATCATCGGGTCCTGGAAGACCATCGCGATCCGGGCGCCGCGGATCTTGCGCAGCGCGCGGGGCGAGCGGCCCACCAGCTCCTCGCCGCGAAACTTCACCGAGCCGCCGACGATGCGCCCCGGCGGGTCGATCAGCCCGAGCAGCGAAAAGCCGGTGACGGATTTGCCCGAGCCCGAACTCGCCGACGAGCCCCAGCACCTCGCCGCGCGCCACCTGGAAGGTGACGCCGTCAACCGCCTTCACCACGCCGCCGCGGGTGAAGAAGTGGGTGGAGAGGTCCGTCACCTCGAGAACCGGCGTGCCGGGCGTGGGGGCGCTCACCGGTCGAGCCTCGGGTTGAGGATGTCGCGCACGTGGTCGCCGACGAGATTGATCGAGACGATGAGGATGATGAGGACGACCCCCGGATAGACGGAGATCCAGGTGCGCCCGCTCATCATGTATTTGACGCCGTTGGAGATGAGCATGCCGAGCGAAGGCTCCGTCACCGGGAGGCCGAGGCCGAGGAAGGAGAGCGTCGCCTCCAGCGCGATGGCGTAGGCGATCTGCACCGTCGCCACCACGATCAGCGCCGGCATGGCGTTGGGCAGAAGGTGGCGGAAGACGATGCGCCGGGCCGAGAGCGGCGTCGCGGCGGCGGCCTCGATGTAGTCCTTGGAACGCTCGGCCGAGGCGGCGCCGTAGGCCGTGCGGGCGAAGTAGGCGTACTGCGCGGTGACGAGCGCCACGATGAGCTGCACCTTTCCCTGTCCGAGCACCGCCACCAGCACCAGCGCCAGCAGGATCGGCGGGAAGGAGAGCTGGAGGTCGACGAGGCGCATCACCAGGGTCTCGATCAACCCGCGCGCGTAGGCGGCGAGGATGCCGAGCGTGGTGCCGATCACCAGCGCCACCCCGCCCGCGGCAAGACCGATCTGGATCGAGACGCGCAGGCCGTAGAGGATCGCCGAGAGGAGATCGCGCCCCTGCGCGTCGGTGCCGAGCCAGTGGACGTAGCCGCCCGAGCCGACGAAGCCGGGCGGCCGGCGCGCGTCCCGCAGCGAGAGGCCGGCGAGGTCGTAAGGGTCCTGCGGCGCGATCCATGGCGCGAGGAGCGCCAGCGTCAGCAGGATCGCCACGACGGCCAGTGCGATGACGGCGACCCAGTCTTCGCGGTAGCGCAGCCAGAAGCGGCGCCACGGCGAGACGGCACGGACCTTGGCAGCATCGCTCATGCCGCGCCGCTCCGGCGCAGGCGCGGGTCGAGCAGCGCGTAGACGAGGTCGACGAGGAGATTGATCGTCACGAAGAGGCCCGAGACCAGGATGAGGTAGGCCATCATCACGGGGCGATCGAGGTTCCTGATGGAGTCGATGATGAGCTTGCCGACACCGGGCCACGCGAAGATCGTTTCGGTAACGACGGCGAACGCCAGTGTGGAGGCGAGTTCCAGACCGAAGACGGTGGCGATGGGGATCGCGATCAGCTTCAGCACGTGGCGGCGCACGATGGTGCCCTCGGAGAGACCCGCGGCGCGGGCGAACTTCACCGTGTCGGAGAGCATCACCTCGCGCGTACCGGCCCGCGCCAGGCGGATCATGATGGCGAGCTTGAAAAGCGCGAGGTTGGTCGCCGGCAGCACGAGGTGCGACCAGCCGTCGAGCGTGAAGATGGACCAGGGGACGCCGAAGACGAGCATCGTGTCGCCGCGACCGCCGGAGGGCAGCCAGCCGAGGTTGACGGCGAAGGTGAGGATCAGGATCAGCCCGATCCAGAACGTCGGCACCGAGAAGCCCAGTACCGAGATCGCCATGATGAGGCGCGAGGACACCGCGCCCGGCTTGTAGCCCGCCCACATGCCGAGCGGCACGCCGAGGACCAGCGCGCCGATGACGGCGGTGAAGACCAGCTCGATCGTCGCCGGCAGGCGGCCGAAGATGAGGTCGAGCACCGGCTCGTTGTAGATGTAGGAGCGGCCGAGATCGCCGTGGAAGAGGTTCCAGATGTAGTAGAAATACTGCTCCCACAACGGCCGGTCGAGGCCGAAGCGGGCGATGACGCGGGCGCGGATGTCCTGCGGCGCATCGGGCGGCAGCAGCACCTCCAGCGGGTTGCCGATGGCGTAGATGCCGGCGAACACGATCACCGACATGATCGCCATGATGACCGCCGCTTGCATCACGCGCTGGAGGAGGAAGCCGGTCACCCGGGCACTCCGTCCTGCCGATCAGCGGCGTCGAGCCGCTTGGTGAAGAAGATGCGCGCCTCCCCCGCCGGGAACCCGTCCAGCCGGCCGAACTCTGCGTAGCCCTGGCGCCGGTAGAACTCGGGGGCCTGGAACGAGAACGTGTCGAGCCAAGCCGCGACGCAGCCCCGCTCGCGCGCCACCGCCTCGGCCCGCCCCAGAAGCCGCGCGCCGACACCCGTTCTGCGGCACGACGGGTCGACGGCGAGGTATTTGACGAAGAGCCAGCCCATGTTCGTCGCGCCGGTCAGGCCGCCGACGACGCGCGGCGCCGTGCCGGTCTCGGTGTCGGTCGCGGTCAGCGCCAGCGGAACGGGATTGAACTGGTGGCCAAGGCCCACCGCGTGCGCATCCAGGAGCGCGACGACCCGGTCGGGGACGGCGCCGTCTGGGTCGTCGATCAGGTCGATGTCGATTGTGCCGGTCAAGTGCTGCCTTTGTCCGCGGGCCGGGTGCTTGGGGCGCCGGCGGGAGCGGCACGGGAGGTGCCGGAGCCGAAACGAGCGCGGCGCCGGACCGGCCGGCGCCGCGGGAAGTTCGCGTGCCGCCTCAGTTCGCCGGATAGATGTAGTAGGCGAGCGTCTCCTCGTCGGCGCGCACGGTCATGTCGCCGACGGTCTCGGGGTCGGCGGCCCACACGGTCTGGAGGACCACCACCGGGATGTAGGCGCGGTCTTCGACGGTCAGCTCCATGGCCTTCTCGTAGAAGTCGCGGCGCTTGTCGGCGTCCAGCTCCTTGGAGCCGGCCTGCATGAACTCGTCGACCTTCGGGTTCTCGTACTCGATGCGGTTGAAGGCACCCATCTTCACGTCCTCGTCCGGCGAATGCGCCAGCGATCCGAGGGTGTAGGAGGCCTCGCCCGTCAGCGTCCCCCACCCGTTCATGAACGCCGAATATTCCTTGCGTGCCGAGGCGGGGAAGTAGACCGACTTGGTGATGGCGTTGACGCCGGTGTCGACGCCGATCTGGGCGAACATCTGGCCGAGGCCCTCGCAGATGGCGCCGTCGCCGGGCAGGCGGTCGCTGGTGCAGTAGAGCTCCATGGCGAACCCGTCCGGATAGCCGGCCTCGGCGAGGAGTTCCTTGGCCTTCTCCGGGTCGTAGGGCTTATCCTCGATCTTGTCGGAGGAGCCGAAGAAGCCTTCCGGCATCAGCTGCTTGGCGGGCGTCCCGAGACCTTCAAGAACGATCTCGACCATGGTGTCGCGGTCGATGGCGAGATCCAGCGCCTCGCGCACGGCCTTCTTCTGCAGCGGGTTCTCGTCCAGCGCGCTGCCGTCCTTGGCCGTGACCATCGGGGTCTCGTCGCGCTGGTCGAGCTGCAGGTTCATCACGTAGACGAAGTCGCCGATGTAGGTGTCGACGTCGGGGTCGTTCTGCAGCGACAGGTAGTCGGCCGAGGAGACGTAGTTGATGACGTCGACGTCCCCCGCCTTGAGCGCCGCCAGCCGCGAGGCGTCGTCGGAGATCTCCCGGCGGATGACCGTCTCCCACGGTGCAGCGCCGCGCCAGTAGTCGTCGAAGCGCTCCAGCACCAGGTCGCCCTTGGGCTCCCACGACACGAACGTGAACGGGCCGGTGCCGATGGTCGCCTTGCCCGAGTTGAAGCCTTCGTTGGCGGTCTCGCCGGTGGAGTAGTCGGCCGCCGCCTCGCTGCTGACGATGAAGAGGCGCACGAAGTCGTAGGGGAGCGTCGCGGCCGGGCCGTCGGTATGGATGTGGAGCGTGTAGTCGTCGACGATTTCGACGTCGGCCACGCGCCGCACGTAGATCTCGGTCGTCGTCGGGCCGGCGACGTCGGGGATGCGCTCGATGGAGAACTTCACGTCCTCGGCGGTGAAGTCGGATCCGTCGTGGAATTTGACGCCTTCGCGGAGCTTGAATTCCCAGGTGTCGTCGTCGATCGGTTCCCAGGAGGTGGCGAGGCCCGGTTCCAGCTGCAGGTCGTCGCCGGTCCACACCAGCGGATCGAAGATGTGCTTCACCGCGTCGGACTGGGGCCCGAGGGCGGAATAGTGCGGATCCATCGAATCCGGGCCGCCGCGCACCCCCACGGTGAGGGTTTGGGCGCTGGCCGCCGTGGTGGCGAGGGCGCCCGCGACGGCGAGCGCAAAGAACAGTCTCATGTGGCTCTTCCCCCTTGGATCCGGATTCGTCGGACGACCCGAAATCCTTCCAAATGGAACTTGTTTGCCGGAGCGTGATGGCCCATCGTGGAGCTGTCAAGCAGGGAAAGGCGGCGTTTCGGCCTCGAGATGATCAAACAAGCGGCGAGCACAAAGAATGTGCGGCCGGGGGATGACGCTGCGTCACCGTCCGGCCTGAATGCGATGGTGGAAGCCAAACTGTGGGGCAATCCCTGCTGGTTGACCTATCGGCTCAACTACCTGGCGCTGCGCTACAACCTGCCGCTCTACGGTTGGATCGAGGAAACCTACCGGCTGAACCGGCCCGAATACGTCGTCATCTTCTCGCTGGGGCTGAAGGACGACACGTGCGCGGCCGAGATCGCCGCGTCCTCCGGCTTCCCGGCGGGCACCATGTCACGCGCGGTGCATAAGCTGCGGCGCCTGCACCTGATTTCGCGCAGTCCGGATCCGGACGACGGACGGCGCTTCGTCCTGTCGCTGACGGCGGAGGGCCGCGGCCTGTTCGAGGAGACGCTGCCGAACTTCGTCAGCTACGAAAAGCGCATGCTGTCGGCCCTGTCCGAGGCCGAGCAACACACCCTCTCCCGGTTGATGGCGAAGATGGTCCTCGCCTCGCCCGACTGGCCCACGAGCGTCGCGAAGGCTGCCTGAATGAAAATCGCCGAAATGAACTGGTCCGACGTGGAGGCCCAGGTCGCCAGGGACGACCGCTGCATCCTGCCCATCGGCTCGACCGAGCAGCACGCGCAACTGTCGCTGTGCGTCGACATGATCCTCGCCGAGCGCGTCTCGGCGGAGGCGGCCGAGCCGCTGGGGCTGCCGGTCTACCCGGTGATGCCGTACGGCCTCGCGCCGTACTTCGGCGCCTATCCGGGAACGGTGTCGCTGAAGGTGGAGACGCTGCTGGCGGTGGTGCGGGACGTGGTCGCCTCCATCGCCCGGGCGGGCTTCCGCCGGATCCTCATCGTCTCGGGGCACGGCGGCAATGCGCCGGTCGGCGCGCTCGCCAGCGAACTGATGCTGGACGACCCGCGCCTCTCCATCAAGTTTCACGAGTGGTGGAACGCGCCGGCGACATGGGCGGTCACGCAGGAGATCGACCCCTCCGGCAGCCACGCCAACTGGATGGAGAATTTCCCCTGGACGCGGCTGGCGCACGCCCCCGCCCCCAACAGCGTCAAGGATCGCCTCGACACGGCGCACTTCAAGGCCGGGCCGCCGGACGCGGGGCGCGCTCTGCTGGGCGACGGCAGCTTCGGCGGCGTGTACCAGAAGGACGATGCGACGATGATGCGGCTGTGGGAGGCGGGCGTCGAAGAGACGCGCGCGGCGCTGGAAGGGCCGTGGGCATGAGCGGCGCCGGTCCGGAGCGCGCACGATGAGCGAGCCGCTGCTCATCTGGGGCGCGGGCGCCATCGGCGGCACTCTCGGCGCGTACATGGCGCGGGCGGGCCAGAAGGTGCTGATGGTCGACACCGTCGCCGAGCACGTCGCCGCATGCCGCACCGAGGGGCTGGCGATCACCGGCCCGGTGGAGGCGTTCCGCCAGGTCGTCGACGCGGTGACGCCGGAGGAACTCGAAGGGACCTTCAGCCGCATCGTTCTGGCGGTGAAGGCGCAGGCGACCGTCGCCGCGACACGGGCGCTGGCGCCGCATCTGGCGGCGGGCGGGTTCGTCCTCTCGGCGCAGAACGGGCTCAACGAGCTGGAGATCGCCGAGATCGTCGGGCCGGAGCGCACCATGGGCGCCTTCGTCAACTTCGGGGCCGACTGGCACGGCCCCGGCGAGATCCTGTTCGGAAACCGCGGCGCCGTGGTCATCGGCGAGATCGACGGGAGCGTCCGCGACCGCACCCGCAGCATGCACGCCGCGCTTCAGGCGTTCGAGCCGGACGCCGTGCTCACGGATGACATCTGGGCGTACCTCTGGGGCAAGCTCGGCTACGGGGCGATGCTCTTCGCCACCGCGCTGACGCCTCAGTCGATGACCGAGAACTTCGCGGACCCCGCCCGCACCGCCGCCTTCATCGCCTTGGGGCGCGAGGTGATGGCGGTGGCCCAGGCGCGCGGCGTCACCCCCCGCGGCTTCAACGGGTTCGATCCGGACGCCTTCATGCCGGGCGCCACCGAGCAGGACGCCCGCCGCTCCATCGCCGACCTCGCCGCCTTCAACGCCACGACGGCGAAGACCCATTCCGGCATCTACCGCGACCTTGCCGTGCGCAAGCGCCGGACGGAGGTCGATGCGCAGGTCGGCGCCGTGGTGCGGCTCGGCGCCGAGGCAGGGGTCGCGACGCCGCTGCTCGCACGTCTCACGGCGCTGATCCACGACATCGAGCACGGCCGGCGCCCCATGTCCGCCGCCACCTTCGCCGAACTCATGCCCGCCGAGGACATGCCGTGAGGGTGATGCCATGAAGCTGACCTTCCCGGCCCGAACGGCACTGGTCACGGGGGCGGCGCAGGGGATCGGTTACGCCATCGCCGAGGGGCTCGTCGACGCCGGCCTCGACGTCGTGATCGCCGACATCGACGCCGCCGGCCTGGAGCGGACGGCCGAGCGGCTCGGAACCCGGACACTCGGTGTCGACCTCGGCGATCGCCAGGCGGTGCAGGAGGCGGTGTCGCGGATCGAGGCGCCGGGCATCGTCGTCCACGCTGCCGGCGGCACGCGCGGGCAGGCGGGCCGCCCTCTCGCCGAGATCGACGAGGCGAGCTGGCGGGCGATCTTCGAGGCCAACGTCGACGGCTTCTTCTGGCTCGCCCAGGCCGTGGCGCCGGCGATGCAGGCGGCCGGCGGCGGGCGGCTCGTCGCCATCGCCTCCGGCGCGGGGCTGCGCCCGTCGCTGACCGGCATCCAGGCCTACACCGCGTCCAAGCACGCGCTCGTCGGCCTCGTGAAGCAGCTCTCGTTCGAGCTCGGGCCGACGGGCGTCACCGTCAACGCGGTCGCGCCGGGCTTCGTGCGCTCCAACCCCACCACGGAGCGGCAGTGGGAGGCGATGGGCGCGGAGGGGCAGGCGCGGCTCGTCGCTTCGATCCACACCCAGCGGCTGGGCACGGCGGCCGACATCGCCGCCGCCGCACTGTTTCTCGCCAGCAATCAGGGCGGCTGGATTTCGGGCCAGATCCTCTCGGTCGACGGCGGCCGCTCGTGACCGCCGCCCGTTCGCAGCACTGTGCCCGAGGCGGCCACACGCTCCGCGACGCGCTCGCGTCAGAGGCGTGGACAGAGACCGCGACGCGCGGACCGCGCCCGCCGCGGTGATCCGGCAGGGCCCGCACAACGCGCGCCATCCGCCGCGTGCGTTGACAAGCGCCGCCCACGCGCCGACGAGACCTGCATCATCCTGCGCGACCCGGAGATCACCGCACCATGGACATGACGCAATGGACATGACCACCACTCTCGCCGGCCTCGAAGTCGGGTACGACGTTCCCGCGCTTCCCGGCATGGCCGAGGCCGAGATCCAGACCCCCTGCCTGATCCTCGACCTCGACGCGCTGGAGCGCAACGTGCGCAAGCTCGGCGCCTACGTCGCGCAGCACGGGATGCGCCTCAGGGTCCACGGCAAGATGCACAAGTCGGTGGACGTGGCGAAGCTGCAGATCGCCATCGGCGGGGCGGTCGGCGTGTGCTGCCAGAAGGTCTCGGAGGCGGAAGCCTTCGTGCGCGGCGGCATCGAGGACGTGCTCGTGTCCAACCAGGTGCGCGACCCGGTGAAGATCGACCGCCTGGCGCGGCTGCCGACGATGGGCGCCCGCACCACCGTGTGCGTCGACGATCTCGACAACGTCGCCGAGCTTTCGGAGGCCGCGACCCGGCACGGTGTGACGCTGGAGTGCCTCGTCGAGATCGACTGCGGCATGCAACGCTGCGGCGTGGAAACGCCGGACGAGGTGGTGGCGCTCGCCCAAGCGATCGACGCCGCCCCCGGCCTCACCTTCTCGGGCGTCCAGGCCTACCACGGCACGGCGCAGCACATGGAAACGTTCGACGCGCGCAAGGCGGCGCTCGACCAGGCGATCGCGCTCGTCAAGGAGACCGCCGCGGCGCTGACGGCGGCCGGCCTGCCGCCGGCGCTGATCTCGGGCGCGGGCACCGGCACCTACGCGCTGGAGAGCAATTCCGGCATCTACAACGAGCTGCAGTGCGGCTCCTACGCGTTCATGGACGCCGACTACGGGCGGATCCTGGACGAGAGCGGGACGCGGCTCGACGACGGAGAGTGGGAGCACGCGCTGTTCCTGCTGACGAGCATCATGAGCCATCCCAAGGCCGACCGCGCCGTGTGCGACGCCGGGCTCAAGGCGCAGTCGGTGGACAGCGGGCTGCCGACGGTCTTCGGGCGTGACGATGTCGCCTACATCAAGTGCTCCGACGAGCACGGCGTGTTGTCCGATCCCGCCGGCGTCCTCAAGATCAACGAGAAGCTGCGTCTCGTTCCCGGCCACTGCGACCCGACCTGCAATATCCACGACTGGTACGTCGGCGTGCGCGGCGGCAAGGTCGAAACGGTGTGGCCGGTGTCGGCGCGCGGCAAGGGCTACTGACGGCCGCGAAATGGCACGCAATTTCGGCAGTTTAGAATTTGCCTGCCGAAACAGCGTATTCCGACTGGACGTAATACAATTTATGAATACGCTGAGCCCATGAAAACGGGAACACCCCGCCGCCCGCGGCCCAGCGTTCACTCGCTCGGAGATGGTCTGAAGATGCAAAGCGCGTGAGCGTTCTTGATCGGTTCCGACTTGATGGCAAGCGCGCGCTCGTGACGGGTGCCAGCCGCGAACTCGGGCGCGAGATGGCGCTGGCTCTGGCGAGCGCCGGCGCGGACATTGTCCTGGTGGCGCGCCCCTCGTCAGACCTCGACAGCACCGCCGAGGACATTCGCGCCCTCGGCCGCGTGGTGACGGTGCTGCCGGCCGACGTCGCCGATCCGGACGCGGCCGTGGCCGTCTGCGAGCAGGCGCTGGCCGAGGTGGGCGCGATCGACATCCTCGTCAACAATGTCGGCGGGCGGCGCGAGAACATCACACTCGAAGAGACGCCGCTCGACACATGGCGGGCGTTGATGGACCTCAACCTCACCACCGCGGTCGCCTGCACCAAGGTGATCGGCGGAGCGATGGTCGCGCGCGGCACGGGCGGACGGATCATCAACGTCGCGTCGATCAACGCCTTCGTGGTCGGACGCGGCATCTCGGGCCGCCACTACGAGACGGCCAAGGCCGCCCTCGTGCAGTTCACCCGCGCCATCGCGGTGGATTGGGCGGCGCACAAGATCACCGCCAACGCGATCTGCCCCGGCATGTTCATGACCGCGCCGAACCAGCGCTGGGAACGGGAGCGGCCGGAGATCATCGAAGCGGCGGTGAGCAACATCCCGGTGGGGCACGCCGGCGATCCCGAGGATCTGGGGCCGCTCGCGGTCTACCTCGCGTCCGACGCGTCGCGGTTCATGACCGGCGCGACCCTCACCATAGACGGAGGCTTCACCTGCCTCTGAGTGCCCAGTGCGCGGCGGCGACCGGTCGCCCGATCTTGCGTATCCAAAGAACAATAGAGAGGAACGGTGCCATGCTGGCCAGACTGAGAATGAAACGTGCGATCGCGGCGGGTGCCGTGGCGCTGACCGGAGCGCTCGCGGCGGGGGGGGCCCTCACCGCCGCCCAGGCCGAGACGCTGCGTCACGCGACCATCGGCGAGCCCCCCAGCCTCGACACGCAGATGGGGACCGCCGTCGTCGCGACGATGATCGGGCAGCACATGTTCGAGACGCTCTACGCGCTCGATTCCAAGTTCGTGCCGCAGCCGATGCTGGCGACCGGCGAAACCGTCTCCGACGACGGCAAGACCATCACGATCCAGCTGCGTGAGGGCGTACCGTTCCACAACGGCGAAGAGATGACCGCCGAGGACGTCGCC
>CAVYVL010000006.1:0-51239 GCA_963771975.1 uncultured Alphaproteobacteria bacterium | reverse complement strand
TTTCAATTACCCACATTTGTCGAAAATGCAGCCATCGCCGTTGGTGGAACATTCATTAATTCTGACGTGATTCTTTGACCGGCACCAAAGCCTGAGGGGGCGGTGCCATGGACGAGGGCGGGAACGCGTGGCTTGATGACGAGCTTGCCGGGTGTAGCTTCGTCGATGCGCGTCTGACGAAGCGCCTGCGCAAGCTTCTGGAGACGATGGAGGGAGCCGTGGGCTCCAGCATTCCTCTGGCCTGTCAGGATTGGGCGAACACGAAGGCGGCGTATCGCTTCTTCTCGAATGATCGCATCGACGAAGCGCAGATCCTCGCCGGCCATTTTCAGGCAACGCGCGATCGGTTCAAGGCGAGTGAAGGGCCGGTGCTCGTTCTGCAGGACACGACCGAATTCTCCTATCAGCGGGAGAAAACGGAGCCGATCGGCCTCACCAAGAGCACCAACAGCGGCAGGGACAAGGCCGGCAGACTGCGCAAGCACGCGGTTTGCGGGTTGCTCATGCATTCGAGCCTTGTGGTGACGTTGGAAGGTCTGCCGCTCGGGTTGGCCGCTGTCAAGTTCTGGACGCGGTCGAAGTTCAAGGGGACCGCCGCGCTGAAGAGGAAGATCAACCCGACCCGCGTTCCGATCGAGCAGAAGGAGAGCTTTCGCTGGCTCGAGAACTTGCGGCAGTCGAACGCTCTGCTGGACGATCCCGCCCGCTCAGTGCACGTGGGAGATCGGGAAAGCGACATCTACGAGCTGTTCTGCCTCGCCGAGGAACTCGGGACGCACATCCTTGTAAGAACCTGCGTCGACCGATTGGCGGGCGAGGGAGACCATACGATCGCCACCGAGATGAGCACGGTGGAGCCCTGCGGCGTCCATACCGTCGAGGTGCAGAGCGCCAAGGGTGCGATCGAGACGGCCGAAGTCGAGTTGAAATATCATCGCCTTCGCGTTCTACCGCCGATCGGCAAACAGAAGCGCTATCCTGCGCTGACCCTCACCGTGCTTCATGCCAGAGAACGCGAGGAGCCGGTCGGCCGACCCAGGATCGAGTGGAAGTTGATGACGGATCTGCCTGTGGAATCGCATGCACAGGCCGTCGAAAAGCTTCAATGGTATGCGCTCAGGTGGAAGATCGAAGTCTTCCACAAGATCCTCAAATCCGGTTGCAAGGCGGAAGACGCCAGACTGCGGACAGCGGAACGGCTGACCAGGCTCATCAGCGTCTTTTGCATTCTCGCATGGCGGGTGTTCTGGATGACCATGGTTCGGCGTGCACACCCCGACGCCCCGGCTAGCATCGCGCTGGCCCCGACCGAGATACGCATCCTCGACCGCCTCGTACCACACAAGACGAACCACACTCCGGCCCGTCAAACGATCTCCGTCTACCTGACGAAGCTCGCCCGCCTCGGTGGCTATCTCGCGCGCGGCACCGATCCTCCACCAGGCAATACGGTCATGTGGCGCGGCATGAGCCGTCTCACCGACATCAGAATAGGTCTTGAGCTTGCCGAAGCCTCAAGGGGCGAATGTGGGTAATTGAAAGCCCATAAGAGGCCCTTACCACGAGCGGTACCATGATAAGCGGGTGCATGGTGCATTCCCTATAGGATGCACCGCACCTTGCACCGCCCCTTCGGACGGGACGGAATCCCGCCAGTCGGGACGCATCCCGACGGCCCCAGCTACGAGCCGAGTCAGAGACAGAGCGGTGCATGGCCGGTGCAACGCTCCGTGCCGCCACCAAGAGCGCCTGATAGAACCAGCGTTCGTAGAAGCGCAGGGTGATGAGGGCGGCGGCGAGGGTGTGACGGCGGTGTTGGATATAGGCGCGGCGTTCGTTAAGCGCGAAAACCCGCGATGGCGCGCTCGACGACCCAGCGGCGTCGGCCCAGCCGCTCTGACGTTTTGTGCCTTTGCCAGCGATGCGAGCGCCGATGCGACGCTTGCGCAACGGGCGTCGGCAAGCGCGTATACTCGTAGCCCTTGTCGGTGTGGAGCTTGGCCGGGCGCTTGCGATGTCGGCCGGCACGTCGGCGAACGGCAGGGATGGCATCGACCATCTCGTCCAGCATCCGGCTCTCGACCACATTCGCGTCGCAGATCACGTGGCGTTTGGAGTGAGCTCGGCCTCGGTTGGTCGAGTTCGGGACCCGTCTCCTTGCCCCCTTTTCGGCGGGTAGGGTCTGCGTATCGAGGATCGCCCATTCGAAGTCGATGCGTTGCGACCGAGGTCGAGATTGCGTGCAGACCCGACGGCACGGCCGGTCTCGACGAGGGCATGGCCGATCGCGCAGAGCAGATGGGTCTTTCCGGCGCCGCTGTTGCCGATGACGATGATGTTGGCGACGGTCTCGATCCAATCGCCGGCGGCGAGTGCCTCGACGCGGGTGCGCGGAACGCCGGGTATCGCGTGGAAGTCGAAGGTGGCCATGGTCTTGCCGCCGGGCAACTGGGATTTGATGAGGTGGCGGCGGATGCGGCGTGTCTCGCGTTCGGCAAGCTCCAGTTCGGCGAGAGCGGCGAGGAAGCGGGCGGCAGGCCAGCCCTCCTTGTCGGCGCGCTCGGCCAGAGCGGACCAGTGGCGATGGAAGCTGGGCAGGCGCAGCTCGGTCAGCATGGCGGGCAGCGCGTGGACGTCGACGGTACGTGGGCTGGCGTGCGGGGTCATCCCCGAGGAACACGAGGCGGACAACATGGTTGTCGCCACCGGACACCTCGGTTGTCGCTGATCAAAAGCCGGAGCGCGCGTTGCGGGAGGCGTACGAGCACGTCGCGGATGCGACGGGGAGCGATACCGTGCCAGTCGCCGAGGTCCGGGAGGCGTTCGTCGAAGCGTACGGCGGAACGAAAGAGGCGACCCGGAAGGCGTTCGCTCGTGCCCGCGAAACTTATCCGAGGCCTTCCGCTTCTCCGGCGGCGATGGCGGCGAGACAATGACGGCCGCCGACGCCCCCCCCCTTCCAGGCGTCCGCGCACGATGAGTTCGACAATGAATCGTTGCACTGAATCGACCCCCTGTGCGCGGCGTCAGGATGCCCTGGGACATGGGACATCGTCGGGACATTCCGGATGTCCGCCGACCGGCCAAACCGTGACCCCCGCCGGGGGGGCTAAGCCCCCGGAGGGCGGAGTCACATCCCTGTCTGTCCCATCTCAAACCCCGGTCAAACCGGCCTCCGGACCCCCTGGGACATGGGACATTCCCCTATAGGTGTCCCGTCCCATGCCCCAGGTAGTCACCTACCACTTAAATTCACCGACGCGGCTAAGCCCGTCGAACGGAGCGAGTAGCATGGAAGAGATGTTTAACCCGAGGCTGCAGTGAGCAGTACCTCGCCGGCGAGTTGATCCGCGACCGGAAAAACGACGCGCGCAGGGCGCTCGGGATGCACGTGGCGTCGGAGGACGACCGCCGACCCTCGTCAGGCGCCAGAGATGGCCTAGGAGGCGCAGAGAATAGCGAGGTTTATCGGCGATGGGTCGCGGGGCACCCTTCTTCCCCGCCTGGAGGAAGTGAGGGGCATCCTCGTTAACGTGAGCCCCGAGCAGCGCACACGCCTACCGGCCCAGGCCATCGAGCGCGTGATCCTCGACGATCTCGACGCTTACCGCACACCTTGGGCTAGGGCGCCGGATTTCGGACATGCACCGCTGGATTTTGGCGCGGGTCCTTCCAGCCGCCCCGTGTGAGAGGGGGCGGCTGGGGCGCAGTCCTCCACCCTCCGCAAAAGTTGCAAATCGAATTGTACATCAACACCCCTTACGTGGGGTTTTTCGTCAGGTCATACCAAATTATCGTGGCGCAGTCGGCGGGCGAGCTTACCCTGCGGCGAGCTTACCCTGCGCAGCATCGCGATCGTGACGGGCTCTGTAGCATGCTGCCGTGGCCCACGCCGTCGGAATAACGGCTCGATGCGCTCACGCCCGACCGCTCTCACCGCCCGGCGTGCCGGGACGGGATCGAGAGATTTGCCGGTCCGATGGCCGGTGTGCCCCTCGGCACAGCAGCGCCGGGTGGGGGCGGCCATCTTCGGTGTGTCGGCAGGACGCCGGAAACAACCGAACAGGACGCACGAACATGACGAAGACTTTCATCGCCGCTTCGACCGCCCTCGCGATTGCTCTGGGTTCCTTCACCGCCGCCGCCCCCGCGCAGGCCGGCCCCTTCGGCCTCAACGCCGCCCCTCAGATCCAGGCCGTGGGCTCCGACATCGAGACCGTCGGCAACCGGGGTGGGCGCCACAAGGGCGGCCGTCGCGGCGGACGCCACCACAACGGCGGCGCGGCCGCAGCGGTGATCGGGCTCGGCGCGCTGGCCTTCGGCGCCGCGCTCGCCGCCAACGCCGGCCCCCGCCACGTCCGCCGCGACTGCGTCATCGAGCGCACCAAGCGCTGGTCCCGCCGCCACGGCGCCTTCGTCATCACGAAGGAGAAGGTCTGGTACTGAGGGCGGGGCGGCGGCCCGTCAAGCAGCGGCCAGCTTCGACGTCGGCCATCGGCGGTCGCAAAGCTGATGCAGCGTGTCCTCAAGCCCGACGGCAATGCCGGAGCGGACTACTGGTTCACGATTCGAGGAGGGCGTTATCTGGTGGGCTGCGTCGTCCCGTCTCGGACGCGGAACGGGACATCATGGAACGTGGCGTTTGCACAACGTGCAGACCCAAGGCAGCGCTTCGCCGCAGCCAGCCTGCCAATCAGCGTTGCATCATTGCTTTGAATGTGGTGGCAGTGTGGCACTGCCTTTTCATCGAGGATATATTTCGTGGCAACGCATATTGGTACAAACGATTCCGAAGTTCTTGTCGGGACGGACACAACCGAAGGCGCCGCCGGCGGCGACAGCCTGGCCGCCGACTCGATCGTCGGCGGCAACGGCGGCGACACCATTTCCGGCCTCGGGGGCGACGACACCCTGGCTGGCGGTGGCAACAACGACTCCATTCTGGGCGGCGACGGCGACGACTCAATCAACGCCGGCAACAACCGCGACACCGTCCGCGGCGGCGACGGCGACGACACCATCAACGGCTAGTCCAGCGCGGACTACCTCGTCGGCGACGCGGGTGAGGACGTGATCACCGGCGGCAACGGCGACGACTACCTGAAGGGCAAGGGCGACGGCGACGACCGCGTCTACGGCGACGCGGGCGCCGACACCGTCATCGGCGGCGACGGCAACGACGTGATCCGCGTCGGCGCGGACGGCGACGTGGACGTCGTGGTGCTCGACGCCGACGACGGCACCGACAGGGTGTTCGAGTTCGACAGCGAGCTCGACCTGATCCGCCTGCTGGGCGACTGGGCGAACGATCCGGCGCTGTCCTACACCCTCGTCGTGAAGCCGGAGAACGGCGACGCCATCCTCACCTACGGCGCCACGACGGCGACCATCTTCAACTACGCCACGGGCACCGAGATCCTGATCGACCGCGACGGCATCAACGACGGCCCGGTCGCGACCGCGATCGATGCCGGCACCGTCACCGAGGACGACGCGCCGCAGACCATCGACCTCCTCGCCACCGCCCGCGACGCCGACGGTGACGTGCTGGCGGCGGCCGCCATTTCCCTCGACGACGGCTTCGGCAACGCGGCCGCCTTCACCGACAACGGCGACGGCACCATCACCATCGACCCGGCGCTGTTCGACGCGTTGGCGGCCGGCGACAGCCGCACGCTGACGGTGAGCTACACCGTCGACGACGGCAACGGCGGGACGGTCGCGAACACGGCGACGCTGAAAGTGACGGGCGTCAACGACGCCGCCGGCATCGGCGCGGGTGCCGGCCCGCTCGGCGGCAGCACCCTCCCCGACACCGACGTGACCGAGGACACCGACGGGGTGGCCAGCGGCCAGCTGACCATTACGGACGTCGACACCGGCGAGGCCGAGTTCGTCGCGCAGACCAATGCTGCCGGCGCCTACGGCACGTTCCAGCTCACCGCCAACGGCACCTGGAGCTACGCGCTCGCCAACGCCGACCCGGCCGTGCAGGCGCTCGGCGCGGGTGTCACCGCGACCGACACGCTGACGGTCGCGGCGCTGGACGGCACTACATACGACCTCGACGTGACGATCACCGGCACCAACGACGCGGCGATCATCGGCGGCGGAGCGACCGACGACACGGCCGTCACCGAGGACGCCGACGCGGCCGCCGGCGGCCAGCTCACGATCACTGACGTCGACACCGGCGAGGCGGCGTTCGTGGCGCAGACCAATGCTGCCGGCGCCTACGGCACGTTCCAGCTCGCCGCCGACGGCACCTGGAGCTACGCGCTCGACAACGCCGACCCCGCCGTGCAGGCGCTGGCCGCCGGCGACACGGCGACCGACACGCTGACAGTCGCGGCGCTGGACGGCACTACATACGACCTCGACGTGACGATCACCGGCACCAACGACGCGGCGGTGATCGCGGCGGGCGCGGCCGACGACACGTCCGTCACCGAGGACACCGACGCGGCGGCCGGCGGCCAGCTGACCAATACGGACGTCGAAACCGGCGAGGCCGAGTTCGTCGCGCAGACCAATCCTGCCGGCGCCCACGGCACGTTCCAGTTCGCCGCCGACGGCACCTGGAGCTACGCGCTCGACAACGACGCGGCGACGGTGCAGGCGCTCGCCGGCGGCGACACGGTGTTCGACGACTTCACCGTGGAGACGGCCGACGGGACGACGACGACGCTGTCGGTCGCGGTCGCGGAGGCGGATGAGCCTGTGGTGACGGAGCCGAGCACCACGATCCGGCAGGAGCAGACCGTCAACTTCAAGACTTCACGTTCAACTTCCTCACGGGATCCTCGACGCCGGACAGTTTCACGATCGAAGCTCGCGGAGATTTTAATAGCTCCTTCGAGAACTTCGATGTCTACATCGAAGGGATCCTGGTCCGAAACAACGTCAGCCGGACGACCGCTGATGCATCATTCTCCAGTGGCAACGCCAACATTTATACACTGACCGAGACGGTGAGCTTCAACGAACTGACCCAGCAACAAAGAGACGACGTGTTCAGCGACGGCGTCGTCTCAATCCTCGTCGATCTGAGCAGTTCAAGCCATAATCTTGTCGCTGGGCAGTACGTGGAGATCGAACTCTTCCTTTGACCCGTCGGTTGGGGCCGCACTCTTCCCTCCCCCAGCCTCAACCGACCCTCGCCTTGCGAGCCGGACCGCCGATCCCGTGCGCTTCGCATCCTGAAAGGCGGTTCGACACGTTCGCGCCATCGAGGCCGGGGAGGCATTGCATGCGATGCCCCCCGGCGCGGCGGCCGCGTTCCTCCGGCGCGCACGGGGCCTCGCGGTCCGGGGCGCACAGGCGGATGCGGTCGTCGGTGGCGTCGCCCCGGTGCGAGCCGTCGGGGCCGACGACGAACTCCGGACGGTCGCCCGCGGCAAGCGCCACCCGCTCGGCGATCCGCACCGGTTTCGTGCCGCGCCGCTCCACCAGCGGCTCTTAGCCGCCAAACCAGCGGCGCTCGACGTCCGTGCCATCAGCGCGTCGAACTCGCCCGCCAGAATATTGCTTCAGGTACGCGCACGTCGCCCGTACACCGCCATCTTCACCTGCGACGTGACCGCCGGCGGCGGCTACAGCGGAGCTGACGGTCGCCGGCGCCAACGACGACCCGGTCGCGGCGGCCGACACCGCCAGCGAGGGACGAGGACGTCATGGTGACGATCTGCATCGCCGCCCTCCTCGGCAACAACACCGACGTCGAGGGCGATGCGATCACCTTCACCGGGCACAGTCGCCGTGACGGTCGAGGACGCGGATGTGGGCGACACCAGCGCCATTTCCTTCGCGTGGACCGGCGACGTAGACAATGACGGCAAGGACGACGTCATCATCGGCGCCGGGGGGGGGGGGCGACACCAGCGGCCGTCGCGACGTCTTCGTGACCGACGTCGCCTCGGGCGAGACGGTCAACCTCACCGCCGGCGGCAATGGCAACAGGGCCATCGACGCCTATCGTGGCGGCCAGATCTCCGCGGACGGCTCGCCGGTGCTGTTATACAGCTACGCCACCAACCTCGAGGACGGCCGCCTGGACGCCAACGGCACCATTTACTACATCTTCGTCGCCGACATCGCCTGATCCGGCGACCGCGGCCCGGGCGGCGGCGCCTGCTGCCGCCCGGCTGAACGGCCCTGCCTTGGCGGGCATTCCCGCCAGGCGTGGTCCACCGAGCCGGACGGACGCACCTGCGCGCGACGGGGCGTCGCTCTTGCGTGCGCATGCAGCCGATGACGGGAACGGTCTGCGGACGCGCCGCTGGACGCATCTCCGGAACAGGAGAGCGCCCGGGATGGCATACTGGGCACGGCAAACAGCGGGTTAAATGCTGCGCCAGACGGAAGCCATAGCGACAATCGATATGCATTATCATATGTTAACTGTTCGCGAGGTATACCGGCGAGGCGGACCAGTCCACCACATCGCTCGGAACCAGGATCTCGTCCATGGCAGATCGGCAATTGCCGATCTGCCGGCCAGTAAGCATTGTTATGCGGCGAGCCGGCCCGCCCGCTGTGAATGCTGCGCCCTCAGCCCCCCCGCAACTGACGCCGACACCGGGATCAACGGGGTCACCGTCGCCTGGAAGTCGTGATACAGATCCTCGCGCGTCGGGTAGACCACGCCGCTCGACGTGCCGTCGGCGTCGACTTCGTGTCGCCAGCCGCCAGCCGTGCGGTCGATGAGCGTTCCGGCGATGTAGTCCCAGACCATGCGGTAGATCCCTTCGTACCGCGCCTCGCCGGTGCGCCGCATCAGCATCACCGCAGTGTTCGCGGTTTCCGCCTGCACCCAGTAGGCCCGGTTCGGCACTGAAACCCTGCCCTCCCAGTCGATGGTGTAGACCATGCCCGGCTTGCCGTCCGGCGCCCACCCGTGAGCCATCGCGCTGTCGAACAGGCGGACGGCATCGCCGAGCAGCCATTCGGGCGCCGTGCGCCCACGCGTGAGGCAGGCCGCCTCGACCTTGAGGAGCAGGCCCGCCCATTCCGCGAAATGTCCGGGCGTCAGGCCGTACGGGCGAGTGTCGTCGGTCGGCTGCTCCGCACCGTAGTCCGGCAGCAGCGTCCAGTCCGGAGCGAAGTGTTCCGGCAGGCGCCCGTCGTGGGCGGCCGGAATGTCGTGACCGAAGCGGTGGGCGAGCGACAGCGCGCGGTCCAGCCAGCGGTCCTCCCCCGTCGCGTCGGCGAGCGCGAGGCAGGCCTCGGTTCCGTGCATGCAGCAGTTGGCTCCACGGTAGGCTTCCGGGTCCGTCCAGTCGGCGGCGAAGCTCGGCTGCAGCACCTCTTCGCCGGCGATCCAGAAGCGTTCGTCGATCACGCTCGCGGCCGCCTGAAGCAGCTCGGGGCCGCGGGGCCGTCCCGCCATCGTGGCGGAGGCTCCGGCCAGTGCGACGAAAGCGTGCAGGTACGCCTTCTTCCGCGACGGTTCTGAGGCATCGGCGAACCAGCCGTCGTTGCGGCGATCGCGCAACGGGCCATCCAGCAGCGCGTCCAGCCCGTGATCGGCGAGTGGCGCGGTCCCGGGCACCCCCATGAGGGACGCCAGCGCGTAGCAATGCACCATGCGCGCCGTCACGATGCCCTGCGCGGTGTCGTCCGCCATGGTGCCTTCGTTGCCGAGTGTGGCGAAACCCGCCGGCACGCGGGCGCGGACATAGTGATCGAGAAGGCGCTGGCCCTCCGCGAGGAGCCAGCGGCGATGACTGTCGAGGTCCGCCCACGCCGCGGACCCTCGCTCGACAGGGGATCCGGCATCAGCCATTGGCGATCATCCCGCCGTTGATATGGAGCGTCTGGCCGGTCACGAAGCTGGAATCGCGGCAGGCGAGGAAGACATAGGCCGGGCCGAGCTCGTAGGGCTGGCCCATCCGCCCCATCGGCGAGGCCATGTTCTTCAGCATATCCTCGTCGTAGCCCTTGAAGACCAGCTGGATCTCGGTCGCGACCGGGCCGGGGGCGACCTCGTTCACACGGATACCGCGCTCGATCAGCTGAAGGGCCAGCGCTCGCGTGTAGCCGACGATCGCACCCTTCGTCGCCGTGTACGGCACCAGGTCGGCGTTGCCCACGAACGCGTTGATGGATGTCGTGTTGATGATGCTGGCGCCTTCGCCCATGTGCTTCAGCGCGGCGCGGGTGGTATAGAAGATGCCGTCCATGTTCACGGCGAAGTGCATCCGCCAGTCGTCGTCGCTGATGTCCTCCTGGGAGGCGTAGGGCTTCTGGAGCCCCGCGTTGTTCACCAGAACATCGATTCCGCCCCATTTGCCCACGACGGCGTTCACGGTCTCGGTGCAGCTCGTGCTGTCTGCGGTATCGCCTTGGAGGACCAGCGCCTCGGCTCCTTCGGCCTCAATGCCTTCACGCGTCTTCCGGGCGCTCTCCTCGTCGCTGTGGTAGAGGATGGCGACCCTGGCCCCCTCACGCGCCATGTGCAGGGCGACCGCGCGGCCGATGCCGCTGTCGCCGCCGGTGATCAGGACACGCTTGTCCTTCAGCTTGTTCGCACCCTTGTAGTCGTCGGTGATGTATTCGACGGGTGGCATCAAATCGTCGATGTTTTCAGTCATAAGTGCCTTTCGCGGGTTCTGGGCAAGCACAGTCATTGCCCAAGGGTCGGGTCTGTGGCCGCCTGCAGGGTGCTTGCTGTATTGCGGCGCCATATGACCGGCAAACGGCGCGCCTCCTGGTACGTTCCTGAAAAAAATTCACCAGAAACGAGTGCTTCAGCGTTCTGCGCTAATTTATTTCAACAATGTTGAATGACCAGCATCCGGGAGGGTGACTTGATCCAGTCCGTATCGCGTGCACTCCACATTCTTGAAATCCTGGCGAAGTCCGGTGGGGCGGCGAGGCTGAAGGAAATTTCGAGCGCATCGGGCCTCAACGTCCCGACGGCTCACAATCTCCTGAAGACGATGCTCGTACTGGGCTACATCGCCCGGCGAGCCGGCGATGCCCGGTACCATCTCGGGGATCGCATCCTGAACATCGCGCGCGTGGCCGGGAACGACGACCGGTTGCGTGCGCGCCTACGCCCGGTCCTGGAGGCCCTCCATAGCGAAACCGAGGAGACGGTGTTCCTCGCGGTACCTTCTGGAGACGAGATCTACTTTCTCGACGTTATAGAGAGCCCGCAGCTTCTGCGGGTGCGCAGTCAAATGGGGGAGCGTGTGACGATGGCCGGATCGGCGATCGGTCAACTTTTTCTTGCGCACAACCCGGCGCTGCGGATCCGCACTTCAGGCGCTGCAGCATTGGATACCGAACTTGATCGCATCGCGGCGCATGGCTATGCGCTGGACCATGAACAGGTGTTCGAAGGCGTCGCTGCGGTCGCTGTCCCGTGGATGGAGGGCGGCGAGATGCGAGCTGGTTTCGGCGTCGCAGGTCCCGGGTTCCGCATGACGGCAGACAGTCTTCCCGAACGGGCGATCCGGATGCGCCAAATCCTCGCAACGTTTGAAGAGTACGGGGAAGGATGACCGGATGGGCGGACTTTGGGTCATTCCCGGTTCCATAACCTCCCGTTCCGCGACTGACGCTTGCAGCAGCTCCTCACTGACGTAAGCGTTTTCCTCGAGGGCGTCGGTCCCGGCGGCTCGGCCGCGATCCGCGCGCAGGGGGAGGACATTGCCCACCTTTGCCTCGTTTAGGACGCGCCGGCGTAGATGTCGGCGCGGGTACGGCGGTCCTCGGTGAGGTCGAGCGCGGCGAGAATGTGCTCGAAGTGCCGGGCGAGCTCGGCGGCGGCGTCGTCCGCACGCCGTTCGGCGATGCAGTCGACGATGGTCCCGTGCTCGTGCGTCAGGCACAGGGAGTCGCGCTGCCGCTCATAGACCGACTGAATCAGCACCCAGCGCCGGACTAGCGTGACGAGCAGGGCCTCGAACACCGGATTGCGGCTCATCGCACCAAGAAGAAGATGAAAGTCGCCGGAGATCCTGTTGACGTTGGGATTGCCGCTTTGAAAGGCGCTGTCCTCTGCCTTGAGGTGACGGCGCAGGCGGTCCACGTCCCTCAGGCTGGCCCGTTCGCACACGCGCCGGATCACGCACAGCTCGATGTCGCGACGGGCCTCGTAGACGTCGAAGGCCTCCTTCACGGTCGGCCGGCTGATGAAGGCGCCGCGGTTGAGCTCAAACGTGACGACGCTCTCGCCCCGCAGCCGCTCCAGGACGCGCCGCACGCGTGAGCGCGGAACCCCGTGGGCCTCGGCGAGCCTGGCCTCGTTGAGGTGCTGACCGGGGCGCAGGGTCTTGGCAATGATCGCATCGACCAGCCGGCCGTAGATCACGTCTTCGGTCGGATGCTTGCCCCGCGTCCGAGATTCGGGTGGCTCCGATGCCATCGATTGCTCGCCTGTCTGCCGGTCCCTGCCACCCGTGCGAGCGCCGCCCGGGCAGCCGCCGTGCGCCGCGCCGCAATGATCGGCCTGCGCTCTCATCCTCGCGCGTCCTCGCCGCCGGCGGCAAGACCGAGACGAGCAGGCGGCTCGTTCATCACCGTCCGGTGAAGGGGTGCTCCGCGTGCCAGTGCCGGGCGATGTCGAGCCGGCGGGTGATCCAAACGCCCTCGTGCCCCTGCACGTAGTCGAGGAACCGCTCCACCCCGGACGCGCGACCAGGATGACCGACGAGGCGCATGTGCATGCCGATCGACATCATCTTCGGCGTGCGTCGCGCCCTCCTTGTAGAGCATGTCGAATGCCTCCCTCAGGTATTCGAAGAACTCGCCCCCCGTCGCGATGCCGCCGCGGTTGAACTTCCCGTCGTTGTGGGTCGAGCGAATAGGGTACGACGAGATGCGGCTCGCCGGCCTCGTCGACGACCCAGTACGGCAGCTCGTCGTCGTAGGCGTCGCAATCGTAAAGGAAACCGCCCTCCTCCCGCACCAAGCGGCGCGTGTTCACGCTGGGACCGTAGCGGCAGTACCAGCCGAGAGGGCGCTCGCCCACGGTCTCCTCAACGAGGCGATGGCCTTTCGATGTGCTCGCGCTCCTCCGCCTCGCTGAGGTGGTAGTGCGGGACCCAGCGCCAGCCATGGCAGCACACGTCGAAGCCCGAGGCGCGGATGGCGGCGGCGGCCCGCGGGTTGCGCTCCAGGGCGAGAGCGCAGCCGAACACCGTCATCGGCAGATCGCGCTCCTGGAACAGCCGCATCAGGCGCCAGAAGCCGACGCGCGAGCCATAGGCGAACATGCCCTCTCCGGCGAGGTCGCGTCCCTTCACGCCGGGGTCGAGCGGGGCCTCGGTGAGGGCGGTCTCGGTGTAGCCCTCGCCGTCCTGGACGGAGGGCTCCGAGCCCTCCTCGTAGTTCATCACGAAGTTCAGCGCGATGCGGGCGCCGTTCGGCCAGCGCGGGTCGGGCGGCGTGTCCGCGTAGCCGATGAGGTCGCGATCGTAACGTCACTACGGGGTCCTCACGACGGTCGGTGCGACGTCGACGAACTCCTCGTCGTCCGGTCCGCCGTCGCGCCACATGAAGACGGCGAACGAGGCCGGCGCACCGAGGATCGTCAGCGGGTGGTGCCAGACGTCGGCCCCGTAGGTGAGGCCGGTCTGCCCTTCGGTGCGGAAGGCGCGGGCGTGCGCAATATCGGGTCCGCCATCCGCGGCGTGCGGGGCAACAATGATGAGCATTTCCGTCTCGCTGAAGCGGGACGAAGCTCTGCGAGGAGAAGGCGTGGCGCTCCATCGTTCCCGATGGTCTGGGGGAGGCTCACGATGTCCACCTTCGTGCTGAGCGACAGGCTCGGGCGCGGCTCGGTCGCGCGATTCGCGAGCGCGGCCTCGACGTCGGTGCGGCCGGACCGGCTCGGCGGGTCGAGCACATCCGCCAAACGGGGCGAACCGCTCTGGCGTCAGGGGCTCGATCAGGATCTCGTTCACACGCATCTCTCGTCGAGCCCCAGGCCGGAACGGTCCGTCAGGGCGGGTGTTCTGCCCGTCTCCAGGTGCGGCGACGGGACTGGCCAATCAGACTGGCACCGATCGCAGGGCGGGACCGTGCAAAATTTCGATGCACAAATGACATCATGCTTTGATCGACGCATGGTTAAGTTCGTGGGGCGGCCCCGATCGACGCGCAATGGACCCAGGTCGATGAACGCTCCGCGCCTGCGGCGACCCAACGCCCGCCGCGACGGCCACACGCCCACCCGCAACGCCACCTGCGCGCCACGATGCCCCGTCAGACGAGATCGCGCACGAGCGCCCCCAGCCCACGCCAAACCCCGCCCCCGGGCCGGCGCCACCCTCAGACGTCGAGGCCGTCAGCCATCACTACGGCGCGTTCCGTGCGCTCGACGATGTGACGCTGAACGTCGCGCGTCGGGGAGGTGGTCGCGCTGCTCGGCCCGTCGGGCTGCGGCAAGACCACGCTCTTGCGCGTCATCGCGGGCTTCCTGCGCCACACCGCCGGCACGGTGCGGGTGGACGGCGCGCCCGTGGACCGCGCCGCGCCGGGCCGCGCGGCATCGGCATCGTGTTCCAGAACTACGCGCTGTTCCCCCACATGAGCGTTGCGGACAATGTGGGCTACGGCCTTGCCGCGCGCGGGCGCTCGCGGCGCGTCATCCGCGCGGCGGTGGAGGAGCTTCCTGGGCGTCGTGCAGATGAGCGCCTTCGCCAGGCGCCGCCCGCGCGAACTCTCCGGCGGCCAGCAGCAGCGCGTGGCGCTCGCCCGTGCGCTCGCCATCGAGCCCGGCATCCTCCTCCTCGACGAGCCCTTCGCCGCCCTCGACAAGAACCTGCGCCTCGACATGCAGATCGAGCTGAAGCGCCTGCAGCGCGAGCTCGGCCTCACCGCGATCCTCGTCACCCACGACCAGGAGGAGGCCATGAGCGTTGCCGATCGCGTGGCCGTCATGAACCACGGCCGCATCGAGCAGCTGGGCTCGCCGGTGGACGTCTACGACCGGCCGGACACGCTTTTCGTCAACGCCTTCGTCGGATCGTCCAACCTCCTCCCCGGCACCGTTGCGCTGGCGCAGGGCGGGGAGATCGCGGTGGACCTTGATGCGGGGGCCCGCATCGTGGTGGCGGGGCGCGGTGCGGTCGGTGCGGGTGCAGGGGGCGCACGCGAGGCCGGCCGCGAGAATGTGGGCGCACGCGTCCTCGTCTCGGTCCGCCCCGAGCAGCTGGAGATTTGCAGCGAGCCGGGCCCCGATCGCTTTGCCGTGCGCTGCCGGCTCGAGATCCCCGTGGGCGGCACCATGGTGCTCGACCTCGTGGCGCGGGACGGCACCGCGCTGAAGCTGGTGCGCATGCGCGCCGGGGCGCCGCCCCTTGGCGAGGGGCCGCTCTACTGCGCGCTCGCCGCCGCCGCGCGCCCGGCCGTCTTCCCCGCCGAGCCCGACCCCGCCGACCTCGCCGCCAGGGAGCCCGCACACTGAGCGCACGGCGTCACCCTGCGCACACGGCGCCGCGCTCCGGCAGGGGCCATAGGGCGCCGTGACCTGAGAGACCGCCGGCCGGCACCCGCGGCACCCGCGACACCCGCGACACAAAATCACGAAACGAGCCCACCGAAGGAGACCCCCGATGTCAAAGTTCACGTTGGACCGCCGCGCCTTCCTCGCCGCCACGGGGGGCGCGCTCGCCTCCGCCCCCTTGCTTGGGCCGAGCGCCCTTGCGTCCGGCTCGGTGATCGCCGCCATCTATCCGGGCACCTGGGAGGAGGCCTTCCGCCAGATCGTCGCCCCGGCCGTCATGGAGGCGCACGGCATCGAGGTGGAGTTCGACCCGTCCTACGCGGTGGACCAGATCGCCAAGGCGCGCGCGGCCCGCGGCCTGCCGCCCTTCGACACCTTCGTCCTCGATCCGGGGCCTGCCGCGACGGGCGCGGAGATGGGCCTCTACCAGCCCATCGACATGGCCAAGCTCACCAACGCCGACAAGCTGCCTGAGGTGTTCGTCACCGAGACCGCGGTCCCCGTCGCCGCGCAGGTGGTGGGCATTGCCTACAATCCGACGAAGTTCGACGCCCCGCCCACCGGCTGGGCGCAGCTCTTCGAGGAGCCCTACGTCTCCAGCCTCGGCCTCACGGGCTTCCAGACCACGTTCGGCACCACCTCGCTGATCGAGATCGCCAAGGCGTTCGGCGGCTCGATCAGCGACATCGATCCGGCGATGGAGAAGATCAAGCAAGCGCTGCCGAAGATCGCGGCGGTGGCCCAGCCCTCGGCCATGGCGGGGCTGTTCCAGCAGGGGCAGATCAACCTCATGTACACCAACACGCAGACGGTCGCGAACGCTCAAGGGCCGCGGCGTCGACATCGAGTTCGCCGTGCCCGAGACCGGCGCCATCGCCTTCGTGACGACGATGCACATCGTCGAGGGCGCCGAGAACGTCGACAACGCGCACGCCTACATCGACACGGTGATCTCCGCCGCGGTGCAGGACAAGCTCATGCAGGCGCCGTTCAACTTCATCCCCGTCAACGCGGACGTCGAGCTTCTCGACACGCTGCCCATGGCCTCGCTCGATGACATGAACGATTTCGTGCGCCACGACTGGAACGAGATCAATCCGCTGCGGCCGGGCTGGATCGAGCGCTTCAACAGGGAAGTCGCCGCTTGACGAGCCGGACCGTCGATCGGCCGGGATCGAACCGGCGGGGCGAGAACCTGCAAGGAGAGGGCCCGCGGGGAGAGAACAGGGGGGGCACGCGCCTCCCCGCGCTCCCCGCGCTCGGCGACTGGCCGCTGATTGCGCCGATGGCGCTCCTGTTCGTGGGGTTCTTCTGCGGCCCGCTCATCCTTCTGGGCTGGGTGTCGTTCCACAACGACCAGGAGATGACGGTTCCCGGCACCGCCATGTGGGCCCGCTTCCTCACCGATCCGTTCTACTGGAACGTCGTCTTCGACACGATCATGCTCGGGCTTCAAGACCGTGGCGCTGACCTTGGTGCTGGGATTCGCCACCGGGGTCATCTTCCTGTCGGCGGGGCCGCGCTGCGCTCGGTGCTCCTCTTCGTGATCATCCTGCCGCTGCTCCTGTCGGTCGTGGTGCGCACGTTCGCGTGGATCGTCATCCTCGGCAACGAGGGGCTGATCAACACCGCCGCCCTCTCCCTCGGCCTCACCGCAACGCCGCTGCGCCTCCTCCAGACCGAGCTCGGCCTCGTCATCTCGCTGGCGCAGATCGAGCTGCCGCTGATGCTCCTGCCGCTACTTGCCGTCATGGGGCGCATCGACCCCAACCTTCTGGACGCCTCCGACGCGCTCGGCGCCTCGCGCTGGCGCACGCTCTTCAGCGTCATCCTGCCGCTCTCGGTGCCGGGGCTCGTCGCCGGCAGCCTTCTCGTCTTTGCAAGCTCCACCGCCGCGTTCATCTCCCAAAGCGTCATCGGCGGGGGGCGGCTCATCTACATGCCCCTCGTCATCTGGCAGCAGGCGCTGGTGGTCTACGACTGGCCGTTCGCCGCGGTCGTCTCCATCGCGCTCCTCGTCACGGTGCTGGGGATCCTTGCCCTCATCAGCGCGCTCGGCCGGCTGGCGCGAACCTGAAGGGGGCCGACGATGCGCACCACCACGATCCTTCGCCGACGTCTCCTATCTGCGCCGTGATGTGGACCCTCGGCGGGATTGCCATCGCCATCCTGGTGTCTGCCGGTCTTCGTGGTGCTCGCCATCTCGCTGACGGCGCAGGCGAGCCTCAAGTTCCCGCCCGAGGGGCTGTCGCTGCGCTGGTATCGCGCGCTCCTCGACCCCGTGCAGTCCGGCCACATCCACGAGGCGGCGCTCAATTCCCTCACCGTGGCGCTGGCGGCGGCGTGCCTTGCCATGGCCATCGGGACGCTCGCCGCGCTGTGGCTGCACCGCCACAAGGGCGCGGCGGGCCGGACGCTCGACACCGCGTTCATGTCGCCCCTCGTCTTGCCGATGCTCTCCTTCGGGCTCGCCGCGCTCATCATCGTCACCATGCTGCACCAGCGCCCGTCCCTGTCGTGGTTGACGGCGGGGCATCTGGTGGTGGTGGTGCCGTTCGTCCTGCGCACCGTCACGGCGAGCCTGTCGCAACTCGACCCGGCGCTCATCAATTCCTCGCGCAGCCTCGGCGCCGGGACGCTCTACACCTTCCGCCGCGTGACGCTGCCGGTGATCGCGCCGGGCATGGCGGCAGGGGCGTTCCTCGCCTTCGTCGCGTCCATGGACAACGTGCCCATCTCGCTGTTCCTGTCCAACGCGCGCACGGACATGCTGCCCATCCGCCTGTGGGGCATGATGGAGATCGACGCTCGACGTGCGCGTCGCCGCCGCGTCCGGCGTCCTCATCATCGCGACGACGGTGCTCCTTTTGATCATGAACCGCCTCGTCGGCCTCAACCGACGGGGTCTGATCCTGTTGTGTGCCCGGGTGGTGCGGGCGCCCCCTGCCCTTTCCCGCAGCGGGCTCATGGGCGGGCTCCGCGCCGTGTCCTGGAGGATCGCGCAACGGCGACCCTCGCGGGGCGATGACGGAGGCCGCCCATCACGAGCAGCGAGGCCTTTGCTGCACGGCAGCTGTACACCTCGTCAGTCTGCGGTTTCGTGAGGTGATGAGCCTAAGACGTTGCTTTGCATGGAATGTGGAGACATGGACCGACGGGAACCTCGCGCTAGGTGTTGATGTTCATCGACTGAGCAACCTTTCGCGCCACAGGCTGCCGATGGGTTTGCCGCAGTCATCAACCGTGGCACCCGGCGATCATAATCCGGACGGTGACGACATAGTCACGCTCGATCCGCTTCTCGTCTCGCCCGGCTATCTTAAGGGCGTTGATCTCGAGGAGCGTTTCGAGCTGTACGGGCGGCCGCTGCACGCCCGGTCAACTCGCGGAAGTGTCGAGGTCGAAGACGCGGCCGACGACATGGTGGGTCCATTTGCGCGCGTTCACGTGCGCCCGCCATCGGCCGGCGTCGATCGCTTCGCGGACCTCGTCCGACCATTGTCGGATGGCCGGAGGCGGACATAGAAGGCTTCCACGAAACGTACGGCTTCTTCGTATCCAGGACTACGAAGACGGTACTCGCCTGGCTGAAGGTCGACCAGCCGGTGACATGGCGCGCGGCGCTTGAGATCGCCCGGATCTGAAAGATGACGATCCGCTCCGCGCCAACGATAAAACCTGACTACAGACGTCGCGCCTGCCTCATCCAGGCTGTTGGCAACGTCCGACCTTCGAGGGTCTGCATGTCGAAACGAAATTCCGACGCCGATCCACACCTAAATCATCGTCCGGCGAGACATCCTCACGGTGACGAACAACTACACTGACATCCCGCTCGACGCGCGCCAGAGCGGGTGACCTGCCCCGGTAATTTCGGACCAACAATTCCTTGAGAGGCTGCCCTCCGGGATGGAGGGAAGGATGCGCAAGTCGAGGTTCACGGACGAGCAGATGGTGTCGATCGTGCGGGAGGCGGATCGCGACACGACGGCGACGGTGGCCAAGCGGCACGGCGTCAGCGAGCAGACCATCTACACGTGGCGCAAGCGTTTCGGCGCGTTCGAGGCCGACGACGTGCGGCGGCTGAAGCAGCTGGACGCGGAGAACGCGAGGCTGAAGAAGTTGGTGGTCGAGCGGGACCTCGAGATCGAGGTGATGAAGGAGATCGCTGCAAAAAAGTATGGCCTGCCCCGCCCGGGCAAGGCTGCGGGTTCGATCAGACGACGGCAGTCCGCCTAAATGTATCCGGCCTCTCGCGAGTGGGGACTGCTGTTCAGCCAGGCCATGATGAGATCCGCGCGCGTCGTTCTCACATAAATGGTTCGTGCAGGCAGCACGTTTTTGCACAGAGCTTACGACGCGCCGATCGACTGTTTCGTCATCACGTTCCGAGCCTCGCTTTCCGCCGACAGTCGCCTCAGGCGAGCGCCGGATCCCGTCGTTCGTCGGCGCCGGGCCTGGTCACGATGGCCCACGCCGATGCGCGCGATCTTCGCCGCCAGAGCCACCGTCACCTTGTTCACGTGCATCCGGCTCGCAGCCGCACTCGAGCCATCCGCCGAGCCTGTCGCGGCGACGGTCGAGTGCGTCACACAGACCGGGCCCATGGATCAGGAGCTGCGGACGTAGCGGTTTCCGCTCTTGGTGACGCCAGACAGGACAGTCTTTGCCGCCGTCGAGTGCTCGCGTGGCACGAGCCCAAGCCAGGCGGCGAGATCGCGAGCACGTCGGAACTGCCGCCCGTCGCCGATGGCTGCGAGCAACGCGGCGGTGCATAGGTCCGATGCCGGGGATCGTCATCAGCCGACGCGCCCGGTCGTCGACGGGCGGCCATCGCTCGAATCTCCGGGGCAACCTGCGCGATCCGCGTGTCCAGGCGGGCCATGTCCTCGACGAGCTCGGTGAGCATGCGCCGCATTGCCGGTGTCAGATCATTGCCTCGTCGGCCAGAACGCGCGGGAGATCACGCCGGAAGACCCCGCGCCCTGCCGGATCGCCACGCCGTATTCGAGGCAGAAGCCGCGCTTGGTTGATGGTGGGGGTCCGGCTCGAGACGAGCTGATCGCGGATGCGGTGCAGCGCCTGAAGATCGACCTGTTCGGTGGTCCGCACCTCAGTGAAGCGCATTGTCGGCCGTGTCACCGCCTCGGCGATCGCCTCGGCGTCGAGCGTGTCGTTCTTCTGTGACTTCACATACGGCTTCACGAATTGGGCCGGAACGATGCGCACCCGGTGTCCCATTGCCAAAGCTTGCGCGCCAGCCACTGCGAGCCGGCCACGCCTCCATGCCGACGATTGCACGCCCTCCGCGTGCTCGAAGAATCGCGAGCAGCGTCTCACGGCGAAACTTCACAGCTGGATGACCGGGCCCTCCGCGTCAATCCAACAACGTGGAAGACGTTCTTGCCGAGATCGACGCCGTAGACGGCGGCGTCGCGTGGAGCATTGCGGTCATGTTGATTCCTCCCTCCTCTTCCAGACGCCTCACAATGAGGCAAGAAGGCGGGGCAGGTCATCCCATTAATGGTGAGCGTGCCGGAGCGTCGCGTGGCCGTGGCCTATGCGGTCAGCCTGCACGCTGATCGACACAGGTCGGCGCTCGACTATCGCTCGCGGCAGGCGGAGAAGGACACGCCCGTGCTGAAGCGCATGGTCGCAGCTCTCGGCCCAGTATCCGCGCTACGGGTACCGCGCGGATCGCGGTCTTCTTGGGCCGCGATGGTCCCGCCATGAGCTTCGAGCGGGCGTATCGCCTGTGGCGGCGGGCGCAGCTGCAGGTGCCGTGCAGGCGACCACGCAAGCGCATCGCCGCCGGCCGGCCGCGTCCGATGGCGCCGACCGGAGCGAACCAGGTCTGGAGTTACGACTTCGTGTTCGACTGGTGCGCCAACGGCCAGAAGCTGAAGTGCCTGACGGTCACTGACGAGTGGACCAGGGAGGGGCTTGCGATCGAGGTCGACGGCCGCATCCGCTCCGCGCGCGTCATTGAAGTGCTGTCGCGCCTCGTATCCGAGCGCGGCGCGCCGCTTTACCTGCGGTCCGACAACGGGCCGGAGTTTGTCTCCCGCGCGTTGCTGGCGTGGATCGTCGATCAATAGTGAGCGTGCCGGAGCGTCGCACGGCCGCGGCCTACGCGGTGGGCCGAGGCCTGTCGCAGCGGCGCGCCTGCACGCTGATCGGAGTTGCACGGTCGGCGCTCGACTATCGTTCGCGGCAGGCGGAGAAGGACGCACCGGTGCTGAAGCGCATGGTCGAGCTCTCCACCCAGTATCCGCGCTACGGATACCGCCGGATCGCGGTCTTCCTCGGTAGCGACGGTCATGCCATGAGCGTCGAGCGGGCGTATCGCTTGTGGCGGCGGGCCGGGCTGCAGGTGCCGCGCAAACGACCGCGCAAGCGCATCGCCGCCGGCCGGCCGCGTCCGATGGCGCCGACCGGGGCGAACCAGGTGTGGAGCTACGACTTCGTGTTCGACTGGTGCGCCAACGGCCAGAAGCTGAAGTGCCTGACGGTCACCGACGAGTGGACGAGGGAGGGACTGGTCATCGAGGTCGACAGCCGCATCCGCTCCTCGCGCGTCATTGAGGTGCTGTCGCGCCTTGTGTCCGAGCGCGGCGCACCACTCACCCTACGCTCCGACAACGGGCCGGAGTTCGTCTCTCGTGCGCTGCTCGCGTGGAGCATCGACCGCGGGATCGATACGGCGTTGATCGACCCAGGCAAACCTTGGCAGAATAGCACGGGAGAGAGCTGGAACACCTCCGATAACCGGTGTATGTGCCGTCGTGCAGCAGCGTAGGCGCTGGTTCGGCGTGCAGCCTGGCTTCCGGCGAGGTCGATCAGCGCTTTGAAAGGGCCTCGAAGGCCCCTTGGCCCGCCCGAGGCGGTCAGGCGGGCGCACTTCGCCTGTCGAGCCAGCACCATCGCTTCATGTTGTACGCGATGTTGGCGAGGGTGATGCCGGCCTCGGCACGGGTCCGGCCGATGGTGCGCACCACGAGACCCATCACGCTCTTCTGGTGGCCGAAGCAGTGCTCCACACGGGCCCGCACGGCCGACTTCTTCCCGTTGGCTCGCGCCTGGTGCCTCGGCATGGGCTTGCCTCGCGGCTTCTTGCGGTGGATCTGGCTCACCTTGCCGACGTCAGCCAGGTACCGCTCGTTCGCCTGCGAGCGATAGGCGGTGTCGGCCCACACGTCCGAGGCCGTATTGTTCGGATCGATCAGCCCCTCGCGAAGCTGCGCGCCGTCGTGGGCCGCGGCATGGGTCACCCGGTGCCGCCGGATGATGCCGTGCCGCCGGTCGACCGAGATGTGGCTCTTGTAGCCGAACGTCGGCACGGCAATGTCGATCTGCGGCGACCCATCGGCGGCGGGCTTGGCCTTGGAGAACTTCATCGTCCATCGCGCGTCGGTGTCCTTCTGGCGCGCCTTCGCGGGCTTCTCCGGCCAGATCTCGCCGGCCGAGCGGGTTGCACGGTCGGCGCTCGACTATCGTTCGCGTCAGGCGGAGAAGGATGCGCCGGTGCTGAAGCGCATGGTCGAGCTCTCCGCCCAATATCCGCGCTACGGGTACCGCCGGATCGCGGTCTTCCTCGGTCGCGATGGTCACGCGATGAGCTTCGAGCGGGCGTATCGCCTGTGGCGGCGGGCCGGGCTGCAGGTGCCGCGCAAGCGGCCGAGGAAGCGCATCGCCGCCGGCCGGCCGCGTCCGATGGCGCCGACCGGGGCGAACCAGGTGTGGAGTTACGACTTCGTGTTCGACTGGTGCGCCAACGGCCAGAAGCTGAAGTGCCTGACGGTCACTGACGAGTGGACCAGGGAGGGGCTTGCGATCGAGGTCGACGGCCGCATCCGCTCCGCGCGCGTCATCGAAGTGCTGTCGCGCGCCTCGTATCCGAGCGCGGCGCGCCGCTTTACCTGCGGTCCGACAACGGGCCGGAGTTCGTCTCCCGCGCGTTGCTGGCGTGGATCGTCGATCAGGGCGCCGACACGGCGTTGATCGATCCGGGCAAACCCTGGCAGAATGGTACCGGCGAGAGCTTCAACGGCAAGTTCCGCGACGAGTGCCTGAGCCTGGAATGGTTTCGCTCGCGCGCCGAGGCCAAGGTGACGATCGAAGCCTGGCGGCGGCACTACAACGAGGTGCGACCTCACTCGAGCCTCGGCTATCTGACGCCGGCCGCCTTCGCGGCGAAGACCAGCACCGAACACGCAGCGGCCACGACGGGGCGGACCGCTGCGGTATGTGGGGCCTCCGCGGCCCGCCCCGTCGTCCAACCGCCCCGCACGGGGCTCAACAAGGCAGACACAGGGGCAGCGTTCTCAAGCTAAGCGTGGTCCGAAGAATCCAGGCAGGTCAGGTCCGGATCTCGTCGGAGCGGCATACGGGGCTTGCCAACATCTGGGACTGGGAACCAAACACGATGCCCTGGCCGAGGACCTGCGGCTGCGATGCGTCGAGCAAGCAACAATCCCACAGCCCATGCGCAGTGGGGCGTCGTTCGATCATCTCCTCCCGAGGGGAGCGGGTCGATCGGTGGTGACGCCCGCAGGCGCGGTCTTGGTGACATCCACTGCGGCGAGCACGGCCGCCTGCCGGCGGGCCGTTCGGTAGCGGGCGAACTGATTGTCGGCGGTGACGCCGATCAGGATCACGCTGCCCATCACTGCAAAGTTGAGCGAAGACGGAATGCCGAGAAGATTGACGAGGTTCTGCAGGACCTGCAGCAGCACCACGCCCAGCACGACGCCGACCATCGACCCCTCGCCGCCGCGCAGCGAGAAGCCGCCCGAGCACCGCTGCCGCGATGCCGTAGAGCTCGTAGAAGTTGCCGTGCGAGGCGGGGTGGATCGACCGCGTGTACATGGCGAAGAACATGCCCGACAGCGCCGTCAGCACGAGGCAGATCATGTACGCGCAGACGATCACGCGCGTGGTGTTGATCCCGCAAAGCGGGCCGCCTCCTCGTTCTTGCCGACGGCGAAGAGGTGGCGGCCGAACACCGTGCGGTGCAGCGTGAACCAGGCGATGACCGCGATGACGGCGAAGGCGACGATCGAGTGCGGAACGCCATAGATGCGCCCGTGACGATCAGCCATTCCAGCGTGGGAAACGAGGCGCCGAAGCCGAAAGCCGGCCGTGCCGTCGGCGGTGTAGAAGCGCGCGATCCCGCGGTAGATCAGGAGGCCGCAGAGCGTCACGACGAAGGGCTGGAGCTTCAGCCGGGTGACGAGCCAGCCGTGGACGAACCCGAGGACGCGAGCCGAGCACCAGCACGATGACGGCGCGCCATGGGCCAGGGCACGTTCTGGTACGACGATGAGTCGACGAAGATGACGCCCGACCAGCGCGATGACCGAGCCGATCGAAAGCTCGATGCCCGCCGTCACGATGACGAACGCCTCCGCGATCGAGAACAGGCCGAACAGCCCGATGAGGTTGGCCGTGTTCGCAAGGTTGATCGGCGACAGGAAGCGCGGGTTGATGACCGCGACGACGGCGCCGACGACCAGCACCAGAAGCGCGAGCCCGATATCCTTTTTCTGCACGTGTCGGCTCCCTGCCATCAGGCGACCGCGAGCCGGAGGATGTTCTCCTCTGTCAGCTCGTCTCTGCTCAAGTATTCCCGTAATCGTGCCGCGGGCCATGACGGCCACGCGGTCCGAAACGCCGATCACCTCTTCCATGTCGCTCGAAATCATCAGGATCGCGACGCCGGCGTCGGCGAGATTCTGCATCAGGTTGTAGACTTCGGCCTTGGCGCCGACGTCGATGCCGCGCGTCGGCTCGTCGAAGATCATGACGCGCGGCTTCATGGCGAGCCACTTGGCCAGCACGACCTTCTGCTGGTTGCCGCCCGAAAGCTCGGCCACGGCGCCGCGAGAGCGTCGCCGCGCGGATGGCGAGGCGGTCCCGGAGGTCCTCGGCGAGCGCCATCTCGCGGCCGCGGTCGACGAAGGGCCGCGACGCGACAGCGCGGCGAGGCTTGGCAAGCCGATGTTGTCCGCGATGGCGAAATCGAGGAACAGGCCCTGCTCCTTGCGGTTCTCCGGCACCAGGCAGAGCCCGCTGCGATGGCGCTGGCGACGGAGCCCGGCGGCAGGCGTGCCGCCATCCACGATGACGTCGCCGCCCTCGGGCGTGTCGACGCCGAACGCGGCGCAGTGCGAGCTCGGTGCGGCCCGGCGCCCACGAGGCCGGCGAGGCCGAGGATCTCACCGCCGCGCACGGTGCAGGTCGACCGGCACGTCGGGAACGTCGCGGGTGCGCAACTGCCTTCAGCTCCAGCAGCGGCTCGCCTGCGCGCGGCCGTGCGACACGTCGTAGAACTGGCGACGTCGCGGCCGATCATCATGCGGACCATACGGTCCTTCTCGATCTCCGCGCCGGTCAGCTCGCCGGCATTGTGGCCGTCGCGCAGCACCACCACACGGTCGGCGGTCGTCCTCGATCTCGTGCGAGACGGTGGCTGATGAAGAGCACGGCGACTCCCTGCGTCGTGAGCTGGCGCATCACGCGCAGCAGGCGACGGGTCTCCGACAGTGTCAGGCTCGATGTCGGCTCGTCGAAGATCACGAGGCGCGCGTCCATCGATAGCGCGCGGGCGATCTCGACGAGCTGCTGGTCGGCGAGCGACAGCCGCGCCACCGGGTCGTCGGGACCGAAGCGTGCGCCGAGCCGTTCCAGGATCGGCCCCACGCGCGCGCGCCATCGCCCGGCGGTCGAGCGATGCGGAACGGGCCGGGATGGATCTCGCGGCCGAGCAGGACGTTGCCCGCGACGTCGAGATTGGTGAAAGGGTTGAGTTCCTGATGGACGAACGCGATGCCGTGCGCGGCCGCCGCGGCGGGGGTGAGCGCGGCGAGGCGTTCCCCGTCGACGACGATGGTGCCGCCGTCCGGGCGCGATGGTGCCGCCGAGCACCTTCATCAGCGTGGACTTTCCGGCGCCGTTCTCGCCGATGACGCCGACGATCTCTCCGCCGGCGATCGCGAGGTCGACGTCCTTCAGAGCGACGACGCCAGGATAGACCTTCGTGACCGCGTGGAGCGTCAGGTCGATCCTTTGCTCGGCTTTGTCCATGCGGCATGGTCGTCATTCCGCCCGATGATGCGGGCGGCTGCACCGACAGGGCACCGATGCCGCGTGCAGCCCTCGCGAAGCGGGGAGGATCCGCTCAGCTCCCGATGCGCTCCTTCAGTTCGGTCTCGAAGGCGTCGACGTTGGACTGGTCGATCTTCTTCGTCGGCACGATGATGAGGCCGTCCTCCGGGATCTCGGACTTGTCGCCCTCGAGGTAGTCGGCCATCAGCTTCATGCCGCTGGTAGCCCCACTGGTAGGGGTCCTGCACCACGGTGCCCGCGAAGTCGCCCGAGCGCACGGCGCCGAGCGTGATCGGATCCTCGTCGAAGGCGATGACGGTGATATCGCCGAGCTTGCCGGCGGCCTGCAGTGCCTCGTAGATCTTCGGCGGGTTGTAGCTGTAGAAGCCGACCATGCAGTCGATGTCGGGCTGGCGGCCAGCACGTCGTCCACGTTGGAGCGGGCGCGGGCGAAGTCGACGTCGTCACCGCGCACGTCCACCAGCTCGATGCCCGAGCCCTCGACCGCCTGACGGAAGCCGGCGATGCGCTCGACGGCGTTGTCGGCGCCGAGGAAGCCGACGAAGCCCATGCACTTGCCGCCGTCCGGCAGCGCCTGCTTGGCGATCTCGCCGGCCTGCACGCCCGCGTCGGTGTTCGACGAGCCGAGATAGGCGATGCGGTTGCTGTCGGGCGCGTCGCTGTCGGTCGTGAACAGCGGGATCTGGGCGGCGACCCGGTTGAAGGCGCCGATCGAAGTCTTGGGATCGACCGAAGAGATCATGATCGCGTCTGGTGCCGGCGGCGACGAGATCGTCCATCAGCGCGTTCTGCAGCGCGGCGGTGCCCTGTGCCGGGTAGCGGAACTGCAGATCGTAGCCCGGCAGCTCCTTCTGCGCGGCGTTGACGCCGGCCTCCGACGAGCTTCCAGAAGTCGGAAGCGGCGTTGACGACGAAGGCGAGTTTCGGCTTCTCCTGCGCCATCGCACCCGTGGCGAGCGATGGCGGCCATCGTAGCGAGCGCGACAGTCGTTTTCAATCTTCATGTGTTCCTCCCTGCGGGCTTCGTTGCGGCCATTCTCAGTCGTTGCAGTTTCCGTTTTCCGGCCAGGCGAAAGCGGTTCAGGCTGCTAATATTAGCATTCAAGTCAGCGAGATGCCGGGGGCGGTCTCGAGAGGAGCCGGCCGGCGCGGGCCGGTCCGTGGACCGTCAGTTGTCGGCGCAGAAGCCGGGTCTTCCCCGTTGCAGACGTCGAGGCCGGTATAAAGCGGGTCGTCGACGCTCTCGCCTTTGATCAGCTGGATCATGACGTCCGGCGCGCGAAGGCCCATCTCGAACGGGCGCTGGCCCGACCTGGGCGTGGCTGCGGCCTTCGCGGAATGCCTTGGTCTGCGGCGGCAGTGTGTCGCCGGCGATGATGATGAGGTCCTTGGACTTCAGCTTGTCCATCACCTGATCGGTCACCTGGGTGTAGGCCTGCGGAGCGAACTGCGCCCAGCCGCCGATCAGGATGAAGGCGTCGAGATCCGGGTTCGCGGTGAACACGTCCGACATCTGCTGGTTGGCGAGGTCCGCCTGGTCGTTGGTGAAGACCGGGCAGCCATCGACTTCGGTCCAGCCGTTCTGGCCGCGTCAGCCGGTCGATGCCCTTCTCGCCGCCGGCGGTGTCGCGGAAGCCCTGCGCGCGGGCGTTGATGTTGTCCGCCGCGACGTTGCCGAGCTGCAGGCAGACCGTGCCGCCCTCGGGCTTCAGCTTCATCGGCCTCCTCGGCCATCTCGACGCCCATCAGGTAGTTGTCGGTGCCGAGATAGGTGGCGCTGAGGTCGCGGTCCTGCTCGAGGAAGTCCGCGTCGATGGTCATCACCGGAACGTCGGGCGCGATGTCCCGGATGCGGCGCGCCATGGCCGGCGCGTTCGACGGCGAGATCGCGATGGCGGCGACGCCACTTGACAGAAGGTCATCGACGATCTGCACCTCGCCGGCCTCGTCCGCGGACGAGGCGGGGCCGGTATAGAGGCATTTATACTGGCTGTCGGCGTGCTCCTCCATCCACTTCTTGCAGCCGAGGTTGATCTGCTCGAAGAACGGATTGTCGAGCCCCTTCACCACGATCGCCAGCGTGTTGCTGTCCTGCGCCTGGGCCGCCACTGCAAAGAGTGCAGCGGCCGCCCCGGCCGCGAGTGCCTTGATCTCAGGTCTCACAGTCGTCCCTCCCTTGGGTATGCCCATTATTCGGGCTCGGCACCGGGTTCAGCCCGGGTACCAAATCTTCCGCGGATCCTCCGCGGCTCGCTCGAACGTCCACGCGCGTTCGATGAGTGCTTAAGATCGACTTTCGGCTTCCATCCCAGCGTGAGCTTGGCCTTGGCATTGTCCAGCCAGTTGCTGTGGAACGGCGTCTCGATCTCGATGGCGTCAAGCCCTCGGGTCGCCTTCAGGTGCGCGGCGACGTGGGCGTAGTTGACCGGTTCGTCCATCGAAATGTTGAACAGGCGCTGCGCCGCGTCGGGGCTGTCGAGCGCGGCAAGGATCGCGGCAACGAGGTCGTCCAGATGGACGAAGTTCCGCCGCAGCGGTTGTCCGTTTCGATCGAGCATCAGGGGCACGACATTCTCCTGCGCGCACCGTTTGACGTCGTCCGCCGGCATCAGCTCTGTCCATGGCGGTCCGCCGAACTGATCCGGGCCGAAGCTCAGCGCGCAGCGGAAATCGTCTTTTTCCATGATCCAGGGCGCGCGCAGGATGCAGCCGTCGAGACCGTATTGGATCTGGTACTGCTCCAACATCACCTCCTCGATGACCTTGGTGAGCGCGTAGCACCCCGGGTAGGCCCGGCGCGGCGACGCTTCCGTCACAGGTGCGGGGTAGTCATGAAAGATGTGACCGACCGAACAGTCGCCACCGATCAGGATGAACTGCTTCGCTGTGGGCGTCTGACGAAATGCCTCCAGCAACTGAAACATCCCTTTTACCGAAACGTCGATGCAAAGATCGGGCAATTCCTTGACCGCTGCCAGATGCAGGACGTGGGTCGTGTCCGTCATCGCGGCGCGGATGGTCTCACCGTCGGAGAGAGATCCTCTGACGACTTTGATCCGCCCATGCGGTTTCACAGTGCGGTTGTTACACAACGCAACAATACGAGCCTCGACGAAGCGTTCATCGCCCAGAAACGCGGGGAGAAAGCTCTGCCCCACCTTCCCGGTCGCGCCGGTCAACAGAAGCTGCATATCGCCTCCGTTCCATCCCTATTAGCGGATCATATTTACTAATATTAGCAGGTCAAGTATCAAATCCATTAGCAGCGCCGTGCGACAACGCTCGCCCTGCCCGTCGAAGCCACTGCAGCTTGAGAAGAAGAACGGGCATGGGGCGCTGAGGGAGGAAGCGCATTGTCACGTTTGAGGCTGACTGAGATTTCGAAAAGCTTCGGCGCCATCAAGGCGTTGGAGAACGTATCGCTGGAAATCGCCCCGGGCGAAGTGGTGGGGTTGATGGGCGACAACGGCGCCGGCAAATCCACGCTCGTGAAGATCGTGGCGGGAAACTTCCGCCCGAGCACCGGGCAGATCCGCATCGACGACGCGGAGGTCGATTTCCACCGCCCTATCGACGCGCAACGGGCGCGGATCGAGGTCGTCTACCAGGACCTTGCGCTGTGCGATCACCTGACCGCCGCGTCGAACGTGTTCCTGGGGCGCGAACCCACGCGCCGGTTCGGGCCTGCGAAGATCATCGACTATCCGCAGATGCATAAGCGCGCGGGGGAGCTGTTCGCTCAGCTGAAATCCGAGACTCGACCCCGCGACCTCGTCCGTCGCATGTCGGGCGGCCAGCGCCAAGCCGTCGCCATCGCGCGCACGCTCCTGTCGCGGGCCAAGATCGTACTCCTCGATGAGCCCACTGCGGCCATCTCGGTGCGCCAGGTGGCCGAGGTGCTGGACCTCATCCGCCACCTGCGCGACGAAGGGATCAGCGTTGTCCTCATCAGCCACCGGATGCCGGACGTGTTCGCGGTCGCCGACAAGATCGCCGTCCTGAGGCGTGGCACGCTGGTTGCCAGCAAGCCGATTGCTCAGAGCTCTCCCGAAGAAGCGACCGGTCTCATCACCGGCGCCATCGAATTCGCCTGAGGCCGACCCGATGACACTCTCTCTCCAAGACGCCATCGGCCAGGCTCAGCATCGCGGCCCACTCTCCCGGGTGGCAAATCTGCAAGTGTTCTGGGTGCTCCTGGCGGCGCTGGTCGCCTGCGTCGCGCTCAGCGTCGTGACCGACACGTTCGCCAGCGAACGCAACCTGTTCAACGTGTCGCGCAACTTTGCCTTCGTCGCGATCATCGCGGTCGGCATGACCGCCGTCATCGCTTCAGGTGGGATCGACCTGTCGGTCGGCTCCATCGTCGTGCTGACGGCCATGGTGATCAGCGTGATGATGGCGGACGGCAACCCATTCTGGTTGTCGGCCATCGTGGCGCTCGGCGTTGCGCTCGGCGTCGGCTTCATCAACGGCGTCCTGATCGCCTATGCCGGAATGCCGGCCTTCGTGGTGACGCTCGGCATGTTGTCCGCCGCACGGTCAGCCGCGATGGTCCTCTCCGACAACAAGATGATCTGGGAATTTGGGCCGGACAATGACATCTTATTGTGGATCGGCGGCGGCTCGACCTTCGGTCTGCCCCATCCGCTTTACGCCGTGCTCGCGTTGACCATCGTCATGACGTTCGTGTTCCGCTGGACGCGCTGGGGGCAGCACGTGTTCGCCATTGGATCGAACGAGCAGGCGGCCCGGCTGACCGGCATTCCGGTCAAGCCGTTGAAGGTGTCGATCTACATGTTCTCCGCCTTCACCGCTGGGGTGACGGGCATTCTGATGGCCGGTTGGCTCGGCAGCGTCACGACCAATCTCGGCACCGCGATGGAGCTGACCGTGATCGCCGCCGCCGTCATCGGTGGAGCCAATCTAAACGGTGGCGAGGGCACTGCGCTGGGCGCGGTGGTCGGCGCCCTGTTGATCGAGGTTATTCGAAACTCACTGATCCTGTTGGGGATCTCAACCTTTTGGCAGGGGATGTTCATCGGCACCTTTATCATTATCGCCGTAGCGTTCGACCGCATCCGACATATGCAGCGGTGAGGTAGGTCGCGGCGCGCGCGTAGCGCTATGACCGGAATGGTTTGCACGGGGGACGAGGCTTGAGACCAACGATGATGGATGTAGCCGCGCGAGCCGGTGTCTCGCAGGCGACCGTATCGTTGGTCCTGAACGGCAGCGCCGGCGCGCGGCTGAGCGCGGCGACGCGGGAGCGGGTCCGCGAGGCGGCGCAGGAGCTGGGGTACCGGCTGGTCCGCCGCGGCCAGAAAAAGATGCCGATCGAGAACAAGCTGATCGGCTTCGTCGTCGATGAGCTGGCGACGGACCCCTGGATGTCGCTGGCCTTCGACGGCGCCCGCGAGAAGGCGCTGGAATCGGGCGTGACGATGACCCTGGCTGTGCTGCGCGGCGAGGATGCGCGCGAGGACCAAGTCCTGGACCAGATGGCGCAGCAGCCGCTCCTCGGCCTGATCTACGGCACCATCCTTACCCGCCAGCTGGATCCGCCGAAGGCGTTCTTCGAGATGCCGTCGGTGCTCGTCAACTGCTACGACGCGAAGCGCAGGCTGCCATCGGTGTTGCCGGGCGAGCTGGTCGGCGGCCGCACCGCGACACACCGTCTGATCGAAGCCGGGCGACGGCGGATCGGTCTGATCAACGGCCAGGAAGGCATCGACGCCTCCCGCGACCGGTTGCGGGGGTATCGCCAGGCGCTGTCGAGCAATGACATTCTGTACGATCCGAGCCTGGTCTTTCCGGGCAACTGGGAGCCATCCGCGGGGTTCGAGGGCGCGCGCAAGCTGATGGCACTCGAGAACCCGCCCGACGCGATTTTCTGCGCCAACGACATGATGGCCGTCGGCTGCTACGACGCGCTGCGCGAGATGGGTGTCTCCATCCCCAAGGACGTCTCCGTGATCGGTTTCGACGATCGGGAGATCGCGCAGTTCATGCGCCCACCCCTGACGACCCTTGTTCTGCCGCACTACCAGATGGGCGCCATCGCCGCGGAAATGTTGCTGGAGATGGTCGGCGGGCTGCACAACGGTCACGACCAGATCAAGGTGGAGTGCCCACTCATCGACCGCGCCTCCGTCTGATCCCGCCTCCTCGGGTTACGCCGGCGACCCGGCGCAACCGCAACCAGTAGCCTCTCGAAAGGCGCCAAAGGACCGCAATGCTCGCTCGTCGCGACAGTCTCCCGGTGCCGGTCGCGCAAGAAAACCTTCATCACCCAGCTTCGGCCATAGCTCCAGATCATCGCCAGTCACGTCGACGGCCAGTCGGCGTGATGCCGAGACGCACTCTCAAATTAACGGGGAGACGTTACGACGTTGCTGTTCCCCGCCGACAACGTTTCCTATACTTTATCGTTCCCAGCATTCGTCCAATGCGGCGTATTTTCGGACGGCACATAGCGGCAATATTGAAGCGACAAGCTTCAGGCGCTGGCTGCACGTCTGACGCACCGCGGGACGATAACGTCGCGTACGTCTCGCGGTGCAGAAATTGGAGGCCCCCATGCAGACCCGTGCGGTCCGACAGTCGCCCCAACCGACCAGCCCCGTGGTCCGCGTGGCGAGCGCCGGCGCTGCCGGCAACGTTCTCGAGTGGTTCGACTTCGCCGTCTACGGCTACATGGCACCGCTGATTGCTCCGCTTTTCTTCCCTTCATCCGATCCCTTTAGCTCGCTGCTGGCTGTTTACGGCGCCTTTGCCGCGGGTTACCTCGCGCGTCCGTTGGGCGCGATAGTGTTCGGCCATCTGGGGGATCGGTTCGGCCGCAAGCTGATGCTGGTCACCTCTGTGCTGATGATGGGCCTTTGCACAGTGGGCATCGCGTTCCTGCCCACATACACGACGGTCGGGCCGCTCGCCGGGGCGCTTCTCGTCGGCCTGCGCATCCTTCAGGGGATGTCGGTCGGCGGCGAATACCCGGGATCGACGGTGTTCGTCGTGGAGCATGCGCCGGCGGAGCGCCGCGGTTTCTTTGCCGCGTGGATCACCAGCGGCGCCATCGCGGGTTTCATCCTCGGCTCGATGTTCGTTGCGCTCCTGTCGTCGGTGTTCGACGACGCGGCCATCGCAGCCGGAGTGTGGCGCGTACCGTTCCTGTGCGGTGCGCTCATCGTGCTGGTGGCCTTCTTCCTGCGCCGCTCGGTGCACGAGCCGGAGGGCATCGCAGTCCCCCTACCGGCGGCGAAGCGCTCGCCGGTGGTCGAGGCGATCGTCCATTCCTGGCGGGACATCCTGAAGGTCGCCGGCATCGCGCTCGGCGCGCACGCTGTGGCGTTCTACCTCCTGTTCGTCTACGCGGCGACCTTCCTGCAGGAGCGCCTGCACGTGTCGACCGCCACAGCGTTGGACATCAACACCGCAGCGCTGGTCGTCCTCTTCGCCGTTCCCCTCGCTTCTGGCGCGCTGTCGGACAGGGTGGGCCGCCGGCCGCTCATCGCCGGCGGGTACGCGGTGCTCGCGCTTCTGGCATATCCGCTCTGGTGGCTCATGCACAGCGTGGATCCGGTACACATCGCTGCGGCGCAAGTCGCCTTCGCGCTTATCGTCGGCACAATCGTCGGCGTCACACCCGTGGCGATGACGGAGATTCTCGAAAGGGCCACACGCGTCAGCGTCCTGTCCATCGGCTACAATGTTACGCTCGCCCTGTTCGGGGGCACGGCCCCCCTCATCGCCACGTACCTGATTGCCAGGACCGGAGACGACTTCGTGCCCGCCTACGCCATTATGATCGCGGCGGCGGTCTCCTGCCTCGTGTCGGCCCTGGTGTTGCGGCGGCGATGACGGACGTCGTCGTGCCCTCACAGGGCAAAGGTGAATAGTGGAACACCTGATCTTCATCCTCGTGTTCCTCGTCATCGGCGTTCTCCTGTGGGCGAGCGGCCGAATGCCGGACAACGCACCCAAAGTGCTCGGGAGCTGGGTGATCAACGTCGCGTTGCCGGCGACCGCGCTGCACAGCGTGCACGGCATAGCCTTCGACCCGGCTTGAACGCTCGCTGCGCTGACGCCCTGGGTGGGCGTCGCCATCGCGATTGCGCTCTTTGTTCCGCTCGGCCGCGCGGCGGGATGGTCACGCCCCCGGGTCGGCGGGCTCATCCTGGTCGCGGGGTGGGGCAACACATCCTTCGTCGGCCTGCCGATGATCGCCGCGTTCGCAGGCACGCAGTGGTTGCCGCTCGGCCTCGTCATCGACCTTTTCGGCTCCTACCTCGCGCTCTCGACCATCGGGCTGATCGGGGTCGTTTGCGGGAGAGGGCGAGATACTACGCTAAGGCAGGCCATCGGTACTCGCCGTTGAGGTTGATGTGCTCCCATCCGAGTGGGGAGATGTGCGGGAGGAGTGTCGGATCGGGGGGCTGACCGGCCGCGGCGAAGTTTGTGACGATGTCGCCGAGCTTTCTGGTATTCCAATGGATGATGACCGCCGCGAGGAGGTTGAGGGCGGCCATTCGGTGATGCTGGCCTTCGGCGGTTCGGTCCCGAATCTCACCGCGTCGGTTGAAGCTGATGGCCCGTTTGAGGGCATGGTGCGCCTCACCCTTGTTGAGGCCGAGCTGAGCGCGACGCTGCATTGGAGCGTCGGTGATCCAGCGCAGCATGAACAGGGACCGTTCGACACGGCCGACCTCGCGCAGTGCCGCGGCGAGTTCGTTCTGTCGCGGATAAGCTGCGAGTTTTCGCAGGATCGCGCTCGGCACCACGGTCCCGAGGGCGACCAAAGCGGCCAGGCGCAGGATGTCCGGCCAGTTGCGCTCGATGAGATCGGTTCGAACGCGAGCGGCAATGAGCGGACGGATGGCGCTGTGCGCCGCCACGGGCTCGAGGCGTAGAGCCGCTTCTGGGGCAGATCGCGAATGCGCGGCGCGAAGGCGTAGCCAAGGATCGAGCACAGCGCGAAGACGTGGTCAGTGAAGCCGCCAGTGTCGGCATAGTGTTCGTGGACGCGCCGTCCGGCCTCGCATCCGAGAAGCCCATCCAGGATGAACGGTGCCTCGTGAGCGGTCGCGGGGATGGTTTTGACCGCGAAGGGCGCGAACTGATCCGATAGATGGCTGTAAGCCTTGATACCGGGCTCGTTGCCGTACCGGGCGTTGACGAGGTTCATGGCCTCGCCGGTCCCGCCTGCCGGGAAAACTGACCATCCGAGGACGAGGTCCGCCCCTCACCCCATGCGCGAGCCATCGGCAGACGCGTTTGTGCCTCCACGATCGTGGCCAGGGCGCGCGCATAAGCATCGTTCTCGACGTGCCAGCGGGCGATGCGTAAGAGCTGCCAGTGGGTGTGGGTGTTGGTCGAGGCCGCCATCTTTTTCAGGCCGAGGTTCACGCCATCGGCGAGGATCACGTTCAAAAGACCGATGCGATCCCGGCAGATCGAGCCGGTGCGCAGATCGGTGAATGCATCCGTGAAGCCGGTCGCCGCGTCGACCTCGAGCAGCAGATCGGTAATTCGGGTGTGCGGCATGGCTTGGTAAAAGCGCAGAACCACTCGTCGGCACCGGCCAGATCCTCCCGTTCGAGACGGTCAGTGCGCAGGGTTCCGTCCTCGATCGCTCCAAGGGGGAGCAATCCGTTTCGAGCGGCCTCCCCGGCATCTGTCATGGCGGCTTCGATCATCGACTTTCGGCTTTCAATCCACCTGGCAACACTCAGCGGAACGGTCATACCAGCGCGCCTAATTCATGACCCGTTCGATCCACGGCTGCAGGCAAAGCGATCGCAGGCGGTCTGTCTCGGCGAGGAGGGCGTTCCAGGCCTCGCAGCAGGCGTCGACGATGGCGTCGGTGTCGGCGAGCAGCCGCAGGCTGAGATAGCGCTCGCGCAGGTACAGCCAGACGCGCTCCATGGGATTGAGCTGCGGGGATTAGGGCGGCAGCGGCACCAGGGTGACGTTTGGTGGAACCAGGAGAGCCGTGGCCCCGTGCCAGCCGGCGCCGTCCAGAACCATGACGGCGTGCTCGTCCGGGGCGAGCGTTTCGGCGAAGCCGTCGAGAAAGACCTGCATCGCAGCCGTGCCGACCTCGGGAAGAACGAGAGCGAAGGCGGCCTCGCCATCGGCCCGGGCCGCGCCGAACAGATACGTAAAGGAGAAGCGCCGGTCCTGACGCCCCGGCGGACGCTCGCCCCTCAGCCACCAGCGATGGCACAGCCGACCTTTCTGGCCGACCCGCATCTCGTCCTGGAAATAAAGGACGATACGCTTGTCCGAATGAGCCGCGGCGGCCGCGTTCAGCGCGTCGCGGAGCCCCTTTTTTGGAACCCGGCTTGGCGCTCGGGCGACATCTTCGGGTGCTGTGGCCGTGCCTTCTGGCGGGAATAACCTTCGCGGCGCAAGATCCGCGACAGGCTCTGCGGCGTGATCGTCTTGCCGAACCGTTCGTCGACGAAGCGGCACAGATCCGGGAGCGTCCAGCTCGAGACCCCGTCCGCCTCGGGGTCGGGGTCGGGACCCCTGAAGATCCGCTCTGCAAGCAGCGCGAGCTCGCATTCGCTCAGCGCCGGCGGGCGGCCGCCCCGCGGACGATCCGAGAGCCCTGCCACCCCTTCGGCGTTGTAACGTACGACGGCGTCGCGCAGCGCTTGCCGCTCCATCCCGGCTGCCTCCGCGGCGTCGGCGCGGCTCATCCCGTCTAGCGCATTGGCAATCGCCAGCATCCGCCTTGCCGTATGCACCGACCCCTCGCAGCGCGCCATCCGGCGCAACTCGTGCGCCGAAACCGTGCCATCGATCTCCAGCCCGTGCGCCATCGTACCGCCCCCCGAATCACCGCTGTGATCCAGAAGGAATCAGAACCGGACGACCGAAACCTTATCGAGTCATGAGAATGGCGCGCCGGTATCATCCAGGCCCTGAAGGTGCGCATCGCCAAGCTCCAGAAGCTGAAGTTCGGGCCGAGCTCGGAGAAGATCCAGCGCGAGATCGAGCAGCTTCAGCTTGCGCTCGAGGACCTCGAGGTCGCGGCCGCCGCGGCCGACACATCCCCGGAGCCCGAGCACGCCGAGACGGAGGCCTCATCGACGCCGGTTCAGCCTCGCCGGAAGCCGCGGATCGCCGACGACACGCCACGCGAGCGGGTCGTGCTCGATCCCGGCAACGTCTGCCCGGATTGCGGCGGGGAGCTGCGCCTCCTCGGCGAGGACGTCTCCGCCGTCCTCGATTACATCGCGGCGAAGCTCAAGGTCGTCGACACGGCACGGCTGAAGAAGACCTGCCGGCTCTGCGAGAAGATCGTCCAGCCGCCTGCGCCGACGCGGCCGATCCGCCGCGGCATGGCCGGCCCGAACCTGCTCGCCCACATCCTCGTGTCGAAGTTCGACGACCACGTTCCCCTCTACCGCCAGCGCGAGATCTTCGCCCGGCAGGGTGCGGAGATCCCGCGGTCGACGCTGATCGACTGGTGCGGCCAAGCCGTTGCTACGGCTCCGGCCGTTGAGCGAGCGGATCAAGCTGGAGGTCATGAAGACCGACCGGCTGCACGCCGACGACACGCCGATCAAGGTCCTCGACCCGCGCCGGAAGAACGGCAGCGCCCGCGGCGTCAAGGAAGGCCGGATCTGGGTCTATGTGCGCGACGATCGCCCCTGGGCCGGCGGCGATCCGCCTGGCGCCGCCTACTGGTTCTCACCGGACCGGAAGGGCGAGCACCCCCGGAACCACCTGGCCAACTTCGAAGGCATCCTGCAAGCCGACGCCTATGCGGGCTTCAAGGAGCTCTACAAGCCCGACGCCTCAGGCAAGGCACGCGTTCGCGAGGCAGCCTGCTGGGCCCACCTGCGCCGCGACTTCCACGACGTCTGGAAGGCCACGGGCTCGCCGATCGCCAAGGACGCGCTCGACCGGATCGGCGCGCTCTACGACATCGAGCGCGAGATCAACGGCCGCCCTGCCGAGGAGCGCCTGGCTGTCCGCCGGAAAGAGAGCCTGCCGCGCGTCGAGGCCTTCCGCACCTGGTGCGAGGGACAGCTCGCGCGCCTGTCCAGCAAGGGCGAACTGGCGAAGGCGATGCGCTACGCGCTGAACCGCTGGACGTCCTTCACGCTCTTCCTCGAGGACGGCCGCGTGGCCATCGACAACAACGCCGCCGAACGCGCCATCCGGCCTATCGCCATCGGCAGGAAGAACGACCTCTTTGCGGGCTCTGACGCCGGCGGCGAGATCGTCGCCGACGCGATGACGCTCATCGAGACGGCAAAGCTCGCCGGCCTCAATCCGCAGGACTACCTCGCCGACGTGCTCGCCAGGATCAACGACCACCTCGTCACCCGGCTCGACGAGCTCCTGCCGTGGAACTGGAAGCCGCTGGCTGCGGTCCAGGAAAAGGCCGCGGCCTGAAGTGCCTGCGATCGGCCACGTCTTCACGATCAAACGCGTCGCCGAGATGCTCGGCGAGGACGAGGACTGGCTCTACGACATCTGCCTGGAGATGATGCCCGAGGACGGGCTCGCCGCCGTCTACGGCGTCGGCGAAGACTACCCGCCGGCCTTCACCAGGGATGGCATCGACAACCTTCGCGAGCTCGTCGAGATCCACAAGGAGAACGCTCGCCGCTCTATGGATGAAGGGTCCTGACCGGCCGCTTACGTCGCGGGTTCGGGCGGCGGCTCTTCGCAGAAGAGCCTTCAGCTTGGCGAAGGCCTTCTCGATCGGGTTGAAGTCCGGCGAGTAAGGCGGGAGGTACAGGAGGCTTGCGCCGGCGGCTGCGATGGCCTCGCGCACACCGTCGACCTTGTGGGTCGCCAGGTTGTCCATGATCACGACGTCGCCGGGGCGCAGCTCGGGGACGAGGATGCGCCCGACATAGGTGCGGAAGGCGTCGGCGTCCATTGCGCCGTCGAGCACGAAGGGCGCGACCAGCCCGTCCATGCGGATGCCGCAGGTGAACGTCGTCGTCTTCCAATGGCCATGCGGGATGCTGGCGCGGCAGCGCTCCCCGCGCGGCGCCCGGCCACGGAGGCGGGCCATCTTGGTGTTGGTGCCGGTCTCGTCGATGAAGATCAGGCGAGACGGGTCGAGGTCGAGCTGGCTGTCAATCGGCGCGGAAGTTTGACCCCTTATCGGCGTCCAATTTTGACCCCCTGAAGCTGGGTGATCCCGTCGGCGATGAGCTGGCCGGGATTGGCGCGGTCGGCGGGATCGACGCCCGTGGTGTCGGTTCGTGGAGTGGACTTAGGCGCGGTTCTTGAAGCGCCAGCTCTCGTTTCCGGTCTCGACGATCTCGCAGTGGTGCGTGAGCCGGTCGAGCAGCGCGGTAGTCATTTTGGCGTCGCCGAACACGCTGGGCCATTCGCCGAAGGCGAGGTTGGTGGTGACGATGATTGATGTCTGTTCGTAGAGGCGGCTGATCAGGTGGAACAGGAGCTGTCCGCCAGACTGCGCGAACGGCAGGTAGCCTAGTTCGTCGAGGACCACGAAGTCCAAGCGGCTGAGGTAGTCGGCCATGCGACCCTGACGGGCTGAGCGGCCTTCCGCCTCGAGTTTGTTGACGAGGTCGACGACGTTGAAGAAGCGGCCGCGAGCGCCGTCGCGGATGCAGGCCCGGGCGATCGCGATGGCGAGGTGGGTCTTGCCGGTCCCGGTTCCGCCGACCAGCACGACGTTGCGCTGATGGGCCAGGAACTCGCCGCTGGCGAGGTCGCGGATCAGCGTCTCGTTGATCGGCGTGTCGTCGAAGGCGAAGTCCTCGACGTCGCGAGCGAGCGGCAGCTTGGCGATGGTGATCTGGTACTTGATCGAGCGCGCCTGCTTCTCGCTGATCTCGGCAGTGAGCAGGTCGCCGACGATGCGTTGAGGCTCGTGCTGGCGCTTCACCGCGGTCGTGATGATCTCGTCGAAGGCGGCCTTCATGCCGTAGAGCTTGAGCTCGCCCATGGTGGTCAGTATCGCGGAACGCTCCATCACACGGCTCTCCTGAGGGTGTCGTATCGGGCACAGTCGGCGGTCGGCTCGACGGCGAGCCGCAACGCTTCGGGCGTCATGATCGTGACCGGCGGCGCGGGGTCCCGGCGCCGGGCGAGGATGTTCAGGACAACGTCGGCCGAGCAGACGCCTTCGCGCAGCGTCTCGGCGCAGGCCGCCTCGACCGAGGGTAGGCCGTCACTCAGCACCGCAGCCAGGATCGCCACCATCTGACGATCCCCGTCCTCGACGCTCGCGAGCTTGCGCCGGACCTTCTCCAACCCGGCCGGCAGCACCCAGTCCTTGAACGGGGCTCCATTCCTGAGCGCGCCGGGCTTGCGCGCCAGCACGGGAACGTAGTGCCAGGGATCGAATACCGTCTGACCGCGGCCGAAGCAGCGCGAGTGGTCGCCGACGATCCGGCCGTCCTGGCGCAGTTCGATGCGGTCGGCATAGGCGCGGATCTCGACCGGGCGACCGATCGCGCTCGCGGCGACCGAGTACTTGTTGTTGTCGAACCGCACGAGGCAGGTCTTTGATACGGAGGCCGGCACGGCGTGGAAGCCGTCGAACCGCCCGGCGTAGGGAACGAAGCTCGGGCGCTCCGCCTCGAACGCCTCCCACACGGTCCGGTCCGCGAACTCGGGATGACGATGCGCCTTGGCGTATGCGATCGCCTGGTCGAGGAGCCACGCGTTCAGTTCCTCATAGCTCTTCGCCCGGACGCGCGGGGTGAAGAACCGCTCGCGCACCAGCCCGACCTGGTTCTCGACCTGACCCTTCTCCCAGCCCGACGCTGGCGTGCAGGCGACCGGCTCGATCAGGTAATGGCTGCACATCTGCAGAAAGCGCCGATTGTAAGCGCGCTGGCGGCCGACGAGGATCGTCTCCACCGCCGTCTTCATGTTGTCGTAGATCCCTCGCGTACAGGTGCCTTTGAAGAAGGCGAACGCTCGGTCGTGGGCGTCGAACACCATCTCCTGGCTCTCGCGCGGGTAAGCCCGCACGAACAACATCCGCGAGTGACAGAGCCGGACGTGCGCGACCTTCACGGTCGTGGTGACGCCGTTGATCAGAACGATCTCGTGGCTCCAGTCGAACTGGTAGGCCTCGCCCGGATCGAAGCTCAGCGGCACGAATGCCGCCGATGAGGACGACCGCTCGCGCTGTAGCCCGCGGGCATAGCGCCGGACCGCGTCGTAGCCACCCTCGTAGCCCAGCGCCCGCAACGCCTCGAAGATCCGGATCAGCGTCAGCTGCTCCCGCGCCGCCCGTCCCTCGTTCTCCGTCAGCAGCTGGTCGAGGTCGTCACGCCAGGGCCCAAGCTTCGGAAGCGGCTGCACCTCGCGCTCGTACTCGAACGCCGTCGCCCCCGACCGCAGCACCTTGCGCACCGTGTTCCGCGATACGTGCAGCTCGCGCGCGATCTCCTTGATCGTCTTGCCCCGCACAAAATGTTCGCGACGGATCCGCGCGATCGTGTCCACGCACTTCATCCCCTGATCGCCCGTCCTCGACAAAGACAGGCACCATGCGCAACCCGCGCCTCAGGGGGTCAAAATTGGACGCCGATCCCCCGCTCTATGGGGTCAAAATTCCACGCCGGATCACAGGTTGAGGCCTTGCCAGAGCACGATGCAGTGGGCCAAGCGCCGATCGACGAGGGCCGGACATCGCATTGAATGCGTCATCGCCGTCGGTCGCGCCTCCGAGCGCGGCCGCACGTATGCAAATGGAGCTCGGAGACGTTAGCCTGGGCTCTGTCGGACGGCGATAATGAACCCAGATTTACCGCTCAGTTGGATCACACTCGTGTAAGCCATCGCCGGTCCCGCTGGGGCGGTCAATATGCTGTTTCTGGACGGCAGACGAGATGCTCTGCACACTCAACGCTGATCGCGTGATGGGGCGGGAAGATGCCGTGGGTCCGCCAGTCGTAGAAATACCGCTGCACAGCCGAGTACGGCGGCAGGTCCCTCGGCAGCATCGCCCACTGGCAGCCCGTCGTGGCGATGTAGAAGATCGCGTTCACGACCTCCCGAAGGTCCGCGGTGCGCGGACGCCCCAATGGCTTCGGCGGCGGCATGAACCGCGCGATCAGATCCCACTCCCGGTCGGTCAGATGGACACCTCCGATAACCGGTGTTTGTGCCGTCGTGCGGCATCGTAGGCGCGGTTTCAGCCTGCGGCTTGGGCTTCCGGCGAGGTCGAACAGCGATTTCGGAAGGGCCATGAGGACCCAGGGGCCGCCCGAGGCGGTCAGGCGGGCGCATTTCGCCTGTTGAGCCAGCACCAGCGCTTCATGTTGTACGCGATGTTGGCGAGGGTGATGCCGGCCTCGGCACGGGTCCGGCCGATGGTGCGCACCACGAGACCCATCACGCTCTTCTGGTGGCCGAAGCAGTGCTCCACACGGGCCCGCACGGTCGACTTTTTCCCGTTGGCTCGCGCCTGGTGCCTCGGCATGGGCTTGCCGCGCGGCTTCTTGCGGTGGATCTGGCTCACCTTGCCGACGTCAGCCAGGTACCGCTCGTTCGCCTGCGAGCGGTAGGCGGTGTCGGCCCACACGTCCGAGGCCGTATTGTTCGGATCGATCAACCCCTCGCGAAGCTGCGCGCCGTCGTGGGCCGCCGCATGCGTCACCCGATGCCGGCGGATAATGCCGTGCCGCCGGTCGACCGAGATGTGGCTCTTGTAGCCGAACGTCGGCACGGCGATGTCGATCTGGGGCGAGCCGTCCGCGGCGGGCTTGGCCTTGGAGAACTTCATCGTCCATCGCGCGTCGGTGTCCTTCTGGCGCGCCTTCGCGGGCTTCTCGGGCCAGATCTCGCCGGCCGAGCGGCCGCCCTTGATGGCTGCCTTCTCCCCGTCCGTCAGCCGCTGGCGCGGGGCGGCCACCAGCGTGGCGTCGACGATCTGCCCGGACATCGGCAGATAGCCGGCTTCCGTGATGGCGCGGTCCAGCCGCGCGAACAGTGTCTCCAGCGCGCCGGCGGCGATCAGCGCCTCGCGAAAATCCCACAACGTGTTCGCGTCGGGCACGCTGTCGCCGGGGCCGAGCCTGCAGAACCGCATCCAGCTCAGCCGATCCTTGATGAGATACTCGGTCTGCGCCAGCGACAGGCCGTGCATCGCCTGCAGCACCAGCATCCGGAACTTCAGCACCGCATCGAGCGGCGGCCGGCCTCCCTTCGACCGGTCGGGGCGCCCGATCGCGCGTTCGAGCTCGTCCCGGAACATCTCGAAATCCACGGTCGCTGCGAGCTTCTCCAGCGGATCACCCTGCGCCGAGAGATCCTGCAGCCGATGCTCGACGTCAAAGAAGCCCGGTTGATCCGACGCCATCCATCCCTCCCGACGAATCCCCTGCCGGGAAGGGAATCACGGGCTGGCACGTGGGTCCATAGGAGTTTCCGGAGGCGTCCAGATCGCTTCCGTAGCGCGACGTCTCCCGCCGATACTCACGGCGAGCGGTTTCGGTCGAGGGCATTCGGGGCTCCGTCCACTGTGGTACCCGGACAGAATCACAACCCACTGAAACCGCTCAACTCTATTCGAGTTGGGTTCTGAAGCTTGACAAGAGCACGCCCCGATCACATGCTCAAAGCTGAAGATTTCATTGCAAACGGGGCGGCATCCACAAGAGAATGTTCATGCGAGGCCCTCCCCCCCCGCTACACCCGTTCGCCGAAGCGGTTTGCGCCGACGACTTGGCAAGCCCCGTAGGTCGTTCATGTCGAACGACGCGCAACCACTGCGCGCCGAGCGGGGATCCCACTTTCTTCCTATAACTTCCTTCGGCGCGGGCGTTAACTGGCATCGCATCCGAATACCCGCCTGTTCTCCCGCGCGAGCCTCTTCTGCCGGAGTGCTTGGGTACATCCATGCAACCAAATTTTGGCCTCGAGGTGCCGTACGCCATCCAGTTTCAACGTTGGCTGCGGCACGGTTCCGCTACCTCAGGCCGGCCGGCAAGGGCGGATGGATCGCAAGATGGGCAGCGTCGGCGAACGCGGCGACGATTGGATAGCGCGAAGTTTTCCCCTCTGGCGCGAATCCCCAGTGCGATGTATGGTCCATGATGAATTAAATGGCGCAGCGAGCATACCGGCTTGCCCAAATTCTGCGCTATTTACCATGATGTGGTTGCAGTGAACGGATCGCATTTGGTGCCGCTATTATAGGTCCAAATGCTTAACCCTTCGACTACCATCTTGACCATCCGTCATCGGAGAAAAACATGCTGGCCTTTGTCCTTAAATATGCATCCGTGGCAGCGATTGCGGCCATTGGTGTGCTCTCGTGTTTGCCTGCGTCTGCAGACCCGCTAGCCACACCGACGGGCGAGCCTATCCTTACCATTTCCGGAGCGGTGGAAAATACGAACCAAGGCGATACGGCCGTATTCGATAGCGCAATGCTGGAATCGCTTGGGATGGCGACAATCACAACCACGACGCCGTGGTATGACCATCCCGTGAAATTCGAGGGTGTTCCCCTAGAAAAGCTGATGAACGTCGTTGGCGCTACTGGCGAAAGCGTCGTCGCCGTCGCCTTGAATGACTACACGACAGAGATCCCAATAAGCGATTTCAAGCAATACGGAACCTTGCTCGCAATCAAGCGGGATGACGAGTACATGCCGATCCGGGATAAGGGGCCACTTTTCATCGTATACCCGTACGACAGCAATAAGGATCTTCAGGATCAGATCTATTACGCCCGATCCGCGTGGCAACTTCACCAGCTTATCGTGAAGTGATCCAGCAAGGTTGAACACTCGTGAGGGTCTTAAGGTTCTTTCTAGCGACTTTGGTCGGCGGCCTGCTGTTGGCCGCCGCCTATCTCTCTCACCTTATTTCGCAAGGACATTTCGCCCTCGAGCAGGCCGCGCGCTATAATATCGTCTGGGCGGTCAATCAGGCTGTCGTGGAGCTCACACGCTTGGAGCAAGTGATCGCCCGAGCCGCAGCATTCGGAGATGAGGGGGGCGCTCAAGAGGTCGATCTTCGTTATCAGATTCTTTTGGGGCGCGCCGATGTTCTGGGAAGTGGGCAATCTGCAGAATTCGTGCGGCGCGAGGCCGAGTATCTCGCCATAGTGGATGAACTCAAGAATGCGCTCGATGCGGCGGCGCCGCTCGTGGAGCGGATTGACGAACCAGGTGCGGCAAGAGAATTGAGCGAACTTCTTTCTCCGCTGCAGACCAAATTGGCGCATCTTGCATCTTCCGCGCGACAGTTTGGCGATAAACTGAATGCCCTAGATCAATCGCGGCTTCGCAAGCTACATTTTTTATACACAGCAACGGCTGGTGGACTTATAGTCTGCGGTTTTATTCTAATAATTTTGCTATTGTGGAACAATCGCTTGCTTGGGCGCGTTCACGTTAAACTTCGTTCTCTGGCAGACGAGCTGAGTTCAGTCTCGGATACGTTAAGGCTTCAAAATAATCGATTCGAGGCTGCGCTTCAGAATATGTCGCAGGGCCTTTCGATGGCTGATGCTTCCGGGCGCCTTGTGATCTGCAACAGTCGCTTCCGAGAAATGTTCGGAATCTCAAAATCTGATCTCGCTTCGGAACTATCGCTTAGCCAACTGTCGCTGAAAAGCGCAGCTGCGGAGATCGCTCTCGAACTCCATGACATTTATGACCAGCAAGCGTCCGCCATCCAAAACTGCGAAAGCAGGAATTTTGTCCACGAATGGTCCAGCGGGCGAGCAATTTCGATCAATCACGTGGCGCTCGCAGATGGAGGATGGCTTGCAACGTACGAGGATATTTCCGACCGACGGCAAGCTGAGCTGCAAATCATACGCATGGCCCACCACGATTCGCTTACGGATCTAACGAACAGGGGGCTGTTCAATCGAACGTTGGAGAGGGTGCTCGCCGAATCCGCAAGCAATGGGATCCCGCTTGCCATCCTTTTCCTCGACCTGGATGACTTCAAGGTCGTCAACGACACCCTCGGCCATCACGTCGGCGACCAGGTGTTGAAGGCGGTTGCGGCGCGTCTTCGATCATGTATGCGCCATGATGATCTGATTGCACGGCTTGGCGGTGACGAATTCGGGATCCTTCTTCATTCAGCCGACCACGCGCGCAAACCCGAGGATGTCGCATTGCGTATCATGGAAGCCATCGGCGAACCCTACCTCGTTGATGGTCAAGAGGTGGAGATAGGGGTCAGTATCGGGATCGCGGAAGCCAAGAGTGAGTATCCTGATGCGGAGCAATTCCTAAAACATGCCGACCTGGCGCTGTACGACGTGAAGTCTTCGGGGAAGCGTGGGTACCGCGTTTTCGAAACTTCGCTTGAGGAGAGACTGCAGGACCGGATCCAAATGGAGACGGATCTACGCAAGGCCATCGCGAACGGAGAGCTGGAACTCCATTACCAGCCAGCAGTGGAGTTGGCGGACGGGCGGCTAAGCGGGTTCGAGGCATTGGTGCGCTGGCGCCACCCGGCGCGCGGTATCATTCCGCCAATCCAGTTCATACCAATCGCCGAGGACACCGGATTGATCGGCGCCGTGGGGGAGTGGGTGCTTCGGCAAGCGTGCCTCACCGCTTCGTCCTGGCCAACAGGCATTAAGATTGCAGTAAACATTTCGGCCCACCAATTTCGAGACGAGCGCTTTGTTGAGAAGATCTCCGATGCCCTCGCCGAGTCCCACTTGAGCCCGTCCCGCCTTGAGCTGGAAATCACCGAAACAGTTCTGCTGGAGCATAATGAAACGAATCTGGCGATCCTGCACGCACTGCGGGAGCTCGGTGTCCGGATTGCCATGGATGATTTTGGGACGGGTTATTCGTCGCTCAGCTATCTCCTTGGTTTTCCCTTCGACAAGATAAAAATTGACCGCTCGTTCGTTGCACGCCTTTCGGGTGACGCGGATGGCAAGGAAATTGTTCAATTGGTCTGTGATTTCGGAAGAAAACTCGATATCATGACATGCGCTGAAGGCGTGGAAACGGAAGATCAATTGAAATTCCTGCGGTCAGCTGGATGCATGGAAATACAGGGTTTCTACGTCTCTCGACCAATGCCGAGCTATGACGTTATTCCATTCATCGAGGCTCACGATCGTCACTCGGATCAGGCCGGTCGGTGCACCATCACCCCCCGGGCCCGCCTAGGACTTGGAGGCTAATCGGGTGATGATACAAAAGGGGTGGGCGCAAGATGGCGAACGGATCCTGGTGGGGCATCGGGCGTATCGGATCATGCGATGGATATAGCGGAAGACGAAGTCGAGAAGGAAATAGCGTTGAGCGACATGCCGTCAGGGCCATTACTCACAGGAGATCGTAGGCAAATCTTTCGGTCCACAAAAACATACGACCACAATGATGGTCTATCATGCTGCTTTCGGCAATGGAGAGCGTCGCACTCTCACTGTCGATTTCTTCATGGCTATGCGCTCGCGTTTCGCTTCGTATTTGCTTCATTTGAACTTGATAAAAACCACTGGTGTTTTGACTTTGGCGGCATGAAACCCATCAAGAATTGGTTGAAGTCGATGTTCGACCATACCCTTCTCATAGCGGAGGATGATCCAGAACGTCCGCGCTTCGAGGCGATCGCTGCGGATGGCCTCGGCGACATCCGGGTTCTTCCCGCTGTGGGATGCGAAGCGGTGGCCCAGCACGTCTACGAGTATGTTTCGGACTACCTCCGCGCGCAGACCGCTGGCCGGGTCTGGCTTGAAAGTGTTGAGGTAAAGGAGCACGGCGGTAACTCAGCGATCTTCGCGATATATTGAGGCTCGCATCCCAACGATGGCCAATTTGAAAAGTTTGCAGACGTCGATTCAAAACGATCCGAAGTCGAGTCCCGCTGGCCGGTCGAAAAATACCATGCCAAGCGAGGAGGAGGCGCGGGACGCCGTGCGGACCCTCCTGCGCTGGGCCGGCGACGACCCCGGCCGCGAGGGGCTGCTTGATACGCCCGAGCGCGTCGTGCGAGCCTATCGCGAGTGGTTCGCTGGCTACGACCAGGATCCATTGGACATGCTGAAGCGCACCTTCGAGGAGGTCGAGGGCTACGACGAGATGGTCGTTCTGCGCGATATTCGCTTCGAGAGCTTCTGCGAGCACCACATGGCGCCGATCATCGGCAAGGCGCACGTTGGCTATCTTCCCAGCGACCGTGTCGTCGGCATCTCGAAGCTGGCGCGCTTGGTGGACGTCTTCGGCAAGCGCCTGCAGGTGCAGGAGAAGATGACCGCCCAGATCGCCAACTCGCTCATGGAGGTGCTGCGCCCGCGCGGCGTCGGCGTCGTGCTGGAGGGCGAGCATCACTGCATGTCGACCAGGGGCGTCATGCAGCACGGCGTAACGATGGTGACCTCCACCATGCTAGGCGAGTTCCGCTCGGATCACCGGACCCGCAAGGAGTTCATGGACATCGTGAGCAGCCCTCGGAAGTGAGCATAATGGGGCAGAGTTCTGGTTGACGCCCCCGGCCCGCGATGGGTTGAGGAATAGGTTAAGTTCGGCCAGCGGGTTGATTTTGCTCAGCAAGCCGCCGCCGGCAAAGTCTGCACGCTCGAGGTTGGCGTCACGGCTTCATTGTCGCTCTTGACGTTGCCCGCTGTAGTATCGTCGGTCTGTGAGGTGCTCCCCCTGGGTTGGACGTAAGCGCCAAGCAGACCTTTCAATTACCCACATCTCGGGGATTCCGCGGGGCATGGCCGCATTTCATTAAATTTGACGTGTTTCGTTGTCTGGCACCGAAACCGGGGGGCGGTGCCATGGACGCGGTCGGACATGCGTGGCTCGATAACGAGCTTGCTGGGTGTAACCTCGGTAAGCGGTCAGCCGGCCTTTCAATTACCCACATTTCTCGAAAATGCAGCCATTTCCGGTGATGGCGCATTCATTAATTCTTGCGTAATTCGTTGGGTGGCACCAAAGCCTGAGGGGGCGGTGCCATGGATGAGGGCGGGAACGCGTGGCTTGATGACGAGCTTGCCGGGTGTAGCCTCGCAGATAGGCGTCTGACGAAACGCCTGCGCAAGCTTCTGGAGATGATGGAGGGTGCCGTGGGCTGCAGCATTCCTCTGGCCTGTCAGGATTGGGCGAACACGAAGGCGGCGTATCGCTTCTTCTCGAATGATCGCGTCGACGAAGCGCAGATCCTCGCCGGCCATTTTCAGGCAACGCGCGATCGGTTCAAGGCGAGTGAAGGGCCGGTGCTCGTTCTCCAGGACACCACCGAATTCACCTATCAGCGGGAGCGGTCGGAACCGATCGGCCTCACGAAAAGCACCAACAGCGGTAGGGACAAGGCCGGCAGACTGCGCAAACACTCGGTTTGCGGGCTGCTGATGCATTCAAGCCTTGTGGTCACGTTGGAGGGCCTGCCGCTTGGGCTTGCGGCCGTCAAGTTCTGGACGCGTTCGAAGTTCAAGGGAACCGCCGCGCTCAAGAGGAAGATCAACCCGACCCGCGTTCCAATCGAGCAGAAGGAGAGCTTTCGCTGGCTCGAGAACTTGCGGCAGTCGAACGCTCTGCTGGACGATCCCGGCCGCTCAGTGCATGTGGGAGATCGGGAAAGCGACATCTACGAGCTGTTCTGCCTCGCCGAGGAACTCGGGACGCACATCCTTGTCAGAACCTGCGTCGATCGGTTGGCGGGCGAGGGAGACCATACGATCGCCGCCGAGATGAGCGCGGTTGAGGCCTGCGGCGCCCACACCGTCGAGGTGCAGACCGGCAAGGGCATCATCGAGACGGCCGAAGTCGAGTTGAAATATCATCGTCTTCGCGTTCTACCGCCGATCGGCAAGCAGACGCGCTATCCTGCGCTGACCCTCACCGTCCTTCATGCCAGGGAACGTGAGGAGCCGGTTGGCCGCCCCCGGATCGAGTGGAAGTTGATGACGGATTTGCCTGTCGAATCGCCTGCACAGGCCGTCGAAAAACTTCACTGGTATGCACTCAGGTGGAAGATCGAAGTCTTCCACAAAATCCTGAAGTCCGGTTGCAAGGCGGAAGACGCCAGACTGCGGACAGCGGAACGGCTGACCAGGCTGATCAGCGTGTTCTGCATTCTCGCGTGGCGGGTGTTCTGGATGACCATGGTTCGACGTGCGCACCCCGACGCCCCGGCCAGCATCGCACTGACCCCGACCGAAATGCGTATCCTCGACCGTCTCGTACCGAACAAGACGAAATATCCTCCGTCCCGTCAAATCGTCTCCGTCTACCTGACGAAGCTCGCCCGCCTCGGGGGCTATCTCGCGCGAGGCAGCGATCCTCCACCAGGAAATACTGTCATGTGGCGCGGCATGATCCGCCTCGCCGACATCAGAACTCGGTCTTGAGCTTGCCGAAAACTCGGGAGGAGAATGTGGGTAATTGAAAGTCAGCCGGCCCCATGTAGCGGCGGCGGCTGCGGTTTGAGATCCTGCACGAGGTGAGTGCAGGAGGGTCGTTTGCAGTCTGAACCTATGTCTGGAACACAAAAGCTTCCAGGTCATCGACGCGAAGGTCTCCCGGCTGGATGCGAGCCCTGCGACGCCGAGGCGGCGCTAGTGTACTGATGCAGACAAATAATTCACGAACGGCGTGAGACAGTGTAGATTGCCGGCATGGCTCGTCAAACCGTCTGAACGCTCCGGAAACTCCTGTGGACCCACGTGCCAGCCCGTAATTCCCTTTTCGGCAGGGGA
>CAVYVL010000005.1:0-233325 GCA_963771975.1 uncultured Alphaproteobacteria bacterium | reverse complement strand
AGATGGCGAACGGATCCTGGTGGGGCATCGGGCGTATCGGATCATGCGATGGATATAGCGGAAGACGAAGTCGAGAAGGAAATAGCGTTGAGCGACATGCCGTCAGGGCCATTACTCACAGGAGATCGTAGGCAAATCTTTCGGTCCACAAAAACATACGACCACAATGATGGTCTATCATGCTGCTTTCGGCAATGGAGAGCGTCGCACTCTCACTGTCGATTTCTTCATGGCTATGCGCTCGCGTTTCGCTTCGTATTTGCTTCATTTGAACTTGATAAAAACCACTGGTGTTTTGACTTTGGCGGCATGAAACCCATCAAGAATTGGTTGAAGTCGATGTTCGACCATACCCTTCTCATAGCGGAGGATGATCCAGAACGTCCGCGCTTCGAGGCGATCGCTGCGGATGGCCTCGGCGACATCCGGGTTCTTCCCGCTGTGGGATGCGAAGCGGTGGCCCAGCACGTCTACGAGTATGTTTCGGACTACCTCCGCGCGCAGACCGCTGGCCGGGTCTGGCTTGAAAGTGTTGAGGTAAAGGAGCACGGCGGTAACTCAGCGATCTTCGCGATATATTGAGGCTCGCATCCCAACGATGGCCAATTTGAAAAGTTTGCAGACGTCGATTCAAAACGATCCGAAGTCGAGTCCCGCTGGCCGGTCGAAAAATACCATGCCAAGCGAGGAGGAGGCGCGGGACGCCGTGCGGACCCTCCTGCGCTGGGCCGGCGACGACCCCGGCCGCGAGGGGCTGCTTGATACGCCCGAGCGCGTCGTGCGAGCCTATCGCGAGTGGTTCGCTGGCTACGACCAGGATCCATTGGACATGCTGAAGCGCACCTTCGAGGAGGTCGAGGGCTACGACGAGATGGTCGTTCTGCGCGATATTCGCTTCGAGAGCTTCTGCGAGCACCACATGGCGCCGATCATCGGCAAGGCGCACGTTGGCTATCTTCCCAGCGACCGTGTCGTCGGCATCTCGAAGCTGGCGCGCTTGGTGGACGTCTTCGGCAAGCGCCTGCAGGTGCAGGAGAAGATGACCGCCCAGATCGCCAACTCGCTCATGGAGGTGCTGCGCCCGCGCGGCGTCGGCGTCGTGCTGGAGGGCGAGCATCACTGCATGTCGACCAGGGGCGTCATGCAGCACGGCGTAACGATGGTGACCTCCACCATGCTAGGCGAGTTCCGCTCGGATCACCGGACCCGCAAGGAGTTCATGGACATCGTGAGCAGCCCTCGGAAGTGAGCATGATGGGGCAGAGTTCTGGTTGACGCCCCCGGCCCGCGATGGGTTGAGGAATAGGTTAAGTTCGGCCCGCGGGTTGATTTTGCTCAGCAAGCCGCCGCCGGCAAAGTCTGCACGCTCGAGGTTGACGTCACGGCTTCATTATCGCTCTTGACGTTGCCCGCTGTAGTATCGTCGGTCTGTGAGGTGCTCCCCCTGGGTTGGACGTAAGCGCCAAGCAGACCTTTCAATTACCCACATCTCGGGGATTCCGCGGGGCATGGCCGCATTTCATTAAATTTGACGTGTTTCGTTGTCTGGCACCGAAACCGGGGGCGGTGCCATGGACGCGGTCGGACATGCGTGGCTCGATAACGAGCTTGCTGGGTGTAACCTCGGTAAGCGGTCAGCCGGCCCCATGTAGCGTAAGCGTCCGGTGAGGCCGGTCAGGTGGACGCCTCCGGAAACTCCTGTGGACCCACGTGCCAGCACGTGATTCCCTATTCGACAGGAGATTCGTCGGGAGGGATGGATGGCGTCGGATCAACCGGGCTTCTTTGACGTCGAGCATCGGCTGCAGGATCTCTCGGCGCAGGGTGATCCGCTGGAGAAGCTCGCAGCGACCGTGGATTTCGAGATGTTCCGGGACGACCTCGAACGCGCGATCGGGCGCCCCGACCGGTCGAAGGGAGGCCGGCCGCCGCTCGATGCGGTGCTGAAGTTCCGGATGCTGGTGCTGCAGGCGATGCACGGCCTGTCGCTGGCGCAGACCGAGTATCTGGTGGCCGATCGGCTGAGCTGGATGCGGTTTTGCAGGCTCGGCCCCGGCGACAGCGTGCCCGACGCGAACACGCTGTGGGATTTTCGCGAGGCGCTGATCGCCGCCGGCGCGCTGGAGGCGCTGTTCGCGCGGCTGGACCGCGCCATCACCGAGGCGGGCTATCTGCCGATGTCCGGGCAGATCGTCGACGCCACGCTGGTGGCCGCCCCGCGCCAGCGGCTGACGGACGGGGAGAAGGCGGCGATCAAGGACGGCCGCTCGGCGGGCGAGATCTGGCCCGAAAAGCCCGCGAAGGCGCGCCAGAAGGACACCGACGCGCGCTGGACGATGAAGTTCTCCAAGGCCAAGCCCGCCGCGGACGGCTCGCCGCAGATCGACATCGCCGTGCCGACGTTCGGCTACAAGAGCCACATCTCGGTCGATCGGCGGCACGGCATCATCCGTCGGCACAGGGTGACCCATGCCGCAGCCCACGACGGCGCGCAGCTTGCGCGAGGGGCTGATCGATCCGAGCAACACGGCCTCGGACGTGTGGGCCGACACCGCCTACCGCTCGCAGGTGAACGAGCGGTACCTGGCTGACGTCGGCAAGGTGAGCCGGATCCACCGCAAGAAGCCGCGCGGCAAGCCCATGCCGAGGCACCAGGCGCGAGCCAACGCGAAGAAGTCGACCGTGCGGGCCCGTGTGGAGCACTGCTTCGGCCACCAGAAGAGCGTGATGGGTCTCGTGGTGCGCACCATCGGCCGGACCCGTGCCGAGGCCGGCATCACCCTCGCCAACATCGCGTACAACATGAAGCGATGGTGCTGGCTCGACAGGCGAAATGCGCCCGCCTGACCGCCTCGGGCGGGCCAAGGGGCCTTCGAGCCCTTTCAAAGCCGCTGATCGACCTCGCCGGAAGCCAGGCTGCCCGCCGAACCAGCGCCTACGCTGCTGCACGACGGCACGTACACCGCTTATCGGAGGTGTCCGTCTGCATCCTGCTGCCCGAAGACGATCGAGACCGTCTGAAGGCCATCATCGGCGATCGCTCGCGCCCATTCAAGCACGTCCAGCGTGCCCGGATCGTGCTCGCCTCCGATCGCCAGCCGCAGGTTCTCAAGGTCGCCGAGAGCGCGGGCTGCTCGCGTCCGGCCGTCTGGCGCTGGCAGCAACGCTATGCCGAAGAGGGCGATCCCGCCGGATCGGCAGGTGCACGTCGTGCTGGATAACTACGCCACCCACAAGCACCCGAAGGTTCTGGCTTGGCTGGCGCGCCATCCAAATTGGACTTTTCACTTCACACCCACCGGGGGCTCTTGGCTCAACGCCGTCGAGACCGTGTTCTCGAAGCTGACCGTCGTCGTGTTCAGCGTGCTGGCCTGCATGGGCATGAGAGCCTCGTAGCGTACTTGCTTATGATTCGCAGGGGCCCAGGTCAGCCGTCGGGCTGATCTGCTTGAGGAACGCCAGCAGCCCCTCGGCATCGAGTGAATCTGCATACTGTTCGCAACCCGCTTCACGGAGGAAATCGCGCCAGATGTCCTCTTCGCGCACCAGCAGACCGGTGCGCGAAGAGATCCAGACGAGTATAGCGCTGAGGCGATACATTCGCTCACGGGAGCGGCGCCGCTTCGGCAATGCAAGAGGTCCCTTACCGCGGTAGCGCCACGTGTTGAATGTGGCCGGATCGACCTCCAGCAGACGGGCAGCGGTTTTTGCATTCACCGCAGACCACGGCATGCGGTCGCCGATCAGGGAGCGGTCCACCTGACCGAGCACAGGTATGTCTCCATCGTGATCATTATTATCCATTCTGCGACTTTCTCAGCGTGATCCTGTCTCGCTTGCCTTACCGATCTCTCTCCGTGTCACACTGTCACGGCGTCACAGGGTGTTGAAGAAAGTTATTTGGACTTATCATCTATAAGTAATAGGCGGGCGTATGAAGAGAGTTCACTGCATCACACCTGTGATGCAGTGACTGCGTGACAATTAATCAATTTTCCGGGTCACCTCACCGCGAACTTCTTGAGGATTTGCTTCTTTCCATTTTTCAATATTACGATGCGCGTACGGCCGTTGGCGGACATTACCGGCAAATCGAATCTGCACCAATTTTTCCGCCTTCAGAAAGGCAATCGCATTGCTGACATCGTTCTCGGTGACCCGGCGCGATAGGCCATACTGCAGAATGTCAACGAGCTCTGCCCGCAGAAACACGTCACGATCGAGAGCCGTGCCGCCATCTTCCAAGGTGCGGAACAAGAGCTGCTCCGCTTCGGGGCGGGAGGCCTCGACAAGGAACACCTTTGCAGCCGTGGTCGGAGGCGCGGCCTTCGGGTTGAAACGCGAGATATCCCGTTGCAGCATGGCAAAGAGGAAGGCGGGGAGCTCAGAAGGGAGCGCGTCGTAGAACTCTTTGAAGTACTCCGGCGACAGTCGCGGCTGTGTCGATCGGCTGACAAAATGCCTCCGAGCCGAACTGCCGGCACGGGTAGGGAGGTCATGGTTCGAGGTCGCGAAGATGAACCGCGGCGTCATCTTCTCGGTATAGTCCTGATAAAGTCGACGAGCGCGGAGCGTCTCTTCGGTCAACAGTCCCTTTAGCCTGTTCGCCGCCTCAAGCTGCTCGAAACCTTTGAGCTCGTTGATCTGCAAGAGTACGGTATCGGTCAGGCCTTCCTGATAAGGGCTCTTGATTTCGTCGTTTTCGACAGTCCGTGAGTTACTTTCTCCGACTAGACGCGCAATAATGTTGCCGATCGTCGTCTTGCCAGTCCCTTCCCCGCCGATCACGACGGCGCAGTGGTGGATCTTGACGCCGGGCTTCTGGACGAGGTGGGCGATGACGTCGAGCATGTGCTCACGTTCAATGTCGTCCTCGAAAACGACCTCGAAGTGCTGCTTGATCAGGTCGTAGGACCCCTCCTGTGGGACCAGGGTCGTCGGACTCCACCGATTGAGCCCCGTCGTCCCGTCTTCGAAGTTGACGATCCGAGCGGGCGCTCCCGGAACATAGGTCGGATAATCGACTTTGGTGGAGAGCGGCGATTCGGTAGTGGCGGCGGACGGATGGTCGACCGCGTGCGCATGCTTCATGTCGAACGCTTTCGCGTCAAGTTCCAAGAAGTTGGTGCGATCGATGAACTGGTGCGTCTTGGCGACGACGACCGTATCCCGCAGCAACTTCACATACTCTGGTGAAAAGCGCGAGAATTCTGCAGGACCACTCACGTTGCCTCGGAAGGGGCAACCTTCACAGGCGCCACAACCCCGGTCATCGGCGATGACAACGCAACCGATCGGTCCGGGCGCGTTGACCGCACGGTCGAATTTGGTTTCCGCCTCTTCCAGTTTGAACTCAGGGTAGACGGCCGACGTTTCAAGGAACCATTTCCGGCCACCCGCCACGCGCGACGCGACGCTCGCCTGTGCATGCCACAACGGCTCGGGAAGTGATGCCGCCTCTTGCTCGCAGTACCGCATCGCCGCACAGCCTTCGAGCACCGCGCACATCTCTGGGCTGTTTTCATCCTCACGATTCCGGCTTGCCGATCTGAGTTTGCCGGCAACTCGGTTTCGGGAACCGGACCGCGAGCCGTTACGGTCAGCGATGATCTGCTGAGCCTTTTCTACTGAGATCCGGTCACCGGAACCGAGATCGGTAATCAGGACCGGCTTTGGAGGGGCCGTCTTGTGGTTCCAGGTGCCGGGCATGCGCGTCACACGTGGAAGATCGGAACAATCATCAAGATCCCAGCCACGCGCCGTCAGGGCCGCTTCGATGATGAATCTGGTAAATGCCTTCAGGGTTGAAGCGATGGACTTTCGGTCTTTGTCGCCACCGATCACGAACGGCTCGTCGAACCTGTAGTCCATGTAGAGGCCGTTGCCTGAATTCCGGACAATCGTCGGAAGCGGCAGGCTGGCTTCAATCATGAACGCGAGAAACTCTTCCGATGTATTAGGAAGATCCGTCTTCATGTGCGCCGGACTCTTGAGGTCGATGTCCAGCATGATTCCAGGCACGACAAGCATGTCCGCCGCCGTACCCCGCCCCTTCGACGGCGGTTCCGCCAGCAGGCACCAGGAGTGGTAAACGTGATCGTGCCGCCCGAGATCGAGCATGAAAGCGGCAGCCTGATCCAGCTGGTCGGCCCGGAAGAAGTTGGGTCTCGTCAGCAGTCCGGCCGCCAGCCAGCCATCTGACCGGGTGCCGTAGAGATCGCGGAGATAGGCCACCGCCTCAACGAAGGCGGCCGCGTCGGCCGAGGGTGCGGTCAGCGGATCAAGTGACATAGAAACAGTCATTCGAGGCACTCCTTCTTGGCGGCGCCGACGAAGGCTTCGAGGTGATCGAGCCGGTAGCGGACAGCCTTGCCGATCTTGTAAAACGGCGGCCCCTGACGGAGGAAACGCCAGTTCGCGAGGGTTTTCTTCGAGATGCCGAGCCACGAGGCAGCGTCGAGCTTCCCGGAGCATGTTGGGTGATGCAGTCATAAACGGTTCCTTGACCTGCGAATACGTTCACAGGAGTTAGATAGTGGATAGGAATAGGCTGTACGAGCGCCGCGCTCATCGCAATGGTGAGCAATGGTGCATCACGATACATGCAAGAACATCCGGCTTGATGCGGAGTGTGCTTGAAGCCTCGTGGTAAAGCTCAAGTGGTGCGGGCCAAGCCGGACAGGAGTCCGAAGTTCTGTTGTGTCGCCAAGTGGACACCTCCGATAACCGCTGTATGTGCCGTCGTGCAGCAGCGTAGGCGCTGGTTCGGCGTGCAGCCTGGCTTCCGGCGAGGTCGATCAGCGGCTTGAAAGGGCTGCGAAGGCCCCTTGGCCCGCCCGAGGCGGTCAGGCGGGCGCAGTTCGCCTGTCGAGCCAACACCATCGCTTCATGTTGTAGGCCATGTTGGCGAGGGTGACGCCGGCCTCGGCACGGGTCCGGCCGATGGTGCGCACCACGAGGCCCATCACGCTCTTCTGGTGGTCGAAGCAGTGCTCCACACGGGCCCGCACGGCCGACTTCTTCGCGTTGGCCCGCGCCTGGTGCCTCGGCATGGGCTTGCCGCGCGGCTTCTTGCGGTGGATCTGGCTCACCTTGCCGACGTCAGCCAGGTACCGCTCGTTCGCCTGCGAGCGGTAGGCGGTGTCGGCCCACACGTCCGAGGCCGTATTGTTCGGATCGATCAACCCCTCGCGCAGCTGCGCGCCGTCGTGGGCCGCGGCATGGGTGACCCGGTGCCGCCGGATGATGCCGTGCCGCCGGTCGACCGAGATGTGGCTCTTGTAGCCGAACGTCGGCACGGCGATATCGATCTGCGGCGAGCCGTCCGCGGCAGGTTTGGCCTTGGAGAACTTCATCGTCCAGCGCGCGTCGGTGTCCTTCTGGCGCGCCTTCGCGGGCTTTTCGGGCCAGATCTCGCCGGCCGAGCGGCCGTCCTTGATCGCCGCCTTCTCCCCGTCCGTCAGCCGCTGGCGCGGAGCGGCCACCAGCGTGGCGTCGACGATCTGCCCGGACATCGGCAGATAGCCGGCCTCCGTGATGCCGCGGTCCAGCCGCGCGAACAGTGTCTCCAGCGCGCCGGCGGCGATCAGCGCCTCGCGAAAATCCCACAACGTGTTCGCGTCGGGCACGCTGTCGCCGGGGCCGAGCCTGCAAAACCGCATCCAGCTCAGCCGATCCTTGACGAGATACTCGGTCTGCGCCAGCGACAGGCCGTGCATCGCCTGCAGCACCAGCATCCGGAACTTCAGCACCGCATCGAGCGGCGGCCGGCCTCCCTTCGACCGGTCGGTGCGCCCGATCGCGCGTTCGAGCTCGTCCCGGAACATCTCGAAATCCACGGTCGCTGCGAGCTTCTCCAGCGGATCACCCTGCGCCGAGAGATCCTGCAGCCGATGCTCGACGTCAAAGAAGCCCGGTTGATCCGACGCCATCCATCCCTCCCGACGAATCCCCTGCCGGAAAGGGAATCACGGGCTGGCACGTGGGTCCACAGGAGTTTCCGGAGTCGTCGCAGATTCCCAGAAACGGGTTTGCCAACGGTGGCGGCGCCCTTGGAGCGCCCGGTGCGCAGCCGCGATCGAACTGGGACGCAACGCCATGGCCCCGACTACGGCGGTCAAGACGACAGCTTCAAAGCGGCAACCGTGTTTCCGGTTCAACCTGCGAGCGGGGTGTTGATGCGCAGCATGGCATTGATGATTGCCACGAGCTGGCGGCCAAAGACGATGAGGGTGGCCTTCGATAGTATTGCCCTTGCCGGACATCCGGTCGCGGATATCGACGATGCTGGAATAAATAGATCGCGAGCCCGGCGCGGGAGGCCATGCGGCGCCGATTTAGCGTGCCGGGTTGGCGAAGCCCGCCGTGGAGTGACGCGAGGACCGTCGGGTCGACGCCCGACATGCCGAGAAGGAGCCGGGCCTGGGAAGATGGCGCGCGGTCCCCCTCGATGGCCCGCGTGATGGGAAGGTCGAGGACCGAGCCCATCTGCGCAAGGATCCGGGCATCGACGCGGTCGGTCTTGGCGAGGACGCCGGTGGCCCTCGCGAACTCGCGGGCCTGGCGTGGATTGGTTCGCGAGAATGCGATGTCGCGCTCGGCGAGGGTGGCGATGAGAGGGTCGTCGCAGCGACTGGTCGCCTCGAAGACGACGAGGACGTCGGCGGCGGGGAAAGAAGATGCCCCAATGTGGGAGGCCGCCCTTGGGAGGACCCGTCGCGTATTGGCACAATACCGACATCCACCGCGGACGCTGGTCATCGTCCGCATGTTCGAACACTCAACGCGCCGGTGGCGAAGCGCCCCGGATCAGGAAACCGCTCAAACTCGGTTCCGACTTTGGTACCTCGCGTAGCATGTCGCCATGAGGCAGATAGCTGACGTGCTATTGGTAGAGAATGCCTAATATTCGACGGGCGGATACCATAGTAGGAATACCGCTCGTACTGGCAGCCGCTTCCGTCGCGATGACGATCGAAGATCGCAGTCCGCCAATCGTCTCGAACTGGCGGAGGTGATCCAACGCACCCGGGCACCGTAGTCCGATGCGCGAGAGGTCGTTGGTTCCATTGTCCAGCGTCACTGCTACGAGCTTACCCTGCCCCGGCATCGAGGTCACTTGCGGTCAATTCGGCAACACCGACAATGACTTGTCCCTGCAAAGAGAGCGGAACCGCGCTTTCTCCCCGAACGCGGCAGGCCATTTCAATCGGCAGGGCCCCATGCACCGCTCGGTGATCACCGATGAAGGCGATCATGACTTCGGTCGGCGGCCCTGCTCCGCCTGGGCAAAATACGCCGACGCCTTGCGCAGGATCTCGTTGGCCTGACGCAACTTGCGGTTCTCCCGCTCCAGCACCTTTACCTTCTGGGCCATCTCGCTCGGCACACCCGCGGGCTTGCTGTTGTCGACCTCAGCTCTCTTGACCCACTCGTCCAGCGCCTGCGCCGCGCAGCCGACCTACGAGGAGACCGACAAAATCGTGCCCCGGGGGATACGTGCTGGGGTTCGTCGTCCAAAAGCATCCGCACCGCGCGCTCACGAACCTCGGGTGAATATTTGTTCGTTGTCTTGCTCATGGGGCTCCATCCTTTTCAAGCGTTAGAGCCTCCGGCAGACCGGGCGCGGTTCAAACGGAATGTGCGGCAACGCCCCCTTGCGGTGGGGAGAGCTTGGCGCCAGCATGAAGGCAGCGGACGCGCTGGCTGAACTTCGGCGATCCCTCCACACACCGCGCGAAGACGTCCTGCGCCGTGAAGCACATTGGAAGCGCGCCCTCGGCAGCCGCGCACGCGGTCTCAACGCAAACTAGGGTTACTGAACTTGTTGCGCCCACTGAGCGACACCGTGAATGCATCCGTCAGCCAGCCCCGCCGCCACGCAGGCTCCGCAGGGTTGGCGCGCCGATTGATGTGACCCGGTGGACCCGCCGAAAAGCATCGCCGATCTGGATGAGGCGCTGCGAACCCCGAAGCGCTTGGTGGGCTCTCTCGAATGGAAACCTCAGCACCGTGGCGCAGCGGCCAACGTGCGGGGCGCCCGTCTCAACCTCGTCGCGGCACTCGACGTCGGTGGCGTCACCCTCGAAGCGGTCAGCTTTGTCGCCGCGGCCACGAAGGCGGAATCCGATCGCGCCATCGCTATGCAGCTCTGCGTTCTCTACGGAGGCAAACGCCGTCCGTTCACGCGTGTCGACTGGCGCGGCGCCCCGCACACGAACCGGTACCCGCAATCGCCGCTCAACATGAAATTCCTCGACGAGACGCACATCCACCGCCTCGGCGACAACGCGATCCTAGGATGACCGGAAATCGTCGCAACCGAAAGGGAGCTGCCCGTCGCCGATGCGACGCCACAACTTGCAGACTACAGGACTTTGGTAGCCTATATCGGGGCAGAGTTCGCTATCGAGAACGCGAACGAGATCAGAGAGCCGCCGTGGGAGCCGTTGCTTTCAAACCGTTGATCCCGATCGTTGGTCACGCCAGCGACATGGCGATCGCCGCCGCGATCGGCGACCTCGTGCGCGCTCGCACGACGACGTCGCGCACCGAGATCGTGCTCCCCGTCCTTTATCCGAACGGCTCTCACGTCGTCGTCTTCATCTACCCGGAGGGCGACACCTTCACCGTCAGCGACGAAGGCCGAGCCGCAGCAGAGGCTGAAATGGCGGGCGTGCACCCCAGATCCTTCAGCGCGATCGCGAGCCGTGAAGCAGCGCGCGTCGGCGCCACCTGCGACAGCCGCGCCTTCTTCTTCCTCCGTGTCTCGGCCGACAGGCTGGTCGCGGCCATCACAATCCTCGCCGACCTCCTGCGGACAAGCGTCGCGCTGGCGTTGGATAAACTCGCCGAGCGACCGCCGAGCCGCCTTGAAGAGCGGCTCCTGGAGCACCTTGAGCACGCGTTCGGCGGCACGAATGTCCAGCCGCACGCAGATGTCGTCGGCGCCTCGAACGTCGCGCATCGCGTGCATGCACTTGTGACCTTCGGCAGCCGGAGCGTAGTGTTCGACATGTTCACCGCCCACCACGTCTCATTCAACTCCGCAGTCTCGAAGTTCCTCGACATCTCGCACAGTGACGACGCGCCGACCCGCGTCGGCGTGACCAAAACGCGCGATAAGCTCGGCGACAGGCTTTCCCTCATCGGCTCTGTCGCGAAGGTCATCGAACTCGACTCACTCGACGACGTCTACAGGCGCGCTGCGGCCTGAATGGTTCGGCCAAACCGTCGCAGCTCCTTAATCGGTGCCATCGACTAGGCAATCGACGCCTGCGGAATGAACGATATTGCTAGCACCGCAAATCGCCGACTACAGCAGCAGTGTGCTGACGACTATGAGCTGGCGCGGCGATAGCGGCGGCCAGAAAGGGTGTACACCTTCACAAGAGTATGATCCGCACGAGCCGCCAGTTCCGGCGATTTCATGGACTGCATCAGCAGCGGTGTGTCGAGGCGTGACAGGATACCGCCCTCGAACTGCGACATCCAAAAGGGAGAGCTCTTGGCCCTGCAGGTGTCGGAGCAGCTCGTTGATGCTTATAGCCTGCAGGGGGCGCGCATATGAACCCTGCTCATAAACGCCTTGCGCCTACCAATCCGCATGCTGGAATTCTGCTGGAACCGCGGCTCTGGGTGAAGCTGATTTCGAGCCAACTCATTGAAATCACTGGTGCCGGCTGAGGGACTTGAACCCCCGACCCCCTGATTACAAATCAGGTGCTCTACCAACTGAGCTAAGCCGGCGCGCTGTGGCGTGAGGGACACGTTATCAGACCGCGTCCCGTCTCGTCAATGTGGCCGTTGATCTTCGACGGCAACTCCGCCACGGTGCGCTCAAGGTTTGGGGGATCTATGCGCGCGCTGTCCATGCTCTTGGCGATCGGAACGAGCCTTTTTGCGGCATGCTCCAGTGCGCCGGCGGCCGACCTCGACCACTATACGGGTCGCTACGATCGTCAGCCGCGGTACTACGGAACGCATGAGCCCTGGTCCGTCACCAAAGAGCGCCCCCCGCGCAAGGGTCATTGGTATTTTACCGCCCCCGCGACGCCGACCGTGAATTTCCTCGTGCCGATGTATAAGCACGGGCGCACTCTCACGCCGTGGACTCCGGAGTGGGCGGCCTACTGCTCCGCGCGCTGGGCAACGTTCAACCCGCGCACAGGCACCGTCGTCACGCCGGACGGCGTGAGGATGTGCTTCTAGCGCACCCGTATCGACCACACGCCTGACACGGCGCTCTTCGAGACGCCAATCCCAGGACAACGCGACCAGGCGATGGTCCTCGGCCTTAGGCATCGGCCGCGCCAAGTTGGTCAACGAGAGATCCCTATTTCATCGCGTGCTGCCTGATCGTCTGGAAGCGAGCGCCACCGGCGCGGCGGCGCGCTGAACCGGAATCTTCGAGCAGGTGCGAAAGCGACTCGGGCCAAGTGGCCGTCAGTCGCGTCTTGCGCTGCAATTAGGGCAGTCCCGTCGCTCGGGAACACGTACACGGCGAGGCATCGCTCTGATTTCGACAGATCCCCCATAGCGCGGGTGCTCCAGAGCCTGCATTGTGCAGTGGAGCATCCGTCGCGAGAAAGCGGGAACCGGACGGGCACTCGGCCCACCAGCATCTATCCCCCACGCGGCCCGTCGACGATCGGCCCCTCTGGATCGCACCTGCGACCGCCGCAGGGCTGCGCAAAGCACCCTCGGTGCTCCTGGCGAGACATCATCTGTGGACGCCTCTCAGGAAACCGCTGTAACGGGTCGCTCCGAATCAGCCGTTAACCCAACATTTACCGCGTTCAGATTGATTGTTCGTCACGCGGAACCGGGTTTAACGTTCGTGCAACAAACAACACCTCCACAACGATCGATTCGGTTCACCGGGCGCTCATTCATGGCGTTCGTGCTGACACCGGTGCCTCCCATCGAGGAGTGGCTCTGCGGACTTCGAGAGTTCGCGAAGCGATCGCCCGGCTTCTTCGCCGGACGGCCGGTGGTGGTCGACATCTCGCAGATGCCGCGCGAGCCGGCCCGAACTCGTCCACATGGTGACCGAGCTGAAGCGGCGGAACATCGTCATCATGGGGCTCGACGGCCGCACACCGGGCGAGCTGGGCGCCGACGCGCGCGGGTCTGCCGCCGATCCTGACCGGCGGCAAGGACATCGCCGCGCCTCGCCCAGTTGGCCGAAACGGTGCCAGAGCGAGCGCCGATGCCGACGCCGGCCGAGAGTGCCGTGCGGAACCGAGCGCCGGAAGCGCAGAAGGCGCGACGCCGCGCCAGACGCGCGACGGAGACCGGCGACGTCCACCGCAGGCGACGACCGCCGCTCGACGGCGGTCGACCGAGGCCGCCCTCGCGGCGGTCGAGAAGGCGATCGACGCACCGGATGCCGACACGCTCATCATCGACCAGCCGGTGCGCTCGGGCCAGTCCGTCGTCCATCTCACCGGCGACGTCATCGTGATCGGCTCCGGTCGCGTCGGGCTCGGAGGTGGTGGCGTCCGGATCCATCCACATCTACGGCGCCCTGCGCGGCCGGGCGATCGCCGGCTCTGCCGGCAACCGCACCGCACGCATCTTCACGACCCAGCTCAATGCCGAGTTGGTCGCGATCAACGGTCTCTACAAAACCGCGGACGATCTGGACACGCAAGTGCGTCGGTCGAGCCGTCCAGGCGTGGCTGGATGGCGACGCGCTCAAGATGGCCGCGTTCTGATGGAAAGGGATACCACAATGTCGAAGGTCCTGGTCGTAACGTCGGGCAAGGGGGGCGTCGGCAAAACCACGTCGACCGCGGCCCTCGGCGCCGCACTCGCCAAAGCTGGCAAGAACGTCGCCATCGTCGATTTCGACGTCGGCCTGCGGAACCTCGACCTCGTGATGGGTGCCGAGCGCCGCGTGGTGTTCGACCTCATCAACGTCATCAACGGCGACGCCAAGCTCAATCAGGCGCTGATCCGCGACAAGCGTGTCGACACGCTCTTCCTCCTGCCGGCCTCGCAGACGCGTGACAAGGATGCGCTCACCGAGGAGGGCGTCGCCAACGTCATCGGCGAAATGCGCGAGCGCTTCGACTACATCCTGTGCGACTCGCCCGCCGGTATCGAGCGCGGCGCGACCCTCGCCATGCGTCACGCGGACGTCGCCATCGTCACCACGAACCCGGAAGTCTCCTCCGTTCGCGACTCCGACCGCATCATCGGCCTTCTCGATTCCAAGACCATGAAGGCCGAGAACAACGAGCGGATGGAGAAGTACCTGCTCCTCACCCGCTACGACCCGATCCGGGCCGAGCGCGGCGAGATGCTGAAGGTCGACGACGTCCTCGAGATCCTCTCGATCCCGCTGCTCGCCGTGGTGCCGGAGAGCCAGGAGGTGCTGAAGGCCTCCAACCTCGGCATGCCGGTGACGCTGGGTGCGCCGGCGTCGACCCCGGCGAAGGCCTACACCGACGCGGCGCGCCGCCTCATGGGCGAGGACGTCGCAGATCGAGATCCCGACCGACGTCGCGGCCTGTTCGGCAAGATTCTTCGCGAGGAAGGCGGCATGAGCATAATCGAGCGGTTCAAACGCAAGAAGACGTCGGCGCCGGTGGCGCGCGAACGCTTGCAGATCATCCTGGCCCACGAGCGTTCGGCAACCTCGACCTCGGACATCCTCATCACGCTGCGCGAGGAGATCCTCGCAGGTGATCGCCAAGCACATGACCATCGACCGCGACAAGGTGCGGGTCTCGATGGACCGGGGCGACGACGTCTCGCTGCTGGAGGTCGACGTCGAGCTGCCGCTGAAGGACGAGAACGGCGAGGGCGTGAAGCTGGCAATGTCCGCGTGATGCGGTAGACTGCCGGCTTCAGCCGCCCGGCACCGGGGCGTCGTGGCACGATCGATGACGCGGCGCTTGACAGAAGCGTCCTTCGATCCCTAATAGAAACAACGTCGGCGCGGGCCATCCCGCGCCGTATTTTTATTGGGCGGTGGGTCGTTCCGTCGGCTCCCGCAATTGGGAGCCGCGCGGGTGTCCGCGCCGTGGTTCAGTCCGGAGCGTGACATGAAGATCAAGAACTCGCTGAAGGCGCTGATGCAGCGGGACCGCAACAACAAGCTGGTCCGTCGCAAGGGACGCGTCTACATCATCAACAAGAAGGCCCCGCGCTACAAGGCGCGTCAGGGCTGATCTGCCCGACCCGCCCCGATCGCGGGCGGGCCTCGGAAACGACAAAGCCGGCCGCCCCCGGGTCTCTCGGGGGCGGCCGGCTTTTTGTTGCGTAAGGTTCCGCGCCCGCGCGCCATGGCGACGTCGCCCGTCGCGGAGGCCAGCGCGGTCGGCGAGGCGCCCTCCCCCTGACCGCCCGTCAGGTGTCGACGCCGTCGACCTCGAGCTTGAACCGGTCGCGGCGATCGCGCGTGTCTTCCAGGAACGGATGGATCTCCAGCGCGCGCGTCATCACCTCCACCGCCTTCGCCTTCTGCTCCATCGACACCAGGATCACCGAGAAGCCCACCAGCGCGCCCCAATGCCGAGGCTCGCGCTTGAGCGTCTGCTCGATATCGGCGATCGACCGGCCGTAGTTGCCGGCGAGAAAGTTCACCGTGGCGCGCCGGTTCCAACCCTCGGCGAACTCGGGCTTCAGTCTCACCACCCCGTCCAGCAGATCGAGCGCGAGGCCATAGTCCTTGCGCCGCATCGCGATGGCGGCACGGTTCATCAGCAGATCCACCGTGTCGCTTCCCGAACGTGTCATGCGGCGCATGATGTGTCCGGCGATCCTGTCCGCCCGATCCTTGGATTGGGCGTCGGCGAGCTCGGCGAACATTCGGTCCAGCCGGGACTGCCGCCGTTCGTCCGAAGTCGAGGGGCCGCTTGCCGCCCGATCCGCGCGGTCACCCTTTTGCGAAACGGCGCCGGACGTGGGCGGGAGGCGCCCGTCCGGCTGTTCCTGGGCGCTGGCGGACGCCGGAGCGAACATCGCAAACGCAAGTGCCAATAGTACGTGTGCTGTCCTGATCATCGGGCGAGTGTGCGACCGAACCCGCCGCCAGTCAAAGGACGCGGAGTCGCGGGTCAGCTCCGCCCCGGCCCCGGGACACCCGCACGCCCCTCGCGGCGTCCCGCTCAACACAGCGGCATTGACGCGCCCCGGCTTGACGTTGCCGCTCCAGCCCTCTTTGACACGAGCAGACCGGAGCGCGACATGGACAATTCCGCCGCGGCTCGCTGCCCGTCGCCCGTCGGTGCCTGGAGCGCAGCAGCCGCAATCATCCTCTATATCCTTCTCCTCACGGCCTTGCGTCTCGGGCTCTCGCCGTTCCTGACGATCGACGAGGCCCGGTTCGTGGGTGCCGTGGACCTCAAGCTCGTCTACGCGAGCAGCCAGCCGCCCCTCTACACATGGCTCGTCCGCGGCGCGCTCGACCTCGCCGATGGCCGCTGGAGCCTTGCCCTCGGCCTGGTGAAGGGCGCGCTGCTTCTGGCCATCTACCTCCTGGTGTTCGATGCGGCCCGCCGTGTTGCGGGGGTCACCGCCGGCATCCTGGCCGTCGCGCTGATGGCGTTCATGCCGCAGCTCTCCTGGGTGTCGGCGCACACGCTGACCCACTCGGTGCTGGTGACGGCGGCCGCAGCGGGAGTGGTGAACGGGGTCGCGCGGCTGGCCACCGGCCCGCGATGGAGTGCCTGTTTGGTGCTCGGCCTGTCCCTCGCCGCCGGCGCCCTCGCCAAGCCCGAAATCTGGGTGCTGGTGCTTCCGATGGGGCTGGCCATGCTCGCCGACCGCTTCTGGTTCGAGCGTCTCGCTTCTACTTGGACGTTCCTCATCCCGCTGCTGGTCGCCGTGCTGGCGGGCCCGGCACTCGTGGAAATGGCAAGTGCACTGGAGGCCTCGGGCGCGCAGATCGAGTCGCTCTATCGCGACGGCAGCTTCGCGCCGATCGACGTGCCGGGCATCGGGCTGGATGGCGTGGCATCGCTGGCGCTGGCGGCGGTCACGTCGGGCGGCGCGGTGGCGCTGCTCGTGGCCGCGTTCGGCCGCACCCGGCCGCAACTCTCGCCCGAGTCGGACGCGGTGCGGCGCCTGCTGTGGCGCACCTTGGCCCTCTCCCTGGTGCTGAGCGTCGTTGGCGTTCTGGTCGCGGACGTCGCCACCGTCGAGGCGCAGGCGTTGATGCCGGTCCTGGTGCCGCTGCCTGTGGTGGCCGCGTTGCACCTCGTGCGCTGGCGACCCGCGCTCATCACCAAGGTGGCGGTCGCCGTGTTCCTGGCGATCCCGATCGGCCTCGCCGGCATGGCCGCACTCGGCAACCACCGCTTTGTCTACCCGTACGATGTGCTGGCGCGCGAAGTCCTCGCCGAGACCCCGCCGGGGCGGATCGCCGTCTCGGCCTCGCGCCCGGACCTTGCCGCCAACATGATGCTGGCATTCCGCCGGGCGGGGCGCGAAGCCTGGGTGTCGCACGACCGGCACGCCCCGCTGACGACGGTGTCGATCGCCCTGGAGCCGGGCCCGGGCGCCCCGGTGGCCGCGCCCGAGGACCTCTGCGCCCTCGACGCGCTGACCTTCGCCGCGCCGATGCGCAACCTTGCCGCTCGCTCGGTGACGATCAGCGCCACCATCGCTGCGCCATGCAGCCTTCCGCCGCGATAGGGCGCGCCGGCACCGGGTATCCTATCGGCGGAGGGCGGCGCCTTCAGCGGCGCGCGAGGGTCTCCAGCCGCGCCACCAGGTCGTCGCGCACCTCGGTCAGCCCCTTGTACGTCAGTTGCGCTGTATTGAGTTGGACCAGCTGGCCCGCGAGGCTCGCGGCCAGATGCGCACCGTCCGGATGACCGGCGAAGGCCTCGACCGGGTCGACCATCACTTTGATGGTAAAGAGGAGATCGCCCGAGTGGAGGCGGCGGAGAGTCTGCCGCTCGACGCGCACCAGCGGCGCGTCGATGGCGCGCGCCGCCGGCTTGTCGTGCTTCGAGCCGGCTAGCGCCAGGCCGCCGCCGAACTGGATCGACCAGTTGAGCCGCCACACCGGCGCGTCGACGGCGAGATTGTCGAAGATGCGGGCGACGCGCGCCGCCATCGGTCCGGCCCAGCCGGGCACGGAGCGGTGGATCTCATCCATCGGCCGGTCGAACTTCTGCGGCAGCTCCCACGCGGAGGGGAACGCCACCACCCCCGCCACGAGCGACCAGGCCGTCTCGCCGCGGCGCATCAGGACGAGGTCGTCGGGCACCATCATCGCCGCCGTCGCGAGCGGCGGGGCATCGGCGAAGGCACGACCATCCGCCAAGCGCAGCGGCGGCGGGACGGGGGCGAGGTCGTGCCCCTGCTGCGCCAGTGCGGCGGCGATCAGGTCGCGCGTCTCGATCTGCGACGCCTCGCAGCCCGGGCGGATGCGCACCGCGTGCGGTTCGCTCGCCAGAACCGCGGCCTTCTGGGTGAGGTCGGCGACGCGGCGGTCGTCAACCTCGATCCAATCCTCGAGCGCGATGGGCGACATTGCGATCGAGAACGGCTTCTTGCCGTCCGCCCACGGAGCGTGGCGCGGGCGGGGCCCCGGTGCGGCGGGCTCGGCCATCGGCGGTCAGCCGGCCGCGCGGTCCGCGGCGGCCAAGCTCGTCGATCAGCCCTTCGATCACGCCGAGGCCCGTCTGCCAGAAGGCCGGATCGCGGGCGTCGAGGCCGAAGGGTGCGAGCAACTCGGAGTGGTGCTTCGTGCCGCCCGCCGAGAGCAGCGCGAAGTACTTCTCCTGGAAGCCCGCCGGTTCGCGCTCGTAGACGCCGTAGAGCGAGTTCACCATGCAATCGCCGAAGGCATAGGCGTAGACGTAGAACGGCGAGTTGATGAAGTGCGGGATGTAGGACCAGAACACGTCATAGCCGTCCTGCAGCCGGACCGACGGGCCGAGCGAACTCGCGCGACACCTGCGTCCAGATCTCGCCGAGGCGCTCTGCCGTCAGCTCGCCTTCGCGCCGGGCGATGTGGACGTGACGCTCGAAGGTGTAGAACGCGATCTGCCGCACCACGGTGTTGATCATGTCCTCCACCTTGGAGGCGAGCATTACGCGGCGCGTCTTGGCGTCCGGCGCTTCGGCCAGGAGCTGGCGGAACGTCAGCATCTCACCGAACACCGAAGCGGTCTCCGCCAAGGTCAGCGGCGTCGGCGCCATCAGCGCGCCGTTGGGCCCGGCGAGGATCTGGTGCACGCCGTGGCCGAGCTCATGGGCGAGCGTCATCACGTCGCGCGAGCGGCCCTGGTAGTTGAGGAGCACGTAAGGGTGTGCCGAGGGGACTGTCGGGTGCGAGAAGGCGCCCGGCGCCTTGCCGGGGCGCACCGGCGCGTCGATCCACGGATTGTCGAAGAAGCGGCCTGCGAGCTCGGCGAGCTTAGGGTCGAAGCCGCCGAACGAGGTCATCACCGTCTTCTGCGCATCGGCCCAGGAGATCGTGCGGTCGTCAGCCTCCGGGAGCGGCGCGTTGCGGTCCCAGGTGTCCAGCATGTCCTTGCCGAACCACTTGGCCTTCATCGCATAGTAGCGGTGCGACAGGCGCGGATAGCTCTCGGTCACGGCCGACACCAGCGCGTCGACCACCTCGGTCTCGACCCGGTTGGCGAGGTGCCGCGACGCGGCCACATCCTCGAACCCGCGCCAGCGGTCGGAGACTTCCTTGTCCTTGGCGAGCGTATTGGTGATGAGCGTGAAGGTGCGCTCCTCGCTCTTCAGCGCCGCCCCTATCCCCTCCGAGGCGGCCTTGCGGGTGGCCTCGGAGGGGTCGAGCAGCTTGTTGAGCGCTTCCTCCAGCGTCACCTTCTCGTCGCCGCCATCCAGTGACACGCGCAGGCTGGCGATGGTGTCGTCGAACAGGCGCGTCCACGCGGTGCGCGAGGAGGTCGACTTGTCCAGGAAGAGCCGCTCCAGGTCGTCGGACAGCTGGTGCGGGCGCTCCTTTCGCAGGTCCTCGATGAAGGGGGCATAATGCGCCGCGGCCGGGTCCTGGAGCGCCGTCTGCATCACCGCATCGTCGATCCGGTTCAGCTCCAGCCCGAAGAAGAGGAGATGGCTGGCGAGGCTGGTCAGCTTGTCGGAGATGTCGCCGTAGTTCTTGGCGTAGGACGGATTGGTCGTGTCGGTCGCATAGAGCAGGCCGGCGTAGGAGCCGATCCGGCCGGCGCGGTCTTCCAGCGCCTCATAAGCCTTCAGCGCCGCCGCCAGCGTCGCGCCGCCGTCCGGCTTGGCGAGGCTGTCCGCGAGCGTTCCCTTGTACGCGGCCTCGAAGCTCTTGGCGTCCTCGGCAAGGCTGCGGAGGTCCGCGGCGAGGGCCGGATCATCGGGGCCCGCGTAGAAGTCGCCGAGGTTCCATTCGGGCAGGCCCTCGATGGGGGTGGCCCCGCTGGCGCGGTCGGCGGTCTCGTGTGGCAAAATTGCGTGGGTGGCAGTGAAACTCATCAATGGGAGCCTTCAACGGATCGTGAGGACGCTCTTCGGGGCGGAGCGCGATGCTATCTCATATTCCCTCAGATGGCCCCTTGGTTTGAGTGTGAAAGGGCGGCACCCGCAATGACTTCTATGGCACGATCCTGGCGACTGGCGACGGTCGCGGCTCTTGCGCTCGCTCTGCCAGCGGCCGCAGCCGCCGAGGTGCCGCTGCCGCGCCTCTCCCCGAAGTCCGATACGACCCCCGCCGCCAGCATCGCGCCCCGGGGCGAGACGTTCGAGGCCATGGAAGCGCCCGCCTCGATCGAGACCGCGATCGCGCGCGAAGTCTCGACCGACGTGTGGATCGCCGTCGCGCAGTACTACGAGATGCGCGACTACGCCCCGATGTGGACCGCCGAGCGCGCCGCCACCTTGCGCGCCCGCCTCGCCGAAGCGGCATATGACGGCCTCGACCCGGCCGCCTACACGGTGCCCCGGTTCGGGGACAGCGTCGCCGAGCGCGCCCGCGAGGATGTCGCGCTGACCGAGGCGGCCCTTCGCTACGCCCGCCACGCCCACTCCGGGCGCATCAAGCCGGCGGACGTGTCCCGCATCATCACGATGGACCCGCCGCAACTCAAGGAGCTGCGCTTCCTCGTCCGCCTCGGCCGCGCCGAAGACATCGAGAAGACGCTGGAGAGCGTGCACCCGCAGCACGCGCAGTATCAGCGGCTGCGCCAGGTGCTGCGGACGGTGCTCGACACCAACGTCGAGCAGCCGCCCGCCATCGGCGACGGGCCCAACCTGAAGCTCGGCTCCGTCGATCCGCGCGTCGCGATCCTGCGCAAGCGGGTCGGCGCCACGGTGCGTCGCGGCGACGACCCGCAGGTGTTCGACGCGGCGCTGGCGAAGGCCGTCGCGACCTGGCAGCGCGAGAATGGGCTCGGCGCCGACGGGATCGTCGGCCCCCGCACCCTCGCCGTGCTGGACGGCGGCCTGGAGGCCGAGCGCGCCGAGACGTTGATATCCAACATGGAGCGCTGGCGCTGGATGCCGCGCTGGCTCGGGCTGCACCACGTCTACGTCAACGTGCCGGCGTACCAGGTGCAGGTGGTGGACGCAGGACAGGCTGACCTACACCGGCCGCGTCGTCGTCGGCTCGCCCTCCAATCCGACGCCCATCTTCTCGGACGAGATCGAGCACGTCGTCGTCAATCCCTACTGGAACGTTCCCTACTCGATCGCCAAGAACGAGATGCTGGGGGCGCTGAAGTCCAACCCGTCCGGCTACATGGCGCGCCGCAACTACGAGGTCGTCTTCAACGGCCGCGTGGTGAACCCGGCGTCGGTCACGTGGAACGAGGCGACCCTCCGCCGCGTGCGCATCCGCGAGCGGCCGGGCCGGGGCAATGCGTTGGGGTCGGTGAAATTCCTCTTCCCCAACACGCACGCCGTGTACCTGCACGACACGCCGTCCAAGAGCCTGTTCAGCCGGACCCGGCGCGCGTTCAGCCACGGGTGCGTCCGCGTGCAGAACCCGTTCGAGTTTGCCGAGGCGCTGCTGGCGCGCGAGCCGAACCTCTCCGGCCGCGGCGTGCAGCGCATGGTCGGCGGCAACGAGCGCTGGCTCAACACCGAGACGCACATTCCCGTCCACCTCGCCTATTTCACACGCGAAGTGACCGAGAGCGGCAACGTGGTGCGGCTGGACGACGTGTACGGCTTCGATTCGCGAACGCAGCGCAAGTTGGGGCTGTAAAATTCACAGGCTGCCATGCACCGGCGGCCACCGAATGCGAAAAACTGTGCTTTATGCGTCACAGTGAGCCTTCGTAGCATAACGGCTCTTCCGATCGCGTCTGCAATTCGTTAAGGCTCCAGCAAGCGTTGGGTCTTAATCCCAAGTTGCTACGTCGGCGATCCGGCGTACCCCGATGTGTCCGACAGGGGGCGGCCGCTTGACACAAACGCGAGTCCAGAGTTCCGCCATGTTCCGTTGCGGTAGCAAATCACGCCGCGCGGCCCGCGTTCGATCGCTGGGCTTCGCCGCAATCCTCGGGTCCCTGCTGTTCGCAGCATCCGGCGTGCCAGAGGCACACGCCGCCTCGCGGACCCTGAAGCTCTATTTCACGCACACCCGTGAGAGTATCGAGGTCGTCTACAAGCGCAACGGGAGCTACGTCGGCTCCGGCGCTGCGCGACCTCAACCGCTTCCTGCGGGACTGGCGGCGCAACGAAGCCACCAAGATGGACCCCGAGCTGTTCGACCTCCTCTGGGAGCTGCAGCAGGAATTCGGCGGCACCATCAACGTGGTGTCCGCCTACCGCTCACCGGCCACGAACTCAATGCTGCGGCGCCGCTCCCGCGGTGTGGCGAAGAACTCGCAGCACATGGCCGGCCGCGCGATCGACTTCTACATCAAGGGCGCCAATCTCGCGAAGCTTCGGGCCGCGGGCATGCGGCGTCAGGTCGGCGGTGTCGGCTACTATCCCACGTCCGGCAGCCCGTTCGTCCATATGGACACCGGCAGTGTCCGCGCCTGGCCGCGGATGTCGCGCAGCCAGCTCGCCTCGATTTTCCCGAACGGGAAGACGCTGCACCTCCCTGCCGACGGCAAGCCCCTCTCCGGCTACGCCGAAGCGCAGCGCCTCGAAAAAGAGGGTAAGCTGACGAACCTTCGCGGCGGCGGCGGAAGCGGTGGCGGCATCTTCGCAGCGCTCGTCTCGGGCTTCGGGGGCGAGGCGGACGAGGAAACGGACGACGAGGTCCAGACCGAGCGTGCGCCGCAGCGCCGCAGCAGGCCGGCCCCGACGCAGGTCGCCGCGGCCCGCGTGCGTCAGACCAGCGTAGAGTCGGCCCGCATCGCGCCGACACAGCGCCCCGCCGCGCCGTCCCGCAGCGAGCCTGCCACCGAAACCGCGTCGAGCGACTCGGACTCCGGCGGCCTCTTCCGGCAGCTCCCGAGCGTTTCGCTCGGCGGTTTGATCGGCCGCTCCAGGCGCGACTCGGAAGAGACGGAGACCCCGTCGGTGCAACCGGTGGCGCTGCCATCCAATCCGTTGACCGCCGTCGCGACCGCCGGCGGCCCCGCGCCGACCCCGCCGCCCGCGCCCTCGCCAGCGCCCGCCGCGGCAGAGCCTGAGGCGGACCAGCCGATCGTCGTCGCCGCACTGCCGCCGCAGCGCCCGGTCCGCACTCCGCGCGCGGCGACCCCGGTGGCCGAAGCCGTCGCCGCAGTGGCCACCGCGCCGACTCGCGACCCGGTGGCCACGGCAGCCGCCACCCTCGCCTACGCTCGGGACGAGACCGTCGCAGCCGACGCATCGCCGCAAACGGCCGTCGCGGCGATCATCCCGCGCCCGTCGGACGTCGGCGCGGCCGCGCCTGCCGCACCCGAGCCCGCGCAGTCGAGCACGCCCACCGCCGAGCCGCTCCCCGCAGCGCTGACCGTCGACGCCGTGGACGCGCTGATGTCCCCCGTGACCGACGCCTCGCCCGAGCTGATCGGCAACCTGACGGACGTCTCCGGCCTCGAGTTCGCGACCCTCGTCGCGCCGGACCGCCGGAAAGCCGCCAGCGATGGCGTCCTTTTGGCCCCCGGCTTCCTCGGCGCTGGCAAGTCGCTGGGCGAAGGCGGCGCCGAGTGGCTGGACACGGAGCGGTTCACGGGCACGCGCGTGACGGTCTTCGCCAGCCCGCGCTCCTGACGCGATCCGGCTTCAACGCACATAGAAAACCCCGCGCAGCGAAAACTGCGCGGGGTTTTTGTTTGTCCTGTGTGTGGCTGGGCGCCGCCGAGGTGGCCCGGCGGCGTGCGCGTCACGCTCAGGCGGCTTCGGCCTGCTGCGCCACACGCGTCTCGGCCCGCTCGATACCCTCTTCGGTGAAGCGCATGCCGAGCGCCTGCATATAAAGATCGAGGATGGCCTCGAACTCGGTCCGCTCATTCGGCTCCTGCTTGCGCAGGCGCACGATCTGCCGCAGCACCTTCACGTCGAACCCATTGCCCTTGGCTTCCGCGTAGACGTCCTTGATGTCGTCCGCGATGCCCTGCTTCTCTTCCTCGAGACGTTCGATCCGCTCCACGATCGCCCGCAGCTGATCGCCAGCCACACCTTCGTTGACCATCGGTCCACCTCCACTGATTTTACCCGGACGAGTTTCGACGTCTCGCCCGCGCGATCAATCGGGCGCGGTCGGTTCGTCCCCGTTGTCCGCTCAATTCGTCGCCATAGAGTTTCGGATGGCTTAACGCCGGTGGCGCCGAGGCCGCGCCGATGGGGAGAACCGCAGCGAAATGCCATTATCGCTTGCATCGCGCCCCCGATCATGACTCGGCCACGGAAGCCGACAATCGTTCGCGGGGTGGGTTTCAGAGCGGTGCAAAGATGATACAGCGGGCTACAAAATATGCGTCAGCCCAAAATATCTCGCCCAGTTTGGCGCGAACCACAGCGACCTGTCCGAATCGAAGAGATGTAGTTTGCAAATGTTACTCCCCACTCTCTCAGCCATCCCGAGAACACAAAATGGGGTGAAACATTCTTTCGACACGCGGCGGAGCGTTAAGTTGCGATGTTGCTGATAATCAAGTGTCAAGGATTATGAGAGAACCCTGTGGAAATATCAGCTCTGCGAAAGCCTGATGCCCTATCTACGAGTAACATTCAGTTGCGGGACCGATTCGGGACGGCTAACCCGCGGGCTTAAACGCTTGGCCTGTCAGCGTTGGCGCCCCGCCCCTGCGATTGACAAGGCGCGAGCAAGCTCGCATGAACACCGCGGTCACGCCGCCGCGAACAAGTTTATGATGAACGAAAAATAGGACGGCTCGCTGCAGATGTTCCGACTCTCCCGCCGCGTACTGACGGGTCCGCTCGTCCTCCTCCTCGTGACTTTCGCGGCCGTATTCTCCGGCACGACTGACGCCTCCGCCGAGCTCCGCCTCTGCAATAAGACGCCCGTGCAGGTGGGAATCGCGGTCGGCTATCGCAACAACGAAGAATGGGTCAGCGAGGGCTGGTGGAACCTTGACGCAGAAACCTGCCAGGTCGTGGTCGACGGTCCGCTCCCCTCCAGGTACTATTACCTCTACGCGCTCGACTATGAAGAAGGCGGTGCGTGGGGAGGAACAGCCTTTATGTGCACGTCAGATAAAGAGTTCACTATTCAAGGCACGAACAACTGCGTCGCCCGTGGCTACGAACGCCGTGGCTTCGTCGAAGTCGATACAGGAGATCGCCTAACCTGGACCGTCCAGCTGACCGAACGGCCGAAAGCCGGCATCGGCGGTCAATGATACGCGCGCGGCGAGTCCGCGTCGTCGCAACGTTGGGTCCGGCGTCGTCAGAGCAGGAACAGATCGCCGAACTGCACCGTGCCGGAGCGGACGTCTTCCGGATCAACATGAGCCATACCGACCACGGTCTGATGCGCTCTCTGGTCTCCCGCATCCGCGCGGTCGAGGCTGACGCCGGCTCTCCGATCACCATCCTGGCCGACCTCCAGGGCCCGAAGTTGCGCATCGGCACGTTCGACGATGGGCCGATCATGCTGGCCGTCGGCGACAGCTTCACGCTCGATTCCAATGACGAACCCGGCGACCAGTCGCGGGTTTATCTGCCGCATCCAGAGATCCTGCGCGCGCTGCAGCCCGGCCACCGCCTGCTGCTCGATGATGGCAAGGTCGCTCTCGAAGTGACCGAGGCATCGCCGGACCGGGCGGTCGCCGTCGTCACCGTCGGGGGGCGCCTGTCGGATCGCAAGGGCGTCAGCTGTCCCGACACGCTGATCGCCGTCGGCGCGCTGACTCCCAAGGACCGCTCCGATCTCGACGCCGTTCTGGAAGCGAACGTCGATTGGGTGGCCCTTTCCTTCATCCAGCGGCCGGACGATCTCGCCGAAGCGCGCAAGATCGCCCGCGGCCGCGCGGGCATCCTCGCCAAGATCGAGAAGCCGCAGGCCATCGAGCGCCTCGACGAGATCATCGAGCTGTCCGACGCGCTGATGGTGGCGCGCGGCGACCTCGGCGTCGAGATGCCATTGCAGGACGTGCCGAGCCTGCAGAAGCGCATCACGCGCGCCTCCCGCCGCGCCGGCAAACCCGTCGTGGTCGCGACGCAAATGCTGGAAAGCATGATCAGCGCCCCAGTCCCCACACGGGCCGAGGTGTCGGACGTCGCGACCGCGGTGTACGAAGGCGTCGACGCCGTCATGCTGTCAGCGGAATCGGCGGCCGGCCAATACCCGGTCGAGGCGGTCGCCACCATGGACCGGGTCGCCCGGTCGGTGGAGGCGGACGTGACCTACCGCACCATCCTGAACGCCCAGCGCCTGGAGCCCGACGCCACCGGCGCCGACGCCCTCGCCGCCGCCGCCCGGCAAATCTCTGAGACGCTGAGCATCAAGGTCATCGCCTGCTACACGTCATCCGGATCCACGGTGATCCGTGTCGCGCGCGAGCGGCCGGCCGCGCAGATCTTCGCGCTCTGCCCGCGCATCGATACGGCGCGGCGCCTTGGCCTCGTGTGGGGTGTGAGCACCATCTCCACCACAGCCAGCGACGACCTGGAGGACTTCATTGCCGAGGCGGGCGCTCGCATCGTCGATGCCGGGATGGGGCGAACGGGTGACCGCTTGATTGCCGTCGCCGGTGTGCCGTTCGACACTCCGGGCGTGACCAACGTGCTGCAGCTTGCGTTCATGCGCTCACGCGACGAACGATGACAATTTAAGCGTGCTTCTGGTTGCGGATTCAATCTAAACGGTCTTAAATGGAGCGATCCACAACCAGGGATCGCATATCCGGTGTTCCGATCGCGGCTGCCCCCCTTCCCCGCGACCCAGCCGGAGGATCCGGCGCGCGAACCGGCAGGCTCCGGCGGTGAGGATCACGCCTATTGCGCATCCTCTCCGGACACTCGGCCAGCCCCGGCCGATCCCGGCGCAGCAACGCAGCGGGCGGCGGTGTCGCCGGAAGCGAGGCGTCTGCCCTGCCCCACCGCGCCCGACGTTGGCAAGCCCCGCCCGAACGTGCGGCGGGCAGCCACGCACCAGCCCCCGGTCGAGAGCGCCGCGGTCCCGCGAAATCCCCGCCCTCTGGCCCCGCTCAGCGCACGCGAGGCTTGCTTCGCCCTGGCCGCGGCCAACCGCACCCCCGGCGCCGCGCGCCGGCATGGGTCACTCCTCAGCATCGCCGCATCCGTCGTCCACGCCGAACCGTGCGACTGTCTCGACGCCGCCTTCGCCGCGATTGGCAGTCGGCCATCGGCGGTCAAGCGCGCCGCTCTCGTGGCAGCGTCCCATCCGCCGCCGTTTCGTGACATCGACTACTACGCCGCCCTCGCGCGCTGGCTCGGCTGCGCGTTCGATCGCGGACCGGGTTTGGCCGCCCTCGCCGAGCGCCAGACGCTGGACGTCACCGCGAAAGACGGCGGCATCGTCGCGCGCGGCTATCGGGACGGACGACCGTATATCGCCATCGTCCCGGCGCCCGCGTGGCTGCCCCATCTGGCCGGGCTCATCGCCGAGCGACCGGATCGTGCGGACCAGATGACGATTGTCCCGCCCCAGGCCGTCGCCGAGAGCTTGAGCGAGCACGGCCCGGTCGTGCGCCACGGCCGGCTCGATCCGCTGCACGGCATCGCGGATCGCGACCTTGCCGATCGCGTGCTGACGCCGGGCCAAGCGGTGGTTCTCGGCACCGCCGCATTGGCGCTCCTCTTCGTGCTTTTGGTTCAGCCTCTCGCGACCCTGATGGTGTTGGCCGTGACGATGACGGCGGTGCTGATCGCGTACGCGGCGACCCGGGCCGCGGCGCTCGCCGGCTACGAAACCAGCGCATTGCCCCGCCGCCGCCTGAAGGCCAGCGAGCTGCCGCAGTATTCGATCCTCATCCCCCTCTACAAGGAGGACGACGGTCTCAAGCACCTCGTGGCCGCCCTCCTCCGGCTCGACTACCCGGCCGACAAGCTCGACATTCAGTTTCTTGTCGAGGCCGACGACGAGATCACCCATCGCGCCGTGATGCGCGAGGCGCGCGATATGAAGTGCCGCGTGACCATCGTCCCTGCCGGCTTGCCGCGGACGAAACCGCGAGCGCTCAACGTCGGGCTGCGTCAGGCGCGCGGCAGCCTCGTCACGATCTTCGACGCGGAGGACCGGCCGGATCCCAGGCAGCTCCGCATCGCCGCCGAGACGTTCGCCGCCGCATCGGGCGATCTCGCCGCCGTACAGGCCCATCTGACCATCGACCACCTCAGCGACAACTGGCTGACGAAGATGTTCGCCATCGAGTACGCGTGCCTCTTCGATCACATCATGCCGATGGTTGCGGCCGAGGGCCGCCTGCTGCTCCTCGGCGGCACCTCCAACCACTTCCGCACGGACGCGCTGATCGAGGCCGGCGGCTGGGACCCCTACAACGTCACCGAGGATGCGGACCTCGCCGTGCGCCTGTGCCGCAACGGCTACCGCATCGCGATGATCGACTCCCACACCTGGGAGGAGGCGCCGGTTTCGGTGAATGCCTGGCTCAAGCAACGGTCGCGCTGGTTCAAGGGCTTCATCCAGACGTGGCTGGTTCACAATCGCCAGCCACTCGTGCTCCTGCGCGAGGCAGGCCCGGCCGACACGCTGGTGTTCCACACCTTCATCCTCGGCGCGTTGACGGCCGCGCTGGCTCACTGCGCGTTCCTGGCCCAGCTCGCCCTGCTGCTCATCGGCCAGCCGGTCCTCTTCGGCAATTCCATATGGCTCGGGGGCCTGCAGACGCTCGCCGTGACCGTGGGCTACGGCACCAGTTTCATCCTCGGCATCAAGAGCATCCAGCGGCGCAAGAGCGGAGCGATCAGTCCCTGGGCGGTGCTGTGGTTCCCGGCCTATTGGACGCTGATGGGCATCGCGGTGCTGATCGCCATCCACGACATCGTGCGCAAACCGCACCACTGGCGCAAAACCACCCATGGCGTCGCGTCTCGGCCCCGCCGCGTGGCTTCGCGTTGAGCCGCGGCCACGCTAGCTCGCGCTCTCCGCCTCGCCCCACACGCCGCCGACGAGGTTCACCCGTGCCAGGAGTTCAGTATCGAACTCGCGGCGGATGCGCGGGGCGGGCGAGGCGATGGCGCTCACCACCGCATGGCGCCGCCGTGACGGCTTCGTCGAGGTCGACCCAGCGGAAGCGCACCTCGTCGCCGGGCCGGCGCTGCGCCAGGCGCGGGCGGTCGGCCGCCGCGATGACGCAGATCTTCGGGTAGCCGCCGGTCGGCGCGCGGTCGGCGAGCTGGACGATCGGCTGCCCGTTGCCCGGCACCTGCATCGCCCCTTCCACGATCCCGTCGGAGACGATGTCATGGCTGACGGCCTCCACCTTCGGCCCCTCCAGCGTGTAGCCCATCCGGTCGATCTTATCGCTCAGTCGGAACGGCTCGGTTGCGAAGCGCTCCGCGGATCTCCTCGGGAAACATGTGCTGCTGCGGCCCCGGCAGCACCGCGACCGGGCCGGCGTCGTCGTAGGGGTCGTCGAACAGCTCCGGCGCCGATGCCGTGGCGGCGGCGCAGGCGAAGCCGGCGGCCAGATCGCGCCGCCCGAAGCCGGTGCGCGCGTTGGTGGCGTAGGAGCCCAGCACCGGGGCGCCGTAGTCGATCCCCTCCACCGTCACATAGGCCCACATGCCGGTGCGGCCGGGGGACAGGGTCATCGACTCGCCGTCGCCGAGGGTGAGGCGCACCGGCGGCACCAGCGCCGCGTCGCCGACGCGCACGGTGAAGCCCGGCCCGGTGACGGCGACACGAACCACCCCCTCGGCCTGGAACCGGCCGCCGCCGAGGCCGACCTCGAACGCGGCCGGCGCATCGACCAGGCGGCGGGCGAAGCGATAACGCACCCAGTCCATCGGCCCGGATTCGGAAACGCCGTAGCGCATGGCCCCGCGCCGCCCCGCGTCCTGCACGGTGATGAACGGGTTGGGGTCGACCACCCGGATCCTGGCGCCCGTCACGAGGCCCTCCGCATCCCGCCGCCCTCACGCGCCAAGCGCGCCAGCTCCGCGCTGGAGACCGGCTCGAACGTCAGCCGGTCACCGACGGCGAAGGGCACCATCGGGTCCGCGTCCTTGTCGAACAGGGTGAGCGCGGTGCGGCCGACGACGTACCACCCCGTCGGCATCGAGACGGAGGCGAGCACCGCCATGCCCGCCGCGATGATGATGCTGCCGGCCGGGATCGGCGGGCGCGGCTTCTTGCCGGCGCGGCAAGCGTCAACGTCTGGTCGATGCCCGACAGGTACGCGTAGCCGGGCGCGAAACCGTACATGCCGACCTGATAATGGCTCGCCGCCAGCCGCTCGCGCACCGTATCGGGTGGCATGTCGAGGCCCTTGGCGGCTTCGTCGAGGTCCTCGGCGACGTCCGCGTCGAAGCAGGCCGGGACGATCCATTCCGCACTCGCGGCAGCGGCACCCGCGGCCTCGTCCGGCAGCGCGGCGAGGATGGCGGTCTGGGTGGTGATGTCGGGGTCGAACAGCACGAGCAGCGAGCGGAAGGTCGGCACCGCCTCGACGAAGCCCTCCGGCGCGGCCGTCTCCAGCGCCGCGAAGAGCGCCGCGACGCGCTGGCCGACGGCCTGGTCGATCGCATCGCCGTATTCGATCACGAACGCCGCCTCGCCGCTGGGGCGGATCGTGGCACCCTCGAGCCAGCCCATCAGCGCGGGCGCATCATGCGAAGGCCGTGACGCGAATGCCGGCGGCCTCCAACGCGTCGCGCACCGCCGCCGCGACCCCCACCGCGTGCGGATTGTCGCCATGCACGCAGATGGAATGCACCGGCGTCGCCACCTTGGTGCCGTCGTGGGCGATGATGGCGCGGGCCTTCATCATCTCGACCGTCCGCGCGGCGGCGGTGTCCGCATCGTGGATGATGGAACCGGGCTTGGCGCGCGACATCAGCTGTCCGTTGGGCTCGTAGGCGCGGTCGGCGAAGATTTCCGACGCGACGGTGAGGCCGGCATCGAGGCCCGCCCGTTCCAGCTCGGTGGCAGCCACCGCCAGGAGGGTCAGCGACGGATCCACCGCCTTCACCGCGGCGGCGATCGCGTCCGCGGCATCGCGGTTGGCGGAGGCGAAATTGGAGAGCGCACCGTGCGCCTTCACGTGCCGTACCGGCACGCCGACCAGCGCCGCCATGCCCACGAACGCGCCGATCTGGTAGGCGACCATGCGGGTCAGCGCTTCGGGTGCCATCGGCAGGACACGCCGTCCGAAGCCGGCTTTGTCGTCGAACCCCGGGTGGGCGCCGACGGCGACGCCGTTGTCCTTGGCGATCTGCAGCGTGGCCGCCATCGTGTCCGGGTCGCCGGCGTGGAAGCCGCAGGCGATGTTCGCCGTCGTCACGATCTTCAGGATCGCCGCGTCGTCGCCCATGTTCCAGGGGCCGAAGCTCTCGCCGCAATCGGCGTTCAGGTCGATGGTCGTCATGCCGTCCTCCGTCGCGCCCAATGAAGCAGGAACGGCGCCGGGCGGGAAGATGCCGCGCGGTTCGCCCAGGCATGCGCGCACCGTTTATTCCTGCCGGCGCGCCGCGCCCTCGGCCCCGCAGCCGGCGAAACGCATTGGCGGGTGCGGGTCAGGCGGCGGCGGGCAGCACGTCGTTGACGGCGGCGGCGACGCGCCCGGCGATCTCCTCCACCTCCGCCTCGGTGACGATGTAGGGCGGCGCCAGCATCACGTGGTCGCCGCTCACGCCGTCGATGATGCCGCCCATCGGGTAGACCATCACGTCGCGCGCAAGGGCGGCGGCTTTGATCTTGGCATGCGTCTTCGCCTCCGGCGGGAGGGGGGCTTTGGTGTCGCGATCGGCCACCAGCTCGACGCCGAGGAACAGGCCGCGCCCGCGGATGTCACCCACGTTGGGGTGCTGGCCGAGCCGCGCCTCGAGCGACGAGCGCAGCCGGTCGCCCATCACGCGCACGTTGGCGATGAGGTCGCGCTCCTCGAACGCGGTGAGGACGGCGACGCCGGCGGCGCAGGCGACCGGGTGGCCCATGTAGGTGTGGCCGTGCTGGAAGGCACCGGACCCCGAGGCGATGGTCTGGTGGATGTCCTCGCTCACCAGCATGGCGCCGAGCGGCTGGTAGCCGGCGCCGAGGCCCTTGGCGATGAGGACGATGTCGGGCCGCACGTCGTCGGCCTCCGACGCGAAGAGGTGGCCGGTGCGGCCCATCCCGCACATCACCTCGTCCAGGATGAGGAGCACCCCGTATTTGTCGCAGATCTCGCGGATGCGGGCGAAATAGCCGGGAACGGCCGGGACCGCGCCCATGGTGGCGCCGACCACCGGCTCGGCCATGAAGGCCGCGACGGTCTCGGGGCCGAGGCGCAGGATCTCGGCCTCCAGCTCGTTCGCGGTGCGCTGGCCGTAGTCCTCGGCGCTCTCGCCCGGCTCGCCGAAGCGCCAGTAGTGGCAGGGGGCGATGTGGCTGGTGGCGTCCGTCAGCAGCGGGGCGAACTGCTTGCGCCGCCACGCGTTGCCCCCGGCCGCGAGCGCACCCAGCGTGTTGCCGTGGTAGCTCTGGCGCCGCGCGATGATGCGGTAGCGATCCTCGCCCTTCTCCAGGAAATACTGCCGCACCAGCTTCATCGACGCCTCGGCCGCCTCCGAGCCGCCGGAGACGAAGTAGACGCGATCGATCCCCTCCGGCGCCCGCTCCACCAGCATCGCGGCGAGCTGCTCGGCGGGCTCGGACGTGAAAGAGCCGGTGTGCGCGAAGGGCAGCCGGTCGACCTGCGCCTTGATCGCGTCCGCCACCGACCGGTCCGAGTGGCCGAGGCAGGAGACCGCCGCGCCGCAGCACGCGTCGATGATGCGCCGCCCGTCAGCGGTGACGATGTTGATGCCGTCGCCCGCCACGGCGACCGGGAGATCAGCGGCGGCCGCGCGCTGGAACATGTGAGGGGAGGGCATCGCAGGCTCCTGGCAACAGGCGGGGTCGGCGGAATGTAGCTGCTCGCTTGGCATGTTGCACGTCTTTGCATGCGAAATCGGCAGCCTGCGGCGTGGCGGGCGCGATTGGTGCGGCTCCTGTGGGGTGGGCGGCCGTGACGCGCTGGATGCGTTTCGCTCGGCGCCGGATGGCGTTATCCTCCGGCCCGATTCGCCGAACGGAGATGGGATGAGCGACGCGCCACGCGGGAGGCTCCGATGCTGACGGCCTGGGCCGTGACGGCGGCGGCGAGCGCGCTGGCCGGCATCGTCGTGGCGCGGGCGCGGCTGGCGACGCGCGCGGCCGATCGCGCGGTGGCGGATCGCGCAACGATCGACGCGCAGATCGCCCTCGCCGACCTCGCGCTCGCCCGCGGTGCGCTGGGCGCGGCCCGTATCACCCCGTGCGGTGAAACGATCCGCTGCGGCGACGTTCCGGCCGAGGTCGTCGCCGCGTTGTCGGGCTCGGGCGCCCTCGCCGCGGCAGCCGCAGAGACGCGCCGCACCGGCGAGCCCTTCCGCATCGACACCAGCGACCTTGACATCAGCGGCCGTTTTCAGGGCGATGGCGAGGGCGCCGACGCCCCGCGCATCATCAGTGGTTCGCTCGAAGGCGGGCACCTCACCATCTTCGTCGAGCCGGCGCCCGAGGTCGGCGTCGACGCGCCGAACGATCCCACTGGACGCCTGCGCGCACTGATCGCCGCCGCCCCGTATCCGGCGTGGGTCGAGGGCGAGACCGGCGCGATGGTCTGGTCCAACCCGTCCTATGCGCGAGCGGTGGGTTCGGCCGCCAGCATTTCAAAGGACGCGGGCGATTCCCTGCTCGACGCCAACGCCCGCGCCCAGCTCGGCGCCGGCACGACCGCCGGCCCCGTCCACGAGCGCGTGCAGACCGTGGTCGCCGGCGAGCGCCGCCATCTCGACGTCAGCGCCGAGCTGCGGGAGGGCACCCTCGCCGCGCTCGCGGTCGACGTGACCGACACCGTGCAGGCGATGAGCGTGCAGGCCCGGGCGCTGGAGAGCCACGCCGCGACGTTCGATCTCCTCGCCACCGCCATCGCCATCTATGGGCCCGACCGGCGGCTCGTCTTCCACAACGCGGCCCTCCAGCGCCTCTTCGAGCTGGACGGCGCGTTCCTCGATCAGACCCCGTTCGAGGACCAGGTGCTCGACCGCCTGCGCGCCGAGCGGCGCCTGCCGGAGACGGCCGACTTCAAGGCCTGGAAGCGCGACCAGCTCAAGGGCTACGAGACGCGCGAAAGCTTCGAGCGCTGGTGGCACCTGCCGGACGGGCAGACCCTGCGGGTCGTCGCCAACCCCGGCGCCGATGGCGGCGTCACCTACGTCTACGAGAACGTCACCCAGCAGCTCGCGCTGGAGCGGCAGTACAACGCCCTGTCGCGTGTCCAGGCCGAGACGATCGACAATCTGGGCGAAGGCATCGCGAGCTTCGGACCGGACGGGCTGCTGCGCCTCGCCAACCCGGCCTTCTGGACCCTCACCGACACGCCGCAGGTGGAGATCGGCGAGCACGTCAACACCATCGCCGCCCAGGCGCCCGAGGGGGAAGCCGGCATCTGGGCCGCCCTCACCGAGCGCGTCACCGGCCTCACCGATCACCGCACCCCCACCGGCGGGCGGATGGAGCGCGCGAGCGGCCGCACGCTCGACTATGCGTTCTCGCCGCTTCCCGACGGGTCGACGCTCGCCACGTTCTCCGACGTGACCGACTCGGTGAACATCGCCAAGGCGCTGGTGGACCGCAACAACGCGCTGGTCGAGGCGGACCGGCTGAAGAACGCCTTCATCGAGCACGTCTCCTACGAGCTCCGGTCGCCGCTCAACTCCATCATCGGCTTCACCCAGCTCCTGACCCGGCCGGAGACGGGGGATCTCTCGCCCAAGCAGCGGGACTACGCCAACTTCGTCCTCACCTCGTCCGAGGCGCTACTCGTCATCATCGACGGGGTGCTCGACCTCGCCTCCATCGATGCCGGCGTGATGGAGCTGACCATCGGGCCGGTGGACGTCACCGCCACGCTGCGCCAGGTGCTGGACGGGCTGAAGGACCGCATCGTCGAGGCGGCGCTCGACGTGCAGCTCGACCTCGCCGACGACGCCCGCGTGTTCGCCGGCGACGAGATGCGCGTGCGCCAGGTGCTCTTCAACCTCGTCTCCAACGCCGTCAGCCATTCGCCCCAAGGCGGAGCCGTCACCGTGGCCTCCCGCCGCGATGGCGACTACGTGGCGCTCTCGGTGCGCGACTACGGCCCCGGCATCAGCGAGGACAACGCCGAGGCGGTGTTCGAACGCTTCAACACCTCCGGCTCGCATGGGCGGCGGCGCGGCGTCGGCCTCGGCCTGTCGCTGGTGAAGAGCTTCGTCGAGCTGCATGGCGGCACGGTCTCGGTGGCGCCGACCGGCGGCCCGGGCGCCGAGCTTGTCGTCCGCTTTCCGCGCCAGCAGGCGGGCGTGGAGACGCCGCTGCTCGACGCGGCCTGATTGCCCCTCTATGACCGGGCGCGCATGACCTCTCGCCGCACGAGCGCCCCCCGCATGACCCTGCGCGCATGACCAGCCCCGCGACCACCGCCGACGAGCCCCCCGTCGCCATCCAGATCGCCATCGCCAGCGAGGACGAGATGGCGACCTTCGGCGCCGAGCTCGCCAGCACCTTGCGCAAGGGCGACCGGGTCGGCCTCGTCGGCGATCTTGGCGCCGGAAAATCGACCCTGGCGCGGGCGACCTTGCGCAGCCTCGCCGGGGATCCGGCATTCGAGGTGCCGAGCCCCACCTTCACCATCGTCCAGGACTATCCCGAGCTGACGCCACACGTGCGGCACGTCGATCTCTATCGCGTCGAGGGCGGGGACATTGCGGAACTGGGCCTCGGCGAAGACGACGCCGCCGAGCTGATCGAGTGGCCGCGCGAGGCGCTCCCCGTGACCATCCAGATCAGCTTCGGTGCCGATGAATGCGCGCGGCAGATCACCGTCACCGCCCCGCCCGCCTGGGCCGCGCGGCTGCAGCGCCAGCGCGCCGCCACCGCGTTCCTGGCCGGCGCTGGCTGGGGCGAGGCGCACCGCCAGCCGCTCAAGACCGATGCCTCGACCCGAGGCTACTCCCGCGTCAGCGGCAGCACGTCCCGCGCCGTGCTGATGGACTCGCCCGTCTTCACGCCGGGGCCGGACAGCTACCCCGTCCGGGCCCGCCTCGCCGACGGCAATCTCGGCGCGTTCCTGGCGTTGGGCGCGGCCCTTCGCAGCGCAGGGTTGGTCGCCCCCGTCAGCATCGCCGTGGACATGGTCGAAGGCTTTCTTCTGATGGAAGACTTCGGCGACGAAAAGATCGCCAGCCCCACCGGCATCTATCCCGAGCGCTACGCCGTCGCCGCCGAGGCGCTGGCCGCCTTCCACGAGGCGCCGCCCGCGCTGCCGCTGCCAGGCCCGCCGCCCTACCAGCCACCGCGGTTCGACGCCGACCTCTCGGCCATCGAGGTCGCGCTTTTCGCGCAGTGGTATCAACGCGCCCCGCTCGACCCGGACTATGCCGCGATGTGGCGCGCCGTTATCGAGGACCTGCCGCGCGACGACGACCGGCTGGCGCTGCGCGATTTCCACTCGCCCAACCTGATGTGGCGAGAAGGCGAAGAAGGAATTTCCCGGATCGGCTTTCTGGACTATCAGGACGCCATGATCGCACCCAGCGCCTACGACATGGTCTCCCTCGCCCAGGACGCCCGGATCGACGTCCCGGACGACGTCGAGGCCGAACTCGTGGCGCGCTATCTCGCGGCCCGGCCGGGGGTCGATCCCGCCCCGTTCAAGCGCGCCTACCACGTGCTCGGCGCACAGCGGGCGACGCGGGTGCTGGGCGTCTTCCGCCGGCTCAACGACCGGGACGGCAAGCCCCAGTACCTCGCCCACCTCCCCCGCGTGCGCCGCGCGCTGGCGAAAAACCTCACCGCCGAACCGTCCCTCGCGCCGCTGGCCGACTGGTTCGCCACCCATTCGGACGTCATGAGCGCATGAGCGGTCTCTCAGCGATGATCTTCGCGGCCGGGCGTGGCACGCGGATGCGGCCGCTCACGGCGATCACCCCGAAACCGCTGATCGAGGTGATGGGGCGGGCGATGATCGACCACGTGTTCGACCGCCTTCAGAGCGCCGGGGTGACGCGATACGTCGTCAACGTGCACTACCTCGCCGACATGATCGAGGTGCACGTGCGGCGTCATTCGCCGGGCCGGGTGACGATCTCGGATGAGCGCAAGGGCCTGCTCGACACCGGCGGCGGTCTCATCAAGGCGCTGCCGCTCCTGGGCGACGAGCCGTTCATCATCGCCAACTCGGACACCTTCTGGATCGAGGGCGCGTCGTCGACGATGCAGCGCGTCATCGACGCCTTCGATCCGGCGCGGATGGATGCGATGCTGGTCCTGGCGCCGACCGTCACCGCCGTCGGCTATGACGGGCGGGGCGACTTCGACCTGAAGACGGACGGCCGCCTCACGCGCCGGCGGGAGCTCACCATAGCCCCCTTCGTCTATGCCGGCTGCGCGATGATCTCGCCCGCGGCGCTCGCCGATCCGCCTGGGGAGGTGTTCTCCCTCAACGACATCTTCGACCGGTCGATCGCCAACGGCCGCCTCTTCGGCGTGCGGCTCGACGGGCTGTGGCTGCACGTGGGAACGCCGCGTGCCATACAGGACGCGGAGCGAGCGATCCGCGCCAGCGCCGCGTGAGGGTCCTCTCCGTCGACTCCGTCGATCCGTTCCTGCCGACCCTGGCCGCGCGCCTCGCCGACGGAACGCTGTGGCCGGACGGCATGCCGGACGATCCGCTCGCCCTGGCCGACGCAACCGTCTACCTCCCCACCCGGCGCGCCGCCCGCGCGCTCGCCACCGCCTTCCTCGACGCCGCCCCCGGCCGCGCCACCGCGCTGCCGCGCATCGAGGCGCTCGGCGATCCGGAGGAGGAGCCCGAGGGGCGCCCGCGGCGTCATGGGCCAGCTCGAGGCGCGCGTGGTGCTGGCGCGGCTGGTGCGCTCCTGGGCGGACGCGATCCAGCCGCGCGAACAGGGCATGCGCCCGCTCGTGTCCACCTCAGGGCCGGACACGGTGCGCCTCGCCGACGACCTCTTGGCGCTGCTCGACCAGGTGGAAACGCAGGAGGCGGACTGGCGCGACCTGCCGGGTCTGGTGGAGCGCACCGACCTTGCCGAGCATTGGAAGATCACCACCGATTTCCTGACCATCGCCACCGAGGCCTGGCCGGCGCACCTCGCGGCCGCCGAGCGCATCACCGAGGCCGCCGCCCGCCGCGCCGACGCCGAGGCCGCCGAGCGCCACATCGCCGAGGCGCGCGGCCCCATCGTGGTGGCGGGCTCCACCGGCTCCATCCCGGCGACGCGCCGCCTGATCGCCGCCATCGCCCGGAGCCCCTGGGGCGTCGTCGTGCTGCCGGGATTCGACCGCGCGGCAACTCCGGCCGACTGGGACGCGCTCGCCGAAGCGCACGACGCTCCCGGCCACGTGCAATACGGCATGAAGCAGCTCGTCGACACGCTGGGGATCGCCCCCGGCGAGGTCGCCCGCCTTGCGCCCGTGGTGGCCTCGGCGACCCCCGCCGCACGCACCAGAGCCGTCGCCGCCGCCCTCCGCCCCGCCGCCGCCACCGGCGCCTGGCGCGAGGATCGCGAGACGGCAGGCCTCGCCGAAGCGTTTGACGGCCTCACCCTGGTCGAAGCCGCCGACGAGCGCGAGGAGGCCGCCGCCATCGCGCTCGCCATGCGCCAGTCGGTGGCGCTCGGCGAGACCGTCGCGCTGATCACCCCGCACCGCGCGCTGGCCCGCCGCGTCACGCACCAGCTGCGCCTGTGGGACATCCGCGTCGACGACTTCGGCGGCGAGCCGCTGGCCGTGACACCCGCCGGGGTGCTCGCGCGGCTCGTCGCGGCGACCGCGTTCGGCGGCAGCGCGGCGGAATGGCTGGCGCTCCTGAAGCACGACGGCGCCCGTTTCGAGGCCGAGAGAGGCGCGGTCGGCGAGGTCGAGCGGCGTCTGCGCGGCCCCCGGATCGACCCCGGCCGCATGCTGGACGCGATGGCAGCGGCAGGCGACGCCGCCGCCACGTTGGCCGCCTCGGTGCGTGCCGATTATGCCCCGCTTCTGGAGATCGATGGTGGCCTCTCGAGCGTCGGCACCTTCGCCACGGCGCTGAAGACGGTAATGGAACGGGTGGCCGACCCCGCCCTCGGCTCGCTTCAGGCGGTGCTGACCATGCTGACCGAGCTCTCCGAGCGGGACGAGCTCGCCCTCCCCGCGTCCGACTGGCCCGCCACCTTCGAGGCGCTGATCGACGGCATCGTCGTGCGCGCCCGCCCGCTCGACGATGCGGTGCGCATCCTGGGTCCGCTGGAGGCGCGGCTGCAGTCGTTCGAGCACGCGGTGCTCGGCGGGCTCAACGAGGGCACCTGGCCCGGCGCGCCGGACACTGGCCCTTGGATGAGCCGCGGGATGATGGGCGCCTTCGGCATCGACCTGCCGGAGCGGCGCATCGGCCTCTCGGCGCACGATTTCTTCACCGCCGCGCACCAGCCGCGCGTGACGCTGACCCGCGCCCGCAAGGCCGCCGGCGAGCCGACCGTGGCCTCGCGCTGGTGGCAGCGCCTCGCCGCATTCGCCGGCCCCGCCGCGAACGCGGCGCGCGAGCGTGGCGCCACGCTCACCGCCTGGGCCGCCATGCTGGACGAGCGGCCAGCCGGCCGCCCCGCCCCGCGCCCGGAGCCCAAGCCGCCGGTCAGCGCGCGGCCGACGTCGTTCTCCGTCACCGAGGTCGCCCGGCTGGTGCGCGACCCCTATGCGATCTACGCCCGCCGCATCCTCGACCTGAAGCCGCTCGAGGAGCTGGACCAGGAGCCGGGCGCGGGCGACCGCGGCGAGCTCTTTCACGTCGTCATGGCCGAGTTCATCGGCAAGGGCCACCACCGCGCGCCGGACGCGGCGGCCCGGTTCTGCCGCATCGTCGACGACGCGATCGCCACGCTTTCGTTCGCCCCCGAAGCGCAGGCACTGTGGGGCGCGCGGCTTCGCTATCTGGCACCGTACGTGGTGGCCGCCGAGCAGGAGCGCGCCGGGATGGCGGATGCCTCGTTGGTGGAGGTCGCCGCCACCACCGACCTCGCCCCCGGCCCTATCCTGCGCGGGCGGATCGACCGGATCGACATGGGCGCCGCCGGGGCCGAGATCATCGACTACAAGACCGGCAACCCGCCCAGCGGCAAGCAAGTGAAGACCTTCCTGGAGCCGCAGCTTCCGCTGGAGGCGGCGCTTCTGCGCGCCGGAGCGGTGGCGGGCGCACCGGCCGAGCTGCCGCTGACGGGCCTCGCCTACGTCGCCCTCGGCGCGGGCCGCAATCCGGTGCGCTGGGCCGGCGTCGCCGCCGACGATGCCGCCGCGCTCGCCGACGAGGCGCGCGCCCGGCTGACCGCGCTCCACGCCCTCTACCAGTGCGAGGACCACGGCTATTTGTCGCGCGCCCGCCCCATGCGCGACGTCGACGTGGGCGACTTCGACCACCTCGCCCGAGCCGCGGAGTGGCAGAACGAATGAGCCTGTCCGTTCCACCCGAGGCTGACGACGCGCAGCGCAGCTCGTCCGACCCCGCCGCCTCCGTCTGGGTGTCGGCCAACGCCGGCGCGGGCAAGACCTACGTCCTGTCGCAGCGCGTGGTGCGTCTGCTGCTGTCCGGCGTCGCGCCGCGCACCATCTTGTGCCTCACCTACACAAACGCCGCCGCCGCCGAGATGGCGCAGCGTGTCTACACCAATCTCGCCACCCTCGCCGCCCTGCCCGACGACCGCCTCGCCGGCGAGGTGGCGAAGCTGGCGCCCGACGCGGACCCGGACGCGGCGGCCCTGCGCGCCCGCACCCTCTTCGCCGAGGCGCTGGAGACTCCCGGCGGCCTCAAGGTCCAGACCATCCACGCCTTCGCGGCGGCGCTCCTGCGGCGTTTCCCGCTGGAGGCCAACATCTCCGGCTCGTTCCAGGTTCTGGACGACCCGATGCGCGAGGAGCTGACGGACCGCGCCATCGCCACCGTGCTCGCCCGCGGCACCATCGACCCCGGCGGCCCCGTCGGCGACCTCATCGACGCGATCCTGCCGCACGTCTCCGACTTCGGCCTCTCCGGCAGCCTCAAGGCCGCGCTGGCGGAGCGGCGCCGGCTGATCCGCTGGCTCGGCATGGGCGCTTCGGCAGAACGCCTGACACAGAATTTGACCCGCGCGCTCGCCCCGCCCGATCCCGGGCCGCCGCTGGGCGAGGACGTCTGCCGCCGCCTCTACGAGATGCTGAAGGCGGGGGGCGGCGCCAAGGCCTCGCGCGAACGCCTCGAGGCGTGGCTCAACTGCGTATCCGACGAGCGCGACGCGCTGTGGAACGACATTTTCCTCACCGCCTCCGGCGCGCCGCGCAAGCTCGGCGGCATCGCGCCCAAGAAGGCCCTCGACGAGTGGCCGGAGCTGGAATCGCTGATCGCCGGCGAACATGCCCGGCTCGACGCCGCGGCCGATGCCGAGCGTGCCGCCGCCTCCATCGCGGCGACCGTGCCGCTGATGCAGCTCGCCTACATGGTCGAGGAGGAGCTGACCGCCGCCAAGCGCCGCCGCGGCGTGATCGACTACGACGAGCAGATCGAGACGGCGATGAATCTCGTGCGGTCCGGCAGCGCCGCCGCCTGGGTGCGCTACAAGCTCGACGAGGGCATCGACCACGTCATGGTCGACGAGGCGCAGGACACCTCCCCGCCGCAGTGGCAGCTCGTCGAGGCACTGACGGAGGAGTTCTTCGCCGGCCGCAGCGCCAAGGAGGTCCACCGCACGCTGTTCGTCGTGGGGGACGAGAAGCAGTCGATCTACTCCTTCCAGGGCGCCGCGCCGCAGCTCTTCGGCGAGAAGCGCGGCCACTACCGCGAGGTCGCCACCGAGGCGGGCCTCACCTTCCGTGCCGTCGACCTCGCCCACTCCATGCGCTCGGCGCCGCAGGTCCTCTCGGCGGTCGACCGGGTGTTCGCCGACGGCACCCTCGCCGCGGCGGTGGGGACGACACCTGGCGCGGTGCGGCACGTGGCGGTGAAGGACGGCCCCGGCGGCGTCGACCTCTGGCCGCTGTTCTATGACGAGGAGAGCGAACAGCCCGAGGCCTGGGACGCGCCGTTCGATCAGGCGCCGGAGAACGCCGGGGTGGTCAAGCTGGTGCGCGCCATCGCCGACGCCATCGAGGACTGGACCGACACCGGCGGCGACGGCACCGAGGGCCCCGGCGGGACGCCTCCCGTGACGCCGGGCGACATCATGATCCTGACGCGGAAGCGCGGCAGCTTCGTCGGCCTGATGAACCGCGAGCTGAAGCTGCGGCACATCCCGACCGCCGGCGCCGACCGCCTGACGATCACGGACCACATCGCCGTGCAGGACATGGTGGCGCTGGCGCGGTCACTGCTGTCTCGCGACGACCTCTCGCTCGCCACAGTGCTGAAGAGCCCGCTCTTCGGGCTCACGGAGGAGGCGCTGTTCGCAGTCGCCCACGGCCGCGCAGGCTCGCTGATGGCGGCGCTCGCCGAGGCCGAGGACCCCGCCGTCCGCGCCGCCCACACGACCTTGACGCGCTGGCGCGGCATGGCCCGCACCATGCGCCCGTTCGACTTCTTCTCCGCCGTGCTGGTGGGCGAAGGCCGGCGGGCCGACTTCGCCGCCCGTCTCGGCTCGGAGGCGGAGGACGCGCTCGACGCCTTTCTGGACGAAGCGCTCGGGTTCGAGGGGCGCGATGTGCCGACCCTCGAGACGTTCCTCATGCGCCTGTCCAAGACCAAGGCGGAGCTGCGCCGCGTCGCTGACGGAACGCAGAACGCGGTGCGGGTGATGACGGCGCACGGCTCCAAGGGGCTGGAGGCGAAGGTCGTCTTCCTCGCCGACGTCGGCTACCAGGCGACCAATCCGAGCCGCAGCGCTGTGGTGGCCGTCCCCGCGCCGGCGCCCGGCTACGAGGACGTGCTCGTCTACGCCCCCAGCAAGGACTACCAGAGCGCGGCGGTGCGCGAGGTGCTCGCCCGGAAGTCCGAGGCCGAGCTCGCCGAGCACTACCGCCTGCTGTACGTGGCCATGACGCGAGCCGAGCAGCACCTCGTCGTCTGCGGTGCGTACGGCAAACGCAAGCCGCAGGACGGCATGTGGCACGAGGTGGTTCAGGCGGCGCTCGGCGCAGACGGCGAACCGGCGCCGATGCCGAGCGGCGAGGGCCTCGCCTGGCGCAACCCTGCCCCGAGTGCAGCGGCCACCTCCGAGGCGCCGCGCCCAGTTCCGCCGCCCCCGCCACGTACCGCCTGGCTCACCACGCCCGCCGTGATCACGCGGAGGACGCCCGAGCCTCTCGTTCCCTCGGGCGCGGAGCATCTGGCGGCCTCCGGTGTGCCGGTGGTCGACCGCCGGCCGCTCGACGCCGTCGCGTTCGGCGTCATCCTCCACCTGCTCCTGGAGCGGGACGAGCGCGATGGTGCGCCGGGTCGCCCAGGCCCACCCCCAGCTTTCGCCCGAGGATGCCGCTGCGATCGCCGCCGAAGCCAGGGCCGTCCTGGCGCTTCCCCAACTCGCCGGCCCGGCGCGGCACGAGGTCGACGTGATCGGCGACGTCATCGTCGACGGAACCGTGCGGCGGGCCAGCGGCCGCATCGACCGGTTGCAGTTGTCCCCCGGCGCGGCAATGATTGTGGATTACAAGACCGACCGCATCGTGCCCCGCCGCGCCGCCGACGCGCCCTTCGCCTACCGTCAGCAGCTCGCGATCTACCGCGCTCTGGTGCGCCAGATGCTGCCCGATCGCACGATTTCGACCGCCATCGTGTGGACCGCCAACGCGACGATCATGCAGATGGACGAGGTGCTCCCGCAGATTGGCATGGCGCCCGCTGCTTGACGCTCCCCCACCCCGTCCATACGTAGGCGGTCACACTTCAGCGACAGGTAGGTGAGTGATGTCCTCCTCCACAGCGGTCACGGACGCGACCTTCGACAGCGATGTCATCAAGGCCGAAGAACCCGTCGTCGTCGATTTCTGGGCCGAGTGGTGCGGTCCGTGCAAAATGATCTCCCCGGCGCTCGAAGAGATCGCCGCCGAGATGAACGGCAAAGTGCGTATCGCGAAGATGAATGTGGACGAGAACCAGGACACCGTCATGAAGTACGGCATCCGCTCGATCCCGACCCTGATCATGTTCAAGAACGGCGAGCCCGCAGCCACCCAGGTGGGTGCTGCACCGAAGGGCAAGCTCGTTGATTGGATCAAGTCCTCGATCTAAGGACCGTCAATGTCTGACGAGACGAACAAGAACCAGCACGAGGGCGATACCCTCGTGCCCGACGCTGCCGAAATCATGGGCGCAGGCGAGGCGGCGGAATCCGCCGAGCCGGCTCCCGCGGCGAGCGACGCAACCGCCCTCGCCGAGGCGCGTGCCGAGGCGGACGAGATGCGCAACCAGATGCTGCGCGCCGTCGCCGAGGCGGAGAACGTGCGCCGCCGCGCCCAGCGTGACGTATCGGACGCGCGGCAGTATGCGGTGACGAGCTTCGCCCGCGACCTCCTGAACGTGGCCGACAACTTCGCCCGCGCGATGGACACGCTCAAGGACGCCGATCTCGACTCTCTGCCGCCCGAGGTGAAGAGCGTCGTCGAGGGCATCCAGATGACCGAGCGCGAGCTGAAGTCCGTTTTCGAGCGGCACGGCATCAAGCCCGTCGATCCGACCGGGCAGAAGTTCGACCCCAACCTGCATCAGGCGATGTTCGAGGTGGAGAACACCGAGATCGCGTCGGGGACCGTCGTGCAGACGGTGCAGGTCGGCTCCATGATCGGCGACCGCGTGCTGCGGCCGGCGATGGTCGGCGTGTCGAAGGGCGGGCCCAAGCCCGGCCAGCCGAAGGCCGAGGACGGCGCAGGCAACGCCGAAGCGACCGGAGACGCGGCCTGACAGGACCCACGGTCCTCCTGCTACAGGGGCCGCTCTCACCGCTCTACCGCCAGATCGCCCGCCATCTTGCCGACGCGGGCGCCACGGTCCACCGCATAAACCTGTGCGCCGGCGACCGGGCGGCCTGGGGCCTCGCCCCGGCGACCGCCTATCGCGGCCGGCTGGCCGACTGGCCGGCCTTCGTCGCCGCCTTCATGGAGCGTCACGGCGTCACCGCCGTGCTGATGCACTCCGAGCAGCGCCCCTACCACCACGAGGCCGCCGCCGAGGCCCGCAAGCGCGGCATCGCCGTCATCGTCACCGAGCTCGGCTACCTGCGTCCCGACTGGATGACGCTGGAGAAGTACGGCAATTCCGTCGACAGCCTGTTCCCCACCGACCCGGACACCATCCGCGCCCTCGCCGCAGAGGCGCCGCCGGTGGACACCGCCGTGCGCTTCCCCCGCGAGGCGGGTCTGGAGACCGTCGACGACATGAAGACGAACCTCTCTAACGTCTTCCTCTGGTTCGCCTACCCGCACTATCGCCAGCATGGCCTCTACCATCCGTTCGTCGCCTACGCGCGCTTCCTGTGGCGCGAGAGCCGGCTCGCCCGCCGCACCGCCGCCGCGCAGGCCGTGCGGGACCGCCTTGAGGCGCCCTTCTTCCTCTTCGCGATGCAGACGGATACCGATTTCCAGATCCGCACCAACTCGCAATACGCGGACACCAGCGAGGCGCTCGGCGAGGTGTTCGCGTCATTCGCGGCCCACGCCCCCGCCGGCACGCGCCTGGTCCTGAAGAAGCACCCCGGCGACCTCGGCCCCGTCGACTGGGCGGCGCGCGTGCCGCAGCTGGCCGCCGCCGCCGGCATCGCGGACCGCGTGGATTTCGTCGACGGCCTCGCCATGTCGGCATGGACACGCGACGCGGCCGGGCTCGTCACCATCAACTCCTCCGCCGGGCTCGACGGGCTGGCGGCGGGCATCCCCACCATTGCCCTCTCGCCCGCCATCTACGACGTGCCGGGCCTCACCGCGCAGCAGCCGCTGGACGCCTTCTGGACCGCACCCCAGGCGCCCGACGCGGCGCTGTTCGAGGCGTTCCGCCGGGCGCTCGCAGCCAGCGTACAGGTCCGCGGCACGATCTACTCGCGCGCGGGCACCAGGGCGGCGGCCGAGGCGTATCGCAGCCCGCATCGTGGCCGGCACGGTGAACGCCCCGGACCCGGCCGAGCGCACCCCGCCGCGATACGCGCGGGCCATGGCGCTGGGCATTCGCCCGCGCTGACCCAATTGAGCCGAGGTTGACCGGACCGGCCCGCCATGGTGTGCCATGTCCGCCATTGGGAGACATGAATGACTGACGCACGCTTCGACGTTCTCGGCATCGGGAACGCCATCTTCGATATTCTGGGCCACGTCCACGACGACGCACTGGACAAACTCGGCGTTGCCAAGGGCTCCATGCGCCTCGTCGACGCGGACGAAGCCCGCGCCGTGGACGCCGTGCTGACCGACTCGGTGCGCGTGTCCGGCGGTTCGGCCGGCAACACGGTGGCGGGCATCGCCTCGCTCGGCGGGCGCGCGGCCTTCATCGGCAAGGTGGCGGACGATGCGAACGGCGAAGCGTACGTCCACGACATGCACCACGCCGGCGTCGCCTTCACCACGCCGCCGCTGCTGGGCGGCGCGCCGACGGCGACATCGACCATCCTGGTGACGCCGGACGGCGAGCGCACGATGAACACCTTCCTTGGCGCCAGCCAGGAACTGACGGAGGCCGACATCACCAAAGGGCTCGTCGAGGATGCGGCGATCACCTTCCTCGAGGGCTACCTCTTCGACCCGCCCGCCGCGATGGCCGCATTCCGCCTCGCCGCCAAGCGTGCCACCGACGCCGGCCGCATCGCCGCGCTCACGCTGTCGGACTCGTTCTGCGTCGAGCGGCACCGCGAAGACTTCATGACGCTGCTGAAGAGCGGCAACATCGGCCTCTGCTTCGCCAACGCGGCGGAGGTGAAGTCGCTGTTCGAGACCGACGACCTCGACGCCGCGGCCGCCAAGCTGGGCGAGCTGGTGCCCACCGCCGTCGTCACGATGAGCGAGAAGGGCGCGCGCGTCATCACCGGCGGCAAGGCCGAGGACGTGCCGGCCCAGCCGGTGAAGGTGGTCGATCTCACCGGCGCGGGCGACCTCTTCGCCGGCGGCTTCATGCTCGGGCATGCCCGCGGCCTCGCGCCGGCCGATTGCGCGCGGCTCGGCGCGATCGCGGCGGCCGAAGTGATCTCGCACTTCGGCGCCCGCCCGCAAACGTCCCTGGCCGACCTTGCCAAGGACGCGGGCTTCACGTTCTGATCGGCGCCACGGAGCGCGAAACAGGGACGTCGGTGCGTTGAACAGAGGTGCGCGATGGATCGTCGCCGCCGCCTGCGCGGTGGCGGCGCTCGGGGGGACGGCCGCCGAGGCCGCGGCCGACTGCGGCCCGCCCCCCGCGCCGGACGCCGCCCTGATCGCCGAGCCCGCTGCCGCCTCGGCGATCGCCGAGGCGAGGGCGACGATGCCCAACGCCGAGGGCCGCCTGTGGCGGATCGAGACCGACCCGCCCTCCACCCTCGTCGGCACGTTCCACGTCGCGGCGGGCGGCATCGCCCAGCCCGGCCCGCAGCTCACGGCGCTCGTGTCCGGTGCCTCCGGCCTCTACCTGGAGCTGGAAAGCACCACGATGGAGGCGGAATACGCCCGCTGGAGCTCACAGCCGCGCAACATCTTCCGCAGTGGTGACGAGAGCTTCGCCGATCTGATGAGCCCGGACGAGCGGGCCCACGCCGAGGACGTGCTGGCGCGCTACGGCATCCCGATGGTGGTGGCCGAGGCGATGCGCCCGCTGATCCTCATCAGCCGGCTCAGCCTGCCTCCGTGCGCGCTCGCGCAGAACGCCGGCCTCGGGCTCGACCGGGAGCTGGAGCGTGTCGCCGTGGAGGCCGGCGTCGAGGTGTCGGGCCTGGAGACCGTGGAGGAGCAGATCGCGGCGATGGACGGCGACCCCGCCGCCATGGACCAGATCCTGCGCATGACGCTGTCCCTGGGGCCGGACGACCGCCACAATTGGTTCACCAACATCGCCCTCTACCGCACCCGCCACATCGGCGCGATCTGGACGCTCGGCACGGCGCAGATGACCGCGCTGGTTGGCGAGGAGGAGGCCGCGCGCATCGCCGACCTCTTCTGGTCGCAGATGGTGTCGCGCCGCAACAGGACGATGCTCTCGCGCATGCTGCCCGGCCTGCGCGAAGGCGGCAAGGTGGTCGCCGTCGGCGCGCTGCATCTGCCGGGCGAGGACGGCCTCGTCGCCCTCCTGCGCGAGGCGGGCTTTGCCGTCACCCCCATCACCCCGGACGAGCACGTGAGCGCGCCCAGCCGCCTCGGGCTCGAGGACCCCGACTAGGGCCGATCCGACGGCCGTACGCGCATCGCCCGGCTTCTGTGCCAGCGCATTTCCGGCGGAACAGCAGTCCCACTTTGCCGAACGCCCTGGGCCGCCGCTACGCTGGGCTGCGGCTGCGCACCAGCGCGTCGGCCAGGGCGTCGGCGAAGGAGGTGCGGTCATCGGGGCTGAGGAAGGCGCCGAGGACGATGGCCTTGCCGTGGGAGCCGATCTTGAGGGTGACCACCCCCTCGTCGCGCCGCACCACCGCGAGGCGGGCCCAGGCGGTCTGGAACCGATGCTCGCGCACGCGGCCCGCCGGAGATACCTTGCGGATGAGGACCTCGCTCGGCGTGACGGTGACTTCCTCGAACTGGCGTCCGGACCGGTAGGACAGGCGGAAGGCGCCCCACACGAGCGCGATATCGGCCACCGCGAACACCGCGACCGGCCAGGCGCCGATCGCCAGGGTGCGCAGCGCGGCAACTCCCATCGTGCCCGCCACCAGAGCCATCAAGACGCGAAAGCCGCGGCGGGACAGGGACCGGTGCGGGAAGAGAACCGCATGAAAGGGTTCGGCTTCGACAAGCGACATGCGGCCATTATAACGCCGGCTGCCTCGCCCGGCGATGCCCGGCGCGCAACGCCGCACCCCCGCCGCAAGCGTGCTCGGCCTGGCGGCGCGGGCGCTCCGACGGTGAGCCGCTCGGTCGCAACCAATTGATTTCCAGTCGCGGCTGCCCGATTTACGGTCGCCGTCGCGCTCGGCACGGCGGACCGGCGGCACACAGCGGAGGCGGGACGAGATGAGACGCCTCGAGCGGCATGGACAGGGCGCAGCGGCGGCAAGGTCCCCCGGCGCCCCCTTCGGTCGCCTCGCCCCTGCCAGTTGCGACGTCTTGCCCGGAGGTCGGATGCGATCGAGCGGCGCCAACCCCGACACGCCGTCACCGGATGACACGACGCGCCCGTTTCGGCCGCAGCCGGCGTGAGGGGCGGGACCGCGGCAGGTGTTGCCGTCAAGCTCGTCATCGCCGTGCCGGTGGGCGCCGGCCTGCTCGGGGTGATCGTCCCGGCGTTCGGCTACTTTCCGCCGATCGGCGCCGACCGGCCGAACCTGGACGCGTTCGCCGCCCTCGCGACGCGGCCGGGGATCGGCCACTCGGCAGCGCTGTCGGCGGGGACGGCGCTCGTGGCGACGGCCCTCTCGTTGACGGCGACGGCGCTGATCCTCGCCGCCACCTTCGGCACGCGGGCGATGGCGGTGGCGGACCGCCTCCTCGCACCGCTGCTCTCGGTGCCGCATGCTGCCGCCGCGCTCGGCTTCACGCTGCTCTTCGCGCCGTCCGGGCTCGTGCTGCGGCTGCTGTCGCCCTGGGCGACGGGGCTGTCCGTCCCGCCCGACATCGCCCTCGTCAAAGATCCCTGGGGCCTCGCGCTCACCGCCGCGCTGGTCCTGAAGGAAACGCCGTTCCTGGTGCTGATGGCGCTCGCCGCGCTCGGGCAGATCGAGGCGCGCCAGCGAGTGGCGATCGCCCGGGCGCTCGGCTACGGGCGGATGGCCGCCTTCCTCCACGGGGTGTGGCCGCTGGTCTACCGGCAGATCAAGCTGCCGGTTCTCGCGGTCCTCGCCTTCTCCGTGGCGGTGGTGGACATGGCGCTGATCCTGGGCCCCACGCGGCCCGCGCCGCTCAGCGTGCGCATCCTCGGCGAGCTGACGGCGACGGACGTCAGCGCCTGGCTCGTCGGCAGCGCCGGCGCGGTCCTCCTGCTGGCGCTGATGGTGGGGCTGGTCATGGTCTGGATCGCGCTGGAGCGGATCGCCGGCGGAGCCCTCGCCCGGTTGCGTGACGGCGGCTGGCGGGCGCGGCGCGACCGTGCCGGGCGCTATGCCGCCATGGGCTTCGCCACCGCGCTTGCGGGCACGATGGCACTGGCGATCGCCGGCCTTGCGGTGCAGTCGGTCGCCGGCTACTGGCCGTTCCCCGATGTCGTTCCCACCCAGATCAGCGCCGCCTCGTGGCAGGACCGGTTCGGCGGCCAGCTTGGCACCCTCGCCACCACCCTCGCCATCGCGGTCGGCGCCACGGCCATCTCGCTGCCGCTCGCCGTCACGCTGCTGGCGAGCGGCGTCACGGTCGGCGCGGTGATCTACCTGCCGCTGATCGTGCCGCAGGTGGCGTTCCTGTTCGGCCTGTCGACGCTCGTCATCGCTTCCGGCGCCACCGCGGGCCCCGTCCTGGTGACGCTCACCCACGTGCTCTTCACGCTGCCCTATGCGCTGATCGCGCTGTCCGGCCCCTGGCGCGCGCTCGACCCGCGCTACGAGATGGCGGCCAAGAGCTTCGGCCTTTCGTGGTGGCGGCGCTTCGTCATGGTGCGGCTGGCGCTGCTGACGCGCCCGCTCTGCGTCGCGGCGGCGCTCGGCATCGCGGTCAGCGTGGCCCTCTACGTGCCGACGCGGATCGTCGGCGCCGGGCGTGTCGCCACCATCACCACCGAAGCCGTCGCCGCCGCCACCGGCGGAGACCGCCGCCTGGTGGCCATGCTCGCCCTCATGCAACTGGCGCTGCCGTTCATCGCCTTCGCGTTGGCGCGGGGCGGGCCGGCGCTGGTCTTCCGTCACCGCCGCGCCATGCAGGGGCGGGCATGAGCCTCACCGTCGACCTCACGGTCTCGCTGCGCGGCACGGCGATGGCGAGCCTTTCGGCGCGCGTGGAATCGGGCGCGGTGCTCTCGGTGATCGGCCCGTCGGGCGTCGGCAAGTCGTCGCTGCTGATGGCGATTGCGGGCCTCCTGGAGCCCCCCTTCGCGGTCGCCGGTTCGGTCCGGCGCGACGGGGCGGACCTGACGCGGCTCCCGCCCGAGCGGCGCCGTATGGGACTAATGTTTCAGGACGCGCTGCTCTACCCGCACATGTCGGTGCTGCAGAACGTCCTCTTCGCGGTGCCGCGGCGGGACGAGGGCGTGCGCCTCTCCCGCGCGGACCGCCGCGCGCGGGCGATGGCCCACCTCGACCGTGTCGAGATGGCGCATGCGGCGGCGCGGGACCCGGATACGCTCTCCGGCGGCCAGAAGAGCCGCGTGGCCCTGGCGCGGACGCTCGCCTCCGCGCCGCGCACCCTCCTGCTCGACGAGCCGTTTTCCGCGCTCGATCCGGCACTGCGGGCCCAGGTGCGGGCCATCGTCTTCGATCTGGCGCGCCAGGACGGGCTTCCTGTCGTCCTGGTCAGCCACGATCCGGCGGACGCGGCCGCCGCGGGCGGCGAGATCGTCGAGATCCGGTCTTGCCAAGGGGGCCCGTGATCCTGATATAGAGCGGTGGGAGGTCGGCGGTGGACGAGCCGCTCGCCAACTGGGTCAGGTCGGGAACGAAGCAGCCCTAACGAATCCGGTCCGGGTCATTCGCCGGCCTCCTTCTTCCATATCTCGCACGCTGCCGGCCGCCGCCAGACGGCTGCGCGTTCCGCTGCATCGATCCGCGATCGACCATCGGGGGCAGGCGTGGTACCGGGCGCAGCGGGGCTGGCGCGCAGCCGGCATCGTGTGCATGTTTAGCTCAACGCGAAACGATCGCCCCGAGCGCCCTTCATCGCAGCCGGAGACCATCTTGTCCGACAGCACCACGCCGTCCGCAACGCCGTACACGGTCCTGGCGCGCAAGTACCGGCCGCACCATTTCGGCGAGCTGATCGGCCAGGCGCCGATGGTGCGTACCCTCAAGAACGCCTTCGCCCACGACCGCATCCCGCAGGCCTGGATGCTGACCGGCGTGCGCGGCGTCGGCAAGACGACCACCGCCCGCATCCTCGCCCGCGCCCTCAACTACGAGAAGGACGGCGAGCGCCACCCCACGGTCGACTTCACCGAGTTCGGCGACCACTGCAAGGCCATCATGGAAGGCCGGCACGTCGACGTCATCGAGATGGACGCCGCCAGCCACACCGGCATCGCCGACATTCGCGAGATCACCGACGCGGCGCGCTACAAGCCGGTCTCGCGCGCTCTACAAGGTGTACATCATCGACGAGGTGCACATGCTGTCGACGGCGGCCTTCAACGGCCTCCTGAAGACGCTGGAAGAGCCGCCCGAGCACGTCAAATTCATCTTCGCCACCACCGAGATCCGCAAAGTCCCGGTGACCGTCCTGTCACGCTGCCAGCGGTTCGACCTCCGGCGCATCGAGGCGGACGAGCTGACCCTGCACCTCGCCAAGGTCGCCACCAACGAGGGCATCACCGCCGAGGACGAGGCGCTCCGCCTCATCGCCCGCGCGGCCGAGGGTTCGGTGCGCGACTCGCTGTCGCTGATGGACCAGGCGATCAGCCACGGCGGCGGTGTCGTCTCTGCCGAGAGCTTGCGCGACATGCTGGGCCTCGCGGACCGCTCGCGCATCGTCGGCCTCTTCGAGCGCATCATGCAGGGCGACGCCGCCGGGGCACTGGCCGAGCTCGCCGCACAGTATGAGGTCGGCGCCGACCCGGCGGTGATCCTGTCCGACCTCGCCGCCTTCACCCACCAGGTGACGCGGCTGAAGGTGACCAACGGTTCGCCCGATCCCGGCGACCCGCAGGAGGTTCGCGAGAGGGCCACCGCCTTCGCGGCCGGGCTCGGCATGGCGGCCCTGTCGCGCATGTGGCAGGCGCTGCTGACGGGCATCCAGGAGGTGCAGTCCGCGCCCAAGCCGATGATGGCCGCCGAGATGGTGCTCATCCGCCTCACCTACATGGCGAGCCTGCCGGACCCGGACCGTTTGCCCATGGGCGAGGCGCCGCAGGCCCCCGGCAGCGCGCCGGCCCAGAGCGCGCGCACACCGAGCCGCGGCCCCACCGCTCGCGCCGGCAGCGCCCCCCAGGCCGAGCGCCCGCAGCTCAAGAGCTTCGAGGATGTCGCCGCGCTGATGGGTTCGCACTCGCTGCTCCTGAAGCAGGCGGTCGAGCAGGACATGCGCCTCAAGGCCTTCGCGCCGGGGCGCATCGAGGTCACGCTGACCGATGGCGCCAACCCCGGCGCAGCCGGCCAGCTGGGCCAGAAGCTCACCGAGATCACCGGCAGCCGCTGGATCGTCTCGGTCAGCGAGGGGGCCACCACGCCAACGATCCGTGAGGTCAAGACCGCCGAGCAGGTCCGTCTGAAGGCGGAAGCCGGGGACGACCCGCTGGTGAAGGCCATTCTGGAGCGCTTTGCCGACGCGGAGATCGTCGAAGTGCGGCAAACCCCGGACGAGGCGGACGCGCCGGCCGAACAGGCGCGGGACGGCAAGGGCTGAAAGGACGAGAGCGATGGATTTGTTCAAGATGATGGGGAAAGCCCGCGAGCTGCAAGGCCGCATGGGCGAGCTCCAGGAAGAGCTGAAGTCAATCGAGGCGAGCGGTGAATCCGGTGCCGGCTCGGTCAAGGCGACGATGAACGGGACGATGGTTCTCACGGCGCTGACGATCGACCCCGAGCTGATGAAGCCGGACGAGAAAGAAATCGTCGAGGATCTGGTGATGGCCGCCATCGCCGACGCGCAGAGCAAGGTGCAGGCGCTTGCCCAGGAGCGCACGCAGATCCTCATGGACGACCTCGGCCTGCCCCCCGGCATGAAGCTGCCGTTCGGAGCCTGATGCGTAAATGGCGGTCGCCGGTCCGGAAATCGAGCGGCTGATCGCGCTGCTCGCCAAGCTGCCCGGCCTCGGCCCCCGCTCGGCCCGCCGCGCCGCGCTCCACATGGTGAAAAAGCGCGAGGTGCTGCTGCACCCGCTGGCCGCGGCGTTGGCCGAGGTCGGCGAGCGCGTCACCGTGTGCAGCGTGTGCGGCAACGTCGACACCACCGACCCGTGCACCGTCTGCGCCGACATCTCGCGCGATACCACCACCTTGATCGTGGTGGAGGACGTCGCGGACCTGTGGGCGCTGGAACGGGCCAGCGTCCTGCGCGCGCGCTATCACGTGCTGGGCGGGACGATCTCGGCGCTCGACGGGCTGGGGCCGGAGGACATCGGCATCGGCCGTCTGGTCGAGCGGGTGGCGGGCGGCGGGGTCACCGAGGTGCTCCTCGCCCTCAACGCCACCGTCGAGGGGCAGACGACGGCCCACTACATCATCGAACGCCTGGAGCCGCTGGAGGTAACGATCTCGCGTCTTGCTTCCGGCGTGCCGATCGGCGGTGAACTGGACTATCTCGACGAGGGCACCCTCGCCGCCGCCATCAACCAGCGCCGCCCCTTCGGCTGACCCCAGCCGCACGCCCCGAGCCCTCTTCCATCTTTCCCAACATGCGGCGTTGCGAGGTCGGGACCGGGTCAAGGGCGGTGCGCAGCGCCGGGCGAAGCCTTCACCCTTGACGCGGTTCCGAGCTTGCCCAGGCTGGTCGCGGGGGTTCGGGACAGCCGGGCGCGCAGCGACCGTCTGATCCGTACCGCTGCCCGTCGGCGAGACGGAGGGAGCGCGAGGGGGGAACTCCCCTCGCCCGGCGCCTCCCCAGACCAAAGCGCCTCAGAGGCTCGCAAAGTCGCCGCCGCTCGTCAGCGGAGAGGCTACCAGGTCACTCCACCGTCTCCGAAGGATACACCCCCCAAAGCGTGCGCTGCGGCACCAGGCCCTTCCAATTGTTTCCGGAGATCGCGCACCACGACCCGTCGCAGCGCTCCACCTTGGCCAGCACGAACGGCTCCAGGTATGCCACCGGAGGCGCCGTCGCGCGCGCCTCCTCCAAGAGCGGGATGGTCTCCGTGTCCGACCAGGGCGCCACAATCGCGGTGCGCCTGCCGGAGAGGAGCGAGCGGTGGATCCACCCGTCCTCGCCTTCGACGTCGCGCACACGGCGCCAGTTGCCGTACTCGCGCACGATCTCGACGGGCAGACCGCGTTTATTGAAGGTCCACTTGATCTTGTATGTGCGCGCTGGCCCGACCCGGACGTTCACCGTGCCGGCGGACAGGCTGACGAATCGCGGCAACGGCAGGCCGCTCGCCCCCACCTCCGTCGGCTCGGCCGCGTGGGCGCTGGGAAGGAGACTGATGGCCAGGGTCAGAGCCAGGGATGCTATCGAAATTCGGATGGGCTTCATCGTTCCCTCTTTGGCGCGGGACGATAAGGTGGCATGCAACGGGTTGCAGCTCGGTTATCAAAACGCGACGGCTTGAAGAGGAGCGTCATGTCGACAAGCGTCATCGTCACGCGCAAATTGCCGGACCCGGTCGAAGAGCGCATGCGCCAGCTGTTCGACGTCAAGCTGAATGCCGACGACCGGCCGATGACCCAGGCCGAGCTTGTCGAGGCCGTCCGTCATGCGCGCGTCCTGGTGCCCACGATCACCGACCGGATCGACGCCGGCGTGCTCGCCCAGGCCGGTCCCGATCTCGGCCTCATCGCCAACTATGGCAACGGGATCGACAATATCGACGTGGAGGCCGCTGCGGCCCGCAAGATCCTGGTCACCAACACCCCTGGCGTCCTCACGGAGGACACCGCCGACATGACGATGGCGATGATCCTCGCCCTCCCGCGCCGGATCGTCGAGGGCACGCGCATCATCGAGGAGGGGGCCTTCACCGGCTGGGCGCCCACCTGGATGATGGGCAACCGGGTATGGGGCAAACGGATCGGCATCGTCGGCATGGGACGAATTGGCGCGGCTGTCGCCAAGCGCGCCAAAGCGTTCGGCATGTCGATCCACTACCATAACCGCCAACCCGCCGCCCCCTCGATCGCCGAACCGCTGGGCGCCACCTACTGGGCGAGCCTCGACCAGATGCTCGCCCGGATGGACTTCGTCACCATCCACTGTCCTCAAACCCCGGCGACCTACCACCTTCTCTCCGGCCGGCGCCTCGCCCTCATGAAGCCCGAGGCCATGGTCATCAACCTCGCCCGTGGCGACATCGTCGACGAGGATGCGCTCATCAAGCTCATCGAGGAGGGCCGGCTGGCGGGGGCGGGGCTCGACGTCTTCACCAACGAGCCGGCCGTCAACCCGAAGCTGGTCAAGCTGGCCAAGGCCGGCAAGGCGCTGCTCGTGCCGCATATGGGCTCCTCCACGCGGGAGGGCCGGATCGACATGGGCGACAAGGTGGTGATCAACATCCGCGTGTTCATGGACGGGCACCGGCCGCCGGACCTCGTCCTGTCGCATCCGCCGGTCCACCGCCCTCTGTCGGCGTGAGGACGCTTCCTTCCCGCGTCATGCATCCCTTCGCCGCGCGGTGACGTTAACGCTATATCGACGGATCCGGGCAAACACAGGTATGGGGGGCGAATCGGATCGCGCCCCCCGGACCGGTGGGAGCGCGTATTGCCGGTGAACAATGCCAGGAACGCCTGAAGGGGCAAAAGTGATGATCGAGTTCCATTCCATATCGCGCGCGCTGGGCCTGGCGCTGGTCGGCGCCCTGACGATTGCGATGGGTGGGTGTATGTCGCAGCGCACGCAGACCGTCGCGTCCGTTCAGCCGGCGCCGTCCCGCCCCGTCAGCCAGGCCCCGCTGGCGCCGCCGCCGGTGGCCACCCAGCCGCCGCCGGTCCAGGAGCCGCAGCCGCCGGTCGCCGAGCAGCCCCTGCCGGATAGCACGTCATCGAGCGCCGCCGCCGGAACCGAGGTGGCGGCGGCCACGCCGGCGCCATCCGCGGTGAGCGTCGGCCGAACCGATCTCCTCGGCGGCTGGACGATCGCCAGCGGCAGCGACAACTGCCAGCTCTTCATGTCGCTGACCACATGGACAGGCGGTTACCGCGCATCGACCCGCGGCTGCTCGGCCCCCTCGCTGGCCGGCATCGCCGCCTGGGACCTCTCCGGCTCGACCGTGACGCTGAAGGGCGGCGACGGCGCATCCACCGTGGCGACCCTGCGCGCCACCTCATCGCAGAACTTCTCCGGCTCCACTGCCGACGGATCCGGCATCACCGTCTCGCGCTGACGCACGCCAGGCGGCCGCGAGGCGTGCGGCTTTACGGTGGAGACGATGCGCCGGCGCGCGAGCCTTCAGCGGAACAGCACCAGAGACGGCGGCGCGAGCGCCTTGTCCTTCAGCGGCAGGGCGATCTGGTCCTCCAGCACCGGGAACGGCACCACACGGTCGATGACCGCCTGCGCCTGGCGCATCTCGTCCAGCATCTCCTCGGTGATCGTCATCTCGAAGCGGCGGCGGCGATTGGACCAGGAGATCTGATCGCCAACTCGGTAGCGGTCGGCATGGACGATCATCGGCAGCGTCGGCACGGTCGACAGGCCATGGCGCACGATGCCCGTCACACCCGGCGAATTGGTCACGACCGCCGCATCGAAGCCCTTGGCCTCCGCCTCCAGCAAGCGGCGGGACGTCGGCACCGAATCGCCGATATGGGCGAGCGCCCCCTCCGGCAACAGACCGAAGTCGTGCGCGCCGAAGTCCCCCTTGACGAAGGTGTCGCGGGCGATGGCGCGTGCCAGCTTGTCCGCCTTCCTGCCAACCGCCACGACCTTCGCGCTGGACGTGGCGTAGGCGGCGGCCACCGCGTCGGCATTGGCCCCGGCCACGGCCACGAGCTGCGGCTCCAGCAGCGACACGAGCACCGCCAACGCCACGAACTCGTCCTCGCGGAAGGTGTTGCTGGCGGCGTTCTGGCGCGTGAACGCCAGCGTCTTGGCGATGGCAGCGCGATATTCGTCGGTCACGGTGCCGGTGGCCGCGACGTATTGGCGGAAGTAGGTCTCCGCGACGTCGATCGCGGCGGCGAGCAGGCGCTCTGCCAGCGGCTCGCAGACGGAGAAGCTCGGCTCGGTGGCGGAGGCGAAGCGGATGTAGGGGTTGGTGCTGGCGCTTGCGGGCGCCCCGGCGCCGGCCTCGCGGCGCCCCTTCACGGGGCGATCGGACTGCGCCCGCCGCTCCATTCGGGCAGCCCGGGCCGCGGCGCGCCGAGCCTCTTGCCCGTCCCCGCGCGCGGCCGCGACCTCGGTCGGCGCCACGTCCGGCGCCGCCTCATCCCGTGCCGCCTTGCGGCGCCGCCCCTCGCCAGGGCCAGTGGTACGCTCCGCGCGGGGACCGCGGCGCTGGCCACGCTTTCCGTCCGGCAACGCGCCCCCACCCCGATTGCGGCGACGCTTGCGCGGGCTCTGATCGTCCTCGTTGCTCACATGCAGCCTTTCGCAGCACCATGGGCAATGTGTGACACCCGAAGGCACCGCAACGCCCATCTTCCTGTCGCCTCGCCGTCCGGTCAGGACGCGCCCAGAACTGCAATAGTCTTGCGGATATCGTGCGCGGCGGCAAAGGGTACGCGCAATCGTCCACCCCAAGGGCGCAGTCGTCCCCAGAACACTGCACGAAAACGCGGCAAGGTACGCCAAGAGGCCGGACGGGCGGCCGCGCCGCGCCGCGCTACAGGATGTAGCGCGACAGGTCCGCGTTCTTGGCGATCTCGGCCACGCCGGAGCGGACGTACTCGCCGTCGATCGTCAGCGTATCACCGGAGCGGTCGGTCGCGGTGAACGAGATATCGTCGAGGACGCGCTCGATCACCGTCTGCAGGCGCCGCGCCCCGATGTTCTCGACCGTCGCGTTGATGTCCACCGCGACCTCCGCGATCGCGTCGATGCCATCGTCGGTGAAGGTCAGCGTGACGCCTTCGGTCGCCATCAGCGCCGACGACTGCTTGATCAGCGAGGCCTCAGTCTCGGTCAGGATCGAGCGGAAGTCTTCCTTGGTGAGCGGCTGCAGCTCGACGCGGATCGGCAGGCGGCCCTGAAGCTCCGGCAGGAGGTCCGACGGCTTGGACACGTGGAATGCGCCCGAGGCGATGAAGAGGATATGGTCGGTCTTCACCTGGCCGTACTTGGTGGTGACGGTGGTGCCTTCGACCAGTGGCAGCAGGTCGCGCTGCACCCCCTCGCGCGAGACGTCGCCGCCGACACGGTCGGACCGCACGGTGATCTTGTCGATCTCGTCGAGGAAGACGATGCCGTTGTTCTCGACCTGGCGCAGCGCCTCCTGGGTGAGCTTGTCGTCGTCGAGCAGCTTGTCGGACTCCTCGGCGATGAGGAGCTCGTAGGACTCGCGCACCGTGGTGCGGTGGGACTTCTTCTGCTGGCCGAACGCCTTGCCGAACATGTCGGACAGGTTCATCACGCCGATGTTTCCGCCCGGCATCCCCGGCAGCTCGAAGTTCGGCATCTGCGGCGCGGCGGTGATCTCCACCTCGATCTCGCGGTCATCGAGCTCACCGTTGCGCAGGCGCTTGGCGAAGCTGTCCTTCGTCGCCGGTGAGGCGTTCTTGCCCACCAGCGCCTCCAGCACCCGAGCCTCGGCGGCCGCGTGGGCGGTCGCCCGCACCTCCTTGCGGCGCCGCTCGCGGACCTGGCCGAGGCCGATCTCCACGAGGTCGCGCACGATCTGCTCCACGTCGCGGCCGACATAACCGACCTCGGTGAACTTCGTCGCCTCCACCTTGATGAACGGCGCGTTGGCGAGCTTGGCGAGGCGGCGCGAGATTTCCGTCTTGCCGACGCCCGTCGGTCCGATCATCAGGATGTTCTTGGGCATCACCTCCTCGCGCAGGTCGCCCTCGAGCTGCTGGCGGCGCCAGCGATTGCGCAGCGCGATGGCCACGGCCCGCTTGGCCTCCTTCTGACCGATGATGTAGCGGTCGAGCTCGGAGACGATCTCGCGGGGTGAGAAGTCGGTCATGGTGTTCCTTTCCACCGGCGGACCCGTTGATCCCGCCGTCTGCCGCCCATCCCGGCACGGCTCGTCATTGCTGCGAAACCTTCCCGGCGCGGGGCGCGTTCGCAGCTCATGGTAGATCTATATTCTGATGCGCCTCGGGTCGCACAAGTGGCCGTCCTCGCGATCCTCGCCTACGCAGCCCTCGTGGTGCTGCTCAGGATCAGCGGCAAACGGACGCTCACCGACCTCAACGCGTTCGACTTCGTCGTCACCGTCGCGCTCGGCTCGGTGCTGGCGACCACGATCCTCTCGCCCAGCGTCGCGTTGCTCGACGGGCTGGCCGCCCTCGCCACCCTCGTGGTCTGCCAGGCGATCGTCGCCTTCGCGACCTCGCGCTGGGATGCCGCGCGCCGGGCCATCAAGGCCGAGCCGACGCTCGTCGTCCACGGCGGCCGGCTGCTGCCGTCGGCCATGAACCAAGTGCGGCTGTCGGAAGCGGCGGTCCTCGCCGCGGTCCGGTCCGCCGGCCATGCCGACCTACGCGACGTGCATGCCGTCGTGCTCGAGACCAACGGTGCGCTCAGCGTGATCGACAGCCCGCCCGAAGAAGGCGGGCGCGCCATGGAGGCCGCCCGCACCGTCGGCGTCTGAGCGAAGGTCATGCCGTGTCGAGGCTTTCGACGATGACGCTGTCGTTGGTGTAGACGCAGATATCGGCCGCGATCGCCATCGCGCGGCGGGCGATTTCCTCGGCCGACAGGTCCGTCTCGGCGGCCAGCGCGCGCGCCGCGGCCAGCGCGTAGACGCCGCCCGAGCCGATGCCGGCGATGTTGTTCTCCGGCTGAAGCACGTCGCCGTTGCCGGTGATCACCAGGGTCTCGACCTTGTCGGCAACGATCATCATCGCTTCCAGATGACGCAGATACCGGTCCGTGCGCCAATCCTTGGCGAGCTCGACGGCCGCGCGCATCAATTGTTCGGGGTACTGCTCGAGCTTGGCCTCGAGCCGCTCCAGAAGCGTGAAGGCATCGGCGGTTGCGCCGGCGAAGCCCGCGATTACCGTCCCCTTGCCGATCGGGCGCACCTTGCGTGCCGTCCCCTTCATCACCGTCTGGCCCATCGTCACCTGACCGTCGCCGGCGATGACGACCTTGCCGCCCTTGCGCACGGTCACAATCGTCGTGCCGTGCCAGGGCGCCTTGGAAGTCTCAGTCATTACAAGATACCGTTTCCGTTCAGTGCCGATATGGGCAGTGCACGGGCGCGCCACAACGCCGACCGCGCACCCGGTCGAGGAGCGCAGCGCGGTGCGGCGAGCGACCGCCGGCCCTAAGCGGCGATGGCGACGTCCTCTGCGTCCGAACGGTAGAGCCATACGCGGGCGGGCGGCAGGTTGGCGATCACCCAACGCGACGTGGACCAGGTGATGCCCACGAGGCCTTGCACCGCAGGAACCAGCGCATAGGAGAACTGGATGAAGGGCGCGCCGGGCGCCATCGCGCGCATGGCCTCGCTCAGAAGCGCCTGGCGCTCCGGCAGCGGCCGCGTGAAGAGCGGCAGACCGGAAACGACCGAGGCGACCGGCGGATGGCCGAGCTCGCTCAGCACCTCGCCGAGCGCATAGGCGTTGCCCTGCATCACCGTGGCATGCGGAAACCGCTCGCGCAGCAGCGTCGCAAAACTCCGGCGAGTACTCGATCAGCACGAGGCGCTCCTGCGGCACGCCGCGGTCCACCAGCGCTTGCGTGACCGCACCCGTGCCCGGCCCCAGCTCGACGATGACGCCGGGCCGATCCAGCTCCACATAGCCCGCCATCAGCCGCGACAGCTCCTGGCCGGAGGGCGCCACCGCGCCCGTCTTCAGCGGATTGCCAGCCCATTGCCGCAGGAAGCGGACCTCGTCGACAGACGCAGTCCTGAAACCGTCGCACGCGCTGCCGAGTCGTGTCCGACGGGCGAAGTTCCGCCTCGGTCCGCCGCGCCAGGACGCGCAGCTCCTCCAGGAGGCGGATTTCGCCGGCGCGTGGTCGCGCCCACGGGTGTTCCGCTGCTGAGATGTCGCATCTCCTGCGTGAGGCGCGACTTGCATCTCTCTCGGCGCGTTGACGGGCTTGGTCGATCATTCGGGGCTCCGCGGGGCGCTGCTGTCGCGACTGACGCTACTGTGAGAGATTCTCGAAAAACTCACGGGCACGAGAGAAGAACCCGTGACTCTCAGGATGGTTCTCGTTCGAGGACACCTCCTCGAACTCCGTCAGTAGCTCGCGCTGCCGGCGGGTCAAGCTTTTGCGGCGTCTCCACGACGACCTGAATATACATATCGCCGGTCTGGCTCGATCGCAGGACCGGCATGCCCTTCCCGCGCAACCGGAACTGACGGCCTGTCTGCGTGGCCTCGGGAATCTTCACTTTGGCCTTCTCGCCATCGATCGACGGCACCTCGATGGAGCCACCGAGAGCGGCCCGTGCCATAGAGATCGGCACACGGCAATATAGATCCGCGCCCTCGCGCTGGAAAAAGTCGTGCGGCTTGATCGAAAGGAAAATGTAGAGGTCCCCCGGCGGGCCGCCCATCACGCCGGCCTCCCCGTCGCCGGCGAGGCGGATGCGGGTGCCGTCCTCGATCCCCGCCGGGATCTCGACCGAAAGCTCGCGCTCCTTGGAGACGCGGCCAGAGCCGCCGCAATTGGTGCAGGGATCGCGCACCACCGAGCCGCGCCCAGAGCAGGTCACGCAGGTTCGCTCCAGCGTGAAGAAGCCCTGGCTGACCCGCACGCGGCCCGCACCGTGGCAGGTCGGGCAGCTGACCGGCTCGGTGCCCGGCCGCGCACCGGAGCCTTCGCACACATCGCAGGTGCTGCTCGACGGCACGTTGATCGTCACCCGCTTGCCGCGGAAGGAGTCTTCCAGATCGATCTCGAGATTATAGCGCAAATCCGAGCCGCGATGGCGTCCACCGCGCGGACCGGCCGCTCCGCCGCCACGCGCCCCGCCGAAGAACTCGTCGAAGATGTCGCTCATGGCCGAGGCGAAATCGGTGCCGAAGCCGGGACCGCCAGCGCCACCACCGCCCATGCGCCCGTCGAAGGCGGCGTGCCCGAAGCGGTCGTAGGCGGCGCGCTTCTGCGGATCGCGCAGCACCTCGTACGCTTCGGAGACCTCCTTGAACATCAACTCGGCCTCGGTATCGCCCGGATTGCGGTCCGGGTGATACTTCATGGCAAGTTTGCGATAGGCACGCCTTGAGGCCCTTCTCGTCCACAGTCCGAGAAACGCTCGAGAAGCTCGTAATAGTCGCGCTTTTGAGTCGTCGCCATCGCTCTTCTTAAATTATCTCGTGCGTTGTCATCAACGGAGCTGGCGTCAGGATCCGCGAAGATGCGGCCCGGCGGGCATGCCCCGTCTCGCTGCGTTGTTTCGCACTCTGCGCGTCTCGCCCCGCACCGGCCGGCGCAACGCGCCATAGCCGACGGCTACCACCCCGGCAGCCGGAAAGCCGGTGCCGGTGGATGCCGCTGGTGCCAGCGCCCGCGATGCCGGATCGCACCGCGTTGCGGCAAAATCCGACGCGTCACGCGAGGTCGTCGGGATGGTCGTATTCGGCAGCGACCCATCGCGTCCGGGCGAATGTTCGGCCACGTGCGCTCGCCCGCGAAGGCCGGTCCAGTGGCGACTATCGCGGTCGTCGTTCGCCGCGTCGCCGATGAAGACGTTGCCGCGCCGCGAATGCGCGGCGGCCGCCACAGCGGCGCTGAGGGGGCGACCGAGGTCACGGGGCGTCCGCGACCCGGGAGGCATACACGCGATGAGAGTGGAAACAGTTGGGAACGAACCGGCAGCAGCAGCAGCGAACGCGGCCCCCGGGGGGGCCGCGTCTGCCGTCTGAGCATTGAGTGCCGGGAGCGTCACCGCGGCGCCGCGGCTTACGCGGAGCGCTTGCGCTCGTCGTCGGACACTTCCTCGAAGTCAGCGTCGACGACATCGTCCTTATCGGCGGTGCGCCATCCGGACCACCGGGCGCGCCGGTGTCGTCATCGCCGCCCTGCTGCGAGGCATACATGGCCTCGCCGAGCTTCATGGACGCCTGCGCCAGCGCCTGGGTGCGCTGCTCGATCGCCGCCAGATCGTCGCCCTCGAGCGCGGTGCGGAGGTCCGCGACGGCCGCCTCGACGGTGGACTTGTCGGCACTCGGCGATCTTGTCGCCGTTCTCGGAGAGCATCTTCTCCGTCGAGTGGATCAGCGCTTCGGCCTGGTTCCGCGCCTCGACGAGGGCGCGACGCTTCTTGTCGTCCTCGGCGTGGATCTCGGCGTCCTTCACCATCTGGTCGATGTCGGAATCGGACAGACCGCCCGAGGCCTGGATGCGGATCTGCTGCTCCTTGCCGGTGCCCTTGTCCTTGGCCGACACGTTCACGATGCCGTTGGCGTCGATGTCGAACGTCACCTCGATCTGCGGCACGCCGCGCGGCGCGGGCGGGATGCCGACGAGGTCGAACTGGCCGAGCATCTTGTTGTCGGCCGCCATCTCGCGCTCACCCTGGAAGACGCGGATGGTCACGGCCGACTGGGAGTCCTCGGCGGTCGAGAAGACCTGGGACTTCTTGGTCGGGATCGTGGTGTTGCGGTCGATCAGGCGGGTGAACACGCCGCCCAGCGTCTCGATGCCGAGCGACAGCGGGGTCACGTCGAGAAGCAGCACGTCCTTCACGTCGCCCTGCAGCACGCCGCCCTGGATCGCGGCGCCGATGGCGACGACCTCGTCCGGGTTCACGCCCTTGTGCGGCTCCTTGCCGAAGAACGTTCTTCACCGCCTCCTGGACCTTCGGCATGCGCGTCATGCCGCCGACGAGAACGACCTCGTCGATCTGGCCGGCGGACAGCTCCGCGTCCTTCAGCGCGGCGCGGCAGGGACCCATCGTGCGCTCGACGAGATCCTCGACCAGCTGCTCGAGCTTGGAGCGCGATGAGCTTCATGGTGAGGTGCTTCGGACCGGTCTGGTCGGCCGTGATGAAGGGCAGGTTCACCTCGGTCTGCGTGGAGGACGACAGCTCGATCTTGGCCTTCTCCGCGGCCTCTTTCAGGCGCTGGAGGGCGAGCTTGTCCTTGCGCAGGTCGATGCCCTGCTCTTTCTTGAACTCGTCCGCGAGGTAGTCGAGGATGCGGATGTCGAAGTCCTCACCGCCGAGGAACGTGTCGCCGTTCGTCGACTTCACCTCGAACACGCCGTCGCCGATCTCCAGGATCGAGACGTCGAACGTGCCGCCGCCGAGGTCGTAGACCGCGATGGTCTTGCCGTCCTTCTTGTCGAGCCCGTAGGCGAGCGCGGCCGCGGTCGGCTCGTTGATGATGCGCAGGACCTCGAGACCGGCGATCTTGCCGGCGTCCTTGGTGGCCTGACGCTGGCTGTCGTTGAAGTAGGCCGGGACCGTGATGACGGCCTGCGTCGACCGTCTCACCGAGATAGGCCTCGGCGGTCTCCTTCATCTTCTGCAGGATGAAGGCGGAAATCTGGCGACGGGCTGTAGTCCTTGCCGCGCGCCTTCACCCAGGCGTCGCCATTGTCGGCCTTGACGATCTTGTACGGGACGAGGCCCTTGTCCTTGTCGACCGTGGGATCGGCGTACCGGCGGCCGATCAGGCGCTTGACGGCGAAAAGGGTGTTTTCGGGGTTGGTGACCGCCTGGCGCTTGGCCGGCTGGCCGACGAGACGCTCACCGTCCTCGGTGAAGGCGACCATCGACGGGGTGGTGCGCATGCCCTCGGCGTTCTCGATGACCTTCGCGTTCTTGCCGTCCATGACGGCGACGCACGAGTTGGTCGTGCCGAGGTCGATGCCGATGACTTTGCTCATGTTCTCTCCTTCGTGGCGGACCGGAGGGACCCGTTATGGCGTCCCCAATCTCACGTAACCGGTCCCCGGTTCGCGTGACAGAAATCCAGGGGCGCGTTCGCCCCCGTACAGTGGCCAGATATAAGACCAGTGATGTGACGCACAAGTCGCGGCGCGCGCCGAAGACGTCCAGATCACTGACGATCGGCCATCAGGTCGAACTCGATGCGCACCGTAGGCGACACGGTTCCGCCCTTTGGATCGCTTTGCGCACCGATGTCGAACGCAAGACGCTCCAGCGTGGTGCTGCCATGCGCAATCGCCTGGTCTCCATCGATTTCGAGGGTGAAGGCGAGGCTCGCCGGCTGTTCGGCCGACCGCAGCGTCAGCCGCCCCTCGGCGACGTACCCCTCGTCGGTGGCGCGGATCGTGTCCGAGGTGAACGTCGCCGTGGCGCTATCGTCGACGGCGAGGCCGTCCGGCCCGCGAAGCTGTGTCATCGCCACACCACCGCTCTCAATCGCGACGCTGGCAAGGTCCACGTCGACCTGGATCGCCGACTGGTCGAGATGGTCGGGGTCGAAGGCGATGTCGGCGTCGAAGGCGTCGAAACGGGCGACCACTTCGCCGGACTGATAGCCGAAGCGGAAGGTGAGCGCGCTTTCATCCGGCCGCACGGCCCACTGCGGGACGACGGCGGCAGGCGATGCCGGCTCCGACGCGGCGGGCGTCTCGTCGGTGGTGGCGGCGACCGGGCCGACGGCCGCGACTTCGGCGGTCGACGCCGGCTCGGCGCCGAGCACCGCCGCTTGGTCGGGCGAAACGCCGTCATCCGCCTGCGCCCCCTGCGCGGTGTGGCGCGCAATCCCGGCCGAGCCGATGATGACCAAGGCGATCGCCAGCGTCGTCACCACGGTTGTCGCGTGGCCAAACGCGTTGCGCGGACCGTCACCGCCGGCAAAGCCCGTCATGCGGCGCAGGTACCGCCCATCCTTCAACTGGTGCTTCATCGCGCCGCCGATGTGCAGCAGCACCAGAGCGCCCATCGCATAGGCAAGGATGCCGTGGACGTCTTGGGCGAGATGCTCGATCCCGGCGCGTGCATCGGGCGACAGGCTCCCCAAGACCGGTAGATTCGGCCACGGTAGCCAGTCCTGGAAGTAGAGCACCGTCGCGATCTGGATCGGCGACACCGTGATCACCAGCCAGCCGGCCAGCGGAATCGCCAAGAGCAGCACGTAGAAGATCCGGTGTGCGATGCCGGCGATCCGCCGATCCGTCGCCGAAACGCCGGGCGGGTCGGCAGGCGGCGGATTGAAAAGCCGCCACAGGATGCGGGCGACCGTCAACAGCAGCACCGTCACGCCCACACTCTTGTGCAGCTGGAACAGCGTGTACTGCAGCGCCGAGCCTTCCTCGACGGCGTCGTCCATCACGTAGCCGCCCGCGATCTGCAGGATGACCAGCACCGCGATCACCCAGTGCAGGACGATCGCGCCGGTGGTGTAGCGGGAGGCGCGGAATGGCGGTTCGGTGGTGGTCGGCACGGGGTCCCTCTCCGACATCAGCCGCAAGCGGCTCGATATAGCATGGGGCGGAGGGGGATCATCCCCACCGCCCCATTCGCGCATCCTGCACCGCACATCGCCGCAGGACGCTCACCGCCCGCTGGCGCGGAATGCTGGCAGGCGGTCGTCTCGCGTCAGCTCTGCTGCATGAACTCGGCCTGGATCTCGATGGTGACCTCGTCGGAGATCGGGCCGAGCAGCCCCTCGTTGCCCCACTGCGAGCGCATCAGCGTGCCGGTGGCGGTGATGCCGAGCGCGGGGGTGCCGGCCATCGGGTGGTTGGCGGCCTGGTTGAGCGTCGTCGAAAGCGTCAGCGGATGGGTCTGGCCCGCGATCGTCAGGTCGCCGGTGATCTCGGCGGTGTTCTCGCCGGTCACTTCGATGTTCGTCGCGGTGAAGGTGATCTCGGGGTACTCTACCGTGTTCATGAACATGTCGGAGGCGATCTCGGCGTTGAAGTCCTCCGGCGCCGGAGTGCAGCGTCCGCACCTCGGTGCCGTTCAGCGTCACGTTCAATTCCGAGTTCGCGACGTCGTCGGCGTCGAGCTCGATGGTGGCGTCGATCGCGTCGCGGGCGAAGAAGCCGGTGTAGGTGGAATAGCCGAAGTGCGACACCTTCCAGACGATCGACGAGTGCGTCGGATCGTTCTTGTAGGTGCCGGACGGAATGTCGAGCTGTTCAGCCGAGGCGGGCAGCATGAGCGCGAGCGATGTGGCGGCGGCGGCGAGGATATGGCGCATGAGGTGTGTCTCCGTAAGTGACTGACGCATCACGCGTCGGATGCGTAACCGAGGCCGGAGCACGGGTGCGCCTCCGACCGCGCCCTCACCTAGTCCACCCGTTCTCGGGGATAAGAGGGCACACAAAGGTGACCTGCGGCGCGCCGAGGTAACGATCGCGGCGCCCCGGCGGATCGGCGGCCCAGAAATTTGCCTTCCGCCGCCCAATCATGCACTGGTCCGCTCCGAAGCTTGCACCCGTTCCCGGATACCAGTGGGCGCTTATGGCCGACACGATCGAAGCCGCCGGTCTCGCGATCCATCCCGGAATGCTCTCGCCGGCGGCGCAGCGCGCCCTGCTGGCGGACATTCGCAAGGTCATCAAAAAGTCGCCGCTCTACCGGCCGACGATGCCGCGCACCGGCAAGCCGTTTTCGGTGATGATGACCAACTGCGGCTCCCTGGGGTGGGTCGCCGACAAGAGCGGGTACCGCTATCAGCCGAGACACCCCGAGACCGGCAAGCCCTGGCCGCCGATGCCCGAGGCGCTGGTGGCGCTGTGGCGCCAGCTCGGCGCGCCGGCCGAGCCGGAGGCCTGCCTCGTCAACATCTACGACGAGGGCGCCAAGCTCGGCATGCATCAGGACAGCGACGAGGAAACCTTCGAGGCGCCGGTCGTTTCGATTTCGCTCGGCGATACCGCGATTTTCCGCATGGGCGGGACGACGCGGCGCGGCCCCACCCGCTCGGTGCGCCTCGCCTCCGGTGACGTGGTCGTGTTCGGCGGCGAGTCGCGATTGATGTACCATGGCATCGATCGCGTGCTCGCCGGCTCGTCGCGCCTGATCGACGGCGGCGGCCGCATCAATCTGACGCTCCGACGGGTGACACCATGGTCCGACGCTTCCGCCTGATCGCGCTCGCCGTTTCCCTCGGCGCCCTTACCGGCCCCGCGACGGCGGACAGTCCCACCGTGGTCGACGTCAAAGCGTCGCGCACCGGCGACACCTGGCGCTTCGACGTCACCATCCGCCATGCCGATACCGGTTGGGACCACTACGCCAACGCCTTCGTGGTGACCGATGCCGATGGGACCGAACTCGGCACCCGCGTCCTCCACCACCCGCACGTGAACGAGCAACCCTTCACGCGCAGCCTGACAGGCGTCACCGTTCCGCCGGGCACGCCGTCGGTCACAGTGCATGCGGTGGACAGCGTCCACGGCCCGGGCCCCGGCCTCGAGCTGCCGTTGGACTAACGCAGGCCCGACCGCGAAGGGAGCCACCCGGTCTACGAGTTGGCCGCGATGAGGGCCGGGAACGCCACCATATTGACGATGATGTGCCCGACGACGGCCCAGCCGATCGTCCCGGTCCAGTAGCTGCCGATCGCCCACAGTGAGCCGAGGACGAAGGTCCCGGCGACGACCGACACCGCGTTCTCGCCGAAACTGACCCCGCTCGCCAGCATCAGCGGCACGTGCCACAGGGCGAAGATCCACACACCGACCGCCTGCACCAGCGGATTGCGCCGTGCGACGGCGAGATAGGCGCCGCGCCAGGCGAACTCCTCCAGCGGCGCATTGACGAAGGCGGCCAGAGCGCCGAGGGCCAGCGCCTCGACGGGCAGCGACGCGAGCCCCTGGGTGAGACCGTAGACGGCATAGCCCAGCGCCTGCAGCAGGATCACGACCGGCACCCAAATGGCCCCGTTCAGCTTGAACGACAGCCCCAGCCGGAACGCGCCCGACGCGTAGGCCACCGGGACGCAGAACAGCACCCAGTAGAGCGCTAGGACCAGGCAGTAGCCGGCGAGCCCCCCGGGCCACAAAGCAGTCGCCAATGGCACGACTGCGAACGCCGCGGCGATCAACCCGATCCCGCAGAGCATGAGGCGCCCGGACGACAACGTCACGGCGCGACCCTCAGCGTTTCACGCTGGCGGCGAGGACGGCGCGCGACGCCCGGCGGCGCTGTCACAGCGGCCAGTCCCGGCGGTGGTAGGCCGACTCCCAGAAGATGTACTCCAGCTGCGTGGCCGCGTTGTAGGCCGACAGCATCGCGTCGCGTGTCTCCGCGGTGGCGCCGGAGGCCGCCTCGTCGGCTGCCGTGCGCATCCCTTGGACAGCCTCGTGGAAGTCCTCGTCGGCGTAGGTATCGATCCACTTCTGATAGGGGTTGCCCGCCGCCGCGCGGCTGTGAATGTCACGCCCCACCTCGGCGTAGATCCAGAAGCAGGGCAGGAGCGCGGCCAACAGGATCTCGTAGGATTCGGCGAAGGCCGTCGCGATCAGATACGACACGTAGTGGTGACACGCGGGCGACACCGGGGTGTCGGCGAAGGTGTTGGAGTCGATGCCCCACTCCTCGAAGAACGAGCCGTGCAGCGCGCGCTCCACGACAATTGCCTCCTTGGCGGCGTCGACGAACTGCACGATCCGGTCCGGATGCGGCGCCTTGGCCGCCGCGAGCGCGAGCGCGCGGCCGAACCCGATCAGATAGTGCGCGTCCTGGACGATGTAGTGCTCGAACGTGGCGCGTGAGAGTGTGCCCTCCGCCAGCTCGGCGTTGAAGGGCATCGTGCGGATGGTCTCGTAGGCCGCCTCGTTGCGGGCCCAAGCGGTCGCGGAAAAGCTCATCGGTCCTCGCTGGCCGCCATTGCCGGTGCGGCCCCTCAAACCTATCGCGCCATCGCGGCACCGCAAGGGCGGCACGCACAGCCGCACGCCGAAGCCGCCTCGAACCTCACAGGAAGCCGGCCGCCTCCAGCCGCTCGGCGAGCGTGTCGGCCGGATCGCCCGGGATGAGCACACCCGGCCGCCCCGAGAAGCCGCGCAGATGATCCATGCCGCCGGCGAACACGCCGGGGCGCCGCTGGATGATGCCGCAGCGTTGATCCGCCCGCGCCACCATCGCAAATACATGCACCGCGGATCCCTCCGCCAGCAGCACCGAGTTGGCCGCATTGTATGCGGCGAGCTGGTCGGCGAAGCTCAGCGTCTCGGGGTGGATCACGCGGTAGCCGTGACCCTCCAGCAGCGCCTCCCGGGCCTCCTCGCCCGAGATGTCCCCCAGCTTGCGCCGCGACACGTAGAGCCGCCGCGCGCCGTCCCCGCCGGCGCTGAACGCGCGCAGATGGCGGTGCACGAACGCGTGGAACAGCGGGTGCCCCTCGCGCAGGTGGAAGCCGAACAGCTGGCTCGGCACGACAAGTTCGGCGAAGGCGGTCGGCCGCACCACCGTGTGCACCGGCAGGTCGAGGCTCAATGCCGCCAGGACGCCCGCGCCGAAGTCGGCGATCGGCGTGCGCTTGCGGCCGTGGATGCGGATGTATACGAGCGAGTTGAACGTGCCCTTGAGATGCTCCGCCGCCCACAGCCGCCCGAGGCTCTCCACCAGGAAGTGCCCGAAATGCGGGCCGATGATCCCGCCGAACAGGTGCCGGCCGGGCACCAACTCACCGCGGGCGCGCCGTTCGGACGGGAGAGGGTCGGGCGCGATGTTGTCCTGCGGGATGTTGCTCGCCCGGTGCAGGCCGAGCCCGCATAGCGCGCCATCCGCGTGGTAGACGCCGCTGTCCTGGATCTCCACGCCCTGCGGGGCGCGCACCAAATCGCCGACTCCTGTCACGGTCGCGTCGAGGATGATCTCGATCACCGGCGTGCGGACGGGCTGCGGCCGCTCGCGGTGATAGTCCAGGAACGCGAGGTACTTGGCGTAGGGATCGTCAGGCATAGGCTCGAGCGCGATGTTCCCGCGGCGGCATGCAAGCGCTCAGGCGGGCGGCTGTGGGAATGGGCGACGCGGCGCCGTCATCGGGGCGTGGCGCCCTCAGGCGCGGTTGCTGTCGTGGATCGCGGCGCGCTTGTTGTACTGGACCGAGGACCAGAGCGCCAGAATGATCAATGAAGCGCCGAGCAGGCCAGTGACCAGCTCCGGCACGTGCACCATCGACTGCGCGTACATGATCCCCGACAGCACCAGGATCGAATAGAACGCGCCGTGCTCGAGATAGCGGAACTGGGCGAGGGTGCCGCGCTCGACCAGCATGATGGTCATGGAGCGCACGTAAAGGGCGCCGATGCCGAGGCCGATGGCGATCAGGAAGAGGTTCTGCGTCAGCGCGAATGCACCGACCACACCGTCGAACGAGAACGAGGCATCCAGCACTTCGAGATACAGGAAGGCGCCGAAACCGCCGCGGGCCACCGTGCCCTGGACCTCGTTCGTCTGATCCAGCAGGCGGCCCAGAATGTCGACCGCCGAGAACGTCACCAGGCCGCAGACGGCGCTGAAGAGGAAGGTCATCTCGTCCGCCTCCGGCTGCGCTTCGGAGATGACGAGCGCCAGGAGCAGCACGAAGGCCATCTCCAAGCCACGCACGGACGCGCAGCGCCGCAGCCGGTGCTCGACCGCGTGGACCCAGTCGATCTCCTTCTCTTCGTCGATGAAATAGGTGAGCGCGACCATCATCAGGAACGTGCCGCCGAACGCGGCGATGGAGAGGTGCGCGTCGTTCATGATGGCGGAATATTCGGCCGGCTTGGTGGCCGCCAGGACGACGGCCTGGATCGGGCCCAGGTGCGCGGCGATGGCCACAACCGCCAGCGGGAACACGATGCGCATGCCGAAGACGGCGATGAGGATGCCCCAGGTCAGGAAGCGGCGCTGCCACTTGGGATCCATCGTCTTGAGCTTGTTGGCGTTGACGATGGCGTTGTCGAACGAGAGCGAAATTTCCAGCGCCGCCAGGACGATACCGACCGCGAGAAAGGACATCCCGCCTGCCAGCGTGCCCTTCGTCATGTAGCCGACCACGAATGCGAGAATGAGCCCGAGGACAGTCAGGCCGAGCGGCCAACCGAAGTAGCGCACAGTCGCGGTCATGAAGATATCCTAGCCGAGCGCGCGGGCGCGCTCTTCATGCCGGCTCGACGCGCCGGCGGCGAATTCCGCCCGGCACCCGGACGCGGTTCGAACCACCACGCAGCAGCGGCGGCACCCGTCTCAGATAGAGTTCCCTCTCCTCGTTGTGAAGGCGGCGCCACCTTCATGTCAGCGCTGCGCACGCCTGCCGACCGCTCTCACCGGACGCGGTGATCGGCTCGGATCGTCGGGAGGCCACCGGAAGCCGCCTCAATCTGGTCGACGCGAGAAAAGGACAACGCTCCTAAGAAATGTTCGAGACAATTGGGACTTGCGGCCTGAGGCCATCCGCCACGCCCAGGGAGAGCGGGCAGGATGCATCGACGGCGGGGGCGCCTATTCGCCCGCCTGTCGCATCGGCGCCATGCCCAGCGCCTTGTCGAGCGCCTGCGTGAGATCCGCGATGAGATCGCCAGCGTCTTCCAGGCCGACCGACAGGCGCAGGAGGCCGTCGTCGATGCCCAGCACCGCGCGGGCCTCCGGCGCCAGATTCTTGTGCGTGGTCGTCGCCGGGTGCGTCAGCAGGCTCTTGGCGTCGCCCAGATTGTTGGAGAGCTTCACCAGCTCGAGCGCGTTGGCCACGCGGAAGGCCTCCTCGCGGCCACCCTCGATGGAGAAGGCCAGCAGAGTCGAGCCCGCGCCCATCTGCCGGCGGGCGAGCTCGGCCTGCGGATGGTCGTCGCGTCCCGGATAGATGACGCGGCGGACCATCTTGTGGCTCGCCAGCGCATCGGCCACCTCGGCGGCCGTCGCCGTTTGCGCGCGGATGCGAAGCGGCAGCGTCTCCAGGGCCTTCAGCAGCACCCACGCGTTGAAGGGGCTCATGCACGGCCCGGTCTGGCGCAGGATGATGTCCAGATTGTCCGTGATCCACTCCTCACGGCCCAGGATCGCGCCGCCGAGGCACCGCCCCTGCCCGTCGATGTGCTTGGTGGCCGAGTAGACCACGATATCCGCCCCGAGCGTCAGCGGGCTCTGCCACAGCGGCGTCGCGAACACGTTGTCGACCACGACCTGGGCGCTGGGCGCCTTGGCGTCGCGGATGTTGGAGACCCCGGCGATATCGACCAGCGCCAGGGTCGGGTTGGTGGGGCTCTCCATGAAGAAGACTTTGGTGTTGGGCTTCACCGCCGCCTCCCACGCGGCGAGGTCCTCCCCGTCCACCAGCGTCGCCTCGACGCCGAAGCGCGGCAGGTAGGTCTCGACGATGTAGCGGCAGCCGCCGAACAGCGCGCCCGCGGCGACGATGTGGTCGCCCGCCCGCAGCGCCGCCGTCAGCGCGGCCGTAACCGCCGCCATGCCCGACGTGGTCGCCCGGCAGGCCTCGGCGCCTTCCAGCGCGGCCATGCGGCGCTCGAACATCGATACGGTGGGGTTGCCGTAGCGCGAATAGACGTAGCCTTCCGCCTCGCCGGCGAAGCGGGCCGCCGCCTCCTCGGCGCTGTCGTAGACGAACCCCTGCGTGAGAAACAGCGCTTCGGAGGTTTCGCCGAACTGGGAGCGCATGCCGCCTTCATGCACGAGGCGGGTGGCCAAGGCCCAATCGTCAGACATCAATCCCTCCAAAACACCGGCGTGAACAAAATCAGCACAGTCATGATCTCGAGACGACCGAGCAGCATCACGAACGACAGGAGCCACAGCTCGAATTCGCCGAGCGGCGAGAAATTCCCGGCCGGACCGATCGTCTCCCCCAGACCCGGTCCCACGTTTGTGAGCGCTGTCTGCGCTCCGGTCAACGCCGTGATGAAGTCCTGGCCCGCGAGCGACAGCGCCAGAATGGTCAATCCGTACACCAGGAAGAACGCGATGAAGTAGATCACCACCGAATTGAACACGTCCTGCTCGATGATCCGGTCGCCGAAGCGCAGCGGCTGCATCGCGTGCGGATAGACGAGCCGCGTGAAGGCCCGCCGCAGCGCCTGGAACACGATGATGAAGCGGTAGACCTTGATGCCGCCGGTCGTGGACCCCGAACACCCCCCGATGAAGGTCAGGATGAAGAACACGCCGAACGCGAACGGCCCCCACACCGCGTAGTCGTCCGAGGCGTAGCCGGTGGTGGTGACGATCGAGACCACGTTGAAGGCCGCCTGCGTGAAGGCGTCCGCCACGTCGATGTTGCGCGTCTGGTCGAGCCAGATCGTCAGCGCGACCGTGACCACGAAGATGCCGGTGATGAACGTGCGAACCTGCCAGTCGTGCCACAGATTGATGCGGCCGCGCACAAGCGCCTCGACGTACAGGACGAACGGCAGCGCCCCGACGATCATGAAGAACACCGCCGCCCACAACAGCCGCGAGTCCTGGAAGAAGCCGAACGAGCGGTCATGAGTTGAGAACCCGCCGGTCGCGATCGTCGTCATCGCGTGACAGACCGCGTCGAACACGCTCATGCCGAGGGCGGCATACACGATGGCACACATGAGCGAGAAGAACAGGTAGATGAAGCACAGCGCCCGCGTCACCGAGACCACCCGGGGCAGCGCCTTGTCGGACCGGTCCGAATTTTCCGTGCGGAACACCTGCATGCCGCCGATGCGGAGGAACGGGAACAGGAACAGCCCGATGGCGACGATGCCGATCCCGCCCAGCCACTGCAGCATCGACCGCCACAGCAGGAACGAGCGCTGCATCGCGTCCAGCTCCGACAACACCGTGGCACCGGTGGTGGTGAGCCCGCTGACGGCCTCGAAGAACGCGGCCGCCGGGGTGATCGGCAGCGACGACAGCCAGAACGGGATCGCCGCGATAACGCAACATGTCAGCCAGATCACGCTGGTCAGCAGGAAACCGAACCGGGGGGTGAAATTCGGCACCGTCTCGCGCAGCGACACCACGCCGAGCACGCAGACGCAGAAGACGCCGGCGGCCGAGACCGCGAACACGCTCCAGCTCGCCTCACCGTCGGCGAGGTCGATCAACGCCGGGACGACCATCGCCAGCGACAGGACGATCCCGAAGTAGCTCGAGATGTAGAGCGCCGGGCGCAGGTGCATCAGCCCCCGGGGGACGTGATGATGCCGCCGCTCGTTCCGTCCGCTCAGCTGCGCCACATGCGGCCCTGTCTCTCTACGCGTCGCGGTGGGTCGAGTTCGTGCCGATAGACCAAGGGACGGACCGGATAAAGCGGACACAGTGCCCTTGTATCATTCGACCGGTCGCAGTGACACCGAGGTCACATCCCGCGGTGGCCTTTTGCCCGCCGGGCGGGACAAGAGCGGCATCAATGCCGTAAGGGTCATAGCTCAAACGAGCGCGATCAGGATCCGTGATGGAAGGCGAAGCGTCCCACGCCATACCGTACATCAGAGAAGCCGCGATCTTCCTGGTCTCGGCGGGAATCGTCGTTCCGATCCTGCAGCGGCTCGGCCTCAACACGATCCTGGGCTACTTGCTCGCCGGAATCGCCGTCGGCCCCTACGGCATCGTCCAACTCACCGACGACGTGTTCGGTGTGCCGCTGACGGTGTTCACCATCTCCGACACCGAGGGCGTGGCGAAGATCGCCGAACTGGGCGTCGTCTTCCTGCTGTTTTTGATCGGCCTGGAGCTCTCCGCGCCGCGGCTCTGGGCGATGCGGCGGCTGGTCTTCGGCCTCGGCGGGCTGCAGGTGGTGCTGACCGCCCTCGCGCTGACGCTCGCCGGGCACGCCGCCGGCCTGGCGCTCCAGCCGGCCGTCGCGGTCGGCGCGGCTCTGGCGCTTTCCTCCACCGCCATCGTGGTGCAGCTCCTCATCAGCGCGGGCCGCCTCGCCTCGCCGCCGGGACAGGTGATGTTCTCGATCCTGCTGATGCAGGACATCGCCGTCGTGCCGGTCCTCCTCGTCATCGGCTCCATGGCCGGCGGCGAGGGCGACACCAGCGTCTTCATGCACCTCGCCAAGAGCCTGGCGCTGGCGGCCGCGATGATCACCTTCATCCTGCTCGCCGGTCGGCGGGTTCTGGCGCCGATCCTGCGCTTCATCGGCGCCCGGCAGGATCGCGACATGTTCACCGCCGCCGCGCTCCTCGTCATCCTCGGTACGGCCGAAGCGACGTCCATGGCCGGGCTGTCGATGGCGCTGGGCGCGTTTCTCGCCGGACTGGTCTTTGCCGACACCGAGTTCTCGCACCAGCTCGAGGTGGAGATTGCACCCTTCAAGGGCCTGCTGCTCGGCCTGTTCTTCCTCTCGGTCGGGATGACGATCGACCCGCTCATCGTGATCCAGCAACCGCTGACGCTGCTTGCGATCATCGTCGTCGTATCCGTCATCAAAGCGCTGATCATCACCGCACTGGCGCTCCTCTTCCGCCAACCGCTGGCGGTGGCTGTCGAGAGCGGTCTGATGCTGGCGCAGATCGGCGAGTTCTCGCTGGTCGGCCTGTCGCTCGCCTACTCGCTGGGGGTGGTCCCGTCGGACGTGGCGCGGCTCCTCGTCGTATCGGCGGGTGTGGCGATGGCGCTGACGACGGCCTCGTCCGGCCTCATCCAGCGGTTCACGGAGCGCTTCGCCACCAGCCAGCGCGAACACGTTCCGGCCTCGGCCCAGCTGGCCTCGGCCGCGCCGGACAATCACGTCATCATCGCCGGCTTCGGCCGCATCGGCCGCTCCATCGGCGCGCTGCTCGATGCCCGCCGCATCCCGTATCTCGCCCTGGAGATGAACTCGCGCGCCGTTACCCACGCACGGGCCAAAGGCCTGCCGGTCTATTTCGGCGACGTCCGCCGGCTCGACGTTCTGCAGAACGCACACGTGCGCACCGCGCGAGCCATCATCCTCACCATGGACAGCCCCGCCGCCAACGCCGACGCGATCCGCCTCCTGCGCGCCTCGGGCCTGAAGGTGCCGGTGATCGTGCGCGCCCGCGACACCTCCAACGCCTCGGAGCTCTACGCGCTGGGAGCGGACGAGGTGGTGCTCGAGGCGTTCGAGGCTTCGCTGCAGATGGGCGAAGAAACCTTGGTGGCGCTCGGCTTCCCGCGCGACGCGGCGCACAGCGTCATCGAAGATCAGCGCGAGACCGGCCGGCGCGAACTTGCCGACGCCGCCCGGCCCCACCGCCCGGCGAAATGATGCCATGTCCCCGGCGAGTGGGGGCGCGGCGCTGGATGCTTCCACGCCTACGCCGTCGGACTCGGCCGTCGCACAGGCGGTGTACTGCGGACGGGCCCCGGCCGATCCGTCAGGAGTGCAGCCGGTCGATGCCGCCGTGGGCCGCGCTCCATGCGAGCGGCGCGCCGAGAAATTTCTCCACCTCGGCCAGCGCCCGGCGGTCCAGGGTGCGGTCGTCGCTGGCCACGCGCATCACGTCGCTCCAGCGGGCGAGGGCGTGCAGGGCCATGCCGTGCCGGCCGAGCGCATCACTGGAGCCGGGGAAAATGTCGTGATGGAAGACCACGAAGCAATGCGCCACCTCCGCACCGGCCGCCCGCAGCGCCTCGGCGAAGCGCACCTTGCTGCCGCCGTCCGTGGCGAGGTCCTCCACCAGCAGCGTCCGCTGGCCTTCCTGGAAGGCGCCCTCGATCTGCGCGTTGCGACCGAACCCTTTGGGCGCCTTGCGCACGTACTGCATGGGGAGCGCCATCAGGTCGGCCATCCACGCCGCGAACGGGATCCCCGCCGTCTCGCCGCCGGCCACCGCGTCGAACCGCTCCAGCCCGACGTCGCGGGCGAGCGAGCCGACGCCCAGCTGCATCAGGGTCGCGCGCAGCCGCGGATAGGCGATCAGCTTGCGGCAGTCGACGTAGACCGGCGACTTGAGCCCCGAGGTGTAGGTGAACGGCTCCTCCGGACGCAGGTGCACGGCCTGCACCTCGAGCAGCGCACGGGCGGCGATCCGCGCGACGTCCTCGCGAGGCAGGATGGTGGCGGCGGTCATCGACGGTCCCTTATCTGAAGCGCATGGATCGGCGCGCGGCATCGCACGGGCGCGTGCCGCGCATCCTCATGGCGCAGCCGTCACCGTCCATCAAGGGCTGGCGTGCCGTCCACCCGCCACGTGATCTCGAAGCCGGGGTCGAACAGGGTGATCGGCCCGTCGGCGGTGGCGACCGGATCCAGCGGCACCGGGGCGCCGCGCCGCAGCGTCACCGTCTCCGCATTCGGGGCGAGCCCGTAGAAGGCCGCGCCACGGTCCGACACGAACGCCTCCAGCCTGTCCAGCGCGCCGACCGCCTCGAAGAGGTGCGCCAGGATGGCGAGCGCCACCGGGGCGGTGAAGCAGCCCGCCGCGCCGCAGGGGCCGAGCTTGCGCGGGTCCGTATGCGGTGCGGAGTCGGAGCCGAAGAAGAACGCGGCGTCGTCGCCCGTGGCGGCGGCGACCAGCGCCTCGCGGTCCTCTCGCCGCTTCACGATGGGGAGGCAGTAGTTGTGCGGGCGGATGCCGCCGGCGAGGAGATCGTTGCGGTCGATGACGAGGTGGTGGGCGGTGATCGTCCCGGCCATGTTGTCCGCCCCGCGCACGAAGTCGATGGCGGAGCGGGTGGAGAGGTGCTCCAGCACGATCTTCGAGCTCCGGCACGCGGGCCCGGAGCGGCGCCAGCACGCGCTCCAGGAAGACCGCCTCGCGGTCGAAGATGTCGACCGCGTGGTCCGTCACCTCGCCGTGGATGCACAGGACCAGCCCGCGCTCGGCCATCCGCTCCAGCACCGGCGTCAGCGCCTCGACGTCGTTGACGCCGGATGCGGAGTTCGTGGTCGCGTGCGCCGGGTAGAGCTTGGCCGCGGTGCAGAGACCGGCGACCTCGTCGATGGTGGCGGGAGTTGTGGCGTCGGTGAGGTAGAGCGTCATCAGCGGGTCGAAGCCCACCCCGGCGCCAGCGACCGCGGCCATGATGCGCTCGCGGTACGCCCGCACCATCGGTGCATCGACCACCGGCGGGATCAGGTTCGGCATGATGATCGCGCGGCCGAAGTCGAGGGAGCCCTTGGCGCACGCCTCCAGGATGGCCCCGTCGCGCAGGTGAAGGTGGAAGTCGTCGGGGCGGCGGATGGTGAGGGTGTCGGTCGATCGTGGTGGCGGAGGTCCCAGAAGCTGGCGCGCGTGTGCGGCGTCAGGCGCGACGGCGGGTCAGATCGCGGGCGGCGATCCCGTTGGCGGTGCAGTGGGTGGCGAGCGCGTCGATCAGATGCACCATGGTGAGCGGACGCGAGAACGTCGCCGAGCCGACCGCCACCGCGGTGGCACCGGCGGCCATGTAATCGAGCGCGTCCTGCAGAGTGGCGATCCCGCCGCAGCCGACGATCGGCACCCCCGGCAACGCCTGCGCGACCTGGTAGGTGCAGCGGAGATTCACCGGCTTCACCGGCATGCCGGAGAGGCCACCGGTGACGTTGGCGAGCGCGGGCCGGCCGTCGCGGCGGAAGGCGATCCCGGTCAGCGTATTGGCGACGATGAGCGCGTCGGCTCCCGCCTCGACACTGGCGGCCGCCACCGCGGCGATGTCCTCCGCGTTGGGCGAGAGCTTCGCCCACAGCGGCAGGCGCGTGCCACGGCAGGCGGCGACGACCTCGGCCGAGGCGGCCGGGTCCAGCGCGAACGAGCGCCCGCCCTCCTCGAGATTGGGGCAGGAGAGGTTGAGCTCGATGGCCGCGACGCCGGTCCCTTGGAGACTGTCGATCAGCTCGTTGAAGCCGGCCGCGGTATCGGCCGAGATGGAGACGATGACGGGCGTGTCCCAGCCGAGGTAGTGGGGCAGCGTGTCGGCGAGGAACGCCTCGACCCCGTCGGACGGGATGCCGACGGCATTGAGCAGGCCGCCGCCCGTCTCGGTCAGCCGGTTGCGGCGGGTGGCCGGGACGGTAGCCGGGCATCAGCGTCTTGGGGACGAGGCCGCCCAGGCGAGCGAGGTCGAACACTCGGGCGTAGGAGGCGGCGAACGTGCCGGAGGCCGGGATCACCGGGTTCTTCAGCGTGACGGCTGCCGATCTCGACCGACAGGTCCGGCATCGCGAGGTCAGGCATCGAGGCGCTCATCGGAACGCCACCGCCTCGATGGGAAAGATCGGCCCCTCGCACACCAGGTGATAGCGATCGTCACGGAACTTGCGGATGCACGACTTGCAGGCGCCGATCCCGCACGGCATCGCCACCTGCAGCGCGGCGACGCCGGGGACGCCCTCGCGCTCGCACCAGTCCTGCACGACGGCCATCACGTGGTCGAACGCCCCGGCCGCGACTGCGGCGGGGCGCGCCGCCGCCAGCGCGTCGGCCACGGCCTCGCCCGTTACCTGCTGCACGTCGGCCAGCGGCTCGAACATCGCGATCAGCGCCGCGTCCTGCTCGCCGGCGGTGGCGGGGCCGGCGGGCGCCTCGGGCGGGCGGGTGACGAAGAGCACGCGTGTCGTCTGGCCGGCGGCGCGCCGCTCGTGGCAGAGCGCCAGCATGGTGCCGAAGTGCGCTCCCTCCACCACGATGACGGCGTCCGGCCCCAGCGGCTCGAACGGGTGGCCGAGGGGCCCGAAGAGATGCAGCGCCTCGCCCGGCAGGGCGGCGGCGATCAGGCGCGTTCCCTCGCCCTGGTAGCCGAACGCGATTTCGAGCGGGTCGGTGCCGATGATGCTCATGGGGCGGGCGAGCAACGGCGCCCCCTCGCGGTTGGAGCTGACCAGCATGAACTGCCCCGCCCGCGCGCTTTGAAAGGTGGCTGGCGCGTCGAACGTCATCGTCGTGACGGCGGCGGTCTCCTCGATGGCGCGCACGGCGACGTCGCCCGCGAACACCGGCGGGCCCGGGAGGCCGGGCCGCCGGCCGGTGGGCGTGCCGGGGTCGTTGGCGGCTCTCATGATGCCGCTCCGAGGAAGCCGGAGAGGAAGGCGGCGATGTTGTCGGTCAGCGGCTCGGAGAGGTAGCCGCCCTCCTGGATGATGGCGGTGGGCAAACCCGCCGCGCCGAGAAGCTCCCCGGCCCGGCCGATCCCCTCGGTGGTGACGCTCATGCCGCCGAGCGGATCGCTGGCGTGAACATCCAGCCCCAGCGACAGCACCATGCAGTCGGCGACGAAGCGGGTGATGTGGGGAAGCGCGGCGGCGATGGCCTCCAGCCAAGCCGCGTCGTCCGCGCCGATGGGGAGCGGCATGTTGATGTTGGCGCCCTCGCCGGCGCCAACGCCGCTCTCGTGGGTGTGGCCCCAGAACCAGGGGTAGAAGCGCGACGGGTCCGCGTGGATCGAAATGAACAGGATGTCGCCGCGATCGTACGTGATCGCCTGCGTGCCGTTGCCGTGATGCACGTCGATGTCGAGGATGACCGGGCGCGCGCCCTTTGCGATCAGCGCCTCGGCGGCGATGGCGGCGTTGTTGATGAAGCAGTGCCCGCCGGCGACCTCGCGCGCCGCATGGTGTCCGGGCGGGCGGGCGAGCGCGTAGGCGGCATGGCCGGTGGCGGCGACCTCCTCGGCGGCGGCGACGGCGGCGTCGGCCGCTCGGCAGGCCGCCTGCCACGTCCCCGGCCCGATCGGCACCGCGCCGTCGCCCATGTGCCAGCCGGCGCGGCCGACGATCCCGGTGGGGTACGACGCATGCGCGAGGCGCGGCTGGGCGTTGGCGAGCACCTCCTCGCTGGCGTTCGGCAGCGCCTGCCAAGCGGCGTGCGCGCCCTCCAGAAAGTCGAGGTAGCGGGGCGAGTGGACGGCCGAGCGCGTCGACGCCGAGGCGACGGGCGGCTCTTCCGCGGTAAGGTTCAGCCGGGCGAGGCCGGCGAGCAGGCGCTCCGCCCTCTCGGGCCGCTCCTCGTTCTGCGCGATGCGGCCGCGCAGGATGAAGGACTTCGGGCTGTGGTGCGCGGTCTCGGCCGCGTAGAAAGAGCGCATGGGACTTCCAAGCCGGGGCTGGACGGGGGCGGCTGCGCCGGTGCGCGACCGTTCCCATCATCCTCGACTGGCGGCGCGCAAGCAAGGCGGCGCGATCACTGGGTCACCGCTCCCGGCAGAGCGCGGCGGCGGCTCAGGCGGAGAAGCGAAGCGCCCAGCCGGTGCCGGCGTCCTGCTCCAGCGCCTCGAGGGTGCCGCCGAGCTGCATCACCAGCGCGCGCACGATGCCGCCGCCGGACCCGTGGCTGCCCCTCCTGGCGGCCTTGGCACCGGCCTTGCCCACACCGTCGTCGCGGACGCAAATCTCGTGCAGACCGTCGTCGCGCAGGTGAAGCGCCACTTGAACCTCGCCGTGCCGGCCATCGGGATATCCGTGCTTCAGCGCGTTCGTCAGCAGCTCGTTGACGATCAGCGCGATCGGCGAGCCGAGCGCCACCGGCACCTCCAACGGCTCCAGAGCGCAGGTGATGGCGACCCCGGCCGGGGCCAGCGCGTCCGTCAGACCTTCGCACACGCGGCGCAGCAGATCGTCCGCCCGCAGCGATGCCGTCTCGCGGTGCGCGTCAAGCACGTCGTGCATCGCGGAGATCGACATCAGCCGCCGCTCCAGGCCGGAGATCTCCTCGTCGGCGCTCTGGTCGTTCACGTTGCGCCGTGCGGTGCGCACCAGCGACATCAGCAGCGCGAGGTTGTTCTTGACGCGGTGGATCAGCTCGCGCTGCGCGTCGACCTCTCCAGCGCTATGCCCATCCTCGAGGGCCCCCGGGCGCTGCGGCTCGGGCACCACCAGATCCGCCGCCGACGACAGCGCGTCGCTGGTGATCAGGATATGGCGCGACGGCAGCACCGGCGGCCGGTTCAGCACGATCGGACGCCCGCGCAGCGTGACGGCGGCCGCATCCCCGGCGGAGGCTCGCTTCGGCCTGAGCTTGAAGTTGCGCCAGCCCGGTGCCGCGGCGACCGCCGAGAGCATCAACTGCACGTCACCCGCGTCCTCCGACCACAGATCGGCGAACGGCGTATTCACAAGATCGTGGCCCAGCTGGTCGCATGCCCAGTCGTTGGCGTAGGTGATATGATCCTCGGCATCGACCACCAGGACGGCGAGACCGAGTTGCTTGAGGATATCGGCCGTGACATCGCTCCCGTCCGGCGCAGGCAGGGCGCGCGGCCGGGGCGTGGGGCGGGGAACCTCGTGAGCATACCGGTCCAGCACGGCCGAGGTCATGCCGCCCTCCCGGCGAGGAGACGGGCGTTCGCGCTGCGCCGGCCCCAGGCCGCGCGGGAGCGCGGGCCACTAGAGACCAGGCATCGCCTACGAAGATGGAACTCTTCGGACATGTTACACTGTCCTATACAAGACGAGATCGGTGAGCCGCGCGACACAAATCTCGACACAACACCAGCGCCCAAGCGTCCGACGAGAACGGCGTGAGCGCCACGAAGCCGGCGGAATACGTTCCGGCAGACGCAATCGGTATCAGGTCCCGCTGGTGCGTGGCTGAGCGTGCGCCACGGTCATCCGCCCTCTGCATGGTGCCGCACCCGCAAGAGACATGATGCATCGCCCGCATCGACGCCCCATCTGGACGAAACGGAGGTGGACATGGTCGCAATCGCAGTGAGAGGAATGGTGGTGGCGGTGATCGCCCTCGTCATCGTCGGCGCCACGATCTACACGCACGACAGCGAGCCCCCCGTCCCCCTGGTCGACGCCGACGGAAACGTCATCCAAGACGACTCCGGCTTCACCGCGGTCCCCGGTTTCGTCGATCCCAACTCGCCGCACGAGCTGGTGCGCTACGACCTGCCGGAGGCGACCGAGACGCCTGCGCTGCCGCCTGGGGTGGCCGACCTCACGTTCCCCGACCTCTGGGCGCCGGGCGAGTTCAAGCTCGACGTGCCACCGCAGGAGCGGCTCGGAACGCCGTCCGAGGCGTCGTTCGATGCCGGGGTCACGGCCGAGGACATGATGAACTTTTTCCTCGACATGTCGGACATGCGCTCGATGCAGCCGCGCACCGGCCGCGTGAAGGACGACCTGGACGGCAAGCGGGTTCGCATCGCCGGCTACGCCAGCCCCGTCGGCTTCGAGCCGGAGGAGCGGCAATTCCTGCTGGTGCCGGAGCTCGGCGCGTGCGTCCATGTCCCGCCGCCACCGCCGAACCAGATCGTCTACGTCGACTACAAGGAGCTGGCGCCGGAGATCGGGGACACGGTCTGGGTCACCGGCACCCTGCGGGTCGATCCCGTGGCGACGATCCTCGCCGACGTCGGCTACCGCCTGGAGGACGTCACCGTCGAACCCTACCGCTGATCGGGAGGCCGCGACGGCGGCATTCACGACGGCCGATGCCGGTGCGCACCGGCGCGGTCCAAGCCGCAGCGCGCCGACGCATCATCGACAGGCCCGCCGCAATGGTGTCAGCTTCGTGCGCCCCGCGACTTGCGACCGGATCCGCCATGGACGTGACCACACTGCCGCTCTGTTCCGCGACGATGCTGGAGGGCCTGCGCCCCTGGATCGAGTGCGAGAGCCCGACCTACGATGCCGCCGCGGTGTCGCGCATGGTGGGCGTCGCATGCGACCGGCTGCGAGCGCTGGGGGCGCGCGTGGAGCATATCCCGGGACCGGCCGGCCTCGGCGACTGCGCCCGCGCCGTCTTCCCGCACCCGCGGCCCGATACACCCGGCGTCCTGGTCATGGGCCATCTCGACACGGTGCACCCGATCGGCACCCTCGAGAAGCTGCCGTTCCGGCGTGACGGCGACATCGCCACCGGCCCCGGTCTTTGCGACATGAAGGGCGGCATCTACGCCGCGTTCGAGGCCGCCCGCGCGCTGGCCGAGGCCGGACATGAGACGCCGCTGCCAGTGCACGTGCTGCTCACCTCGGACGAGGAGATCGGCACGCCCGGCACCCGCGCGCTGATCGAGGCGGAGGCGGCGAAGCACAAGTACATCCTCGTTCCCGAGCCCGGCCTGATGGGCCCGTCCGCCGTATGCACCGGCCGCTACGCCATCGCCCGGTATCACCTGACCGCGCATGGGCGGGCCAGCCACGCCGGCATCCGTCTCTCCAAGGGCCGTTCGGCGATCCGCGAAATGGCTGAACGTATCCCGCAAATCGAGGCGATGACCGACGAGGACTGCACATTTTCCGTCGGCGTGGTGCATGGCGGCCAGTGGGTGAACTGCGTGGCGACGGTGTGCCATGGCGAGGCGCTGTCGATGGCCAAGCGCCAGGGCGACCTCGACCGTGGCGTCGAGCGCATGCTGGCGCTGTCGCAGCGTCACGAGGACGGCACCGGCTTCGAGGTCGCCTTGAGCGTGGTTCGCCCGGTGTGGGAGCCGAACGTCGGCACGCTGGACCTTTACGAGCGGGCCAGGCGAATCGCATCGACCATGGGCATCACCCTGGAGCACGCCAGCGCCGGCGGCGGCTCGGACGCCAACTTCACCGGCGCGCTCGGCATGGCGACCCTCGACGGCTTGGGCCTCGACGGCGAGCTGGTGCATACGCTGCACGAGTACATCGAGGTCGAAAGCCTGGCCCGGCGCGCCCGGCTGATGGCGGGCCTGATGGCCGAGCTGGACTACTCCACCGCCCACGGGGGCGTGCTGGCCGCGCGTTCCGTCATGCGGCGAACGGCAGTTCGGAATGCAAATGGGGCGCGGGCCTCGACGCCGGGCGGGTTTTCGGCGATGGAGCGGACCGGCGCGTCGATGGACGCGGCGGACGGGGACCGCGCCATACGCCGTGCCGTCGTCTGGTGAACGAGAGCAATGGCAACGGGCGCGCTGCCCCACTGAGGCGGAGCGCGGTCGAGGACGGATGATGACGGCGCGCATCGAAGCGGACTACCTGATCGAAACCGCCGTGCCGCTGCACGAGGCCGCCCGCGCGCTCGCCCGCGAGCAGTCGTGCGGCGCGTTCACCGTGGCCGCGCCCGGCGGTCTCGGCAACGCCGCCGCCCGCGAGGCACGCGCCGGCGCCCGTATCGAGGCGCTGGAGGATCTTGGCCCGGTCGCTGCGCCGTCGCTCCCCTACGCTGCCCGCCGCCAGGATCCGCACCGGCGCGCGCAGCTCACCCTGTCGTGGCCCCTGGAGACGATCGGCCCGTCGCTCCCCAACCTCATGACGACGGTCGCCGGCAACCTGTTCGAGCGCCCGGAATGCTCCGGCCTGAAGCTGACGGCGCTGCGCCTGCCCCGCGCCTTCGCCGCTGCCTATCCGGGGCCGGCCTTCGGCATCGCCGGCACGCGCCGCCTGGCGGGCGTGACGGGGCGGCCGCTGATCGGGGCGATCGTCAAACCGTCCGTCGGCTACACCCCGGCAGAAACCGCGGCGCTGACGCACATGCTTTGCGCGGCGGGCGTGGACTTCATCAAGGACGACGCGCTGCAGGCCGACGGCCCGGCCTGTCCGTTCGAGGAGCGGGTGCGCGCCGTCCTGGAGGCGGTCGACGAGCACGCCCAGCGCACCGGCCGCCGGGTGATGGTGGCCTTCAACCTCACCGGCGGGATCGACGAGATGCGCGCCCGCCACGATCTCGTCCTGGAGCTCGGCGGCACCTGCGTGATGGTGAGCCTCAACGCGGTCGGCCTCACGGGGATGGAGGCGCTGCGCCGCCACAGCCAACTGCCGATCCATGGCGACCGCGCCGGCTGGGGGATGTTCGACCGGCACCCGATGCTGGGAATCGCATTTCCCGCCTGGCAGGTGTTCTGGCGGCTGCTGGGCTGCGACCAGATGCACGTCAACGGCTTCGCGAACACGCTTTGCGAGCCGGACACCAGCGTCGTCCAGTCGGCGCGTGCCTGCCAGGCGCCACTCTACCCCGAGAAGCCGATGACGGTGATGCCGGTGCTGTCGGCCGGGCAGACGGCACGGCAGGTGCCGGCCACCTGGGCCTCGCTACAGAACACCGACCTCATTTATGCCGCGGGCGGCGGGATCATGACGCACCCGGACGGTCCGGGTGCAGGCGTCAACGCGCTGCGTCAGGCGTGGGAGGCGGCAATGTCGGGCACGCCGCTGGCGGTGTACGCGCGCACGCGGCCGGCGCTTGCCGCCGCGCTCGCGGCCGGCGGGCGGTAGATCGACCGAGAGCGAGGCCAGCTCGCCACCGCGCGCTGCCTCGTCGGCGATCAGGCGTCGCTGTCCCCGCCGAGGTCGCCTTCGTCGTGGCCAGTGGTGACGCAGAGAATCCGCGCCGACCGCTCGGTCGCGGAGGCGTAGTGGTGGGCGCGGCGGCTGTCGAGATAGACGCTTTCGCCGGTTTGAAGCGTGATCGGTTCGGCGTCTTCCAGGTCGACTCGCACGGTTCCTTTCAGGACGAGGACGAACTCTTCTCCGCCGTGCGCCGAGAGTCGCTCGAACTGACCCTTTCGCAGAGGTTTGAGCGTCGCGAATGTCGGTACCATCCGTTTATCCGAGACCTGGGCGAACAACTGCTCGTGCAGACGGTCGGACACCATCGTGTACTCGAATTCGCCGCGGCGGCTCACCGCGACGGCGCCGTCCGTCATGCGCGGCTCGTTCGTCTCGATCAGGTCGGTCACGTCGACCTCGAGGCCCCGCGCGAGTTTTCGGAAGCACTCGTACGTCGGCGTCATGCGGTTGCGCTCGATCTTCGAGATCGTCGAGATCGCCAGGCCGGAGCGCTCAGCAACGCGCTGGATGGTGAGGCCTTTCGACTTGCGCACAGCCTTCGCCCGGGCTGCGAGTGTCACGCTCGGCCCGTCATTCGTCTGCAGTGCGTGGTTGGTCGCAACATCACTCATCGAGGATAGAATAGTGTGCGTGTGTGAGCATGACAATTGCGAAGTCCCGTAATGCTTAAGAAATTTCTGATCTCAAAACCTCGACTGAACAATAACCGGACTCGCGAGGTCACGGGATTCCGCTCAATTTCCGCGAGAGTGAAGCAACGGAAGCCATGAAGCCTTCCAGTAAGTCCGCCCTCCCTTCCGGATAACAACAATTTATTGAAACCGACGGCCAATCCTATTTTCCAAAGGTTCTCCGACGCTTACGTCTCCGCGCACGCGTCAGCGGCCGACTCCGGCACCGCACATTTCCGCCCAAACCTGCGGCGCGTGACGCGTGTCCGGCCGGGTCGACGGTGACTGGCGGCGGAATTTTTCTGCCATCCCCCTTCGGCTCGTGCCGCAACCAAAGTATGAGCAGATCAAGACCGATGGATGAATGAGGACCTCGACATGGCCAAGCCCGTGATGATCTGTGTGGCGATCACCGGTAGCCTTCCGACCAAGGCGGATAACCCGGCCGTGCCGACCAGCGTCTCGGAGCAGGTGGAGAGCACGCACGAGGCGTTCGAGGCCGGCGCCACCATTGTCCACGCCCATGTGCGCAACGACGATGAGACGCCCACGTCCGATCCGGAACGCTTCGCCCGGCTGAAGGAGGGACTGGACGCCCATTGTCCGGGGATGATCGTCCAATTCTCCACCGGCGGCCGCTCCGGTGCCGGCAAGACGCGCGGTGGCATGCTGCCGCTGAAGCCCGACATGGCCTCGCTGTCGGTCGGCTCGAACAACTTCCCCACGCGCGTCTACGAGAACCCGCCCGACCTGGTGGACTGGCTCGCAGCCGAGATGATCACCTACGACATCAAGCCCGAGGTCGAAGCGTTCGACCTCAGTCACATCTTCAAGGCCAAGGAGATGCACGCCAAGGGGCAGATCGCGGAGACGCCCTACGTGCAGTTCGTCATGGGCGTGAAGAACGCCATGCCGGTGGACCGCGAGGTATTCGACTTCTACGTCGCCACCGTCCACCGCTTCTTTGGTGAGGATGCACCGTGGTGTGCGGCCGGCATCGGCGCCAACCAAATCGTCCTCAACGAGTGGGCGATCGCCTCAGGCGGTCACGCCCGCACCGGCATGGAAGACAACATCCGACTCGACCGGGAGACGCTGGCCCCCTCGAACGCGGCGCTCGTCAAGCGCGCCGTCGAGCTGGCCGAGCGATATGAGCGGCCGGTGGCGTCCTGGCGCGAGGCGCGCGCCCTGCTGGGGCTGCGCGCGGCGGCCTGAGACGGCTGCCGGATCGGTCCCTCGAAGAAAAGCCCCGCCACCCTCGTCGGGTGCCGGGGCAAGTTGAGGCAGTTGTGTGCCGGTCGCAGTGCCATCGGGGCGACCGCGACCGTCGGTGGTGCGGCCCGAAAAGGGCCGGTCGTTGCCGCGCCGCCGAGGCGAACGCGGCGAACCTCAGTTGGTCGGGCGGATGACCCGGACCCGCGATGTCGGGTTGGTCGTCAAGCTGCTGGCCGAGGGCACCCGCAAGGCCCCGCCCTGGGTGCCGACGCCGGTCGCAGGAAGGTTCGACGACTCCACCCTCGGCTCGGACAGGTTGGTGTTCTCAGGCCGGGGCACGACCGCCGCGCCTTCGATCGGCTGGTTGAGGACCGTCGGCTGCGAGACCTCGGGCGCCGCAGTTGCCACCGCACGGCGGCGCGGACGCGCGATGGTGGGCTGCTTGCGCGGACCGAAGGAGGACGGCGCGACCACCGTCGGGTCCACCACCTGCTGCGGCAGGATGGTGGCGCCGGGCTGGCCGATGCGCGGGTCCGGCTCGGGCGGATCGCCGTAGGGATTCCAGCGCTGCGACAGGAAGTAGCCGTTGATCGTCAACCCGTAGGCCAGAAGCAGCAGCGTGCGTGTGTCGGTGCCCTTGTCACACACGCGCATGCGCCAGGTGATCGCCCCGCGTTGGGCCGAGAACACCCGCGCCTCGGTCGCGATGCGCTGCCAGGCGTAGAGGCAGGTGGCCCCGCTCCGCGCCCGCCCGGTGGCGTAGGAGAACGGCCCGTAGCGATTTTGCGCGTAGAGGCCCGAGACCTCCATGTGCACGCCAGGAACCTGGCTGCGCATCTCCTTCTGAATGTCGTAGAGATCTATGATATCCGTGGACAATGTCTCGGTGCCGGCCTCGGCGCCCATCGGCCCGTAGGCGCGCACGATGATGACGTTCTGACCCGAGACGCCGCTGTCATCCTCCAGGAGGATGTCCTGGGCGAGACCGTTGCGGTACCGATTTTCCAGAACGGCTATCACCACCGGGCCACCCGGCGGCGGTGTAATGAAGGCTTCGCTGGTATCAATCTGGCGATTGAGCGAGGCACTGCGCACCACGCCGCCAGTCGGATTGTAAGAGCAGCCGCCGACGATGGCAGCTGCGAGCACGGCGATCGCCTGATGCATCTTTCGCGTTCTCACGAACATTGCATCCAGCCTCATTGTCCTGACCACCCGCCCGTGATCTCGAGCACGACGCAGCGGGGCCGATTCGAGTCGAACCGGCTTCTGACCGTCAGGCTGCAGAAAAGTCGTTGAGCATGTGTTAACCTTGATGAGGGTTAACATTAATTCGCGAACCGGCTTCCCGCCCGCTGATACAGGTCGCCATGGCGATCTGTATCAGGCGATCGTTTCTAGTGTCATCGGCGGGGATTGTGGTATGAGCGACCCCGTTTGCGGCAGATCTGTGATTTTCTCTGAGGAGATGGCATTGCTCAGAGACCATGGCGGCTGTGAGGCTTCATCCTGGGCATTCGACATCGAGATGTGCGGTAACCGCGCGTTGAATGAAGCAATCGGTTCAAACGGCGCAATTGTTTTTCGGCGCTGCCGCATGCAAAACGCTCATCGGCGGACCGTCGTCTGCCTCCAACGGGTCGTCTGCGCGGACGAGGGGATCGGACGATGAGATTTCTCACGCTCTTGCTTTGGGCGGCGATGGTCGCGGTGATCGTCTTCCTGGCGACCCAACCCGTGAGCCTGACGACGCACTTCGTGACGGCGATGGTCATCATCATCATCATCGCTGTCTTGAAAATGTTCGACCGGCGCGGCGCGCTGCGCGCTGTGGTCCTGGCGCTCGGCACCGCGGTCGTGCTCCGATACGTGTACTGGCGCACGTCGTCGACGATCCCGCCGATCGACGAGCTCGCCAACTTCATCCCCGGTTTCGCGCTCTACCTCGCCGAGATGTACTCGGTGTTCATGTTGTTCCTGTCGCTGTTCACCATCGCCGACCCGTACAACCGCCCCCGCCGCACCCTGGCTCCCGACTTCGTCCGCCCGACGGTCGATATTTTCATCCCGTCGTACAACGAATCGCCGGAACTGCTCGCGATCACGATCTCGGCCGCCAAGCAGATCGACTACCCCGAAGATCGCTTCAACGTGTATCTGCTCGACGACGGCGGCACCGACCAGCGGATGAACGCGGCCGACCCGCAGCTGGCGCAGGACGCCGCCGACCGGCGCCGCACGTTGCAGCAGCTTTGCCGCGACCTCGGTGTCAATTACCTGACACGCGCTCAGAACATCAGCGCCAAGGCCGGCAACCTCAACAACGGTCTGGCGCACTCGACCTCCGAGTTCGTCGCCGTGCTGGATGCCGACCACGTCCCGGCACGCGACTTCCTGAACGAGACGATCGGCTACTTCGCCACCGACCCGCGGCTCTTCCTGGTGCAGACGCCGCACTTCTTCATCAATCCCGACCCCCTCGAGCACAACCTCGAGACCTGGAACCGCATGCCGTCCGAGAACGAGATGTTCTACGGCGTGATCCAGAAGGGTCTCGACAAGTGGAACGCCTCGTTCTTCTGCGGCTCGGCCGCGGTGCTGCGACGCGAAGCGCTGGAGGAGACCGGTGGCTTCTCGGGCTTGTCGATCACGGAGGACGCGGAGACGGCGCTGGGCCTGCATGCGCGCGGCTGGAACTCGGCCTATATCGACCGGCCGATGATCGCCGGGCTGCAGCCGGAGACCTTCGCCAACTTCATCGGCCAGCGGTCGCGCTGGTGCCAGGGGATGCTGCAGATCCTGATACTCAACAACCCGCTGTTCAAGCCGGGCCTGAGCATACCGCAACGCCTGTCCTACCTGTCGTCGATTCTCTACTGGCTGTTCCCGTTCGCGCGGCTGACCTTCCTGTTCGCCCCCCTCGCCTACCTCTTCTTCGGCCTGTCGATCTTCGACGCGTCCGGAGCCGAATTCGCCGCTTACACGACCACGTACATCATGGTGAACATCCTCCTCCAGAACTACAACTGGAGCCGGGTGCGGTGGCCGTTCATCTCCGAGCTCTACGAGACGATCCAGTCGGTTTATCTGGGGCGGGCCCTGGTGGCGGTATGTCTCAGACCGAGAGCGCCGAGCTTTCGCGTGACGTCGAAGGGTGAAACGACACGCTTCAACCGGATCTCCGAGCTGGGCGGGCCGTTCTACATCATTTTCTTCATCCTCGCGGCCGGCATCGTCGCGATGATCTGGCGCCTGGTCGCCATTCCCTCCGAGTCGGGCGTGTCGCTGGTGGTGGGCGGCTGGAACCTCTTCAACATGCTGTTGATGGGCGCGGCGCTCGGCGTGGTGGCCGAGCGGCGGCAGCTGCGGTCGTCGCAGCGCGTCGCCATCGACCGCCCGGCCGAGATTATCTACGGCGACCGCGTCATCCCCGCTCGCATCGACGACGTGTCCGTCAACGGCGCGCGCATCCTGGTGCCGGCCAACGCGCTGCGCTCCATCCAGGCGGGCGAACAGATCATCATGCGCTTTCAGCCGATGGCCCCGCTCTCCTCCAACGAGCTGCCGCTCACCGTGCGGTCGATCGTGCGCGACGAAGGGGGCATGGCGCTCGGCTCCGAGTTCGCGGTGCAGGACGTGCGTCAGTACAAGATGGTGGCCGACCTCATCTTCGCCAATTCCGACGAGTGGAGCCGCTTTCAAGCCTCGCGTCGCAAGAACATCGGCGTCGTGCGCGGGGTCGTCGCATTCATCCAGCTCGCCATCTTCCAGACGTTTCGAGGTCTGTCGTACCTGCTGCGCTCGGCACCGCCCAAGGGCCACAAGCAAAACCAAGGTGGCGACGGCGGTGCCTCCACAGGTCCGGCGCGCTTCGCGGGGGCCGATCCCAACGCCGTCGTCGGAGGGGCCGGCTCCACCGCCGCGCTGCACGGCGCACCGATCGGTCGATCGGTCAACCCGGCTCCCGACCGTTGAGGTTCCCGCCGATGCCCCTTTCACGCCTCCTCACGGCCTCGGCCGTCGCATTGGTACTCAACTCGGTCACTGCGACAGCGCAGACCCCCGGATTCTCCATACGCGGTCAAGCGTCGGAGGTGCCCTCCGCCGCCTCCCCGCGCCAGCAGCAGAGCCTCGCGGAAGGGACGGCGAGAGGCCTGTCGCCGGACGGCCCGGGCAACGGCGCGCCACCGAGCGGGACCGCTCCGGCGCGCAACGGCCTATCCCCGTTCGACGTCAACAACGACGGCCGCACGCCCAGCACCGAGCTGCCGGACGACACGCCCAGCGCACGGATGCAACCGTCAACGACGATCTCCCCGCTCGCGCCGGGAGAACGCGCCACGGCACTGCCGGTGGACGCGGTCAGCGAGGCCGAGCGCAACGACCTCATCTCGCTGCTGCATGAGAGCACCGAGGACGTGCGCGAGCTGCGGGTCGTGCTCGACAACGAAACCGACTTCGTCGAGCCCCTGGTCGACCGGCCGATCGTCCCGGAACGCACGCTGCGCCTGGAGGGTGAGCTCGACTCGCGCTCGTGGACCGTCTTCCTGACCGCGGCCGAAGCGTCGCGCGGCGGGACCCTGTCCCTCGCCTTCAGCAACTCCGTGCTGGTGCTGCCGGAGGGATCGCGGCTCAGTCTCTACCTCAACGGCCGCGAGATCATGGAGACGGCGATCGATTCGCCGGACCGCACCAAGGTCGTGACACTGCCGGTCACACCCGGGCTGCTGCGACCGGGGGAGAACACCTTCCGCATCGAAGGGCAGATGCGCCACCGCATCGACTGCTCGGTCGCCGCCACCTACGAGCTTTGGACGCGGATTGACACGCGCCTCACCGGCTTTTCGGCGCAGGGCCTGCGCAACGCGGTCTCGGGACTGTCCGACATTCCCGCCATCGGAGTCGGCACCAACGGCGCCACGCGGCTTCGTGTCGTCATGGATCAACCCTCGAACCCGATGCAGATCGACCGCATGCTGAAGGTGGTTCAGGCGGTGGCGCTGCGCGGGCGCTTCAGCCAGCCTCTGGTGGAAGTGGTCGCTCCAGGCACGGAACTGGAGCCTGCGGTCGGAACGCTGAACATCGTCATGGCCCCCGCCGCACTCATCGGCGATATCGTCTCGACGGTGCCCGGCTCCGCCAATTCTTTGCCGACGGTGGAACTCGTCAACGCCGACATCGGTCCCACCATCGTCATCACCGGCCCGACGGCGCGGGACGTCGATGCGGCGGCGGCAGAGCTCGCCGGCGTCGCGGGCGGTGCGCGCGATTGGGACCGTGCCACCAACGGGCCAATCGTCGACGGCGCGCGGTCTCTTACCCTCGCCGAGCTTGGCTTCGACACGATCGACTTCTCGGGGCGCCGCTTCCGCGCCGGCTTCAACGTGACGCTGCCGCCGGACTTTTACGCCGCCGCCTACGGCGAGGCCGAGATGCTGCTCGACGCGGCCTATTCGGACGCGATCGATCCCAACAGCCAGTTGGTGATCTACGTGAATGGCGTCTCGTCGACGTCGGTGAACTTCGCCTCCGCCAGCGGGCGCGTCTTCCGCGACTACCCCGTCGCCCTCGGGATGCAGTCGTTCAAACCGGGCGTGAACCGGATCGAGATGGTCGCCGAGCTGCGCTCCGATGACGACACCGCGTGCCTGCCCGGCGCTACCGCGTCCGCGCGGGAGCGGTTCGCCATCATGTCGTCGACGCGGCTCGTCTTCCCGGACTTCGCGCGGATCGGGCAGGTGCCGAACCTCGCCTCGTTCGCGGCCAACGGCTTCCCCTACACGGTCGATGGCCAGCCGGTGCGGATGATGATCGGCGGCAATGCGCTCGACACCGTCGGCGCGGCGGGCACGCTGATGAGCCGCATCGCCATCGGCCGCGGCTCGCCGCTCGACCTCACCGTCGTCGATCAGCTCGATGGCTACCGCGCCCAGAGCCTCATCATCGTCGGCGCCCTGCCGGACATCCCCCGGACGGTGATGGAAGCGACCGGGGCCGAGAACGTCATCCCCTCGGCGTGGGATTCGCCCATGGGCGCGGGGTTCGGTTCGGAGGAACCTCAAGGCCTGGAGCAGTACGACGAGGTGCTGCGCCGCCTGCGCAGCCAGCTTCGCCAAGAGGACGCACAGCTCAATCGCGCCGCCAATCTCAGCGACCCGGCCTCGCCCACCGCTCCCCCGGCGCGCCGTGAAAGCGCGAACTGGTTCGACGATGTCAGCGACGACGACGGCATCTCCGGCACGATCGGCAACCTGCTGCGGCCGCTCCGCAACGCCTTCAGCCTGAACTTCGACCTGGACTTCTCGTTTCTGACCGACGGTCAAGAGACTCTCAGGCCCGGCTCGATCCCCGCCGGCGCCTCTCTGCTGCTGGTGCAGAACACCGCGCCTGACAATCCGTCTGCCGCTTGGACGCTGATCACCGCACCGAGCCCGGGCCTGCTGTCGACCTCGATCGCCGCGCTGTCCACGCCGGACGTGTGGGATCAGATCAGCGGGCGAGCGGCGGCCTACACGCTGGAGACCAACGAGGTCGACACCGTGCGCGCCACCAGCGTCAGCTACATCACCACGCTGCCGCTATCGTTCGGCAACATGCGCCTGATCGCGGCCAACTGGTTCTCGATCAACAACGGCGTCTATGCTGTCGTCCTCGTGCTGGCCGCGTTCCTGCTCGGTTTCATGACCTGGCTCCTGGTCCGAACGATGGGCCGCAAGAATTAATCTTCCTGGCGACCCGGTCTTGGAATCGGCGCGCTGGGGTTCGACACACGCGCTTGGCGCCGAATGGGATCGAGGACGCTGAACAGGCTGGCGAAAGGTTCAAGAGTTCAACTTGCTGGGGGCCTTTCGGACCGGGTGGACACACCGCCTCGAAGCCGGGGATCGCGAGTTTTGTGGCAGCGGCCACAACCGATCGTTAACCGTGTTCCTTCAGAGTTGCGGGCAATATGAGACGCAGGCACGAATAATAGAAGCCTGCCGGGGCAATGGCATGGACGGCGGACGTTTCGCGAGGGCGTATGGTTGAGCACGCTATGAAGAGCCAAAAGATCGAGCCGCCGTTTGGCTTGCGCACGCCGCGACAAGAGCCGGTTTCCGGCACCGAAGCCCCACTCAGGTCCGCATTCCGCCGCCATTCATCTCACTCGCCCTGGAATGCAGCGCCCCCCTTCAAGCCGATCGCGCTTGGCATGGCCGCCGCCCTCGCCTTCGGCTTCATTTTCGACATCGGACCGTGGGATCGCATCAGCGGGCGCCTCAACAGCTCCGCGGACGCCCAGGAGGCGCCGCAGATCTCGGGTGGCACCGCGTTCGCCGAACCCTCAGAGGCCGACCGCGCCGCCCTGCGATACTTCGCACGCGAGGGGGATACCGAGCGGCTCGAAGCCGAGCTGCGCCGCTTGCGGGCGCTGTATCCAGGCTGGACCCCGCCCCGCGACCTCCTCGACCCTGAGGGCGGGGACAACGAGCTGCAGCGTGTCTACGATCTTGTCGGCAGCCAGAATTTCGACGAGGCCCGGCGCCTTCTGGCGGAGCGGCAGCGCCGCGACCCGACGTTCCAGGTACCGCCCCGTCTTTCCGCGCTCCTGGATCTCGCGGATGCGCGCGAGAGGCTGCGGACCGCCTCCGATAACCGCGACTTCACGCGCGTCCTGCTAATCGCCGAGGACAGCGAGCAGATCCTTACCTGCGACGATCCCGATTCGATCTGGCGCGTGGCCGAGGCGTTCGCGGAAACCAACCGTCCGCAGCGCGCCTTCGACGCTTATGTCTATGTGATCGAAAACTGCGACGACACCGGCGCGCGGGCCGCAACGCTGCAGAAGGCCGGCGAGGAGCTGGACGGCACGTATCTCACGCGGCTCTTCAACTACGTGCCGCCGGCAGCTGACGGACAGCCTTCGGCAATGGCGAGCGCCCAGCTCGACATCATCCGCGGCCTCGTCGCGGAGGCTGGGCAGGAGAATGCCCAAGGCACGACCGTGTCGCCGGAGTGGATCACGATCCTCGCCGACTTCGCCCGCACCGGCGCCAATCTCGATGACTCGATGCTGATCGGCTACTACCTGTACCGCCAGGGCAATCCGGCCGATGCAGCGCAGTGGTTCCGCTTCGCACTCGACAATGGGCTCGGCGCCGACGCGGCGGAAGGCTACATCGTCGCCCTGCGCGCCACCGGCGACCGCGAGGACTCGTTTCTGGCCCGCGAGGTGGCCTATCAGTGGCGCGAACAGACGCCGGAGCTGATGGAGGCTTACCTCGACGCGGTCGCGACCGTCCTCACCGCCGACGAATTTGGCGAGCTTTCGGTCGAAGACGTGGAGCAGACGGCGGTGGACCGGTTCGCCCCGGTGGTGATCGAGCAGCGGGACGCCAACGGCGCACAGGCCCTCGGGTGGTACGCCTTCAATACCTGCCAGTTCATCATTGCCGAAGAGTGGTTCATCACGTCCGCCAACTGGGTGCCGACGGAAGCGGCGATGTTCGGTCTGGCGCTGTCGCGCCTGCGGCTGGGCGACCAGATCGGCTTCGAGGAGGTCCTGGACGAGTGGGGCCCGCTCTACGCGTCGATCCAGCGCCTCGCCGATGGTCTGGGGCAGCCCGTTCCGCTGGCGCCGGTCACGGGCGACAGGGACGACCCCAACAACGAGGTCGGCGTGCAGTCCCTGATTTGCGATCCAGAGGAGCGTCGCCGCCTGCGCGAGCTGATCGTCGAGCAGCAGACCCGCAGCGATGATGGGGTTTCCATCACCCAGGCCGGCTCGCTGACCGCGGCGCAGGTTCGCCCGATGGCGAGCCGTCCGCAGGGCAGTGCCCGGCCCGCCATTCCGCGCCGTTCGGTGGTGATCGATCCGAGCCGCCGCTCGCCCGAATCGATCCTGCGCAAGGTGCAGTTGCAGCTACCGCTGCCGACCCCCTCGCAGCAGCCGAACCGGCCCCAGCCGCTGCAGCCTGCCCCGTCCGCCGCATCCCCGCCGATCCGCAGTGTGTCGCCTCCCGTGCGCACGTCGCCGGCGCCGATCACCCGCACGGCCCCTACGCTCTCGCCCGCCCCCGTGGTGCGGAGCGTCACACCCTCCACTTCGCTCACCTCAGGGGATACGGTCACCCGGCGCGTCCGTGGCGGCGTAACCGCCACGCGCTCGACCGACAGCCGCGTGTTCGACATCGTCAACCGGCCTCGCACGGTGACGACGGGTGGCGGCGGCGGCTCGGCCGGCGGCACCGCGGCGCAACGCGCCCTGACGGGCGGCGACTACGGCCGGTGCGTCGCGATCACCGACAACGGCATCCGCAGCGGCCGGCTCTCGGCTCAGGACGCATCGGCGCGCGGCTTCTGCCTCCTGCAGCTGAAGCGGCCGGTCGAGGCGGCGCAGGCCTTCCAGCTCGCCAAGCTGAGCTCGCGCGCCGGCAGCAGCGTCGAGGCCGACGCCGTCTATGGCTCGACGCTGGCCCTGATCGCCGGAAACATGACGAAAGAGGCCGCCGTGGCGGCGACGCAGGCGCCTCTCTCCCGCCCGCGCCGGACCGAGGTGCAGACCGCGATCCTGACACAGCGGGCGCTGGCGGCGAACCGTGACGGCCGCTCGGTCGAGGCGCTCTACTTCCTCGACCAGCGCAACCGGATCGCGCCGCTGCAGAAGGACCTGATGCTGCTCCAGGGCTTCGCCTATCGCGACGCCGGCAACTACCAGGCCGCCGAACAGATCTTCCGGGCGCTCGACAAGGCCGGCTCCACGAGCGCCACCCGCGGCGGCCTGATCGCGCTCGCCGAGGGCAACCGTCGCCCGATCGGTGGCGCCATCATCCGCTACTGATCCTTTCGCCCGCTACCGGGCGACCACACACGCGAGAGCCGGGCCAGCGCCCGGCTCTTTTGCCTCCGCCCCTCACCATCGCGCGCCACCGCGCCGCCTTCGCTGCCGCGGCGCCCAGGGCCTCCAGCCGCCCGACCCCGGAGGGCGGCCTCTACACCAGCAGCGAGCCCTGCGCGACGAGAACCGCCTGACCGGACAACATCACGCGTCGCAGCGCGCCATCGGTGATTTCGGACGCAATCCCGATCTCCGATGTCCGGCCCATCTCCACGCCCTGGATGATGGTGACGCTGTGGCTCCCGTCGCTCGGCGCCTCCACCGCCGCGATCAGCGCGGCAAGGCCGACCGCAGCCGCGCCGGTGGCCGGATCCTCGGCGATGCCGGCGAGCGGCGCGAACATGCGCGTGCGGAAGCCGCCCGCGTCCTTGGCGATGAGATAGAGCGACGGCGGCAGGTCTCCGAGGACGTCGCTGTGGGCCGCCTCGTAGCGGGCCGCCTCCAGCGCCTTCACGCTGCGCAGCGGGATCGCGGTGAAGCCCGGACCACTCCTGAGCACCGCCGGCCGGTAGTCGTCCGTGGCGACGTCTTCCGGCATCAGCCCGATCAGGCTCGCGAGGTCCGCGGCCGGCAGATCGACGAACTCGGCGGAGGGGAGCGGCGCTCCCAATGTGGCGCTGCGCACCGTGTCGCCGGAGATGGACACATCGACGCGCCCGGCCGGCACGTGCAGCGCCAGCTCGCGCGCGCCGGTGCGGAGCGACAGCGCGATCGAGCCGCCGACGGTGGGGTGTCCGGCGAAGGCGAACTCTTCGCGCGGCGTGAAGATGCGGGCCGGGACCGCGTCGCCGTCCGGCGCGCTCAGGAAGATGGTCTCGGACAGGTTGAATTCGGCGGCGATCGCCTGCATTCGGTCTGTGGTCAGCCCGTCGGCCTCGTGCACCACGGCCAGCGGGTTGCCGGCGAGCGGCGTGCCGGTGAAGACGTCGAGAATGTCGTACGGACGCATGATCGTCTCCTGGATTATGTCGTTCCTCATTTAGCATCCCAACCGCGGAGAGACCCGATGATCCGGACGATCCTCGCCCTCGCAATCAGCCTCGGCTTCGCCGGCAGCGCGATGGGCGCACAGTGCGGCAACGGGCCCGGCGGGTTCAACGCCTGGCTCGGCGAATTCAAGAACGAGGCGGTGCAGCAGGGCATCCGCCGCAGCACCGTCGACAGCGCGCTATCGGGCGTCACCTACTCCAGCCGGGTGATCGGCTTCGACCGCAATCAGAAGTCCTTCAAGCTCTCATTCGACCAGTTCTGGTCGCGGCGCGTGAACAACGCGATGATCAACAAGGGCCGCGCCTTCATCCGCGACAATCGCGTGATGATGGACTCCATCCAGCAGCGCTACGGTGTGCCGCCCGCACTGGTCGTCGCGGTGTGGGCGCTGGAGACGGGCTTCGGGCGCGACAGCGGGAGCCTTCCGGTGATCCGCTCGCTGGCGACGCTGGCTTACGACTGCCGCCGCACCGAGTTCTTCACCGCCGAGCTCATCGCCGCGCTGAAGATCATCGATCGGGGTGACATGCGGGCGAGCGACATGGTCGGCGCGTGGGCGGGCGAGATCGGCCAGACGCAGTTCCTCGCCGAGCGATACCTCAACTACGCGGTCGACTACGACGGTGACGGCCGGCGCGACCTGATGCGCTCGGTGCCGGACGTCCTCGCCTCGACCGCCAACTGGTTCGCGCGCAACGGCTGGCGCACCGGGCAGCCCTGGGGTCCGGGCACGGCGAACTACAACGTGATCGGCAAGTGGAACCGGGCGGACGTCTACAAGCAGACCATCGCCCGCCTCGCCACCGAGCTGGCACAGTGATCCTGGAGCGCGTTCGCGACCGGTGGAAACGGTTGTCCGCTCGGAACGCGCGCAAGGACGTACGTGGGAGCCGAGCCATCGACACGGCCCTGAACAGTTCGCTCGCGCCGGCGCGCCGGCTACTGGCCATCGCGGTTCTGGCGCTGTCGCCGCTCGCGGCGCCAGCAGCCGTGGCGCAACCGTGCATCTGCCTCACCTGCATGCTGGGAACCAGCGAAGCGTTCCGCGCGACCGGTGGCTCCATGATGCCGACCATCGCGCCGGAGGCCTGCTTCGTCGTCGACCTCAGGGACGCGGCGCGCGAGGGGGTGAAGCCGGGCGACATCATCGCCTACCTGCGCGGTGAGGAGGCCTATGTGACCCGCGTCGTCGCCACCGCCGGTCACAGGGTCAAGCTCACCGACGGGCGTGTGGCGATCGACGGAACGCCGGTGGAGACAGCGGACCGGCCGCCGCTCGTGACGGCCGAGGCCATCCCGGCCGACCGCTGCCCGACGCCGGTCGGCGACGCCTGCAAGGTCCGGCGCCTCACCGAGACGCTGCCGAACGGCGAGACGTACGAGGTGCTGGACGTGCTCGTCGGCTCGATGATGGACGAGACGGAGGTGTTCGAGGTTCCGGAGGGCCACGTCTTCGGCCTGTCCGACAACCGCGACAACGCCATCGACAGCCGCATGCAGACCGGCGGTCCTGGCTACATCGCCTTGGATCAGGTGATCGGCCCCGTCATCTCCATCGCCACGCCGCTCAGGTAGCCGCCCGAGGCCGCCTCAGCGGGAGGCCGGGGCGTGCTCGGCGTGGAAGTGGTCGTAGACGCGCCGGGCCACGCTCTCCGAAATGCCGTCGACGGCGACGAGATCGTCGATCCCGGCCTTGGCCACCGCCTTGGCCGTCCCGAAATGTTGCAGGAGCGCGCGCTTTCGGGCGGCGCCGATGCCGGCGATCTCGTCCAGCGGGTTGGCGGTCAGCGCCTTCTTGCGCTTGGCGCGGTGGGCGCCGATGGCGAAGCGGTGCGCCTCGTCGCGCAGGCGCTGGATGAAGTAGAGCACCGGATCGCGCGGCGGCAGACGGAAGGGCTGCTGACCGCGCATGTGGAACTCCTCGCGCCCGGCATCGCGGTCGACGCCCTTGGCGACGCCCACCAGGGGCACATCGGTGATCCCGAGCGCGTCGAGCACGCCATGGGCGGCGGCGAGCTGGCCCGCGCCGCCGTCGATCAGCACCAGGTCGGGCCAGGGGCCGAGCGCGCCCTCGTCCTCCTGCTCGTACACTGCGCCGGCATCGCCGTCGTCTGGCGGATACGACCGCCCCGCCGGGCGCCGTGCGCGCGGCGCCTCCTTCAGGAGGCGCGAGAAGCGACGCGTCAGCACCTCGCGCATCATGCCGAAATCGTCGCCCGGGGTGAGGTCCTCGGACTTGATGTTGAACTTGCGGTAGTGCGGCTTGGAGAAGCCCTCCGGCCCGGCGACGATCATCCCGCCGACCGCGTTGCGTCCCCATGATGTGCGAGTTGTCGTAAACCTCGACGCGGCGCGGCGTGCGCGTCGAGGCCGAACGTCTCGCCGAGCGCCCGCCAGCAGCTTGCCCTGGCTCGAGCTTCTCGGCGAGCCGCCGGCCGAGCGCCTCGCGCGCGTTGGTGAGGGCATGGTCCACCAGCTCGCGCTTGGCCCCGCGCTGCGGCACCGCGATCTCCACCTTGCGTCCCGCCCGCTCGGAGAAGGCGAGCGCCAGAAGCTCGCGCTCCGGCACGTCGTGGGACAGGAAGAGCACGCGCGGCACCGGCTTGTCGTCATAGAACTGCGCGAGGAAGGTGCTCCAGCACGTCGCCCGCCTCCAGCCCCTCGTCGCGCGGGTAGTAGGCGCGGTTGCCCCAGTTCTGGCCGGTGCGGAAGAAGAACACCTGCACGCACGTCTCGCCGCCCTCCTGGTGGACGGCGAAGACGTCCGCCTCCTCGATCCCCTGCGTGTTGATGCCCTGGTGGCTGTCGACATGGCAGAGCGCGGCGAGCCGGTCGCGGATGCGCGCCGCCCGCTCGAACTCCAGCGCCTCGGAGGCCTCCTCCATCTCCGCGCCGAGCGCTTGGCGGATCGCCTTCGACTTGCCCGACAGGAACGCCTTCGCCTCGCCGACGAGCTCGCCGTAGTCCGTCGACCGCGATCTCGCTCGTGCAGGGGCCGGAGCAGCGCTTGATCTGGTACAGCAGGCAAGGGCGCGAGCGCGCTGCTCATACACCGCATCGGTGCAGGAGCGGATGAGGAACGCCTTCTGCAGCGCGTTGATGGTGCGGTCCACCGCGCCGGCGGAGGCGAAGGGGCCGAAGTAGTCGCCCTTCCGTGAATGCGCGCCGCGGTGCTTGATGATCTGCGGCGCCTCGTGGTCGCCGGTGAGCAGGATGTAGGGGAACGACTTGTCGTCGCGCAGCAGCACGTTGTAGCGCGGCCGGAAGCGCTTGATGAGGTTCGCTTCGAGCAGAAGCGCCTCGGTCTCGGTGCTGCGTGGTGACGAACTCCATCGCGACGGTGCGGTTCACCATCGTCATGAGCCGCGAGGACAGCCCCGTCGGCCGCGAGTAGCTGACGACGCGCTTCTTCAGGCTGCGCGCCTTGCCGACGTAGAGCACGTCGCCGCCGTCATCGAGCATGCGGTAGACGCCCGGCGCATTGGGCAGGCGCTTCACGGTCTCCGCGATCAGCTCGAAGCCGGTCTTCGCGATCTGCGTGCGGCGGAAGCGCACCTCCTCCGGCCTGCCGCGGCGCGACGTTCGTCGCCGGACAGCGGCACCGAGCGCACCCGCGTCGGCAGGTCGACCTCCACCACCGCGTCGGTGAAGGCGTCGGAGCGCGTCAGTCCGCGTCACCCGCCGTCAGGTCGCCTCACCGACACCACCGTCGGCGCCCAGCGCCTCGCGCAGCGCGGACGGGGCGACGGAGAAGACGCTGTCCGGTCGTCCGGCGGCGCACCACACGACCGCGTGCGTGAGCAACGTCTCGTCCATGAGACCGGGAGCGGCGTCAGGTGGCCGATGGGCGCCACGCCGCCGATGGCAAAGCCCGTCACCTCGCGCACCCGCCGGGCGTCGCAGCGCTCGAGCGCACGGCCGGTGCGGGCCGACACGGCGGCGAGGTCGGCATCATGCGCGCCCGACACCAGCAGCAGCACGCAGCCCGTCTCCACCGGCGAACACGAGCGACTTCACGATCTGCGCCACGTCGCAGCCGCATGCCGCGGCGGCGTCGGCCGCGGTGCGGGTCGAGGCGTCCATGCGGCGGATCTCGATGTCGAGACCGAGGCTGCGCGCGGCCGTGGCCCGCGATCGACGACGCTCGATGGAAGCCTTCGGCGGCGCCGTGGGCTCGGCGGGGGACGGGGCCGTCGGGGTCGGATCTGCGGATTGTCGATCATCCCGCAATCTGGCGTCGCGCCAGGCGCCGCAATCGGGCGCCCGGCGCATTGCGGAACGATCACCGCTGATCCCGCTTTGAAGGCCACGTGAACCGATAGGCCGAAGGAGCAAGAATGGATCTGCGGATCAAGGAAAGACGGCGCTCGTCACCGGCGGCAGCGGCGGGATCGGCAGCGCGTGGCGCAGCGTCTCGAACGAGGCCGGCGCTTCCGTATGGCTGTCCGACATCGACGACGACCAGCGTGACGGACGTGGCACAGCGCCTCGGCGCGCAGGCCGTCGCGGCGGACCTCTCCACCACCGCGGCGCCGCCAGCGTCTTCACGGGCGACCGGCGACGTGGACATCCTGGTCCACGCGCGCAGGCGTCGACCGGCGCGAAGGGCGACCCGCTCGACCATGACGCGACGAGGCGTGGGACGAAGCCTTTCAGACCGACTTCATGTCGGCGGTGCGTCTGGCGCGGCTCTACGGACCGGCGATGGTCGCGCGCGGCTGGGGCCGGATGGTGTTCGTCACCTCCGAGAACGCCGCTCAGCCCTACCCGGACGAGACGGTCTACAATGTCGCCAAGGTCGGCGCTGGCGAGCTTCGCGAAGTCCATCTCCATGGCGCATGCCGGCGAGGGCCTGCTCGCCAATTGCGTGGCGCCCGCCTTCATCGAGACGCCGATGACCGACGGCATGATGGACAAGCTGGCCGCGGAACGCGGTGTCAGCAAGGACGAGGCGATCGAAGCCGTTCCTGGACGAAGAGCGCCCCTACCTGGAATTGAAGCGCCGCGGCAAAGCCGGACGAGGTGGCGCCGGTCATCGCCCTGCTCTGCTCGGAGCTCGCGAGCTTTGTCTCCGGCGCAAACTGGCGCGTGGACGGCGGTGCCGTGGGAACATCAGCTATAACTCGGACCCTTCCGCGCAAAGCTGATGCAATCTTTGATTGACACATTCGCGTGGGATTTTGTTTCATCGGCGTTGGACAGGATGTTCAACAAAGGTGGATAATCCGATGTCCAGCCAGAATACAACGACCGGCACGACAAATTCCGCGACGCGGCCGTTCGCCGCGTTCGAAATGTCGAAACCACGCTGCGGCGTGTGCGGAATCTGTCGAACCCCAACTCCTACGCGTACACCGCAGGAGGAGATCGAACGCATCTTCGACCACCTCCAGACGCGTGCTCGACCGCACGCGCGACAGCTTCATCCGCCCGCTGGACCGCGGCGGCTTCTCGCTCTGACGCATGCACCCCAGCGTTGGAATCCCTCTGTGGGACGAGCCGGCGCACATCCTTTAATGACCGCGCACTGATCCGCTCGGCCGCGTTCGAGCCGGGCGGGTCGTCGTCCCGCATAGGAACACCGCCAGCCTCTGCGGATAAGCAAGACGTCCGTCTGTCGCGGACGCGTGCGGGGCAGGTGGCGCGCCAATGCGCCGAAGTGTGTTCTAGCGCACGCTTTTGCGTCTCCGGTCCGAAGGTGTGACGGGCAACACATCGCGCTGAGCCGGCGCGCCGCATCTTCCGGTCAATAGCCGGAGGACGACGCCATGAAGAACTTCTCATCGCTGCCATTGTCGCCATGGCCATCAGCCTGATGGCGGTGGTGGCCCATGTCACAGCCCATGCTGCGCCGCTGCACGTGCCGAGCACATTCTTCGCCATCTCCACGACGGAGGCCGCTGCGGTAGTCGATCCGCGTCTCTACGCGGCCGACGCCGCCATCGCCCTCGGCGCCCACGAGCTCGGCCTCGTCTTCGCAGCCAGTGCCGCCGGCGTCGCGCCCGCGACCATCCGCTGACCGTCGGTTGGACGCTTCGACCGCGCGCAAACGAAGAAAGGCCCCCGGAGGGGCCTTTCAATTGCGATCAATCCACCGGCCGCCCGGCTCCGATCAGGGGAGCGCGCGGCCGGCCGCCGATCTCTCCAGCGCTTGCGCGGCGACGTCGCCGAAGTGGACGCCCGTCCAGCGCCTACTGCGCCGGCGCGGGTGCGTCCTGCGCGGACGCTGGCGCCGTCTCGGCGGGCGCGGGCGCCGTCTCCACCGGTGCGCCGGACGCTGGCGTCTCGGCAGCATCAGCCTCCCGCTGCATCGACGCCATCTGCGCCCGAAGCGCTTCCAGCTCCTGCGTAGTGGCGGAAATGTCCTCCTGAAGAGCCGTGCGGTTCGCCTCCAGGGAGGTGATCGTGCGTTGCAGTTCGTCTCGCTGTGTCGCGAGCGCCTTCAGGCTCTCTTCCCCCGACGCCCGGTCGCCCTCCAGCGCCGACACGTTGTCGTCGAGCGTCGCGCGCGTCTGGGTGAGGTCGGACACGGCTTGCTGCATCGTGTCGCGCTGGGCGGAGAGGTCATCCACGTCTGACGACAGGCCGGACAGCCGGGTTTCCATCGCATCTGCGCTGGCGGCGGCGTCCTCGCGCCGGGCCGTCAGCGTCTCGATGGAGCTGCGCAGCGATCCGAGCTGCGCCTGAAGCTCGCCCTCGAAGGACTTGAGGTCGGCGAGTGCCGACTCGGCCGTCTCGTGCGCTGCAACAGCGGCCGTGCGGGCCGCCACCGCGTCCTCGGCGGCAGCGCGCGCCTCGTCACGCCGTTCGGTCAGCGCGGCGATCTCATCCGCGAGGCCCTGCTGTGTCGCCTCGGCGTCGGCGATCTCGCCTTGCATCGCGGCCAGCGCGTCCTCGGCTTCGGCCACCTTCGCCTCGGTTTCGGTGAGCGTGGCCTGCGCGTCGGCGAGGTCGCCACGAACTGCTTCCAGGCTCTCGGTCATCTCGTCACGCTCGGCGGACATCTCCGCGATGTCAGCCTCGACGGCCTCCGCGTTGTTCTGCGCCGTCGCCAGCGCCGCGGCTGCCGCGTCACGCGACGCGGTCACGGACTCCGCCTCGGACTGCAGCCGGGTGAGCTCGGCCTGGGCGGCCTCGACCTCCGCCTGTACGTCGTCGCGCTCGGCCGTGGCGGTCGCGAGTTCGGCCTGCATCGCGTTGAGCGCCGCCTGCGTCTCGTCGCGGTCCGCCGTGGCGGTCGCGAGCTCGGCCCGCATCGCGTCAAGCGCCGCCTGCGTCTCGTTGCGGTCCGCCGTGACGGTGGCGAGTTCGGCCTGCATCGCGTCGACCGCCGCCTGCGTCTCCTCGCGGTCCGCCGTCGCGGTCGCGAGCTCGGCCTGCATCGCGTCGACCGCCGCCTGCGTCTCCTCGCGATCCGCCGTGGCGGTCGCGAGCTCGGCCTGCATCGCGTCGAGCGCCGCCTGCGTCTCGTCGCGGCCCGCCGTCGCGTTCGCGAGCTCGGCCCGCATCGCGTCGAGCGCCGCCTGCGTCTCGTCGCGGCCCGCCGTCGCGGTGGCGAGTTCTGCCTGCATCGCGTCGAGCGCCGCCTGCGTCTCGTCGCGGTCCGCCGTCGGCGGTCGCGAGTTCGGCCCGCATCGCTTCAAGCGCCGCCTGCGTCTCGTCGCGGTCCGCCGTGGTGGCGGCGAGTTGGCCTTGCGCCGCGCTCAGCGCCTGGGTCGCCTGGTCCAGCTGGGCCTGCGTCTGCTGGCGCGTCGCGTCCACGTCCTTCGCCTCGGCCTGGAGGTCGGCCAAGTCGCCCGCAGCCGCGTCCACTGCGGCACGCATCTCGTCCCGCTGTGCCGTCGCGGTCGCGAGCTCGTTCTGCGCCGTGGTCAGCGCCTGCGTCGTCTCGTCGCAGCTCGGCCTGCGTCTGCTGGCGCGTGGCGGCCACGTCCGTCGCCTCGGCCTGGAGTTCGGCAAGTTCGCCCTCGGCGGTCGCGATCGCGGCCTGCAGCTCGTCGCGGGTCGCGGTGGCGGTTTGGTTGTCCTCCTCGAGTTTGACCAGAGTGGCCTCAGCGGCCGCCACCTCGGACAGTGCCGCGTCGCGAGCCTCTGTGGCCGCGGTGGCTTGCTGCTGGAGCGCCGCAAGGTCGGTGCGCGTCGCCTCGACGTCGGCGGTGACCGCATCGAGATCACCCTCCGCCGTGGTGGCGGCCGCTTCGGCCCGCTCCAGATCGGCGGTCAGCGCATCGATCGCCGCCGACAGCTCGTCCTGCGTGGCACGGCGCGCTTCGATCGTGCTTTCGGCGGTGCCGATGTCACCCGTCAACGCGGTCTGCTGCTCGCTCAGCTCGGCAACGCTCGTCGTAGAGCGCATCGCGCTCGCTCGTCGCGGCCTCGATCGCGGCTTGGACCTCGGCCAGCGCGCCGGACTCGGCACGCAGCGCCTCAAGGTCGGAGGTGAGCTGGTCGCGCTCCGCCTCCGCATCGGTTCGAGCCGTGGTCAGCGCCTGTTGAAGCTCCTGCGCCTCACTCCAGTAGTAGATGCCAGCGCCGAGGCTCACGATCGTAACAAGGATCAGAACGACGATGGCGGGACTGCGGACGGTCATAAGACTGTGCTCCTTTCGGCCAGCATGAAGGGGTTATCGACCACCAAGGATGAGCTTGTCGATCCGTCTGCTCATACGTTCCTCATATGCCGGGCTGATGTCGCCAATTTGTCCGCGTCGCTTTGGTTGAGCGACCCGGCCGCTCATCAACCTGTCATTCGCCGGGGCTCGGCCGGGCAGCCCGACCGCGGGGCAAACGATGCCGAATGCAAAAGGAACCGGAAGCCCCTTTTCATTTCCGGAGGACGCACGCAAAAACTCAGCCAGGCTGTCGGCACCACCCGCGAGGGCGGCCACGACATCCCGGTCCAGACAGGAAGGCTCCTATGTCGGTGAAATGTACGACCCTCGGCGTGGCGCTGTGCGCGTCGCTCGCCTCCCTCGCCCCCGCGTTGGGTCAAGACGCGGCGCCTGCCGTGACGCTGCAGCTCCTCCATGCGTCTGACCTCGAAGGCAACGCCGGCGCGGTGGAGAATGCGCCCAACTTCGCCACCATCGTCGGTGCGCTGCGGCCCCAAGCCGATGCCACGCTCGTCATCTCCGCGGGCGACAACTTCATCCCGAGCCCGTTTTCCAATGCGGCCGGCGCGCAGAACCCGCGGGTCCAGGCGACGCTGAACACGGCCCTGGACAAGGCGATGGCCGCCGCCGGCATCGACGCCAAATGGCTGCAGACGGCGACCGGCCGCTTCGATATCGCCATCATGAACATCATCGGCTTCGACGCCTCGGCGCTCGGCAACCACGAATTCGACTTCGGCCAGGGCCGCGCTCGTCGACATCATCGCCAAGACGCGACACATGGACCGGCAGCGTGTTCCCGATGCTCTCGGCCAACCTCGTCGTCGCGGCCGATAGCGCGCTGGCGCCATTCCACGACGAGAACGGCCTCGCGGCGGATGAAAACGGCGCCGGCCACATCGCCCCCTACGCCGTTCTGCGAGGCCGGCGGCGAGCGGTTCGGCGTCATCGGCCTGACGACGCCGCTGTTGTCGACCATCTCCTCCCCCGCCGGCGATCCCAACACGATCGACGACGACGTCACCACGCAGCCGACGTGGAACGATATGGCGGCGCTCGCCGCGGTGCTGCAACCGGTCGTCGACGAGCTGACCGAGGCTGGCATCACGAAGATCATCGTCGCCTCGCACCTGCAGCAGATCGCGCTGGAGGAGGAGCTGGCCACGATGGTGGACGGGGTCGACATCTTCATCGCCGGCGGCTCCGACACGCGGCTGGCCGATGACACCGACACGCTGCGCGAGCGCGACGAGGCGCAGGGCCCCTACCCCATCCTGACGACGGACGCCGGCGGCAACGACGTCGCCATCGTCTCGACCGACGGGCAGTACAGCTACGTCGGCCGGCTCGTTGTCGGCTTCGATGCGGACGGCAAGCTGCTGCCGGGGACGATCGACCCGGAACAGTCCGGCGCCTACGCGACGGACGAGGCCGGCGTGCTCGCGGTGACGGGCGCGGCCGACCTTGCCACGGCGATCGACGAATCTCGGCGGGCGCGGCGGTGCAGGCCTCGTCACCGCGCTCTCGGACGCAGTGCTGGCAACCTCGGGCGCGACCTACTTCGCTGACCTCGCGGTGGACCTCAACGGCGAGCGCGCGCCGGGGGTGCGCACCGAGGAGACCAACCTCGGCAACCTCACCGCCGACGCCAATCTTGCCGCCGCCGATGCGCTGGCGGACGGGGACGTGCTGGTGTCGCTGAAGAATGGCGGCGGCATCCGCGCTGCGATCCCGCTCGACGACGGGAAGATCTCCGAGCTGGAGATCCAGCAGGCGCTGGCCTTCAACAATCCGCTGTCGCTGGTGACGCTGACACCGGCGCAGCTCATCGCCGTGCTGGAGCACGGGGTGGCGGCCAGCACCTATGACGCGGACGGCACGCCGACGAACGCGGAAGGCCGGTTCCCGCAGGTCGCCGGCCTGTCGTTCACGTTCGATCCGACGCAGCCGGCCGGCAGCCGTGTGCGCGAGGTGACGCTGCGGGGCGCTGGCGAGGACGGCGCGGACGTGACCATCTACGCCGACGGCGCGCCGACGGACGAGGCGAAGGCGTTCGCGGACGGCATCCGCGCGGTGACGCTGAGCTTCCTGCTGGCAGGCGGCGACGGGTATCCCTATCCCAGCTTCGTCGAAGCGGACGGGGCGCTGGCGGATGTGGTCGACATCATGCAGCCCGACGTGATCACGGACGGCGCCGCACAGTTCACCAACGTCGGCACCGAGCAGGACGCGCTCGCCGAATACCTCGCCGCGCGCACCGACCCTGTCGACATGGCCGACACGCCGGCCGCCGAGGATACCCGCATCCGCAACACGCTCACCGCCCGCTGATCCGGGGGGCGGCGGCGCCTGCCGTCGCCCTTCTCCGCTGCTTTCCGTGCCGCCGAGGCCTACTCGGCGGCGTCGCGCCTGAGGGCACCGTTCGATCATCGCGCGCGTCTCCGGGACGCCGTAGAGCGCGACGAACGAGCCGAAGCGAGGCCCCTGCTGCTGGCCGAGCAGCACCTGATAGAGCGCGCCGAACCACTCGCGCAGCTGCTCGAAGTGCGTCTTGCCGATTTCGTAGACGAGGTTCTGGATGTCCTCGGCGCTGGCGCCCTCCATCCCCTCCAACCGGGCCGCCAGCTCTTCCATCGCCTGCCGCTCGGTCGCCGTGGGCGCGCGGAATGTCTTCGTCGGCGCCACGAAGTCCGCGAAGTAGCGGATCGCGTAACCGACGAGCTGGTCGAGCTCCGGCTCGGTCTCGGGCGTCGCTCCCGGCGCGTAGCGCGAGATGAAGCCCCACAGCACGTCCCGGCTCTGCGCGTTCGAGGCCGAGACGAGGTTGAGGAGCATGGCGAACGAGATCGGCGTGCCGCGCGCCGTCTGCGGCGCGTTCTTGATATGCCAGACCGGGTTCTCCAGCCGCTTGGCCTCGTCCTCCTCGGCGTATTTCGCCGCGAAGGTGAAGTACTCGTCCACCGCCTTGGGGATCACGTCGAAATAGAGCCGCTTGGCGGTCTTGGGCTTCTGGAACATGAAGAGGCTGAGGCTCTCCGGCGAGGCGTAGGTGAGCCACTCCTCCACCGCCAAGCCGTTGCCGCGGGTCTTGGAGATCTTCTCGCCCTTGTCGTCGAGGAAAAGCTCGTAGTTGAACCCGGCGGGCGGCGTGCCCCCCATCGCGCGGCAGATCTTCGACGACTGCGTCACCGAATCGATGAGGTCCTTGCCGGCCATCTCGTAATCGACGTTGAGCGCATACCACCGCATCGCCCAATCGGCCTTCCACTGCAGCTTGGCGTGACCGCCGGTGACGGGCGTCTCGAACGTGCGGCCCGACGTGTCGGCCCAGGTGATCGTCCCGGCGTCGGCGTCACGCGCGATCAGCGGCACCTGCTCGACGACGCGGGTCTCCGGGTGGATCGGCAGGAAGGGCGAGTACGTCGCCCGCCGCTCCGGCCCGAGTGTCGGGAGCATGATCTCCATGATCTTGTCGTAGGCGCGCAGCGCCGCCTTGAGCGCCTCGTCGAAGGCGCCCGAGCGGTACATCTCCGTCGACGACACGAACTCGTACTCGAAGCCGAAATCGTCGAGAAACGCGCGCAGGCGGGCGTTGTTGTGGTGCGCGAAGCTCTCGTGCGTTCCGAAGGGATCGGGCACCTCGGTCAGCGGCCGGCCGATGAAGGGCGCCATCGTCTCCTGGTTCGGCAGGGTCGGCGGGATCTTGCGCATCCCGTCCATATCGTCGGAGAACGCGATGAGACGGGTGGGGATGGCGCCGTCCGTCAGCGCCTCGAACGCGCGGCGCACCATGGTAGTGCGCGCCACCTCGCCAAAGGTGCCGATGTGGGGGAGCCCGGAGGGGCCGTAGCCGGTCTCGAAAATCGCGGCGCGGTTTTCACCGTCGAGCCGCGCGACCACCTTGCGCGCCTCCTCGAAGGGCCAGGCGCGAGCGTTCTGAGCAGCGGCGCTCATCGGAGGCCTCCGTTTGCCAAAACGTCGATCTGCGAAACGGAGGCGCGCGCGGCGGGGGGCACCGGAGTGTCGCTGTGCACCCGGCGGAGCGCGAGCGGCAGGCACGCCTTCCGGGCCCCGGCTTTGCGCGGACGCTCAAGCCGAACAACACTGCTCCAGGGATCGGTCTGCATGGTCACTTCATCATCCGAAAAATCTGCGCGCCTCGCCGGCGCGTCCGCGATTGCGCGAGGGTGCTATGGCACACCGGGGGGCCCTCCGCCACGGCGCCGCCGGCCAGCCTCCTCTGTTGCCGCCAAGCGGCGCGATACTCAACCCGCCACCGTCCGATTGCCGCGGTAAAGCCGCAAAATCGGATTGCCACCGGAGCGGGAGTCATGGCGCCGCGGTGATCGAGCCATGTCGGCATCAAGAGCCGCCCCGACCGCGACCTGCACCCGCGTTGAGATGTAGCATGTGGCGAACCAAGATGCTAAGGGGCACGAAATACTGCAGTTGAACCGGACGGAACATGGATAAGCCGATTTCCCATCACGAGGCGCTCGTCTTCGCCATGGTCACGATGTCCGCCGTCGATCGCACGATGACCGACTCGGAGCTCAAGCGCATCGGTGAGATCGTCGAGACCGTGCCCGTGTTCCGCGATTTCGATTCCGAGCGCCTCGTCAATCTGGCCGAGACGTGCGGCGAGATCCTTCAGGAAGACGACGGCCTCGACACGGTCCTCGAACTGATCGCGACCTGTCTGCCGAAGTACCTCCACGAGACGGCCTACGCGCTTGCGGTGGAGGTCGCCGCGGCGGACCTGCGCATCCAGCAGGAGGAGCTCCGCTTCCTGGCGATGCTGCGTGACCGGCTCGGCCTGGAGAAACTGATCGTGGCCGCCCTGGAGCGCGGCGCCCGCGCCCGCCACCGCACCGTCAAAGAAGACGCGTAAGCCGCCACAGCGCAGCCTGCGTCCGAGGCCGCCGCAGGCGGCCGATCACCGACCTCGGTTCGCGGCCGATCGCACGGAGAAACCGCCGCAACCCGCCTTCAGTTCATCGACGGCCGGGCGTCAGGCATGTCCAGCGCGAACGGCGGCACGTCCACGAGGAAGGTCGAACCGTCGTCCGTCCGCTCCATCTGATACTGCCCGACCATGAAGCCCGAAGGCGTCGTCAGCGGACAACCTGACGTATAACTGAACGCTTCACCAGGTTCCAGGAGCGGCTGTTCTCCGACCACGCCGACCCCGTCGACCTCCTGCACATCGCCGTTCGAATCGGTGATCGTCCAATGCCGGCGCCGCAGACGCACGGGCACGTCGCCGTTATTGCGTATCGTCACCGCATAGGCCCAGACATAGCGGTTCGTGTCCGGCGCGGAGTGCTCCGGGAGGTAGGTCGGCTCGACTTCCACTTCGATCGATTGGGTCGTGGCTTTGTACATAAACGGGCGGTCGGCGGCGCACACGACGCAGGCGCCGCATCCTTTTTCCTGGAAGCGCGTCCCTGTATAAATATGGTCCCCGCTCCAGCGGGGAAGAAACCTTTCCGTGTATTCAAGGAGTCATTTGGACAATTGGCTCACCGAATGGTGTGTCGAATGTCCAAATCAGCACAAAGACAATGTACAATGTACGATACACGTCTCCGGTCTTTCATTGATCCACCGCTGGACTGGATGGCGCGACGGTTTCGGCGGCTTCCGGTCACCGCAAATCAAGTCACCGTGACCGGGTTGGCGCTTGGTTTCTGTGCGGCGCTCGCCATCACGCTGGGAAGCTTCACGGTGGCGCTGGTGGCCATCCTCGCCAATCGGCTCGCAGACGGGCTGGACGGCGCCTTGGCCCGGCAACACGGCGCCACGCGGCTCGGCGGCTTCCTCGACATCGTGTTCGATTTCTTCTTCTACGGTGCGATCCCGCTGGCGTTCGCGCTTTACGACCCCGATCGCAACGCCCTCGCGGCCGCGGTCCTCATCGCGAGCTTCTATGCCAACGGGGCGACCTTCCTCGCCTTCGCGGCGGTGGCCGCCGAACTCGACTGGTCCACTGACGCGCAGGGAAAGAAGACGATCTACTACTTCGCCGGCCTCGCCGAAGGCGCCGAGACGATCGCCGTCTTCTGCCTGATGGTGCTGATCCCATCGGCCTTCATGTGGCTCGCGCTCGCCTTCGCGCTGGTGTGCTTCGTATCGGCCGGCGCGCGGGTGGTGGCGGCCTGGGGCCGCCTCAGCGCCTTCCCCGCGTCGCCACAGGCCCCGCCGCTCACGCCCACCGAGGCGCCGGTCACCGATCCGAGGTCTCCCACCGCGGATTGATCCAAGGGGCGGCGTTCTCGGCCGGCAGCGGCGGCCGCCCGAGGATGAGGTCGGCCGCCTTTTCGCCCACCATGATCGACGGGCCGTTGAGGTTGCCGTTGGTGATCCGCGGGAAGATCGAAGAATCCACCACCCGCAGCCCGTCGACGCCGATGACGCGGCACTCGGGATCCACCACGGCGCCCGGGTCGTCGGCCCGCCCCATGCGGCATGTCCCGCAGGGATGGTACGCGCTCTCGGCATGCGCGCGGACGAAATCGTCGATCTCGTCGTCGCTCTGGACGTCGGCGCCGGGCTGGATCTCCTTGCCCCGGTAGGGATCGAACGCCGCCTGGGCGAAGATCTCGCGCGTGAGGCGGACACAGTGGCGGAAATCGCGCCAGTCGGCCTCGTGCGCCATATAGTTGAAGCGAATGCGCGGGGCGTCTTCCGGGGCCGCGCTTCTTAGCGTGACGGACCCGCGCGAGGGCGAGCGCATGGGCCCGACGTGAGCCTGGAAGCCATGCCCCTCGGCAGCGGCCTTGCCGTCATAGCGGATGGCCATGGGAAGGAAGTGATACTGAATATCGGGGTACTCGACCCCCGGCGCAGACCGCAGGAAGGCGGCACTCTCGAACTGGTTGGAAGCGCCCAGCCCGCGCTTGAAGAGCACCCACTCGGCCCCCGCCATCATCTTCCCGACGAGGTTCCAGTGCTTGTAGAGCGTGATCGGCTGGGTGGAGGCCTGCTGGATATAGACCTCGAGGTGGTCCTGCAGGTTGGCGCCCACGCCCGGCCGGTCCGCCCGCACCGCGATGCCGTGCTCCGCCAGGTGCGCGCCCGGGCCGATGCCGGACAGCATCAGTAGCTTGGGCGAATTGATGGACGAGGCCGCGAGGATCACCTCGCGCCGCGCCCGCACCACCTCGACCGCCCGCCCTCGGGCGATCTCCACGCCCACGGCGCGCCCGTCCTCGAACACCACGCGGCGGGCGAGCCCCCGTTTCAGGGACAGGTTCGCCCGCTTGAGGGCAGGCTTGAGGTAGGCGTTGGCGGCGGACCAGCGGCGGCCTTGCCAGACCGTCTGCTCCATCGGGCCGAAGCCTTCCTGCTTCTCGCCATTGTAGTCGGCGGTGAGTTCGAACCCGGCCTGCTGCCCCGCCTCGACGAACGCGTGAAAGAGCGGGTTCCGCGCGCGACCCGCGCGTCACGTGGAGCGGTCCAGAGGCGCCGCGCCAGGCCGGGTCCCCGCCATGGCCGCCATCGTGCCACTGCTCCATGCGCTTGTAGTAGGGCAGCACGTCCGCGTAGCCCCAGCCGGTGGCGCCGGCCTCGGCCCAGTGGTCGAAGTCCCGCGGCATGGCCGCGGACATAGACCATGCCGTTCACCGAGGACGAGCCGCCGACGACCTTGCCGCGCGGCGTGACGAGGCGGCGCCCGCCCAGATGCGGCTCCGGCTCGGAGACGAAGCCCCAGTCGTACCGGCTCATGTTCATGGGATAGGAGAGCGCTCCCGGCATCTGGATGAACGGGCCGGCATCCGTGCCGCCATATTCCACGACCACGACCGAATGCGTGCCGTCTTCGCTCAGGCGCGCGGCGAGGGCGGAGCCAGCCGACCCGGATCCAACGATGACGTAATCGGCTTCCATGAGCATCCTCTGGCGAAGCGCACGTTGCCGTTGCGCACGGCTTGCCGGGGTGCAGGCGGGTCAAGGGCGCGAAGCGGGCGAAGCCTTCACCCTTGACGCGTCTGGACCCCGGCGCAGGCTGGATCAGGTGTTCAGATCAGGGGGCCGCTTCTTCGGCGGCCGTCTGACCTGAACGCCTGCCCGTCGGCGAGACGGGGGGAGCGCGAGGGAGGAACGCCCTCGCTGCTGAGTATCATCACGGCACGAGGCCGAGAGGTGCCGGCGGCTTCAATACGGACTGTCCACCCGCCCCAGCCCCACGTGGACGGTCTTGCGCTGGGAGTAGAACTCGATGGCCGCGTGACCATTCTCGCGCCCGACGCCGGACGCCTTCACCCCACCGAACGGCTCCTCAACGGGTGTCAGATTGTACGTGTTGATCCAGGTGATCCCGGCCTGAAGCGCAGCGGCGACGCGGTGCCCGCGGGCGAGGTCGCGCGTGAAGACGCCCGCCGCCAGTCCGTACGGCGTGGCATTGGCCCGCGCGACGGCCTCGTCCTCGGTCTGGAACGTCAGCAGCGAGAGGACCGGCCCGAAGATCTCCTCGCGCGCGATGGTCATGTCGTCGGTGACGCCGTCGAAGACGGTGGGTTCGACGAAGGCGCCGTTCTCGAACGCCTCGCCCTGGGGCGCGCGGCCGCCGACGGCGATGCGCCCGCCCTCGCGGCGCCCGATATCGATGTAGTTCATCACCTTGTCGCGCTGGGCGTAGGAGATGAGCGGGCCCATCTGCGTGCCCGGATCGCCGCGGGTCGCCGAGGCGGATGGCGCGGGTCCGCTCCACCAGTCGCTCCAGGAACCGATCCTTCAACCCGGCCTGGACGAAGACGCGCGTGCAGTTGGAGCAGATCTGTCCGGCCGAGTAGAAGTTGCCGAGCATCGCCCCGCCGATGGCGTCCTCGAGGTCCGCGTCGTCGAACACCAGGAGGGGCGACTTGCCGCCGAGCTCCATGGTCACGTGCCGGACCCCTTCGGCGGCGGCCGCGTAGACCTTCGCGCCCGTCGGCACCGAGCCGGTGAGCGAGACCTTCGCCGTATCGGCGTGGGTGGTGAGCGCGGCGCCCACATCGCCCCGGCCCTGAACCACGTTGAACAACCCTGCCGGGGCGCCCGCCTCCATGAGGATCTCGGCGACCTTGAGGGCACACAGCGGCGTCAGCTCGGACGGCTTGAACACCATCGCATTGCCGCAGGCGAGCGCCGGCGCAGCCTTCCAGCACGCGATCTGCGTCGGGTAGTTCCAGGCCCCGATCCCGACGCAAACGCCCAGCGGCTCGCGCACGGTGTAGGCGAAGTCGCCGCCCAGCGGGATCGCCTCGCCCTGGATCCCGGCGGCGAGGGTCCCGAACCACTCCAGCGCGTCCGCGCCCGAGGTGGCGTCGGCCACCAGCGTCTCCTGGATGGGCTTGGCCGTGTCCAGCGTCTCCAGCGCGGAGAGCGCTTCGTTGCGATCGCGGATGATGTCGGCCGCGCGGCGCAGAACCCGGCCGCGCTCGGCGGGCGCGGTAGCGGCCCACACCTTCTGCGCCGCCACCGCGGCGGCCATCGCCTTCTCGATGACGGCCGGCGTCGCGGCATGGACGCGCGCGATCACCTCACCGTTGAGCGCATAGACATTGTCGATCGGCGCCCCGGCCTCGTCCTCGAGGTAGGCACCGTTCACGAAGTGGCTGGCGGTGGGCTGGGCGCGCATCATTCCCCCCTCGGATAGCGCTGGCGTTCTTCCAGATCGTTGAGGTCGTGCTTGTTGCGCATGTACCGCTCGGAGGCCTTCTTCAGCGGCTGGAAGTCCCACGGATACTCGTCGCCGACGCGCAGCGCCTCGTAGACGATGTGTCGCCGCGCCTGGGACGCCCGCACCTCGCGATCGAACGCCTCCATGTCCCACCGCTCGGCGACGGCCGCGGCCATCCGCGCCGCAACGTCGGCATGGGCCGGGTCATCGGCGAGGTTGTTCAGCTCGTTCGGATCCGCCTCGAGGTCGTAGAGCTGCGGCGGGTCGAGTTCGCAGTGCACGTACTTGAAGTGCCCGTCGCGCAGGCCGACGAGCGGCGCCTCGGACGCCTCGGCCGCATACTCCATCGGCACCGCTCCGCGCGCGCCCCCCTGCGCGACCGGCACGAGGCTGGCCCCATCGGTCCACGGCGCCACCTCGCTGAGGTCGATGCCGACGAGATCCGCCAGTGTCGGCGTTGATGTCGATGGTGGAGACGGGCGTGTCCACGCGCCCCGCAGGCATCCCGGGCGCGGCGATCATCAGGGGCACGCGGGCCGACCCCTCGAAGAAGCTCATCTTGAACCACAGCCCGCGCTCGCCGAGCATGTCACCGTGGTCCGACAGGAACAGGATGATGGTGTTGTCCACCTGATCCGTCGCCGTCAGCGCTTCCATCACGTCGCCGATCTTTTCGTCGATGTAGGAGACGTTGGCGAAGTAGGCGCGGCGGGAGCGGCGGATGTCCTCGGCGCTGATGTCGTAGCTCTTCCAGTCGTTCGCGTCGAAGATGCGCTGCGAGTGGCGGTCGTGCTCCTCGTAGGCGAGCGCCGGCACCGTCGGCTCCAGGTGCGCGCAGTCGGCGTAGAGGTCCCAGTGCTTGCGCCGGGCCACGTAAGGGTCGTGCGGGTGCGTGAACGACACGGTCATCATCCAGGGCCGCGGATCGAGCCGGCGGCCGAGGTCGTAGACCTTGCGCGTCGCCTCGTAGGCGACCTCGTCATCGTACTCGAGCTGGTTGGAGATCTCGCCGATCCCGGCGCCCGTCACCGAGCCGAGGTTGTGGTACCACCAGTTGATGCGCGTGCCGGGCTTTCGATAGTCCGGCGTCCAGCCGAAGTCGGCGGGATAGACGTCGGTCGTCAACCGCTCCTCGAAGCCGTGGAGCTGGTCCGGGCCGACGAAGTGCATCTTGCCCGACAAGGTGGTGGCGTAGCCGGCGCGGCGCAGGTGGTGCGCATAGGTCGGCGTGTCGGACGAGAACTCGGCGGCGTTGTCGTAGACGCGGGTCCGGTGCGGGAGCTGGCCGGCCATGAAGCTCGCCCGCCCCGGCGCGCACAGCGGCGAACCGGTATAGGCGTTGGAAAACCGCGCCGCGCGCGCGGCGAGGCGGTCGAGGTTCGGCGTTTTCAGGAAATCGGCCGGCCCATCCGGGAACAGCGTCCCGTTCAGCTGGTCGGCCATGAAGATCAGGACGTTGGGCTTGTCGCTCATCGGGCTGTCCTGTTCAGGCAGAGGTCGAGGTAGTCCGACACCATGGCGATGGCGTCGGTGCGGGTGGGGGCGCGGTCCTGCAGAGCGGCGCGGATGTAAAGTCCGTCGATCATCGAGGCGAGGCCCTGCGCGATGCGGCGGGCCTCGGCGTCCGGCACAAGGTGGCGCAGGGGCGTGGACGAGGTTGGAGTCGAGGCGGCGCGCATAGATCGCCAGAAGGCGCGAGGCATCGGGCGAGCGATGGGCGTGGACGTAGAAGTTCAGCCACGCGACGACGACGGACGGCTCGAACTGCTCGGGCGTGAAGCATGCCTCGAAGATGGCCGCGAGGCGGGCGCGGGGCGTGCGGGCGGCCCGGATCCGCTCACGCACCGACGTGCCGAAGTCGGACAGGATGCGGCGCATGGCGGCCAGCAGGATCTGCTCCTTGGAGCCGAAATAGTGGTGCGCCAGAGCCGGCGAGACACCGGCGCGGCGGGCGATGCGGCTGACGGTGACGTCGAGCGACCCCATGGCGCCGACCTCGACGATGGCGGCACGGATGAGCGCATCGCGGCGCACGGGCTCCATTCCGATCTTCGGCATGGGTTGCCTTGGCCTCCGGGAGGGTCACAGTTTACATCACCGGGCTACTGGTTTTTATTTGACTGGTCAATCAACATCCCGCCCGCCATCCGCCAAAGGAGAGATGCCTCATGCGACGCACGACGCTCCCCGCCCTGGTCCTTGCGGCCAGCACTGCCCTTGTCACGCCGGCTTTGGCCCAAGGCGAGTGCCAGGAGATCAACTTCTCCGACGTCGGCTGGACCGACATCACCGCCACAACCGCCGCTCACCAAGACGGTGCTGGAGGCGCTCGGCTACGACGTCGACGTGAAGGTGCTGTCGGTTCCGGTCACCTACGCTTCGCTGGAAGCCGGCGACATCGACGTCTTCCTCGGCAACTGGATGCCGACGCATGGAGGGTGACATCGCGCCCTACCGGGAGAAGGGCACCGTCGAGACCGTCCGCGCCAACCTGGAAGGCGCCAAGTACACGCTGGCGACCAACGCGGCGGGCGCGGCGTCGGCATCACCACCTTCGACGACATCGCCGGGCAGGCCGAGGCGCTCGACAGCGAAGATCTACGGCATCGAGCCGGGCAACGACGGCAACCGGCTGATCCTCGACATGATCGAGCAGGACGCGTTCGGGCTCAAGGACTTCGAGGTCCGCGAGATCGTCCGAGCAGGGCATGCTGGCGCAGGTGGCGCGGGCGACGAAGCGTGACGAGCCGATCGTGTTCCTGGGGTGGGAGCCGCACCCGATGAACGCCAACTTCGAGCTCACCTACCTGGACGGCGGCGACGACTTCTTCGGCCGCGACCTGGGTGGCGCGACGGTCTACACCAACGTGCGCGCCGGCTTCATGGAAGAGTGCCCGAACGTCGCCAAGCTGCTCCAGAACCTCGAGTTCTCGCTGGCGATGGAGAACGAGATGATGGCGCAGATCCTCGACGCGGGCGAGGACGCCGACGACGCGGCCGCGGCCTACCTCACCCAGAACCAGGACGTCCTGGACGGCTGGCTGGACGGCGTCACCACGCTGGACGGCGAACCGGGCCTCGAGGCCGTGAAGGACGCGCTGGACCTCTGACGCCCCCTGTGCGACGATCGGGAGGCGCCCCGCCGGAGCGATCCGGCCCGCGCCTCCTTTCGTCGAAGCAGGTGCGAGCGGCAGACGGGCCGATGGATTGGCTTACGGACTACAAGATCCCGGTCGGCGACGTGGGCCGAGGCGGTGTTCGACTGGCTGCAGACCCACGGCGGCTGGTTCTTCGACGGGCTGGCCGATGGCGCATGGAGTGGCTGATCGACGGCGCTCCTTGGGTGCTGCAGACGCCGCCGCCGCTCATCGTGTCGCGCTGCGCGGGCGCTCATCGCATGCGCGATCCAGCGGCGCCTGGAAGCTGGCGCTGTTCGTGGTCGCTCGGCTTCCTGTTCATCCTCAACCAGGGCTACTGGGAGGAGACGACGGAGAGCCTGACGCTCGTGCATGTCCGCCTGCCTCGTGTGCATGGCGATCGGCGTGCCCATCGGCATCCTCGTCGCGCACCGGCCGCGGCTCTACCAGGTGCGTGCGGCCCGATCCTCGACCTGATGCAGACGCTGCCGACCTTCGTCTACCTCATCCCCGCCATCGTCTTCTTCGGCATCGGCATGGTGCCGGGGCTGATCGCGACGGTCATCTTCGTGCTGCCGGCGCCGATCCGGCTGACGCAGCTCGGCATCGCCTCGACGCCGCAGCCGCTGCTGGAGGCGGCCGACGCGTTCGGCGCCACCGGCTGGCAGAAGCTCGTGCAAGGTGGAGCTGCCCTACGCGCTGCCGCAGATCATGGCGGGGCTGAACCAGACCATCATGCTGTCGCTGTCGATGGTGGTGATCGCCGCGCTGGTGGGGGCGGACGGGCTCGGCGTGCCGGTGGTGCGCGCGCTCAACCAGGTGAACACCTCGCTGGGCTTCGAGGTCGGGCTTCATCATCGTCGTCGTCGCGATCATGCTCGACCGGCGTCCTGCGCATCGTGAGGGCGCACGCACATGAGCGACCGCCGTCATCTTCGAGCGACGTCAACATCGTGTTCGGCGACAAGCCGCAGAGCGCGCTGCCCCTGATGGACGACGGCAAGACGCGCGCCGAGATCCAGGCCGAGACCGGCCAGGTGCTGGGCGTCCACGACTGCTCGCTCGACGGTCGACGAGGGCGAGATCCTCGTCCTGATGGGCCTGTCGGGCTCCGGCAAGTCGACGCTGCTGCGCGCGGTCAACGGGCTGAACCCGGTCGTGCGCGGCCGCGTCCTCGTCGCACGGCGGACGGGCATGGCCGACGTCACCGCCGCCGACGCGCCGACCTTGCGCCGGCTGCGGCGCGAGCGCGTGGCGATGGTGTTCCAGCAGTTCGGCCTGCTGCCGTGGCGCACGGTGCGCGGACAACGTGGCGCTCGGGCTGGAGCTCGCCGGCATCGGCAAGGCCGAGCGTGAGGCCAAGGCGCGGGCGCAGCTCGACGCTGGTCGGGCCTCGGCGGACTGGGCCGACCGGCAGGGTGGGCGAACTGTCGGGCGGGATGCAGCAGCGCGTGGGCCTGGCGCGCGCCTTTGCGACCGACGCGCCGATCCTGCTGATGGACGAGCCGTTCTCCGCGCTCGACCCGCTGATCCGCACACGCCTGCAGGACGAGCTCCTCGAACTGCAGCGCAACCTGGAGCGCACCATCATCTTCGTCAGCCACGATCTCGACGAGGCGTTCAAGATCGGCGACCGCATCGCCATCATGGACGGCGGGCGGATCGTGCAGTGCGGCACGCCGGCCGAGATCATCCGCGCGCCCGCGAACGGATACGTGGCTGATTTCGTGGCCAACATGAACCCGCTCGGGGTGCTGACCGCCGCGGACATCATGTCACCGGGCGGCGCGGCCGAGGGGACCCCGAGGGTCGACGCCGACATGCGGGTGCAGGAGGTCATGATCGTCCTCGGCACCGACGCGACGGTGCAGGTGATGGACGGCGAGCGCGTGGTCGGAACCATCTGCGCGACAGACGTGGTGGCGGCCCTTGCGCCCAACGAAGCGGCACCGCGCCAGGCCGCAGACCCGCCGGCCGAGTCAACTCTCCACCCGCCCGGCCCCTTGTGATTTGACACGGGAACTGCTAACTAAACCCCGTGGTCGGAAGGAACGGCCACGCGGTGCCAACTCGCATCGCCTGACCCTGCGTCGTGGACCGGCGCCCCCGCGACCGCCTAGCGGTCGACGCACCCTGACACACCCGGTTTTCACCGAAGAAACGCGCCCGGCTCGCGCCCCGGCGCACGGAAGTAACGTTTGACGACATTTTCGGACCTCGGCCTCGCCGAGCCCATCCTTCGCGCCACAACAGCGCAAGGCTATACCCACCCTACACCCATCCAAGCGAAGGTCATCCCTGCCATGCTGGCGGGTCGCGATGTCCTCGGTACGGCCCAGACCGGTACCGGCAAGACCGCCGCATTCACCCTGCCGATCATCCATCGCGCTGCAAGGCAAGGGCCGCCCTGCGCCCCGCACCTGCCGCGCCCTCGTGCTTGCGCCGACGCGTGAGCTGGCTGCGCAGATCGACGATAACGTCCGCGCCTACGCGGCCAACACGAAGCTGACCACCCTCGTGGTCGTGGGCGGCGTGAAGCCCGGACCGCAGGTGCGCAAGCTCGTCTCGCGGTGTGGACATCCTCATCGCGACCCCCGGCCGTCTGGAAGACCACCTCCGCAGCCGCGTCTTCACGCTCAACGCGGTCGAAGTGTGCGTGCTCGACGAGGCCGACCAGATGCTGGATCTGGGCTTCATGCCCGCCATCCGCCGCCTGTTCAAGCTGATGCCGCGCGACCGGCAGACGGCGCTCCTGTCGGCCACCATGCCGCATGAGATCCGCAAGCTCGCCGGCCGAGTTCCAGTCGCTCGCCGAGGAAATCTCCGTCGCACCCGTCGCCCGCCCCATCGAGGCGATCGACCAGTCCGTGCGGCACATGGACACGGCTTCCAAGCGCGACGCGCTGAACACCATGATGTCCGGCCAGGATATCGAGCGGGCCATCGTCTTCACGCGCACGAAGCGCGGTGCGGACAAGGTCAGCCGTAATCTGGAGATCGCCGGCTGCAACGCCGTCGCGATTCACGGCAACAAGAGCCAAAATCAGCGCCAGCGCGCACTCGACGCGTTCCGCGACGGGAGCGCCAAGATTCTGGTGGCCACCGATATCGCCGCTCGCGGCATCGACGTGACCGGCGTCAGTCACGTCGTGAACTACGAGCTGCCGAACGTGCCCGAGGCCTATGTCCACCGCATCGGCCGTACGGCGCGGGCGGGCCGCTCCGGTATCGCGGTGTCGCTCTGCGCACCGGACGAGCTGAAGCTGCTGCGCGATATCGAGCGGTTGATCGGCAAGCGACTTGCTGCCGATAATGCGCCCTCTTCGACGGCCGAGTTGGCCGCGGCTCCGGCCGCCAAGCGCGCTCGGTCCGGCGGCCGCAAGCCCAACGGCCCGTCGAACCAGCAACACCGCCGTTCGGCTCCGGCCGATCGGTCCCGCACCGGCAATCGCCGGGCGTCCGTTTCAACATCGCGGTCCAGCTCATCCGCGGCGCCGCAACAGACGATCTAGGAGACAACCATGGCCACTGGTTCGGTCAAATGGTTCAACAGCACCAAAGGCTACGGCTTTATCGCGCCTGACGAGGGCGGCCAGGACGTTTTTGTCCACATCAGTGCCGTCGAGCGGGCTGGCATGCGGGATTTGGCGGAAGGACAGAAGGTTTCTTACGAAATCGAAGTCGACCGCCGCCGCAACAAGTCGTCCGCCGTCAACCTGCGCGCGCTCTAAGCGCCGCGCCAACCCTTCGATCCGGGGCCATCCTCGGATCCACGCGATCGAAAAGCCGCCTCCGGGCGGTTTTTCTCGTTGCACGCTCGGTCCCTTCCCCCAGGTTCGCCGCCGATAAACGTCGCGACGACATTACCTGGAGGACCCACCCATGGATCGCGCCTACACCGGCGTCTGGCCCGTCGCGCCCACCCCCTTCCACGCCGACGGCACGGTCGACGTGGACGGCATGCGCCGCGTCCTCGACTGCATCGTCGACCAGGGCGTCGACGGGGTGTGCATCCTCGCCAACTTCTCCGAGCAGTTCCTGCTGACCGACGAGGAGCGCGACCGCGCTGATGCGCGTCTCGCTGGAGCACCTGGCCGGCCGCGTGCCGGCGATCGTCACCTGCTCGCACTACTCGACCGACATCGTCGTCGAGCGGGTGCAACGGCGCCAAGGCGCTCGGCGCGGCGATGGTCATGCTGATGCCGCCCTACCACGGCGCCCTCCTCACGGGCACCGAGGCGCCACGTACGAGCAGTTCGCGCGGGCGGCCGAGGTGGGCCTGCCGATCATGGTGCAGGACGCGCCGCTGTCGGGCGTGGAGCTGCCGGTGCCGTTCCTGGTGCGCCTCGCGAGCGAGCTCGGCGTCGGCTACTTCAAGATCGAGACGCCGCAGGCCGCCGCCAAGCTGCGCGGCGCTGATCGAAGCGGGCGGCGACGCCATCGTCGGCCCGTTCGACGGCGAGGAGGCGATCACCCTGATGGCCGACCTCGACGCCGGCGCCACCGGCACGATGACGTTCGGCGACGCTGCCCGACCTCATCAAGCCCGTGGTGAGCGCGCACGCGGCCGGTGACCGCGCCACCGCCGCGGCCGGCTACGCCGAGATCCTGCCGCTCATCAATTACGAGAACCGCCAGTGCGGTCTTGCGCGCGTGCAAGTCGGTGATGATGGAAGGCGGCGTGATCGGCTCGGACGTCGTGCGCCACCCGATGCCCCCGCTCCACCCCGCCACCCGCGCGGGCCTGCTGGAGCTCGCCCGCGAGCTCAACCCGCTCGCGCTCACCTGGGGGCGGTAGGCCCTCCACTCGCGTCCCGGAGGTCGCCCGCGCGCGAACACCGGGGAGGCCTCCACATGCCGGGCGGCCTCAGCCGCGGATCAGCACCAGGGCGAGCGGCAGGCTCGGGCCGACGAAGCGCATGGTCTGAACCGTCTCGATCAGCGCCGGCTTCGTAGTGACGCCCGCCTTCACCGCCGCCGCGACGACGTCCGCCTCGGCCGCGAGCGCCTGCGCGTCCGGCTGCTCGACGATGGGCGGAAGATTGACGATCACGACGTCGAAGCGGTCGATCAGCGCGTCGACCAGCGCGCCCATCCCGCTCGCCCGGTAGAGCGACGGATCGGTGCGGTTGCCCGCCGCCAGAAACTTCAGCGGCGTCGCGCGGTCGCTCTGGAGGGCGGCGTCGACCTCGCCGCCCTCGGCGATCAGGTCTGATACACCGAACTCGTTGCTGCCGCCCAGTTCGTGGTGGATCGCTGGCCGGCCGAAGTCTCCGTCGAGGAGCACGGTCTCGTCCCCGGCCACCGCGCACGCCTGCGCCAGCGCCGTGATCAAGCGCGCTGTGGCCGACCGCGCCATCGGGCGCCGTCATGGCGACGACGGTGGCGCGCGCGCCCGCCGCCCCGCAGCACCAGCGCCGCCCGCAGGTGGGTAATGGCCCCGGCGAAGACGGAATTGCGCCGCCGCCAGCGGGGCGAACGCGCCGACCGCGCAGGCGGCACGCGCGGCACCGTGGCGACCGGCGCGACGCCGATCGCGCGCCGGATGTCGGAGCGCGTGCGCAGACGCTGGTCGAGCAGCGCCAGCGCGATGATGAGCGCGAACGCCGCGCCGCCCGACAGGATGCCGCCGCCCGCCACGACCAACAGCCGGTTCGGCCCGGACGGCGTCGTCGGCGGAACCGCCGGGGCGATGATGCGCCCGTCCGACCGCTCGAGACCCGCCGTGGCCTGCTCTTCGTTGTAGCGGTTGAGCAGGACCTCGTAGACCCGCCGCGCGGCTTCGACCTCGCGCTCCAGCCGGCGCAGCTCGATCTCGGCCTCGCGCTGCTGGATCAACTGATCCCGCAGGAGGTCCACCTCGGCGCCGCAGCGCGCCGACCCGCTCGGCCTCGGCGTCGGCCGAGCTGCCGAGCGAGCTGACGATCTTGCGTGTCTCGGCGGTGATCGTCTCCTCGATGGCGGCGAGCGCCTCGCGCGCCTGGATGAGCCGCGGATGCCGGGGCAGGTACAGCAGAGTCGAGCTCGGAGACGGTGCGCCGCTGTGCCGCGGCCTGGGTCCGGAGCTGCTGGATCAAGGGCGAGGACACCACCTGTGGCAGCGAGCCGGCGTCGGAGCCGCTGAGATCGCTCGCGGCGTCGGCCTGCGCCAGCGCGGCCTGGGCCCGCGTCAGCTCCTCGTTCATGCGGCTGAGTTGATCGGCGAGGATTTCCGTCCCGGCCCCTTCGGCGATGCGGCTCTGCGCCCGAAAGTCCTGCAGCGCTCGCTCCCGCTCGTCGAGGTCGGCGCGAAGGTCGCGCAGCCGCGCAGAGATCTGCGAGATGGCATCGGTCGCGAGATCCCGCTGCGCGGAGATGTCGAGGTCGAGATATTGCAGCATGACCTCGTTGACGACGGCGGCGGCGAACTGCGGGTCGCCCGCCTCGAACGTGACCGCGACCACGAACGACCGGCCCGTCGGCGCCACCGAGAGCGAGGACCGCAGCTCCGAGACGATTTCCGCGCGGGCCATCTGCCGGTCCATGCCGCTCGGCGCCGGTTGCGTCAGAGCCGGGTTGGAAGCCGGAGAACTCCAGCGCCAGCTCGTCCACCACACGCTCCAGCACGGTGTACGACTGGACGACCTGCACCTCGGTCTCGGTCACCGTCTCCGGCGGCACGTAGCCGCGGGTGGTCGTCTGGCGCCGGAATGATGTCGTCACGGCCGGGGTCGAACTCGACCAGACCGCTCGCAGTGTACGTGTTGGACATCATGCTGGCGCCGGTCGCGGCCACCAGCACGCCCGCCACGACGATCGACACCGCGAACCACTTGTACTGCCACGCGGCCTCGAAGACCCACAGGATCGGCTCCAGAGGGTTGGCGGGCGCGGCGCCAGCCTGCTCGTTCGATCTCCCGGTTGCGCTCATGGCGATGCGTCGTCTCCACCCGCCACCAGTGACCGTCGACGCGGGTGCTCATCGCTCGTCCGGGGGCCGACCCGACGGCGACCGTCGATCCATCTGAGCTGCGGCTGCAGCATGAAACCCAAGCTGCGTTCGCTCGGCCGGAGATCGAGACACGCTCTCATTGCGACACGTTTGAGGGATACGGCATGCTCACTCAACACAGGAGGCTCGTTTCACAAAGGCGCCGCATCCGCGCATACCGCATTGTGACGCCCGGGCCGCCCAAGGGGAATGGTGTTCCCCACCCTCCCGCCGCAGCGCCCACAACGAAATCGCCCGGCGAACGTGAAGCCGCCCGCCGCGCCGTGGATCCCGCCCGGCCGCGCTCTCCGTTTTCGAGACCGAACCAGCCGCCCGCCGGCATCCCTGCGACGGCGTATCCGGATAAGTGCCGCATCAAATCATATTTATGCTTTGACGACCGCCGATAATCGTGCAGTCGGTCGCGAGGCGGCGATCGGCGTGACTGTCCTGCGCTTGAGTTCGAGCGCAGGCGCCACTGGAGAAGGTTCCCAATGACGTATGAGGGCACGAACCGTGACGACGAGCCGTCACGCTTGCTTCACCCCGCTGGCGCCCCCCAGCCGCCATTCGCGCGTCCGCACCGTCGTCGCATCGTCTCGCTGCCGATGGTCGACCGCTGCCTGCGCGTGGGCGACTTTCTCGTCCCGTTTGTGACCGGCATCGCCGTATCGTGGAGCGTGATGGGCGACAACCAGCTCGTCCAACACGTCATCGTCTGCTTCGCGACGTCCGTGCTATTCGCCCAGCTTCTGGCGCGCCGCGCCGTCTACGTCACCCAGGTTCACGTCTTCAGCATCCGCCTGATGATGCAGCTGCTCCAGACGCTGGTGTTCACCTTCGTCGTGGTGACGGCCGTCGCCTTCCTCATCGACGTTCCCGGCTACACGCGTGACTGGATCCTGCTGTGGTTCGCTGCGGCGGAAGGCTGCATGCTCGCCTATCGCCTGTCAGTGACCATCGCGCTGCAGATGGCGGCGAAACGCGGCCACCTGCAGCGTCGCCTCGCCGTGTATGGCGGCGAGGCCAAGGGCGAGAGCATCATCACGCATCTGCTGTCGACCGAAGATGAGCACTACAACGTCGTCGGCTTCTACGACGACCGCGCCACACGCGTGCCCGACGAGATCAGCGGCGTGCGACGGCTGGGCGGGGTCGACGACCTGATCGCAGCGGCCGAAGCCGGCGAGATCGACGAGATCATCCTGGCGCTGCAGCTGTCCCCGCTGGACCGCGTCACCGGCATCCTGAACCGTCTGGCGCGTTACTCCGGTCACGTTCACTTCGCCCCGGACCCCGTGCTGTGGCAGTTCTTCGACCGGCCGTTCGATCACATCGGCGGCGCCCCGATGCTGCGCGCGCTCGCCACGCCGGTCCAGGGCTGGGCCGCCGCTCGCCAAGTTCGTCGAGGACCGGGTCGATCGCGCTCGTCCTCCTCATCCTGCCTGCGCCGTTGATGGCCACGATATCGCTCCTGATCCGGCTGGAATGCGGCGGCCCGGTGCTGTTCCGCCAGCCGCGGCGGGGCTGGAACGGCAGCTGTTCACGATCACAAGTTCCGCACGATGCGCGTCGAGCAGGCGGACCTCGCCGGTGCGCGGCAGGCGACCGGGACGATCCGCGCGTGACCCGCGTCGGCCGCATCCTGCGGCGCACCTCGCTCGACGAGCTGCCGCAGCTTCTCAACGTGCTCAACGGCGACATGAGCCTCGTCGGTCCGCGGCCGCACGCCCTGGGCACGCAGACCGAGGGCAAGCCCTTCGAGGAAGCGGTCCAGCACTACATGGTGCGGTACCGGGTGAAGCCGGGCATCACCGGCTGGGCGCAGATCAACGGCTGGCGCGGCGAGACGGACACGAGCCAGAAGCTCCTCGGCCGGGTCCGCTACGACATCGAGTACATCGAGAACTGGAGCTTCTGGCTCGACCTCTACATCCTCGCCATCACGCCGCTCTCGCTGCTCGTGCGCTCCAAGAACGCGTACTGACGCGGCGGCGAGGCGGCGAAATTCGTGGACGGCGGGCGGAGTCGACCCGGCGCGTTTACCACTTGCTAACCATAACGCGCGACGGTCGGATTCGTACCTTGCTGGGACCCTCCATGCGCCGCGCCGCCGCACTCGCTGTCCTTTGGCTACTGTCGGGCTGCGCCACACCTCCTGCGAATCCGTGTCCGCCGGGCACCGCGGCCTCCCCCTGCCCCGTGTACAAGACGCCGGAAGAAGCCGCGCTCGCCCCGGCCTGCACGCCCTGCGGCGCCACGTCGTCACAGCCGGCATTCAATGCCTTCCCCGTCCCGCGCGGTTTCCAACCATGGGCGGAAGGGTTCGAGGGCGACATGCGCTTCGTCGTCGGTGACGAGCTGCGCGTGACGCTGCCGTTCTACGACGACGAGGACGTCACCACCTCCGTCGCCCCGGACGGCAAGATCTATGTCGGCCTCATCGGCGGAGTGGCGGCGGCGGGGCGCTCGCCCGGCGATCTCGAACGCGACCTGGAGCGTCGCTACGCGGAGTATCTGCGCTTCCCGGACGTCGGCATCATCCCGATGAACCTCTCCAACCGGCAGATCTTCGTCGGCGGGGAGGTGCGCAATCCCGGCGCGCTGCCGCTGCGCGGGCCGACGGGCGTGCTCGAGGCCGTCTTCGCCGCGGGCGGGTTCGAGGACACGGCCTATATGCGCAACGTCGTCCTGATCCGCCGCGGCCCCAACGATCTGCCGATGATGCGCTTCCTCGACCTGAAGACATTCGCCAACGAAGGCACCCCGACGGAGAACACTCTCCTGCAGCCGTTCGACATCGTCTTCGTGCCGAAGAGCCCGATCGCCAAGGTGAACCAGTTCGTGGAGCAGTACATCGAGGGGGTCGTGCCGTTTAACCAGAACATCCAGTACACGATCGACCCCTCGAAGTAGCGGGTTGGGCTACGCGGCCGCGTGGCGTTGACGCCAGAGGTCGGCGTTGCGCGCCTCGATCTCCTCCACGGCGCGGCGGCGGCCGACCACGAGCGCCCGCCGCTGATACCGGCGCACGAAATCGCGCAGCTCCCGATCGTCGAGCTGCTTGACCCCCTTGCGCCAGGCGTCGACGTAGCCGGCGAACATGTGGACCCCGCCCAGGACGTACGGCGGCTCCAGCGCGCGGAACACGCAGGTGGCGGCGAAGTAGGCGAGATCGCTCCCCATCACGTACTGGCCCATGCCGTGACGGCGCCGGCCAGCGTAGACGCTCGTCTGGCTCGACCCCATCGGCCGCAGGTGGACGAAGCGCAGGTCCGGATCGTCCCAGCTGCGCGAGATCCAGCCGAGCTGGCGCGAGCGGTGCGCGTCGATCGCGTCCCACATCACCATCGGCACGAAGCCGTCGATCTCCTTGAAGCACGTGACGCGGTAGAACTTCGTCATGCCGACCGACATCTCGTCGCCACGGCGCTCGCTGACGAGCGTCCCATCCTCGCGGCGATTGTAAGGCTTGCCGCTGCAGCTCCCGAGACGCGGATCGGCCTCCATCCGCGCGATCAGCGTCTCGAAGTAGCGGGGCGGGAGCTCCAGATCGAGATCCATCTTGGTGACGTAGGTGTAGGCGTCGAGGTCGAGGTGGGCGAGGCCGGCGTTGAACGCCTCGACGACGCCGCCGCCGACGGCGCGGAAGCCGCGGTCCGGCTTCGGAACCACCTCGATCCAGGGATGCTCCCGGGTGTACTCGGCGAGGATCTGCGGCGTGGCGTCCGTCGACCCGTCGTCCACCACGATCCACCGCGCCGGCCGGACGGTCTGCGCGACGACGGTGTCGAGCGTGCGCCGCATGTACTCCGCCTCGTTGCGGCAGGGCGAGATGATGGCGTAGCTCATGATTGTCCGCTCCCGTTGGTCGTCGCCCCGGAGCCGGTTCGACGAACCCCGCGTTCATCGCCCGACCTCGGCGTCTATGTTCGCGCACGTTGCTGGCGGCAAACCGGCTCCGCCTTGATAAACGCGCTGTAGGTAGACGACGCCCACTCGAGCGACGCAATCTCCGCGCGCCGATCAGCGCGATACGAGGCTTTTCAGCCACTGCCGCGAGGGCGGGACGAGCGAGAGCACCAGGACCGCGTAGAGGACGGCGCCGCATGCGGCGGCCGCCGGCAGCGCGGCGAACTGCGGCATCCGCGCCGTCAGCACCGGCTGCAGCGAATGAACGACGAGCGCCATGGCGGCCGCAAGGCTCCACGGGAAGGCGAACGTCAGCAAGACGCGCCACGGCACGAGCCCGAGCCGCCGCGAGGCGCGCACCGCCCACGCCCCCTCGGTGGCGTCGGCGACCATCCAGGCGATGCCCGCCCCCAGCCCGGCGAGGTTGTTCGCCACCGCCACCGCCAGCGAGACCATCAGCGCGCCGAGGCCGAGAAGGCGCTGCCCCACCAGATGACTGGGGACCCCGCGTGCGTTGAGCGCGATGGCGATGAGGTCGAGCGGCAGCACGATCGATGAGCCCACCGCCAGCGCCTGCATGATCGGCGCCGAGCTCAGCCACTTCTCGCCGACCAGAACCGACAGCATCAGCTCCGCGACGGCCGCGATCCCGAGGAACGCCGGCGCGACCAGCAGGGTGACGATGGTCAGGATCATGCGGAAGCGGTCCGCGAAGTCGCCGCGGGCCTGCGTCTTCTCCCGCATCAGCTCGAACGTGGTGGTGTGGCTGATGCTGCGGACGAGGCCGCGCAGCGGGTCGGTGAGGCGCAGCGCCATGTTGAAGGCGCCGACCGCGGCCACGCTGAAGAACGTCGCCACAGTGTAGTTGATGACGGGGTAGACGCTGTTCATCGCCACCCGCTGCACCAGCACGAGCGCCGAGTACTGCCAGATGTCCGCCAGATGCGGCAGCGACACGCGCGGCACGATGCGCGGCCGCGACGGCCCGAGGAACACGCTCGCATTCCCGACCAGCAGCATGATGCGCATGATCACGATCGCCCAGGCGCCGGCGCCGAGGTACGCCGCGAGGATGCCGGACACCGCGCTCGCAAACGCACCGACTGAATTGGAGCGGGCGATGAGGCCGAAATCGCGCCGCCGCCGGGCGACGGCGGTGTGCGTCGTCGTGAACGCCTGGGCCAAGGTCGGCAGGAAGGACGCCGCGAGGAGCAGCCAGAAATCCGCCGCGCCGAACAGCGGCCCGACCAGGAAGCCGGTGATGGCGATCGCCACCATAAGCCCGAGGGTGCCGAGACAGGACACGCCGAGCGCGGTGTCCAGATGGGCACGGCGCAGGACGCGCCGCTGCGCCAGCGCCTCCTCGAACGGCAGACCGCCGGTGAAACCGCCGAGGAAGATGGCGACGCTGTTGGCGAGACTCGCGAGCCCGAAGTCCTCCGGCGTCAACAACCGCGCCATGACGATCGACGCCCCGAGGAGGAGCACCGTGCGCATCAACGCTCCGGCGAGCAGGACGCCGATCCACCCACCGACCCGGCGCATCATCGGGGTCGGAGCCGGACCGGCCGGGTCGTCCGAGGACGGGCGTTCGCTCAATTCTGCGACCCGGGCGCGCCCTCGCCCATCATCCCGTCGATCCGCCCGGCGAGGAGCGGCACCAGCACCGCGGTCGACACCGAGCGCTCTGCCCAGGCCTTGGCGCGAACGCTCATGGCGGCGAGCCGCTCGCGATCCTCGAGCAGCGCCCGGGCGGCGGCCGCGAGATCCTCGTTGCTGTCTGCGACCAGCCCGAGGTCCTCCGCGACCACGGGGATCCCCTCGCTGCCGATCGGGGTCGTCACCACGGGAATCCCCATGGCCAGCGCCTCGATGATCTTGAGTTTGGTGCCGCCGCCGCTGCGGATCGGCGCGACCAGCACGCTGAAGCGCTGCAGAAGCTCGGCCGGATCGTCGACAAAGCCGGGCAGCGACACGCCCACCTTCGCCGCCTCCGCCGCCATCGCCTCGGTCGGATGGCGGCCCATCGCGATGGCGTCGCACGCCACGCCCTGCGCCTTCAGCAGGGCGACGACGCGGAAGAGGTCGAACGCCGCGCCGACGTTGGGATAATAGCCGTAGTCCGCGAGGAAGCCGATCACCGCAGGCGCGCCGGGGCGCGTGCCCTTCGGCTCGATGGCGAAGGCCCAGTCCTGCGCCACGTTGGGGACCGTCACCACCGGCACGCCCATGAGCGAGGTGAGCAGCTTGGCGTCATCCTCCGACACGGCCCAGTGCTCGCGCACGCCGACCGCGTCCCGCTCCAGCCGCTCGAACGAGCGCGCGTCGACCACCGGCAGCAGCTTGCCCGGCCACCGCCGGATCGTCGCCATCCGCCGATAGTTCACCGTCTCGACGTTGTGATGGTCGACGATGATCCGGTCGTCCGTGAGGCCCAAAGCGTCGCGCAGGCTGTAGAGGGATAGGCTGCCCAGGATGACGATGTCGGGCCGGTGCGAGTTCGATCGCCGCCCGGGCCGCGCGTTGCAGAGGCCCGGTGCGGTACTTCTCCATCCAGCGGTTGCGGTTGGCGAGCGCCGCCCTCAGGTGCACCGCCCCCTTTGCGAGCTTGGACCGATCCTGTGCCGTGACGAACTCCGCCGCGAAACGTTCGCGTGTCGCGGTTTCGCCAGCGGGGTCGGCCTCTCTCGCCAGCACGAGGAAGCGCAGGTCGCAACTTTCGGCGAGCGCGTGACCGATGGTCTGCACCCGGACGCAGTAGCCGTTGCGCGCGGGTCTTGGCGCGGCCATCGTGATGTACGTGACGCGAGGGCGGCGTGGGGCCGAATTGGTCATCGAACGTTCGGCCTCTCGCCGGTCGTCCCTCGGCGTGTGGCCGCTGGCTCCATCTGCCAGCCATGATGCGCGGCGACGAAGAACACAAGCATCTGGCCGAGCATCTTGTCGGGGAAGAAGAGACTGGTTTCCAGCATGTTGCTGAAGAGGAACGCCACGACGTAGGTGGCAAAGATGGCCGACCCTGCCACGTCCCACCGATCGCCCGAGCGCTTGAACGTTGACGCGATGATGTCCGCGCCGATCTTCAGGAAGAAGAGCGCGACGACGGTGGCGAGGAAGATGCCGCCGCTGATCATGATGTCGATGTAGCCGTTGTGCGACTGGCGCAGGATGGCAAGATTCTCGTCGTTGCCCGTCCAGAACCCGGCATACCCCCAGAGCGGGTGATACACCGGCAGCATCGACCATTGAGCCCCGAACCCGTAGCCCAGCCAGAGATGGCCCTGCATGTGCCGCACCATCGCCGACCATATCTGATCGCGTTCGGTCAATGTGGGGTCGCCGGTGACGATCTCCGCCCAGTCCGCACCGGTAAGGCCGAACGCCCCTGTGACGACTACGATGAGGCCGACGAGGCACACGAACCCGGCCATCCCAAGCAGCGCCATCGCACCGCTCGTCCGGCACGCGACGTAGAGCGGCATGATCCCGCCGATGCACAGGAGCGTGAGTCCGAGGCTCGTCTTCGACAACGTGAGCGCCAGAAAGACGAGGTCCAGCAGGAGGAGCACCACGAGGCCCCAGAAGGCGAGCGGCCGGCGCACCGCGATGAGCGCCCCGGCGAAGACGATCGCCGCCAGCATCGCGAAGGCCCCGGCATTGTTCTTGGAGGAGTGGAAGCCGGCGAGGCCGATGTCACTGAACGCGCGACCCGGGGAGGCGACGGTGACCGCATAGTCGCCGATCAGCGCCATGGCGAAGGCGGCGGCAAGCGGCAGGATGTACTGGCGCGGGCTGCGCAAGGTGGCGGCGATGGCGAACGCGACGAAGAGGACGATCAGCATTACAATCAGCCGGCGCAGGCTGACACCAGGGTAAGCCGACCACAGAACCGTCGCCGCGAGCGCGAGGTGGACCAGAAACAGCATCCAGCACCGCGGCGCCAACGCGAGCGCCGACCGCCACCGCAGCAGGACGAGGGGGACCGACGCGCCGGCCAGAGCCAGAAACACGAGCTGGCGCGCCATGTCGCCCCCGGCCGACTCCCCATCGTCCGACGACAGCGGGTTGAGGCCAACCGCGAAGAAGAGCACCGCCACGACGAGGAGCACTTGGCCGGCGACGGTGATGGCTCGATCGATCGCCACTGACGTACGCGCGCGCTGCGCCACCGGCGGCCGCGACAGATCCTCCAGCCAAGGTGCGGCGTCGTCCATATCGTATCGTCCACGTGTTCGAGTGGGACCGCTGGGGGATTTGTCCTAGCAAGTTTCTGCCGCTGGTTGCATCCAGAGACTGGCGAGGCAGCCAGACGCGGTGGCGGCGAGGTCGCGCATGATGACGCGGACAGGTCCTTGGGCTAATAGGCACAACTGTGTGTAGATCTAGAGGTGCGAAACGTTTGCGAGCGGTCGGATGAGGGCGCGGCATGGGCGCTGACGAGAACGGGCCACCCAGACGCTCGATCAGCAGCCGTCTTCGGCGGCTGCGCCAGGGAAGCACCGCGCCGAGCCCGACGAGCGCCGCAGCGGGTTTCGGCTACGCCGGGTGGACGATCAGCGTCGATGGGGCCAGCGTGGTGCCCGGTGAGGTTGAGGCGCGCGCTGTCCCGTCGGAACCTGACGATCCCACCGCGGCGCACGCGCCCGTCCCGCCGCCGGCATCGCTGGACAGCCGCGTCGGTTCTCCGCCGATCCTGGATGTGGAGTGGGTCCTCGAGACGTCCACGGCAGCAGCACCGCAACCCGCGCCAGCCACCGACGAACCGGCGCCGCTGACCCGGGCGCCCGACGAAGCGCCCGCCGCCGAGACAGCGGACCCTCCACTCGACGACGCCGACCGCACGCCCCAGACCGAGGCGCCGCCGCCCCCCGCCGAGGCGACCACGGGCCCCGCCGGTGAAGCCGCTTCCCCCGCCGACGAGAGCGACCCGGCCGCGCCGCCGCAGCTCGATGCCGCGCCGGCCTCCGAGCAGACCAGCGCCGTAAACGCCGACGAGGAGCGGCGCCCTTCCGCCGAACAGCCGGAGGCGTCACCGCTCAGCGTGGAGCCGCTCGGGGCACCGGCCGACGAAAGCGCGTCTGCACCGCAGTCTGCTGCGACCCCGCCTGCCGTCGCACCGGTCGATGTCGACGGCGCCTCGGACGAGGACAAGCTCGCGCCGGCGTCGCAGGGGGATGCCGACACGGGCAACATCTCCGATGGGCTGCGTCAAGGTGACGCCGGGGGAACCACGCCCACGCCACAACCGATGGCCCACCCTCTCCCAAGCGACAAGGTCGATGCGCCGGCCAGTGACGGGGAAGTGACCGCTGGCGACGACGGAGCGCCGGTCTCGGCGCAGCGGGACGCCTCGGCACCGGACCGCGTACCGGAGGGAACTGGCGCGGCGGAGCCCGCACTGGCCCCGGAAATGTGGGTCGTACCGGTGTCTCCCTCGACCCCCACGGCGTCCGGCGAAGTCGATCGCGCCGCCGGCGATCCGCATGAGGACGCGTCAACCGACCCCTCTCCGGACGAACCGGCGCTGCTCGCGGCGCCGGCGGATCCGGCGGATCGGGGCGACGACCCGCCCGACAACAGCCGGCCGGCTGGCTCCGCCCGGATGCACAGGCCAGCGCCACGGACCAGTCGCCGCACCCGCATCGCAACGCCAGGCCGCATCGAGCCGCCCGCGATGCCCGCGGTGGACGAGGCGGAGCACAACCGCCGCGCCCAGCGCATCGGCGGCGGCGGAAGCGTCGTCATCGCCGGCGAACTCTTCGACCTCGTCGACTGGTCCGTCCTCGGCCTCTCGATCCGCTCCGACCAGCAGCTCTACAAGGTCGGCGACGTGGCGCATCTGGAGCTCGAGATCGATCTGGGTGACTACGCGGTCAATCTCGACCTCGACGGCGAGGTCATGAACCGCAACTCCAGCCGCACCGGCTGGCGCTTTCGAGACACGAGCGACATCCAGCGCCAGGTGCTGCGATCGCTGTCGCACGCCGTCATCAGCGGCCGCGCCTTCGCCGCCCCCGCGCCGAAGGCGCCCGCGGACCAATCCGGCGCCGCCCCGAGAGCGAGCACCAATCGGCCGAGCCGACCGCGGCGGCGCCTCGTCAGCCCGGTCGGCGCCCTTGTCTCGCTTCCGTTCAACGCGGCGGTCATCGTGCTGATCGCCGGCCTTGCCATCCTGGCGATGGGAGGCGACGCGATGCTCGGTCCGCGAGACGAGCCCGCCGTGCCCATTCGCGCCGAGGTCGCCGCCGTGGCGGTCGAGCGCATCGCCCTGGAAGCGGACCGGGCGGGACTGATCCTCCAGTGGGAGGGCCGACAAGGCGAAGCGTTCGCGACCGGCGACATCCTCGCCACGCTCTCCACCGATAGCGACGAGGCGGCGGAGGGCGCCATCGTCAGTTCATGCGACTGCTTCCTCGCCCGCATCATCGCCCGTCAGGGCGAGCGGGTGACCGTCGGGTCCGTGGTCGCCTCCCTCTATCCGCGCGACGCCCGGGCCCACGTTCAAGCCATGTTCGCGCCCGGCACCGCGCCGCAGCTCGGTGACCGAGTGGTGATCGACCTCCCGTATACGGGGGAGCGCATCGACGGCAGGATCTCGCAAATCGGGACGGTGGACGATCCGGACGCCTTCATCGGCCTGCCGTCCTCCCGGCTCACCGCGCCCGGCAGCATCTATGCCAGGATCGTCCCCTTGACCGGTCTTTCCCCCGCGCTTGCCGGCAGTCCGGTGGTCGTGACCGGGCAGGCGCCCGACGGCTGAGCCGCAAACCGCCTTCGGCACTCCAGCGGCACCAGACGTCTGATTTTTCACGCGGACGCACACCAGGCATTGACGGCGCGTCCGGCAAGGCACACCACGGCACCGTCGGCATCGCTCCACGCCCGACGCCCGCTTCGGATTTCCCTTGACGATCGACCTCACGACCATCGCCGTCTTCGCCCTCGCCGTGGCGCTGCTCGGTCTGTCCAAAGGCGGCCTCGCCGGCATCGGAATGATGGCGATGCCCATGCTGCTGCTCGTCATGCCACCCGCCACGGCGGCCGGGCTCATGCTGCCGGTCCTCATGACCCAGGACGCCCTGACGATCTGGATCTACCGCGGCAAGTGGGACATCTGGAACCTCAAGATCCTCATCCCCGGCGCGCTGCTCGGCATCGCCATCGGCTTCGTGTCATTCGCGATCATGCCCGGAGCGGGTGCTGCTCTTCCTGCTCGGCGCGGTGACGCTTGCCTTCGCCCTGCGCGGGCTTCTCGCCGGCAAGGCGCCGGCGCGCGTGCCGCATCCGGCGGTCGGCGTCTTCCTCGGCGCGGTGTCGGGCTTCACCTCGACCATCCTGCACCAGGGCGGGCCGCCCGTTTCAGATCTACATGCTGCCGCAACGGCTGCCGCGGGACGTCTTCATCGGCACCATCCGTCATCTTCTTCGGCGCCGTCAACCTGATCAAGCTGCCGGGCTTCATCGCCCTCGGCCAGCTCACGCAGCACAATCTGACCATCGCCCTGATCGCGGCGCCGTGGGCGCTCTTCATGACATGGGTCGGCTCCAAGATCGTGCGGCGGATCGAGGTGGAGCGCTTCTACATCATCATCCACTGGCTTCTGGCGCTCGTCGGCGTCAAGCTACTCAGCGACGCACTCCTGTAACGACGCGTCCAACGACGAAGAGGAGGGAGGACCCATGCGCGTACTCATCATCGGCGGCGGTGGCTTCATCGGCCAGAAGATCGCCAAGGTCGCTGGCTCAGAGCGGCAAGATCCGCGGCGAAGCGATCACCCACCTGGAGCTTGCCGACATCACCGCGCCCACCCACCGTGGACGCCCCGTTCGGGGTCTCGCACCACGCGGTCGACATCTCCGACAAGGCCAAGTGCGACGCACTCTTCCAGTGCCAGCCGGACGTCGTCTTCCACCTGGCGGCGATCGTGTCCGGCCAGGCCGAGGCCGAGTTCGACACCGGCATGCGCGTCAACCTCGACGGCACGCTCAACGTGTTCGAGGCGGCGCGGGCGCTCGGGACCAAGCCGGTTGTCGTGTTCACATCCTCCTGCGCCGTCTACGGCGGCGAGATCCCCGACGAGATCGAGGACTGGACCACGCTGAACCCGCAGACCTCATACGGCGCGCAGAAGGCGATCGGCGAGCTCCTGTGCACCGACTACTCGCGCAAGGGCTTCATCGACGGCCGCGCCCCGCGCCTGCCGACGATCACGATCCGCCCCGGCAAGCCCAATGCCGCCGCATCCTCGTTCATGTCGTCGATCTTCCGCGAGCCGCTGCAGGGGCGAGACGGCGGTCTGCCCGGTCGAGCCGGACTATGCGCTCTGGTACTGCTCGCCGCGCAAGGTGGTCGAGAACCTCATCAAGTGCGCCGAGATCGCCGGCCGAGAAGTTCGGCGAGAACCGTGCGTTCGCGCTGCCGGGCCGCGTCGCCACCATCGGCGAGATGGTCGAGGCGATGCGCAAGGTGGCGGGCGACGAGCCGGTCGTCGCGCATCCGCTGGGAGCCGGACCAGAAGATTCTCGACATCGTGCTCGGCTGGCGGCCCAACATCAAGCCGCAGAAGGCGCTCGCGCTGGGGCTGAAGGCGGACTCCTCGTTCGAGGACAACGTGCGCTACTTCCTGGAGGACGACATCCAGGTTCCGGCCGCCTGAGCCACCGCTAGCGAGACGGGCAGCGTTGCGCCGCACCGCCGGCGCAACGCCTATATGACGGCGAGCCGGATGCACCGGCGCGGAGGCCCTTCATGCGTCGATTGTTCCGGATCGAGACGCTGTTCACGCTCGGCAAATGGGCCGTGTCGCTGGCGCTCGCGTTCTTCCTCACCTCCCTCGGCAGCCTCGTGATCGCCGACCTGCCGCAGGTGGAGCGCCCGCCGCAGGTCGAAGCCTTCGTCGACGAGGCGGCGTCGAACCGGCTCGAGGACGAGCTGACGGGTCTCCGCCGCGAGATCCAGGAGCTCAGCACCGCGGCCGAGACGGGGGCCCTGAGCCTTCAGGCGGCTGAGGCGGATTCGGCCGCCGAACGTGAGACCTTCGGCGCCTGGATCGAGGCACGCCGCGCCACCGGCGACGGGGTCCCCGAGGAGGACGTGGTGGTGCGCACCCGCCGCCTCGAGGAGGTCCGCCGCACCGAGCGCCAGATCCGCGCCGACCTCGAAGCGGTCCGCGCGTCGCTCGAGGCCGCCGAGACGCGGCTCGAAGCCGTCACCGAGGAGCGCGCGGCATTGCTGGTGGCCGCGCAGGCGCCCTACGAGCGGGCGCTCTTCGTGCGGCAGGCCCGGGTCTTCGGCCTGCGGCTGGCGCTGACGCTGCCGCTTCTGGTCGTCGCGCTCTGGGCCATCGCCAAACGCCGCAACTCGCCGCGCTGGCCGCTATGGCGCGGCTTCGTGCTCTTCGCCGCGTTCGCCTTCTTTGTCGAGCTCGTGCCGTACCTGCCGAGCTACGGCGGCTACATCCACTACGGCGTCGGCGTGGTCATGACGCTGATCCTGGGCGTGTGGCTGGTGCGCGCGGCCCGGCGGCACCGCGAGCGGCGGGCCGAGATCGTCGAGCGCTCGGAGGCTGAGCGGCGCCACGCGATCCAGTACGACGAGGCGGTGGTAAAGGCGGAGAAGGGCACCTGCCCCTCGTGCGACAACACGTTGCGCACGGTCGACGGCGCGCCGGTGAACTTCTGCATCCACTGCGGCCTCAAGCTCTACGAGCCGTGCGCGCACTGCGGCACACGCCGGCTGGTGTTCTTCCCGTTCTGCATGTCGTGCGGCACCGCGGCCGATCCGGCTGCAGTGAGATTAACCTAAGTAAAGCGGACGTTTTCGCTTACCGAAGTGGGGCCGCACATCGCCGAGGATGGGTGCGGATTCACCTGGGAACAGTATCCCTGGAAACGGGTTGCCCCTCTGTTGAGAACAGGAGAAGCAATCATGTTGAAGCACTTCATCGGCGCACTTGCGATCGTCGGGCTCACCTCGGGCGCGGTCCTGGCGCAGGAGGTCGAGATCGACGATGACGACGGTATCCTCGAGGAGACCGGCGAAGCGGTTGGCGAAACCGTGGAAGAGACCGGCGAGGCTGTCGGCGATGTCGCCGAGGGGACCGGCGACGCCGTCGAGGAGGCCACCGACGACGACGATGAAATCGAGGTCGAGATCGAGGACTGATTTCTTGGCGCTACGGTGACTGGGCCAACCCAGGCCGAAATGTCTATGGATGGCGGCGGAGCCAAAACTCCGTCGCCTTTTTGCGTATCGCCGAGATGGCGAGCAACGGCCTGACGCGGCGCCCCCGCGGGCCCGAAATGCGCGGGCGCTCCGAAGATACCTCGGCCGCGCGATCGCCGCCCACGCTCTCCAGAGAATCGCTCAGGTCAGCGGCGTGAGCACCGGCTTGCCGTCGAACCAGGCCTTCAGGTTGCGGGTGACGAGGTCGCCCATCATCCAGCGCGTCTTCGTGGTCGCCGAGCCCTGGTGCGGTGACAGGACGACGTTGTCCAGCTCCAACAGCGCCTGCGGCACAGTGGGTTCCTTCTCGAACACGTCGAGGGCCGCACCGGCGATGCGCTTGTCGCGCAAGGCGTCGATCAGCGCCGCCTCGTCCGCGGTGGTGCCGCGGCCGACGTTGACGAAAAAGCCCTCGGGTCCCAGCGCGTCGAAGATCTCCGCGTTGAACATCTTCGCCGTCGCCGCGCCGCCGGGCATGACGTTGATCAGCCAATCGACATCGGACGCCATCTGCTTCAGGTCGCTGTAGTGCGGGTAGGGCACGAAGTCCTGTTTCGTGCGGCCGAAGTAGACCACCTGCATCTTGAACGCCTGCGCCCGCAGGGCGATCTCCTTGCCGACACGGCCGAGGCCGGCGATGCCCACCGTCTTGCCCGTCAGCTCCGCCGTCAGCCCGTAGGGACCGTCGGCCGCCCATTTGCCCGCGCGGGTGTAGCGGTCGGCCTGCGGCAGCTTGCGCGCCATGGCGATCATCAGCCCGAGCGTGATCTCCGCCATCGCGTCGTTGAGGACGTTCGGCGTGTACGTCACCTTGATGCCGCGCGCCTTGCAGTACTCGATGTCGAGCCCGTCGTAGCCGACGCCGAACGAGGAGATCATCTCCAGCTTCGGCAGCCTGTCGAGCACCGCCGTGTCGACGCCGTGCCCGCCGTTGGCGATCGCGCCGCGGATTTCCGCCCCGACCTTGTCGAGCAGCGCGTCCTTGTCGGGCGCATCGTGAAACGTATGCACGGTGAAGCCGTCACGCAGCGCCTCGTGGACCGAGGCCTGCATCGGCGAGAGGATGAGGATCTCCGGCTTCACGCGGCGACCACGGTCTGCTTCTGCTCGCCGAGGCCGGCGATGCCGAGGGTCATCACGTCGCCCACCTTCAGCCACTGCGGTGGCTTCATGCCCATCGCCACACCCGGCGGGGTGCCGGTGGAAATGATATCGCCGGCTTTCAGCGTCATGAAGCGCGACAGGTAGGCGATGACGTGCGGCACGTTGAAGATCAACGTGTTGGTGTTGCCGGTCTGCCGGCGCTCGCCGTTCACGTCCAGCCACATGTCGAGGTTGTGCGGATCGGTCATCTCGTCGGTGGTGACGAGCCAGGGGCCGATGGGACCGAAGGTGTCGTGGCTCTTGCCCTTCGTCCACTGGCCTTCCAGCTTCGTCTGGTAGGTGCGCTCCGACACGTCGTTCATGATGGAGTAGCCGGCCACGTACTTCAGCGCGTCCTCCTCGGAGACGTACTTGGCCGTGTCGCCGATCACCACCGCCAGCTCGACTTCCCAATCGAGCGCATCGGAGCCGCGCGGCATCTCCACGTCGTCGTAGGGACCGCAGACCGCCGTCACCGCCTTGTGGAAGATGATCGGCTGGCCCGGGGGCGTGGCGCCGGTTTCGGCCGCGTGATCGGAATAGTTGAGGCCGATGCAGATGCACTTGCCCGGATGGCCGACGCACGCCCCGATCCGCCCGGGCTTCTCCACCATCGGCAGGCCCTCGATGTCGAGCCCGCGCAGTTGGTCCAGCATCTCCGGAGAAAGGGTCGCCGCGGACACGTCGGCGATGTGATCCGACAGGTCACGCACCGTTCCGTCGGTGTGCATCAGACCGGGCTTCTCGTACCCCGGCAGTCCATAGCGCAGTAGTTTCAAGGACGTGTCCTCCTCCGAACGGGACGGCGCGCTCGCAGCGGCACGCCTTGACTGCGGTCTTAACGTGCCAACACCAGAAATAACAAGGATGCCGCGACGCCCGAAGGTTCGCCCCAGGCTCCCGCGCCGCCGCCTGCATGTGGCGATTGCGCAATTCTCATATCGGCCGCCGACGACTGTTCGCTGCTGTACCGCAATCTAGAATGGCGGCGGTGGCGTGTAACGGGAGGTCTGGATGCCGAACAAGGCCGACAGCGGGATGGTGCGGGACCTGATCTCGTCTGCTCTGCTCGCCTCCAGCGCCAATGTGGTGCGCCAGCTGCTGCAGGTCGTCCGCACCCATCTGGGGCTCGACGTGGCCTATGTCTCGAGCCTATCGGGAAACGTGTGGCGGCTTCATGCGGTCGACGCGCCAGGCCGGGAGGCCGAATTCGGCGAACCCGGCGCGGTGACGCTGCCGGCCGACGAAACGCTGTGCGGTCTCGTCGAGGCCGGGGCCTTGCCCGCGCTGATGAACGACACGTTGATCGATCCCATCGCCAGGGACCTCGACTGCGTGCAAGCGCTTCAGATCCGCGCAAGCATCTCCGTCCCGGTGATCCTGCCCGACGGCACGCGCTACGGCCGGTTCTGCGCGTTCTCGACCACGCCCGACACCACGCTCAACCAACGCGACCTCAACATCGTGGAAGCGTTTGCGCAACTCACCGGACTTGCCATCGAGGCTCAGTTCACGGCGGACATGGAGGTGTCTCGGAAGCGCGCTCGCATAGACCCTTTTCTTCAAGGGACGTCCGATATCAGCGTTGTTCTGCAACCGGTATGGGACCTGGGCGCGGAGGCTCTCTTCGGCGCGGAGGCGCTGAGCCGCTTTCTGTGCGACCCGCAACGCCCGCCGAACCAGTGGTTCGACGAGGCGGCGGAAATCGGGCAGGGCATGGCGCTGGAAACGGTCGCGCTGCAACGCGCCCTGGGCACGCTGGACGAGTTGCCACCGGACGTCCTGCTCTTCGTCAACGCATCGCCATCGACCGTCGTGGACCCCGGCTTTGCCGCAATGCTGCGCCGGGCACCGCTGCACCGGATCATGCTGGAGATCACCGAACACGCGGTCGTCAAATGCTACGAAGAGCTCGACGCGGCGCTCTATCCGCTGCGGCGCGGCGGCCTCAAGCTGGCGATCGACGATGTCGGCGGTGGATACTCCAGCCTGACGCACATCGTCCGCCTGCGTCCCGACCTCATCAAGGCCGACAAGTCACTGGTGCGCAACGTCGACATCTGCACCTCGCGGCGGGCCATGATGGCGGCGATGGAGACATTCGCCCGCGAGACCGGCACGCTCGTCCTGGGCGAAGGCGTCGAGACCGCCGCAGAACTCGCGACGCTGATCGACCTCGGGATCGATCTGGCGCAGGGCTTCTTCCTGGGTCGCCCCGCCGCCCCCGCTCTGCTCCCCGCAACGCTCGAGGCGGGCGTTGCGGCCGGGGTCATGGCCCGCGACACTCCGGCGCCACTGGATGCGTGCCCCGGCAACGCCGCCGCCGCTTGACCCCGGCCGATCTCGCGACGGCGCTTCAGCCCCTACGGTGTTGGCTGGAGCGCGCTCAGGATGCCGTCCAGCCGCCGTCGATGATCATCGCCTGACCGGTGACGAAGGCCGACTTCGTCCGACGCGAGGTAGAGGGCCATGGCGGCGATCTCCTCGGCCTTGGCGATGCGGCCCATCGGCTGGCGGGCGATGAAGGACGACATGGCGCCCTCGTAGTCGCCGGTGGCGCGGAGCCGCTCATGCAGCGACGGCGAAGTCCACCGTGCCCGGGCAGATCGCGTTCACGCGGACGCCCTTCGTGACATAGTCCACCGCCACCGACTTGGTGAGGCCGATGATGCCCGCCTTCGACGCGCCGTAGACGCAGCGGTTCGGCACGCCGATGATCGACGACGCCGCCGAGGCGATGTTGACGATCGACCCGCCCCCGCGCTCGACCATGCCGGGAATCGCCGCGCGCATCGCCCGGAAAATGGACTTCACGTTCAGCTCGAAGGCGAAGTCGAAATCGTCGTCGGTGGCATCGACGATGGTGCCGGCGTGGACGACGCCGGCGCAGTTGAAGAGCACGTCGGGCTTCGTTCGCGCGATCGCCTCCTCCAGCGCCGCGCGGTCGGTGACGTCGAGCGCGAACGTCTCCACCCCCTCGGGCAACCCCTCGAGGCCGGCGGAGTTACGGTCGGTGGCGAACACGGTCGCGCCCTCGCGGGCGAAGGCTTCGACCGTCGCGCGGCCGATGCCCTGGGCCGAGGCCGTGCAAAGGCAGCGTTTTCCGGAAAGGCGCATGGGGCTCCCTACGTTTCTCGTGCGTGAATGACTATGCCGGGTCCGGCAGGGAGTTGGGATTGGTCCAGAAGGTGAGGCGGTTGCCGGACGGGTCGGTGATGGTCAGCTCCAGACGGCCCCAGGGCATCATCTCCGGTGGGCCGGGACGAGCGAAGGCATAGGGACGTCCCGCCAGCTCGGCCTGCAAGGTTCTGACGTCCTCGGCCCGGACGCGGACGTGGGCGCCTGGCGTCGCATCCCCGTGGTGCTGGCTGACGATGCAGCAGGCAGCCGCCCCGCGAAAGCCCGAGGTAGAGCGGGAACGCGTCGCCGAAGCGGTGCTCGAACGTCACCTCGAATCCGAGCCAATCGACGATAGAAGGCGCGCATCGCCGCCTCGTCGTAGAAGCGCAGGACCGGCGTCGTCTCGTAGAGCAGCCGTCATTCAGGCGGGCGCGCGAACGAGAAGTCGATCATGACGTGTTCGGCGTAGGCGGGCCGCTCCGTCAGGCGCTGGTAGTAGGCGGCGACGTTCGGCAGATCCGGCCGCTCGATCTCCATCTCGTAGTAGCGATAGAGCAGCAGGCCGAAGTTGATGTCGGCGATCGTCAGCGCATCGGTGGCGAGGAAGGGGCGCGTAGCGAGGATCGGCTCAGCGGCGTCGAGCCCCTTGTGGATCGTGACGCCGAGGTCGCCGATCTTCTTCCAGTCGCGGTCCGCCGTGCGCACCCGCACCAGCGATATGAAGAGCTGCGAGATGGGGATCTCCACCGCACGCACCGCCCACTCGGCCCACATGTCCGCGGAAAGCTCGTCCTGCCCGCTCGCCGGCCACAGGCGCCGCTCGGCGTCCTTCAGCGCCAGCCAGCGCACGATCGCAGCCAATTCCCACATCACGCCGGCCGTCGCCCGTCTCGATCGTGGGGACCAGCCCGTGCGGGTTCTTGGCGAGGTACGTCCGGCGTGTCGTTGCCACCGTAGGCGCCGCCGATGTCGACCTGTTCGCATTCGAGCCCCAGCTCGGCGATCGTCCACATCACCCGCTGCACGTTGGCTGACGTCGCCCGCCCCAAGACCTTCAACATGGCGTCCCCCTCATTTGGAGGCTGTTATGACGCGACTGATCCTATGGCGCCAGAGCGGTCTACGCTCTGACCCGGCCGCCTCGCGCCGCGCGTCCCGTCACGCAACAAACTCGCTCACGCAACCGACGCTGCCGCTGGAACGTTCGTAAGAAACCAACCGGACATCACAATGCACGCCTTCATCTTTCGCAACCTTGCCCAGCTGCGGCAGAACTATTGGTTCTGGCCCTCCCTTCTGACCGCGGTCGCCTTCGTCCTTGGGCTCGTGCTGCCGTACATCGACCAGGCCCTCGGCGCCGGCTGGATGCACGCCGTGCCGTTCCTGCGCCCCACCGGCGTCGACGGTGCGCGGGCTATCCTGACGACGCTGGCGGGCGCGACACTCGGCGTGGCGGGCGTCGCCTTCTCGATCACCATCGTCGCCGTGAACTTCGCCAGCTCCAACTACGGGCCGCGGCTGATCGGCAACTTCATGGGCGACCGGATCGAACCAGATCGTCCTGGGCGTGCTGGTCTCCACGTTCGTCTACTGCATCACGGTCCTGTCGACGGTCCACTCCCAGAGCGCGTTGCTCGACGCTGACGTCGGCGTGCTTCGTGCCGCAGCTGTCGGTGCTTCTGGCGCTGGGGCTGACGCTGATCTCCGTCGGCGCGCTGATCGGCTACATCCACCATGTGCCCGAGAGCATCAACATCATGAACCTCGTCGCGAGCATCGGGGCGAAGCTTCGGGCGAGCATCGTGCGCATGCTGGACGAAGAGGCCGAGCGCGGACCGCGACGACCACGACCGTCGACGTCTCCGCCTGGCGCACCGCACCACAGGCCGCGGGATCGACCCTACGTGCCGACGCGTCGGGCTACCTGCAGCAGATCGATATCGCCGGTCTCAATGCGGCCGCGGAGGCGATGGAGGGGCAGATCGTCGTTCATCGCACGCCGGGAGACTTCCTGGCTGTCGGCGAACCGATCCTGACGGCGCGCCCCCTCCTCTCGGCCGAGCGGCTCGAGAAGCTGCGCACCCACCTCACACAGGGCAGCAATCGCACCGAGATCCAGGACGTGCTGTTCCTGTCCGATCAGCTCGTGGAGGTTCTGACGCGCGCGCTGTCGCCAGGGGTGAACGATCCCAACACGGCCGTCCTGTGCCTCGACTGGTTGCGCTGCGGCCTCTCGGCCTTCGCACTGCGTGAACCGTCGCGGCCGGCGAACTCGGAGGGTCACGTCCTCTACTCCCGCGTGACGTTCGAGCAGATGCTGACGCGCACATTCGCCAACATGCGCCAATACGTGGCGGGGGACCGCACAGTGACGTTGCATGCGATCGGCGTGCTGACGGATCTCGCCATCGTCGCGGCCGAGGACTTCGATGCTCGATGTGATTCGCGCCGAGCTCGACCGTCTGGCCACGGCGGCAGCGGAACGGCTCCCGGACTCGGTGGCCCGCGACGAGGTGGAGACGGCGCTCGCCGCAGCCCGCCAGCGCATCGCGACACGCCATGAGCAGGAGATCGGCGCCGGGACCGCCCGCGCGCCGACCTAAGCCGCGGGTCTCGGCTTCACCTAGCGGATCAGGCGGGCGCGATCATCGCCCCGGCGCCGGCCACGAACGTCGCCCCCCGCTTCGGCTGCGAGGCGTCCGCCGGTGGGCGCACGGGATCGGCGCCTCGATCCGGATGCGATCCGTCCGGCGTGTCGCGATCAATGGGCGATCAGCTGGTGTAACCTTGGTGGCCGGCATTGGTCTCGGCGTCCGCGCGGGACTTGAAGCCACTGGCCGCCGCGCCGACGATCTGCCCGTTCGAGGCAACACGCCGCCAGCGCCACGCCCCAGCCTTGTCCTCGTAGAATTCCCACTTGTCCTTGGCGTTCTTGCCGCGCTTGGCGTTCTTCTCGCAGTCGGCCTTGTCCTTGTAGCCCTCGCAGGCCGCGCCGACGACCGTGCCGGACGGATCGACCATGCGCCATCGCCACTCGCCGGCCTTGTCCTCGTAGAATTCGATCTGATCTTTCTTCGTCGCCATGGCCGCTCTCACCTATCGTGTTGCAGGTCACGGGTTCTATTGTTCCGGTCTTTGACCGCATCATCAAGGGAATGTGGTCAATTATTACCTAACGTGCCCAATTGAGGCGCTTGATCCACCGTGCCAGCAGGCCACTCTGACGACGGGGCACCGGTCGAATGCGCTGGCGGCGCTTGCGCGAACCCGCCCTGGGCGCGCCGCCCTGCTGCGCCACCTCGCACAGCCGCGCGAGCACGCGGTCGGCGTGCGCTTGGATCTCCACCTCCGGCATAAGCCTGCCCGCGATCTCCTCACGGGCCACCGTCTTCGGCTCGGTCAGAGCGATGCCGTAAGAGCGGGTCGAACCAGTCCGCCTCGGCGTTGGCGGCCGCGCGGGTGGTCTGAAGCGCGGCGTCCGAGAAGGCGAAGCGGGGCCCCTCGATCTCGCTGAGGAGCTGCTTCTTGGCGCGGCGAATGTTGGCGTCGACGTCGATCCCGCGGGCGACCAGCGCGGGGTTGACGATATCGGCAACCAGCGCGGCGTTCATGGAGATGAATTCGTTCGACCGCTCGATGGTCAACCCCTCGGCCGCGTCCGGGTGGCCGATCGCCTCCAGGATGTCCTCCTGCACGGAGCGGCCAGCGGCCACCACGGCATCGTATGAGCGGACGATCAATGCGTCCTCGCCGAAGACGCTGGCGTAGCGCGTGATGCCGACGCGCAGCTCGCCGTCGTAGCCCTCCGCCTCGACGCTGGCGGTGGTCTCGGTGCCGAGCTTGATCTCGTTTTGTCCGCGGGAGATCGTGTAGCCGAGCGGATGGCGGATGTAGGCCAGGATCTTGACCGTGTATCCCGGGAACAGCCGGTCGACGATGGTCTTCAGGAGCTGCACGTTGCGCATGGAATGCGTCAGCAGCGCCTCGCTGGAAAAGAGATAGGTGCCGGTTTCGACGGCCGCGGCCTCGGCAGCCGCCTGGCGCATCAGCCTAAAGTCCGACGCCTCCTGCGCGCGCTCGGGGGCGACCGATGCATCGTCGGGGAAGCCGTTGCGGCGGGTACCGCGGATGATGCGGCTGATGGCACCGTGGTTGCGGCTGATCGAGGCGTAGTAGACGCCGTGGGCGGCGAGCGCCTCGCGCGAGGCGGCGAAGGTGCTCTGCGACGAGGTCGACCCGGTCTTGATCGAGCCGACATGTAGAACGAGCTGACGCATGAACTCCTCGATGGACGCGCCCGGGGGCGGCGACACGGACAGGCCGCATCGCGTTGGCCCCTTCTAGAGCAGGATGACCGAGAATGGGTCAACACTGATGGCGCCGGTTCCGCTGGCCGCCAGGACCTGCGCGGACCGGCAGCGGCCTACATCGTCGCGCCGATCTGCCAAGGCACGAACTCGTGGTCGCCGAGGCCCTGCGACTCGGACTTCGACGTCTCGCCGGAGGCCACCGCCACGATGCGCTCAAAGATGTGGCGGCCGATATCCTCGACACTCGCCTCGCCCGTCAGGATGACGCCGGCGTCCACGTCCATGTCCTCGTCCATCTTGCGGGCGAGTTCGGAGGTGGTCGCGACCTTGATCGTCGGCGCCGGCTTGGAGCCGAACGCCGAGCCGCGCCCGGTGGTGAAGACGACGACGTTGCAGCCCGATGCGATCTGCCCCGTGACCGAGGCGGGGTCGTAGCCGGGCGAATCCATGAACGCGAAGCCGGGGACCGTCACCGGCTCGGCGTATTCGTAGACGCCCGTGAGCGGCGTGGTACCGCCCTTGGCCGCCGCGCCGAGCGATTTTTCGAGGATCGTGGTGAGCCCGCCGCGCTTGTTGCCGGGCGATGGGTTGTTGTCCATCGAGCCCTTGTTGCGGGCGACGTAGTCCTCCCACCACCGGATCCGCTCGATGAGCTTGTCGCCGACGGCCTGCGGAGGCGGCCCGCTCGGCCAGCAGATGCTCGGCGCCGTAGATCTCAGGCGTCTCGGCCAGCACTCCGGTGCCGCCCTGAGCGACGAGCAGGTCGCAGGCATAGCCCAGCGCCGGGTTGGCGGTGATGCCGGACCACGCATCCGAACCGCCGCACTGCAGCGCCACCGTCAGCTCCGACACCGGGCAGGGCTCGCGCTTGGCGTCGTTGACGAGGGGCAGCATCGCCTCGACCTTGGCGATGCCCATGTCCACCGTGCGGCGCAGACCGGCCACATCCTGGATGTTCATGGTCGCGAAAGTCGGCCCCTGCTTGAGCCCGTAGGCTTCCAGCAGCCAGTCGATCTGGTTCATCTCGCAGCCGAGGCCGACCATGATGACGCCGCCCATGTTCGGGTGGCGGGCGTAGCCCCACATCACGCGCTGCAATGCGGCGAAGCCTTCGCCGGAGCCGGCCATGCCGCAGCCGGTGCCGTGCGCGAAGGCGACCACGCCGTCGACGTTCGGGTACTGGGCCAGCTTCTCGGGCGTGAAGTGCGCGGCGATCTTGTGCGCGGCCGTGGCCGAGCAGTTCACGCTGGTCAGCAGGCCGATGTAATTGCGCGTGCCGACCTTCCCGGTCTCGCGCCGATAGCCCATGAAGGTGTCCTTCACCGCCGGCACGGGCGCCGGGCGCAGGTTGATGCCGAACTTGTATTCGACGTCGGTGGCGCGGAATTCGAGGTTGTGGTCGTGGACGTGGTCGCCAGCGGCGATGTCGTCCTTGGCGTACCCGATCACTTGCGCGTACTTGCGCACCGGCTCGCCCTTGGCGATCGCCCGCGTCGCGATCTTATGGCCGCGCGGGATCATCGCGCGGGTCGTGATCGCTTCGATCGACTGGCCGGCCTCGAGGGGACGGGTCGCGGTCACGACGTCGTCGGACTCGTCGAGGCGCACGGCAATCTCTGCAGACATAGGGGACGCCACCATCATCAAATTGGAACAGTTGACCTACTCTTTCACCCACAACGGCGTCAAACGGCCGATCATGTCCGCCACGCGGCGGGCGCCTGTGGGCGGAGGCCGGTGGACCCGCAGCTCCGAGGGCCAACTGACTTGCGGACGCACCGCTGTCGGTGCAAGAGACGGGTCCGGCGGGCCCGGAACCTTTCGCCGACCGACAACATAGTGCAATAAAACCTTAGGGCGCGGTTGGCGCGCTCCGGATAAGCCCACGGACCCGACCGCAGACTCGATGACAGATCGCCCCATTCTACTCACCGGCAGCGCGGGCTTCGTTGGCAAGGTGATCGCGCCGATGCTGCGCGAGGCCTTCCCAGACACGCCCGTCGTCGAAGTGGTGCGCGGCCCCAAGGCGCCTTCCGGCGCGGTCGCCTGCGATCTCAGCATCAAGGAGCAGACCTTCGCGCTGATCCGCGACACGAGGCCTGGCGTCGTCGTCCACCTCGCCGCCTATTCCTCCGTCGGCCTTTCGCGGCAGAATGCTGAAGCGGTGTGGCGGGACAACGTGACCGCCTCGGTCTGGCTGGCCCGGGCCGTCGCCGAGTTCGTGCCGGATGCGCTGCGTGCTGGCGGCGAGTTCCGCGGAGGTGTACGGCCGCGCCCTCAACGACGGCATCGTCGACGAGACGACGCGCCCCCGGCCCAACGGCCCCTACGCCACCTCCAAAGTTGCCGCCGAGCATACGTTCATGGAGATGCTGCCGCAGAGCGCCAAGCTCATCGTCGCGCGGCCCTTCAACCACACCGGCGCGGGACAGACCGAGACCTTCGCCATCGCCTCGTTCGCAGCGCAGCTCGCGCGGATGGAGGCCGGCCTCGCGCCGCCGGTGATGAAGGTCGGCAATCTCAGCGCGGCGCGGGACATCATGGACGTGCGGGACGTCGCGGCGACCTACGTGGCGCTCCTGAAGATCGCCGACCAGCTGCCGCAGCGCACCGTCCTCAACATCGCCCGTGGCGAGGCGACGGTGATGGAGACCCTCCTCGACAAGCTGCGCGGCATGGTGGACGTAGACGTGAAGGTGGAGATCGACCCCGCGCGCCTGCGGCCCAACGAGATCGCCGTCGCGACCGCGGGGACCGACCGGCTGCGCAGCCTGATGCCCTGGCCGCCCGCCCGCACCATCGACGAGACGCTCCTCGACGTGCTGGAGGACAAGCGGCGCATCGTTCGCGCGGCCGAACCGCGGGTGGCCGCCTCGTCATAGGGCGCTGACGGCGCCCCGGCCGGAGGCGCCGCCGCGACCCGCGCGATCGCTCCTGATCGTTGCCATCAGAGACAGAATCCGCGGATCATCTAAGGCTTTCCCGTGCGCGATATCGCGTGCTATCGCGAGGCCGCCGCCAGGACGCGGTGACGGCTTGCCGCCAAGGAGACGAACCATGCGTATCGACGCCATCCCCATCGGGAAGAACCCACCCGACGACATCAATGTCATCATCGAGGTGCCGGTGGGCGGCGAGCCGATCAAGTACGAGCTCGACAAGGCGTCCGGCACGCTGTGGGTGGATCGCTTCCTCTATACGCCGATGCGCTACCCGGTGAACTACGGCTTCGTCCCGCACACCCTGTCGGAAGACGGCGATCCGATCGACGTGATGATCGCCTCGACCCGGCCGATCATCCCGGGCGCGGTGATGAGCGCACGGCCCATCGGCGTGCTGCTGATGGAGGACGACGGCGGCATGGACGAGAAGATCATCGCCGTTCCGGTGACCAAACTGACGCGCCGCTACGAGAACGTGACCTCGTACAAGGACATTCCCTCCATCACCCTCGAGCAGATCAAGCACTTCTTCGAGCACTACAAGGATCTGGAGCCCGGCAAGTGGGTCGAAGATCGCACGGCTGGGGCGATGTCGACGAGGCCAAGCGCCTGATCGTCGAAGCGATCGACCGGGGCGAGGCGAACGGCGCCAACACCTACGTTGCAGCCGAGTAGGCTGCGATCCGGCCCGACCGGCCTCTCTGCCCGAGGCCGGTGATCCGACCGGCCCGCGGCTCCGGTGCTGATGTTTTCTGAACGTTTCAGCGGCTCGGCCGCACCGGTTGTCACGCATCGCTTGCGCGATTGAGTTCATATTGCAACCTTGGACGATGGGCGTCGTCGCTGATCGCCAACGGGGTGCCGACCGAGATATGATTAAAGTCCAGCAAGTGGGCGAGATGACGCCACCGCTGCTGCGGATGATCCAGTCGGGCGGCGCCGAACCCTTCGTCGAGGGCGACGGCCGGATCTTCGCCTATCATATCGGAACGGTGACCGCCGACGAGGTGATCGACATCGTTCGTGCCCACGACAAGGGCGGCACGATCATCCTCGATCGCTCGACAGAGGCGTTCCCGCCCTCGCACGAGTTGACCGTCGCCCTGCTGGAAGCGGTGCCGAAGGGTTGCCGCCTCATCGTGTTGTGCCAGAACCACGACTACATCGCCGCCGTTCGCGCACTGGGCGACGACCGGCTGAACGCGGTCTTCCTGCACAGCTTCCTGCGCACGCTCTACTGGACCTTCCGTCGCGCCAACATCGACGAACTGGTGGCGCGCCGCCGGCCGGACGCGCCGACCGACCGGCTGTACTCCTGCCTCATGCGGCGTCCGCGCCCTCCGAAGCTCGTGGTGTTCGGCTGGCTGAAGTCCAAGGGGTACCTGGAGGCCGGCAACGTCAGCTTCCACGGCGATGGCGCGGCGCGCGATAGCGGCAAGTTGGACGCTTTCATCGCCATGGCACGTGCGCATTTCCCCTCCTTCCGCGCCGAGATCGACACCGCGCTGGCGGCAGAGTGGCCCTACGTCAACTTCTCCGAGGCACCGACGGAAAGCTTCATCTACAACGTCGCCCTCCCGGCCTACGACGCGCCGGTCTCCCTCGTGGTCGAGACCGAGATGGCGCAGAACTTCCAGCGCTTCACCGAGAAGTCGCTGAAGCTCTTTATGGCCGGGCAACGCGGCGTGATTGCCGGAAACTCCGGTGTGGTGCGGCTCCTTGAAGACCTCGGCTTCACCCTCCCCGGGTTCGCCACCGATTACGACGCGGTCCCGGGCCAGGACATGCGCCTGCGCATGCTGCTCGCAGAGTTCGAGCGCTACATGACGATGTCCCCCGCCGAGCGGCGCGACTTCCTCGACGAGACATGGCCCATCTGCCTCGACAACATGCGCCATTTCGTGGAGCGCACCGAGGCTGTCATGGCCCGCTCCTTCGCCGAACTTGCTGCCGCGTGCGAGCGCAGCAGATGGTCGCCGCGCCCACAGACGGCGCCGCCGCCGGCGTCCTGGGTCCGGCCCTCGCACCACACCGCCTAGCCACCCCCGCCGAGCGAATCGTCCTGCGGCCATGTCGCTGGTGCCGAGCCGATGGTGGCGCAATGTCATTTCAACCCGGGGCCATGATGCGCTAGCCTCGCCGCCTATCCAGCACGTGGGATGAGTGGGACATGGCGGGAGTGAAGAACTGGCGGCAGAGGTCGCCGGTCGAGTTCGTGTGCGAGAAGCAGCCCGCCATCGGCAGCACGGGGATGGTGGTCACCAATCACCCTCTCGGTTCGGCCGCCGGTGCCGAAATGCTCGCGGCCGGAGGCAACGCAGTCGATGCCGCGGTGGCGGCCCTCCTCGCGCTCACCGTGGTCGAGCCGATGATGGTCGGCATCGCCGGCGGGGGCCTGTCGCATCTGCGCCTCGCGGACGGGCGCCACATCGTCATCGACGCACTGGCCGCCGCGCCCGCCGCCACCCATGCCGAGACGTTCGAGCCCGTCTCGGACGAGCCGGCGCGGCGGATGGAGACCGTCGGCGACCGCAGCGCATACGGCCCGGCCGCCGTGGCGGTGCCCGCGAACCTCCTCGGCTGGCACACCATGCAAATGCGTTTCGGAGCGCTCCCGTTCGCGACGTCGTCGAGCCGGCGATCCGCTTGGCCGCGGGCGGATTCCGCCTGACGCCGTACCTCGCCGGTGCCATCGCCGAACATGCGGGCATCCTCGCCGCCGATCCCGGGATGGCCGCGCTATTCGTGCCCGAGGGTCGCCCCGTCGCTGCCGGCGAACGGCTGGTGCAGGGCGACTACGCGGAGAGCCTGCGCCTCATTGCCCGTGAGGGCGCGGCGGCGCTGCACGGCGGCGCCCTCGGCGCGGCGCTGGCCGCCCGGATTGTCCAAGGCAAACCCGACGACGGCTACCTCACCGAGGCCGATCTCGCCGCCGCGCGCGCCATCGACCGCACGGCGATCGTCGGCCACTATCGAGGCTACGAGATCGTCGGGCCGCCGCCACCCGGCTCATCCGGCGTCCACATCGCCGAGATGCTCAACATTCTCGAAGGGTTCGACGTCGCCGCACTTGGCTTTGGCACGCCCGAGGCCCTGCACCTCCTCGCGCAGGTGCTGACGATCGGCTTCGCGGACCGGCGCCTGTCCAGCGGCGACCCGGCGTTCGTGGACGTGCCGGTCGAGCGGCTCATCTCCAAGGCCTACGCCGCCGCCCGCCGCGCCGAGCTCGGCACGGTGCCGCCGGCCCCGATGACCGCCCAGGGCTCGGCCGACACCACCCACGTCACGGTGGCCGACCGCGATGGCACGATCGTTTCGGCGACGCACACCATCAACGGCCTCTTCGGCGCGAAATTCGTGGTTCCGGGCACCGGGATGATCCCGAACAATTACATGATGAACTTCGACCCGCACCCAGGCCGTGCGCTGTCAGTCGCACCCGGCAAGCGCGTGCCGACCTCTATGGCGCCGATGATCGTGACGCGCGACGGCCGTCCCGCCTTCGCGCTTGGTTTGCCTGGGGCGCTACGGATCTTTCCGTCCGCCTTCCAGGCCATCGTCAACGTGATCGACCACGACATGACGCTGCAGGAGGCCGTCGAGGCCCCGCGCCTTTTCACCGAGGGGCACGTGGTGGAGCTTGAGAAGGGCTACGGCGGCGCCGTCGAGGCGTTGGAGGCGATGGGGCACGAGGTCGCCATCGTCCCGCACGTCGCCGGCGGCATGAACGCTGTCGGCTTCGCGCGCGGACGGTATGATGACGGGGGCCGCCTGCTGGCGCGCCGACGGGACAGTGGTGGCGACGGGCGGCGGCTTGGCCCGCCCGGGCGTGCGCTTCTATACCGGCACCGCCCCCGATACAGATCCGTCGGACCCAGCCGAGGCCTCCCATTCATGAGCGAAACGCGTCGTCTTTCTCGACCCGATGAACGAAGCACGTCTCACGCGGCTGCGGCCGCTGATGCCGGAGCGGTTCACCCTCACCACCGCCGCCAGCCGCGGACCGGAGGACCAACTCGCCGCCATCCGTGCCGCCCATTTCGCAGTGACCGGCGACGTGCCGGTGACCGCCGAGATGATGCGCGAAGGCGCCGCCAACCACCTGCGCGCCGTCCACAAATGGGGCGTCGGCTACGATAACATCGACGTCGAGGCGGCGCGCCGGCAGGGCGTGCGCGTGATGCGCACGACGGGTGGCAACGCCGTGGCGGTCGCGGAGAGTGCGCTGGCGCTGATGCTGGCGGTCAACCGGCAGACGGTCGCCGGGCATCTCGGCGTGCTCGAAGGGGCATGGCCGAAGGGCGACCTCGGCCCGAAGATGCTCCGCCTCTCGGGCCAGACCGTGGGTCTCGTCGGCCTAGGCTATATCGGCAAGGCGCTGGTCCGGCTGCTGACCGGATTCGGATGCAACGTGCTTTACACGAAGCCGACGCCGCTGCCTGCCGAAGAGGCCGCCGACCTCGGTGTGACCCACGTCTCGCTGCCCGAGCTGCTGGCGCAGAGCGACGTCGTCTCTCTCCACTGCGCGCTATCGCCCGCCACCCGCGGGATGATCGGGAACGCGGAATTGTCCGCGATGAAGCGCGGCGCCGTTCTGATCAACACCGCGCGCGGGGGCATCGTGATCGAGGACGACTTGGCCGATGCGCTCATCTCCGGGCACCTTCGTGGTGCCGGGATCGACGTCTTCGAAACCGAGCCGGTCTCCGCACAGAACCGGCTGATCGGGCTACCGGGCGTCGTCACCACACCGCACATTGCTGCGCTCGCGGCGGACAATTTCGAGCCGCAGATCCGCCGGATTATGGCCAACCTGCTCTCCGTGGCGGATGGCCACGCGGTCCCCGAACACGACGTGGTCGCGTGAACAGAGTGCTGCAGGCCGGCAGGTGCGGATCAGATTGCGGCAGAGCGAACCCGCTCGCAAGCCGTGGCGCCGACCGCGCTTCAGAGACAGCGCCACGCCCGAGATCGACACCCATTCACGCGGGATAGTTGCATGCCTGCCCCAATATGGATGCATATCATGCTACTTAACCAATTGGCATAGCGGTATGTCCTTCATAGTATAACGCTCCGGAGCCTTTGAACCCTCTTGGGAAATCGGGCGTCTGCTGCGTTGAACTTGGCGCCGACTCCGCTAGGTTAGCACTTACGCATCCGCCTGCTTCGCACACTCTACCAACTGCGGCTTGATCGGGACTAACTTCCTTTATACGGTGGGTGTGTAGGTTGCGCTGTCCTGACTTAGACCCGCCACTGGGATAGGATGCCTAGATGCGCTTGGCATCCCGGCACCTTTAGCCTGGCTCGCAGCGTCGAGCTGAAGATCAGGGGTGGAAGATGCATCGGATTGGGTCGCAGTTTGAGATGCCTGAATTTCGCGCCAAACGTGCGCGTCGCACGCGACCCGGCTGAGGAGAGCTTCGGCTCCCCTCAGATCCCCGCCTCGACCCTTCCACACTTTTCTAATCGATTTGACCTAATGCTGCATATAGTCATCAATCCGGCACAGTTCTTGATTTGCAGTCGTTCATGCTCCACCACGGTGCAGCCTCAGTCCGTGACTGCCAACTTCGAATGCGATCTCGGAGGTTGCGCGTAGTGCAAGAATCAATCGCTGTGCCACCCTCCGCGGTGGTCGACTTGGAACGCAGCAGTCAGGCGTTTCTGCGGGTGAAGAGGGCTTGCGACGTTGGCCTTGCCATCCTCGCGCTGCTCCCGCTCTCGGTTCTGGTGGTGGCCGTCTGGCTCATAAATCTACGCTACAATCCCGGTCCTCTCTTCTTCACGCAGCCGCGCATGGGCCGGAACTGTGAGCCGTTCACGATCTTCAAGTTCCGGACGATGGTCGCTGCTGACGATATCCAGCGCGACTTTGAGGACCCCGTTGAAGTTCATCGCATCACGCCCTTTGGGGCGCTCATGCGCCGGACGCGCATCGATGAGTTGCCCCAGATCGTCAACATCCTCCTCGGTCATATGAGCTTCGTCGGGCCACGTCCCGACAGCTACGACCATGCGGTGCAGTTCGCGGAGCTCGTTCCGGGGTACCGTGACCGGCATCTGGTTCGGCCCGGCATCACCGGCCTTGCACAGGTCAGCGTTGGGTACGCCGTCGGCGTCGAAGCCACATCCTACAAAGTTGCCGCCGATCTGACCTATATCCGCGATATGTCCGCTGTGCTCGAGGCCCGCATCATCCTCGGTACGCTTCGGGTTATCATATCCGGTTGGGGCTCGCGCTGACGCGCGACAACACCTAAGGCTGCTCATCCGCGGCACGGTTGTGCTCTTTCGAGGGGAGCGCCGGTGTTCTGGATGTTAGTGACGAGGCCAAACTTCGAACACGGCCTCATGATGCGATCGTGACTCCCAACGGACCAAGGACATCATGAACCTTCAGGGCCAGCCTACCGACTACGGCGATCGATACGCCAGCGACTACGTCGGCGAGGACAACGCCGAAGGCGGCCTCGACCTTCGAGCGCTGCTGGCCACGGCCTGGCGCGGTCGCTGGATCATCGCCGGGTGCATGGGCGTCGCGATGATCTTCGCATTCCTGGCGATCTCGCAGATGGTCCCGATCTACACCGCCTCGGCGCGCATGTTGTTCACCGGCAACGACCGGAACATCACCGACATTCGCGAGGTCGTCCTTTCCGACAGTTCCGCCAACCAGCTGAACAACGAAATCCAGATCCTCAATTCGACCAATCTTCTAGGGAACGTCGTCGATCGCCTCAATCTGACGGAACGCTTCGCGCCCTCGGATTCTCCACCTTCGTTTAAGCTCACGGACCTGCTCGACTGGCGCACCTACGTCTCGCGGGAGACGCTCGTCAGCTTCGGCATCGTCGAACCCGCACCGGAGGCCGCGCCGGTCAATCCGGAAGAGGCCGAGCAGCGCAATCGGCTTCGAGCGATAGAGGCGCTCCGAAAGTCGCTGGTGTTCGAACCGATCCTCAATTCGCGCGTCATCAGCATCTCTTTCACCAGCGAGAGCCCGCGTTTCGCCGCTCAGGTGGTCAACGCCGTCACCCGTGCATACATCGAGAGCCAGTTGACCGCAGAGGTCGAAGCCACCCGTCAGGCATCGGAGTGGCTCGGTGATCGGATCAACGACCTTCGCCTCCGGGTCGAGAACGCCGAGTTGAAGGTCGAGTCGGTGCGCGCGAAGCAGGCCGCGGCCGCCGGGCAGACCGCGGCCATCACCGAGCAGCAGCTGACGTCGACGAACGGCGCACTTGCTGAGGTCCGCGCCGAGCGCGCTCAGCTCGAAGTCCGTTATCGCGCGGTTTCATCGGCACTGAGGAACGACTCGATCGATATCGGCGCCGTCAGCATCTTCCGGGACGCGCCCGTGATCCAGCAGCTTCGCGCGAAAGAAAGCGATCTCCTGGACCGGGACGCGGCGCTTGAAGAGTTCGCGCGCGACAACCCCAACCGCCAGCGCATCCGCGCCGAGCTCGATCGGCTCCGTTCGGCCATGCAGGCGGAAGCTGCGAGCATCGTGGCCTCGCTGGCGGCCGACCTCGAAGTGGTCCGCGACCGCGAGGACGTGTTGGAAGACCAGGTTTCCGCGCTGGAGGCCGTCGTGCAGGAGCAGCGGCGCGGCGACGTCGAGCTGCGCCAGCTCGAGCGCGAGGCGCAGGCGAGCCGCGTGCTCTACGAGAATTTCCTGGCGCGGCTCGAAGAGACGCAGCAGCAGGAAACCCTGATCTCCCCCGACGCCCGCGTCCTGTCTCCTGCGGAGGTTCCAACCACGCCGCAGGACGCCGGCAAGAAGCGCGTCCTGATCCTGGCCATCATCCTGGGCGCGGCCGCCGGCGTCGGTATCGTCTTCCTGCTGGACAAGCTGAACAACACGTTCCGCGGTGTGCGGCAGCTCGAGGATGCCACCGGCCTGCCCGTGCTTGCGGTGCTTCCGTCCGTCGGCTCCGACGTCTCACGTACCGATGTCATCCATCAGCTCTACGAGAAGCCGAATGGCAGGCTGGCTGAAGCGGTTCGTAACCTCCGCACGTCACTGCTGTTCGCGTCAGCGAAGGCCGCGCCCAAAATCGTTGTCTTCACCTCTTCCGTCCCCGGCGAAGGCAAGTCGACCAGCGCGTTGCTGATGGCGCTGACGAGCCAGCAGATGGGCCGCTCCGCCATCATCGTCGACTGCGACATGCGGCTTCGCGCGCTGTCGTCCCTCGTGCAGCATGAGGAGGACCGCCCCGGTCTGCTCTCCGTGCTGAAGGGAACCGCGACGGTCGACGAGGCGGTGGACGTCGACCCCAACACCGGCCTGATGATCCTGGCCGTGCGGCCCGGCGAGACCGACGGCACCTTGAGCGCGGCGGATATCGTCGCGTCCCGCTACTTCGCGGATCTCGTGGAGCACCTCAGCAAGGTGTTCGACCTCGTCGTTCTGGACACTCCGCCGGTGCTGGCCGTCACGGATGCCCGCATCGCCGCCAGCCTGGCCGACGCGATCGTGTACGCCGTTCAATGGGACACCACACCGCGTGGCGCCGTGTCCGAAGGGCTTCGCGAGCTACGCTCGGTGGAGGCTCCGATCGCCGGCCTCATGCTGACCATGGTGGATAGTGAGAAGGTCGCCTCCTACGCGTACGAGGGCTACGGCCACTACCGCGCCCGGTACGGCGAGTACTACTCCTCCTGAGGCAACGGTCGGGCAGGAACCCCCGTGGCTAACCGGGGCGCGTCCCGCATCGTCCTTCCGGCGCGGCATGGAGCGCGATCATCGGCCCCTTTGTTCCCGCACCCGCCTGTGACCTGCGGCACGCCGCGCCTGCACCACCGTTCCCATCTCTACCTCAATCTTCAGCAGAAGCATTGAGAGACACATGCCGAGCGTTCGCACCCTCACAGTCCTCACGGCCCTGATCGCATCGACGGCGGCGTTCGGGAACGTCACACCGCGGCACCTGGTGCGCGAGCGTTCGATGGCGGATGCATCGGCCGTCTCGATGGCCGCCGGAGCCATGTTGCAACTGCGAGAGCGCTGCTCCTACCAGACGATCCGCGTATGGGACGACTACCCGAGGCATTATACGAAGCGCCGCGTGCGCGTCTGCTGGCGGGCGCAGTAGCGCGTCGGCGATTGTCCCACGGTGAGTGTCACGGTCGCAGCCGGCACCGCCGATGGCCCTGCCGCTCCACCTCCACGACTTGCGGTGCTATCCGTCACGCGCTCGGGCCCCTAGATAGAGGCCGATGCAGGCCTTCGCTCACCTTCTCGACCGTCTCAGCTACGAGCCTCGCCGCAACGGCAAGATCGCGCTCATGGAGGCGTACTTTCGCGCGACGCCCGATCCGGAGCGTGGCTATGCCCTCGCGGCGCTGACCGACGATCTCAGCTTTCAGAACGCCAAGCCGGGCCTCATCCGCACGCTGATTGCGGAGCGCACCGACCCCGTGCTCTTCGCGCTTTCGCGTGACTATGTCGGCGATCTGTCCGAGACGGTGGCGTTGATGTGGCCGCGGCGACCGCCAGCGCAGTCGACCGGCCTCATCGGCCACAACAACCCGCCGGACAGTCCGCTGCTGTCGAACGTCGTGGAAACGCTGCAGTCGGGCGGCAAGGCGGCACTGCCCGGCCAGATTGCCGCAGTGGCTCGACCATCTCGACGAGACGGGCCGCTGGGCGCTCCTCAAGCTCATCACGGGGGCGCTGCGGGTCGGCGTCAGCGCGCGGCTGGCGAAGACGGCCGTGGCGCGGCTCGGAGATGTGGAGGCCAACGCCGTCGAGGAGGTGTGGCATGGGCTGAAGCTGCCCTACGAGCCGCTGTTCGACTGGCTGGAGGGCCGCGCACCCGCTCCGTCGAACGTCGACCCCGCGCCGTTCCGACCGCCCATGCTCGCCAACGCCACCGACCTCGACGAACTGGAGCGCACCCTGGACCCGGCCGATTTTCGCGCCGAGTGGAAGTGGGACGGCATTCGCGTGCAGGTGGCCGCGGGGATCGACGAAAGCGGCCGGCGTGTCGCGCGGCTCTACTCCCGATCCGGAGAGGACATCTCCGGCACCTTCCCCGATATCGTCGAGGCGGTGGACTTCGAGGGCGCGCTGGACGGGGAGCTCCTCATCGCCCGCGACGGCGCGGTGCAATCCTTCAACGTGCTGCAGCAGCGGCTGAACCGTAAGACCGTGAGCGCCAAGATGCTGCGCGAGTTCCCGCCGCTGGTGCGGTGCTACGATATCCTGTCCGACGGCGAGGCCGACCTCCGTCCCCTCCCCTTCGACGAGCGCCGGGCGCGTCTGGAGCGGTTCGTCGACACGCTCGGCCCGATGTTCGACCTCTCGCCGCAGGTGCGCTTCGAGACGTGGCAGGACGTGGCGGACGCACGCGCCGATCCGGCATCGGCCGGCGCCGGCGAGGCCGCTACGGCCGTCGAGGGCATCATGCTCAAGCGGGCCGACAGTGCGTACGTGCCAGGCCGCCCGAAGGGGCCGTGGTTCAAGTGGAAACGCGATCCGCACGTGGTCGACGCCGTGCTGATGTACGCGCAGCGAGGCTCGGGCAAGCGTTCGTCGTTCTACTCGGACTACACTTTCGGCGTCTGGACCGAGGGCGACGAGGGTGACGTGCTCGTCCCCGTCGGCAAGGCCTACTTCGGCTTCACCGACGAGGAATTGAAGGAGATCGACAAGTTCGTCCGCAACAACACGATCAACCGCTTCGGCCCGGTGCGCGAGGTGGTGCACGAACCCGCGCGCGGACTGGTCCTGGAGGTCGCGTTCGAGGGGCTGAACCGTTCCTCCCGGCACAAGTCCGGCGTGGCGATGCGCTTCCCGCGTGTGTCGCGGCTGCGGTGGGACAAGCCGCCCGCCGAGGCCGACCGGATCGACGCGCTCACGCGGCTCCTGGAACGCGAGGAACCCGCCGCAGGCTGAGCGTCGGCAGCGCCCGTCGGCGCGCGCTTCGCATGCTGCACCGCAGCTTTTGTTTTCGCGTCATCGGTTGTTTACTTGTCCCCTCCGGGTCTGACGCGCGGCGCCACCTGTTTGCCGCCTCGATGCGCTCCCAACCATAAACGAGACCCAATATGGCCGCCGATCCTCTCGTCCCAGCCCACACACCGTTCAACTACAATGTCGGCATCAACTACGAGAGCTGGGAGTACGGCCGCACCGGCTACAGCATCCCTGCCGACATTGCGGCCATTGCGAAAGACTTCGGGCTCATCAAGACGTTCCACGCGGCCGGCGTGGGCACCACGGACGTGGTGATCGACCCGACGCAGGATCAGGTGATCAAGGCCGTCGTCGCCACCCACGGACTCGAGCTGGTGATGGGGACGAACACCGGTGCTCTGGCCCAGTTCGACACGACGAGCGGAACCTGGGGCCCAGGCCTGATGGCGACCCGCGCCTACACCGACCAATGGGTCGACATGCTGATCGGGTCCTTCGGCTCGGTGAGCAACGTCCAGACGAGCCTCAAGGCGATCCTGCTCGGCAACGAGATCGACTTCAACGGTCCGCCCCCCACCGATCCGGCCTTCAACCGATACATCACCTGGATCGAGAGCGCGTTCGACAACCTCCAGGCTTCGCTGGCCGCGAAGGGCCTCGACAGCATCCCGGTCTCGACGACGATCGCCAACTACCCGAGCAACCCGTCGAGCAACCTCGTCGCCTCCACCATCGCGGACTATATCGCCGAGAACTGGTCGGCGAGCTGGAACAACGGCGCGCCCTTCGTGCTCTTCAATCAGTACACCCCGGCGGTCGGCGGCGCGCCGGCCAAGAGCACCGACTTTGGCGCCGTCATCAACTTCTTCGAGACGGTGGAGAGCGAGGTCGGTGCCAAGCTGGAGCCCTTCATCGGCGAGACGGGGTACTCCTCGTTCTATGGCGCCGCCAATCAGAAGAGCGTCGTCGACCAGATCTTCACCTGGCTCGGCGACCAGAAGGCCGATGGCGGAAAATCCGTCCCGTTGTTCGCGTTCGACGCGTTCGACCGCCCGGCCCTTTCCGGTTGGGAGGTCGACTACGGGATCTACGACGAGACGGCCGGTGCCCAGCCGGACGGGTTCAAGTCCGCAGCTGAAGACCGTGATCCCCGACTGGACGGACGACCCCATCAACACCCAGTCCGGCGCCAGCAACAGCCTATATGGCAACGCCGGGGCCGACGCCTTCCAAGCCCGCGCCGGTCACGACATCATGCTCGGCGGCGGCGGCGCGGATCGCCTACGGGCCGGAGCGGGCGACGATATTGTCGACGGCGGCCAAGGGTTCGACTGGCTCTGGGGCAGCCTCGGCGACGACTTGGTGTCGGGCGGCGATGGCCGCGACCGCCTCTACGGCGGGAGCGGCGCCGACAGCTTGTCCGGCGAGAGCCATGGCGACTGGCTGGCCGGCGGCGCCGGCGACGACCTCCTCGACGGTGGCGACCGCGACGACGCCCTGTTCGGCCGCGCCGGCGACGACACGCTCATCGGCGGCCGCGGGATCGACGCGCTCATCGGCGGCGCGGGCGACGACGTCTTCGCCCTGCAGGCTCTCCCTGGCTACGACGTGATCCACGATTTCGGCGCCGGCGACCAGCTCGGGCTGACGGGCGGACTGACCGAAACAGACCTGACGTTCGCCGAAGGCCTGAAGGGAACGCAAGTGATGGCGGGCGGAGAGATCATCGCCGTCGTTTTCGGTCTCTCCCCGGCTGACGTCGCCGCGACGGACTTCGTCATCCTGTAGCGCGCCGCTCGCCGAACCGAGGACGTCGCGGCGGCCGGAAGAGCACAAGCAAGCTGCGCCGGAGAGCCCCCCGGCGCAGCCCGTTTTGCGCAACGACGCGTCACACCATGGACGCGTCAGGTCATTGACCGTTTAACACCAGGAAGTCGCTGCCATCGATATTGGTGGCCGATTCGTCCTTCAGCGTCAGCGTGTTGCCGAAGCCGAAGTCGATGACGACATCGTCGTCGACCTGGGTGATCACCGCCGTCGCAAAATCTTCGGCATCGATGAGATCGATCCCGTCCTGGAAGTCCGTGATCTCGTCGGCGCCCTCGGTGTAACCGAATATGTCTGCGCCATCGTTGCCGAAGAGCGTGTCGTCGCCGCTGCCGCCGGCGATGGTGTCGTCGCCGTCGCCGCCGAAGATCTGGTCGTTGCCCTCGCCGCCGAACCCCTGGAAGGCAAGGTCGTCGGCGTCGAGGTCTCGCGCATCGATGGTGTCGTCCCCGGCGAAGCCATTCACCGTCAGAGTCTCGGTGTTTTCGATGTCGATCGAGAACGGGCCGAGGTTCGTCCGGCTGAACGTGATCTCACCACCGACCGACACCACCGAGAAGGCGTCTCCGGCACCGTCGGCCCCGTTCACCTGGGCGGTATCCTCGCCGTCGCCACCGTCCATCAGGTCGGAGCCGTCGCCGTTGTTCCACACCATCAGGTCGTCGCCGTCGCCGCCCTCCATCGTGTCGTCGCCGCGGAAGCCGACCAGCGTATCGTTGCCGGCGTCGCCCGCCAGCGTGTCGTCGCCCTGGCTGCCGATCAGCGAGTCGTTGCCCTCGCCGCCATTCTGCACGAGCGCGATCTGGCCCGCGTCCAGCGCGCGGGCGTCCATGGTGTCGTCACCGCCACCGCCGTTCAGCTCCAGGATCTCGGCGTTGCGGATGTCGAGCGCGAAGGGACCGAGGTTCACCCGCTCGAATGCGACGTTCTCGCCATTGGTGCGCACGACGAATTCGTCGCCCGCCGCACCGGCGCCGTTGACCTGGGCGGTATCCTCGCCGTCGCCACCGTCCATCCGATCGGAGCCGTCGCCGTTGTTCCACACCATCAGGTCGTCGCCGTCGCCGCCCTCCATCGTGTCGTCGCCGCGGAAGCCGACCAGCGTGTCGTTGCCGGCGTCGCCCGCCAGGGTGTCGTCGCCCTGGCTGCCGATCAGCGAGTCGTCGCCCTCGCCGCCGGACGCGTCGATCACGGCCGCTCCATTGTCGAGGCCACTGGCGTCGATGGTGTCGTCTCCGCCGAGGCCGTTGAGATCCAGCGTCGCGGTCTCGCGGATGTCGAGCGCGAACTGGCCGAAGTTGGTGCGCTCGAACAGGACGTTGTCGCCATTGGATCGAACCTCGAAGACGTCGCCCTCGCTGTCGGAGCCGTTGACCTCGGCAGTGTCGTCGCCCGCACCACCGTTCATGGTGTCGGACCCGTCGCCGTTGTTCCACACCATCGTGTCGTCGCCGTCGCCGCCCCGCATGGTGTCGTCACCGCGATCGCCGACCAGACGGTCGTCGCCGTCACTGCCGATGAGGACGTCGTTCCCGTCGCCGCCCGAGGCTCGAAGTTCAATGAGACCGGCATCCAGATTGTTGGCGTTGATGGTGTCGTCCCCGCCGAGACCGTTGACCTCCAGGATCTCCGTGTTGCGGATGTCGAGCGAGAACTGACCGAAATTTACCCGCTCGAAGGAGACGTTGCGGCCCGCGCTCTCGATCACGAAGGCATCACCCGCGGTGTTCGAGCCGTTCGCCACCGCGGTGTCCTCGCCGTAGCCGCCGTTCATCAGGTCGGAGCCGTCGCCGTTGTTCCACACCATGGTGTCGTCGCCCGCGCCGCCGCGCATCACGTCGTTGCCGCGGTCGCCGACGAGGCGGTCGTCACCCTCGCTGCCGATGAGGACGTCGTCGCCGTCGCCGCCGTTCGCCTGGACTTCAATCAGCCCCGCCTGCAGTTCGCTGGCGTCGAGGGTGTCGTCCCCGTCGATCCCGTTCAGGATCAGCCTGTCGGTGTTGACGATGTTGAGGGTGGCGCTCTCCTGGTCGAAGCGCTGGAGAGCGACCCGGTCCACGAAGACCACGTCACCGACAGAGGACACCTCGAAGCGGTCGTTTTGCTCGGAGCCGTTCACCACCGCGATATCGAAACCGCGGCCACCGTTCATCCGATCGGAGCCGTCGCCGTCGTTCCAGATCATCAAATCGTTGCCGAGACCGGAGCGCAGCACGTCGTTGCCCTCGCCGCCGACGAGACGATCCGCGCCGTCGCTGCCGATGAGGAGGTCGTTGCCCGCGCCGCCGTCCGCGCGGAGACGAATGTCGCCGACCTGGAGTCCGCTCCCATCGATCGTGTCGCTGCCGCCGAGGCCGTTGACCTCGAGGATCTCCGTGTTCTGGATGAGGATGTTGAACGGACCGAGGTTGGTGCGCTCGAAAAAGACGCCGCGCGGGATCGACGTCACCTTGAAGGCATCACCGTCGCGTTCCGCGCCGTTCACCTCGGCGGTGTCGCGGCCGTCGCCGCCGTCCATGAGGTCGTTGCCGTCGCCGTTGTTCCATTCCATCTCGTCGCGGCCGTCGCCGCCCAGCATGGTGTCGTCGCCGCGGTCTCCGATGAGGGAATCGTTGCCGGCGTCACCGCGCAGGATGTCGTTGCCGTCGTCGCCCTCGAGCGTGTCGTTGCCCGCGAAGCCCTTGATGAGATCGTCTGTTTCTTCGCCGACGATGAAGTCGTTCCCGTTGGTGCCACGGAATACTTTATCGACCATTCGATTGCCTCCTCAGCTCAATCTCAGCGCCGTCGTGGCGCTGCATGACCGCGAGCTAATGAGAAGGCCTGGCACCCGCTGTGCTGGTGGGCATAGACGGAGAGGGTGGCGCGGTCAGACGTACTTCAGTCCCTTCTGCGCGAGGCGTCCGCGCATGTCGTAAAGGTCGAGGCTCATCTCTCCGGCGGCGAGGCGCTGGCGCTTGGCCTCCTCCTCGGCGAGCCGCGCCTCGGTCTTCTCCAGCACCATGGCGGCGTCGGCGCGTCTCACCACGCACACCCCGTCGTCGTCGGCGACGATCACGTCGCCGGCCTCGATCAGCTGGCCGCCGCAGACGATCGGGACGTTCACCGAGCCCAACGTCTCCTTGACCGTGCCCTGCGCGGAGACCGCCTTCGACCAGACGGGGAAACCCATCGCCGTCAGGTCGCGCACGTCGCGCACGCCGGCCTCGATCACCAGACCGCGGCAGCCGCGAACCATCGCGGAGGTGGCGAGGAGATCGCCGAAGTAGCCGTCGTCGCACGGCGAGGTGGGCGCGAGGACGAGAACGTCCCCCTCGCGAAGCTCCGCGATCGCGACGTGAACCATCCAGTTGTCGCCGGGAGGGGCGGAGATGGTGATGGCCGAGCCGGCGATCTGTGCCCCGGCGTAAATCGGGCGCAGCTGCGAGGCGAGGCAGCCGGTGCGCCCCTGCGCCTCATGCACGGTCGCAACGCCGGCCTTGCCGAGCGCCGCGATGACGGCCGGATCGGCCCGCTCGATGTTCTGAACGACGACGGCCATGTCAGTGCTCCGTGCTCGGGTCCGGGAAGGGTACCGGCGGGGCTCCGTGGGTGTGAAAGGTCTCGATGGTTGTCAGCCCCCAGGCACAGCCCTTCTTGTGGTCAGCCTCGGTCCAGACCGCATGCCGACACAAGACGCCGCGCCATCACATCATCCTATAGCGTGCGGGTCCGCGCCGCATCCATCGCCGGCGCCGACGTCGCGGCATTGCGCAACGCGGCTTCTCCGTGGGAAAGAAGGGCGCCGGCTCCAATGCTGGACGCCAACAAGAAACGGAGGGGCTTCTGTGATCGACGCGTTGCGCGAGGATCTCGCCACAGCATTCCGCGTGGCCGCGGCCATGGATCTGAACGAGGGTATCTGCAACCACTTCTCGGCGACGGTGCCGGGGAGCGAGGAGCGCTATCTCATCAATCCCTACGGCATCCACTGGTCGGAGATGCAGCCGGGCGACCTCCTGCTGATCGACGGTGACGGCCAGGTGATCGAAGGCGACGGTGAGGTCGAGGCGACCGCCCGTTACATCCACATCGCGGCGCACCGGGCCAACCCGCGTCACGGCGCGGTGCTGCACACCCACATGCCCCACTGCACCGCGCTGACGATGGTGGAGGGCGGCAAGCTGGAGATGGCACATCAGACCGCATGCCGCTTCCACGACCGGGTCGTGTACGTCAGCGAGTTCGGCGGGCTGGCGCTCGACGAGAACGAGGGCGAGGCCATCGCCGGGTCAGCCCGCCATGATAGTGGAGCCGACGTCTTCTTTCTGGCGCATCACGGTGTCACCGTGTGCGGTGAATCCGTGGCGGAAGCGTTCGATGATCTCTATTATCTGGAGAGGGCGGCGCGCCAGCAGGTGCTGGCGATGTCGACTGGATTGAAGCTGAAGCTGATGCCGGACGAGATGGTGGACCACACCGCCCGGCAGATGCGACAGGTGATGAAGGTGCAGGCGGACGAGCATTTCACCGTATTGAAGCGGATGTATCCGCCGGCAGGCGCAGTGTGATGAAATGAACAGGCACGAGATGATGGCGGGGCGTCCTGGCGCCGAGGCGAAGCTGAGGTACCTGGACGGAGACTTCCAGGTGCTGTCTCCTGGCGCCTTCGTACGCTGCGCGGTGACGGGGCGGTCGATCCCGCTCGCCGAGCTGCGCTACTGGAGCGTCGATGATCAGGAGCCGTACGCCGACGCCAGCGCCGCCCATCAGGCCTTCATGACCCGCCGGATGCGCTGACCGGAAACCGACGGCCTAACGCCGCAGCAGGTTGCCGAGCGCGCCGCGGGCGATGGACTTGCCGATCTTGGCCCCCGTCGCGCCCGCCACGGCGCGGCCGATCTTCTCGCCCGCTTCCGCCGCGGCCGAGCGCGCTGCCCCGCGCGCGGCCTTCTGCGCCGACGTCAGCCGGCGCCGTGACGGTCCGCCGAAGAGGAACCACCAAATCCTGCGGAGCAGGCCCGGGTTGTCCTCCGGCTCCTGCGGCGCGGGCGGGGCCTTGGGCTCTGGCGGTGTCGCCGTCGCCCGGTCCGCCGCCTCCGCCGCCTCCGCCGCGCGAGCTTTCAGCATTTCGTACGCGCTCTCGCGGTCGACCGGCTCGTCGTAGATGCCCAAGACCGGGGACCGCGCGATCAGCGCTTTCCGCTCCGCGTCTGTGAGCGGGCCCATACGCCCCGACGGCGGGCGGATCAGCGTGCGCTCCACCATCGACGGCACCCCTTTCGGTCCCAACGTCGAGACCAGCGCCTCGCCCACGCCCAGCTCGGTGATCACCCGCTCGGTGTCGAGCGACGGGTTGGGCCGGAACGTCGTCGCGGCGGCCCGCACGGCCTTCTGGTCGCGCGGGGTGTAGGCCCGCAGCGCATGCTGCACGCGGTTGCCGAGCTGTCCCAGCACCGCGTCCGGCACATCGAGCGGATTCTGCGTGACGAAGATGATGCCGACGCCCTTGGAGCGGATCAGCCGCGCCACCGTCTCGATGGTGTCCACGAGCGCGCGCGGCGCATCGGCGAACAGGAGGTGCGCCTCGTCGAAGAAGAACACCAGCTTCGGCTTCTCCGGGTCGCCAACCTCCGGCAGCGTCTCGAACAGCTCCGACAGGAGCCACAGCAGGAACGTCGCGTAGAGCTGCGGGCGCAGCATCAATTGGTCGGCGGCGAGGACGTTGACCACGCCGCGCCCGTCCTCAACGCGCATCAGGTCGGCGATCTTCAGCGCCGGCTCGCCGAACAGGTGATTGCCGCCCTGCTGCTCGAACGTCAGCAGCGCACGCTGGATCGCGCCGATGGAGCGCGCCGAGACGAGACCGTAGTCCCGCGAGAGCGTGTCGGCCTGGTCGGCGACGTGGACCATCAGTGCGCGCAGGTCCTTCAGGTCCAGGATGGGCAAACCCTGGTCGTCGGCGAGCTTGAAGGCGATCGCCAGCACCCCCTCCTGCACCTCCGTCAGCTCCAGGAGCCGCGCCAGCAGCAACGGCCCCATCTCGGTGACGGTGGTGCGGATCGGGTGGCCCGCCTGGCCGAGAAGGTCCCAGAACACCGCGGGCGTCGGCTCGAAGACGTACTCGTCCGCCAGGCCGATGGTCTCGGCGCGCGCCAGCAGGAAGTCCTTCGGCTCACCCGCGACGGCGAGGCCCGCGAGGTCGCCCTTCACGTCGGCGCAGAAGCACGGCACCCCCGCCCGCGAAAACCCCTCGGCGAGGATTTGCAACGTCACCGTCTTGCCGGTCCCGGTGGCCCCGGTGATCAGCCCATGGCGGTTGGCCATCCCGAGCTCGAGGTATTGCGGCGCCTCGGCCGTGCCGATGTAGAGGGCGTCGTCTCTCAGAATGCTCATCTCGCCCCACCTCGTCGCGTCAGGCGAGAGTGCGCGGCGGCGGGGCGGGTCGGCAAGCCATTAAACCGCGATCGACACCTGCGGCTGCGGATCCTCCAGCTCGTGCAGCCGCCGCGCCGCCGTCTGCGCCACGCGCAGGTGCAGGGCCCGGCGCACGGGCGCGGTCAGGCGATGAGGCACCGCCTCGCGCACCATCGCGGCATCGTATCCATCGGTCATGATGAGGCCCTCGGCGGGCGGGAAGATATCGCCCACCTCGGGGAGAGAGGCGAAGAAGAAGCGGTCGCAGGCGCGCTTGTAGCTCGGCCACTTGTCGTCCGCGCGCAGATCCGCCAGCGACGACTTGATTTCGATGATGACGACCTCGCCGTCCACGCCGATGCCGATGAGGTCGGCCCGGCGCCCGTCGGCGAGCGTCAGCTCCGGAACGACGGCGAAGCCGAGATCGCGAAGCAGGCGGGCTGCCCCCCGGCGCACCTTGATTGCCGAGGGCGATTGGCGGCCATCCACCATGGGCGCGATATCGAAGACGGACAAAAGCGGCATACGACAGACCCGGCTGCAGCGGCCATATGAAGCCCGACGCCGTGTCCGCACGCAACCCCGGCTTAAAGCAGCACCCCCCCGACCACGCCGGCCACGGCCACGACCGCCCAGGGGGGAGCCGCGAGGTGGCGCAGTGCGACGAATGCCGCCACCGCCAGCGCCAGCGCTGCATGTGACGGAACCCCCTGAACGATCACCGGGTCGTAGAACGCCGCCGCCAGCAGGCCGACGACGGCCGCGTTGACCCCCGCCAGCGCGCGCCGCGCCCACATCGCCCGCCGCAGCCGGTCCCAGAAGGGCATGATGCCGACCACCAGCAAGACCGACGGCAGGAAGATGCCGACCAGCGCCACCGCTGCGCCGGCCACCCCGCCGAAGGGCTCGGCGACTGCGCCCAGGTACGCGGCGAATGTGAAGAGCGGGCCGGGGACGGCCTGCGCCGCCCCATAGCCGGCGAGGAAGGCATCGGGCGGCACCATGCCGGCCATCTCGCTCTGCAGGAGCGGCAGCACGACGTGGCCGCCGCCGAACACCAGCGCCCCGGCCCGGTAGGTGCGGTCCACGAGATCGAGCGCCGGGCTCCACGTGGCGAGGAGCGGCAGCAGGACGAGGAGGGCGAAGAAGGCGGCCAGCGCGGCAATTCCGACGCGCCGGCCGATGGGCGCGCGCGGCGTATGGTCCTCGGCCGCGGCATCCGGCACCGGCAGCGCCAGCCCCGCCAGCGCCCCGGCGAGGATGACGCCGAGCTGCATCACCTGCGGCGCCGGTGCCACCAGCATGAGGATGGCAGCCGCGCCGGCGATCACCGCCCGCTCGCGCGTCGCGGCAAGGCTGGCCGCCATGCCCATCAGCGCATTGGCGACCACCGCGGCGGCAGCCGCTTTGAGCCCCAGCAGCCAGCCGGCCCCCTCGCCCACGTCGATGACCGTGATCAGGAGCCCGAAGGCCGCCAGCGCGATCGCAGAAGGGAGCGTGAAAGCCGTCCAGGCGGCCAGCAGCCCCAGATAGCCGGCGCGCTGCAGGCCGATCGCCATGCCCACCTGGCTGGACGCCGGACCGGGCAGGAACTGGCACAGCGCGACGAGATCGGCGTAGGCGGCGTCGCTCATCCAGCCGCGCCGTTCCACGAAGGCGGCGCGGAAGAAGCCGAGGTGGGCGACGGGCCCGCCGAAGGAGGTGAAGCCGAGGGGCAGGAAGGCCGCGAAGACTTCGCGGGCCGTTCCAGGGCGCGTGCCGGTGTGAGCTGGGCCGCTTTGGGTCATCCGATCCTCCTCCACCCTCCCCGCATCGCGGGGAAGAGTGACAGGCGGATGACACAACCGATCGATCGACGCAGCAACGGTTACGTAGACTCGGTGCGGACGTGTGTGGAGGGGGTTGGCTAAACGCCGAAGAGCTGGCCGCTCGGGATTGCGGCGGTACGCGTGACGCGAGCCGAGCAGGCGGATACCTGCTGCGTGCCAGCGCGAAACGGTCCAGGCGCCTCAGCCCGTCGGGTCACGCCGTCTCTGAGGGCCCGCCGGCCCGACAGCGGCAGATCGACAGGCGGACCGCGTGTGCGGCGGCCCGCCCGGATTGGAGCCTCAGCGCGGGGCGCGCTTGGCGAGGATCCGCTGCAGCGTGCGGCGGTGCATGTTGAGGCGGCGGGCCGTCTCGGACACGTTCCGGTCGCACATCTCGTACACACGCTGGATGTGCTCCCAGCGCACGCGGTCGGCCGACATCGGGTTCTCCGGCGGCTCGGGCCGCTCGCTCCCCTCGCGGGTGAGCGCGGAAAACACTTCGTCGGCGTCCGCCGGCTTGGCGAGATAATCGACCGCGCCGAGCTTCACCGCCGTCACGGCCGTCGCGATATTGCCGTAGCCGGTGAGGATGACGGCACGCGCGTCCGGCTTGCGGCGGCGGATGCGCTCGACCACCTCGAGCCCGTTGCCGTCGCCCAGGCGCATGTCCACGACCGCATAGTCCGGCGGATTGCGGTCGGCGAGGTGACCAGCATCCTGCGCGCTCTCGGCGACGTCAGTGACGAAGCCACGTTTTTCCATCGCGCGCGCGAGACGCTGGCCGAATGCGGCATCGTCGTCGACAATCAAAAGCCGGGTACCGTCCACCGCGCGAGACGGAGCGACCTGCGGCATGACATCCATGCTGATCCCCTCAATATTCTATCTCTTCTTACGAAGGTACATAGGGCGTTGGATGTCTCGGCATGACAAAAATGAATGAAATTTAATGCCGCTCGGGGAGCATCGCGCGCAACGTTCTGCGCGGCCAGGTCACGCTGACGGTCGCACCGCCCCGCGCTTCGAAGGTCACGGTGGCCCCGGTGCGCTCCAGCAGCGTCTTGGCGATGAAGATGCCGAGGCCCATCCCGCCGCCGCGCTGCCCCTCGTCCCGCCGCGACACGAAGGGGTCTCCGATCCGGTCGAGCACGTCGTCGGCGAACCCCGGCCCGTCGTCGGAGATGACGACGGTGAGCCACTCCTCGGTCCATGTGGCGGTGATGCGCACCAGCGTTTCGGCGAAATCGACCGCGTTCTCGATCAGATTGCCGAGGCCGTAGTGGATCGCCGGATTGCGCGCCAGGACGGGCTGGTCGGCCATGTCGCCGCTGAGGACCACGTCGATCTCCACGCCGATCCCGCGATGCGGCTCGGCCACCTCCTCGATCAGGGTGTGGACGTTGAGCCGCACCAGCGGGCTCTCGCCATCTTCGCCCAGAGTTTTGAGCTGACCGAGGATTTGGCGGCAGCGCTCGGTCTGCGAGCGCAGCAGCGCCACGTCCTCGGCGAGCGGGCTGCCGGGCTCGAGCTCGCGCTCCATCTCCTTGGCGACGAGGAGGATGGTCGCGAGCGGCGTCCCCAACTCGTGCGCCGCCGCCGCAGCCAACCCATCCAGCGCATGGAGGTTCTGCTCGCGCTGCAGGATGATCTCGGTGGCGCCCAGCGCGTCGGCGAGCTGGCGGTTTTCCTCCGAGACGCGGAAGGCGTAGCTGCCCATGAAGATGAGGCTGCACACCAGCGAGAGCCAGATGCCGCCGATGAAGAGGAACGGGGGGCTGTAATGCTCGCCGCTGTACCAGGGCAACGGCTCGTGCGCGACGACCAGCATCGTCGCCGAAAGGAGCACGAGCGCGCCCAATGTCGCCGTACGGCTGGCCGACAGCGTGGTCGCCGAGACCATGACCGGAGCGATCAACAATAGCGCGAACGGATTGGTCAGCCCGCCCGTTAACCCCAATTGAAGAGCAAGCTGCGCAATGTCGAACGCCATGACGCCCGCCGTCCAACCCTCGGTCATACGCCGGTTGTCAGCGAACTTGACCCGCAGAAACACGTTGGACCAGGCCGACACGGCCACGAGTCCGAGGCAGGCGGACAGTGGCATGTCGAACTCGAGGAACACCCCGACGAACAAGATCGCCGTCAGTTGCCCCAAAATGGCAAGCCATCGCAGCAAAAGCAGAGTCCGCACGCGGACCACGCGGTCGCGGGCGGTGAGGACGGCCGTACCTTCGGTCACTGCTCCACAGATCTCCTGGATAGCGGCTCTGTGCCGTCGGAAAACTTGCCAAACCGCATCATGAGCGCGATATGCTGCGGTGCAGCATACGCGGGCGCCGGTCTGCAGCGCCACAACACGGTCGAGGTTTCATGTATTATCAACTCTATGAGCTGAACCACGCTTTCCTCAGCCCGGCCCGTGCGCTCAACGACGCCGTCCGCCTGTACTACAAGAACCCGCTGAACCCACTCACCTATACGCAGTTCGGCCGGCAGGTCGCCGCCGGCGACCGACGTGTTCGAGCGGGTCACGCGGCGCTACGCCAAGCCGGAGTTCGGGCTCACCCACACCGACGTCAACGGTATCCGCGTCGCTGTGACCGAGGAGGTCGTGTGGAAGCGACCCTTCTGCAAGCTCATCCGGTTCAACCGCGACTTGCCCGCCGATGCGCCCAGGCAGCCGAATCTCATCATCGTGGCGCCGATGTCGGGCCACTACGCGACCCTGCTGCGCGGCACGGTCGAGACGCTGCTGCCGCACTTCAACGTTCATATCACGGACTGGGCGGACGCGCGCATGGTTCCGATGTCGGCCGGAACGTTCGATTTCGGCGACTATGTCGACTACGTCGCCGACATGACGCGCCACTTCGGCGGCGACGTGCATCTCATCGCGGTGTGCCAGCCGACGGTGCCGGTCTTCGTCGCCCTCTCGGTCCTCGAGCAGGGGAACGAGGTGACGCCGAAGTCCGTCACCATGATGGGCGGCCCGCTCGACACGCGCGAGAACCCGACCGAGGTCAACACCTACGCCGCCAACCATGACCTCGACTGGTTCCGCCGCAACGTCATCATGACGGTGCCGCTGCCGCATCCCGGCTTCATGCGACCGGTCTACCCGGGCTTCCTGCAGCTGACCGGGTTCATGACCATGAACCTCGACCGGCACCTCGCCGCCCACTACGACTATTTCGACCATCTGGTGGCCGGTGATGGTGACAGCGCCGACAAGCACCGCGAGTTCTACGACGAGTATCTCTCGGTCATGGACCTCACGGCGGAGTTCTACCTCGAGACGGTGGACTACGTGTTCCTGCGCCAGCTCCTGCCGAAGGGCGAGATGATGCACCACGGCCGACTGATCGAGCCCGGCGCCATCACCCGCACCGCGATCTTCACCGTCGAGGGCGAGAAGGACGATATCTCCGGCATCGGGCAGACCCGGGCGGCCCACCGGATGACGCCGAACCTCGAAGCGGACCGCCACCAGCACTACGAGCAGCCGAACGTCGGCCACTACGGCGTCTTCAACGGCTCGCGGTTCCGCAAGGAGATCGCGCCGCGGATCGTCGAGTTCGTCTATCGCTGGGAGAATGGCGGCGAGACACCCGCCTACAACGCCGGCATCACGCCCGACGTCGTCGAGCAGATGAAGAACGCGGCGAAGAGTGATGCGGCGCACGCCCCCGGCCGGCGCAAGGGCGCGGTCATTCCCGCTGGCGCCCGTCGCCGCACAGGCCGTCGCACAGACGTTCGGCGCCGCATCCGACAGCACGGAGGTGCGGACCGACCTGACGCACCTGCCGGAGGCGACGGACCGGGCGACGCGGTTGATGAACCGCCCGCTCGATTATTCCGCCGGCCTCGCGGCGGACACGGCGGAGGTCATGGGGGCCGCCGTAGAGGCGACGATGGCCGGCGCGAGCGCAGCGTTCGAGACCACCGTCGGCTCGTCCGAGATCGCCACGGATGCCGGCGAGGACCTCGCCGAGTTGCTGGCTCAGACCGCCGGGGCGCTTGCCGCCGCGGCGCTGGAAATGCCGCGCCTGTCGGAAGAGGACGTGGCACGAGTGGCGAGCGCTGCCGAAAAGGTCGTCGCCGAAGCAGGTGAGACCGCGGAGATATCCCGCGACGCGGCCGAGACCCTCGACGTCGCCGCCACCGCCCTGGAGGAGGCCAACCGCACCGCAACTCCGGCAGACGCCGGCCCGGACGCTCCGACGGCACTCACGGCAGGCCCCGAGGCGCCAGACACCGCCGCACCGGAGACCGGGACCGAGGACACCGGCGCCGCAGGCGTCGCGGAGGACAGCGCCGCCGAGACGAGCGAAGGCGAGGCCGAGACGATCGAGGCGGAACCGGCCGGCAGCACCGTGGACACCAACGAGGGCGCGCCGAAGACATTTGCGCAGTCCGCCGAGGTTGCCACGCACCTCGCCCCGGAGCCCGAGGCAACCGCGTCGAAAGTCGCTGCGCCGAACGCAGACGCGCCGGAAGACACCGCTTCGGCCCACGCCCCGGACGTTGCCCGGAACGTGACGGCCGAGCCGCTCCTGCAGGTCGCCACCCAGAGCACGCCGAAGGCGCCCGCGTCGGCCGAGACTGCTGATCTCAGCGTGGCCCCCGCGCCGGGAGAAGAAGCGCCGGCGCTCATGCCTGGTGCGCAGCGAAAAGGCGGGCCGCGCCTCTTCCGCAAGGCCGCCACGGTCCGAGCCGCCGCTGCGCGTGACGCAAAGACATCCACGGTGTCGGATGACGTAGACGCTGCTGCACCGGCGAACGCCCCGGCCAAGGCACCAAAGAAGACCAAGCCGCGCGGCCGCAACGCCAAGCCGCCCCGCGCCCCCAAGAGCTAACGACAGGCGCGGACGCCGCGGCGGCGAAACCCTGCGGCATCGCTGGCTGCGCCGGTATCCGAACAAAAACGCCGTGCGGTCGACCATAATCGGTCAGCCGCACGGCGTTTTTTCGTGACGCGGTATGGAAACAGCGCGAGCCCGAGGGCTCAGCCGTCGAGCTGCGCCTTTTGGCGGTTGGCGGCCGGCTCGGGAAGCGTCTCCGCCGACGCGTCGAAGCCGGTGGTCTGCACCGCGTCACTGACCTTCCCGCGCGGGCCGACACCCGAGTCGCCCGACTTGGGCGGCGTCAGCGCCGAAGACATCTCGCTGGTCGACACGACGCCCATGAGCTTGCCCTCGTCGTCGACGACCGGCAGCGGGTAGTCCGTCTCCAGCGCCGCAGGGAGCGCGGATTCCAACGCATCCGCCGCCGACAGCGTCACCCCTTCCTCGGCGATCTCGTAGAGGTTGCGGTTGTCTTGCGTGGAGAGGGCCGCCTCGAGGCTCTCCTGCGTGGTGACGCCGCGGAAGCGCTCGTCCTCGACCACGTAGCCGTATTTCACGCCCGCCCGGCGCATCTCCTCCAGCGCATGGTCGATGTTCTCGCCCGTCAGACGCGCCTTGGGCGGCTTCATCACCGTCTCCACCGTCAGCACCCGGGCGCGGTTCACGTCGCGCACGAAGTCGGTCACATAGTCGTCGGCGGGCTTCAGCAGGATCTCGGGCGGGGTGCCGACCTGGATGAGGCGACCGTCCTTGAGGATCGCGATCTGGTCGCCGATGCGCAGCGCCTCGTCCAGATCGTGGGTGATGAAGACGATCGTCTTGCCGAGCTCGGACTGCAGCTCGATCAGCTGATCCTGCATCTGCGAGCGGATCAGCGGGTCCAGCGCCGAGAAGGCTTCGTCCATGAGGAGGATCTCGGCGTCGGTCGCCAGCGCCCTCGCGAGGCCGACACGCTGCTGCATACCGCCCGAGAGCTGCGTCGGATACTGCGCGTCGTACCCGGACAGGCCGACCCGCTCGATCCATTCCATCGCCTTGGCTTCGCGGTCGGCCTTGCCGATGCCACGCACGCGCAGGCCGTAGGCGACGTTCTGCAGCACCGTGCGGTGCGGCATCAGGCCGAAGCGCTGGAACACCATCGACATCTTGGTGCGCCGGAACTGCTCCAGCTCGCGGACCGACATCGTCACCACGTCGTCGCCGTCGACGAGGATGTGCCCGTCCGTCGGGTCGATCAACCGGTTGAAGTGGCGGATCATCGTCGACTTGCCGGAGCCCGACAGGCCCATGATCACGAAGATCTCGCCCTTGTTGATGGACAGCGACACGTCGGCGAGGCCGAGCGTGTGGCCGGTCTCCGCCAGCAGCTCGTCCTTGGACAGCCCCGCCCGGTAGCGCTCCAGCGCGTCCTTCGGATTGGGGCCGAAGATCTTGGTGACGTTCTTGACTTCAATCAGGGACATGCGGGGTTCTCAGCGGCTCGAGGGTCCGTCCGGATCGCCCGGACCGCAGCAGGGTGGATGTCGTCGTGGGGCACGCGCGGGCGGTCAATGGGCGACCGAGCGGTGCTTCTGCGCCCGCGCGCCGGCCGCCTGACTGATCCGATCGAACACGATGGCCAGCATCACGATCGCCATGCCGCCGATCAGCCCTTGGCCGGCATCGTTGCGCTGCAGGCCGACGAGCACCGTCTGGCCGACGCCGCGCGCGCCGATCATCGAGCCGATGACCACCATCGCCAGCGCCATCATGACCGTCTGGTTGATGCCCTGCATGATGGACGGCAGCGCCAGCGGGATCTGCACACCGGTCAGCATCTGCCAGCGCGTTGCACCGAACGCCCGCGATGCCTCCACAACCTCGCGGTCGACGTAGCGGATGCCGAGGTCGGTCAGCCGGATCAGGGGCGGGGTCGCGTAGATGACCGTGGCGAGCACCGCGGAGACGTTGCCGAGACCGAACAGCATCAGCGCGGGGATGAGGTAGACGAAGCTCGGGATCGTCTGCATCAGGTCGAGGATGGGGTTGATGACCGACCGCGCCGTGTCGGAGCGGGCGTTGATCACGCCGACGGGGATGCCGAGGACGATCGCGATCCCCACCGAGACCAGCATGATGGCCACCGTCTGCATCGCCTGCTCCCACAGGCCGAGCATGCCGACGAACCACAGGGCGACCACCATGCCCGCCGCGAGCGCAACGCGCTTCGAAGCGAGGTAGGCGAGCACGGCGACGACGGAGAGCACCACCGGCACCGGCGCGTCACGCAGCATGTGCTCGAGCCAGACGAGCGACTTGAGGATCGGGTCGGAGATGGCGTCGAAGAAGTCGCCGTAGTTGACGACGAGCCAGCGGACGAAGTCGTTGGTGCCGCCGCGGATGGCGCGGCCGACGTCACCATCAAAGAAAAGTGTGTCGAGCGGAATTGCGCCGATGATCTGGATCGCCAGAAGGAGGCCCACGCCGGCCGCGATGGCCGTGGCGCGGTTGGAGGTGGCGCGGTCCACGAAGACCGCCACAAGGACGGCGATCAGCAGGATGAAAAGTTCAGTCGACCAGCCAAGCCAGAGATCAGACATGCGGTTCCGTCATGTTGTGGCGCAAGGATTCAGCGGATCCAACCGGCTGGTCGCGGGCGGGCCGGAGGCCGGCGCGCCACTGAAGAGCCGGCCGAAAAAAGAGCCGGGCGGGGGAGACATCCGCCCGGCTCTTCGGCTCTTACGAGCTCAGCGCGGACTCGACCTTGGAGGCGACGTCCGCCGGAAGCCAGCTCTTCCAGGTGTCGACGTTGTTCTGCATCCACCACTCGGCCGCCTCGTCGGCGGACGCGGACTCGTCCTGCATGTAGGCGAGGCCCTTGGAGATCGTCTGCGCGTCGAGAGCGTACTTGCCCAGGAAATCGACGATGGTCGGCGCGGCCTGCTGGAATTCGGTATTCACCGCGATCGAGACCTTGATCGTCGGATACGCGGTCGCCTTCGTCTCGTCGGTGACCTCTTCCACGGCGAGGTCGCCGAGCGTCGTCCAAGCCGCTTCGTCGTAGGCAGGCTCTTCGAGCTGCACCACCTGATCGCCGACCTTACCGAGCACCCACGTCGGCCCCCAGTAGTAGAACACGATCGGCTCTTCGCGCAGGATCGCCAACTCGATGGCGCTGGCCAGCGCGCCGCCCGTACCGGGGCGGAAGTTGGTGAAGTCCTCGGTCAGGCCGTAGGCGTGCAACTTCTTGGTGTTGAACACCTCGCAGCCCCAGCCGAGGATGCAGTTGTAGAAGCGGCCCATGCCCGGCTCTTCCGGGTCCTCGAACAGCTCCTTGTACTTCGGCAGGTCCGCCACCGCCTTCAGGTCGGCGGCTGGCGCGTCGTCACCTTCGACGAGGTACTTCGGCACGAACCAGGCTTGCGTCGCATCCGGATAGCTGGTGCCGACCTCGGCGACGTCACCGTCCGCCTCGGCCTTCTCCCACGCCTCTTTCACGTTGGGGATCCACATTTCCATGGTGATGTCGATGTCACCGCGGATCATGCCGTTCAGGAGGGGAATGGTGGACCCGGGAATGGATTCGGTGTCGCAGCCGTAGCCGTGCTCGAGGATGTAGGACGCGATGCCGTTGTTGAAGGAATTCGAGTCCCAGTCGAGACCCGCAAACACCACCGGGCGGTCGAGCCCGTCGCAGTTGTCCTGCGCCAGAGCCGCACCCGATGTGGCCAACGCGGCAGGCGCAGCCATGAGGCTTGCCGCGAGCAAAATCTTCTTCAAATCAGTGTCTCCTCGTTTGGGGTCCGTCATCCGGATGGCTCAATGGTACGAGGGCCACGCTGTTGAGGGAGCCGCGCCAAGCCGTGCACCTGGCGCCCAGACTCACTCCGGATAGACCGACCAATTCCCATGCAGCGTCACGACCCTCGCATTCAATCGAGGGACGCTTGATGGCCTGGAACTATAGAGGGTCAACCGGTTGTGTAAAGTCGCATTCCGGACATAAACGAGGATCCGCGGGACCAACCGATTTGCCGATGGCTATTGAGCGCGCGCGACAGGTCAATCGCTCCTGTCCTGCCGGCCCCCGCCCCCGGGACACCCGCAATGAACATCGCAATGGTGCCCGAGTATAGCCATCGACACGGCGCAAAGCATGTGAACTTTACTTGCTAATTGCCTCGCTCAACTGCGACGCCACCGCCTCGGGCACCCAATCCTGCCAGATCTCCGGATGCTCCGCCAGGAACCGCTCGGCCGCCTCCTCGGGCGTGGCGTCCTCGTCTCGCATGTAAGCGAGCGCCTGGCTCGTCTGCTCGGCGCTTGTGCCGTAGTTCATGAAGAACTCGCGCAGGGCGGGCGCCGTCTCGGCGAACTCGGCGTTGGCACCCACGACCACGCGGGTCTGCGGGTAGGCGGTGGCGACCTCGGGCTCCTCGGTCTCCATCATCTGATCCCACGTCGCCTGGTCGAACGGCGGCTCCTCGAGCTTGACGAAGTCGTACTTGCCCAGCAGCCACGTCGGCGCCCAGTGGTAGAAGAGGACCGGCTGTTCGCGCAGGACCGCCGACTCCACCGCAGCGGCGAGCGCGGCGCCCGCACCGGGCCGCACGTTGGTGTAGAGGTCCTCGAGGCCGTAGGCGTGGAGCTTCTTGGTGTTCACCACCTCGCACTGCCAGCCGATCACGCAGTTGAGGAAGCGGCCCTTGCCCGGCTCCTCCGGATCCTCGAACAGATCGACGTGGTCCGCCAAGTCTTCCACGGATGCAAGGTCCGGGGCGGGCGCATCGTCGCCCTCGACCACGTAGCGCGGGACGAACCAGCCTTCGGTGGCGTCGGGGAAGGTGGCCCCCAGCCGCTCGACGTCGCCGGCCGCCTCGGCATCGAGGAAGGCCTGAGCGGTGTTAGCGGTCCACACCTCCATGAGAATGTCGATGTCGCCGCGCGCCATGCCCGTGTTGAGGACCAGGGTCGTCCCCGGGACCACTTCGGTCTCGCAGCCGTAGCCCTTCTCCAGCACTGTCTGGGCGATGGCAGTGTGGAACGCGGCGGAGCCGTAGTCGAGGCCGCCGAACGCGACGGGCCGGTCGAGGTCGCAGGTGGTCTCCTGCGCAAGCGCCGGACCGCACATGAAGGCCAGGGCCGCGAGGGCACCGGCAGCCGGTCGGGTGGCACGGTGGGTCATAGGTCAGATCGCCCGTTTGAACGTGTTCGGGCAAAACCTAGCGAGCTGACGGAGGCGGTAAAGGGCCGTCCGCACAAACTTGCCGCGTGGCGCCCCCCGCACCGACGGACACGGGCCGGGGACCGTGCCGGGTCGGCGGGCGCCGACCTCAGTGCCCGTAGAGGGAGCCGTAGGCGTCGAAATCGGCCTTGTAGGCCTCGCGGATCAACGGCTTCGTGCGCTCGTTGATGAACACCTTGGATGACGGAAACCGGCCGTTGGCGAAGGCGCCGCGAGCGATCGGGATGGTCTCGGCGCTCTCCTCGAACTGCTTGGTGCGACGCTCCGTCACCTGATGGTGGTGCCGCAACTCGCTGATCGAGGCCATGTCGATCGCCTTGATCCCGTCCGTGCCGCCGAGGCCCGTCGCCCAGTTGGCGAACCGCTCGATGGGGATCACCTCCTGCACGTAATTCTCCTCGCCGGCGACGAATTGCGGCGAGAGGTGCTGGTTGATGGAATGCGGCTCGCGCCCCTCGTACTCCTTCACCATCTCCAGATGGTCCAGGAAGCTAAGGCCCGGCTCGACAGGCTTGCCCCGCGCGGTCAGCCATTCGTTGACGAGGCTCCAATGGTCCTGCGACCAGTGGTGCCGCCGCTCCAGGATCGCGCCGCGCTCGGCCAGCACGAGAAACGAGCTGGGCGCCCGCGCCATCGGGTCGCGCACGATCTTGACGGCTTTGTGCGTCCCGGCGTTCAGCGCGTCCGCCAGCTCGCGGCGATAGAACTTGCGCTTCTTGAAGACCTGCCCCTCGTAGTCGTGGATCCAGTTGGAGTAGGCGAGTGCCTCGTCCAAAAGGCCGAGCTGCGCGAAGAACCACTTGACGACGGTGGTGCAGCCGGACTTCTGGCTCCAGAAGAGGATGTAGGGGAACGACGGGTCGTAGAGCGGCGGACGGATGCGAACACAGTCCGGCAATTTGGATGGCCTGAAGAGCATGAACTTACTGACTTTGACGCGCTGGCTTGTGTAGTGCGATGGCTGACGCACATTGTCCATGCTCGGCCCCGCTCGCAACCGTGTTGCAGCACTTTCGCCTTGACAATCAGATGTGGCTGCTTCGCAAGTGACCTTCTTCGACCCCTTCATCGCCTTGGCCCGTGTAGACGCCCTCGTGGGGGTGCCCTTCGCCGTGGGTATCGCAGCGATCGCGCTGTGGCGCCGGCGCCGGCCGCTGACCTTCAATCGGCTTGTGGAGGTCGGTTTGCCGGCCCTGCTGCTGGTGATGATGGCGATCCGCTTCGCCCTAATGGCCCCGTTCGTGGCCGCGTTCCCGGGGCCCATCTTCGGCGCGGGCAGCGGGGGCGGCATCGGCCTCGGCGGGTTGTTCGTGGCGACCGCGGTGGTCGGTTTCATCTCGTGGAACGGCAGCGTGCTGCGCAAATTGGTCGCCGCGCTCTTGCTGCTGGCCGTCTCGTTGACGGAGCTGGTGCTCAACCTCTTCGTCTTCGATCCGCCGGGCGTGACGGTGATCGACGGCTACGTCGGCCTCGCCGCGGCGGCAGCCGTCCTGGTGATGGCGATCTTCAGCTGGGCCCACCGTTCGGCGACCCCGAGCCCGCTTGGCGGCGCGCAGCAGCCCCCGCTGGACTACTAGCAGCCCGTCGCCGCAACGCGCCGGTCGATCGGGACGGCACCGGCACCCAGCCACGAAAAAGCCGGCCGCAATCTGCAGCCGGCTCTTTTCATTCGTAATTCTCGCCCGTTAGTGGAGGCTCACCGTCGTGAGGTTGTTCTCGGCCGCGTTCGCCATCACCGCATGGGCCGAGTCGGCGAGGACGATCGGCGTTCCGTCGGCCGATAGCAGCGCCCAGAGCTGCTGACCCGGCTCCATCGACGGGGCTTGAGGGAAAATCTCGTTCACTTCCTCCGAGAGGAAGGTGCGCACATAGGCAACATGGCCGTTGCCGAGAGACGCCAGCGTCTGCGGGCTGATGTCGCGCGCTTCGGTATCGTGATTCTCACGCATGGTACTCAACTCCTGGGTTCTAGCGCCTGCTCACTCGCACTGATTTCGATCGTTCGGACGGTCCGTTCCGGTTCCGGCCGCACCAGGTCGATGGCCAAGAGGCCGTCGGCCAACGCGGCGCTGAGGATCTCGATCCCCTCGGCCAGCACGAACGCCCGTTGAAACTGCCGGGCAGCAATACCGCGATGAAGGAAGTGCCGGTCCCGATCGGCATCAGGCGATTGGGAACCCCGGATCACCAGCTGGTTGTCTTCCACGGTCACCGAAAGCTGGTCCCGCGTAAAACCGGCGACCGCCAATGTGATCCGCAGCAGATCCGCCTTCGGACTCTTGATCCGCTCGATGTTGTAGGGCGGATAGCCGTCGCTCCCGCTCTTCGTCACGCGATCCAGCACGCGTTCAATATCTTCAAACCCCAGCAAAAGCGGGCTCGACAACGGTGTCATACGTGTCATCCATCAGTCCTTGCGACAAGCGACCGGTGCGGGAGCCCTGTCGGCGCTCCCACAGAGTGGATATTTGGCGTTTATTGATGCACACGCAAGAAGGCGGGAGCCTTGCGCGGCGCGATGACCCGGAGGAATGCCAACGCCTCGCGCCAGCCACACCCGCGGTGGACGGCCGCCCACCGCGTTAGCATGGCGTTTCATTGCCATCGTCTCTCGACAAAGCGGTTCGGAGTCACTATTGACCCCCTCTGGCAATCCTTCGGGCGATATGAATTTCAGCGCGCCGCCGACGCGGCGCGACGGGACACGACGACATGAACATCATCGACGAGCTCAATCACGAGCAGATGGCTACGATCGAGGAAAAGCGTAAGCTTCCTCATTTCCAGGCCGGCGACACCGTGCGCGTCAATGTGCGCGTGACTGAGGGCACCCGCACTCGTGTGCAGGCCTACGAAGGCGTGTGCATTGCGCGTTCCGGCGCGGGCCTCAACGAGAACTTCACCGTTCGCAAGCTCTCGTACGGCGAGGGCGTGGAGCGTGTGTTCCCGATCTTCTCGCCGATGCTGGAGTCGGTCGACGTGGTGCGCCGCGGCAAGGTCCGCCGTGCCAAGCTCTACTACCTGCGCGGACGCACGGGTAAGGCCGCCCGCATCGTCGAGCGCAAGGAAAAGCGCGTCGCCACCGCCTAAGCCGAGGCTGCGGTGCGACGGGACTTTCCCCCGCCCCCGGCCCCGCGCTACCGGTCAGGCTCGCGCTATCGCCGCACCCGCTCCTCTCGCGGGTTCATGCTACCGCTGGGCGTGTTTGTCGCCGCCGTACTTTTGTGCGGCGGCTTTTGGTTGTTCATCATGCAGTCGCTGGAGGATCTCCCGGCCCGCGACGACATTCAGCAGGCGTCCGCCCGCGCGGCCGCCGGCGATCAATCCGCCGATTCGGCCGCGATCCGCATCGGGCCGGAGGGATCGGCGCAATCCACGGCCGGCCGCCCCGGCGCCGTGGACGAAAACGGCCGGCCGGTACGCTACGTCGAAGGCTCCGGCATCGCAGCACCGCGGCTAGAGGGCCCCCTGGTGCGCGAGGATCAGCCGGCGATCCTGCCGGCGGCGCCTGCGCGTGGCCCGGACCCGGAGCGCTTCAAGCTCGTGGTGATCGAGAGCGCGGACACCGTCAACGTGCGCTCGCATCGGTTCACCCTCGCCTACATCGACGCACCGGACGCCGACGCCACCTGCACCACGGGTGAGGGCAAGGCGTGGCCGTGTGGCGCGCGCGCCCGCACCGCGCTGCGCCGCCTCGTGCGCCGCCGCGCCCTCGATTGCCTGCAGCTCGACCGGACGTCCGAGGAACCCGTCCGCGCGGCCAACTGCGAAGTCGCCAACACGAACCTGTCCGAATGGCTCGTAGAGCAAGGCTGGGCGCGGCCGACCGAGGAGGCGCCGGAGGCGTTCGCCGCGATGCACAAGGCGGCCGTCGACGCGAAGCGCGGCCTGTACAGCCCCGACGGACGATAACTGGTTTCCTGTGAGCCGCGGGCTCAGCCGTGGATTGGCTCGGGGTCCCGGGTGAAGCCGCCCTCAGCCAGCATCCCCGTCCAGTCGATCTCGTAAGGCCCGGTCATGACGATGCGCCCGCCGGCCAGGCCGATGGTCAGCGGGCCGCCGGGCAGCTCGACCTCCACCTCCTCGCTCAGCCGGCCGATGTGGTGACCCACCGCGGCGATGGCGCAAGCGGCCGTGCCGCAGGCCCGAGTCGGCCCGACACCGCGTTCGTGCACCACCGCACGCACCCGCTCCGGGCTCTCGACTTCGACGAACGAGATGTTGGCGCGGGCGGGGAAGACCGCATGCTGCTCCAGCATCGGCCCCACGACGCCGAGCGGCACGTCATTGATCGAGGGCACGAAGAACACCGCGTGCGGGTTTCCGACGTTGGCACAGGCGGCCGGGCCGAGCGGCGCCAGCAGCGGCTCGTCGAACGTGAGCGCCTGCGGATCGCCGGCGTCGGCGGCGAGCGGGATGTCCGCGGCGGCGAACCGCGGTGTCCCCATGTCCACCGAGATGCCCCCGCCGCTCGCCCGCCAGGCGCGCATCGGCCCGCCGGCGGAGGCGATGGTCACCTCCGGCGCGGACTGCTCGTCGAGGAGGATGGCGGCGACGCAGCGCGCCGCGTTGCCGCACGATTCCACCTCGCCGCCGTCGGCGTTGATGATGCGCATCAGCGCCGTCTCGCCGGCCGGCGCCGGGGCGATGATGATGAACTGGTCGAAGCCGATCCCGTTCGATCGATCGCCCAGCGCCTTCACCGTCTCGGCGGCGGGCGCGTACGCCGTGGCCCTCGCGTCCACGACCACGAAATCGTTGCCGAGACCGTTCATCTTGCGAAATGGAATCATCGACGAGGCCTCGGATCGATGTCGATCAGATAGGGTCCAAGCGGAACCATCGCGCGTTGCCACGCCGCCTTGGGGAATGCAAGACATCCTTCTGTCGGCGACATGTCCTTCGTCGGCGGGGTCGGCCGTGCGACGTGGAAGAAGATCGCCGATCCGCGACGGCGTATGCGCGGGCGCTGGTTGTGATCGGTCACGACGACGACGTCATAAAGCCCATCCTCGCGCCGGAGCGCCTCGTGCGAGGCGGCATTCGGGCGGCGCACATAGGCGTTGTAGCGGGCACTGGCGGGGTCGTCGCACCAGCCGTCCGCCGCGCGGACCTGGCGGCAAGCGAGCGGCAGCGCGAGGCGCCCTCCCCCCAATGCGCAAGAGAATCGCGCGAGCGCGGCACCAGGAGTGATGCGGCCACGCGGGGTCGCCCCATCACCCTCCCGCTTGAGGGTGACGATCCCCGACCGCCCCATCGCGGCGCGCACGGTGCGCCCCTCGAGGTTGACGATCACTTCGGTCGGATGACCCGGGCGCGGCCGAACCAGCGCCGGCCGCCGGGTTGCGCTGCGAGCTGACCGCGGCCCGCCCGAGCGCCGCAGCGGCCTCGGTACCGGCCTGACACCGGGAACGAGTGCGCAAGGATCGGAAATCAATTTAATTCACATTAAGCAACGAATGCGCTCCTGAGGCACACTGAGGTGAGTTATGTGATCGGTGGCACATAAGGTTCCCGAAGTATCACTTATCTGTCGCGACAGGACACCACACTGGGAGGGCCAAGTGAACAAGAGGACCATCCTCATCATCGACGACGACGAGGACCTTCGCGAAGGCCTCAGCGAGCAGATCGGCTTCTATGACGAGTTCGCCGTGATCACCGCCGACACAGCGCAGCGTGGCGTCGCGGCGGCGAAAAACAGCGACATCGCGCTCGCCATCGTCGACGTCGGCCTGCCGGACCTCGATGGCCGCGAGGCCGTGCGGCTGATGCGCAACGCCGGCTTCAAGGCGCCGGTGGTCATGCTGACGGGCCACACCACGGACGCCGATGCGATCGTCGGACTGGAGGCGGGCGCCAACGACTACGTCACCAAGCCGTTCCGGTTCGCCGTGCTCCTGGCACGGATCCGAGCGCACCTGCGGCAGTTTGACCAGAGCGAGGACGCCACCTTCGCAATCGGACCCTACTCCTTTAGGCCGTCGAGCAAGCTCCTGTTGGAGCCGGACGGCCGCCGGATCCGGTTGACCGAGAAGGAAACCGCGATCCTGAAGTACCTCTACAGGGCCGGCGAAAAACCTGTCACCCGCGATGTTCTCCTACACGAAGTCTGGGGATACAACTCCGGGGTCACGACCCATACGCTGGAGACGCATATCTACCGCCTGCGCCAGAAAATTGAGAAAAACCCCGCTTCGGCCGAGCTTCTGGTGACCGAAGCAGGGGGCTATAAGCTCATGCCACGGGCGGTCACCGCCTAACGTGAGTCTCCGCCCGTCATATGGCGGTGATGCGGAACGCGCCGATGCTGAAGCCCCTCGGAGACGAGGCGCTCAAGCTTCTCGCGTTCGGCAGCTTGCCGCGGTCCTACAAGCCCAGGCAGGCCCTGTTCGAGGCGGGGGACGATGCCGAAGGCGCCGTCCTGATCCTCGGGGGGCAGGTGCGCCTCGTGCCATCGGCGCAGGCCGACGCGCCGAAGGTCGTCGGCGTCGGCCACCTCATCGACGGCCTCGCGCTGGTCATCCCGGTGCAACGCAGCGTCAACGCCGTCGCACACACGAGCTGCGAGGTGCTGGCCTTGCCGCGCGACCAGATGCTGCGAATCCTGGAGGAGTTTCCGGCTGCGGCCGAGGCCCTGCGCGCCCAACTCGCCCGGCGCACGTTGTCCCTGATCGAAGACGTGAACGCCGTGCATGACCGCCTCAACGGACCGCCATCGCGCGAGTGACCCCCGCCACACAGCCCGGCGACATTTCCAGCGGGCGGCGACCTTTACCATTACCCGACGAGCTCCTGATCCGGCTTCAGCCTGTGCCGGCGGATCCGTTCCAAGACGGCTTCGATCGGCATGCAATCGCCGACGTAGCCTCCCTGTCCCCGGTGCACACCGAACGAGAGTGCGGTCCCGACGTCCTCCGCCGAGGTGATGCCGAGGGCCGAGACGTCCATCCGCTGCTGGTGCGCCGTCTCGATCAGCGTGCGCAGCACCATGTCGGCGCCCGGCCGTCGGTTGCGCATCGCCTCCAGCGGAACTCTGACGTGACAAAGCGGCATGGTGCCTGGCGTCAACAGCGATCCCGCCGCCTCGGCCGCGTCCTGCACGGTTGAGACTCCGCTATTGAAGCTATCGAGGAGCTTTGAGCGTAGCGGCCAGCCCAGAGCGCGCCGCGGGTCGCCGTCCAGCTGCAGGCGCACAATGCTCGAACCTGCACTCACCAGGCGGGCGATATGGCAGAGGCGATCCATCACTTCATGGCTTTTCAGCTGCGCCTTGGAGATCGGCAGCACGCAGGCCGGAATACGCCCTCGCCCGTCCCACAGGAGCGCGAGATCATTCTCCAGGAGCTCCAGCGTCGCAGCCGCGATCTGCGGCGAGAGCGCTCTGTCCCCATCCGCCCGAACTTTGGCGAGGCTCACCATGCGGCCGTTGTCGTACCACCGCGGCGAGACCTCCACGGCGGTCACCTCGCCGCTCGTGAGGTCCACGATCGGCTGGTAGAGGTTGGCGATCTCGCCCCTCTCGATGGCGCGGCGGACCCGGGTGCGCCGGCCGGCCCTCGCGTCACGCCCCTGCAGGAGCACCGTGTCGAAGCGTGTCGCGCCGGCGGACCGGTCGGACTTGGCGTGGAAGAGGGCGAGATCCGCGGCGCGGTAGAGAATTCTCGGCGGTCTCGGCGTCCGTCGGAAAGGCGGCGGCGCCGAGCGCGAATTCGACCGTCATCACGGCACCGCGGTGGTCGAAGGTCACCTTGCGAGCGCCAGACAGGCGTTCCACGAGCTTGCCCAGGTTGTCGGGCTCCTTCAAGTCCGACACGAGGATGGCAAACGCGTCGCCGCCCAGCCGGGCCAAGACGTCGCCGGAACGCAAGTTCGCGCTCAGCGTGGCGGCGACCGCCTTCAGCGCCTCGTCGCCGGCATCATGGCCGTGGCAGTCGTTGAGGATCTTGAAATCGACGATGTCGACGAGGATGAGGCCCACGGCCCCCCCGGTGTGCATCGCATCGGCGAGCGCGCTGTCGAGGCGCTGTTGCCAGTGGTAGCGGCTGTGGACACCCGTCAGCGCGTCGAGGTTCATGGCGGACCACAGGCGCAGCTCTCTTTCGCGTTCCTCTGTGACGTCCTGGTAGAGACCGTACAGCTGATCGTGACCGCAGGCGTCGGTGACGACATAGCCCATGGAGCGTACGATACGGCGTGTCCCGTCGGCCCGGCGGAAAGGCAGGGCGAAGCTGTAGCCAGCCTTGTCGGCCACGGCTTGCGCGATGTTGCTCGTCACGATGTCACGCACTTCCGGCTCGAAGAACCTCACGGCTTCGTCGACGGACGGCGCGGCCGAGCCCGGGTCGAGACCATGGATGCGGAGGGTTTCTTCCGAGAAGCTCACGCAGTTGTCATCGATGCTGAGCTGCCAGGACCCGATGCCGACGGAGCCTGTGGAGGCCGGCGCCCCAATTTCGTCGCGCTCGACGGCGTCGGCGGGCGCCACTTCCGACGCCTTCAAGTCGCGCAAGACGTCGAACACGGTCTCGGCGCACGCCAGCGCCACCGGCGCCTGCGCAGCCCCGTCGGGACCCCGCATCATGATGATGGGCCGGTCCACGCAACGCCGGTCGCACAGCGCCACCCACTGCGAATCTGCCAGCGGAACCCGGCTGATTTCACCGTCCCGGAGGTCGTGCGCGGCACGCACGCATCGCTCGGCCAAGGCCGCGATCTCGGCGTCGAGACCTGTGATCTCGAACGGGCCGGAGCATATGCGCGCGTCTCGATCCGGCCACAATAGGACCACATCGCTGAGGCTCCCGGCCCGCCGGGCCAGGCGAACGAGTTGTCTCTCCTGCTCCAGAGACTTTACAGGCGCCATCTACGAATAGGTCCACCGATAGATGTTCCACTGTATCACAGAACGTCTCTCGATCTTGTGTTCCCCGGCACAGCGCGCGATATCCGGAACATTATCTTGATTGTCGCGGCCTCGCGCTCGCCACTTTCACACAAGTGTTCATGTCAGCCAGGATCGAGCCGGAGATGCAACCTATGTGAGGCCGATTGTGAGCCGCAGCCGGCCCTGGCGTCACAGCACCGCGCGCGGTAGAGTCTGGCGGTACCGTTCCCACACGATCAATGCACGGAATTGCGAGGGGCCTGTCGCCCAATGTCGTCGAACATTCTTGCCAACGCCATAGCCGCCACCCGGCGCACCTTCATCTCGGTGGCCGGCTTCAGCTGCGTCGTCAATCTGCTGATGCTGACCGGCCCGCTGTTCATGCTGCAGATCTACGACCGCGTGCTGACCAGCCGCAGCGTGCCGACGCTGATCGCCCTGACCGGCCTGGTGATCGGGCTATACCTCTTCATGGGCATCATCGACCTCGTGCGCTACCGCGTGCTGACCCGCATCGGCCACCGGTTCGACGATGCGGTGGGCCGCTCGGCCTTCCTCGCTGCAAGTCGTCCGCGCCCGTGAAGGCCGGCCCGATGGCGGCCAAGTCCGAGCCGGTGCGCGACGTCGACCAGATGCGCCAGTTCTTCTCGTCCACCGGCGTGACCGCCCTGTTCGACATGCCGTGGATGCCGATCTACATCGCCATCGTCTTCGCCATCCACCCGGCGCTCGGACTGCTCGCGCGGCGCGGTGCGGTCGTCCTGTTCGTCATCGCCCTGGTCACGGACCGCGTCGCGCGCCCGGCTGATGAAGGTCAGCGGCGAGTCTCGGCCCAGCGCAACTCCATCGGTCGCCTCGGGCCGCGCGCAACGCCGAAGTGCTCCACGGCATGGGCATGCTGGGCGCCGTCGGCACCGTGTGGGACAACGTCAACGACAAGTTCCTCGCCGCCAACGCCAAGGCGGCGGACATCGTCGGCATGTCGACCGTGCTGTCGAAGGTGTTCCGCCTGTTCCTGCAGTCGGCGGTCCTGGCGCTCGGCGCCTATCTCGCGATCCTGCGAGATCATCTCGCCGGGCGCGATGATCGCGGCGTCGATCATCATGGCGCGCGGGCTGCAGCCGGTCGAGAGCGCGGTGCAGAACTGGCGCCAGATGCTGGCCGCGCAGCAGGCCTATCGCCGCCTGAAGGCGCTGTTCGAGCGGCCGGACGCGGTCGAGCCGCATCGACCTGCCGATGCCGCGCCGCGACCTGCAGGTCGACGGCGTCACCGTCATGCCGCCGGGCTCCCGCACGCCGACCCTGGTCGACATCCGCTTTCAGGTGCAAGGCGGGCACGGCGCGTCGGCATCATCGGCCAGTCAGGCTCGGGCAAGTCGACCCTGGCGCGGGCCATGGTCGGCGTGTGGCCCGCCGTCCGCGGCACCATTGCGCTGGACGGCGCGCCGCTGCCGCAGTGGAAACCGGAGACGCTCGGCCGCCACCTCGGCTACCTGCCGCAGGACGTGGAGCTGTTCGAGGGCACCATCGCCCAGAACATCGCCCGCTTCGACCCGGACGCGACGGACGAAGACGTCATCGCCGCCGCCAAGATCGCCGGCTGCCACGACCTCGTACTGTCCTTCAAGGACGGCTATTCCACCGCGATCGGCGATCAGGGCGCCACGCTCTCGGCCGGCCAGCGCCAGCGCATCGCCCTCGCCCGCGCCCTCTACGGCGACCCATTCCTGATCGTGCTCGACGAGCCGAACTCCAATCTCGACGGCTACGGCGACAGCGCGCTCAATCGGGCGATCACCATTTCCAAGCAACGCGGGGCGATCATCATCGTCGTGGCGCACCGCCCGTCGGCCCTCTCGGCGACGGACACGCTGTGCCTGATCGAGAACGGGCGCATGGCCGACTTCGGCGACCGCGACGAAGTGCTGAAGAAGGTGATGCGCCGCGAAAAGGTCGACAACGTCCGTCCGACGCCACAGCTCAGCGGCACGGCGACGCATTCGGCGCCAAGGCGCGCAGCAGCCGGCCGCCGGCCGGACAGGACGGCACCGCGGCCAATGCGCCCCGACCAGGCCGCTTCCAGTCCACAGACGCGTAACCCGAGAACGGATCAGCAATCATGACGCTTGCCCGCAAGAAAGGCTCGGCAGCTGCCACCCAAGCCGAGGTTCTCCTCGTCGATCCGCACCTATGTGATCGTCGGCATCGTGGCCTGCTGCATGCTCGTCTTCGGCTTCGGTGGCTGGGCGGCCACGGCCAAGCTCGCCTCCGCGGTGATCGCCAGCGGCACAGGTGGTCGTCGCCTCCAACGTCAAGCAGGTGCAGCATCCGGACGGCGGCATCGTCGGCGAGATCACCGGTCACGCGACGGCGAGAAGGTGCGGCGCCGGTGACCTCCTGCTCCGCCTCGACGAGACGCTTGTCGCCGCCAACCGCGCCCTGGTCGACGGTCAGATCGTCGCGCATGGAGGCGCGGCTCGCCCGCCTGCAGGCCGAGCGCGACGACGCCGACGAGATTACGCCCGCCCGAAGAGCTCGAGAATCGCATGGAAGAGCCGCTGGTCGAAGCAGGCGATCGGCGTCCGAGCGCGAAGGTCTTCGACGCCCGCAAGGACACGATGGAGGGCCAGATCGGACCGCCTCAAGGAGCGCACGCAAGCAGCTCGAGCAGCAGATCGACGGCCTGAACGCGCAGCGCGAGGCGAAGGAAGACGAGATCGAACTGATCGACGAGGAGCTCGAGGTGCTGGGCGGCCTCTACGACCGCGGCCGCACCACGCGCGACAAGATCGTCAACCTCAAGCGCAACCGCATGCGGCTGGAGGGCGAGCGCGGCGAGCTGACCTCGCAGATCGCCATCGCCAAGGGCCGCATCGACGAGACCGAGCTCGAGGTGCTGCAGCTCACCACCGACCAGCGCGAGAAGACGTTCGCCGAGATCACCGAGATCGAGCCGGAGATCGCCAACCTGAAGGAGCGCCGCGCTCGCCGCCGACTTCCAGCTGCAGCGCATGAACATCCGCGCCCCGTCGCCGGCACGGTGTTCGAGCTGGCGGTCCACACCGTCGGCGGCGTCGTGCAGCCGGGGCGAGACGATCATGCAGCATCGTGCCGCGAGGCGGACAAGCTGGTGGTCGAGGCGCAAGCTCGCGCCGACCGACGTCGACCAGGTCGACGTCGGCCAGGAGGCGACGATCATCCTCTCCGCGTTCGACTACAAGACCACGCCGCAGCTCAAGGGCGAGGTGACGTTCGTCGCCGCCGAGGCGAGCGCGCGACGAGGCGCACGGGCATCACCTACTACGACGTGCGCGTGGCGCTCCAGGACGGCGAGCTGGACCGCCTGCCGGACGACCTGGTGCTGATGCCGGGCATGCCGGCCGAGGTGTACATCTCCACCGGCGGCCAGACGGTCGTCGACTACCTGGTGCGGCCGCTGAGCGACCAGATCCGCCGCGCCTGGCGCGAGACCTGATCTTCCTCCGCCGGCGAGGCCGACACCCTAGCGGGATGCCGGCACTGTCCTGGCCCGCCCGCCATCCGTGCGGCTCCGGGCGCAGAAAGCGCCGCCGACGATCGAGGCGGCCGGGTCTCTCGGCCGCCTCTTTGTTTTCAGGCGTGCCCTTGCGGCGGGACGGCGCGTCTCCTCGTCGCCGGGCCGAGGCGGTGTAAGGCTCCGGCGAGACCTCGGCCCACTTGCGGTGGCCCTTCCACCAAGCCTTCGAGGCGCTGGAACTCGAGCCGCTCCGCGTCGCGCTTTCGCACGAGCTCCTCGGTCTCGGTGGCCAGGTTGACGGTCCATCCCGAGCTCCACCAGCGCGTCGCGGCCGAAGCGCACCGCCGAGTCCAGCGTCTCGCGGCGCTGGTAGTCGACGCCGCTGTCGAAGAGGCGTCAGCGCGTGGCGGCGGTCGAAGGCGCGTGCGAAGACCTTGGCCTGCGGGAACTGGACCTGCACGCAGCTCGACGATGTCGGTCGTGCGCTCGGCCGGCGAGGTGCACACCGCGATCAGCCGGCAGCGGTCCGCCCCGACCGCGCGCAGCACGTCGAGCCGCGTGCCCTCGCCGTAGTAGACGCGGCTGCCGAACTTGCGGCGCCTCGGTCACGCGCTCCGCATCGTTGTCGAGGAGGATCGGCCGATAGCCCGCCGGCCAGCAACATCTGCGAGACGAGCTGGCCGAAGCGGCCGAAGCCGATGATGAGCACGTCGCCCTCGGCGTCCTCGAAGGTCTTCCGTCATGGTGGGCGCCGGCTTGCGCCGGATCGAGGAGCGGCGGCACGAAGCGGATCAGGAACGGCGTGGTGACCATCGAAATCGTCACCACCGCGATCAGCAGGCTCGAAGTCTTCGGCCGAGATCAGCCCGCGCCGCTCGGCCGCGGTGTAGAGGACGAAGCCGAATTCGCCGCCCTGGGAGAGCAGCAGTCCCGTCTTGGTGGCCGTCGGATGGTCGCCGCCGAAGACGCGCACCAGACCGTAGATCATGACCGTCTTGAAGACGAGCATGCACGAGGAGCCCGCCGAGGATCGTCGGCCAGCGTTCGATCACCAGCGCCAGGTCGATGGTCATGCCGACGGCGAGGAAGAACAGGCCGAGCAGCAGCCCGCGGAACGGCTCGATGTCCGCCTCCAGCTCGTGGCGGTAGTTGCTCTCGGCCAGCAGCACCCCGGCGAGGAAGGCGCCCATCGCCATCGACAGGCCGACCGACATCATCGCCGTCGCCGAGGCGAGCACCACCAGGAGCGTCGCCGCGGTCATGATCTCGGTGCCGCCGAACCGCGCCAGCAGGCGGAACATCGGCGATAGCAGATAGTGGCCGATGAGGACGATCCCGCCGACCGCGGAGAGCGCGGTGACGATGCTGAAGGCGACCTCCTCGCCCTCCATCGTCCGGGCCCGGCGCCAGCAGCGCCACGATGATCAGCAGCGGGACGATGGCGAGGTCCTGCATCAGCAGGATGGCGAACGACCGCTGCCCGTAGGGCAGGCGCATGGCGCCGCGTTCGTCGATGAGCTGCATGACCAGCGCCGTCGAGGAGAGCGCAAGGCCCAGTCCGGCGACGAGCGCCGTGTGCCAATCCCGGCCGAGGAGCAGCGGGTAGGTCATGATGAGACCGGCGCACAGGACGATCTGCAGGAAGCCCAGGCCGAAGATGTCGCGCCGCATGGCCCACAGGCGGTGCGGGTTCAGCTCCAAACCGATCAGGAACAAGAGGAACACGACGCCAAGCTCGGCGAACTCGACGATCTGCTCCGGCTCGCTCGTGATCCCGAGGACCGACGGGCCGAGAAGCACGCCCGCGAACAGGTAGCCCAGGACCGAACCGAGCCCCAGGCGCTTGGCGATCGGAACGAACAGGACCGCAGCGCCCAGAAAGACGAGGACGGTCAAGATAGGCCGGCGTGTGGTCGCCATTCATGGGTCTACCTCGTCAGCACGGCCGTGCGTGATGGGCGCATCCGAAATGTCAAAGAATACGGTGCATCGGCGCCGCTCGCGCGTCGACGCGGGACGACCGGCGGATCCCGCCGGCCGGCACAATCAGGACGCGATTTCTTCGGCGACGTCGATGGTATCGCGCACGCCGATATCGTCGTAGTGCGCATCCAGCCACTGCGTCGCCGCACGCTCACCGATGCCGTTGAGATGGCGCAGGAACGACCACTCCCCGTTCATCTTCGACGATGAGGACAGAGGGGATCAGCTCGGTGCTGGCGATCCGGTGGATTCGCACCCGCATGTACTCCTCCGGATCGAGCTTGCCCTTCCTCGATCAGCCGCGTGACGAACCGCACCGCCCGCAGCTCCTTGAGGAGCGACGAGTTGAAGGTGATCTCGTTGACGCGATTGACGATCTCCCGCGCGGAGACCGGCGTGTCGGTCCGCTTGATCGGGTTGATCTGCACGATCACGGTGTCGGCGACGTCGGTGTTGTAGAACAGCGGATAGAGCGGCGGATTGCCGATGAAGCCACCGTCCCAGTAGGGCGTGCCGTCGATGAACACGGGCGAAAACAGCTCCGGGACGCACGCCGAGGCGAGCAGCGCGTCCACCGTCAGATCCTCCTGGCCGAAGATGCGCGCCTTGCCGGTGTGCACGTTCGTCGCCGCGACGAAGAGCCTGATCTCGTCGCAGGCGGCCACGGCCTCGAGGTCGACGTAGCTTTCGATGATCGGGCGCAGCGGATTGATGTCGAGCGGGTTGGCGATCGCCGGCGAGATGAAGCGCGAGGCGAGATCGAAGGCGAGGTAGGTCGGCGAGCGGTCGAGGCTCCAGTTGCCGAACGCCCGGTCGAGCAGCGTGCGCTGGAAGGGCGAGTAGCGCGACGCGTCGGAGACGTCGCGCCAGAAGCCGTCGAGCGCGTCGACGGCCGCGGCTTCGCCGCCCTTCACGTAGGCCGAAACCATCACCGCAGCGTTCATCGCGCCCGCGGACGTCCCGGTGACCCCGTGAATGGCCACCGATTCGCTCTTCAGCAGTGTGCGCAGAACGCCCCAGGTGAAGGCGCCGTGCGCGCCGCCACCCTGAAGAGCCAGATTGATTTTCTTGCGTTCCATCGATGGGTCCTCGGGCACGCACCGGTGGATGTCGCTCCCGGCGCCCTAATAATCTTCGAACGCGAAGCGCATCAGCACGGGAAGGTGGTCGGACCCTGCATCGTCGAGCCGCTGAACCTGCGCGATGGTGACGCCGGACGTCAAAATATTGTCGATCGGCAACCCTACGTAGGGTCGATATCCAGGTTCGACACCGCGCAGCAGCCATGTCGGACCGATACCGCTCGTCGGCATGGTTTGTGTCAGCGCGCCGATGCGCTGCACCGTGAGGCTCCAAGGCGTGGCGTTGAAATCTCCGGAGATCACCGCCGGGGCCGAAACCTGCCGCAGCAGATCGACGTTGGCCGTGATGTCGTCGTGCTGTCCGTGCGGCCACGGCCAGCTCAAGTGCAGTGAGGTCAGCGTCAGCGCACGGTCGCCCAGCAGCACGGTCGCGCGCACGAACGAACGCGCGTTGCCGCAGACGATCTCACCCGCGAACGCGTACTGCGACAGAAGCACCGTATCGCCCCACCCCCGCCCGTTGGAGCAGGTGGCGATGTGCGGATAGACCGCCTCGATCTCGCGCCGGCGCGGCTCGCTCAACATGGGCATTTCCTGCAACGCCGCGAAATCCGGCTTCAGGTCGAGGAGCAGCCGGGAGCTCCCCTCCGGATTGCCGGCGGCGTTGAGCTGGAGCAGCGTGTAGGTCGTGGCGGCCGTCGTGCGGATCGACGGGTCGGCGATGAGGAAGCGGGCCGTGGTCGTGCCGGCGTAGACCGTCAGCGCCAGGGCGGCGATGGCCACCCAGCGGCCGGCCCCGCGCCCGGACCAGATCCGCACCAGCGCCGCGAGCCCCGTCACGACCGCCAGATGCGCCCGGAAGTGCGCCAGACTGTCGAAGCCGGGGTGCTGATCGCCGAAGAAGCTGAGGGCGATCGTCAGACCGCCGATGATGACGACGAGGTCCCAGCCCCATCGCCACAGCCGTGCCATGATGGTCATCTCTCGGCCCGGTCGGTCAGGCCGTCCAGCCCCCGTCCATCGACAGGAGCGTGCCGGTGATCGAGGCCGCACCGTCGCCGCACAGATAGACCGCGAGCGAGGCGACCTGCTCGACCGTGACGAACTTCTTCGTCGGCTGCGCCGCCAGCAGCACGTCGTGCTTCACCTGCTCCTCGGTGATGCCGCGCGTCTTGCGCGGTGTCGGGGATCTGCTTCTCCACCAGCGGCGTCCACACGTAGCCCGGGCAGATGGCGTTGACGGTGATGTTCTGCTCGGCCATCTCCAGCGCGATCGGTCTTGGTGAGGCCGGCGATGCCGTGCTTGGCGGACACGTAGGCGACCTTGTCGGGCGAGGCGACCAGCGCGTGCGCCGACGCGGTGTTGACGATGCGGCCCCAGCCCGGCCTCGCGCATCAGCCGGCACGGCGTGCTTGCACGGTGTGGAACGCGCTGGAGAGGTTGATGGCGATGATCGCGTCCCACTTGGCGTCCGGGAACTCCTCGATGCCGGCGACGTGCTGGATGCCGGCATTGTTGATGAGAATGTCGACCGAGCCCAGCTCGCGCTTGGCGGTGGCGATCATGTCGGCGATCTCTCGGGCTTGGTCATGTCGGCGGCGCTGTAGAGCGCCTTGACGCCTTTGCCTTCGAGACCCTTGCGCTCGGTCTCGATGGCGCCGGCCTCGCCGAAGCCGTTGATCATGACGTTCACGCCTTCGTCGGCCAGTGCCTTGGCATAGGCGAGGCCGATGCCCGACGTGGAACCGGTGATGACGGCGGACTTGCCCTTGAGCATGGAAAACTCCTTCGCCGCGATGGGCGCAGTTGGATCGAGGCGGCGTCAGCGAGCGCGCACGGCCGTGCCGCGTCGCGTTCCGATCCGCCGTCGGGTGCACCTCAGAGTTAACGCCTTCGCTGCACTGCACAAGTGCCCGACACGGCTCGTGCCGCGGATGGATGAACCTTCGTCGTTCTGCGATGAGCCGGCGATGATGCCAGCGTCGCTCCCGGCTGCGGCGGGCGAGCTGCGGCGACAATGCCGCAATCGGTTTGCCCCGCCGGGTGTGACACCGTATATCCCGCGTCAGCGGACGGAGAGGCCTCATGAACATCGCCAGCCCCATCGTCGCGTCGGGTCCGGCAGAGCGTCGGCGCTCCATTCCGGTGGACGTCGGCGGCGTGACCGTGGGCGGCGACGCGCCCATCGTCGTGCAGTCGATGACCAACACCGACACGGCCGACATCGCCGCCACGGTCGACCAGGTGGCAGCGCTCGCCGCGGCCGGGTCGGAGCTGGTGCGCATCACCGTGGACCGGGACGAGTCGGCCGCCGCGGTGCCCAAGATCCGCGACCTGCCTGGCCGCGCGCGGCGTCACCGTGCCGCTGGTGGGCGACTTTCACTACATCGGCCACAAGCTCCTCGCCGATCATCCGGCCTGTGCCGAGGCGCTGGCGAAGTACCGCATCAACCCCGGCAACGTGGGCTTCAAGGCCAAGCGCGACACGCAGTTCGCCGTCCATCATCGAGATGGCGTGCCGTTACGACAAGCCGGTGCGCATCGGCGTCAACTGGGGCTCGCTCGACCAGGAGCTCCTGACGCAGCTGATGGACGAGAACGCGCGTCCGGCGACGCCCGCTCACGGCCGCCGCGGTGCTGCGCGAGGCGATGGTGCAGTCCGGGCATCTCGTCGGCCGAGCGGGCCGAGGAGCTGGGGCTGCCGGCCGAACCGCATCCTGATCTCGGCCAAGGTCTCGGACGTGCAGGAGCTGATCGCGGTCTACCGCGATCTGGCCGCGCGCTGCGCCTACGCGCTGCATCTCGGCCTGACCGAGGCGGGGATGGGCTCGAAGGGCATCGTCGCCTCGTCCGCCGCGCTCGGCATTTTGCTGCAGGAGGGGATCGGCGACACCATCCGCATCTCGCTGACGCCCGAGCCCGGCGGCGACCGCACGCTGGAGGTGAAGGTCGCGCAGGAGCTGTTGCAGACGATGGGCTTTCGCGCCTTCCTGCCGGTGGTCTCGGCCTGCCCCGGCTGCGGGCGCACCACGTCGACGGTGTTCCAGGAGCTTGCCCAGGACATCCAGGGCTACATCGGGCGAGAAGATGCCGATGTGGAAGCAGCGACTATCCCGGCGTGGAGACGCATGAAGGTGGCCGTGATGGGCTGCATCGTCAACGGCCCCGGCGAGATCAAGCACGCCGACATCGGCATCTCGCTGCCGGGCACGGGCGAGCAGCCGTCCGCCCCGGTCTTCATCGACGGCGAGAAGGCGATGACCCTGCGCGGCGCCAACATCGCCGGCGAGTTCAAGACCATCGTCGAGGGCTACATCGCCAACCGCTACGCCAAGGCCTAGCGCGCATATCGCGCCGCCAGCGAAACCGCCCCTCGCCTTGCCGAATGATCTCTGCGAGGCGCATGAGTCGGCACCATGGCAGAGCGGTTCCTTCGCCTGTTCCTCGGAGCCGGCCGTCGCGGCGCCCGATCAGAGCCGAGCGGGGACGGTGCGCAAGGCCGAAGAGCGCAGCGTGCCTTGCGCGCCGTCGCCGGCTTGGCTCAGGGCGTCTGGAGCGACGGCTGGCTCTCGTGGAACAGGCGACCCGCCCCTGTTCCTTGGTGAGGCCCGAGCCCTCTCCCGGCGCGGTTCGACACGTCAGCCGCCACGGTCACAGCCTCCCATCGCCCCAGCCCCCACGCTTGCCCCCCGTGAACCTCGCCCTCACCTGACCTATCTGATCCCGACGCGTCTCATCGGAACGACGCGGTCGGCTTGGATCGAGACGTCGATCCGAGTTTGGGGGGAAGTGAGGGCATGGGGACAGAGACGATCGACCTTTCGGGCCTTCCCGATTGGCAGCTGGAGGACGGCGGCAAGGCGATCTTGCGCACCCTGAAGTTCAAGACCTTCAACGAGGCGTTCGGCTTCATGGCCCGCGTCGCCCTGTCGGCCGAGAAAATGGACCACCATCCGGAGTGGTCCAATGTCTACAATCGCGTGTCGATCCGCCTGACCACGCACGACGCGGGCGGGTTGACCGAGAAGGATGTGAAGCTTGCGCGCGCGATCGATCGCGCGGCGGGAGGGACGGCATGAGCAAAGACGTTCGCGTCGGGGAGATCCTTGCGCCGCGCTCGGAGGAGGCATTCGAGAAGGACGAGGCGAAGGTCCGCCGCAAGTTCTGGCCGACGTTGCGCAAGGCGGCCCGGCAGATCCCGTTCTCGCGCGATGTGGTCGCCGCGTACTACTGCGCACTCGACCCGGACGTGCCGTTTCGCGTGCGCGCGACGCTCCTGGGCGCGCTGGTCTATTTCGTCAGCCCGATCGACGCCATTCCGGACATGCTCCTGGGCATCGGCTTCAGCGACGATGTGACGGTGCTGATGGGCGCCATCGCGCTGGTGGCCAGCCACATCAACGAGCGTCACCGCGATCGGGCGCGGCAAGCGCTGGAGGACTGAGGCGAGCCGGCCAGTGCGCCCGGCCGGCTCCCGCTCATGATCGGCTCGCGCTCGTGCGATGGGCGCAAGCATCCTTCGACGAGGCTGGGGCAACGTCGCCGTGTCACAGCGCGGCTGCGTTGCGATTCCGGCTACCACGCCCACGCGTTGACGCGGCACATCCCACAGCGGGCGTTTGCTCTCGGTTCGGGCCTGCACGTCCGTCAGCCCGATGTCGGCGAGCATGCGCGCGTCCAGTTGCTGCAGGTGACGGCGCTCGCTCCAAACATCGAGCCATAGGCCGAGATTCGCGTGCGCTTGATCCAACCTGTCGTCGGCAGCGTGAAATTCGACAGAACGTGTTCCACTGGCCGTCCTCCTTGTACCAGCCGTTGCGCCGTTGATTTGCGGGCCCGGGCAGCATAAGTAAAACGAAACGTCCTGATCACTTCGATCACAGGATTTGATGCTATGATGCGGACCTTGGATCTGATCGGCGCTGCGCAGCTACCTCGCCATCGTGGAGCACGGCGGTGTGACGCGAGCGGCCAAGCGCCTCAATCTGACCCAGTCGGCCGTGTCGATGCAGCTGAAGCGGCTGGAGGACGGCCTCGGTCACACGCTTCTCGAGCGCGCCCGCAAGGGCATGACGCCGACCGCGGCCGGCGAGCAGCTCGCCTCCTACGCGCGGCGCATGCTGGAGCTCAACGACGAGGCGCTCGCCCGGCTGACGGAGCCGTCCTACCAGGGCGACGTGACGCTCGGCGCGCCGCACGACGTGGTCTATCCGCACGTGCCCGAGGTGCTCCGGCTACTTCGCTCGGACGTACCCGCGCGTGCGCGTGCAGCTCCAGTCGACCTACACCAGCGTGCTGAAGGATCAGTTCGCGCGCGGCGAGGCGGACGTCATCCTCACCACCGAGCTGGCGCCGGACGCTGGCGCGGAGGTGCTGCAGGCGGGACCGCTGGTGTGGATCGGCGCGCCGGGCGGGCAGGCCTACCGCACGCGTCCGCTGCCGCTGGCGTTCGAGAACGGCTGCATCTTCCGCCCCTGGGTGCAGCGTGCGCTGGACGGGGCCCACATCCCCTGGGTGATGTCGGTGGAGTCGCTGTCGATACGCACTGTGGAGGCCACGGTGGCAGCCGACCTGGCGGTCCATGCGGGGATCGCGGACACCCTCCCGCCGCAGCTGGCGGAGATCGACCACGGTGGACAATTGCCGCCGCTCCCCACGACGTACATCGCCATGTATGTCGCCGACGGTCCGAACGCGGGGCTTGCTCACAAGCTCGCCGAGGTGCTTCGCAACATGTGGCGCGCCACACCGCCGCTGGACCTTCCCGTCGCCGCGGAGTAAGGGCCGCAGTCATGTCGGTCGGCGTGGCTGGCGACAGCGTTGGCGCGGCGCGGGGGAAGCCTGGCGCCAGCCTCGTGCAAGCCGCTCACCGTACCCAATGGGCACGACACCGAAACATGGCAGACAGGGACCGGCGTTCAGGGTCTCTTCAACCGTGCCGGCTAGAGTGCTTGAGTGTGACCCCCGCTCCACGGTCAAGATCGTGGAATCATGGCCAAGCGGTCATGAAGCGGGACTTGACCCCGGCGCGCGACACCTGAAATGGGTGAAGCGTGCCTCGACGGACCAAGGACAAGGACTTTCCCGAATGCGGTCGATCGCAGCCCTCATCCTCATCCTTTTCCCCTTATCCGCCAGCGCGCAGGTGCCGCAGCTTGCTCCAGCAGTACAATGACTGGGAGGCGTATCGGTACGAAGCCAGCGGTAAGGTGACCTGCTACCTCCTATCGAAGCCGACGACACTGGCGCCGACGAACCGGAACCACGGCGACGTCTTCTTCTTCCTGACCTCCCGCCCCGCCGACGATGTGACCAACGAGGCCAGCGTTCTCGTCGGTTACCCATTCGCACCGGAATTCGACCGTGACGGTGGATGTCGACGGCCAGGAGTTCTCCCTGTTCACCAAGGACGACGGTGCCTGGGTTGAATCGCCGGCCGACGAAGCCCAGCTAGTGGCGGCGATGCGCGCCGGCAGCCGGATGACGGTGAAGGGCCAGTCCGCTCGCGGGACGGAAACGACCTACACCTTCTCGCTGTCGGGCGTGACGGCGGGCTCGAACTCGCATTTCTTCGGGTTGCAATAACTGATGGCCAATCTCGCCCTCCTGAAACGGCGCACGCAGACCGAGGCGGTCACGCCCGAGGTGCGCGCGCTCGACGGTGGAGGGCGAGCCGCAACTGATCGGCGCCTCGCGCGAGGAGCTGGCGACGCACCTCGCCGCCATCGGCGTCCCCCCGGCGCAGATCGCGATGCGAACCGCGCAGCTCTGGCATTGGCTCTACGTTCGCGGCGTCGAGGACCTGTCGGCGATGACCAACGTCGCCGCGCCGGTGCGCCAGGCCCTCGCCGAGCGTCTGCCGGTCGGCAGCGCCGAGATGGTCGACGAGCAGATCTCCACCGACGGCACCCGCAAGTGGCTGCTGCGCTTTCCCGCAAAAGGCGCGGGCCGCCCGGTCGAGGTCGAGACCGTCTACATCCCCGAGGAGACCCGCGGCACCCTGTGCGTCTCCTCGCCAGGTGGGCTGCACGCTGAACTGCACCTTCTGCCACACCGGCACCCAGCGCATGGTACGCAACCTCACCGCCGGCGAGATCGTCGAGCAGGTGGTGTTCGCACGGCGGCGGCTGGGTGACCTCGTGGGTGCCGAGCGTGCCGCCAAGGGGCCGGCCGAAGGGCGCATGGTCTCGAACGTCGTGCTCATGGGCATGGGCGAGCCGCTCTACAATTTCGACAATGTGAAGGCCGCGATGGCGGTGGTGTCGGACGGGGACGGGCTGTCGCTGTCCCGCCGGCGCATCACGCTGTCCACCTCCGGCGTGGTGCCGACGATCGAGCGCGTCGGCGCGGAGATGAACGTGCTGCTGGCCATCTCGCTGCACGCGGTGCGTGACGAGATCCGCGACGTGCTGGTGCCGATCAACCGCAAATATCCGCTCGCCCAGCTGATGGAGGCGTGCCGCACCTATCCGGGCCTCTCGAACGCCCGTCGCATCACATTCGAGTATGTGATGCTGAAGGACGTCAACGATAGCCTCGCGGAAGCGCGGGCGCTGGTGGAGCTGATCCGCGGCATCCCGGCGAAGATCAACCTCATCCCGTTCAATTCCTGGCCGGGCGCCCCGTACCAGTGCTCGGACTGGGAGCGGATCGAGGAGTTCGCCGACATCGTCAACCGCGCGGGCTACGCCTCGCCGGTCCGCACGCCGCGCGGGCAAGACATTTTCGCCGCCTGCGGGCAGCTGAAATCCGCGTCGCAGAAGATGTCGGCACGCGAGCGACGGGCCGAGGCTGTCTAGATGTTCGCGATCTGGGGCCTCACCGCACAGATCATCATGATTTCCATTGCGTTCCCGACGGCGTGCATCGCGGCGTCGACGGTGGCGACGCTGGTGATCTTCGGCATCGACCCTGCGACGGTTGGCTCGTCGACATGGCCGCAGCTCTTCCACCTCGCGTTCGTCATCCTGTCGATGGCCGTGGGCGCCGTCGTCACCGCGTTCTGGCCCGCGCTCATCGCCGCCACCCTCACCGAAGGCTTCAAGCTCCGCGGGATCCTCACCTACCTGATCGCCGGCGCGGTGGTCGGCCTCGTGCAAGCGGTGCCGCTGCAGGCGACGATGGCCGGGGACGCGCCGCCGATGGACACCTCCGTCGCCCAGCTCTCCGTCGCTTGCGGGGCGATCGGCGGGCTGGTCTACTGGGCCATCGCCGGCCGCAACGCCGGTCGCTGGATCGATCTGCCCTGGTTCGAGGAGCGCCGCTGGCGCTGAGATTTGCGCAGCGGCGAACGGTTGCGAAATGCTGCGCAACCGTCTATATCGCGCGCTCTACCGAAAAGGTCGCCCGGCCACGCTCGGCACGTTTCGCCGAGCTGACGTTCGTTTTGAGCGTTTGGGGGCATGCCGCGGCGACCGCCACACGGAGTATGAAATGCCCAAGATGAAGACGAAGTCCGGCGCCAAGAAGCGCTTCAAGGTCACCGGCACCGGCAAGATCATGGTGGCCCAGGCCGGCAAGCGGCACGGGATGATCAAACGCTCGACCAAGTTTATCCGTCAGGCGCGCGGCACCACCACGCTGTCGAAGCCCGACGCGAAGGTCGTCAAGAAATCCTTCCTGCCGTACGCGAGGGGCTGAATAGATGGCACACGTCAAACGCGGCGTCACGTCGCACGCCAAGCACAAGAAGGTCCTGAAGCAGGCCAAGGGCTATTACGGTCGTCGCAAGAATACGATCCGTGTCGCCAAGCAGGCGGTCGAAAAGGCGAACCAGTACGCCTACCGCGACCGCAAGGCGAAGAAGCGCACCTTCCGCGCGCTCTGGATCCAGCGCATCAACGCGGCCGTGCGCCCGCAGGGCCTCACCTATGCGCGCCTGATCGACGGCCTCAGCAAGGCCGGGATCGACATCGACCGCAAGGTCCTCGCCGATCTCGCCATGAACGAGCCGGCGGCGTTCAACGCCATCGTGGAGCAGGCCCGCGCCGCGCTCCCGGCCGAACTGCAGGGCACGCCCGCCGCGGCCTAACCCGAGCGGCGACGCAGACGCAGGCCGCGCCGCACCACAATCGAGAGCCGGTCCCCCGGGGCCGGCTTTTTTGTTGCCCGGATCGGCGCGGCTCTCGTCCCGCGTCCGGCGCGATCCGCAGTCCGTGGCCATGCCACGCCAAACGGGGCGGTCACCAGGGGACGCGCTCGCCCTTCCAGTCGAAGAACGACCCGCTATCGCCCGGGGTGAGGCCGTCCAGAACGCCGAGGAGGTTGGCGGCGGCTTCGGCCGGCGTCGCCGTGGCGTAACGGTCGGAATAGTCCGCGGTGAAGCCGGTGGCGACGGTGCCGGGGTGCAGCGCCACGAGGATCGCCTCGGGCCGGCTGCGGCGCAGCTCGATGGCCGCGGTGTGGACGATCTGATTCACGGCCGCCTTGGCGGTGCGGTAGCTGTACCAGCCGCCCAGCGCATTATCGCCGATCGACCCGACACGGGCCGACAGCACGCCGATCACGGCCCGCCCCTCGCGCGGCACCAGCGGCCAGGCGTGCTTCAGCACCATCGCCGGGCCCAGCGTGTTGAGGTCGAACTGCCGGCGCATCGCATCCGGCGACAGCGCGCGGATGGTCTTCTCCGGCTGATGATCGTCGATGACGAGCGCGCCGGTCGCGATGAGGATGATGTCGAAGGGGCCGCTCAGCGCGCCGACGTGATGCGCGACGCTCGCTTCATCGGTAACATCGAGGCCGTCGCCGGAGCGCGAGAGGCCGGTGACATCGGCCCCATGCTGGCGCAGCGTCGCCGTCAGAGCGGCGCCGATACCGCCGCTCGCGCCGATGACGAGCGCGCGCACCGTCAGGTGGCGGCGGCGCGCCGGCCCTTCCACGTGGTGCGGAAGAGCGTGTCCCAGATGGACGTGGTGACGCCGAAATTCACCGTCTCGTCGCGATGATGGTGGATCGCGTGGTGGCGCTTCAGGTGCGCGGCGTAGAACCACTTCATCGGCATGAAGTGGCAGGCCGAGTGCGTGAACTCGTACAGCAGATAGCCGATCTGGATGCCGGCAGTGAATGTCAGGCTCATCGGCAGCGAGCCGAACACCGGCCAGAAGAAGAACACCCCGAACAGCGACGGCCAGGTGAAGAACTTCAGCATGTGGATGCCGTCCTCGCGGAAGCGCGACGGCTTGTTGTGGTGGGCGCGGTGGCCGGGGAAGCATCTTGCGGATGGCCTTGAACACCGGCCGCTCCGGCTCCCAGTGCAGCACGAAGCGATGAAGCAGATACTCCAGGAAGGTCCAGTAGAAGACGCCGACCAGGAACAGGCCGACCAGCACCAGCGGCGCGATGCCGAGGGCCAGCGCCGTGCCGAGATAGATGATGGTCAGCGCCATCACGCCGCTGAACACCGCCGTCAGCCCTTCGTACCGGATCATCGCCAGCGGCGACATCTGCCCGATGATCGGCTTTGGCGCATTGTCCGTCGCTGCTGCTGGATGCGTGGCGTCGGTCATGGCGACCCCCAAATTGGATCCGTACAGTCGTCTTTTGCCTGCCTCACGCCCACAGCGCAACCGTCGTGAGACGCGGGTCAGGGTTGCCCTTGGCGATGCTTTGTGGAAATCGTGATGCAGTACGGCAACGTTTACAAGACAATGCTGCCGCTGCCGATCCAACGACAGTACAACAATCGCGCTCGTTTGCTAATATCCCCTCAGCCGAAGGATCGCCTGACCGATGAATGCCGTCATCAGCCCCGACAATCTGGACGAGATGCAGGCCTCGATCGAGGCCGAGATTGCCGCGGCGAGCGACGAAGCGTCACTGGACGAGGTTCGCGTCGCGACGCTCGGCAAGAAGGGTGTCGTCTCGGAGCGGATGAAGACGCTCGGCGCCATGAGCCCGGACGAGCGCAAGGTGATGGGTCCGGCGCTCAACGGCCTGAAGCTGCGCGTGACGGAGGCGATCGGCGCCCGGCGCGAGGCGCTGAAGGCCATCGCCCTGGAGCGCCAGCTCGTCGAGGAGCGGCTCGACGTGACGCTCGACCCGCGCCCCGCCGGGCTGACCCGCGGCCGCATCCACCCCATCAGCCAGGTGTGGGAGGAGCTCTCGGCGATCTTCGCCGATCTCGGGTTCCGCGTCGCCGAGGGGCCGGACATCGAGACGGACGACCTCAACTTCACCAAGCTGAACTTCCCCGAGGGCCATCCCGCGCGGGACATGCACGACACCTTCTTCCTGCCCGAGCGGCGCGGACGGGACGCGCCGCCTGCTGCGCACCCACACGAGCCCCGTGCAGATCCGCACGATGCTGAAGCAGAAGCCGCCGATCCGCATCATCGCCCCCGGCCGCACCTACCGTTGCGACAGCGACCAGACCCACACGCCGATGTTCCATCAGGTCGAGGGCCTCGTCGTCGACAAGGAGAGCCACGTCGGCCACCTGAAATGGGTGCTGACGGAGTTCTGCCGCGCCTTCTTCGAGGTCGAGGATGCGGCGATGCGCTTCCGCCCGTCCTTCTTCCCCTTCACCGAGCCGTCATACGAGGTTGATATCCGTTGCCGCCGGTCGGCCGACGGTATCGAGCTGGGTGTCGGCGACGATTGGCTCGAGATCCTGGGCTCGGGGATGGTGCATCCGAACGTGCTCGCCAACTGCGGCCTCGACCCTGACGTTTACCAAGGCTTCGCTTGGGGTATGGGCATCGATCGCATTGCCATGTTGAAGTATGGCATGCCCGATCTGCGCGACCTATTCGAGGGTGACGCCCGCTGGCTCACCCACTACGGCTTCCAGCCGCTCGACCGTCCGTCTCTCGCAGGAGGCCTCTCGAGGTGAAACGACTCGCGGCCGTTGTCGCCATCGCATCGGCCGCCGTTCTCGCCGGTTGTTCGACACCGCCGACGGACGTTCGCGTGTCGACCTACAAGGTCTCCGGCAACTCACTCTCGGCCCTGGAGCGCTCGCTGAGCATCCACGGGCCGAGCGTTCCGGGGACGCAGGGGCGAGCCTTCGCCGCGGTCGAGACCACATTCCTGCACAACTTCGAGCCGGTTGAGGTCGGCGGGCGATGCCGCTATAGCCGCAACGGTCGCGTCGGGCTCCGCTCCGAAGTGATCTTGCCGGAGTGGCGACAGCGCGATCGGGCGTCCCCCGACCTCAGAGCCAAGTGGGACGTGATCTCGCAGTATGCGGTGATCCACGAATCCGGGCATATCAAGATCAGTCAAAAATATGCGCGCATATTAGAGACTGCCTACAAGAATGCGTCCGCGCCGGCCTGCGAGGCATTGGATGCACAGATGGCAGCCACTATAAGGCCAATTGCAGCCGCGCACGTTGCGGAGCAGGTAGAGTTCGATAGAACGGACGCTCCCCGCTTCCAGCGCTACCTGCGCCGGTACGGATACACCGCCGGCAGCTAGTCCCTCGCTTAGAAAGCTCGCGAGATCCGCGATCCATGAAGTTCACATTGTCCTGGTTGAAGGACCATCTGGAAACGGATGCGTCCCTAGACACCATCGTTGATCAGCTGACTGCGATCGGCCTCGAGGTCGAGGGCGTGGTAGACCGCGCCGCCGCCCTCGCTCCGTTCCGCATCGCCCGCGTCGTCGATGCCAAGCAGCACCCCAACGCCGACCGTCTTCGTGTCCTCCTGGTGGACCCGGGCGATGGCGCGGCGGTGCAGGTGGTATGCGGCGCCCCGAACGCGCGCGCCGGCCTCGTCGGCGTGTTCGCGGCCCCGGGGACGCACATTCCCGGCACCGGCGTCGACCTGTCGATCGGCTCCATCCGCGGCGTCGAGAGCCGCGGCATGATGCTGTCGGAGCGTGAGATGGGCCTGTCGGAGGATCACGACGGCATCGTCGATCTGCCCGAGGACGCCCCCGTCGGCACCCCGTACGTGCAGTGGGCGGACGTCGGCGATCCGGTGATCGAGATCGGTGTGACCCCCAACCGGGCGGACTGCCTCGGCATCCGCGGCATCGCGCGCGACCTCGCCGCCGCCGGCGTCGGCACGCTGAAGCCGCTCGACGTCGCGCCGTTCGCCGAGGACGGCCGCGCCGCGCCCACCGTCACCATCGCGGCGGACGATCTCTGCCCGGCATTCGGCCTGCGGCTGATCGAGGGCGTCAAGAACGGCCCCTCGCCGGAGTGGATGCAGCGGCGCCTCGATCTCGATCGGCCTGCGCCCCATCAACGCGCTGGTCGACGTCACCAACTACCTCACCTACGACGTCGGCCGCCCGCTGCACGTGTTCGACGCCGACAAGGTGGCGGGCGATCTCGTGGTGCGCCGCGCCGAGGAGGGCGAGTCGTTCGAGGCGCTGGACACGCGCACCTACACGCTCACCCCGGACATGGTCGTCATCGCCGACGACAACGGCGTGGAGTCGCTGGGCGGCATCATGGGCGGCGAGGCGTCCGGGTCGTCCGAGGCGACGACGCGGGTTCTGGTGGAGTTGGCCCTCTGGGAGCCGATCAACATCGCCCGCACCGGTCGCACGCTGGCCATTCATTCCGACGCGCGCCACCGTTTCGAGCGCGGAGTCGATCCCGAGTTCACCGTCCCCGGGTTGGACTATGCGACGCGCCTGATCCTCGACCTGTGCGGCGGCACGGCGGGGCCGATGCAGCTCGCCGGCGCCATACCGGCCGCGTCCCGCACCATCGCGTTCCCGCCGTCCGAGGTCTCGCGCCTCTCCGGCCTCGAGGTCGACGAGGAGACGCAGGCGGACACGCTCGCGCGCCTCGGCTTCGAAGTCGACCGGAGCGGCAGCCCCTGGCAGGTGACGACACCGTCCTGGCGCGCCGACGTCGAGGGCAAGGCCGACCTGGTCGAGGAGATCGTGCGCATCGTCGGCATCGACGATGTGGAGCCGATGCCTCTGGTCCGCGTCGATCCGGTGGCGCCGAAGGTGCTGACGACGCTGCAGCAGCGCATCGCCACGGTGCGCCGGGCGCTGGCGTCCCAGGGTATGACGGAGGCCGTCACCTGGTCCTTCGTCAGCCACGAGGACGCGGTGGCCTTCGGCGGCGGCCAGGCCTCGCTGAAGCTTGCCAACCCCATCGCCGAGGCGCTGTCGGACATGCGGCCGAGCCTGCTCGCCGGGCCTCGTCCGCGCCGTGACGCGCAACGTCAACCGCGGCCACCCGGACCTTGCGCTGTTCGAGGTGGGTCAGGTGTTCGCCGGGGACGAGCCCGCCGACCAGACCACGCAAGCCGCCGGCGTGCGCCAGGGCCGCAACACGCCCACCAGCGTCGGCCGCCATTGGGATGCCGACGACACCGCCGACGTGTTCGACGCCAAGTCCGACATCATCGCCGCGCTCCTCGCCATCGGCGGGCCGGCGGACCGGGCCGAGATCACCCGCGATGCGCCGGCGCACTATCACCCCGGCCGCTCCGGCACCCTGCGGCTCGGCTCCAACATCCTCGGCCATTTCGGCGAGCTGCATCCGGCCGTGCTGGCGGCGATGGATGCGCCCGAGCGCCTCGTCGCGTTCGAGCTGACGATGGAGAACGTCCCCGAGCCGCGGCGCAAGGCGACGAAGAAGCCGAACTTCTCCGCGTCGCATCTCATGCCCGTGCGGCGCGACTTCGCGTTCGTGGTGTCCGAGGATACCGATGCGCGCGCCATCACCCGGGCGGCCCGCGGGGCCCGCAAGGACCTGGTGGCGGATGTCGCCGTGTTCGACGTCTACCGCGGCACGGGCGTGCCGGAGGGGCAGAAGTCCGTGGCGGTGGAGGCGACCTTGCAGCCGAAGGACCGCACCCTGACCGACGACGACATCGACAAGGTGGCCGCCGACATCATCGCGGCCGTGGCGAAAGCGACCGGCGCCACGTTGCGCGCCTGACCTGAGAGTGGGGGCGAGGCGGCCTGTGCGGCTCCGCCTCGCTTGCGGGCAGCGCCCGCGCGCTTTACCTGTTCCGCGGCGGATACAGACAAAGGCGGACAATGGCCTCCATCCTCGAGCTCATCCTCACGATCATCGGGATCTACAAGTGGATCATCATCGCGTCGGCCATCTTCTCCTGGCTGTACGCGTTCAACGTCGTGAACCCGCGCAACCAGGTGATCGATACGGTGGGCCGCACGCTCTACCGCCTTACGGAGCCTGCGCTGCGTCCGATCCGGCGGATCATGCCGGACCTCGGCGGGATCGACCTCTCGCCGATCATCCTGCTCCTCGGCCTCTTCTTCCTCGAGCGGATCCTGGTGAACAACTTCGCGACCCTCGCCTACTAGGCGGCGCGCTCGCCTGAACCGGCGCCGCAGCCCCCGGGTTCGGCGACATGCCGCCGCGCCGGCGCGATGCTATCGCGGCGCGGTGGAGGCGCGCACCACGAAGCGTGTCGGAATGACCTCGGCGCCTTGGTGGAGGGGACGCTCCTGCGTCAGCGCCGCCACCAGACGCTCCGCGCCGATCCGCCCAATCTCCTCGCGCGGCTGGTGGATGGTCGTCAGCGCGGGGATGAACCGCTCGGCGAAGTCCACATCGTCGAAGCCGACGACGCTCACGTCGCCGGGCACGGCCAAGCCCCATTGCCACGCACTGCGCGACGAACCCGAAGGCACACTCGTCGGAGGCGCAGAACACCGCTGTCGGCCGTTCGTCCTGCTCGGCCCACAGCCGCGCCGCCGCCTCGCCGGACTGCATGGTGAAGTCGCCGCGGATGAGCGTCGCCTCGATCCCGCGCTCGCGCGCGGCGGCGAGGAAACCGTCCCGCCGCGTCGTCCCGAGCACGTTGTCCTGCGGCCCCTCCACATGCACGATCCGCCGATGCCCGAGGCTGGCGAGATGGCCCACCGCCATGCGCGCCGCCGCGGCGTTGTCGATCGACAGGCTCGGCGCGTCATAGGCGTCGTTCCACTCGCACAGCTGGATGACCGGGAGCCGCCACCCGTTGACGACGCGCGGATCGAGCCCGCCGTCGAGCAGGACGATCGCGTCCGCCCGGCCGTCGTGGCCGAGGGTCGAGAGGCGGCTCGCCTCCAGCCGCGAGTCCGAGATCTGGACTGCCAGCCCCGCATTGCCGGCCACCTCCTGGATCGCCGCGAAGATTCGGCCGAAGAAGGTGTTGGCAAGGTTCGGCGCCAGGATCAGCACCGAGCGGGCGCGCCGCTGACGCAGATCGCGTGCGGCCGAATTGATCCGGTAGCCCGTCGCCGCGACCGCCGCCATCACCTTCGCCCGCGTCGCCTCCCCCACCACCTCCGGGTTCGACAACGTGCGGCTGACGGTCGCCGTGGAAACGCCCGCCTGGGCCGCAACGTCGGCAATTCGGGGCTGTCGCATCATTCTGTCCTTCGGCGGTCGCATCAAAAGCCTTGCGAAAGGCCTTCTTGAAATCGTCGTGTGGGTCTGATGTAATCGATTGCACGAGCCGCGGTCCACCGCTGCGGCTTCAATCCGTGGTTCGGACCTGCCGTCAGAGCAGAGCAGCCGCGGAAGGGAGGGCATATGAAGACGATCAAGGGACCGGCGCTGTTCCTCGCGCAGTTCGCGAGCGACACCGCGCCGTTCAATTCCTGGGATGCGATCACCCGGTGGGCGGCCGATTGCGGCTACGTCGGCGTGCAGGTGCCGAGCTGGGACGCCCGGCTGATCGATCTCGCGAAGGCCGCGTCCTCCAAGGACTATTGCGACGAATTCAAAGGCATGCGGCCCGGCCAACGGCGTGACGGTGACGGAGCTGTCGGCGCACCTTCAGGGCCAGTTGGTCGCCGTGCATCCGGCCTACGACACCGCGTTCGACGGCTTCGCTGTCGCCCTCCGTCCACGGCGATCCGGCAGCGCGGCAGGCCTGGGCGGTGCGATCAGGTGCGAACTGGCGATCGCCGCGTCCCGCAACCTCGGCCTGTCGGCGCTGGCCACGTTCTCCGGCGCGCTCGCCTGGCCGTACCTTTATCCGTGGCCGCAGCGGCCGGCGGGCCTCGTCGAGACCGCGTTCGACGAGCTGGCCAAGCGCTGGCGCCCGCTGCTCGACAAGGCGGACGGCGCACGGCATCGACGTTTGCTACGAGATCCACCCCGGCGAGGACCTGCACGACGGCGCAAGCTACGAGATGTTCCTCGAGCGCGTCGGCGACCACGCCCGCGCCAACATGCTGTACGACCCGTCGCACTACGTGCTTGCAGGCGCTCGACTACCTCGCCAACATCGACATCTACTCCGAGCGGATCCGCATGTTCCACGTCAAGGACGCGGAGTTCAATCCGACCGGGCGGCAGGGCGTCTACGGCGGCTTTCAGTCCTGGGTCGATCGGGCCGGTCGGTTCCGCAGCGTCGGCGACGGCCAAGTCGACTTCACGCTCGGTGTTCTCCAAGCTCACCGCCGCCGGGTTCGACGGCTGGGCGGTGGTCGAGTGGGAGTGCTGCGTCAAGCATCCCGAGGACGGCGCGCGCGAAGGCGCGGCCTTCGTCCGGGATCACATCATCCGCGTGACCGAGACCGCGTTCGACGATTTCGCGAGCGGCGGCACGGACGAGGCCGCCAACCGCACGATGCTGGGGCTGCGACCGGCGCTGAACGCGCCGCTGCGGCTCGGCATGGTCGGCGGCGGCGAGGGCGCCTTCATCGGCGCGGTCCACCGCATCGCCGCACGGCTCGACGGTGCATTTCACCCTGGTGGCGGGCGCGCTGTCCTCCGACGCCGAGCGCGCCCGGGCGAGTCGGGCGCGGCGCTCGGGCTGACCGCGTACCGCGTCTACGCCGACTTTGCGACCATGGCCGAGGCGGAGGCGGCGCGCGACGATAAGATCGACGCCGTCGCCATCGTGACGCCCAACCACGTTCACCTCGCCCGCGGCGCTGGCGTTCCTGAAGGCCGGCATCAACGTGATCTGCGACAAGCCGCTGACGGGTACGCTGGACGAGGCGCGCCAGCTGGTCGCGGCGGCGGAGGCCAGCGACGCGCTCTTCATGCTCACCCACAACTACTCCGGCTACCCGATGGTGCGGGAGGCGCGGGCGATGGTCGCCGCCGGTGCGCTCGGCGCCATCCGCGTCGTCAACGTGGAGTACCCGCAAGACTGGCTGGCCGAGCCGGTGGAGACCACCGGCAACCAGCAGGCCGAGTGGCGCACCGATCCGGCGCGCTCCGGCGCCGGCGGCGCGATCGGGGACATCGGCACCCACGCGCTCCAGCTCGCCACCTTCGTCACCGGCCTCGCCCCGGTGCGCCTCGCCGCCGATCTCAATGCCGTTCGTGCCGGGCCGGCGGCTCGACGACAACGGCCATATCATGCTGCGCTACGCGGGCGGCGCGAAGGGCCTTCTCTGGGCCAGCCAAGTCGCCATCGGCTACGAGAACGCGCTGCGGCTGCGCGTCTTCGGCGACGAGGGCGGCCTCGAATGGTACCAGGAGACCCCCGAGGCACTCCATACACGCCGCGCAACCAGCCGACCCAGAGCGTGACGCGCGGCGGCCCGGGAACGCTTCCGCCGCCGAACGTGTGGGCCGCATCCCGGCGGGCCATCCGGAAGGCTACCTGGAGGGGTTCGCGAACATCTACGCCGACGCGGCGTCCGCCATCCGCGCGCGCAAGGCGGGCGCGCCAGTGCCGGAGGACGTCCTCCTTCCCCACGGTGCGCGACGGTCTCCTGGGCGTCGACGTTCGTGGACGCGTGCGTGCGATCCTCGGCGCGCCGATTCGGCGTGGGTGGATCTCCATGAGCGCGATCGTCGCCCTCAGCAGTGTCTCGCGCCGCTTCGGCCCGATCGAGGTGCTGCACGGTGTCGACTTCGACCTCCGTGCCCGGCGAGGTCCACGCCCTGATCGGCGAGAACGGCGCCGGCAAGTCCACCATGATGAAGATCATGGGCGGCTACCTCGCCCCCTCGTCCGGCACCGTGGAGGTCGACGGCGCGCCCGTCACGTTCGCCACCCACCGCGAGGCCGAGGCGCAGGGCGTGGTCATGATCCACCAGGAGTTCAACCTCGCCGCCCCCCTGACCGTGGAGGAAAACATCTTCCTCGGCCGCGAGATCCAGCGCGGTCCGTTCCTCGATCAGCAAGGCGATGCAGGCCGAGAGCCGGCGCCTGCTGGAGCGGCTGGACTGCCCGCTCGACCCGCGCCGGCGCATCGCCGACATCTCGGTGCCGAACCGGCAGATGGTGGAGATCGCCAAGGCGCTCGGTCGCAACGCGCGCGTCCTCATCATGGACGAGCCCACCGCGGTGCTGACCAACCGCGAGACCGACACGCTGATGGAGCAGATCGACCGCCTGCGCGCATCCGGCACCGCGATCCTCTACACCTCCCACAAGCTCGGCGAGGTGAAGCGCATCGCCGACCGTGTCACCGTCCTTCGCGACGGCCACAAGGTGCTCGAGGCCCACGCCGCCGACCTCACCGAAGACCACGATGGCGGAGGCGATGGTCGGGCGCGAACTGTCCGACCTCTTTCCCGACGAAGGCGCCCAATCGCGGCGAGACGGTACTGAGCGTGCGCGGCATCACCGTGCCGCGCCACGTCGAGGACGCATCGTTCGAACTTCGCCGGGGCGAGGTGCTCGGCTTTGCCGGCCTCGTCGGCTCCGGCCGCACGGAGCTGATGGAAGGCGTCGTCGGCCTCCGCCCCGACGACGGGCGAGGTCGAGGTGAACGGCACGCGGCTGAAGCGCGGCAACGTCCTCGCCGCGCGCGAGGCGGGGCTCGTCTATCTCACCGAGGACCGCAAGGAGAAGGGCCTGCTCTTGACGAAGTCGCTGCGGGAGAACCTCACCCTCCTGTCGCTCGACCGCTTCGCCAACATCGTGATCGACCGCGCCGCCGAGGAAACGGCGCTCACCAAGGCCATCGAAGAGTTCGACATTCGCGCCGGCGACCGCACGATGCGCGCGGGCAACCTCTCCGGCGGCAACCAGCAGAAGCTGCTCCTGGCCAAGACGATGCTGGCCGAGCCGGACATCGTCATCATCGACGAGCCGACGCGCGGCATCGACATCGGCACCAAGCAGCAGATCTACGGCTTCATCCGGCGCCTCGCCGACGAGGGCAAGAGCGTCATCGTCGTCTCGTCCGAGATGCCGGAGGTCATCGGCCTTTCCGACCGCGTCGTCGTCATGCGGTCCGGCCGCATCGCCGGCGAGCTGGAGGGCGAGGACATCACAGAAGCGGCCATCGTGCGCCTCGCCATGGGCGTCGGCCGGGGCCTCGACCGCAAGGAGGCTCTGGCGTCATGAGCGATACCACCGCGCGCCGCTCGCGCTTTCGCATCGACCTGCACGTTCTCGGGCCGCTGCTGGCGTTGATCCTGCTCGTCGTCATCGGCGCCTCGATCAACGACAACTTCCTGTCGACCGGCAACATCACCAACGTGCTCGCCCGCTCGGCCTTCATCGGCATCATCGCGGTGGGCATGACTTTCGTCATCACCGCTGGCGGCATCGACCTGTCGGTCGGCTCCATGGCGGCGTTCGTCGCGGGCGTGATGATCATCGTCATGAACTTCCTGATCCCCACGCTCGGCATGAGCTGGATCACCATCGTCGTCGGCATGATGACGGCGCTCGGCGTCGGCCTCGTAGCGGGGCTGATCAACGGCTTCCTCATCGCCAAGGTCGGCATCGAGGCGTTCATCGTCACGCTCGGCACGATGGGCATCTACCGCAGCCTCGTCACCTGGCTGGCGGACGGCGGGACGCTCTCGCTGAACTACGAGCTGCGAACGCTCTACCGCCCCGTCTACTACGACGGGATCCTCGGCATCGCCTGGCCGATCATCGTGTTTGCGCTTGTCGCGATCCTGGGCGAGCTCGCCATGCGGCACACGCCGTTCGGCCGGCACTGCGCGGCGCTCGGCGCCAACGAGCAGGTCGCCCGCTACTCGGCCGTGAAGGTCGATCGCGCGCGCATCCCACCTACGCGCTGCTCGGGCGCGCTCGTCGGCCTCGCGGTGATCATGTACGTGCCGCGCCTAGGCTCGGCGTCCGCATCCACCGGGGTGCTCTGGGAGCTGGAAGCCATCGCCGCGGTCATCATCGGCGGCACGGTGCTGAAGGGCGGCTACGGGCGTGTCTGGGGCACGGTCGTCGGCGTCCTGATCCTGAGCCTGATCGACAACATCCTGAACCTCGCCTCGATGGTCTCGCCGTATCTGAACGGTGCGATCCAGGGCGTCATCGTCATCCTCGCTGTGGTGCTGCAGCGAGACAAGAAAGCCGCGGACTAAGCGGCACAACGGAGGGAATGAACACATGACACGCACGCTTCTCGCGGGCGCGCCTCGCCACGGCGCTGATCGCCGCTCCGGCCTTCGCGCAGGACGATACCCAGACCATCGGCGTCGCGATCCCCGCCGCCACCCATGGCTTCATGGGCGGTCTCAACTACCACGCCCAGGCCGCCATCGAGCGCCTGGAAGAGACCTATCCGCAGCTCGACTTCGTGCTCGCCACCGCCGGTGATGCCGGCGAGATGGTCAACGACATCGAAGACATGATGGCCACGCGCAACATCTCCGCGCTGGTCGTCCTGCCGTTCGAAGTCCGAACCGCTCACCGCCCCGGTCCAGTATGTCGCCGAGCAGGGCGTTTGGGTGACGGTGGTCGACCGCGGCCTCAGCCAGGAGGGGATCGAGGATCTCTACGTCGCGGGCGACAACCCGGGCTTCGGCCGCACGGCCGGCGAATACTTCGCCGAGACGCTGGGCGAGGGCGACAACATCGTCGTCCTGCGCGGCATCCCGACGACGCTCGACAACGAGCGGGTCGAAGCGTTCGAGGCGGCGATCGAAGGCTCCGGCATCAACGTGCTCGACATGCAGCACGGCAACTGGAACCGCGACGACGCCTTCAACGTGATGCAGGACTTCCTGTCCAAGTACGACGACATCGACGCGGTGTGGGCGGCCGACGACGACATGGCCATCGGCGTGCTCGAAGCGATCGCCCAGGCCGGCCGCGACGGACGACATGTGGGTCGTCGGCGGCGCGGGCATGAAGGAGATCGTCAAGCGCATCATGGACGGCGACCCGCAGCTGCCGGTCAACGTCACCTACCCGCCGGCGCAGATCGCCACCGCGATCGAGCTGACGGCGCTCGGCCTCGTCTCCGCCGACGCCGGTCTCCGGCCGGTTCATCATCGGCTCGCAGGTCATCACGCCCGAGAACGCCGAAGAGTTCTACTACCCGGACAGCCCCTACTGATCCGCCCCGACTGATCCACAACGACCAGAGGGGGCCGCCCACCGCGGCCCCCTCGACCAATCTTCCCTTCCCGCCGCGCGACCCATCGAGCGGGCAGCCGGACGGCTCCACCAGATCCGACGCGATGCGGCGAGAGCATCGAAGCCTCGGCCATGCAGCCCCCTCGCGCCGCCAGAACCGGCCGCGCACCGCGGTGCCGCCGGACGCACGCCATCCGCCTCCGGCCCGCTGACCGCATGTTCCAGAAAAAACCCCGCGCACATGGCTGTACGCGGGGAAGGAAGGGAGGGCATCGCCGGCCATAGCCGGCGTTGCGGGTGTCAGGCGATCGTGTCGCCGAAGGGGAGGTCACGCAGACGCTTGCCAGTCGCGTTGAACACTGCGTTGGCCAGCGCGGGTGCGAACGGCGGAACACCGGGCTCGCCGACGCCGGATGCGTGAACCGAGAACGGATGTTGCACGAGGTGGACTTGCACGTCCGTCGGGAAATTGTCCGCGCGCACCACATCGTAGTCGTAGAAGTTGTTCTGTACGACGCTGCCGTTCTCGAATGTGATGCCGCTGTACAAGGCGAGCGTCATGCCCATCACGGCCGCGCCCTCCATCTGCGAGCGGATCCGCTCCGGGTTTGCGGCATAGCCGCAGTCCACCGCGAAGTGCGTCTCCGGCACGGTGATCCGGCCATCGACGATCTTCGTGCGCACCGCACAGCCGATATAGCTGACGAAGCTGCGATGGACGGCGAGGCCGATGCCCTCCCCCTCCGGCAGCTCCCGGCCCCAGCCGCCCGCGTCCGCCGCCAGCTCCAGGACGTTGGCGAGGCGCGCGGTGTCGATCGGGTAGTTGTCGTACACCTCGCCGTAGTTCCAGAAGTCCTCCGGGAACCCCTCCGCCCTCGGGTCGAGCTTGCGGGGCGGACCGATCAGCTCCAGCAACACCTCTTTCTGGTCGCGGCCGAGCTCCTCGGCGAGCTCGGCCGCGAAGGACTGGACCGCGAAGGCCCGCGGGATGTTGGACACGGCGCGGAACCAGCCGATGCGCGTGTGCGCGAAGGCCGGGCCATTGTCGGCGCGGACGTTGGCGATGTCGAACGGCATGTCGACGTGACCCATGCCGTTTTCGATGTGGAACTGGTGGCCCGAGTCCGGCGCGAAGGTCGACAGGATCGACGGGGCGACGGAGTTGTGCGTCCAGGCCGTGACCTTGCCGGCCTCGTCGAGCGCGACCTCGATCCGCTCCACCGACGTGGTGTGGTAGAACGAGTGCTTCACGTCGTCCTCGCGCGTCCATTGCACGCGGACCGGCGCGCCGACCATGCGGGACAGCAGCGCCGCCTCGATGACGAAGTCGCACTTGGACTTGCGCCCGAACCCGCCGCCGAGCAGCGTGACGTGGACCGTCACGTCGTCCGGCTCCATCGACAGCGCTGCGGCGACATCCGTGCGCGTCCCGTAGGGGCTCTGGACCGGGGCCCAGATCTCGGCCTTCCCGTCTTTCACCGAGGCGATGGCGACGGGCGGCTCCATCGGGATGTGCGCCATGTGCGCCTGGGAATACTCGGCGGCGAAGGTCTTGGCCGCGGCGCCGAACGCTTTCTCGACGTCGCCCTTCTGCCGCAGCGCCTTGCCGGGGGTCTGCGCGGTCTCGCGCATCGCTTCGGTGAAGGCGGCGCTGTCGTAGCTGCCGTGCTCGCCCGCCTCCCACTCGATCTGCAACGCGTCGCGGCCCTTTATTGCCGCCCAGGTGTTGTTGGCGATGACCGCGACGCCGCCGAGGGGCGCGAATTTCGCCGGAATGTTCGAGCCGGCCAGCTCCGGACGCTCTCGACGCCGGCGACCTGCCGCGCGTCGCTATCGTCGACGCTCACCGTCCGCCCGCCGACGACCGGCGGCCGGGCGATCACGGCGAACTTCATCCCGGGCAGCGTGACGTCGGCGCCGTAGACGGCCTTGCCGGTGGTGATGTCGTGCAGATCGGTGATCGGGATCGTGCCCTTGCCGATATAGCGGAACTCGTCCTCGTTCTTGAAGTCGAGCTCGTCGAACGTCGGGACCGGCAGGGCCTGTCACTGGTCGCCTGCGTGCCGCGAGCTCGCCGAAGCCGAGACGTGCGCCGCTGGCGCCATGCACGACCGCGTGCATCCTCGGTGACCGCACATCCGCGCTCGCGGCACGTCCCACGCTCGGCCGCCGCGTCCGCCAGCATGTGGCGCACCGAGGCGCCCATCTGGCGCATGGTCTGGATGTGATGGCGCAGCGAGCGCGAGCCGTCGGTGTCCTGGTTGCCGTACTTCGGCTCGTCGCCCTCGGCCTGGACGATCGTCACCCGATCCCAGTCCGCGCCCATCTCGTCGGCGATGATCATCGGCAGGGTCGTGCGCGAGCCGGTGCCCATCTCGGATCGGTGGGCGACGATGGTGACGGTCCCGTCCGGCGCGATCGAGACGAACACGGACGGGTCGGTGGAGAGGCCATGCGGCATGCTCTCGCCGCCGGTCTTGTACGGAGCGAAGGCGCTGGCCGGCCCGGCGAAGGCGGCGAGCGCGAAGGCCGCCGGCGCCGACGCCGAGAAACCGGCGCCGGCTGACGTTGAGGATGGTCGTGCGCGCTGCCGCTTCCGTGCGGGCGATGTTGAGGTGGTGCAACATGGCTCAGGCTCCCGTCGACGCTTGCCGCACCGCCGCGACGATGCGCTGGTAGCAGCCGCACCGGCACACGTTGCCGGCCATCGAGGCGTAGATCTCCTCGTTGCTGGGGTTGGGCGTCTCGGCGAGAAGGCTCGCCGCCTGCATGATCTGCCCCGATTGGCAGAAGCCGCACTGCGGCACGTTGAGGTCGCGCCAAGCCACCTGCACCGGGTGATCCCCGTCCGACGAGAGCCCTTCGATGGTCGTGATCGAGGCCCCCTCGACGGCTTCCAGGGTCGTCACACAACTGCGCGTCGCGACCCCGTCGACATGGACCGTACAGGCGCCACAGAGGCCGACGCCGCATCCGTACTTGGACCCGGTCAGGCCGGCGATATCGCGGATCGCCCACAGCAGCGGCATGTCGGGCGGTGCATCAAGCTCGGTCGAAACGCCGTTCAAGGTGATGGTTGCCATCGCGAATCCCCCTTATGATTATTGTCGTTGACGCGAAAAAGCCGCGACGTGACCGCCGCGGCTTCCCGTGAATCGTCCTGTCCGCTCCAGGCTCCGCCGGGCCACGATCTCACGCGGTCGGTGGCGGTCTTATGCGTGCCGGGACGCGTCATGGGCGAATTTCCAGCTATTCCAAGTCTAAAACCTAGCCCCGGTTCGCGGCGACTTGAAGGCACGTTAATTTTACCGATGCCGGCCTCCGGATGCGCTCCCGCGCCGTGGAATGGGTGGTGCGCTCGGCGCGGCGTGCATCGAGGGCCACCGCCCGACGCCGGAATCTCGGGGGCAGCGGCAGAATCGCGCGGTCAGCCGCTCCGGCGCCACGATAGCGCTGCGAAAGTGGTCTCCCGGCGCACATCGCTGAGGCAGATTGCGACTTGCGATGGCTTCCCTCCCCGTGGCGAATGGTGGTTTAGTCGTTGCCTCGCCGTGCGACCGAAAGGCCGATCCATGACCCGCATCGTCGTCGTGTCCAACCGCGTTGGACCGCTCTCTGACACGGGCCGGGCGGGCGGACTTGCCGTGGCTCTGGTCGACGTTCTGCGCGAACGCGGCGGACTCTGGTTCGGCTGGTCCGGCGAGGTCTCCGAGGAAGGCACCTACGGCCCGCTGCGCCTCTACGAAGAGGACAACGTCTCCACCGCCACCATCGATGTGACGCAAGCCGACTACGACGAGTTCTACGCCGGCTTCGCCAACCGCGCGCTGTGGCCGACGATGCACTACCGGCTCGACCTGACCGACTTCGACAAGCGCCTCGAGCAGGGCTATCGCCGTGTCAACGAGCGCTTCGCCCAGCGCCTGATCCCGCTGCTCAAGCCGGACGACATCGTTTGGGTCCACGACTACCACTTCTTCTTTCTCGGCGAGGAACTGCGCAAGGCGGGCCTCAAGAACCCCATCGGGTTCTTCCTGCACATACCCTTCCCTGTGCCGGAGGTGCTGACCGCGCTCCCCAACCATCGCCGTCTCGCCGAGGCGATGACCGCTTACGACCTCGTCGGCTTCCAGACCGCCAGTCACCTGCATGCGTTCGAGCGCTACCTGCTGCAGGAGGCCGATGGCGTCCGCAACGAAGACCGCTCGATCTCCGTCTTCGGACGCACCGTCGCCGGCGACGCCTATCCCATCGGCATCGACGCCTCGGCGTTCGCCAAGTTCTACACGAGCGCCGAGGGGCCGAGAATTTCGACCTGATGCGCAAGGAGTTCGAGAACCTGAAGCAGATCGTCGGCGTCGACCGGATCGACTACTCCAAGGGCCTTCCGGAGCGCTTCGAGGCGTTCGAGCGGCTTCTGGAGATATACCCCGAGCACAAGGGCGAGGTGACGATGCTGCAGATCGCGCCGCCGTCCCGCTCGGAGGTGCGTGCCTATCTGGAGATCCAGCGCGAGCTGGAGGGCCTGTCGGGCCGCATCAATGGCCGCTTCTCCGATCTCGACTGGACGCCGATCCACCTCATCAGCCGCTCGTTCCCGCGCCGCTCGCTGGCCGGCATCTATCGGGCGTCGCGCGTCGGCCTGGTGACGCCGCTGCGAGACGGGATGAACCTCGTCGCCAAGGAATACGTGGCGGCCCAGGACCCGGCCGATCCGGGCGTGCTCGTACTGTCGCGCTTCGCCGGCGCCGCGGAGGAGATGCGCGAGGCGATCATCGTGAACCCGTACTCCATCGACGAACTGGCCGAGGGGCTGCGGCGCGCGATCCAGATGCCGCAGAACGAGCGCATCGACCGCTGGAACGCGCTGAACGCCAAGGTCACCGCCAACACCGCGTCAGCGTGGTCGCGGCGCTTCCTGGACGACCTGACATCGATCAACAGCGGCTCCGAGCTCGAAGACGAGACCTGGCGCGCCTGAGCGCCGCGCCGCGATCCCCTCGACGTCTCGCCCGCCGTTCACCGGAACGGTGGTCGCGGCGCACCTTCGATCCGGGCGCACGTCCGTGCCGCCCGCACCTGCCGCCCGCACCTGCAATCCAGCTTCTCGCCAGCTTCTGACCGCTCGGTCGTTCCCTCTCGAGCGGCCGGCCCTATCCTATGGCCGGCAACGTGAAGACCGCCTGCCGATGACCGAACCGATCCTCATTGCGAACGAAACGTGCTGGACCGTCGAGCGGGCGGACCGCTTTGCCGTGATCGTCGATGCCGCGGACTACTACCGCTTCGCCAAGCAGGCCATGTTGGACGCGCGCCACCGCGTCGTCCTGATCGGTTGGGACTTCGACGCACGGATCGAGATGGAGCCGGAGGAACAGACGTTGGAGGGCCCCAACCGCGTCGGCCGCTTCATGGAGTGGCTGGCGCAGTCGCGCCCGGAGCTCGACGTCAAGGTGCTGAAGTGGGACATCGGCGTCCTGCGCTCGATCGGGCGGGGCGAGACGCCGGCCTTCGTCTTCCACTGGCTGCTGCCCAAGGGGATCGACTTCCGCCTCGACAGCGCCCATCCGGGCACCTCAGCCCACCACATGAAAATCCTCGTCGTCGACGATGCCCTGGCGTTCTGCGGCGGGATCGACATGACCATGGGCCGCTGGGACACCCGTTCGCACGAAGAAGGACCGCCCCGGCCGACACACGCCGCGCGGCAAACCGCTCCCGCCCTGGCACGACGTGACCACCTGCGTCACCGGGGACGCGGCCCGAGGGCTCGCCACGCTGGCCGCCGACCGCTGGCAATGGGCGACCGGCGAGGCGCTGGAGCCCGTCCCGGAGGCCGAGGCCCGTTGGCCCGAAGGCCTCATCGCTGACTTCGAGAACGTCCCGATCGGCATCTCGCGCACTTTGCCGCGCTACGACGGTCGCGAGCACATCAACGAGATCCTGGCGGCGACCTACGCGATCATACGCGCCGCACGGAGGTTCCTCTACATCGAGAGCCAGTATCTCGCCTCGCGGCGGATCTGCGAGGTCTTGATCGATCGTCTACAGGAGCCCGACGGACCGGAGATCGTCGTCATCAATCCCGAGACGGCCGATGGTTGGCTTGAGGCGAAGGCGATGGACACCGCGCGCGTTCGCATGCTCCGGCTGCTGCTGGAGGCGGACGTCGACGATCGGTTCCGCATCTACTATCCCGTCAACCGCGCGGGGACACCGGTCTATGTCCACGCCAAGATCATGTTCGCGGACGACCGAGCGCTGAAGGTGGGCTCGGCGAACATCAACAACCGCTCAATGGGCTACGATTCGGAGTGCGACCTGGTCGTCGACGCCGAGGATGATCCGGTGCGCAGGGCTGCGGTCAGGGGGATCAGGAACGGCCTTCTGGCCGAGCATCTCGGCCGCAGCCCGGCCGAGATCGACGAGGCTTTGAAGCGCGCCGGCGGCTCGCTGATCGCAATGATCGACGCGCTCAACAGGACGGATCGCAAGCATCTGGTCCCGCTGCGCGCGCGCGACCTATCGGCGGGGGAAGAGCTTTTCGCCGAATCGGATGCAGCCGACCCGCTGCGTCCGGTGGGGTTGAGACGGATCGTGCTGAGCCTCATGCGCGGCGCGCCCGTTCGCCGTGTCCGGCAACTCCGCCGCCGCCGGAAGGCTGCCAAGAGCGCAAGGCGGGGCGGTCGCGCGAGCCGCCCGACACCGTGACCCGGCGAAACGGACGACGCCGGGCCTTGAGAGGACAGGGGTCAAAACCGGCGAATAGTTGAGCCGGGTGTCGGCTGAGGCGATCGACAGGGTGTGCCCCCACCGATCGCCTCCGGCCTTAGTTCGCTGAGCGACGCGGATTGACGATCTCGACGTTCGCCGGCTCCGTGTCCGTCAATGTGACGGAGTCGTCATCCGCCGCCAGCGCCGCCGTTTCATCCCCCGCGGGTGCGGCAGCGTCGGCCTCAGCGGCTTCGCTGCTGGTGCCGACCGCTGTGGCGGCCGTGTCGACGGTGGCAGGCGCTGCGGCCTCGTCATCCGCCGGCACCTCGGTCGCGGCAGGCACCTCGGTTGCGGCAGGCTCCTCCGTCACGGCGGGCGCCTCGGTCGTGGCGGGCTCCTCCGTCACGGCAGGTGCCTCGGTCGCGGCGGGCTCCTCCGTCACGGCGGGCGCCTCGGTCGTGGCGGGATCCTCCGTCGCGGCAGGCGCCTCCGTCGCGGCAGGCGCCTCGGTCGTGGCGGGCTCCTCGGTCGTGGCGGGCTCCGTCACGGCGGGCGCCTCGGTCGCGGCAGGCTCCGCCGTCGCGGCGGGCGCGTCGGTCGTGGCGGGCTCCTCCGTCACGGCAGGTGCCTCGGTCGTGGCGGGCGCCTCGGTCGTGGCGGGCTCTTCAGTCACGGCGGGCGCGTCGGTCGTGGCGGGCTCCTCCGTCACGGCAGGCGCCTCGGTCGTGGCGGGCTCCTCCGTCACGGCAGGCACCTCGGTCGCGGCAGGCTCCGCCGTCGTGGCGGGCTCCTCCGTCACGGTGGGTGCCCCGCTCGCGGCGGGCTCCTCCGTCACAGCAGGCGCCTCGGGCGTGGCGGGTTCTTCCGTCGTAGCAGGGGCCTCTGTGGCGGCCGGCTCTGCCGTGTCGCCGGCCTCGGCTGCAGCCGTGTCGTCTTCGGCGGGTGCTGGGGTCGCCTCGCCCTCACCCGTCTCCGGGAGCGCGGGAGCGTTGGACGACTGCGACGTCAGGTACGCCAGAACGTTGGCCCGGTCTTCGAGAGCGCTCAAACCGGCGAAGCCCATGATCGTGCCCGGAACGGCGGCGCGGGGGCTTTCCAGGAAGTGGCTCAGCTTCTCATAGGTCCATGATTCACCGTCGCCGTATTCTTGCAGCGCATTGGAATAGTTGAACCCCTCGTGCGAGGCGATCTCGCGGCCGACCACGTCGTGCAAATTCGGGCCGATGCCGTTGGCGGCGCCCTCGTCGAACGTATGGCAGGCGGCACATATCCGCGCCGTACGCGCTCCCGCCTCGAGATCCGCATTGGCGACCAGGACGGGAAGCGAAACCTCGGCTGCAGCCGTGTCTGCGTCGGCCGGTGCCGCCTCGGTCGCGGCTGCGTCAGCCGGCGCGGCGTCGACCGCAGCGGCGGTCTCTTCTTCGGCCGGCTCCGGGAACGGCGGTGCGTCGGGCGACTCCGACTTCAGGTACGCCAGCACGTTCGCCCGATCCTCGGGGCGGCTCAGGCCGGAAAAGCTCATGATGGTGCCCGGGACGGTGTCGCGGGGATGCTCGAGGAAGGCGCTCAGATTCTCGTAGTTCCACGCCTCGCCGGCGCCCCATTCCTGCAACGCTGCGGAGTAGCTGAACCCTTCGTGAGAGGCGATCTCGCGACCGACGACGCCGTGCAGGTTCGGGCCGATGCCGTTGGCACCGCCTTCGTCGAAGGTGTGGCAGGCCGCGCATTGCCGCGCCGTACGCGCACCAGCGTCGACGTCGGAGCTGGCGAGCAGGACCGGGAGCGGAACCTCGGCTTCTTCCTCCGCCGGGCCGTCGTCCTCGACGATGGCGATCTGATAGCCCGGCTGTTCGGGCGCTTCTTCCTCGAAGACGATTTCAGACAGCACGCTGAGGCCCATGATGAACACCAGCGCAGCGAGCACCGCGCCAACGAATTTGTTGATTTCGAAAGAGTTCATTCGCGTTCCAGACCTTTGCTCGTTCGCCGTCTGCTCATCTTGCCGTGTCCTGTCCGTTCAGATCCCGGGGCCGCGGGCCCAGCCGCGAGGATATGTAGATCGGTCGAGTCGCGCCAGCTATAGAGCGACGCGCACGCGGTATCAAATCGGATCGGCTCCCCCAAAGGTTGCCGATCCTCACGGTGGCTGAATGCCGCAATTCAGCCCGCTGCGTCCACCCGGGAGGGCATAGGCGCGGTGCCGGAGAGGCATCAGCCACCCCAGCAGCCAACAAAACGGCGTCCCAAGATTGCAATCGGCACCATCGATAGTAACCCTTCCGCAACAATTCGACGCCGTTGGTCGATTGAACCGGCCTTGGATTCGCTCGAAGGTGCCTCAGCGCATTGCCCAATCCCAACCCCCAGAAGGACGATTTCCCCTTGACCTTCCCCTGCTCGTCGACCGCCGACGGTCGGCCGGCCACATCGTACATCACCCCTGACAGACCGACGTGGCGCGACGCTGACCCCATGCACGGCACCGCCGACGATCCGGCCGCGGCCCGATGACCGACACCAGCACCGTCGTCTACCAGGGCGAGCCCGGCGCCAACTCCCACATCGCCGCGCGCGAGATGTTCCCGCAGATGGAGACGCAGGCGCTCCCCACCTTCGAGGACTGCTTCGCCGCCGTTGAGAGCGGCGCCGCGCGCTATGCGATGATCCCGATCGAGAACTCGAGCGCTGGGCGTGTGGCCGACATCCATTCC
>CAVYVL010000004.1:0-564325 GCA_963771975.1 uncultured Alphaproteobacteria bacterium | reverse complement strand
ATAACCGGTGTTTGTGCTGTCGGGCGGCTGCGTAGGCGCTGCTTCGGCGTGCGGCCTTGGTTTCGCGGAAATCCCACAGCGTGTTCGCATCCGGCACGGCCTCGCCCGGGCCGAGCCCGCAGAACCGCATCCAGCTGAGCCGATCTGCGACCAGGTATTCGGTCTGCGCCAGCGACAGGCTGTGCATCGCCTGCAGCACCAGCATGCGGAACTTCAGCACCGGATCGAACGGCGGCCGGCCTCCCTTCGACCGGTCGGGGCGCCCGATCGCGCGTTCCAGCTCGTCCCGGAACATCTCGAAGTCCACCGTCGTGGCGAGGCGTTCCAGCGGGTTGAGATGCTCCCCGGATATTGGTCGGTGGCGTAAGCTATGGAAGGGGCCTGCTGGTCTTCGATGAGAGGAGATCAGCGATGACGACACGCAAGCAGCACAAGGCGGCGTTCAAGGCGAAGGTGGCGCTAGAGGCCTTGAAGGGTGAAGAGACGGTGGCGGAGCTGGCTGCCCGTTTTGGCGTCCACCCGACGATGATCCACCCATGGAAGAAGCAGCTGCTGGAGGGCGCATCGGATGTGTTCGAGCGCGGCCGCAAGGGGCGCGAACCGGCCGCCAGCGATGAGACGGTCCGCGATCTTCACGCCAAGATCGGCGAGCTCGCGGTGGCCAACGATTTTTTGTCGCGAAAGCTCAAGCCCTGGGGCGGGACGTGAGGCGCGCGATGGTGGAGAAAGACCACCCCGCGCTGTCGGTCACGGCGCAGTGCCGGCTGCTGGCGATCCCGCGCTCGACCTTTTACCACTCACCTCGCGGCGAGACGGCCGAGAACCTGGCGCTGATGCGCCGGATCGACGAGCAGTTTCTGCAGACACCGTTCTACGGAGTGCGGCAGATGACGTGGCACCTGCGCGGCGAAGGCGAGAGCGTGAACCCCAAGCGGGTCCGGCGCCTGATGCGGCTCATGGGTCTGATGCCGATCTACCAGCGGCCGAACACGAGCGCCCCTGCCAAGGAGCACAAGGTCTGGCCGTATCTGCTGCGCGGCAGAACGATCGACCGACCGGGCGAGGTCTGGTGCGCCGATGTCACTCGGAGTAATTGATCTCCCGCGCTCTCCGCCGCCCAAATGGGCCACATCGAACAGGAGAGTGATCATGGAACGCTTCTTTGCCGGTTTGGATGTCTCGAAGGATGAGACTGCGATTTGCGTCCGCCGCGAGGATGGCAGTGTCGTCATCGCGCGGAAGACGTCGACGGACCCAGATGCGATTCTGGAGGTCTTGAAAGGGGTTGGGTCCAGCCTGGTGCGGGTGATCCTTGAGACCGGGCGCATGGCCAACTGGCTCCATGGCGAGCTTGCAAGACGCGACCTGCCGGTGATCTGCGTCGACGCGCGTCAGGCTCATGCGGTGCTGAGCCAGATGCACAACAAGACCGATGCCAATGACGCGGCCATGCTGGCGGACCTGGCGCGGACCGGCTTCTTCCGCAAAGTCGAGGTGAAGAGCCGACGAGGCCAGGAACTTCGAGCTCTGCTGGCCGCGCGGGAAGCCGCTATCGGGGCCCGCAGGAACGCGGAGAACACGATCCGAGGATTGCTCGCCAGTTTCGGGTCACGTCTTCCAAAGGAGCCGAGAACTGTATGAGGCCCGTGTCCGCTCGGTCCTCGAAGGACACGATGCGCTGGCCCGGATCATTCTACCGCTACTCGCCCTTCGCACCGAGGCCCTGCGGCAGGCCGCGTCTTTGACCAAGGAATTGGTACGCCAAACAAGAGGGAGCGAAGAATGTGTGCGGCTGATGACGATCCCCGGCGTCGGCACCGTGACGGCAGCGGCGTTCGTCGCAACGATCGATACGCCGGAACGCTTCTCCAGGTCGCGGTCGGTCGGCGCTTATGCCGGTCTCACGTCGCGACGGTACCAATCGGGTGCGGTCGACTATGGCGGGCAAATTTCCAAGCGTGGGGACCGGCTGCTGCGCACAATGCTCTACGAGGCCGCGAACAGTCTTCTATGCCGTGTCAGGCCGGGGGTCGGACAGCAGCTCAAGGACTGGGCGATGGCCTTGAAACAGCGGACAAGTCACAAGAAGGCGGTTGTCGCTCTGGCCCGCAAGCTCGCCGTCATGATGCACGCAATCTGGGTGAGCGGTGGCATCTTCGAACTCCGGGAGGCATGACGAAGAGATTGAGCTGAGAATTACCCCGCTCAACAGCTGCCGCGTCGGCCAGAGCGGCAGGCATCGGACCGAGCCCGTGTGATCTACCTGCGGCCATGATTGTACCGCGCATCTCACCCTGGGGCCGTCCGAGCCTTGAACGCCGAGATGAAGCCCCGCAACGGGTGACTTCGGAAAGAACCTTGCAGGCGGCCGACGTCGACGACAAACTGCCCGAGCGCGGGTGATCAATTAAAGAACCTACATCCCGATGGCCCGCGGCTTCCTCTACCTCGTTGCGATCATGGACTGGGCCAGCCGCAAGGTGCTGGCCTGGCGCCTCAGCAACACGTTGGAGGCAGACCCCTGCGTGGAAGCGCTGGAGGAGGCCCTTGCCCGGTTCGCTCCGCCATCGATCATGAATACGGACCAGGGCAGCCAGTTCACGTCCTGGGCCTGGATAAGCCGCCTTCAGACGGCCGAGGTGAAGATCTCGATGGACGGAAAGGGCCGCTTCCTCGACAACATCTTCATCCAGCGCCTGTGGCGGTCGCTCAAGTACGAATGCGTCTATCTCCACGCGTGGTCTGGCGGCCGCGACGCCCGCGCTGGCATCGGGCAGTGGATCACGTTCTACAATCAGCGGCGCCCGCATTCCGCCCTTGGCGGACGAACACCACACACCGCATTCCATGCAACCATCAACCAGGAACGAACCGATCAGCAGATCCCGGCAGTAGCTTAAAACACCCCGCAAACCGTCCAACCGATGAGGAGCACCTCACCCATCCGGCAACACGAAGAGGTCTTGATCGGCAGCCCGGCCGTCCGCGAGGCGCGCAATCATCGGCTTCAGCCGAGAGTGGATAGGCACGTCACGCGCATCGGGCTCGGACTTCTGCGCCTTGAAGTGAAGGACGCCGTTCGCCACGTCCCGGACCTTCAGGCTGACCACCGCGTCCAGTCGCGCCCCGGACAGCGCCGCGATCAGCATGATCGGGTAGAGCGAGGCGCGGTGCGGTTCGGCGGAGAGCAGCTTTGCCACCTCCGTATCCGTGAATGGACGTTCCCGCTCCTCTCGGACTGTCGCCCCTTCGGCAGGCTCTGGCGTGACCAGATGTTATCCTCGACCAGCCCGCGCCGCTCCATCCACGCCCACAGCGAGCGGAGGCCGGTGAGGTACTTGTTGACCGTCTTGTTGGAGATCGTGGCCCCCGTCTCGGGGTTCGCCGCGTAGTCCTTCATCGCGGTGACGAAGCGGCCCGCCTCGCGGCGATTGAGCTGCTCAACGGTCGGGCGCAGGCGGCGCGCCTCGCAATGCTGGATCAGCCGGGCCACTGCCCTTGCATTATCGGCCTTGGTGCGCGGCGTCAGGTCGGACCGCTCCTTGTGATACAGCTCCAGCGCCGCCTCGATGGGTGTTTCCCGGCCCCTTGCAACCTGCACGAAGAGGCTCGCCCTCGCATCGCGCTCGGGGTCCACTTCGTCCTCATCCGCCTCCAGCGGTGCGCCACGGATGCGCTCGGCCTCGATCAGGATCGCATCGTCGATTGCATCAGCCTGCCGGTCGTTGCCGCTATTTCTCGCGCTGAGGAGATCCGACCGCAGCACCACAGCAAGCTCGTCGAGGCTCTGGGACTTGCCGCGCATGGGAGTTTCCGGCGCGTCGAGGCTCTCGCGCGCGTCCGTCACGATGGTGAGGAACTCGGTCACCACCGGCCCCATCAGCCGGAGCGCCTCCTTGCGGCTGTCCGTGCCGAGACTGCGGCGCAGGCGAGTTGTCCCGACGATCTCGCGCAGTGGCTTCGGCACGCCGACCGTAACCCGATAACCGGAGCCGTGCTTTTCGAGATAGTTGGGGAGATTCGGCTGTGTGTCGTCGCGGGATCGAGGCATTGGAAGTCGTTGGGGAGGGCACTTCGTGTCCCGAAAATGTCCCAGAGATCCTGCCGTAAGGCCTTGTTCTCTTTGGGATCAATGCGTTGGGGACAGGATGGTGGAGGGGGTTGGATTCGAACCAACGTAGGCATAGCCAGCGGATTTACAGTCCGCCCCCTTTAGCCACTCGGGCACCCCTCCGAGTTGAAGCGGCGTGTTAGGCTGTACGCGCATCGATGTCAACGACGAGTGACCAATCAAATATGGATGATTCCGAGCCGTATTGGCTTTTTGGGCTTCACGCAGTTCGCGCCGCGCTCGCGAACCCCCGGCGGACCGTGCACGCGATGATGGCGACCACCAACGCCATGCGGCGTCTCGAGCCGCTTCCCCGACAGATCGACGCGCAAACGGTGGACGTTCGGCACCTCAACAAGTTGCTCGGCGATGCGGTGCATCAGGGCGTTGCGTTGCACGTCTCCCCGCTCGAAAGCGTCGATATTGCCACACTAGCCAAGGGCCGGCTGATTTTGTGCCTGGATCAGATTACCGATCCGCACAATGTCGGCGCCATCCTGCGCTCGGCAGCGGCCTTCCAAGCGGACGGGATCGTCGTGACCCGGCGCCACAGTGCCTCCGAGACCGGGGTGCTGGCGAAATCGGCCTCGGGTGCGCTGGATATAGTGCCGATCGCCGTGGAGACGAACATGTCCCGCTCCATCCAAGCGCTGCGGGAGGAGGGATTCACCACCGTCGCCTTGGACAGCGAGGCCGACACAACCCTGAGTGCGCTTCCCGCCGCCGAACGCTGGGCCTTCGTTCTCGGCGCAGAGGGGAAAGGCGTGCGACCCGGTGTCCGGGCGAACTGCGACAAAATCGCCGCCATCGAGGTGTCGGGAGCACTGGCATCTCTCAATGTTTCCAATGCCGCGGCCATCATTCTCTACGCGGCACAAACAAGTCTTCGCGGCAGAGTTGCATAGACGGGTCCTGTGACGGGCGTTGCAGTTATGTTAAAGTGTAATGTGGGTGCCGATGTTTCAATATCTTGTCCGAAAAGGTCAGAAAATTGCACCGGCAATGGGTCGCCGATGTCATCTTTTCGGCTCGGCGGATCGTATCCCCCTGGGTAGCAAGCGTTTTCGCGGCGCCACTACTCATTTGACAGACGTTCAGTGGCGACACCCGTTCGACGGAGTAGCAATGACCCAGGATAACAGGCCGAGACGGGTACGGCCGGGCGGCACCAAGCGGAAGCGCATCCCTGCCGCGCGAGGCGTTGGTGCTGCATTGCAGAGCGTGAACACCTGGCCCGGCACTCTCGACACGCGCGCGCTCGACCGGTCGCTGACACTCAACCTCCGACTAGCCTCGGTCCGCGTGACACGGCGGATCGAGCCGGCCTTCCGCGACGGCGAGCTGAGCAGCGTCGAACTCATTGCGTTGACGCTGATCCAGGCGAACCCCGGCATCCGGCAGGGCCATCTGGCTGCGACGCTCCTCCTGAAGCCGGCGCACATGACGAAGCTGATCCAGTCGCTGCAGGATCAGCGTCTGATCGAGAGGGCGACCCCGGTGGACGACCGGCGCGCGGTGGAGCTGCACCTGTCGCCGCGCGGGCAACTCCTCGCAACCGCCGAACGCGAGCGGGTCGACGCATTCGAGGGGCGGATGCAGGCCGGCTTGCTCAGTCCAGCCGAGCAGCGCCAGCTCCTGAAGCTCCTGAAAAAGGTCTGGCAGACTGAAGATCCGGAAGAGTTCGAGGTCGACGAGACGACCTGTCCGCGGACGACTGCGCCGCGGCGATAGAGGGCTACTGCGCCGGGCCGCCCTGGACGGCGGCACCTGGCGCTCGAAGCCCTGCGGCGCGGCGACCGTCATTCTCCTTGCGCAGAGCCCGCCTCTCAAATCGGCCGGTGTTCATGCGCCGCGAGCCGAGCGCCGCATCGTGCCGTCGCCGCCGGGTTCGCATTTATCCCGCATTCGCATGGGCAAGTGGCACGGCTCTTGAGGCCCAGCGCACACTGACCGCAGCTCGACCGCAGGCGCGTGCGGGCACCGCCTACACTTCCGCAGCCGTGAGCAGCGGTTCCCTGTCAGGCGCCTGACGCGCCGGTCCCGAGGCCGGCCGAGCGCGAGGCCGGCGGGCCGACCTCAGGATGAGCGGGGCGGGCGGGTCTGCGGACGCGGACCGGGCGTGGTCGGGCGCCGCGGCGGCTGGCCTTTGGCGCTCGCCTCGCTGCCAGGGAGACGCCGCGGCTCGCGCGGCGGCACGGGGGTGGCCGGCGGCTCAGCCGGGCCGCGCGAGGCTCGGGGTCCCTCGAGCATGCGGGGCTGCTGGCGTGCGGTCGGCGCCACAGGCTCATCACGCAGATCTTCCGCCGCGTCCTCATCCTCCAGGCCGGCGTCCCCCTCCTCGTCAGCGGGAGGCGCAGCCGGCCGCGCGGCCTCACGCTGCGACTTTTTCGCTGTTGGCTTGCCCCGGCGTGGTTTGGGCTTGGCCGAGCGACGCCGCACCAGGAGCAGCCCGCCGACCACGATGAGCAGGAACAAGGCTCCCACCGCGCCGGCGACGTAGGGGAAGAGGTCGTCCTCGAGGAGTTGGTCGAATGCCGTGCGATCGTCTGACGTGAAGCGCGTGTCGAGGTTGGCCACGCCGTCGACGAGGCTCGTGCTGGTGGCGACCGGTGCCCGCGGCGGTGCGACATCCGCCAGGGTCTCGGTCGGCGGGTTCTCCAGCGCGGCGAACCCCTCGGAGAAGCCTTCAAGCGAAATGGGGATGCCGATCCCCTCCTCCGGCGTGCGGAAGATGGAGAACGTTGCGGTGGTCCCGGCCTCGAAGCGCTCGATCAGGCCGTCGTCGAGCCGCACCTCGGCGACGCAGCCGGTGGCGAGGCAGCGCACGAAGCCGGCAGCGCCCACTTCCGCATTGTCGATCGACAGGCCCAGCCCCGGCGGCAGCAGGATCGCCAGCGGCGCCAGCACGCGCAGGATCTGCACCTGCTCGTCGGCGGTGCGGATGAAGACAACGCTGAGGGCGATATTCGCGCGGTCCTGCGCCTGAACATTCTGCACGAGCGCGCATTGTTCGGCGGGGGCGCCGACTTCGGCCTGACAGCGGATCTGCCAGTCTCCGTATCGCCCGACGATGCGGCCCTGCGCCTCGGCAGGTGCCACATCCACCAGCGCACACCCCAACGCCGCAATGAAACCGGCGATGACCCAAAGGCGTGGTAGCATCCTCACTCTCCTACACGATCGCGCGGCGACATGGAGCGCCGTCACTCGCACTGCAGCGACTGTGTATCTGCTTCGTGGCAAGCGTGCACGCCCTGCCGGCGAAAGGTGATCGAATCACTTCGCGGCTCCGCTGCTCGGCGCCGCCGCCGCGCTCGGCCGAAGCGGTGGCGAGCGCCCTCAGCGCTGCCCCGAGGCCATCCAGCGGAATCCGCACGCTCGCCTGGCGCCGCGGCGTCAGCGAAACCGCGAATTCTGCGGTCCGCCCGGCCACGAGCTGCGCGCGGAGGCCTTCGCCGAGAGCCACCTCGGAGATGCAGCCGGGCGGCAGGCAGCGCACGAAGCCCGCGACGCCGACCTCCTTGCCGTCCACAGAAAGGCTGAGGCCCGACGGCAGAAGGACCCCGAGCGGCGCCAACACCCGCAAGACATCGATCGCACCGTCGTCGGCGCGGACGAAGAAGACGGTGAGGACGAGGTCGCCCGTCCCCTCGCCGCCTGCCTGTGTGGCGGTCTGAGTCGCCGCACACGCGTCGACCTCGACGCCGACGGTTCGCTCGCACTGAACCGCCCATGCACCGAACGTCGCGACGACGGGCGCGGCCGGCAGATCCGTCTCCTGCGCAGCGGCAGAGCCGAACTCACACGGGCCGGACAGGCCCAGCAGGGCGGCCAACGACAGCCGGGCGGCGTGGCGTCGCATGGTGGTCCTTTCGTGGCGGTGGACATGTCCAATTCCAACTGGACGATGCCGAGCCATCGGTTAACAGCCGCGAGGATCGTCACCGGAGCGAGTGTGGCGCAAGGCGAAAGTGCGACTTCGGTTGCGTTGGAATGGCGCGGACCGGCCGAAACGGTGTGGCCACTCGGCTGGAACGGGTCTAAAGGGGGGCGTCGGCGTGCCACGCCAGGAGCGTCTTCAGCCTGTGGACGCGGGAACGCGGCGTTGGTAAGTTTCAGGACGTTCCGAAATTTGTGTTTTGGAACATCGTCGTTAATCGATGAGAGCGAGATGGGATCGGACAACATGCGGGCGATGGCAAGGGTGGGGCGAAGCGCTCTGAGCCGGCTTGGTGCGGCAGTGATGACGTTGGTGCTGGCGGCCACGGTGGCGCACGCGGACCAGCCGGTCCCCTGGGGCGTGCGGTTCCAGGAGGCGGCGAGTCCCATCATGGGCCAGATCATCTGGTTCGAGGGCTACACGCTCATCATCATCGCGCTGATCACGTTGTTCGTGCTCGCCCTGCTGCTGATCGTCATCTTCCGGTTCAACGCGCGGGCGAACCCCGTCGCGTCGACCACGTCGCACAACACCATGATCGAGGTCGTGTGGACCATCGTCCCGGTCCTGATCCTGGTGGCGATCGCGTTTCCCTCGTTCCGCCTCCTCTATAATCAGACGACCATTCCCGAGCCGGACCTCACGGTGAAGGCCACCGGGAAGTCCTGGTTCTGGCAATACGAGTACATGGACGACGCCTATGCCGACATGGGCCCGATCATCTCGAACATGCTGAACGACGAGCAGCGCGCCGAGCGCAAGGAAACCTACAATCTGACCGACTCCGGCGTGCCGCGTCTCCTGGCGGTGGACTATCCGCTGGTGGTTCCGGTCGACGCTGTGGTGCACGTGCTTGCCACCTCGTCGGACGTCAACCACGCGGTGGCGATGCCCGCCTTCGGCGTGAAGACCGACGCGATCAACGGCCGCCTCAACGAGACGTGGTTCCGCGCAACGGCGCCGGGCGTCTACTATGGCCAGTGCTCGGAGCTGTGCGGCGCCAACCACGCCTTCATGCCGCTGGAGTTCCACGTTCTGCCGCAGGACCAGTTCGAGACGTGGGCCGAGATGGCCAAGGACGATCCCGACGCCGCCAACGACCAGCTGTTCCGCTGGCATGCCGAGCGCAACGGCGCGGGTCCGAATGTCGCCGCACTGACGACGAACTGAGCAGTTCACAGGCGCCTGGCCGGAACGCACGGCGCCCATTCATCAATGAAGACCTGAGGCGCTGCCTCGGACAACGACATCAGGGCTCACCCCCTGAACTCGCGAACGGAGAGGATCGATGGCCTACGCGGCAGCGGATCACGCCCACGACCATCCCACGGGATGGCGTCGCTGGCTTTTCTCAACCAACCATAAAGACATCGGCATTTTGTACCTGATGTTCGCGCTGTTCGCGGGCTTCGTGGGCTTTGCGCTCTCGGTTGGCATGCGCATGGAGCTGCAGGAGCCGGGCCTGCAGATTTTCGCCAACGGCGACATGTACAACGTGTTCACCACCGGTCACGGCCTCATCATGATCTTCTTCATGGTGATGCCGGCGATGATCGGCGGGTTCGGCAACTACTTCGTGCCGATCATGATCGGCGCGCCGGACATGGCCTTCCCTCGGATGAACAACATGAGCTTCTGGCTCCTGTTCTTCTCCTTCCTGCTGCTCATCACCTCGCTGTTCATGCCGGGCGAGCCGGGTGGTTACGGCTTCGGCGGTGGTTGGACGCTGTATCCGCCGCTCTCCACGCAGGGCTCACCCGGACCCGCGCTGGACTTCGGCATCTTCGCCATCCACGTCTCGGGCGCGGCGTCGATCCTGGGTGCGATCAATTTCATCACCACCATCCTCAACATGCGTGCCCCGGGCATGACGATGCACAAGATGCCGCTCTTCGTGTGGGCGCAGCTTGTGACCGCGTTCCTGCTGCTCCTGTCGCTCCCGGTGCTGGCCGGCGCGATCACGATGCTGCTGACGGACCGCAACTTCGGCACCGCCTTCTTCGATCCGTCGGCTGGTGGTGACCCGATCCTGTTTGCGCACCTCTTCTGGTTCTTCGGCCATCCCGAGGTGTACATCCTGATCATCCCGGGCTTCGGCATCATCAGCCATATCGTGTCGACCTTCTCGAAGAAGCCGGTGTTCGGCTACCTCGGCATGGCCTACGCCATGGTGGCGATCGGCGTGGTCGGGTTCGTCGTGTGGGCGCACCACATGTACACGATCGGCATCTCGCCGGACACGCAGGCCTACTTCACCTTCGCGACCTTGGTGATCGCGGTGCCAACCGGCATCAAGATCTTCTCGTGGATCGCGACGATGTGGGGCGGCTCGATCGAGTTCAAGACGCCGATGCTCTGGGCGATCGGCTTCATCTTCCTGTTCACCGTCGGTGGTGTGACCGGTGTGCAGCTCGCCAACGCCGGCCTCGACCGCGCCTTCCACGACACCTACTACGTCGTCGCGCACTTCCACTACGTGCTGTCGCTGGGCGCCGTCTTCGCGATCTTCGCAGGCTGGTACTACTGGTTCCCGAAGATGTTCGGCATCACGTACAACGAGATGCTGGGCAAGGTGCACTTCTGGCTGATGTTCATCGGCGTGAACGTCATCTTCTTCCCGCAGCACTTCCTCGGCCTGCAGGGCATGCCGCGACGCTATGTCGACTATCCGGACGCCTTCGCAAACTGGAACCTCGTGTCGTCGATCGGCATCTACATCACCATCACGGCGATGATCGCCTTCATCTGGACGATGGTCGACGCGGTGCTGCGCCATCGCCAGGCGGCGGCCAACCCCTGGGGCGTCGGCGCCACCACTCTGGAGTGGACGCTTTCCTCGCCGCCCCCGTACCACCAGTTCGAGACGCTGCCGCAGATCCGCTGACGCGGCAGCCGGGCGACGATCCCGTCGCCACATCCATTCGCGGCGCCGCCTCCTGGCGGCGTCGCCGTTACAGGGCGAACCGGACTTTAGGTATAGCGAGGGTCAAGCGCTCGCGATCCCCAAGGTCCCTACTCTCCGGGCCCTGATTCGAGGCTGAAGCTCGGGCAACATGGCCAGGCGTCATGACCCGCCGCGACGCGGTGCCCGTGGCTCGCACGCGCGGGCCGCCACGGCGCAGCGGAGCGCACCGCCGGCGGGTTGCATCGGCGGACCATGATCGGAGGAACGGCAATGTCAGTTCGGGACGGTGATTCGCTGGGTATGGTCGACCTCGGCGCGACCCCGCGTGATTTCATCGATCTTCTGAAGCCGCGCGTCATGTCGTTGGTGGTGTTCACCGCGTTCGCCGGCATCGTCCTCGCGCCGGGGCAAGTGCATCCGATCCTCGCCGCGGTCGTCACTGCTCGCCATCGCTCTCGGCGCCGGCGCGTCGGGCGCCCTCAACATGGGCCTCGACAGCGACATCGACCGCCTGATGAGCCGCACGTCCCTGCGCCCGATCCCCTCCGGCCGGATCGACCGGGACACCGCGCTCGGCTTCGGGACGGTGCTGGCATCAGCCTCGGTTGTCCTCCTGGCGTTCGCGTCCAACTGGACCGCGGCATGCCTTCTGTCGCTGACGATCGCGTTCTACGTCGTCGTCTACACCGTGTGGCTGAAGCGGCGGACACCGCAGAACATCGTGATCGGCGGTGCGGCGGGCGCCCTTCCCCCGGTGGTCGGCTGGGCCGCCGTCACCGGCTCGGTCTCGCTCGAGCCGATCGTCATGTTCACCATCATCTTCTTGTGGACCCCGGCCCACTTCTGGGCGCTCGCCATCCTGAAGCGGGACGAGTATGCCGCCGCGGGTGTGCCAATGCTGCCGTCCGTCGCCAGCCGCGAAACCACGACGCTCAACATCCTCGTCTACGCCGTGCTGACAGCCCTTTCGGGCCTGCTGCCGACGGTCTTCGGCTATGCGGGCTTCGGCTATGCGGTGGTCGCCGCGGGGCTGGGCGTATGGCTGGTCCAGCGCGCCGTGGCTCTGCACCGCGCCACACCCGCGCAGGAGCGACGCCACGCCGGGCGGCTTTTCGGCGTCTCCATCGTCTACCTCTTCGCCCTCTTCGGCGCGCTGATGGCCGACGCGGCTATCGCCGGCCTGTTGTCGTGATGGCCGAGCCCGCGGCCCCGACCAGCGCCGACGATCGCGAGGCCGAGCGCCGCCGCCGCCAGCGAAAGCGCTCCATCGCCATCGCGGTGGTGCTGGTTGCGCTGGTCGCCATCTTCTATGCGATCACCATCCTGCAAATGACCGCCAATACGCCCGGAGCCGGCGCATGACCCAGCGTGGCCGACATCTGCGCATCGCCTTCGGCTGCGCCGCCTTCGTGTCGATCATGGTCGGCGCGGCCTTCGCCTCGGTGCCGCTCTACGATCTGTTCTGCCGCGTCACCGGGTTCGACGGCACGCCGTCCATCGGGACCGTCGAGGCTGTGCCCGGCCTGAAGGTCGGCGAGCGCGAGATCACCATCCGGTTCGACGCCAACATCCAGTCCGACCTGCCGTGGACCTTCAAGCCCGTGCAACGCACGATGAAGGTGAAGGTCGGCGAGGTGGCGACCGCGGAGTACGAGATCACCAACCTGTCGGACCAGGCGACTGTGGGCCAGTCGGTCTACAACGTCTCGCCGTTCCAGGGCGGCGGCTATTTCACCAAGATCGACTGCTTCTGTTTCACCGCACAGCCGCTGGACGCGAACGAGACCCGCCGCATCCCTGTGGTCTTCTACGTGGACCCGGAATTTGCCGAGGATCGCGACGCCAAAGGCGTGCACGTGATCACGCTGTCCTACACGTTCTTCAACGCGCAGACAGCGAGTTGAACGGTCGACGTCGCCCCGGCGGCGTGGCAAGACATGTGCCCGGCCTCGGCCGGATCCGCGTAGGCCGAACAGGCCGACAGTGAGTGCGCCGCGTCACGCGGCACCCTCCCGGCAATGTCCGGGCGGTACGATGAGGCGGCGAGCCAGAATGGCTCGCGAACGTGTGGACCCGGGGGGTCCAGGCGAGACGGTGGCGGACCATCCGGCCCGCGACCGGGATGGGCGGGTGGCGGTCTCATAGAGATCGGCACTGCGTCTAAGGGTAGACATGCCGGTAGCGTCCGGCTCAGACACCGGACCTTGTCCGGAACACACCGGACCTGTCCGGATCAGACAACGCCGGACGTGTCCGGCAGGGCGAACGGGGTCTCTCCCCGGAGGATCCGCGCGGGTAGCGCGAAGAGGGAATGACAATGGCAGGCGCGGCGAAGCACCACGACTATCACATCCTTGAACCCAGCCCCTGGCCGATCATGGGCTCGCTCGGCGCGTTCCTGCTGATGTTCGGCGCCGTGGCCTTCATGCGTTGGAATTCGGGCAACGAGCTGCCGTTCGCCGGCATGGACATCTCCGGCTGGGGCATCTTCGCCGTCGGCCTGGCCATCGTCGTTGCCACCATGGTGCTGTGGTGGACCGACACCACCAAGGAATCGCTCCACGGCGACCACACGCCGGTGGTCAAGCTGCACCTTCGCTACGGCATGATCCTGTTCATCGCCTCGGAGGTCATGTTCTTCGTCGCCTGGTTCTGGGCCTATTTCGATGCCGCCCTGTTCCCCGGCGACGTCGCCACCTACGGGCGCCTCGACGTGACTGGAGGCCAGTGGCCGCCGGAGTCGATCCACACGTTCGACCCCTGGCATCTGCCGCTGTTCAACACGATGATCCTGCTGCTCTCCGGCACCACCGCCACCTGGGCGCACCACGCACTGCTGGAAGACGACCGCGAGGGGCTCAAGTGGGGCCTCATCACCACCGTCATTCTTGGCGTGCTCTTCTCCACCGTGCAGATCTACGAGTACACCCACGCCAGCTTCTCGTTCTCCGGATCGCTCTATGGCGGGCCGTTCTTCATGGCGACAGGCTTCCACGGCTTCCACGTCTTCATCGGCACGGTGTTCCTGGCGGTGTGCCTCTTCCGTGTCTACGCCGGCCACTTCACCAAGAACGCGCACTTCGGGTTCGAGGCGGCGGCGTGGTACTGGCACTTCGTCGACGTGGTGTGGCTCTTCCTGTTCCTCGCCATCTACGTCTGGGGCGCCAGCGAACTCGTCCACTAGGGGAGCGCGCCTTGCGGCGCCTCCTTCTCGCCTTCTCGGTTGCCGCGGCCTTCGTCATTCTGGTAGGCCTCGGCACGTGGCAGCTCGATCGCCTCGCTTGGAAAGAGGCGCTCATCGCTGCGGCAGCAGAGCGGCCAGATGCCGCCCCGGTCCCGGCCCCCGGCCCCGACGGCAGCGCCTGGGACGGCTTCGCGATCGACGACTGGCGCTACCGCCGGGTCTCCCTCACCGGCACGTTTGGACCCGCCGAAGCCTACTACTGGATCTCTCTCGGCGAACCGAACGGGCCGCTGGGCGGGCTCGGCTACATGGTCCTCGCGCCCTTCCGCACCACCGATGGCTGGACCGTGCTCGTCAACCGCGGCTTCGTGCCCGACGCGCGCCTAGCGCCCGGAACCCGGCCGGGATCCGAACCACCGCAGGGTGAAGTCACCATCGAGGGACTCGTGCGGCGCGACGATCCGCCGAGCTTCGTCACGCCCGAGGCCGACGAAGAGAGCCGCATCTTCTACGCTCGCGACATCAGCGCCATCAGCGGTGCCCTCGGGATTACCGGGCCGGTCGCGCCGTATCAGGTCGACCTGGTCGCCGAGGAGACACGGCCGGGCGGGCTCCCGCAGGCGGGCGAGAGTCGCATGACATTCAGCAACTCCCATCTCGGCTACGCATTCACGTGGTACGGCTTGGCGGCAGCGCTCCTGGGCGTGACCGGGGTCGCGGTCTGGCGCCGCCGTCAATCGGGCGCCTCATCCGCCAAGCACGGCTGACCGCGGACCGGGGCGGGAGGCGCCAGCACGCGTGCAGGAACCCGCGCGTTTTAAGGGTGGCGCAGGTGGTTCAAAAATTGAGTGCGGCGTCGACATCGGACAGCGGCGCGACCCCGGCGAGCGCGGCGCGGGCGGCCTCGCTGTCGCGGTCCATCTGGACCATCAGCGCGTCCATGCCGCTGAACGCGATTTCCGGCCGCAGGTGGCGCTCGAACGCGACGCGCAGCGTGCGGCCGTAGAGGTCGCCGGCATAGTCGAACACGAACGTCTCGAGCAGCGCCGCACCGTTGTCGAACGTCGGGCGGCGGCCGAAGCTCGCAACCCCGTCACGCCATGCGCCGTCGATCTCGAGGCGCACCGCATAGATGCCGTGCTGCAATCCGTTGGCCGGGTCCAGCGCCTGATTGGCCGTCGGATAGCCCATCTGCCGGCCGCGTTTCTCGCCGTGGCGCACCTCGGCCACAACCGCATAGCGTCGTCCCAGGAGCCGAGCCGCGGCCACCACGTCCCCGGCCGCGAGATCGTCGCGGATCCGGGTCGACGAAATCACGCCGCCGTCGCTGCGCGGGCTGATGGCGCGCGTCGCGAAACCGTGGCGCTCGCCTTCTCGGCGCAGGAGCGCCCCGTCGCCGCGCCGTTTGGCCCCGAACTTGAAGTCTTCGCCGACAACCACAGCGCTCGCCCCAAGCCGTTCCACCAGCACGTCGGCGACGAACGCCTCCGCCGAGCGGCTGGCGAGATCCGCGTCGAACGGCACGACGACCATCCCGTCAAGGCCGACGGCCGCCATCACGCGCGCCTTTTCCTCCGGCGGCGTCAGCCGAAAGATCGGGGCGTTGCCGAAGAACTCGCGCGGGTGTGGCTCGAACGTCAGCCCCACGGCCGGGCGCCCCTCGGCGAGGGCGGCCGAAAGCACCGCCTGATGACCACGATGCACCCCGTCGAAGTTGCCGATGGCGACGACACCGCCCTTCAGCCGCTGCGGCAGGTCGTCCAGCGCGATCACGCCGTCGTTGCCCATCGGCGGATGGGCCGTCCCGCTCACCAGATGAGCCTCGGGGCGAAATAGCGGGCATCGAGCCCGTCGCGGGCGAGGCGTTCGGCCACCATGTCCGGGTCCGGGGTGCCGGTGCCGCCGACTTCTGCGGCGTGGATGCCGTCGGTCAGGAACAGCGCGTCGTAGCCTTCGTTGGCGGCGCCGCGAATATCGGTCGGCAGGCCATCACCGATCACCAGGATGCGCTTGGCATTCGGCCGGTGTTCGGCGATCCGCTCGCGCGCCGCGTCATAGGCCGGCGCGAAGGGTTTGCCGATCCAGATGACCTCGCGCCCGGCCGCCTCCACCAGCTGGCCCAGCGCACCGGCGCACCAGACCAGCTCCTCGCCCCGCTCCACCACGATGTCGGGATTGGCGCACAGAACCGGGGTGCCGCTGGCGGCGATCGCCGCCATCTCGTCGCGGTAGTCGTCCGGCGTCTCCACGGTATCGTCGCGCAGGCCGGCGATGACGACGGCATCGGCCTCGGCGACATCGTCGACCAGGGTCATCGCGTCGCTGTAGAGGCCGAGGTCGCGGTCGGCACCGATGTGCTTGATCTTTCGCGCCCCGTTCTGCGCGAGGCTCCGCATGACGACGTCGCCGGACGACAGGATGCCGTCGTAGGCGTCCTCGCCGGCGCCGAGCTCGGTGAGGTGGTGACGCACGACGTCCGACGGGCGCGGCGCGTTGGTCATCAGGATCACCGTGCCGTGCGCGCGGTAGCGGGCGAGTGCGTCGGTCGCGCCGCGGTGCGCGTTGATCCCGTCGTGCAGGACGCCCCAGACGTCACACAGGATCGCGTCGTAGTCGTCCGCGATGGCGGAGAGGCCAGAAAGCGCTATGGGCATAATGATCGCGAAACGTGTGGACGGCGGGTGGACGATGGCGCCCGCGGGCTGCGGAACACCCGCCTGCCCTAGCGCAATCACGCGGCGCATCATAGACCCTATGCAGCGGGTGACGGACCTGCCGCACCCGCCCCGCTGGCGCGCCACGCCCCGGCGTCGGCCGCTGCGCCCCGAGACCGCACGAGCGAGGTGTCCCCTTCGTGAGCGACGCGCCGACCATCACCGCGGCTCAGGTTCGCCGGCTCGACGAGCGGCTGATCGACAAGATCGCCGCCGGTGAGGTGGTCGAGCGGCCGGCGAGCGCGGTCAAGGAGCTGGTGGAGAACGCGCTCGATGCCGGGGCCCGCGCGATCGACGTCACCGCCGAAGCTGGCGGCAGCGCCCTCATCCGCGTCGCCGACGACGGCCACGGCATCCGCGTCGAGGAGCTGCCGCTCGCGGTCCAGCGCCACTGCACCTCCAAGCTCGTCGATGCGGCGGGGCTCTCGGCGATCCTCACCATGGGCTTCCGCGGCGAGGCGCTGCCCTCCATCGGCGCGGTGGCCCGGCTCAGCGTGACCAGCCGCCACGAGCATGGCGACGCCGCGTCGATCACGGTGGCGGGTGGGCGCGTCGGGCCGGTGGAGCCGGCGGCCCGCGCGGTCGGCACCACCGTGGAGGTGCGCGACCTCTTCTACGCCACCCCGGCGCGGCTCAAGTTCCTGAAATCGGAGCGCGCCGAGGCGGGCGCCGTATCGGACGCGGTGAAACGGCTTGCCCTGTCGGCGCCGCATGTCGCCTTCATGCTGACGCTCAACGGGCGCCGCCAGTCCTTCCCCGCCGGCACGGCACGCCAGCGGGCGCGCGACGTGCTGGGCGCGGACTTCGCCGACGAGGCCATCGACCTCGACATCGAGCGCCACGGCGTCCGGCTCGTCGGCCATCTGGGGCTGCCGACGTCCGGCCGCGCGTCGAGCCAGCACACCTACGCCTTCGTCAACAATCGCGTGGTGAAGGACAAGCTGATCGCCCAGGCGATGCGGGCCGGGTACCAGGACGTCATGGCCCGCGACCGGCACCCGGTGGCGGTGCTGTGGATGACGCTCGACCCGGCAGCGGTCGACGTCAACGTGCACCCCGCCAAGGCCGACGTGCGCTTTCGCGATGCCAGCGCCGTGCGCGGGCTGATCGTGACGGCGTTCCGCCGCGCCCTCGCCGAGGCTTCGCCGAGCGCCTCGGCCAGCGTCTCCGCGGCAGCTATCGCGGCAATGTCGGCGCGGCGGCCCGCGTCATCGCTCGTGGAGAGCGACGATGCGCCAGCGCCCGAGCCGCAGGGGTTCGCAGAGCCCCATACCGCCTTCACCAGCGGGGGCAGCACCCAACGGGGCTTCACGCGTCCGGTCTATCCACCCCGCGGCCGTGCGTTCCACTCACCGCCACCGGCGGCACGCACCTCGGCCCCGGCCCCCGGCGAATGGGTGCCGGACGACCCCGCCAACCACGCGATGCGCACCGACCAGGAGACAACCGCCGAGGCGCATCCGCTGGGCGCCGCCGTCGCGCAGGTGCATGGCAACTACATCCTGGCCCAATCGGCGCACGGCCTCGTGGTGGTCGACCAGCACGCCGCGCACGAGCGGATCGTCTACGAAGCGCTGAAAGCCGCTGCGGCGATGCGTGAGCCGGCCGCGCAGGGGCTGCTGATTCCCGAGGTCGTGGAGCTCCCCGGCGAGGACGTCGACCGCCTGGCCGAGCATGCCGAGACCTTCGCCCGCCTCGGCCTCACCGATAGAACCCTTCGGCGCCGGGGCCGTGGTGGTGCGCGAGACGCCCGCCGCGCTCGGCACCTTCGACATCGCCCGGCTGGTGCGGACGCTCGCCGACGAGATCGCCGATTGGGGCGCGGCCGGCGCCCTGGAGGCGCGGCTCGACCATGCGGCCGCCACGATGGCGTGCTACGGCTCGGTCCGCTCCGGGCGCCAGCTCAAGGTCGAGGAGATGAACGCGCTGCTGCGTCAGATCGAGACCACCCCGTCGGCGGGACAGTGCAACCATGGCCGCCCAACCTTCGTGTCGCTGTCGCTGGCCGAGATCGAGAAGCTGTTCGAGCGGCGATGAGCATCACCTTCACCACCGAGGTCCGCGTCTATTTCGAGGACACAGACTTTTCCGGCCGCGTCTATCACGGCGCCTTCATCCGCTTCCTGGAGCGCGGGCGGACGGAGCTTCTGCGCGCCTCGGGCCTCGACCATGCCGCCCTCGCCGCGCAGGAGCCGCCCATCTACTTCACCTTGCGGCGGATCGACGTCACCTTCCACGGCCCCGCGGTGATCGACGACCTCCTCACCGTGGAGACGACGCCGCTCGAGGCGGGGCGCGCCAACTTCCGGCTCGCCCAGGCGGTCGTGTGCCGGGGGCGGCGCATTGTCTCGGCCGAGGCGGAGCTGTGCCTCATCGACCCGCGCGGCCGCCCGCAGCGCCCCTCCCCCGCCGTTCGCGCCGCGCTTTCGCCGCCTCCGGCCTAGCGCTGGCGCCGCGTAGGGGACGGACGGCGCGGTGGAGGCGGGCTCGGCGGCAACGTTTGCGCCCTGCCGGATTTCCATCAAAGCGGCATGGCTCTAGCCACACGAACGGCGACGCGTTAGAGGGACCGCGGTTCAACGCGATCGGTATCGCTTGACTGTGACTTTTGCTCTTGGAGTTTTGAGTGTGACGCGCAGCCGGATGGCCCGACGGCCGTTTCCTTCGCCGGCGCGACCAGGGTCGCGGGCCAGAGGAACCTTGCCTGATGGGTGACGAATTCTCTTTGGTGTCGCTGTTCCTTCAAGCGCACATCGTGGTCAAGATCGTGATGGTCGGCCTGATCCTCGCCTCGTGCTGGTGCTGGGCCATCATCTTCTACAAGTCCATGGCCTTCCGCCGCATTCGCGGTCGCATCGTCGCGTTCGAGGACGACTTCTGGTCCGGGCCAGTCGCTGGAAGAACTCTACCAGAAGCGTGAGGACGACGACCCGGACGGCCTCGCCGCCATCTTCGTCGCGGCCATGAGCGAATGGAAGAAGAGCCACGAAGGCAGCCGCCCGGCCCTCGCCTCCCTCGCCGACCGGATCGACCGCGTAATGTCGATGACCATGGCGCGCGAAGGCGAGCGGATGGAGCGCGGTCTCATGGTCCTCGCCTCGGTCGGCTCGGCGGCTCCGTTCATCGGCCTCTTCGGCACGGTCTGGGGCATCATGAGCTCGTTCCAGGCGATCGCGGCATCCGAATCCACCAACCTCGCGGTGGTGGCCCCCGGTATCGCCGAGGCGCTGCTGGCGACGGCCCTGGGCCTTTTGGCCGCGATCCCGGCGACCATTTTCTACAATAAGCTCGCCACTGATGTGGGCCGCATCTCCAGCCAGATGGAGGGATTTGCCGATGAGTTCCTGGCAATCCTGTCGCGGGAGATCGATGAGCGGCGTTAGGAGGCGTTTGGTATGGGGATGAGTAGCCCCTCGGGTGGCCGTCGTGCCGGCAGAGGCCGTCGTCGTGCCCGCTTCCAGCCCATGGCCGAGATCAACGTCACCCCGTTCGTGGACGTGATGCTCGTGCTTCTGATCATCTTCATGGTCTCGGCGCCGCTCCTCACCGTGGGCGTGCCGATCGACCTGCCGGAGAGCCGGGCGAACCCCATCGAGGGGCGCACCGATCCGATCAACATCTCGATCACGCCCGACGGCGCCATCTTCGTCAACGAGGCGGAGGTGGCGATCACGCAGCTCGTCGACCGGCTCGGTCAGGAGACAGCGGGCAACCTCGAGGAGCGCATCCAGGTGCGCGGCGACTCGGCGGCCAACTACGGCATCATCATGCGCGTGATGGGTCGGCTGAACAGCGCCGGCTACAACCGCCTCGCCCTCGTCACCACCGAGGAGCCGAGCTGACATGCGCGCGGCGTTCATCGTCTCGGTCGTGCTGCACTGCATGATCCTGGCGGCGGCGGTCATCACGCTTCCGTCCAGCGAGGCGTTCACGCCGCCGCCGGTGGCCGCGCTGCCGATCGAGATCATCACGATCGACGAAAAGACCGACATCACCGAGGGAAATCCCGAGGAGACCGTCGTGGCGATGGCCCCGGCTCCCGAGACGGTCGAGAGCGAGGTCGAGGTCGAGCCCGAAACGCTGCCCGGGGCCACGGACGAGCCCGCCGAGACCATCGCGACGGAAGAGGACGCCATCGAACTCGCAGGCCAAGTCCTCGGCGCCCGAAGAGGCCGGCGAACCGGAGCCGCAGCCCGAAGAGGCCGAGCCCGTCGACGACGTCGTGCAGGAGGCGGTGCCGGAGGTGCAGCCGGAGCCCGAGCCGGTCGAGACGCCGCCGGAGACCGCCGCCGCGCCGGAGCCGGAGCCCGAGCCGGAACCCGCGCCCGTGGAGGCGGAACCGGAGCCTGTCTCCGAGCCCGAGCCCGCGCCGGAGGTGGTCGAGGCGCCCGAACCGGCGCCCGTGCCCGAGACGGTCGTGCCGCGTTCGCGGCCGCAGCCGCCGCGCCGCACGCGCACCGCGCGCCAGGAGACGCCGCCGGAGGATACCTTCAACGCGGACCGGATCTCGTCGCTCCTCAACCGCACGGCGCCGACCGGCGGCGGCAGCGGTGGCGCGCAGGCGAGCGCCGGCACCACGACCGGCCGCAGCGACGCGCCGCAGACGGCGACGTTCACGGACGCGCTGATGCATCGCCTGCGCGAGTGCTGGATCCGCCCGCCCGCCGTGACCGAGGAGGAGGAGCTGGCCATCGTGGTGCAGTTCAACCTGACGCCCGACGGCAAGCTGGAACGCATCGTCGACGTGCGCGCCCGCGGCATCGGCCCGATCTTCGACGTCGCCGCCGAGGCCGCCCGCCGCGCCGTGCTCAAGTGCGCGCCCTACGACTGGCTGCCCCCGGGCGAATACGACCTGTGGCGCGAGCTTCAGGTCACCTTCGATCCGCGCGAATTCGGATAAGACCGCGGCACGAGACGGTGGACGTGCCGCCGTGCCGCGGAACAGATCGCCGACGACCGACCGACCTGGGCTGGCGGGCACCCGCGCGCTGGCCTAGGAGAAGATTAATTCCAACAAGGGGTGTGCTCATGCTCCCGCGCATCAGAATGTTTCTGGCGGCACTGGCGACGGTGGCCGCACTGTCGACGCCCGCGAGCGCGCTCGTTTCCATCGAGGTGACGGGCGGCGACATGCGTCCGCTGCCCATCGCCATCCCCTACTTCGCGAGTGCGGACCCGGCGATCGGCCAGCAGATCTCCGAGGTCGTGATGAACGATCTCGTCAGCTCTGGGCTCTTCCAGGCCATCGACCGGTCGCAGTATGCGCCGCAGGTGCTGGGCGTCGAGGTGGTGCCGACGTTCGCCAACTGGCGCGCCATCGGCTCCGAGGCGCTCGTCAGCGGCACGGTCACCCCCGAAGGGGGCCAGCTCCGCGTCGAATTCCGCCTGTGGGATCCCCTCCAGGAGCAGCAGGTGGTCGGCCAGCAGTTCACCACCACGACCGACAACTGGCGCCGCGTCGCCCACATCGTCGCCGACGCCATCTACGAGCGCCTGACCGGCGAGCCGGGCTATTTCGACACCCGCATCGTCTTCGTCGCCGAATCCGGACCCAAGAACGCGCGCGTGAAGCGCCTCGCGATCATGGACCAGGACGGCTACAACCTCACCCACCTCACCGACGGTAGCTCGTTGGTGCTGACCCCGCGCTTCAGCCCGGCGGGCCAGTACGTCACCTACATGAGCTACGAGGGCGACCAGCCGCAGGTGTTCCTGCTGGATGTGGAGACGGGACGGCGCCAGCTCCTCAGCAAGGCGCCGAACATGAGCTTCGCGCCGCGCTTCTCGCCCGACGGCAACACCGTGGTGATGAGCATTCAAGAGGGCGGCAACGCCAACATCTACGCCATGAGTCTGCAGGGCGGGGCGCCGCGCCGGCTCACCAACTCACCCTCGATCGACACCGCCCCGTCCTACTCCCCCGACGGCCGCCAGATCGTGTTCGAGAGCGACCGCGGCGGCACTCAGCAACTCTACGTGATGGGGGCGGACGGCTCGAACCCGCAGCGCATCTCGTTCGGCGACGGGCGCTACTCGACCCCGGTCTGGTCGCCCAAGGGCGATCTCATCGCCTTCACGAAGCAGGCCCAGGGACGCTTCGCCATCGGTGTCATGCGGCCCGATGGCTCGGCGCGAGCGCATCCTCACCTCCGGCTACCATAACGAAGGGCCCACGTGGGCGCCCAACGGCCGCGTCATCGCCTTCTTCCGCGACTCCGGTGGTCCCCAGGGCGGCCCGAGCATCTGGACGGTCAATGTCACCGGCCGCAACGAGCGCCAGCTGCGGATCAATACGCTGGCCTCCGACCCGGCATGGTCGCCGCTGCGCTGAACGGGATGGGCAGCCGGCCGCGCGGGATCGGGACCGGTGGGGAAGGGCATTGCGCGCTCCCGATGACGGTGCCGCGGCGAGACTCAGAGCGAGGGGTTTCCCCCCTCGCGCTCCCTCCATCTCGCCGATGGGCAGCCGTTCAGATCAGACGACCGCGAAGGGGCGGTCGACTGAGCTGAACCGCTGATGCAAGGCTGGGTCGGGCCACGACGGCGTCAAGCGCCCGTCCTCGCCATGCTCGCGCGGTGCGCTGCGCGTGGCTCCGGGCGGGCGCTTGACCCCGCCGCAGCCCTCTCTCCGACATCGTGTGGCGGGATCAGTCGGCGCCGATGGCGTGCAGCATGCGGCCGTTGCGCTTCAACCAGGCACGGGCGGCCTCGTGGTTGGGGTCGAGCTCGGCGTTGAGGCGCCAGAACGCGGCGGAATGGTTCAGCTCGACGAGGTGGGCCACCTCGTGTGCAGCGACGTACCGCAGCACGTACGGCGGCGCCATCACCAGACGCCACGAGAACGACAGGACACCCGAAGGGCTGCACGAGCCCCACTGCGCCCGCGTGTCCTTCACCTTCAGCATCGACGGTCGCTTGGCGACCTTGCGCCGCGTAGGTCGCGACCGCGGCCTCCAGATCGGTCCGCGCCTCGGCCTTCAGCCATGTCGTCAGGCGCCGGCCGACGTGTTCCGGAGCGCCGGGCACCCACAGGAGACGCCCGTCGGCTGTCTCCTCGACGCTCACCGTGCCGCGCACCCGGCCGGTGCCGCGAATTTCGTGCGTCTCGCCGCGCAGCGGGATCGTGGCCCCGGCGACGAACGGAACCACGGGGGTGCGCTCCGCGAGCCGCGCCGCCAGCCACTCCGCCTGCCCGCGCACGAACCGCTCGGCGCTGCCGATGGGCGCGCGGACCGGCACCGTCACGATGGGCGCCGCGCCGCCCGGTGGAACACGCAACGTCATGCGCCGTGCCCGCGTTGCCCGGCGCAGCTCCACGACGACGGGGCCGGCCGGGATCTCGACCGTGATCTCCTCACGCTGCGGCAGATCCGGCTTGGCTGCGACGATCGGCGAGCGGCGACCCGCGTAGCGCCGCATCATGGCGCGGGCGCCGCGGCGGCACGGACGCGCGTCCGTGCCCCGGATGCCTGGGTCCGGGCCTGTCGGATCGCATCGTCCCGGCCATCGTCCTCTGGCGCAGTCGGTCGATCGTGCGACGGCCATGCGATGGGGGCGGGATGCCAGCGGCGCGCGAGCCGGCCGATCGACCATGGGATTCCTCCGACAGCGCAACGGAGCCCGCTCGCTAAGTGGCAAATCATCCGGCCTGCGCATCGGTTACTCTATCCCGCAGCGGTGAAAAAAGTGTCAGTCCGCGACCGCGCCGCCCGGTGTGGCCTGGTGATGCAGGGCGGCCGCCATCAGCGCCTTGGTGTAGTCGGTCTCCGGCGCATCGAAGATTTGCGCCGTCGGGCCCGCGCTCGACCACCTTGCCGTTCTTCATCACCAGCACCTCGTTGGCGAGCGCCCGCACCACCTGAAGGTCGTGCGAGATGAACACGAAAGTGAGGTCGTGCTTCTTCTGCACGTCACGCAGGAGGTCGACCACCTGGGCCTGCACCGAGCGGTCCAGCGCGCTGGTCGGCTCGTCGAGCACGATGAGGTCCGGCTCCAGCACCAGCGCACGGGCGATCGCGATGCGCTGGCGCTGACCGCCGGAGAACTCGTGCGGGTAGCGGTTGCGCATCGCCGGATCGAGGCCGACCTCCTTCAGCGCCTGGATCACCCGCTCCTCGCGCTGGGCCGCGTCGAGATCGGAGTGGATCGTCAGCCCCTCGGCGATGATCATGCCCACCGACATGCGCGGCGACAGCGATCCGAACGGGTCCTGAAACACGATCTGCATCTTCGAGCGCAGGGGGCGCATCTTCGACCAGGAACGCTCGTCGATCCGGTCGCCCATGAAGACGATCTTGCCGCTGGAGGAGATGAGCCGCAGCAGCGCGAAACCGAGCGTGGACTTGCCGGAGCCGGACTCGCCGACGATGCCCAGCGTCTCGCCGCGCCGCACCACGACGTCGATGCCGTCCACCGCCTTCACGTGGTCGACCACGCGGCGCATCAGCCCGCGCCGCACCGGGAACCAGACCTTGAGGTCGTCGGTCTCCACGATGATCGGCGCGGTCATGTCGGGAAGCGGCGCGGTGCCCTTGGGCTCGGCCGCCAGCAGGTGGCGCGTGTAGGCGTGTTGCGGGCGCTCGAACACTTCGGCGGTGGGCCCGGTCTCGACCACCTTGCCGTCCGTCATCACGGCCACGCGGTCGGCGATGGAGCGAACGATGCCGAGATCGTGGGTGATGAACAGCATCCCCATGCCGGCGCGCGTCTGCACCTCCTTCAGCAAGGTGAGGATCTGCGCCTGGACCGTCACATCGAGCGCGGTCGTCGGTTCGTCGGCAATCAGGAGGTCCGGCTCGTTGGCGAGCGACATGGCGATCATCACACGCTGACGCTGCCCGCCGGAAAGCTGGTGCGGGTAGCTCTTGAGACGCTGCTCGGGATCGGGGATGCCGACGGCGGCGAGGAGCTCCAGCGTGCGGGCGCGCGCGGCACGGTCGCCGAGGCCCTGGTGGATCTTGAGGATCTCGCCGATCTGCTTCTCCACAACGTGCAGCGGATTGAGCGAGGTCATCGGCTCCTGGAAGATCATCGTGATGTCGTTGCCGCGGACCTTCTGCATCTGCCTGTCCGACAGCGTCAGCAGATCGCGGCCCTTGAACATGATCCGGCCCGACGGGTGGCTGGCCGCCGGATACGGCAGCAACCGCGCCACCGAAAGCGCCGTGACCGATTTGCCCGACCCCGAACTCGCCGACCACCGCCAGCGTCTCGCCCTTGTCCACCTGCAGCGAGATGCGGTCGACGGCGAGCTGCGTGCGCCCTTCCGTATGGAAGGCGACGGAGAGGTCTTCGATCTTCAGCAATGGGTCGGTCACGTCATGCCCCCGGCGCGTCGCGTGGTGATGCGCGAAGTGAGACTCGCTCCGGCGGCCGGCAGGCGCGAAGGCGGCGTCGGGCCCGGCACGTCAGCGCACCACGTAGGAATCGAAGACGACGCCGCCGCCGATCTTGAAGGTGGTCGTCCCGTCGCTCGACAGACCCGGGGCCGAACCCGGGAACGTGTCCGCCGGAAGAGCCGCCTCGCGCTTCTTCCCGGGCGGCGGCCTCGTCGAGGCAGACGCGGTTCGACCCGCACTCGGAGGCCGGCCGGTCGGTGGACACCACCACATCGCGCGCCGTGAGCTGGCGCAGGTCCTGCGCGAACGCCGTGCCGGTGGCGGCCAGCGCCAGCGCCGCGGGCAGCGCGAGCCGGGACAGGGTGGCTCCCCGAGTGGAACGCAACTGGATCCGGGTCATGCGAACGTCTTTCGGGGGTCGAACGCGTCACGGACGCCTTCGCCGATGAAGATGAGCAGCGACAGCATCAGCGCCAGCACGGTGAAGCCGGTGAGGCCGAGCCATGGGGCGCCGGGGTTGTTCTTGCCCTGCGCCAGAAGCTCGCCCAGCGAGGGTGATCCGGGCGGCAGGCCGAGGCCGAGGAAGTCCAGCGACGTCAATGTGGTGATGGAGCCGGACATGATGAAGGGCAGGAAGGTGAGCGTCGCCACCATCGCGTTGGGCAGCAGATGGCGCCACATGATGGTGATCGAACCGACGCCGAGCGCCCGCGCGGCGGCGACGTACTCGAAGTTGCGGGCGCGCAGGAACTCGGCCCGCACCACCCCGACGAGGCCCACCCACGAGAAGAGGAGCAGGATGCCGAGCAGAAGGAAGAAGCTCGGCATGAAGACCGAGGAGAAGATCAGGATCAGGTAGAGCGAGGGCACCGAAGTCCAGATCTCGATGAAGCGCTGGAACAGGAGGTCCGTCCAGCCGCCGAAGTAGCCCTGCACCGCGCCCGCGGCGATGCCGATGATCGAGGACAGGATCGTCAGAACCAGGCCGAAGATCACGGAGATTCGGAACCCATAGATGGCCCGGGCGAGGACGTCGCGGCCGAGGTCGTCGGTCCCCAGCCAGTTGTAGGTCCACACCGAGCAGTTGGGGTCGTCGAGCCCGCCGGGCAGGCGGCCGCACAGCTCCTCCTTGGTGAACATCCAGGAGGGCGCCGAGGGGAGCGCGGTCGGCGGGTTCTTGTTCTCGACGCGGTAGTCGTAGCGGATCGGCGGCCACACCATCCAGCCGTTGGCTTCGATCTCCTCGCTGATGAAGGGGTCGCGGTAGTCCGTCCGCGCGTAGAAGCCGCCGAACTTCTCCTCCGGATAGTCGATGAGGACGGGGACCAGCAGCTCGCCCTTGTACATGGCGACGAGCGGCCGGTCGTTGGCGATGAACTCGGCGAAGAGGGTCAGCAGGAACAGGGGGATGAAGATGCAGAGCGAGGTGAAGCCGAGGCGGTGGCGACGGAAAATCATCCACCGGCGGGCGTTGATCGTCGATCCGAAGCCGGCGCCGGTGGGGAGCTGCGTCGCCTCACGCTCGGCGTACGGCAGGTGGATGTCGCTGGTAGAGCTCTCGGCCTGCGGGTCGTGCCGCACGCCGTCGTCCGCCATCGGGCTGTCGTCGGGACGCTTGCGTTCGTCCATCGTCAGACCTCGCGGCTTTCGAAGTCGATCCGTGGGTCGACGAACGTGTAGGTGAGATCGGAGACGAGATTCACGATGAGGGCCAGCAGCGAGAACACGTAGAGCGTGCCGAAGACGATCGGATAGTCACGGTCGAACACCGCCTCGAACCCGAGAAGGCCGAGCCCTTCCAGACTGAAGATGGTCTCGATGAGGATCGAGCCCTGGAAGAAGGACATGATGAACGCGCCGGGGAAGCCGGCGATGATGATCAGCATCGCGTTGCGGAAGACGTGGCCATACAGCACCTTGCGCTCCGACAGGCCCTTCATCCGCGCCGTCATCACATACTGCTTGCGGATCTCCTCCAGGAACGAGTTCTTCGTCAGCAGCGTCGTCGTGGCGAAGGCGCCGATGCCGAGCGCGATGAGCGGCAGCGTGAGGTGCCAGAAGTAGTCGAGGATCTTGGCCGGCCAGGAGAGCTGGTCCCAGTTCTCCGATGTCAGCTCGCCGAGCGGGAAGATCGACCAGAACGAGCCGCCCGCGAACAGGATGATGAGCAGGATCGCGAACAGGAACCCCGGGATCGCGTAGCCGATGATGATGATGCCGGAGGTCCACACGTCGAACACGGACCCCGCCTTGACGGCCTTGCGGATGCCGAGCGGAATGGAGATCACGTACGAGATCAGCGTCATCCACAGGCCGAGCGAGATCGACACCGGCAGCGCCTCGACGATCAGCTCCGAGACGCGCCGGTCGCGGAAGAAGCTCTCGCCGAGATCGAAGGTGAGGTAATTGCCGATCATGATGCCGAAGCGCTCGATCGGCCCCTTGTCGAACCCGTACTGACGCTCGAGGTCGGCGATCAGCGCCGGGTCGATGCCCTGGGCGCCGCGGTAGCCGCTGTTGGCGCCGGCCCCCTGCCCCGTGCCGGCGAAATCGCCCGCGGCGGTGCCGCCGGAGATGCGCGCCGTGGAGCCGACGTTGGTGCCGCGCAGCTCGGCGATCGCCCGCTCGACCGGGCCGCCGGGGGCGAACTGGATCACGGCGAACGAAATCAGGAGGATGCCGAACAGGGTCGGCACCATCAGGACCAGACGGCGGGCGATATAGGCGAGCATCAGGCGCGCTGCTTTCGGCTCGGCGCGAGGATCATGCGTTCCTCGACCACCAGGTGGATGCGACCGGCAGGTCGTAGCGGGGCTTGGTCTCGGGCATGCCGAACTCGTCCCAGAAGGCCACGTTGTGGACGCCCTTGTACCATTGCGGGACCCAATAGTGACCAAGCCGCAGGACGCGGTCCATGGCCCGTGCCGCCGCCACCATCTCCTCGCGGGTGGCCGCCGCCAGCATCGCTTCCAGCAGCGCGTCGATCACCGGGTCGGCGACGCCGGAGAGGTTGTACGACCCGTCCTGCGCCGCCGCCTCCGACGAGAAGAACTGGCGAATCCCCTCGTCCGGCGTCGGCGCGAAGGCGAAGCGCTGGGTGATGACGTCGAAGTCGAAGTTCACGACGCGGAGCTGATACTGCGTGGCGTCCACCGGCACGGCGCGCGCGTCGACGCCGATGGCCCGCAGAGCGTTGGCGAACGGCAGCCAGATCCTCTCGGACGTGGGTTCGGAGGGATAGAGATATTCGACCGTCAACGGCGTCCCGGACGCGTCGACGAGCTGGCGGCCGTCGCGCACCCACCCGGCTTCCGACAGAAGCTGTGCCGCACGGCGCAGGTTCGCGCGGTTGCCGCCCGCCTCCTCCGACACTGGCGGCAACCATGCAGGGCCGAAGACGGCGGGGTCCACCTGGTCGCGGAACGGCTCCAGCAGCGCAACCTCGGCCGGCGACGGTTCGCCCTCCGCCATCATGTCGGAGTTGACGAAGACGGACGGGGTGCGGGTGTAGGCGCCGTGGAAGAGGTCGCGGTTCATGCGCTCGAAGTCGAACGCCCAGCTGAGCGCCTCGCGGGTGCGCTTGTCCGCGAACTTCTCGCGCCGCGTGTTGATGAACCAGCCTTGCGCACCCGCCGGGCGCTCGTCCGGAAACGTTTCGCGGATGACCTCACCGCGCTCGATGGCGGGGAAGTTGTACTCCGTCGCCCAGACCTTGGAGGTGAACTCCTCGCGGTAGTTGAGCTTGCCGGTCTTGAACGCCTCGAACGCCAGGGTGCGCTCGCGGTAGAAGTCGACGCGCACGGTGGCGAAGTTGTTCTGGCCGACACCGGTGGCGAGGCGGTCGCCCCAGAAGTCCGGCCGGCGCTGGAACGCGACGTAGCGGCCGCCGGAGAAGTCGCCCACCGTGTAGGGGCCGGAAGTGACGGGAACGTCCAGCTTGGCGGCGCTGAAGTCGTTCGCCTCGTACCAGGCCTTGGAGAGCACCGGGTAGGTCGCCACCAGCGGCGGCAGGCGGTTGGAGGTGCCCTCGGCGAAGGTGACGACGGCGGTCCGGTCGTCGGCGGCCTCCAGGCTGGCGATGTTCTTCAGCGGCTCGGAATAGCCGGGGTGGCCCTTGTCGCGGATCGTCGTCAGCGAAAAGACCACGTCTGCCGCGGTGATCGGCGAGCCGTCGGAGAAGGTCAGCCCTTCGCGCAGGATGAACGCGTAGCGCTGCCCGTCGATCTCGACCCCCTCCGCGATGTGGCCGTAGACGGCGTCGGGCTCGTCGAGTCCGCGCACCATCAGCGCCGCGTGGGTCAGCTGCATCAGCGGCGGCGAGTTGCCCCGCAGGATGAACATGTTGAAGGTGTTGAACGTCTGCGGGTTCTGGTTGCCGGCGAACGAGGACGGGACCAGGCGCAACTCCCCACCGCGGGGCGCGTCGGGGTTGACGTAGTCGAAATGCGCGAAGTCGGCCGGATGCTTCGGGTTGCCGAACACGGTGAGGGCGTGCAGCCGCTCCAGCCGCTCCCGCAGGCGAGCCGCGTCCCACCAGGAGCGGCGCCGCGGTGAGCGCCGTCGCCGCCCCCGCCAGCTCCAGCACGCGGCGGCGCGAGAGGCGCATCACACCGCTGACGGCCGAGGTGTCGGCGGCCTGCGAAGTACCGCGACCGGGCGAGGATGCGGTGCCGGTGGGCCCGCGGGTCAGCCGCGCGCCGCTCACTGGCGACGCTCCACGGTGGCGGCCTTCTCGTCGTCGTACCACCAGATGGTCGGGAACAGGGCGCCGTAGGGCGGGATCGTCTCCGGCCGTCCGAAGATGTTCCACCGCGCCGTCCGCTGGTTGCCCGAGTAGAACAGCGGGACGACGTAGTTGTGGGCGAGCAGCACGCGGTCGAGTGCGCGCGTGGCAGCAACCAGCTCGTCGCGATCCTGCGCCAGGATCACCTTCTGAATCAGCGCGTCGACACCCTCATCCTTGATGCCGGCGTAGTTCTGCGACTGCGGCTGGTCGGCCGCCTCCGAACTCCAGAAGAATGCCTGCTCGTTGCCGGGCGAGCTCGACTGGCCCCACGCCAGGGTCGTCATCTCGAAGTCGCGCGTTCGGACCTTTTCCACGTACTGCGTCGAGTTCGAGCACGCGGAAGTTCATGTCGATGCCGATCAACTCGAGGCTGTTGGCGTAGGGCAGCACGTATCGCTCGGACGCGGGGGAGTTGTCCACGAAGTCGATGGTGAAGGGCGCGCCCGTCTGCGCGTCGACCATGCGACCGTCACGGATCTCGTAGCCCGCCTCGCGGAAGAGGCGCACGGCCTCCCGCGCGTTCGCCCGCACCGCATCGCGCGAGCCGCCGACGGGGTTGGTGTAGGGCTCGGTAAACACCTTCGGGGGCACGAGGTCTTTCACCTCCTCCAGGATCTCCAGCTCCAGCCCCTCGGGCAGCCCGGTGGAGGCGAGGTCGGTGCCCATGAAGTAGGACGAGATGCGGTCGTACTGATCGTAGAACACGGTCCGCTTCTGCGTCTCGAAGTCGTACATGAGGTTGAGCGCGCGGCGCACCCGCTCGTCCTGGAACTTCGGCAGGCGCAGGTTCATCACGAATGCCTGCATCACGCCCTGCGAGCGGATCGGAAACTTTTCCTTGACGATGTCGCCGCGGGCCAGCGCGTCGCTCTCGTAGGCGGTCGCCCAGTTCTTGGCGCTGTTCTCGAAACGCCAGTCGAACCGGCCGCCCTTGAAGGCTTCCACGACGATGGTCTGGTCGCGATAGACGTCGTATCGGAGCTGGTCGAAGTTGTTGGTGCCGATCTGGGTCGGGTGGTCCTTGGCCCAATAGTCGTCGACACGCTCGTACTCGATGAAGCGGCCCGGCTCGAAGCGGGCGATCTCGTAGGGGCCTGAGCCTAGCGGCGGCTCGAGCGTGCCCTCGGTGATGGAGCGCTGCGACCCGTCCGGCGCCGTGCCGGTCCACCACGCCTTCGGCAGCGGCTGGAGCTGGCCGAGGATGTGGGGCAGCTCGCGGTTGCCCGGCCGCGCGAAGGTGAACCGCACGACGCCCTCGTCCACCACCTCGGCGCTGACGACGTCCTTGTAGTAGAAGGCGCGGTTGGGGTCGGCCTCCTTCTCGGCGGTCAACGTCCAGGCGACGTCCTCGGCGGTGATGGGGGTGCCGTCGTGCCACGTGGCGTCGGGATCGATGCGGTATTCGACCCACGCGAAATCGTCCGGGTAGCGCATCGCCTCGGCGATCAGACCGTAGGCGGCGGAGATGTCCTGCTCGTCCATCGCCGGGGTCATCAGCGGATCGTAGATGAGCGACAGGCCCGGCGCCGGATTGCCGCGCTGGAGCACCGGATTGAACGAATTGTAGCCCGACGTGTCGGCCTGGCGCACGCGCCCGCCCTTCGGTGCGTCCGGGTTCACGTAGTCGAAGTGCGCGAAGTCCTCCGGATAGCCCGGATCGCCGGTGAGCGCGCTGGCGTGGCGCCATTGCGGCTCGGCGGCTTCGGCCTCGGCGGCTGGCGCAGCATCGGTGGTCGATCTGAGCCAGCGCGTTCGGGGCCACGGCAAGCGAGATCAAGAGCGCCCAAAGCGTGGCACGCATGTGACACCTCCACATCTGTCTGGCCGGGACATTATCTGCGGATCGCCCTCGCGCAACCCGCCAAGGTTCTGTCTGAACGAGATGTAATCGCGGAACGTGCGGCGGGATGTCCGCCACGAGCCAGCCGGGGCCGCCGCCGGAGCGCCTCAAGTCCATTGGGATGCCGTGAAGATCGCCACCGTGGCGGCGAAGCCGACCGCGAAAAGGCCCGACCGCACGAGCGACAAATTGGCGTAGTACGCGAGCGTGAAGAGAACGCGCACCACCACGAATGCGACCGCCAGGGCGTCGACCGTCGCCTGGTCCGCCCCGGTCGACTGCGCGACGATCACGGCGACGGCGAACAGTGGGAACGCCTCGAACCCGTTGCGGTGCGCAGCGTAGGCACGGCGGCGCAGGCCGGTCTGCTCGGCATGGCGCGCCGTGGGTCGCGATTGTCGAGCTTGCGGTCGAACTTCGCAGGGTAGACGGTGAGGAGCGGCAGGATACCGGCCGCCAGCACGCACCACAGTGCGATCGTCAATTCCGGCTCCACATCACCCTCCTTTCGCATGATCCGGCGCCGGTCGCGGCCATTCTCGCAATCGTGAGCCACCCGACTTTGCGCTCGATGTCCAAGAGGCGTAAGTCAAGCTGCATTCTGGAGATACCGCGTCCATGCTGGGTCACGCTTCGCCGCCGCCGCGGTTCTCTTGTCGCTTGCCGCCGCGTCGCCGACGCCGGCCGTGGCGGGCGAAGCGGCGCGGATCGACGCGGCCCACGTCGTCTGCGCGGATCCTGGTGCGCAACGCCGTCACCGCCCCGGGCGACACGGTCGACGTCGCGCTCCGCCATTCGCTGGACAAGGGCTGGCACACCTACTGGGTCAACCCGGGCGACTTCGGCGGTCCACCGGTGGTGGAGTGGACGCTCGACGGGGGCGAAGCCGGACCGCTGCGCTTTCCGACGCCGGAGCTGCTCCCCTATCCGCCGCTGATGAACCACGGCTATGCGGACAGCATTCACCCTGCTCACCGACCTCACCGTCCCGCAGGACTGGCCTGTCGGTGCGCCATGGCCCGTGAGCGTCCACGTCGACTGGCTGGTGTGCGAGAAGATCTGCATCCCCGCCAGCGGCACCGCATCATTCGAGATCGCCACCGGGCCCGACCTCGGAGCCCGATTCCTCGGTGGCCATTCGCGTTCGTGCAGGCCGAGTGGGGCTTGCCGGAGAAGAGCGACGTCGCGGCGACCTACGCCGCGACGGAGACACGGTCGTGCCTCGACGTCCCGGGCGCCTCGGCGGCAGGACGCGCACTTCTTCGCCTTCGATCGGGATGCGCTGGACCACGTGGCCGAGCAGCAGGCCGTCGCGACCGCGGACGGCGTCCGTCTCACCCTCACGCCCACCAAGAAGGCGCCTCGACGGGACGCTCGTCCGGTGTCCTGAGCACCCGGGAAAACGCCATTGAGATAACGGCGACCGGCCCAGCCGATCCTCCCCCCCGCTGTCGCCGCAAGCGCGCCGAGCGGCGGCTCCGGCGGCGGGCAGGGCAGCACCATCTCTGCCTCTGCCGGGGGCGGAACGGCGGTGCCGGCAGCACGACGCCGAGCGCATTCGCGGACATCGCGCCGGGCGCCCTGGCCGAAACGCCCACCCCGGTGATGACCGCGCCGGCGCAGCGATGCGGCCGCCGCGCCGGGCCTCGGTCTATGGCAGGCGCTGGGGCTCGCCTTCCTCGGCGGCATGATCCTCAACCTGATGCCGTGCGTTTTCCCGGTGCTGGCGGTGAAGGCGCTGGGGCTCGTCGCCCACGCCGATGCCCCTCTGCGCCACCGAGCGCGCGTCGGCGGGGCCTACATGGCCGGCGTGATCGTCAGCCTCGGGGTCGTGGCGGCGGTGCTTCTGGGCTTGCGCGCCGGCGGCGAGGCGGTCGGCTGGGGCTTCCAGCTTCAGAGCCCGGCCTTCGTGGCGGCGATGACGCTGATCCTCTTCGCCTTCGGTCTCAACCTCTCCGGCGTGTTCGAGTTCGGCACCACCTTCACCCGGCTCGGCGCGCGGGGCGGCAGCGGCCCGGGTTCGGCCTTTTCCACCGGTCTCCTCGCCAGCGTCGTCGCGACCCCATGCACGGCTCCGTTCATGGCTCCGGCGATGGGGGCGGCGCTGGTCGCCTCCCCGGTCTACGCCCTCGCCGTCTTCGCAGCGCTGGGTATCGGCCTCGCGCTGCCGTTCGTGGTGCTGGCGGCGCTCCCCGGCGCGGCGCGACTCCTGCCACGGCCCGGCATGTGGATGGTGCGCTTCAAGCAGGCGCTCGCCTTCCCGCTCTATCTGACCGCGGCGTGGCTCTTCTGGGTGCTGGCGCAGCTCGTCAGCGTGGAGTCGCTGCTGCCGGCGATGGCGGCGATCGTCTTCGTGGCCATGGCCGCGTGGCTGTTCGGCTTGTCGCAACGCGGGTCGGGCCGCTCCCACCGCGTCGCGACCGGCCTCGCCGTCGCCAGCCTCGCCCTCGCCCTCGTCTCGCTCTGGCCGGCGCTGCGGCCAGCGGCGGCTGTCGCGCTCGCCGGGCAGTCGGAGGCGGCCGGTCCCCAGAGCCTCCGGGCCGACCGATCCGGCATCGCATCAGCCGTTCTCCCCCGCGCGCCTCGCCAGCCTGCGCGCCGAGGGCACGCCGGTGTTCGTCAACGTCACCGCCGCCTGGTGCATCACGTGCAAGGTCAACGAGCGGGTCGTGCTGTCGGGCGAGGCCTTCCTCGACGAGCTGACCCGACAACGACGTCACCTACCTCAAGGCCGACTGGACCCGGCGCGACCCGGAGGTGACACATTTCATCGAAGAGTTCGGCCGCGCCGGCGTGCCGCTCTACGTCCACTTCCCCGCCGACGGCCCACCGGCAGGTGCTGCCGCAGATCCTCACCTCGTCGCGCTGCGCACCGCATCTCGAGAGCTGACCGATGCGTTTACTGCCGCCGCCCTCGCCGCCATGCCTTCTCGCCGCGCCCGCCGCCGCGCAAGATCCGGCCGTCACCGACTGGCCCACGGTCGCTCGCCGCCGCCGAAGGGCAGACGGTCGACTGGTACGCCTGGGGCGGTGAGACGCACATCAACGACTACATCGCCTGGGTCGGCGACGAGGTCGCGGCCCGCTACGGCATCACCCTCAACCACGTGAAGCTCGCCGACACCGCCGAGGCCGTGGCCCGGGTGCTCGCGGAAAAGACCGCCGGCGAGACCGAGGGCGGCGCGGTCGACCTCGTCTGGATCAACGGCGAGAACTTCGTCGCCATGCAGGCCAACGACCTCCTGCGCGACGACGCGTGGGCCGAGACCCTTCCCAACCGCGCCCTCGTCGACATGGAGCTTTACGGCGACGCGATCCGCGACGACTTCGGCGTGCCGGTGAAGGGCCAGGAAAGTCCCTGGGGCCGCGCCCAGCTCGTCTACATCTACGATGCCGCGCGCACGCCCGAGCCGCCCCGCTCGCTGGACGACGCTGATTGCGTTCATCGAAGCGAACCCCGGCCGCTTCACCTATCCGCAGCCGCCGAACTTCACCGGCACCACGTTCCTCAAGCAACTCCTGATGGACCTCGTTCCGGACCGCAGCGTCCTCTACGCCCCCGCCGGCGAGGATGCGGACAGCATCGTGCGCGACACGCTGATACCGGTGCTGGAGCGCATCCACCCGCACCTGTGGCGCTCCGGCGCGGCGTTCCCCACGGGCGTCGCCGAGCAGCGCGGCCTCTATGCCGACGGCGAGCTGCTGCTAGCGCTGACCGGCAATCCGTCCGACGCGGTGGCCGGCGTCAATGACGGGCTGTTGCCGCCCGAGAGCCGCGTCGCGACCTTCGCGGACGGGTCGATCGGCAACGTCCACTTCGTCGCGATCCCGGCCAATGCCGGCGATCAGGCGGGTGCGCTGGTGGTGGCGGACTTCCTGCTGTCGCCCGAGGCGCAGGCGCGCAAGGCGGACCCCGAGGTGTGGGGCGACCCGACAGTACTTGCGGTGGACCGACTGCCGGCCGGCGCGCGCGGCCTCTTCGGCGGTGATATCAGCGTCGACGCCCCGACGCTCGCCGAGCCGCACGTGACCTGGACCCGCGTCATCGAACGCGTATGGGACGAGGCATTCCTGCAGTGACCGAAAAGAAGACGGCCGCCAAGCGAACCTCCAAAGCCTCTGCGGCCGAAGAGCGTCCCGAAGTGACAAAGAGCGCGGCGCCGAAGCCGTCGCCCCGCAAGGCGGCTGCGAGCCGAGCGGCCGGCGAGACTGTCGCCGCGCCCGCCTCCCCGCAGCGGCGCGCCGCCAAGGCCAAGGCGGTGGTGGAAGCCGAGGGCGGCCATCCCCCCGGCGGTATGCCCGGCAAGCCAGGGCGGGGGGCGAAAGCGACAGCCGGTGCCGCCAAACCGGCGAGAGCGTCGGGCAATGCCAAGGGGCCAACCAAGGCGGCAAAGCCGCAGGCCAAGCCCAAGACGCTGAAGAACAGCCGCTACAGCAAGGCGGAGGCGGACGCGCTCTTCCAGCGCCTTGCCGATGCATTGCCCGAGCCGCAGACCGAGCTCGAATACACCAACCCGTTCACGCTGCTCGTGGCCGTGGCACTGTCGGCACAGGCGACGGATGTCGGCGTCAACCGCGCGACCCGAACGCTGTTCGAGGTCGCCGACACGCCGCAGAAGATGGCCGACCTCGGCGAGGAGCGGCTGCGCGACTACATCAAGACCATCGGCCTCTTCAACACCAAGGCCAAGAACGTGATCGCGCTGTCGCAAGCGCTCGTCGCTGAGCACGGCGGCGAGGTCCCGCGCGAACGTGCGGCGCTGCAGGCGCTCCCCGGCGTCGGGCGCAAGACCGCCAACGTCGTCCTCAACGTCGCCTTCGGCGAGCCGACCATTGCGGTCGACACGCACATCTTCCGCATCGGCAATCGCCTGGGCCTCGCGCCGGGCAAGACGCCGGACGACGTGGAGAAGCAGCTCGAGAAGATCGTGCCGGAGCGCTACCTGCGCGGCGCGCACCACTGGCTGATCCTGCACGGCCGCCACGTGTGCAAGGCGCGCCGCCCCTTGTGCGAGGCCTGCGTCATCTACGAGCTGTGCAAGGCGCCCGATCGGCTCGACCTGCCGCACGCCTAACGTCGGCGGGCGCCGGGCCGCTACAGAATGCGGGCGACCCGCAGCACCACGAGGACGCCCCCGCCGATCAGCGCAAGGATCCCGGTGAACGCCCAGAACCCGACGCTTGAGTTCTCGCCCGGGATGCCCCCCAGGTTGGCCCCCATCAGCCCGGTCAGAAACCCCAGCGGCAGGAACACCGACGAGATCACCGACACAACGTAGAGGTTGCGGTTGAGCCGCTCGGCCTGGGCGCTGCCGAGCTCGTCGCGCAACGTCTGCAGCCGCTCGCGCTGGGCCTCCAGCTGCTCGGCGACGCGGGTGAGCTGGTCGTGCTGCTCGAGGAGCGCGGCGCGGTCGTTCGCCTCCATCAACGATGGCGCGATGTGCACGATCGCAGCGATCGCGTCGCGCTGCGGCTGGATGTAGCGCCGCAGCTCCGTCAGCTCGAGCCGCTGGTCGGCCACCTCTTTGCGCAGGTCGTCGCGGGGTTCGGCGATGGTGGCGGCCTCGAGCCCGTCGACGCGTTCCTCCAGCTCGGCGGCGTGGCGTTCGATGCGGTCGGTGATCTGCCGCACCAGCTCCGCCAGCAGGGCCATCGGCGTCGCGGGGCCGCCGCCGGCGCGGACCTCGTCCGCGACCGTGGCGATCGCCCGCACGTGAGAACTCGCCAGCGACACCACGCGGTGCGCGTCGAGCCACAGGCGGACCGGCACCATGTCCTCCGGATCCTCGCCCGCGTTCACGTTGATGACGCGCAGGATCACCAGCAGGCCGGCGCCCGTCCACAGCGCGCGCGGGCGCGTCTCCGGCTCCAGCAGCGCCTCGCGCACCGGGGCGGCCAGGTAGGTCAGGTGCTGCGCGATCCACTCCTCGGTATCCGGATGGTCCGTCGAGAGGTGCAACCACAGGGGCGCGTGCGACGACACCAGGTGCGCCACGTCCCGCTCGTGGTGGATCTCACTGCCGCGCGCCTCGCCCGAAAGGTGCAGGGCGAAGCGAATGTGGCTGTCCATATCCGATCCCGAGATCGCCGCGCGCGAGACGCCGCGGTGTGTTGAGGCTTGCGTGATGGGCATATCGAGCCTTTTGGAACGATGCCAACGGTATTCGACAGTTGCCCCAGAACGCCCGAAGGTTCATGGTGCAGTGCGGCGGCCATGGGGGTCGTCATAGAAGCCGTTGAGCCGGACTGCATGACCCCACCCGTGCCGGATCGTCCGGCGCTGTTCCTCGACTTCGACGGAACGCTCGTCGAGATCGCCGATCGTCCAGACGGAGTCGTGGTCGCGCCGACCCTCCAATCCCTCGTCGAACGCATCGTGGCACGGACCTCCGGGGCCGTCGCCGTCGTGTCGGGCCGCCGCATCGAAGATATCGACGGCTTCCTCGGCATTCCCATCGCCGCGGCCGGCATGCACGGGCTGGAGCTTCGCAACGCTCCGGGCACCGACATCCAGCACCAGCCCGCCCCGCCCGAGATGGACACCCTGCGCGAGCGTATCGCCGCCTTCCCGTTCCTGGGCGACGGCGTGTCCATGGAGGACAAGGGCGCCGGCGTCGCCGTCCACTACCGCGCCAACCCCACGCGCGAGCAGGACGTGATCGACGCGATGGAGCAGGCCACCGCCGATCTCGACGCGCTGCACCTCATCTGCGGGAAGATGGTCGTGGAGGCCAAGCGCCGCGGCTTCGACAAGGGCGCGGCCGTCAGCTCATTCATGCAACGGCCGCCCTTCCTCGGCCGCACACCGATTTTCATTGGGGACGACGTGACGGACGAAGATGGGATTCGCGCCGCCAACGCGATCGGCGGCTTCGGCATCAAGGTGGGTGACGGCAACACCGACGCGGCCTACCGCCTTTCGGACGTGGCCGCCGTGCACGACTGGCTCGGTCAGGCTGGCCGGGGTCCCTGCGTGAGTACACTGGCCCTCGGCATGATCGGCAACTGCTCGGTGCAGGCGCTGGTCGACGATCAAGCCAACATCGTCTGGTGGTGCCTGCCGCGACCGGACGGTGATCCTGTCTTCCACTCGCTCCTCGGCACCAACGGCAAACCCGGCGACGGCCAGTACGCGATCCAGATCGAGGATTTCAGCCACTCCAAGCAGTGGTACATCGAGAACACTGCGATCCTGCGCACGCAGCTCATCGCGACCGACGGATCGACGGTCGAGATCGACGACTTCTGCCCCCGCTTCGCCTCGCGCGGCCGCACCTTCCGCCCGGCACAGATCGTGCGGCGAATGCGTCCCGTCTCCGGCCGCCCGCGGGTCAAGATCGTGCTGCGCCCCCGGTTCCACTGGGGCAAGGAGCGGCCGCAGATCACGTCCGGCTCCAACCACGTGCGCTTCGTCGGCGAGGGCATCGCGATGCGCCTCACCACCGACGCGCCGATCACCTATATCCGCGACGAATCGTTCTTCGTCCTGGAGCGCGAACTCTCCCTCTTCCTCGGACCGGACGAGTCGCTGACGGCCAGCCCCGCTTCCATCGGCCGAGAGTTCCAGGAGCAGACCGCCGCTTACTGGAAGACCTGGACCCTGCGCCTGGCGCTGCCGCTGGAATACCAGGAAGCGGTGATCCGTGCCGCCATCACCCTCAAGCTCTGCACCTTCGAGGAGACCGGCGCGATCGTCGCCGCCGCCACCACCTCGATCCCCGAGCATGCCGGCTCCCAGCGCAACTGGGACTACCGCTACTGCTGGCTGCGGGACGCGTTCTTCGTCGTTCGCGCGCTCAACGCACTGTCGGACATGCAGACGCTGGAGAACTACCTCGCCTGGATCCGCGACGTGATCGCTCTTACCAAGGGCGACCATATCCAGCCGGTCTTCGGCATCGGCCTGGAGCAGGCGCTGGTCGAGCGGGTGGAGGACCTCCCCGGCTACCGCGACATGGGTCCGGTCCGCGTCGGCAATCAGGCCTACGAGCACTACCAGCATGACGTCTACGGCAACATCGTGCTCGCCGCCGCCCAGGCCTTCTTCGACAAGCGCCTGATGCGGCAGGGGTCGATGGAGGACTTCCGCCATCTCGAGGTGATCGGCGACCGCGCGTACATGCTCCACAACGAGCCGGACGCCGGCATCTGGGAGCTGCGGACCCGCGCTCGCGTCCACACCTCGTCCTCGCTGATGTGCTGGGCCGCGCTCGACCGGCTCGCCAAGATCGCCAACCAGCTCGGCATAAACCCCAGACACTGGCGCTCGCGGGCCGACGAGGTGCACAAGCGCATCTGCGACGAAGCCTGGAACGAGAAGGTCGGCGCCTTCGCCGAGAGCTTCGGCGGCGAGGATCTCGACGCGTCGCTGCTCCTCATGACCGAGGTCGGCTTCATCGACCCGCTGGACCCGCGCTTCGTCTCCACCGTGGACCGCATCGGCGAGAAGCTGCGCCGCGGCGACCACCTCTACCGCTACCACGCGGCGGACGATTTCGGCCGGCCCGAGACGGCGTTCAACGTCTGCACCTTCTGGTACATCGACGCGCTCGGCCGCATGGAGCGCCGCGAGGAGGCGCGCGGAGATCTACGAGACGATGCTCGGCTGCCGCAACCACCTCGGCCTGCTGTCGGAGGACGTCGACCCCTCCACCAACGAGCTGTGGGGCAACTTCCCGCAGACCTACTCGATGGTGGGGATCATCAACGGCGCCGTCCGCCTCTCCCGCCGCTGGGACAAGGTGGTCTGACCGGCCGGCCCATTTCGGGACGGCTCGGGCTCAGGACCACGGCTCGATCCGCCGACTGTGGCGAACTTTGGACCGACGCGCACCGAGACCGGTCCGGGTCTTAGAGGACGGCCGATGGCAGCCGGTGCGACGCTCCAGATCGACCTCTCCTGCGCCCGCCGCGCGCCACTGAAACGGCGCGCGTCCTGCCGCGGAAAGGCCGGTCGAGTCGGCGATCCTCGCCGCAATGGTGATCGGCCCCGCGCCTCGGTCTGACGGCGCCTGCGGTGACCGGCGGATCAGGATGCGACGCCGGCCATCACAGGCGCCGTGCCATCCGCGACGGGCAGCGCGGTCTCGACGAGCCCGTCCACGGCGACCGCACTGTCCGCCGAGACGATCAGCGGGTTGATGTCGACCGAGACAACGCCGGCCGTCTCGTCGGCGAGGAGGTTCGCAACCGCCATGGCCGCCACCGCGACGGCCGCGCGGTCGAGCGGCGGCCGGCCACGCACGCCGCGGAACAGAGGCGCGATGCGCAGCCGGTCGATGGCGCGCGACACGTCCTTCGCGGCGAACGGCGGCAGCAGCAGGGCGTTGTCCGGCATCGCTTCGACGGCGACGCCGCCGTCGCCGACCACGACGACCGGCCCGAACACCGGGTCCATGTGCCCGCCGACCACGATCTCGCGCCCGCCGCGAACCATCTCGGCGGCCAGCGCCCCTTCGAACGGATGCCCGAGCGCCTCGACCGTCTCGGCGATGCTGCGGAACGCCTCCCTGACGGCGGCCGCATCGGCCAGGCCGACGTGGACGAGGCCATGCTCGGACTTGTGCGGGATCGCGGCGGACACGGCTTTCAGCACGATCGCGCCGCCGGTCTCGGCGAGGAACGCGATGGCGTCATCCGCGCTGCGGCAGATCCTTCGCCGCACCGCCCGCACCCCGTATCGCTCGAGGAGATCGAGCGAGGCCGCCTCGCTCATCGGCTGCGCCGCGCCCGCCACCGCCGCACGCGGTGCCACCGGGTCGACCACCGGGCGTCGCATCATCGCCCTGTGGCTGGCGAACTGGGCGAGCGCGGCGATGGCGTCGTCCTCGGTCTCGAACGCCGGAACGCCGGCTTCCGCGAACGCCGCCCGCACGCGCGGCTGCGGCGCCGACAGGACGACCGGCTTGCCGGTCACACGCGTGAACGCGGCGGCGTCGCGCGCGTACTGCGGAAAGTCGTAGCCGCGACCGCTGACGGGCAGGCTCAGCAGGAAGAGGTCGACGTCCGCGTCCGCCCCCGCCGCCGGCAACACCTTGCCGAGGAGCCCGGAGTCCGATAGGAGCGCCGCCGTCACGTCGATCGGGTTCTTCGGCGAGGCGAAGGCGGGGAGCGCTTCGGCGACGGTCCGCTCGGTCTCGGCCGAGAGCGTCGCCAGCGGCAGGTCGGCCTTCTCCGCGGCGTCGGCGCACAAGACGCCGCTGGCGCCGCTGTTGGAGAGGATGGCGATGTTGCGCCCCTCGGGATCCCAGCCGTGGAGGTACATCTCCGCCGCGCGCACCATCTCCGCCATGCCGCCCGCGCGCCAGATGCCGTGCTTTTCGAAGAAGGCGTCGACGGTGCGGTCGGGCGTGGCGATCGCGCCGGTGTGCGAGGCGGCGGCGCGGCGACCGTGCGCCGAACGGCCCGACTTCACGGCGACGATGGGCACGCCCCGTGCGCGCCCGAGCGCGGCGGCGCGGGCGAGCATCGCCGGATCGTCGAGCGCCTCGAAGTAGAGGAGGAGCAGGCGCACGTCCTCGTCCTGCACCACCTCGGTGGCGAGCTCGGCGACGGTCACGTCGCAGTCGTTGCCGGTGGCGTGGACGTGGCGCACGCCGACACCACGCTGACGCAGGAGGCCGTAGGGCACCGCCGCCATCGCGCCGCTCTGGCTGATGATGGCGACCGGCCCGTCCTGCGGCGGCGCCTCGGAGAACATGGTCGAGAAGCTCATGATGGCGCCGTTGCCGAAGTTGGCGAGGCCCTGGCTATTCGGCCCGACGAGGCGCATCCCCGCGGCGTGGGCGAGATCGCGCATGCGTGCCTCCTCGCGCTTGCCGGCCTCGCCCATCTCGCCGAAGCCCGACGCGATGATGATCGCGGCCTTGGCGCCGATCCGCGCGCAGGCCTCCACGGCCTCCACGGCGGCGCTGCCCGGAACGGCGATGACGACCGCGTCAGGCGCCTCGGTCAGCGCGTCGAGCGAGGGAAAGGCGGGGACGCCCTGCACCGTGTCGCGCGCCGGATTGATCGGCAGGATCCGGCCCTTGTAGCCGCAGACCTTCATGTAGTGGATCGGCCGCCCGCCGATCTTGTCGGCATTCTCCGACGCCCCGACGACGGCAATGCTGGCGGGGCGGACGAGGGCGGCAAGACTCATCGGGTGGTTCCTTCGACGGGGACGAACAGGGCGAGAGCGCGTCCGAGAACGGTGTGGACGCAGATTTCGGCAGCGAGGCCGGGCACTGCGACGAAGCAGGTGCCGCCGACGCGGCCGATGTCGATCGCGGTCATTTGGCGTCCGCGGGCACGGGCACGGCCGCGGGACTCTGCGCCGGGCTGCGCGCCGGGGCCGTTTCCGACGCCTTCTTCAGATCGCTCTTCATCTCGGCGGAATATGCGCGCGCATCGACCTCGAGCGTGTAGCGGGCGGCGTTCAGGTAGCGTTTGGCGGCGTGGGCCCTGTGACGCTCCACCTCCGCCGCCATCTCGGCGCGCGACGGGAGCGGCAGGCGGCCGGAGAGCACGGCGGCGATCCAGCGGGCTTGGCTCTCCACGAGCGGGATGGTCGGACCGATCGGCTGCAGCAGGCCGGCGAACATCAGGTTGGGATGGTCGAGCGCCACGATGCGCCGGTAGAGCGCCGGCGGCCGCGCATCGGCCACCGTGAACACCGAGGGGTCGAGAAACGGAAACGTCGTCTTGTAGCCGGTGGCGTAAACGATGGCGTCGACCGGTTCGCGGGTGCCGTCCTCGAACGCCACCTCGTCCCCCTCCAGGCGCTGCCACGTTGGGCTTCATGCGAATCCAGCCGTGGCCGATGTACGGCAGCAGGTCCTGCGAGAGCGTCGCGTGCTCGCGCCAAACCGGGTGCTTCGGCAGCCGGACGCCGAAACGCTCCTGCTTGCCGTACGCGAGCCGCGCGATCTTCGCGAAGACCGTCCGCGCCACCGGCACCGGCAGCTTGAAGCGCCGGATCAGCGCGCCCAGCACGCGGTCGGTCGGCATACCGGCGACGTACTTCGGCATGATCCAGGCGCTGCGGCGGGTCGACAGCACCACCGCCTCCGCCCGTTTGGCGACATCGACCGCGATGTCGACCGCCGAGTTGCCGATGCCGACGACGAGAACCCGCTTGCCCTCGAACGGATCGGCGACGCGGTAGTGGTGCGAGTGCATCGCCTCGCCGTCGAACGTCCCCGGGAAGTCGGGCAGGCGCGGGTCGGACAGGTGGCCATTGGCGACGATCACCGTCCCGTAGTGCCGCGTCGTCCGTTCGCCGCCACCCGTTGGCTCGCTGGTCACCGCGAAGCCGCCGGCGGTCGGGGAAACGGAGACGACGGTGCGGCCGAAGCGGATGCGCTCGCGCAGGCCGAAGCGGTCGGCGTAGGCCTCGAAGTGGGCCAGCATCTGAGCGTGGGAGGGGTAGTCCGGCAGCGTCTCGGCGAGTGGGAAATCCGGCCAGCCGAGGCTTTGGCGGGACGAATCGATGTGCAGGCTGCGGTACGCCGACGAGGTGCCGCTGTCATTGCCGTAGCGCCACATCCCGCCGATGTCGGATCCGCGCTCGATCCCCTCCGCCGCGACCCCCGCCTCGCCCAGCGCCTTCAGCGCCGTCAGCCCGGAGACGCCGGCACCGATCACGCAAACGTCCGCTTCCCTCACCGGCATCCGCCCTCTTCCTCTCAGGTGTTCCAGTCCGCCGCTCTGTTGGCGGCGATACCGGCATTCTCGTTGATCCGGCCGCAGGTGTTCCGGGCACGCGCGACCCTTGTTCGGGTCCCCCTCGGATCGACCGTTGGCGCGACGCGCCGTTTTCCTTGGCGCCGTCCGCAGCGCCTCCCCTCGCTCAGAGCCTGCGTTGCTTTGCCGAGACGAAGCCGGACATGGTGCGGCAAGCGGCCCAAGCCTCTCCGCGAGCGTTCGTGCACATCCTTTGTTGATGGTCGCCATTCCGCGCTTCGGGACGACGACCATCGCAGAGGGCGTCGCTCGCCCTTATTGCGGCGCCGCCTGACGAATCGCAAGCAGGCGCCGCCCCCAAGCCGTGGTGATGTGGCGCGGCTGGGAGTCCGTCCGTCTGTCGCCACTGTCGACGGCGCGGCAGATCAGAGCCCGAGCGCAGCGGGCGCGATTTCGGCAGGCGCCTTGTTATCGTCTGCGGGATCGGCCTCGAACCCCAAGGCGGGCGGTGATGATCGCGCCCTCCTTCAGACGCAGGCGAATGCGCGAGAGCGTCGCCGGCTCCTGCGCGCGGTCCGCCCGGCGCCGTCAGCCCAGCCGGTCGAGGACGGCTCGCGTGACCTCGGCGTTCCCGCTCTCACCGCCGAGTTCCGTGGGTAGGACGACATTGTCGGCGTAGGTCTGCCAGACGGCCTCCTCGATCACCTCGGCTGCATCGCAAAGGCGCGCGTCGCCGGCGCGCTGGCCGAGCCAGTCGAGCATCATGGCGGTGGAGACGATCATCGCTGTCGGGTTGGCGATGCCGCGGCCGGCGATGTCCGGCGCCGAGCCGTGCGCCGGCTGGAACAGCGCGTGCTCCAGGCCGATCTCGGCACAAGGGGCCATGCCCATCCCGCCGACGAGGCCGCCGCACAGGTCCGAGAGGATGTCGCCGAACATGTTCTCCATCACCAGGATGTCGGCCTCCCAAGGCTTGCGGACGAGATTGAGAGCGGCCGCGTCCACATAGGCGTGGTCGGCCGTGACGTCCGTGTTGAGGGCGGCCCGCTCGTCGAACACCGACCGGAAGAACGCCATCGAGACGAAGACGTTCGACTTGTCGACGCAGGTGACCGTGCGCTGTCCGCGGCCTCGGTCCGTCCGGCGGCGCGCGAGGGCGAAGGCGAAGTCGAAGAGGTCCTCGCTGGTGCGACGCGTGATCTCCATCGTGTCGCGCGCGACCTCGCCACCCTCGATCGTCCCGCGGCCGCGGGACGCGAAGAGACCCTCGGTGGACTCGCGCAAGACGATGAGGTCGGTCGCCTCCGCCCGCGGGTCCGAAAGAAGCGATGGCGTGTTGGGATACTTGCGGGCCGGCCGCACCCCGGCGAAGAGGCGGAACGCGCGCCGCATCTCGAGGTGGGGGGCGATCTCCGTCCCATCCGGCAGGCGCACGTCCGGCAAGCCCATGGCACCGAAGAGGATCGCATCGGCCACCCGCGCCGCGCCGAAAGCGCCGTCGGGGAGATCCTGGCCGGTCTGGCGATAGTAGGCGGCGCCCCCGTCCCATGTCGTCTTCGCCAGGGTGAAACCGAAACGGGTTTCGATCGCCTCCAGCACCGCGAGCGCCGAGGCCATCACCTCGACGCCGATGCCGTCACCGGGGAAGACCGCGATCTCATAGTCAGCCATTGCGGCGCTCTTTCTGCTTGGTTCTGGTTGTGTCGTTCGTGCGGTGCCCGCCACGCTTGGCCGGCGGTCCCGTTGGCCCAAAGGGGGCGGATCGGGCCGAGAGGCGGCGGTCAGGCGGGCGAAGTGCGGGGCGTGCCGGTCATTCGCGAGGTCCGGTTCCAGGCGGTGCCGCGGCGCCGCGGGAGACGGCCCGGCCGAGCAGCCGGCGCACCTGCGGAAGCTGCCCGGCGACGAGGAGCAGGATGGCGCCGATCAGGATCAGGCTCACCGGCCGCTCGACGAAACCGGCCGGGCTCCCCTGCCCCACCATGAACGCCCGGCGCAGGTTCTCGTCCGCCATCGGCCCAAGGATGACGCCGATGACGAGCGGCGCGATCGGGTACTTCATGATGGTAAGGAGGTACGCGCCGAGACCGACGGCGAGCATCAGGTAGAGGTTCTCGATATTGAGCCCCAGCGCGTAGGACCCGATGACCGAGAGCACGGCCACGACCGGCAGGAAGATCTCGCTCGGCAGGGCGAGCACCTTGACCACCTGCTTGGCCAGCAGCAGCCCGTTGATGCACATGGCGGCGGAGGCGAGCACCATGATCGCGGCCAGCTCGGCGATGAACGTCGGGTTCGAGATCGACAGCATCGGCCCCGGGGTCAGCCCGTGCAGCATGAGCGCGCCGAGGAGCATGACCGCCGGCGGGCTGCCGGGGATCCCCAACGTCACCAGCGGAATGAGCGCGCCGCCGATGCAGGCGTTGTTCGCCGTCTCCGCCGAGACCAGGCCGGCCGGTTCGCCGGTGCCGAACGTCTCGGGATGGCGCGACGTGCTCTTGGCGGCGCCATAGGAGACCCAGCCGGCGATGTCCTCGCCGACACCCGGCACCGCGCCGATCCCGATGCCGATCGCCGCCGAGCGCACGATGTGGCGGATGTTCTTCACCAGCGTGCCGAGCTCCGGCAGGACGCGGTCCTTCACCTGCGTCAGCGCGAGCGGCGCCCGGCTCGACAGAGTCGTGATGATCTGCGGGATCGCGAATGCACCGATGAGCACCGGCACCACCTCGAGCCCCTGGTCGAGTGCGGGTTCGCCGAACGTGTAGCGCGGGTAGAACATCAACGGATCGCGTCCGACCACGGACAGCGCCATGCCGATGAAGCCCGCGATCCAGCCCTTCACCACGAGGTCCGGGCTCTGCAGCGTGCCCGACACGAGGATGCCGAAGAGGGCGAGGAGGAAGTACTCGTAGCTGGTGAACCCCAGCGCCACCTCGACGATCAGCGGCGACAGGAGCGCCAGCGCCACCATGCCCAGCAGCGTCCCGATGAAGGAGGCCGTGGTGGTGAGGCCGAGCGCGCGCCCGCCCTCGCCGCGGGCCGACATCGGGTAGCCGTCCATCGCCGAGGCGGCCGAGGCGGCGGTGCCCGGAATGTTGAGGAGGATCGCCGGGTAGGAGCCGCCGTAAATGGCGCCGACGTAGAGCGCGATCAGCGCGATCAGCGCCGTCTGATAGCCGAAGCCGTAGGTCAGCGTGGCGAGGAGTCCGACGCCGAGCGTCGCCGTCAGCCCCGGCAGCGCGCCGAAGACGATCCCGAGGAGGCTCGCCCCCATGAGGATGAGCCAGTTCTGCGGCGTGGACAGGATCGAGACGATCTGTCCGGCGAAGGCTGCGATTTCGTTGAGGCCGCCCATCGCCGCGCTAGCCCAACAGGCCGGAGAGGGCGTTCATCACCCTGTTCCAGGAGAGCGACGCCGACGCCTTCACGCGGTAGCGGTACCAGAAGCCCGTACTTGAACACCACCGAGAGGATCAACGCCGCTCCCACCGCGCTGGCGATGACCGGAACGAGCCGGCGCCGCTCCGTCCCGCGGGCGAACACGGCGAGCACGAGGATGGCGACGACGAGGACGGAAGCGACCATCCCGTCGGCGCGGAACTGCCCGGCGGAGCGCTGCGCGGGCCAGGCCCCGGCGAGTGCCACGGCCAGCGCGGCGGCCGACGGCACCCCCAGCGTCGCCACCAGCAGGGCGCGTCCCGTCACCGAGGCGATGACATAGGCGCCCATGAAGACGGCGAGAAAGAGCGCCGTCGCCACGGCGAAGTCCACACGCGGCACGAGGCCGACGATATACATCGCCAGAAGGCACGCGATCAGGAGCGCGTCGCCCGCCCCGCCGGACATCGCGGGAAGGCGAAGCCCCAGCACGCGCCCGCCCGGCTGAAGGCGCCTGTAGTCCCGCACCGCCTTCCCCACCAGACCCAGCGAGAGGGCGCACAGCCCCCCGGCGACGATCAGCGGAAAGAGCGCGGGCGACACGTACCAGGCGTTGCGCACCCCGGCGTAGGTGCCTTCGAGCGGGAATGTCAGCGCCTCGGCGACCATCGCGGCGCCGACGGCGGCCAGCACCAACCCGGTCCACACGTCGGCCTTGCGCAGACGGGCAAGGCCCGCGTCTGGCGTCTCCGGCCCCGGGTCTATCTCACGCATAGCGACTGGATCCCTGACTGTTGGAGCGTCTCACGACCGGGCCGCACACGGGGGCGCGACCCGGTCCTTCGTGGCCGTTAGGGCTTGGGAATGCCGAGCTCTTCGGGGTTCACCGAAGCGGCGTCGAGATCCCAAAGCGTCCAGGCGAAGAGAGACTCCAGGTTGGCGAACGTCTCGGCCGCTTCGGCCCCATGCTCGCCGGAGAGGGCGTAGAAGTTGGCGTCGGCGAACGACTTCACCGCGTCGCTCTGCATCGCCTTCTCGAAGGCCGTGGAGAGGGTCTGCTTGACCTCGTCGGACGCTTCGTTGCTGACCGCGAAGCCGATCGCCTGGCCAATCGGCAGGTGCTCGGTGAGGGACGGATACGCGGTGAAGGCGGAGGGGATGTCGGTGCCGTCGAGCGTGAAGCCGTCCTCGGTCAGCATGGCGAGCGGACGCAGCCGGCCCGCTTGGAGGAGCTGCTGCTGCTCGGCGAGCGAGGTGACGACCACCTCGACTTCACCGGCCACGGCCGCGTTCTGCGCCGGCGCCGAGCCGTCGTAGGGGATGTAGTTGAACTCGGCGCCCGTGCCGTCCTGAAGCGCCAGGAGGTTGAGGTGGTGGATCGAGCCGGCCGCGCTCGCACCGGCCTGGATCGAACCGGGGTTCGCTTTCGCCGCTTCGATCAGCTCCTCGAGCGTCTCGTAGTCGGAGTTGGCGGTGACGGAGATCAGGTCCGGCGAGCCGCCGACGATGAAGGGATACCAGACGTCGATGCGCTGATCCCAGCCCCCCTGAACGCCCGCCGTGACGACCGATTTGGAGATGCCGGCGAGCGTGTAGCCGTCGGCCGGCTGGCTGTAGACGTAGCTCATCCCGGCCGAGCCGCCGACGCCGCCGGTGCGGTTCACGGTGTTGATCCGCGCGTTCCCCGGCAGCGCCTTCTCCAGCTCCGCCATGATGAGACGGTTGAGCGTGTCCGTGCCGCCGCCGGCGGACCACACCACCACGTTCGTGATCGGCCGGTCCGGATAGTCCTGCGCGGCGGCGGGAAGCGTGAGTGCCGTGGCGGCCAGCGCGGCGATCGACAAGCGTCGCATAAAGCTCATCTCGATTTCCTCCCAAAGTGTTCGTTTTCTTCGCACCCAACCGAAGCGTGGTTGAATATCGCACGCATCATTGTATAAACTAGCGTATGCGTAAAGAGGGTTTGCGAACGTGATCCCGCTGTCTGACATCACCTTCGTCGGCCATGGGCTCGACCGGCCGGAGTGCGTCCTCGCCCATGCCTCGGGCCACCTGTTCGCGGCCGACTGGCACGGCGACGGTGGCGTGGCGATCATCGCGCCGGACGGTGCCGTGCGGCGTGTGACGGCGCGCGAGGTGGACGGATCGCTGCGCCCGAACGGCGTTGCGCTGGAGGACGGCGGCACCTTCCTCGTCACCCACCTCGGATCCGAGCGTGGCGGCGTCTTCCGCCTGTTCCCGGACGGGCGGACCGAGCCGGTTCTGACAGAGTTCGACGGCCGCCCCCTCCCGCCCACGAACTTCGTGCTGCGCGACGATGCCGGCCGGCTCTGGATCACCGTGAGCACCCGGATGATCCCCCGGCACGACGCCGCCCGGCCGGGCGTGGCGGACGGCTTCGTCGTACTCATCCCGCCGGATGGCCCGCCGCGGATCGTCGCCGACGCGCTCGGCTACACGAACGAATGCCTTCTCTCGGCGGACGGGCGGCACCTCTACGTCAACGAGACGTTCGCCAAGCGCCTCTCGCGCTACGAACTCGTCGGCGACGCGGCGCTCGGCCCGCGCGAGACCGTCACCGTCTTCGGCGAAGGGACGTTCCCGGACGGCCTCGCCGCCGACGCCGAGGGGGGGCTCTGGATCACCAGCATCGTCTCGAACCGGGTGATCCACGTCACGCCGGACGGCGCACCCCGTACCGTCCTTGAGGACTGCGATACCGCCGCCGTCGCCGAGACCGAGGCCCTGTTCGAGAGTGGCGCGATCAGCACCGAACGGCTCGGCCGCTTCCACGGGCGAGTGCTGTCCAACACGTCCAGCCTCGCCTTCGGTGGCCCGGACCTCACCACCGGCTACCTCGGCTGCCTCCGCGGCGAGGCGATCGCCGCCATTGCGATGCCGGTGGCGGGGGCCGAACCGATCCATTGGCGCGCCGATCTCGGGCTGCTCGCGGACGCGGGCCTCCTCGGCGAGCCAATATGACACGACGAACGGGAGAGACCACGCGGTGACCAACGAGTTCAGGATCGCGGTGATGCCGGGCGACGGCATCGGCCAGGAGGTTACGCCGGCCGCGCTCGCCGTCGCCGATGCCGCGCTCGCCCGCACCGGCGGCATCCGCCTCGTGCGCCAGGACGCCCCCGCCGGCGCCGCGGTCTACACCGACACCGGCGACGCCTTTCCCGAGACGAGCCGCAAGATCTGCGATGCGGCTGACGCGATCTATCTCGGTGCCATGGGCCTGCCGTCGGTGCGCTATCCCGACGGCACCGAGATCGCCCCGCAGCTCGACCTGCGGTTCATGTACGGGCTCTACGCCGGTGTGCGGCCCACCCGGGCGATCCCGGGCGTCGCAACCGCGCTCGCCGACCCGCGCGCGGCGGGGATCGACTTCGTGCTCGTGCGCGAATTGACCGAGGGGCTCTTCGCCTCCCGCGGCAAGGGTACGGTCGAGGACGACGCCACCGCCCGCGAGACGCTCGTCATCACCCGCGGCGTCTGCGAGCGCCTGTTCGGCTTCTCGTTCAAGGAGACCGAGCGGCGGCGGGCGGAAGGGAAGGCCGGCCGCCTGACGCTCATCGACAAGGCCAACGTCTTCTCCGCCTTCGCCTTCATGCGCCGCATTTTCGACGAGACCGCCGCGCGCCACCCGGAGGTGTCGGCCGACCATCTCTATGTCGACGCGGCCGCACTCGTGATGGTGACACGCCCCTGGGACCTCGACGTCACGGTGACGGAGAACATGTTCGGCGACATCCTGTCGGACCTCGCGGCGGGCCTCGTCGGCGGCATGGGCTATGCCCCCTCGGCCGACATCGGCGACGACCGGGCCGTCTTCCAGCCCGCCCACGGCAGCGCGCCGGACATCGCGGGGACCGGCAAGGCCAACCCCGTTGCCGCCATCCTTTCCGCCGCGATGATGCTTGACTGGCTCGGCAACCGGCACGGCGAGGCCGAGGTGATCGAGGCCGGCAAGCTGATCGGCGGCGCGGTGGACGCAGCGTTCGCGGGCGGCAATCTCGTCACCTGCGAGCTGGGCGGCACCGCCGGTGTTCGCGCCGTCACCGACGCCGTCCTGGCAAAGCTGAACTGAGGGAGAGACGGCCATGGCGGACATCAAGGTCGCGACAGTCGGCGCGGGGTATTTCGCCCGCTTCCATCACGACGCGTGGGCGCGCATGCCGGGCGTGCGCCTCGTCGCCGTCTGCGACACCGACCCCGAACGCGCCAACGCCACCCGGGACGAGTTCGGCGCCGGCGCCGCCTATACCGACGCAGCCGAGATGCTCGCCAAGGAGAAGCCCGATCTCCTCGACATCGCGGTTCCTCCGGCCAGCCATCGCGATCTCGTCGCGCTGGCGGCGGCGGAGAAGGTGAACGCCGTCTGCCAGAAGGCCTTCACCCGCTCGCTGGAGGAGGCGCGCGAAACGGTCGAACTGGCGCAGGAGGCCGGGATCACGCTGGTCGTCCACGAGAACTTCCGCTTCCAGCCCTGGTTTCGCGAGATCCGCCGGCTGATCGACCACGGGGACATCGGCGAGGTCTATTCTGCCAGCTTCCGCCTTCGGCCCGGCGACGGCCAGGGCGCGCGCGCCTACCTCGACCGCCAGCCCTACTTTCAGACGATGGAGCGCTTCCTCATCCACGAGACCGGGATCCACTTCATCGACACGTTCCGCTTTCTCTTCGGCGAGTACGGCACCGTCTATGCGGATCTGCGGCAGCTCAATCCGGTGATCGCCGGAGAGGACGCCGGTGTCATGCTGCTGGGCCACGCGTCGGGCGCGCGCTCCCTCTTCGACGGCAACCGCCTGTCGGACCATGTCGCCGAAAACCGGCGCCTGACGATGGGCGAGTTGTGGATCGACGGGTCCGCCGGGACGCTGCGGCTCGACGGCGAGGGCAACCTCTTCCACCGCCCGTTCGGCTCCAACACCGAACAGGCGCACCCTTACCCTTGGGAGAAGCGCGGATTTGCCGGGGACAGCGTGTTCGCGCTCCAGAGCCATGTGGTGTCACACTTGCAAACCGGCACGGCCTTGGAAAATACAGGCCGTGCGTATCTGAAGAATCTCGAGGTGGAGGATGCCGTCTACCGGTCGTCGGCCACGGGGACGCGCTTGGACGTGTAGGATTAACGGGTAACCGAGGGAGGCCGGTTCGGTGGCAATTGCCGAGGACGGAGCGCCGGGCGACGGGGACGGCAGATTGCCCCGGGAGAGCGTGGCGACACGCTCCGAGCAGGCCTACGCCGAGCTGAAGCGCCGCGTCCTCGACAACGAGTTCCCGGTTGGCGCCTTCTTCCTGGAGCAGGAGCTTGCCGATCTTCTGCGGATGAGCCGCACGCCGATCCGCGAGGCGCTGGTGCGCCTCTCTAACGAGGGGCTCGTCGAGATCCGCCCGCGCCACGGGATGCGCGTCATCCCGATCTCCGCCGCGGACATGCGGGAGATCTACACGATCCTGACGGCGCTCGAAGCCGAGGTCGCGGCGGAAGTCGCCTCACGCGGCCTGTCGCCAGAGGAGCTCGCGACGCTGCGCAAGGCGGTGGACAGCATGGACGACGCGCTCGCCATGGACGATCTCGGCGCCTGGGCGAAGGCAGACGAAAGGTTTCACCGCACGCTGGTGGCGGCGAGCGCGAACCAGCGGCTGCGCAACGTCATCCTGCAGTACTGGGAGCAGGCCCACCGGGTGCGCATGCTGACCCTGCACCTGAGGCCCAAGCCGGTGCAGTCCACGCAGGAGCACCACGATCTCGTCGACGCCATCGAGGCACGCGAGCCGCAGAGGGCCTGGCAGATCCACAGGACCCACCGGGAAGAAGCCGCGAAGATGCTGGCCGAGATCCTGTCCCGCATCGGCCTCAACAACCTCTGAAGGCCGGCGGGGCCCTCACATGCCTCCGCGCCGCGAGCCGCCGGGGCTCTACCCGACGAAACGCGGCATGATCCACCGGGGCAGCGCGAGGATCGCTTCGGGGAACAGGATGATGAACAAGAGCACCGCGATCATCGCCGTCAGAATGATGGCGACGTCTCGTAACGCCTGAACCATGCGGATCTCGCCGATCGCGCTCGCGATCAGAAGGCACAAACCATAGGGCGGCGTGACCAGCCCGAAGGCGAGCGAGACGACACCGATAATGGCGAAATGGATCGGATGCATGCCGACATCCTGGGCCACCGGGTAGAGGACGGTGCCGAGGATGATGATCGCCGGGATCGCGTCGATGAACATGCCGACGATCAGGAACGCCACCGCGATGAGGATGCCGGTCTCCGTCAGTCCCGCCCCCCAGCTCGCCATTTCGTTGACCAGCGCCTGCGGGATCTTAAAGTAGGCCAGGATCCAGCCGAACGCGGACGCGGTGCCGATGCAGAACAGCGAGATCGCCGCGAAGCGCGCCGAATCGTAGAGCACCACCGGCAGCCGGCGCAGGGTGATCGTGCGATAGACGACCATGCCGAGGATCAGCGAGTAGACCACCGCCACCACCGACGCCTCGGTCGGCGTGAAGAAGCCGCCGACGATACCGCCGATGATGATGGCGGGTGTTGCCAGCGGCAGCACGGCGGCCGACAGCGCACTGACGAGCTCTCGCCCGCTCGCCCGCTTGTAGACCGGATAGCCCCGCCGGATGGCGTAGACGTAGACGATGCCCATCATCGACGCCGCGATGAGGATCCCCGGCAGCACGCCCGCGAGGAAGAGCCCGCCGATCGAGACCGACATGAGCCCGCCCCAGACCACCATGAGGATCGACGGCGGGATCACCACCCCCATCACCGACGAGCACGCGGTGATGGCGACGGCGAAGCTCGAATCGTAGCCCTCCTTCTTCATCTGCGGGATGAGGAGGGATCCGATGCCGGCCGCATCCGCGGTGGAGGAGCCGGAGATGCCGGCAAACAGCATGGAAACCATGACGTTGACGTGGCCGAGGCCGCCCGGCAGGTGGCCGACCGCGACCCGCGAGAGGTTCACGAGCCGCTGCGTGATGCCGGCCGAGTTCATGAGGTTGGCCGCCAAGAGGAAGAACGGCACCGCCAGCAGCACGAACGAGTTGTACGACCGGAACATCTGGTCGAACAGGATGCTCGGCGTCAGCCGGTCGGAAATGAAGAACACCGGCACGCACGCGAGCCCCAGCGCGAAGGCGACCGGAACACGAAGGACCACGAGCACGGCGAACGTGCCGAACAGCAGGAGGGCGACCTCAGCGGGGGACATCGACGTGCTCCACGGCGTCGAGATCTCCCGAGCGCCGGATCGGATCGTAAGGGGGGAGGACAACGCGGCCCATGCGGATGTAGTGGACGTCGCGGACGATCTTCTCGGTCAGGAAAATGAGCCAGACCGCGCCGGCCAGCGGCCAGGCGATGTAGATCGTCACCATAGGCAGCTCGGCGATTTCCGACGTCTGCATCAGCCCCTGATTGACGAAGGGGCGCCCGTACCAGAGGAAGGCGATCGCCAGAATGGCCATGCCGATGTGCCGCACCAGCTTGGAGAGGCCCAGCGCGCGCGCGGTTTTCGGAACGGGCAGGAGATCGACGTCGAAGTGCGTGTCGTCACGCACCGCGATCATGGCGCCCACCATGATGAGCCAGACGAAGCAGAACCGCGCGAGCTCCTCGGTCCAGATGTAGCGCGGAACGAGACCGGTGTAGCGCGACAGCACCTGCATCGCGACCGGCACGATAAGGGCCGCGATCAGGATCGTGATGGCGACCCTGAGCGACCAGTAGAGGATGTCCAGAATTCGGATCATGGTGGGCCCACGCGGGCGGACAGCCGGGGCCGCCCGCCCGCGCGGTGCTCCCGTTATTGGATCGAGTTGATCTTATCCAGGGTATCGGTGGCGCCGAGCTCCTCGGCGTAGGCCCGCTTCACCGGCTCGGCGAGTTCGAGCAGCTTCTCGCGCTCTTCGAAGTCGTAGGTGGTGAGGAGGCCTTGGTCCTCCATGGCCTTCAGCTTCTCGGAGTCCTGCGTCGACTCGATCTCGCGGCCATACCGGCCCGCCTCGGTTCCGGCCTCGCGGATGCAGGCCTGCAGCTCCTCCGGCAGTCGGTCCATCGTCTTGCCGGCGAACCCGATCGGCCGCACGGTGATGGCGTGCTGCGTCTTGGAGATGTGCGGTCCCACCTCGTAGAACTTCATCTGCTCGATGCCGGCGGCCTCGTTCTCGGCCGCGTCGATCACGCCCGTCTGGATGGCATTGTAGACCTCGTCATAGGCGATGACGGACGGAGCCGCGTTGACCGCGTCGAAGATCCGCGTCTGGATCGGCGCGCCCATGACGCGCATCGGCAGGCCCTCCAGATCCGCCATCGTGCGGACGGGCTTGTTAACGATGAGGTTGCGCGTGCCGCCGCCGGCGTAGCCGATCAGCTCCACGTCCGCGCGGTCCGACACGTCCTGCGCGATCGGCTCCAGTCCGCCCTGCTCGAGGACCTTGTTCCAGTGGTCGATGTCGCGGAACAAGAAGGGCATGTCCATCAGCGGCGCCTTCTTGGAGTAGGTCGACATGTGACTCGGCGAGACGATCGCGTAATCGACCGACACGCCCTGGGACATGAAGTTGAAGTAGTCCTTCTCGAGGCCCAGCTCGGAATTCTTGTGGAGCACGAAGGTGACGTCACCGTCGTAACACTCTCCCACCAGCTCCTCGAATTTGACCAGCGCCTTGGTGAAGGCGTGATCGTCACCGAACTGCGAGGCGCCGTGCAGTTCGATCGCGTCCTGTGCCTGGGCCGCGCCCAGCGGCAGTGCGACGGCGGCGAGCGCAATGGCTCCGACGATTCGTTTCATGTGTATCCTCCCATAGCCCGATCTTTCGCCGGGCCCTTTATTCGTTCTTGCCGAACGTGCGCGCCAGTATGCCGCCCGAACGCACGATGCGAAAGGGACCGCTATAAGTTTCTGTTGAGACCCGCATTCTCGTGGCGCGCGCGAAGTTCTCTTCGGCCGGACCGCCGACCTGACCGCGCCCATAACGATGAGCTTATCGAGGTGGACGGGATTCTGGTCGACGCATGTCATCCGCGCGCACCCATTCGGGACCGCGGCATACTTTGCGCTCTATGTTGCCGACGTGACAGAATTGGCATTCCCCTCGCGCACCGCCCGTGGGTGAGTGTAGGACCCCACCACCACGCCGCACACGACCCAGCGGCGCATACCGTCGCCCCATCCTTCCGGAGACCCCGATGGACGCCCCCCTCTCCAACGCTTCCGTCGACGCCGCGCTCAGCGACGCCATCGCGCGATTCACTGACAGCAACCCCAAGAGCCGGGCCCAGCACCAGACGGCCTCCGCCGTCCTGCCCGGTGGCAACACGCGCACGGTCCTCTTCCACGAGCCGTTCCCGCTGACGCTCACCGGCGGCGAGGGCTGCACCGTCACCTCGCTCGACGGCGTGACCTATCTCGACGCGCTGGGGGAATATACGGCCGGCATCTTCGGCCACTCGAACGCGACGATCCGCGCCGCCATCGACGCTGCGCTCGACGGCGGGCTCGTGCTGGGTGGCCACACCGAGGCCGAGGCGCGGTTCGCCGAGGTGCTCTGCCGCCGCTTCCCGGCGCTGGAGCAGGTGCGCTTCACCAACTCGGGCACCGAGGCGAACCTGATCGCGCTCAGCCTGGCGCGGGTCGTCACCGGGCGCGAGACGATCATGGTGGCGGCCGGCGCCTACCACGGTTCGGTGTTGACCTTCACCGGCGATAGCCCGCTGACGGTGCCCTTCCCCACTGTCGCGATGCGCTACAACGACCTCGTCAGTGCGCAAGCGGCCGCGACCGCGGCGGGGAGCGATCTCGCCGCGATCATCGTCGAGCCGATGCTGGGCTCGGGCGGCTGCATCCCGGCGACTCGCGACTTCCTCGCCGGCCTGAGAGACCTCGCCACCCGGCACCGGCGCGATGCTGGTGTTCGACGAGGTGATGACCTCCCGCCTCGCCCCCGGCGGCCTGCAGGAACGCCATGGGGTGACGCCGGACCTGATGACGCTCGGCAAGTACGTCGGCGGCGGCATGTCGTTCGGCGCGTTCGGCGGGCGGGCGGACGTGATGGCCCGGATGGACCCGCACCAGCCCGGCGCCCTCGCCCACGCCGGCACGTTCAACAACAACGTGCTGACGATGAACGCCGGCCTTGCCGCGATGACAGAGGTCTACACCCCGGAGGCTGCGCGCTGGCACAACGACCGCGGCGACGCCCTGCGCGAGCGGCTGAACACGATCTGCCGCGACGCGGGTGCGCGCATGCAGTTCACCGGCCTCGGCTCGATGATGACGGTCCACATGACCGCCGAACCCTTCACCGACTACGCAACGAAGTCGGCCAAGAGCGATCCACGCCTCGTCGAACTCTTCTTCTTCGACATGCTGGAGGCGGGGATCTGGATCGCCCGCCGCGGCATGATCAACCTCTCCCTGCCGATGGGCGCGGCCGAGGAAGACCGGATTGCCGAAGCGGTGGAGGGCTTCATCGAGAGCCGCCGCAGCCTGCTGACCGGCGGCAGCGTCTGATCGCGGGGTCGGGCCGAGCGCGGCGCAACGGGGATGACCGAGCTCGCGAGAGTCGGCGTCCGGCGAGGATGCTCACTCGAAGCGGTTGACCTCGATCACCGCCTCCGCCCCTTCGCGGACTCGGATCGGGTCGGTCATCCTCTGGAACAGGTTGGCCCGGACCACCGCAGCGCCCGCGCCGTCGATCTCGAGGGCGGTGTCGTAGCCCGCCACGCGGTTGTTCTCGAAAACGAGCCCCACGCCGCGCCCTCCCTGGCGGAAGAGCGTCCCGCCCTTCGCCTCGATGGCGAAGCAATCGGCGATCGTGACGTTGGTCACGCGCGCGTCCTCGCGGGTGCCGCAGTCGAGCCCGGCGCCCTCCCCGCTATCGGTGCGGGAGAACATGCTGGCGACGATGCGCACCGACGACGCGCGAATCGCGACCAAGCGCTCGGTGAAGTGGCACGCTTCGAACGTGATGGAGTTGGCGAGGCCGTTGGAGCGGCTGATCGCGTTGCGCGACTTCGGCGCGCCGAGTTGTGCCGCCGGTCCGGCACCCTTGAACCAGCAGTGGCGGAACGACACCATCGCGCAGTCCTGCAGGAGGACACCGGGCCCCGTGCCGGCGCTGCGAAAGGTACAGCCGGTGAACGCGATCGAGAGCGTCGACAGGCCGTCGTCGCCGGTGGTGTCGCAGCCGAGCGTGACGGCGGGAGCAGCCCCCTCCGTGCCGACGAACTGCATCTCGTCGAAGCTGACGTGCACCGACGAGCGGAGCGACAGCCCAGCCGAGGGGCCGACGAAGCGCCACGTGGTGCCGGGATCCTTGGCGTTGCCGCCCTCGCCGACGAACTGCGTGTTGCGCAGCCGCACGAGTGCGATCTCGCCGCCGAATTCGTAGACGCCACGCGGAACGAAGACGCGCCCGCCCCTGCCGGCCAACGCCTCGGTCATGCGGGCGACGGCGGCGTCGTTGCGCGCGCGTGCCGCCGGCCCCACCCCCGGCGTCGCGCCGAACGAGAGGAAGTTGACGCCGAACTCCGCCGGGGCGGCCACGGCTGACGGTGCGCCGCTACTGGCGGTGTTGAGCGGCGCCGACCTCATGGGGTTTTCCGAGGTGGGATCGGCCGCGGCAGGCCGAGGCGGGACGGGTTGCGATGGAGCCGGTTCGGCGGTGGGCGTGGCGGTGGGCGCCGGCCGGATGCGCGCCTCCGGTGTCTCGGCCGCAGGCGCGGAGCGGTTGACCCGGTCCAGGCCATCGATGAGCCGTATCGGAGTGGCGGCTGCCCGTTCGCGTTCCTGCGGCGCAGCGCGTTCATGATTCGTGGCCGTCGCGCTGGCGTTGCTCACCGCGGAAGCCGCTGCGGCCGGCGCGCCGCCCTCGACCATCGCGGCGCCGGCGACGGGGCGCGGGGTGAGGCCGAGCCCGCGGCCCACCTTGGTGATGGCGGCCGCGATGTCCTTGGCATCCGCCTCGGTGAACGAGTTGCGCATGTGGAAGAAACCAAGGCCGGGAAGCAGACGGTCGATCCGCGGCAGGTGAAGGCTGCGGTAGTCCACCCGCGGCAGGCCGGCCTCGTCGCGCATGGGAAAGCCGGAGCTGCCATAGGTGCGCAGGTCGCGCAGCATCGGCTGGCGGTGCATCGCCCGGCCCTTGAGATACGGGCCGAACGCGTCGCTGATCCCCTCCGCCCGCAGCGCCTCGATGAAATGGGCGACCGAGCAGCCAGCCGCCGCTTCGTCGAAGTGGTAGGGGTACATGTAGTAGACGTCGCGGTCGCCGGGCCGCCGGCGCGGCAGCGTCACGACGGGCAGACCCGCGAACGCCTCGTCGAAATGCGCGGCGGCCATCTGCCGGATCGCCGTCGCCGCCTCCAGCTTGGCCACCTGCGCGACACCGATCGCGGCCTGCAGATCGGTCATCGGCGAGAAGGTGCCGAGACGCGAATAGGGTGTCCACTCCCCGCCCACCTTGACGCTGCCTTTCGACAGGAAGCCTCGCGCCGCCGCCGAAAGCTCGGGCTGCGCGGCGGAGACCATGCCGCCCTGGTCCGTGCTCAGAGTCTTGAGGCCGAACGACCATGCCGCGAGATCGCCGAAGGTGCCGACCTTTTTGCCGGCGAACTCGGCGAGGTGCGCCTGCGCGCAGTCCTCCACCACCGGCACGCCGTGGCGCCGGGCGATCGCCATGATGGCGTCCATGTCGCACGGGAAGCCGAACAGGTGGACGACGACGATGGCCGCCGTGCGGTCCGTTATCACTCGCTCGATCTCGGCCGGATCGGTGTTGAAATCGTCCGGCCCCCAGTCCGCGAACACCGGAATGAGGTTGTGCTGCAGGATGGCGACGATGGTACCGATATCGGTCGCCGGGGTTGTGATGACCTCTGCGCCGGGCTCCGGGTCGAGCGCGCCGAGCGCAGCGTGGACGGCGGCCGTGCCGCTGCCGGTGGCGATCGCCCCGCGCACACCGAACACCGACTGGAACGCGGTCACGAACTCGCGGACCTTCTCGCCGTTGCGCCACGCTCTGGGGGCGCGATCCATCACGGCCGAGAGCGCGGCGCGCTCCTCCTCGCCGAACACCCAGCGCGGGCCGAACGGTGTGGGCCGCAGCTTCTCGCCGCCATTGATGGCCAACGCCGCCGCCTCGGCGGACATTGGCTCGGAGGCCCGATCATCCGCCACTGTGGAACGATCCCTCGTCTCGCCCGGTGCGGCGCCGCCACTCGGCGAACGTCACCCCCTCGGACCGGGCGAGGCCGTCCAGGTCGCGCGAGACCAAGAGGAAGTCCGCGCCGCCCGGACGTCCGACGTAGCGGTTGGCGTCGGCGCGGAAGGTCGCGAAGCAGCGCCCGTCGTCGAACGTGGCGGACGGCATCCGCACCAGCGCCCCGCGCGTGCTCGCCATGATGGTGTTGCCGGTGAACGTCAGCCCCTCGGTCCGCCGCACCGCCGTCTCGCCCGTGGCCGGATCCTTCAGGCGTCGGGTGGCGCGGTCCTCGCGCACGCCGATCTGCGCCGTGTCGTTGCCGCTGAGGACGCAGTCGGTCACCGTCACCCCGGCGGCGTGCGTGACCACCAGCCCGGAGCCGAACGCCCACCGCCAGGCGTTCGGCGCGGGCTCCTGGCGGTTGTCGGTGATGGTGCAGCCGGTCACGCGCACCGGACCGTCCGTCGCCTCCACGTGGACGCCGCGATAGTTGCCGCTGACGATGCAGCCCGCCAGCTCGACGTCGCGGTTGTCCTCGTCGATCCAGATGCCGGTGGCGCGGTTGCGCAGCGCCTTGTGGCGGATGAGGCGTACGCCGGTGCTGCGCATGATCTTCACCCCGCAGGGCGAGCCGCGATAGTGCCCCGCCCAGGCGCCGCGCCAGTTGTTGAAGCTCGCCTCGCAATCCTCCAGCGTGAGGTCGGTGATGCGCGAGGCGAGGAGCCCGAGGCATCCGTTCTCGATCATCCGCACCCGGCGCAGTGTGATCCCACGGCTCGCCGCCCCATCGAGCTGGATCGCCTTGTTGTTGTTGTGGGCGAAGCGGCAATCGGCAACGGTGATGTTCTGGCCGCCGCTGATATGCAGCGCGCCGCGCTGGGGCGTGTAGAAGCCGTTGGCGTCGTGGATGAAGGCGAGGCCGGCGATCACCGTGTCGCGCGGGCGCACCATGCGCATGAGGGTCGCGCGCCGGGCAACCTCGAGGGCGGAGGCACCACCCTCCGGCAGGGCAACCACGATGCGGCCGGCGGCCTCGTCGACTTCGAACGTGCCGGGCTCGAGGTCGTCGGCGCGCAGCACCTGACGCAGCGGCAGGCCGCCCGCGAACACCATCTCGCGCCGGCGCATCAGCTCGGGGGTCCGCAGATACGGGTCGCCGTAGTCGGGCGGGGCGTTGGTGAGGCCCCAGGCGTGCGGCCACGGGATCGTCCAGCGGCCGCCCTCCTCGGTGACGTCGGTGCAGAGGTCGGACCCGCACATGACCGCGCGGCCGGGGGTCTCGGCCGCGATCTCGAGCGGTCCGTCGCCGGCAGCAGGCGGCGGGACGGTCACGGCGGTGCGGTACAGCCCGTCGGCAAGCCGCACGCGAGCGGTAGCCCCCTCCCGGCGCAGGACGGCGGCCTGGTCGAGCGCGCTCTGCAGATCCATCGGCGCATCGGGTGTGCCGCTGGCGTCGGCCGTCCCATCGGGCGCCGCGTGGACGATGTTTCCCGCGGCGGCGTGCCGACACTCACGCCCGGTCGTCGATGGCCGGCCGCTCGCACCGGGCGATGGCTCATTGAGCGCGGGCGTCGCGGCCTCGGCCTCCGGCTCGTGGGCGGCCGCAGCGGCGTCGCTTGCCTGCCGTGCTCTGCCGTTCGCTTTCGGTGGATTGGCGGGGCGTGGGGACGTCATCGCAAGGGCGCCGCCGGTCGGGTACATCGGCGCGGCCTCCACCGGGTCGGCGATGACGCCGAACCGCGCTTCGTAGTCGGCGAAGTCGGCGGCGTACCGCATGCGCACCAGATCGACGAGCTCCCGTGTGAAGAGCTGCTCGGGCCGGGGGAACCCGGGCAGCCCCTTGAGGTCGCGGGCCGAGAGGCGGTGATACTCCGCCTCCGGAAGCGTCGCATACGATGTGGCGTTGGCCGGAGGGGCCGGCTCGATGACCCAGCGCGCCTTCCGGCGCAGCGTCTCCACGAGGTCCGACATATCCTCGAACGGAGCCACATGGTCGAACGCGCCGAGATCCTCGTAAAACGCTGCCTGGGGCCGCAGGTGGTAGTCGAGCTGGTGATCCGGCGTGGCCGCAACGAAGCGGACCAGGTCGTCGAAACTGATCGCCCGCTCCAGGTCGCACCGCTCGCCGCGTCCCAACTGCGCCTGGTAGACGGCGGCATGGCCGGGTGCGTCGGCCACCGTGCGCCAGCGCAGGGGCCGGACGAAGATGTTGGCGAAGGCGCTCGCCAACCGGCTGAACGGGTCCCGCAGCACGACGAACGACAGGTAGCGCGGATGGGCGATGAGCGCGCTGTTCTTGAGGTGGAAGCCGTTTCTGGGCCGCCGGGTGAAGAGGTGGGCGTCGACCGTGCCCGCCGCGAACGCATCGCGGGAGGCGCTATTCTGGACAAGCATCGTCTTGAGGAAGGTGCAGGCGTTCTTCGGGATCGGGCAGTAGACCACGCGCGAGCGGGCCTCGAGGAGATAGCTTTCCTCGCGCCACAACTTTACCGCGTTTACCGCGCCCTCGCGTCTCCCTTCGGCGCGCAGTGAGGCGGCGAGCTCCAGGTAGGCGTCCTCGCCATAGGGCGACGCTTTATTTTGGCGCACTCTGAGGCCGTTCTGGAAGGCGTCGGCGGCGCCGGCATGATCCCCGCTGCGCTGGAGCGCGCGGGCGAAGACGAACCATTGATGGTCGGACACGCCATCGCCGTTCGCCACCACGTGAGAGAGCGCCGCCACCGCCTCGCCCGGACGGTCCAGCCACAGGAGCGCCGTCCCCAGACGCTGCCACATGGGCCCCGTGCGCATCGCCTCGGGCGCGGCGCTGAGCATCTCGACCACAGCGTCGAGCTGCCCTTTGGCGAGGCGCTCGCCGGCCGCGTCGACCAACTGCGTCTGGGAGGCGGTCGTGCGCAGCGGTTCCGGCGTCGCGGGCGGGGGCTGTGGCGCGGGCGGGGGCTGTGGCGCCGGGGCGGCGGTTGCCGGCTGCGTCGGCGCCGAGGGGCTCTGCTGCGTCGGCTCGGCGCCGCGAAGCGCGGCGGCATGCTCGCGGTGACGCTGGCCGGGCGCGAGCGCCGCCATCGGCGCGGTCCGCTGATAGGCGCGCGCCCGGGGCCACGCCTCGGCGCACTGCTCACGCCACGTCCGCCACGCCTCGGAGTTGAGCTTGAACCGGGTGGACGGCGACGGCTGGCTGGTGATGGCGAAGTGCAGCTCGTCGAACCCGACCTCGTCCAGCAGCCGCAGAGCCTCGGCGATCTCGGCCTCGGAGTCGTTCCACGAGAACAACAGGTACTTCCACGACAGGTACGGCTTATGGGCGCCGCGGGCGTCGCGCCGCTCCCGCAGGCCCTTCGCGACCGCGAGGGCCCGCTCCAAGCGGAAGGCCTTGCCCATGTAGGCCTCGCAGCTCTCCTGCCGGGCGCCGTGGATCGAGAACATCACATGGTCGAATCCGCAGTCGACCACCTGATCGAGTATCGCCTCGCTCGTCAGCGGCATCCCGTTGGTGGAGGTGAACAGCGAGATCTTCGGGTTGCCCGCCTTCACGAATTGCGCAAACTCGGCCCAGCGCGGGTGCAGCCAGGTTTCGCCCATATGGTAGAGCCGCAGTTGCGAGACCTGCGCCAGCCCCGGCGCGATCCAGTCCTTGAGGCAGTCCATGTCGATGTTGACTGCGCCGCGGGTGTCGCGAAAGTGCGGCAGCGCGACCGAGCAACCGATGCAGCGCAGGTTGCACTTGCTGGATAGCTCGATGTTCATCGAGAACATCTGAGGATCGAACTGACGGTGGAAGGCCTCCACCGCCGCGGGGTCCTGGGTATCGTTCATCCAACCGGCGCGCGGCACCTCCTCCACCTTCCAACGCGGCAGCTTGGAGTAGCAGCGATGGCACATCGGCCGCGTCATGGGCTCGGCCATGGCGCCGTAGCGGATGCGGCGGTACTCGGCCACCGTCTCGGCGAACGTGGTGTTCTGGATGGTGGCGAGGGTGTTGCGCCCCTCGTGGTCGAGCGTGCAGGTGGTGATACGCCCGTCCGACAGGATGATCGGCGACTTGAGGCTATTGCATAAAAATCGAGGCGACCACACCTGCCCGTCGAACGAAAAGGGGGCGGCGGGAGAGGTCCCGGGCGCAGTCATATCAACCATCTCGCCGCACCGTTTCGACAGCCATTCGTTATCGCGTTAATTTAACACGCGTGCAACGCAACTTCCGGGATAGCGACGCGCACTTTATTGCTACGTGCTGTATGCCGAGCTCGGCGCGAGCCCAGCATCGAATGCCGATTGCAGCGCCTAAAGCGCGTCGCGGGTGGCGCGCAGGATCGCCTGCGCCTCGACGTTGGGGAGCCACAGGTAGCTGGAGCCGGCCGCCTCGGCGATCGACCGACCCTCCGCGCCCGAGCGCCGCCCGGTGTCGATGAAGACCGTGCCGACCGCCATCGACCGCAGGCGTTTCGCACCGCTCAGCGCATCCTCGCGGGCGGTGGCGCGGCCCGGATTGCCGTCCCGTGCGATGTTGGCGCGCCCGTCACTGAGGACGACCACCGATGGGGTGCGCCCCTTGCGCATCGTCTCGTCGCAGAGGCCGCGCGCCAGCTCGAGCGCCGACGCGAGCGGCGTCCCCCCACCGCCCGGGATGATCTGAAGCATCCGCTTGGCCCGGGTCAGCGAGCGCGTGGGTGGCAGCATGAGCTCCGCGCCCGTCCCACGGAACGCGATCAACGCAACGCTGGCCCGGCGGACATACGACTCCGCCAGCATCAGCTCGATGGCGCCCTTGGCCTCGGCGAGCCGCGCGTTGGCCATCGAGCCGGAGGCGTCGACGACGAAGATGGTCACGCTCTCGCGGCGATCCTTGAAGCGCCGGACCCGGAAGTCATCGACCCGCACCTCGAAGCGTCTGGCGCCGGCCGCCGAGGGCGAGGCGGCGGCGCGGCGGACCGCCTGCCACGGCGCGGCCGCCTTCAGCGTATCGATCACGCTGAGCTTGGCGCCATTGCCGGGGCGGCCGGCGCGCACGCTCGTCGGGCGACCGCGGAGGCGGGAGGCGTAGGCCGCGCCGCGTCCGCTCGAGGCGGCGGCCGGCGCGCGGGTCGCGCGCGACGCGATGCGGTCGAGCACCCCCGGCGGCATGGCGGCGAGGATGGATTGCACGACACTATCGGCGATGGCCCCGCCCGTCTCGTCACCGTCACCGGCATTCTGGTCCGGTGGCGGCTCGGACGGCGTCTCATCCGCCTCGTCGGCGCTGTCGGGTGCGGGCGGGTCCGGCGCATCCTCGGGGTCCGCCATGACGGGATCGGGGTACGCCGTCGCCCGCGGTGCCAGGACGAGGCGGGTCGCGGTGGCCGCATCCGCCTCGACGACCTGATCGCGGCCGTCGAGCGCGGCCAGCACGCGGCAGACGCGCACGGCGGCGAGCGGTGCGCGCACGGAGGAGATCCCCAGCGCCGCCGCCACCGCCGTCAGCCCCTCGATCAGTTCGTCAGCGACGCGGATAGCCGGCAAGCGCTGGCGCGCCGCCTCGAGCCGGCCAAAGTCGGGCGGCGGCGCCTGCGCGTCGCGGATGGCCACCTCGTCGAGGTCGAGCAGGAACGCGAGCCGCGCCGCGAGCCCCATCGGCAGCGCTTCATCGGCGTCGATGCCCTCGTCGCAGCGCCACGACGCCGATGCGTGCGTCGAGTCGCGTCGCGAAGCCGTCGCGCTCCATGGTGATCTCGCCCTGGTCGAGCGCTTGCGCGATGTGCGAGGCGGTCGCTGGGCTCAGCCGCTCGGCCATGGGGAGCAGCGCGATCCCGCCGTCGAGCCCGGAGAGCAGGCCCCGCTCCAGCACCGGCGACCCGGTGCGCAGCGTCGCCGCGAGGTCGAGCCCGCCGATCAGCCGGTCGAGGCCCACATTCGCCGGGATCTTCGCGAACGGTACAGCCTCCGGTAGCCGCGCGCGCAAGGCGGTGACCCACGCGTCGCGCACCGGCCCGGCCCGTGCGAGGATATGAACCCCGCCGAGCCCCAACCAATCGACGGCGAGAATATCGGCGACAAGGATGGCGTCGTCGAAGGCGTCCTCCGGGTCGGCCGACGCCACCCAGTCGGTCACGCTCACGCGACGAACACCTCCTCGAGTGCCCGGTCGATCCGCGCCGTCGATCCGGTTTCGTCGAGCGGATCACGGCGCAGGCGATGGCGGAGCGCCATCGGGGCCACGCGCTTCAGCGCCTCGTCACCCACCTCCGCCATCCCCTCGATGGCGGCGAGCGCCCGGGCGGCACGGATCAGCGTCAGCTCGCCGCGAAGCCCGTCGGTGCCGAGCGCCAGGCAGAGAGTGGCCGCCCGCTCGATCGCACTGTCGGCGACCACGACCGCATCCAGCCGCCGCCGCGCGGCCGCGACGGTCCGCGCCACCGCCTTGTCGGCGGCGCGCCAGGTCTCCACGAACCCGTCGCGATCGCGCTCGAAGGCGTCGCGGCGACGAACGATCTCCACGCGCAGGGGGATCTCCTGCGGCGTCTTCACGTCGACGCTGAGGCCGAAGCGGTCGAGAAGCTGGGGCCGGAGCTCGCCCTCTTCCGGATTGCCGCTGCCGATGAGGACGAATCGGGCCGGATGGCGGATGCTGAGCCCCTCCCGCTCGACCACGTTCTCGCCCGACGCCGCAACGTCGAGCAGCAGGTCGACGACGTGGTCTTCGAGCAGATTCGCCTCGTCGATGTAGAGGAAGCCGCGGTGGGCGCGGGCCAGCAGCCCCGGCTCGAAGACCTTCTCTCCGGTCGACAGCGCGCGTTCGATGTCGATGGAGCCGACGACGCGGTCCTCGGTGGCGCCGAGCGGGAGGTCGACCACGGGCACGGGAGCCTCATGCGTCGCCACCTTCTTCGTGCGCTTCAGCGAACACCCTTCGATGCACACGTCGCCCGTGGCCGCGCAGCCGTAGGCGCAGCCAGTGACGACCTTCATCTTGGGCAGGAGCCCCGCGAGACCGCGAACGGCGGTGGACTTTCCCGTGCCCCGATCGCCGAACACCAGCACGCCGCCGACCGTGGGATCGACGGCGACGATCATCAGCCCCAGCTTCATCTGGTCCTGGCCGACGATCGCCGAGAACGGGAACGGCGTGCGCGCCATCGTCAGCCGTCCGCTCTGGCCGTGAGGCCCGCCGATGAACCGACCAGCATCGGCCATCGTGCGGCGGGACTGTGGACGCGAACAGGTGAGATACGGCGACCGGCGTGCCGCCCCGCGTCGATCCGCAGTTGGCACGGTCGGGCGTCGGATGCGGGGTCGGTGGATGGGATCGTCCGAGGCAGAAACTTATCTCTCAGCTGTGGAATCCAGCATATCGTCGAATGTCGAGGAGTTCATATGCTGTCGCAAGACGTCCCCGCCGGCAAGCTTGCGGGCGACGGGTCTCGGGCAAAGAGTTGGCACCAAACTACAGCCGAGCTTGCCGCCACGTTCCTCGCATTCCATTATCGCACAATGTTCCGCTTCGCCAAACCCGACTTCGAGACCGACGGACGTGGTTGGCCGCACCGCGAGTGGAGCACGTTTTACGACGTGTCCGGGCTGCGCTGGCACGTCCAGCGGCATGGGACGGGCCCGGTGTGCCTTCTGCTCCACGGGACCGCGGCGTCGACGCACTCCTGGCGCGGGCTCGCGCCGCTCCTCGCAGAGCGGATGACCGTCATCGCGCCGGACCTTCCGGGCCACGGCTTCACCGGAACGCCGGACGGGGCCCGCCTCACCCTCACGACGATGGCGCGCCTCGTCACGGCGCTGCTGGGCAAGCTGCGCGTCGAACCGGATCTCGTCGTCGGCCATTCCGCCGGTGCGGCGATCGCGCTGCGCATGGCGCTCGACGGGTCGGTCGCGCCAGCGGGGATCGTCAGCCTGAACGGGGCACTGCGCCCGTTCCGCGGGGCCGCCGGGCCGCTCTCCTCGGTCATCGCGAAGGCGCTGTTCCTCAATCCGCTGGCGCCGAGGATTTTCGCCCGCGGCGCCAACCAGCGGCGCGTGGCCCGTCTCCTCGAAAACATCGGCTCCCCGCTCGACGCTCCCGGGATCGACTTCTACCAGCGCTTGTTCCAGAACTCGGGACACGTCGCCGGCGCGCTCGCGATGATGGCGAACTGGGACCTGTCGAGCCTCCAACGAGACCTGCCGCGCCTGCGGCAACCTCTTCTCCTCGTGACGAGCGACGGCGATCGCGCCGTCCCACCGGCGGACGCGGCGGAGGTCATGCGCCTGACCCAGCGGGCAAAGCTCGCGCGGGTGGCGCGGCTCGGCCACCTCGCCCATGAGGAGGATCCCGCCGCGATCACCGCGCTGGTGAACGCTTTCGCCGAAGAGCTGGCGATCCTGCCCCCACGAGGCGCTGAGGGCGCGCCCGAGGCCGCCGACCGCGCCGAGGCCGACTGCGAGGCGCTGGGTCCTCCCGTCTGACTGCGGCGTCCATTGCGGTCGTCCGTCGCATCTGCGAGGCTGGAAGCCCTCGTCTCTTCGCCTATTTGGCACTACGCTACCGATGAAGATCGGTGTGACAGCGTCTCGGAGATGTCGCGCACCGGAACGCGCAGGCGTCGCGGCGATCGGCGCTGCGATGCGCTGCAGCGATCGGACAGGTCGAAAGACCGGATGGGGTAAGCACGATGGAGAACTGGCCGGCGCTTCTTGGGTTCATCGCCGTCAACTGTGTGGCTGCGGCCACCGGTGGAATTTTCCGTCCGGGGAAATGGTACGAGGACCTGCGCAAGCCGTCCTGGACGCCGCCGAACTGGCTGTTCGGGCCGGCCTGGAGCTTGCTCTACGCCATGTCCGCGTTCGCCGGCTATCTGGTGTTCGTTTCGGCGCAGCCCGGCGCGTTGATGACGCCGATGGTCTTCTACGGGCTGCAGCTCGTCCTCAACGGGATGTGGTCGGCCATCTTCTTCGGCATGCGGCGGCCAGACATCGCGTTTGGCGAAGTCCTCCTGCTTTGGCTGTCGATCCTTGCCACGATCGTTGCTTTCTCGGCCGTGCGAGCCGACGCCGCCTGGCTGCTTGTTCCTTACCTCGCGTGGGTCACGTTCGCCGCCGCGCTCAATTTCGCGGTCTGGCGGCTGAACGCGCCGTTCCGGCAGACGGCATAGGGGAGCTCGAGATGGAGGGCATGATCTCGACCCGCACGTACGGTTTGATCGAGCTCGTGCTCACCTTCGGTGGCGTGGTGGTGTTCTGCGTCTACCAGATCTGGTCGGTACGCCGCCCCGACCGGCGCGCGGCGGAAGAGCCGACGCATCGCACCAGCGGCGAAGACGACACCGACGCCGACCAGCGCTCCTCCCGTGAGGATCAGGCGCCGGACGGTCGGCGCGGCATGCGATAAGGCAGCAGCGTCTGCACCCACCGCGAGGCGAAGCGATCGAGGTCGACGCTCTCGTGGATCGTCGGCGCATCCTCTCCGAAGATCCGGGCGGTGAGGAGGCTGCGCGTATAGAACGGCGTGTCCTCCAGGGTGCGGATCAGCCGGGCCGCGCCGGGATGGTCGCCCCGTGTCTGTCGGGGCAGCAGCCAATTGGTGCGCCGCAGGCGCTGTTGCGGCGGCGCGGTGATCGGCTCCGGCCGGCCCGTTGGGTCGAACCGCAGGGCAAGGGCGAATGGGTCACCGCTGCGACCAATGCCTTCGTAAAACACGGCGCTGCCCCGAGCCAGCCGACCGCGCGACCAGTCCCAGCTCTGGAAGCCGGCCTCCAGAGGCTCCGCGCCCCAATTCATGTCGACGTAGGCGTGGCCCCTCCAGGTCAGCGCGGGCGATCGCAGCGTCACCTCCACATGGGCCTGCGGCGCGGCGGGCCGCCAGCTGTGTAAGCCCGCGGGGTCGAGCGCGAACGTCTGCGTATTGACCGCCTCCGGCGTGACGCGGATCGTGCCGACGACGCGGCGCGGCAGAGGCGTCGCGCGCTCCTCGAGCTCGGCGACGAGAGCATCGCCATCCCACCGCACCGAGCTGGAGCCGATGGCGAGGCGGGCGGGCTCGCGCACCACGTCATCGCGGCCACGCTCGGTCATCGTCCAGCGCGGCGACGGTCCATAGAGGCACACGTTGACGGCGCTGTGGTCGAGCGGGTCAGCCCGGCCGGCGGCGCGGTAGTAGGGTGAGAAGACACTGCCGATGAACGCGATCAGCGTGAACGCATGCCGCCCGTCGTCGCTTACGGCATCGACGTACCACCAGCGGTAGCCACCGGGCGGGACCGTCTCCGTGAAGCGAAGTCCGAGAGGATCGCCGCGCTCGCCTTGCGTCCCGAGAGGGCCACCATCGGCACGCCCGGCCCCGGATGCGCGCCCGCCCCGACGATGTAGAGGCCGTCCACCCTCGTCCTCGCCGGCGGCCGGCCGATCGCCGCCGCCCAGCCATGCATCGCCTTGCCGTAGAGCGCGCCCGCGCTCGCGGGAAAGAGCGCCGCGAACCCATTGGGCGTTGTCGTGATCATCCGCTCCGGCGCCGTGCTCAGCCTCAAACCGCAGCGCTCCATCCGCTCGAGGGCTCGTGTCAGGCATAGCTCGATCTCCGCGTTCGGGTGGACCCGCGCGTCCGCATCGGCGGGGGCGTTGATCACGATGAGGAACCGCTCTTCACTGCTCGACGGCGCGTCCGCGGCGAGGCCGGGTCCGCTCGTCCCGCGGTCCTGCGCGCACAGGTAGACCGTGGGGTCCCCGGGAAGCCGGCGCCGGCGGAAAATGTCGCGAAACTCGCCGCGGTAGTCGCGGCTGAAGAAGACCGTGTGTCGGGCCGGCTCCAAGCCGTCGGCCTCGGCCAGCATGGCCACCGTGAGCCCGGAAAGGGTCCGCTGCTGCGGCTTCAGCGGCGCAACGGCCTTGGCCACCGCCGGGCCGAAGAGGCCCAGGCCGAGCGCCGACACCTCCGCATTGGACACCACCGCATCGGCCTCGATGCGGGTGCCGTCGGCGAGGCGCACACCGTCGACGGCGCCACCGCTCGTGGTGATCTCCTCGACCTCGGCGTTGACGCGGATGTCAGCGCCGTTGCGCTCCGCGATCTCTGCGAGCGCCTGGGCGATGCGGTAGATCCCGCCGTCGACCGTCCAGCACCCGTCCCGCTCGACGTGGGCGATCAGCATCAACGTGGCCGTCGTCTCGAAGGGAGAGGCGCCGACATAGGTGGAGTAGCGCCCGAACAGTTGCCGCAGGCGCTCGTCGCGGAAATACTTCCCCAGCGCCCCCCACATCGTCTCCACCGCCTTCAGCTTGCCGAGCGTGGCGAGCCCCTCGCGGGAGGCGAACAGCATGGGTGTGCTGCGGTCCGACAGGAGGAACGGCTCCTTCGCGATGGCGAACATCTTGGCGGTGTCGTCGCAGAAGCGGCGGTAGCCCGCGGCCTCTTGCGCACCGGCGAAGTCGCCGATCGCCGCCGCCGTCGCGTCCGCATCCTCGAAAAGGTCGAGATGGCCGGAGTCGTCCCAGGCGTTGCGCGAGATGACGCCCAGCCGCTCCACCGACACCGCGTCGTCGAACGACGCGCCGGCCGCATCGAACAGAGCGTCGAACACCCACTTCATGGTGAAGACGGTGGGCCCGGCGTCGATCGGCCGTCCCCCCACGTCGAGCTGGCGCATCTTGCCGCCGATGGCGGCGGCACGTTCGAGAACGGTCACCGCGACACCGCGCGCAGAAAGCTCCGCGGCGGCGGCAAGCCCTCCGACCCCTGCCCCGATGACGACGACACGATCCTTGCCCAGATCCACCCCCATTCCAGTTGACAACAAACAAAGTTGCCGTCCAAATGATTGGACATACAGTAGTGTCAATTTCTCTTTACTGGCAATAGGTACGCTGTGGATTACGGACCGACGATCGAGGCCGCGCTCAACGAAGCGCTCTCCCGTGCTTCTGGTCACGGAGGCTACGGCGCACAGGAGTGTCCGCCGAAGCTCGCCGCAGCGATGCGGTACGCTGTCGTCCCCGGGGGAGCGCGGTTGCGTCCCCGGCTTTGCCTCGCGGTGTGCGAGGCATGCGGGGAGCGTCCCACTCGCCTCGCGCTCAGCGCCGCCAGCGCGATCGAACTGTTGCACTGCGCCTCGCTGGTCCACGACGACCTCCCGGCGTTCGACGACGCGGAGACGCGGCGCGGCAAGCCGTCCGTCCACGCCGCGTTCGGCGAGCCGCTCGCCATCCTGGTCGGCGACGCGTTGATCGTGCTGGCGTTCGAGGTGCTGGGCCGGTCGGTGACGGCCATGCCGGAGCGCGCGGCCCGCCTTATCGCGACCGTTGCCGGCGCGGTCGGCGCGCCGTGCGGGATCACCGCCGGTCAGGCCTGGGAGTGCGAGGAGGTGGCCGATCTCACCCGCTACCATCGCCTCAAGACGGGCGCCATGTTCCAAGCCTCGGTGGTGGCCGGCGCCCAGGCGGCCGGCGCCGATCCTGGCCCGTGGCGCACGCTCGGCGCTGCCCTCGGCGAGGCGTACCAGGTCGCCGACGACATCCGCGACGCCGCCGCCACCGAGGCGGAGATCGGCAAACCGGTGCTGCGCGACTGCGCGCTCGGCCGGCCGAGCGCCGTCACCGAATACGGCCTCGGCGGTGCGATCGAGCGGCTCGATGCCGCCGTCGGTGCAACCCTCGGCGCGATCCCGGACTGCGCGGGCGCGGGCGCGTTGCGGGCTCTCCTGACCAAGCAAACGAAGCGCTTCCTGCCGGAGGGACTGGCCCGGACCGCGGCGTGACCACAACCGGCGGGGCGCGGGTGCAATCCGGCGCGACGCCCCGCCGCTCGTTGCGCGATCGCCTGTGCAGCGTGCGAGACCGCTGGCTCAGCGACCCGGCGTTCATCGGACGCGCCGGCAGCTCCATGCTGGGGCGCGCGATCGCCCGGCGCGAGGCCCGCGCCCTGTTCGATGTGACGGCCGGCTTCGTCTACGCGCAAGTCCTGCAGTCGGCGATCCGTCTTCAGTTGTTTGAAGCGCTGATGGAGGGGCCGAGCGACGTTGCCACCCTCGCCCGCAGGCTCGACCTCCCCGAGCGCTCCGCCGACCTTCTGCTCCTCGCCGCCGAGCCGCTCAAGCTCGTCGAGCGCCGCAGCCGTGGCCGATGGGGGCTCGGGCGGCGAGGCGCCGCCGTCCTCGGCAACCCGGGCCTCATTGCGATGGTGCGCCACCACGACCTCCTCTACCGCGAGCTGGCCGACCCCGTCGCGCTGCTGCGGCGCGGTTCGGGGGAGAGCATGAACGCGTTCTGGCCCTACGCGGGCGGCGACGCAGGCGAGGCGATCACGGCGGACCGGGTGGCCGACTACAGCCGGCTGATGGCCGCGTCGCAGCACTTCGTCGTCACCAACGTGCTGGCGGCCTATCCCTTCGGCCGCCATCGCCACCTGATCGACGTCGGCGGCGGGAATGGCGCGTTCGCGCTCGCCGTGGCCGAGCGCCACCCCGCCCTCACCGTCACCGTCTTCGACCTCGAACCCGTCGCCGCCCTGGCGCGCGATCGCTTCGCGGCCGCCGGTGTCGGCGACCGCGCGCGGGCCGTCGGCGGCGACTTCCTCAATGACGCTCTGCCGCGCGGGGCCGATGTCGTCACGCTCGTCCGGGTGCTGCACGACCACGACGACGCGGCGGCGCTCGCGATCCTGAAGAACGTCGCCCGTGCGCTCGAGCCGGGTGGGCGCGTGGTCGTCGCCGAGCCGATGGCGGGATCGCCTGCAGCCCCCGGCATCGGCGCATATTTCGCGATCTACCTCCTCGCCATGGGGTCCGGCCGACCGCGCACGGCCGAGGAATTGTCCGCCCTTCTCGCAGCGGCCGGATTTTCCGCAACCCGTTGTCTTGCCGACCGGAATCCCGTTGCCACTCGCGTTTTGACGGCCACGATCGACCGTTCAGTGTAAAGAATTATTGACAGTCCAAACCGTCAAGCTAAGATGACAGCCAGGTTAGAAGACCTGCTCCATACAACAGGGGGCGGAGGGATATGCAGACCGAAGCCGTCGTCATCGAGAAGCCATTCGGCATTGCGCAACGCGCCCTGGAGCTCACCAGCCCGGCCGATGGTGATGTGGTCGTCGATATCCGCCATTCCGGGATCAGCACGGGCACCGAGCGGCTCCTGTGGTCGGGCCGGATGCCTCAGTTCCCCGGTCTCGGCTACCCGCTGGTCCCCGGCTACGAATCAGTGGGCACCGTCGTCGAAGCCAGCGCGGGTTCGGGTCGGCGGGTCGGCGAAACCGTCTTCATTCCCGGCGCCCGCTGCTTTGCGGAGGCTCGATGCCTGTTCGGCGCCAGCGCGCAGAGGCTGGTCGTCGGCGGTGACCGTGTGGTGCCGATCGAGCGGCGCCCTCGGCCATGACGCCGTTCTCCTCGCACTCGCTGCGACCGCGCAGCATGCCATCGCCGGTGGCGCCCTCCCCGATCTCATCGTCGGGCACGGCGTTCTCGGACGCCTCGTCGCCCGTCTCGTCGTCGCCGCCGGTGGCCGGCCGACGGTGTGGGAGACGAACCCCGCCCGCCACGCCGGCGCCAGAGGGTACGAGGTCGTCGATCCCGAGGACGATCCCCGCCGCGACTACCGCACGGTTTGCGACGTCAGCGGCGACCCGACCTTGCTCGACACACTGGTGGGCCGCCTGGCGCCCGGGGGCGAGATCGTCCTCGCCGGTTTCTACGCCGATCGGCTGAGCTTCGCCTTTGCACCCGCCTTCATGAAGGAGGCGCGCATTCGTGTCGCCGCGCAGTGGCAACCGGCCGATCTCGCCGCCGTCACCCGCGCTGCTTGTGAGGGCACATTGTCCCTCACCGGCCTGATTTCGCACCACAGCCCCGCGCACGACGCGGACAGCGCCTACCGGACTGCGTTTGAAAATCCGGCCTGCCTCAAGATGGTTCTCGACTGGAGCTGACCTCGCGATGGATATGCACAACGCCGGCCCTCGCAGCACGCGCGACATCGACGACGACCTCCGGCGCGAGGCCGACATAGAGCCGGACGCGCCCGCGGTGGGTCCTGTCACGAAGGAAACGCAGATCATCGCGATCTACGGCAAGGGCGGCATCGGCAAGTCGTTCACCCTGTCCAACCTCAGCTACATGATGGCCCAGCAGGGCAAGCGGGTGCTGCTCATCGGCTGCGACCCGAAGTCCGACACCACCTCGCTGCTGTTCGGCGGCAAGGCCTGCCCGACGATCATCGAGACCTCGTCCAAGAAGAAGCTCGCCGGCGACGACCTCAAGATCGAGGACGTCTGCTTCAAGCGCGACGGTGTGTTCGCGATGGAGCTCGGCGGGCCCGAGGTCGGCCGCGGCTGCGGCGGTCGCGGCATCATCCATGGCTTCGAGCAGCTGGAAAAGCTCGGCTTCCACGACTGGGACTTCGACTACGTGCTCCTCGACTTCCTCGGCGACGTGGTCTGCGGCGGCTTCGGCCTGCCGATCGCCCGCGACATGTGCCAGAAGGTCATCGTCGTCGGCTCCAACGACCTGCAGTCGCTCTACGTCGCCAACAACGTCTGCTCCGCGGTCGAGTACTTCCGCAAGCTGGGCGGCAACGTCGGCGTCGCGGGCCTCGTCGTGAACAAGGACGACGGCACCGGCGAGGCGGCGGCCTTCGCCGAGGCGGTCGGCATCCCGGTGCTCGCCGCGATCCCGGCGCACGAGGACATCCGCCGCAAGAGCGCGAACTACCAGATCATCGGCCGGCCCGGCACCGAGTGGGCCCCGCTGTTCGAGGAGCTGGCGCTCAACGTCGCCGAAGCGCCGCCGGTGCACCCGACCCCGCTGACCTCGGACGGCCTCCTCGGCCTGTTCTCGCCCGAAGACACCGGCGCCAACGTGCGCCTCCAGCCGGCCAGCCAGGCCGATATGCGCGGCGTCGACCAGATCGTGAAGCGCGTCCCTCGAAGTGATCTACGACGAGGCCTGACCGATGGACCTTCTTCGCCGCCTCGATGACAAGCGCACCGGCGCCGCCGCTGAGCCGGCGGAGGTGCGCTATCGACAGCCGCCGACGCTGCGGCTCGACAACGGGCCGTCGGTCGCGCCGGTCATGGACGCGGCCGCCGGCCGCGGTCAGCCCAGGACGCGCCGGCGAGGGCGGCGGTTGCCACGCCGGCGCCGACACGATGCGGGCCGCCGCCGAAGCGGCCGGCAAGTCGGAGCTTCTCGACCGGTACGCCGAGGACTATCCCAAGGGGCCGCACGACCAGCCGCAGTCCATGTGCCCGGCGTTCGGCTCGCTGCGCGTGGGCCTGCGGATGCGCCGCACGGCGACCATCCTTTCCGGCTCGGCCTGCTGCGTCTACGGGCTGACCTTCACGTCGCACTTCTACGGTGCCAAGCGGACGGTCGGCTACGTGCCGTTCGACTCCGGCAGCCTCGTCACCGGCAAGCTCTTCGAGGACATCCGCGAGGCGGTGTTCGAGATCGCCGACCCGGACCAGTACGACGCGATCGTCGTGACCAACCTGTGCGTGCCGACCGCCTCCGGCGTGCCGCTCCAGCTGCTTCCCAAGGACATCAACGGCGTGCGCATCGTCGGCATCGACGTGCCGGGCTTCGGCGTGCCGACCCATGCCGAGGCCAAGGACGTGCTCGCCGGCGCGATGCTGAACTACGCCCGCGCCGAGGCCGAAGCCGGGCCCGGTCGCGCCGCCGCGCCTGCGCACCGATCTGCCGACCGTCACGCTGCTGGGCGAGATGTTCCCGGCCGACCCGGTCGGCATCGGCATGATGCTGGCGCCGATGGGCCTCGCCGCCGGCCCCGTCGTGCCGACGCGCGAGTGGCGCGAGCTCTACGCCGCGCTCGACTGCGCCGCGGTCGCCGCGATCCACCCCTTCTACAAGGCCTCGATCCGCGAGTTCGAGGCGGCGGGCCGCACCGTGGTCGGCTCCGCGCCGGTCGGCGTCGACGGCACGGCGGACTGGATCGAGGCGATCGGCGACGCCTGCGGCGTCGCCGCCGACAAGATCGGCGCCGCCAAGGATGCCGCCGTCGCGCCGCATCCGCGCCGCGCTCGCCGCGCACCCCGATCAAGGGCCGCATGACGCTGACGGGCTACGAGGGCTCGGAGCTTCTCGTCGCGCGCCTCCTCGTGGAGAGCGGCGCGGACGTGCCCTACGTCGGCACCGCCTGCCCGCGCACGCCCTGGTCGGACGCCGGACCGCGCCTGGCTCGAAGCGCGCGGCGTCAAGATCGCCTACCGCGCCTCGCTGGAGACGGACCTCGCGGCCGTCGACGAGTTCCAGCCCGGACCTTGCCATCGGCACGACGCCGGTGGTGCAGCACGCCAAGTCAGCGCTCGATCCCGTCGCTCTACTTCACCAACCTGATCTCCGCGCGGCCGCTGATGGGCGTGGCCGGCGCGGGCTCGCTCGCCACCGTCATCAACGCCGCGATCGGCAACAAGGCGCGGTTCGATGCGATGAGCGCCTTCTTCGAGGGCGTCGGCGAGGGCGACGCCGCCGGCGTCTGGGAAGACACGCCCACCGACCGCCCGCACTTCAAGGCGAAATTCGCCAAGCAGCGCGCCGCCGCCGCCAAGGCCGAGGAGGCGATCGGCTCATGACGCTCATCCTCGATCACGACCGCGCCGGCGGCTACTGGGGCGCCGTCTACGCCTTCACCGCCATCAAGGGCCTGCAGGTCATCATCGACGGCCCGGTGGGCTGCGAGAACCTGCCCGTCACCTCGGTGCTGCACTACACCGACGCGCTGCCGCCGCACGAGCTGCCGATCGTCGTCACCGGCCTCGGCGAAGAGGAGCTGGGCCAGACCGGCACCGAGAAGGCGATGAAGCGCGCCTGGCAGACGCTCGACCCGGACCTGCCCTCCGTGGTGGTGACCGGCTCGATCGCCGAGATGATCGGCGGCGGCGTCACGCCCGAGGGCACCAACCATCGCCCGCTTCCTGCCGCGCACCATCGACGAGGACCAGTGGCAGAGCGCCGACCGCGCGCTGCGCTGGCTGTGGACCGAGCACGGCCCCAAGAAGATCCCGGCGCCCAAGCAGCGCAAGGAGGGCGAGCGGCCGAAGGTCAACATCATCGGCGCCGATGTACGGCACCTTCAACATGCCCGAGCGACCTGGCCGAGATCCGCCGCCTGGTCGAGGGCATCGGCGCCGAGGTGAACATGACGTTCCCGCTCGGCAGCCACCTCGCCGACATCAAGCAGCCTCGCCGACGCCGAGGTGAACGTCTGCATGTACCGCGAGTTCGGCCGCATGCTGTGCGAGACGCTCGAGCGGCCCTACCTTCAGGCGCCGATCGGGCTGACGTCGACCACGAAGTTCCTGCGCACGCTGGGCGAGCTCCTGGGGCTCGACCCCGAGCCGTTCATCGCGCGCGAGAAGCACACGACGATCAAGCCGCTGTGGGATCTGTGGCGCTCGGTGACACAGGACTTCTTCGGCACCGCGAGCTTCGGCATCGTCGCGACCGACACCTACGCGCGCGGCGTGCGCGCCTTCCTCGAAGACGACATGGGCCTGCCCTGCCACTTCGCCTTCGCCCGCACGGCCGGCGTGAAGCCGGACAACGCAGGCGGTGCGCGCAGGCGATCGCCGAGACGCCGCCGCTGGTCCTGTTCGGCTCCTACAACGAACGCATGTATCTGGCCGAGGCCGGCGGACGGGCGATCTATATCCCCGCCTCCTTCCCCGGCGCGATCATCCGGCGCCACACCGGCACGCCCGTTCATGGGCTACGCGGGCGCCACCTACCTCGTGCAGGAGGTCTGCAACGCGCTGTTCGATGCGCTGTTCGCGATCCTGCCGCTGGGCGCCGACCTCGACAAGGTGACGCCGACGCCAGCCCGCTCCACTCCGAACTGCCGTGGGGCGAGGACGCGCGCGCCGCGCTCGACCAGCCTCGTCGAGCGCGAACCCGTGCTGACCCGCATCTCCGCCGCGAAGACGCTGCGCGACCAGGCCGAGCGGCGCGGCCCGCGAACGGGCGGGTGCCGGAAGTCACCGCCGAGCACGTCACGCGGTCGAAGCGCGACCCGCGTGGTGGAGGCGCTGAGTCTCGATAATGTTCGCGTCGCGCTCAGCCGCACGGCGCCGCAAGATCTCGGCCGAGCGAATCTGGAGAGTGATGACCATTGAATACCGCAGCCCGCACCTCCAAGACGTCGGCGCGCAACCGAGATTTCCTGGTTATCTTTTACCTGTCGTACCCGCTTGTTCCTGGTGGCAGCGCTGGTCGAGCGGCATCGTGCCGCGGCGGCGCGCGACCGCCGCGCTGCATCGACAGACGCGTCGGTCTTCGCCGAGGCGAGTGCGACGGCCTACCGGACGCTCCCGTACGCCTTCTGACCGAGGGCGATGTCGCCCTCGCGGCAACGTGCCGGGCGACCCAGGTCGCCGCGCACGCGGTGAACCCTGTCGCGCGGGATGTTGCGCGACATTTCAGAGGCCGCAAGGCCGAATGCCGGAGGACAATCAATGGCAGCTAGATCGAAAGGCCGGTCTCCCTTTCGGGTCTGACCGACGCGGAAGCGAAAGAGTTCCACGGCGTCTTCATGACGAGCTTCTTGATCTTCGTCGTGATCGCCATCGTCGCGCACGTCCTGGTCTGGATGTGGCGCCCGTGGCTTCCGGGCCCGGAAGGTTACGCCTCGCTCAATCGATGCCGTCACGGTCGCCCGGCGAGCGTGTCCGCGCTGATCGGTTAGGAGCACAAACATGTGGCAAGATCTGGCTGCTTTTCGACCCGCGCCGGACGCTGGTCGCACTGTTCACCTTCCTGTTCATCCTGGCCCTGCTGATCCACTTCATCCTGCTCAGCACGGACCGGTTCAACTGGCTCGAGGGTCCGGGCCAGGCCGACGAGCGCCGTGCCGGCAGTGGACAGCCAACGCCACCCGAGCTGACGCTTCGTCAGCGCCGGACTCAAGGGCAACGGATCAGCGACGGGGCGCAATCGTTCGCCGACCCGCGTCTTGCCGCCTCTGACGCCACTTGCCCTGCGCATCGAGAACCGGTCAGGAGCTCAACGGCATGGCAATGCTGAATTTCGAGCGAAAGTACCGTGTCCGCGGCGGGACCCTGATCGGCGGCGATCTCTTCGACTTCTGGGTCGGACCGTTCTACGTCGGTTTCTTCGGCGTCACGACGATCTTCTTTTCCGTACTGGGCACGCTCTTCATCTTCTGGGGCGCGTCGCTGGGCGACACGCTGGAACCCTTGCGACGATCAACATCGCGCCGCCCGATCTGTCCTATGGCCTGGCTTCGCGCCGCTCGCCGAAGGCGGGCTCTGGCAGCTCATCACGATCTGCGCCATCGGCGCGTTCGTCTCCTGGGCGCTTCGACAGGTCGAGATCGCCCGCAAGCTCGGCATGGGCTACCACGTGCCGTTCGTCTTCGCGTTCGCGATCCTCGCCTACATCTCGCTCGTGGTCGTCCGCCCGGTGCTGATGGGCGCCTGGGGACACGGCTTCCCCTACGGCATCTTCTCGCACCTCGATTGGGTGTCGAACGTCGGCTACCAGTACCTGCACTTCCACTACAATCCGGCGCACATGATCGCGGTGAGCTTCTTCTTCACCACCGCGCTGGCGCTGTCGCTGCACGGCGGGCTCGATCCTGGCGACGTCCAATCCCGGGAAGGGTGAACCGGTGAAGACGCCGGACCACGAAAACGCATTCTTCCGCGACACCATCGGCTACTCGATCGGCCCGCTCGGCATCCACCGGCTCGGCGCGTTCCTGGCGATCAACGCGGCGTTCTGGAGCGCGGTCTGCATCGTCATCAGCGGCCCCGTTCTGGACCCGCGGCTGGCCGGAGTGGTGGAGCTGGTGGCTCAACCTGCCGATCTGGCAGCAATAAAGCGGGGACGGAGACCATGGCGACCTATCAGAACATCTTCACCCAGGTTCAGATCCGCACCGCCGGCGGCGAGCCCGGCGTCCCGGTTCCGGAACTCGGCCTTCCAGCGGACCGGCAAGCCGAGCTTCAGCTACTGGCTCGGCAAGATCGGCGACGCGCAGATCGGCCCGATCTACCTCGGCTATACCGGCTTCCTGTCGCTCGTCTGCGGCTTCATCGCGTTCGAGATCATCGGGCTCAACATGTGGGCCTCGGTCGACTGGGATCCGGTCGAGTTCATCCGCCAGCTTCCATGGCTGGCGCTCGAGCCACCCTCGCCGGCCTACGGGCTGACGATCCTGCCACCGCTCAACGAGGGCGGCTGGTGGCAGCTCGCCGGGTTCTTCCTCACCGCCTCGATCCTGCTGTGGTGGGTGCGGATCTACCGGCGCTCACGCCAGCTCGGCCTCGGCACCCACGTCGCCTGGGGCTTCGCCGCCGGCCATCTGGCTCTACCTGGTGCTCGGCTTCTTCCGCCCGATCCTGATGGGGTCGTGGGGCGAGGCGGTGCCGTTCGGCATCTTCCCGCACCTCGACTGGACGGCCGCGCTGTCGATCCGCTACGGCAACCTCTTCTACAACCCGTTCCACTGCCTCTCGATCGTCTTCCTGTACGGGTCGGCGGTGCTGTTCGGGATGCACGCCGGCACCATCCTGGCGCTCACCAAGATGGGCGGCGACCGCGAGATCGACCAGATCCTCTATCGCGGCACGGCGGCCGAGCGCGGCGCCCTCTTCTGGCGCTGGTGCATCGGCTTCAACGCGACCTTCGAATCGATCCACCGCTGGGCCTGGTGGTTCGCGGCGCTGACGACGATCACCGGCGGCATCGGCATCCTGCTGACCGGCACCGTGGTCGACAACTGGTACCTCTGGGCCGTCAAGCACGGGCTACGCGCCGATCTACCCGGAGGTCTACCCGCCGACGCCCGATCCCACGCGTCATGACGACCGACGGAGGCGGTGCAATGAAGTTGGGCTTCGGATTGCCCCTCGTCGCGGTCGTCGCCGTCCTGCTCGGCCGCCGCGATGCTGCTGCTGCCGGAATACTCACGGCCGCCGATCGAAAGCGAGCAGATCGGCTACCGCGGCACGGGGATGGTCGACGTCGTCAACCCCCGCGAGGAGGCGGCTATGTCGCCGCCAACGTGGTCGTGGCGCCGCAGATCCCGCTGATCACCGCCGGCCCGAAGGCGAGCGACGTCTACGAGAACGTCCAGGTGCTGGGCGATCTCAGCCAGGCGCAGTTCACCCGGCTGATGCTGGCGATCACCAGTGGGTGTCGCCCGAGCAGGGCTGCACCTACTGCCACACGGCCGAGGGGTTCGCCGACGACGCTCTACACCAAGCGTGTCTCGCGCTGGATGATCGAGATGACGCGGCACATCAACAACGACTGGCAGGACCACGTCAAAGCAGACGGGCGTGACCTGCAACACCTGCCACCGCGGCAACAACGTGCCGGCAGTACGTCTGGTTCGAGCCCGAGGTGACGGGCGTCGCAGCCCGGCAGCAACGCGATGCTGGGCTACTACAAGGAGCTCTACGGCCCGTCCGAGTTCGCCGGCGACTCCTCGCTCGGCATCCGGACCCGCTGGAGCCGCTACCTGGCCGGCGACGCGCCGATCCGCGTCGTGTCCGACACGGCGCTGCCGACCGGCAACATCGCCTCCACCAAGCAGACCGAGCAGACCTACGGGCTGATGATGCACATGTCCGAGGCGCTGGGCGTGAACTGCACCTACTGCCACAACACGCGCGCCTTCACCGACTGGGACGCAGAGCCCGCCGCACCGCGTCACGGCCTGGTACGGCATCCGCATGGTGCGTGACTCAACAACAACTACATCACGCCGATCACCGAGGTGTTCCCGCCCTATCGGCTCGGCCCGCACGGTGACATCGGCAAGGTGAACTGCGCCACCTGCCACCAGGGCCGAACAAGCCGCTGAACGGCGTGTCGATGCTGCCCGACTATCCCTCGCTCGGCGCGCCGAACGCGATGACGCCGAGGCGATCTGCTGCCGGCGGTCGCTGGCGCCGATGCCGCTCCAGGCCCAGGCACCGGCGGCCGATGCGGCGACCGACGTCGCGGCACCCGCAACGGACGCGGCGCCGGCGGACGATGAACCGGCGGCCAATGTCACGATCATCGCCCCCGACTCCGATGAGGCGACCCCCGCGGCGGAGCCGGCGGACGGAGCCCGCGCAAGAGGCCGCGACACCGGCGGCCGATGCCGCTCCCGCAGCGATGCCACTCCGGCGGCGCCCGGCACCGCCGGCAGCACGACGCCTCCGGCGGCTGCACCGCAGGCGGCCGACGCGGCGCCGGCGCCAACGATGCGGCAGCCCCGGCGACGCGGCTTCTGCCGACCGCGGCCGACCCGGACGCGCAGTGCCGCCGGCGGCCACACCCGACGCTGACGATGCGGCGCCGGACGCCACCGATGCGGCAACGCCCGCGTCAGAGGCAACGGCACCCGCCGCCCAGTAACCGCACAGCGGGCGGCGTTTTCTCCCGCCGTACCGCGATCGGCCACCACGAGCGCCCGCTCCGTCGGAGCGGGCGCTCCGTCTGTGCCAGGCCGCGCCAGCCGAAGGCGTTTGACACGCTGGCGACGGATCGGCCATATGCCCTGGTCGATGTGCGGATGACTGGCCTGATGGCGTGCGCGGCGGTGTCGCTGAGCCCGCACAGCGGCCGCACCTATATCGCTCAATGCTAGGTGGCCGAGAGGGCCCGCGCCCCTGCGCCGTTGGCTCGGTGGCAGTCAGTGATCGGACGTCTGCGGACGGAGCGCCGCTTCCCGCACTGCCTGCGGTGCCGCTTCCAGTCGTGCGCCACCGTCGCCTGTAGTCGACGGGTCGCCTTGCGGGAGAGCTGGCGGACGACGGCGTCATGACCCTTCGGCCCCTGCCGACCGCCGATCCTCGCGGCGTCGCGATGGACGCGGCGCCTGCCCGGGACGCGAACGGCCTGCCCGAACCCCACGCCGTCTCACGAAAAAAGCGCCCGCCTTTGGGGCAGACGGCGTGACTGATGGGGCGGGACCGAGCCGGCCAGCGCGCGGCGCCGCGTCAGGCCGCGACGGAGACCCGGTTGAGGGCGCACTGGGACCACAGATCGCCCGAGCGCGCGGCCGAGGTGGTCGATGTCGGCGTCGGTGTGCAGCGGCGACGGCGTGATGCGCAGCCGCTCGGTGCCGCGCGGCACGGTCGGGTAGTTGATCGGCTGCACGTAGACGCCGTGCTGGTCGAGCAGGATGTCGCTGATCAGCTTGCACTTGGCCGCGTCCTTCACCATCACCGGCACGATGTGGCTGGGGTTGGGCAGGTGCGGAATGCCGAGCGCGTCGAGCCGGTCGCGCACCAGCGCACGCGATCGCGCTGCCGCAGCCGCTCCGCGTTGCTCTCCTTGAGATGCGCGATGCGACGCGCGCGCGCCCGCCGCCACCGCCGGCGGCAGGGCCGTGGTGAAGATGAAGCCCGAGGCGAAGGAGCGAACGAAGTCGCACAGCGTCGTCGGAGGCGGCGATGTAGCCGCCCATCACGCCGAAGGCCTTGCCGAGCGTGCCCTCGATCACCGTGAGGCGGTCCATCAGGCCCTTCGCGCTCGGCAATGCCGCCGCCGCGCGGGCCGTAGAGGCCGACGGCGTGCACCTCGTCGAGATAGGTCATGGCGCCGTAGCGTTCGGCGACATCGCAGATCTCGGCGATGGGGGCGATGTCGCCGTCCATCGAATAGACGCTCTCGAAGGCGACGAGCTTGGGCACGGCGGGATCGAGCGCGGCGAGCTTCTCTCCAGATCCGCCGGATCGTTGTGGCGCCACAGCACCTTTTGCGCGCGGGAGTGGCGGATGCCCTCGATCATCGAGGCGTGGTTCATCTCGTCGGAGAGGACGACGCAGCCCGGAATGCGCGACGGCGAGCGTGCAGAGCGCCGCCCAGTTCGACACGTAGCCGGAGGTGAAGAGCAGCGCCGCCTCCTTGCCGTGCAGGTCGGCCAGCTCGCGCTCCAGCTCCACATGGTAGTGGTTGGTGCCGGAAATGTTGCGCGTGCCGCCGGCGCCGGCGCCGCAGCGGTCGATCGCCTCGTGCATCGCCGCAAGCACCTTCGGGTGCTGGCCCATGCCGAGATAGTCGTTGGAGCACCACACGGTGACGTCGTGGACGCCGCCGTCGCGATGGCAGGCCGCCGCCGGGAAAGACGCCGCGCCGGCGTTCCAGATCGGCGAAGACGCGATAGTTGCCTTCGCGGCGAAGGCCGTCGAGCGCATCACCGAAAAATGCTTCAAAGTCCATCGTGTCCTCCACTCTCGACAGTGTTTTGTTTCATTGCGCCGGCGCGCCCGGCTCGGGGGCGGCGTCGGCCGGCGTCGGCGCGATGCCCATCGCCCAGCGCCACAGCCCGGTGCCGGAGACCGGCGTGATCATCAAAAGGTGCTCCACCACCGCCAGGATGATGAGCGTTGCCGTCAACGTGCCGCTCGCGACGGCGATAGCCGTCCGCCCCGCCGCGCCAGGTGGCGTTGAGGACGAAGCCCGCCGCAATGAGCCCGGCCGCCAGCGAGACCGGCATCAGAAGGTTCATCGGCCCGCGGCGGAAGTAGGTCTCGAGGTAGGCAAGGTGCGCCGGCAGCATCTCCTCGGCGAGGTTGCGCACGCCCAGATAGACGTTGAGCTTGGCCGACAGGCGCATCACCCACAGGATCGCGAAGGTGGCAAGGCCCGTGAGGTTGTCGCCCCCCAGCGTCAGCGCCGCGACGATGGCGAAGCTCAAGGCCAGCGCCACCTCGTGGTAGAGGATCGCCTCGATGGCGGCGCGCAAGCGGCTCACCGAGGCGCCCGCCGGCGGTGCCGCGGTGGTGCGCGGCCCCGTGATGCGGCCCGATAGGAACATCAGCTCGTTGAAGCCCCAGACGCCGATCGCCGCACACGAACGCGAGATAGGCGCCGGCCGCGCTCGCCATGTCGCGCGTCGCCCAGAGGCCCGCGAGCGAGGCCAGCGCAACGAGCGCCGGACCCCGCCGCGACCCATGCTTCGGCGCGGCGCGGCAGGCGGTTGGCGCACAGGATGAGCCCGGTGGAGAACCACCAGACGAACACCACCGTCACCAACGCTGCCGCGTGCGCCCACATGTCGGCTACCAGACCGGCTCGAGGCGCACGCTGGCGGGCAGCGTGTTCTTCTGGACCGGCAGCAAGTAGAGCCGGCCGAAGGTGGCGGCCGCCTGCGCGATCAGAACCGCCCGGCGCATCCGCCCGCCGATGCCGCCGGAAGCGCGCGCCGCGTCCATCTTCACGCCGATCACCCGCAGCCGCTCCAGCCCGCGCCGGAAGACAGGGTTGTCGATGTCGAGCACCACGGGGAAGACCTGGCGCGAGATCTCGCGGGTCAGATCGAAGACGCGGTAGTCGTACTCGGTCGGATCGATGCCGAGCGCCTCGTGGAAGGCGGGCCGGGCATGGTCGCGCACGTACATCGTGGCGTAGACGGCGAGCTGGAAGAAGCGGATCCACAGCTTGTTGCGGCCTTCCAGCGTGTGCGGGTTGGCGCGCATCAGAAGCGCGAACGCCTCGCCATGGCGGAACTCGTCGTTGCACCACTTCTCGAACCACTTGAAGATCGGGTGGAAGCGGTTGTCCGGGTTCTGCTCCAGATGCCGGTAGATGGTGATGTAGCGCGCGTAGCCGATCTTCTCCGACAGATACGTCGCGTAGTAGATGAACTTCGGCTTGAAGAAGGTGTACTTCTTCGTCTTCGTCAGAAAGCCCGAGATCGACGCCGATGTCGGCTTCCTTGAGGGCATCGTTGATGAAGCCGGCGTGGCGGGCCTCGTCGCGGCTCATGAAGGAGAAGAGCTCGCAGATGTCCTTGTTGGTGCCGCGCTTCTTCATCTCCTTGTAGAGCACACAGCCGGAGAACTCGGCCGTCAGCGAGGAGACGAGGAAGTCGATGAGCTCCTTCTTGCAGCTCCGGCCCGAGGGCGTCGAAGTCGATCTCGTCCCACTCCTCGGTCTTCTTGAAGTGGCTCTTGTTGGGATCGGCGCGCAGCTCCCCGATGAGCTCGTCCCAGTCGGCGCGCACCGGCGTGACGTCGAGCTTGTCCATCTCGTCGAAATCGGTGGTGTAGAAGCGCGGCGACAGCATCGTCGTCTCTTGCGCGGCACGGGTCGTGTCGTTGACCTCGCGCGTTGCGGCCGACCCGCGATGGCCGCGTGCTGAACGGGAGCGTTCATAGCTTTGCCCTTTCGGAGAAGCTGAATTCGCACAGCTCCATGAATTCGGTATCGCCGGTGAGACGCGTCCACAGTCGCTCCAGCGGGTCGGCGCGGGTGAGCGTCGCCTCGCGGCGGAATGCCGCGACCTCGCCGTAGGGCACGCGGATCTCCTCGCCGTGGACGTTCACCTCGTCGCCCGGGCTCGATCGGCGATGTCGCCGTCGAGCACAACGTGGGCCGAAAGGCTCTCGAAGGTGTGCTCCACCTCCACCGTGCAGGGCACGTCGATGCGTCTCGCGAGGGCCGAACAGCTTGGCCGATCATCGGATCGTCCTCCGGCGTCATGATGGCCGCGAAGGCGGCCTGGTTGGTCGGGCCGAAGGCGCCGAGGTCGACCGCTCGCCGGTCGCCGGATCGGAGAGCGTGATGTGTCCGTCGACGAGGCGGTTGAGGGCAAAGCCGCCGGCCTCGGGTCCGAGGCCGAGCTGGGTGCGGCGCCGCACGAGGGATCGCAGCACGCCGCGCACGAAGCCGCCGGTCTCCGGGCTCGACCACCGCCTGCACGCTGCCGTCATCCTCGCGCACGGCGACGACCGCACCGTCCGCACGATCCACGAACTGAGAGCATCGTCGTCGCCGCGACGGGGGCCAGCGCGATGGGCGTCGGCGAGACGTGGGTGACCCGCGCGACGGTGACGACCGTAGAACGAGAAGCCGATCAGCACCGCACACCGCGATGATGGCGTGCGGGGAGACGGGGATGTTGGGGACGGAGACGGGAGCACTTTTCCTGACGCGTCAGCCCGCGACCGTGGCCGGCCGGGCGGCGTCGGCCGCCGTGCCCGACCGGCTGGGTCTCGACCTGCCGCGCCGCCTGCTGTGCGGTCGCCGCGAGCGCCCGGGCGAGAAGGTTGGCGACCCGCTCGCCGTCCGGGCACGGCGCGCAGCATCGGCTGCGGCGTGCTTCACCCGCCACGGCCGAGCGTGCGGCCACAGGACGAGGAACGAGATCTTGTCGGTCCCGAGAGCGCCAGCGCGATATCGCCGGTCCCGAACGACGACGCCTTGAACTGCGCCGCCGCGACGGACTTGAACGGCAGGTTCAGCGTCAGCGTCAGCGCGATGCCGATCCGCATGGCGACGCGCCGGTCGGTGATCGTGTAGACGGTCGTGGCCGCCGTCGCCCACGCCAGGACGCTCAGGATCGGGTCGCTCCGACCGGCAGAAGCAGCAGCCACGCCGCGACGATGCCGGCCTCGCGGGCCGTGCCGCCGTCGTGGAGGATGGTAAGCGTCCGCCACACGATCAGCAGTGCCGCGTAGACCAGCACGGCGCGCACGTGGAAGACGTCGACCGCGAGTGCGCGCCAGTTCGGGCGCACCCTGCCAAAGGATCCGCTCGCCCTCCGGAAGCGCCTCGGGTAGCCCGCGAAGCGGCTCACATTGGATGTCGTCGCTCACAGCAGGGGCTCCGAGCGCAGCGGGGTTGCGTACATTGCGCCACCGGCGAAGTAGCCGACGACGCGATCCTCCTCGGCGAGCGTCACCCGGACGGGGTTCGCCACCCGCGGGACGTCGCCGAACTGGGCCGCTGTGATCGCCGCGGTGCTGATCCGGCCACGGCCGGCGTTGACGTTGGCGAACCCGATCGGCATCAGGACGCGGCGGCCGAACTCCGCGGCGCTGACACTACCGGAGTGACGTCGCGGTCTCGACCTCCGCGACCACCACGTCGCCGCCTGCGGAGACGGCGACGACGTCGACCTCCTCCTCGGTGACGACGACGCCGCTACCGTCGCGCTTCCATGCGCGCGTTCGGAGAGCGCGATCTCGAGATACCGCACCAGACCTTCCGAGCGGTCGACCCAGAGGTCGGTGACCGTGCCGGCGATGCGTCCGTCGGCGGCGATCACGGGCATGCCGCGGGGATCACGATCCTCGTTGGCGACGAAATGCTCGTGCGAGACGCGCATCGGAACGATCCGGTCGATCCCCTCGTCGGTCGTCTCCGGGATGTTGACGCGTGGCGCGTAGGATGCCGGGCCGACGCCGTCAATCAGCGGATTGCCGGTCGGGATCAGCGGCGAGCCGGGCGTGGGCGACGCCGGCACCGCGGCGATCGGCCGTTCGTCCGCGCGGCCCTTTTCCGGGATGTAGACGAGGCCGTCGAACAGCGTCAGAAACCGCTTCACTGGCGGTGTTGCAAGGCCCATGTCGCCCTTGCGCGCACGGACCTCGAGGCGCGGTATCCGGGCAGCCATCGGGAACCCCTCGCGCCGGCTTTCGCGCTGGAGGTACGACGACCAGCCCGAAGAAAAAGATCCAGAACGCATAGAGCACGACGAGAGCGACGTCGATGTGTCCGGTGATGGCTCCAACTGGTTGCATGTGGCGTCCCCTCCTCCCGGCCGACTAGTTCGGCAGTGCTGCAAGACCAAACGGTTTCAGGTGCTGGTTTTTATTGACGCGCATGTACCGCGCGAGCGGCCCGATCGCGACGAGCGTCGCAAACAGGAGCGCGATTTCGAGTTGATAGACGACGCTGTAGCCGACCGACGGATCGGTCAGCGCCGTGCCGAGTGCGCCGGACGCCGCAAGCTCGCCGACGACGTCGCGCAGGACCCCGCCGATCGCGATCGCGAGGCCGGCGGCGCGTCGCCTGCACCGCGCCCCAGGCGCCGAGCGCGAGGCCGGTCTGCTCCTTTCGGCGAGCGCCATCGCGGCGATCAGCGTCGCGACGACGAAGAGGCCGCCACCGAAGCCGATCAAGACGGCGCCGGCAGAGAACAGACGGGCGCGGCCGAGCGGCGCCGAGAGCGCCACGAGCGTGAACGCCACGATGCCGACGAGGACACCGTAGGCGCCGAGCCGGTGCGGATCCGCACCGCGGTTGAGGAGCCGCGCCGAGGCCATGAAACCGATGAGCGTTCCTCCTGCCAGCAGCGCGGTCAGCTCGGTGGTGTGCGCCGACCGAAAGGCCGAGGACCTCACCGCCGTAGGGTTCGAGCAGGACGTCCTGCATCGAGAAGCCGGCCGTTCCCAGCGCCGTCGCCACCAGCAGGCGCCGTGCGCCGCGGTCGCTCGTGAACGCCTTCAAGGTGGGAAGGAATGCGCGCCGCGGGCGCTCCGGCGCGGTCAGGGCCGGGTTGCGCGCCTCCTGCTTCCACAGCGCGACGATGTTCAGCGCCATCGTGATGAGGGCCGCGCCCTGGATGACCTGGATCAGCCGCGTGTTGCCGAAGTCGGCCAGGAGCTGGCCGAACACCAGCGCGCTGACCAGCATGCCGACGAGGAGCATCACGTAGAGCAGCGCGATGACGCGGGGCCGCGACTCCACGGGCGCGATGTCAGTCGCGAGCGCCAGCCCGGCGGTCTGCGTCGTGTGCAACCCGGCGCCGACCAGCAGGAACGCCAGGGCGGCACCCGCCTCGCCCGCCCAGGACGGCCCGGTATCGCCCCCGTCCGACAGGAGCAGCAGCGCGAACGGCATGATCGCCAGCCCGCCGAACTGCATCAGCGTGCCGAACCAGACGTAGGGCACGCGCCGCCAACCGAGGAAGGAGCGGTGCTCGTCGGAGCGGAAGCCGATCAGCGCCCGCAGCGGCGCGAACAGGAGCGGCAGCGAGATCATCGTCGCGACGAGCCACGCCGGCACGCCGAGCTCGACGATCATCACCCGGTTCAGCGTGCCGGTGAGCAGCACGACCGCCATGCCGACCGAGACCTGGAACAGCGACAGGCGCAGCAGGCGGGGCAGCGGCAAAGTCGTCCGACGCCGCATCCGCGAACGGCAGCAGGCCGCGGGCTGACGCGCGCGGAAGTCGATCACACGGAGGCGCCGCGCGAGGTTCATAGCGGCCGAGCTCCTGCGCCTTGCGACATGTAGAAGCCCGCGCGTCACCCGGTGCTCACGCCCGACGATCCAGCTCTGAGTCTCATCGGCCTGGCGCAGCGCCCGCCGAGCGTGCGATCGCCGACCGGCTCGATCGCCGGCGCCCGGTCGGCCTTGCGGGAAGAGCCGGCCGCGGCGTGCATCACGCTGAGAGCCGGCGTGCGGGGCGCGAAGGTGAAGAGGACCGCCCGCTCGGTGCGCTCGGCGAACCGGCGCGACGGCGGCGGCGATGTCCTCGCTGCGGTAGTGGATCAGCGAATCCATCGCGACGACATAGTCGAAGCGGCCGAGACCGCTGTCGAGCATGTCGCCGACCTTGAAGGTGATGCGCCCGCGCCCCGAGATCGCGCGGCTTGCGCTGCCGGGCGAGCTCGATCAGCGTCGGCGACAGGTCGGTGGCGACAACGTCGGCGCCGCGGCGCGCCGCCTCGACGGCGAGCATGCCGGTGCCGCAGCCTGCGTCGAGCAGGCGCGCGCCGTTGAGGTCCGCCGGCAGCCAGTCGAGCAGCGTGCCGCGCATCTCGTCACGTCCGGCCCGCACCGTGGCGCGGATGCCGGAGACCTTGGCGTCGGAGGTCAGCTTGGCCCAGGCGTCGACGGCGGTGCGGTCGAAGTAGGTTTTCAGCTCGGCGCGGCGATCGAGATAGGATGTGTCCGTCATCAGTCGAACCCCAGGAAATCGAAGATATCGCGATCTTTCATCGGCGTGGCGCTCAGCGGCTCGGTCCCGGCCCACAGCTTCGCGGCGAGGCGCATGTACTCGTCCTGCACCGCCTGGATCTCCGGGGTGAGCTCCATCTCGAACAGCGTCTGCTTCTTCAGCCGCGAACGGCGGATGGCGTCGATATCCTTGAAATGGGCGAGGCGCTTCAGGCCGACGACGTCGTTGAAGCGGTCGATCTCGTCGGTGTCGGCGCGAGCGGTTGGCGATGACACCGCCGAGCCGCACGTCGTAGTTCTTCGACTTCGCGACGATCGCGGCGACGATGCGGTTCATCGCGAAGATCGAGTCGAAGTCGTTCGCGGTGACGATGACCGCCCGCTCGGCATGCTGAAGCGGCGAGGCGAAGCCGCCGCAGACGACGTCGCCGAGCACGTCGAAGATGCACGACGTCGGTGTCCTCGAGGAGGTGATGCTCCTTGAGGAGCTTCACCGTCTGGCCGACGACGTAGCCGCCGCAGCCCGTCCCGGCCGGCGGGCCGCCCGCCTCCACGCACATCACGCCGTTGTAGCCCTGGAAGACGAAGTCCTCGGTGCGAAGCTCCTCGGAGTGGAAGTCGACCGACTTCGAGCACGTCGATGACGGTGGGGCACAGGCTCTTGGTGAGCGTGAAGGTGGAATCGTGCTTCGGGTCGCAGCCGATCTGCAGGACGCGCTTGCCGAGCTTCGAGAAGGCGACCGACAGGTTGGACGAGGTGGTCGACTTGCCGATGCCACCCTTGCCATAGACGGCAAAGACCTTGGCGGTCTCGATGTTCAGCGCCGGGTCGAGCGCGACCTGGACGCTGCCCTCGCCGTCACCGTCGGATGGGCTTGCGGATCGCGATGTTCATGCGGCCTCCTCGATGGTGTCTTGTGGGGCCGACCCCTTCGAGAATATCCTCGAGCTCGTCGCCGGCTTCGCGCAGCGCGGCGAGCGTGGCCTCGTCGGGCTGCCAGTAATTTCGCTCGTGCGCCTCGAGCAGGCGGTTCGCCACCCGGGCGGACGCGGCCGGGATTGAGCTTTGCCATCCGCGCGCGCATCTCGGGGTCGAGGACGTAGGTTTCGCTGCAGGCGGCGGTAGACCCAGGGCTGCACCTCGCCCGTGGTCGCCGACCAGCCGACGACGTTCGTCACGTGCGCCTCGATCTGCCGCACGCCCTCGTAGCCGTGCTTGAGCATGCCCTCAGACCACTTCGGGTTGAGCATCCGGGTGCGGGTCTCGAGCGCGACCTGCTCGGCGAGGGTGCGCACCTTGCCGTCGCCGCGCGTCTGGTCGCCGATATAGACCGGCACCGCCGCGCCCTTGCGCGCGGTTCACCGCGCGCGAGATCCCGCCGAGGGTGTCGAAGTAGTGGTCGACGGTGGTGACGCCGAGCTCCACCGATTCGAGGTTCTGGTAGGCGAGGTCGACGTGCGACAGGACGTGGCCGAGATGCTCGGTGTGCTGCGCAGAGCTGGCCGTCGCGGCCGTAGGCGAAGGACTTGCGGCGTGTGTAGGTCTCGGCAAGCTCGTGCTCGTCGGTCCATGCGCTGGAGTCGATCAGCTGGTTGACGTTGGAGCCGTACGCGCCGCCCGCGTTCGAGAACACGCGCAGCGCGGCCGTCTCGACGTCGGCACCGGTGGCCTCCTGCTCGGCGAGAGCGTGCTTGCGCACGAAGTTGCGCTCGATCGGCTCGTCGGCGGTGGCGGCCAGCCAGCTGGCTTCGGCGAGGAGCTTCGTCTGCAGCGGCAGGAGATCGCGGAAGATCCCCGACAGCGTCATCATCACGTCGATGCGCGGGCGGCCCAGTTCCTCCAGCGGCACCAGCGTCGCGCCGCTGAGGCGGCCGTAGCTGTCGAAGCGCGGCCGCGCGCCGAGAAGCGCCAGGGCCTGCGCGATCGCGCCGCCCTCGCTCTTCAGATTGTCGGTGCCCCACAGCACGAAGCGCGACCGTCTCCGGAAGCGGCGCTCCGGCGTCGGTATGCCGGGCGATCACGCGCTCGGCCTGGGCCGCACCGTCCGACCATCGCGAAGGCGCTCGGGATGCGGAAGGGGTCGAAGCCGTGGAGGTTGCGGCCGGTGGGCAGCACGTCCGGCGTGCGGATCACGTCACCGCCCGCGACGGGGCGAATGAAGCCACCGTCGAGCGCGCGGACGATGGCGGGCAGCTCGTGGTCCTCGCCGAGCAGGCGGTTGGTCGCGAGAAGCTCGGCGGCGACATCGTCCGCCAGACCGCTCGCGCCGCCGGCCATCAGCGCTGCGATGGATGCCGTCTCCGGGCGCGTGCCGGTCTTCGCTTCGCCCATCGCGGCGAGAAGGTCGGCGCGGGCCGCGTCACCGAGCGGCTGGCCGACGACGTGAAGCCCGTCGGGCACAAGCGTGCATTCGAGCTCGTGGACCGCGTTGTGAAGCCGGGTGATGGCGGCGTCCGGGTCGGCCCAAGCCGGTGCGGCGGGGACGAGGTCCAGCTCGCTCGCCTGCGCCTGGATCAGCGCGGCCATATCGCCCTCGCCTTGCCCGCCGTCGTCGCCGCGTGTGCGCCACCGGTCGATCGAGGCCTTCAGATCGAGCAAGCCGCGGTAGAGCCCGGCCTGCGTGACCGCCGGTGTGAGGTAGGAGATCAAGGTCGCCGCGGCGCGGCGCTTGGCGATCAGCCCCTCGGACGGATTGTTGGCCGCGTAGAGGTAGAGGTTCGGCAGCGTCGCCGATGAGCCGGTCCGGCCAGCACTCTGCGCCCAAGGCCCACCTGCTTGCCGGGCATGAACTCCAGCGCGCCGTGCGTGCCGAAGTGGAGCACGGCGTCGGCGGCGTAGTCCTCGCGCAGCCAGCGATAGAAGGCGCTGAACGCGTGTGTCGGCGCGAAGCCCTTCTCGAAGAGGAGCCGCATCGGATCGCCCTCGTAGCCGAAGCCCGGCTGAAGGCCGACGAAGACGTTGCCGAACGCGGCGCCCAGCACGAAGATCGAGCGGCCGTCCGAAAGGGCGCGCCCCGGGGCGGGCCCCCACTGCGCCTCGATCTCGCCGAGGTGCGGCTCGCGGCGGACGTGATCGTCGGCGGCGATGAGGTGGTGCACGTTGGCGTCGGCGCCGTACCGGGCGGCGTTGCCCGTCAGGAGCGCGTCGCGCAGCGCGTCGACATCAGCCGGCACGTCGACCGTGTAGCCCTCGGCCTTGAGGCGCGTCAGCGTATTGAACAGCGATTCGTAGACGGCGAGGTAGGCGGCCGTTCCGGCAGCGCCGGAGTTCGGCGGGAAGTTGAACAGGACGACGGCGATCTTGCGGTCGGCGCGAGATGTCCGCCGCAGCCGTGCCAGCGTCGCCACGCGGTCGGCGAGACGAGCGCAACGCTCGGTGTTGGGCTGCATGTCGTGGCGGGTGGGGTCGACCGAGGAGCGCCCGCCGAACACGATCGGCGAGGCGGCACCGTCGAGCTCGGGGATCGCGACCATCATCGTGGCCTCGATCGGCAGCAACCCGGCCTGCGAGCGCTCCCACTCCTCGAGCGTCTGGAATTCGAGCGGCTGGGCGACGTGGTAGGGCACGTCGAGCTGGGCGAGCATGTCCTCCGCGGCCGACGCGTTGTTGTAGGCCGGGCCGCCGACCAGCGAGAAGCCGGTAAGGGAGACAATGGCATCGACGCTCGCGGTCCCGTCGGGCCGCATGAAGTACCGCTCCACCGCAGGCCGCGAATCGAGCCCGCTCGCGAACGCCGGCACCACGTCGAACCCCTTGGCCTCGAGCGCGTCGATCACGCCGTCGTAGTGGGCGGTATCGCCGGAGAGGATGTAGGCGCGCATGACGATGAGGCCGACGGTGCCGGCCGTCCCGCGACGCGGCAGGTCCTGCGGCCGCTCGGTGATCCGCGATGCAGCCGAGGGATGGTAGAGGCCGACCTCCGGATACTCGGTCGGCGGCTGGATCGCGAGATCCCGCGACAGGTTCTCCCGCACGCCCGTCGCGTACCGCGAGACGAGGAAGCGCACGAGCGCCGCGACGTTCTCGTCCGAACTCGCGAGCCAGTACTGCATGGCGATGAAGTACGCCCGCACGTCCTGCGCGGTGCCGGGAATGAAGCGCAGGATCTTGGGCAGGCGCCGCAGCATCTTCATCTGGCTGGCGCCGGAGCTCTTGGCCGCGCCCCCGCCCTTGGAGCCGCGCAGCTTCTTCAGGAGACCGACGATGCCGGCGTCCTTGGCGCCCATCGCGAAGCCGCCCATGCGGGTCAGGCGCATCACCTCACCGGCCGACATCAGGCACACCATCGCATCGCACTGATCGCGGCGGGCCTCGAGGTCGGGCAGCACCGCGCTGATGTGCTCGTCGAGGAACAGCATCGTGGCGATGACGATGTCGGCCGACGCGATCGCCTCGCGGCAGGCCGCGAGAGTCCGCGGCTCGGCGTGCCACGTGCTGGCCGCATGGAGCGTGAGCACGAGCCCCGGCATCTCCGCCGAGAGCCGTTCGGCCGCCCGCTCCACCACGCCGGCCAGGTGGCGGTCGAGCGTGATGATGGCGACCCGCACGGGGGTCGCGTCAGCGGCCGAAGTGGGCTTTCGCATCGTAGAGCGTCTCCAGCGAGATGGCGGCGAGGCCGTGGTCGGCCGCATAGCGTTCGGCGTTCCGCTTGGCCTTGCCGCGAACGAAAAATGGGATCTTGCGAAGCTCCTTCTCCGCTTCGTTGTGCCAGGTGATCGGGGTATCGGTGCCGTCCGTCTCGGCCGCCTGCGCGGGCGCTTCCGCCGCGGAATGCAGGTGCGAGGGTCCGGCGTCGTCGTGGAATTCGAAATCGTCGCGGAACATGGTGAGGAGGTGCTCCTCCAGGCCCATCGTCAGCGGATGCACGAACGTGTCGAAGAGGACGTTGGCGCCCTCGAAGCCCATCTGCGGCGAGTGCCGCGCCGGGAAGTCCTGCACGTGGACGGGCGCCGAGATCACCGCGCACGGGATCGAGAAGCGCTTGGCGATGTGCCGCTCCATCTGCGTGCCGAGCACCAGTTCGGGCTGCAGCCGCTCGATGGCGTCCTCGACCTCGAGGTAGTCGTCGGTGATGAGCGGCTCGACGCCGTAGTGCGCGGCTGCGGCGCGGATATCGCGGGCGAATTCGCGCGCATAGGTGCCGAGGCCTGCGACCGTGAAGCCGAGCTCGTCGGCGCACACCCGCGCCGCCGCGATCGCATGGGTGGCGTCGCCGAAGACGAAGACACGCTTGCCCGTCAGATAGTTGGAGTCGATGGAGCGCGACCACCACGGCAAACGCGAGCCACTGAGGGCGGGCGCCGGATCGACCCCTGCGAGTTCCGCGACCTCATGGATGAATTCGGTGGTCGCCCCGACCCCGATGGGCACGGTCGTCGTACGCTTCTGACCGAACGTCCGCTCCAGCCAGCGTGCGGCGGTGTCGGCGATCTCGGGATAGAGGACGACGTTGAAGTCGGCCGCCGGCAGACGCGTCAGGTCGGAGGGGCTGGCGCCGAGCGGCGCAGCCACGTTCACCCCGATGCCGAGACGCTCGAGAATTGCCTTGATCTCGGCGAGGTCGTCGCGGTGGCGAAAGCCGAGGGCCGTGGGGCCGAGGATGTTGCAGGTTCGCGTGGGCTCGGCCGGCCGCGTCGCCGGATCGGCGAGCGTGCGGACCAGGGCGTAAAAGGTCTCGGCGGCGCCCCAGTTTTCCTTCTTCTGGTACGACGGCAGCTCCAGCGGGATGACCGGGATGGGAAGGCGGAGCGCAGCGGCGAGGCCCGCGGGGTCGTCCTGAATCAGCTCGGCCGTGCAGGACGCGCCGACGATCATCGCCTCCGGGGTGAACCGCTCGTAGGCCTCGGCGCAGGCGGTCTGGAAGATGGACGCGGTGTCGGCGCCCAGGTCACGCGCCTGGAAGGTGGTGTAGGTGACCGGCGGCCGGTGGTCGCGCCGCTCGATCATCGTGAACAGAAGGTCGGCGTAGGTGTCGCCCTGCGGTGCATGGAGGACGTAGTGCAGCCCCTTCATCGCGGTTGCGATGCGCATCGCGCCGACGTGCGGCGGGCCCTCGTATGTCCATACGGTGAGCTTCATGCCGCCGCCCCCATGGGTTCCAGACGGCGGGCGCGATCGAGCGGACGCGCGAACAGCTCGGCCAGATCGGCGGCCTGCTCGTAGCCGTGGATCGGCGAGAAGATCAGCTCGATCGACCACTTGGTGCGGATGCCTTCCGCCTCGAGCGGATTGGCGAGGCCGAGGCCGCACACGACGAGATCGGGACGAGCGGCGCGGCAGCGGGCGAGCTGGCGGTCCACATCCTGGCCTTCGCTGAGCTGTGTGCCGGCCGGAAGCATCGCGAGCTCTTGCGCCATATGGCCGCGATGGAGGTAGGGCGTTCCGACCTCGATCGGCCGCATCCCCATTTCGCGCGCAAGGAAGCGGGCGAGCGACGGCTCGAGCTGCGAGTCGGGGAAGAAGAAGATCGATTTGCCGGCGAGCTGCGCCCGGCGCTTTTCGAGGGCCGCTTCGGCGCGGGCCTTCGCCGGGGCGATCGCGTAACCGGCGCGGCGCGGGTCGACGCCCATCGCCGCCGCCGCGGCCAACAGCCAGAGCGTCGTCCCTTCGGCGCCGATCGGGAACGGGGCGTCGACCCTGCTCGCGCCGCGAAGGGTCAGCGCGCGTGCCGTGTCGCCCAGAAACGGCTGCGCCAGGAGGAAATGGGTGTTGGGTCCGACCGCCGGCATGGCGCCCGACCGGCGGGCGGGCATGAACGCCACGTCGATATCCATGGCGGCGAACAGCCGGGTGAACTGGTCCTCGACGATGTCCGGCAGCGCGCCGACCACCATGAGGGAGGGCGCATCGGACGTTTCGGCCGGCAGCGTCGCCGCGAGGGCTGCGAGGCAGGCGTCTTCGCCCTGGGTAAACGTCGTCTCGATGCCGCTGCCGGAGTAGTTGAGCACGCGCAGCTTCGGGCCGTGCAGAGCGTCGAGCCGAGAAGCCGCGCGCGACAGGTCGAGCTTGATGACCTCCGACGGGCAGGAGCCGACGAGGAAGAGAAGCCGAATATCGGGCCGGCGGGCGACGAGACGCGCGACGACACCGTCGAGCTCGTCGTTCATGTCGGCCATGCCGGCCAGGTCGCGCTCCTCGATGATGGCGGTGGCGAAGCGCGGTTCGGCGAAGATCATGACGCCGGCGGCCGACTGCAGCAGATGCGCGCAGGTGCGGGAGCCGACGACGAGGAAGAAGGCGTCCTGGATCTTGCGGTGCAGCCACACGATGCCGGTCAGGCCGCAGAAGACCTCGCGCTGGCCCCGTTCGCTGAGGACCGGCGCCTCGGAGCAGCCGCCGCCCTCGGCACCCATGGCGAGTGCGCCCGTGGCAGGTCCGCCGTTCATGCGGCGAGCCCCATCGCGGAGGGTGAAGGGCGATCGGCGTAAGGCGTCGCCTGCAGCCTTGCCGACCGCAGCTTCAGGATGAATTGCGCGGCGTTGACGACGTACGTCGCATAGGCGGCGAGCGCGAGCCACATCTGGCCCGACACGTCGAGCACGCCAGTGAAGAGTGAGAACACGTAGGCGAGATGGAGGGCGATTACGACCATCGACACCGCGTCCTCCCAGAAGAACGCGGGAGCGAACAGGTAGCGCCCGAAGACCACCTTCTCCCAGATCGCCCCTGTCACCATGATCGTCAGCAGAACTGCGGTCTTCGCGACGATCGACACGGTCGCGGCGGTTTCGCCGACGCCGAACGCGAGAACGCGGATCACCAGGACCAGGCTGACGAGAAAGACAATGAACTGGATCGGCGCGAGGATGCCCTGCACGGTCGTCCAGGACGTGGCGTCCCGCCGTTGGCGTTCGGCCTCCGTGTAGAGCGGCGCTTTCGGGCCTATGGATGGGTGCATCGACATCGTGGCGTACCGGATCCCTGACTTGAAATAATGCTAGGGGCGGCGGTCCTGATGTGTCAACTGAATTTGACGTACAAGATTTTTTACGCTCAAATACAGCCTGGGAATGCGGTGCGATCGTTGCTCCCATGGACCTCCGCGTCGATTTTGCGATGGATGGTCTCGCCTTTCCGATCGGACTGCTGTAACGTTTCTAAGAGTTAAAAAGAATAAACGGGCGCGGGAGGCTGCAAATGGTCATCGCCGAGCGATGTTCTGCCGAATTTTCGGGCACTCTCCGCAGTCAATCGGGGCCGCCTGAAGCAACGCCGCGTGGCGACGATTTACTTCGCCCCGACCGTGTGCGTCATTGCGAAGCACTGACGCGCACAATCGAACAAGAAATCATACCACGTCTGTTGCTCGTCCGCTCGAGCGAGGAAGCCGATTGGATTTCCGGCGCCGAGGGGCGGGAAATTAGCGACGGGGACGTCGAATTCTTCACAGACGCGGTGCTGTGGAAGTCGCCGATGGAGTGCATCTGTTACGTGGAGACGATCCGGGCCCAGGGCGCATCCGTGCATGCCGTGTTGCTCGATCTCTTCGCGCCGACGGCGCGGCGGCTCGGCACCCTTTGGACCGAAGACGTGCGCTCCTTCACGGACGTGACCATCGCACTCGGCACGCTCCAACAGGTGTTCCGCCACTTCGCGCCGACGTTCGAGGCCCATCACAATGGCGGTCCGCAACGCCGGGCCTTCCTGGTGCCCGCGCCGGGTGAGCAGCACACCTTCGGGCTCTTTATCCTGGAGACGTGCCTCTACCGCGCGGGCTGGCAGGTGGATGCGCTGCCCTCGTTCGACGCGGACGAAGTGCGGCGGTACCTGCGCGCGCACCCCGTGCAACTGATCGGCGTGTCCGCCAGCTGTGACCGCTTTCTGGACGGCACGGCTTCGGCCATTCAGGCGATGCGCGACGAGTCCGAACATGACGAACTGGCCGTGATGGTCGGCGGTCGGCCCTTTAGCGAAAACGAGAAGTCTCGCCCGTGAGGTCGGGGCCAATGCCACGGCGTGCGACGCACGCCAAGCTGTCATCACGGCGGACAGCCTGGTGGCAAAGCTGGTCAGCGATCAGTATCGCTGCAGAATCAATTGAACACGGATCAATATCATGCGACGGAGAGTGCGGCTCCCGAGGCCGTGCTCGGGCGATTCCAGACGGACTATCCATTGCAGAACTTCAACGCATCGGAAGCAGCATCGGCAATCGCGAAAGCTGCGGACGTTGCCATCATTGTTGACGACTCTGGGGTGATCGTCGATGTCGCTGTGAACGTCGACGATCTCGTCACGTCCGGCGCTCAAGGCTGGGTCGGCCGCAGTCTTGCCGATGTCGTGACCGTCGAGAGCCAGACGAAGGTCGAAGCGCTGCTGCGCGACGACGGCACGGGCCTGCGGCGCTGGCGCCAGGTCAATCATCCCGGCCGAAACGAAATCGACATTCCGGTCGAGTATGCTGTCATCCACATCGCTCCTGATGGCGGGCGCATCCTCGCCGGGCGCGAGCTCACCGGCGTCGCGAACCTGCAGCAGCGATTGATCGAAGCGCAGCAGTCGATGGAACGCGAGTACGCCCGCGTGCGTGGCGCCGAGACGCGCTACCGCGTGCTGTTTCAGCTGACCTCGGACGCCGTCGTGATCGTCGATGCCGAATCGGAGCGCATAGCCGAAGCCAATCCGGCTGCGCTGGAGCTGCTCGAGGCGAAGACCAAGCGCCCCTCCCTCATCGGCTTCGCGACCTTGATCGCCTCGGCCGATATCGCGGATGTCGAGGCGATGTTCGCCAACGTCCGCGCCACCGGCCATAGCGATGCGGTGAAGGTGCGGACCACGAGCGGCCGGGAGGTCATCCTGACCGTTTCCTTGTTCAGCCAGACCTCCAAGACGTTTTTCCTCGTCCAGGCCCGCGGCGCAGAGGCCGATTTGATGTCGGGGAGGAAGCCAGAGTCGCGCCTCCTCGATCTCATCAGCCAGATGCCGGAAGGCTTCGTGATGTGCGATGCCGATGGGGTGATCCTCAGCGCCAACGCCGCGTTCGTCGAACTGACGCAGACCGCCAGCCTGGAGCAGGTCCACGGCGAGCCGATCTCGCGCTGGATCGGCCGCACCGAGATCGATGCGACCGTCCTGTTGAACGCGCTGAAGAAGAAAGACGCCGTCCAGCGATACGCGACACTCATTCGCGGCGAGCACGGCGGCTCGGAACAGGTCGAAGTCGCCGCAGTCGCGGTCCGAACGATCAACGGGGAAGCCTGCTACGGCATGGCCCTTCGGCTCGCGCGGCCGGAGCCGATCGTCACGGCGGCCGGGCTCGAGCGCTCGGGCGAACTGCTGACCGAACTGGTGGGCAGCGTGCCGCTGAAGGAGCTCGTTCGCGAGGCGACCGACCTTATCGAGCGCATGTGCATCGAGGCGGCGCTGCGGATGACCGACGACAACCGCGCATCCGCCGCCGAGGTTCTCGGCGTTTCGCGGCAGAGCCTTTATAACAAGATGCGGCGCTACGACCTGCTGGCGCCAGGCGTGGAAGCCGAGTAGCGTCCAGCGACTTACTGTCCATCTTTCTTGTCAGTTTAGAATGTCAACAATGATTGACAGGCCGCCTGGAGCGGACCTATTCTGACTTCATGTCACGCCCAGCCGCCGTCGACGCCCTCGAGCTCCTGAAGCCGATTACGTGGTTCGCTCCCATGTGGGCGTTCATGTGCGGGGTCATTTCCAGCCCCGGTGCGTTCGATGCCGAGCGGCTCCCGATCCTGCTGGTTGGTCTGCTCCTCGCCGGGCCGCTCATCTGCGGGACGAGCCAGGCCGTCAACGACTGGTACGACCGGCACGTCGACGCGATCAACGAACCGAACCGGCCGATCCCCTCCGGGCGGATCCCCGGTGACTGGGGCTTCTACATCGCGGTGGCTTGGACGCTACTGTCATTGGGCGCGGCACTCCTTCTGGGCCCGGTGGGCTTCGCCGCCGCCGCATTCGGCTTGTTGATGGCCTGGGCCTACAGCGCCCCGCCGACCCGGCTGAAGCGCAACGGCTGGTGGGGCAATGCCGCGGTCGCGCTCTGCTACGAGGGCGTCCCCTGGTTCACCGGCGCCGCCGTCGCCGCCGCGGCGATGCCGGACTGGCGGATCGTCGTGGTGGCCGGGCTCTACAGCATCGGCGCCCACGGGATCATGACCCTGAACGATTTCAAGTCGGTGCGCGGCGATGAGGCCATGGGGCTGCGTTCGCTGCCGGTCCAACTCGGCGTCGACGGCGCGGCGCGCTTTGCCTGCTGGGTGATGGCGCTGCCGCAGGTCGCCGTCATCTCGATGCTCATGCTCTGGGGCCGGCCGGTCTACGCCATCGCCGTCACCGCGCTTCTGGCGGTTCAACTCGTCCTCATGCTGCGTCTCCTGAAGGCGCCGCGCGAGCGGGCGGCCTGGTACAATGCCACCGGCACGACGCTTTATGTGCTCGGAATGCTGGTGAGCGCGTTCTGCCTCCGCGGCATCGCGGGCGCCGCATGAGCGCGGCAGGCGAGCCGCAGGGCGGCCTCAGCTACTTCGGCATCGTGCGGCTCGGGCTGGTCCAAGCCGGCCTCGGCGCCATCGTCGTCCTGACGACGTCGACCATGAACCGCGTCATGGTCGTGGAATATGCGCTGCCGGCGATGCTGCCGGGTGCGCTCGTCGCCTACCACTATGCCATTCAGGTGCTGCGCCCGCGCTTCGGTCACGGCGCCGACGTCAGCCGCCGGCGCACGCCCTTGGATCGTCGGTGGAATGGCGACGCTCGCGGCCGGCGGCGTCCTCGCCGCCGTTGCGACGGCGTGGATGGGTGAACATGTCGTCGCCGGGATCGGCCTGGCCATCCTCGCCTTTTCGCTGATCGGAGCGGGCGTCGCGGCCGCGGGAACCGCGCTTCTGGCGCTCCTTGCCGCATCCGTCGTCCCCGTCCGCCGGGGGGCTGCCGCCACCATCGTATGGCTGATGATGATCGCCGGTTTCGCGGTGACGGCAGGCGTGGCGGGCGGATTCCTCGATCCCTTCTCGCCGCAGCGGCTGGTGGCTGTGACGTCGGTCGTCTCGGCCATCGCACTCACCATCACGCTGATCGCGCTGGTGGGCCTCGAGCGCCCCCGCCCGGAGCTTGAGGCGGCGCGGGCAGATGACGCGCCGAAGCCGCCCTTCCGTGTGGCGCTTCGCGAGGTCTGGCAGGACGACGAGGCGCGCCGGTTCACGATCTTCGTCTTCATGTCGATGCTCGCCTACAATCTCCAGGACCTGATCCTCGAGCCGTTCGGCGGAACCGTCTTCGCGATGACGCCGGGCGAGACGACCCGGCTCGCCGGCGTCCAGCATGGCGGCGTGCTCGCCGGAATGCTCCTGGTGGCCTTCGCCGTCACATGGGTCGGTCGCGGGCGGCTGGGTTCGCTCAAGGCGTGGACGGTCGGAGGCTGCGTCGCCTCGGCGGTGGCCTTCGTCGGGCTGATCACGGTGGCGATGGCCGGACCCGGCTGGCCGCTGTCGCCCTTCGTCCTCTTTCTCGGGGTCGCCAATGGCACGTTCGCGGTCGCCGCCATCGGAACGATGATGACACTTGCCGGCGGCGGCCGCCTCTCCGGCGGCGGCATCCGTCTCGGTGTCTGGGGCGCGGCGCAGGCGTTCGCATTCGGCATCGGCGGCTTCGTCGGCACCGTGGCGATCGACGCCACACGCGCGCTGTTCGCCGATCCGGCGACCGCCTACGCGCTCGTCTTCGCGCTCGAAGGCGCGACTTTCCTTGTCGCCGCGCGCATCGCCGCGGGTGTCGGGCGGACAACGTCCAAGCTCCGCCCCGGCGCCGCTCGCTGCCAAACCAATAGCGGGATGACCAAGATGGCACTGGCCAACTTCTTCGATGTGGTCGTCGTGGGCGGTGGCCCGGCTGGCGCCACGGCGGCGACCGACCTTGCAAAGACGGGCGCCTCCGTCCTGCTGCTCGACCGGGCGGGCCGGATCAAGCCATGCGGCGGCGCCATCCCGCCCCGTCTCGTCAGAGACTTCGACATTCCCGCCCACCTCCTCGTCGCGCAGGTGTCGGGCGCCAAGATGGTCGGCCCCTCGGGCGTCACCGTCGATATGCCGATCGAGGACGGGTATGTCGGCATGGTCGACCGCGACACGTTCGACGAGTGGTTGCGCGTGCGCGCCGAGCAGGTCGGCGTGACCCGGCGCACGGGCACGTTCAAGCGGATCGAACGCGATGCGGACGGGTCGCCCGTCGTCGTCTTCGAGGCGGACGGCGCCGAGCACAGCGTTCCGACGCGGGCGATCGTGGGTGCCGACGGCGCCCGGTCGAAGGTCGCGATCTCGGCCCGAATTCCGAAGGCGGACCGGATCCCTTGCGTGTTCGCCTACCACGAGATCGTGAAGTCCCCCGAAGCAGGCAGCGCGGCGTTCGATCCAACGCGCTGCGACGTCTACTACCAGGGGCGGCTCTCCCCCGACTTCTACGCCTGGGTGTTCCCGCACGGCGAGACGACCAGCGTGGGTGTCGGATCGGCGATTAAGGGGTTCTCGCTGCGGCGCTCCGTGGATCGGCTCCGCGCCGACACAGGGCTGCAGGATGCGCAGGTGGTGCGGCGCGAGGGTGCGCCGATCCCCCTCCGCCCGCTGAAGCGGTGGGACAACCGCCGCGACGTCGTGCTCGCCGGAGATGCGGCCGGCGTGGTCGCGCCCGCCTCGGGTGAAGGCATCTACTACGCCATGCTGACCGGGCGTCTCGCCGCGGACAGCGTCGCCGCCTTCCTGCGCACCGGCGACGCGGCAGCACTCGCGACCGCGCAGCGAAGCTTCCGCAAGGCGCACGGGCGCGTCTTTACCGTACTCGGGATCATGCAGTGGTTCTGGTACCGCAGCGACCGCTTTCGAGAGAGGTTTGTGCTGATCTGCCGCGACCCCGATGTGCAGCGGCTGACCTGGCAGGCCTATATGAATAAAGAGCTCGTCCGCAGGGATCCGCTGGCACACCTGCGCGTTTTCTTCAAGGACGTTGCCCACATCTTCCGTATGGCGTCACATCGTGACGCGCGGAACTCGTAGACCACAAGAGTTGCCGGGCAGTGCGCCCGGTCATGACAAGGAGAAGCGTCGTGGCAGATAACAAACAAGGAATTTCGCGCCGAACTATCCTCGGCTGCGGCGCCGCCGCCGCAGTGGCGGTCGTCGGCTTCCAGTCCACGGCAAGGGCGCAGGGCTCGGTACCGCCCGAGCAGGTGCTCTACGTCGAGAAGACCGCGAACCAGGAACAGTTCTGCGCGAACTGCGTACACTGGCAGGGGACCCCGGTCGAAGAGTACAGCGCGCTCAATGAGGCCGAACCGGAGCAGGCCGGCTGCGCGATCGTCGCCGGCGAGGTCGCATCGACCGGCTGGTGCGGCGTTTACGCGCCGCGAGGCTGAACCGACGCCGTCGCACCGCGGCAGCCATCGGCGACGCCGCCGGTGCGAGACGGGACCAGCACCGCCGCCAACCGAGGAGCGTTGCTCAGACGGCGTCTCCGAGTGGGAGAAACGAGCCGCCGGGCCACACTCCGGCGGCTCGCGGTTGACATCTAGGTCGACCCCGGCGGCAGGTCGGCTCCCGCGCGCTGACTGACAGGAGCCGCGTGGGCACCCCATGCGACGACGCATGCCCCAACTGGTCGGGCGCGATGGCACACCGTCAGTGATCTGATCGGGAACGACAGGCGCGGGTGGCCCAGAGGATCAACACGATCAGCGGCAATTGAAGGAAAACCCGCAGCCACAGGAGGCTCGGTGGGAGCGTCATGCCCCCGACGGGGGTTTCCTGCAATGCCATGTGAATGTTGGCCGGAAGAACGGCCAGGCAATAGAGCGCCAGCGGGAGCCCCACACGCGCTCTGGTCCGCGGCCACGCGAGTCCCGCGGCGAACAAGAGCTCAATCACGCCGGTGACTCGCACGGTCAGCTCGGCCGGCAATGGCGGCGGCACGATCTTCGCGAAAGCGCCGGTATGGGTGAAATGCAGGACGCCCGCGCTGCCGAAGAAGGCCGCCAGCGCAAGGCATGTGTATGTACGAGCGTTCTGCCGACGCATGAGTGCCTCCCCTCGGCGACCGGCCCGGGAGACCCGCCGAACCACGCCCCGCCGCGCCCACGAGTAACGAAAGCCGACGGTGTCCCCATCGGCTTTCGCGGAACAGGCGGCCGTGCCGTTACTTCGGCAGAAGGACGCCGCTGATCACGTGCACCACGCCGTTGGACTGGTCCACATCGGCCTGGGTGATGCGATAGCGGTTTCCACTCTCGTCGTAGATCACCGCGCCGCTGTTGAGGAAGCGGACGCTCAGCGGCCCACCTTCGACGGTCTTGAGGTTGGCGAGACTGTCCGGGCTGCGACGCGCCATGCTGGCAAGATCAGACGCGCTCAGATCGCCGGCGACCACGTGATAGGTCAGGACCTGGCGAAGCTGATCCCGGTTCTGCCGCTGCAGCAGCGTGTCGACGGTCCCGGCGGGCAGCGCCTCGAACGCCGCATTGGTCGGAGCGAAGACGGTGTACGGGCCGGGGCCGGCGAGTGTGTCGACCAGGCCGCCGGCCTTCACGGCCGCCACCAGCGTCGTGAGATTATCCGCCTTGGACGCGTTCTCGGGAATGGTCTTCGCGGGGTCCATCGGCGCTCCGCCGACCATCGGCATGGTCTGGGCCATAGCAATAGACGAGAAAGCCGCGAAGGCCGTTGCGGCGAGCGCCAGCTTCATCTTTGAGACTTGCATCGACTGATCCTCGGTCACTTGATTTTCATTGTCACGACGTCGTGTCTGTAATTACGCAGCGGCTCAGCGTGCAGATGACAGCCATGCCGGTTCCGGCGGTCACGGATGCGTGACCGCCGACCTGCGTTGCATCCGACACGCGTCGCGACGTCGTCGCGCGGCGAGGCCGCTACGGCGCCCGGGCGAAGAGCTTCAGGCTTCGGACAAACGGAGTCGGGCAGCGGGCGAAACGCCGTCGGTCGAGAGGCGATGCGGCTGCCGACCGTCGCCGCATGGGGAGATCACCGAGCCCTACTCGCCGACGCCGCGATGCGTCGCCATCCGCCGGCGATCGGTGGGGGGCCCGCGGTCGCGGCGAAGCGTCAGCGGACCGGTGTCCTCAGGCGTCGAGGTTAGAACCCGTAGAGGTCCGCCGGGTTGTCGACGAGGATGCGGGTGCGGGTGGCCTCGTCCGGCGCCCACTCCGCGAGGAGGTCGAGGAGCATGCCCTCGTCCGGAGGCGACGGCACGCCCGGATGCGGCCAGTTGGTGGCCCACAGCATGCGCTCCGGCGCCGCATCCACGAGCGCTTTGGCGAGGCGTCCCACATCGCGGAAGGGTGGTGGCTCGGCCGAGAAGATATACGGGGCCGACAGCTTCACCCAGACGCGCCCGGTGTCCACAAGGGCGAGCAGGGTGCGAAACGCGGGGTGATCGGGCTCGACGGGATCGAAGAAGCGCCCGACGTGATCGATGACGATCGTGCCGGGCCAGCCACGGATCTGGGCGTCGCGGTCAGGGAGCGTCGTGCCGTCGAGTTGGAGCTGCACATGCCAGCCGAAGGCGTTCACCTTGGAAGCCACCGTATCCAGCATGCTCCAGGGGATCGCGCCGCCGGCGACCATGTGGAAACGCGCGCCGCAGATGCCCGCTGACGCGAGCCGCTCCAGCTCCGCCTCGCTCGCCGCATCGTCGACCACGGCGACCCCGCGTGCGTTCTCCGCTCCGAACGCGGCCATGGCGTTCAGCGTGACGGTGTTGTCGATCCCGTAGGCGGACGGCTGCACGACGACGACGCGCTCCAAGCCGAGCTTGCGCTGGACCGCCTCGTAGTCGTCGGCCGTCCCGCGGGGTGCCGCAGAGACCGCGGTCGGGGCGAGAGGGTACGACTCGTCGTAGATGTGCATGTGCGTGTCGCAGGCGAGCGGTGGAGCCGGGGTCGAGGGGGACGGCATGATCTGTCCTGTTCTGGGTGTCGCCGGCTGTCACGGGGCCTACCGGGGGACGAATATAGGCAGCGGCAGGACGCCGATGATAGTGCCCACGCCGAAAGCTGTGGCGAACGGACCCTAATCCATCGTCGCGTCGCGGCCGTCCGTTCGGGCTGATCTGCCGTCCGAGGTGCGGTCAGTCCACCGGATCATCGCGTTTCGCGCTGTGCGGAGGATCACCCGCGTCTCGATCACCCTGGCGGAGCCGCAACAGCGAGCTGACCCGGAGCGCGAACACGTGACCCATGCGCGTCCTCGTGGCCAGAACCGGGGTGTTGCGGGAGACATTGCCCGTTGCCTCCCGCTTCAGGATGTAGATGCCCGAGGCGACGATGACCGCCACGCCGACGTACGTCTGCCACGCCGGCAATTCGCCGAACAGGACCGCGCTGAACAGGAGGCCCCAAATCATCTGCGAGTACTGCATCGGCGCCACCAGCAGCGCGGAGCCGCGTGAATAAGCCGAGACGATCAGGGTCATCCCGCACAGGACGAGCAACGAGGTGAGGCCGAAGAGTGCCAGATGCACCAGCTGGACCTCCACGTAGACGAACGGGAGCGCGAAGGCGGTGACGACGAGGTTGGTGATCATCGGGTAGAGCACCATGACGACCACATGCTCGTCATTGCTGATCTTGCGCACGATGACCGCGTTGAGCGCCGCGGCGAATGCAGCGCCGAGCGCCGCGATATGGCCGCTGCTGACCGCGCTCACGCCCGGGCGCAGGACGATGAGCACACCGACCATGCCGACCAGGATCGCCAGCCCGCGACGCAGTCCGATCCGCTCGCCGAGGAGCGGGACCGCCAGCAGCGTGATGAGAAGCGGCGCCGCAAAAATGAACGAGTACGCCTCCGGCAGCGGCAATACCGCGAACGCGTAGAAGGCGCAGACCGCCGAGACTGTCCCGCTGATGCTGCGTAGGGCGACCCACCACGGATGGACCGGACGCAGGCGCCGCGGTGTCGGGTCTCCGATCAGATAGAACGTGATGATGGGAAAGCCGAACAGCGCGCTGAAGAACACGATCTGGGCCGGCGAGTAGGTGGCCCCCAGCTCCTTGACGATGACGTCGTGGGTGGAGAAGACGGCGTAGGCGGCAAGGCCAAGGAACGCCGCGAGAGTGTCCTTCATAAATCCCCGGTCCGGCGCAGCGGCCTCTCACCCCGAGCCACGAGGGCGACCGGTGTGCGGCCATGTCCACCCAAGCGCGAGCGAACGCAACCGGGTCTACCTTGGAAAAGTTGACAAGGTCATCCGCCATGGCACCGGCTGTGACGCCGCAGTGAGGCGCGGGCGGAGAGGACGGGACGCGACGCGTCCCTCGGGCTGCCGCGTCGCGGCCCCAGCGCACCCGCCCTCACCTCCGGCGGCGGATCAGGCCGGCAGCGTCGCGCCAGCCTCTTTGACCGTGACCCGCCAGAGCGTGCGGGGATCGTCGGCCTTGATCAGAGGCGCGCTGTGGAGGAGCGAGGCATTGTCCCACACGATGACGTCGCCGACGCGGTACTGCGGCTGAAACGTGAAGGCTGCGCTGGTGGAGTGCTTGGCGAGGCCGCGGAGAAGGGCGAGCCCTTCCTCTTCGTCCATCCCCTCGATGCCGAAGGACGAGCCCGATACCGCGTACAGCGCGGGCTTTTGCGTGCGCGGGTGCCGCCGCACGAGGGGGTGGCGCTCCCACGCCATCTTCGCCTCCTGCTCGCCCGAAAGAACCGACGCCACGGTGCGCGAGGCTTTATCGAGGTTGTCCCGGTTGCCGTAGTGGTGGCGCGCGATCAGCGGATCGAGGCGCGCCCGCTCCTCCTCCGGCAGCGCCGCGTAGGCCGCACGCTGGTCGGCGAAGGTGGTGCCCGCTTCGCCCTCGGGAATCTCGATGGCATAGAGGATCGTGCACCGCGCCGGGGTGGCGAGGTACGAGTAGTCGCTGTGAAAGTACGTGCCGCCATCGGCGAGGCCGATGTTTTCGCCGCGCTCGTTCGTGCGGTTCGACAGGATCAGGACGTTCGGGTCGTCCGCGTGGTGATACTGGTCGATCACGTGGGGCTCGGGCTTGCCGAAGCGGCGGGCGAACGCCACGAGATCAGCCGGCTCCAGGTCCTGATCGCGCACCACGATCACGAGATGGTCGTGCAGCGCAGCCTCGACGGCGGCGAAACCGGCGGCATCGAGTGTCTTGAGGTCGACCCCTTCGATCTCCGCGCCGAGCGCACCGCCCGACGGACGCACGTTCATCGTCATGCCTCTTCCTCCCCGAACTTTTTCTGCGGCGTTCTTGAGCAGAGGGTCGGATGGATGCTTCGATCCGTCAACGCTTTTGGTGCAGGCCGTGCCTGTTCACCGGGCACCGACGATTCCCGCGCCGAACCGGCGGCGCGGCGATCACCGGCCACGATATCGCCGACCGCGCCCTTGCGTCCGTTGTTCCGGCGGGTGATAGCGGCGTCATGGCCCACATGTCCTCCGCCCCCACCGCCGAGACCTCTGCCGGCGGCGCCAGCAGCTTGCGCGGGGTCGCCTTCGTGGTGGCCGCGATGCTCATCTTCGCGGCACAGGACGGGCTGTCGAAGGCACTGGCGGAGAACCACTCTGCCATCTTCGTGACCATGTGGCGGTATTGGGCGTTCGGCGCGGTGTGTCTGTTCCTGCTCTGGCGGACAGGCTTCCGCAAGGGGCTCACGTCGGGCCAGCCGCGCCTTCAAATCGCCCGCGGCGTGCTCCTGGCGCTCGAGATCTGCGTCGCCATCGCGGCGTTCGCACTGCTCGGGCTTGCGCCCACTCACGCCATCTTCGCGTTCATGCCGCTCCTGGTCGTCGCCCTCTCCGGCCCCGTTCTCGGCGAAAAAGTCGGCTGGCGGCGGTGGACGGCGGTCGGCGTCGGGCTGATCGGAATGTTGCTGATCATTCGGCCGGGCACCCGAGCGCTGACGCCGGAGCTCGGCATCGCGATCCTCGGCATGTTCATGTTCGCCGCCTACCAGCTCATGACACGTCGCGTCGCGCGCACCGACGAGGCGATGACCAGCTTTTACTACACCGGCGTCTTCGGCGCGTTGACGATGACGCTGATCGGCCCGTGGTTCTGGTCCTGGATGAGCCCGTGGGAAGCGGTGATGATGGCCATCCTTTGCGTGACCGGTATGAGCGGGCACTTCCTCCTCATCAAGGCATACGAAGCGGCGGAAGCCTCCGCCCTCCAGCCCTTCACGTATCTTCAGACGGTGATCGCGTCCGGCATCGGCGTGGCGATCTTCGGCGAGCTGCTCAGTCCCTGGACGGTGCTCGGCGGCGCGATCGTGATCAGCGCCGGGCTCTTCGCGTTCTGGCGGGAGCGCGTGCGGGCGAAGGCGGCCGCACAGGCGGGGAAAGCGCCGGCCTGACCCGCACGGGCCGCCGGCACCCCGCTGAGCGGCCAATCGAGCATGCTTCGCATCGTGGGCGCGCGAGACCGCCGCCCCCTCGCGGTCGGTCGTCCGGCCGCCCCGACCCGCGAACGCACCCGTGGCGATCGACCACGCGCGCTCCCCGCGAACGACTGTGCACGAAAGCGTCAACGGCGTGGGATCGGCCCCGTGTGTGACGCCCAACACTCAGCGCCGCCGCCTCGCACTGTCATCTCGTCCCTACCCGGCCGGTCTGGCTGGAGCTCACATAGATACGAGAATGAAAAGGGACGATCATGGCCGCATCAACCGAGCTCGGCGCCGTGAGCGCCACAGGCAACCCATACCTTGATACATTGATCCAGGGCAATCGTTACACGGACGGGCCCATTACTTTCTATTTTGATGACGGCGGAAACAATGGATCCGCCGATGATTGGACCGACTGGGGCAAGGATGCCCTCCGCGACGTGTTCGACACCTACAGCGACTATATCGCGATGGACTTCGCCGAGGTGCAGTCGGCGGCGGACGCGAACTTCATATTGAGGCTCGACGACCTCGCCTCGCTCGGTGGGCCGGCTGCGGAATTCGGGTATCCCAACGCGGACGGACAAGCGATCGGAACGTTCTCCTACGACTGGGAAAGGTGGACGGAGGAGCACCTGCAGAAGGGCGGCTACGGCTACCACACCGCGCTGCACGAGGTCGGTCACGGCCTCGGCCTCAAGCATCCGCACGACTCCGGCAATCTGGCCGGCGCCCCCTTCCCCGGCGTCACCGGCCCGGGCGACAGCGGGGATCACGGCCTCAACAACGGCATCTACACCGTGATGTCGTACCTCGACCACAGCCAGTCATGGGCCCCGACCCCCGCCAGCTCGGACTACGGCTGGGGCTTTGCCGGTACGCCCATGGCGTTCGACATCGCCGCGTTGCAGGAGATCTACGGCGAGCGGACCAAGAACGCCGGCAACACCATTTACGACCTGCCCGACGTCAACGGCGACGGCACCTACTGGGAGTCGATCTACGACTCCGGTGGCACCGACCTCATGCGCTACACCGGCAACCTCAACGCCACCATCGACCTGCGGCCGGCCCATGACGGCATCGGCGAGGGCGCCGGCGGCTACCTGTCGAACGTGGAGGGTGTGGCCGGTGGCTACACGATCGCCCACGGCACGGTCTTCGGCGCGGTCAACCAGATCGAGAACGGCTCGGGCGGCAGTGGCAACGACACGATCACGGGCAACGAGGCCGACAACCTCCTCGACGGCAACGGCGGCAACGACTCGCTCGTTGGCGGCAATGGCGACGACACACTGCTCGGCGGCAACGGCAACGATACGATGAACGGCGGTGGCCACTTCGACGACTATCACGGCGGTGCCGGCAACGACACGTACTTCGTCGGCTGGCAGGACAAGGTCTTCGAGGCCGCAGGCGCCGGAACGGATCGCGTCTACACCGGCCTCACGTATGCCCTCACCGCCAATGTAGAGAACCTCATCCTGACCGGAAACGGCAACATCGACGGGACCGGCAACAGCGAGGACAACCAGATCCACGGCAACAGCGGCGACAACACGCTGGACGGCCTCGGCGGTGACGACACGATCAACGGCAACAACGGCGACGACACGATCGACGGCGGAACCGGCAGTGACAGCCTCCTCGGCGGTGACGGTGACGACCTCATCGACGGGGGCGCGGACGACGTCCTGCAGCTCGAGCTGAAACAGGCGAGCGGCAGTGGTCCCGGTGACGCGTTCGCGGCCCGCAGCGGCTCCCGCTCCGGCGCCACCGCGGGCGACAAGGTTCTGGCCGACCCCGGCGGGGGCGGTGGCGGCGGAGGCGGAGGCGGGGGCGGTTTCGCGCCAGGCTTCGATGACACGCTCAACGGCGGCTGGGGGGACGACACCCTCATCGGCCGTGGCGGCGACGACGACCTCTTCGGCGACTGGCACGACGACAGCCTCGTCGGCGGAGCGGGGTTCGACACGCTGGACGGTGGCTTCGGGGCCGACACGATGGAAGGCGGCAGCGCCAGCGACACCTACGTCGTCGACAATCAGGGCGACGAGGTTACCGAAACCTCCGGCGGCGGCGTGGCCGACCATGTCTTCGCCAGCATCGGTTACACCCTCAGCGACCATGTCGAGAAACTCTCGCTCACCGGCACCTTCAACATCTTCGGCACCGGCAACGGCCTCGCCAACGACATCATCGGCAACGGCGGCGACAACCTGCTGCAGGGCCTGGGCGGCGACGACCTCGCCTCCGGCGGCAACGGCGCCGACACGCTGGAGGGCGGTGCGGGCGGCGACACGCTGATGGGCGGCAACGGAGATGACGAGGTCTCCGGCGACGGCGGCCACGACTCCATGGAAGGGGGCGAAGGCGACGACATCATGGACGGCGGCGGCGGCAGCGATACCATGAACGGTGCCGGCGGCGACGACACCCTAAGGGGCGGTTCGGGCGCCGACGCCATCACCGGCGAGGAGGGCGACGACACGATCGACGCCGGCAGCGGCAACGACGCCGCGACCGGTGGCGCCGGCAATGACACGCTGAACGGCGGTGCCGGCGAGGATTGGCTGGGCGGCGGCGCCGACGACGATCTGATCCGCGGTGGCGCCCACTCCGACGCCCTGTTCGGCGCCGAAGGCGACGATGTGCTCAGCGGCGGCAACGGGATCGACTTCCTGACCGGCGGCGCCGGCGACGACCTCCTCAGCGGCGGCAACGGCGGCGACGCTTACATCTTCGAGACGGCGTTCGGCGAGGACACGATCAGAAGCTTCGACGCCGGCGACGAACTCTGGTTCGTCGGCTTCGGCAACGATCTCGACACCTTCGGAGAGGTCATGTCGCGCACCAGCAACGCCGGCGGGACGACGACCATCGATCTGACCGACGTGAACGGCGGCGTCATCGAGATCCTGAACATCGACGGCAACCCACTGACGCCGGACGACGTCCAGTTCTTCCTGTAACCGGAGCCGGCTCGGCGCCGGCATTGGCACCGACGTCAGCGCCTCGATCCACTGAACGGATGGATCGGGGCGCTGCTCCTCCGATGTGTAGCTGGCCCGGCAGCCGGTGCCGGCGTTACGGAGTGGCCGCCGTGATGCCGCCGTCGACGGCGATACATTGCGCGGTGATGTAGTTGGCCTCGTCGCTGGCGAGGAAGGCCACGGTATGGGCGACGTCCCACGCGCTTCCCATGCGCTTCATCGGCACCTGATTGTGACGCTTGTTGACGAACGAGTCGAACTCGCCGCCCGCGTATTTGTCGGCCAACCGCTTGACGAGGGGCGTGAAGATCAGGCCGGGCACGACACAATTCAGGCGCACCCCGCGTTCGGCATAGATGACCGCCGTGGTCTTGGTCATCTGCATCAACGCCGCCTTGGCCGCAGAGTAGCCCACCTGCGGCTTGCCGATATAGCGCAGCCCCGCGATGGACGAGACGTTCACGATCGACCCGGACCCCTGCCGCGCCATGACGGGCAGCACCGCCTTGCAGCCGAGGAAGGCCGTGTTCAGGTTGAGATCCACCTGCTGATGCCAGGTCTCTTCCGACATCGTGCCTGGGTCCCCCGGCTCCGACTGGCCGACATTGTTGACGAGAATGTCGATCCGCCCGTGGCGCGCCAGGCAATGCTCGACCGCAGCATCAATCTCCGCCGCTCGCCTGGCGTCGGCCACCCGAACCTCCACCTCGAAGCCTTCACCGCGGATGTCGGCTGCCGTCAATTCCGCCGCGGATAGGTCGCGGTCCAGGCCGAGGACCGTGGCGCCCTGCCGCGCGAGCGTCATGGCGATGGCCTGGCCGTTGGCGGTGCCCTCGCCGGAAGAGCCGCAGCCGACGACGATCGCGATTTTCCCGTCAAGCCTGAACATCGATGACCCCTGTTCAGCGGCGGACACTCCTTCGCCCGCAGCCGGATAGTCACCTCTACTGAAGCGCGAGCGTTGACAATCCCCTCACGATTCCCCGTTCCAGGACAATTCGGACGGCCGGGCCGAGGCCGGGGACGGTCCCGCGGAAGGCGATCGTATAGTCCAGGCGTGATCGGTCCGGCCCGAGGTCGGTGAACCGCAGTCTGCCGAAATGGTCCCTCAACGGGCTACCTTCTGTGATGCGGTATTCTATCAGCTCGTTCTCGCGGTAGGCCGTCACCGTCTCGACGAACGAGCGCGCCGGCCAGACCCGCAGCCGCCGCGCGGAGCCGATGCCATTGCGCGCCTCGTCGCCGTCCCGGATCCGTTCGGCCGTCGCCGGAGCGAACAGTTTGGCCAGGTTCTCGTGCTCGGCGAGATGCGCGAACAGCCGCGACACCGGCACCGGAAACTCGCGGACCACCTCAATGTGTTGAAGGCGCGTCATGTCACCTCTCTCCGTCGATGCCCGTCGCGGGTTTCGGCGGCGAGGCCGGCCTCGACGCCGCCAGCACTATAGGCCGACGAGCCACCTTGGCGATGGCCGAGCGCGGCTCGCCTCCCTCCTTTGCATTGGCGGGAGTCGCCCGCCTCAGATGCCCAGGAACCGCCGTGCGGTCAGGCACTGGACGGCGGTGATGGTCGACAGTTCATCCACCGCGCAGCATTCGTCAGGCGCCCCGAGGTTGAGAGCGGTGAGACCATGGCAGACGGTGTCGAACCCGGCCCGGCGCCACAGGCGTGAATCCGACCCACCGACGCGCATGTCGACGACAGCTCCGTTGCCGAACATCGCCTCGACCGCACCCGTCATCGCGGTGGCGATCGGCGAATCCATGGGCGTCCAGCTCGCCTCGTAGCCACGTGTCTCCACCCAGGTCACCGCCGGATGCCGGGCGAGTATCGCGGATAGGGCGTCCCTCAGGCGGGCGAGCGAGACCCCGAGCGGGATCCGGATGTCGAGGGCCGCATGTGCGCGCGACGGCACGAGATTGGGCGAAACGCCCCCCGCCACGGTCCCGACGTTGACGGTCACGCGCTGCATCGTGCGCCGAGCGGCGGGGCCGTCCGCGCCCTCCTTCGCCGCGGCCTCTCGCATGATCCGGGCGGCCTCCTCCGGCGCATCCGCGGCCAGATCCTCAAGGCTCCGAAGGTCGGTCAGGGCGTCGATCATCGCGTCGACGGCGTTGCGGCCGGCGTGGACGTGGGCGCCGTGGGCCTGCTGCCCCTCGGCGGTCAGTTCCACCCAAAGCATGCCCTTCTCGCCGAGCCGCGGCAGCGCCAGACCGCCGACGTCCGCGACGATCACGCCGTCGCCGGTGACATCTGGAGCATTGTCGATAAGCCATTGCGTGCCGAGTTCGCCCATCCGCTCCTCGTCGCCGGCGAGCACCAGCAGAAGCTCGCCGGGGAACGGTCGCATGTGCTCGGCGAAGATGCGGACCGTCTCCATCAGCGCCGCGCAGCCGCCCTTCATGTCGCCGGACCCACGGCCATAGAGGCGCCCCTCGACGATCTCGCCGCCGAGGGGGTCCTGCGTCCACGCGGCGCGTTCGCCGATCGGATAGGTGTCGAGGTGCCCGCTCAGCACCAGCGTCGGCCCCGGCAGGCCGCCGGGCAGACGCGCGACGAGGTTCTGCACCGGCGGCACGCTTTCGACCACCCGCATCTCGAGCCCGGGTACATCCGCGAGGGCCTGCCGGGCCACTTCGACCACGGCGGCGGTGTCGCTGGGCGGCGTTTCGCTGGGGACACGCACCAGCGCCTGGGTCAACGCCACGAGTGCGTCCTGCCGGGCGTGCGCGAACGCGATGAGATCGTCGTCGGAATGGGTCACGGCGGGGGTTCCGGCGTCGGTCACGAGGGGTGCCGCGCATGCCAGATGAGGGTCAGGATCTCGAACGTCACCGCGGCGGCGAGGAAGGCCGTCATGCCGTTGACGTCGTGCGGGGGGCTCACGGTGTTGACGTCGCCACCGACGATGTTGAGGCCCTTCAGATCCCGCACGAGGCGCAGCCCCTCGCGGGCGGAAAAGCCACCCCAGGCCGGCGTGCATACGCCCGGTGCGCAGGAAGGGTCGAACACGTCCATGTCGAAGGAGAGGTAGACCGGCCGGCCGGCGAGCGCGGCGGTCAGCTCGGCCATGGCGCCCTCGTGCCCCGCGTCCTGGAAGGCATCCATCGTCATCGTGTTGTAGCCGACGTCGTGGGTGTGATCGATGACACCGCTACGAAAGCTCGTGCCGCGCAACCCGACGTGCCAGGAGCTCGACGCCAGCACACGCTGCTCGCGGGCGGCGTGGGTGAACTGCGTGGCGGCGTCAAAGGGGTTCTCGGCGTCGACGGGGTGCGCGTCGGAGTGGCTGTCGACGTGGAGGACGACGAGGCCAGGGTGATGCGGCGCCGCGGCACGCAGGAGCGGCAGCGAGACGCTGCCGTCGCCGCCGAAGCCGACCACCGCCGCGCCGTCGGCGAAGAGCCCGCCGGCGGCCGCCTCGATGGCGGCGAACGCCTCCTCGATGCGCCCCGGCACAAGGGCGACGTCGCCCGCGTCGATGGCGGCCATCTCGGTCAAAATGTCGACGTCGACGCCGTCCGAGGTGTAGCGGCGCACGAGGTTCGACTGCTGGCGCATCGCCTCCGGCCCCTGGCGCGCGCCGATGCGGAACGGGTGGGTCCCGCAGTCGAACGGGCAGCCGAGGATCGCCGCCTCCGCTCCCGCGGCGCTGCGGCTAAAGGGGAGCCCCATGAACGTGGTGGGGCCGACGAGGAGGTCCTCGCGCGAGTCTGGGCTTGGCATCGGTGGAAGGCTCCGCCCGCGTCGTCAGCGGGCCGTCAGGCGGCGTTCCCAGATGCGGATCGCCATCGCCAGCGGCCAGCAGATGAGGAAGTACACCACCGCAATGAAGGTGAAGATTTCGAGCGGGCGGAAGATGGAGGCCGACAGCTCCATGCCGCGCCGCGTGATCTCGCCGACCGAGATGACCGCGCCGAGCGAGGAATATTTGATGAGCTGCACGAAGTTGGCCGCGAGCGGCGGCAGCGTCATGCGGATCGCCTGCGGCAGCGTGATCCGCGTGAACGTCTGCACCGGGCTGAGGCCGAGGACGCGTGCCGCCTCCAAGTGGCCGCGCGGCACCGCCTGAATGCCGGCGCGGTAGGCCTCCGCGATGAAGCAGGAGGAGTAGATGGAGAGGCCGATGACGAGCGCCGACCAGGCATCGAGGTTGATGCCCAGCACCATCGGCAGCACGTAGTAGATCCACAGGAGCTGCACGAGGATCGGCGTGTTGCGCACCACCTCGCCCACCGCGATCCCGATGGTGCGGAAGACGAAGAACTTCGACATGTCGAGCATGGCGATGACGAGGCCGCCGAACATCGCCAGCACCAGCGTCACCGCCGAGATCAGCAGCGTCTGCCACAGCCCCGTCAGCAGGAAGTCGATGTTGGCGGGGATCACGTCCCAGCGGAATTGATACGTCATGATCGCTCTCCCAGAGGGCGCGGGCGGTGGCGGCATGGGACCGGCGCGCCGGCGGCGGCCCCATGCCCGTCAGACGGCGTCAGGGGTCAGGGCGCGACGATCGGGCCGAGCTTGTTCTTCTCGGCGAACTGCCGCAGGCGGCCGTCGAGCTTGATCGTCGTCACGAAGAGATTGACGTAGTTCAGCCAGATCTGGTCGCCCTGGCGCACCACGTAGGAGTACGGCGTCAGGCGCAGCGTTTCGGTGGGCTCGATCGTGACGGCCCAGTCGAACTCGTCCGTCACTTTGATGGCGGTCGGGTAGTCCGTCATGATGACGTCGGCGCGGTTCGCCATCAGTTCGCCCTCGCGCGTGGCGGGCGGGGCGACGGTCACCACTTCGGCATTCTCGAGGTAGCCCTTCATGAACGGCTCGATGTAGCTGCCGAGCGTGACGGCGACGCGGTTGCCCTCCTGATCGATGTCGTCCCAGCTCTCGATCTTCCCGCCCTTGCGGCCGACGGCGTAGATGCTGGTGAGGAGGTAAGGGTCGGAGAAGGCCACGGCCTGCGCGCGCTGCAGAGTGGCGCCGACGCCGAACATGCCGATCTCGCACTTCTCCGCCTGCAGGTCGGCGATGAAGGTGCCGAAGCTCGACTCCACGATCTCGAGTTCGACGCCCAGCTCCTTGGCGAGTTCCTTGGACAGATCGGCGTCGATGCCCTCGATCTCGCCCGACTGCGGGTTGCGGTAGGAGATCGAGTAGTAGCTGGGATACTGGCACACGCGCAGCGTGCCGGAGCGGGTGATGTCGTAGAGCGCCGACTCGGTCTGCTGAGCGAGCGCTGGCTGGGCGGCGGCGAAGCCTACCGCGAGGCTGGCCGTGAGCGCGAGGACGTGTCCGAGTTTCATCGTTCCAAACCTTTCGTTCTGAGCCGTCAGTCTTCGAACTGCCGCAGGAAGCGGACAGCGCGGTCGGTGGTGGGGTTGTCGAAGAAGGCGGCAGGCTCGCCCTCTTCGACGATTTCGCCGGCGTCCATGAAGACGACGCGAGAGCCGACGTTTCGGGCGAAGTTCATCTCGTGGGTGACGACCATCATCGTCATCCCTTCCGCGGCGAGCGCGCGCATGACGAGGAGCACCTCGCGCTTGAGCTCCGGGTCGAGGGCGGAGGTGGCCTCGTCGAACAGGAGAACGGCGGGGTGCATGGCGAGCGCCCGCGCGATGGCGACACGCTGCTGCTGACCGCCGGAGAGCTGGCTCGGATAGCTGTCACGCTTATCGGACAGCCCCACCTTGGCGAGCAGCGCCTCCGCCTCTTCGATGGCCTGGGCGCGCTGCGTGCGGCGCACCCTGAGCGGCGCCTCGATGATGTTGTCGAGCACGCTCATGTGCGGCCACAGATTGAAGTGCTGGAAGACCATGCCGATCTCGGACCGCACCTCGCGGGCGGCGCGTCTGACGGCGCGCGTCGGCGCGGCGGTGGCGATCTCCCGCCCCTTCATGGTGATGCGCCCCCCGGAGGGAGCCTCCAGGAGCGCGATCGAACGCAGCAGCGTGGTCTTACCCGAACCGGAGGGGCCGATGACGCAGACGACCTCGCCCGATCCGATCCCCATCGAGACCTCGTGCAGCACGGTGAGGTCGCCGAAGCGCTTCACCAGCGCATCGACACCGATCAGAGGCTGGTCTGCGATCGTCCCGTCTTGCGAGCTTTGCACCGCCGCCCTCGCGTCTCTTTACCATCACGGATAGTTATGCCTTATTCGCCCACGTTAGCTGGTCTTCGCGTCGCATGTGGTGACCAATATCAAGGCAAGTCATACCGAAAATTTATGCAGATCGACGTCAAATTGCTCGAAGCCTTCCGTGCGGTCGTCGAGAACACGTCCGTCACCGGTGCGGCGCAGGTCCTGGGTGTGACGCAGCCCGCCGTCAGCGCCCAGATTTCACGCCTCGAGGCGCAGGTCGGCTTCGCGCTGTTCAATCGTGCCGGCGGGCGCCTCAAGGTCAGCGCGGAGGGGCGGCGGTTCTACGAGGAGGTGCGAACCGTTCTCGGCGGGCTCGACAAGCTCGCCCACATCGCCACGACCATCCGCAGCGGCGAGACGGCGCAACTCGTCATCGCCAGCCATCCGGGCGGCTCCACCGCACTGCTTCCGACCGTGATGCCGGCGCTGCTCGTCAAGCGCCCGGGCCTGCGGGCCCGCATGATCCACCGCACCTCCGAGGAGGTTGCCGCGGTCTTCGAGGCGGGTGGCGCGGACGTTGCGATCTGCGAGTGGCCGGTCTCGGTCAGCGAGGCGCCGGTGAAGCGTTACCGACTGCCGTGCGTCGCGATCCTGCCGCGCGGCCACAGGCTGTCCGGCCACGCGCAGGTCACGCCGAACGAGCTCGCCGAGGATCCGCTGATCGCCATGGCCGAAACCCGTCTCATCGGCCACGTCATGCGCGAGGCGTTCATGTCTGCCGGCGCGCGCTGGCAGCCTGCGATCGTCAGCGAATACTTCAGCACCATGTGCGGCCTCGTCGCCTCCGGCGCAGGCGTCGCGCTGGTCGATGCGCTCTCGGCGCGCTTCTTCTCCGGCCTCGGCCTCGCGGCGGTACGCTTCGCCCCCGCCGTCACCTACGAGATCGCCGTCTTCCGCAGGAACCAGGAACAGCCGGAACCCGTCACCGACGATCTCCTCGCCCTCATCGACCAGACGATCCGGCAGATCCTACAGCCGGCACCCGATCCCGTCCCCGCCATCCAGCCAGTGTAGGCCCATGACCCACCGCACCGACAGCCTGCTCCTCGAACAGTTCAACGCGATTTGCGACTGTGGAGGCCGCCTGAGCGGCACCCCGTCCGAGGAAGCCGCCACAGCCCTCCTCGCCAAGCTGGGCCAAGAGGCGACCGGGGTTGCCCCCACGCCTCAGGCGGTCCCCTACACAGCGTGGCGCGCCGAAGGCGCCAGCCTGATCGGACCGGACGGCGAGGCGTTCGAGATCCAGCCGCTGATCCGCTGTGGGGCGACACCGGCGGAGGGGATCGAGACCGAAGTGCTCGATCTCGGCCGCGGCACGCCCGAGGCCTTCGACGCGCATGCGGACGCGATCAGGGGCCGGATCGTGATGGTGCGGCACGAGCTGATGTTCTCGGCCGGCACCATTCACCGCCGCGTCAAGATCCAGCGGGCGATCGAGGCGGGCGCAGCGGGATTCCTCATCGTCGGCCCGGCGGCGGGCATGACCGTCACCGGCTCCGCGTCAGTGGCAGGCGCCCCGACGCTGCCGGCGGCGGGCATCTCGCCGGAGACCGCCGCCGCCCTCGCCCCGACCGGCGCCGGTCTGCCGCGCGTGCGCCTCACCATCGTGGTGAGCGAACGCGAGGCGAGCGCCACCAACCTCATCTTCGACGTGCCCGCCGGCGACGACTGCGTCGTCCTCTCCGCGCACATCGACGGTCATGATCCCGCCGAGAGTGCCATCGACAACGCGTCCGGCCTCGCGGTGGCGCTGGAGGCCGCGCGCCGGGCGATGGCGCGGCGAAGCGAGTGGGCACGCGGCCTGCGCCTCGCCTTCTTCAACGTCGAGGAATGGGCGCTCACCGGCTCGGCGCACTACGTGGACGCCTTGAGCCAGCGTGAGCGCGACGCGATCGCGCTCAACGTGAACCTCGATTCGGTCGCGGGCGGCGCCAAGCTCACCGCGCTCACCAGCGGCTTCGTCGGGCTGGAGCCGATGCTGGCGGACGCCGCACAAAGTGCAGGCACGTCCCTCGGTGTCTTCCGCCCGCTGCAATCGAATTCCGACCACGCGAATTTCGCGAAGGCCGGGATCCCCGCCTTCCGCCTCGTCGCCGGGTTCGACGACACCGAGGCCGCCGCACGCTACGTCCTCACCGCCCATGACACGAGGAGCGCCGTCCGCCCTGACGAACTGACCACCGCGGCGGCGCTCAGCGAGGCGATCCTGATGGCGGCTCTCACTGCCCCGGCCGAGGCCCCCGCGGATTGGCGCAGGGTCGATGCGACCTGACGCCGAAGTGCGTTCCGAGCGGAGAACCGGCACCACTTTGCCGGAACGCGCTGGAACGTCGGCGGCGTGTTCACCCACAGGATGCTCTGGTGCGCTCCAGCACCAAGCGCATCTTCTCGCCCACATGGCTGATCGCCTCGTGACCACCGCCCGGCGGCGAGACGATGTGGATGTTGGACTGCGGCAGGGATTTCGACCCCAGCGGGACGACCTGCTCGAGGAGCAGGCCGCCGGATTTGAGGCGCTGGTTCATCCGGATCCGCGGGCGGCTGCCGCTGCGGACGATGAACGCGGGCTCCTCGTCCGCCCGGCTCGTGCCGAAGAGGTTGGAGACGTCGATGCCCAAGACGGCGAGCAACCGGTGCAGCAGGGTCAGCGACGGCTGCGCCCGGTCGCGCTCCAGTTTCGAGATGAAGCTCTCCGAACAATCGACCTGCCCGGCGACCTGCTTCATGCTCACGCCCGTGATCTCGCGCGCATGACGCAGGCATGGGGCCCGGTCGTAGCAGGACATGCCGGAGGTGCCGCACGATGACCCGCTTGCGTGTCAGCCACTACATGCCCGCCGACCATGGCACCCACCGGGACTTCATCGTACCCTTCACCCGGCGTGTGACGGCCGCATGCCCATCGCTGGAGTTCGAGATCTTCTGCGAGGGCTCGCCGTACGGTCTGTTGGAGAACCAGTTCGACCAGGTTCTATCCGGCGCGGTCGACATCGCCCACTCTCCAGCCGCGTTGCCGCCCGGGCGCTTCCCGCTCACCAACCTGATGAACCACCGCTTCTAGTGGAGGATGCGCGCGAGGCGAGCATGCGGCTGTGGGCCGCGCACGAGCCTTTCCTGGCGGACGAGTTCGCGCCGCTGCACGTTCTGGCGCTCCACGCCGACAGCGGCGGCGTCTTGCACCTGCGCGACACCAAGCTCTCGTCGCTCGCCGACCTCGCCGGCAAGCGCATCCGAACACCCGCCGGCCCGATCACCGAGGCGATCGCCGCCGTCGGCGCCGAGCCGGTCCATCTGCTGCCTCCGGCGATCGGGAAGGCCGCTGCGGACGGGGCCATCGACGGTGCGATCATGGCGTGGGACGTTCTGGCCTACACCCAGACGCACACGATCTTCCACCATCACTACCTGGACGTCTTCTACGTCTCGCCGCTCTACCTGGTCATGAACCCCGACAGTCGGGCGCGGCTGAGCGAGGCGGAGCGTCGGGCGCTCGACGCCGCGTCGGGTGCCGATCTGGCGCGCCGCTTCGGTGACTACTGGCAGGCTTGGTCGGCGCCAGGGCGAGCGCTCGCCGAGGCGCCCGGACACACGCTCGAGCCTCTCCCTCCCTTCGATATCGGTCGCTTTACGCGCCGCCGCAACAGCGAGCACTGCACGTCATGTCGACCGCATCGCTGTCGAGGACGGCCTCGCCGGCGCGCCGGGGGTCTTCGATATCTTCTCCGGGCGACGGACGCGCGGCTAGCCGCTCGGACCACAGCGAAGGAACTCGCTATCCCACATGATCCGACAGGGGACGAAGCTCTCCGTGGCAATCTAGCGAACGATGCACGTCCCGCGCACCGAAGAGGATATGCGCCCGACGTGATGCTGTCCTTCATGGCGGGCCTCGCGAACGACAAGATCGCGAATGGAGGAGCGTCGCCCCTCGCTCGGCCAAGGACGAGGCGAGGACGACCGTTCGTGACAGGACCGGAACCAGGCCCCCGACGCGGCTCTCCCCTTATTCAAGTCACTGGATTCACAGTGCGTCTACTTGAACAAGTTCGGGAGCATGCACTAAGAATGGACACCGCCGAGAGGTGACTAAAAATCGGCCTTTCGATGTCGGTCAGGGTGCGCGCCGGCCCACCCGGCGGAGGCGAATGCGGCGCCAGCGCGCCGTGGACAACAAAGGGTGGGTCGCAGCGTGGCCAAAGACGTCCATCTCGTGATCAATATCGACAGCGACCCTGACCCGGTCTCGACCTATCAGGACGACGACAGCATTCTCGCCAAATACGCCCGGATGCGGACGATCATCGACGCGCATGCCGGCGGTGCGGCTGCCTGGACCATTCTCACCGGCCCTCTCTACCGCGACCGGTTCTACGAGGCGCCGTACCTCGCATTCTGGGAGGCGGTCAGCCGGGGCGGATCGGATCTCGTCCTGCATCCCGAAGAGGATCTCTACGGTCCCGGGCCGGGCACAGGGCCGGACACGTGCACCTACACCCACACCGACCATATGCGCGACGTGATCCAATCTCGCGCCGCCATGATGCGCGAGGCGGGCCTGCCCCTCTCGGTCTACCGCGGCGGCTACCACGGCTTCACACCGGCGATCGGCGAAATCCTGAAAGACGCCGGGTTCACCATCGAGCTCTCCTGCGCCCCCGGGATCGCATGGCCGGAGAAGGCCGCCGATTGGGGCGATGCGCCGCTTTCGGCATACTACATGTCGGGTCAGCGGCCGTCCGCGATTGCCGGCCCGGACGAAGCCGATCCTCTCTTCGAGATCCCTTGGGCCTGGGACGGCAAGGCCCCCGGCACCTCCCGCCGCTTCGTGGTCGGTGAAAACTACATGATCAACGAATTCTCGACCCTCGATGCCATGAAAGGCGTCTGGGACGCCGTGCTGCGCCGCGCCGAGGACGAGCCGCAGACCGTCTCCATGGTCTGCCACACCTACACGATGGGCCAGCCGGAATTCGAGGAGCGCCTCGTCGCGATCCTCGACCACGTGAACCGGACCGGTGCGCACATCGTATCGCCGACCCGGGCGAAGGCGATCTTCGATGCGCAGTCGACCGCTCAGGTCGCCTCCCACGGCTGAACGCACCGCCCGAACCCGCGCGACGTCCGCTCTCGTGTGGCTCCGCGTCTCCAGATGCCGAAGAACTTCTCAAGAGCCTCGCGCGTTGCCCTGACCACGACGGCGGGTGCGGCCTGATGACCACGGTCGATCCCGCACGACCGGTGGAGGGCGGACCGCTCCTGCGCCATCGGCCAGACCCGTGCTCGAGACGCTTGGCGCCGAGTTCCCGCTCGCGTCGCTTCAACGGCGCAAGACTCGGGGATCGGCCCTGACGAGCCCCGGGCGCCGGCTCCTCAGGGCTCCAGCAGGCGCCAGGGGTCGGGGACCTCCGGCATCGGCACCTCGATCAACGTCGGGCCGGGGCGCTCGATGGCCCAGGCGAGCGCCTCGCCAAGCGCTTCGGGGCCCTCGGCCCGCCGCGCCTCGGCGCCGAAGCTTTGCGCATAGGCCACGAAGTCCGGATTGGTGAGGTTCGAGGCGACGAGGCGGCCGCCATGGAGGTTGGCCTGCATGCGGCGCACGTTGCCGTATGCGCCGTCGCAGAACACCACGCCGACGGCCGGAATGGCGAATTGCACCGCGGTCGCGAGCTCGTTGCCGGTGAAGAGGAACCCGCCGTCGCCGCACAGCGCCACCACGGGCGCGTCCGGCCGCGCGACCTTGGCGCCGAGCGCCGTCGCGTAGCCGAAGCCGAGCGTGCCCTGGTAGCCGGGGGTGATGATCCGCCGTGGCGCGTCGACCGGGAAGGCGGCCGTCGCGACGTAGCCGATCTGCGTGTAGTCGCAGACCAGGGTCGCCGCATCCGGCAAGACGCGGCGCATCGCGTCGATGTAGGCCATCTGCGGTGCGAGGCGGGTGCGGAAGGCGTCGATCCGATCCGCCTTCGCCGCCGCGATCCGATCCCGGCGGGCGGCGAGGTCGGCGGCGGCGGGCGGCGTCTCGGCCTCCAGCGCCGCCAGCAGCGCCGGCAGCGCGGCGCGTGCAGGCGCGTGGATCGCAAGATCGGGCGCACCGCCGCGGGCGAACTGCGCCGCGTCGAGGTCGATGCGGATCACCGACTGGCCGGGTTGGAGACCCCAGCGCAGGCGCGGCTTGTGGAGGCGAGTGCCCACGGCGAGGATCACGTCGGCCTCGGCCCACAGGGCCTTGCCGTCCAGCATTCCCACTGCGTACGGGCTGGAGTCGGGGACGATGCCGCGCCCCTGCAGGTGGCTCGAGACGGGCGCGCCCAGCCGCTCTGCGAGGGAAAGTAACGCCTCGCCGCAGTCCATCGCGCCGCTGCCGATCATGATGATCGGCGCCCTCGCCCCCGCGAGCATCCTGGCGGCCTCGCCGATGGCCTGCGCGTCCGGCTCCGGCAGGTGCGGCGGCGGTGCAGCCGCGATGGCCTCGCCCTCCGCCGTCGCCGCCAGAACATCCGCCGGCACCTCCACGCCGACTGGCGCGCGGCCAGCGGCGAGTGCTTGAAACGCGTCGCGCATCATCCCCTCCACCGCGCCAGCATCCATCGCGATGCCGTTCCAGCGCGTGAGGCCGGCGAGGATCGCGGTCTGGTCGGGCAACTCGTGCAGCTCGCCGCCGCCCTGGCCGATGGCGTGGGAGGCGATCTGGCCGATCATCGCCATCACCGGCGCGTGCGTGGCGTAGGCGGTGGAGAGCGCCGCACCCGTGTTGAGGAGGCCCGGACCCGGAACGACCGCGTAGGCGCCGGTACGGCCCGAAGCCATGGCATAGCCGAGCGCCATGTAGGCCGCGCCCTGCTCATGACGTGCGTGGATCACGCGCAGCCGCTCGCCGGCGCCGTGGACGGCGTTGAAGAAGTGGTCGAGCTGGATGCCCGGCAGCGCGAACAGCGTGTCGACCCCATTAGCGAGGAGGCTTTCCACCACCGCCTCGCCGCCGGTGCGCGCCGCGAGAGGAACGGCTGCCACATTTGCGCTCATGACGGCTGCCCCGGCGCACACGGCGCGGCGCGTTCGCCACGCCGCCTCGTCCCCACGGCGATCATTGCGGCACCGTCCACTCGCGGCCGCGCGGGGTGTCGACGTACTCGGGCCAGCGGTAGTGGATCGGCGGCTCGACGTCGGCCGGCAGCAGCGGCGGGACCCACTTGGTGCCACCGATCCCGCCACCCGTGCGCTCGTCGAACTCGGCCTTGGCGCGCGCCAGCGCATCCGCATCCGTCAGCAGATCGAGGACTGTCGTCGCGATCACCTCGGCGGCGCGCGACCACATCGGGTCGATGCAGGCCGGCATGCCGCCCATCGCCCATCGCGTCCACTCCGGGTAGCGATGACCGGCCTCGGGCGGGCGCAACGTCGGCCGCGCCACGAAGAGGCGCACCGTCGGCGCGTGCCACGTGTAGTCGACGTAATCGTCGGCCGCGAAGTGGAGCTGCCAGGGCGGGAGCTGCTGGCGGAAGACCTCCTCGGCCTCCCAGGGCGGCGTCAGGCGCGTGAGCGCTTCCACGAACGGCTCGTCCATCGGCTCGATGCCGAGGTTCGTCTGCATCTCGCGCGCGAAGGTCTTTCGCCTCCTCCGACCACTGCGGCGCGCCCAGCTTCTCGAAGTTGCGATACGTGACCTCGGCCATCGCCTTGTTCGGCAGGCCCGCCCGGGTCTTGGTGATCCATTCCCCGGCTACGGTGCAATGGGTCATCCCGGCGATCTGCTCGGCGTTGCGGTCGAGCACGGCGAACGCGGCCTCGCACATCTCGAGGTTCGGGGCGCGCAGGGTGTACTGGATCTGGCCGACGGAGGGGGCGATGTTGTCCGCCGTCGCCTGCCCGGCGACGGGGATGAACTCGTTCATGCTCCAACTCCCGGTGCGCGGCAGCATCGATTCCTTCAGGAGCTTGGAGTTGGTGTACATCAGGCACACCGCATCGATCGCGCCCGGTGCGCGGGCGATGGCATGGGTGTGCCGGACGCCCGCGACGGTCACGTCCCCCTGCCAGGTCTCCGGGTGCGGACACTCGAAGGTGTACATGCGGCTCCACAGCGGAGCCGAGGCGGTCTCCCACAGGCAGCCGTTCGTGAGCTGTGGGAACGAGTGGGGGTGGAAGCTGATGGCCGCGTTCAGCTCATCGTAGAAGCCGTGGGCGGCGTGGATGGGCTTGGAGCCGCACATCTTCTCCGCCGGCTCGCCGAAGAAGACGAGCGTGCCGCCGATGCTCTGTTCCTCCATCGCGCGCTTGGCGGCGAGGAATCCGGCGAAGGCGCCGATCCCCAGCGCCGAGTGCGGGTCGGTGTGGCCCGCCGCATATTTCGACACGCCCTCCCGCGGCTTTGCGTAGGGAACGGCCTCCTGGCTCTGTCCGGGAACCGCATCATACTCGGCGTAGCCTGCGATCCGCGGACCGGGGCCGTTCGACCAGGTGGCGCGGAAGGCCGTCGGCATCCCGGCTGTGTTGCGTTCGACGTCGAATCCCTCCGCCTCCAGCCGCTCGATGTACCAGGCCGAAGATCGGTACTCGCGCCAGGAGGGCTCGTGCAGGTCCCAGATGGTCATATGATCGCGCGACAGGTCCGCGTGATGCTCTCTCAGCCAGGCGAGCGCCGTCTGCTGCGCGTCGCTCCAATCAGCCATCGTCAGACTCCTCGGGCTTTTGGGGGCGGGCATGATGTCGCTGCCGGGACAGGCAGCGCCCGCGGAAGTGGCCCCCCATGTGCAAGGCCGAAGATAGCCGCCGCTTTGGCGGCGCGACAAGGCGTTGTTGGAGTGGGCTCTATTTTTAGGCGGCCGTGCCTAACGGCGCGGCGGCGCCGGGAGGGTCAACCCTGCGAGGATCAGATGAATGTGGGGCACGCCCATGTCGAGAAGGTCCTCGATGGTGCAGTGTTCCGAGGCGATGAAAGCCGCGAAGTCCTGGGTCGTGATGCCGACGATGAGGTTGGAGAGCGCGGCGATGTCGATGTCATCCCTGAGCACACCGCGCTCGCGGTAGGTGGTGAGGAGCCGCACGTAGTGGCGCTTGACCAGTGTGTTCAGCCGGGCGCCGCTGCGGCTCGCCCGCCCTCCCGGTTCCATGTGCTGCGCGGCCAGGATCACGCGCCAGCACTCGGGCGGGAGATGCCGCGTCGCCTGCTCGGCCAGAAGCCGCTCGAAGCCAAGCACGCCGGCGACGATGTCGTCCGGCAGGTCGGCGAGGTAGGCGCGCCGCTCGGGCAGCGCGGAGCGCACATGGCGCAGCGTCAGCCCCATCAGGATGTTCGATTTGGTCAGGAAGTAATTGTAGACCGTCGCCGGCGCCACGGAGGCCGAATCGGCGATCGCCTCGATGCGCGTCGCCTCGTATCCGTTCTCGTTGAACAGCGTCTGCGCGGCGTCCAGCACCTCCTGAACGCGTCGTTGCTTGTGCTTTTGCCTGAGGCCCCGGTTCGCCAACGCCTGCCCTCTCGCCCCGATCATCTTGCGCGTGGATAGCACAGCGCGCGAGGATGGTGTTGTTAGAGTCCAGTCCAAACATGGAGCACACTTCGATGAAAATGCGTCACTGCGCAGCGATCACGCTCGCAGTTCTGCGGCGTTGTGCTGGCGGCGCCTGCCCATCATCGCGGCAGCGCCCAAATTTCCAGCGCCCCGGCGGGCGTCCCATGCTGAGTCTGATCGACAATCCGCCCCCGTGGCCGGGTGGAGCGCGCTGCGCCGTCTGCTTCGCCTACGACTTCGATGCCGAGAGCCTGCTGCACCTCTTCTTCCCCGATGACAGCGCGCGCCGTGTGACGTTCGCCTCCTCGCTGCGCTACGGAGCGCAGGTGGCGATCCCGCGCATCGCCAAGATCTGGCAGCATTTCGGGCTCAAGCAGACCGTCTTCGTGCCGGGTTGGTGCGTGGAGCAGTACCCGGCGGCCATCGAGATCCTGCTGGAGGGCGGACACGAGATCGGCCATCACGGCTGGCTCCACGAACGGGTCAACCAGCTGAGCCGCGGGGACGAGGAGCGCGTCCTGGTGGCCGGCATTCGCGCCATCGAGAAGGCGACCGGCGCGCCACCGACCGGCTACCGCTGCCCGTCGGCGGCGTTCTCCGAGCACACGCTGGACCTGCTGATCGAGTACGGCCTGCGCTACGACGCGTCACTCTGCGGGCACGAGATCCCCTATCTGATCGAGCGTCCGGACGGGCAGGCCATCGTGGAGCTGCCGCACGATGCTACTTCCGACGACTGGTACCAGTACGCCAACTTCAAGTTCGCCGGATGGGACACGCAGATCCAGCCGCCAGCACGGGCGCGCGAGGTCTTCCAGGCCGACTTCGATGCCGCATGGCAACACGGCGGTCTCTGGACGGCGGTGTGGCACCCGTTCGTCTCCGGCCGCCTGGCGCGAGCCGAGGAGCAGGTGCGGCTGATCGAGTACATGATGGACAAGGGTGGCGTCTGGTTCGCGACATGCGCGGAGATCGCGGCCCACATCGACGGCCTCGTCGCTCGCGGCGAGTGGACGCCGATGGTGGAGCGCGTTCCGCAATGGCCGGAGCCTGTCGAGCAACTCGTCACGCCGAGTCGATGAGGGGCAGCCGCGGTCGGAGTTGACACAAAATTTAAAGTCAGCTCTATTTTTATTCGTCCAATTCACGGGCGACCTGCACAAGTTGGCCGCCCGTTTGCAGCACTCGGTAGACCCCGCGTCGGAGGGGCCGAGTGGAAGAGGATCGCGTGGACGCTTACTCCCTGGAAGTGCGACGGCTGCGGAAAGTATATGGCACTGCGGTTGCGGTCGACAATGTATCGCTGTTCGTCGACAGTGGCCTCTTTCTGACGTTGCTCGGGCCGTCGGGCTCGGGAAAGACCACGATCCTGATGACGATCGCCGGCTTCACGGAGCCGACGGCCGGCAACATCCTCCTGAACGACAATGTCATCACGCCGCTGCCGCCGGAGAAGCGCAACTTCGGCATGGTGTTCCAGGGGTACGCGCTGTTCCCGCACCTCGACGTCGCCGGCAACGTCGGCTTTCCGCTGCGGGTGCGCGGGATCACCGGGGCCGCGGCGGCGGAGAAGATCAACAAGGCCCTCGACCTCGTCCAGCTCACCCATCTGAAGGACCGCCTGCCGCGCGAACTGTCCGGCGGGCAGCAGCAGCGCGTGGCCCTCGCCCGGGCGCTGGTGTTCGATCCGGCTGTGCTCCTCCTCGACGAACCGCTCTCCGCGCTGGACAAGAAGCTGCGCGCCGACCTCCAGTGGGAGTTGAAGGCGATCCACGACCGGATCGGGACCACCTTCATCTACGTCACCCACGATCAGGAGGAGGCGCTGTCGATGTCCGACCGCATCGCCATCCTGAACGAAGGCAAGATCGCCCAGCTCGGCAACCCCACGGATCTCTACGACCGCCCGTCGACCAAATTCGTCGCCGACTTCCTGGGCAAGAGCAACTTCATCGAGGGCGAGGTGGTGTCGCGCCACGGCGCCGATCTCGTCTACAAGGTCGGCAACCGGACCTTCCGCCAGGCCAACTCCACCGCGCATGAGGGCGACCAGATCCTCGTCGCGCTGCGTCCGGAGAAGCTGGCCGTGACCGCCGAGGAGCCCACCGGCGACGGCAATGCCCTGCCGGGACGGCTCACGTCGTGGAACTACTACGGCACCAACTTCCAGCTTCGCATCGCCACTGAGGCGTTGGGCGACGTGCTCGTCATGCAGCCGGCGTTCCGCGCGCCTATCACGCCCGCCGAACAGGCGCCGGTGTGGTTGGCTTGGGAGCCCGACGCCTCCGTGGTCGTCGGCGAATAGCGCAACAGGGCCCTGGGAGCATCGTGGCCGCACCGCTGATAAATGCAAACTCGGGCGCGATGGTCGCAGGCGAAGGCTCGCCCTCCAGCGGCAGCACCGCGACCCATGGCACGCGAGTTGCCTTTTTGACTTCCGCAGAAGCGGCCCTGCTCGAGGGCCGCAGGACCCCGAAAGTGAGGATCGACGATGGCCAAGCGCCCCGTTTTGACCCGTGACCTACAGACTCTGGGCCACGAGCTTCACAAAGCCGGCCGGCTCGACCGCCGCCGCTTCCTTGCCGGTGCCGCCGCGCTTGCCGCGCTCCCCGCCGTGCTCTCGGGCCGCGCGTATGCCCAGGCGAAGGAGATCGTTCTCGTCAACTGGGGCGGTGACGCCATCACCTACATGGAGCAGGCCTTCGGCGCGCCCTACGAGGCGGATCACGACGTCGACGTCGTCTTCGACGGCAGCGGCCCGAGCCAGGGCAAGATCCGCAATATGGTGGAATTGGGCGCCGTCACCTGGGACGTCTGCGACTCGGGCGGTGGCAACTCCATCCAGCTCGGCACGGACGGTTTCACGCGTGAGATCGACTACACCGTCGTCGACCGGGACAAGCTCTTCCCCGGGATGGACTTCAAGTGGGGCGTGACGAACTACATCTACTCGTTCGTCCTCGCCTACGACACCTCGGAGTATACACCCGAGGATGCCCCGAAGAGCTGGGTGGATTTCTTCAATCTCGACGACTTCCCCGGCATGCGCGCGCTGCGCCGCGACGTTCTGGGCCACATCGAGGTCGCGCTGATGGGCTCCGGCATGCCGATGGAGGAGATCTACCCGATCACCCCGGCGAAGGAGAAGCTCGCGTTCGACACCATCCGCAAGATCCTGGACGACACGATCTTCTGGGGCGGCGGCGCCGAGAGCCAGCAGTTCATGCGCTCTCAGGAAGTCGTGATGGGCTGCTTCTGGAACACCCGCGTCAAGGCGATCTACGACGAGACGGACGGGCTGTGGGACTGGACCTGGAACCAGGGCATCGTCCTTCCCGGCTGCTGGGTCGTGCCGAAGGGCAACCCGGCCGGCGACGCGGTGTGGCCGTTCATCGCCTCCACGCAGATCCCCGAGCGCCAGGTCGAGCTGTTCAAGCTTTTCGGCAACGCGCCGGCCAACCCCGCCGCCGCGCCGCTGGTGCCCGAGGACCTGCGCCGCTTCAACGCCACCGATCCCGAGAACTATGCCAAGCAACTGCCGGTCGATAACCAGTACTATGGTGAAAACATGGCCCGGGTGAACACCGAATACCTCGACCTCATCTCGACATAAGGCCGACAGCTCGTGGCGAACGCGGCATTGAGTGCGACATCGGACGGCGGGGCCCGACGGCCCCGCCTGCCGAACGTGTATTGGTTGCTTCTTGCGCCGGCCCTGGCGCTGATCGTTACGCTTTACCTCTTGCCACTCTTCGGGATCCTGGAGGTGAGCGTCAGCGAGATCGACGTCGAGGCCGAGGGAGCGGCGCTCGGAAACTACAGCCTTCTCTTCACCGAGGCGGGCATCCAACGGATGCTGCTGCGCACCGCGCGGATCTGCCTGCTGACGACGGCGCTGACCGTGATTTTTGGATACATCGTCGCCTATGTGATGGTGAACGTCGGCAAACGGCAGCTCACGCTGTTGATGTTCGGCGTGCTTCTGACCTTTTGGCTGTCGGTGCTGATCCGCGCCTTCTCCTGGGTCATCCTTCTGCGCAACAATGGTCTCGCCTACGAAGCGGTGGACCTTTTCTACCAACCCCTGCGCGATCTCGGTCTGGTGGACGGACGGCTGCGTCTGGTGCGCTCGGAAACCGGCGTCGTCATCGGCATGGTCCACTTCATGCTGCCGTATGCGATCCTGCCGCTGTTCGCGAACATGCAAGGGATCGACAAGCGGGTGCTGCTCGCCGCGCGCGGCTTGGGCGCCACGGCGTCGGGCGCGTTCTGGCGCATCTGGGTGCCGCTGTCGCTGCCTGGCATGGTGGGCGCGTTCATCCTCGTCTTCGTGTTCTCGCTCGGGTTCTTCGTCACCCCCGCGCTCCTCGGCGGCGGCAAGGTCGTCATGGTCGCTGAATACGTGTGGTTCTCGCTCGAACAGACGCTGCGATGGGGCCTCGCCACGATGCTCGCCGGTACGATGCTGATCTCCACCCTCGGCCTGATCCTCGTAATGTCGCGGATCGTCGACCTGCGCACGATGTATGGAGCCAAGTAGTGGAACGCCGTTCGCTGCACTTCTACATCATGCTGGGGCTGGCATGGACGGTGGTCGCCTTCCTGGTGCTCCCGCTGCTCGTCGTCATCCCCGTCTCGTTCACCGATCAGCGATACCTCTCCTTCCCGCAGGAGAGCCTGTCGCTGAAGCACTACGCCAGCATCATCAACGACCCGTTCTGGCGCAATTCGATCCTTCAATCGCTTTTCGTCAGCACGGTTTCGGCCATCTGCGCCACGGTGCTCGGGACGATGTGCGCCATCGGCTGCTGGCGCCTCGCCAACCGCACATCGGAGTGGGTGCGCCTGCTCATGCTGACGCCGATCATCGTGCCGTCGGTCGTCCACGCGCTGGCCTTCTACCGCACCTGGATCAGTCTGGGGCTGATCGACACGTATCTCGGCGTCATCCTCACCCACACCATCATCGGCCTGCCGTACGTGGTGATCACGGTCTCCGCGGCCCTCGCCAACATCGACGTGCGTCTCGAGCAGGCCGCCCGGTCGCTGGGGGCGGACATGAGCAAGACGGTCCGCTGGGTGCTGGTGCCCCTGGTGATGCCGGGCATCCTGTCCGGCGCGGTCTTCGCCTTCATCATCTCGTGGGACGAGATCGTGGTGCTGCTGTTCATCACCAGCCGCAACATCTACCTGCTGCCCAAGGCGATCTGGGACGGCATCAACGAGAACGTCGATCCCACCGTCGCGGCGGTGGCGACGCTCCTCATCGCCATCACCTTCATTCTGTTGCTGATCCAGGTGAGCTGGCGGGGCCTCCGAGGGGCCAAGAAGACCTGAGGCGCAACCGCTCGCACCATCCCATAGGACGGCGGGCGGGGACGCTCGCCCGCCGTCCGCACGCCGCACATACGCCCGCGCAACGCGGGTCTTTAGGAGGACTGTCGCCATGTCGGTGATGACCGAAGGCGAATATCGCTACAACCAGCTCATCAAGATCTTCAAGTCGGAGCCCGAGCCGGCCTTCGAGAGCGAGGAGCAGCAGGCCGCCGTCTGGGGCCAGACCTGGGGCTGCGCCAACGACGTCGGCAAGCTGCGGGTCGTCCTGATGCACCGCCCGGGCGACGAGGTGAACATCGTCGACCCGGCCAAGCGCATTCCGGAGGTCGGCGCATTCGGCGATGCCAGCGAAGGCTGGTACTGGCGCGGGGCCGAGCCGCCCGACCTCGGCGCCATGCAGGAGCAGCACGACGGCCTCGTGAAGGCACTGGAGGCGGAGGGCACGAAGGTCGTCTTCGTGGACAACCCGGCCGCCGGGCGCATGAAGACCTGCTACACCAGGGACAGCGTCATCGGCGTGAAGGGCGGGGCCATCGTCACCCGCATGGGTCCGCCCATCCGCCGCGGCGAGGAGCTGCCGATCACGCGAACGCTCGCAGGCATCGGCTGCCCGATCCTGCGCACCGTCCATGGCACCGGCATCATGGAGGGCGGCAGCTTCGTCTGGCTCAACGAGAAGACCGCGGTCGTCGGCATCTCCTCGCGCGTCAACGACGAAGGGGCCGACCAGATCGAGGAGGTCTTGCGCTGGCAGGGCGTGGAACTCCTGCGCGTGTACCTCACCGGCTACCGCCTCCACATCGACGGCGCGCTCGTGATGGTCGATGTGGACACCGCCATCGTCAATCCGGTGCAGCTCCCGTTCGTTTTTCTGCAGAAGCTGAAGGCGATGGGGATCCGCACCGTCGAGGTCCATCACAAGGACCCGGTGTGGACCGTCAATTGCCTGGCGGTGGCGCCCGGCCGCGTGCTGATGGCCGAGGGGCTCAGCAACTACACCGCCGACGCGCTCGACAAGCTGGGCGTCGAGATCGTCCTGGTCCCCTACGACAAGGTCTATTCGGGCGGCGGCGGCATCCATTGCTCGACGGCACCGCTGATCCGCGACCCGGTCTAGTCCGCTGCGCGCGGTCCCGTCGCCGGGTCCCCCCGCCGACAGCGCGTCGAATCCCGCCGGCGAAATCCGCGCGCATCTGCGGCTCTTGCTCACGATGGTGCTGTGGGGCCAGATGCTCCCCGGCTTCGTCCTGCTCCTCACCGCATGGGAGCCGTTCGCACTGTCGGCGACGCGCTACATCATCGCCGCGCCGGCGATGCTCCTGGTCACACGGATCATGCGCGGACCGCTGGTGCTGCCGCCCCGCAGCGACTGGCCGAAGCTTTCGTTGCTGGGCTTCTTCGGCATGGGCGGCCTCATCACGTTCTATACCTACGGTATCGCCCACTCCAATCCGGTTACGGCCATTGTCGTGCAGAGCACGTCGCCGCTGACCTACTGCGCGATCGCAGTGCTGGTCTATCGCGAGCCGCTGCCGAAGGGCCTCGGACCGGCGCTGTGCCTGGTCATTCCCGGGGCGCTGCTGCTGGCGGGACCGGCGCTGATGGGCGACCCGCTGTCCTTCCGGGGCGGCGAACCGCTGCTGATCTGCGGATCGGCCTGCTGGGCGTGGTACAGCCTGCAATGCCACAGATGGCTGCCAGACTACGGCGAGCTGCGCATCACGACGTGGACCATGGTGGCCGCGATGCCCTTCCTCATCGCCCTCTTTCTGCTCCTGTGGGCGATGGGGCTGACCGCACCCCCGCGTGAGGTGCCGCCGCTGGGGCTCAACCTCCTGCTCCTGTGGCTGATCTTCACGTCCACCTGCCTCGGCGTGATGCTGTGGCACGGCGGGGTGAAGCGGCTCGGCGTCGCGACGGCCGGGCTCTACTTCAACGTCTCGCCGCTGGTGGCGATGGCGATCAGCGCCGCACTCGGGTTCGTGCCGACGGTATGGCAGCTCCTCGGCGGCGCGCTGGTGCTGGCCGGCGTGCTGCAGTTGCAAATGCGCCGCTGGCTCGGCGCCAGGCGCCGGACGATTCCGCCCGTGTGATCGCCACGCGCAACCGCTGGTCGGAGGCTACGCCGCTCTCTCAGTCCCGGTAGCTGGCGTCGATCCGGTCCAACTTGCGCAGGAACGCCGGCCACATGCGCGCGCCCTTCGGCTTGTTGGTGCTGAACTGCCCTGAGGCATGCTCCACCACATCGTCCGGCGGGATGCTCGCCGGCGCGCCGGTGCTCTGCACCGCCAACTGAATGCGGCACGCCATCTCGAGATAGTACATGTAGTAGAACGCCTCGGCGACGGTCCGGCCGACGGTCAGCAGGCCGTGGTTCTTCAGGATCATCGCCGGCTTGTCGCCGAGGTCCTGCTGCAGCCGCTCGCGCTCGGACAGGTCCAGCGCGATCCCTTCGTAGGGGTGGTAGGCGAGGCGTCCGTAGAACTCCATGCTCATCTGGTTGGCCATGAGGAGCGGCCCCTTCAGCGCCGAGACCGCCATGCCGGCCAGGGTATGCGTGTGCATTACGCAGACCGCATCGTCACGCGTCAGATGGATCGCGCTATGGATGGTGAAACCGGCGGGGTTGACGTTGTCGGCGCCATCCACCGAGTGCCCCTCGGGGTCGACGGTGACGAGGTCGGACGCGCGGATCTCGTCGAACATCATCCCGTACGGGTTGATGAGGAAACGATGCGAGTCGCCCGGCAGGCGGACGGACGTGTGGGTGAAGATGGTATCGTCCATCCCGTAGAGGGCGAGGAGGCGATACGCAGCCGCGAGATCGACCCTCATCGCGTGCTCGGTTGTTATGATGGGCTGGTCCACGGGCGGCCTCCGACTTGCATGGATTCGACTCCAAATTTGCGAGAATCATGCCATGAACACCCTAGAGCGTCAGCTTCTTGCCGAGCTCGAGCGCGACAGCGACACCCTCGTGCGCTTCTTCCAGACGTTCCTGCAGGCCAAGAGCGCGAACCCGCCGGGCGATACGCGCCCCGCCGCCGCCGCCATCACGCAGTTCCTCGAGGAGGCCGGCGCCCCCTGCCGGATCGAGGCGGCCTATCCGGAGATGCCCAACGTCGTCGGCACGGTGGCGATGGGCGAAGCCGGCCGCCACCTCGTCCTCAACGGCCATATCGACGTGTTCGCCCCCATCGACGATACCACGGCGTGGACCGGGGAGCTGAAGGACGGTCGCATCTACGGGCGCGGCGCGTCGGACATGAAGTGCGGCACCGCGGCCGGGATCATCACCTACGCCTACCTCAACCGCGTCAAGGAAGCGCTGAAGGGCAAGCTGACCCTCACCTGCGTCTCCGACGAAGAGACCGGCGGACGCTGGGGTACCAAATGGCTCATGGAGACCTTCCCGGACGAGGTCCTCGGCGAATGCTGCCTCAATGGCGAGCCGTCCGGCCTCAACAACATCCGCTTCCTGGAAAAAGGCACCCTCCGCTTCACCGTCACGACCCGGACCGACGGCGGCCACGGCGGCTACCCGCACCTGTCGGCCAATGCCATCGTCCAGGCGTGCCAGATCATCGATGCGGTGCGCGAGCTGCACGGACGCGAGCCGGAGCTGCCGGAGGCCGTCGCGCGAGCGTTGCTGTCGGACGAAGGCGTCGCCGGGACCGAGGCCGGGATGGGCGCGGGCGCGGCGAAGGTGGTGCGCTCGGTGACGGTCAACGTCGGCGTCATCGGCGGTGGATTGAAGGTCAACCAGATCCCGCACGAATGCGTGGTGGAGATGGAGATCCGCTACCCGTGGGGCTTCTCGCACGAGGACATGCTGGCGCATGTCGACGCCGCGATGACGCGCGCGCCTGGCGCGACCTACAAGATCGACGAGAACCACAGCTACCCGCCGAGCCTCGCCGACCCCGAGCACGAGATGGTGACGATCCTCGCCGACACGGTGGAGGCCCTCGGAAAGCCGCGCCCGATCCCGCTGTCGAGCCTGGGCGGGTCGGACTCGCGCTATTGGCGCTGGAAGGGCATCCCGGCCTATCTGTACGGCCCAAGCCCCGTGACCATGGGGCGGGCGGACGAGAACGTGACCGTGGACGAGTTCCTGCACGTCGTGAAGACGCACTGCCTGGCGGCCGCCCGCTACCTCTCCACCTGACCTATGCACCCGCCTCCGGCCGCCGCGGGGGCTAGTCGCAGAGGAGGCGCAGCGCGGTGTCGAACAGGCGCCGCGCCGCCTCCGGGGTGTTGAACCCCACGTGCGGCGTCAGCGTGACGTTCGCCAGCGACCTCAGCGGAGAGGTCTCCGGCAGCGGCTCTTCCTCGAACACGTCGAGCGCGGCGTGGGCAAGCGCGCCGCTCTCGAGCGCCGTCACCATAGCGTGCTGTCCACCAAAGCGGCCCGCGCGGTGTTGATGAGAAAGGCCGTCGGCTTCATCGACGCCAGCTCCGGCGCGCCGATCATGCCGCGTGTCTCGCCGTTCAGGGCGAGGTGCAGCGACACCGCGTCCGACCGGGCGAGCAACATCGGCAGCGGCACGAACTCGCACGGCAGCGGCTGGTCCGGCGGGCGGCGCGCCGTGGCGAGGACGTGCATTCCCAGCGCGGCGGCCATACGGATGACCTCGCGCCCGATGCCGCCGGCGCCGACGACACCCAGCGTCGCGCCGTGGAGCGTCACCCCAGGTGCAGGAGCCCAGCGGCCGCCCCGCATCTCGGCATCGTGCCGCGCGATGTTGCGGGCGGCGGCGAAAAGCAGCGCGATCGTGTGCTCGGCGACGCTGCGGTCGCCGTAACCGGCGACTGTGCGAACCTCGATCCCCAACGCCTCGGCCGCGTCGACGTCGATGTACGAACTCGCGCCGGTGCCCAGGAACACGATCCGCTTCACGCTCGGGAGCGACCGCAGCACCGGCTCGGGCATCATCGTGTGGCCCACGAGGATGCGCTCGGCGCCGCCGACGATCCCGGGAAGCTCGGCGGCCGACGGATCGCCCACATGGATGACGAGGTCGGGCACCGGCGCCAGCTGCTCGGGCGTCAGCGAGCGGCTCCGGTGGATGCTGCAGTCGATGAAGACCGGGGGCGTCATGCTGAGAGCTTTCGAGTGGGCGCACCCGCTGCGGCGGATGCGGGAGGTGGTGCTGCCAAGTGGCGGATGCCGGCGGTCAGGCGGCCTCGGCGCGGCGGCGGGCGGCCTTGTCCTTGATGCGGAACCACGTGCCGACGAGCGGCACGAACCACGGTTTGCCGGTGTAGAGCGCATTGCCCGGCAAGGGGCGCGAGAAGCGGCTCGCCTCCGCCGTACCGAGCACCATGCGCGCCGCGTGCTGGCCGAGGTAGGACATCATCGCGACGCCGCTGCCATTGCAGCCGAGCGCGAAGTGCAGCCCGTCCTTCACCCCGACATGCGGCATCCCGTCGAACGTGAAGGCGACTTGGCCCGACCAGCTGTGCGCGACTTTCGACTCCGCCAACACGGGCAGGCGCTCCACCATCATCCGGTGCAGCACGCTCGCGTTGCGCACGGGGTCGGCGTCCGAGAACGAGCCGCGTCCGCCGTAGAGCACGCGCCGCCCGTCCGGCGTCGGGCGGTAGTAGCTGCGCAGGCGCAGCGTGTCGTTGATCATGCGCCCCGTGGGGAACGCCGCCGTCACCGTCTCCGCCGGAAGCTCCTCGGTGACGATGATGTTGCTGACGATGGGGATCACGCGTCGCCGCAGCCTCTCCGTCACGCGGCCGGTATAGGCGTTGGTCGCCACGATCACGTGCTGCGCGACCGTCTCGCCGCGCGCGGTGGTGAGCGCCCATCCCTCGCCGCGCTTGTCGAGCCCGGTCACGGCTGCGCGGGCGCATAGAACGGCACCCGCGTCCCGCGCGGCGCCGAGCATGCCCCGATAGAGCAGCGCCGGGTTGACGGTCGCGGTGCGATCGACGGCCATGCCGCCATAGTAGAGGTCGGTGCCCAGTTCCTGGCGCTGCGCCTCGCGCGGCACCATCCTCGCGCCCGCGTCCGAATGGGTATTGAGCTCTTCGAGCAGCGTCTTCTGCCGCTCGTAGTCGTCCGGCGTCCAGGCGCCGACGAAGCGTCCGGACATCTTCCAGTCGCAGTCGATCTCGTTGTCGCGGATGAAGTGTTCGAGGAACTCGAGCGCGCGTGAGGCCTCTTGCAGGATCGCCGCCCGCTCGCCCGGCGCATACTGGATCGGCCCGCCCGTCAGCTTCTTGCCGACGTTGACGCCCCCGCTGACGCCGCCGCCGTTCCGCGTGCTGGCGCCCCAGCCGAAGTCCCTCGCTTCGAACACCGCGACGCTGCGCCCGGCCTTCGCCAGCGCAATCGCCGCCGAAAGCCCGGTGTAACCGCCACCGATGACGGCGACCTCCACCGAGGCGGGAGGATCTGGCGTCTCCTCCTGCTGGGGCCGGAACCAGCGCCACCAGTATGGCTCGGCGACGAAATCGGGATGCAGCAGACGTTCGCTCATAGGGTCCTTCGGCTCAGGGCGTCATGCGCCGCCCTCGGTGGCTTCCAAAGTCATGAAAGAATTGTGCCATCGGGAGGATCGGCGCCCTCGGCGACGCGCCGTTTGGCCGCCGCCAACGGGCGCACCTCACGTGGCCTTGCGGTCGTCGACGATGCCCATCGTCGCCGTGCCGCTGTTGCCGAGTTCGACGGACGCGAAGGGACCACCGTGACGGTACTGACCGGCGTCGGTCGGATCGGCCTGCGGCGCTGCGGCCAGGATCTCGGCGGCGAACTGCTCCGCGTTGTCTTTCGGCTTGTAGCCGAGAACGCCGGCGCCCGTGTTGTCGACCGGACAGCGGTCGTTGTTCGACACGCCGTAGACCACCGTGAAGCCGACGACGGGCGTGTCGATGGCGCGCGTCACCAACTGGATGAGGTCGTCGTAGGAGAGCCATGACCCGAGGGCGCGGGCGTTCGTCACCTTCGCCGCGGATAGAATGCGCAGGCACACGCACTCCAGCTGCCGCTTCTCCCAATAGAGCCGGCCGAGATCCTCCGCGAAGCACTTGGCGAGGCCATAGTAGGTGTCCGGCCGGTGCCCCGCGTCCACGCCGATCCGCTCCGTCTTCGGATACATGCCGACGGCGTGAATGGAGCTGGCGTAGACGACGCGGCGAACGCCGTGCCGGTACGCCGCCTCCCACACGGTGTAGGCGCCGACGATGTTGGCGCTCAGAATTTCGTCGAACGGCGCTTCATCGCCGATGGCGCCGAAGTGGACGACCATGTCGGCGCCCTCCAGCACCGGGCTGATCTCGTCGAGCTTGGAGAGGTCGGCCCGGTGGTAGCTCTCGCCGGGGTAGAGCGTGCCGATGTCGGCAACGATGTCCGTGGAGACCAGCGTGTCCGCGAGCTTCGTCAGCGGCTCGCGCAGGTAGGAGCCGAGACGGCCGGCGGCGCCGGTGAGCACGAGTTTCTTCATGGGCGATATTCTCCGGGATCAGGTCTGACGAAACGATGCGACGCCGGCCGAGGTCAGACGGGCGCACCGCACGCCTCGAGCGGCCACATCGCGCGCGTCGAGCGTCTTCAAATAACGGCTTTTTCGACGAAGGGCTCATCCCGTTCGATCCGGCCATAGCCGAAGCAGGAGAGATCGAGCGCGCGGAACTCGCCGTAGGTGAGCATCTCCGCCATGCCGCGCCCCATGGCCGGGCCGTGCTGGAGGCCGTGACCGGACAGACCGCATTGGAAATGGAAGTTGCCGATCCGCGGATGCGGACCGACGACGGCATTCTGATCGAACGCGATGTACTCGTAGTGACCCGCCCACTCCGAGACGACCTTGAGGGCGTCGAACTGCGGGATGCGGGCGGCGATCGTCGGCCACACGCGCGCCTCCCACACGTCGGGATCCATGGTGAAGTCGTCCGGGTCGACGGCTGGATCGACTTCGGGCGTACAGCCGGCGAGGTAGGCTTGGCCCGCCTCCTGGCGCATGTGGATCCCGCTCGGGTCGATGGTGAGCGGCAACGCGCGGTCGAGCGGCCGGGCGGCGGTGAAGACCCAGCTGAAACGCTTGCGCGCCTCCACCGGCACCGCGATCCCCGCCATCGCGGCGGTGCGCGCCGCGCGGGTGCCGGAGGCGTTGAGGACCGCGCCGCAGGCGATCGTTGCGCCAGACGCCAAGGTCACCGATTTCGACCCGGTCGCCCGCGGCGCCGAGGGCGATCCCGATCACCTCGTCCGCAATGAATTCCACACCGCGCGCGGCTGCGGTGCGGCGGAAGCCGTCGAACACGGCCGTCCCGTCGAAGTAGCCTTCGTCCACGGTGTTGTGGCTGCCGAGGATGATATCGTCGACGGCGTAGAACGGATACTCCGCCGCGATCTCGGCCGCCGTCATCAGCCGCGTGCCGGCGCCGGCCGCCCGCTGGACCTCGAGATTGGCCCGCAGCGTATCCGCCATCCCCTCGGTGGCGGCGAGATACATGTACCCGAACGCGTGGATCGTGAGGTTCGGAACGCGCTCGCTCCCGCCCACGACGTCGCGGAAATTCTTCACCACCTCGGCGCCGAACTGCGAGCAGCGCACGTTGATGAGATCCGAGAACTGTTGGCGGATGCAACTGTTGGACAGGGACGTCGCGGCCTTCTCGTAGCTCGGGTCCCGTTCCACGACGAGGACGGAGCCGGTGAAGTCCGGGTTGTCGCTCAGGAAGAACGCGGTGGCCGAGCCCTGCATGGCCCCGCCGATGATGACGACGTCATAACTGGTTCGGCTCGGTCCATCTCGGAAACCTGGTGCTGCCATCAACCCCACCTTGAACGTATCGGACCGTCGGCGACGCCGCCTTCGCTGTGGCCGCCGTCACGCCGGGTACATGCTGCCGAAAGGCCGGTCTGCCGGCAGGCCCGCGAGACCGCCACGGCATCCCAGGGCGCCGCAGCGCCATAACCCAGCGCCGCCGGGAAACGCCATCATCGCGCGCTGGCCTCTGGCGGCGCGCCGTCGCCGAGATGGCTGACGGTCGTGGCGGCCGCCCATCCTCACGCGGCCACGTGGAAGGATGGGCGTGGACGCGTGGTTCGGACATCAGGAGGAATCGTCGGCCTTGCACTTTGCCTCCGCCTGCTCGTCGACCTCGCGCGTTGCCTCCGCCTGGTCCTCGGCTTCGCGCTTTGCCTCCGCCTGGTCGGCGGCCCAGACGCCGGCCGCCTCGACCGCGACGGGCGAGGCCGTGGGGATCACACCGATGTAACTCTCGGTCGCCTCCACCGGGACCTTGGCGCGTTGCGTCATCCGGTAGAGCGCATAGAGAGCGATGCCGACGAAGATCGATCCCAACACCAGCCAGAAGGCGAACGGCCCCAGCCATTGCATCGCCCAGCCCGTGAGCAACGGACCGAGAATGGCGCCCACCCCGAAGGTGAGGACGAGCCCGCCGGACGCGGCCGGCATGTCCTCGGTCGATAGGAAATCGTTGGTGTGGGCGAGGAACAGCGCGTAGAGCGGCGTCGTCACACCGCCGGCGAAGAACGCCGCGGCCATCAAGGGCCACAGGCCGCCACCGAATATCCACGCCAGCCCGCAGGATATCGCACCAAGGACGGCGGCCGAGAAGATCAGCTTGCGCCGGTCCATCCGGTCCGAAAGCCAGCCGATCGGATACTGCAGGACCAGCGCGCCGCCGAACAGCATCGCGACGAGCAGCGAGATCTGCGCCACGGTCAGGCCGATCTGTGTGCCGAAGACCGCGGCCATGCCGGACTGCGTCGCGTAGACGGTGCCGAGGAGAAAGATCCCGACCGTGCCGAGCGGGGAACTCCGGAAGAGGCTGCGCAGGCGCATCGGCCGCGCCACCTCCGCCACCGGCGCCGGGCTGACCGACAGGAGGATCGGCGCGAACGAGATCGACACCAGGATCGAGGCGCCGATGAAGAGCACGGAGGTCGCCGGGTCGCCTTGCGTGAGGATCCACTGCGCACCGATGATGCCGAGCGTCTGCGCGATCATGTAGGCCGACAGGACCTTGCCGCGCGTCTCGTTGGTCGATGCGTCGTTCAGCCAGCTCTCGGCGGTGACGTAGACGCCGGACATGCAAAAGCCCAGCAGCACCCGCAGCACCGTCCAGGCCCAGGGCTCCGTCAGCAGCGGAAAGCTGATCAGTCCCGCCGACATGAAGCTGCCCAGCGCCGCGAACACGCGCACGTGGCCGACGCGCCGGATCATCATCGGCGTGAGTTGCGCGCCCGACAGGAACCCCGCGAAATAGCCCGAGGTGACGACCGCGAGTTCCGCCGCCGAGAACCCCTCGATCCCGCCGCGCAGGCCGATCAGGGTGAAATGCATGCCGTTGCCCAGCATGATCAACACGATGCCGAGCAGGAGCGCCCATATACCGGACAACACTTTGAGCATGGCGTCGCCTTCCAAGGACAGCGGGCGCGGCGTTCGACCCGAGGCTGACAGTCAACGCCCGCGCCGTCCAGACGTCGCCTTGTGCGCGACGCCGCCGTGGGCGGCCGCGGATGAGCCTATGCAGCCTGCATCCGCCGTGCCACGGTCGGCTGAAACTGCGACGATCATGCTGCGGAAGGGGGAGCGGAGTGGAAGAGTTCTTTCAGGCGCTGGGAACGATCGGTCTGGTCTTCTTGCTCGTGGTCGGTGTGATCGCGGGACTGCTCGCCTCTATGGTTCAGGGCGGGCGGAACAAGGCGCGCAACATTGCCGTCGGGGTCGTCGGCGCGCTCCTGCTGCCCCTGCTGGTGGCCGTTCTGGCCACCGGGTTGCTCGCCGCGGGCGGGTTGGTGTTGATCCTCGTCGTGGCCGTTATCGGGGCTGTGGCCGTGCTGGCCATCGTCCGGCTGATCTTCCGCTGAGAGGCCGGAGAGGGATCGTGCACCGCTGCGTGTGACGGCGCAGCGGTGCCTCCCTCCGGAGGGTCTGCGTCGACACAGCCGCGTCAGCGGTCGGCGGCGCGGGCGAGCGCGGCGTCATGCCCGGCGGCCTTCGACCAGTGACCCGATCATCACCGCACTCTGACGATCACGAAGTCGACACGTTCAAGTAATCGCATGGTCGAAGAGCGTCTCGAGATCGCCGAGACTGCATCGCGCCCGTACATCTGCGAACAAAAGTTCGGGCAACTGCGACGACCACCGCGGCCCGCTGCGTGGAGGGGCTTGTGAGCCGCCGAGCGTTGCATGCACATCCCTTCACGCCTGCGTCAGATGTCGAAAAATACGGTTCGGTGGAATATACACCCCGGAAAATTATGTTAGCTTTAGATTAATACGGCGTCGGGATTTTTCCAGAAATTTCCACGGATCGCGCCAGAAAATACACGTTTGGAGGACTTCATGGCGGTACTCGCTGGCGATCTCATCAACCGGGACAACGTTGCGGACGACGGCACGCTCAATCTCGATTTCTCGGCAGGCATTGATGCCGTTCAATTCGACGGCCAGACGTTCGTCTACGTGGCGGGCAGGGACGACAACGGCCTGACCGGCTTCGAGGTCGATGCGAACGGTATCCTCACGACGGTCCCCGGCGCGGTGGTGAACAACGGTCCGGGGATACCTCTCGCGCAGCCCGAACAAGTCATTCACGCGACCGTCGGCGGAACAAATTTCCTCTACGCCGGCACCAACGACGACGGCATCACCTCGTTCGAGATCCAGGGCGACGGCTCGCTGGATTTCATCGAGAATGTCCCCGACGACGCCACGCTCGAGATCGACTTCATCCGCGGGCGTATGGCCGTGGCCACCGTCGACGGAACGACGTTCCTGCTGGCGTCCGGTTTCGCTGACGATGGCGTCAGCGTCTTCGCGATCGAGGGCGACGGCGAGCTCGACAACACGGACAACGTCCTCGACAACGCCGCCTTGGCCCTCGACGGCGCGTACGACATCGGCACGATCGAGGTCGACGGAACGACATTCGCGGCCGTCGCCGGATTCTTCGACGATGGCGTGTCCGTCTTCGAGCTTGCGGGCGACGGCACGCTGAGCGCCACGGATACCGTCTTCGATGGCGGCGTTCTGGAGCTGGACGGGGCGGTCGGCGTCGCCACGGCCACGGTCGACGGGACCGGCTTCGTGTTCGTCGGCGGCTTTACTGACGATGGGATCAGCGTCTTCGAGATCGACGGGAACGGCCAGCTCTCCAACGTCTTCAACATCGCGGACGGCGGCGATGCCGCCCTGAGCGGTGTGGTTGGCCTGACAGCCTTCACCGCGGGCGGCCAGCATTTCCTCGCCGCCAGCGCCGAGGGCGACGACGCGCTCTCGTACTTCGCGATCGGAGCCGACGGCTCGCTGGACCTGATCGACACCGTCCTGGATGGCGACCTCGCGGAGCTGGAGCTCAACGGCTCATTCTACAGCGCATTTGCGGAGATCGACGGTGATCCGTTCCTGTTCGCAACCGGCTTCGCCGACGACGGCGTCTCCTCCTTCGCGGTCGGCGGCGACGACGATCTGCTGACCGGCACCGCTGACGGCGACGTCCTCCTCGGCTTCGAGGGCGATGACACCCTCATCGGCGTCGGCGGAAACGACACCATCAAAGGGGGTGTCGGAGCCGATAACGCCATCGGCGGGTCCGGCGACGACCTGATCGAGGGCGACTTCGGGCGACGACGCGCTGGACGGCGAGAGCGGCAACGATTCGATCACCGGTGACGACGGCGACGATATCATGACCGGCGGCAGCGGCGACGATACGCTCACCGGTGACAGCGGCGAGGACTCGCTGACCGGCGGCAGCGGCGACGACAGCCTCGACGGCGGCGACGACAACGACCGCATCTTCGGCAACACCGGCGAAGACACCCTCGAGGGCGGTGACGGAGACGACAAGCTCTTCGGTGACGACGACAACGACTCGCTCACGGGCGACGATGGCGCCGACACACTGCTCGGCGGCGACGGCCGCGACACGCTCTCCGGCGGCGACGGGGCGGACAGGCTCGCCGGCGGCGATGACCAGGACGGCCTCTTCGGCGGCGCGGGGCGGGACTACCTCTCGGGCGGCGCTGTGCAGGACCGGCTCTTCGGCAACGACGGCGCCGACACGCTGCTCGGCGACCAGGGCCGCGACCTTCTCATCGGCGGCAACCAGAACGACGTCCTCAACGGCGGCACCGAGGCGGATCGTCTGCTCGGCGGTGCGGGTAACGATGTTCTCGACGCCGGCCGGCAGAAGGACCGGATCGACGTCGGCACCGGCGCCGACATCGTGATCTACGAAGTCGGCGACGACCGCGACCGCGTCTTCAACTTCAGCGACAACGACGTCGTCGACCTGACCGACTTCGGTTTCGACAGCTTCGCGGAGGTCGAGGACCTCGTCGTCTCGCGGCGCGGCAACACGATCCTGCAGACGGGCGGCGACAACGTGCTCATCCTGATCGACTTCTCGGCCGACCTCTTCGGCGCCGACAACGTGATCCTCTGACGCCTCCGCCGTGTGCCAGTCTTAAGTCTTTTTTGCCTTAGACCATTGGCATTCCCCAGAACGCCTGTAACCCTTGAGAAAACCGGCACCAGACCGGTTGCTCAAGGGAGGACAAGAGCGCGATGGGGGCACTTTCGGGCTTCGTGCATGCGGTCGATCGACTGAACGAAGGGGTGGGCCGCCTGGCGGCCTGGTTCACACTCGCGACGGTGCTGATCTGCGCCGTCGTCGTCGTCTTACGTTACGCGTTCAGCATCGGCTTCGTGTGGATGCAGGAGCTGTACGTATGGACCTACGCCTGCGTGTTCATGCTGGGCGCGGGCTACACCTTGCTGCATGAAGGCCATGTGCGCGTCGACATCTTCTATGCCGGCGCCAAGCCGCGCACCCGCGCCATCGTCAACCTGTTCGGCGCCATCGCCTTCCTCCTGCCGTGGATCGCGCTGACGGCGTGGACCTCCCTGCCCTACGTTCGCGCCTCTTGGCGGCTTGGCGAGGAGTTCGGCCCAATCGTTCGGGATGCCGGGTGTCTTCCTCCTCAAGTCGCTGCTCCTCGTGTTCTGCCTGCTCCTGGGGCTTCAGGGCCTGGCGCTCGCCGCGCGCAGCATTCTGACGCTCGCCGGCGCAGATGCCCCCGGCGCGACGCTCGAGACTGAAGGCGGCGGCGAGGCGGCGGACGAGACGACGCCCAAGGGCGCCATCTGATGTCCCAAGCTCACACTGGAGAGATCCTGGCGGTTCTCCTCTTCGCCGCCACCATCGGCGGGGTCATGATCGGCTTCCCGGTGGCCTTCACCCTCGCCGGCATGTCGCTGATGTTCGCCGTCATCGGCAATTTGCTCGGCACGTTCGACTTCACGCTCTTCTTCGGGATCCCCTCGCGCTACTACGGCACGATGGTGAACGAGGTGCTCGTCGCCGTGCCCCTGTTCGTTTTCATGGGGGTGATGCTGGAGCGATCGAAGATCGCGACGCAGCTCCTGGAGACGATGGGGCAGCTCTTCGGCCCGCTGCGCGGCGGGCTCGGCATCTCGGTCGTGCTGGTGGGCGCGCTGCTCGCGGCGTCCACCGGCATCGTCGGCGCCACCGTGGTCACGATGGGTCTCCTCAGCCTCCCTGCGATGCTGCGGGCCGGGTACGATCCGCGGCTGGCAACCGGCGTGGTCTGCGCGTCCGGCACGCTGGGGCAGATCGTGCCGCCGTCGGTGGTGCTGATCTTCCTGGGCGACATCCTGGCGAGCGCCAACACGATGGCGCAGCTCGCCAAGGGCAACTTCTCGCCCGATCCCGTGTCCGTCGGCGACCTCTTCGCCGGAGCGATGATCCCGGGCCTGATGCTGGTCTGCATCTATATCGGCTACGTCATCTTCCAGGCGATCGTGAACCCGCGGAGCTGTCCGCCGCTGGAGATGACGGCCGAAGAGCGGCGGACCCTGCCCTTGCGTGTCCTGTCCGCGCTGCTGCCGCCGCTCCTTCTCATCATCGCGGTGCTCGGATCCATCCTGTCGGGTATCGCGACGCCCACCGAGTCAGCCTCGATCGGCGCGCTCGGGGCGATGATGCTCGCCGCATCGAAGCGCCAGCTCACGTGGGTGAACCTGCGCGACGTGATGCGCTCCACCATGCTGATCAGCTCGCTGGTGTTCATCATCGTGCTGGGCGCGTCGCTGTTCTCCCTCGTCTTCCGAGGACTGGGGGGCGAGCTTCTGGTCCACGACGTGCTGAGCGCGATGCCGGGCGGCGCCTCGGGTGCGGTTCTCGCCGTGATGGGGCTGATGTTCGTGCTCGGTTTCTTCCTCGACACGTTCGAGATCATCCTGGTCGTCGTCCCCATCACCGCCCCGGTCCTCCTGGGGCTGGACGTCGACCCGATCTGGCTCGGCGTGATGATCGGCGTGAACCTGCAGACGAGCTTCCTCACGCCGCCGGTGGGGTTTGCCCTCTTCTACCTGCGCGGCGTCGCGCCGCCCGAGGTAACGACGGGGCACATCTATCGCGGCATCATGCCGTTCGTGGGCCTGCAGCTGCTGGCGATGGTCTTCATCTGGACCGTCCCGGCGACCGCGACCTGGCTGCCAGAGGTGATCTTCGGCGAGGGCCGCAACGTGACGCGCGAGACCAGCCCGGTGCCGGCGGGCGACTTCCTCGAGAGCGACCCGACGTTCGACGACGAAGAGGCACGTCCTGCACCGGCGCGCGGCTCAGTGCTCGACGACCTCCTGGGCGACCAGGACTTCATGATGCCCGAAGAGGTGGAGGACGAGGGAGAGGCGCCGGCCGCGGACCCGCCCGAACGGCGGCGAAACGTCCAATAGCGGCAGCGTTCTGGATGGCCTGCTGCAGAACGAGGAGCTGATGCTGCCGGATTGAGCCCGGCAGACCCGAGCCGCCTGTGACGGCGGCTCGGTGGTTGGCTTAGCCGTAGGAGTAGTCGAGCAGGCGCGCGTTCATGAAGGCCTGGTCACCGATCCGGCTCCACGCCATGAGATTGCGCCGCCCCGCGAGGAACGACTCCACCGTCTCACGCGTCAGCGGATCGTCGGAATCGCGCAGTTCCGCGACGACCTCGCCCGATGCCTGCCCCCAGGCCTCCAGTACTTCCTTGGGGAAGCGCTTTAGATTGACACCGTGCTCGCCCACGAGGGTTTCGAGCGCGCCGCCGTTGCGCCAGGTAAACTCGGCGGAGAAGCGCTCGCTCTCGTCGCCGGCGCAAGCGGCCACGATCTTCTGAATGTCCTTCGGCAGCGCCTCGAACTTCTCCTTGGAAACGGTGAACTCGGCACCCGTGCCCGGCTCGTGCATGCCCGGCCAGTAGTAGTACTTCGCCACCTTGTAGAAGCCGGGGGCGAGGTCGTTGAACGGGCCGACCCACTCGGTCGCATCGATGGCGCCGGACTGGAGGGAGGAGAAGATCTCGCCGACCGGCAGGCTGATGGTGGTGACGCCCAGCTTCTGCAGCGCCTCGCCACCGAGGCCCGGGATGCGCATCTTGAGACCGGAGAGGTCTCCGACCGAGTTGATTTCCTTGTTGTACCAACCGCCCATCTGGACGCCGGTCGACCCCGCCGACCACGCCTTGAGGCCGAACTGATCGTAGACCTTGTCCCAAAGCTCCTGACCGCCGCCGAACTTGATCCAGGCGTTGAGCTCGCTCGTGGTCATACCGAACGGAATGGTCGAGAAAAAGTTCAGCGCCTTCGACTTGTTCACCCAGTAGTAGGGCGTGGCGTGCATGCAGTCCGCCGCCCCGCTCGTCACCGCGTCGAAGCTTTCAAAGGCCGGGACGAGCTCGCCGGCGCCAAAGACCTTGATGGTCAGCCGGCCGTCAGTCGCCTCACCGATCGCCGAAGCGAGCCGCTCGGCGCTGGTGCCCTGTCCGGGGAAGTTTTTCGGCCAGGTGGTGACCATCCGCCACTCGGTCCGGTTCTGCGAGATCGCAGGCGTCGCGAAACTAGCGGTCCCCGCCACGGCGGCAGCGCCCCCGGCGGTCTTCAGAAATGCACGTCTTTCCATAGGTTTAGCCTCCCTCTATTGTTATTAGGGGCGCATCTTGAAAACATTTTCTTGCAATGTCTACCGGCGCACCTGTGCGGATCGGATCCGTCACCCATTCTTCGAACCGTGAGCAACGGCATTGCACGGCGCGCGGCGGACATGGGTCCGCCCCGCGGGAGGCGCAGGCATCTCCGCGATCCTCATCATCATCCCGATCGCGATGACGCTGGCCCTCCGCCCTCGTGGCGGCCAGGCTATCCCGCGCACCTCGCCGGCTAGGTTTCGCTGGGCAACCCTGTCGACGCGGGATGCTCGCGCCGGATAATCAAGAACAAAGCCGCAAGTGCGGTTCGATACTCGGCGGGCGGGCCGCACCATCGCAGCGGCCCGGTGCTGCTCTACCCTCCGCCTGATGTCCCCGTGGACTGCTCGGGCGGGGCAACGGGATCCGACCCTCTCACCAGGCGCCACACCGCCCCGCTCACGCGCCGGATATCCTCGAGAATTGCGAATAGCGCGGGGATTAGCATCGGGACGACGAACGTCGACACCAGCAGGCCGAAGATAAACGTCACCGCCAGCGGGATCAGGAACTGCGCTTGCCGGCTCGTCTCGAACAGAAGCGGCAACAGGCCGAAGATCGTGGTCACGGACGTCAGGATGATGGCGCGCAGCCGGTCCTGACTGGCGGCGAGTGCCGCCGCACGCCGATCCTCGCCAGCCTTTATCCGCTCCGACGTGCGGTCAATCAGGATGATGCTGTCGTTCACGACGACGCCCGTCAGACCGAGCAGCCCGACGAAGCTCACGATCGTGAGGTCGAGACCGAGCAACAGGTGACCGCCAAGAGCGCCGATCGCGCTGAAGGGTATGATGATCATCACCAGCATCGGCCGGACGTAACTCTCCAGCACGAGGGCGAGGATCACGTAGATGAAAACCCCCGCGAGGCTGAGGCCGACGAAGAGGTCGCCGAAGCTCTCCTCGCGGTCGCGGGTCTGTCCGTCGAAGCGGACGGTGACGCCTGTCCGTTCGGCGAGATCCTTGAGGAACGTCTCCGACATATCCTCCACCACCCGAGAGGCGGAGGTGACGGACGTATCGACGTCGGCCCCGACAGTGACGGTGCGCCGCCCCTCGTTGTGGCGGATGATCGCGAAGCTGTCTTCCTGGCGGAGGTTCACAACCTCTGACAGCGGCACCCATTGGCCCTGCGGCGACTTCAAGAGCAGAAGGTCGAGGTTCGGCCGCCCTCCCCGATTGTCGCGCAGAACCTTGATCGTCACCTCCTCGTCGTCCCGCGTGAAGCGGTCCGCGACGGCACCCTCGACAAGATTGCGGATCTGCCGGCCGACATCCTCGAGCGTAAAGCCGATGGCGCTGCCTGCGGGGCTGAGCTCGAGGACGAGCTCTTCCTTTCCGTACGGCAGGTTGTCCAGAATGGCGGAGACGCCGACGTAGTTGGCGAGCTCGCGCGCCACCTCCTCGGCGGCGAGCTTGAGATCTTCGAGCGGCGCGTCCTGCAGCTCGATCTCGATCGCCCGCGAGGGCAGCGTCCGCTCCACCGGCGAAACCGCGAAATCCATGACCCCCGCGATCGGCGGGATGAGCTCGGCCCAACGCGCCACGAGCTGGTTGGTGCCGACCTCGCGCTCCTCGCTCGCCGTCAGCGCGATCTCGATTTGGGCAGTATTTTCAAGGCGAACCTTGCCGAACATCTCATAGGCGCCGACCGTCGTGAACGTCGCGCTGACCAGCTTCTCGTCCTGCCCGGCGAGCTCCCGCTCCGCATCGTCGAGCGCGCCCTCGATCACCATGAGGGCCTCGGTCTTCTCCTCCAGCGGCACGCCGGGGACGAAGACGATGCTCGCGCGGATCACCTCCGCTTCGGGCGAGAGGAAGAAGTGGGCGCGAAGGCGCTCGCCCATCAAAAGGCCGGCGAAAATGATCAATGTGCCGACGAGGAACGCGAAGAAGGCATAGCGCCACGCGACCAGGACCTCGAGCGCCCGCCGATAGGACCCGTCGCGGAACCTGCCGAACTCATCATCGAAGCGCTGGCGGAAGCGGGACGGTTTGGCCGGCTTGCGCCCGCCGTGTGAAAGGTGCGCCGGCAGCACGAGGAAGCACTCGATCGTCGAGGCGACGAGCACGGCGAGCACCACCATCGGAATGACTCCCATCACCTGCCCGATCGGCCCGGTGATGGCGAAGATCGGAACGAAGGCGGCCGCGGTGGTGAGCGTCGCCGCCATCACCGGGGTCAGCATCCGGCGCGCGCCACGGATCGAGGCGACGTGGGGCGCATATCCGCGTGCGTTCTCCGTCGCCACTTGCTCGCCGACGACGATGGCGTCGTCGACGATGATGCCGATCATCATGATGAGGGCGAAGACCGAGACCATGTTGAACGTCTCGCCCACGAGCCACAAGATCGCGAGGCACCCGAGAATGGAGATCGGGATCCCCACCGCCACCCAGAACGCGGTGCGGATGTTGAGGAAGACCGCGAGCGTGACGAGAACGAGCGCGAGGCCGCTCAGCCCGTTCTCGACAAGCACGGCGATGCGCTTGGTCACGAATTCGCCAGCGCTGTCGTACTGCCGAATGTCCAGTGTCGGCGGCATCTCGGCCCTCAGGCGCACGATGGTGTCGTCTACGACCCGCTGGATCTCGAGTGTGTCGGCGCTGAGAGCGCGGTTGATCCGCAGTTCGACCGCCGGCTGGCCCCTCACCTGACCGCTCGCGGCGTTGCGGTCGAAGCGCGTCTCGACCTCGGCTATATCGCCGATGCGGATCTTCTCGCCGTTCGGCAGCGCCCGCACCTCGATTTCGGCGATCTCCTCCGGTGTCTGCCGCGTCTCCACCGAACGGAGTTGGATCTCGCGCGCGCCCTCCAGCGTACCGACGGGGATGTTGCGCGTCCCGGCCCGGATACTCTCGGCGATCTCCGCGACGCTCAAGTCGAGCTCGCGCTGCACCGTTTCCGGCACGAGCACGGAGATCTCCTCGTCTCGAAGGCCGACCAGTTCGACCTGCTCTATGCCGGCGTCGAGGAGACCGTCCCTGATCCGCCGGGCGTAGTATTTCAGTTCCTTCTCCGTGAAGGGGCCGGTGATGGCGACCCTGGAGACCGGCTCGTAGTACGTGATGCGCCGCACCATCGGCACCTCGGACTCTTCCGGCAGAGTCGCGACGTCCGAGACCGCGCGCTCCACGTCGGCGAGCGCCTTCTGCATGTCCTGCTCGGCGTCGAACTCCAGCGTGACCGTCCCGGCGCCCTCGCGGGCCATGCCGAACGTGGAGGCCACGCCATCGAGAAAGCGCAACTTCGGTTCCAGCGAATCCAGGATCTGCGTCTCGACGTCCGCCGCACTCGCGCCCGTCCATTCGACGTCGACGATGATGATCGGCACCTGGATCGACGGGAAGAACTGCACCTGAAGCTGTGAGGTGCCGATCAGCCCGAGCATGACCATGAGGATCATGAGAAGGTTGGCCGCTGTCGGGTGGCGCACGAAGAGGCCGAGAAGCCCCGCTCCACGCTTCGCCAGTCCCGAACGGCCCGCCGGCAGGGCCGGGATCTCCGGGCGGTCGTTCATTGTCCGACAGCTTCGCCGAGCGCGCCGTTGCGCGGCAGCACCTTGAGGCCCTCGCCGACACCCGGAATGCGCATCGCCAGCGCTTGCTCACCTTCCTTCAGATCACCGGAGACATAGACGTCCCCACCATCGCTTCCGCGGCGAACCACCTCCCGGACGACGAGGCGGCTGTCGTCGTCGAGGATGTACACGAGGTCGCCCTCATACAGCGCCGCCTCGGGCAGGCGGACGACGTCAGAGTAGCGTCGATCCGGCACCAGCACCTCGACGAACGCGCCGGCGCGTAGCATCGTCTCGGGTCCGGCGTCGTCGAACCGTGCATAGACGCGGAGGCCGCCCGTGGTGGGATCGATCTCGGAATTGACGCGCTCGACGGTTGCGGTGAACTCCCGCGGCGTCTCACCGAGGTTCCACTGCACCTTCACCTTCCGGCCGATGATCTCGCCCTCATAGAACAGAATGCGGCCCAGCTGGCTCTTCGTCATGACGACGCTCACCTCGAGCCAGTTGGCGTCGAGCAACTCCGCCACCTGCTCGTTGCGGGCGACCGTCCGGCCGGCGACAGCGTTGACGTTGTTGATAAAGCCATCGAACGGAGCGACGATCCGGGTGTCATCGAGATCCCGCTGTGCGAGCGAGACCGCCTGCTTCAGCCGCTCGACGATCGCCTCCTGCTGCTGCTGAAGAGCCGTCGCCACCTTCTCCCGCGTCTCCTGCGCGGTCACGTCGACACGCTGGGCGAGGAGCGCCAGCCGCCGTTCGTCGACGGTGCTGTCGGAGATCGTCTGGCTCCGCTGCAGCCGTTCGGCGCGGTCGAAGGTCCGTTCCGCGATCTCGAGCCGTTCCTTGGCGAGCGCGAGAAGCTCGGTGTCGCCCTGCATATTGAGTTCGATCTCGCTGAGTCGCGCCTCCGCCTCCGCCAGCTGCTGTTGCGCTTCGGCGAGGGCCGCCTCGTAGCGGAATTGGTCGATCTCGAAGAGCAACTCGCCCTTTTCGACGAAGCCGCCGTTGCGAAGCCCGTCCGACACCTGCTCGATCGTGCCCGGCACCCTCGCCAGAAGATCGAGGCTCTGGCCTGCGCTCACCACACCGTAGAGGCGAAGCGTCGGCTGCTCTGTGGTGACGGTGATCGGCGCCGTTGCGACCGGAACCGCGCGCTCGACCGGAACCGCGCGGGGAACCCCCGGCGCCGTCGCCAGCAACATCGCGAAGACGTAGACGGCACCCACGGTGAGACCGAACGGGAGGAGCGCACGGGCGTTGTAGTCGAGGATGCGCACCCAGAGCGGGCGGTGGCGCTGGACCGGCCGCATTGGCGCCCGCTCGTCGGCATCGTCGTCGCCGGAGAAGTCTTCCTCGGGAAGCGTCCGGTCCCTCGTGGTCGGGAAAGACGCTTTCGATGCACCTCTGAGCTTGCGATGGCGCGCCTGTGGAACGAGGTCCAAGATCAACACCCCCACATACGGGTACTCTCCCAAAGCGCTGTCGCCCGGAAGCACGTGCCGCGGAGGATCCGCGGCGCCATGCCTTGTTCTCTATCGCAACGCCGAGCTGCGGCCAACATCCGGGCGGGGACACAAAGGCCGCATGGGGTATGTCGCCGCGTCTACTCGGCGGCCTCTGCGGGCGCGGCCACCTGCCGGGATTCGATCAGCATCGGCAGCGTATCGCCTGGCCGCAACGTGAGGCTCGTCTTCGGCTGAACGTCCACCCCCGGTGCGAGACGCAGTTCGAACGCCTGCGCCAGAACCGCAAGCACGAGTGTGGCCTCCGTCAGACCGAAGGCGAGACCGGGGCAAACCCGCGGGCCGATGGCGAAGGGCACGTACTGATACTTGCTCGGCCGCGGCTGATCCGGGAGGAAGCGCTCCGGGACGAAATCGTCCGGCCGCTCCCACAGGTTCGGATTGCGGTGCAGGAGCCACGGTACGACGAGTGCGATGTCGCCCTTGTCGACCTCGGACCCCTTCACGTTTGCGTGGGCCATGGCCTCGCGGCCCAGGATCGGCACCGGCGGATAGAGCCGCAGCGTCTCCTCGATCACGGCGCGGGTGTAGACCAGGTTATCGATATCCTCGAGCGTCGGTGTGCGGCCGTTGAGGACGGTCTTCAGCTCGGCATCCAGCTTCTCGCGCGCCCAGTCCGACTGCGACAGCAGGTAGAACGCCCATGCGAGCGTGTTCGCCGTCGTCTCGTGACCGGCCATGAAGAGGACGATCGCCTCGTTCCGGATCTGCTCGCGGGTGATCGTGGACGAACCGCCCTCGCCGGCGTCGAAAAGCTGCGCAATCATCGCGCGCTGGTGCGGGCAGCCCTCCGCGGCCTCCGTCCCGGCACTGCGGCGCTCCGCCTCTGCGGCGCGCTCCTTGAGGTGCTCGTCGATGATCTGATCGATCACCGCGTGGATGCGCTGGGAAGCGCGCTTCACTTCACGGCGCTGAAAGCGAGGCACCCAGCTCGGCAGCTGGAAGAGGTCGGACAGCGCCGACCGATTGGAGTAGCGCTGATACTCAGCGAAGTTCTTGACGATCTCGCCGGTGTACTTTCGACCCAGCCGCTGGCCGAAGACCGAGCGCGAGATCACCTCCGCCGTGAGCACACCCATCTCGTGGAGGATGTCGACCGGGCCCTTCCCGACGTGGTTCCACCACTGATTTCGCCACTCCTCGGCGACTCCGAGCATGATCGGGAAGAAGGTGGAGATGTGCCGCGCGTGGACGATGGGCTGGATGAGTGTCCGCCGCTCCTTCCACACCGGTCCGTCGCTGACGAAGAGGCCGTCGCCGATGAGGGGCTCCAGCGCGGTGCGCATCTGCGGCGTCTTGCGCTGCAGCGCCTCGTGGCGGACGAGCATCGCCTCGCGCACGAGCTCGGGCGAATTGAAGATGAAGATGTCGCGGCCGAGCACCCGGCGGACGGTCAGGCTCCGGCTGAAGGCGTTGATCTCGAACGGGCGCAGGAGGTCCTGCGCCATCATGAAGATCACCTTCGGCACGCGAACGCGCTTCGGCGGTCGCGGCGGGAATGGCGGCGTGAAGGCCGGCACGTGAGAAAAACGCGGCGCCACTGGCACGACCCCCTTCGCAACTCGACTGGACCGTTGTGACACCGAGCGCGGCAGGAGCCGATGCCGGCGCACACGTCATATCATACAAGATCAGGCGCGACAGCTCCAGTCCCGCGGGGCTGTCGGCACCCTTTTTGCCGAACCGAAGACGCGCCGCTTTTGGGCGGCGCGTCGAAGGAACGAGGTGATTGGGATCCGATGCCTAAACGAAGACGCCGAGCCCATCGGACAGGAGTTGCGTGTTCACGACGAAGTCTTCCTCGGTGAGCTCGCTCACCCCGGCGACGAAGATCGTGCCGCTCCCCGTCGGCGCGGGGCCGAAATTTGCGGGCGGATCGGCCGGATTCGGGTAGTTCGTATCCTCGCCCTGAAAACCCCCGTCGATGAGGGAGAGGTCGATGAGCACGCCGTTGTCCATCACCGTCAGCGCCTGCCCGATCTGCAGATCAAAGTCAAAGGCCGGATACGGAGCGTTTTGGAACAACGGGAACTCCGGGATCGTCGCCAAGAACGGGCTGATCGGGTTCTGGAAGAAGGCGGACAGGTCGATGACGTCACCGTCCTGGAAGCCGGCGATCGTGTCCTCGCCGGTGGTGATCGTCGACGAGTTGTCGTCGTCGTCCTGGACGAGGAAGCGATCGTTCCCGCGATCGCCTCGCAGCAAGTCGTCGCCGAGGCCAGTAATGATGACGTCGTCACCTTTGCCGCCGCGCATGATGTCGTCGCCGATACCACCGTCGATAACGTCGATTCCGGCGTTGCCCTGCAGGAAGTCGTCGCCGCTCAGGCCGAGGAGACCGTCGCCGCCAGCACCGCCGAAGACCCGGTCGTCACCGCCGCCGGCGATGATGATATCGTTACCCCCGTCGCCGTAGATGCGGTCGTCCAGGCGGCCTTGCCTCTCCGCTCTGGGGTCGATCTCGAGCAGGGAGTTGATGATGGCGCCCATGTCGACGCCTTCGACCGCATCTCCGAGACCGCCGAGGAGGCCTTCGAACAGCGGCATGATGATGTCCCCGAGAGGACCATCGGTCAGACCATCGCCGGAGATGAGGTCGATACCGGCGCCGCCGCGGATCGTGTCGCGGCCTTCGCCGCCGATGATGATGTCCTCACCGTCATCGCCGTTGATGATGTCGGCTCCGCCCATCCCGAAGATGACGTCCTGGCCGTCGCCACCGGAAATCGTGTCGGTTCCGATTTCGAAGCTGCGCCCGAACACGCGTGCCGGCAAGCGATCGCCCAATCCGATGCCTGCGAGACCGAACCCCAGAGCGTCAGCGAAGATGATATCGTCCTCGCCACCAGCGTTGATCCGATCGCCGAACAGGCTGCCGAGGATCAGATCCTCTTCGCCGCTGCCCTGCAGACGGTTCGCCCTGAACGGGTTGGCAAGGACGAACTCGCCGTCGGGGACGAAGATGTCATCGAGAAGGTCATTCGGCCGCGCATTGAAGTCGTTTGCCGTGCCGATGATCAGGCCATTGGGGTCGGCCTGCTCCGCCGTCGGATTGCCGTTGCCATCCAACTCGACCGCAAGCAGCTTGCGGATACCGTAGGCGGGGCCCTCGTCGAACGAGAACGGGTCGTCCGGGCTCGGCGGAATGAGCGCGAGGACGGGCGTATTGCCCGCATCGTCGGCATGCGTGATCTGGCCGAGCGTCGCTTTATCGCTGAAGTCACCAAAGTAAAGAACATCGTCGACAACCTCCAGCTGCCACACGTATGTGGCCCGGTTGTCAGGAGTTCGCGTTGTTCGGATCGCTGTCGTAGTAATACGAGAGCGTGGTGTCTTGGAACCCGTTCGTCGTGATCGTTTCCCAAGCGGTATTGTCGTACCCGTCGCCCGTGAAATCTTCGATGGGAATGCGATACAGGCTCGCCCCACCATCGTAGTTCACACTACCGACGTAGACATAGCCGTCATACACTTTGATCTGCATGACGCCGTTGTCATCGATCGGCGAAGTCGGATCGACCGCGCTCGCTGTGGGGTCCGGCGTGCGATCTTCGACGTCGCCCTCGTCGGTGATGGCGTACAGCTTGTACGGTAGCCACGTGCCGATGATGATTTCGCCATCGATCTCCTCGATCTCGGAAACCGAAGCGGCATACTGGTTCTCGACGCCATCGAAGCTCGCGACGAGTTCCCAGTTGCCATCCGTGTCATACGACCAGACCTGAGCACCAAGCTCGACGTTCTCGGTTCCGACGAGAAGGACGTTCTCGCCGCCCAGGGTCGCATTCGTGAGCGCGCGGATGGAAGCGGTGCTCTCGAGGTCCAACGGGCCGCCGGTCAGCTCGACAAAGTCGCCAGGCTCACCCGTCTCGCTGACGAGGAGCTTCGCGGCGCCGTCGCCGCCAGCATAGAAGTTGAAGATCAGGTTGATCGTCGTCGCGGCATAAAGCGCGCCGTCGAACGTCTCGAGGTCGCGGATGCCGATGTCACCGTCTTCGATCAGACCTTCCGGCATGCCGGTGCCGAGGACCTGCGTCCACGTGTCGTTCTCGAATTCGTAGCGCCAGATCTCGCCACCCTCGGAATTGATGAGGTTGGGCAGGTCCAGCAGCAGGAAGTCGAGGATCTCGTCGGTCGGCTCGGTGATGCCCAGGCCGTTCAGCAGCGGCGAAATATCGAAAGCGCCAGCGCCGAGGAGGAACGGGAACTGAACTGCCGCTATGAGCTGACCGATAATGCTCTGCTGCGTGCTGAACGTGCCGACGTACAGCTCGGGCGTGTCGTTGGCATCGGAGCCGTCAAACAGTTCGGCCGACCACGCGTATTTGGTCAAGGGATTACCAAACCCTTGCCCGATGGTTGCCGTCAAATCGGTGAAGTCATCATCCGACGGCGTGCCGTCCGGCTGATAGATATATACTTCCGTACCGAGCTCAAGTTCTTCGTTCATGACCGCCATTCACCTCAAAGAATCCTGGTTGCCGCAGCCCGAATCATGCGCGCCGTGGCCGCCGACCCCAGATTCACGTCAACCCGCCCGACGGATGCTGCAATACACCCTGCCACTGGCGGTGACCCTGGTCGTCCCCATGGCCCATGTACAGTCCAAATTGATATGGATGTCCAGTAAAAATACGTTGAAACAACCCTCGGTATAGGCTCTTTCCTATCCAAGCGGTGTTCGATACCCGTAAAATCAATGTGATGCAGCTAGACGGCTGCAGTACGACTTCGCCCGACCCCGGCGGCGATCGTATGTTCCCCCAAGCACAACCCCCGCCATGCCAAGGAAGAATTCATGCAAGGCGCCTTCGTAGTCTCCGTTGGCCGGTCAGGCTCGACCCTTCTCACACGGATGTTGCAAAAAAACCACGCAATTTGCTCAATCTCCGAATTCTGGACGTGCCTGTTCATGCAATCGTTCGGAAATCCCAGCATGACGGGGGCCGCGTTCTGGCAGCTCCTGGCCGAGCCGCCCGCGTGGTACACGAACCTCATCGACAAGGCTCAAGCCGCGAATGAAGTCCCGTCGGAGTTCATTTATGATGAGGCCACTGGGCGTTACACGCTCCGCAACTGCCCGCCCATCCTGACGATGACGCTGCCGGCATTGACGGCCGACCCCGACGCGTTGTTCGACTCGCTCGCCCCCATCGTGTGCGCCTGGCCTGACGCCCCGATTACGACACACTCTCGCCGTTTGTTCGACCTCTTCGGCGTCTCGCGACGGAGACGATCTGTGGGTGGAGCGGTCCGGCCTCAGCCACTGGCACCTCCCGGACCTCATCGGCGGCTTTCCCGACGCGAAGTACGTTCATCTGACACGCAATGCACGCGACGTCGTCTTGTCGATGATGAACATGCGCCTCTTCGATCCAGCCATCCGGACGGGCTGGATGATTTCGATCTTTCGGCGTGGCTTCGTGCGACGGAAGATCTACTTCGATTACCGCAACACCGGGCGAAAGATGATGTTAGCCATCGCAGACTTCGAGCGGGCCCTGACGCGCCAGCACGACCGAAGCCGTCCCTACAGCCTGCCCGAGCGTTTCGATTTCGACCGCCGTGCCAGCGCCTACGCCAGGTTCTGGTCGAACACGACCGAACTGGCTCTCGAAGCCATGCAGAGCATTCCGGCGGAGCAGCTCCACACGACCCGTTACGAGGATCTTGTCGCTCATCCCCGTGACCGCCTCACCAGTCTGATCGATTTCCTGCGTCCCGGCGTGGATCACACCGACTGGGTCGAGGCCGTTGCGGACATGCCACGGCCCCAGCCCAGCCGATGGGATGCGCTCGACCCGGAAACGGCCGCAGGAATCGATGAGATCCTGCAGCCGATGAACCGGGAGCTCGGCTACTCCTAGCCCGAGCGCTCCAGCGCGCTACAAGGCGGCTTCCGGTGCCGCCAGCCTCTCCTGCTCGGCAAACCAGCCGCCCATCCGGTCGATCGTCCGCTTGGCCTCGTCAGCATCCATCACCTCGCCCGCCGGCAAGATCGGCGTGCGCAGCTTGGACCCGAGCGCATTGTTCGCGTTCGTGCTGGCAAAGAACATCGGCAACCAGATCGCCGGATGCCCCGGGTTCTTCTCGAAGAACTCAAGCGACTTTTCGAGGAATGTGTCGATTTCATAGAGATCGACAACGTGGTTGTGCGCCTCCATCAGCACCTTGATGTCGTTCATCGTCAGCGCAGGCCAGTCGGTGATGTGATAGGTGCCGACCTGCTCACCCGGCGTGTCGATGAACGAGACGATCCGGCGCGCCGCGGTGTCCACCGAGATCATCGGCAGTGACACCTCCACCTTCGGCAGCATTCCGCTGTCGAAGGCGAACCTAGCGAGCGTCGCACCGATGTCGGTCACGTTCGTGAACCCGTCGGTGGTGCGGCCGATGACGAAGGACGGCCGGTGGATACCCGCCGCAAGCCCGCGCGCCTTCGCCTCCAGAACCAGCATGTCCGCCGCCCACTTCGACTTCACGTAGCCACCCTCCGACTGGGGCGGGAACCACGCGACGCTCTGCTCGGTGATGGCCTCCTGCTCGATCTGGTCGACGCGGGCGAAGATACGGAGCGTCGAGATGAACTGGAACGCCTTCGGGCGCCCGACGCGGGCGATCTCGAGCAACTGACGCACGCTTTCGACGTTCGGCGCACGCATTTCCTCGTATCCGCCGAGGAAGTTCACGTCCGCGGCGCTGTGGATGATGAGGTCGACGTCGTCCTCGATGATCTTCCGCTGCTCCTCGGTGAGGCCGAGGCCGTCGGCGCCGAGGTCGCACGTCCAGATCTCGACCTCCTTGCCCACATGATCCGCGGCACCGAGATCCGCCTTCTGCAGGCCTCTCACCACACGCCGTGCCGCGACTTCGGGTGTCCGGCCGCGACAGAGGCAGATGACCCGCTTCGCCCCTTTGCTGAGGAGCTCTTCCAGCAGGAACGCGCCGAGGAAGCCGGTGACGCCGGTGAGAAGAATGGCGTTACGCTCCGCGACAGGCACTTCCGGTGCCGGCGTGGTGACGCGGTAGTCGTCGGCGAGTTGAATGTCCCGCCGCAGCAGATCCGTTTCCGGCGCCTCCGCTTCGGCCGCCGCCGCCTCGCCGACTTCGACGTTGAGCGCCAGCAGGAGCGCCACGGCGAGTTCGCGGAGGCTTCGGTCCTTCGTGAGCTCCGAGGTCGGGACCGAGGCGCCGATCCGCTGCTCCACCGTCATCGCGAACTCGACCGCCATCAGCGAGTCGAGGCCCGATTCCATGAGCGAGCGTTCCGTATCGATCCGGCTCTCCTTGGCGCCCATGACCGACGCGAGCGCCTGGACGAGGACCTGTTCCATCAATGCCGCGCGCTCTTCGATCGCCACGGCGTTGAAGTCGATCTTATCGCCGCTGGCGCCTTCGCCCCCTTGGCCCGGGAATGCCGCCAAGCGTGCCGTCTGGGCGACAGGGCCGCCGATGCGCACGGCCGGACTGGTGACTGCGACCACCGCCGGCCCGCCGGAGAGGAACCCCTCCAAGGCATCGAGGATGTCGGCCGTGGAGATCGTCGCCCCGATGGTCTGGTTGAGGTTCTGGCGAACCTTTTCGTCGCGCGCCAGGATGCCTGCGTCCCCGACCGCGCCCAGCTCCAGCGCCAGGCCCGGAAGGCCCTCAGCCTGCCGCGCGAGGACGATCTGCTCGAGATAAGCGTTCGCCGCGACGTAGCTCGCTTGGCCTGGATTGCCGACCACGTTGGCGAGGGACGAGAACGTCACGAACGCTTCGAGCGGCTGCCCTCGGGTCAGTCGGTCGAAGTGGTAGGCGCCTTGAACCTTGGGCGCGTTCACCTGCTCGAACGCCTCGTGTGTGAGGTTCATCATGAGGCTGTCGTCGAGCACGAGGACGGCATGCATGACACTGCGGATCGAACCGTGCCGCTCGACGAGGTCGGCGACCAGTGCTTCCACCGAAGGACCGTCCGACACGTCCGCCTGGACGACGTCGACACGCGCGCCGAGTGCTTCGATGCCGGCGATGGCCTCTCGCTGCTCGTCCGTCGTCACGCCCTTGCGCCCGATAAGAGCAATCGCGGTGGCACCGCGCTCGGCCATGAAACGGCCGAGCTTGAGGCCGATGCCGCCGAGGCCGCCGGTCACGACATGCACGCCCTCGATGGAGAAGGTGGTCGCGGGCCGTGGCAGCGGCGTCACCGGCGTCGCCTTGCGGTCGAGATCGATCACGAGCTTGCCGATGTGCCGGCCGCTCTGCATCAGCCGCAAACCTTCCTTGAGGTTCGCCAGCGGATAGGAGCGGAACGGCAGCGGCCGGACCGCACCCAACTCGCAGACCTCACGCAACCGCTCCCACGTCTCGACGAAGAGGTCGGGACGCTGGTGCGGCAGGTATGTCAGGTCGACGGCGAAGTACGAGATGTTGTTCTCGAGCGCCCGAAGGTTGATGCGGTTGTTCGCCTCGAAGTCGCGCTTGCCGATTTCGACGAAGCGGCCGAACGGCTTCAACACGTCGAGCGAAGCCAGCATCGCATCGCCGGCCAGCGAGTTCAGCACCACGTCGACGCCAGCGCCGTTGGTGAAGGTGCGAATGTCATCCTCGAACCGCAGCGTGCGCGAGTCGGAGATGAAGTCGACGCCGAGAAGGTCCAGAAGCTCGCGCTTCTCCTGTGAGCCGGCCGTCGCGATCACCCGTGCACCGAGCGCCTTGGCGTACTGAATCGCCATGAGGCCGATGCCGCCGGCACCGCCGTGGACCAGGAAGGTCTCGCCGGGCCGGAGGCGGGCCACGAAATCGAGCGCGTACGCGACCGTGAGGCCGACCACCGGAAGCGTCGCCGCCTCCTCGAGCGACCATCCCGCCGGCACCCGCTTCGCCGCATGCTCAGGCACGGTGATGTGCGAGGCGAAGCAGCCTTCGGACATCAGCATGACCTCGTCGCCGACGGCGAGCTCGGTGACACCCGGACCGACGCGGGAGACGACGCCCGCCCCTTCGAGCCCCATCATGGGACCTGCGACACTGTCCTTGAGCAGCTCCGGCGGCAACATGCCGAGCGCCAGGATGACGTCCTTGAAATTGACGCCCGCGGTGCGCAGCGCAATCTCGACCATGCCCTCGTCCGGCGCCGGGGTTGCCGGCAGCTCGCGCAGCATGATGTTGTCGATCGAGCCCTGCGCCTTCAGGGTGATTGCGAACGGCGCGTCGGGCGCGGCAGCGTGTTCGGTCACCGCACCGACCGGCTCGATCAGGTTGGCATACACACCGTCGGCGGTGAACCGCAGCTCATCGACGTCGGCGCCGATCCGCGCCGCGAACGGCGCTTGGCCCGTGAGCCACGCCGCGAGGCGCTCGCGGGCCGCCTCGGAGCCGTCGCAGTCGATGCGGCGGCAGTTCCAGTTAGGCTGTTCGTTCACGACGACGCGGCCGACCGCCCACATGCCGCCGCCGGCAACGTCCACCGTGCTGGAGCCGAGGACGTTCTCAGTCACGATGTCGAGGCGCGGCGCGGCCGGCCACCCGGCCTTGTTGACCGCGTTGAGGAGCGCCACGAGCGCCCACCCATTGTCGGATCGCGGCACCTCGGCAACCGTTTTCCGCGGCGCGAAGGCGACGATCCGTTGCGGCGCTGCTGCCTTGAGGTCGAGACACGCGGCGTCCCACGCCTCGATGTCGTCGATCCCGATGGTACGGTCGGCGGCGGGATCCGCAGGGCCGTCCTCGGTCGTGACGGCGAATGTCGTCACCGTCCCGCCGGACGCGCGCACCGTCGCGGCGAACTCCGCCGCATAGGCGTCGTCTCCCGCCGGTTTCACCAAGAGCCACGACTGCGCAGGTTCCTTCGCAGCGGCCGCAGAGGCCGTTCCGCCGGTCACAGCCGCAGCACCTGTTCCTTCGTCGACCGTATTTCGCGCGAGGATCATGGAGCAGGTCGACGGGCTCTCGCTGTCGGCGTCGTCCCAGAGCGCAACATCGGCAAAGCCGCAGTCGGCCAGCAGCGATGTCCACGCTTCACCGGACAGCAGGGCGTGGTCGGCGCGGTCCGGGTCGTTCTCGAAGAGCCAGACCCCGTCGAGCATGCCGAAGAAGAAATCGAAGTAGCCGTGCCGCTCGATCTCGACGAGGCCGAGGATACCGTTGGGACGGAGGAAGCTCTTCAGCTGCTGCAATGTCGCCTTCACGGCCGGCGTCACGTGCAGCGCGTTGGCCGCGACGATCAAATCGAATGGACCGCCGTGGGGCTCCAGATCATTCGGCTTGGTGAAGTCGAGTACGGCAGAGGAGAAGGTCGGGACCTGGCCGAATCGCCGTTCGGCGCGCGCCAGGAAGTCCGGGGAAATGTCGGTGAAGACGTACTCCACCCGCGAGCTGTCGATGGCGCCGAGGATGTGTCCGGTGGTGCCGCCGGTGCCGCCACCGACCTCGAGTATGCGCAGCCGCCGTCCTTCGGGGAGCGTGTCGACAAGCTTTGCGATGGAGGCCGCAAGGGCCTCGTTCGGCTCGATCGAGGTGAAGCCCTGGTCGTAAACCTGCTCCATGAGGCGGCTGCCCGCCCCTGGGAAAAGGATTTGGAGAAGCTGCCCCTCCCCTCTCAGCAGCGCCGGAAGGTGGGCCCAGATCCGCCCGGCGATGATGACCTCTGCCGCATAGGCGGGATAGGCCCTGATGCACGCGTCCCAACGCGACCGTGCGTCCGGCCGCACCGGCACGCGGTAGGTGTCACCGTCCTGCTCAACGAAACCGGCCGCCGCCGCACGCGCCAGGACGAGGTCAGCGTACCGCACCTGCCCTGCCGCGAGGAGACCATCCGACACCAAGCCGTCGAGTGTGAAGGGGGCGCCATCGGACAGGCCGAAGAACGTGTCCGCGGTGAACGCATGACACATCTCTTCGATGTCGCGGTTGTAGGCGGCCTTGATGACGCGGCGGTGCGCGGCGGCCGTCGACTGCGGCTCCGTCGAGATCAGTCCGTCGAGCGCGATCGCCGAAAGCGTGTCGTGGAACGTGACGAGGGGGGAAAGTTCGTGCGCCATGTGCATGGCGTCGAGCCCCGTGCCGGCGCCGACCGAACGCACCTGGATGCCGTGGAGTTCGGCGATCACCGTGCCGTCCGGCGCCGCGAGCATCACGTCGGCGCTCAGGTAGAACCGGTTGGCGCCGCGCGTGACGATGTGGGCGAGGATCGTCTCGTGATCGCGGGTGGACCCGCGGACGACCAGCCTGTCCAGTTCGACCGGCACGAAGAGGCGACGGTCGTTGGCGATCTCGATCAGGCCGATCATCGCCTGGAGCGCGCCGTCCACCTGCGTCGGATCGAGGGTGAAGGCCGAACCGTCCGTTCGCCGCGTCAGCGTCGCGAGCACCTCGCCCTCGCCCACTTCGACGTTGTCGACGGTCTGGAACGTCGGCCCGTAGTTGAGACCGCGGGCGGAGGTGAGCGCGTAGTGCTCGGCCGGGGCGCGCGTGTACTTCATGCGCGCGCCGATCGCATCGAGGTCGATGACCCGGCTTGCGTCGGGGCGGCTCTCGATCACCGCGCGCATGTGCTCGGTGTACGGCTCGTCGTCGCGCTCCGCCGGATCGCCGGACCCCACAGCGATGGGACGACTGCGGATCGTCAGGCCATGGTCGGTGCGGTCGAGGAACGTCTGGAAGTGGAACTCGCGCTCGCGGTCGATCGCGAAGGCCTTTTCGATCTTCACGGAACGCAGCTCGATCTGCCCCTCCAGGCCGGCCGACTGCGCCGCTGCGACCGCCGTCTCCAGGAAGCCTGCGGCTGGAAACAGCACGCCCCCGCGGATGACGTGGTCGGCGACGGACGGCACCCGGGACAGGGCGATGTCCTGCGACCAGACGTCCTTCCCGAGCGAGATCTTGGGCCCGAGATAAGGATGGCTCGTCGGCAGGGCGGACAGCATCGCCCGCGGCCATGGCGAGTTGAACTGGCGCTCGTGCTGCCAGGCGTAGGTCGGCAGGTCGGGCAGGACCGGCACCGGAGCCGGGAAGATTTCGGACAGGTCGATGGCGCTGCCGGCGACCGCGGCCGCCGCGACGGCCTTGCGACGCTGATCCGGCTCGTTCTCGCCGCGGCGCAGGGTCTCGACCGTGCGAACGGACTGGCCCCCCGCCCGCGCCGCCGCCTTGACGTAGCCGACGAGGTTCGGGTGCGGACCAACCTCTACGAAGACGCCGTAGCCCGCTTCGCACATGGCCGTGACGGCCGGCCGGAACAGCACGGGCTTGCGCAGATTCCCCCACCAGTAGTCGACGTCCATCTGCGATCCGTCGATCCGCTCGCCGGTGACGGTCGAGAAGAACGGCAAATGGTCGGACGTGCCCTTCACGTCGCGCACGAGTTCGCGGAAGCCCTCTTCGATGGGATCCATCGCCGGACTGTGGAACGCGTAGTTGAGGCGGAGCTTCGTCGCGAAGGTACCGGCGTCCTTGAGCTCGCTCACGAGCGCATCGATGGAGGCGACCGGACCCGCGATGGAGGTCGCGTCCGGACCGTTGTCTCCAGCGATCACCAGCCCCTCGTGGCGCTTGATGACGCCCTCGGCCTTTTCGACGCCGAAGCCGATGGCCGCCATCGCGCCGTTGCCGGCGGTCTTCTCCTGCTGGCGGCTGCGCGCCGAGACCACACGAACGATGGTCTCGAGGTCGAATGCGCCGGCGCAGTAGGCGGCGGCCAGCTCGCCGGCACTGTGGCCGAAGGTGGCGTCGGGACGAAGTCCGTCCTCCGCAAGCGCCCGCACGAGGCCGACCTGCAGGGCGAAGAGAGCCGGCTGCGCGACCTCTGTCATCGCCATCCGGCTGTCGGCTTCCTCACGGAACATCTCATCGATGAGTTGAAGCCCGGAGACGGCGCGGAACTCGGCGTCGATCTCTTCGATCGTCGCCTTGAAGACCTTGGAGGCGCTATAGAGCCCGCGGCCCATGCCCCACCACTGGGGGCCGTTGCCGGTGAACACGAACGCCGTGCGCGCGTCCGGAATCGAGGTGCCGGAGACGATATTCGGCGCCTCCCGCTCTGCCGCGACGTTGTCCAGCCCTTTGCGCACATTTGCGATCGAATCCGCCGAGATCGCGGTGCGGTTGTTGTGCCACGAGCGGCGCGTCAGAAGGTTGCCGCAGAATTCACCGAGCGTGACGTCCGGGTGCTCGCCGAGGTAGGTCGACAGGCGCTCCGCGCTCGCCCGCATGGCCTCCGGCGAACGGCCCGACACCATGATCCACGGCCGCTCCATCTCGGGCTCGGGCGCGACCTGCGGTCGAGATTCCGGCGCCTCGGCCAAGACCACATGCGCATTCGCGCCGCCGAAGCCGAATGAGTTGACGCACACGAGGGTCGGACCCGACGTGTCCGCCATCGGGACGACCTCGTTCGCGACCTTGATGCGAAGCCCGTCGAAGTCGATCGCGGGATTCGGCGTATCGAAGTGAAGCGACTGCGGGATCATTCGGTGCTTGAGGCACAGAATCGCCTTGGCCAGACCGGCCAGACCGGACGCCGGCTCGAGATGGCCGATGTTGGACTTGATCGAGCCGATGACCAGGGGGTCCACCCCACCCCGCATGCAAGCGATGCTGCGGCCGATGGCACCGGCTTCGATCGGATCGCCGGCAGCCGTGCCGGTGCCGTGTGCTTCGACATAGGCGACGTCGTCAGCAGACAGTCCGTATTGCTTGAACACGCGCTGGATGAGCTCGCTCTGCGCCTCTGAGCTCGGCAGCGAGATGCCGCCCGTGCGGCCGTCGTTGTTCGTGTCGCTGCCGCGAACCACGCCGAGAATCGGATTGTTGTCCCGCACCGCGGCCTCGAGGGGCTTCAGGATGAAGGAAACCGCTCCCTCGGCGCGAACGAAGCCCTGCCCGTCGGCGTCGAACGCCCGGCACTGGCCCGCCGGGGACAGCATTGTGGCGCCGCAGAAGCCGGCAAACGGCTCCGGCTTGAACAGCGCGTTCGCCGCACCGACGATTGCGACCTCGCACGAGCCCTGACGCATCGAGCGCACGGCGAAATCGAACGCCGTCAGGCCGGACGAACATGCCGTATCGATGGCAATGCTCGGACCACGCAGGTCGAACACGTAGGAGATGCGGTTGGCGGCGATAGAAAGCGCGCCGCCGGTGTTGGTGTACGCGTTGCCCCGGCGACGGTCCTCGTTCATCAGCTGGCCGTAGTCGTTCGACGAGATGCCGACGAACACGCCCGTGCGGGTCGTCGACAGCGTCGACAGCGGAATGCCGGCGTTCTCCAGCGCCTCGTACGCGGTCTCGATCAGGATCCGCTGCTGCGGATCCATCTGCATCGCTTCCTTGGGAGAGCAACCAATGAAGGAGGCGTCAATCTGGTCCAGCCCGTCGATCCAGCCTGCGCGCGTCACATACGTCCAGCCGTCACGACGCTGCGGATCGTAGAGATCTTGCAACCACCGGCCCGTCGGTATGTCGCGAATGCCATCGCCGCCCTCCAGAAGGAAGGCCCACAGCTCATCGAGAGACTTGAGATTGCCGGGGAGTCGAAGCCCACAGCCGACGATCGCGACGTCACCGACGCGCGCACCAAGGTCTTCTTGCGACGGGGCAAGATCCTTTGATGTGATGCTATCCATTTCCACACTCTCGAATCAGGCGTTACAGTTTTGGACCGAAAAATCAGGCAGAGCGTTGGTCAATTCATGAACCTCGGCCCAAAAGGCTGTGATTCTCGAGATGACCCATGGTCGTAGGAATCGAACGGGATGAGCAGCCGTTGCGCACCGACGCCTTCCGTCGCGGATGGCAACAAGCGTGCCATTCGGCGGTCGGGAGGGCGGAGACGGAGCCATCGGTAGGGATCGTCTTTCTGCGGCCCAATCCTGTCGGCGGGCGATCGAAGAGGGGCGCGTGGCAGAAACCTCACCCGCATTCGAGGCGCCGGAGTTTGCACAAATGCAGCGCCTGGCGCTCCAGGCACCCGGCATCCGGATTGGAATGTGAAGGACGTCTGTCATCAAACGCTCCGCATCCACGCTCGATCGTCCACGCGTCACGCAAATCCATGCCGCCCTTCCGGGCGAAACGCCCCCAGGCAATGGATCGAACGCGGGCAAGCACGGGCCTGCACGGTCTCCCGCGCCGCCCATCGTTCATCCCGGCGCCCGCAACACACGGCCCCTCTATTCATCGACGCCGCCCCCGAAGCGCACTCACCGCTGCCACTCGCCACCACGTCGACCCAAATATTACAAATAATAAAGATTTGAAACAAGCAGCGGCGCGCTCGCTTATCACCATTTGATCATTTGCGTCACATCGAAAACACAACTCTGTGAAGCCGTTGTGGCATCCAAGCGACTTTTTCAGCAGGCGGTGGCCTCGGGGGCCGACGCTCGCGCGGAGGCCCCGAGTTCCAGCTCGTCCGCGCAGGTCGGGTGATCTGGCTGACTTTTTCTTCGATCTGTCGGTCCGACACCCCGGTGAGCCTGCGATCGCAATCAAGGCTTTCGACGGTGCCGCATCGGCGGGTGTGATCACCGACCATTGAAGATCGGTCAGGCGCGGGCGGTCAGATGATCCAGGCGGTACTGGTCGGCGCGAATGCTCGGGGCCGCAGCCAAGCCGGCGTACTGCGCGCTCTGAAGGAAGATCTCGGCGGCATCGTCCCCCGACACTTTAGTATCGGTGGGACCGAGCCAGTTCACCAGCACCGTCTCGCCGCCGGGGGCCGCGGCCTGTGCCGCAAGCGCAGCGCAGCGGCGGATTTCCGAGGCCGTCAAAAAGTACAAGATTTCGGACAGGACGATGAGGTCGTACGTACCGCCCGGCCACTCGCCTGGGACGTCCGCGCGCAAATACCTCACGTTGGAGGCGCGGGAGCGATCCCGCGCGATCGACAGCGCCACATCCGAGATGTCGAGCGCGAGGATGTGGTCGGCTCGGAGGGCCAGCGCATCCGTCAGAACACCGATCGAGCAGCCGACCTCTAGTACGCGACCGTAGCGCGGCCGATGCAGAGCATCGAGCGTCGCACTGTATTTCGCGCGCTCGTACGGGCTTGTCTGGAACGACCAGGGATCCGCGTTCGACCGGTAGAGCTCGTCAAAAGTCTTGGCGCGCGACATCACCCCGTCGTCTCCCGCGGACTGCAAACGAAGATCTCGGGATGCTCGGCAAAGTGGCGCACGAGAGCGGGGGGCATCACGAAACCCGCGGGATCGTCGTCGATCAGCGCCGTGAGCTGGGACCGATAGCATTTCATCGCGGCGTGCTTCGCGTGTGCGGCCGACGATGTGCCGAAGACGCGGATGGCGGCGGGATCGGCACGCCGTCCCGCCGCGCCGAAACGGCCCCAGACGGCGTAGTCGGCACGTACGATGGATGGCTCGCCGAGCGCCGCCGCAACACGGTCGGCAAGGATGGCGGCCGCCTCGTGATCGCAGTGCGGATCGCCGCGCCAGGTCGACCAGATCGCCGTGACACCGGACACGCGGCAGAGGTCGGCGAGACGGACGATCACGGTCTCATCCGCGTCGCAGCGCCGGCCGACCTGCGTGTCCGGCAGCGCGAACGGGACGGCGGTCAGTGTCCCCGCTCCGGCTGCGGCATCGCGAAGGCGCCCCGTCGCGGCGATGAACTCGTCGCGCCGCATGGCGGCAAGCGTCTCGGGCGGATAGCGCTTGGAGTTCGGGTGCGAGGCATCTCCATCCGTCAGCAGCGCGATGGTGACGGACCGGCCTAGGCGCAGTGCCCCCACGATTGCGGCGCCGCAGCCTAGCGTCTCATCGTCCGGGTGGGGCGACAGAACCAACACGGCACCTGAAGGCGCGAGCAGCGCGTCGATCCCGCTCGCTGCCGTATGCGAGGCGAGGTCGATGAGGGCCCCGGCAGGATCCGCCGGGACGCTCACAGCGCCTCCGGGCGAACACCGCGCTGCGTAAGCGCGCGCACGGCTCGGGCGCGCTTCGCATCCGGCGCCGCCTGGCGCACGAACAGCCCGAGGTCGCGCCGCACCCGCTCGATCCGTGTCCCCTCCATATAGGCCGCGGTGCCGATGGCGCGCTCCACGGCGTCGATCACGGCGAGGCACGCCCGTTCGGTCGCCTCTCGCGCGAGCAGGGCATAGGCGGCGGCGCCTTCGACCGCATCGTCCGGTCCGCTTGCGGCGGCTTCGACCTTCATCGCAGCGGATTCGATCCACAGCCGCGCCGTCTCGCACATGAGGGCGGCGTCCGCGATCCGCACCGCCTGGAGTGGCGCGTCGCTCTGCCCGCGCGCCGCCAACTGGGCGAGCAGTTCCTCGTACAGCGCCTCCGCGCCGCCGAGGTGGGCCGCACAGTAACGCCAGACGCCGCCCTCGAAATGCGGCTCGCGGAACAGGTCGCCGTGATGCCCGATGAAGCTCGCGTCGGCGCCGACCGCGAGACCATCGAGGCGATAGGTGCCCGATTGCGTCGCCCGCATGCCGGACGCTGTCCACGCGGCTGTGTCGCTGCGGTGCGGGTCGCCCGCTGGGACGAGAACGAGCTGCACCCCCTCCGACGTGCGCGCGGTGAGGATCGCGAAGTCAAGGACACCGAGCCCGGATGCGAAGCGCTTCTGGCCGGCGAGCACCTGCTCCTCCCCGCACGTCTCGATGGTGACCGGCGCAGCTCCGTCGGCGCCCCAGACGCCGAACAGGCAGCCGGCGCGCGCCGCCTCGAAGGCGAGGGTACGGGCGGGGTCCACCGCGTAGAGCGCGATGAGCTTGATCGCGTTGACGTGGCCTTCGTAGAGCCGGGCGAGGGAGAGGTTGGCGCGCCCCAGCGTTCGGAGGAGATCGAGGGCGGCGGTCGTTCCACTGGGCTCGGTTCCGAGGCCCGACCCGCCGCACGCGGTGGGGATCGGCGCGGCGACGAGACCGCAATCGGCCAGTTCGGCAACATCGGCCGCGAGGTCGCGCTCCCCCCGGTCGGCCGCAGCCGCACGGGCGGCCACGCGCGCCAGCGCCGCTGCGGAGATCGCCACCGCGGGCCGGGCGGTCGAGGTGCCAGCCGGCATGTCAGCCACCGTGCCAGTCCACGAGCAGGAGGAGACGTTCGATCGAGCACCGCTGCCCGCCGTCATGGGCACGCACCGCGTCCAGGAGCGCGGCGGCTGCGGCCACTTCCCGCTCGGCCTCGTCCATCGTGAGCGGCGCGCTCCGCACCGCCTCTTGCAACGCCCCACAGCGCTGGTGGCGCGGCTTGGTGGATGGGAGCAGCAATCGGATGTCGACGCCGAGACGGTCCGCCAGGCCGAGTGCCAGCGCGGTGTCCCCGTCGCCGGAGAGAACGCGGACGCCGAGCGCCAAGAGCGCCATGTGCCGGGTCGGGACGAGCGTGGGATCGCACAGCATCTCGCCGGAGCAGCGGGCGGCCAGCGTGTCGGCCATTCCGCCTGTCACCCGTCCGGTGAGACGGATCGAGGTGACGATGCGGGCGGCCTCGCAGCAGGTCACGGGGTAACCCTGCGCGATCATCAGCGCGGCGAGCGCCCGGTCCTCATCGAGTGGCAGCGGCGGGAGGCCGCCGACGGCGCGATATGTCGCGACCGTCATCGCCATGTTTGCCGCGCCGACGCCGAGACCGACGGTTTGCGGATGGTTCGGGGCGAACGCGCGCCAGAGGGCAGCGTGCGCCTTGCGCAGCGCCGACTCGGCCAGGGCGATGCGTAAGGCCCCCGACGCGAGACCTTCAAGGCCGTCCGCGGTGAGAACAGGGCCGTAAACCAATCCCCTGCCGGACCGTGCCGCGTTCGAGAGCGCCGCTGCCCATCCGGGCTCGACCGCGGTGTCGGCGTCACTGGACAGGAGAACCGCCCCCGGCGCGGCGAGCCTCGCGGCGCACTCGAGCACGTAGCGCCTGGCGTAGCCGACGTTGGCGATGGGTTCGTCGAACGCCGCTTCGCAGATGACGAGGGGAACGCCGATGCTCGACGCCAGCGCGCGAGCCAGTGCGGCCGACCCGTCGTCACTGTTGTTCACGAGGAGAACGATCGCCCCCGCCCTGGGAGCGGCGGCGAGCAGGCTCGTCTCAAGCGCGAGAAGGCACGCCTCAAGGGTCTCAACCTCGTCCTTCGCCGGGATACAGGCGATCACGTCAGGCTCGGCGAGCCGGCCCGTGACGTCGATCCGCTGAAGGCGGATTCCGCCGTGGAACGGGGCCGTCTGCGCCTCCTGGACGAACGCCGTCTCCACGCGCCAATCGTCAAACGGAAGCGGTGAACCCGCTGGAGCGGAGACGACCGTCTCATCCGGCTCCATTGAAAGCTCAGTCGAAGCCAGAGCCGATTCGAGTGTCATCTACCGCATCCAACGGGTGGGAACAGGACGCCGGGCGACATCGCCGGCTTCCTCATGCCGTGTCCGCCAACGAACGACGCTGGCGGGCACATGGTTCGACTGGTGGGCGGATTGTCTTCCGCAGCCGCGGGAGCACGTGGCGACGGCTTCGCGACCACCCAATCGCGACGCAGCTGAGGGGGAGCGGCCTTGCTCCCCCGGTGGGAGTTCGCGGCTACATCTGCTCGGACTGAGCGGCCGAGTCCTTACGCGCCTTCCCGAGCGAGGGCTCCTGCCCGTAGGGCTCGCCCTTGCGCACCGAGAACTCGCCACGCCCGTCCAGCGACGGACCGGACGTCCACCGGCCTTCGGGTGCATCCTTGTCCAGCGACGTGTTGCAGAAGTAGTAGGAGTGCTCCGTCGCCTCGTGCGACTGCGGGGTAGAATTGGGGATGGGCAGGACAGCCTCGTACCCGCCGAGTTCCTCGATCACCGCGAGCCATTGCTGCTGGTGCATCGTGTCGCGCGCGATCAGGAACGACAGCATGTCCTTCATGCCGGCATCGTCGGTGAGGTTGTAGAGCCGCGAGGCCAGCACACGCCCGCCGGCCTCGGCCGTCGCGTTGGCCAGCATGTCCGCACCGATGTTCCCGGTGGCGTAGATGTGGCTCATGTCGAACGGCGTGCCCACCGAGTTGACCGGCATGGCCGACAGTCCGGACGAAAGGATGTGCCGCGGGTTCTGTCCGCCGAGGATCGCCGCTACCACGGGGTCTTGCGCCGCGTCCGCCTGCATGGACGCCGGCGCCCCTTCCAGGTTCAGCGCAACGGCATGGCCGAGAAACTCGATGTGGGAGAGCTCCTCGGTTGCTGTCTGCATCAGCATATCGCGATACTTGACCGGCCCCCGCGCGCCCATGGCCTGGAACATGTACTGCATCGCGACACGGATCTCACCTTCGACTCCGCCGATCGCCTGCTGCAGATATTTGGCGAACACCGGGTTCGGCTGATCGACTTTGACGGTATACTGGAGTTTGGATGAGTGGAAGAACATGCGCTACTCCTCTTAGGAACAGCTAAACAACTCCATTAATACTCAGTGGTTCCGACGTTGTCCTGCCGGCCTCAATATATTTTATAAGTTAATCTAGATAATTATACCCCATCAATCCAGGACTTGCCAATGAGCGCCTGCGATCGGCAACCGGCCATGCTCGCTGCCGGACCTGGGACTGTTCTCGCAGAGACGGGTCACGGCGTTGCAGGGTGGTGGGCCGCGCAAGCGACGGATCTTGCCGTGGTCCCGAGGGCCGTCAGTGCCAGTGGAGTGGCGGCGCTGACGCCGCGAGGGTTCGGTACGCACTGGCGAGGCTGGTCATGGTCGCCGCCCGGTCGTCCGAGGGGGCGATGGGGCGGCCGACGAGAAGCGTCGACGTGAACGGCACCGGGATCCGCGTACCCTTCGGCAGAATGCGCCCCGCTCCTTGCAGGTAGACGGGGATGATGGGGGCGCTCGCGTCGCGGGCGAGCCGGGTGATGCCGGACTTCAACGGCCCGAGTTCCTCCGGCCGGCCGCGCGTCCCCTCGGGGAAGACGATGAGGATCCGGCCGGCGGCGAGGGCGTCTCTGGCCAACGCCAGCGGATCGCCGCGCCGGTCGGTCCGATCGAGCGGCAGCACGCCGAGGATCCGATAGGCGACGAAGGCGAGCACCCGGTTGGCCTTGAAGTAGTCCGCCGCGCCCACCGGCGAGACGAGCGGCAGGGCACGGCGCCGGAAAGCCGCGAGCAGGATGAGGATGTCCACGTGGGAGTTGTGGTTGGGCGCGACGATGGCCGGGCCTTTGACCGGCAGCCGGTTCCGCCCGCCGATCGAGAGGCCGAGGAGCAGCCATAACAGCGGCCGGAGCGCCAGCACGAACGCCGACCGGACCATGTCAGAAGCGCTCGCTGGCGAAGAACGCGAACACGTGGAACGTCAGCGGTGCGGTGAATGTGAGGCTGTCCACCCGGTCGAGGATGCCGCCGTGACCCGGCAACAGCTTCGACGTGTCCTTGACGCCGAGATCGCGCTTCACCGCACTCATGGTGACGTCGCCCGCGAACCCCGCGACCGGCAGCAGCACGGCAAGGATCGCGGTCGGCCAGAAGGGCAGGCCCGTGAAGGCCGGCGACAGCAGCACGATCACCGCCCCGGTCCCCAGTACCCCGCCGACAAATCCTGCCCAGGTCTTGTTGGGGCTCACCTTGGGCAGGATCTTCCGCCCGCCGATCAACCGGCCGGCGATGTACTGGAACACGTCGTTGAGCGAGGTGACGACGAGGAGGAAGAACAAGAGCCCCGCCCCGCCGGACGGCGCCTCCACGTCCGGCACGTTCATCAGCATCGGTGCGTAGCCGAGGTTGTACACCGTCACCACGAGGCCCCAGTGCAGGATGCCGGCCGAGGCGAGGTATCCCGACGTGCGCCCATTGAGGACCAGCACCGCCGGCATCAAGAGGAAGGCGTAGACGGGTATGGCGACCAGAGTGATGCCGTACCAATCGAGGGCGATGAAGAGGTAGGCGATCGGCACCACGACGTAGGCGAGGAGGAGCGCCGCCCGGTCCTCCCGCCGTGTCGGTGCCAGGGACAGATACTCCCGCAGCGCCACGAACGAGATGACGGCGAACAGGAGCACCACGGCCCCCTGACCGGCGAGGAGGCCGCCCCCGACCAGCAGCGCGATCACCCACCATGTCGCCGTGCGGCTGCGAATCCCCTTCAGCCGGATCGCCGCGAGGCTGGCGACAACGAGAATGGCGAGGATCGCAGCGAAGCCGTAGAGTAGAGGAAGGGGCACGTCGTCGAACATCGCATTCCCATCGGTTCCGCCTCGACAGCCCTTGATAGATGCTGGAGAGCGTATTGACACACGAGACGTCCAACCGGCGTCCGATCCGGGCCCGTTCCACCAAGCTGGCCCGCATGGCGGCGGCGGGACTGGCGAGGGCCGGGGTGAGCGCCAACACCATCTCGCTCGCGAGCCTCGTCTTCGCGGCGCTGGCGGCAGTCTGTCTGCTGCTAGCACCCCTTGTGGGTCCCGTCCTCTACATCCTTGCGGCCATCTTCATCCCGTTTCGCCTCTTCGCCAACCTCCTCGATGGCATGGTCGCCGTGGAACACGGCAAAGCGTCCGCGCTGGGTCCCCTGTTCAACGAGGTGCCCGACCGGTTCGCCGACGTGCTGCTGATCGCGGCGGCGGGGCACGCGGCGGCGCTCGTGCCGGGCGCGGTTGCGATCGGGGCGTGGAGCGTGCCGCTGGGGTGGCTTGCGGCGGCGCTCGCGCTGATGACGGCATATGTCCGCGAACTCGGCCGCGCCCTCGGCGGCCCCGCAGATTTTTCCGGCCCCTTCGCCAAGCAGCATCGCATGTGGGTCCTGGTGGCCGCCTCAGTGCTCGCCTTTGCCATGCCGGACCAGGCGGATATCTTGCTGCTGCTCGCCGTCGTGGTCCTCGTGTTGGGCACGGGCTTCACGGCGTATCGCCGGACCCATCGCCTGGCGGCCTTCTTGAACGCGCAGACGACGACAGACGCTCCAGACGGAGCTGGCGGCGGTGGCGTCGAGACTGGCAAACCGCCCGCGCATCCACGGTGACGTCAGATGGTCAGAGCCAGCAGGCCCGAGAACGTCGCCCGAAGCATGGACCCCACGGGGAATTTCGGGGGCACGAGGCCATGAAGGCCGACATTGTCGGCCGGTGCCGGGAGTTTGCCGGCCGTGGCGCACGCGTCGCAAATGGCCGGCCGCAAGCGCGCGTAGACGGAGGCGCTGGCCTCCCGCATCGCAGCCACGGGCGATGAGGCAACCCGCCTCGTGCTCGATGCGCTTGAGGTCGCCTCGGAGCGGGATGTGAGCCGATGACGTCGGTCGGGTGGCGCTATTCCATCCGATCACCAGGCGCCCAGGATCGCCTTGGCGTCTCCTTCGCGGTGCCGCGGCGCGATTCTGCGGCAGGAAGCCGAACGCACTTGGTGACGCAAAATGGCAAGCGTCACCATTCCCGGTCCGCTCATGATTGCGTCGCCCGTCCCCGTGGCAAATCGTCAATGGGCGCCGCCGGATCATTTTGCCCCACGGCCTTCCCATTTCACGCCAATCACCGCACGGTAGTGCAACGCGTTCGCCCCCTTCCCCCACCTCCTTGCGAGATGCCATGTTTCGGGCCGCTCTGGTCTCCCTCTTCGTCGGCCTGATCGTGATGACCGCCAGCGTCGTCAACCGCGGCGATGCACAGGAGCGCGTGCCGGCGGAGTACGTCGGCTCCGAGGCCTGCATCGGCTGTCACCAGGACGCCGCCGCCGCGTGGGAGCGGTCCCACCATGCTCTCGCCTGGACCGAGCCGTCCGCAGACACCATCGTTGCCGACTTCGACGGCACCACGTTCACCGGCGAGGGCATGTCGGTCCGGTTCACGGTCGATGACGACGGTACACACCGAGTTGATGTCACCGAGGCGGACGGGAGCCAGCGCAGCTACCCGGTCCACTCTGTCGCCGGGATCGAGCCCCTGCAGCAGTACCTTCTCGAGACCGAGCCGGGCCGGCTGCAGAGCTTCGACGTCGTCTGGGACAGCCAGAGCGGGGGCTGGTTCCACCTCTACCCGGGCACCGATTTCGCGCCGGACAACGGGATGCACTGGAGCGGCCCCTATAAGACGTGGAACGGGCGCTGCGCCGTCTGCCACGCGACCGGCTACGAGAAGAACTATGACACCGAGGCGAAGACGTTCGCCTCGGACGCGGTGGAGATCGGCGTCGGCTGCGAAGCGTGCCATGGACCGGGCAGCGCTCACCTCGCGTGGGCCACTGCTGACGATGCCGGAGCGGCCCCGCCCAACAGCGGGTTCGCGGTCGACGTCAGCGATCCCGCCGCCGCCATCGAGCAATGCGCCGGATGCCATTCGCGCCGGGAGCCGCTGACCGAAGGGACACCGCCCCCCGGCACGCCCTACCACGACGCCTATAACCTATCCCTCCTGCAGCCCGGCCTTTACCATTCCGACGGGCAAACGCTGGACGAGGTCTACGTCTACGGCTCTTTCCTGCAATCTAAGATGTATGCCGCCGGCGTCACCTGCAGCAATTGCCACGACCCGCACTCCGCCGAGCTCAAGGCGGAAGGCAACGCTGTCTGCACCCAGTGCCACAATCCGTCCGGCAACCCGGACTTCCCGTCCATCGTTCCGGCCGATTACGACAGCCCCGCCCATACCTTCCACGAGCCGGGGACACCGGGCGCGGCGTGCAAGAACTGCCACATGGTCGAGCGCGTCTACATGGGCAACGACTGGCGGGCTGATCACTCGTTCCGCATCCCGCGACCCGATCTCGACGCGCGGACCGGCGCGCCGGACGCTTGCACCACCTGCCACACGGACCGCGCCCCGGCTTGGGCGGCGGCGCGGATTGCCGAGTGGTTCCCGCAGAGCGACAACCGCGAGCCGCACTACGGTGAGGTCCTGGCTGCGGGGCGTGCCAATCCCGCGCGGGCGGCCAAGCCGCTGGTCACGCTCGCGAGGGACAGCGCCGTTCCGGGCATCGTCCGCGGCACCGCGCTCTCGCTTCTGACACGCTCGGGCCTCCCGGAGGCGGCAATGTGGTCGGCGTCTTTGCTGTCCGATCCGGACCCGCTGGTCAGGGCGGCGGCCGTCGATGTTCAGCGCCTGGCAGAGCCGGCCGATCGGATCCGCCGGCTCCGTCCCGTGTTGGAGGATGAGCGGCGGAGCGTGCGCATCGCCGCTGCCCGCACCTTGCTGGCCGACACGGTGCCACCGGAATCGCGCCAAGCGCTGTCGCGCGCCGATGCGGAGTGGCGTGCGGGCATCGCGAGCCGCCTGGACTTCCCGGAGACGCAACTCCAGCGCGCCGGCGTGGCGCTGACCGAGCGCGATTTCGACGCCGCGATGGAGGCCTTCCGTGAGGTGACGGAGATGGATCCGCAGCGGGTCGATGCCTGGGTGATGCAGGTCCGGATCGCCGCGGCGCTGGGCGATGTGGCCGCCGCGCGCACGGCCCTGCAAAGCGCAGTCGCCGCCAATCCGGCGGATCCGAGCCTCACCGCGCTTCTCTCCCAGCTCGGCGCCCGCTGATCGCTCGGCCGTGGGAGGGGATCCAACGTCCCACCTCGCCCCCAGCGGCAGGGCGGCGTGCGCCGCAAAGCGCTTGGCTCTGGCGCTGAGGCTAGAGCACTTTCGGCTCAGTCGTACGCATAGCCGCAGTGGCGGATGTATCGGCGGCATTCGTCGGGATCGAAGCGGCCGAGGAATGCGCCGATCGTGTCCCAGAGGTCGTCGCGGGTTCGTGCTGCGGCCTTTCGCAGGAGCGCCTTCAGCTTAGCGAAGGCCATCTCGATCGGGTTGAGGTCCGGAGCTGTAGGGCGGCAGGTAGAGGACGCTGGCGCCGGCAGCGGCGATCACCTCGCGCACGCCGGCGACCTTGTGAGCCGCGAGGTTGTCCATCACCACGACGTCGCCCGGCGACAGCGACGGCGCGAGGAACTGCTCGGCATAGGCGAGGAAGGTCCGCCCGTTCATCGGCCCGCTGAGCACCAGCGGCGCAACGATCCCCGACGCCCGGAGGCCGGCGACGAACGTCGTCGTCTTCCAATGTCCGTGCGGGGTGTGGTCGACGAGCCGCTCGGACTTCGGCGCCCAGCCCGCTCCGGCGGACCATGTTGGTGGAGGCTCCGGTTTCGTCGAGGAACACGAAGCGGTCCGGATCCATGAAGCCCTGGAAGCCACGCCAGCGCCGGCGAGCCTTCGCCACGTCGGGGCGGTTCTGCTCGGCCGCCCTCAGCGACTTTTTTTGTGCCTGAGCCCGAGCCGCTGCAGCATCGACCAGACCGCCCAAAGCGATACTGCCGGGCCACCACGTGCGATGATGGCCGCCCTGAAGCTCGGCGAGCGTGATGCTCCCGTTTGCCGCCACCAGCTCCCGGATCGTTGCCTCGTGAGCGGCCAGCAGCGGCTTGCGATACCCGCCGATCCGGGCCGGCTCGACGCTTCCCGTCGCCCGCACCCGCTGCATCAGCTTGACGACGGTCGACGGGCTCACGTCGAAGCGGGCCGCCACCTGGCGGGCCGAGCCGCCGGCATCGACGGCCCTCGCGAGACGAACCCTCAAATCATGAGACAGCGGCGCCATCGTGCGAACTCCCGAACGCGATCACGCCTATCTCAGAATTCTGATTTGCCCGATTCTCCGCAAGCCGAAAGTGCTCTAAGTGGAACGCCTGAGACAGCGGATCAGGCGAGCGCCCAGTGCGCGACAACGATCACGACAGGGTTCGCGGTCCGGCTGCCTTGCGTCGTGCCTCGGCCCCGGCCGGAGCGGATGCGCGGGCGGTGCCGGCGGGGCGCGCCGTTTCCTCGCGTTGCCGCAGGGCGGTGTGCAGGATCTCGCCGGTGGTGCGGTAGTGGTCGACGAGGAACCCCACCGCGGCATCCGCATCGCGGGCCAGCACCGCGTCCGCGATGCGCCCATGCTCCGCATCCACGTCGCGCCGCTGGGACGGGTTGAGACGCGCCACGAAGCGGTAGCGGTTGTTCTCGTCGTAAAATTGGTTGGACAGGCGCAACAGGAGCGGCGAGCCGCAGCCTGAGACCAGGCTCATGTGAAACGCCTTGTGCACTCGCTCCCACTCGAGATCGAAGTTGCCGTCGCCATCGACGCGAGGCTGCGCCGCCAGGCGATAGCGCGCCAGCACGATCGCCTCCTCCCAGTCCGTTCCGCCACGTTCGATCGACAGGCGGAGCGCACGCCCCTCGGTCGTGCAGCGCACGGCGAGGAGCTCTTCGAACTCGCCGCTGCGCATCTCGGCGACGCGGAAGCCGCGCTGTTCGACCCGCTCCACCAGACCATCGGCGGCGAGCATGCTGAGCGCCTCGCGGATCGGGGTCGCGCCGAGCCCGTAGTGCTCGCGCAACCCCTCGATCTTGAGCTTGATCCCCGGCGGGAGGTTGCCTTGGATCACATCGTCGCGCAGGCGTGCGTAAATCTCGCTCGTGCGAGAGCGGGACTTGCCGTCGCCGTTCGGCGCGGTCGCCGCGTCGGGGCCGCCTGCGCGTGTCAGGCGGTGACCCTTTCGGGCGCCGCGGCCTCGGCCGCCACGGGGTTCGAGAGCGTGCCGATCTGGTCGATCTCGATGACGATCTCGTCCGACGGCCGCATCCACACTGGTGGCTTGCGCGCGTGGCCGACCCCTTCGGGCGTCCCTGTCGCGATGAGGTCGCCCGGTTCGAGGGTCATCACCTCGCTCAGGATGGCGATGGTGCGCGGGACGTTGAAGATCATGTGCTCGGTGTTGGACTCCTGCATGATCTTGCCGTTGAGGCGGGAGCGGATGCCGAGGCCGCGGGCGCCAGCGGGCAGTTCGTCGGCAGTGACGATCCAAGGACCGACTGCACCGGTGCCGTCGAAGTTTTTGCCGGCGGTCCACTGGGCGGAGCGGCGCTGATAATCGCGCACGCTGCCGTCGTTGAAGATGGTGTAGCCGAAGATCACCGAGGCAGCGTCCTCCTCACGCACGTGGCGGCAAGTCTTGCCGATCACGATCGCGAGCTCGGCCTCATAGTCAAGCCGCTCCGAGCAAGTCGGGGACGATCATCGGCTCGCCCGGGCCAATGAGCGACGTCGTCGCGCGCATGAAGAGGGCCGGATAATCGGGCAGGTCGTGGCCGCCTTCCTTTGCGTGGTCGGCATAATTGAGGCCGAGGCAGATGACCTTGCCGGGGTCCGGCAGCGGCGAGAGCAGCTGGCAGGATGCGAGGGGTTGCTTCGTGCTCGCCGCATCGTTCACGGCCGCCTCGATTTCCCGGCGCAGGGCATCGCCCCCAGCGACGATGTCGCGGATCGAGCGCACGGCGCTGAGGGCGGCGGTCAGGTCCACGACAGTGTCCCCATCCACGAGGGCGCCCACCCGGCGCTCCCCGCCTGAACTGAACATCAAATAGCGCATGCGTCCCCGTTCTCCCGCCCTGCGGCGCCCGTCGTTCTTCGTCACCGCAGAAATATCGATATTATATTGTTCCGTCAACATTCTGTCGATTATCGATATAACGTTGACCGGCCGCCCCGGCAAAATTATGCTCTCCGCAAATCAACGCGTCGGCTCCCAAGCCAGGCGCTTATAAAAAGGGAGGAATGCATGCGTACGCTCAGTGGTATCGCACTCGCCTTGGCGACGGCCCTCGCAGCCGCGACGTCGGTCCAGGCTCAGGACTCCGTCACGGTCGGCATGGCCAACAGCGTCAACCAGCTTCCCTCACTGGTTGCAGCGGATCAGGGTTTCTTCGCGGACGAAGGGATCGAGGTGAACCTGCGGCCCGTCCCGCGCGGCACCATCGCCATCGAGGCGATCGTCGCCGGGTCGATGGAGTTCGCCGAGGTCTCGGTCGTCGCCTTTCTCGCCGCGATCGACAACGGCATCGAGCTCGTCTCGATCGGCGCCGGCTCGCGTGGCTTCACCGGCAAGCTGGTCGGCGCACCCGACATGGAGGACATCTCGAGCCTCGAGGACCTCAAAGGCAAGCGGATCGGCATTCAGGTCGGCACCGGCGTGCACGGCGTGTTCCTGATGATGCTCGAGAAGGAAGGCCTCAGCGCCGACGATTTCCAGATCGACAACGTGCGCGTGACCGACATGCCGACCGCTATGAGCTCGCGCGGGTCGTTCGACGCGGTCCTCGGCTGGGAGCCGATGATGCAACGCACCGTCCAGGCCGGTTATGGCAAGGAGGTCATCAGCGCCGACCAGTTCCAGACGATGGCCGGGATCACCTATCCGTTGATCCTCGTCGCCGATCGCAACTGGGTCGAAGAGAACCGCGAGACGACGCAGGCCTTCGTCAACGCCTACGCCCGCGGCCACAAGTGGATCCGCGAGCACCCGGAAGAAGCGCTGAAGATCTATACCGACTACATCCAGAGCGAGGGCTCCAACCTCGACGAGGACATCGTTCGCAAGATGCTCTTCGAGGTGGACAAGTTCGGCGGCGTGCATTTCGTCGACACGGACAAGGACGAATTCGAGACCACGCGCGACTTCCTCCACGAAGAGGGCCGCATCTCGTCCAAGCCCGAAATCGAGGAGATCATCGACCGCTCCTTCGGCGACAAGGCCGAAGCGGCACTCCAGTAGGCCCGGGTTCTTGAACGCCAGCGCCCGAGGCTGAGAGGCAGCGCAGAATGACCGCAATCGACGCAGACAATCGCCTGGCGACACGGTACTCGCCCGAAGAGGTTCGGGCGGGCGGAGGGTTGCGCGCCGCGGCGACGAACCTCGTCTACCTGGCGATCCCGATCGTGCTGCTCCTCATCCTGTGGGAGCTGGCGGCGCACCTCAGCGGCATGCCGCCCGCGCTCCTGCCGCCGGTCAGCGACATCTTCGGCGCCATCATCGAGATGGCGCGCGACGGCCTGCTCTGGTCGGACATCGCGGCCTCTCTCGGGCGCCTCTTCAAGAGTGTCTTCATCGGCGCGGCGATCGGCACGCTCATCGGCGTCCTGATGGGCTACTTCCGCGTCGCCGAACGAATGCTCGCCGCGCCGCTGAACTTCCTGCTCGCGATCCCGGGAACGGCGATGTTCCCGCTGTCGATGATCTGGTTCGGCCTGACCGAAATGGCAATCATCAGCATCCTCATCTACGAGGTCGCCCTGACCGCGACGCTGAACACCTGGAGCGGCGTGAAGTCGGTCGACTCGTCGCTCATCAAGGCGGGCCGCGCATTCGGCGCGAACGGCTTGACGCTGTTCTGGCGTGTGCTGATTCCCGCCGCGCTGCCCTCCATCATCGCCGGCTACCGCCTCGCGTTCTCGCGCTGCTGGCGCATTCTGATCGTGGCGGAAATGCTCGTTTCCGTCGGCGCCGGGCTCGGCTATCGGATCTACTGGGGCCGTGAATATTTCAACTCCGATGTCGTCTATGGCGGCCTCCTCGTCGTCGGCATCGTCGGCCTCCTCATCGAGCGCGTGCTGCTGCGCGGCCTCGAGGTGGTCACCGTCGAGCGGTGGGGCACCGTGCGGGAGCTGAGCTGATGGGTGAGTTGCGGATCGACGACCTCAGCAAGACCTACGCGCGCCGGGAAGGCTGGAACTCCACACGCTATCTCAAAGTGTTCGAGAACATCTCGTTCACGGTGAAGAACGGCGAATTCGTCAGCGTGATCGGCTCGTCGGGCTGCGGCAAGTCCACGCTCCTTTCGATCGCCGGCGGGCTCGCACCGGCGTCCGGCGGCCATGTCTACGTGGACGATCACCTCATCTCCGGTCCGGGACTCGACCGGGGCATCGTCTTCCAGGAGTTCGCTCTGTTCCCGTGGCTGACGGTGCTCGGCAACATCGGCTTCGGCCTGAGGGCCAAGGGCGTCGGCAAGGCGGAGCGGGAAACGATCGCCCGCAAATACGTGGAGCTCGTCGGGCTCAGCGGGTTCGAGGACTACCATCCGAACCGCCTGTCGGGCGGCATGCGCCAGCGCGTCGGCCTGGCGCGGGCGCTGGCGATCGAACCGTCCGCCCTTCTGATGGACGAGCCGTTCGGCGCGCTCGACGCCCAGACCCGCGAAGCGATGCAAAACATGCTGAGCGAGATCTGGACCAGAGCGCAGCGGACCATCCTCTTCATCACCCACGACATTCGTGAGGCGATCTACCTGTCGGACCGCGTGCTGGTGCTCTCCGGCCGCCCGGCGGTGGTGTCGCACGAACTGAAGGTCGACCTGCCGCGCCCGCGTCATCGCCTCGACCCCACGTTCCAGGAATACGAAGCGCGCCTCGAAGCCGCCATCGGCGGGTCGGCGGAGCCGCAGGCGGACGGCGTGCCGGCGGGCCAGCTCGCCACGGCCGCCGCCGGCTGAGCGCATCAGGATACCCCATGGCCATACCCGAGACCAATTTCTCCCCGCCCTGCAACGTCACGCGTGCCAGCCACATCGTGCTGACGTCGCAGGACCTCGACGAAAGCTGCCGGTTCTACACCGAGGTGATCGGCCTCGAGGTGACGGACCGCTCGGAGGACGTCGCCTACCTGCGGGGTATGGAGGAGAGCTGCCATCACAGCCTGGTGCTCGAGCGCTCGGACGGCGCCAGGACCTGCAGGCGCCTCGGCTTCCGCGTCTTCCGCGATGAGGATCTGGACCTCGCCAAGGCGCACTTCGACAGGGCCGGCGTGCCCGCCGAATTCGTTGAGCGCGCGTTCCAGGGCCGGACGCTGCATGTCGCCGATCCGGCCGGGACGCCGCTCGAACTCGTCGCGCACATGCCGACGCTGCCGCGCCTGCACGACAAGCCGCACCTCCACCGGGGCGCGGGCGCGCTGCGCTACGACCACATCCAGTGCCTGGCCCCGGATGTCGCCGAGGCGGGACGCTTCTACACGGACCTCGGCTTCCGGGTGTCGGACTACTTCGTCGACAAGGAGACGGACGAGGAGCCGCTCGGGCTCTTCCTGTTCCGCAAGAACAACCCGCACGATATCGTCTTCCTGAAGCGGGCGGGGCCGGTCCTGCACCACTTCGCCTACATCGTCCCAGAGGCGCACCACCTCTTCCGCGCGCTCGACGTTGCCGGCGCGATCGGCTTCCCGCGCGCGCTGGAGCGGGGACCGGGGCGGCATGGGCAGGGGCACGCCTTCTACGTGTACTTCCGCGATCCGGACGGGCACCGAGTCGAGATCCTGCCCCCGCCGATTCAGCTCATCGATTTCGACGACGGCCCTGTGAAGTGGCACTCCGGCAATCGCATGACGTGGGACTTCCCGCCGCCGAAGCGCTGGCTCAACGAAATCACGCCGTTCCAGGACGTGCCCGTCGTCCAGACCGCCGAGCCGATCAACCCGCCCTCGCTGGAAGACTTCCTCGCCGGGCAATCGTCGTGACCGCACGCATCGCGCTGCCGGATCTGGAGCGCCTCGACGCAGACCAGCAGGCGGTGGCGGACGTCGTCGCCTCCGGGCCTCGCGGCGGCGTGCGTGGACCCGTCCGCGCCTGGCTCCGCAGCCCGGAGCTGGCCGGTCACGCCCAACGCCTCGGCGAGTTCCTGCGCTGGCGGACGGTGCTGGAACTGCGGATTTCCGAGCTCGTCATCCTCGTGACGAGCCGACACTACGACAGCCACTTCATGTGGTTCAACCATGTTGCCCATGCGCAGAAGGGCGGGATCGCGGACGATGTGATCGAGGCGATCAAGCACCGTCGCGAACCGGTCTTCGGGAAAGACGACGAGGCGGCGGCCTACCGCTTCGCCACCGAGATCCTTCGCGACCACCACGCGAGCGACGACAGCCTCGCCGCGGTCCGCCAGCACTTCGGCGACCGGGGGGCCATCGAAATCGGCGCCTTGATCGCGCACTACCATTCCGGCGCGATCGCCTTGTCGCTGTGCGACGTGGAGCTGCCGGACGGATCCAGGACGTGCCTACCCTAACCGATCAGAACAACCGCCCCAGCGGGCGGCCCGGGAGAAGACCATGACCAACACCATCGTCGCGACCGCCGTGGTCGGCAGCTATCCGCAGCCCGAATGGCTGATCGACCGGGAGAAGCTGAAGGCTGGCGTGCCGCGCGTTCGCGCGCCCTACATCTGGCGCGTGCCGGAAGACGAGCTGCGCCGCGCGCAGGACGACGCCGCGCGGCTGGCGATCGACGACATGCAACGCGCCGGCATCGACATCATCACCGACGGCGAAGTCAGACGGGAAAGCTACTCCAACCACTTCGCGAATTCGCTCGAGGGGATCGACCAGGACAACCCGGGCAAGGTCATCAGCCGCATCGGCAAGGAAATCGCGGTGCCGCGTGTGGTCGGACCGCTGAAGCGCGCGGGTCCGGTGGCGGTCGACGACGTGAAGTTCCTGCGCTCGTACAGCGACCGGACGATCAAGGTCACGCTGCCGGGGCCGTTCACGATGGCCCAGCAGGCGTACAACGACTACTACTCAGACGTCACGGAGATGGCCTACGCCTACGCGGACGCCGTCAATGCGGAGGCGCGCGACCTCGTCGCCGCGGGGGCGGACATCGTCCAGCTGGACGAGCCCTGGATGCAGGCGTTCCCGGAGCGGGCCGAGGGGTATGCCGTCAGCGCCATCAACCGGGCGCTGGAGGGAGTGGACGCGACCACCTGCGTGCATCTGTGCTTCGGCTACGCGGCCTTCGTCACGGAAAAGCCGGCCGGCTACTCGTTCCTGCCGCAGCTCGCCGACACGATCGCCGACCAGATCTCCATCGAGGCCGCGCAGCCGAACCTCGACCCCGGAATCCTGACGAACCTCTCCGGCAAGACGATCCTGTTCGGATCACTCAACCTCGGCACAAACGACGTCGAGACGGCGGACGACGTCGCCGCCCGCATCCGGCGCGCGCTCGAATTCGTGGACCCGGAGCGCCTGATCGCCGCGCCGGACTGCGGGATGAAATACCATCCGCGCGACGTCGCCTTCGCCAAGCTGAAAGCACTCGCGGATGGCGCCGCGATCGTGCGCCGGGAAATCACCAACGGCTAACCGCTGTCGAGGACGGGCCGGGCGTGGCGCAACCGGGCGCCGCGTCGTCGGCCTATCCACCGGTCGTCGCCGCGGCGACGACCCGCGGCCTGCGGGGCGGCTACGTCTCCGCGGACGGGCCCGCGCCCGCCCCTTCGCTGAAGCGGCGCAGCACGTTCTCAAGGATCCTCGACACGTCGTTGTCGCCGTTGTTGTGGGTGAGGCTGCCGCAGAACGTGATCGATCCGACGGCGAAGACCTGGCCGCCGCCGTGGATCGGGCACAAGACGATCTCGCCGCGAATGAGGCCGGCCGGCGGCTCACCGGTGACCGTCGAGATGTGGGACAGCAGCTCCTCGGGCACCACGACGAAGCTGTCGCCATGGCCCTCGCTTCGCGCCAGGATCACAGTGCTTCGGGGGGAGCCGAGTTCGATGTCGGCCCGGTCGAGCTCGAACCCGGCCGCGCCGCCGCCGCTGAACCCGTAGTCGCCGAGCTTCTCCTCCGTCACACCCTCGAACACCCAGGCGTATTGCGGATCGTGCGATGCATCGAGCCGGCGATAGTAGGACCCCTCGAAGAGTCCCTGGCCGGAGAAGCCGACCCCTGCGAGGCGCTGCGGCGGGCGACCATTCCGGCGCCACAGACCCCCATAGGCGCCGTCGATCTGGTGGTAGTATTCGCCCGGCTCCGCCGCCCAGGCACGGATGCCGCCCTCGCCGCGGCGCAGCTCGAGCGTTCCCGGTAGCGTCGTCTCCCGCGCGACCTTCCAGTAAAAGCCGTTGCCGCCAAGATAGACGAGGTTGCCGCCGGCGTGCGTGTAGGCCTCCAGCGCGTCCAGCGTCCCGACCGTGTGGTACTCCGGATGGGACCCTGTCATCACCGTGCTGTACCCGGCGATCAGGCCGAGCCCCTCCTCGTCGAGATCGTGGTCGGTGATGACGTCGACCTCGATGCCGCGCATGTCGAGCCAGGTGAGGAGGTGCGTGTCGGCCGGGAAGTGGCGCAGGCCGGAGCCGTTCGCGTCGACGAACGTCAGGAAACCCGGCCGGATCGTCAACGTGGGTCGCAGCAGCGAGGAGAACGCCGTGCCGCTGCGGTCCGGGTGGAAGTTGTAGGTCGAGCCGCCGTAGATCGGGTAGTCGTCCGGATTGTAGGGCGATGCGCCCCACTCACTGATCCGCGCGCGCATCGCCTCGTCGCAGTTGCCCCGCGCGTGGTTGGCGTAGGCCTGGTACGTGAGGGTCGATGCGAGGAAGCAGATCTTCGCCGCCGGCGCGCCCTTCGGCGGCAGCACATAGAACGGCAGGATGTCCTGCGCGTCACCCTTCGTGAGGCGCAGGCCATAGACGCCGCTCGGCATGCCCTCAGGTACGGTGAGGTGGAAGTCGGTCGCCCAGCGGCAGTCGTAGAGGTCGTCGTCGTGGAAATGGATGGTCGCGTAGTGCCGCGGATCCTGCGTCCAGTCGAGGACGCTCCCGTCCCACTGCCGCCCGCAGACGGCTCGGGTCGGAATGTTGATGACACTGCCCCCGAGGCCGTAGGGGCCGCGGTCGACGATCGTCTGCGTGTCCATCGCCACGGCAAAATCCCACCAGGCGACGAGATCGCAGGCCGGAGAATCGGGCGCGCGGGCACCGTCTCGCCATCGGGCAGCGTGGCGTGAAGCGCCGGGTCCTCGAGCCGCCCGTTGTAGTGGTCGCGAGAGAGACCGTGCTCCACCCGCGCGGCCATCGTCAGCCGCAGCGACGCCGGCAGCGGGGCCAAATCCGTCGCCGTCTCGCCGACGAAGACGTCCGCCGTGTCGCGCGGTGCGCAGCCGACGACGAGCCGACCGGCCGCGCGGTCGTAGCCGGCCCAGACCCGCACCCATTCGCGGCGCGGCAGCGGGCAGGCCACGCTCACCTCGCTCTCGGTCCCGGCGCTGTCCCGGTGGCGCAGGGTGAGGCGGTCTTCGCTCGCCTCGAAACGCCAGCCGGCACCGCTCTCATCCAGTGCCGCGGCGATGATCGACGCGGTGTCGGTCAGCAGCCACGGCTCAATCCATGCGCTGAAAGCAGGCGGTCGGCGGCGAACACCGGCGAGGCGGGAACGCTGGCGTAGGACCCGCGATCGATCGGCTGATGGCGCGCCGGATACTTGCCCTCGAGTGGGAAGGACACCTCGCGGTAGTCGAGGCCTCTTCCCGCGGGGTTCGGGTCTCCCGAAACGATCCGCACCACATCGGCCGAATAGTCGCCGTCGCCTTGCGCGCTGACCTTCACCTCGAGGGATCCGCCCGGCCGGGTGGACAGGCGGTTCAGATAACCGGTGATGGGCAGCACCTTGGCGGTGGCGGCGTCGAGCATGAAGTCGGGTCCTCGTCGATGGCGTCAGGAGAGCTGGCCGGCGGCGGCAAGCTCGTTTTCGTAGGTGGCGAGGGCCTGCTCCAGCCCCTCGGCGATCTCGTCGACCTCGGCCTCGGTCACGATCAGGGGCGGGAGAGACCATCAGCCAGTCGCCATAGGCGCCGTTGCTCGTGCGCCGGCAGTAGACGGCGAGGCCGGTCTCCATGGCGATCTGCTGGAAGCGAGACGGCGCCTTCAGCTCGAGCGGCAGCTGCCGCTTCTCTTCCTTGTCGGCGACCAGCTCCATTGCCAGCAGGAGCCCGCGCCCGCGTACGTCGCCGACGATGGCGGAGCGCCCGGCGATGTCGTTCAAGCGCGCCTCGAGCTGTGCGCCGCGCACGGCGGCGTTGGTGATAAGGTCGTTGTCCACCACCTCACGCAGCACCGCGTGGCCGACGGCGCACGAGAGCGGGTTGGCGAAATAGGTGAAGCCGTTGATGAAGCCGCCGGCGGAGGCGACCAGCTCGACCAGGTCGTTCGGCGCCAGCAGGCAACCCATGGGCGTGTAGCCGGCGGCGATGCCCTTGGCGAGAATGACGAGGTCGGGCCGCGCATCCGGCCAATGATCCGCCGCGAGGAACTTGCCCGTGCGTCCCGCCCCGCTCATCACCTCGTCGAAGATGAGAAGGATACCGTACCGCGTACAGATCTCGCGGACCATGGTGAAATAGATGTCTTCGGCGACCAGTGCGCCGGTCGCCAGGCCCCCGACGGGCTCCATCATGAAGGCGAGGATCGTCTACGGGGCCCTCGCTGAGGATGGTGTTCTCCAGCGCCTGCGCGCAGTGGCGGGCGTAGCTCTCGCGCGTGTGGTTCGGCGGCAAACGATAGGTGAACGGCGCGGGCGCCTTGGGCATCGGCTTGAACATCGCGCCGAACGTGGCGTGCTGGTGCGCGTCACCCGTCAGCGCGAGCGCCCCCATGGTGCCGCCGTGATAGCCCGGCTCGCGCGAGATGATCTTGCACCGCTCCGGCTCGCCCTTCGCGAGCGCCACCTGGCGGCAGAACTTCATCGCGCTCTCGGTCGCCTCGCTGCCGCCGGAGACGAAGAAGGCCCGGTCGAGGCCCGGTCCGGCGAGTTCGGTCAGGAGATCGGCAAGCTTAACGTTCGCCTCGCTCTCGAACATGCCGGGGAACGCGAAGGCGCAGGCCTCGGCCTGCTCCGCCATCGCCTTCAGCACCCGCTTGTTGCCGCTGCCGAGGTTGTTGGCGACGGGCCCGGACGACACGTCGGTGTAGCGCTTGCCCGCCTCGTCCCAGAAATAGATCCCCTCCCCCGCACGACGCGGGGAAGGCGCGGGGTGCCTGGCGCGGCGAGGAACACCTGGATGGGCCCGCCACGGGGGGTGGCGCCCAGCAGGGCGGCGTTGGTGTCAGCAGACATGGGCGCGCTCGTCTCTTGAGTGTTGCGGGAACGTCGGTCGCGTCAGACCGCGACCGCGATATCCTCGGTGGGCGTGGTGATGGGCGTGTAGAGGTCGGGCCGGCGATCCCGGAACATCGGCTTCACCCGCCGCGCAGCGAACACCGCCTCGCGGGTCACGGTCGCGTCGATGATGGCCTCCGCGTCAGTGGGCGCTTCGGCCGCCACTTCGCCCGTCGGATCGACGATCATGGAGTGACCGCCAAAGGTCCATTCGCCTTCCAGCCCGACCTTGTTGGTGGGGGCGAGCCAGGCGCCGTTCTCGAACGCCCGTGTGATCATGATCGACCGCCACGCGTTGACCTGCGGCGCGGCGAAGGGGATCACGATGAGCTCGGCCCCGTTCAGCGCGGCGCACCGCGCCAACTCCGGGAACAGGGTATCGTAGCAGATCACCGAGCCCACCTTCAGCCCGCGCAGCTTGGCGACGGGGAAGTGGGAGCCGTACCGGAAATAGATCTTCTCCAGGCTCTCGACCGCCGCGGGATGGACCTTGCGGTACTTGGCGACGATGCGGCCGTCGCTCTCGATCATGAACGCGGTGTCGTAGTAGAGGCCCGCCGCCTCCTCCTCGAAGATGGTCGCGACGATCGCGATGCCGTGTTTCTTCGCCAGATCGCGCATCAGCGTGATGGACGGGCCATCGGCCGGCTCGGCGCGGTCGATGTGGGCGTAGTCGCGCCACTGGAACACGTAGGGGATGTTGAAGAACTCCGGCACCACCACGAGGTCGGCGTTGCGCTCCTTCACCGCCGTCTCGATCATCGCCTCGGCCTTGGCGAGATTGTCCTTCACGTCGTCGACACTGTTCATCTGAATGGTGGCGAGGCGAACTTCGCTGTCGTTCATCGCAAGGTCTCCAAGGGTTGGCCGGTGAGGGCTCGGACGCTGACGGGGGTCAGCGGTAACCGAACAGCTGCGGCAACATCAGGCTGAGGTCCGACCAGTAGGTGACCAGCAGCAAGGTGGCGAAGAGCGGCACCAGCAGCGGCAGTGTCGCCCGCAGGACATCGCCGAACTTCACGCCGCCCACCGAGCTCAGCATGAAGAGGACGAGGCCGATCGGCGGTGTCAGAAGCCCGAGCGTGAGGTTGAGGATCACGATCACGCCGAGGTGGATCGGGTCGATCCCGAACTCCAGCGCGACCGGGAGGAACACCGGGACCGTCACCAAGAGAGCCGAGGCCGGCTCCAGGATCATACCCACGAGCAGCAGCACGATGTTGAGGAGAAGCAGGAACACCACCGGGTCGGTCGTCAGCTGCTGCAGACTGTCGGCGATCTGCTGCGGCACCGCCTCGCGCGACATGATGTAGGAGAAAAGCCCGCCTGCGGCGGCGATCAGCATCACCTGACCGGTGGTCGCGGCCGACTGGCGGAAGGCACGGAAAAGCTCTTCACGTCCATCCACCCGGCGATGAAGCTCACCACGATGAGGTAGACCACGGTGACGCCGGAGGCCTCGGTCGGCGTGAAAATGCCGCCGAGGATACCGCCCAGCAGCACCACCGGCGCGACGAGGATCGGCAGCGCGACCAGGATGGCGCGAACGATCTGGCGCGGCGTCCGCTTCTCGGCGACCAGCCCCTCGCGCTTGCGCACATAAAAGAACACGTAAATCGTCAGCGAGACGAAGATGACGAACGCCGGGACCACACCGGCAAGGAACATCGCCGCGATGGACGAGCCCAGACAGCACCGCGTAGATCACCGCGCCGATCGACGGGGGCATCACCGGGCCGATGGTCGACGAGGCGGCGGTGATGGCGGCCGCGAAGGCGGGGTCGTAGCCGTTGCGCCGCATGGTGGGGATCAGCACCGAGCCCATGGCGGCCGCGTCGGCCATCGCCGAGCCGCTCATCCAGGAAAACACCAGGCTGGCATTGACGTTGACGTAGGCGAGGCTGCCGCGCACCCGTCCCACAACAGCCAGCAGCGCCTCGATGAGCCGGTCGGCGAGGCCCGCCACGTTGGCGACGTATCCGACCAGGATGAACAGCGGGACGGCCAGCAGCGGGAACAGTCCAGCATCGCCGTCACCCGCTGCAGCGCGATGCCCAGCGTGATGTACGGCTCCAGTTGGACATAGACCAGCGACGGCAGCAGCAGCGCGAAGGCCACCGGAACACGAATGGCGAGCAGCCCGAGGACGCCGCCGAAGAGCCAGAGTATGGTCATGTCTGCTCGAAAAGGTCGTCACCCTGCGGGGCGAGACGGCCAGTGGCGAGGAGAAAGAGATTGAGCGTCGCGTGCAGCGCCATGAGGCCATAGGAGACCCACACCACGCCGTAGAGATAGACGAGCGGCATGCGCAGCGCCGGCGATGTCGGCCGGACGTTGGTCATCAACCAGGCCCAGCTCCCCTGGACCAGAAACAAACAAGTGCCGATCACGATGACGGTCGACAGCATCTCGACCGCCATTTGCCCGCGCGGGCCGAGGGCGCGGTTGATGAGATCGATGCGGATATGCGCCCGCTTGCCGACGAGTGCGGCGGAGGCGATGAAGGCCAGCCACACGTAGCAGTAGCGCCCCATCTCGTCGCTCCAGAACAGCGGCGCCTCGAACACGTAGCGGGCCACCACCTGGGCGAACATGAGGCCCAGCACCATGGCTAGCAGAGCGACGCTGACGACCTCCTCCAGGAGGATCAGCGCCCGCTCCACCCGCTCGATCCAAGAAGGGGGCATCGACGCCCCCTCGCCGGACCCGGCCGGTCTCACTCGGCAGCGCCCTCGCCGGACAGCTCGGCGCGCAGCGACTTGTAGGTGTCGCTCCAGGGGAAGTTCTCGCCGAAGAAGGCGCGCGCCTTCGTGCGCAGCGCGTCGAGGTCGACGTCGTCGACGATCTCGACCGCGCCCGATTCGGCCCACGATTCATAGGCCGCGGCGTCCGCCTCCTCGACGCATTTGCGAACATTCTCGGCAGCCGCGGCGACGGCACTGTTCAGCGCCTCCTGCTGCTCGGCCGACATCGCGTCGTAGATGTTGGCGTTGATGTAGACCGGCGCGGCGGAGATGAGGTGGCCGGTCTTGTTGAAGTACTCGGCCGGCTCGTAGAACAATTCCGCCATGGCCACGGACGCCGGCGCCTCGGCCGCGTCGACGATGCCCTGCTGGAGCGCCAGGTAGAGCTCGGAATAGGCCGTCGGGGTCGGGCTCGCGCCGAGGGACTGCGCGCCGGCGATGGACACGCTCGTCTGCGGCACACGCAGCTTCAGACCCTCGAAGTCCGCCGGGGTGCGCAGCGCTTTCGCGCCGAAGACGTGACGCTGGCCGTAGAGCCAGGGCTTGCCGAGCATCTGGATGTTGGCGACATCGCGCAGCTCCTTGAAGAGCTCGTCTGCGACGCCCGTCTCGTAGGCGGCGAACGCCTGGTCGACGTCGTCGTAAAGGTAATAGGTCTCGAACACCGCCAGGTCTTCGATCCAGGACGCGAGGATCGACGAGGCGGAGATGCTCATCTCGAGCTGCCCGGAGGAGACCTGCTGCGCCATGTCGTTCTCGCCGCCGAGCTGGGCGGAGTGAATAACCGTGATGTCGAGGCCGAGATCCTTCAGCGCCTGATCCTCGACCAGCGGGTTCGCGCCGCATTGAATGATCGGCACCGCGGGCGTGTAGATCAGGCCGAGACGGAGCTCGAACGGCTCTTGTGCCTGGGCCGACGATGCCAGCAGCATCGTGGCGCCGACGGCGGTGATCGCGGAGTGCAGGATCCGTCGATGAGTGCTCGCAAAGCCCGGCTTGGTTGTCTCATTCATGGTCTGGAAATCTCCTGTTCCTGCCCTCGCCTGCCGGCGGGTGCACGGTGTGCGGTCGCTGTTTTTGCCGCAGATCCATCGATCGCCCATAAACATCATGATATTATTGATTTGCCTGTTCGTAAAGGATTCGATTTTCGCAGAAAATTGCCAAACTGCCCCGAATTGGGGCAGGAATTGGCCGAAGGCGGCGCTCCCGATCCACTCAACCGGCGCGCCAGGTGAAGCCGGAAACTCGATCGGCGTCCCAACGTCTCTGGAAAGGTTTGCCGAGCGATGCAGCAGAAGACCGTGACCGCACGCGATGCAGCCGCCGTCCGACCGGACACGAAGGACATGCCGCCGCCCTTCCAGTTCGATCAGACGCGCCTGCGCCGTCCCAAGAAGGCGGAACTGATTGCCGACGAGATCCGCCGCTCGATCGTGCGCCGCCAGCTCAACCCCGGCGACCGCCTCCTCAACGAGCGAGAGATGATCGAGCAGCTTCGGTCCAGCCGCGGCACCGTGCGCGAGGCGCTGAAAATCCTGGAGGCGCAGGGGCTGATCGAGATCACGCCCGGCCTCGGCGGGGGCGTGCGCGTGGCAGAGATCAGCTACGAGGCGGCGAGCTTCCACCTCAAGAGCTTCTTCTACTTCCAGCCGCTGTCCTGGAGCCAGGTCTATGACTTCCGCGAGCAGGTGGAACCGCGCGCGGCGGAACTCGCCACCCCCCATCTCACGGCGTCCGACCTCTTCGCGCTTGAGGAGACCGTCGAGCGTTGCCGCAAAGGCCGCCTGGGCGAGGTGCATCCGCACGAGCACCGAATCGAGGAGTTGCGGTTCCACCACATCATCTCGTCGCGATGCCCCAACCCGATGCTTCGGTTCAGCGCGCTCTTCATCAACGACCTTCTGACCGACTTCGTGCGGTACCGCAGCGTGATCGACGGTGACGCGGAGGCCTTCGCCTGCGAATGCGTCGACGCCCACGCCGAGATCCTCACGCTCCTGCGGGAGGGAGACGGTATGGCCGTGGCGCGGCGGATGCTCGTGCACATCACAGCGCTGAAGGAGTTCCTCAGCACGCGCGAGCAGATCGTCGACCCGGACATGCTGCTGTCGCGCGCCCCGCCACGAGACTACTAGGCGCCGCCACCAAGGTCTGGTGTGAGCGCGGCGCCGGGCGGGATCAACGGCGGCTCGCGCCGGGCGCCGTGGCCGAACGTCACCGCTTCCCATCCCGCCTCGTGCCGGCCTGCCGATGACACAACCCTATCGCGCACGGACGATGGGGGCGGTCGCACCTGCCGCCCCACCTACGTTGTTCCTCCGCCCCAAGGGCCGCCGCCTCGCGGCCGCCTTCGACTTCCACGCCAGAAAGACCGACCGTGAGCGCACCCTATCCCGCCGCCCGCATCGCCCGCGAAGCGCTCACGATCTATTGGGAGTTGGCGCGGATCATTGTGCCCATCGCCATCCTGGCGCGGGTGCTGACGGAGGTCGGCGCGATCAAGGCCATTGCGCCCTACCTGTCGGGGCTGATGGGGCTGTTCGGCCTGCCGCCGGAACTCGCGATCGCATGGCTCACCGGCCTTCTGGTCGGGATCTGGGCCGGGGTGACGGTGGTGTTCACGCTGATCGCACCCGGCGCGCTCAGCGAGGCGGACATGACCGTGTTCGCCGCGCTCCTGCTGTTCGCCCACGCGCTCCCGGTGGAACAGCGCATCATCCAGAAGGCAGGACCGGGGCTCCTCGCCAGCACCTCCATCCGCATTGTCGGCGGGATGCTCTTCGCACTGATCCTCCACCGCATCTTCACGGCGACCGGTTGGCTTGCCGCGCCGATCGACCCGCTGTGGCTACCAGAGACCGAGTTCCGCAGGCTGGCTCCCGTTCTTCATCGACCTCGGCAGGACGCTCCTGTCGATGTTCGTGATCCTGTTTGCGCTGACCTTCGCCATCGAGGGCCTGAAACACTTCGGTGCCATGGCCTATGTGGACCGGGCACTTTCGCCCATGTTCCGGCTGGTCGGCATCGGCCGCGAGGCGGCGAGCTTCACGACCATCGGGATGCTGCTGGGCGTCGCCTTCGGCGGCGGACTGCTGATCCGCGAGGCCCGGCGCGGCACCATCCCGCCGCGACAGATCTTCCTGTCCTGCGCCTTCATGGGGCTGGCGCACGGCATCATCGAGGACACCATCGTGGTGGTGGCCGCGGGGGCCGATCTCGTCAGCGTGCTGTTCGGCCGCCTCGCCTTCGCCGCCGTGGCGACGATGCTGATCGGCCTGTGGCTCGCCGCGACATCGGATGCCACATTCTATCGTCGCCTGTTCCGCCGCGCGCCCGAGGCGCGCTGAGACCGTCCGCTCCCGGTGGTCCGCGAGCAAGTCACGATATCTCGCCCCGACCCTGTGCCGCCAGACGAGAGCACCGAGGCGTCATGCGGCAGATGGTTGCATGCAATCCAGGCCAAACATGGCGCAAATTCGAGGAACCGATTGACGATTGGCCATTGTTGTATGCAAACATGAACCAAGGCGCAGCTTGCCGGGACGGTTCTCCCGCCTGTTCGTGTCTGACGAAACCGCGCCGAAGAGCGCGTCGATCAAAAGATTTGGCGGAAGGAAACAGCCATGGGATCTCCCTTCGATATGCTCTCGCGCCGTCGCTTCGTCGCCCTCGCCGGCGCAACGTCGGCGGCAGTCATCATGCGGCCCGGCTACAGCCGCGCCGCGACGAACCTGAAGCTCACACACCCGGCCGACACCAGCCATCCGGTGCACACGACCACCGTTAAGATGGTGGACAACATCGCCGAGCGGACCGGCGGCGAAGTGCAGATCACCATTTTCCCGAACAACGCCCTCGGCTCTCCGACCGAGACCGCCCAGCAGGTGCGGGCCGGCGCGGTCGACATGATCATCCTCAACCCGGCCAACATCGAGGCGCTCTCGCGCACGGTTGGCGTGGTCAACATCCCCTACCAGTTCGAGAGCTACGAGCACGCCCACCGCACGCTCGACGTGACGGCGCGTGACTGGATGGCCGAGCAGCTCGCCGACGCCGGGTTCACCTGGATCGCCAACTACGAATGGGGCTTCCGGAGCCTCTCCAACAGCGTGCGCCCGGTGAACACGCCCGAAGATATCCAGGGCATGAAGCTGCGCGTGCCGCCCGAGCTGGCGATCAAGCTCGCGTTCGAGGCCCTCGGCGCGCAGACGCAGACGATCGCCTTCCAGGAGGTCTACCTCGCCCTCGCCAACAAGACGGTCGATGGACAGGACAACCCCGTCGGCACCACCTACGCGGCGAAGTTCTACGAGGTGCAGGACCACATCGCGCTGACCAAGCACATCTACGCGACGGTCATGCTCGCGGCCAATCCGAAGAGCTGGGACCGTCTGACCGAAGAGCAGCGCGCGATCATCCAGGAAGAGGCGACCACCGCCGGCAACGCCGCCCGCGCCCAGGTCGTGCAGCAGGAAGAGGACTACCTCGCCACGATGCAGGAGTCCGGCGTCGCTGTCACCCGGCCGGATATCGCCCCCTTCCAGGCGCAGATGGAGCCGGCCTACGCCGAGCTGCGCAGCAACATCGGCGACGAGGCCTGGGAGACATGGAAGGGCTTCGTCGAGGCGGCCAAGACCCAAAGCTGATCTCGAACCGGGCGCGCGGCCACCGTCCGCGCGCCCGGTCTGCGTCTTCCTCTCCCTTCAACGCCTCCATCCGGAGTCGGTGCGCCCCATGTTGATGGTCGTCCTCTTGCTCGTTCTGTGCGCGCTGATCCTCGTCGGCACGCCGATCGCCGTCGCCCTCGCCGCGACCGCCATCGGCACGATGTGGTGGGTGACGGGCCCGGATCTGCTCTTCATCTTCATCCAGCGGCTGTACGCGGGCACGACGTCGTTCCCGCTGCTGGCGATCCCGTTCTTCATCATCGCCGGCAACTTGATGAACACCGGCGGCATCACCGTGCGGATCTTCGCGGCGGCGCAGCTCTTCGTCGGGCGGATCCGCGGCGGCCTCGCGCACGTCAACGTGCTGGCGAGCGTCATCTTCTCGGGCATGTCCGGTTCGGCGGTGGCCGATGCGGCGGGCCTCGGCATCATCGAGGTGAAGGCGATGCGCGAGGCCGGGTACTCCGGCCGGTTCGCGGCCACCATCACCGCCGTCTCGTCGACCATCGGACCGATCATGCCGCCGAGCATCCCGCTGGTGATCTACGGCAGCCTCGCCAACGTCTCCATCGGCGCGCTGTTTCTCGCAGGCGTGATGCCCGGGGTCATGATGGCGCTGGCGCTCATGATCGTCATCACCGTCGTCGCGCGGATCCGCAAGCTTCCCGTCATGGATGAGCGGCCTGCCGGCGCGGAGGCGCGGCGGGTCTTCTTCGGCGCGCTGCCGGCGATGCTGACGCCGATCCTCATCATCGGCGGCATTCTCGGCGGCCTCGCGACGCCGACGGAGGCCGCGGTCCTCGCCACCGCCTACGCGCTCATCCTCGGCACCTGCGTCTACCGCGAGCTGAAGTGGCGGGACATTCCGGACATTCTCTGGCTGTCCGGGCGGCAGACGGTGCAGGTGATGTTCATCATCGCCGCCGCCGCGCCGTTCGGCTGGGTCCTCATCCAGCAGCAGATCCCCAACGCCGTCATCGAGGCGATGTTCAGCCTCACCAGCGAGCCGTGGGCGATCCTGCTGCTCGTCAACATCATCCTCCTGGTGCTCGGCATGTTCATCGAGGGGATCGCGATCATCATCATCGCGTTTCCGATCCTCCTGCCGGTCATGCTGCAGATCGGCGTCGACCCCGTCCACTTCGGCATCATCATGGTGCTGAACCTGATGATCGGCCTGGTGACGCCGCCGGTGGGGATGTGCCTCTTCGCGGTGTCATCGGTCAGCAACGTGCCGATCAGCGACATGGTGCGCGAGATGTGGCCCTACCTCATCGCCCTTTTCGCCGTCCTCCTCCTCGTGACGTTCGTGCCCGAGACAGTGCTGTGGCTGCCGCACGCCCTTGGGTACGGCTCATGATCGCCGTCCTGAAAGCCGCCGACCGGTCCGTCGCGTACGTTTGCCGCTGGGGGGTGATCGGTGCCCTGGTGGGGCTCTTCCTCCTGCTTCTCGCCGGCGTCATCACACGCTCCGTGCCGATCGTGTCGATCACCGGATCCGACGAGATCGTAGAGCTTCTGTTCGCCTGGCTCACTTTCCTCGGCACCGTCGCTCTCTGGCGCGAAGGGGCGCTCTACAACGTCACCCTGGTGCTGGTCTCCGTGCCGCCGGCGGTCCGCCACATCATCGAGGTCTTCATCAAGTTCCTGATGCTGATGGTGGCCCTCGTGCTCCTCATCAAAGGCTACGAGTTCATGGCGGGCTCCGGTGAGACGACGCCGTTCCTGCGCTTCGACAAGGCGTGGTGGTACGCCGCCATCCCGGTCTGCGGCGGGCTGACGAGCATCTACAGCATCGCCGGCCTCATCCTGACCTTCCGCGGCCGCTTCGACGAGAGCGAGCCGTCCGGCGGTCTTCTCGGCTAGCGCCTGCGCGACACCGGGCGCCCCTCCGAGGCCGCCTCTCAAGGATATCGATCCTGCGCCACGGCGCAGCTCCAAAAACGAAGGATAGGAAGATGGCAGAACGTTTGGCTGGACGCGTGGCGATCGTCACGGGTGGTGCCGGCGGGATCGGCGGCGCCACGGGCCGCGCCTTCTGTGAAGAGGGGGCGAGCGTTCTTCTCGTGGACCCCGACACGGAGGCGCTGGCCCAGGTGGTCGCCGGGATCGAGAAGGACGTGCCGGGCGCGAAGGTGGAGGGTGCCGCCCTCGACGTGTCCAACGAGAGCGCATGCGCCGAAGCGGTCGCGCAGGCCAAGAGCGCCTTCGGCAAGATCGACATCCTGGTGAACAACGCCGGCATCCGCTCCTACGAGCCGCTCGCGGAGGCGAAGGCCGAGACCTGGGAGCGCGTGCTCGCCGTCAATCTGCTGAGCTACGCCTACATGGCGAAGGCCGCCATGCCCGACCTGCGACAGGCGGGGAACGGCGCCATCGTCAACATCTCGTCGACCTATGGCGTCACGGGCCGGGCTGGCATGGGCCAGTACGATGCCACCAAGGCCGGCATCATCGCCATGACCCGCACGCTCGCCTTCGAGGAAGCCGAGCACGGCATCCGCGCGAACTCGCTCTGCCCCGGCTACACGTTGACGCCGTTCCACATCCGGCGCGCGGCGGCGGCCGGCACCAGCGAGGCGGATTTGCGCGCAACGCCGGTGAAGGACTGCATCATGAAGCGTTGGTGCGATGCTCGCGAGATCGCGCTGCCGATCGTGTGGCTGGCCTCCGACGAGGCGTCCTACATCACCGCGACCAACCTCATGGTCGACGGCGGCCGGCCGGTCATGTGATCGCGCCGAGGGTGAGCCAGCGCGATGGCTCACCCTCGGCGTAAGGGTTCACACAGCCCGTCAGGCCGTTGCGAAGAACTGCGCATCCTGCGCCTTGCGCAGCGCGAGCAGCTCGGAGTCCGGCGCGATCTCGACGTCGGCGTAGCCGAACCATCTCCCCCTTCGCGACCGGCCGCACGAGCGTCCGGTTCGACACCAGGTAGAACGGCGCCGGGGCCTCGTCCGCCAGAGGTGCGGCCGGGATCATCCGCGCCGAGGCGTCCGCGACTTCGTGATGGTGGCCCCCCATGTGCAGAACCTCGCCGGCGGCGAAGTCCCGGTCGGCGAGCATGGCGAGATCGGTGTGCGGCGTCAGCGTCACCGCGCCGGAGGACACGCCATGACCCGCGGCATCGAGGACGCTCGTCGCGGCCTCCAGCCCCAGCAGATGGCGCGGCAGCCAAATCAGCGCGGTGTTCTCGTCGCGGCTGAGGGTGTGACCCTTGTGCGCGAGGAGACGCCACGTGGCCGCATCGGTGCAGCGCACCACCACGAACACGCCCCCGGCAAAGCTCAACTCGTGCGGCGCGCGCAGACACTGGAAGACGTCGATTCGCCCTCCTTCGCTCAGAAGACCGCCTTCGGACTGCAGACGGAAGAAGTCCGGCAGCTCCTCGATGCGGGCGATGGGAACGTGAAGGTCGGAGCGGTCCGCCATCAGCCCGGTATGGTTGGAGACGAGCGTCATCTCGCAAAGGTCCGGCACCAGCTTCTGCGGCAGCTTCGCGGCGAGGTGAGCGCGTTCGGCCGCCACCTCGGCGCAGTCCCGATCGCCCAGACGATCGACCTTGCCGAACCCCGGCACGTCGATCACGCGGCCGTTGCTGTCGATCGTTTCGCTCGCCGCGTCGAACACGAAGTCGTACTCGCTGGACTTGCCGCCGGCGATGATCTCGAACCCCAGGGTCTCGGCCCAGGTCGCAAGGCCGATGAGGAGGCTCGGCTGGTCGCCGTCCACCGGGGTGACGATCCGACCGCGCGCGTTCGCCATCGCCGCGATGCCGGGGCCGATCACGCTGTCGGCCTCCTTGCTCACCATGACGAGATGCTTGTCCGCCTCGATCGACATGCGGGCGTGACGGGCCCCGCCCTCGGGATCGCCGGTCGCCTCGACCACCACATCCACCGGCAGCTCGAGCGCGACGGCCGTGTTGTCGGTGGCGATGGACTGGCCGCGCTCCCACGCCGCTTTCGCCTCGCCGGCCGTGGTGCAGATGGCGATGCGTGCGCGATCGACTCCCGCGGCAAGGAACGCCTTGCCGGCGCGCTCGGCGTCCAGATCCACGGCGACGCGCGTGGTCATCTTCGCCATCCGCTCGCTCTGCGTGATGAAGCTGTGGCCAAAATCGCCGGTTCCGATCAGGCAGACGGTGGCGGGCTTCACATCCCGGTAGTACGCGTGGAAGTTCATTTTAATCTGCTTCGTTCTGCGTTGTCGTAGCCGCTGACGCCTTATTGCATGCAAAATTGGGCGAGACACCACCCATAGCCGACATTTTCGGCCTCATCTAAAGGATTTGCATGCAGATCGTCGAAAGTGATCCCAATCCGGATGAGCCTCTGCGGGACGCGTCCCAGCGCGGGCAGCGGTCAGCCTACGCAGTGCAATGCATCCGGGACATGATCGTCGCGGGCGATCTGCCGGAAGGTGACCGGATCCCGGAGCGGGTCATCACGGAGCGGCTCGGCATCTCCCGCACGCCGCTTCGCGAGGCGCTCAAGATCCTCGAAGTGGAGGGACTGGTTCAGATCTCGCCCAATCGCGGGGCCATGGTCGTCAAACTGTCGCTGAGCGATGTGGAGGCGGTGATCGAGATGCTGATCGGCATGGAGCTCCATGCCGCCGAGCTGGCCTGCAAACGGGCCACCGACGAGCAAATCGCACTGGCGGAGACGCTGCACGGGCAGATGGCGGAGGCGTTTCGGCAGGGCGAGCTGCTCACCTACTTCAACATCAATCAGGCGATCCACGAGCAGATCTTCGAGTGCGCGCACAATCCGGCGCTGCTGCGGGTCTACCGGGCCGAGAGCGCGCGCATCCGCCGGTTTCGCTTCGTCAGCAATCGGGAGGGGTCCCGCTGGCCACGCGCGGTCCAGGAGCACGAACAAATCCTCGACGCGCTCAAGCAGCGCGAAGGCGCGATCCTGCGCGAGGTGCTGCGCGCGCACCACTGGAATGGCTGGAAGGCCACCCGCAAGGTCCTCGAGGACATCCAGTAGCGACCGAGCGCGCTACGCCCCCAGCATTGCCGCATCCGGGGCGAGCTTCGGCCACTGGATGATCTCCTCCAGCAGCGCCCCGATTTCCAGTAGCCTCCAATCGGACCCAGCCGCACCGATGAGCTGCATGCCGATCGGCAGCCCGCCGTCCGTCGGGGCGGCTGGGAAGGCCAGTGCCGGCAAGCCTGCGATGTTCGCGAACGTCGTATAGATCGCGGAGGCGCGCGGCGCGGCGGCGACACCGTCGATGCGCTCCGGGAAGGCGACGTCCTTCCCCCACCCGATCGCGGCCGAGCTGGGCGAGAGGATCACGTCGACGGCGCCGAAGAGATCCGCCGCCTTCCACCGATACTCGGCGATCGCGGCCAGCGTCCGGCAGTACGCGATGCCGTCGACGTCGGCGCCCGCCGCGGCCAGCCGGGCGATTGCCGGCGTCGGTGCGAAGCCAGTCCCCATCGCCTCCTGCAACGTCGCCGCGACGCCCACTGACGCGAGGCCCATGAAGAGGGCGCCGGCCTCGTCCGGATCCCACGGCTCGTCCATCGGTTCGACGATCGCGCCCGCCTCCGCAAGATGCGCCGCCACCTCGTCGAGCCGGGCGAGGATCTCACGGTCCACCGGATGCGCGCCGATCCGGCCGACCACGCCCACTCGCAGCCCCGCGACCCCTGCGCCCGTCGATGCCGGTCTCGCCGTTCCGCTGAGCACCGCCAGCGTCGCGCCGAGGTCCGCGGTGGTGCGGGCGATGGGCCCGATCGTCTGCAGGTCCGTCGCCAGCGCCGGAAACCCGTCACGCCGGGGGACGAGGCCGGGCGTGGTGCGCAGACCCACGGCGCCCGTGTGGCCGGCTGGGCGGCGGATCGAACCGCCCGCGTCCGTCGCCAACGCCAGCGGCACGATGCCGCCCATGACCGAGGCCACCGCCCCGCCGCTGGAGCCACCCGGCGTCATCGACGGATCCCACGGGTTGCCGGTGGCGCCGAAGAGGTCGTTGGAGGTGTACCCTGCCAGCGCGAGCTCCGGCGTGTTGGTCTTGCCGACGATGACGGCGCCCGCCGCGCGAAGCCGCGCCACCGCAAGCTCGTCTCGCTCCGGCACGTGATCCGCGTAGGCGCGGCTGCCCCATGTGGCCCGCAACCCGCCGACCTTCAGGTTGTCCTTGATGCTGACCGGCACGCCGTCGAGGGTGGAGAGCGGCTCGCCCTGCGCCCAGCGCCGGTCCGCCTCGCGCGCCGCCGCCTCCGCCCCGTCGCGGTCCACCGTGACCAGCGCGTTCAGCACCGGGTTCAGTCGATCGCAGCGGGCCAGCGAGGCGGCCAGCGCCTCGCTCGGCCGCGCCGACCCGTCGCCGTAGCGGGCGGCAAGTTCGCCCGCCGTCAGCTCGTGAAGCTCGGCCACGTGCCGCTCAATCCTCGAGCATCGCCACGGCGCGGATCGGGCTGCCGGTCCCGCCGCGGATCTTCAGCGGGAAGCCGATGAACCGGAACCGCCCCTTGCCGATCAGCTTCTCCATGTTCACCAGCCCCTCCACGTGGGTGAACCCCATGTCGCGGCAGACCATGTGAACCTCGAAGTTGTTGCCCCCCGGCCGGCCCGGGCTGACCGCCTCGACGCCGAACATCGCGATGCCCTTCTCGCCGAGCCACGTCGCGGACTCCTTCGTGAGCCCCGGGAAGTCTGTCAGGTAGCCCGCCGTGCCGTAGCAGCGGTTGAAGAAGTCCATGTGCAGCAGCACCATGTCGTTCGGGCGGATGTCGACGCCCGCGGCCTCGATCGCCTTCTCAAGGTCCTCGATCGAGATGTCGGACTTCAGCGGCTTGTGCGACAGGTCGAGGCAGACGGCTTCGAGGAAGAACTTCTCCAGCGGCATCTGGTCGATGGTCGTCGCATTGGGGTCCGCGTCGAAGTGGTGCGGCGCGTCGACGTGGGTGCCCGCATGGTCCCCCATCGCCAGCGACATGGTCGCCGAGGAGAACTTCACCCCGTCCATTTCCCGCACCTCCTCGTGGGTGCTGTAGGGCGTGATCACGATGGACGGGTGGTTCAGCAGCCGCGGCATCTTGTGGTAGATTTCACGGCTCAGGTCGATCAGCTGCATGACAGGTTCTCTTGTTGTTGTGAGGTTCAGTGCGCCGTCATTTCGGCCGCGGCCGGCGCGACGCGCTTGATTTCGATCGGCGAATTCAGGAGGAACTCTTCCAGCGCGAAGATGCGGCTGGCGTCGGCGTAGCCGATCCGCGAGATCCTGACCGGCGGCGGCACCACACACGCTCGGCCAAACGCCGCTTCGAGCCCGTAGCGCACGCCCTCCTCGTAGGCGGGCACCTGGACCATGGGGCCGGCGAGTGTCAGCCGGTCGGGCGCCGACACGACGCTGACGGGGAAGAGGTGGCGGCCCAGCACCTCGCCCGCCTCGCGGAAGAGGGCGTTCAGCGCCACGTCGCCCTCGCGCGCCGCGCGGATCACGGAGGCAAGCCGTTCGGCATCCTCCGCCGGCCGCGCCACCGACTTCGGCCGGTGCCCGCCCGCGAGGCGCGACAGGATCCCGGACCCGGACACCAGCGTGTCGAGGCAGCCGGACTTGCCGCAGCGGCACATGCCGGTCGCGCCGACGACGGGGATGTGCCCGAGCAGCCGCTCGTCCCCACCGTGGCGGTGAGGCCGCCCATCGATGACGAGGCTCGCGCCGAGGCCGACCGCCACGTGCACCAGCATCGTCGTACCCTTCTGCGGCACACCCGCCAGGTCGCCGGAGTCCGCCAGGTTCAGGGCATTGCCGAGGTTGTCGACATGCACCGGGATCTTGAGGCGCTCCTCCAGCAGCGGACGGAACGGCGTGCCGATCAGCGACGGCAGCGACGCGGCCCTCAGGAGGCCCCGCTCGTGGTCGAGCGCCCCCGCAACGACGACACCAAGGCCCAGCACCTTGACGGCGGGCGAGACGATCTCGAGCGCCTCACTGGCAATGGCCTCGGCGATCTCGTCGGCCGGGAGCGCCATGTGGTTCGACAGCGAGCGCTCTTCCAGCACATTGCCGGACAGGTCCACCAGGCTGAGACATGTCTCGAAGAGGGTGAGGCAGGCGGCGAGAACCGTTGCCCCGCCCGGCGCCAGCGCCAGTCCCACATGGCGCCGCCCCGGCCCGGAGCCCACCGCCGTCGCGGTGCCCTCGGCGATCAACCCGGCGTCGATCATTTCGCGCGTGATGCGCGACACCGCGGCGTCGGTCAGTCCCACCAACGTCACCAGCTCCGAACGGGAGAGGCCGGGGCGGCGGTGCAGCAGCCGCAGGATAAGGGAGCGATTGTGATCGCGGATGCTCTGGACGTTTCGTTTGTGCATGCGGCTGGCGGCCCTTGATCGACAGCGTCCGGCCTATCGCAGCCGCGAGGTACCGTCAGGGCCGGCGACGCGTTCCGGGAGACTGTCGAGGTCGAGCGTCCCCATCCAGCCCGCGCCATCGTGCGCGGTCCACATGCCGGACATCACCGCCGCGAAGCTCTCGTGCACGGCAAGGTCGCTCTCGGAGAACGTGGCCGGGATCGAACTCGCGCAGATGAGCGTGCCGAGGTAGGTGCCCTGCCACATCAGCGGCGCGAACATGGCCGACCCGGCGCGGAAGGTCTGCAGGATCTTCACGAAGCTCGGGTAGTTGCGCGTCTCGCGCAGCAGCAGCGGCAGCAGGGTGTGGCGCACGTGAGCCGGATGGCCGAGCGTCACCTCGACGCGCTCGTGGTACTGCTCGGGCGCGAAGTTCATCGGCGCGACGATGAGGTGGTGCCGCTCGTCCGGCGTGAGCATGAAGGTGGTGCAGGCCGACTGGCGCTCCGGGTGCGGGCGCCCGACGAGCGAGGGCAGCACCCGGGTGAACTCCCACAGCGCGTCCTCGGCCGAGGTCGCCATGCTGGCCTCGCGGGCCACCCGCCGGATGGCTAGCAGCGCGTCCGCCGGATCGGTCGCATTCATCGTTCACTCCAGTCGCTTGGTGGTCGTTGATGCCGAACGGCGCCCCATGTCGCGGCGCGTCGCTCGGGGATTGTTATTGCAGCACCGATGGCAGCCAAAGGCTGAGCCCCGGCACGAGCAGAAGAACCGCCAGGCACGCCGCCAGCACTCCCACAAAGGGCAGGATGCCACGGATGATATCGGTAATCGGTCGCTTCAGGACCCCGGCCATCACGTAGAGCACCATGCCGACCGGCGGCGTGATCAGCGCGATCTCCATGTTCAGCGTGAAGACGATCGCGAACCAGATCGGATCGAGACCCAGGCTGAGGATGATCGGATGCAGCAGCGGCAGTACGATGAAGATGATCGAAATCACCTCCAGGATCATGCCGAGCGCGAACAGGAGCACCATCGTCGCCAGCACGAACGCCCACGGTGCGAGGTCCATCGCCTGCACGGCGTCGAGGAGGTCCTGGCTGATCTGCAGCTTGGTCACCACCGTTCCGAGGACGTGCGAGCCGGAGATGATGAAGAGGATCATCGCCGAGGTGGTGAAGGCGTCGAAGAAGGCTTGGCACAGATCGCGGAACGACAGGGAGCGGTAGACGAGTGTCGCGACGATCAGCGCATAGGTGCAGCCGACCGCGGCCGCCTCGGTGGGGGTGAAGAGGCCGGAGTAGATGCCCCCGACGATCACCACGGGCAGGATGAGGGCCGGCGTCGCCCGCAAGGTGTAGCGGAGCCGCTCCGACCACGGGGCCTTGGGCATCGGCTCGTAGACGCCGCCGCGCACCGAGACGAAGACCGCGTAGCAAATCAGCATGACCGCGAGCAGGATCCCCGGAATGACGCCGGCCATGAAGAGCGCGCCGATCGATTCCTCGGTGATCTCGCCGTAGAGCAGCAGCGGGATCGAGGGCGGGATCATGATGCCGAGCGTCCCGCTGGCGGCGATCAGCCCGTACGTGAAGCGCCGGTCGTACCCTCGCTCCAGCATCGGCGGCACGGCGACGATCGCCATGGCCGCCGCGTTGGCGACGGAACTGCCGGAGATCGCGGCGCCCAACGCGCTGGTGAGGACGGCCGCCACCGCGAGCCCGCCCGGAAGATGCCCCACCCAGCGCGTGACCGTCTCGAACAGCAGTTCGGTGATGCCGGCGCGGCGCAGAATCTCGCTCATCAGGATGAACAGCGGGATCGCGACGAGCAGGAACGAGGAGATCCCGGCAAAGGCCGACGAAGGGACGCCGAGGAGGCTCGAAGTCGCCGATCACGAAGTAGCCGACCGTGACCCCGACGATGGCGATGCCGAGACCGACCGGAATGCCGGTGGCGAGGAGGGCCAGAAGCCCGGTGAGGAGTGCGCCAGGCATCGGTCAGTCCACGTGCACGGGGGCGTGATCGGCGTCGCGGCCACGCACCAGGTTCCATCGCACGAAGATCCGCACGACGAGTTCCATCCCCAGGATGGTGAAGCCGATCGGCAGCGCGAGGTAGGGGATCCACAGCGGCGTATCGAGTTCGGAGGCGCTGGTGGCCTGGATCATCTCGGAGATGACGACGAAGTCGTAGCTGAGCTTGGCGATGATGGCGCAGAACACCGCGCCGAGGAGATCGGTCGCCGTGCCCAGCCAGCGCCGCGCGCGGGGGCTGATGCGCATGGTCACGACGTCGATCTCCAACTGCCGGCCGATCCGCAGGATATAGCCGGCGCCCAGGAACCCGACCCAGGCGATGGCGAACATGCTGACTTCGTTGGTCCAGGAGGTGGGCGCGTTGAAGACGTAGCGCATCACCACCTCGTATTGAACGATGACGAAGATCATCAGGAGAATGGCGGCGGCCAAGACCGCCGCGGCCAGGCTGATCACGCGGACCAGCCGGTCGAGGATGGTGAAGAACTGGATCATCGCCTGGCCCGCCGTCTCGCCGTTCAGAGCGAGCCGACCCACTCCACGAGAGCTTCCTGCTCCTCGTCGGCGCGCTCTTCCCACGCCGCGCGGGCGGGGGCGAAGAGCGTCTTCCACCGCTCCTTGTCCTCAGCCGACAGCACGTAGGTTTCGATGCCCTGGTCCTTGAGGAACTGCGTCGACGCGGCGTCACGCTTGGCGCTCTCGGTGACGGACCACTCGAAGACCTCCTCGCCCGCCTCGGTCAACGCGGCCTGCTGCTCAGGGCTCAGGTTGTCCCAGCTCGCCTTGGAGATGTTGACGGCCATCACCCCGAACGCGGCGCCGGTGATGGTGGCGTAGTCGGTCACTTCCCAGATCTTGCGGCTCTCGAGCGAGGTGACGCCGGTGATCGCGCCGTCGATGGTGCCGCGCTGGATCGCGAGATACATTTCGCCCGGCGACATCACGACCGGCGAGGCGCCCAGTGCGCGCAGGCCCTCGGCCGCGAGCTTGCCGTAGCCGCGGATCTTGATGCCGTCGAAGTCGGCGCCGTCCCGGAGCGGCCGCACGTTGTTGCCGAAGTCGAAAAGCGAGCCGAAGAACATCACGTAGACGGTCTTCATGCCGCGCTTGTCCATCTCGGCGGCGAAGGCGTTGTAGAGCTTGCTGTCGGGCGCCCAGGCCTTGGCGGCGTGCTCGTGATTACGGAACAGGAACGGAATGTCGTTGATCTCGGAGACGGGATCCGTGGACCACACGCTGGTCAGGTTGAACCCCATGTCGATGCTGCCGGACACGATGGCAGTGGGGATCTCGCGGGCCTTGTAGAGCTGGCCAGCCGGGTACACCTCGACCTCCACGGCGCCGCCGGTCTTCTCCTTGACCTTGTCGGCGAACATGTACTGGCCTTCGGCATTATGATGCGTCGTCGGCAGCGTGCCCGCGAACCGCAGGGTCACATCCTGGGCGCTCGCGTCGTACGAAAGGGCGATGCTGGTCACGCCCACGGCGGCCGTAAGCATCAAAGACCTGATCGTCTGGCTCCACATGGTCTGCCTCCATTGTGATGGGGTCGGCTTGCTCGGCGACATCTCTGAAACGGGCACCCAGCAATTACCTACTGTCGGTATTTAAATGCCCGCTCGCCCCTGCTGTCAACGCGGCTAAGCCCAAAAAACGGTCAGACATTCATATTGCTGAATATTTGCGCAGATGCCGCGCCTATTGGTCAACGCGGTAGCAGGCGATCCGCGCTGGGTCCGGCTCGACGCCGAGACCCGGGCCCGTCGGCGCGCTCGCCCGGCCCGCCACCGCCGTCAACGGCTCGGTGACGAGATCGCCCACCAGCCGGTCATGCGTGAGGCTGACGCCCCAGGAGTGGTCGGCGGCGAAGCCGGTCGCATGCAGCGTGGCTGCGGCGCCGAGCGAACTCTCGGCGATCTTCGACGCCCACGTGGTGCGCCAGCCGACCCGCCGAGCTTCCCCTTCGGCCCTTTCAGCGCCCGAGAAGCCGGCGACTTTCAGAAGCTTGAGCCCCACCCCGCTGGCGCCCTTAGCTTGCGCATAGCGGGTGATGTCGGCAACGTCATGCAGCGCCTCGTCGAGGCAGAGCGGCGTCGTCGTGCTCCGGGCGAGGGTCGCCATTCCGGCGACGTCGCCGCCCGCGAGCGGCTGCTCCAGGTAGTCGAGCCGCGCGTCGACGGCCGCTGTGAGAAATGCGCTGGCCTCGTCCAGTGTCCAGGCCATATTGGCGTCGGCGGCGAGATGGTTCTGTGGCCCGATGGCCTCGCGCAGGGCCACCAGCGCCCGCGCTTCCTCGGCCGGCGCCCCGATTCCCACCTTCACCTTGAAGTGCGTCGTCCAGTCCGCGAGAAGCGTCGCGACCGTGTGAGGCGAGATGTCCGCCTCCACCGTTCGGATCACAGCGACGGGCTGCGGGCGAGTGCCGAGTATAGCCGCCACGGACACGCCGAGGCGTCGCCCCAGGAGGTCGTGGAGCGCGACTTCGACCGCCGAACGCGCTCCTGGATCACCGGACATTCCGGCCAATGTCGCCAGCCAACGGTCGCGGTCATGGGCGTCGGCACCGATCAGCGGCGGCGCGATCCGCTCGCGCACAGCCGCCACCATGCCGGCGAGGCGCTCCCCCGTCATCGTGGGCGCCGAAGCAGACTCGCCCCAGCCCACGACGCCATCCGTATCCGTCACGCGCACGATCAGGTTGTCAGCCGCGGCGACCACCTCGCTGGCCAGCCGCACAGGCCGCTGAAGCGGGATGCGGACACCGAACGACTGGATCTCGTGGATGACTGCCATGGACCGCATCATGCCGTCAGCGCGATATAATTACAATCTGTAGCCAATCCCCTCTGCGGGGCGCTGCCGCCGGCTTCCGCACGTGCTGGATCACTCCCCCACGCCTATGGCCCGAACCGGGACGTCATCATGTCCGCGGGAGGTGTCGCCGTCCGCAGGCAGTACCGGACGCAATCGCCGTCGCCGTGCCCGCCAGCGCATGCGGCACACTCGAGTCAGGACCGGCCGTGCGGCTCCGCGAGAAACGCCGCCAGTTCGCTCCAGTCCCGAAAGCGGAAGCCGCAATCGAGTGCGGCGGCATCATGGGCGTAGCCGTTCATGTGGAGCGCGAAGTCGACCGATGCCGCGGCAGCGGTTTTGGCGTCCGTCTCGCTGTCTCCGACGAACAGCGTGTCCTCCGGCCTGGCGCCCAGTTGCGCTATGGCGTGCAGGAGAGGCGCCGGGTGTGGCTTCTTCTCGGCCAGCGTATCGCCCGTCACGATGGCCTGCAGGATGGAGGCGAGGTCGAACGCGCCCAGGACCTTCTGCGTCGGCCCCTCGGGCTTGTTGGTGCACAGACCGAGGGCGCGCCCGGAGCCGGCGATCGCCGCCAAGGCCTCCTGCGCGCCGTGATAGACCGCGTTATCGGCCGCGGGCGCTGCGACGTAGAGGCTGAGGAACCTCTCGTACGCCGCATCGAGGGCCGCTTCATCAGCCGCGATGTCCCGCGCGGCCAGCATGCGGCGGCAGAAGGTTCGCGCGCCCTCGCCGATGAACGCGCGGGTCTCCTCCAGCGTCAACGGCGCACGATCGTGGCGGGCGAGGAACGTCCCCGCGATCTTCTGCATCGCAGGCGCCGAATCGATGATTGTCCCGTCGAGATCGAACACGACCGCACGGTACGCGCGCGCCATCAGACCCGCTCGCCGTGCGCGGCGCGGGACATGACGTCGGCGGGTGTGAGGCCTTCCAGCGTGTCGACCACCACAGCGCCGGTGAAGTCGTCCTTCGCCGTGTACACGCCCGGCGTGACGAGGCAGGGCAGCCCTGCCCCCACCGCGGCGCGAACGCCGTTGGACGAGTCCTCGAGAGCGATGCAGCGTTCGCCAGCGAGCCCCAGCCGCGCCAGCGCGAGGTGGTAGATCGCAGGATGGGGCTTCTTTTCCGGGACGTCGTCGCCGCACGCGATCACCTCGAACACACGCTCGCTCGGGCGATTCAACGTCGCTTCGATCAGCGCGTCGAGATTGGGCCGGCTCGTGGTGCTGGCGACGGCGAGGCGGACGCCGGCCGCCTCGGCCGCTTCGATCAAGGCGGCGACGCCGGGCCGCAGCGCGACCTCACCCGCGGCGAGCGCTTCGGCGTAGCGGGCGTTCTTGGCGGAATGGAGCGCGGCCACGGCGTCCTCGTCGAGCGGTTGGCGGATCGTCTCGCACCAGTGACGGATGCGCTCCTTGCCGCCGGTGACGGCGAGGAGGCGGGTGTAGAGCGGCTGGTCCCACACCCAATCGAGCCCCGCCTCGGCGAACACCGCATTGAAGGCGCGGCGGTGGGCCTCCTCGGTCTCGGCGAGGGTGCCGTCGACATCGAAAATGAGCGCGTCAGGCAGCATGACGCTGACGTGTGGCGGCATCGCGAAGGGCGCGGATGTTGGCGCCGTAGACATGGGCGTCCCTCACGGATCCGCCGTTGAAGACGGCGGATCCGGCGACGAGAACGTCCGCCCCGGCCTCGATCACGAGCGGCGCCGTCGTCGTCGTCACGCCCCCGTCGATCTCGATATGGATCGGCCGGTCGCCGATCATCTGGCGAAGCTGCCGGACCTTCGGCACCATCGCCTCGATGAAGCTCTGCCCGCCGAAGCCGGGGTTCACGGTCATCACGCAGACGAGGTCGATCCGGTCGAGGACGTACGCGATCGCCTCCGGGGGCGTCGCCGGGTTCAGCGCGACGCCCGCCTTGGCGCCGGCGGCGCGGATCGCCTGGAGCGTGCGGTCGAGGTGCGGCCCCGCTTCGACGTGGGCGGTGATGATGTCCGCCCCCGCCTCGGCGAACGCCGCGATGTAGGGGTCGACCGGGGCGATCATCAGGTGGACGTCGAGCACGGTCTTCACGTGCGGGCGGATCGCCTTCACCGTCTGCGGGCCGAAGGTGATGTTGGGCACGAAATGGCCGTCCATCACGTCGACGTGGACCCAGTCGGCGCCCTCCGCCTCGATCGCCCGGCACTCGGCCCCGAAGGCGGCGAAGTCGGCGGACAGGATCGACGGGGCGATCTTGGGGCTGCGGTCGAAGGTCATGCCGCGTCCTTTTGCGTGTCGAGACCGCCGGAGAACACCCGGCTCATGCGAATGTCGCGCTCGTCGATGGTCGAGAGCTCGGTGGCGCCGAGGGGGCCGTCGGCGGATTCGAACAGCCGGTTCGCCTGACGGAGCCGCGCACGGTCGAGCGCATTGCGGATCGAGCGGGCGTTGGCGAAGTGGCTCTGGTTGCGGCGCAGGGGGATGTACTCGGCCATCGCCTGCCGCGCCGCGTCGCTGAAGGCATAGTTCTGCTCGGCCAGCATCTGCTCGGCGATGTGGAGCAGCTCGCCGTCCTCGTAGTCGGGAAACTCGATGTGGTGGGCGATGCGTGACCGGAAGCCTGGGTTCGAGGCGAAGAACTTGTCCATCCGGTCCGCGTACCCCGCCAGCACGACGACGAGGTCGTCGCGGTTGTTCTCCATGACCTGCAGCAGGATCTCGATCGCCTCCTGCCCATAGTCGCGCTCGTTCTCCGGCCGATAGAGGTAGTACGCCTCATCGATGAAGAGAACACCGCCCATGGCCTTCTTCAGCACTTCCTTCGTCTTGGGTGCGGTGTGGCCGATGTATTGGCCCACGAGATCGTCCCGCGTCACCGAGACCAGATGGCCCTTGCGCACGTAGCCGAGGCGGTGGAGCAGGTCGGCGATCTTCAGCGCCACGGTGGTCTTGCCGGTGCCGGGGTTGCCGGTGAAGCTCATGTGCAGCGTCGGCGTCTCCTGCGCGAGGCCGAGGCGCTTGCGCGCGCGGTCGACGAGCAGCAGCGCCGCCGTCTCGCGAATGCGCCGCTTCACGGGCTTGAGGCCGATCAAGGCCTGATCGAGCTCGTCGAGCACCTCGCGCACGCCGGAGGTCTCGAAGTCGTGCCTGAGGTCGATCGCAACCGGCGTATCCGCTGCCGGCTCGGTCGCGGCCTCGGACGGACCGCTCTCCGGGGCAGCCTCGGCGGAGGGCGGAGATTGCCCCACGCCGTCTGACGGCTCGCCCGGGAGACGGAAGGGGCGCTTGGCACCCGGTGACGACGCGTCGGCCATGTCGTGCTCCTGCGCAGAAAAACGATCGTGGGAGGAAAAGGCGGACGCCCGCCTCTGCCAATGACGTCCGGCGCCGCGGGTCCGAGCCCGGGCGCCGCGGGCGCTGTCAGGCCCCGGCGCCGTACCGCTCGCTCTCGGGCGCTCGGTCGACGGCGTAGGACTCGATCGTGTACCGGATCGCCCGGCCGCCGACCTCCTGGCGCGACAAGCGGAAGCCGGGCTCCTTCTCCGGCCGGTTGACGATGAAGGCGAGGCGGATCGATTCCCAGCCGGGCGAGGAGTTGAACGCGACGACGCCGGATGTACTTGCCGCCGTGCGCCTTGCGGCATTCGTTGATCTCGAACACGACCGCGGCGGCGTCCGGATTGTCGAACATCGGGTGACCCCACATCTCCCAGTAGACGTTCCGGGGGTGCGGGTCGTCGGTGTATTCCACCGACACGGCCCAGCCCTTGTCGATGCAGTATTGGGCCTGGGCGTGGATGTCCTCGTCCGTGAGATCGGGGAGGAACGAGAAGCAGCCTTGGGTGACTCGCATGGGACGGGCTCCTTACGCGGTGACGGAGGTCTGGGGGGTGAAGTCCGGCGCGTCCGTCGACTCGTAGTTGAACGTCACGTCCTTCCAGACTTCGAGAGCAGAGCGCAGCGGGGTGCAGGTCTTCGCCGCGCGGGCGAGGATCTCGGGGCCTTCCTTCACGTAGTCGGCGCCGGCGTTGCGGGCGAAGATCATCGCCTCCAGCGCCACCCGGTTGGCCTGCGCGCCCGCGGCGATGCCGTCCGGGTGGCCGATGGTGCCGCCGCCGAACTGCAGCACCACGTCCTCGCCGAGATGGTCGATGAGCTGGTGCATCTGGCCGGCGTGGATGCCGCCCGAGGCGACGGGCATCATGCGGTTCAGCGAGGCCCAGTCCTGGTTGAAGAACAGGCCGTGCTCGAGCCGCATCTCGTTGTATTCCTCGCGGCAGATGTCGTAGTAGCCGCGCGTCGTCGCCGGGTCGCCCTCGAGCTTGCCGACCACGGTGCCGGCGTGGATGTGGTCGACGCCCGCGAGGCGCATCCACTTGGCGATCACGCGGAACGATACGCCGTGGCTCTTCTGGCGCGTATAGGTCGAGTGGCCGGCGCGGTGGAGATGCAGGATCATGTCGTTCTTGCGCGCCCACTTCGCCATCGACTGGATGGCCGTGTAGCCGATGACGAGATCGATCATGATGATGACCGAGCCGAGTTCCTTGGCGAACTCGGCGCGCTCGTACATGTCCTCCATCGTCGCCGCGGTGACGTTGAGGTAGGTGCCCTTCACCTCGCCCGTCGCGGCCGACGCGCGGTTGACCGCCTCCATGCAGTAGAGGAACCGGTCGCGCCAGTGCATGAAGGGCTGCGAGTTGATGTTCTCGTCGTCCTTCGTGAAGTCGAGCCCGCCCTTCAGCGCCTCGTACACCACGCGCCCATAGTTGCGGCCGGAGAGGCCGAGCTTCGGCTTCACCGTCGCGCCCAGCAGCGGGCGGCCCCAGCATTGCAGCCGCTCGCGTTCCACGACGATGCCGGTGGCCGGACCCTGGAACGTCTTCACGTAGGCGACCGGCAGGCGCATGTCTTCGAGGCGCAGCGCCTTCAGTGGTTTGAAGCCGAACACGTTGCCGATGATCGAGGCCGTCAGGTTGGCGATGGAGCCCGCCTCGAAGAGGTCGAGGTCGTAGGCGATGTAGGCGAAGTAGGCGCCTTCCTGGTTCGGCACCGGGTCCACGCGGTACGCCTTCGCGCGGTACTTCTCGCAGGCGGTCAGGCGGTCGGTCCACACCACGGTCCAGGTGGCGGTGGAGGATTCGCCGGCGACGGCGGCCGCCGCCTCCTCCGGATCCACACCGTCCTGCGGCGTGATGCGGAAGAGCGCGATGACATCGGTGTCCTTCGGCTCGTAGTCGGGCTCCCAATAGCCCATCTGGGCGTACTTGAGGACACCGGCCGCGTAGCGCTTCTCACTCGTGAGGGGTTGGGCTCTCTCGTTCATTCTCGGTTCCTTCGGATCAGCGGAGCGGACGAGTCCGTGGGTTCGGGATGCGGGCAGCCGCCCGCGGTTCGGAGCGCGGGTGCGTCCGGCTGGGTCTCGGTCGGCGGCGCCGCGAGGGCGCCGGGCAGGTGGTCAGGCGGCGTGGGCGAGCGCTGGACCGCCGAGTGAACCGGAGGCGTATCGCCGGGCCATGTCGTCCATCGGCACGACCCGGATCTTGGAGGCCTGGCCGGCGGTGCCGAACGCCTCGAAGCGGTCGCGGCAGACCTCGCTCATGGCGTCCATCGCCGGTTTCAGGAACTTGCGCGGGTCGAACTGCGCGGCGTCGGTGGCGGCGACCCGGCGCATGGCGGCGGTCGCGGCGAGGCGCAGGTCGGTGTCGATATTCACCTTGCGCACGCCGTGCCGGATGCCGCGCACGATCTCGTCGACCGGGACGCCGTAGGTCTCGCGCATCGCGCCGCCGTTCTCGTTGAACACGGCCTGCCACTTCTCGGGCACCGAGGAGGAGCCGTGCATGACGATGTGCGTGTTCGGCAGCCGCGCGTGGATTGTCTCGATCACGTCCATCGCGAGGACGTCCCCGTCGGCTTGGCGGAGAACTTGTAGGCGCCGTGCGACGTGCCGATCGCCACCGCGAGCGCGTCGACGCCGGTGTCGGCCACGAAGCGGGCCGCCTCGTCCGGATCGGTCAGCAGCTGCTCGCGCGAGAGTGTGCCGGTGGCGCCGTGGCCGTCCTCCTGGTCGCCCTCGCCGGTCTACCAGCGAGCCGAGGCAGCCGAGTTCACCCTCGACCGAGGCGCCGACCATGTGGGCGAGGTCCGCGACCTGGCGGGTGATGGCGACGTTGTAGGCGTAGTCGGCCGGCGTCTTGCCGTCCTCCTCGAGGGAGCCGTCCATCATCACCGAGGTGAAACCGTTCTGGATCGCGGAGAGGCAGGTCCTGACACTCTCGCCGTGATCCTGGTGCAGGCAGATGGGGAGGCCCGGATAGGACGCGGCGAGCGCCTCGATCATGGCGCGGAGCATGGTGTCGCCGGCGTAGGCCCTGGCGCCGCGCGAGGCCTGGATGATGACCGGCGCGTCGGTCGCCTTCGCCGCCTCCATGATGGCGATGCCCTGCTCCATGTTGTTGATGTTGAACGCCGGGACGCCGTAGCCGTACTCGGCGGCGTGGTCGAGAAGCTGGCGCAGCGTGATGAGGGCCATCAGATCCTCCCCTTGATGACGGCCCGGGCGGCGTCGGCGACGGCCTCGGGCGTGATGCCGAAGTGCTTATAGAGAGCGGGTGCGGGACCGGAGGCGCCGAAGCCCTCCATGCCGACGAAGGCGCCGTGGTCGCCGATCCAGCGGTCCCAGCCGAACTCGACCGCCGCCTCGACCGCGACCCTGGGCGCGGTGCCGAGCACCTCGCCCTGATAGCCCGCGTCCTGGCGCCGGAAGATGTCGAGACAGGGCGCCGAGACCACCGCGGCGAAGATGCCGGTCTCAGCGAGCTTGTCGGCGGCGGCGAGCGCGATCTCGACCTCGGAGCCGGTGGCGATCAGCGTCACGTCGCGCCGGTCGACCTCGCGCAGGACGTAGGCGCCGCGGGCGGTGCGGTTCTCGTCGGTGTGCTCGGTGCGCACCGTCGGCAGTCCCTGGCGCGAGAGCGCGATGAGGCTCGGCGTGCCATCGGTCAGGACGGCCAGCTCCCACGCCTCGGCGGTCTCCACCGCATCGGCCGGGCGGAAGACGTTGAGGTTCGGGATCGCCCGCAGCGCGGCGAGATGCTCCACCGGCTGGTGCGTCGGCCCGTCCTCGCCCAGCCCGATCGAGTCGTGCGTCATGACGTGGATCACCTTGAGACCCATCAGCGCGCCTAGGCGGATCGCGGGGCGCGAGTAGTCCGCGAAGCACAGGAACGTGCCGCCGTAGGGGATGAAGCCGCCGTGCAGGGCGATGCCGTTCATGACGGCGGCCATGGCGTGCTCGCGAATGCCGTAGTGGATGTAGTCGCCGGCAAAATCGTCCCGCGTGACCGGGGACATTCCGCCGGTCTTGGTGTTGTTCGAGCCGGTGAGGTCGGCCGAGCCGCCGATCATGTTCGCCAGCGTGGCGTTCACGACCTCGAGCGCGTTCTGCGACGCGACGCGGGTGGCGAGCTTCGGCGCCTCGGCGGACAGCCCGCGCCTGTAAGCGGCCGTCGCCTCGCGCAGCCTGGCCGGCATCCGGCGCGGCGCGGCCGGCCTCGAACGCCTCGCGCCTGGGGCTTGCGGCGAGGCGCTGCTGCCATGCCGCGCGAGCCTCGCGGCCCCGCGCCGCGACGGCGTCCCAAGGGCGGCGCGCCTCCTGCGGCACATCGAACGGGGCCGCGCCCCAGCCCAGCGCCTCGCGCGTTGCGGCGATCTCCTCGGCCCCGAGGGGGGCGCCGTGGACCTTGTGCGTCCCGGCCATGGTCGGCGCGCCGAAGCCGATGACGGTGCGGCAGGCGATCATCGAGGGCCGCGCGTCCGCCTGCGCCGCCTCGATGGCGCCGGCGACTGCGGCCATATCGTGACCGTCGACGGCCTGCACGTGCCAGCCGGCGGCGGCGAACCGGGCGCCCTGATCGGTGGACGTGGAGAGGTCCGTGGACCCGTCGATGGTGATGCGGTTGTCGTCCCACAGGAGGATCAGCTTGCCGAGCGCCAGGTGGCCGGCGAGGTCGATCGCCTCGTGGCTGATGCCTTCCATCAGGCACCCGTCACCGCACAGCGCGTAGGTGAAGTGATCGACGATATCGTCGCCGAAGCGCGCCGCCTCCAGCCGCTCGGCAAGCGCCATGCCGACCGCGTTGGCGATGCCCTGGCCGAGTGGACCGGTGGTCGTCTCGATCCCCGCCGCGTGGCCGTACTCCGGGTGGCCTGCGGTTCGGCTGCCGAGCTGGCGGAAGTTCTCCAGCTCCTCGCGCGTCATATCCTCGAAGCCGAGGAGGTGGTGGACGGCGTAGAGAAGCATCGAGCCGTGGCCGGCGGAGTGGACAACCCGGTCGCGGTTCGGCCAGTCCGGCATGGACGGATCGACATCGACGAACCGCTCGAACAGAACCGATACGACGTCGGCCATCCCCATCGGCAGGCCTGGATGGCCGGACTTCGCCTTCTCTACCGCATCCATCGCGAGGAAGCGGATGGCGTTCGCCATCGGACGCGACGTCCCGCTGGGGGAGATCTGGGGCACACTCTGCTGCATCAGGGTCAGGCCTTCTTGCTCTGCTCGATGAGGCGGAGGATCATCGGCGTCAGGATGAGCTGCATCGCGAGGTCGAGCTTCGGCCCCGGGATCACGATCGAGTTCGCGCGCGTCATCCACGAGTTCGTGCAGCATCGAGACGAGGTAGGAGAAGTCGATCCCGCGCGGGTTCGCGAAGCGGATCACGACGAGGCTCTCGTCCGGCGTCGGGATCCAGCGGGCGATGAAGGGGTTGGACGTGTCGACGATCGGCACGCGCTGAAAGTTGATGTCCGTCTTGGTGAACTGCGGGCAGATCGTGTGAACGTAGGCGTGCATCCGGCGCAGGATCACGTCGGTCACCGCCTCCGTGGTGTAGCCACGCGTCGCCTTGTCCCGGTGGATCTTCTGGATCCACTCGAGATTGATCACCGGGACGATGCCGATCTTGAGGTCGGCGTACTTCGCGATCTGGTGGGCCTCGGTCATCACCGCGCCGTGAAGGCCTTCGTAGAACAGGAGATCCGAACCCGGCGCGAACTCGCGCCAGGGGGTGAACTCGCCCGGCGGGACACCGAAGCGTTCGGCCTCCGCGTCGTCATGGATGTAGTGCCGGGTCTTCCCGCCGCCGGTCTCGCCATAGACCCGAAAGACGTTCTCCAACTCGTCGAGGACGTTGGCCTCGGCCGAAAAGTGCGAGAATGTGTTGTCCCCCTCGGCGAGGCGCTTCTCCAACTCGGCTTTCATGTCGGCGCGGTTGTAGCGATGGAAGGCGTCGCCCTCGATGGAGACGGCACTGATGCCCTCGCGCCGGAAGATCTGGTCGAAGGTATGCCGGACGGTCGTCGTCCCGGCCCCGGATGAGCCGGTGACGGAGATGATGGGATATTTGCGGCTCACGACCCGAGTTCCTTGAACAGGCCGCGCTGGCCGAACAGCGGTGCGATCTCTGCCTCGGGCAGGATATGATAGGCCGCGACGCGGGCGACCTTGTCGCGCGAGCCGAAGACGAACGGCGTGCGCTGGTGGAGCAGCTCGGGCTTCAGGTCCAGGATGCGCCGCTCGCCGTCGGTCGCGGCGCCGCCGGCCTGCTCGATGATGAACGAGAGCGGCGCGCACTCGTAGACCAGGCGCAGCCGACCGTGTTCGTAACCTGGGCGCTTGTCGGCCGGGTAGAGGAAGATGCCGCCGCGCGAGAGAATGCGGTGCGTCTCGGCCACCAGAGAGGCGATCCACCGCATGTTGAAATCGCGCCCGGTCGGGCCTTCGGATCCGGCAAGGCGGTCGTCGATGTAGGCTTTGATCGGCACCGACCAGTGCCGGTAGTTCGAGGCGTTGATGGCGAACTCGGTCGCCTCCGGCGGGATGGTGTACTTGCGGTCGACCCGGCGGAAGGTGCCGCTGGCGCGCTCGAGGATGAACATGGAGACGCCGTCGCCGGTGGTCAGCATCATCGCCGTCTGCGGCCCGTAGATGATGTAGAGGGCCGCGATCTGCTCGCGGCCGGGCCGCAGGAAGCTGTCGTCCCCATCGGGACCGGCCTCGAAGATCGACACGATGGTACCGATCGACACATTGGCGTCGATGTTGGAGGATCCGTCGAGGGGATCGATGGCGAGCGCGAGCGTGCCCTCCACATTCATCAGCTCGACGGTCTGGCGCTCCTCGGAGAAGTACCACCGGACGGCGCCACCATCGATCGCGTCGTAGAAGGCGTTGTCGGCGATGACATCGAGTTTGGTTTGCGTGTCGCCGTCGCTGTTCTCGCCGACCGTGGCGGCCATCGCCCCGCGCAAGGTGCCCAGCGAGATGGTATTGGACAGATCGGCGGCGACGGCGGCCACCGCCAGGAGGACGCTCGCGACGTCTTCGCGAAGACCCTGGGCATGGCCCGCAAGGGTTGGTGGCTCCGTCATCGGCCGTTTCCTTCAAGCGTTCTTTTGATCGACGCGTTGGATCATCTTGCGGCACGGCGAGTGTTATGAGAATTTAATAATTCGTCTTGGTTGTTCAAAAATTTTTAATGCGCACCTCCGATGCCATCACACTGAAACAACTTCGCGCTCTGGTGGCCGTCGCAGAATGTGCCGGCGTGTCGGCGGCGGCGGAGCGGTTGCGCCTCACCGCACCGGCGGTCTCCATGCAGCTGAAGGCGCTCGAGAGCCAGCTCGGCGTCGAGCTGGTCGACCGCGAGACCTGGCGACCGAACGCCTGCGGCCGCGAGTTGATCGATATGGCGCAGAGGGTGGACGCGCTGATCGTCAGTGGCGTCAATCGCGTGGCCGCGCTCACGTCCGGCAAGGCCGGGCACGTGGTGCTCGGCGTCACGAGCACCGGAAAGTATTTCGCGCCGTTTCTGATCGCGCGGATCTTCGCGGCGATGCCGGAACTCGACGTGTCACTCGTCATCGGCAATCGCGAGGCCGTCCTGGACGGCCTGGCGCACGGGCGGATCGACGTCGCGATCACCGGGCGGCCGCCGCGGACGCCGCATGTGGAGGCGACGGTCCTCGGCGACCATCCGCACGTCTGGATCGCAGCGCCCGATCACCCGATGGCGGCGGCGAAGACCGTGGAGACGGCGCACCTCCTGGACGATGCTCTCCTCATCCGTGAGCAGGGGTCGGGGACGCGCATCCTCATGGAACGCCTGCTGGCACGGGACGGCGAGGTGCGCCCGGCCCGCACCTTCGAGTTCAGCTCGAACGAGACGATCAAGCAGGCGGTGATGGCGGGGCTGGGGATCGCCTTCCTCTCCGGCCATACGGTCACCGCGGAACTGGCCGATGGTCGCCTCGTCGTGCTGGCCGTCCCGGGGACGCCGGTGGTGCGGCAGTGGTTCCTCGTCCGTCCATCCGGGACGGCCGCGACCGGGGCGCTAAGCCGCGTCGTCGACTTCGTCGTCAGCCTCGACGGCGCCTTCCTGCCGAAGCTGGAGCCGGTGCGCCCCACGCCGGCGGGCCCGACCGCCGCTGCCGGGCACGAGGAGCGTGCCTTCGGCGAAGAGTGGACCTGACGCCTCGAAAGAGATGCTCAGCCCTACGCGGGCGGATGGGAAAGCGCATGGTCCGGTCGCCGCTTGGCTTTCATGGCGGGCCGTCCGGCGGCGACGCTTCGCACGCCGACCGAAGTGCCACGGTGGCGATCCGCGTCTCCGGGCCTGGCAAATCTTGAACATCCGGTCGATGTGCGCGCGGCTGGGGCCATCGCTGCGGCTCCCAGGATACGATCCGGGGGCGCCACGTGATGCGGCGACCACAAGTCGTAGCCTCGTCGCCGCAAAAAACCGTAGATTTAGTTACAAGTTCCGTATGGCATGCAACCTTTCTTGCCCCTAAGTGAAATCAGTTGAATGCAAAGGAGTGGATCGCGCCACCGTGTCCGATCGGCGCGGCGGCCATGCCGTCGTGTCGAACGTATAACCTTGTATCGTTCACCCGGCGACGGGTCACGATGTTCAACGTACGACTGCCCGCGCTTCGGCATGGACAGTCGGCCGACCGCACAAGCGCTCCACCGGGTGATCGATGCTGGATCTTCTCCTCCCCCTCCTGCGCAACACCAGTCTGCTCGCCGTGGTGGCACTGGCCTACGGCCTCTCCATGTCGCACCTGCCGCGCACGTTGGCGCCGGGCGTGCTGGGCGTCCTGTGCGCTTTTGGAGCCCTCGCTTCAATGCTCGACCCGATCGAGATGCGAGAGGGCGTCTATGTCGATTCCCGCACCACGATGGTGATGCTGGCGAGCTTCTTCGCAGGCCCGGTCGGCGCCTTGCTCGCGGGTGGGACGGCAGCAGCGTACCGCATTCACCTCGGCGGAGCGGGCATGGTCGCGGGCGTCACCGTGATCGCGATCGGCGCCATGATCGGGCTCGCCGGATACAGCCTCTTCGTACGTCGCGGCAAACAGGTGCGGAGCAAACACGTGGTGGCGCTCGCGCTGCTGGCGCCGGTTTGCTCACTCGGGGTTTTCGTCCTGCCCTACCCGCTGTCCGTGGAGGTCCTGGGCGAGACGTTGGTGCCCTTGAACGTGACACGCGCGTCCGGCGTCCTCCTTCTCGGCCTCATGATCCTGCACGAAGACTGGCGCATCCACGCCGAGACGGAGGTGCGCCGCCTTGCTTTCGTGGATGAATTGAGCGGTCTCGCCAACCGGCGTGCGTTCTATGCCGAACTCAACGACGCCTGGGAGCGGTGGGAGCGTTACAAGATCCCGTTCTCTGTCGTCATGGTCGATATCGACCGGTTCAAGGGGATCAACGACGCGTACGGACATCCGACGGGGGATGAGGTGATCCGCTGCCTTGCCGAGTGCATGAACACGGAATGCCGTACGACCGACGTTGCGGCGCGTGTCGGCGGTGAGGAGTTCGCCGTGCTTCTCGTCCATACGAAAAGCGCCGAAGCCGTTCGATTTGCCGAACGAATCCGCCAGTGCGTCGAGGACAGGACAATTCCCATCTCGGGAACCGACACCGCCGCGCTTCACGCAGACCCGGCCCCGCTCCAATTCACCGTGAGCCTCGGGGTCAACCGCGGTCTCGGCCAAGCAGCGAGCCGGCAGGACGTCCTATCCAGCGCCGATCAGGCCCTCTATATGGCCAAGCGCGGCGGCCGCAACCGCGTCGTGCTGGATGGAACGGCGGGACCCGCGCACTGCGCCCCCGCCCCTCTCAGGGAGCCGACCGCTCAGGTGGGCTGAGACGCTTCCGCCGCGCCGCCTGCGCCTAAGTCCTGCGCCGTGTGCTCCTCGTCCCGGGTGCTCGCAACTCTCGCCTGCGCCTTGGTGACTCAAGCTGCGCCGCAAACCTCTCCTGGACGGGGCGGGCGATGTCATCGCGTATCTGTTCTGGCATCGCATGCGGGCGTCCCAATGCTCTGATCCCACCGACAATCCAAGACACGGCATCGCGCCTCGCGAGGCGGTGCCTCAGTGCCCGGCCGGGGGCGAACTCGGGCAACGAAGGTGCGGCGGGGCGTGACGGACGGGCTTATCCGCGGACCTGCGGCGGTCTGAAGCAGCGGTCACTGTCGAGCCGCCGATCCACTTGCTAGGAATTATTCCAACTCTACAGTTTCGTTGGATCCCGTCCGAACGCAAAAAAGCGGTGACGCCCATGCCTTCGCATCGAAACCGATCCGACCACACCCACAAACCGCAGAAGGGAGTCAGTCGGCGCGGCTTCCTCGGCGCATCGGCCACCGCGGGCGCCACGGCGCTGACCGGTGTCGCCGTCGATCTTCGCGACGCCGCCGCCCAGTCGGCCGCGCCCACCGGCGGTGGCCTCGTGCGAACCGACATCACCATCAACGGTACCCAGCACGCGCTCACCCTCGACCCCAGGACGACAATCCTCGACCTGCTGCGCGAGGACCTCGACCTGACGGGGACGAAGGTCGGCTGCAATCACGGCCAGTGCGGCGCCTGCACCGTCCTTCTCGACGGGGTGCGCGTGAACTCCTGCTTCGTCCTCGCCGCAGCCGCGGACGGCAAGTCCGTCACCACCGTCGAAGGCCTCGCCGCGCCGGGCGGTGAGCTTCACCCGATGCAGGCCGCGTTCATCGCGGAGGACGGCTTCCAGTGCGGCTACTGCACACCGGGCCAGATCGTCTCCGCCATCGGCTGCGTAAAGGAGGGCCATGCCAATTCGCAGGCCGAGATCCGCGAGTACATGTCCGGCAACCTGTGCCGCTGCGGGGCCTACAAGGGCATTGTCTCCGCCGTAGAACGCGCCCGCGACGAGACGCGAGACATCGACGTCGCTGCGCTGACGGAGGGCACGCGATGAAGCCGTTCGCCTACCATGCACCGGACACCGTGAGCAATGCCGTCGCCACCGTGGAGCCCATGGGCCCCGGCGGCCAGGGCGGCGCCTTCCTCGCCGGCGGCACGACGATCCTCGACCTCATGAAGCTCTCGGTGGCCAGCCCGCCCTCGCTCACCGACGTTCAGAAGCTCGGCCTCGACGAGATCTCCCAGGACGGAGAAAATGTGCATGTCGGCGCGCGGGTGACGATGGCGGAGGCGGCCGAGCACCCCATCTTCAAGGAGGGCGCGCCCGTCTTGTCGGATGCGTTGTGGAAGGCGGCGAGCCCGCAGCTTCGCAACGTGGCGACGCTGGGCGGAAACGTGCTTCAGCGCACCCGCTGCCCCTATTTCCGTGACAACGTCTCGCCCTGCAACAAGCGCGACCCGGGGTCGGGCTGTGCCGCCATCGGCGGGATCAACCGCCTGCTCGCCGTTCTCGGCACGTCCGACGACTGCATCGCCAGCTACGCCGGCGACTTCGCCAACGCGCTCATCCTGTTCGATGCGGTCGTGGAGACCGAGCGTGCCGACGGCGGGCGCGACATCCCGTTCGACGAGCTGCACGTCCTGCCGCAGGACCATCCCGAGCGCGAGACCATCCTGGGCGATGACGAGCTCATCGTCGGCTTCCGCATGACCGTGCCGGATTGGGCGCGCCGCTCGCGGTACGTGAAGGTGCGCGATCGCGAATCCTACGCGTTCGCCCTCACCTCCGCGGCCGTGGCGCTGGACATGGATGGCGACACCGTTCGCGAGGCGCGCGTCGGCATCGGCGGCGCGGCGACCGTTCCCTGGCGGGCCGAGGCGGTGGAGGACTTCCTCGCCGGCAAGACGCTCTCCGAGGAGGTCGCGATGGAAGCCGGCCGCATCGCCTACGAAGGCGCGCGGGGCTACGAGCACAACGCTTTCAAGATCCCGCTCGGCCAGAGGACCGTCGCCAAGGCGCTCCTCGACGTGGCCGCCATGGAACCGTCCGAGACCGGCGGAGGAACGCAGTAATGGCTGACCAGATCGGCAACCCGCACGACCGGATCGACGGCCGCCTCAAGGTCACCGGCGACGCGCGCTACGCGGCCGACTTCGCCGTGCCCAACCCGCTCTACGGGCACCTCGTCGTCTCGACCATCGGCAAGGGCCGGATCACCGCCGTGAACCAAGACGCGGCCCAAGCCGTGCCCGGCGTGCGCGCGATCTACACTCATCTCAACCAGCCGAACATCAAGCCGGCGGGCTTCTTCGGTTCTGGAGCAGGCCAAGCCCAGCAGGGCTGGCGTCCGCTCGCGGGGCCGGACGTGAAGTTCTACGGCGAGATCGTCGGCATGGTGGTGGCCGAATCGATCCACGCGGCCCGCCAGGCCGCCGCCGCGCTGAGCTTCGACTACGACAGCGAAGAGCCCGCCGCGACCATCGACGCGCCGGGGGTCAAAGTGGAGGAGCTGCCGGACCGGACGATCTCCGTCGGCGACGTCGAAGCCGGTCTCGCGGAAGCGGCGCATACCCTCTCGCAGTCCTACGAAACGGCTCCCAACACCCACAACGCGATGGAGCTTTTCTCGACCACGGCGCAGTGGGAGGGCGAGGAGCTGACGGTGTACGTCCCCAGCCAGTGGGTGAAGGGCTTCCAGATCGGCCTCGCCACGAATCTCGGCATTCCCGAGCAGAACGTGCGGGTGCGCAGCCCGTATGTCGGCGGCGGCTTCGGCGGCAAGGGCACGCTCTTCTCGTGGGTGGCGCTGGTGGCCGCGGCGGCGCGCGACGCCAAGCGCCCGGTCAAGCTCTACGTCACGCGCGAGCAGGGATTCACGGTCGCATCGTTCCGCGCCGAGACCCGGCAGGACGTCCAGTTCGGCGCCCGGGCGGACGGCCTCATCACCACATTCACCCACTCCGGGCGGGAGCTGACGTCGCGCCCGGACACATACGTCGTGAACGGCGCCGAGAACACGACGCGGATGTATCACGCGGACAACATCCGCACAGGCCTCGCCGCCATCCACGCCGATCGGCAAACGCCTGGTTTCATGCGCGCTCCGCCCGAGACGCCATACTTCTTCGCGCTGGAGTCGGCCATCGACGAGCTGGCGCGCGAGCTGAACATGGATCCGGTGGAGCTTCGGATCCGCAACGACGTGGACCGGGACCCCGTGCGCGGCGTGCCGTTCACCTCGCGCTCGCTCGTGGAGTGCTTCCGGCAGGCGGGCGAGGCGTTCGGCTGGTCGCGCTACACGCCGGAGGTCGGCTCGATGGTCGACGGAGACGAGCTGATCGGCTGGGGCGTCGCCACCGCCACCTACCCGACGCAGATGGCTCCCTGCGCCGTGCGCGTCTCGCTCGACAGCACCGGGGAGGCGCGCGTTCAGGTGGCGAGCCACGATGTGGGCACCGGCGCCTACACGGTGCTGGCCCAGGCGGTACACAACAAGCTCGGCGTTCCGGTGGACCGCGTGCGGGTGGAACTGGGCGACAGCCGTCTGCCGCCCGGCACGATCGCCGGCGGATCCGTCTCCACCGCGTCGAACGTCTCGGCGATCCACCTCGCCTGCGACCGCATCCGCGAACGGCTCGGCGCCACGGCGGGACCGCTTGACGTGGCATCCGCATTCGAGAGCTTCGGGCAGTCCGGCATCGAGGAATACGCCGAATGGATCCCGTCCGCCGTGGGCTCCAGCGGCAAGGCCTCCCTGCAAAACGGGGCAGTGCAGATCGTCGGCGGCCCGGAGGAGTCCTACGCCGCATTCGCCTTCGGGGCGGAGTTCGTGGAAGTTCGCGTGAACCGCTTCACCCGCGAGATCCGCGTGCCGCGCATTGTCGGCGCGTTCGCGGCCGGGCGGATCATGAACGAGAAGACCGCGCGCTCGCAGTATCTGGGCGGGATGATCTGGGGCCTCGGCCATGCACTGCTGGAGATCTCGGAGGTGGACCCGCGGACCGGCGCCTACATGAACGACAACATCTCCGAATACCTCGTGCCGGTGAACGCCGACATTCAGCACATCGAGGCGATCCTGGTGCCCGAGGTGGACGAGAAGGTGAACCCCGCCGGCGTGAAGGGCATCGGCGAGATCGGCATCGTCGGCACTGCCGCCGCGGTGGCCAACGCCGTGTACCATGCCACCGGAATCCGCGTCCGTAAGGTCCCGATCCGGGTCGAGGACATCATGCCGGGCGTGTGAGCCGGCCCGCCGGGTGCGCCGGCCTCCACTGATGCCGAAGGATATCAGGAGGCCGGCCACCTCCGCCCACCGCGGCGTCGGGGCGGTGGTCGGGACCGCCGCCCGCGCCAGGCCCGGTCTAAGCGCGCACCGGGCGCTCTAGTGGTTCGACCGAAACGGATCGAACCCCTAGATTTGTTTGTCGATGGATCAACTTGCCGGGACATTCGAGTAGGTTAGGCCGCGTCGCCGGAGTTTCCCGAGGGACTCAAATGTCTCGGTCGATCCATTAGGATGTGGCGAGACCGGATGGCGGCCCTCGGAGCCAACGCCGCTCGTCGCGTCGCCCGCGACAATTCTCCCCAACACGCTGCACCCGGCCACCGCCAAGCGCGCCGCCGTCACCAACAGCCATCGCCACAGACGGGGCAACCCGATGGCCCTTTCGACGCGGCCGCCGACGAGGCCGACAATCCCGTAGCACATGCACACGATCGCCGGCGAAGCGCCTGCCGTCACGGGAGCCACGGATCCACTTCCGTGGCCGCCCCGGTTTGGCATGCCCCGTGCATTGCCCCTTGCGGTGCAACCACACCGGATGCCTTCAAAATCCCGATCAACGAGACCGGCTGCCCCAAGCGGTCGGCAGATCAGCACAAGGGCCGCGAATGATCGTGAAATACCTGAGGAGCGCTGCGCTCGCGGCGGCGGCCGCGGCCTTGCTCTCAACCACAGCGTTCGCCGACGGGACGCTGCGCATCGGCATGACAGCCTCGGACATCCCCCTCACCACCGGTCAGACCGACCAAGGTGGCGAGGGCATGCGCTTCATGGGCTATACGCTCTACGACGCGCTCATCAACTGGGACCTCTCCAGCGCCGACGAACCGTCGACGCTGACGCCGGGTCTCGCGACCGAGTGGTCGACCGACCCGGAGGACCGCACGAAGTGGACGTTCAAGCTGCGTGAAGGAGTCACCTTTCACGACGGCAGCCCATTCGATGCCGAAGCGGTGGTCTGGAACCTCGACAAGCTCCTGAAGTCCGACGCGGAGCAGTACGACACGCGTCAGGCCGCCCAGGGCGCGAGCCGCATCCCGGCGGTGGAGAGCTACCGCGTCGTCGACCCGCTCACGGTCGAGATCACCACCAAGACGCCGGACGCGACGTTCCCCTACCAGATCGCGTGGATCATGATGTCGTCCCCGGCGAATTGGGAGGCGAACGACGAGGACTGGACCAAGGTCGCGTCGGACCCGTCCGGCACCGGGCCCTGGAAGCTGACGACGTTCGTGCCGCGCGAGCGCGCCATCCTCGTCCCCAACGAAGACTACTGGGACGAAGATCGAAATCCCGAAGCTCGACGAGATGGTGCTGATCCCGCTGCCGGAGCCGAACGCGCGCTCGGCTGCGCTGATGTCGGGTCAGGTGGACTGGATCGAGGCGCCGGCGCCCGACCTCGTCCCGGCGCTCGAGGGCAACGGCTTCAACATCGTGTCCAACACCTACCCGCACAACTGGACGTACCACTTCTCGCGGCTCGAGAATTCGCCGTGGAACGACATCAACGTGCGCAAGGCGGCCAATCTCGCCATCGACCGCGCGGGACTGAAGCAGCTCCTGGGGGGCTTGATGGTGGAGGCGGAGGGCTTCATGCCGCCGGGCTCCCAGTGGTTCGGCGAGCCCGAGTTCAAGGTGACCTACGACAAGGAGGCCGCCATCGAGCTCCTGGCCGAGGCCGGATACGGCCCGGACAATCCGCTCGAGGTGAAGGCGCTGATCTCGCCGTCCGGATCTGGCCAGATGCTGCCGCTGCCGATGAACGAGTTCATCCAGCAGAACCTCGCGGAGATCGGCATCAACGTCGAGTTCGAGGTCGTCGAGTGGAACACGTTGATCAACATCTGGCGCGCGGGTGCGGCCGACCCGTCGGCGATGGGCGGGAAGTCGGTGAACTTCTCGTACTTCATCCAGGACCCCTTCACAGGGCTGATCCGCCACCTGTCCTGTGATCTCATCGCCCCGAACGGCACCAACTGGGGGCACTACTGCGACGAGGACATGGAGGCGCTGTTCGCGGAGGTGCGCACCACCTTCGATCCGGACGAGCAGGACGAGGTGTTGCGGCGCATCCACGAGAAGTACGTCGACGAGGCGCTGTTCCTGTTCGTCACGCATGACGTCGCGCCCCGCGCGATGGCCCCGAAGGTGAAGGGCTTCGTTCAGGCCCAGAACTGGTTCCAGGACTTCTCGCCCATCACCATCGAGGAGTAGGCGCCTCCGCCACGGCGGCCGCCCATCCCGGCGCCTGAGCGCGCCGGAAATGGGGCGGTCGCCTCTCGCGCCCGTGCGTAAAGGTATGGCTGCCCATGCTCGCGTATACGATCCAGCGCCTCCTCTACGTGATCCCGGTGGCCTTCGGCGTCACCATCATCTGCTTCATGCTGGTGCAGATCGCACCGGGCGACCCGCTGACGGCGGTGATGCCGATCGACGCCACCGCCGAGCAGCAGGCGCAGATGCGGGCCGAATACGGCTTCGACAAGCCGATCCCGGTGCAGTACGTGCTCTGGCTCACCAACGCGATCCAGGGCGATCTCGGCGCCTCCATCGCCACCGGCCGCCCCGTGGCGGCCGAGGTGATGCGGGCCGTCGGCAACACGCTGATCCTCAGCTTCGCCGCCTCGATGATCGGATTTCCGCTGGGTGTCATGCTCGGCTTCGTCGCGGGCTACTTCAAGGACACGCTGATCGACCGGGCGGTAACGGCGATCGCCATCACGGGCGTGTCGGTGCCGAACTACTGGCTCGGCATCGTGCTGGTGGTGATCTTCTCCGTCTCGCTCGGCTGGCTGCCGTCCATGGGCGCGGGACCCGGCGGCTCCAGCGCCTGGGAGTGGGACTACGCCCACATTCGCCACATCATCCTCCCCGCCGTCACCTTGGCCGTGGTGCCGATGGGCATCGTCACGCGCACCGTGCGCGCCCTCGTCGGCGACGTGCTGGCCCAGGATTTCACCGATGCGCTGGCCGCCAAAGGGATGAGCCGGCTCGGCGTGCTGCGGCACGTGGTCCGCAACGTCCTGCCCACCACGCTCGTCGGTGGTCGGGTTGCAGCTCGGCTACCTGCTCGGCGGATCGATCCTCATCGAGACCGTGTTCAACTGGCCGGGCACCGGGTTCCTGCTGTCCAACGCGATCTTCCAGCGCGACCTGCCGCTGCTGCAGGGCACGATCCTCGTGCTGGCGCTTTTTTTCGTCTTCGCCAACCTCGTCGTCGATCTGGCTCAGCCGCTCGTCGACCCACGCATCAAGCGAGGCTGACCCATGGCGACAGCGACATCGGCGGCGAATGCAACGTCTCCCGCTGCGGACGACGTTGCCACCGAGCGCGACCGCGAGGTGGAGGCGGCCCTGGTCGCCCCAGCGGCGGACGGCGGCCCGACGAGCGGCGCACCGGCCCGCTCCAAGGGATATTGGGCCGGCGTCGGCGGGAGGCTGCTGCGCGATCCGGTGCCGATGGTCTGCGCCGTCCTCCTGCTGTTGCTTCTCGCGGCCGTGATCTTCGCCCCGTATTTGCCGCTGCAAAGCCCGACCAGCAGCTCGATGATCGCGCGGCTGAAGCCCATCGGCACCGAAGGTCACCCTCTCGGCACCGATGAGCTCGGGCGCGACATGCTCGCCCGTCTCGTCTACGGCGGCCGGCTGACGCTGATGCTGGGGCTGCTCCCGGTGGTCTTCGCCTTCGTCATCGGGACCGGCCTCGGCGTGACCGCGGGCTACGTCGGCGGCTTCCTCAACACGGTCATCATGCGCACGGCGGACGTCTTCTTCGCGTTCCCGTCGATCCTCCTCGCCATCGCCATCTCCGGGGCGCTGGGCGCGGGCATCGTCAACTCCCTGGTGTCGCTCACCATCGTCTTCATCCCGCCGATCACCCGCGTGGCGGAGAGCGTCACCACCTCGGTGCGGTCGCTCGAGTACGTCGACGCCGCGCGAATATCGGGCGCCAACCCGCTGACGGTGGTGCGCGTTCACGTGCTCGGCAACGTGATGGGGCCGATCTTCGTCTACGCCACCAGCCTCACCTCCGTGTCGATGATCCTGGCGGCGGGCCTCTCGTTCCTCGGCCTCGGCGTGAAGCCGCCGCAGCCGGAATGGGGCCTGATGCTGAACACCCTGCGCACCGCGATCTACATCGACCCCGTGCTGGCGGCACTCCCCGGGGCGATGATCTTCGCCACCTCGCTGTGCCTCAACCTCTTCTCCGACGGCCTGCGCTCGGCCATGAACATCAAGGACTGAGCCCCGTGACCGACACCATGAGCGATGCCATGGCGGCACAGGGAACGGCCGCCGCACCCCGCACGGACCCGCGCGACCGCGGCGGTCCGCGCCAGCCGTTGGTGCTCGCCGAAGACCTCGTGTGCCACTTCCCCGTGGGCAAGGGCATCCCCGGCCGGCGTCGCAAGGTGGTGCGAGCGGTCGACGGCGTCAGCTTCACCGTCGAAAAGGGCGAGACGCTCGGCATCGTCGGCGAGTCCGGCTGCGGCAAGTCCACCACGGCGCGGCTGCTGGTGGGGCTCCTGCGCGCCAACAAGGGAACGCTCGTCTTCGACGGCGACAAGCTGGGTCCGGACCTGTCGCTCCGCGAGCTGTGGGACGGGGTGCAGATGGTCTTCCAGGACTCGTCCGCGTCGCTGAACCCGCGTCTGACCATCGAGGAGACGATCGCCTTCGGGCCGAAGGTGCGCGGGGTGAAGGCGGAGGAGGCGCGGCGGCTCGCGCACGACCTCCTCGGCCGCGTCGGTCTCGCGCCGGATCGGTTCGCCGGACGCTACCCGCACGAGCTCTCCGGCGGCCAGCGCCAGCGCGTCAACATCGCCCGCGCGCTGGCCATGAAGCCGCGCATGATCATCCTCGACGAGGCGGTATCGGCGCTCGACAAGTCGGTCGAGGCGCAGGTGCTCAACCTGCTCGCCGAGCTGAAGGCGGAGTTCGGGCTGACCTTCGTGTTCATCTCTCACGACCTCAACGTCGTGAGCTACATCTCCGACCGGATCATGGTGATGTATCTGGGCGAGGTGGTGGAGATCGGCCCGGTCGCCTCGGTCTGGGAGCGCCGCGCCCACCCGTACACGGCGGCCCTCTTCAACGCGATGCCGTCGATGGATCCGGACGCGCGCACCGAGACGCCGCCGCTCGCCGGCGATCCGCCCAACCCGATCGACCCGCCGTCCGGCTGCCGCTTCCATACCCGCTGCGGGTATGCGGAAGGCGTGTGCGGCACCACGCGGCCGAAGAGCATTGCCGTCGCCGGCGACCCCGCGCACATCGCCGCCTGCCACATGCTGGACGCCGGATCCGGCCACTCCAAGGCGGGTCAGCCCCTGGAGGCGGCGCAATGAGCCTGGTGGAGATCCGCAACCTCAACGTCCGGTTCCACGGCGCGCGGACCGTCCACGCCGTCAACGGGCTCGACCTGTCGCTGAACAAGGGCGAGGTGTTGACGATCCTCGGCGAGTCGGGATCGGGCAAGTCCGTCACGCTGAAGGCGCTCTTGAAGCTTCTGCCGCCGCGCCGCACCGACATGACCGGCGAAATGACCGTTGCCGGCGTCGACGTGATGGCGCTCAGAGGGCGGCGGCTGTCCAACTACCGCGGCAAGACCACGTCGATGATCTTCCAGGAGCCCGCGCTGGCGCTCGACCCCGTCTACACCATCGGCGACCAGATCGCAGAAGCGATCATGCGGCACGAAAAGGTGTCGAAAAAGGCCGCGATGGCGCGCGCGCTCGACATGCTGACGCGGGTGCGAATCCCGTCGCCCGAGAGCCGCCTGAAGAACTACCCGCACGAGATGTCCGGCGGCATGCGTCAGCGGGCGATGATCGCGCTGGCGCTCGCGTGTCGGCCGGACCTGCTCCTCGCCGACGAGCCGACCACCGCGCTCGACGCCACCGTGCAGATCCAGGTTCTCCTCCTCCTGCGGGAGCTGCAGAAGGAGTTCGGCATGGGGATCATCTTCGTCACCCACGACATCGGCGTCGCCGTGGAGATCTCCGACCGGATCGCCATCATGTACGCGGGCAACATCGTAGAAGAGGGAACGACGGCGGAGATCATCCACGACGCCCGCCACCCGTACACGAAGGGCCTGCTGGCGGCGAACCTTCACGACGCCCAGCGCGGCGTGAAGCTCGGCTTCATTCCCGGCGCCCCGCCCGCGCTGGCCGAGCGGCCCGACCACTGCTCGTTCGCGCCGCGCTGCGCCCACGCGCAGGACCGCTGCATCCGGGCGCTGCCGCCGGTCTATCGCCCCGGCCCCGGCCGCCGTGTCGCCTGCATCCTCGAAGAGGGGCGCTCGCAGAAGATCGCCGACAGCGCCGACGGCGTCACGATCCCCGAACCCGCCTGACGCGGCCGCCCTCGGCCGTGGATCACCGGGCCGGGCGGGCGAAGGCCAGCCTCGGGCTTCTGCCCCCCCCCCTGGGTGCGGCCGGTCGACGTCGCTTCAGTTGAACCGAGGTGGCGCGTCGAAGACGTCGTCGTCGCCGGTCCCCTTGGCGCGCCGCAAGAGACGTGTGGCGGAGGCAGGTGGATAACGCGCCAGCTCAAGGCGGTCAGAGTGAAACTCCGTGCTCGGCATCGTCAGGGCGCTGATTGACGCATCTTCAACTGTATGACAAATCAACAGAAGCTCGGCCGCCATTTGCCATCATTGGGCATTTATCCCGGCCACAAAGAGAGGGTGTCGCCGCGGGATCGTATGGATTCTGCGAGAACGCTCCCCAACAGGAGGAAACGAGAATGATTGTCAGACAATTGGCGGCCATCGCAGCCACCGCGACGATGACACTGGCCGCGACCGGCGCTTCGGCGACGGATCTGCGGCTGTCGCACTCCGCGCAGGCCAATCTTCAGAACGAGCTCCACACCGCCTCGTGGCTGTTCAAGAATTACCTCGACGACTATTCCGACACGGTCGACGTCACGATCTATCCCAGCAATGCGCTCGGCGAGGAGCGGGAGGTCTACGAGGCGATGCAGCTCGGCTCCGGCGCCGACTGCGTGATCTCCGGCACCGCGATCCTCGGGAACTTCAACGAGAAGATCGGCGTGCTCGACCTGCCGTTCATGTGGCAGGACTTCGATCACGCGCACACCGTGCTCGACGGCGAGGTGGGCGACACCCTAGCGGAGGAGCTTGCGGACAGCGGCTTCAAGGTGCTCGCCTGGATGGACAGCTGGGGCTACCGCAACGTCGTCACCGCAGGCGCGCCGGTCGAAAAGCCGTCCGACCTTGAAGGCCTGAAGCTGCGCACGATCCCGACCGAGACGTACATCGCCGCCATCAACGCCATGGGCGCCAATGCGACACCGATGGCGTTCGGTGAGATCTACACGTCGATGGAGACCGGCGTGCTCGACGGGCTCGAGCACTCCGCGGCGATGATCCTCGCCAATCGCTTCTACGAAGTCGCCGACAACATCGCGCTGACCCGGCACCTGTTCGGCCCGCTCGTCTTCGCCTGCTCCAATCCGTTCTGGGAAAGCCTCTCGGACGAGGAGAAAGCCGAAGTGCAGGAGGCGGCCAATCTCGCCCGCGATCTGGAGCGGGCGTTGGCGCCGGTGCGTGAAGCCGAAGCGTTCACGGCCCTGCGCGAGGCCGGCATGACGATCCGCGAGATCGACACGGCCCCGATGCGGGCGGCAGCCATGGACGTCCAGCAGGAGCTGGCGGACGGGATGGGCGCCGGCGACCTCCTCACCGCGATCCGTGAGGCGGGCGGAAACTAACCCCGACGTCGGGCGCAGCCGGCCGAGGCGGGCCGCGCCCGCAAGCAACCCGCGTGCTGTCGCGCTTGCCGGATCGGCCAGCGGCCAAGACGGCGCGGCCACGAAGGACCGAGGGCTTGGCCGGGTGATCGCGAGTGACCCCGAGCCGCCCGCGCGGCCACAGGGAGCGACCGTGGAAGCACCAGACGAATGCGCGAAGGAGCCAAGCGACGCGCTCGGCATAGTCGTGCGCATCGTGGACCGGGCCGCAGAGGTGGCCGTCGTCCTCCTCTTCTTCGCCATGCTCGCCACCGGCTTCGGCCAGATCTTCAATCGTTTCGTGCTGAACGCATCGCTGAGCTGGTCGGAAGAATTCCAGCGCTTCGCCCACATTTGGCTGATCTTCCTGGCGATCCCCATCGGCTACCGCCGGGGCGCTCACATCGGAGTCGATCTTCTGGAACGCGCCCTTGCCGCGCGTCCGGCGCGCGTGCTCGCCTTCGTCATCGACGTGTGCTGGCTGACGCTCGGCGTGTCGATCATCTGGACCACGTGGGTGCTCATGCAGGTGGCCCAGCGGCAGACGGCGCCGGCGCTGCATGTGAGCATGGACAAGGTCTACTTCGGCCTCGTTCTCGGCGCCTCCTATCTCGTTTTCGTCGCGTCACGGCGCATCTTGAACGACCTTCGCGGCCGGCGGGGCCGGGCCGGATGACGCTGATCGTTCTCTTCGCCATCCTCATCGTCCTCGTCGTGCTGGGGCTCCCGATCCTCTTGGGGATCGGCCTCGTGGGACTGGGCGGGATGCTGGTGGCGCCCGGCGTCAACCCCGCCCTGTTCGCCCAGAAGATCTTCTCGATCCTCGACAAGTTCAGCCTGCTCGCGCTGCCCTACTTCATCCTCGCCGGGGCGATCATGTCGAAGGGCGGCCTCGCGCGCGCCCTCATCGACTTCGCGCAGTCCCTCGTCGGCCACGTCCGCGGCAGCCTCGGCCACACGGCGGTCCTGTCCTGCATGGGCATGGCGAACGTGTCGGGATCGTCAACGGCCGAGGCGGCGGCCATCGGCTCCATCGTCATCCCGGAGATGAAGCGACGCGGCTATCGCGCCGGCCTCGCCGCCTCGATCGTGGCGACGGCGGCCACCATCGGTCCCATTATTCCGCCGTCCATGACGATGATCATCTATGGCGCCATGACGGGCGTCTCGATCGGCGGCCTCTTTATCGCGGGCATCATCCCGGGGCTCCTTCTCGGCCTCATGATGATGGGGATGATCCGTCTTCTCGCGGCGCTGCCGAGCTATCCGGAACTTCACGCGGTGTCCCCCCGCGCGACGCTGCGTGAGATGGCGCGCGCCGCCGGCAAGGCGTGGGTGGCGCTTGTCGCACCGGTCGTCATCCTCGGCGGGATCTTCTCCGGCATCTTCACCGCGACGGAGGCCGGAATCGTGGCGTGCCTCTACTCGCTCCTCGTCAGCCTTCTGGTCTATCGCGATATTTCGCTGAGGGATCTTCCGCGCATCCTGCTCGACGCGGCGATCACCACCGGCACGGTTGCCGGGATCATCGGGATGGCGGGCGCGCTCGGCTGGCTCCTCTCGTATCTCGACTTCAACCAGTACGTCCTGGGCGGGCTGTCGGCGCTGGCGCAGGATCCGATCGTGGTCTTTCTCGCCCTCATCGCGATCTTCGTCCTCCTCACGATGTTCCTCGAGAGCCTCGCCGTCCTCATCGTGTTCGTCCCGATCGCGGCCGAGGTCGGCGCCCGGCTCGGCTTCGATCCGCTGCAGGTGGGGATCGTCCTCGTCGTCGCCGCGCAGCTCGGCGCGACGACGCCGCCCGTTGCCGTCCTCCTGTTCGTAACGACAAGCATCAGCGGCGCCCGCTACGCTGAGACGGTGCGCCATTGCCTTCCGTTCGTCGGCACCATACTCGGCTTCCTGCTGCTGCTGATCTTCATGCCGTGGCTGACCACATGGTTGCCGGCAACACTCATGGGCCGCTGAGATGAACGTCTTCCTGACCCACACGCCCGACGCGTTCGAGACCTATTTCGGGCCCCGCGCCCTTGCCGCGGTCCGCGACGTGGCGACCGTGCGCCTCAATGAGACGGGGCGGGTGCTGGACGGAGCCGACCTCGCCGCCGCGGCGGCCGATTGCGCGGTCGTGATCGCCGACCGTCAGACCGCGGCGAACGCGTCCTTCTTCGCCGCGGCGGAGGATCTCGTCGCGATTATGCGGTGCGCCGTCGACGTCAGCACCATCGACATCGACGCCGCGAGCCGCCATGGCGTCCTCGTCACCCAGGCCACCCCCGGCTTCGGGGCCGCGGTGGCCGAGGTCGCCGTCGGCACCATGATCGACCTCGCGCGCGGCATCTCCGCGAGCGTTGGCGCCTACCGTGCCGGGCGGGTGCCCGAGAGCCGGATCGGACGCCAGCTCTCAGGCTCCACGCTCGGGATCATCGGCTACGGGGAGATCGGGCGCCGCCTCGCCGGGATCGGCACCGCGATCGGCATGACTGTGCTCGTGACCGATCCGCACAAACATCTGGACGAGACCGGCATCGAACAGGTCCCGTTCGAGACCCTGCTCGCGCGGGCGGACTTCGTCGTTCTCCTCGCTCCGGCGCTGCCCGAAACCGAGAATATGATGAACGCCGCCGCGTTCGCCGCCATGCGGCAGGATGCGTTCTTCCTGAACCTGTCCCGTGGACAGCTCGTTGACGAAGCCGCCCTCGTCGCCGCGCTCAATGGCGGATCGATTGCCGGAGCGGCCCTTGATGTCGGTCGCGCGCCGGACCAGATGCCGACGCCCGCGCTCGCCGCGCGTGCGGACGTGGTCGCGACGCCTCACCTTGCCGGTGCGACAAGGGCTGCGGTCGAGCATCAGGCCTTCGATGTCGTGGAGCAGGTTCAGGCATTGGCCGCCGGACGGCTCCCCCCTCACGCCCTGAACGCAGCGTCGGCCAGCCGCCTCGCTCGTCTCGGGATCGACGGCGCGCGTTAGTCGTCTCACCACGGCTGATCGCGCCGAATTCCGGACGACCCGCGGAGGAGAGCTCAGGCGATCATCGGGACGGTCATCCACGTGAGTTCAGACACGGGTCGGGCGGAATCATGACCGCGGAACTGGCAGCCGTCATCGCCGACCTGCGGCGCCGCGGCACGGAGACAGATCGGCGGCCGACCGAAGTGGCGCGCGTCCTCGCCGAAGCGATCGAGGACGGCGTATGGCCCGCCGGCGCGCTGTTCCCGACGGATCGAGAATTGTCGGAGACGTTCGGCGTCAGCCGCGCCGTCGTGCGCGAGGCGGTGGCGTGCCTGAAGTACGATGGGATCATCATGGCACGGCCCGGCATCGGCACCGTGGTCGCCAAGAGCCCGACCGGAAGGGTGATGCGCTTCGCCGGTCGATCCCGCATGAGCCGGCGCGAGATGCGTGACCTCTTCGAGTTCAGATTGCAGGTCGAGGCGTCCTCGTCCGAACTCGCCGCGCAGCACCGCACGCCATTCGATCTCGAACGGATCGGCGCGACCATCGAGCGCCTCGAGGAGTCGATCCGCGAGGGCGAACTCGGCTGGGAGCCGGACTTCGAGTTCCACCTGGCAATCGCGGCGGCCACGAAGAACCCGTACTTCCAGAAGTTCATCGACTTCATCGCCTCCAACCTTCGTGACGTGATCCAGCAGGGCCGCGCGGAGGCCCTCCCCGCACGCGGCCGTGTGCTCGACGAGCACCGCGTCATCTACGAGGCCATCCGGGCCGGGGACGCCGGCAAAGCGCGCGCCGCCATGGTCCTTCATCAACAGAACTCGATGATCGGCCTCAAGCTGAAGCCGGGAACCATCAGGGATCCGCGCGCGGAGTGAGCGGCGCACGGGCCCGCGGTTCAAGATGCCCTCGTCGGTCGGCCGGGGTGCCCGGCTGATGTAGCGAGCCACCCAACGCAACGGCGACCAGCCCGCCCGATGCCTGCCCCAGCCCGTTGTCCGCCACCAGACGCTACCGGCTCGCGGTCGCGGTCGAACGGGTGCGTCAATCTTTCGTAAGCGCCCGTCCGAACGGGGCGGCGCCGACGCCGTTCGACTTCTGTGACCCCTTTCCCGCACCCGCTCGCGCACAAGATCGACGATGAACGGCGGGACGCCAGGTTCCGGCCGCCGCACTGTCCCCGCTGGTGGCGGCGTCCTGCCGGCGTCAACATTCTGCCGGAAGGCGCCATGGCGGTGCTCCGCCCGGAAGGGGATGGGACGCGCCCTCTCGGTACCGTGTCCGCCGATGAACCGATCGCTGCCGCAGAGGCCTTATGACCATCAATCGCCGCACCTTCATCGCCGGGGCCGCCGCCGGCACCGCTCTCGCCGCCACCCGGCCGGGCATGGCCCAGTCGCAGGCGACGCTGATCCGTGGCGCCTTCGTCATGACGATGTCGGCCGACGGCGACCTGCCGCAGACCGACGTCCGCATCGAAGACGGCCGCATCGCCGCCATCGGCCAGGCGCTGCCTTCGGATGGGGCCCAGATCATCGAGTCGGACGGCCAGATCCTGCTGCCCGGCTTCGTCGACACGCACACCCATCTGTGGCTGTCGCAGATGCGGGGTCTGTTCTCGCGCTCCGAGCCGACGAAGTACTTTCCGCTGGTGGAACGGCTCAGCCGCGCCTACCGCCCGGAGGACATGCGGATCGGCACCCTGTTCGGCGCCGCCGGCAACCTCGACGCGGGCATCACCACGACGCTCGCCTATTGCGACAACATCCGCAGCGCCGCCCACGCCGATGCCGCGCTCGACGGGCTCCGCCAGTCGGGCATCCGCGCGCGTTTTCTCTACACCGGTCATGACGATCTCGACCCGGCGGCCGACCTCGACTTCGCTCACATCGAGGACCTCATCGCAGGGCGCGAGGTATGGCCGGAGGCGGAGCGCTCACACTCGGCCTCGGCTGGCGCAGTCCGTCGGGTGATGCCGGACCCGCAGTCGTCGAGCGGGCGATGCGGGAACTGGCGTTCGCCCGCCAGCGAGGCCTGCCGATATCGACTCACGTCAGCGGGTCCGGGGCGGTGGCGCAGCTCGACCGGCTGATCGCGCTGGGCGTTCTCGGCGCGGACATGCAGCTCGTCCACGCTACGGATGCGAGCCTCGACCAGCTCCGCGCGGTGGCGGACGCCGGCGCGTCCGTGTCGCTGACGCCGATCACCGAGCAACGCGTCGGCTTCGGCGTCACGCGGGTGACGGACTATCGCCCGGTGTTCGGCAACATCGGCCTCGGCATCGACGGCGCCCTCGCCGGCGCGCCGGATATGTTCGACGTGATGAAGGTGCTGCACAACGTGGCGGCGGGAGCGGCGGGCGAGGAGCTCGCCATCCTGCCGCGCCGCGTCCTGGAGTTCGCAACCGTCGAAGGGGCCCGCTCGATCGGGATGGCGGACGAGATCGGCTCCATCACGGTGGGCAAGCGCGCCGACCTCCAGCTGATCGCGCCCGATGCGGTCAACATGGGGCCGCTCAACGACGATCCGTCCGCGCTGCTCGTCTACAGCGCGGCACCGCGCAACGTCGCTCTCGTCATGGTGGGCGGTCGCATCGTGAAGCACGACGGACGACTGACCGGGCTCTCGGCAAGGGAACTGGCGCAGGAGGCTGTGCGCTCCATTCAAGCCATCCGCGGAGAATGACGACAATCCGCACCAGGCGCGCGCGCCGGTCAGCGCGCACGAGAGGATGACGTCGCCGGCGCGGCAGTGGACGATTGGGAAGGAAGTGAGCAGCGATGATCCGACAACTCAAATGGCTCGGCCTGATCGGCGGCCTCATGGTCGGCCTGCCGGTCCAGGCGGCCGATGTCGTCTCGACGCTGCAGGCTGACGGGCGCTTCGACCTGTTCGCCGAGGCGCTGCGCCAAGCGACGGATGGCGATGCGGAGCGAGACGAGCCGCTGACCGTGTTCGCGCCATCGGACGAGGCGTTCAATCGCCTTCCGCGAGAGTTCCGCGAGGCGCTGTTGGCCCCCGCCAATGCCGACGCGCTCGAGAGCGTGGTCGGGCTCCACCTGGTGCCCGAAGGTCCGTACCGGTCGACCAACATTCCCGTCGAACTCACCAGCGCGTTCGGGCAGCGGATCGTCGTCACCTACACGCGAGGGGCGCTCACCCTGCGACCCGCGCGCGACGAGCAGACACGAGACCCCGAGGACGTTCTCGCGGCACGGGCCGCGAACGAGGGGCGGATCGTGACCGGGGACATCGCCGCGGACAACGCGCTGATCCATATGCTCGACGCCGTCCTCATCCCGCCCGGCCTGGACGGTCTCGATGCGGCGGCGGACACGGCCGGCGCCCAGGATCCCCAGCCGGCCCGTGACGCACGCCAGGAGGACGAGCCGGACGAGGCCAACGCATTCGTCGAGGATATCGCCGATGCTGACCGCGACGGGGCCGATGAGGTCGCCGCGTTGACCGAGACGACGTCCGCCGAACCCAATGGCCGCGTCACGGTGCTCCCGCCGGAGTCCACCGCCCCTCCCCATCGCGAGGACACCGGCTCGGTCGTGACCCTGCCGCCGGATGACGCGGCAGCGGACGAAGACGGCGCGCCGGTCGAACCGGACGGGGCGACCGCGGACAACGTCACCATCATCCCGCCCGGATCGGACACCGTCGTGCCGCCGGACGCATCGACCGGCCCGGGCGATCAAGTCGTCACGGCTTCCGAACCGGCGCCCGTCGAGGCAGACGTCGCTGAACGAGGGCCCGACGCCGACGCTCTCGAACTGACGCGTCCGCTGGTTGCCGTCTCCAATCTTCTCGGGCGGGACGTCGAAGACCAGAACGGAGAGGAGGTCGGCGAGGTGGCGGACATCCTCCTGTCGCTCGAGACGGGGCGCGCCGAGACCGTCGTCCTCTCCATCGACAGCGGCCTGCTCGACCTCTTCGGGGAGAGCGTGAAGGTCGATACCCGCGCCATCTCCATCGACCCGTTGGGCGAGGCCATCATCGTCGACCGGAATGCGTTGAACATCGGCGGTGAGTGACGCGAACCACAGGCCATCGCAGGATGGCGACGCCGAGCGGGAACGCAGCCGCGGCGGCGGTTTCGTCTGGCTCCTGCTGTCGCTGGCCGTCCTCGCCGTGGGCGGCGGGGTGTTCTACTGGTTGTCGAGTGGCGGCGACGAAGGCGAGCCGCCGGAGCGCGCCGCGCTCCTCGTGCGTGCCGCCATCGTCCGGCAGGCCGACACACTGACTCTGCGGCAAACGGCCTTCGTGCGTCCACGCCGCGAGGTTGCGGTGACGACGGAAGTGACCGGCCGGATCGCCGAGGTGGGAGACACCTTCGCCCTCGGAGAGAGCGTCTCGCGGGGCGACCTCCTGATCCGGCTGGAGAGCGAGAGCTTCGAGGCCGATGTCGCGCGCGCCGAGGCCTCCGTTGCCCAGGCCGAGGCGCAGCTCGCGCAGGCGAACGTCGACCGTGACCGCCAGGAGGAACTCGAGGCGCGCGACGTCGCGTCGGAGGCCGCATTGCAGCAGGCGATCGTCGCGGTCGCCGCGGCGGAAGCGGACCTCGCCGCGGCCCGCGCCAACCGGACCCAGGCTGAGATTGCGCTCGATGACACCGTGGTGCGCGCACCGTTCGATGCGCTGGTGACCGCGGAGAACGCCTCCGTCGGCGCACTGGTTCAGGCCGGGACCGAGGTGGGCCGGCTGGTCGGCTCGCGCGCCGTCCGGCTCCTGATGGGGCTCACGCCGGGGGATCTTGCCGTGCTCGGCGATCCTGCGCTCGCCGTCGGCGGCCGCATTCTCGTGCGCGCGACCGACGGGCCGGCGGACGTGATCGCCCAAGGTGTCGTCACCGAGGTGGACCCGCGGGTGCAGGCGGACACGCGCACGGTGTCGCTGGTGGTGGAGGTGTCCGACCCATTTTCCGGGCCCGGCCGCGGGTTGCGCATCGACGAACTCGTCGCCTTGGAACTCCCGGTTTCGTTGGAGAATCGCGAAGCCGTCGAGGTTCCACCCGAGGCGATCAAGGGCCGCACGATGGTATGGCGCATCGAGGACGGTACACTCCGGCGCACGGCCGTCGACGTGGTCGACCGGTTCGAGGGCCGAGTGGTGCTCGCCGGCGGCGCGCTGTCACCCGGCGACCGTGTGATGGTGAGCGATCTCGTCGCCCCGTTCGACGGAAAGGCGGTGCGGGTCGAGGGTGACGAGACCGACGGCGTTTCAACCTCGCCGGGCGAGCCGGAGACGGGCGGCTGATGTCCTCGATCATCCGCTTCTTCATCGCTTCGCCGGTGGCGGCCAACCTTCTGATGGTCGCGATCGTGGCCGCCGGCCTGTTCGCCGCGAACAGCATCACCGTCCGCACCTTCCCCGAAATCGCGACGAGCACCGTCGTCGTCGAGGTCGCTTACCCCGGCGCCACGCCGAGCGAGGTGGCCGACGCCATCCTGACGCCTATCGAGGAACAGCTTCAGGGCTTGGAGGGCGTGCGCGAGCTGTCCTCCACCGCCCAACGGAGCGTCGGCATCGTCTCCGCCGAACTCAATCGCGGGGCGGATATCAGGTCGGTCAAGGACGACATCGAGACCGAGGTCGCCCGGATCACCACATTCCCGGATGGCGCCGAGACGCCGCGCATCAGCGAGGTCGAGCCCGACGAGCTGGCGATTCAGCTCGCCGTGGTGGGCGACCGCCCGCCCTCCGTGCTCAAGGCGCTGGCCGAGGAGATCCGCGCTGACATCACCGACCTCGCCTCCGTCAGCCGCGCCGAATTGCAGGGCCTGCCCGTCGACCAGATCGACATCGAGGTGACGCGCGAGACGCTGCGGTCCTACGGCCTCGGTCTCACCGAACTCGCCCAGATCATCGACGCGCAGGACATCGACCTCTCCGGCGGCCGCATCGACACCGGCGCCAGCGAGGTGCAGCTCCGCACGGTGGAGGAGGCCGAGTCCGCCTTGGGCCTGCGCGACGTGCTCCTGTTGCGCTCCGACACGGGGGCCACCGTCCGTCTCGACGACATCGCCGTCATCGAAGACACGTTCGAGGAAAGCGGTCTCGCCGCGGACATTTCGGACCGCCCGGCGGTCTTCGTCTCGGTCTACCGCAGCGGGACCGAGCAGGTCTTGGGGATCGTCGACGAGGTGCAGCGCTATCTCGACCAGGACCTGACGCCGCGCCTTCCCGAGAGCATCGAGGTGATCGTCTGGCGCAACGAGGGTGAGCAGCTCCAGAATCGCATCGACCTGCTGGCGAAGAACGGCGCCATCGGCGTCTGCCTCATCCTGTTCGTGCTGATGCTCTTCCTCGATCTGCGCATCGCGGCGTGGGTCGCGGCCGGAGTCGTCGTGGCCTTCATCGGCGCGTTCGTGCCGATGCTCCTCTTCGGGGTCACCATCAACCAGCTCTCGCTGTTCGGTTTCATCCTGGCGCTCGGGATCGTGGTCGACGATGCCATCGTCGTCGGCGAGAACGTGTTCACCGAGTTGGAGAACACGGACGATGCGAACGAGGCCGCAACCGCCGGAGTGACACGGGTGTGGCAGCCGATCCTGTCGTCGGTGACGACGACGATCCTCGCCTTCACGCCGCTCCTCTTCCTGCCGGGATCGTCCGGCTCGTTCATCGCGCCGATCGCGTCCGTGTTGATCTTCGTGTTGCTGCTGTCGTTGATCGAGAGCTTCTTCGTGCTGCCCAAGCACCTCAGCCACATCACGATCCGCGAACGGCGGCGGTTCTCACCGCGGCGCCTGACCGAGCGGCTGCGGCGCGGTGTCGACCGCGGGTTCCGCAAGTTCACCGACGGGCCGCTCAGCCGACTGGTGAATGGCGCCATCGCGCACCCGATCTTTGCGATCGCCGTGTGCATCGCGATCTTCGTCGGCTCGGCCGGGCTGGTCGCGGGCGGGGTGGTCAAGTTCGTGTTCTTTCCAAACATCGAAGGCAACTTCGTCGTCGCCGAACTGGAGTTCCCGGAGGGCACCAGCGATCAGGAGACTCGCGCGCGGGCGGCGGCGCTGGTGGAGGCCGCAACCCGAGCGGCGGAGGACGTCGGCGGGCCGGATCTCATCGAGGGAACGGCGGTCACCCTGGGCTTCTCTTCAGGCGGCGGCGGTGCAGACGAGGTCGCGAGCCCGACCGGCGGCAATCTCGCCACCGTCGAGGCCAAGCTCAAGGACGCCAACCAACGGGAGATCGGGGCGCAGGCGTTCCTCAGCGCGTGGCGCGACGCGGTCGGAGATGTCGCCGGGGTCAAACGGCTGAGCTTTTCGGCGAGCGTCGTCGGTATCGGAGATCCGATCGTGCTCGAGGTCTCCGCCGAGGACGAGGCGACGCGCGATGCCGCGATCGAGCGCATCCGCGGCGCGCTCAGCGAGCGCCAGGGCGTGTTCGACATCCGCGACGACCGCTTCTCGTCCGCGCAGGAGATCGCGCTGGAGCTGACACCTGCCGCGCAGGCCTACGGCATCGACGCCACCCGGCTCGCGAACGAGGTGCGCGGCGCGTTCTATGGCATCACCATCAACCAGTTCGCCCGCGAGCGCGAGGAGGTGGACGTCAGGCTGCGGCTGGCCGAGGCGCAACGCGACTCCATCGCCGACCTGCTGCGCCTGCGCATCCCGAGCGACGAGGGCCTCGTCCCGATCGCCACCGTCGCCGACCTCTCCTTCCAGCCGGCGGCGACGGTCATCAGCCGCGTCGATGGACGCACCATCGCGACACTGACGGCGGACGTCGACACGACGGTCACGACCGGCGGCGCGGAGACCGCGTACATCACGTCCGAGATCGTGCCGCAGCTCGCTCAGGACTATCCGAGTGTGGAGGTGAGCGCCGGCGGCGAGCAGGAGGAGTCGCAGCGCTTCGCGGCGGCGCTCCAATCCAACTTCTCGCTCGCGCTGTTCGGGATCTACGTCGTCATCGCGCTGGCGTTCGGATCCTACCTGCGGCCGATCATCGTCCTCCTCGTCATACCATTCGGCATCGTCGGCGCGCTCCTCGGGCATGCACTGCTCGGGTTGAATCTGACGCTTCTGTCCTTGTTCGGGATCATCGGCCTGTCCGGCGTCATCGTGAACGGCGCGCTGCTGATCGTCGACTTCATCGGCGAGAACCAGGCGAAGGGCATGGACCCGCACGAGGCGATCCGGATCGCGACGGTGAGCCGCTTCCGCCCGATCATCCTGACGACGCTGACCACCTTCTTCGGTGTCACGCCGCTCATTCTGGAGCAAAGCGTTCAGGCGAAGTTCCTGATCCCCACGGCGGTGGCGCTCGGCTTCGGCGTGCTGTTCGCCTCGGCGCTCCAGATGGCGCTCGTCCCCGCGCTCGCCTCCCTCACGCTGGGTGCCCGTCGACACGAGCGGCGGGGCCAGGACGCTATCGCGTGACGCACGCGCAGCCCGCAAGCGCGGCGATACCGCGACCCACCGGCTGATTCCCTATGTCATGGCGCTCGATAGGGATTTGTCGAGCCGCCGCCGCGTCAAGCCCGCAAGCATGTTCGGTACGAAGCACGAGAGACGACGCCGTCTCGCCCCTCCGCGGGATGCGGAGACGGCCGAGCTAGAACCCGACCGCCTCCGGGAACCACAGCACGATCGCCGGGAACATGATGCACAGGAGCAGCGCCAGAAGCTGCAGCAGCGTGAACGGGATGATGCCGCGGTAGATCTCGCCGAGCTTCAGCGTGTCCTTGCTGACCTGCCGCAGGTAGAAAAGGGCGGGCCCGAACGGCGGCGTCAGGTACGACGTCTGCAGATTGACGGCGACGATGATCGCGAACCACAGGAGCAGCCGGTCCGGTGGAACGGCGTCGCCCAGATCCAGCGAGAGGACGATCGGCCGGAACACCGGCAGGATGATGAGCGTGATCTCCAGCCAGTCGAAGAAGAAGCCCAGCAGGAAGATGATGCCCATCAGCAGCATGAGAAGCTGCCAGTCGTGCAGATCGAGCGCGCCGATCGTCTCCATGATGGCGTCGTCCCCGCCCATCGCGCGGAAGACGTAGGAGAAGATCGCCGCGCCGCACAGGATGCCGAAGATCATGGCGTTGGTCAGCGCGGCCTCACGCACCACGTCCCGCATCAGGCGCAGGCTGAACGTCCGGTTGAAGATGGCGAGCACGGTCGCCCCGAAGGCGCCGACGCCGGCGGCCTCCGTGGGGGTCGCTAGGCCGGCGACGATGGAACCGAGCACGACGACCACCAGCGCCGTCGGCGGGACGAAACCCTTGAGGAGCAACCCGGCGAGGGCGAGTCTGGTGCCCTTCCAGGGTTCTGCCTCGCGCGGCATCGCATGCGGCCGGACGAGCCCGACGATCACGATGTAGACGAGGTAGAGGCAGGCGAGCAGGAGGCCGGGAAACACGGCGCCGGTGAAGAGGTCGCCGACCGGGATCGCCAGGAGATCGGCCATGATGACGAGCATGATCGACGGCGGAATCAAGATGCCGAGCGTGCCGGACGAGGCGATGACGCCCGCGGTCGTCGGCTTGTCGTAACCGCGCTCGATCATGATCGGCAGCGCGAGCATGCCCAGCATGACGACCGATGCGCCGACGATACCGGTGGTGGCGGCCATGATCGTGCCCATGACGACCACCGCCAGGGCGAGACCGCCGGGAACGCGGCGCAGCAGGACCGACAGGATCTCGAGAAGGCTGCGCGCGACACCCGAGCGCTCCAGCATCACGCCCATGAAGATGAACATCGGCACCGCGACGAGGACGAGGTTCTCCGCCACCCCGCCCCAGATGCGGCTGACCACCAGGAACAGCTGCATCGGATTGAACACGTCGAGGATCATGCCGAGCCCGGCGAAGAGCAGGCCGACGCCGGCCAGGCACCACGCCACCGGGTAGCCGGTGAAGAGGAGCACCATCAGGACCGCGAGCATGGACAGCGAAAGGCCTGGCCCATACTCGGCCATCGCCATCATGGGCCGACCTCCGGGTGCAGCTCATGTCCCGGAGGCGGCGCCCCGAGGAGTGTGGCGAGGCTGCGCGCCGCCGCCCCGAGTGCGGCGAGGAACAGGAGCGCGAAGCCGAACAGCAGGAAGGACTTGATGATCCAGCGGTGCGGCAGCCCGGTCTGCGAGGCCGACCCCTCGTCCATCATGAACGAGCGCTCGACGAACGAGGAGCCGAACCACAGGACCACGAGGCAGAACGGGGCGAGCATGAGGAGCGCCCCGAGCAGCTCCACGAGCGCCGCGGTCTTCGGACCGAAGCGGGCGTGGAGGATATCGATGCGGACGTGGGCGCCCTCCACGTAGGCGTAGCCGAGGGTCAACAGGAACAGCGCCGCGTGCAGGTGCCACTCGAGGTCCTGCAGCTTCGTGGAACCGATCACCCAGAACCGCCTGGTGATGACATCGAACACGATGATCAGCATCAGCACGACGGCGAGCCAGGCGGCGAGCTGGCCGACGCGGCGGACCGTGAGGTCCAGCCCGGCGGCCGCGAGGAGAAGCGCCTTCATGGTCGCGCCGGCTTACTGAAGGTAGCCGAGGTCGCGCCAGATCTTGTAGTTCTCGCGGAAGGTCGTGAAGCTGTCGAAGGCGCGCTTGAAGTCCGGGTCCGCGGCGGACTGTTCGGCCAGCACCTCGTCGACGGCGGACTTGAACTTGGCGAGGTCGTCGTCCGACCAGCGGTGAAGCTGGACGCCCTTCTCCTGAAGCTCCTGCAGCGCGTCGAACTGAATCGCCTCGCCCTCGGCGATGCCGTAGCGCACGTTGTCGCCGCACACGCTCTCGATCTGTGCCTTTTGCGTGTCGGTGAGGGCGTTCCAGCGCTGCTCGTTGATCATCAGGTCGAAGAAGGTCGCCTGCTGGTGCCAGCCGGGGAAGTAGTAGTGCTTGGCGATCTGCCAGAAGCCCATGTTGAGGTCGATGGCGGGCTGGACGAACTCCAGGCCGTCGATCACACCGCGCTCCAGCGCCGGATAGACATCGGGCGCGGCGAGAAGCTGAGCCGACACGCCGAGCTTCTCGAGCGCCTTGGCGCCGAGGCCGAAGAAACGCAGCTTCATGCCGGCCATCGCCTCGGCGTTCGGAATCTCCTCACGGAACCAGCCGGAGCCTTCGGGCGCGAGCATGCCGCACATCACGGAGTGGATGCCGTGCTTGGCGTAGATCTCGTCGAAGATCGCCTTGCCGCCGCCGAAATAGAACCACGCCATGTATTCCGGCGCCGCCGGGCCGAAGGGCAGCGCGCCGAAGACCTGGAGCGCCGGGACCTTGCCACCCCAGAAGCCGGGCGTGGAGAAGGCGGCGTCGATGGCGCCGACGGAGACCGCGTCGAAGGATTCCAGCGGCGGCACGAGGGCGCTCGGTTCGTAGAAGCGGATTTCGATGTCGCCGCCGGAGATCTCGGCGATCTGGGATTCCAGGCGTTTGCCCAGCGTGCCGAGCTGCGGAAGCGAACTGGGGAACGTCCCCGCCATCTGCCACTGCACCTCCTGTGCGGAGGCCGTCGTGACGAGGGCGGCGCTGACGGCGAGCGCCGCCGCCGTGCGTTTGAGGACGGTATTGAGTGCGCGCATTGCCATCTCCGTGATCCGGTTGCCTTGGGCGTGGGCACTTGTTGCCCTATGGGCATCTTCATGCTGAGACGCGGACGGATTGCTCCGCGCCTTCCACCCGTTCTCAGGCAATGCGCGTGCCAATCCGACGAGATTCCCGGCATCTACCGCGCGACAAAGCTCATCCAGCCGCAACAGGAGCGCCAGATGTTACCGGTCCACTTGTTGCCCAACGAACAACGAGCGGACGGTTCATGGCGACGCACGGCCAGCCTCAGAGCCGCTGCGGCGCCCGTAGCGCCCGGCCGATCGCGGTGTTGTCGTTGCGCAGGACGCGCTGCCCGGGGGCGATCGTTGCCCGGGCTATTCGGCGCGGCTGATGACGATCAGCGCGAGCGCGTCGGGCGAGGTGCGCCGAACCTGATGGTGGAGCCGGCCGGAGAACTGGAGCGCATCGCCGACTCCCGCGCGGATCGTGCGGTCGACGAAACGCACCTCGATGTCGCCGGTGACGACGTACAGCAGCTCCTGGCCCCGATGCTCCGCCCACAGGTCGTCGAGGAAGTCCTCGGGCGGGAAGAACAGGAAGCCTTCCACGCCGTCGTTGTGCGCCCCGGTCGTTACCGTCTGGATCCAGTGGCTCGCATCCTCGCCGCCGACGGGCGTACGGCCGGCAGCCCGCGAGACGTGCACAGCGTCGTCGCCGAGGCTCTCGCCGAAGAGCTGGGAGACCGGCACTTCGAGCGCGGCGGCGACATTGACGACGGTGGCGATGGAGGGGGTCTTCAGACCGCGCTCGACACGCGAGAGATAGCCCTTGTCCTGACCCGTCCGGGCCGCGAGTTCGGCCAGGGTCATGCCGCGCCGGGTCCGCGCCATGCGGATTTCGTAGGCGAGCTCGGCGCCCGCATCCCTCCCGCGTTTGTCCAGCATGGTCCTGATATGTCGAAGCGATCGTGCTCCGGTTGTGCCGAGCGCGCCGGGCAGTGTCAAGCATGGGTGCTTCTGGCGAAAGGTCGACGGACGAAGACGCTGCAACCGTTTTAGGCAACGAGTTGCCTTATCGCCTCAGCGCGTTTCCCGCCGCCGCAGTCAGACGAGTTCATCTCCCACGCTGACGCACAAATAGCTCGCATTATCGAATTTTTCGGATGTAGCACGAGGAGGTGGCACGCCATTCGCTTAAAGGCATCGCGCGAGATCGGATGTGCTCACACTGAATGACTCTGCCCCACTCGCTGACCAGGTTGTCCAAGGGGCTACAATGTTGATATTCGCTCGGCGCGGGTGCGTGCGAATATGCACGTTTCGTTGTCACGCTCGGAGATCCGGGCACGGCGGGCTGCCCTGCCCATCCCCATCGTCGCGGCGGCGGACCCGCAGCCGGCTCGTACACCTCGAAGACGCGGTCGCTCTAAATCAGGAGAAGCACAATGGCCAACGGGCCTGGAGAAGTCCTTCACATCCACATCGCCTCGGCGGCGTCGATGGAGATGGAGGAGCTGGACGAGGCGACGCTCATCCCCGGCAAGGGGATCGAAGGCGATCGGTACTTCCTCGGCACCGGAACCTACTCGGACCGGCCGGACATCCGCGAAATCACCCTGATCGAGAGCGAGGTCCTGGACCAGCTCCAGAAGAACGATCCGCCACTGCAGGAGGGCCCGATCACGCTGGAGCCCATCGACCATCGCCGCAACGTCACCACCCGCGGCATCTCGCTCAACCACCTCGTGGGCAAGCGCTTCCGCGTGGGCGAGACGGTGCTCGTCGGCGGACGGCTCAACTTCCCGTGCAAGTATCTGGAAGAGCTGCTCGGACAGTCCGTCTACCTGCCGCTCTACAACCGCTCGGGCCTCAATTGCTCCATCGAGAGCGGCGGCGTGATCCGCAAAGGGGACACCGTCTCGATCATCGAGTAGCGGCATGTCGGTCCGCCTGATCATGAAGCTGACGGTCGAGAGCGTGGACCACCTCTCGGCCGACATCGTGCAGCTGGCCTTCCGCCACCCGCGGCGGCCGACGTTGCCGGGCGCGGGTGCGGGTGCGCACGTCGACGTTCACGTGCCGGACGGGGTGCGGCAGTACTCCCTCTGCGGCGATCCGACGGATCGATCACGGTACGTGATCGCGGTGAAACGCGAGGCCGATGGCCGCGGCGGCTCGCACTGGCTCAACGATCACGTGGCGGAGGGGGACGTCATCCCGGTGTCCGCCCCGCGCAATCACTTCCCGTTGGCCGAGGACGCGCCGCACCACATCCTCATCGGCGGCGGCATCGGCATCACCCCCGTGATCTCGATGGCGCACGAGTTGGCGGCCGCGAACGCCTCATTCGAGGTTCACTATACCGCTGCCGCGCCCGTCCCGTCGTTCTGCGAGGCGCTGTTCGGGCTCGCAGGGCCGCGCTTCCGGTCCTACCGCGGGAGGCAGGCCGGAGAGCCGCTCCCCATTCGAGACGTTCTGTCCGATCCGGTCCCCGGCGCGCATGTCTACTGCTGCGGTCCGCCAACGCTGAGTGAGGCCGTCGCGGAGGCCGCAGCCGATTGGGCCGAGCCCCGCGTCCACTTCGAGGCCTTTCAGCCCCTGTTGGATCCGGACTTCGAACCCGAGCCGTTCGAGATCGAGATCGCGTCCACGGGCCAGACCCTCTCCGTCCCAGCCGACACTTCAGCGCTCGCCGCCCTCGCCGAGGCCGGGATTTCCGTGCCGTCCTCCTGCGAGATCGGTGTCTGCGGCAGCTGCGAATGCGGCTATCTCAACGGCGACGTCATTCATCGTGACGTGGTGCTGTCGCCGTCACAGCGCAAAACCCGCATCCTCACCTGCGTCTCCCGCGCGAGGGGACGGCTGGTTCTGGACCTATAGCGAGCCGGCCGCCTCGTCGCCGAGCATGATGACGGCACGGCGCACGTCCGCGCTGGAGAGCGCTGGGCGCGGAAGCTGACGCGAAGGCGTTTGCTCGCAGCCATCACCGCTTCCGCAGATGACTGAGATGCGGCTCGGCCGCTTCGATCGCGGAGCGGAGCGCCGCCACGGTTACGTCGACGATGTCCTCGGTGTGCGCCGCGGAGAGGAACCAGGCGCCGCGTTCGAGGGCCCGCACGCCGCGCTCCAGAAGCGCCACGGTGATATGGCGATACGCCGCCCGGTCGACCCCAAGGGTGCTTCGATAGTTGACGGGAGCGTCGTTCAGCCCGATTGCGACGTTGAAGATCTGCGGAAAGCCCGACACGACGACGGGGAGGTCGGCGTCGCTGAAGGCATCGCGGATCCCCCCCATCAGGCGGCGTCCCACCCGATCCATCGACTCGTAGACACCCTGCTTGGACAGCTCGTCGAGCGTCGCGACCGTCGCCGCCATCGCCATGGGCTGGGCGTTGTAGGTCCCTCCGTGCAGGATCGTGCCGTTCGAGAGGTGGTCCATCACGTCGGCCCGACCGGCGACGCAAGCGACCGAGAAGCCGTTCGCGATCGCCTTGGCAAAAATGCCAAGGTCCGGCGTGACGCCGAAGTGCGCCTGTGCTCCGCCGGGGCCGACCCGGAAACCGGTGATGACCTCGTCGAAGATGAGGATCGTCCCGTGCCGCGTGCAGGCGTCGCGAACGGCCTGGAGATACCCGTCGGACGGCATGATGCCGCCGGAGTTCATCATCGCCGCTTCCATGATGACGGCGGCAACGTCCTCCTTCGCGAGGCGGTCGAGGACGTCCTCGGCGCGGTTCCACGACAGGATGTCGATGTTCTCGCCGGTGCGATGATCCTGCCCGGCGCTTCCGGGCTGCGCGACCGGCGCGTCCTCGGGGCCAGCAGCCTCTGCACCCGGGGCATTGCTCCAGAGCACGTTGTCCATCCAGCCGTGATAGTGGCCCTCGAACTTCACCACCTTGTCCCGCTTCGTCGCGGCGCGCGCCAGCCGGAGGGCGAGCTGCACCGCCTCCGATCCCGATGACGCGAAACGCACGCGTTCGGCGCACGGCACCATGGCGGCGATGCGAGCGGCGGCTTCGTATTCCATCTCGGTCTGGCCGCCGTAGAGGATGCCGCGCTCGAGCTGTGCGCGGGCGGCCTCGATGACGGGCGCCGGGCTATGGCCAAGTATCATCGGCCCCAGCGCCAAGTAGTAGTCGATCAGACGATTGCCGTCGATGTCGTAGAGATAGGCGCCTTCGCCGCGATCGAAGACCAGCGGCGTCGGCGCGACGTTGAGGCGGAAATTGCTGCTGACACCGCCGGGCATGACCGTGGTCGCTTCACGCACCCGCGCGGCCGATTGGTCGAACGTGTACTTCATCGATGGAATACCTTCTTGGGTGAGCCGGTCGACAGCCGGCCGCAGATCGAGATCCGGTCGGCTCGCGCGGGCGCCTGCTGGGGCCGGCGCGAGCCGTGTTTGAGCGGCATCCGCCGCATTCTGGTGCGCCTCGCCCCCGTCGGCGTCAGCGAATGAGGCCCGCCAGTCGCGGCAGCGCGAGCGAAATGAACGGCACGTAGGTGATCAGCGCGAGAGCCACGAGCTTGATCATGTAGAACGGCAGAAGCGCGCGCGCGATCGCTCCCATCGGCCGCCCCGTCACCGAGGAGATGACAAAGAAATTCGTGCCGATCGGCGGCGTGTTCAGGCCGACCATCAAGTTGACGATGACGATGATGGAAAAATGGATCGGGTCGATCCCGTATTGCAGCGCCGCTGGCTGCAGGATGGGCACGAAGATGAGGATCGCCGGGACGGTGTCGACGAAGCAACCCACGAGAAGCAGGAACACGTTGACGATGATGAGGAAGACGTAGCGGTTCTCCGTCAGCTGCTCGAACATCGCGCGCGCTGCGCCCGGGACGTTCTCGATGGCGAGGAACCAGGCGAAGAGGGTGGACGTGGCGACGACGATCATCACAGTCGCCGTGGTCAGCGCGCTCTCGCGGAAGACGCCGTAGAGCTTCGACAGGTTGATCGTTCGATACACCACACACGTCAGGAACAGGGCGTAGGCCGCGAGCACGGCGGCAGCCTCGGTCGCGGTGAACACGCCGCCGCGCACGCCGCCGACGATGATGACGGGCGCCACGAGCACCGGCAGCGCGTTCAATGTCGCGCGCAGGAGGCTCCCCTCGGTCCGTTCGGCCGGCACGGGCGGGGACACGTGTTTGCGCATGAGCGCAACGTAGGCCACGAGCAGCGCCACGATGAGCAGGCCCGGCAGGATCCCGGCAAAGAACATCGCGCCGATCGAGAGCTTGGTCGGGATCGCGTAGATTACCATGATGATGCTGGGCGGGATGATCGGCGCGATCATCGCACCCGAGATCGTCAGTGCCGCAGCGAAATCGGCGCTGTAGCCGCGCGCCCGCATCATCGGCGTCATCACCGAGCCGAGGGCGGCGGTGTCAGCGGTCGCGGAACCCGACAGCCCCGCCATCAACATGTTCGACAGAATGTTCACATAGGCGAGCCCGCCGCGCACGCGGCCCACCAGATGGTCCACGAACTCGATGAGCTTATGGATGATGCCGCCAGCGACGAAGAGGTTGCCGGCGAGGATGAACAGCGGCAACGCGAGCAGGCCGTAACTGTTCATCCCGGCAAACATGCGCTGCGCCGCGACGGCAGGGTTGCCGATCCCGGTGACGATGAGGCCGGCGAAGGCGATCACACCCACCGCGAACGCAATCGGCGTTTCGATCGCCAGGAGAACCGCGAGGAGGCCGAGGACGAGGGCCACCGTCACGAGGGGTGGCTCCCGGTCTCGCCGTCACGTCCGCGCAGGACACGCCCGATGAGGACGACGAGAGCGATGATGGAGAGCCCGCATGCGATCGGCATGACGAGGTAGGGAATGGCCATGGGAATCCGCAGCGCCGTCGACGGCTGGCTCCAGGCGCCGTCGGCCAGCATCGCCGCCCCGTAGCCGATGTAGGCGAGGAAGATGGCGGTGAGCACGAGACCCGTCGCACGCAAGAGCCTGAGGACCACAGGCCGCTTCGGCATCCAGGCGATGCGGATGTGCATGTTCTCGGTGAACGCCCGGTACATCCCGAGGAAGGAGATCATCACGAGCAGGAACTGCGACAGCTCCTCCGGCCAGGGCAGAGGCGCATGCCACAGGTAGCGCAGCGCCACCTGCAGCACCAAAACGGCCGCGATCGTTGCAAGTGCCACCACCAGCACGGCGTCGATGATCCTGTTCAGGACGGCGAGAATGGGCATGCGGGTACCTCAACGGTCCACCGGGCCGCCAGAGAGGCGACCCGGCGCAAAGACGACGGAGACTACTCGACGGCGTCGAGGCGGTCGGCCCGGATTTTGTCGATCTCCGCGTAGACGGCGTCGACGTATTCCGGATCAAGCTCCGACTTCAGGTAGTCCTGCATCGGTCCGACGGCGGCCGAGCGGAACGTCTCGAGTTCCTCGGCGGTCGGCGCGTAGACCTCCATGCCGAGCTCGGTCAGCTTGTCCACTGCGGCCACGCGAGCCTGATAGTTGCGCTCGCCGTACTCGGTCGCGGCCGCCATTTCCGCGCCGGTCACGACGATAGCGCGCAGCTCCGGCGGAAGGGTCTGAAAGAACGCCTCGTTCATCACGAGGGTGTTGAAGCCAAGCTGATGGTTGTCGAGCGTCAGGTACTTCTGCACCTGGTAGAACGAGTAGTCGAGCACGACGCCGACCGGATTCTCCTGGCCGTCGACCACCCCCGACTGCATGGCGCCGTAGAGCTCTTCCCAGGGCACCGGGGTGGGCGCCCCGCCCATCGCCTTCACCATCTCCAGCGACATCGGGCTCGGCGGCACGCGCATGCGGATGCCCTCCATGTCCGCGGCCGACTTGATGGGCTTCACGTTGTTGCTGAAGCAGCGGAACCCGTAGGATGCGGCGGCGAGGAGGCGCATCCCGGACTGGGCCGCCATCTCGTCCCGAACGTCCATGAAGAAGTCGGAACTCAGAAACTCGAGCCCTTCCTCGTCATTGGCGAAGAGGTACGGGGTCGCGAGAATGAGCATCGGCTTATAGAAGGTGCTCATCGTCTGCTCGTCGCCGTGGGCGAGCTGGATGGCGCCGATCTTGGTCTGCTCGAGCGCATCGGTCATCGAGCCGAGCTGGCCCGAGGGCGAAATCTCCACAGCGATCCGCCCGCCGCTGGCGCTCTCGACGTAGGCCTCGAAGACCTGCCACCCCTTGTCGAGCGCACTGTCGACCGATTCGCCATGACTGGCGCGGATCGTGAAGTCCGCCGCGTGCGTCGCCGTCACACCGGACGCGAGCATCATGCCCGCGAGTGCCAAACCACTCCAACGAAGTTTCATCGTCACACCTTCTGGTTCGAGTTGATCGCCCTAAGGCAGATCGTTGCTTCCGCCATTAGAGTATTTTGTATTTTTCGTAGACGTCCCGCAGCAACGCGCCGCCAAGTATTGCGGCGCGCGTGGCATCCTCACCCTCGATCTTCTTGAGAGCGGCGCCGATGACGTCGTTGGCGACCGCCTGGGGGATGACGACGACACCGTCCACGTCGCCGAAGATCAGATCGCCGGAGGAGACCATGACGCCACCGCAGGAAACGGGGCTGTCCATCTCCATCATCTTGGCGCGCCCCTTGGAATCGAGGGGGCCGATCCCGCCGTGAAAGACAGGAAACCCGAGCTCCCTGATCTGACGCACATCGCGCGTGAGACCGTCGGTGACACACCCGACCGAGCCGCGCATACGTGCCGCGTTGGTGAGCAGCTCGCCCCACGGGGCGATCCGATCCGTCGGCCCATCGCACGCAAGGACAGGCACCTCGCCCGGCCGGAGATCGTCGATCAGGTCCATTTCGAGCGCGTATGGATTCTCGTCCGGCTCCACGCCGTAACGCAGCATGTAGAGGCCGGTCCGCGCACGGCCGAAGACCACGGAGCCGTCGTCGAGCGGCCGGATGAACGGGCGCATGGCCTGATCGGCGAGCCCCACCTCGTCCAACGTGTCGGAGAGCACCGACGCGTTGAGGCGCGTCTTGAGATCTTGAAGCTCGAAGTTCAACACGCCGTGTCTCCGTGGTGTTAAACGTTTAACCAGCAGGCTACGAAGGGACAGGCTTCCGGGTCAAGCGGGCGCCGCGCTAAATTTAAAGGAAATGTTTCGGAGGGGAGATGAACGATCGTCCAACCATCGTCGGTGTCGCCGCCCGCGCCGGGGTCTCGACGGCGACCGTCTCGAAGGTGGTCAATGGGATCAAGATCGGCGTCTCCGCCGAGACGCGCGACCGGGTGAACGCGGCCATCGCCGAACTCGGCTATCGCCCCAACCGGACCGGTCGGAGCCTTCGGCAACGGCGACGCTGGGCGGTCGGCCTTGCGATCGTCGACCCCTCCCCGCGCTTCCTGGCGGACCCGTTCACGACCAACCTTGTCGCCGGGCTCAGCAACCATCTCAGCGCGAACGGCTTCGGCCTTCTCCTCCACGGCGTCTCGCCGGGCACGCTCGCCGGGTCGCTGCTGATCCGCGAGGCTGAGGTCGACGCACTGTGCCTCAACCTCAGCGGGTCACGGGCGGAGCGCGAGGCGGCCGTCGCGCTCGCCGCCGGTCTCGGCCAACCGCTCGTCGTGATCCAGGACAAGCCCGTCCCCAACTGTCCGGACGCCATCTTCATCCGTCAGGACGACGAGGCCGGGGCCGCCGCCCTGGCCGAGATGTTGCTGGCCCGCGCCCCGAAGCGCGCGATGATGGTGATCACCGACGTCGCCTGGCCCGCGGTCGAGCACCGTATCGCGGGCGTGTCCCGCGTATTCTCGCGCGAAGGTGTGCCGCTCGACATCGTCGCGTGCGACGAGACACGGAGCGAGGCAATTTCGGCTGCGATCCAGGCCTACCTCGCGACCCACGGTGCGCCGGACCTGATCGTCGGCCAGAACGACCAGATCGCGATCATTGCGATCCAGGTGCTGGCCCAGCACGGCTACTCGGTCCCCGCCGATGTCGGCGTCTCGGGCTTCAATGCGTTTCCGTTCACGGGATTGGCCATTCCAGCGCTGACCACCGTCCGCTCCAGAGCCTACGAGCTTGGCGAGCACGCGGCAGCCGCCGTCCTCGACCGCCTCGAGACAGGCCGCTTCAAGGCCCTGGAGGAGGTCCTGCCCCTCGAGGTGATCCGCGCCGATTTCGGCCTGAGCTTCTGGAGTTGCCTCGGGGCGGGGGGCGGGCACCTTGCGACGGCGCGGCAAGCGCGCCACGAGGGATGGCGCGCGGCAACGGATATCGTCCGGCGAAATTGGCACGGTCATGGGCTGTCCGGCCACCGCTGTCCGCCTGAGTCGGGCACACATTGACCGGTCCTCCGCTCGCGGGCCTCGGTACCCGCCCTATCGCGTCAGGGAGATACCGACATGTCGCCGGGCCAGCGGGCGACCCGGTTCGTCAGGCGACCAGGCGCGGTCCCGCGTTCGTGGCGCTGTCTGGGGCCTCGGTGCCGAGCACCGGGCTTGCGGCGACGTCCTGCTCGATCAACGCCTTGTGCAGAACCATGACCGCAACGTCCGCATCTTCCCGTCTCATGACGAACTGGATGTCGACGTTGCGTGGCCCCTGCTGCACGGCGACAGGCGCTATCCCGGCCTCGTCCAGCGCAGCCAACCCGCGGGCGAGCGCCTTCAGGCCCCTCAGGTCGCGGCCGATTGCGGCGACCACGGACAGACCGCGTACGGTGATGGACGCCGAAGGATATTGCGCGACGAGATCGTTCTCGACGCGCTTGACCGCCTTCACCGACGTGTCGACGTAGTGCGTGATCGCATTGGCGTTCGAGGATTTCGCGACGATGCTCACCCGGTGCCGCGTCAAGGACTGCAGGATCGTGGCGTCGTAGCCCTTCACGCCAACCATGTCCTGCTCGAACACCTCCAGCGCGAAGATGTCGAGCGCCGTGATGATCTCGACCCGCGGCGACGCGGCGGCGGAATCGTCGATGAGTGTCCCTGGATCGGCCGGCTCGAAGGCGTTCGTGACGCGCAGCGGGATGTGCGCCTGGCGCAGCGTCTTGGCGGCCGAAGGGTGGATCGCTTCCATCCCCATGTTCGAGAGCTGATCGGCCACGTCGTAGTTCGTGTGGCCGAGCTTCCGGACATTCTCCAGCCCGACCAGCTTGGGGTCAGCGGAGGAGAGGTGGAACTCCTTGTGGATGATCGCCTCGGCCGCGCCGGTCTGCGCGGCGATGCGGCTGAACGTCACCTCCGAGTAGCCGCGGTCGTAGAGCGACATCAGCCCCTCCGAACACTGCGCATAGCCGGTGACGATCGGCAGCTCGCGGGACAGGTCGACATCGCCCATGCCCTGCGCGATCCGCTCTTCCAGCGTGACGTCGCTGTCGTCGCGCCACCCGCTCAGATCGATGAAGCGTGCGTTCACCCCCGCGCGCCGCAGGAGAAGCGTCGTCACATAGGCGGAATGGCTCTCACCGAGGCCGGAAAGCAGCTCACGGATGATCGCCATGTGGTGCCTGAGGCGGAAATGGCCGTACGAACAGAGGCGCTGCAGGTCGATCAGGCAGGAGCGGGCGCCTTCGATCCGCTCGCGAACGAAATCGTCCGCCTCACGCAGATCGCCCGGGACGTCCAGAACCGCGCGATGCGCCTGGTTCATGGCGATCATCACCTGGTTGAGCGCGTCGGACCATCCAAGGTCGTTGCTGGCGTTGGAAAACCGGGCATACACGCCCGGTTCGCCAGTCTTCTTGTCTTCGAGCAGAAGGTTGGTGATGCCGCCGTAGGCGGAGACGACGAAGACGCGATTGTAGGGGTCGTGCCCGTCCTTCAGAAACAGAGTGTTCAACAGCTCTGCCGAGCGGCTCATCGATGAGCCGCCGATTTTCTCAACGGTATGCGTGGTCATAGTGCTCGCCGCTCATGTGTCGAGGGCGCCTTTTTTGTGTCGAGTGTGCCGCCCCGTGCCGGGTCGGCGCGGACTGCGACGTCCGCGCCCACCGGCGGCCAATGAGCGTACCGCGGGCCGATCACTCGGCCGCGGCGTAGGAACCATCCGCCTGGTGGACTTCGTTGCCCGTCACCGGCGGATTGAAGCAGCACGCCATCACCAGCTCGTCCTCGGCCCGAAGGGTGTGATGGTCGTGCTGGTCCAGCGCGTACATCACACCGGGCCGGATCGCATGGGTTTCCCCGGTGGCCAGATCGGTGATCGACCCCTTGCCGGAGATGCAATAGACGCTTTCGAAGTGGTTCTTGTAGTGGAACGTGTGCTCCGAACCCGCTTCCAGGATCGTGATGTGGAACGAGAAGCCCATGTTGTCGCCGGCCAGCAGCATCCGCACAGACGTCCACTTGGCATCGCTGACCGCTTTGTCGGTGGTCTTCAATTCTTCGAGGTCACGGACGATCATGGCTCTTACTCCGCTGCAATGTTCGTTTGGACGCAAGCCGCCGTCGAATTCGGCGAGTGTGTCCAGCCCGGCCTTGAACTGATCCATCGGCGTAGTCAGCGGAGCGAGCACCTTGACGACTTCGTCGTCGGCGCCCGAAGTCTCGATGACCAGCCCCCGCGCGAACGCTTCAGCGCAGATCGCGCCGGCCAGTTCGCCGCTGCCGACATCGATGCCCTGCATCATGCCGCGGCCCTTGAGCCGCGCGCCGGGGATCGTGCCCGCGATGCGCTGCAGCCGCTCCGTCAGAACCGCCGCCTTTTCGGCGATCTCCGCCTTGAACGCATCGTCGGCCCAGAACTTCTCCAGCGCGACCTTCGCCGTGACGAACGCGTGCGTGTTGCCGCGGAAGGTACCGTTGTGCTCCGCCGGCTTCCACACGTCGATTTCCGGGCGGACGAGGGTCAGCGCGAACGGCAGCCCGAACCCCGACAGCGACTTCGCCATCGTGATCATGTCGGGCTCGATGTTCATGTCATCGAAGCTGAAGAAGCTTCCCGCGCGGCCGAGGCCGGCCTGGATGTCATCGATGATCAGCTTGGCGCCGTGCGTCTTGGCGAGACGGGCGATGCCTTCGACCCATTCGCGCGACGCGGCGTTCAGTCCACCCTCGCCCTGCACCAGCTCCAGGATGAAGGCGGCCGGGGCGTCGATCCCGCTGGAATCGTTGTCCAGCATCGTCTCGATCATCGCCAGCGTGTCCACACCCTTACCGAGCGAACCCTCGTACGGCAGGTGAGTGACGTCGCCGAGCGGCACACCACCACCGCGGCGCTTGCCCGAGTTGCCGGTCAGGGCCAGCGCGCCGAGCGTCATGCCGTGGAAGGCGTTGGTGAAGGCGATCACGTTTGTGCGGCCGGTCACCTTGCGGGCGAGCTTGATCGCCGCCTCGACGGCGTTCGCGCCGGTCGGCCCGGTCATCATGATCCGGTGGTCCATCCCACGCGGCGCCAGCACCAGCCGCTCGAACGTCTCGAGGAACTCGGCCTTCGGGCCGGTGTACATATCGAGCGCGTGGGCGATGCCGTCATCGGCGATGTGCGCCATCAGCGCCGCCTTCATGTCCGGATCGTTGTGGCCGTAGTTCAGCGACGAGCAGCCGGCGAGAAAATCCGTGTAGGCGTTGCCCTGCTCATCATGCAGCGTCGAGCCCGTGGCGCGCGTGAACACCGCGTCGAAAGAGCGGCAGTAGCTGCGCACCTGCGATTCGCGGCGCGCAAATATCGTCTTGTCGGCTGATTTCTCAGTCGTCATTTTCATGTCCGTTCGTTGGGGTGCGAATCCGTCGGGTCGCGGCCTTCAGGCCGCCGCGTCCAACTCTACGGATTCCGGCAAGCTGATCGTCACCATGTGCTCGGTGTCGTGCTCGCCCTGGAAGTGGGTGTCGCTCTCGAAGTGCGCCTCGTGGTCGAGTTCCGCGTCCTGCGCTTCCGCAAAGCTCCTGAACAGCGCCCAGCTCGCGTCGTTATCCTTCGTGATGGTCGTCTGCATGCGGGTGACGTTTTGGCACTCGTCCCGCGCGAGCAGCTGCTCCAGCATCCGTTTCGCCAGGCCCATGCCGCGTGCGGTCTCCGACACGGCGACCTGCCAGACGAAGAACGTCTCGGGGTCGGCGGGCAGGACGTAGCCGGAGATCCAGCCCACCGGCTTGCCCTCGAGCTCGGCGAGAATGCAGGTGTCCCGGAAGTGGTCGCACTGGATCAGGTTGCAGTACATCGAGTTCTCATCCAGCGGCTTGCATGCTGCGATCAGTTCCCAGATGGACGCGCCATCCTCGGCATCCGGCTTACGGAAGTGGACGAGTTCGCGACGTGACTTGGCCTGAATGATGTCGACCACGGAGTGCCTCAGCAGCTGTTTCTTAGTGCGACTAGATATACGCCTGCTGCGCGTTAAATCAATTAGCGTCGCTAACTTAATTCTCGATTCATTTTTTATAGTAAAATCAGTATGTTGGCGCGCACCATTTTTCGGCATCGCTTGGCGCAAAAAAGTTCCGTTGAAAATTTGATTTGTCATGCGATCTATGTGAGTGGCTTGCCGCGACCATCGCCGAACCGGTAAGTCTCGCGCTGCTCACTCGTTGGAATGGCCGTGGATAGAACCGATGCCTCCCTCATCGCCTTGCGGCGCATCCTGCGCGCGACCGAACTCTACGGCCGAACGCTGGCGCACAAGGCTGGCCTGACACCGGTGCAGATCCGAGTGCTGCAAATCGTGCTCAGCCGCGGCAGTGTGATCCCCAAGCAGATCTCGTCGCAGATCGGCGTCAGCCCGGCGACGATCTCGACGCTGCTCGACCGCCTGGAAGCCAAGTCGATGATCGAGCGACAGCGCTCTGCGGTCGACCGTCGTCAGACCAACATCGTCCTCACGGACAAGGGCCGAACGGCGGTGGAAGGCGCGCCGGACCCGCTTCAGCAGAGGTATGTCGAGCAATTCGAGGCGCTAGCCGACTGGGAACAGGCCATGATCGTCGCGGGGCTGGAGCGAGTCGCCACCATGCTCAACGCGTCGGCGCTCGACGCCTCCCCCCTTCTCGACGCCGGCGAGATCCAGAGAAGCTATGTGCCCGAAAGGGTAGACGGCGGCTGACGGAGGCTCGGCGCCCGGACGTCTGGCCCAACGGGGCTCCTCTTTCCGCATTGAGTGTTCGCCAAGGGGCAATCCCCGGCCTCGCGTGTGGCATGCCATTTGCCTGTTCCTCCGCACCACCCTTGGTCAGGAGAGATCACATGAGCGAGACACCCCCTATTGTTGGGCGATCGGCGACGTTGGTGCGCGGCGCCGGGGCCGGCCTCCTCCTGGCCATGATGCCTGGGATCGCCCTGGCGCTCGACGAGGTTCACCTGCAGACCGACTGGATACCCTCGGGCGAGCACGCAGCATACTACGGCGCCTGGTCCAAAGGCATCTTCGAAGACCACGGCATCGATATCACCATCACCCGCGGATACGGCTCGGGCGACACGATCACCAAGCTCGCCGGCGGCGCGTTCGACTTCGGTGTGGCCGACTTCGGTGCCGTCCTCGCGGCGCGGGCCAAGAGCGGCATGCCGATCAAGACCATCGGCATGCTCTACACGCACTCGCCGCATTCGCTGTTCGTGCTGGAATCCTCCGGGATCGAGGACTTCAAGGGCCTCGAAGGCAAGCGCATCGGCATTACGCCCGGCAACAGCCACCGCCTCTACTTCCCCAAAGTCGCCGAGCGCGCCGGCACGGATTCCAGCAAGATCCGCTGGGTGAACACCGACGGCGCCACGATGGCACCGCTGCTCATCCAGGGCCGGCTCGACGCGGCACCCTTCTACTCGATCCACCACTTCTACCAGAACAAGGCCGCGCAAGAGGCGGGTGAGACCATCAAGGTCCTCCCGTTCGAGGAGGTCGGCTTCGCCATCTATGCCGCGTCCCTCATCACCTCGGATGAGATGATCGAAGAGAACCCCGATCTCGTGAAGCGCTTCCTCGCCGCCACGTACGAGGCGTTTGAGTGGGCCAAAGAGAACCCCGAGGAAGCCTGCACGCTCCACACCGAGCGCGTGCCCGAAGTCGCCATGGACGACTGCATGGGCAGCCTCGAGGCCACGCTGACGTTCGTCTTCAACGACCATTCCGAGGCGACCGGCCTTGGCCAGTACGACCCGGAACGGCTCGCCTTCACCTGGGAGGTCGTCAAGGAAGCGCAGGAGATCGAGACCGATTCGGACCCTGCCGACGCGCTCGACACGTCCATGGTGCCGAGTGCCTCCGGCTCCTGAGGCGTCGCCCCCCGCTATCGCTCTGGATAGCGTGGAGCGCGTCTTCGAGAGCCGCGACGGCGAGCGGATCTACGCCTTGAAGGGCGTGGATCTCACCGTTTCGGAGTACGAGTTCGTCTCGCTCGTCGGGCCGTCGGGGTGCGGGAAGTCCACCCTGCTGCGGCTTGTGGCGGGGCTACTCCCCCCGAGCGTGGGCCGCGTCGCGATCCACGGCGAGACAGTCACCGAGCCCCGCACCGACACGGGGCTCGTGTTCCAGAGCCCCACATTGCTGCCGTGGGCCTCGATCATCGACAACCTGCTGTTCCCGCTGAAGATGCTGCACCGGCCGATCACCGCGGAAGCGCGGGAGCGGGCCCACGCCCTGCTCGAGCTCACGGGCCTCTCGGGCTTTGCCTCGCGCTACCCGAGCGAGCTGTCCGGTGGGATGCAGCAGCGCGCGGCGATCTGCCGAGCCCTGATGCACGACCCGGACGTCCTCTTGATGGACGAGCCGTTCGGGGCGCTCGACGCCCTCACCCGCGAGGAGATGAGCCGCGAGCTGCTGGACCTGTGTGCCCGGCAGCCGAAGACGGTGCTCTTCGTCACCCACTCCGTCGCCGAGTTGGTCCTGCTGTCGGACCGCGTCGTCGTCATGTCGCCGCGGCCGGGGCGGATCGCGGAGATCATCACCGTGCCGCTGCCGCGCGAAAATCGCATCGGATCCGAAACCAGCCATGAGTTCCAATCCTGCGCCAAGCACATCCGTGACCTCATCTTCGGAAACCGCCAAGTCGCGGCCTGAGGCGGCCCGCCGCCGGCGAGTCCGGGCCCTCATCGACGAGGTCGCGGTTCCGACCCTCGCCATCCTCGGCCTCGTCGCGGTGTGGCAGCTGTCGGTCATCGCATTCGAAATCCCGGCCTACCTGCTGCCCTCGCCGCTGCGCATCATGACGGACAGTATCAACCAGGCCGGCACACTCGCGTGGCACACGCTCGCGACGCTGAAGACGGTGCTGCTCGGCTTCCTCGCGTCGGTGGTGATCAGTCTGCCGCTCGCGGTGATGATCACGTCGTCCAAGCGGGTCGCCAACACGGTCTATCCGATCCTGGTGCTGACCCAGTCGATCCCGAAGGTGGCCCTTGCGCCGATCCTCGTGATCCTCCTTGGCACCAACGAGTTCCCTCGGATCGTCGTGACATTCCTCGTCGCGTTCTTCCCGCTGGTGATTGCGGTGGCGACGGGCCTCTCCTCCGTGCCGACCGATCTCGTCGAGCTGGGCCGCTCCTATCGCGGGTCCGGCTGGCAGCTTCTCACGCGGATCCGGTTGCCCTATGCGGTGCCGATGATCTTCTCCGGCCTCAAGGTGGCGGTCACGCTTTCGGTGGTCGGCGCGGTGGTGGCAGAGTTCGTCAACGCCGACGCGGGACTGGGTTACTTCATCATATCGTCCACCGCCTTCTTCGAGACCGGCCTCGCCTATGCCGCGCTCATCATCTTGTCAGTCATGGGGATCGTGTTGTTCCAGCTAGTCGTCATCGCCGAGCGGGTGTTCTTCCCGTGGTCGCCCTCCAACTCGGCTCCGGTGCCCGCATGAGCGCTCGCCCGACGATCATCCGCGGCGGCCGCCTCGTCGACATCGCCGCCCGCACCGCAAACCCGACCGACATCCTCGTGGTCGATGGCACCATCACCGAAATGGGCCCCCCGGGGCTCGCCGCCCCGGAGGACGCCGAGGTGTTCGACGCGGCGGGCATGCTGATGCACCCGGGCCTCATCAATGGGCACACGCACGGCCACGGCGGCCTCTCCAAGTCCATGGGCGACCGGTGGACGCTGGAGCTCTTGCTCACCGCCGGGCCGTGGATCTCCGGCTCCCGGCAGGTGGAAGACAAGTATCTCTCCACCTACCTCGGGGCCGCGGAGATGCTGCTGAAGGGCTGCACCGCCTGCTACGACCTCAGCTATGAGTTCCCCTCGCCGACCACCGAAGGGATGGGCGCGTGCGTGAAGGCGTACGCGGATGCCGGCATGCGGGCCGTCGTCGCGCCGATGGTGGCCGACACGTCGTTCTACGACGCGATCCCCGGGCTGATGGATGCGCTCCCCGGTGCGTTGCGCAAGGAAGCGGAGAAGCTGCGGCTGGCCCCTGCGGACACCACGCTGGACGCGATCCGCACGGTGATCCGGGAGTGGTCCGGGCCGTCGACCATCCGCGCCGGCGTCGCCCCGACCATCCCGCACCACTGCACCGACGACTTCATGACCGGGTGCCGCGACATCGCCCGCGAAAACGGCCTCGGCCTTCACAGCCACGTCGCCGAGGCGCGCTTGCAGTCCGTCGTCGGCCGCCAGCTCTACGGCCGCACGCCGCTGCAGCATCTCGACAAGCTCGGCCTCGTCAACGCCGACTTCGTGGTGGCACACGGCGTTTGGCTCGACGACGAGGACATGGCCATACTCGGCGGCTGCGGCGGCTCCGTCTCGCACAACCCTGGCAGCAACGCCCTCCTCGGCAACGGCATCGCCCACGCGCGCAAGATGCTGAACCACGGCGTGAATCTTGCCATCGGCACCGACGGGTCGAGCTGTTCCGATAACCAGAACATGTACGAAGCGATGCGCACGGCCGTCTACATGAGCCACTCACGCGGGCCCGATGCATTCCCCGAGTGGCTGTCGACCGCCGAGGTGCTGACGGCCGCGACCGAAGGCAGCGCGCGGGCGCTGGGCTTGACCGACGTCGGCCGCATCGCGCCCGGCTACAAGGCGGACATCGTGTTCCTCGACCTCACCTCCATCAACCTCATTCCGCTGAACGATCCGGTCAATCAGATCGTGCAGGCCGAGGACGGGCGCTCCGTTCACTCGGTGATGGTGGATGGCCGCGTCGTCGTCGCGGACGGCAAGCTCGTCGGCGTCGACATGGGCCGCCTCGCCGCCGATGCGGAGCGCACCCGCGAGCGGCTCGCCGCCGCCAACGCCGACAAGCGCGAGCTGTTCGAGCGTCTGGCCCCGGTGGTCGGCTCCTTCTGCCCCGGCCTGTCGCGCACGCCCTTCCACGTGGAGCGGCACGTCCACATCCACTGAACCGAAGGCTCCGGGGAACGTCACGGCCACGACTTCCCCGGAGCGATGGGTGCGTGCCCTTCACCATCACGCGCGGATCGGATACGCCAGGGCCCGGTCCCACCAAGGAACGCAGAATGCTGCCGTGGATCCCTCTGGCGACGGCGGCCGCGCCGCAAGGCGGCACGCTGCGCCTCCTGCGACGAGGCGACGAGTTCTCAATCCGCCTCGAGGACGGAAACGAACTCATGAACAGCCGCCTCGGCGGCTCCGAAGAGGCGCTGGCGACGCTTGCGCTCGAGCGCTTGGGCGACCGCGCAGCGCCGCGCGTTCTGATCGGCGGCCTCGGGATGGGTTTCACGCTACGTGCGGCGCAGTCGATCGTGCCGGCCGACGCACGCCTGGTGGTCGCCGAGATCGCGCCCGAATTGATCGACTGGGCGCGGCAGGACCTTGCCCCGGTCTTCGGGGACAGTCTGAGCGATCCTCGCGTGGACATGCGGATCGGCGATGTCGGCACCGCGATCCGCGAAGCGTCCAGCGGATACGACGCCATTCTGCTCGACGTCGACAACGGCCCGAACGGTCTCACTCGCGCGGCCAACGATTCGCTCTACCAAGAGGCGGGGCTGCGCACGGCGCGCCGCGCGCTGACCGGCGGCGGCGTCCTCGCCATCTGGTCCGCCGCCCCGGACCCGCCATTCACCAGGCGGCTGTCCCGCTGCGGGTTCGAGGTCAGCGCACGCACCGTCCGGGCCGGCCGTACCAAGCGCGGCGCCCGCCATACCATCTGGCTCGCCGTGCGCCCCGGCGGAGACGCGCACCCGCTTCCTTGAGTTTCCGCCGCCAAGATCCGCAGGTCGCAGATCCTGCGCTTCGACCCGCGCGGCGGCGTAGACTTTGCCGTCCGGCCAACCCTCGCCCCGGCGCCTTCGTCCCAAACACCGCCTCGCCATTGCCCCCTTCCGCGGATGAAGTTGAAGCGCAGATCCTATGATCCTGGCAAAGCGCCCTCGCTTCGCGCATACAGATTTCGACGGTAGGCCGCCGGAGCGATCCCGGCAATCCGGCGGAACGCTCGCGAAAAATGCTGGGAGTTTTCGTACCCGACCGACATTGCAACGTCGATAATCTTCGCTGACGGCTCGGAAAGCAGTTCCCGGGCGAGATCGAAACGGGCTTCTTCAACCGCTGTGGAGTAGGTTTGCCCGGTCGACTGCAGGCGGCGCTGCAGGGTTCTTTTGCTTATGTTGAGAACCTCGGCCAGTTCTTCGATCCTCGGGCAGCGGCCGACGACGTAGGGGCGAACGGCAGACTTGAGCGCGGTGTAGAAGGTCCAGCCCGGCGGTGCGGTGCCGCTTTCAAATGTGCTCGGATGGGGCGCCGCCTCGAGCGCCGAGCCGTCCCCATCGCGGCCGCACGACTGCGCCAGAATGCTGCGCTCGACCAGGATCGAGGTGTGCGGCCGACCGGTCATGATCCGCGTGTCGGGGAAGGCGTTCTGCGCTGCGCTCGGCGGAGAGTGGAACGAGACGAACGTCATCTCGTGCGGGCACCAAGCCGGCCCGGCCACGCTGCGGACCAGCGTGATCATTGCATGAATGTTCACCCACTCCGCGAAGCATACGAGCGGGTCGCGTTGGAAGCCGGTCACATCGCAAATGATCCGCACACGATCGCCCGCGGACACCATGCCGGTTTCAAGCACATTGTCGTCGCCATCGGCGAACCGGAGGAGCGCCTGGAGCCGGCGCAACCCGGTCGGTGCCTCAAGGATCGCGTGTCGGAGCGGCGCGCCCAGGGACGCAAGCGTTCCGCGCTGGCTCGCGCGAAAGCCGAGCTCCATGGGCTCGATGTCGCGGCCACATTGGGCAATCCAGTCGAAGGCCAACGGCATGCTGATGTAGGCGTCCGGCGTCTCTTCGATGCCCGGGGGCAGGCGCGAGCGATCGAGAGCGCGCTCGACGGAGAGGCCCATCGCCCGAAATTCCGCGATGAACAGATGCAGATGCGCCGCACGGACGATCGCGATTTCAGTCATCCCGGCCTCATAATCGCGGTTCCGCCCGCCTGCCGCAGTGCCGCGTCGGCGTGGCGCGATATGGTCGGACGGACGCGCCTTTTTCCGCCAAGGGATAGCACGCTTCACCCTCCGGTAGAACGCATGATTCCGCGCGAGAACGCCAGCTATGTCGATCCGGCCCGCGCCAAGGCGCTCGCGGCCGATCCTGCGCTCACCGGCCCTGTCATGGTCGAACGAATCGCCGTCCACCTCTCGCCGCCGGCGCAGCCTGGCCGACGTTCCACGCTGAGCTTGAGCGTAGATACCTCGGACCGCCTGAACAGAGCGTGGCGCAGAAGGCCGCGAGCGGTGCGGCTATCGCCACTTGCGCAGCCAAGAGCGCCTCATGCCTCGCTCGCCATAGCGACCGGGGAGCCATCGGACTATGAGGAGCCATTGTTCATCAACTGAATGCAGGCCCTACCCCGCGCGCCGCCATGCTCGGTGCAGCCAGCGCAGACCTTGCCGTCGCCCCGGCCCGCATCGGCACGACCTAACATCAGAGAGCCTAACGAACTGCTCCGGGTGCAGCACGTACGTGGGAATTGTGTCCATTTTGTTAGGCGCTTTTATGGCCATCGGCAAATGTTCTGACGCGAAATATCAAGAGCGACGAAACGCCTTCCGGTAGCAACGCTCAAGGTCGAGAAGTCTAGCGGCACAACCGATCCTCCAGGACGACCTGTCGCCGATGTCCGGCCTCGGAGGGCCCGCAGACGTGTGGGCTTTTCCGACGTTCAAACCGAGGAGAATAGCCCTTGAGACTCTCGCCTGGAGCCACCCGTCAGACGGCACGATCAAGGGTGACTTCGGCGGCTCTGAGTTCGTCGGCGAAGGCATACGCGCGCTTCACCACCGGCCGGACGCGCCCCCCCCCCACAGGTCGGCGCAGGGTGGCAGGTTGAGCCAAGGACTGGGCGGACGCAGCCAATACGCCTGCTGAGCCGCTCCGTAGGGTCGGGCCATCCAAACGCATGGAGAGCCCACATCATGTCCCGCATCCATCTGCCTGCCTCGCCCGAAGACGCGCCCGAAGCCTCGCGGGCGTTTCTCGACCAGCGGGCGCAAGGCGCTCGGGAGCGTCCCAAACCTCTTCCTCATCACCGCCAACAGCCCGGCCGCGCTGGAAGGCTATCTCCGGCTCAGCGGCGCGCTCGGGAAGGGGCGGTTTGACGCTCGCACCCGCGAGCGGATCGCGCTGGCCGTCGCCGAGGTCAACGGCTGCGACTACTGCCTCTCGGCGCATAGCTACCTCGCCGAGACCGTGGCGAAGCTCGACGCTGCGGAGACCGTGGGATTCAGCAAAGCCGAGATCGCTGAGATCATCGCCCACGTCGCGCTCAACGCGTTGACCAACGACCTCAACGAGACGCTCGACACGCCGATCGACTCCCCCGTCGTCGAAGCCCGCGCGGCCTGACGCTTTGTGCACCCCGCCGGCACCCTCGCGCGCAAAGCGCTGTCCGCCGCCTATGGAGACGCCCCCGACATGACCCGTCCCCCTGCACCGCCGTTCGACGACGCCTCCGCGCGCCTGAAGGTTCGCCTCGCCGAAGACGCCTGGAACAGCCGCGACCCCGAACGGATCGCGCTCGCCTATACCCCGGACAGCCAGTGGCGCAATCGTGCGGAGATCTTCTCCGGCCGCGAGCGGATCGTCGCGTTCCTGACCCGCAAGTGGTCGCGCGAGCACGACTATCGCCTGATCAAGGAACTGTGGGCGCATCACGGCAACCGCATCGCCGTGCGCTTCGCCTACGAGTACCACGACGACGCTGGCGCATGGTTCCGCGCCTACGGCAACGAGAATTGGGAGTTCGACACGGACGGCCTGATGCGCCGGCGCATCGCGTCGATCAACGACTTGCCCATCGCGGAGGCGGAGCGCCTCCTGCGCTGGGCGCACGGTCCCCGCCCGCAGGAGCATCCCGGCCTCTCCGATCTCGGATTGTGAAGCGATCCGCACCCGATGGCTCGGCAATCTTTCAGGCCGCTGAAACAATCTGGCTCTGCGGGTGTCTTTGGCCTAGCGTTGGGCATGCCGAGCGTGACCAACGCATTCGCGCGCGTCATGGCGCAGGCCGCCGGGATGACGCTGAGAGACGACGGGGCCCTCGTGTCCGGCGGCGTCGTCGTGCGCCGTCTGCCCCACCCGGCGGACGGTCGCCTTTCCGACACCGACTACTTCGACCTTCTCGATTGGCTCCGGCGCGAGCACGACGACGAGGTCGCGCTGGTCGAGGCCTATTCGCGGCTGATCCGGGCCGACGATATCGGCGTGCTGGGGCTCGCGATGAAGACGGCGCCGACGCTGCGCACCTCGCTGGAGCGCGTCGAGCGCTACTGGCGCGTCGTCACCGACACTGCGGTCTACGTCCTCGACCAATCCGGCGACCCGGCCCGGCTCGGGCTGGAGCCGCGCACCGGCCATCACCCGGTGCTCGAGTTCCGCAACGAGGGCGCCCTCGCCGGTCTGGCGCGCAACATGCGCCTGTTCGTGGAAGGTGAATTGATCCTCGACCACGTCTCGTTCCGGCACGCCTGCCGAAGCACGCCGGAGCGCTATGCGGCGCTCTTCGGTTGCCCGGTACGCTTCGAGGCGGACCGCGACGCGATCGCGATGAGGCGAGCGATGCTCGACCTGCCGAACCGGCTCGGCGACTCCGCCGTATCGGACTTCCTGACCGCGCACCTCGAGACCGAGATCGGCTCGCTGCGGGATGATACCTCACTGAGGGCCGCGCTTCTGCGCCGCATCACGCCGGCCCTCAGCAGCGGCGCCCCGCAGGCCGCCGACGTCGCGCGCGAGATGGGGATGAGCGAACGCACGCTGTATCGCCGCCTCGCCGACGAGGGCCTGACCTTTCGCGACGTCCTGACCGAGGCGCAGTCCTCGCTCGCACAGGAACTCTTGCGGGACAGCACCAGCTCCATCGCCGAGATCGCCTTCCTGACCGGCTTCTCGGAACAGAGCACGTTCACCCGCGCCTTCAAGCGATGGGTCGGCCAGGCCCCGGCCCGGTTCAGGCAGCAGTCGCCAGCCGCTTAGCGCCGGAAGTTGCCGTTGCGGGTGGAGACTGTTCAAGCGCGCGGCGACCGCATCCGCGCCTCTCACACCACCCGCGTCATCGTGGCGTCGGACGACGAACCGTCGCCGGCCTCCGCGGTCGGCCTGACCCACGGACGGCCCGCGCCAGAGAAAGGCGCGGGCCGTTTTCGTTGCCGATCCGCGTGCGCGCCCGTGGGCCGCTCGCGACTCGACCCGCCGCCTTGGCAGATGTGGCCAAGACGGTGGCAGAACCTGCCGATACCGCGCGGGGGCGATCCGGCAAATTCCAGTCATCGACCGACGCACCGGGGTCGGCACGGCGGGCGGCGCGCACGTCGTCGGCCCTCCCGATCTCCGGCGGCGATCAAGATGAACTGGGAGACACCGAGATGGACCACGATCACACCCACGACTGCGGCTGCGCTGTCAGTCCCGAGCGGGTCGACATGGCACGCCGGCGCCTGCTGGCCGGGGCGGTCGGTGCCGCGGCAGCGGGAGCCGCCGGCGTTGCCGCAGGCCCGGCCGCGGCCGCCACCGACGAAGCCCGCGCCTTCTACGCCGATCCTGCCGAGCCCGGCCTGCCGCAGGTCGACATGACGATCGACCCCGGCCGCACCGCCCTCGTCGTCACCGATCCGCAGGTGGACTTTCTCTCGCGGGAGGGGGTGAGCTGGGGTGTCGTGGGCGAGAGCGTCACCGAGCAGGGCACCGTCGACAACATCGAGCGGCTCTTCGCCGCCGCCAAGGCCGCCGGGATGCCCGTCTTCATCTCGCCGCACTACTACTACCCGCACGACCACCGCTGGCAGTTCGAGGGCACCCTCGAGAAGACCATGCACGCGATCGGCATGTTCGACCGCCCGGGTCCGCTGAACCTCGACGGGTTCGCCGGTTCCGGCGCCGACTGGATGCCGCAGTACAAGAGATACATCGAGGACGGCGAGACCATCGTCTGCTCGCCCCACAAGGTCTACAGCCCGGCGCAGAACGACCTCAACCTGCAGCTCCGCAAGCGCGGGATCGACAAGGTGATCCTGGCCGGGATGTCCGCCAACCTGTGCACTCAGGCCCACCTCTACGAGCTGCTCGAACTCGGCTTCGAGGTCGCTGTCGTGCGCGACGCCACAGCCGGCGCGAAGGTGCCCGAAGGCGACGGCTACCTCGCCGCGCTCATCAACTTCCGCATGGTCGCCAACGGCGTCTGGTGGACCGACGACGCCGTCGACCGCATCGCCCGCTCGGCCTGAGCAATCCCCCCCGACCGATCCAGAAAGGACAAGACCCATGAACCGCATCCTCACCCTCTCCGCCGCGACCCTGATCGCCGCGCTCACCCTCGCTCCGACTGCCATGGCCGCTGACGAGTACAACGTCTCCAACGGCCTGACGCTGACCGGCCACCCGCTCGGCCTGCACGGCGTGGACCCCGTCTCCATGTTCCAGGGCGACGCGCCGCGCGCCGGCGACGCGGTCCACACCGCGGAGCACGACGGGGTCGACTACTACTTTGCGACGGAAGCCACGAAGGCGCGCTTCGCGGCCGATCCCGACGCGCATCTCCCGCAGTTCGGCGGCTTCTGTGCCTTCGGCGTCTTCAAGGGCAAGAAGCTCGACGGTGACGTGCGCTACGCCGACATCGTGGACGGCAAGCTCTACCTCTTCGTCAACGCGCAGATCTTCGAGGCTTACCTCGCGAACCGCGACGAGGTCCTCACCGGCGCCGACGAGACCTGGCCGGGCATGCGCGCGACGCCCGTGGAAGAGCTCTGATCAACGCGATCAGCGAGCGCCGAACCGCTGCACGCTCTGCGCTGGCAAAGGAGCGACGTCTCCCCGCCAGCGCCCGCGAGGATTGGCCCGCGGTTCGGCCTCGCCCCCCCCACCACCACACCAGAGAGGACGGACGACAATGCGACCAGATCCCATCCTTGTCATCGGCTCCACCGGCAAGACCGGCAGCCGGGTTGCGGCAAAGCTTTCCGCTGCCGGCCATGCCGTGCGCCCCGCCTCGCGCCGGTCCGCGATCCCGTTCGATTGGGAGAACCGTGAGACTTGGGCGCCTGCGCTGGAGGGCGCCCGCTCCGCCTACGTGACGTACTTTCCCGATCTCGCCTTTCCCGGCGCCGTCGACAAGCTCGGCGCGCTTTGCGAGGTGGCGAAGGCGGCGGACGTTCGCCGCCTCGTCCTCCTGTCCGGCCGCGGCGAGCATCACGCCCGACAGGGGGAGGAGATCGTGCGCGCCTCGGGCATCGGCCACGCCATCGTGCGTTCCGCCTGGTTCGCGCAGAACTTTTCGGAAGGCTACCTTCGTGACCCAATCCTCGCCGGTGTTCTGGCCATGCCCGGTGGCGACATCGCCGAGCCGATCATCGACATCGACGATCTCGCCGACGTCGCGGTGGCAGCGCTGACGGAGGACGGGCACGAAGGCGCGCTCTACGAGGTGACGGGACCGCGGCTGATGACGTTCGCCGAGATGGCGGCGGAGCTGTCCTCGTCCATCGGACAGCCGATCCGGTATATGCCGATCTCGTTCGAGGAATTCCACGCCGACATCGCCCGATCGGGCGGCCCATTCGTGGCGGACGTGTTCACCGCCATCGCGCGCGAGACCCTCGATGGGCGCAATGCGCACGTGTCCGACGGGGTTGTGCGAGCGCTCGGCCGTGGCCCGCGCGACTTCGCCGATTTCGCGCAGGCCGCGGCCCGCTCCGGCGCGTGGGCGAGTGCAGCTTGAGCACTGACGCCGGCCCGCGCTCATGGTCGCAGATCGGAGAGCAAGAAGCTGAAACGACACTCGGGGTCCCCAGCGTCCCACTCGGCAGGCGATCCCTCCTTCGAAGTCATTCGAGGCAGGTCGCCACACGGTAACGGTCAGACGCCGAACGTCCGCATTCCGGTCGCGAGGCATGGATCCTTTCGACGTGATCGGAATGCCACGCCCGCTAGTTTCCTGCGCTGCCGTCCGCGTGTGCGCTCGGCGCCGCGTGGTTATTCAGTAACCGTTGTAGCAGTCTGCTGCAGTTCGATTTTGCAGAGCATTCGTCACCGGTTCGAGTAAAGGTAAACGGGACATGTCATATTCTATGGTTCGACGACTGAGGGGCCTCGCGGCGTTGGACGCGGCGCGCTCCGTCGTGTGTTTTGGTTTGGCGATCGTGGCCGCCACCCTGGCTGGACGGGCCGCGCATGCGCAGGACGCGGACGAGCTTGCCAAGCAACTGTCGAACCCGATCGCCAGCCTGATCAGCGTTCCCTTTCAATACAACATCGACGCCGGTATCGGTCCCGACGGCGACGGTATCAGCCAGACGCTCAACATCCAGCCGGTCATCCCGATCAGCGTGAGCGAGCGCTGGAATGTCATCTCGCGCACCATCGTCCCGGTCAAATGGGAGACGGACATCTTCCCGCGCGATGTCTTCGGGTTGGGCGATACGACGCAGAGCCTGTTTCTCTCGCCGAAAGCGCCGGGGCCCGGTGGAGTGATCTGGGGTGTCGGGCCGGTGTTCGCCCTTCCGACCGCCACCGACAAGCTTCTGGGGTCCGGACAGTTCGGCATCGGCCCCACCGGCGTTGCCCTTGTTCAGAAAGGGCCGTGGACCATCGGGGGGCTCGCCAACCACGTCTGGTCGGTCGACGAGAATACCGAAGTCAACGCCACGTTCCTGCAGCCGTTCCTCTCGTACGCGCTCGGTGGCGGTCAGACCGTGACGCTCAATACCGAGTCGACCTTCAACTGGAACACCGATCAGGCCACTGTGCCGATCAACGCCCAGTACACAAAGGTCTTCACCATTGGAAAGCAGCCGGTGAGCTTCCAGCTTGGCGGCCGCGTCTACGTCAACCGTCCTGAAGGCGGACCCGACTGGGGTGGCCGCGCCGCATTTACGCTTCTCTTCCCGAAGTAGAGGCGTCCGCGTGGTGCATGAGCACCGAACTATTCAACCGCGTCTGTCACTTGAGGGTTGGCGATGTTCCAGCCCTCCGACCGCGACTCGGAATTTGAGTATCCGGGACGCTCTGGGCTCACGCCGCGTCTGGCATAACGCTGACGCCACTCGAACGTGAGCCCCATTGGGCGCGGGTGCCGGCTGAGGATGCCGGAGTGCCCACGTCGTCGACCGCCGGCGCGAAGGCAGCCGCGGTCTGCACCCCCGACACCGGGGTGCTCGTCAGGATCGGGCGGGCGCTCGACCGGCGACTGAACGTGTTGAGCACACGGTCAGGGTTCGCGCCTCGTTGGTGATGCACACACGCAGCGCCAAGATGGCCGAGGGCGTCCTGCGCCGGCTCGTCTGACCTCATCTTCCCGCTCGTTCATCCCGCTTGCACAAGACGGCCGCCACGACGCGTCCGCCCGACGTGAAGAACCCATGCGGCCCAAAGCAGACGGGCGACCACGTCTCGGACCGCCCGCCGCAGATGGTCGCACTGGGCGTCCGGAGGTGGATCATCGCAATGCCACGTTTGACCCGTTGGCGGCACGCTCTCGATTTTTCGTTACCTTCATGATTTGGCAGAGAAACTTCCAGTGGCGGGCAAGCTCTCAGACTTCGAGCGAAGCAGACAATTATCGTAAGACTCCGAACCTTTCCGCCCATGGCGCATCGCGCAGAACAGTGACGCGCTTGCCCCCGATATAAGCGCCATTTTGCCGCATAGAATTCTTTGGAACGCCGCTAAATTTAACCTGGCTGCAAAGGATGCGCCTTCGCCGCGCGGAGGAGGCGGCACATCGTCCATCTCAATGCCGCAACGACAACGACAACATCTTGGGAGAACGCAATGGCTGACAATATCGTCCAGATCGCCGCCGGCAGTGACGACTTCGAGCTCCTGGTCCGCTCGCTAGAAGTCACGGGACTGGTCGACACGATCGCTGACGCGGAAGACATTACCGTCTTCGCGCCGACCGATCTCGGATTCGCAAATCTCGCCGTTGCGCTGGGATACAGCGGGTCGCGCCGCAATGAAGACGCCGTTTTCGATTACATCGTCGCCGCCCTCGGGACCCTGGGCGATCCGGTCGAGGTGCTGACGGACGTTCTGCTCTATCATGTGGTGCCGGGCGCGCAGACCGCGGCTCAGTTCGACACGCAGTCCGACATCGGGACGCTGCTCGAAGGGGCAACGCTCAACACTGCTGGCCGAGATATCGTCGATGCCGAACCGGACATCGCCAATCCTACCATCATCGCGGCGAACATCGAAGCCTCGAACGGCATCATCCAGGCGCTGAACGGCGTGCTCGTCCCGCTCAACATCGATGGGAACGGGAACGGCGATCAGATCTTCGGGACGTCCGACAGCGAGTTGCTTCTGGGTTCTTCCGTGAATGACGAAATGTTCGGGAACGGCGGTTTCGATCGGATCGTCGGCCGGTTCAGCGATGACCTCATCAAAGGCGGTGGCGCGGACGATACGCTGGAAGGCTTGCGCGGCAACGACACCATCCTCGGCCAGGCAGGCGACGACGTCATCCTTGGCGGCCCGGGTGACGACGTCGTCAACGGTGGCGGCGGTGCGGACACGATCCGTGGGCAGGAGGGCGATGATCTTCTGAACGGCGGATCGGGATACGACGACATCATCGGCGACACCGGGAACGACTCGCTCAACGGCAGCTTCGGTAACGACGTCCTCCGCGCCGGCAGTGGCGACGACAATGCGATGGGCGGTACCGGCAACGACGTTGTCTACGGTGGCCGCGGCAACGATGTGGTCACTGGCGATGACGGTGGCGACACGGTTTTCGGTGGCGCGGGCGATGACGTGCTCGTGGCGAGCGAAGGGCGCAATAGCCTCGCCGGCGGCCGGGGCGAAGATCTCTTCATCGTCGGAGAGGTGGGCGTGCGGACCGTCATCACCGACTTCAACGAGAACGACGATGCACTCCGGTTCGACGCCAGCGCGTTCGCCGATGCGGAAGCGGTGGCCGCTGCAGCCACACGGGCGAGCGGGGGTCTCCGGATCGATATCGGCGATGGCATCTTGTTCATCGACGATGCGTCACGCGAGCAGCTCACGAACGGCGACATCGACCTCATCTTTGCCTGACGTCTTGTCCGCTCCGGGAGCTTCGCGCCGCGTTGGCGGCCGCGGGTTCCCGGAGCACTATTACGTCCGGCTGGGCGAGTTGGTGGGCGCGTCGATCGCGATGAGATGACCGACACACAGTCTCGCCGCCGCCGTCACTGCGCCGTGCGCCGGGCGGTGATGGCGGGGCCGCCCGTCAGCGTGGCCGTGTCGCCGCCCACGTCCCACCGGCGCACTGCGCCGAGAGCGTCGAGGAATCGGTGCTCCTGGTCCATCACCGCCGGGGCGCAGGCAGTCCGCGTGACGGCCAGCTGCGGGCCGATGGCGATTAATGGACCGTTGGACGCGAAGCTTCCGGTGTAAGTGTTGCAAGAGCCGTGGCCCGAGATGCGGTTGGTGCCGAAGCGGTCGATGGTCATCGTGACCGCCGGTGCGTCCTCCAGAACCGGCTCGCCGCCGATGGCGAGCACCACCCAATCGCCCGCGAGCGCGGTGCGGGCCGGGACCGGCACCTCGACGGTGCGGCAGACCGGAAGCTCCTCCCCCTCGAGGCTCAGCCTCGTCTCCTCGCCATCCGTCCAGAGGACGGTCGAGGTATCATCCGCGGCCACATAGCGCGTGCCGAACGCGCTTCCGGTGTGCCGGCGATACCCGCGAAAGAGACGCTGGAGATCGCCCAGCGGGTCGACCATGTGGAAGCTGCGGCCCCCGATCTCGAGCAGCAGGCGGTTCCCGAGGCCGCCGAATTGCGCCGTGACGTCGCCGCAGCGCCACACGATGGCGGGGATGAGTGGACGGTCGTCACGAAGAGGCACCGTTCCTGCGTCGACCGGCCCGGCACCCAGCTCCACCGGAACCGGACCGGTCGTCCATCGGGTCCCATCGTGGTCGCGGATCGAAACATCGAGGACGTATGGGGATTCGGGCACGAGCCGGGCGGGCGGCACCTCTATGCGGAACGGAAAATGGGTCTGCCCCGTCTCAGCCGGTAAGGAGTCGTTCGCGACGAGCTCGCTCACCACGCCGGCTGCCACCCCCCACAATGAGACGACGACCTCCGCCTTCGCTGGCAACTCGAGAGGCTCGCTCCAGACGGCTTCCCCCGATATGACCACCGCAGGCTCCTGCGCCGCGAGGGGAAGGGCGGCAAGAACGAATGCGATGGCAAGGACGGCGAGACGCTGCACTTCGGGCTCCAGGCGGTGATGCGGTCAGACGCCGCGACAGACGTTGAAGGGGTCGGATCGACAGCGGGTCAACAATCCACGGGTGCCGAGCCGACGTCGCAGGCGACGGTTGGTCTGACGGTGACGCCGCCAAGAGCTCCGAGGACGCGATCCGGGATATGCCAAATCGGGCCGGCGAAGAGCAAAACGAGTGCGAAGATGACGACGAGGACCATCGTCCGCCGGGGGAATGCCGGGGTCCTGATCATCTCAGGTATTCCTTCTTTCGATGCGTTCGCGGGACCGATCCGGGCCGCTGCCCCAGGCCGCCGGTCGCGCTCGGCGCGGTGATGGTGGCGGGACGCATTGCATCGTCATCTGCGTTGTATCTGCCGGTCAGCCGAGCCCTCGGGTCGCGGCCCCCCCCGATGCTCCGCCTCAACACCGCCCCTCGAAGGTAAGGCATTGCTCGCTCTCCGTGCGCTCCACGGCGCTGGGCTCGTCGGGCAGCAGAGCCGCGGCATTTCCCGTGCCAGCCGTTCCGCCGACCGGAAGGGGTGGCGCGACGGGGGGCGCCGCCCGCACGGCCACAGGCCCGCTCGGCGCGTTCGCAACCGGCGCATCCGTCCGCTCCCGCGGCTCTGGCCGCTCGACGCACTCGCTCCGTTGCGGGGTCTTGCGGCAGCGGGCAAACTTGGTGTGCTTGTCGACGAGGATCACTTCGGCGCCGCCCGTTCCGCGAATGTCCAGGGGCTCCCCGACGACAGCCGGAGTGATCATCAGGAGCGTGGCGAAGATGGCAAGGTGGGTCATCGGAAAGGTCCTTCCATATTTCCCGTCCGCAGTTTTACGGCGGCGACGCAGCGCTCAGCGCCGGTACGCATAGGCGAAGCTCCAGAAATGCAGGCGGATATCGCGGATGCCCGGTGCGTCCTCCGACCCGATGAGGAGCTCGAGACCACGGGCTGGATCGGCGTCTATGCTGCTGCCCGGGATGACGAGGACCCAGTGCGTGTTGGCCAGGGACCGGCCGATCGCCTGCGTGTCCCACTCGTCCTCGAGCGCGGGCTGGTAGCGAGCTTCGAGCTGCGGATCGAAGGCGAAGACCTTCTGGCTGCGCTGGCGGCTGCGCATCTTGCGCGCGCCCGCGCGGTTCGCGCCAACGGCGGCCGGTTGGTCGCCCGCAGCGGCGACAGGAGACGTGCCGGGCGTCGGCACGTACTCCGGGGGCACGAGCGGCCAGCGCCGTGTCTTGGCAAGGTCGTGCGGATGGCGCGTGAGGTCGTCGCCGATCGGCACGAGGTAGGCGCTGAAGTCGACGATCGTTGGGGGCAGCTCGGCGGCGAGGATCGCGGTCGCGCGCAGGCGCGTCGCGAACACGTCGGTCGGGTAGGACGGGTCCGCGCCCGAACGCCGATGGCCGAAGAGGTTGATCCCGTCTTCGATCCGGGTGCCGAAGCTCAAGACGATACCGGGCTGGGGCTCATCGCCCGTCGCCCGCATAGCGGCGGCGCAGCATTGCGCGAAGGCGGGGTGGCTGGACAGATCCTCCACCCGAGCGTCCTTCAGCGCCTGCCGCCAACCGGCGTCGCCCGTCTCGTTGGGCGGCAATCGGAAGTATTCGGAGCGTATCGAGTGGCCGGTGCGCTGGATGGACGGCGCGCTGATGCCGTACCGCTGGCGCGATACCTCGTAGGAGTGCATCAGATCGGCGAGGATCCCCGCGAGGCCCCCGCCCGCCAGCGGGATGCCGCCTTCCATGATTCCAAGCTGCCGCTCGCGCAGGATCGACAGGAGGAACCGCTCGCGCTGATGGCTGTCGGCCAGGCGACCGGTATCGAAGTCGTAGGCGCGGGCGGCGAGGAACACCTGGCGCGCGGCCGCGTCGACCTGTGTCCGGAAGCGCTGGATCCTGGAGGACCGCAGTTCCCGATAGATGACGTCACGATCGCGCCGGTCGGCGGTCCGCGCAGACTGCATCCGGCGCAGCTGGTCCAGTTCCCGGAGCAGGCGCATGCCGCGGCCCACGGTCTGACGCCACCGGGCCTTCGCAGCCTCGGCGCCCTCCAGCGCGGCGATCATCGTCAACCGGTGGGGAGCCTCCTGGCGCATCTCCGCGCGCAACTGATGGACCTGCTCGGCAAGCTCGCGCTCCCCTTCGGCGGCGAGCGTGTCGAGCGTCGCCTGCGCTTCGGTCAGCTCCTTCTCGAGGGTGCTCTCGAGCTCCAGCTGGGCGTGCACGTTCGCCGAAGTCTGGAGGCCCTCCGTGAACGCCAGCCCGGCGAGCCTGGTGCCGGCCCCGGCCCACTTGCCTTCCATGGCATCGGCGGTGATAGCTGCAAGCCCCCCCGCTGCCGCTGCGACCCTCTGCGAGGCCAGTTCCCGAAGGTTGTAGGTCGCGATGCTGTCGTTGAGGGCGCGCATCCTCGCAAGGGCGTCACTGCGAATATCGCTCAGCCCTTCCCGTAGCTCCGCGCCGGTGAGGAGAAGCTCGAGCGCATCACGGATCGCCTGCAGTTGGCTCGCATAGTCCTGCCGCGCCTGCTCGAAGCGTGCGACCGATTCGAGGGCCTCGCGGCGGAGCACCTGAGCTTCACCGACGCTCGCGCGGGTCTGACCAAGGTCCCAGTCTGGCGGGGGAACGCTGAAGAGACCGTCTGCGTCGAGTGCGATCCGCACGGTCCTCTGCGGCCCGGCCTCTTGCGGAGCCGCGGTCCGCCGCTTTGTGTCCCGGCCGATGCCCTTGCGCGTCTCTGCGATGAAGGCGGTGAGGGCCGAGAGATCGTCGGAGAGCACGATCTCCTCCGTCCGCGCCCCGGCGAGGAGCTCCTCGGTCAGCGGCGTCGGCGCGATCAAGTCGTGATTCCAAATGTCGGGACCGTCATAGCCGGCCGGATAGCTGCCGCCGCCGCCGATATCGTCCGGCCACGGGGTCCCCAGGATCTCGACGATCTGGTTGATGAGCTGGAGTTCCTGCTGGTCCCTCTCCTGAACGTCCTCAAGGGCGTTCCGGCTCATCGACCGATGCTCGCCGAGCCAGTTTCTCACCTCCTCGTAGCCCTGGCTGGCCCGCAGGATCGCCTCCTTCGCGCGCTCCGCCATCTGCTCGAAGTGCGGGCGCGGCAGGGGAAACTGGGAGCCGTCCAGATCGAACGACATCGCGTTGGCGCTGAAGCCGATCGGATTGCGGCCCGCATCCGCCTGATCCATCGAGCGCTGTATGTCGAGATGCGCCATCGTGAGGCGGTCAAGCGCCGCGTCGCGCATGACGGATGCGGGCTGCGTCGTCTCCTCTACGTGGGCGGCGCCGACAGAGGCCGCCGTCACCCAGTCGAGGTAACTGCCCTGACCGGCGCGGCGGGCCCACTCGGCGACGCCGCCGTCCGGGTGGGGAAAGCCTGCCGCCCGGGCCGCCTCCCCGGTGGTGAAGGCGAGACGGCGGGTCAGCGCGACGATCTCGACCCCGGTCTCGGCCTTCGCCGCCGCGGCCTCGGCCAGGGCGAGGTCGAACGAGAGATTGCGGCCGACGGTCTCCCCACCCACGGCGGTCTGCCGGGACCTGTCGCCGAGGCCGGTCTCAAGAACGCTGTCCACCCCGAGCGGCCGGCGCAACGTCGCGAGCGCCGAAAGATGGTGCCCCCAAGCGTCGCCGTGGCCCTGTGGATAGCGCTCGCGGGCCAGCGACAGCCAACCCTTGCCGGACGAGGCGTTGTCCGAAACCCCGTAGTGCACGCGGTAGAACGGATCGTCGTGGGCCCAGCGCAGCCGCGTGCCCAGCGCGTTGTCGCCCCTCGGGTCGAGATGGCCGCGCAGCAGCGCCAGCTCCTCTTCGAGCGCTGAGGCGAGCACGCTTTCGAAGACGAATGCCCCGGTCTGACCGCCCCGGCCGGGGCCTGTCCCCGGATCGACCGTCAGCGTCGGGTCCGCCGCATCGTCGGCGGCCTCCGCGGCGAGGCGTCCATAAAGGTCGGCGGTCTCCCGGGCCGCGTCCAGCAGGGTCTTGCTCACGGCGGCCGACCCGTCGGTCCGCGGGAGGGCGAAGTCGAGGAGCGTTTCGTAGGCCCGCAGCGCGCCGATACGCTCGAGCGTCTCGTCGGTGTCCTCCAGCCGGACGGGCCCTTCGTAGGCGGCGCCGATGAGGCCCGGCAATTGCCAGCGCGTATCGACCGTGGACAGGATATCGCTCTTCTTCCGGCTGAACGGGGAGACGGCCTGCAGCGCACGGTCGAGCGCGCCCTCGACCGTGATCCGCGCCGTCTGCGGCGCTGGGCAACCGTCCTGTGGGCCAGCCCGCGCCTCCCAAACGGTCGGTCCGAGAAGGTTCGGCACGCCCGGCGTCGTGTCGTCCACCGCCAGCACGGTCCCCCGGCGCCCGGCACCGGCGATCGGCTGGGTCGGCGCACCGGCCGGCGCGCCCGCCCAGGACATTTGCGTGGCATCCGCCCCGAAGCCGCCCAGAACCGCCAGCGACAGCGCCGCGCTGAACCGGTTCGGGGACCGCAGCGCGACGAGGGTTGGGCTCTCGGCACACGCGATCCGGTAGACGGCCATCGCCGGCCCACCGCCCTCGTGCGGGATGCGCGCCAGCACGACATGGCCGGGGGATGCCGTGCCGCGCGCCGCTGCGGCGGCACTGGCGCCCTCGATCCGCCGCCGGCCGTGATTCGCCCGCTCCGCTTCCGCGAGGGCCGTCGCCGCCGCGCGCCAGTCCTCCGCCGCGGGGTCCGACAGCGGCACGAGCCCCCCGATCGCTTCGACATCCGCCTCGCTCAGCGGATTGGCGAGGGGGCCGGCGTCCGTCTCCACGGTTGCCAGCATCAGGGTCGGGTTCTTCTGCGGCGACTCGACAAAGACGCGCCGGATCAGGTGCGGTGGGAGATCGTCGAGCCTGGCCCGCGCGACCTTGCCGGGGGGACGCTCATCCGGCCCGTCCGCCGCGCTCGCGATGATCCGGCTTCGCGCGATCGCCGGTGGAACGGCTTTGAGTGGCACCCGCACCATCGCGTCGAGATCGCGCAGGCGGACCCGTTCCGCCCCGTGCAGCACCTCCAGCGCCCCGTCCGCCGGACCCGGCAGCGCCTCTGCCCGCAGGATGCGGCCGCGCGGCCAAGGCGTCGGATCGGCCGGCCAGACCACCGACACGCGCTCGGGGGCGGGCGTTTGCCCGTCCGGCCGCCACGCCGCGCACCGCTCGCCGCCGATCCGCTCGATCTCCTCGTCGGTGTCGGACACGGCGAACTCGTCCGCGATCCTGTAGGACCACGCGACCTCGGCCTCGCCGGCGCGCACCGCCCAGACGGACCCGTCCCCGAACGCGAGCAGCGCGCCCGCCCCGCCGACCTCGGACCGGCAGGCGCCGAGCAACCCGATCGGAGCCGGCGGCATGAGCGCCATTCCCGCTACGACCTCGCGTGTCTCTGACCTCGTGCTGCGCGAATTGGTGTAGCGAGCGTAGAACCACTCGCCCTCGCGCCTGCGCATGCGAACGAAGACACTCCGTCCGCGATCGGGCACGCGAAGCGCGTAGAGCGTGGTCGGCGCGCCGGGCGTGACGAAGGCATGCGCGTCGTTCGGCTTGGCCGGTCCGGAGATCACCTGCGCTTCGACAATGTCCTCACCCAGCGCAAAGCCCTTGCGCAGGTCGCCGGCCGGCCGCGTCGGTCCTTCCAAGCATTGGCGGCTGACGACGACGTTGGGCCACGCGACCCCCGAGGGCGCTTCTCGGTATAGGGCGACGACAACGCGGTGATCGGGAGACAGGGGGACGATCGCGTTGCCGTCCTGGAACGCGGTATCCGCCGTCACGAGAAACGGCGGCCGCCCCGCATGCTTTGGCAATTTCAGCCGCAGTCCGGTGTTACAGAAATCGGCGGGCGGGCCATCGCGTTTCGCGGCCGCCTCGCGACGGGGTTCGGGCGGCTCGGCGGGCTGTGGAACACCGGGGAACGCGCCAAACGGGCCAGACACGGCGAACCGCGGCTCTTGGCGGGCAGGTGTCTCGACTCGGGCGGACCGTTCGCGGATGGCGTCGGCGGTGTCCGTCTGCACCACCTCGACGCGCCGGGCGGTCCTGTCTTCCAGGGCTCTATAGACGAGAACACTGTGGCCGGGCCGGTCGTTGCGGAACGTCGTCCCGTCGAGCCTCGCGGCCTCGGCGGCATGGGCGAGCTCGACGATCGGGAGGGGCTTTCCCTCCTCCGAGCGAGCGGTCGAGACGTCGACCTCGGCCCCCATCACGTGGCGCACGGCATCCGCTGGCCACTCGCCCCGTCCGGTGACCGTCACCTCGTTCGTACCGTCCGCCGAGGGCCACGTGACGGTGCGGGCGAGCGGGGAGACGGGGATGAGCGCGCCGTCGGCGGAGGGCACGAACGCCTCCCTTGGCTCGCCCCTCGGCGGTCCGGCGAGCGTGCCATCGGCGCGCAGCGCTCCGGGCGGTGCCGGGATCGGCGTGCCGATCGGCCAGCGTGCCGGCGATCGGGTCTGCAATTCGCCGGTCTCGAGATCGAGGCTCGCCAGAAAGACCTGGGATCTGCGCGCTGCGTCCGTCGGCGCCCGACCCGCCGCCATGGCGCGGGCGAGCATCGGGTCCGGCGGAAGGAGCGTCCCCTCGACCTCCAACGCCCCTTCGACCCCTGGACGCAGCCCAAGGGCCATGACATAGACCGCGCCGCGCTCGCGATCGACGGCGATCTTGTGCGGCGCGGCAATTGCCGCCCCGGACGGCGCGACGGACAACGGTCGGAGCCACCGGGTCGTGCCCTCCGCGTCGAACCGGATCACGATCAGAGACGCCTCGGCGGATTTCCACGAGAACCTGCCGCTTCTCACCCGCTCCTCCGGTCCGAGCCCCAACGCTATGACGTGCCCGCCATCGGGAAGCGACGCAGCTGCCACGCTGTGCCAATGCGGGGGAGACGCCTCGCCTTTCTTTTCCTCGGGTCTCGTGCGTTCGAAGTCGGCTTCGGCCGGGGCGATGGTGAGCCGTCCGTCCTGGAGCGAGACGAACCACATGCCCGGCTCGAGGAGGCCGGCGCGTCCCGCCTCGGCATCGCGCTCGACATCGCCCAGCTCCCGCTCGGTCATTTGCCAGAAGAGGAGAGGATCGCGATCGTCGCGGGCCGCGGACACAATAGGGTCCCCGAGCGTGACGAGACTCCGCCCCCGTGACATGAACTCAAGCGTCCCCGGGCCCACAGCCGATGCACGGAACAGGATCCTATCGAGCATGGATGCGGAATGAACCCGAGCCCCCTCGGGGGCCGCGCGTTCCGCGTCCCAATCAAAGGGCTGCACGCGCAATCTCGGCTCCGGGGCACGATCCTTGTGGAGCACATCGAAGCCGGCGATCGATCCGTCCAACTTCTCGTGGGGTCTCCCCCGGGTCGAGGCTTGGAACTGCCATCGTTCCGAGAAGAACGCGACGATCTCGCCGCCGTCCTCGAAGAGCCGCGTGTAGCCCCGCGCGTTCTTGCCGAGCATCAGCGGCTCGCTGCCGCCGGAGTCCGCGTCGAGCAGCCAGGCGAAGCGGCGCAGAGGGCCCCTCGTATGGGGGATCTTCGCACGATACCAGCTGTACATGACGTGCGCTTCGGAGTTGCGGCCGAGCACGGCCAGACGACCGTCGCTCAAGCCGAGCAGATCGACGAGGGTCACGGCATCGTCTGGCGTCCAGTACCATTGGGGCGTCCCGTCCGCCGCGAGCCGCAGCACCACGGACCGCCGGCCCTCCCCCGGAATCTCGACGCCGGCGATGCTGGCGCTGCCCTCGACAAAGGCGCTGAGGCCGAGGCCGCCATCCACCAGCTCGACCACCCGGCCGACCTGGACCGAGTTCTGCAGAGCATCGCCGGAGCGCCGCCGAAGCGGCGGGAACTGCGCCTCGACCGTCCAGAGCACCTGTCCGCGGGCATCGTGCATGGCGACGAGCACCTCGCGGTCCGGCGTCGCGGGCGTTTGCCGGCCATAGGCTGCTCGCGACAGCGCAATGCGCCCGTCCGACATCGGCAGCACGAACGGCACCTGCCAGGTGCGGTTGCTGACGCTGTCGGGATCCTCCGCGGCCGCCGAGATCGCACCCGGTTCGAGAGGGACGATCCACGGGTCCCCGCCCAACGCGCGGACGGCGCCGCCGACGAGAAGCACGCATGCGAGGAGAAGACTGCGGATCATCGGGTGAATTCCGTGATGTCGGCCACACGCTCGAGCATCAGCCAGCCGCGGACCAGCGCGGGTTCGGCCATAAGGCCCGCGATCGTTTCCTCGTAGGTGCCGACCAGCATCGCGTCCGTGCTGCGGTCGTTGATCTCGATGTTGGCCGACCGGACGAGATGCGGCGGACCGGTGGCGGTCCCGTGCCGGAGGCTTCCTTCGTGGCGGTATGGATTCTGCGCATCGTCCGGCGCGAGCTGCCAGCTTGCCGTCAGCACCTCTCCCGGCGCGACCCGGCCGTCCAGCTCGAGCACACCGTCCGGAAAGGCGAAGCCCGGAGCGGTCATCCGGGTGACGGTCGCATCCTCCGGCAAGCGCGGCCGGCGTGCATGGAGGGAGGAGCCACCCGCCGTTGTCACAAGAATTGCCGTATCGAGCAGGCGCGCCGTTCCCTCTGAATCGACGTGCAGCAACACCCGTAGAAAAATCTCGCTCTGCAGCTGCACCGGCTGATCGCCGCCGGGGGAGCGACGGCAAGTATCCTGGCGCGCCCACCCCACAGGCCTGAGGCATCAAGCGAGGAGGCCCGGACGTCCTCGGCGAGCGCAACAATAAGCGCCGCCCCGATCAAACGAACCGCAAGGTGCATGGCGCGCCTTAAAATGTTCTACCCTTCTTTTCGCACAAAACCGCGCCAATGGCTACGTTAAGGTTGTATTGCCCGTGGCATCCGCTGACGAGTGCCGTCCGCGGGGCGTCTGAACACGTTGGCGCCCGCATCGAAGACGCTCTGGTCACGCCGGCGGCGAACTCATAGATCCCGAGCCGCCGCAAGTATGACGGTCTGGCGTCTTACTCTGCCTTGGCCGCAGTCGTCCCGTGTTGGGCTGGGTGGGCGCCGCGCGACCGGCTCGACATTGACCGCCGCGACGGTATTTCCCTTTGTTGAAGCAAGATCATCGGAGTTCGAAGCCGCACATGGCAGACATAAGAAGAAGTCGATGGCGGATGTGGGCTTCGGCCGTGGTGGGCACCCTTGTGGCGATCACGGTGGTCGCTTCGGCCTTGCCCCTCCTGAGCACCAACACCTCGTGGGTGCGATACGCCGACTTCCCGCGCCTGCAGTTCGCGATTGCCCTCGTCATCCTGCTGCCGGCCTTCCTGGCCCTGCGGGGGCGTGCGGGACGGATCGGCTGGTTGCTATCGGCGCTTGCGTCCGTGGCGCTGGTCTATCACGCTACGCAATTGTACCCGTACACGCCGCTGACGCCGCGGGCCGCCGCTTCCGTCGAGGCGTGCGCCCCCGAGAACAGGCTCTCGGTGATGGTTGCGAACGTCAAGGAGCGCAACGAGACGTCGGAGATCTTCCTCGAGCTCGTCGGCGAGGTCGATCCGGACGTTCTCCTCATCCTCGAGACCGATCCCTGGTGGGACCGTCACCTCGCACCGCTCGCTGCGAGTTACCCGCACCGGGAGCAGTTCATTCCCGAGGGGCACGGGGACTTCGGGATGCACCTTCTCTCGAAGCTCCCGCTTGTGTCGCCAGAGTTCCGCTTTCTGTTCGATGCCTACTCCCCCACGATCTACGCCGGGCTCGAACTGCGGAGCGGGACCACCGTGCCGTTCGTCGGGCTCCATCCGCACCCCCCGATGGTCGGGTTCAAGTCGACCACCTTGCGAGACGGGCACATCCTGAGCGCCGCGCTCGATGCGCGCTCGAACGCGGCGCCGACCATCCTCGCCGGCGACTTCAACGCCGTGCCGTGGGACGACGTCACCCGCCGCGCCGCCCGCATCGCCGGGCTTCTCGATCCAAGGATCGGCCGCGGCTACTTTCCGACCTTCCAGACCGACAGCATTTGGATATCGTGGCCGCTCGACCAGGTGCTTTATCAGGACGGTTTCGGGCTCATCGGGTTCGAGGTGCTACCGGACTTCGGGTCGGACCATTACCCCGTCCTGGCGCGCTTGTGCCAAGTGCCCCCATCGTCGCTGGACCAGACGGCACCGCGATTGCGGACCAACGATCTCGCGGAAGCCGAGGCCGCAGTCGAAGCCGCCAAAGCGCTTCAGCCGGAAAGCCACTCGCAATAGCGCGCGGGAGCGGATGCCGCACGACGCGCCATCTTGCGCTGCCACGTTATGTCGGCGCGTCCCGCGTCGGATTTCGCGGATAACTCGATGTTCGCGGGGCGTGGCGACGACGCCCTGATCGGCGGCGCATTCAACGACCTGCTCGACCCGGCCGCGGTCGTCGCCGCATAATCGAAGGGTGGGCACCGACACCTACCCCGCCAGCATCGGGAACGTGACCGCGATCCCCCAGGCGAATGCGACCGCACTCGCGACGGCCCCGGGCAGCGGATGTCCGATCCTCCTGTAGCTCCAGCGGCTCATCAAACCATAGATGACGAAGAAGATGACGATCACCGGGACAATGATGATGAGGAAGAAGAGCCGTTCGAAGTCCAGCGCCACCGCCAGAGCCAGCGACAGGACGAAGCACAGCCCCTCGACAGGCCTTGCCAGCCGGCCCGCCCCATCGCCGCGCATCGCCCACTCGCTTGCCGCAAAGTACGCGAGGGTGCCCAGGAGCATCCAGGCGAACAGCGGATAGCGCGCGGGCACGAGCGCGTAGTTCGTGACGGTCAGGTCGATGGCGAGGCCGAGCGCACCGGCCGCGTAGGCCGTTACCGCCAGCGTCACCAGCGCCAGCGGCACGATCCTCGGGCGGATCGGAGGAGCAGCGGCCGCCGCTCCGGCCCGCCGCCGCGTCCAAGCCAGAAGCAGCAAGGTGACGAGGCCGTAGGCCAGGAAATGGACGGCGAGATAGTCGCCGACCACGATGGGCAGAAAATCAGTCGGCAGGACCCTGAGCGCGAGCGGGGTGACGACCGGCGGGACGACCACGAGCGGCCACAGGCGCCGCCAGCCGAGACCCGCCCCCGCCCGCGGCCGCGCCAGAACGGGCAGGAGACGCGCGAGCGGATAGGCGAGCGCAACGATCCCGAGGACCAGGAGGCCGATCCACGGCAGACGCGCCGCGACTTCGATGGTGCCCTCGCGCTCGATGCCGAAGCTCTGGTCGAGCCAGCGCACGGCGGCGGAGAGGCTCTCGGTGTCGAACAGCACCGCGATGTGCTCGGACCCGCCCGCGAACTCGACCCGCCGCGCGGTTCCCTCGGCGAACGAGCCGTAGGTCCTGCTCGCCACGGCCGGCTCGGGGTCCGTCGCCAGCCCCACGGCGCGTAGCGCCTCGCGTTTCAGCATGCCCTCCCAGTCGCCGACGATGACGAGGAGGTTGGCGGGTTCCGCCGCGGTCACTTCCGGCGAGAACATCGAGACCGCCACAGTCGCCGTGACCGTCGGCTCCGCCTTCGCGAACCGCACGACGATGTCGGACGCCATGGAGTGGCCGAGGACCGCGAGCGCCGTTCCGCCGGTTTCGCCGTGCGTGTAGGCTGCGACCTCGCCCATCTGCGCGACCATGGCCTGGGTCGGGCCGGCGACGCTGTTGACGTCCCCTGACATCGGCGCCGGGTGCTCGCCGTGGCCGACGAAATCGAAGGTGACCGCGACGTAGCCGTTCCGCGCCAATGTGGTTGCGAACGGGGCCATCAGCGTGCGCGAGCCGGCAAACCCGTGGGCGACGACGACAGCCGGCGGCGGATCGGCGACGAGTCCGGACGGGTCCGCGGGCCGGAAGACGGTGGCCGGCGTATCGCCGATCGTCACGTCCTCGGCGGTGACGCCCGTGCGAGCGTCCCGCAGACGCTCGGCGGCGAGAACGATCGCCATCAGCGAGAGAATGGCGACGACCGCAGGGACGAGACGTTTCACGTGAGATCCTCCAACGCGGGCGCACCTGGCCTCAAGATTTCCTAAAGCTTGTTCCCTCGGCCGTCAGCCGTGTCAGAAGGCATCGGTCGGACGCTGAGCTTGGTCAGCAACGCTCTGTTGTCAGCGGCACGAGGGTCCCCCGGAGCGACCACGCGAAGCATTGTCAGCGGCGAAGCCCCGCCTGCCGCGAGCGGCGCCTTAGCCGCGTGTCGGAGCCATGGGAAGAAAGTTGATGTCAAACTGGATGAGCCGGACCGCTCTCGCCCACTTTAGCGCGTTCCGGAAATATCGAACTCACTTCGCCTTCGGCCCCATTCGCGCCGGTGCGGCGCTCAGTGCGCCAGCGCCCGCATCAGGTGATGGTCACTCGCCTGCTGGAACGCGGCGGCGAAGCGCAGTGCCAGCGCCTCGCGGTACTGTCCGGCATAGATCTGCAGGGAGACCGGGAGCCCGTCCACCTGTCCCATCGGCGTCGCGACGGCGGACCAGTCCAGGTAGTTTCCGGCCCGCGTGAAGCGGGCGGCGAGGAAGGATGTCTCGTCCACCTCCGCGACAGGGGGCGCCGCGATCGCGACGGTCGGCGTGATCAGCACGTCGATCGATTCCATCACGCGCGCCCAGACGGCCCGCGTCCGTTCGCGGTCCTCCTTGAGTGCGAGGTAGTCGGCCAGGCTCGTCTCGCGGCCGGAGAGGAGCCGGCCCCGCACGTTGGGATCGAGAGCCACGTCTTCGCGATCGACCCATTGCCTCGTCGCGGCGTAGCCCTCGGCCATGATCATGCCGCCGCAGCGCGGGCGCGCATCGTCGAACATCTCGGGCAGCGCGACTGGCCGCACCTCGGCGCCCAGGGAGCGCAGGAGGTCGGCAGCCGCGTCGTAGGCGTCGAGCACGCCGGGGGCGACACCCTCCCGTTCGGCCTCAGGCATCATGCCGACGCGCAGTCCCGCGACGCCATGGACGAGCTCGCCGGAGGTCGGAGTCGGCGCGAGAGGCAGGGACACGGGATCACGCGGGTCCGGCCCCAGCACCGCGTCGAAGGCCAGCGCCGCGTCGCGGACGTTGCGCGCCATGGGGCCGAGCGAATCGAAGGTCTTCGCGAGCGGGCCGGTGCCCGCCACGCTGATGCGGCCGACGCACGTCTTCAGCCCCGTCAGCCCGCAGAACGCCGAGGGGATGCGCACGGAACCGCCGGTGTCGCTGCCGATCGCGATCGTCACGAGCCCCGCCGCAACCGCGACACCGGACCCGCTGGACGAGCCGCCGGGCGCGCGATGCGTCTGCCCATCCCACGGGTTCCATGGCGTGCCCAGCACCGCGTTCGTGCCCCAGCCGCCGCACGCGAACTCGACCATCTGCGTCTTACCGAGGAGGATGGCGCCCGCCGCGCGCAGGCGGTTCACGATCGTTGCGCTCGTCTGCGCCGGACCGCTGTCGACCGCTTTCGAGCCGCAGCCGGTGGGCCAGCCCGCGACGTCCGCGAGATCCTTCACCGCGACCGGCACGCCGTCGAGGGGGCCGAGCGGTACGCCCGCGCGCCAGCGCGCGCTCGAGGCTTCCGCCTCGCCCCGCGCCTCCTTCTCCAGCACGTGAATGAAAGCGTTGAGCCGCGGGTTGAGCGCGGCGATGCGCTCGAGCTGGCTCTCGACGACCCCCACCGGATCGAGCGTGCCGGCTGCGTAGGCCCCGGTCAGCTCGGCGGCGGAGGCGTAGGCGATCTCGTGACTGTTCATGGGCTTTCGCGGAGTGTGGGGGCGGCCGAGAAAAAGGGGCCGGCGCCGTGGCGGCCGGCCCCCTGTCGTCTCACGTTTGTGCGGCTCAGCGCTCGTCCCAGCCCGGGATCGGGAAGACCGCCTCGACGGTCGCCACGCTCGCGGGATAGACCGGCTCGAGGCCGTCTTCCGGCGTATTCTGCATGATGACGTTCTGCATGCCGATCTGCTTGCCGGTGTCCTCGATCTCGTACGGTCCGGCCATGGTGACGACCTCGCCGCTGAGGGCGACTGCAGCCTCCTTGAGGGCCGAGGCGTCGAGCGAGTTGGCGGTCTTCAGGAACTCCTCGGTCATCACGCCGGCGCTGTAGGCGAGCGCGGTCTGGAAGTCCGGCGGATAGGCGACGTCGGGGAACTTCTCCTCGTACTTCGCCGTGAACGCCTCGCGGTCGAGGCCGGCCGTCACGTCCCACTGGATCGCGTCGTGGTAGAGCGTGTGGGAGAAGGTGTAGTTCGAGCTGTCGCCGGTGTTGTCGGTGAACTGCGGCTGCGCGCCATACACGAAGAAGGTGTAGGGGAAGGAGATGTTCATCTCCTGCATCTGCCGCAGCATGGTCATCTGATCGCCTTCGTAGGCCATCGGGAAGAACCCGTCGGCCCCGGACGCGCGTGCCTTCTGAAGCAGGATCGAGAAGTCCTTCGTGCCGGTGGCGAGCTTCTCGTACTGCACGACCTCCATGCCCTTCTCCTCGGCGAGCGCCCGCGCGCCCTCTGCAAGGCCGGCGGGGAACGGCTCGTCGATGTAGACGATCGAGAGCTTCTCCACGCCCAGCTCAGCGGCAAGGGATACGCTCGGCACCGACATGAGGGAGGCGGCGATCTGGGTCGCCGAGACGAGATTCTCGAAGCCCTGACTGTAGATCGCGTCGGAGCTCGCCGACCAGATGACCATGAACGTGTCGGTCCGTTCGGTGACCTGTGCGGCCGCGCCCGTCAGCGTCGAGCCGAACGGGCCGAACACGAGGTCCACCCCGTCCTCTTCGATCAGGCTCTCGTAGACGCGCGGCACCATCTGCTTGTCGCTGCGGTCGTCCCGCTGGACGAGCTCGACCATGCGCTTGGTGCCGTCGATCTCGATACCGCCACGCGCGTTGACATCGTCGACCCAGATCTCCACGCCGCGGACGCCCGACTGGGACTGAAGGGCGAATCGCCCCGTCGACGACACGGTCATGCCGATCTTGATGGGATCGGCGTCCTGCGCCGAGGCGGGTCCGGAGAAGGCTGCCAGGACGGCGGCGAGCGCCAGCCCGGCCTTTGCGAGATGCTGCATGCGCGAAAATCTCCTCATTGGCTCGTTGCGCCGACGCTGCACTGCGCCCGCTTTCGGCCCAAGGCTACGACGCATGTGACAAATTAGACAACCGGGGCTTCCATTTTCACTCCCGCAGCGTCTAGGCTTTACGTCACACGTTGGCGTCGACACAGGGGATCGGCTCTTGGACTTTACTCCCGCAGTGGGCCCCCCGCTCTCTTCGCAGGTGCAGCGGACTCGCGCTCATGTCGGCTAAAGCCACGTCCGCAGACGCGGGCGTCGGGCGCATCCGCAATCTGATCTGGCTCGGCGCGCTCGCCCTGTTGACGGTGGTCCTCGCCGTCGTGCCGCCGATGGGCGGGAGCCTGTCCTTCTCCTTCTACCTGATGCTGTGGATCACCCTCGCGACGGGGATCAACATCATCGCCGGCTTCACCGGCTACATGCCGCTGGGGTACGTCGCCTTCTACGGGATCGGCGCGTTCACGACCGCTTCGCTGACGGCGCAGGCCGGCTGGCTCGTCTACTTCGCGCTGCCGATGGCGGGGGTCGCGGGCGTCCTCCTCAGCCTGATCCTCGCGCCGACGCTGCGGCTGCGCGGAATCTACTTCGCCATCGTCAGTCTGGCGCTCAGCATCATCCTGCGGCTGATCATCTCCAACCTGCCGCAGTCGATCACGGGCGGCAGCTTCGGCCTCAATCTCGGCGCCGACAGTGAGCCGGTGCTCGCCTTCTACGCCATGCTGGCCGTGATGCTCGCCGCCGTGCTGACCGCGATGTGGCTGACGCAGTCGCGGCTCGGCAAGGCCCTGCGCGCCATCCGTGACGACCCCGACGCGGCGGAATCGCTGGGCGTCAACGTGCCGATGTCCCGGCTGAAGGCGTGGGTGCTCTCGGCGCTGTTCGCCTCGCTCGCCGGCGGGGTGGAGGCGTGGTACACCAATATCGTCGACCCGCAGACGGCCTTCGAGTTCCTGATCACCGCCAAGGCGATCATCTACGCCATCGCGGGCGGGCTCGGCACGGTGGTCGGCCCGGTCGCCGGCGCGATCGTGCTGGTCTTCCTCGACGACATGATCTGGCAGCAGTTCCCCGTCTTCAACGTGTTCCTGCTCGGCCTCATCATCGTCGTCCTCGTCCTGTTCCTGCCGCGCGGATTCGTCGGCACGCTGATCAGCGTGCGGCCCCGTCTGCGGCGCTACATTCCCTAGAGCCGGCGGGAGAGCTTTCTTATGGACATCCTGCTGCTCAACGCGATCGTCAACGGGATCATCCTCGGTCTGCTCTACAGCATGATCGGGGCGAGCCTCAGCCTGCTCTACGGCGTGCTGCAGGTGAAAAATTTCGCGCATGGCGACTTCCTCATCGCCGGCGCCTACCTGACCTACGTCCTCTTCCGTGCCTTCGAGATGCATCCGCTGCTGGCGCTGCCGCTGGCCTTCATCGCCTTCGGCGTGTTCGGCTGGCTGCTCTACTACGTGATCATGCCGCGCCTGAACCAGTCGGAGGACCCGATGCTGTCCTCTCTGCTGGTCATGTACGGCGTGTCGTTGATGCTGACGGCCGGCATGCTCTTCTTCTTCGAGGCGGACTATCGCTCGCTCGGCTTCACGTTCAGCCCGATCTCGGTGAACGTCGGCCAGCTCTACCTGCCGACGGCCCGCATCGTCGCCGTCGCTGTCACGCTCGTCCTCGTCGCGGCGCTGACCGGGTTCCTCTACCTCACCCTGCCGGGCAAGGCGGTGCGCGCCTCGATCATGAACCGCGACGCGGTGCAGATCGTCGGCGTCAACGTCGACCGCCTGTCCGCGCTGGTGTTCGCCGCGGCGCTGGGAATCGCGGGGATGACCGGCGTGCTCGTGGCGCTCGTCTTCCCCTCGTTCAACCCCTTCGTGGGGGTCGACTACACGCTGATCGGCTTCATCGTCGTCGTGCTCGGCGGGCTCGGAAACCCCACGGGGGCGATCCTCGGCGGTCTCGTCTACGGCCTCGCCGAGCAGGTCTCCATCGTCTACCTGCCGCAGACCCTCGCGCCGATCATCGGCTTCTCGATGATGGTGCTCGTCATCTTCCTCCGCCCGCAGGGCATCCTCGGCCGGTCCCCGCAGGTTTGACGGATATGACCGAGCACGCCGGACATCTCATCGTCACCGACCTCATGAAGCGCTTCGGCGGCGTGAAGGCGGTCGACGGCGTCTCCTTCGAGGTCGCGCCCGGGTCGATCCTCGGCCTGATCGGCGTCAACGGTTCGGGCAAGACGACCGTCATGAACTGCCTCGGCGGCCTCTATCATGCCGACAGCGGCAGCGCGAAGCTCGACGGGACGGAGCTGATCGGCCTCACGCCGCACGCGATCGCGCACAAGGGTCTCGGTCGCACGTTCCAGGTGCCCCGCGTCTTTCGCCGCATGACACTCGTCGACAACCTGCTCATTCCGGTCCTGGGCCGCCCGGACCCCACGAGCGAGCTCGAGGCGCGGGCCCAGGCGTTGCTGGACCGCGTCCAGCTGTTCGACCTGCGTTTCAACTATGCGGGCGAACTGTCGGGCGGCCAGCAGAAGCTTCTGGAACTGGCAAGGGTGATGATGTTCGAGCCGAAACTCATCCTGCTCGACGAGCCCTTCGCCGGCGTGAACCCCAGCCTCGCGCACCTTCTCACCGACCGGATCGAGGAGCTGCTCGCAGGCGGCACATCCTTCGTCCTCGTCAGCCACGACATGACGTCGGTCTACCGGCTGTCCAGCAGCGTGATCGTGCTGAACCAGGGTCAGGTCATCGCGCGGGGGAGCGTGGACGACGTGCGCAACAACCCCGACGTCATCGAAGCTTACCTAGGGAGCGCGGCTTGAGCGACCCCGCGATGGAAATGCGCGACGTGCATGTCGCCTATCAGGGCGACATCTCGATCCTGCGCGGCCTCAACATGACGATCGCGCGCAACAGGATCACCGGGATCATCGGTCCGAACGGCGCCGGCAAGTCGACCGCGCTCAAGACGCTGTACGGCTTCCTCCGGCCCACGAAGGGCGAGATCTTCCTCGAGGGCGAGCCGGTCACCGGCACGCCGCCGCACGCGTTCGTCTCGCACGGCATCGCCTACGTGCCGCAGAACCGCAGTCTGTTCGACGACCTGTCGGTGGAGGACAACCTCAAGCTCGGCTGCTGGTCGTTCCGCAAGGACCGTGGCCGCATGGGGACGGCGCTGGAGGCCGCCTACGGCCAGTTCCCGATGCTGAAGGAGCGCCGCCGGGAGCGCGCCGGCAGCCTCTCCGGAGGGCAGCAGCGCTTCCTCGAACTCGCTCGCGCGCTCGTCCTGCAGCCGAAGATCATGATGCTCGACGAGCCGACCGCGATGATCGCGCCCAAGATCAGCCAGGAGCTCTACGAGTTCATCGGGGGGCTGCCGGAACAGGGCATCACGGTCGTGCTCGTCGACCAGAACGTGCGGTCCTGCGTGCGGATCGCCGATCACGTGTACATTCTCGATCTCGGGCAGAACAAGGCGGATGGCGCCACCGCCGACTTCGAGGGTGACGGACGGCTGCACGCGATGATCGCCGAGTGGCTCGACTACAAGATCGACTGAAGGCAGACCGATGAACGAGCCCGAGTCGAATGGACGCTGCGATTTCATACTGACGGGCGGGACCGTCGTCGACGGTACCGGCGCGCCCGGCCGGCGTGCGGACGTGGCCGTGGACGGCGATCGCATCGTCGCGGTTGGCGACCTTTCCGGCTGGAGCGCAGAGGCGCAGCACGATGCATCCGGCCGGGTGGTGGCGCCCGGCTTCATCGACGTCCACACCCATGACGACCGGGCCGTGCTCGACGAACCGTGCTTTCGCGCGAAGCTCAGCCAGGGAGTGACGACCGTCATCGTCGGCAATTGCGGCATCAGCCTCGCGCCACTGGTGCCGGCCGGCGACCTGCCGCAGCCGTTCGACCTGCTGGGCGAGCCGGACGGATTCCAATTTCCGACGATGGGGTCGTATCTCGACCGTCTCGCTGACGCGCCGGCCGCGTTGAACGTCGGCGCGCTCGTCGGCCATGCGACGTTGCGCGTGCAGGCGATGGCCGACCTCGGCCACGCCGCCGACGGCGACGAGCTGGCGGCCATGCGCGAGGGGCTGCGGATGGCGTTGCGCCAGGGCGGGCTCGGCCTCTCGACCGGGTTGTTCTACCCGCCCGGCCGCGCCGCGACCACCGAGGAGGTGGTCGAGTTGTCGAAGGTCATGGCGGAGGAAGGCGGCCTCTACGTCACGCACATGCGGGACGAGGCCGACGGCGTGGAGACCTCGCTGGAGGAGACAATGACCATCGGCCGCGAAGCCGGCGTGCCGGTCATGATCTCGCACCACAAGGTGGTGGGGCCCGCCAACTTCGGCCGCTCCGTCCAGACGCTGGCCCGCATCGAGGCGGCGCGTCGCGCCCAGCCGGTCGCGCTCGACTGCTACCCCTACGCGGCCTCCTCCACCGTGCTCGTGCCCGAGCGCTGCGGCAAGGGCACGCGGATCCTCGTCACCTGGTCGAAGGCCCACCCCGAACAGGCTGGCCGGGAGCTGTCGGCGATCGCGGCGGACTGGGACTGCAAGGAGGCCGAGGCGGCGGAACGCTTGCGACCGGCCGGGGCGGTCTACTTCGCCATGGACGAAGAGGACGTGCAGCGCATCCTGCGCTTTTCGGACACCATGGTCGGCTCCGACGGGCTGCCGCACGACCTGCACCCGCACCCGCGCCTCTGGGGGACGTTCCCGCGCGTCCTCGGCCACTACGTGCGCGAGCATGGCATCATGTCGCTGGAGGAGGCCGTCCACCGCATGACGGGCGTATCGGCGCGTACGTTCGGACTGACGGACCGCGGCGAGATCCGTGCGGGCGCGTACGCCGACCTCGTCGTGTTCGACCCCACCACCGTGATCGACCGCGCCACCTTCGAGTCGCCCGAGCGTCCGTCGGACGGCATCGACCTCGTCACCACGAACGGCGCGATCGTCTGGCGGGACGGCGCGGCGACGGGTGCACGGCCCGGCCGCCCCCTCGCGCGCCAGCGGGAGCGGCGTGTGAACCGGACCGGAGGCAGGACACGATGACGACGCGGCTGATCGACGGGGACAGACTGTGGCGCAGCCTGGAGGCGTTCGCCACCATCGGCGGGACGAGCGCCGGCGGTGTGGAGCGGCTCGCGCTCGGCGACACCGACAAGATGGCCCGCGACCGGCTGGCCGCGATCGCGCGGGAGGAAGGGTTTTCGCTCACCGTCGATGCGGTCGGCAACATGTTCCTCCGCCGGCCGGGCCGCGAGCCGGATCTGCCGCCGGTGCAGATCGGCAGCCATCTCGACACGGTGCACGACGGTGGGCGCTACGACGGTGCGTACGGTGTCCTCGCGGGCCTCGAAGTCCTGCGTGCGCTGAACGCGGGCGGGCTCGAAACCCGGGCGCCGGTCGAACTCGTCAACTGGACGGGCGAGGAAGGCGCGCGCTTTCCGCTCCCGATGCTCGGCTCGCGCGTCTTCGCCGGCACGCTGCCGCTTGCCGACGCGCTGGCGCTGACCGACCGCGACGGCACGACGGTCGCGGGCGAGCTCGCCCGCATCGACTATGCCGGCCCCGCCGCGCCGGGCCATGCGGTCGCGGCGTATCTGGAGGCGCACATCGAGCAGGGCCCGGTGCTCGAGGACGCGGGACTGCCGGTCGGCATCGTCACCGGAATCCAGGCACGCCGCCGCCTGCGCGTGACGATCCAGGGCGAGGCGGCCCATGCCGGCACCTGCCCCATAGATCGACGCCACGACGCGCTCGTCGCCGCCAGCGCGGGCACGTTGCAGGTCCGCGCGATCGCGGTCGATACCGGGCCAGAGGCACGCGCCACGGTCGGCGCGCTGACGGTCCGGCCGGGCGCGGCGAACGTCGTACCCGGCTCTGCCGAACTCCTGGCCGACGTGCGCCATCCGGACGATGCGACCGTCGATGCGATGGTGGCGCGGATCGAGGACGCCGTCCTGGCCGCGGCCGCGCAGGAGGGGTGCACGGCGCATATGACGGTCCTGTCGGCATCCCAGTCCACCGTCTTCGACGCGCGCTGCGTTGATGCGCTACGCGCCGCGGCCGCGCAGAGTGATCTTGGGCACATGGACCTCGTCAGCGGCGGCGGGCACGACGCGGGCCCGATGGCGACGATCGTTCCGGCGGCGATGCTGTTCATCCCCTGCGAGCGCGGCATCAGCCACAACCCCTCCGAAGCCATCACGCAGGAGGCCGCCGCCGCGGGCTGCGAGGTGCTCTGCCGCACGGCGATCAGTCTGGCCGGGTAATGTCTCTCCCGATCCGCGCTCAGGAGCCGGATGGTCGGGCGCCCCCGGAACGGCATGCCAACGGGTGAGCGGTGCAATGGCGAGACTGCCCGCCGGCAGGTTGCGGGTCGGGCAGGAGCGTCGGGATCGACAACGCCGTGCCGGGGCGGGAGCTGATGCGACTTCGTGTCTGCACGAACGCTCGATGCAACGGCGTAGCGCGATCCCGGCAATCGCCGAACGCGCTCGATGGCATGAGCCGCACCGATGAAGCGGCCGCAGCCGGCAATGCGCGCCAGGCGCTGATGAAACCTCGTCACCCGGTGCCATACCGACGCCTGGCAGGCCTCTTCGACCGTCCGAGATCGGGACGTCGTCCCGCCGTCACCGAGGGCGAGCTGGCGCTTCCGGCCGGGTTCATCGAGGAGCGCTTCGGCGAGGGCTCCATTCGATTTCTTCGCGAAAGAGCCTCGAAAACAGCTGCAAAATCTAGCCGCAGCCGGCTCGGAAGAACGCTTCCGCAGGGGCTGGCAGCGGAGAAAGTGACGCTGGGATCGAACGCCCTCGACAAGACCCGAGTCCTCGGCATTTAGGCGGTGCTCGCCCGCGAGCTCAATTCGCTCAAAAGCGATTTGAGTTGATCCTCCGATACGGGCTTCTTCAGGATCGGCGCGCTGTCGTTGAGCGGCGCACCAGACGCATCAAGGCGCGTGTAGCCTGTCAAGAAGATGTAAGGCGTTTTGCGCGCCTGCAATGCTTCGGCCACGGGCAAACTGGTTGCACCGCCGCCCAGGTTCATGTCGAGGATCACGAGGTCAGGATCGAAGTCCTCGACCGCGCGGAGCGCCTCGTCGACGGAGGCATGGGGGCCATCTGCGCGATAGCCCCAGTCCTCGAGCAGCATGACGAGGTCCATGCCGACAAGGACTTCATCCTCAACCACGAGTATCTTAGTCGCCAACGTCAAATGAGTGCCTCACGTCTTCGCCATGGCAGGCGCCTGCCGTTCTCAAACATACTTCGCAATGACACAGCGGACCCCGCCTGGCTCGAAATCGACCGAAACGCGGGCCTTGAGTTGCCGCTCGAGCAGTGTGCCGATCAGGAACATTCCGAAACCTTGGCTGTCAGGCGACCGGACCGGCGGTCCGCCGACTTCACGCCATTCGAGACGGCGAAGCTCGTGGCCGTCCGCTCTCACCGTGATTTCGATATATCCTTGCTCCTGCGAAAGTGCCCCGTGCTTGGCGGCGTTGGTTACCAATTCGTGAATGGCCAGCCCCACCGGCAAGGCGTTGCGAGGAGAAAGAAAGAGGTCGTCTCCGATGTAGCGGAGCCGGTTTCCATCCGGATCGGCGTAAGGCGCGAATTCTGAGCGGAGCAAGGCACGCAGCTGTTCGCCTTCCCATTCCCGCGCCGTGAGCGCATCGTGGGTGCGCGAGATCGCCGCCAGCCGATCCGTCAGGCTGCGTGCCATGTCCTCCTTGTCTTTGGCCCAGCGCTTGCTGAAGCGCGCCACCGCCTGCACGGTGGCCAGCGTGTTCTTCACCCGATGCTCGAGTTCGGCCAGAAGCACGTCCTTCCGCTCCTCGGCGCGGACACGTTCCGTGACATCGATGCCGGATGGTACGATCTCGGTCACCTGACCGCTTTCATCGGTGATCGGCGACAACTGGAAATCGATCGTCAGCATTTCGCCCCCCGCAATCCGTACGGGCACATCATAGCGCAGGGATTCACCGCGGGCGGCGCGTTCGATGGACTCCTTCAGCCGCTCGCGGAAGTCCGCGCTGAACGACCACCACCAAGTATCCCATAGTTTTTTACCGACGACATCCTCGGCCTTGAGTCCGCCCGCCTCCAGTGCGGCCGCGTTCGCTTCAACAAGGATGCCGTTGGGATCGAGCAGGCCGACAAAGGCGTTGAGGCTGTCCAGAAGCCTTTGAAGGCGGTTGCGATCGGCGCGCTCGCGCTCCTGAGCCTGCCGCAGATTGGTGGTGTCGGCGACCACGCCGATCATGCGCGCCCCGCCGTTCTCGTCCCGTTCGATCTGGCCGTAGTATTGAACGTGGCGTTGCCGCCCGTCCGACGGGCGGCGGATCCGGACGCCCACGTCGAAGTTTCCGGTCTCCCTCGCCCGGTCCACGGCGTCGCGTATAGTGTCGCGATCCTCGGGGAGGAGAACGTCGCTCGCGAAGGCCTCGAAGGATAAAGGCCCGTCCTCAGGCGGCTGCCCGAAAATCTCGAACATCCGATCATTTTCCCAGATGGCCCGATCCTCGTCCATCAGCCACTCGAAGACCCCCAGCCCGGCCGCCTCGACCGCAATGCGCCGGCGCGCCGCCCCCGCGGACAACTGGCGTTCGAGCTGGCGCTCCTTCGTGACCTCGCGAACGCAACTCCCGACCGCGAACACCTCGCCACCGTCCCGAACAGGATAGAAATCGAGGATGAAGTTCCGAACGGCGCCCTCTTCGGCCGGTGTCACCGTCTCCACTTGGATGCCCAGCGCGGATTCGCCCGTCTCGAGCACGCGGCGCTGGATGTCCGCCACCTCGTCATGCGCTTCGGGCAGCATTTCGTTCTGCAGTCGTCCGATATGGTCCTCGGCTGCATAACCGTTGATCGCCGCGAGGGTCCTGTTGATCCGCAGGTAGCGCAGATCCTTGTCGATCAGAGCCAGGCCCACGGGCGCGGTGTCGTAGAGCTGCTCGAGTTCGGCGTATTGCTCGCGAAGCGTGCGCGCATTCTCCTCCAGCTGCCGCTCGCTGCGTTTGCGCTGGGTGACATCGACGAAGGTGACCACCACGCCATCGAGGCGATTGTCCACCGTGCGATAAGGGCGGACCCAAGTGGAATAGGTCTCGTCCGTTGCTTCGATGCGCGCCTCCCGCTCGACGGGCTGAAGCGTGCGACGCACCTGTTCCGCGTCCTGCTGGAGTTCGCGATAGTCCACGTGCCGTGCAAGATCGTGGATCGAGCGGCCGATATCGCGTTCCTGCACCCCGAAAAGCTTGCGGACCTGCGGGGTGTAAAGTCGCACGCAGTCGTTCTGGTCGATGAAGAGTGTGGCGATGTCGGTCGTTTCGAGCAGGTTCTTCAGGTCGCTGTTCGCGCGCGTCAGCTGACGGTTGTTCTCCGACAGCTCGGCATTGATCGTCTCCAGCTCCTCGTTGATCGATTGCAGCTCCTCGCGGCTGGTTTCCAGCTCCTCGTTCGAACTCTGCAGCTCTTCGTTCATGCTCAGAAGCTCTTCGTTGGCGCTCCTGAGCTCCTGCTCTGCCGTCTCGTATTCCCGCTCGACGGTCGCAAGCCGCTTTCGGGTCAGCAAGAGGTCCTGCTCGTTGCTGTCCCGCCGGGCGACGCTGGCCTCGCCGATATCGCCCTCCTCTGCCGCCCGGACCTCGGTCAGGCCCAGGAGCGTGAGGTCGCCATCCTCGCCAATCGGCGAAAGGCGAAGATCGAACAGGCGCTGACGCCCTTCCACCTCGACGACGATGTTGCTGACGGTCGCGTCGGCTCCCGTTTCCCGCACCTCGTCGAGCGCCGAATGAGCGGGAAGCCTCAGCTCCGGCGCCAGAAAGTCGTCGACCGCGGTGCTGATGGCGCCGCGCGAGGGCTTCACGAAGGCCGACATGGCGTCCGACACGTAAACGACGGCGTTGTGCCGATCGATGGTGGCCAATGCCGGCGCGAACCGTTTCATGAACGCTTCTTCGGATAAAGTCGCGATGTCCGCTTGCGGTCGCGTCTGCGCTCCCGCGGGGAGCGATTGGGCGCTGCCAACCTGAGGCGCGTTGCGCTGGCGTGGCCGGGCCTGACCGAGCGCGGTATATCCGGAAACGGCCCGGTCGTCCCTTTTGAAGATCCGCGCTTGCCGCTCCGCCGGCCGGAAGTACTTTTCCCCCTTGCCCACCGTCTCGGAAGGCCCCAGCCAAAGGAAGCCGCTGGGATTCAATGCGTAGTGGAAACGCGGGAGCAAGGCTTCCTGGCTGTCCGCGCTGAGGTAGATCATCACGTTACGGCACGAGATCAGGTCGAGTTTCGAGAATGGAGGATCCTGGAGCAGGTTGTGGGGCGCGAACACGCACATCTCTCTGAGGCGTGCATCAACCTGAAACGCGCCGTCGGAGCCGTGGAAATAGCGCTGTCGCCGCCCGTCGCTGACACCCGTGAGGGAGGTCTCGGAATACCGCCCGGCGCGTGCATGCCGCAGGGCGTCCTGGTCGATGTCCGTTCCGAAGATCTTCCAATTGCGCTGGTCCCCGGTGCCTTCGGCAGCTTCGAGGATCATGATACCAATCGAATAGGCCTCTTCACCTGTCGAGCAGCCAGGCACCCAGATCCGGAAGCTTGCGGCATCGGTGTCGAGCAGCGGTCGGAGCACCTCCGTCCGGACGGCGTCGAAGCTCTCGGGGTCCCGGAAGAACTGCGTGACGCCGATCAGGAAGTCCTGGGCGAGAAGCTTCTTTTCCTCATCCCGGGCCCGCAGCGTCTCGAGATAGCCATCGACGGAACTTTGCCGCAGGAGCGTCATTCGCCGGGACACGCGCCGCACGAGCGTGCCGGGTTTGTAACCCGAAAATGAATTGCCTCCTTCATCTTCCAGCGGCTCGATGATCTCGTCGAGGCGCGCCTCGATCTCATTGAGCAACGCATCGCGACCGATGCTTTCCTCGATCTCGGACCGGTGGCGCACGATTTCGATGATCCGGCCGGGGATCTCATCGGCCCGCAGCACGAAATCAACAAGACCCGTCGCCGCCGCGCTGTCGGGCATGCCGGGAAAACGCGCGCTTCCGCTGTCCTGCACCAGTGCGACGCCGCCGTGCGTCTTGATCGACCTGACCCCCATGGTCCCGTCCGAGCCGGTTCCGGACAGAACCACGGCGAACGCGCGACGCCCGGCGGCCCCCGCCAGCGACGTGAAGAAGCGGTCGATCGGCGTGCGGACCCCTTCCTCTCGTGCATGCTCGATCAGGTGGAAGACCCCGTCCTTGAGCTCGAGGAATGGACCTGGAGGTATGATGTAGACGTGATCGCGCTCGATCTCGCCGCCGTCCGTGATCCGGCTGACCGGGACGGCGGAGTGCTCGTCCAGAAGCTTGTCCATCAAAGACGGCTGGTCCGGCGCCAGATGCTGGACGATCACATAGGCGATGCCGCTGTCGTTGGGGATCGCGCGGACGAGGTCCTTCAGTGCTTCCAGCCCGCCTGCGGACGCGCCAATGCCGACGATAGGTGGAAGCTCAGTCAATTCGCCCTCTTTACGCATCCGCTAGGTCATACACGCGTTATCCTCATCGGTAGCATCTGCTGATTCCGTCGCCCAGATAGGATTTCGATTTAGGGGTTTGGTCCCGGCATTTGATGCTGCAATGCTTTCGCAGTGGAAGGACGCTCTATAGGCAGGGTTCGCCACGCGAGCGCCACGAGGACTGCGGCAGTCCGTCGCGCGATCCAGCAACGCCAAGGAGCGTGAAGGCGCGGGCAAACCGCTACGGAATCTAGCCGAGCACCGTGATGAGCTGGAAGAAGCGGACTCAACTGCCGATCGCAGACAGGTCCGACGGAGCCAGATGGGCAGTGCTGCCGCCTGAGAGGCCGCCTCGAAACTCGGTGTCAGCTCCGCCGGTGAGGCCACGATGGGCAGGTCGCTGCTTAGAACCCCCGCTATTGTTCTCGGCTCTGACCTGCTCATACCCCGGCTCAAGCGGCTGGTTCGGAGTTTGAAGTCGGGCTCTGAGGGCGCAGCCGTTATCGTTGCCTTCGGGCGCCGCACGCTGCCGCCGCTCGACAAGCGCCTTCGAAGCCCTCCGTGCGACAATCGCGCACCTGACACGGCCATGCCGGCATCGCTGCCTTCAGTGCCATGGGATTCGCGCCTGCCGCATGTGAGAGGCGAACAGAACTATTGGCCTGTGGCGGTGCTGCGGCGGATCCAGCAGGACCTCGTGAGGGGGATCTCGGTTGGGTCGGATCGACGCCGGATCCGCCGTCGGGGTTTACATGACGCCGCTCAGAACCGCGCGAATCCCCTGCCGTATTGGCGCGTCACGTAGATGCCGGCTTGTAGGTGGCTGCCCTGAAACGGGGCTTTCGCTGGCGAACGGTCGCGCCACGCCCTCCCGTGATAGGTATATGGGCAGAAGGGACCCGTACAACTGTATGCGAACGAGTATCGCTCAAGCCTCGCGGGCAAGAGAACTTGCTGCGTTGCCGCCGTTCTTGCGGGATCTCGCCCGAATAATTCTTCGGAGCATGACATTAGTATTACTCATCGCTAGCATATTGGGCGATTCCAAGCCCCGATCTGCGCGTTCGGCGTGTAACTGTCCGATCAAGAAACGCCGAAGGCACAAAGCCATGGCAATCGCGGCGGCGTTGGCATGGCTTCAATATTCCCTATGCGACGTTCAACTGCGTGATGAAGTCAGCTGTGCTGCCATTTCGCCCGGAGCGGAAGCGGCGAGCCCGGCAATCTGGCTCCTCAGAGCGGCGATCGTTTCCGCGTGCAGGTGCGCGTACTCTGCATCCCTGCTCAGCAGGAAGTCCTTCTCGTGGCGGAGCGCCTCGAGGAACCCTTCGCCGATCGTCCGCAAGCGCGTATAGTCCAGGAAGGCCGCTGCCCGATCGGCACGCGCCTGATCCTGCATGTGGTCCGTCAAGAGCATCACGCCGAGCATCGCCGCGAACCCGGCGAGAGCGAGCAACGCGATGAGCATCACTTTGCTGCCGATCCGAAGTCGTGCAAGCGCCGTCTGTACCATAGTGCCTACCCTCGTTTGGTTCCGAGGGTGACGCGCCAGGCTTTCTCGACGCTGTCATCTGGGGAGCGACCCGCTGGATTCACTTCAACAGCGGAGTGTGACGACCGACGCGACCTCGGCCAGCGGCGTGCCGTCTCGGCCGAGCATCGCCGGCTTGGCACGGATCTATCCGCCGCAGGCCAGCGTGCCCACCGCACCGCAGGGGATCGCAGAGCCTGAAGGGACGCGCAGCTCCGACTCTAATTGAATCATGCTCTGCAACGCTCCAGGTTTGCGTCGGCAGGCAGGGGGACGGACTGGATTCCCAAAGCGCGCAAAGCGCAGTATGCTGGCGACGTCATTCCGGCCTGTCCGACCAACTCCAGCGCAGACGTCTCTTGATGATCCGCATCACGCCCACAATCGCGATCGACGAGAGCGAGATCGACGAGAGTTTCATTCGCGCCTCCGGACCGGGCGGGCAGAACGTGAACAAGACGTCGTCCGCGGTCCAGCTGCGGTTCGATGCCCGCCGGTCACGGTCGCTGCCGAACGACGTTGCCGTGCGCCTCATGCGGCTGGCGGGCAACCGTCTGACCCGGGACGGCGTGATCGTCATCACCGCCCAAGCCCACCGCAGTCAGCAGAGAAATCGGGAAGACGCACTCGGGCGGCTGGTCGACCTCATCCGCGAAGCGACGGCAAAAAAACCCATCCGGCGAGCCACGAAGCCGTCACTCGCCGCAAAGCGGCGCCGCCTGGAATCGAAAGGGAAGCGATCGGCGATCAAGAATTTGAGGCAGGTGAAGCCCGGCTCGGACTAGCAAATGCCTCCCCGGCAACGGTCGCCCTGGGAAGTCGGTCCGACACCCGGCCGAGTTCCATCGGCCGCTTGCCCGATCAGGCTCCGGATGCGGGTGGCCTTGATCGTGGTCCCGGCGCGTCTCGACATGGGATGCAGCAACAGCCGCTTTTTCGGCATGCGAGTTATCACCGTCGGCGGCCCGGCGGTGCCGCGATGTTGCCCAATGCCAGACGCGGCCTAATCTACCGTCAGGGTTCTCGGCGAGGTGGTCGCCGTGAGCAGGATGGAAGGTAGCGACAATGAGCGGGCTCCTGGCACTACTCGACGACGTGGCGGCGATCGCGAGGCTCGCGGCGACGCAGCTCGACGACGTGGCCGTCTATACCGCCAAGGCCGGCACCAAGGCGGCTGGCGTTGTCATCGACGATGCGGCTGTCACGCCGAAGTACGTCGCCGGCCTGCCCGCGGCGCGTGAGCTGCCGATCGTCTGGAAGATCGCCCGGGCCTCCTTCTTCAACAAGCTCGTCCTCCTGGCACCGGCCGCGCTCATCCTCGATGCGTTTCTCCCCTGGATGCTCCCGCCGCTCCTGATGCTTGGCGGAGCGTATCTGTGTTTCGAGGGCGCCGAGAAGGTCGTCCACATCTTCGCCCCGCACGCGAAATCCAAGGCCGAAGCGGCCGAGACACTCGACGCCGCACACCTCGAGGAGCGCCGCGTCAAGGGCGCGATCAAGACCGATTTCATCCTCTCGGCCGAGATTACCGTGATCGCGCTCGCCGCGATCGACACCGACGCCTTCCTGACGCGCGCTCTTGCGCTCGCCGCGGTCGCCATCACGTTGACGGCGCTGGTCTATGGCGCGGTGGCAATTCTCGTGAAGATGGACGACGTCGGGCTGAAGCTCGCGAACGACGGACGGTTTTCCCTGACGCGTTCGTTCGGCCGCGGCCTGGTGAAGGCGATGCCGGTCGTCATGAAGCTGGTGTCGACCATCGGGACCGCCGCGATGCTCTGGGTGGGTGGCAACATCCTCGTTCACGGGCTTCATGAACTCGGCGTCCACGCCCCTTACGAGATGGTGCAGCACGCAGCGGACGCGGCTGCAGCCGGGGTCGGAGCCCTTGCCGGCGTCACCCGCTGGCTCGTGACGGCTGCGATCGACGGCGTCATCGGTCTGGCGGTGGGGCTTGCCCTGATGCCGCTCGTCAACCGTGCGATTGTTCCGCTGCTCTCGGGTCTGTTCCCCGAGAAGGCCGCCGAGGAGCGCGTCGCCTAAGACCAAATCGCCATGCGCGGGAGGTGCGAGGCCGTGGTCGTTTGGGCGCGGTCAGCCTCCGGTCGCCACCTGCGAGCGAGCCCGCCCCACTCCAGCGGCAGGCTTCGCGGCAATACCGCGAGCGTCACCCCATTCGGCTGCCGTCCATCCAGTCTCGCCTCGACATCTCCCGGTGACGTTCCGGTCAGCCCGCCGCGTGCGCGCGCAGGATGCCTTCATTCACCTCGATGCCGAGGCCGGGCCCCTGTGGCACCGGCAGGATGCCGTTCGTCGGGTGGATCGGCAACGTCAGGAGCTCGTCCCGCAGTGGGTTCTCGGACGTGTCGTACTCCACCAGTGAGGGGAACGGCGACTGCAGCGAGAACGGATCCTTCGGCACCGCCGCCACGTAGTGGATCCCCGCCGCGAGTCCGATCGCCGTGCCCCAGACGTGCGGCGAGATCCGCGTGCCGTAGAGGCGGGTGAGAAGCGTGGCGCCCTGCCCCTCGTCGAGCCCGCCGCACAGCGTGAGGTCGGGCATCAGCACGTCGACCGCGCCGGTGTCGAGGAGACGCTTGAACTCGTGGCAGGTCATGTGGGATTCGCCGGTCGCGATCGGCACGATGCGGCGGCGGCCGAGCGTCTCGAGACCGGCGAAGTCGTCCGACATCACCGGCTCTTCCATCCAATGGATGTCGTAGGGCTCGATCTTTCGCATCGACAGATAGGCGGTCTCGGCGTTGTAGGCCCCGTTCGCGTCGACCATCAGAAGCGCATCCGGGCCGATTGCCTCGCGTGCAAGCCGCACGCGCGCCTCATCGTCCGCGAGCCCCTCGCCGATCTTGATCTTGTAGGCGCCATATCCGCCGGCCACGTCGCGGGCGAGCTGATGCTCGAGCTGGTTCTTCGGATCGTTGCAGAAATAGCCGCCGGAGGCATAGGACGGCACCCCCTCGCACGGGGCGGCGCCGAGCAGCTTGTAGACCGGCTGGCCGAGCAGCTTCCCGACGAGGTCGTAGAGCGCGATGTTGATGCCGCTCACCACCGCGGTGAGCTGGTTCTGGATCCGCACGCTGTACATGGCCTGCAGGACCTTGTGCCAGCCGCCGTTCCGGTCGAAAACGTCGCGGCCGAGGAAGAACGGCTTCACCGTCTCGAAGTAGCCGAGCGTGGCGGCGGGCGCCGCGCCCCACGCCTCGCCCCAGCCCACGGTCCCGTCGTCCGCCACCACCTTGACGATCACGCTGCCGCGGCGGTCGAACCGGCCGCGGGCATTGCCGAACGCACGCGCCGCGCCGACCTCGAAGACGACGGGGATTAGATTGATCTCAGCGATGGTCGGCATGAACGGCCCTCAACGAAACAGGCCCGGGAGCCATGAGGAGAGGCCCGGGAAGAAGATGATGAGCACGATGATGCCGAGCTCGGCGAGGAAAAACGGCAGGAGCGCCTTGACCAGCCGCGCGATGGAGATGTCCCCGATCCGGCACGCCACGAAGAGGCACACCCCGACCGGCGGTGTGATCAGCCCCATCGTCAGCGTCAGCACCACCAGCATCGAGAATTGGAGCGGGTCGATGCCCATCGACCGCGCGACGGGAAAGAGCAGTGGCACGAAGAGGACGATCGCCGCCCCCGGCTCCAGGAAGCAGCCGACGAGGAGGAGGATCCCCATCACCGCCAGCATGAAAAGGATCGGGTCGTTGCCGAGCGCGCCGGCAAGACCGCTGACGAACTGGTTGATGCCCGACAGTGCGAGCACGTACGAGACCACCGTCGCCGCCGCGATAATGAGGAACAGGCTCGACGTGGTGCGGGCGCTGACCACGAGCGCCGACCACAACCCGCCGAGGTCCAGGTGGCGGAACGCGACGAAGCCGAGGAGGATGGCGTAGACGGCCGCGACTCCGCCCGCTTCCGTCGCGGTGAAGGTGCCCGACAGCGTGCCGATCACGATGAGGAGCGGCAGCGAGACGACGAGCACGGTGTCCAGCGCCATGCGCGGCACTTCCTTGCGCGTCACGTCGGACCGCGACACCGGCAGCGCGCCACCCCGCCCCTTCACGAAGATGACCGCCGCGACCGCTAGCGCGAGGAGGAGCCCCGGAACGACGCCGGCGAGGAAGAGATCGATCACCGAGACGCGCGAGGCGGCGGCGTAGATGATCATGATGACCGAGGGCGGGATGATCGGCCCGATCATCGACCCGGCCACCGTCACCGCCGCGGCGAATTCCTTGGTGTACCCCTCGCGCGGCATCCCCTTGATGAACACCTGGCCGAGCGCCGCCGTGTCGGCGATCGCGGTGCCGGAGATGCCCGCGAAGACGATGGAGGCCAGCGTGTTGGCGTAGGCGGTCCCGCCGCGCAGCCCGTGGGTGATGAGCTGGGCGAAGCGGATCAGCCGCTCGGTCACCCCGCCGCGGTTCATGACCTCCCCGGCCAGGATGTAGAACGGCGCCGAGAGCAGAATGAAGCTGTCGATCCCCGTGAACATGCGCGAGGGCACGGAGACCAGCTTGAAGCCCGAATCCAGCATGCCGACGGTACCGGCAAGGCCCAGCGCAAAGGCGATCGGCACCCCAATCGCGAGGAGCACGACGAACGCGACGGCGAGGAGGATCATTCCACGCCTCCGAGATCCGCATTCACCCGTTCAGGCTCCGTCAGAATCATGCAGACGGCCTTCACCAGCATCAAGACGCCGCCGACGACCACGCTGAGGTATGGAATGATCATCGGGATCTGCGCGACCGGCGAGGATTGCTGCATGTTGCGCACCGCCTGCGGCCAGCCGTAGACGACGAGCACCAGGCAGAAGGTCGAAATCAGCGTCAGCACCACGATGCTCTGCACCCGGCGCCAGCGCGGCGGCAGGACGCTCGCCAGAAGATCGATGGACAGCTGCTCGCCGCGAAAGAGGACGGCGCCGGCGACGAGGAAGGTCATCCACGCCACGGAGTAGCGCATGACCTCCTCCGTCCAGCCCAGCGGGTCGCCGACCACGTACCGGAAGAAGACCTGCAGGAAGTTGACGACGAGGATCCCCGCCATCAGCAGCGCGCCGATAGATTCGGTGATCCGCGTCGCCCATCCGGCGACGGCGAGAATGCGGTTGCGCAAGGCGATCCCCTCGGTGGGAAGAGGCGCCCGGCGGCTCAGGGCCGGCCGGGCGCGACAGGGTGGACCGGCCTACTTGCCGTAGACGGCGGTCTCGGACTCGTCCACCGCGGCGAGCACGCGGTCGACGAATTCCTTGCCGAGCTGCTCGTTCACGTACTCCACCACCGGGCCCTGCGAGATTTCGCGGAAGGCTTCCTTCTCTTCGGGCGTGGTGATGTGGACCTCGAGGCCCTTTTCGTCGCGGATGCGCTCGACGTACTCACGGTCGGCCGTCACCTTGTAGGCGTTGGCGACGGCGGCGTAGAGCTGGCCGGCCTCCATCACGATCTGCTGCTGCGCGGGCGTCAGGCTGGTCTGGTAGAAGTCGTCGTTGATGACGATCAGCGTCATCGAATAGATGTGCTCGGTGGTCGAGAAGTAGTCCTGCACATCGGCCATGCCGTTCTCGAAGATGTTGACGGACGCGTTCTCCTGCCCGTCGACGACGCGCTGCTGCAGGCTCATCACCAGCTCGGAAAAGCTGATCGGCGTCGCGGCAGCGCCAAGCGATTCCATGAAGCGCATATAGACCGGGCTCTCCATCACCCGCATCTTGAGGCCCTGCATGTCCTCCGGCCCCTTCACGAGGCGCTTGGAATTGGTGAGGTTGCGGAACCCGTTCTCCGCCCACACGACGGAGCGTATGCCGGTCTCTTCGCGCATCTCCTCGCGCATGTCCTTGGCCACGTCCGAACGAACGAACTCCCACGCTACCGGCGAGGACTTGAAAAGGTAAGGAATCGCAAAGACCTGCAGCTTGTTGTAGAATCCGGAGACCGCGCCGTCGGCCGCGAGCGCCATTTGGATCGAGCCTTGCTGGACCATCTCCGTCAGCTCACGCTCACCGGCGCCGAGCGTGCCAAACAGCAGGTCTACCTGCAGCGCGCCATCGCTCTTGAATTCCATGTATTCTTCCATCGCCTTCAGGCCGCGGACCTCGGCCGTGTCGGCCTCCGGCACCGAGGTGGCGAAGCGGATGGTGGTCTGCGCCTCGGCCACGCCGAGCGAAGCGACCAAGGTTGCGGCACCGAGCGCCAACGCGCGCAGGCAAGAATAGTGTTTCGTCATTTGGGTATATCCTCCGGTCGATCTTTGTTTTAATTCACTCGTTCTTGAGTTCGCATCTTGCAACGGGTGTGCGCAACGTCATCCGTATTGTGCGAAACGCACGCGCCGACCCGCCGCTATTGCGGGACGGCGACCTTCTTGGGCGGCTGCCATTCGCGGTCCGCGTCGAGCAGGTCGCCGGCCTCCGCGACGAGCCAGAACGTATGGTCGGCCCAGCGCAGGATGGTGTTTTCCAGGCTCCGGGTCAGGAGCTCGCCCTCGCCGGAGTGGGCGGCGGCCATGTGTGCGACCGCCTCCGGCAGCCCGGCCGAAAGGCAGATGTGGATGCCATATCCCGGGTGCCGCAGCGACGGGAAGCCGACCTTGCGCGGGTCCGCGCGCCAACGGTCCACGTTTTCGGGGTCGAACTCCCACACCTTGCCGATGTCGTGGCACAGCGCGCCGGCGATCATCAGGTCCCGGTCGTAGCGAAAGCCCGGAAACAGGCCGTCCATCTCCTCGGCGATCTTCAAGGACAATCGCGCGACGGAACGGATATGGTCGGCCTGCGTGCCGGCCTTGAGCGGCGCCGAGTTGTAGTTTCCGGACGGGCGCATGTCGCCGATGGCGCCGAACCCGGCGGAGGCGACCGCCGCGGCCCAGGCGTCGGTCACGTTGGCGCGGAGCGTCTCATCCTCGATCCACCCGATCTCGGGCATCTCCTGGAGGATCTTGGCGCGCATCTCGTCGGTGATTGTGATGGCGCGATCCCGAATGCGGATGACGCGGGGTTCTGACACGGAAGCGTTCTCCAGTTACGACAGGTCGTGCGCGCTACTGACCCAGCAGGCGCGGCAGAAAAAGTGCGATGCCCGGGAAGGCGATCACCAGGGCGATGGCCGCGAAGAGGCACAGCACGAACGGCAGAACGCCGACCATCACGTCGCCGATCGTCCCGCGCCGTCGCACGCCCTGCACCACGAAGAGGTTCATCCCGATCGGCGGCGTCACCAGCGCGGTCTCACACAGGAGCACGATCACGATGCCGAACCACACCGGGTCGAACCCGGCATCGACCACCATCGGACCGGTGATGGGCACCGTCACGATCATCATCGCGAGCGGATCCATGAAGCAGCCGAGGATGACGTAGAAGGCGATCAGCGCCATCAGGAGACCCATCGGCCCGAGCCCCAAGGACGAAATCGTCTCGTTGAGCACGTTGACGAAGCCGAGCGCGGAGAGAACGAAGTTGAGGAACCACGCGCCGATGACGATCAGCATGATCATGCCGGTGCGCGCGCATGGTCCCGTCCAGCACCTCGATCATCATGCGCCAGCTCAGTCTGCGATGCGCGGCGGCGAGACAGAGCGCGATGACGACGCCGAGCGAGGCCAACTCGGTCGGCGTCGCGACCCCGGCATAGATGCTCCCCACCACCACCACGAAGATCACGAAGGGCGGTAATAGCCCCGGCAGGCCCGCAATCCGCGCCGCCCAGGTGCCCTCCACCGGCGTGCCGCCCATGCGCGGCCGCACTAGGCAGATGAGAACGATGATGCCCGAGAACAAAAGGCTGAGCACCAAGCCGGGCAGGAACCCGGCGAGGTAGAGGCTCGGCACCGACGTTTCCGTCAGCCAGCCGTAGATGATGAGGTTGATGGACGGCGGAATGAGAATGCCGAGCGTTCCGCCCGCGGCGACCGAGCCGAAGAACAGCCGCTCGTCGTATTTGTAGCGGTCGACCACCGGGGCGGCGACGACGGAGATGGTCGCGGCCGTGGCGACGCTGGAGCCGGACGTCGCCGCGAAGCCCATGCTGGCGCCGATGTTGGCGTGCATCAGCCCGCCCGGCAGCCAGGAGAGCCACTGGCTCATGGAATTGTAGAGCCGATCCGCGATACCCGAGCGCAAGAGGATCTCGCCCAGCAGGATGAACAGCGGCACGCTGACGAGGAGCGCGTTGGACGAGGAGACCCAGCTCAACTCTCCCATCGCCTTGTAGAGCGGAAATCGGCGTGAAGAAGACATCGAGCCCGAAGGCGACCACCACCAGCGCCGCCCCCACCGGCAAACTGATCGCGAGCAGAACGAAGAGAAGCGAAATCGCTGTGGGGATCATGGCTGTGCCTGCTCCGCCTCGAACCGGCGCCGCGCCTCGGTGGCGGCGGCATCCGCTTCGGCGTCGGCGCTCGCCGGGCCGGCGAGGCGCTCCACGGTGGCGAAATCCCGCCGCGCGACCGCCGCCGCCAGAACGAGCGTCTGCACCGCCGCGATGAAGGTGAACCAGAGGAGGCCCGCCAGCCGACAGCCCTTGCGGGATCCATAGCGGCACGGCGAGCGTGGTGGTGGAGACCGTGCCGAGGCGCAGCGAGGTCGCCACCGTCTCGAACGCGCTCCACGAGAGCACCGCGCCCACGGCCGCCAGGCTCGCCACGGCCAGCAGATTGACGAACGCGCGCGGCCCGTCGGGCAGCGACTCGCTCACGATATCGATGCGAACGTGCCCGCGCAGCAGAAGCACCAGCGCGAAAGACCAGGTGGCCGCGATCGCCAGCGCATAGGACGAAAGCTCGGACCCCACGCTGAACGCGACGATGCCCGCCTTGCGCAACAACACCTCGACCGAGACGAGGAGCGCCGTCGCGACGAGCAGCGCGCCACCGATCCTCGCGAGGAGGACGGAGACGCGCCACATGGCCTTTTCGAGCACGGAGCGCCCCTATTCGACGGGCGCTGAAACGCCCAGCACTTTGCCGACGCTCTCGTTCCAGTCCCGCGCGCACTCGGCGCCGCAGCGCTCGGCCCAGCCACCCAGGACGCGTTCGGTGACGAGATCGGCGACCGTGGCCTTATCGTTGTCGGACAGCTCCACCAGCTTCAAGGGCGGCTCGGCGGCGATGCCGTCCTTGCACTCGCCCGCGCCGGTGTTGCAGTTGATGCCGTCCTGGATGTCCGCGGCCGCCTGCGCCCACTGGCGTTCTTCCAGTTGCGCGAACTGCTCGGTGAGGAACGTCTGGGTCTCCTCGTCGAGGCGGTTCCAGTTGTCGAGGTTGGCGGCGAAGAACGTCATCGCCCAGCCCATCGGCAGGATCACGAGGCTGTCGGTCACCTCCCACCAACGCGCTGTGTTGCCCGCGGACGTGGCGGTGATCGCGCAGTCGGCGACGCCGCGCTGCATCGCCGGCACCACCTCGGCGAAGGGAACGTTCACGGGCGCGCCGCCCGCCGCCTCCACCAGGTCGGACATGGATCGGTTGTACGTGCGGACCGTCTTGCCTTCGAGGTCCGCCAGCTCGCTGATCTCGCCCTTGCAGTAGAGCACCTGCAGCGCGATCGGCGACATGGACAGAAGCTTCACGTTGAACTTCTCGGCCATGATCTCGGAGACCGTCTCGCGGTAGGCGTCGACGCTCGCCTTCTGCTCGCTCGATGTCCGCCGTGAGGCCGGGCAGGTCCAGCGCGTCGAAGTGCGGATCCTCGCCCGCCATGTAGCTGAGCGTGCCTTCGGAGATGTCGAACATGCCGAGGCGCAGGAGGCGCAGCACCTCCGGCCCCTGCAGGCCGAGATCGTCGAGCGAACCGAACGTGGTCGTGATGGCGCCGTTCGAGGCTTCGACGATCCCCTTGGTGAAGAACGGCTCCTGGATGTAGCGGAACATGTTCTGGGTCCGGTTGGTGCCGGAGACCTTCAGGTTGACGCTGGGCAGGTCCTGCGCCGCCGCGCAGCCGATGAATGCCGTTGCGAAACCGGCGGCGAGACCGGCAAGGCCCGTAAGTCGAAGCCGCATGGGAACGTCCTCCTCCTGTTGCGATTGCCCCGATCGTTTGACGGCGCCGGGCATCATCGCGGTTCATTGTTGGGGCCGCTGGCGCGGAAGCCGGCCACGAACCCTCGGAACGCCGAAAAGGCTATGCCATTTGCTGGCGCTATGCCAATTTGGATATTGATGCATGATTCATTTGAAAACCTGATCGATGCGGCTCACCCTCGCCCAGCTTGAGACGTTCGTCTGGGTCGCGCGGCTCGGCAAAGTGGGCGATGCGGCCGAACAACTGAACGTCGCGCAGCCCACCGTGTCGCTGCGCCTGCGCGATCTGGAGCGCTCGATCGGTGCCAAGGTGCTCGAAAAGGCGGGCCGCCGGCTGGAGCTGACAGCCGAAGGGCTTTCGCTGCTGGAGCACGCCAACGCCATCGTCGACGAGATCGACAAGATCCGAACGCCCGGCGACACCGGCCAGGTCGCGCGGCACGATCCGCCTCGGCATCTCGGAGACCTTCGCCATCACCGGCCTGCCGCGGCTGATCGCGATCATCGGCGAGGCGCACCGGAACCTGCGGGTCGAGCTCTCGGTCGGCCCCAGCCGAGAGCTGATCGACGCCCTCAACGAGCGCCGGCTCGATCTTGCCGTCGCCGTGAACCCGGCGCCGGAGGCGCGGGTGAAGATCGTTCCGCTCGGCGTCCAGTCGTCCACCTGGGCCGCCGCGCCGGACTGCGCACTGCCGCGGGTGATCCGCCCGCGCGACATCCACCACGTGCCGGTGCTCGTGAACCCCGCGCCCTCGCCCAACCACCGGCAGACCACCGCCTGGTTCGCGGCGGCGGGGATCGAGCCGATGCGGCTGTCGTTCTGCAACACCGTGCCGAGCGTCGTGGCCCACCTCGTCGAGGCGGGGATCGGCATCGCGATCCTGCCGACCAAGCTGATCGAGCCGCAGCTGCACGCCGGCACCCTCGTGGCGCTGCCGTGCCGACCAGCCATCGAGAACGCCTACCTGTGCGCCGTTCACCGTGCCAACGAGGCGCTTCCGGCGGTCGATGCGGTGCTGGAGGCCGTACGCCAATGCCTCACGCTGACCGACCTGTTGGAAGCAATCTGACCGCCAGACCGGCCGCAACCCGGCGTTCGCCTTCGCCACCTCCGCCAAATTCTCGCAGAACGCTGCGGGTAACGCTCGGTCTTCGAGGCTGGCGGTATAACCGCCGGCGCCTTCATGCGGACCAAAGCCGCGTCCGAGTTTGCGCTCAGCCTCTGCCACGTCCCGGCGCAGACGGAGCTTCGCCTCGTCATCGCCGCACTCTGCCTCGTCGCCGGCCTGTTCATGAAGCCGTTCGCCTCGCCAGTCCTCCTCGTGCCGATCCTTACCGGCCTTGTCTCCTGTGCGTCGCGATCGCAGCGCTCAACCGGCGCATGCCGCACGGTCGCACTCCATGCTGGGACATCTTCGGCGCTTGCCATCCCACGTCACCGCCCTTCGGGCACTGACGCAAACTGCAAAGGGGCTGTCGGATATTTCAGCGATAGTCCGATGCCTTTAAACCATGGATGGATCGCGACCGCGCCGTGTCAGATATTGTAGTTACTGTCCCTGCGGGCACGCCGACGGAAGAAATTTCACGCATCCATGCGATCTTTCCTGACGCGGGCTTCGTCGCCCCGGCCGCCGCCGCCCCGGCGCCGAGCCTGGACGATGCTCTCGCCGCGGCCGTCGTCGCGGCCAAGACCTTCCCCGCCGATCTCGCCAGCGCCATGGCGGCGGCCGGCGGGCTAACCGCGATCCTCTACATGCTGGCCGCGATCGGCGCCGGCCTCGTCGCGGAGTGGGTCGTCCGTCTCACCGCGCTCAAGGGCCTGTCCGGGGACGTTCCCGGCGCCGCCGGCGGACGCCTGCGCGATCGTGCGCCCCGCGCCGCGCGCTATGTGGCGTCGCGGTTGATCGCGCTTGCGGTGTTCACGCTGGTCGCTTTCATGGTGGGCCGCCTCCTGCACTCTGGACAGCGAGGCCCGCGTTCTCGGCCGTGCCGTGATCATGGCGATCGTCTTCGCACGCATCGTTTATCTGTTCGTCGCGGCCAATGCCGCACCTTCCGCGCCGCAACGCCGCCTGATGGGCTTTACCGACGCTCGGAGGCGCGCGTGGTCCAGCGGGCCGGCCTCGGCATCGCGATCGCGGTCGGCGTGATCGGCACGCTGCGCGGCTTCGTGACGATGGCGGTTGGGACCGATCCGTCTGGCGAGCTTGCACGCCTCGTGCTCGCGGTGGCGCTGGGCGCGGCGACAATCCTGTTCTTCACCGCGATCCGCAGGCCGCTCGGCAGTTTGATCGGCCGGTCGCTCGCAAGCGACGGCGAGGCGAAGCCGGGCTGGGGAACGCGCATCGCGCGCCGCACGGTGACGCTTTTCATCGTCCTCGTCGTTCTTGATGTGGTGGTGAAGTGCCTCGGCGCTCTGGGGCTTCTGGGCGCGGCCGCTGCATCGGGTGCGGGTTCCACCGTCTTTCTTCTCGTGCTCGCGCCACTCGTGATCGCCGGCATAAGGATCTGGGTCGGCGAGCTCGACGACGAGCGAGAAGACCCCGATGGTTCTGGCCGGTTTCGCGCTCGCGGAGGGCGCGGTGATCGTCGGTGTCGCCTCGCTCCTGTTCACCGCGTGGGGGATCTCGCCCTTCGGTGAGACCGAGGCCACAGGGCTTGCTGCGCTCGTGCCGCACCTCATGGAGGCGGCGGTGATCGTCGTCGTCGGCGTCGCGGTGTGGCGGGCGATCCTGGGCATTCTGGGCGAGGCCCATGACGATGCGGCCAAGGACGACGCGGCGGCCCCGGTCGAGCATGGCGAGATGGGCGGTGGCGGCGGCGACCGGATGGACACGATCCTTCCCATCCTGCGCGGCGCTTCGCTGGTGCTGGTGATCCTCGTGACGCTGTTCACCGCGCTGACCTCGCTCGGCGTCAACGTCGCGCCGCTGATCGCCTCGGCGGGTGTGTTGGGCCTTGCGATCGGCTTCGGGGCGCAGACGCTCGTCACCGACATCATCAGCGGGCTTTTCTACCTCTACGAAGATGCCCTGCGGGTCGGGGAATACATCGAGACCGATGCCGGCGGCGGCGCGGTGGAGCGGATCTCGCTGCGTTCGGCGACGCTGCGCCATCCGCGGGGCGCCGTCATCACGGTGCCCTTCTCGAAGATGGGGACCATCCGCAACAACAGCCGCGACTGGGCGGTGATGAAGTTCTCGTTCCGCGTTCCGGCCGATACGGACGTCGAGATGGTGCGCAAGCTGGTCAAGAAGGTCGGCGAGCAGATGGCGCTGGATCCGGAGCTGAAGGACAGCATCATCGCCCCGCTGAAGTCGCAGGGTGCCGTCTCCATCACCGGACGCAGCTACGAAATCGGCTGCAAGTTCACCGCCGTTCCAGGCAAGCAGTTCGGGATCCGGCGCCATGCCTTCGCGATGTTGCAGAAGGCGCTCAAGGAAAAGGGCGTTTCGCTCGCCGGCCAGGATCTCGACCTGTCGCAGCTGGCCCAGTCGCGCCCGGCGGCATGAACGCCGGCCCGTCAGTGCAAGTCGAAAGGAGCCCGCGATCTCGAAGGATGCGGCTGGCGACCTCGCGGTACGTCGACGGCGTGCAGCCAGACCATCGCCGGAACGCGCGGGTGAAGGTGGCATGATCCTCGTAGCCGAGCGAGAGGGCGATATCGAACATCGACAAGTCGGTCTCCTGCAGCAGAGCCTCGGCTCGCTTCTGGCGTGCGAGGTTGACGATCTCCCGGTAGGAGTAGCCCTTCTGCCGCAATCGCCGCTGAAGTCCCTGCACGCTGAGGCCGGCCATCTCGGCCGTTCCGTCGATATCGGCGCGACCATCCAGGAGACGCAGCGCGACCAAGGCGCCGATCGAGCGTGCCGGCTCCGGTGCGTCGGTAAGGATGCCGTCGGCCACCGCTTCGCGTAGGGTGATCGGCGCCGCGCCAGCGGCCGCGGCTCTGCAGGCGCTGCGCCAGATCGCTCGGCTTCAGCACAACGCCGACCCCGGCTTCTCGAAGCGAATGGGGATCTGCAGCCGTTCCTCGATGCAGCGCGGCATCGGCATCCCGCCGATAGTTGACCTCGATGGCTTCGGGCTTCCAATCCCACCCCAGATACTGCCGGCAAAGCCTGAAGCATCGGGCCGATGACGTGATCGGCATGGATGTGATCTGTTGGCATCGACTTGGCGCGATCGAATACCGGCAGACGTATCGCTGTCCTACTGGATGGAGAGCGAGGCTCCTTCCGGATTGATGCATCGAGAGAGTGGAACCGAGGCGTCTGATCGCGGTTCCAAGGAACGGCGCGGTGGCTCCATACTGCCTCCAGATTCCGAAGTCGTGCGCCATCATGGCTCGGCCGACCTGGAGTCCGAAGGTGCGATTCCCGAGGCGATGGGCCGAGCGATCGAAGAGCGCAACCATAGTGCCGAGGGGAATTCGAATGTGCGGCATCTCAACGACCGCGTATGGGATTTTCTCGGCCTCGAAGGCTGTCAGAAAGGCCCGCTCCCCGGCCCGTTCCTCAAGCAGTCGTGGCAGGGGACCCCATCCGCGGGCTCGCGTGAGATCGATCGAGAACGTCACGCTATCCCGGGCTCCGTTCGGCGAAGACCGCCAACGTTTTCCAGATATTTAAACGTATGTCTACACGAGTTGGGTTGCGCTACCGCGCGCGCCGTCGATATCGCCGCGTCAGCTGCAGGGAGTTTCACCATCTCCCGGCGCGCTGGCCACGAAACGCGGGACGGCGCGTGGCCTTGCAGTCAGTGCTGTTATCCACAGCCCAAATGAGCCGACGTCATCCCCATCGGGTTCGACGTCAATGTCGTATTACGACGGCCCGATGATGCGGCTGGCGACGGGCTTCGAAACCTGTCCTGCGATCGGTCCGGTGTTGTTCTGCGCATGGGCCGGTTCGACTGCGCGCTGCGAAGCCGCGACCCGAATGGCCGTCACAGCTTGGCGGATATGGTCGAGGCGAGAGACGCGGCCAGCACCTATCGCGATTGAGGTGTCCGTCATTTCGTGGCCGAAAAATGTCGACGCAGGACCCTGCTTTGGCGGGCCCTGCGTCGTCGCTCATGAACAATTGGGCACCTTCCGAAACGCGGGCGCTAGTCTGCGGTGCCGCGTTTCATTCAGGATGCCCGTTTCCGTTACGGGGTCGGACGACCGAAGCCGCGTTCCTGAAGCATCTTCTCCACACCGCCGCGGACTTCCGGGCGCCAGGTTGTAGAGCGCCGGATTGTTGCCCACGAAGCCGATCTTGAACTGCGGCGGGTACTTCATCAGCTCGGCCATATATTCGCCGGCGGCTGCCATCAGCGGCACGGTGGCCGGGATGTGACGAACGCCGATGCTCACGTCTTCCTGCGGACTCGGCGTAGAGGTTGAAGACCACAGCGCCGCCCGAGTCGTGGAAGATGGTGCCGCTGAAGCCGCCGATGTCACCCTTCTGCACGATCGCGTTCTGGATCTCGCCCGTGAACATGTACTTGTACTCGTCGATCCGCATCGCGCCGAAGTACTGGTTGATGGTGTAGGGCCGGCTGCGGCGGTTGGATTCGCCGTCGTCGGCGAGCAGGAAGGACGCCTGATCAACACCGTCGATGTAGGTCTTCTCGTCGAAGAGCTTGGCCAGATCGCCACCCTTCACGCCGTTGATCGACATGACGGTCGGCATGATGTCGGCGAAGTCGAACAGGCCATCCGAACGGCGCGGCGGGATCATGTCCTTCCAGTAGGCGAAGGTCGGGACGCGAACGCCGCCTTCCCAGTTGGAGCCCTTGCAGCCGCGGAACGGCGTGCGGCCATGCGGCGGGATCTCGCACTCCGGCCCGTTGTCCGACGTCAGCAGGATCAGCGTGTTTTCGAGCTGACCGGTCTCTTCCAGCTTGTCGACCAGGGAGCCGAACACGTCGTCCATTTCGACCATGCAGTCGGAGTACACGGTGTGAGCCGCGGACTTGCCGGCGTAGTCGTCGCTCGGATAGTTGTCGAAGTGGCAGCCGCGCGTCGCGTGATACAGGAAGAACGGCTCGTCGGCGTCCTTCTGCTTCTCGATGAAGTCGAGGCTGACGTCCTTCCAGTGCTGGTCGAGATCCTTGATGTACTCAAGGTCGATCAGCTTGCCGTCTTCACACTTTTCAGTGTCGGCGGTGGTGCAGTGGACTTCGTTGTGGTTGAACCCGTCCTTGACCATCATCTCGAAGCGGGACGGGGACAGCGCGATTTCCGGGTTCAGGTAGACATCACGCCACTCGGTGTACATGTCCGACACGCCGAGGAAGCCGACATAGTCGTCGTACCCGACGTTCTGCGGCAGCGAGCCCTTGTTCTCGCCCATGTGCCACTTGCCGACGCCCTGGGTCGTGTAACCCTTGTCCTTCAGGAGCTTGGGCAGCGTGGTCGCGCCGTCGAGGCCGCCGGACTCGCCGTACATCGGCGGACGCAGGATGCCGTGGTGCAGCGGGTTCTGGCCGGTGTGGATGGTCGCGCGGCTCGGCGAGCAGGACGGGGTGGAGTAGGCGGAGGTCAGCAGGAGGCCGTCCTGCGCCAGCTCGTCCATGTTCGGCGTGGCGTTGCCGACGGCGACACCGCCGCCGTTGAAGCCCATGTCCATCCAGCCCACGTCGTCGAGCAGGAAGACCATGATGTTCGGCTTCTTGCCGGTCTTGGCTTCGAGCGCTTCGAGCTTGGCCGCGGCCGCCTTGTCCTGATCCGGGCGCTGCAGCGCCGGGTACATGTTGTCGGCCGGCTTCACGCCCTTCATGTGGAGCGAGAAGCCGGGATAGTCGTAGCCCTTGGCGGTGGTCGGCCCGGTCGTCGAGCCGCGTGGAGTTGGTCGGCCTCCTGCGCGTGTGCCGCAACGGGCACCAGAACGGCAAGCGAGAGCGCCGCGGCGAACCCTCGCGCGCTCCAGGCAGCAGCTATTCCAGAGGCTCGGCCACTCGGCCGAACCTCATTTGCACTCAAGCAGTGCTTCATTTGCTTCTCCTCAGATTCACTTACTTTTCTTCGAACACATTCGTTCACGCGACAACAGCTTCCGGCAGCATGATGGCGTCCGGCGTCACGACGTGGCAGCCGCGGCATCTACGGCCGCTGGTTCAGCAGCCGTAGAGGCCAATGGCGCAGCGGCGGATCGTGCGCCGTGTGGTGCGGCGCGCGACGCCCGCGACGCTCAGCGGCGTGAGGGGGCGACCGATGATTGCGTGAGCCGGCCCGACGACGCCGCTGACACCAGGGACTGACAACGTCGCGCCGAGCTCGATGACGCTGGCCAGGAGGAAGATCGAAAGGACGAAAAGGCTGATCCGCTTCTTGACGGTCATCACTGGGCTCCAAGCTCGAATTCGGGGCGGAAGTTCGCCCGCGAGGGAACGAAGCTCTTCGATGCTCACCGACTTGGCGCCGTCCAAGTCGACGGTGAAGGAGGCGTCCGCGCCCTCGGCACCGACCGTCCAGTCGTCGAAATCGATCGCGTAGCGCGGCGCGCCCGGAATATCCTTCGATGTGATCACATATCGGCATGGCAGGGGGCGATCACCCTGCGCTGACGAAGATCTGCCAGTCGACCGTTTCGGTCCGAAGCGCGATGTGATCGCACATCACGCCACCGATCACGCCCGCGCCGAGATCCTTGACGTCCGTCACGCCGTCCATCAGCACCGCATAGGGGTCGGAGACCAGGATGTCGGCACCGGGCACGGGAAAGCCGTACTCGTTCTGGAGCACGTCGAGCAGCTGCTCGGCGCTGTCCGAATAGTCCAACGTCGCGTAGGCGTTGGCGTTCTTGCCGAGGATCGTTATCTCCGTCCCGTCGAACATCATCTCGACATCGGCGAAACCGCCGGTCCTGGTCACGTGAAGACGGCCGGAGCGGTCGAGGGCGACAGTGCCGGACGCCGCGATGACTGAGGACCTGCTCGTCATCTGTCACGACGTCGAGCGCTAAATCGTACGCGAACGCGATGGATTCCTCCTGCGCCAGCGTATTCGACATCGCTTTCAGGATAGATTTGGCGTCATCTTCTGCGGCGAATACGGGTTGGCTAGCGGCAACAACGAACACGGTAGTCAGGATTACGACTGCCGTGACCACCACCGCGTTGGAGCGAGGCTTTACAACATTTTTTATCATGGGGACTCTTCATCGAGAGACAATGCGGTTCGAAGGTATCGAATACGCGGCCACGTCGCATCCAACGGCTTTGGCAAGCCAAATGCCTTTGCATTTCGCGTCGTAGCCCCGAATTTAATGGAGTTGTGGGGCTCTTTCGCCGGAGACGGCGCCCGGACCGACCGGTCACGGCCGGGAGGCCCGAAACGGCAGGCGCGCGCGAGAAGATCACTGTAGGGATGACCGGCCATTTCAGACTGGTCCTCTCCGGACATCCCTATATGGCCGCTCACATCCGCATCACTGCGCAGCTTCCCACGAAGCTGCGCAAGCATTTCCTCAAGGTGATGGAGAGAACGCGGATGTATGGCGCAGCCTGTTCAACGAGGCGCACCGCGAGAACATCGTACGCCCGCCTTCAACTGTCAGTCCTGCGCCGTCAGGTCCTTGGCATGCCGAATTGGTCGATCGAAGGGTCCGCCCCAGGCAGCACCGTCGACGCGCAGCGACCTGCAATTTGTCACTCAACACGTTTATATATACGAATGGCGTTCGCACTGCTGCCTCAAGGTGACGCAAAGGCAATGCGGGACTGATGAGCCTTGGTCGTTTCGGCGCTGAACGGGGCCGACGGAGGCACGGGGAGGAGACCGCGGATGGCTGGGACGTCGGATCGGTCAAATCAGGCGCGCGAATCCTCGATGTGCTGGAGTTCATCGCCGGCGTGGACCGCCCGGTCACCCTTGCCGAGGTTGTGACCGAACTCTCGATCCCGAAAAGCAGCGCGCTGATGCTGATGCGCACTCTTGTCGCCAAGGAGTATGTCGAGCGGGACGCGGCCGGGCTCTATCGTCTTGAACGGCTCTTTCGCGCCGCCGACGGCAACTGGGTGGGGGGGAACCTCCCGGTGCTGAGAAAGATCGTACGGCCCGTGGCGCGAGAGCTGGCGGACCTCGTCCAGGAGACCGTCGTGCTCGGCGTCCTCACGCCGGACTTCGAGGTGAAGGTCGTCGAAAAGGCCCGAAGCCCGCGCGAAGTCCGTTACGAGATCGGTCTCGGAGACCAATACCCCGCTTATTGCACCTCGATCGGGCGTTCCATTCTCGGCTTCATGGACGACGAGGCGGTCCGCACGTACCTCGCGACCGTGCCACGGCCCCAGTACACGCCGAAGACCGTCGTCGACGCCGATGCGCTGATCGACATCCTCGCCCAAGTTCGCCGGCAGGGCTATGCCGTCAATATCGAAGAGCACGTGGACGGCGCCTGCTCGGTCGCGAGCCCGCTGATGCACGGTCCCGGTCAAATTCTGGGTTCTCTGAACGTCGGCTGTGTGACTGCGAACTTCATGGCGAACCGCGACCACATCATCCAACATGTCACCGCCGTCGCCGGGCGCTTCAACGCCGCACTGGCGCAGAAGGCCGACGCGGCGGACGCGTCACCCGCCGCCGACCGCGCCTCTCCACCGCCGCGTCGACGCAAGCGCAGCGTCGCCGTCGATTCCTAAAGGGCGCTCACGGCCCGGCTCACGCTCGGCACACGGCCCACGGTTCACGACGAGCGGTTCAAGCGGCGGACGGCGCAGGGTACGCGCCATGTGCTCGATCCAGTTCGGCGATCGCGCCTTCTAACGCATGCACGACGCGGTTGAGGGCACGCACCGCGGAAACGGTGAGGAACTTCGCCTCGTCGAACTCCGGGCAGCGTTCAAGAGGGAGCGGACCGGGTCGAGAACCGGGAACGGCGATTGACCGAGCGCCGGATCCTGCCCAAAGCGATCCCCGGTCGTGTAGTCGATCGGGACCAGGTGGCGCGAGAGGCGCATCAGCAGCGCCGACCTCGCGGCGGCGTCCGCCTCCCCGAGCGCCTTCGCCGCCAGGTCGCGCAGGCGGGACGTCAGCTCGCCGACCAGAACCAGTGCCGGCTGTGGATCGACCCCGTAACGCGCCGCGTCCCCCAGGGCCGAAAGCTTAGCCGCCAGATCGTGCGCATAGTCGGCATAGTCCAGCGGAATGACGGGATCGGTGAGGAGGCGCCATGTGGCGTGGAGGTAGATCGCCGTATCGCGTTCGAGGATCTCGGCGTCGATCTTGTCGAGCGTGTCGCCCGGCGTGTGCCACCACCAGCCGAAGCCGGCTCCTTTCCGCCGGCCGCCGCTGAAGATCGATGCGGCGACGTTCACGGCTGCGTCGAGCGACTGCTCGCCGGCCGTGTTGAAGATCGAGGGGATACCGATGCCCCAAAAGGACTGGTCGCCCGCGCGGCTCGATCCGCAGGCCGGTCAGCTCCTGCCCGCCGCTCTCTCGCACGACATCGGTGGCGAAGGCGCGCAGCTCTGCCGAGACGGGCATGTCGGCGAGGATGAGGTTCCCCTGGCCGCCGGTGGAATCGGCGTTGACGTCGGCGATACACCGCTTCTCCAGCTCGTGCCACTTCGTTTCGGCGTACCAGGAGGAGCCGGCGTAGCGGCCGTGCGAGTGGCCGGACCAGAAGCACAGGCGCAGGCCGCAGCGCCATTGGCCACGGTGCCGGGCGGCCAGCCGCGCGACCTCCAGCATCGTGGCGTTCGCGGCGCCGTTGTCCATCACGCCATAATACCAGGTGTCGTGATGGCCGGAGAGCATCACGAACGGCTCGTCGGCGGCCCCACCGTCGCTCGGCATAGTCGGCAGTCAGAAGCGGAATCTTGCGCCACCCGGTGTCGACGTCGGCCGTGAGACTTCGCCTCAGCGGGGCCATCGGCGAGCATCGCCTTGATCGCCTCGCCGTCCTCCTTGCTGACGGTGAGGACGACGGTGCGCCGGCAGCTTGCCGGCGGTCTCGCTTGCCGGACTGCCCCAGACCGGGGAGATGCACATTTCGTGCTTGTGCTCGTGTGCGCTGACGTGGATCTGGCCGGCGGCGCCGGCCTCGCTCGCGCGGTGGCTGATCGGCGGTGACGCGAGGCCGTCGACCAACACGATCTTGCCGCGCACGTCCTGTGCCGCGAACTCATCAGGCGTGCCGTACCCGACAGCGACGACGGGTGCCGTGATGCCACTCGGGCACGAGCGCGAGAAGGAGTGGGTGATGCAGTCGAACGGCCGGCCGCCGACTTTGAGCGACGCCGCGCCGGGCAAGCTGATGTAAGCGTCGTGCCGGATGAGATCGGTGGCGAAGCCCATCGCGTCGAGCTGCGCCTGCAGATACTCGAAGCTTTCCAGCTCCTCGGGCGTCCCGGAGAGCTTCACGCGCTTGGCGAACTCCTCGAGGTGCGCGAACATCTCCGCCGAGCTGATCTCGGCCCGCAGCGTGTCGATCGTGGGCATCGGTGGGTCCTCTGAAGACGCGCCGGCTCTCGTGGCCGGTGGCGCACGGTGGCCGGGCGCAGCCGCCCCGTCAGTCGTCGCTGCCGGAGCGGACCAGCGCGCGGCCGGTCAGGAAGCCGCCGTCGACCGCCAGCGTCTGGCCGTTGACGAAGTCCGCTTCGTCGGAGGCGAGGTAGGCGACGGCGGACGCGATGTCGGTGGCGACACCCGTCCGCCCCCGGGGAATGATCGAAAGGTAATTGTCGCGATATTCCGGCGTCACCTGATCGTCGCGCACCTCGATGAGGCCGGGCGCGACGGCGTTCACCCGGACGCCGATCGGCCCCAGCTCCTGCGCCGCCGACTTTGTGAACATCACCACCGCCGCCTTCGAGGCACTGTAGTGCGCGACCCCGACGCGAGCCGAGTAGGCGGCAGTCGAGGCGAGGTTGACCACCGCGCCGCCTCCGCCGGCGTCCGACCTCATCCGTGCGAACGTCTGCGTACACAGGAACGTGCCCCGCAAATTGATCGTGAGCACCGCGTCCCAGGCGTCGACCGGCATGTCGAGCAGGCTGTGGCTCGGGTAGATGCCGGCGTTGTTCACCAGCACGTGCGGCTCGCCCATGTCCTCCGCGACTTGGTGGAAAATCGCCGTGATGTCCTCGGGCACGGCAACGTCGAGACGGTAGGCCCGCGCCGTCGTCCCTTGCGGGTCGAGGGCGCGGGCGACGTCTTGCGCCCTGACGGCTCGTCGCGGTCGGTCACGGCGACGAAATATCCGTCGCCGCAGCCGTTCGGCAATGGCCTTGCCGAGGCTTGATCAGCGCCGGTGACGATCGCCACCGGCCTCCCGGAAGGTGCGGGCATCCGTTCCGTCCCGCCGATCAAGGGGAGGTGATTTCGCGATTCCAGCGATCCGTCCACTCGGGACGCACACCGACGACGTAGTCCCAATCCGCCTGCTTCAGGCTCTCGAGGACACCCTCGCCGACAGGCAGTTTCGCCGCGACCTCATCCGACAGCTCGACTTCGCTGTTGACCGGGGCGAGGTAGGTGTACTGCGCGTTCAGAGCCTGCGCCTCCTTGCCGAGGACGAAGTTCACGTACTTCTCCGCAGCCTCGAGATGCTCGGTGCCCTTGGCGATGCCGATGGTCGAGTTGATGATGTACGCGCTCTCCTCGGGGATGGTCCAGGCGAGCGGGGCGCCGGCGTCGATCTGCGCCTGCGCCCGGTCGGTGGTCCAGCTTGACATCACCACCTCGCCCTGCGTGAACAGCTGCGCGAGCTGAGCGTGCTGGGTGTAGAACGTCAGAATGTTCGGTTTCAGCTCCTTGATGAGCTCGAAGCCCGGATCGGTGTCCCTGACCCCGCCGCCTTCCATGTCCGACGCGGTGAGCAGGAAGAAGTTGCCGTGCGACGTGGTGATGTCCGGCACCGCGATGCGGCCGGCGTATTGCTCGTCCCACATCGCGCGCCAGGAGGTCGGCTCCTCTTCGATGACGTTCGTGTCGTAGACGAGCGCCTGACTGACGTACATGAACTTGGTGTACGCGTCGCCGTCGACGCGGAACTGCGGATAGAGCTTCTCGAGGTTCGGCACCGCCTCGACGGTGAGCGGCTCGTAGAGGCCTTCGGAATTGGCCTGCGCCGCGCCGATCTCGTCCATCATGATGACGTCGATATTCACGTTGCCCTTCTGGGCTCGCATCATCGCGACCGTCTGCATGGTGAGCCCGGTTGCGATGCGCACCGTGATGTCGGGGTTCGCGGCCTCGAACGGCTCGATGACGCTTTTGCGCCAGCCTTCCTCGAACGACCCGCCGTAGACGATCACCGTCAGTTCGGTCTGCGCCTGCGCGGCTCCGGCCGCAAACAGCGTGGCCGAGGCGGCGATGGCCGCCATGCTCCGTCGTAGTGCCTGCATCTCAATGTCCCTTCAGGTCCGGTTGAGTGGGTTCAAGGCAGAAACCTTGCGTCTTGCGCGTTCCAGAAGAGGCGGACCGCGTCGTTCACGCCCAGACGGTCCGCCGCCGAGCGGTCCTGCTTCTGGACGAGGATCGTATCGCCGCAGGAGAGCTCGACGACGTACTCGATGAGGCCGCCGAGCTTGGTCGCGCGCACCACGCGGCCCGGCGTTCCGGCTTCGCTCGTTTCGGGCAGGATCTCGATCTTCTCGGGTCGGATCGACAGCATGATCTCCGCATCCGTCGGCAGGCCGTCCACGCTGGCGGCCTCCACCTCCAGCCCGCGCGAGGAGCGGAACCGCCCATCGACGAGGTGCCCGGGAACGAGGTTCGCCGCGCCGATAAAGTCCGCGACGAAGCGTGTGCGCGGAGCGTCGTAGATCTCCGCCGGCGAGCCGACCTGCTCGATCCGCCCCTTGTTCATCACCACGATCCGGTCGGCGATGGTCATCGCCTCCTCCTGGTCGTGCGTCACGAACAGCGATGTGATCCCCACCTCCCGCTGCAGGGCGGAAATCTCGTGCCGCATCTGAACGCGGAGCTTGGCGTCGAGGTTCGACAGCGGCTCGTCGAAAAGGAGAAGCTGGGGGCGCAATGCCAGGACCCGCGCCAGGGCGACGCGCTGCTGCTGACCGCCGGAGAGCTGCTTGGGGTAGCGCCCTTCGAGGCCCGAAAGGCCGACGAGTTCGAGCGCGGCCTTGCTGCGCTCGGCAATCTCGGCCGCTCCCATGTGCCGCGCTCTGAGGCCGAAGGCGACGTTGCCGCTCACCGTCATGTGCGGGAACAGCGCGTAGCTCTGGAACACCATGCCCATGTCGCGCTTGTTCGGCGGCAGGTTCGTGATGTCCTTGCCCCCGACCGAGATGGATCCGGTGGTCGGCTCGACGAAGCCGGCGACCATCCGCAGCGTCGTCGTCTTGCCGCAGCCGGACGGGCCGAGGAAGGCCACCATTTCGCCGTCGTTCACCGTGAGGTCGATCGACTCCACCGCGACTGTGCCGCTGAAGACTTTGCTGACGGACCGCAGTTCGAGTGTGCTCATTCTTCCTACTGGTGCCGGATGGACAGAAATCGAGCGTAGAGCGGTATGCCGATGGCCGCCCATGCCACGATCAGCATCGTCGCGATGGCCGAGATGGTCGGCTCGCTCGAGTATTGGACGAAGGTGAAGATCCGCATTGGCAGTGTCGACATGCCGGGCGCGGCGAGGAACAGCGTCACCACCAGCTCGTCGAACGACAGGATGAACGCGAAGACGCCGCCGGCCAGCAGCCCCGGGCGGATCAGCGGCAGCGTCACCTTGAAGAACGTGCGCCACCATCCGGCGCCGAGATTGCGGGCGGCTTCCTCCACCGCCGGATCGAACTCCGCAAGGCTCGCCATGACGAGGCGGATGAACGAACGGCGTCGTGATGATGCTGTGGCCGATCACCAGCCCGATGAACGAGCCCTGGAGGCCGACCCGGCTGTAGAAGACCAGGAGCGCCAGGCCGAGCACGATGGTCGGAAACAGGATCGGCGACAGCATGAACGCCGCGAGCCCCTGCTGCCCCCGCCCACGCCATCGCGTGAGCCCGAGCGCGGCGAACGTGCCGAGTGTGCAGGCGATCGCGGTGGTGCAAAGGGCGAGAAGCGCACTGAGCTGCGCCGCATCGGTGAACTGCGAGGTCTCGAACACCCGCGCGAACCACCGGAGCGTGAAGCCCTGGGGCGGGAACACCGGGTAACCCGTGGTCGTGAACGCGGTCGCGATCACGACGATGATCGGTGCTGCGAGAAAGAGCACCACGAGGGCGGTGAAAACGGCGAGGATCATGCCACCCTCCGTGTCGCGCGCGAGGTCAGACCGAGGAAGAGACTAAGAAGCGCCACCAGAACCACGAGCATCACCAGCGAGATCGCAGCGCCCAGCGGCCAGTTCAGCAGCGCGATGCCCTGCTGGTAGATCAGCGTCGCCATCACCGCGATGCGCGGCCCGCCGATCAGCGCCGGCGTGACGAACGCGGAGATGGCCAGGGTGAACACCAGCACTGAACCGGACACGATGCCCGGCATCGCCAGCGGCAGCGTCACGCGCAGGAAGATGCGCACCCGTCCCGCGCCGAGATTGCGCGCGGCGTCATAGATCTGCCGGTCGATGTTGAGGAGCGCCGCGTCGAGCGCCAGCACCATGAAGGGCAGAAGCACCTGGATCAGCGCGATGATGATCCCGGTCATCTTGTACATCATCGGGATCGGGCTATCGATGATGCCGAAGGACATGAGCGTCTTGTTCACGAACCCGTTGTTCGACAGCAGGATCATCCAGCCGAACGTGCGGATGACGGCGCTCGTCAGCAGCGGAACGAGGACGGCGAAGTATAGGAACGCCCGTTTCCAGCCCCGCAGGCGCGAGAGCGCGTAGGCGAGCGGGAAGCCGAGGACGAGGCACCCGAGCGTCACCCACAGCGCCATCAGGAGCGAGCGCCACAAGATGGCGAGGTAGAACGGGTCGGAGACGAAGGCCCAGTAGTGGGTCAGCTCCCACGTGTCGAGCATGCCGCGGCCGCCGGCTTCGTAGCCGCGCAGGCTCATCACGGCGAGGAAGGCGAGCGCGCCGACGAGGAACAACAGCAGCCAGACGGTGTTCGGCAGCGTCAGGAGGACCGGCGTCCACTCGCGCCGCTCGCGGCGCGGCGCGGCGCGCGCGGGATCAGTCGTCTCGCGTTCCTGCCTCAATCGCCGCTCCTTTCCCTCGGGTCGAACCAAAGCGAGGTCAGTTCACGTATTGGCCGCCGTCGACGTCGATGACCTCGCCGGTGATGAAGTTCGGCGTCACAGTGGCCAGGAAGACGACGACCTCGGCGATGTCCTCCGGCGTGCCCATTCGGGCGAGCGGGATCGCCTCAAGGATCTCGCGCTCTCGACTGTCGAACAGCGCTTTGGTGAGTTCCGTATGGATGGCGCCGGGACAGATGGCGTTGACCGTCACGTGCGGCGCGAGCTCCTTGCAGAGCGCCCGCGTCATCCCGAGGATGCCGGCCTTCGCGGTGACGTAGGCGAATTTGCTCACCGCGTTGGGGTTCGCGCCCATGTGCGCGCTGACGGACGAGATGTTGATGATCCGCCCCGCCTTCTGCTCCAGCATCACCGGCGCAACGGCATTCGACCACGAGAAGCAACTCTTGAGGTTGATCGCGATGGTGCGGTCGTACTCCTCCTCGGTGATCTCGAGGAGCGGCTTGGGTTGCGACACGCCCGCGTTGTTGACGAGCACGTCGATCCGGCCGAACCGCTCCATCACCGCGCGCCCCTTCGCCTGGACATCGGCATAGTCCGACACGTCGCCTGCAAGCTCGAGCACGTCGACATCAAGCGCACGGATATCGGCTGCCGTCGCGGCGAGCGTGTCGGTCAGGCGGTCGCCGATCGCGACGTCGAACCCGCGCCGGGCGAGCGCCAGCGCAGTTCCCCGGCCGATCCCCCGCGCCGCACCGGTCACCACCGCCACAGGTCGGCCCTTTTGTGGGCGCGCCTCGCCAGTTGCCATGCGCTCCTCCGTTCGACCGGCGGCGTCCCGAGGAATGCCGCACGCTCGGATATTCCGATCAATCGGGCCGTTAAGTCAACGAAAGATTTATATGCATGTACGGCGTTCTCATATATGCCCCGAGAAAATGGAGTGATCCGCGACCCGATGCCGACCCGTGTCCCCCTCTGGGGCGTGGCCCTCTCCACGACGCTCGCGATGCAGATCAACGCGTCCATGCTCGACCAGAGCATTGCTGTCGTGGCGCCGCTCTTCACGGCTGAGCTGGGGATCGCGCCGGAGCGGGTGGGCATGTTCTCCACCTGCAGCGCGCTCGGCGTGGTCCTCTTCCTGCTGTTCGGGGCGCCGTTCATCGCTCGCTTCGGCGCGGTGCGGATGCTGCAGGCCGGTGCGCTTCTCGCCGCGGCTGGCGTGACGCTGGCGACGAGCGGGCTATGGCCGGTCATCGCCCTGGCAGCCCTTTGCATCGGCATTGGATACGGACCCGTCGCACCGGCCGGAAGCCGCATTCTCGCCGCGACGGCCCCTCCGCGGCACCGGTCACTCATCTTTTCGATCAAGCAATCCGGTGCGCCGCTGGGCGGGGCCGTCGCGGCGATGGCGCTCGCCCCCATCGCCGCAGCCTTCGGCTGGCGCGCGGCGCTTCTGACCGGCGCGGCGATCGCCGTGACGATGGCCTTCTCGATCCGGCCGCTGCGCCGCGTGCTGGATCCAGCGCCGGTGACGGCCCAGCGCGCGACCGCACTCCTGTCGCTGCGCAGCGGGGCCGCGCCGCTGAAGAGCCTTCTGTCCGACCCGCAGATCACTTCGATCTCCTGCCTCGCCTTCTCGTTCGCGCTCGTCCAGGGCTGCCTCTTCTCCTTCTCCGTCACCTATCTCTCCACCGCCCGCGGCCTGACGTTGGCGGACGCCGGCCTCGCCTACGCCCTAATGCAGGGGGCCGGCGCGAGCGCGCGCATCGCCCTCGGCTGGCTCGCGGACCGAACCGGCACCCCGTCCACCAACCTCCTCGTCCAGGCCGTGATCGCGTCTCTGCTCGTCGCCTCGTATGGGCTCCTGCCGTTCGGCGCTCCGCTCTGGCTCGCCGGGACCGCGACGTTCGCGCTCGGCTTCAGCGCGGTGAGCTGGAATGGCATCGTCATGGCCGAGGTGGCCCGCCTCTCGCCGCCGGACCAAGTCGCGGAATTGACCTCCGGCGCCGCATTCGTGGCGTTCATGGGCTACCTCACCGGACCGATCACGTTCTCGCTCCTCGTCTCCTCGTTCGGCGACTACCATTGGCCGTTCGCGATCTTCGGCGGCCAGCTCCTCGCCAATGCGCTCGTCACCGGGGCGCTTCGTGCCCGGCGCCGAAGGCGCGCGCGGACGGGTGAGATCTGACGGGACCTCAGCCGGCGGGCGGATACGTTTCCGTTTGGTCGAAGGAACGGCGCAGGGCCAGGTAGGCCTCCTTGTCGAGCTTCGGCCCGGCCTCCGCGATCACGCGGCGGGCCTCCGCCGCACCGTCGAACAGCAGGTCCACGGCCAGCATCGCCATCGACTTGGCCGGGTTGACGGCCGCGAGCACGTGGTCGCGCACATAGTAGTCCCGGCTGTGCGGCGAGCCGGCCGTGCCGCCGCTGCGCGGATGGACCGCCGGCATCATGAAGCCGACGTCGCCCACGTCCGTCGAGCCGGTCTGCTGGCGCGCCGGCCCCATGTGCGCCGCACCGACGACGGCGGCGCAGTTCTCGTACTGGAGGCGGACGAGGTTCTTGTCCGGGTCGTTCGGCAGGTAGCCGCCGACGGTCTCGATCGCGACCGTCGCGCCGATGGCGAGGGCGCCGGCCCGCATGCTCCGGTCGACGAGATCGCTCGCCTCGCGCATCGCCTCGACGGTCCGTGCGCGGATCATGGTCTCGATCCTCACGTCGGCGGGGATCGAGCTCGTCCCGGAGCCGCCCTTCGTGATGATCGGGCTGATGCGCACGGTGTCCTGCTCGCGCAGCCGCTCCCGCTGCGCATCGATCGCGGCGATGCCGAGCGTGGCCGCCTTCAGCGCGTTGACGCCCATGTGTGCGAACGAGCCGGCGTGTGCGGTGACACCGGTGAAGCGGATGCGCTTGATGAGCGAGCCGTTGTGCGTGTCCCCGACGCTGGCGTGGCTGTCGTCCATACCGTGCGGGGTATGGGTGATCGTAATCATGTCGATGTCGTCGAACTCGCCGAGGCGGATCAACTCGGGCTTGCCGACGAGGAACTCCACCTCCCCCGCCTCCTTCAGCGCCAGCCGCTCCTCGATCTGGATGCATTCCTCGGCGGGCACGGCGAACAGCACCACGTCTCCGTCGAGCTCGTCCATCACGAGCTGGAGGCCGAGGCCGGCGCCGATCATCGATGCGATCTGCGCGTTGTGCCCGCAGCCGTGGGCGGCGCCCGTGCTCGCGTCCGCGATGGGGCTGTCGGGCGTGATAATCGCGTCCAGCTCGCCGAGGATTCCAAGCGTGGGACCGGCGCTGCGGCCATGAAGCCGTGTTTTGACGCCGGTGCGCGCGAGGCCGGTTCGGCACTGCAGTCCCATCTCGGCGAACGTCTCGGCGACCACGCGCGCTGTACGCTCCTCGAAGAACCCCAGCTCGGGCTGCGCCATGATGCGCGTGCTGATGTCGATGATCTCGGCCGCGCGCCGGTCGATCTCCTCGCAGACCTTCGCCTTGATCTCGGCCTTGCTCGACGCCATGGCGGATCCCTCTCAGCTCGCATGCGGGAGCGGCGGTGCGCGGCACGCCGCACCCTCGGATGCTAGGCTAGCGGTCGATTATTATCTGTCAAGAAAGATATCTGGAAGGCGTCTTCGACTGCTTCAATCGCTGGTCAATCGCCTCAAGCCATGAAAGATTTGGGCCATGAGCCAGGATCACCGAGAGCCGGACGCGGGGCGCAGCGGACGGGACGTGATGGACGTCGGCATCGCCCAGTGGCGCCGCGAGCGGCCGGACCTCGACCCGTCGGCGAAGGCGGTGACGGGCCGGCTCCTGAGGATGCACGACGTGATCCTCAGGGCGTTCAACCGGTTCCTCGCCAGCCACAACCTCAAGTACGCCGACTATGCGGTGATCGCGACCCTGCGGTCGAGCGGCGCGCCGTTCGAGATGACGCCGAGCGCGCTGCACGACATGATGGCCCTCAGTTCCGGCGGCCTGTCGAAGGTCCTCGGCCGGCTGGAAGCGCAAGGGCTCGTCAGCCGAACCGTGGCGGACGAGGACAGACGGAACGTCATCGTCGGCCTGACCGGACCCGGCCGCGACCTCGCGGACCGGACGATGACGCTGCAGGCCGAAGCCGAGCACGCCCTGCTCGCGCCCCTGACCAAGCGGGAGCGCGAGACCGTCGCCGCTGCGCTGCGAAAGCTCATCATCCACAACGAGGGGGTCTTCGTGGAGGCCGCGCGGCCTCCCCGCACCGAGCCCGCGGACGCGCCCGCCGCGGCAGATAGCTCCGACCGCAGCCGGTAACGGGCCGCACCGTCGGACGGATCGTCTCCCAGGTCTCGCCCGGGGTACGAAGCACGCACCGATGCGGACGCATCGCAAGTCACCTGACGACGGGACGCGTTGCGTTCACCCCAATGGCGACTGGCGATGCGGGGGTCGAAGCGCCGGCCGCCCAACACGGACCTCGGGTCACTACAGTACTGTCTTGGGTAGCATCACGTGGATGCCCTTATTGCCATCGACGAGCTGCGTCACACGCACGTCTGCGGCCACGGAGCACAGCATGTAGGCTTGGTTCCGGGTGAGGCTGGTGCGCTCGCAGATGCGATCGACCATCTCGAGCACCGCCTCCTTCGCCGCATCGTCGAGGTCCTCGTTGAGACCGATGGAGATCAGGTGCGTCGGGCTCTCCGCGAAGGGCTTCGTATAGGCGAGATCCTTGCGGACGGTGAGCCGGAAGGTCGCCTTCACCCCCGTTTCCAGGGCGGTGATGCAGACTTCGCCGTCGCCCTGCACGCCATGCCCGTCGCCGGCGAAGAACAAGGCGCCCTCATTGAAGACCGGCAGATAAAGCGTGGCGCCGGGCCTCAGTTCCTTGTTGTCCATGTTGCCGCCGAAGGCGCGGGGCACCGGGGAGCCGCATCGCCCCCAGGCGACTGGCGGGGCGACGCCGATGATGCCGCAGAACGGGTCGAGGGGAATCTCGGTGCCCCAGGGCATCGTCATCACGCCGCGGTCGCGGTCGATCGCGGGGTGGATCGTCTCATACTCGGTGAAGACATCCGGTGCCGTTCCCAGAAGCGGCAGGATGGCCATGAAACCCCAGTCCATGGTGCAGACGGTCTCCAGGATGTCGACCTGGAGCACATCGCCCGGCGCCGCCCCATTCACGTAAACCGGTCCGGTCACGAAGTGCGGTCCGGCCCCCTGGGTGAGCGCATCGAGCGCCTCCAGATAGGCCGCAGGAACGATGGAACGGTCGGCGGGAAGGGATTCGGCGCCGCCGGCGGGAAAGGAATACAGCGTGACCTCGTCGCCGGACTCGACCTTCGCCACAGGTGGAGTTGTCGCGTCGAAGTAGCCCCAGACCATCGTCTCGTGCGTGCCGGGAATCTCGTGGTTGGCCATCGCATTGTCCTCTTTTGTTGTCGTCGCGGTCTCGTCTGAACGCTGTATCGGCGGAAGGGCCGCGCCAGGCGCCGAGGGCATCGGGCCGTCGGGCCGGCTAGAGCGAGACTGAGGTTCTCAGCGCCGTCCGGTCGAAGTCGGCCTTCGGGATTTTCTCGCTGACACGGCCGCGGTCCATGGTGACGGCGCTTTCCGCGAGCCCCAGAGCGAAGTCGACGAACTGCTCCACCAGGATGACCGTGATCGCGCCCTTTAGCGAGGCCACAAGCTCGCCGATCGAAGAGACGATCGAGGGCTGGATCCCTTCGGTCGGCTCATCGAGGAGCAGAACCGAGGGGCGCGTCACCAAGGCCCGTGCGAACGCCAGTTGCTGCTGCTGTCCGCCCGAAAGTTGCCCGGCGTTGCGAGACCACATCTGTGGCAGGACCGGGAAGCGCTCCACAGTCTCCTCGATGGTGCCGTCACGCGCGTGCCCGTGCGCCCGCGCGGCGGCGAGGATGTTCTCCTTGACGCTCAGCTCGCGGAACACCTCGCGCCCCTGCGGCACGGTGGCAAACCCCATGCGCGAGCGCCGGTGCGGCGGCATCCGTGTGATGTCGTGGCCATCGACGAGGATACGCCCAGCCGAGGGGGCGCAGCGTTCCCACCACGCACTTCATGAGCGTCGTCTTGCCAGCGCCATTGCGCCCCAGCAGCGCCACGCATTCACCGCTTTCGACGGTGAGTGAGACGCCGCGCAGGATCTGGGCGGACCCGTAGTGCTGGTCGAGGTGTTCGATCTCGATCTTCATCGCGTCCCCTATCGTCCGAGGTAGACGTCGATCACGCGCTGGTCGGAGCGCACCTTGTCCATGGATCCCTCGAACAGGGCCGCCCCCTCGTGCAGCACCGTCACGCGGTCGGCGATCTTGGCGACGAAGTCCATGTCGTGCTCGACGACGATGATGGCGCAGTCCGGCGCCGAGAGCTCGCGCACCAGGGCGGCGGTGCGGTCGCGCTCCTCGTCGCTGAGGCCGGCGACGGGTTCGTCCAGCATGAGCACCTTGGGCTGGGCGGCGACGACCATGGCGATCTCCAGCCACTGCTTTTCGCCGTGCGCCAGCTCACCCGCCAGAACGTCCGCCCGTTCCTCCAGGCCGACGCGCGCCAACGTGGCCATCGCACGCTCGGTCGCCTCGGCCTCGGGGCGCCGCCAGCGACCGCGCCCGGTGCCGAGCGTCGCGTTCTCGAACACGGTCAGCGCGTCGAACACGCTCGGCTTCTGAAACTTGCGGAAGAGACCGAGCGCGGCGATGCCGGCCTCCTTCGCGTGCCCCAGTTCGATCGTGCGATCGAGCCGGACGCCACCCGACGTGGGTCGCGACACGCCGCAGATCACATCGAGAAGGGTCGATTTCCCCGCACCATTCGGACCGATGAGCGCGTGGATCTCTCCGTAGCGGATCGCCAGCGAGAGGCGGTTGATCGCGGTCAGACTGCCGAACCGCACGGTGAGGTCATCGACCAGGATAGCGTCGCTCACGACGTGGTCCCCCCGGCGGGGCGGATGCGCCGAAATGCGCCGCGGGCGGTGGCCGAGAGGTCCGCGAGACCGTTTGGCAGGACGAGAACGACGACGATGACGAGGCCGGAGAGGATGAAGGGCCACAGCTCCGGTGCGTTGGTGGAGAGCCAGAACTTCAGCGCGTTCACCAGCACCGCGCCGATCACCGCCCCGGTGAGATAACCGCGCCCGCCGACCGCAACCCACACGGCGATCTCGATCGAGAGCTCCGGCGACAGGACCCGCGGATTGATGATGCCGACCTGCGGCACGTAGAGCATTCCGGCCAGCGCCGCGAGGACCGCCGAGAGGCACCACAAGGCGAGCTTGATCCCCAGCGTGTCGTAGCCGAGCGTCTTGAGGCGCACCTCGTCGTCGCGCGAGGCGAGCACCAGGCGGCCGAATTGCGAGCGCACCAGCGCCCGCGTCCCCAGGAGCGCCGCCAACAGCACCGCCAGAGATGCGGCCGACATCGCCATCGCCGCGCTCGGCGTGTTGATGGGATAGCCGAAGACGACCGAGAAGCCCGTCATCCCGTTGTTGCCGCCGAAATCCGGTGTCGTTGCGGAACATCAGGAGCATGGCGACGTAGACGAGCGCCTGCGTGATGATGGCGAAGTAGACCCCGCCGACGCGCGAGCGGAACGACACGTAGCCGAACACGAACGCCACGGCGCCCGCCACCAGAACGGCCAGGACGACGACCCACGGGAAGAACTCCAAACCGATCCAGTAGACCGGGAACTCGCTCCATCCCATGAACTGCATGAAGTCCGGCACCGTCCCCGTGGTCTCGAAGCCGTGCTTGAGGAGATGCATGGCGATGACGTAGCCACCGATGGCGAAGTAGAGCCCATGCCCGAGGCTGAGGATGCCGGCGAAGCCCCAGATGAGGTCCAGCGAAACGGCGAGCAGCGCGAACGCCGCCAACTGCCCGACGAGATTGACCATGTACGGCGACAGTCCCGCCTCGGAATCCGCCAGCGGCCCCCCGAGAACGAGGACCGCGACCAGCGCCACCGCGACCAAGGCAATAATGGTCGGCGAGCCGCCGCGCGAGGCGCCGGCGGGGGCCGCGAACAGGGCTGCGAGAGGGTCGCGAGGCGCGGTCATTTGCGACGCCCCGGTGCGGCGAACAGACCCTCGGGCCGCCGCTGGATGAACGCGATGATGAGCAGCAGCACGATCACCTTGGCCGCCACCGCGCCCCAGATCGGTTCGATCAGCACGTTGATCTGCCCGATGCCGAGGGCCGCGATCAGCGTCCCGGCGAGGCTGCCGACCCCGCCCAGCACCACGACCATGAAGCTCTCGATGATGAAGTTCGTGCCCATCAGCGGATTGACGTTGTAGATCGGCGCCAGCGCCAGCCCGGCGAGTCCCGCAAGGCCCGAGCCGAGCCCGAAGGCCAGCATATCCACCCGCCGCGTCGCGATGCCGATGGCGCTCGCCATTTCACGGTTCTGGGTGACCGCGCGGATATTGAGGCCGAACGGTGTCTTCTTGAGGATCAGCCAGGTGGCGAGGAGGACGACCAGCGCGAACACGATCGCTAACAGACGGTTCTGGGTGATGATGAAATCGCCGACCAGATTGAAGCCGCCGGAGATGTAGGACGGTGTCGCGAAGGCAAGGTTCTGCGTGCCGAAGGTGACGCGCACGATGTTGACGAGGAACAGGCTCACCGCCCAGGTGGCCAGCAGCGTCATCAGCGGCCGGCGATAGAGATGGCGCACCACCAGGAGCTCGATCGCCACGCCGATGGCCGCCGTGACCGCGAAGGTGAACGGGATCGCGAGAATGAGGTACCAATCCGTCAGCGCTGGCGCGATGGCGCGCAACACCTCCTGCACGATGAAGGTGACGTAAGCGCCGATCATGATGAATTCGCCGTGGGCGAGGTTGATGACCCCCATCAGGCCGAAAACGATCGCAAGCCCCACCGCGGCGATGAAGAGGATCGACGCGTAGGACAACCCGCTGAACAGCACCGAGAGGGCGCCGGCGACGCGCACCCACCACGCCACCTCCCCCACCGCGGTATCGACGGCGGCGCGGAAGGCGGGGACGGTCTCGTAGGCGGGTTCGCGCGTCAGGCCCTCCAGGCGGCTGAGGTTGCGCCGGTTCGGCGCTCGGGCCAATGCCTCGATGGCGGCAATCCTTTCGCCGATATCATCGGATGCAAGCGACGCGACGACGGCGAGTTCCTCGATGGCGGCGCGGCTCGCGTCGTCAGGCGCGATCCCGGCCGCCCGCGCGAGGGTCGCAGCTGACACGCCCTGCGGCCGGCGCGTCAGCACCCGCAGGGCCCGCTCGCGCTCGGACGCCGACGAGGGGGTCAGCAACGTCAGAGCCGCCGCCAGGTTTTCGGCACCCGCGCGATTTCTGAGGTTGAGGATCGGCGTCTTGCCGTCCGCCTGGACCGGCGCACCGGTCACCGGGTCGATCGTGCCGTCATCGGTGTCGATGGCGACCGTTTCGCCGCAGACGAGATGCCGGCCGATGAGCGCATCGGTGAGGCGGCGCAGGTAGGCGAGATCATCCTCGCTGGCCGTGCCAAGGGTCGCAGCGGCACGATCCATCGTCGCGCTGACGTCGGTGCAAAGTCCGGCGGCGATGACGGCGCGGTCGAGCGGAGCCTCTTGCGCCCTCGCCACGCCGGTGACGACCGAAGCAAGGATCGTGAGGACCGTGAGGAGCCCGCGCAACTGTGGCGAAAGCCGTGAAGACAAGAGAGTGCGAACCTTCGCGCCGGCGGGCGACGAGCGCCCGGGTGAAGAAGCACCCGCGCCGCCTCAAGCGGCGCAGGTTCGTCGTGTGGGGCAGGTCAGCCGTAAGGGCTGAACGGCACCGGCTTGGGCGTTCCGTCGGACTGCCACAGGATGTCGAACGCACTGTCGTAGTTCAGCGACCCGATGAAGACACCGCGCGCGACGTAGTTGTTCTCGTCGGTCATGGAGATGTCGTAGCCCGACGGATCGGTGAAGGAGAGGCCGCCGAACGCGGAGCGCACCTCCGGCACGTCGAAAGAGCCGGCCTTTTCCAGCCGCCATCGCCCAGAACTTCACGCCATCGTAGGCCGACACCATTGGGTCGATGACGACGTTCGGCGGATACGGCACGCTGTTCGCCCCGACGTAGTTGGCCCAGTTCTCCATGAAAGCCGCGTTCTCGGGGGCGTCGACCGCTTGGAGATACGCCCAGCAGTTGAGATGGCCGACGAGGTCCTCGGTGTTGAGGCCCTCGAAATCGGCCTCCAGCGCGTCGAGGCCCAACACCGGAATGTCGGTCGCCATGATGCCCTGGTTGGCGAACTCGCGGAAGAAGTCCGGGATGGAGGAGCCGACCACCGTGAGGATCACCACCGGCTGCCCGCCCGGCTCGTCCGCGAAGCGGCGGATCTCCTGGATCAGCGACTGGAAGTTGGAGAAGCCGAAGGGCACGTACTCTTCGCGCCAGGACGAGGAGTCGTAGCCGAGCGACTTGAAGTAACCCTTGAGCTGCTTGTTGATCGTGCGCGGCCACACATAGTCGGATCCGAGCATGAAAAAGCGCTTCGCGGCGACGCCATCGTCACTCATCAGATAGTCGACAGCCGGGAGCACGGAGCTGGCCGGCGGCGAGTTGAGGTAGACGACGTTCTCCGAGTTTTCGTCACCCTCGAAGTGGAGCGGATAGAACAGGAGGCCGTTGTTCTGCTCGACCACCGGCAGGACCGACTTGCGCGACACAGACGTCCAGCAGCCGAACAACGAAGCGACGCCTTCCTGCTGCAGCATCTGCCGGCCGATCTGAGCATAGAGTGGCCAGTCCGAGGCGGGGTCGGAGACCATCACCTCGACCTCGCGGCCGAGCACGCCACCGGCGGCGTTCAACTCGGCGGCGGCCATCTTCACAACGTCATTCAGACGGCCCTCGATATTGGCCATGGTGCCGGAGGAGGAGAACAGGCAGCCGAGCTTCACCGGCCCGTCCTGTGCTCGCGCCCGCCGGATGATCCCAGGCATGGGGAGCAACCCCGAGCCCAGCGCAAGCGCGCTTGTTCCTGTAACGAACGATCGCCGGGTCAGTTTGGCCATAGCGTGTCTCCATATCCTGCCGCGCCCGACGCTAGATCTTGGAGAGCTCGTTCAGAAGCCTGAATTTTGGACTATTTTTGACAAGTAAGGGCGCATAACGCGCTGATTTGCATGCCAAATAACACTTCATTGCCTAGCGGACGGCGGACCGCACGATAGGGCCGCGCGCCGGGCATGGGCGGCGGCGACGAGCGCGGCGTGGCTCCAGGTGAGGTTGCGGCTGGAGACGGGGACGCCGGTGGTCCCGTCCATCTGTTCCGGCAGCGCGCCGGCCTTCGGAAACGCGGCGCGGACCGCCTCCAGGATCGCATCGCCCCGTGCGCGGCAGCGATGACGCTCGGCCGGCGCGAGCTCGGCCGCTGCGGCACGGCGGTAGTAGAACTCGGCGAACCCGAAGCTGGTCGGAAGCCAGGGCTGGCCGTCGAAATAGACGTCGCCCGGCCAACGCCCCACCAACGGCGCGGCCTCCGTCGCCAGCGCGTAGCGCTCCCGGGACCACCGCTCGACATGGTCGGCGGTCGCCGCCATCCATGGGTGACAGACGCCGTAGGGCGCCGCGGCGTCCGCCTGCAGGAGCGACCCGAGGATGATGTTGGCGTCGCTGGAGGGCATCGCCGAGGAGGCGCGGATGTGCCCGGCCGTTCCGTCCCACAGGTCCGCCATCGCTGCATCGATGCGCGCCACGGCCGCCTCGACCGCACCCCCGTCCAGCCGCGCAGCAGCGGCGCAGAGGGCGGCGCGTTGGGCGAGCAGCGTGAAGGCATGGCAGGCGGGCGGCGGATCCTCCCAAGGGCCGATGCAGGGCGCGGCCGCGTGGGCCAAAACGTGGGCGAGGTCGAGGGCGAGCAGCGCCTCCGTCTCGGGCGGCGCCGCGCCGGGCCAGGCGAGGCAGGAGATCGCGCGCAGGGCCGGCCCGTCGTACTGCGGGCGGCCCCAGTCCTCGAAGTCGACCGCACCGTCCGCGTTGACGCGGGGCTCCTCCAGCAGCGCATCGCCGTCGAGTGCGGCCAGGTCCGCATCTCCGCGTAGGAAGCGGGCGTGGGCGTCGTCCGTGCTGGCGCGCTGAGGGTTGACGGCAGGCCCGGGCCGGGTCGCCGTCGCCAGGCTGAAGGCGACATAGTCGGCAAAGCGGCGGTCCCAGGCCGCGGGATCGTCCGGGCGCAGCAGCGCGGCGGCGAGCATCACGACCCCGGCGTCGCGCGTCCAATGATAGAAGTAGTCGGGCTCCGGGTCCCAGTGCGCATCCTCGGGCGAGGCGAGGATGGAGCCCGGCGCGGGGACCACCGCGGCGCCGAAGCCGGGGCGACGGTGGGTCAGGCCGGTGGCCGAGATCGCGGCGGCGATGGCACCCGCCGAGGCCTGCTCCTGCGCGGCGAGCCAGGCGTCCAACGCGGCGGTCATTGGGCCATGAGCAGCCGGTCGATCGCGCTGCCGATGCTGCGGGCGTATTGCGCACCGAGGGGACAGTGATGCTCTCCCGGCAGCACGTCGCGCCACACGCAGCAGCCGAGCGCGTCGGCAAGCTGCGCCGCATGCAGCGGCGGCGTGACGGTGTCGTCGGCGCCGACGATCACGGCGGCGGGGACGAGGATCGTGCCCGCGATGCCGAGCGCGTCGTGGGCCGGCCACTCCTGCAACGCCTGGGGCAGCTCATCGCGCAGCAGGCTAAGGCTCTCCGGCCCCTGCGCCTCGCGCGCGGCGATCAGCGCAGCGCCCGAAATCACCGGCGACACGGCGAGCACCCCCGTCGGCTGCCACGGATGCCCCTCGGCGGCCAGACGCACCGCCGCGTAGGCGCCCATGGAGTGCCCCACCAGGATGTGCGCCGCGCCCGCCGGGGCTTCGGCCGCCACCCAATCGGCCACGGCGCGGAGATCGTCGTAGTGCGCGGCCATGGTGAAGCCGCCCGCATCGCCAGCGCTCGTATTGTGCGCGGAGTGGCAGAGGTCCGGCGCGACCACCGTCAGGCCGCGCATCAGCGCCGCGTTCACGATCGGCAGCATGTGCGGCGCATCGGCCGCGCCGTTGCGGCCGTGCGCGACGATGGCGCATCCCTGGGCTGCCGCGTCCGGACGGTGGACATGGACCAGCATCGCCCCGGCGCTGCCCGTAAGCGTGACGGTCTCGGTCCGCGCCTCGGGCTGGACCGGCGGCCCGGCGGTCATCGGACCGCCCGCGCGACCATCCGCTTGGGCAGCAGCTGCCCGATCCACGTCTCGCTGAGGGCTTTGCCGTCCTTTTGCAGGAAGGCGCGCACCTCGGCCGGATCCTCGCCGTCGACCTCGAAGTCGAACGCGAGGCGCCAGTACGGGGTGTCGACGATCGGCCACGCCGCCGCCTCGGTGACGATCTTGCCGCGGGCGATCGAGACCACCGCCTCCACGTCGCCGCGCTGCAGGTCGTTCAGGACGTCGCCCTGGAAGTCGATCACCATCTTGTCGGCGTTCGGGATGACGCCCTGCCCCGGCGCCCCGGCAAGGCCCTGGCGCGTGGAGACGACGGTCGCCACACCGGGTGTCGGATCGCCGGCCACCCAGTGGAGACGGTAGTCGAACGTGAGCTCCGCGCCCTCGCCGCCACGGCTCGCCGGCGCCCAGTAGGCGACGATGTTGTCCTTCGTCTCGTCGTCCGTCGGCAGCTCCACCAGTTGCACGGCGCCGGCGCCCCAGTCACCCAGCGGCTCCACCCACACGCTGGAGCGGCGATCGTAGAACACGCCGTCGTCCTGGTAGTGCAGGAACTCGCGGTCGCGCTGGATGAGGCCGAAGCCATCCGGGTTGGTGTCCGAGAACGAGGAGGTGCGCGGGATCGTCGGGTTGTTGAGCGGGCGCCAAAGCCGCTCGCCCGCCCCGGTCGCCAGCGCCAGCCCGTCGCTGTCGTGAATTTCGGGGCGCCAGTCGGTGCCGAACCGCTCGTCGCGCTCGGAGTACCAGTACATGCTCGTCAGCGGCGCGATACCCAGCCGATCCACCTGACGGCGGAAGAAGAGATGCGACGAGACGGTGGTCCAATGGCCGCCGCCGGGCGCGTCGCGGCGCAGGCCGAACTTGTATGCGCCGGTGACCGAGCGGCTCTCCAGGAGCGCATAGACGGTGAGATCGTCGCCCTCGGCCTGCGGCGTGGCGAGCCAGAAGTGGCTGAAGCGCGGGAACTCCTCCGGCTTGGAGAGGCCCGTGTCGACCGCGAGGCCGCGGGCGGAGATGCCGTACTGTGCGAACGGCCCGTCCGTGCGGAAGTAAGATGCGCCGAGGAAAGAGACCCAGTCCGGCTCCAACCCCGGGCGCATGATGCGAAACCCGGCGAAGCCGATATTGTTCGGCAGCTCCTGGGCGGGGCTGTCGTCCGGCATGTCGAAGTAGGATTTGGAGTAGAGGATCTCGCGCGCCTCGACCCCGTCGACGACGAAGATGTGCACCGGCTCGCGGAAGTAGCGGCCTTGGTGGAAGAGCTGCACCTCGGCATTCGTGCCGGGCGGGCTGAAGGTGGCGTCGTCGCGATAGCGGATCTTCCAGTGCGCATCGTAGTCGATCCGCTCCAGCACGTCGGGCGCAATGATGTGCGGCGGCTCGTAGGCCGCGCCCGCCGCTTCGCGTGCTCGCGCGATCAGGCCCTCGAACCGGAACGTCTGCGGTGCGCCCAGGCGGAGCATATCGCTGCCCTGCGCCCAAGCCGTGAGGGGCAGTCCCCCCATGAGAGCCATCGATCCTGCAACAACTGCCCGCCGTGTCGGCATACCCTGACCTTCTGTGCTCGATGCGTTGCATCTCTCGACCAGACGGGTCGATCCGCGCGGGCCGACCGCGCTGGCGAACCGCTTGCTCGTGCCGCCTTGCCGCCCCTCGGCGCATGCGCTCCGCCGAACCGTTCTGGCGGGCCTTCGCCCGGCGCTCTATTCGGCGGGCTCATGGGCCAGGCAATCCTCGAATATGGCCGTGAGCGCCGCCGGATCGACGTCGTCATGCCGGCCGATCGCGACCAGGGTGCTGACGGGCGGCGCGGCGTGCTCCTCAAACCCCATCTCGCGCCGCTTGCCGACGAGGTGGAAGACCAGCCGGCGCTCGTCCCCGTCCGTCCGAAGCACGCCCTTGGCCCGCAACAGCCCCGTCGGAAGCTGGTTCAGCGCGCGGCGGAATTTCTTGAGGTCCACCGGCTTGTCCGTGCGCCACTGCCATGTGGCGAACTCCGCCGTGTGATCGTGGTCGTGGTGCGCGTGGTCATGATCGTGGTGGGCGTGGTCGTGCGGTCGCACGGTTGTGGGAGCCGCAGCGGCATCCCCGACTTCCGTGGCCTCGCGGGGACCGAACAACACCTCGAGCGGCACATCCGCGTGGCGGGCGTGGAGGACGCGCAGCCGCGGCATCGCCCCGCGCAGTGTCTCCTCGATGGTGGCGAGCGACGCGGGCTCCACCAGGTCGACCTTGTTCAGGATGACGATGTCCGACCCCGACACCTGATCGAGCGCCAGCTCGGTGGAGGCGAAGTCGAGGTCCGGGAAACTGTCGGCGTCGACGAGGCAGAAGGTGCCGTCGAGCACGACACGCTCGGCGAGGGCGTCCTGCTCCAGCGCGTCGGCGATCGCGAGCGGCCGGGAAACGCCGCTCGCTTCGATGATCAGCCGGTCGGGTGCGTCTTCGGCGGTCAGCAACTCGCCGATCGCCTCGACGAGATCGTCGCGGATCGAGCAGCACACGCAACCGTTCTCCAGCGCGACCCGGTCGGCGGTGCGTTCGACAACCAGCTCGGCATCGATGTTGAGGGCGCCGAAGTCGTTGATGAGCACGGCGTAGCGCACGCCTTTGGCGTCGCTGAGGATGCGCCGCAGCAGCGTGGTCTTGCCGGCGCCCAGGAAGCCGGTGAGGATCGTCACGGGAATGCGCGCGGGCGCGTCTGGGATCTCGGCCATCGGCTCGCTGGTCTCCTTGCGGTGGTTTCGGCGCCCGGCGCGCCGTCGTCGCTCAAGCGTTCGTACCCAATAGCGCCACCGGAGCACAACGGTCAGCGACCGATGAGCACGTCGTCCCGGGCGTTGCGCCGCCCGGGCCGGCGTTCAGTGCATACGCATGGCGAGGTCGGTCAGGATCCAGATCGTGCCGCCGGCCATCAGCACCAGCAGCAGCACCGTGAAGAGGATGAGCTGCAGGTCCTCGCGCTTCTGGCGCGACAGGTCCACGTGCAGGAAGAAGCGCATGTGCACGACGATCTGCACCAGCGCCGCGATCCCGATGACGGCGAGGCTGGCGCCGCGGGACAGAATACCGGTCCACACCAGGATGAACGGCGGCACCGTCAGCGCCACCGCCAGCACGAAGCCGATGAGATATTGCCGCGTGTCGTGCGCCCGCTCGGCCGCCTGCGCGCTCGGTTTCTGGCTCGTAGGGCTCATGCTCAGAGGGCTCCCGCAAGAAAGACGCCGGACATGATCGCGACCCACACGATGTCCAGGAAATGCCAGTAGAGGGCCAGGCGCAACACGCGCGACTTCACGCGGGCGTCGAGGCCGATCACTGCGATCTGCAGGATCATCACGCCGACGAACACGATGCCCACGGAGACGTGCAGGCCGTGCAGCCCCACCAGCGCCCACATGGCGCTGAGAAAGCCCGAGCGCTGCGGCACCGCGCCGATCGAGGCCATGTGCATGAAGTCCGACACCTCGAGCGCCACGAAGCCGGTGCCCAGCAGCGCCGTCACCGCCATCCAGAAGACGATGCGGCCGCGGCCGTCGTCGTACTTCATCGCGATGGTGGCGAGGCCGAACGTCAGCGTGGAGGCCAGCAGCAGCGTCGTCTGGCCGGCGATGCTGAGAAGATCGACCACCTCCTTCGGCCCCGGCCCGCCGGCGATCGACATCGGGCTCAGCATCGTCGCGTAGGTCGCGAAGAAGAGGCCGAACGTGATGAGGTCGCTCATCAGGAAGACCCAGAAGCCGAAGACGACGACCTCGGCCTCCTCGTGCGCGTCGCCGTGGGTCGGCCCGAGGTTCAGGCCGGGGTGGAGCTTGGTGTCGGCGTCGCTCATGCGGCTTCCTCGAGCTCGAGGTCGGTGCAGGCATAGCCGCGGTTTCGCGGCGTCAGCTCCTCGCCGCGGTCGATGCCGCGGCTGGCGTCGATGCCGCGCATCCATTCCTCGGTGATGTGCCGCACCTCGGCGGCGGGGATGATCACCATGCGCTCCGGCCGGAAGCTGCGCACCGACCAGGACCGCCGGGATCGCCAGCAGCGAGAGCGCCGCCAGCCACCAGATCCACCACGTCATCGCGAACCCGAAGGCCCCGGCGCACACGCAGATGATGAACCCGGCGCTGGTCGGCGCGGGCAGGTCGATGTCCTCGTATTCGTCCGGCACGACGTAGGGCCGGCCGTTGGCCTTCTCGACCGTGAACGCCTCGCGTGACACGACCTCGGGGATGACCGGGAAGTTGTACTCCGGCACCGGCGCGGGGGTCGCCCACTCCAGCGTGCGGCCGTCCCACGGGTCGCCGAGCGGCACGGCCAGCGCCTCACGGTTGCGCCACGAGACGTAGAACACGGCGGCGAAGCTGGCGAAGGCCGCCAGGATCAGGAGCGAGCCGAACGCCGTGACGATCATGTACGGCTCGAACGCCGGGTCGCTATAGCTCGCCGAGCGCGCGCGGATAGCCCAGCAGGCCGACCACGTAGAGCGGCAGGAAGGTGAGCGAGAAGCCGACGATCCAGAGACGGCGCTGATGCGCGCCGGCTTCTCGTCGAGGCGGAAGCCGAACGCCTTGGGGAACCACATGTGGACGCCCGCCAGCACGCCGAAGACGACGCCCGGCAGGATCACGTTGTGGAAGTGCGCGACGATGAACTGCGATGTTGTGGACCTGGTAGTTGATCGGTCGGGTTCGCGAGGATGATGCCGGAGAGCCCGCCGAGGACGAACAGGATCAGGAACCCGCCGAGGTAGACCATCGGCACCGTGAGGCGGACACGGCCCCGGTAGAGCGTCGCGATCCAGACGTACACCTTCACGCCGGTGGGGATCGCGATCAGCATCGTGGCGATGCCGAAGGCGACGTTGACCGTGGCGCTGTTGCCCCATGGTGAAGAAGTGGTGGACCCACACGGTGAAGCTCATCACCGCGATGCACATCGTGGCGAACACCAGCGAGTAGTAACCGTAGAGGGTCTTGGCCGAGTAGGTGGCCGTGAGCTCCGAAAAGATGCCGTAGGCGGGCAGGATGAGGATGTAGACCTCCGGATGGCCGAACATCCAGAAGAGGTTGGCGTAATTCATCATGTTGCCGCCCAGATCATTCGTGAAGAAGTGAAAATCCAGGTAGCGGTCGAGCGCCTGCATCAGCGCGGCGACGGTGAGCGGCGGCATGGCGAACGTCAGCAGGATGGCGGTGCACAGCGCGGTCCAGCAGAAGACGGGCATGCGCATGTAGGTCATGCCCGGCGCGCGCATCTTGTAGATCGTCACCGCGAAGTTGATGCCGGACAGCATCGACCCGATGCCGGAGATGCACGATGGCCCAGATCCAGTAGTCCGGCCCCACGCCCGGCTGGAACGCCTTGCCGGTGAACGGCGGATAGGCCGTCCAACCGCCGGTCTCGAACTGGCCGACGACGAGCGAGATGAGGAGCATCATGGCGCCCGCCGCCGTCAGCCCGAGGCTGATGTGGTTCATCATCGGGAACGCCATGTCGCGCGAGCCGATCTGCAGCGGGATGAGGTAAGTTCATGAACCCGGTGATGAACGGCATCGCCACGAAGAAGATCATGATCGTGCCATGCGTCGAGAAGAGCTCGGCGAAGTGCTCGGGCGCGAGGATCCCGCCGTCGAGCGCGGTGGCGAGATGCGCCGCGCATGACGACGCCCTCGGCCACGCCGCGCGCGCATCATCACGAAGCCGATCACCATGTACATGATGCCGATCTTCTTGTGGTCCTGGGTGGTCAGCCAGTCCCGCCAGAGGACGCCCCAGAGGCGGAAGTAAGTCAGCAGCGCCACCACGCCGACGGCGGCGAGCACCTCCAGCCAGCCCGCGCCGGACGCCACCAGCTCGTTGACGCTGAAGTCGCGGAAGACGGCGAAGATGGCAATGTCGTCGAAGGTCAGGCGACCGAACATGAAGCTCTCATCCATCGTGCTTGTCCGCGTGCATGGCATGCGCCCCGGCGGCGTGGGGGGTACAGTCGGCGTGAGGCGCCGTCGCACCCGGCTCGGCCGCGTCGAACGACGGGCTGCCCGGCTGGAGCTGCGGCGTCACGGCGTTGCCGGAGTGGTAGCGGGCCACGACGCAGTCGAAGAGGCCGCCGGCCTGGAGGGCGAAGTTGATCGGGCCGTCACCGGCGAGGCCGAGATCGGTGCGCAGCTCGGGGAGCGTGCTGCGCTTCGTGAGGGTGGTGTAGGTGTCCGTCTCCAGCGGCGTGCCGCCGGTCTTGGCGGCCTCGACCCAGGCGTCGAAGGCGGGCTGGGGCAACGCGCGCACGAGGAAGCGCTGGTGCGGGAAGCCGACACCGCTGTACTGCGAGTTCTGCCCGCGCGTCTCGCCCGGCCGGTCGGCGACGAGGTTCAGCTCGGTGCGCATGCCGGGCATAGCGTAGATCTGGCCGGCGAGCGCAGGGATCCAGAAGCTCTGCATCACCGTGTCGGTGGTGATGCGCAGAGCTGACCGGTCGCCCCGCCGGCACGACGAACTCGCCAACGCTGGCGACCTCCTCGTCCGGGTAGAGAAAGAGCCACTTCCAGTCGAGGCCGATGACGTCGACCATCAGCGGGTCGGCACCGAGCTTATCGTACGGGTTGAGGCGCTGGGTGGCGTGGATCAGCGCGAAGGCCAGAGCCGCGACCACGAGGATCGGCACGCCCCACATCGCGACTTCCAGCCGACGGTCGAACTCCCAGTGCGGCGCGTAGGGCAACTTCGAACCCTGGCGGCGGCGATAGCGCCACATGATCAGCGGCGTCAGCACCAGCACGGGCAGGATCGGCAGGAGGATGATGAGCGTGGCGATGAGGAAATGCTGGCGCTGCCGGTCGGCGATCTCGCCGAACGGCGCCAGGAAGCTCTCGCCGGCGAGGGCGGGTCCGGTGGCGAGCACCGCAGCGGCGGCAACGCAACCGAAGGCGAGGCCGGCGATGGGCCGCCAAGCCCGTGCGGGCGCGGCGTTCCGGCCGGCGGATACGCACGCGCGGCCCGACCCGGCAGGCGGCGGTGGCCGTCGTGCGGCGCTGCAGGGGGAGCGGCGGCGGTCGCGTTGGCTCATCGAATTCCTCGGCCCAAGAGGACGCGCCGGGGCCAGTCGTTCCCGGGCTTTCGGCCAAAGCCCGGTCGACCGCACCGCAGTGCGTCAGCGTGCATGCAGAACAGAATAACAAACTGCCGCACGCAAGTTGTTGTTGGAACAAGGACGGCTGCGTTCGTTGCGCGGGCCGCGCAGTGCGACTTTGGCGCCGCTGCCAGCCGATCGCCGCCACCATGGCCGCAGCGCCTTCGCGGTGGGCCCTGGCGCTGCGCCGGGGGATCCCCAGCGTGGCGCCCGTGGCGACGGCTGCGAGCCGCTCGGTCAGCAGCGCACGGCGGAAGACGGCGTCGAACGGCGCTCTCCCCGCGACCTCCGATGATGCGCGAACGTCAGCGCGCCGCAATAGAAAAGCGGCCCGACGCAGTGCGCGGGCCGCTGTCCCCGGATCGCGGGGGTCATGGGCCGGCGCGACCGCCGACCCATCTACGGAAGGTCACCGCGTAGGCTCAGCCGAGCACGTTCGTGACGGCCTTCGCCATGCGGTCGGCGATAATGCCGGCTTCAGGCAATGTCAGGCACAGCGGCGGGGCGAAGCCGATGACGTCGGCCTCCGGCATCGCGCGGGCGATGACCCCCTCGGCCAGCAGCGCGGCCGCCACCTGCGGTCCGATCTTGCGGGCCGGGTCGTAGTAGGTCCGGTTGTCGCGGTCCTCGATGAACTCCACCGCGCACAGGAGGCCCTCACCACGCACTTCGCCGACGTGCGGGTGGTCGCCCAGCCGGTCGATGAGCGCCTGCTTGAAGGCCGCGCCCACGGTGCCGGCGTTCTGCACGAGGCCCATCTCGTCGATGAGCGCCAGGTTGGCGACACCCGCCGCAGCGCAGATCGGATGCGCCGAGTAGGTCCAGCCGTGGCCGATGGGCCCGAACTGGTCGGTCCCCTCCTCCAGCACCTTCCACACCTTGTCCGACACGATCGAGCCCGACAGCGGCGCGTAGGCCGAGGTCAGCCCCTTCGCGATCGTGATGATGTCCGGCTTGATGCCGTAGTGCTCGGACCCGAACATCGAGCCGAGACGGCCGAAGCCCGTCACCACCTCATCGGCGATCAGCAGGATGTCGTACTTGTTCAGCACCTCCTGGATCGCCGCCCAGTAGCCGTTCGGCGGCGGAACGAGGCCGCCGGTGCCGAGCGCCGGCTCGCCGATGAAGGCGCCGATGGTCTCCGGTCCCTCGCGCTCGATCAGCGCCTCCAGCTCGGCCGCGCAGTGGGCCACGAACTCTGCCTCGCTCATGCCGAGGTCCTGGCGGCGGTAGAAGTAGGGCGCCTCGGTGTGGATCACCTCCGGCAGCGGCAGGCCGAACTTGTTGTGAAACGTTTTCAGTCCGGTGAGCGAGCCGGTGATGAGCCCCGAGCCGTGGTAGCCGCGCCAGCGCGAGATGATCTTGCGCTTCTGCGGCATGCCGCGAACGTTGTTGTAGTACCAGACGAGCTTGACGTTGGTCTCGTTGGCGTCCGACCCGGACAGGCCGAAGTACACCTTCGACATGTGCGCCGGCGCCCGCTCCAGGATCATGTGGGCGAGCGTGATCGACGCTTCGGTGCCGTGGCCGACATACGCATGGTAGTAGGCGAGCTTCGAGGCCTGCTCGGCGATGGCGTCCGTGATCTCTTTCCGGCCGTAGCCGACGTTGACGCAGTAGAGACCCGCGAAGGCGTCGATCAGGCGGGTGCCGTCGCGATCCTCGATGTAGATGCCTTCACCGCCGGTCATGATCCGGCTCGTGGTCTCTCCGCGGGCGTGCTGGGCGAGGTGGGTCGAGGGGTGGAAGAACGCCTCGCGGTCCCAGGCGGCAAGTTGGTCGTTGGTCAGCATCGCAGTTCCTTTCTTGCGCCGGTCAGGCCCAGTCGCGGCAGACGTACTTGATATCGGTGAAAGCTTCGAGCCCGTAGCGCGCGCCCTCGCGGCCGATCCCGGACTGCTTCATGCCCCCGAAAGGGATCGGCGCACCAGTCACCTTCGTGCGGTTGATCGCGACCATGCCGAACGAGAGCGAGCGGCTGACTCGGTAGATCCGGCGCGGGTCCTGCGTGTGCACGTAGGCGACGAGGCCGTACTCGGTGTTGTTGGCGACGCGAACCACCTCGTCTTCGCTATCGAACGGCGCAATCGCGGCGACGGGGCCGAACGTTTCCTCGTGGAAGATCGCGGCCTCCAGTGGCACGTCCGCCAGCACGGTCGCCTCGAAGAACAGCGGGCCGAGCTTGGAGACCTTGCCGCCGGCCGTGAGGCGGGCGCCGCGTTTCACCGCGTCGGCCACGTGGGCCTCCTGCTTGGCGACGGCCTTGGCATTCATCAGCGGGCCGAGGTCCGGATCGTCCATGCCAGGGCCGAGGGTGAGGGCCTTGGTGGCGGCGGTGAACTTCTCCACGAACGCGTCGTACACCGGCCGCTCGACGAGGAAGCGATTGGCGCCGAGGCAGTCCTGCCCGGTGGTGGCGAACTTCGCCTTGATCGCCTCTTCGACGGCCTGGTCGAGATCCGCGTCGGCAAAGACGATGAACGGGGCGTGGCCGCCGAGCTCCAGCACCAGGCGCTTCACCGTGTCGGCGGAGCGGCGATAGAGCAGCCGGCCGATCTCGGTGGAGCCGGTGAACGACAGGGCCCGCACGCGGGGGTCGGTCAACCACGGCTCGACGATCTCGGGTGCGTCGCCGGTCACAACGTTGATGACACCGGCCGGCACGCCGACGCGGTCCGCCAGTTCCGCCAGCGCCAGCGCCGACAGCGGCGTCTCGGCGGACGGGTGGATGACGACGGTGCAACCGGCGGCGAGCGCCGCGGCGGCCTTGCGGGTGATCATCGCGCTGGGGAAGTTCCACGGCGTGATGAGCGCGGCGACACCCACCGGCTCGCGCCACAGCTCGACCTCGGCGTCCGGCAGGTGCGAGGTGACACCCTCGATGTTCGGCCGCTTCGCCTCCTCGGCGTAGAACTCGATGAAGGCGGCGCCGTAAGCGATCTCGCCGCGCGACTCGGAGAGGGGCTTGCCCTGCTCGGCGGTCATGATGAGGGCGAGGTCGTCGGTGTTGGCGACGATCGCGTCGAACCAGCGGCGCAGGATGGTTGAGCGCTCCTGCGGCAGCAGGGCGGACCAGGCCGGGAAGGCGGCATGCGCGGCGTCGACGGCGGCGGCGCTCTCGGCGGCCGACAGCTTGGCGACGGCGGCGACGACACCGGCGTCGGCCGGGTCTTCGACGGCGAAGACGTCGCCCGACTGCGCAGCGGTCCAGCGGCCGCCGACATAGGCGAACGAGCGCAGGAGCCGGCGGTCGGCCAGCGGGAGGGAGGAGGCCTCGCTTTTGAGGGCGGCGGCGGTCGTCATCATGATCGCCTCATCGGTTCGGGTGACGAGGCGAATCTAGAGTGGGCGCGGGCGATGGATCTTTGGCATTCACGATGGGGCGGAGACGATCCTTCTGTCTTGCGCCGCACGAGCCATCAGATCTTCGGCAGCCCCTTCAGCAGCGCCTCCAGCGGCGGCGCGCCGGCCTTCACCTCCTTGGTGACGATGTAGGTGAAGTAGCGCTTCAAGCCGATGTGCGCGTCCAGAAGCCCGTCGATGAGGCGCTGATAGCTGTCGATGGAGGGGGTGACGACGCTCATCAGGTAGTCGAAGCCGCCGCCCAGCGCCCAGCAGCCGACGACCTCCGGCTCACGCGCGACCGCACGCTCGAAGATCTGAAAACTTTCCGCGCGGTGGTGCTCCAGCTCCACCATGACGAACACCGTGACGGACGGGGCGATCCGCGCCAGCGCGATCTCCGCCCGGTAGCGGCGGATGACGCCAGCGGCTTCGAGCCGGTTGAGACGCTCCCAGCAGGGCGCCGCGGAAAGGTTCACGCGGCGCGCGAGCTCCGCCTTCGCGATCCGGCCTTCCGTGGACAGGATCGAGAGAATCTTGATGTCGCGATCGTCGAGCGGGACCGTCGGCGCTGACGAGGGCTGGGAACTCTGCGGCATGGAAAAGCGTTGGACCGCGTTGTTGGTGTTGTCAAATGGATCATAACGATCCAAGACTAAATCATGCCAATCTGGCCGCCCGCTCCGGGATCGCTGAAGCGTCCCGCCTACCGCGCGCTGGCGCAGTCGGTCGTCGATGCGGTCGCTGCCGGCGAATTGCCGCCGGGGACACGGCTACCGCCGCACCGTACGCTGGCCTTCGACCTGGGCGTCAGCGTGCAGACGGTCAGCCGCGCCTATGAAGAGCTGGCGCGGCTCGGCGTGCTGTCCGGCGAGGTCGGCCGAGGTAGCTTCGTGCGATCCGCGAGCGGCGATCCGCGGACTCCATGGCATCAGATCGACGGGTCTGAAGAGGTCGTCGACCTGTCGATGCTCACGCCCGTCTTGAGCAAGATCCATGCCAATCGCTTCGCCGCCACACTGACGCAAATCGCCGGCGACCTGCCGGACCCGGTCGCCTTCTCCTTCCGCCCCACCGCCACGCTGCAGACGCACACCGATCACGCGGTGCGGTGGCTGGCGCGCTGCGGCGTGGAGGCCGAGCGCGAACAGGTTCTCCCCACCAACGGCAACACCAGCGCCATGACGGTGGCCATGCTCACCGCCGCCTCGCCCGGCGACACCATCGCCACCGAGGAGGTCGGCCACCATACGCTGAAGGCCCTCACCGGCGCGCTCGGCCTGCGCCTTCAGGGGCTCGCCGTTGATCGCGAAGGGATGACCCCGGACGCGCTCGAGCGCGCGTGCCGGGCGGGGCCGGTGCGCGCCGTCTTTTTGATGCCGGAGGGCCTCGGGCCGCTGGCGCTGCGCATGGGCGAGACGCGCCGGCGCGAAATCGTCGCCGTGTGCCGACGGTTCGATGTCTCCATCATCGAGAACGACGCCTGGGGGCCGCTACAGCGGGACCGGGGGACGCCGCTCGCCATGCTGGCGCCCGAGCGTACGTTCTACCTCACCGGCCTCACCAAGTGCTGCCTGCCGGGACTGAGGGTCGGGTGGCTCGTCTCGCCCGAGCGGATGGCCACCGCCGCGCGAACCCGCCACCTCGTGACCAACTGGATGGCCACGGCCCTGATGGCCGAGATCGCCACCCGCTGGCTGATCGACGGGACGGCCAGCGAGCTGGTGCGCTGGCAGCGTGCGGCGCTCGGCGAACGCAACGATATCGCCGCGCAGATCCTGGGCCCATACGGCATCAGCGGCACACCGAACGGCCTCCACGTGTGGCTCCCGCTGCGCTTGCCCTGGCAGGAAAATGCGTTCGTGGCGCTGGCGCGGCACCACGGGGTTGCGGTCGCCGGGGGGTCGGCCTTCGCCATCTCCGACACCACGCAGTACCGCGGTGTGCGGATCTGTCTCGGCTCCAGCGACGGGCGCAGCTTCGAGCGCGGCCTGCACATTCTGGCGCGCCTCGCCATCAGCGAACCGGAGTTCGCCCATCTCGCATACTAACGATTTCAGGCCGCTCTCGATTGCTGCAGTTCAATAAAGGGATTGACATGAATTGGACTGTGTTAAACCCTCGCGGAAATTCGATGTGACCGAATTGTCACATTTGAGGCGGGTCGGCTCCGGCGCTGACCGTGCTGCCGCGTGTGCGTACCCGCGATGACCAAAGAAGGATGACCACGATGACCAAGCTAATCAGCCGAGCCATCGGCGGCGCCAGTGTGCTCGCCATCGCGCTGGCCGCGACCTCCGCCAGCGCCGACATCTGGCGCTATGCGACCGAGGAAGCCGCGCAGGAGGACGTGCAGAACGCCTTCGCCCAGAAATTCAAGGAAGAGATCGAGGCCAACACCGATCATACCGTCCAGCTCTTCCCGGCCGGCACGCTCGGCGAGTTCGACGACATCATGGAGCAGACGCAGTCCGGGATCCTGCAGTTCGTCGACCAGTCGCCCGGCTTCACCGGCGCGCTGATCCCCGAGGCGCAGGTCTTCTTCGTGCCCTACCTGCTGCCGCAGGACGAGGAGACGCTGAAGGAGTTCTTCCGCTCGTCGGTGGCGATCAACGAGATGTTCCCCGAGCTCTACGCCGATCAGGGCCTGGAGCTGCTGACCATGTTCCCGGAGGGCGAGGTCTGCATGACCACGCAGGAGCCGGTCAATTCGCCGGAAGACCTCAACGAGGTGAAGTTCCGCGTGATGACCAATCCGCTTCTGGTCGAGAGCTACAAGGCCTTCGGCGCCACGCCGACGCCGCTCCCCTGGGGCGAGGTCTACGGGGCGCTGCAGACCGGCATCATCCAGGGCCAGGAGAACCCCGGATTCTTCCTGGAGTCCACGAAGATGTATGAGGTGACGGACGTCATCACCTGCATCGGCCACAACAACTTCACCACCGCCGTGATGGCCAACAAGGACTTCTACGACGGCCTGTCCGATGAGGACCGAACCGCGGTCGACAACGCGATCGACGTCGCGTTCGAGTACATCCTCGAGTACCAGGACGGCCTGCAGAAGGACGCGCTGGAGAACATCAAGGCCGCCAAGCCGGACATGCAGATCAACACCCTCACGGGCGAGCAGCGCAAGCCGTTCATGGATACCGCCTCGACCGTCGAGGAGGCCTTCGTCGACATGACCGGCGACGGCGGGCAGAAGATCCTCGACCAGATGAAGAAGGATCTGCAGGCCGCCGAGCAGGCCACGCAGTAACGCTTTGCGCGGCCGGGCCTCGCGCCCGGCCGTCGACGCCCCCGGCGCGCCCCGATGCGCGCCTGGCCTTCCAGACCAGCCGCCACATCAGCCACCAAAGCCCCGGGGAGCGATGCCTATGAGCCAGACGCCGGTTCCGACGGACGACACGCCCGCGCCGAAATCCAAGGACCTGGGCGATGACGTCTCGGCGCTGCCCGGCGTCCTCGGCTACGTCGACCTCGCCATCGCCAAGGTCGAAGCGGTCTTCCTTGCGCTCGGCGTCCTATTTGATGGCGCTGAACACCGTCTCCAACGTCATCAGCCGCTACATCCTGGGTCAGAGCCTCTATTTCTCCGAGGAGCTGAATCAGGTCCTGATCATCCTGATCACGTTCGCCGGCATCTCCTATGCCGCGCGTCACGGCCGGCACATCCGCATGTCGGCGATCTACGATCAGCTCCCGGTCGACGGCGCGCAAGTGGCTGATGGTGATGATCGCTCTCGTCACCGCGACGTTCATGTTCGGGCTGTGCTACTTCGCCTTCAGCTACCTGCAGCAGCAGGCCGGCCGCGGCCGCGTGCTCCCGGCGCTGCAGATCCCGATCTGGTGGACCATCGTGTGGTTGCCGCTCGGCTTCTTCATGACGGGCGTGCAGTACCTGCTGACGGCGATCAAGAACATCATCGAACCCGACGTCTACCTCTCCACCTCGGTGCTCGAGGGATACAGCTCCGACGAGATGGAGATCTAAAGAATGGCCCTCACGATTTTCTCGGTCATGATCGTCCTCCTTCTCATCGGTTTCCCGATGATGATCCCGCTGATCAGCGGCGCCACGCTCGGCTTCGTGCTGATCTTCGGCGGCCTGGGGCAGATGGAGACGATGGTCCAGCAGATGCTCGCCGGCATCCGCCCCGCCTCGCTCATCGCCGTGCCGATGTTCATCTTCGCCGCCGACATCATGACCCGCGGCCGCTCCGCCGACCGGCTGATCGACATGGTGATGGCCTTCGTCGGCCATGTCCGCGGCGGCCTCGCCGTCTCCACCGCGGCGGCGTGCACGATGTTCGGCGCCGTCTCGGGCTCGACGCAGGCAACGGTGGTGGCGGTGGGCTCGCCGCTGCGCCCGCGCATGCTGAAGGCCGGCTACAAGGACAGCTTCGTCCTGGCCCTCATCGTCAACGCGTCGGATATCGCCTTCCTGATCCCGCCGTCCATCGGCATGATCATCTACGGCGTCGTCTCCAACACCTCGATCGCCGAACTCTTCATCGCCGGCATCGGCCCGGGGCTCCTGATTCTGGTGCTCTTCTCCACCTACTCGGTGATCTACGCCAAGCTGAACGACGTGCCGAAGGAGCGGCCCTCCACCTGGGGTGAACGCGCGAAGGCCGTGCAGGGCGCGCTGTGGCCGCTGGGCTTTCCGGTCATCATCATCGGCGGCATCTACGGCGGCGTCTTTTCGCCCACCGAGGCGGCGGCGGCCTGCGTCCTCTACGCGCTCATCCTCGAGCTGCTGATTTTCCGCTCCATCAACGTCGCGGAGGTGTGGGAGACGGCGAAGTCCACCGGGCTCATCACGGCGGTGGTGTTCATCCTCGTCGGGGCGGGCGCTGCATTCTCCTACGTGATCTCCTTCGCGATGATCCCGCAGTCGATCCTCGGTTCCATCGGCATCGACGAGATGAGCGGGATCGGCGTGCTCTTCGTGATCTCGATCGCCTTCTTCGTCGGCTGCATGTTCGTCGACCCGATCGTCGTGATCCTGATCCTGGTGCCGATCTTCACCCCGGTGGTGCAGTCGGTCGGGCTGGACCCGGTGCTGGTGGGGACCATCATCACTCTGCAGGTGGCGATCGGCTCGGCCACTCCACCATTCGGCTGCGATATCTTTACAGCCATTGCCGTGTTCAAACGGCCGTATATGGAGGTCGTGCGGGGAACGCCGCCGTTCATCTTTATTCTGCTCAGCGTGTCCGTGGCGCTGATCTTCTTCCCGCAAATCGCTCTCTTCCTGCGCGACCTCGCATTCGCGAAGTGAGACGCTAAGAAACGACCGGAGGCCTCGTGTTCAAACGTATCCTGGTTCCGTGCGACGGCTCGAACCACGCGAGCCAGGCCTTGGACAAGGCCGTGGAACTACAAAAGCTGACGGGCAGCGAATTGCTCCTGCTGACCGTCTATCGGCACTACAGCCAACTGGAGGCCACGTTCTCGATGGTGCGACCGCAGGCGCCGGCGACGATGGACGATGCCATGCGCGAGTATGCCGAGGATCTCGCCCGGCAGACGAAAGAACGCGCCATCAGCCTCGGCGCGACCAACGCCCGGGGGTTCGTGAAGAACGGCCCCGTGGCAAGGAGCATCATCGCCTTCGCCGAGGAGCACGGCTGCGACCTCATCGTGATCGGCAAGCGCGGCGTCGGCTCCATGGAGGAGTATCTCCTGGGCAGTGTGTCTCATAAGGTCACCGGGCTGGCGCGATGCCCGGTGCTCGTGGTCTAGGTGCCGGACATGCTGACGACGCCGGTCGTCGCGTCGCCCGTCGCGGTGCGGTTCGATCCGGCTCCCGTGCACCGCATCGGGATGATCGCGCTCGCGACGGACCTCACCAGCGAGCGTGACGCCGCGCGTGTGCTGCCCGCCGGCGTCGCCATGCACACCACGCGCGTACCGTTCGAGAACCCGACCACGCCGGCGAGCCTGCGCCGCCTCGCCGGTGCGCTGACGGGCGCCGCCGACCTCCTGGTGCCCGGCCTCGACCTCGACGCGATCATCTTCTCCTGCACCGCCGCGTCGGCCACCATCGGCGATGCCGAGGTCGTCCGCGCGATCCAAGCCGCGCGCCCGGGCGTTCCCGTCGTCACCCCGCCCGACGCCGCAGTCGACGCTTTCGCCGCGCTCGGCGTCCGGCGCGTCGCGCTCCTGACGCCCTACCTGCCGGAAACCACCGCGCCGATGGTCGACTACTTCGAAGGGCGCGGCATCAGCATCGTCACCGCCCACTGCCTGGGACTGGCGGACGACCGCGACATGGCGCGCATCGATCATGCGACGATCATCGCGGCGGGCGAGGCTGTCGACAGCGCCGACGCGGACGCAGTGTTCCTCTCCTGCACGGCCCTCCCCGCGCTCGGCATCATCGCCGACCTGGAAGCCCGGCTCGGCAAGTCCGTCGTCACGTCCAACCAGGCGAGCCTGTGGCGGGCGTTGACCCATGCCGGCGTCACCGTGGAGGGCCCCGGCCGCCTCTTCACGACCCACGCCCCCGTGCCCGCATGAGCGTGACACTCGACGACGTGCTGACCGCGCGAGCCCGAATCGCCGGGACCATCCGGGAAACGCCGGTGGAGCCGTCGCCGAGTTTGTCGGAGCGTCTCGGGCTGCCGGTCAACCTCAAGCTGGAACACCACCAGCGGTCCGGCTCGTTCAAGCTGCGCGGTGCAGCCAATGCGATCCTGAAGCTCTCGGACGACGAGAAGGCCCGCGGCGTCGTCGCCGTCTCGACCGGCAACCACGGGCGGGGCGTGGCACGGGCGGCGCGCGAGAACGGCGTGCGCGCGGTGGTGTGCATGTCCAAGCTCGTGCCGCGCAACAAGCTGGACGCGATCCGCGCCGAGGGCGCCGAGGTCGTCATCGTCGGCCGCAGCCAGGACGAGGCACAGGTCGAGGCCGACCGGCTCGCCGCGGAGGGCATGGTGATGATCCCGCCCTTCGACCATGCCGACATCATCGCCGGCCAGGCCACGCTGGGCCTCGAGATCGTCGAGGCGATGCCGGATGTCGCGAACGTGGTGGTGCAACTGTCCGGCGGCGGGCTGATCGCCGGGGTGGCGCTGGCGGTGAAGGCCAGGCAGCCCAATGCCCGGATCGTCGGCGTCTCCATGGAGCGCGGCGCGGCGATGCACGCCAGCCTGGCGGCGGGGCGCCCGGTCGAGGTCGAGGAGCTGCCGACCCTGGCCGATAGCCTCGGCGGCGGAATCGGCCTGAAGAACCGCCACACCTTCAGTATGGTGCGCGACCTCGTCGACACCGTGGTGCTCCTGTCGGAGGACGAAATCGCCGCCGGCATCCGCCACGCCTATTTCGCCGAGCGGCAGATCGTGGAAGGCTCCGGCGCGGTCGCCATCGGCGCCGTGCTGGCCGAGAAGATGCAGCTCGCCGGGCCGACGATGCTGGTCCTGTCGGGCGGCAACATCGACATGGGCATCCATCACCGCGTGGTGTCCGGCGAAACGGTCGACGTCGCCGCCGAGGCGGCCTGATGCACACGATCACCCTCCTCAGCCGTGAGGAGCTGCAGCGTCTGGTGCCGCTCGACGCGGACGCGGTCGCGTGCGTCGAGGGCGCGTTCGCCACCCTCGCCCGCGGCGGGGTGCAGATGCCACCGATCCTCTCCATGGCGATCCCCGAGCACAACGGCGAAATCGACGTGAAGACCGCCTACGTCCCGGGCCTGTCCACGTTCGCGGTCAAGATGTCGCCCGGCTTCTTCGATAATCCGTCGCGCGGCCTGCCGTCGACGTCCGGTCTCATGGTCGTGTTCTCGTCCGAGACGGGGATGGTCCGCGCCATGCTGTTCGACAACGGCTACCTGACGGATGTGCGCACGGCCGCGGCCGGGGCCGTCGCCGCCAAATACCTCGCCCGCGAGGAGGCCGCCACGGCGGCGATCCTCGGCACCGGCGCCCAGGCGGAGCTGCAGTTGAAGGCGCTGATGCTGGTGCGGCCGATCACGTCGGTGCGGATCTGGGGCCGGAGCTCCGGCAAGGCGAAGGCGCTCGCCGGCTTCCTCGACTCCGCCGGCATCCAGGCCGAGCCGTTCGACAGCGCCGCCGAGGCGGTCCGCGGCGCCGACGTCATCGTCACCACCACCCCCGCTACTTCCCCCATTCTGCAGGCGGAGTGGCTAGAGCCCGGCCAGCACGTCACCGCCATGGGCTCCGACCAGCACACCAAGTGCGAGATCGCGCCCGCCTGCATCACCCGCGCCGACCGCTACGTGCCCGACCGCCTGTCGCAGACGCGGCTGCTGGGCGAGCTGCGGAGCGCCATAGACGCCGGCCTCGTCGCCCCCGACGCCGCCTTTCCCGAGCTCGGCGACATCATCGTCGGCGCCGCGCCGGGTCGCGGCGATCCCTCTGAAATCACCATCGCCGATCTGACCGGAACCGGTATCCAGGACACCGCTATCGCGACACTCGCCCTGGAGCGGGCCACTACCGATCACGCAGGCATGCAGTTTGTCACCTGAAACGGATGCCATGACCTCTCTCAAGGACCCCGCCGCCATCGTCCCGCGGCTCCAATTCGAGCATGCCGAGTTCGCTGCGCGGATCGCCAAAACGCGCGCCGCCATGGAGCGGGCCGGCGTCGAGGCGATCGTCGTCTCGGACCCCTCCAACATGGCCTGGCTGACCGGCTATGACGGCTGGTCGTTCTACGTCCACCAGTGCGTGGTGCTGGGGCTGACGGGCGATCCGTTCTGGTTCGGCCGCGAGCAGGACGCGCAGGGCGCCTACCGCACCGTCTTCATGGGCGCCGACAATGTCATCGGCTACGCGGACCACTACGTGCAGTCCGAGGTGCGCCATCCGATGGAGGTGTTGGCCGCCGACCTCGCCACTCGCGGGCTGTCGACGAGCAGCATCGGCGTGGAGATGGACAACTACTGGTTCTCCGCCCGCGCCTTCGCCACGCTGGTGAAGGAGCTGCCGAACGCAAAGTTCAAGGACACCACCGGCCTCGTGAACTGGCAACGCGCGGTCAAGAGCCCGCAGGAGCTGGCTTACATGCGCATCGCGGCACGCATCGTGGAGCGCATGCACAAGCGCATCCTCGAGGTCGTGGAGCCGGGGCTGCGCAAGTGCGATCTCGTGGCCGACATCTACGACGCATCGCTGCGCTACGACGAGACCGTCGGCGGCGGTGGCGGCTATCCGGCCATCGTGCCGCTGCTCCCCTCCGGCTCGGACGCCGCAGCGCCGCACCTCACCTGGGACGACCGCCGGATGGTCTCCGGCGAAGCGACGTTCTTCGAGATCGCCGGCGTCTTCAACCGCTACCACTGCCCGCTGTCGCGCACCGTCTCGCTGGGCCCGCCGAGCGACGAGCTGAAGCGCACCGAGGAGGCGGTCCTGGAGGGGATGGAAGAGGGGCCTGAAGGCCGCCAAGACCGGCAACCAGACCCAGGACATCGCCAACGCCTTCTTCAAGGTGCTGCGCAAGTACGGCATCGAGAAGAACAACCGCACCGGCTACCCGATCGGCCTCTCCTACCCGCCCGACTGGGGCGAGCGCACGATGAGCCTGCGCCCCGGCGACCTCACCGTGCTGGAGACCGGCATGACCTTCCACTTCATGACCGGGATCTGGTCCGGCGACTTCGGGCTGGAGATCACCGAAAGCATCGTCATCGGCGAGGACGGGCCGGAGTGCCTCGCCGACGTTCCCCGTTACATGGTCGTAAAATGAGCCTTCCCGACAACCCCATCGTCCCTCTGGTGCCGTTCGACGAGGACGGCAAGCACCACGGCTACCTGCGTCTGCCGTTCAGCCGCAACGATTCCGCCTGGGGCTCGGTCATGATCCCGATCACCGTCGTCAAGAACGGCGACGGCCCGACGGCGCTCCTGACCGGCGGCAACCACGGCGACGAATACGAGGGCCCCATCGCCCTGCAGGCGCTGACGCACGAGCTGTCGCCGGACGAGGTGACGGGCCGGGTCATTATCGTGCCGTTCATGAACCACCCGGCCTTCCAGGCGGGGACGCGCGTGTCGCCGCTCGACAACGGCAACCTCAACCGTCTCTTCCCCGGGAAGCCCGGACGGCACGGTGACGCAGAAGATCGCCGACTACTTCATCCGCACCCTGGTGCCGATGGCCGACATCGTGCTCGACTTCCACTCCGGCGGAAAGACGCTCGAGTTCGTCCCCTTCGCCGCCGCGCACGTTCTCGACGACGAAGAGCACCAGGGGCGCTGCATCGCGGCCATGGAAGCCTTCAATGCCCCCTACTCGATGACGCTGCGCGAGATCGACCCGGTCGGCATGTTCGACACCTCGGTCGAGGCGCTCGGCAAGACCTTCGTATCGACGGAGATCTACGGCGGCGGCACGTCCTCGGCCCGTTCGGCGCGGATCGCCCGCAAGGGGACGATCAATGTCCTCAAACACGCCGGCATTCTGGAGGGGGAACCGGACAGCGCACCATCCATGGCGATCGATACGACGCCCATCGGCTGCTACCACTTCGCCGAGCTGACCGGTTTGATGGAGCCGCTGGTGGACCTCGGCGAGACCGTCCGGGAAGGCGACGGGCTGATGCGGATCTGGCTCACCACCGTCAACGGCGAGCCGCCGCTCACGGTGCGGTCGAAGCGCGACGGGATCCTGGCCGGCCGGCACTTCCCGGGCCTCGTCAAGCTGGGCGACTGCCTCGCCGTCGTCGCCAGCCCGCTCGAATCATAGCATAAGACGTGCCGGGCCATGGCGCGAGGCGACCTCGCCGCCCGCGCCAGCCCCTCTAAAATGTAGGCCGCACGCTACGAAACCCGTACAACCTCCCGCCCCCGTGCCGCATTACCGCCGCTTTGGATCCACATATTCGCTAAAATCGTGAATAGGCCTGCGCGTGGCGCAGGGCTCGGGAGCCCGCACAGTTTTGAACTATTTTATGCTTGAACGGTCGCGCCTGCTGCAGGATATTGCCGCCCGGCGGCGAGGATATTCCGTAAATGTCCCGTCGCTTGACCGGTAAGTTGCGGCGTGCGTGCTGATCGTCGTGGCTGTGCCGGGCATCGCCCTGTCACTCGGTTCAGGACGGCTATATGTTGAAGACGCGTTCCGTGGTCGCGATGTCGCTGGTGGTTTCGGCTGTTGCAGCCGCCCAGGCGGCACCGCTCGATCTCCCTCAACTCCTCCGTGACGTCGGCCTTGACGTCGAAGGGCAACGCAGCGGTGACCCCGGTGGGGGCGCGGTATGGGGCACACTGCCAGACGGAACCCGCGTCGAAGCCCACTACACGGAACATGGCGTGAAGGACATCGAGGTGCGAGGGCACCACGCCACGCTGCCGCTGAAGATGGTAGACCGGTTCGTGCCGGGGGCGGCGGGTTCCTACCCGGTTCTGTCCCACATCACCCGCCTCACAGAAATCGAACAGGAAGACGACGGTGCGGTCGAGGTCGAGGGCTGGACCATCGACGGCACAGCGGTCACGGCCGCGTTCGACCGTGTCGGACGCCTCGTCGCGTTCGAGCGCAAATAATGCGGGGCGCAGTCGGAGATGCAGCCTTCAACGCTGTGCTGGAATGCTACCATGAGGACTTCGCCCGGGCCCGCTGTACCAGCCTGACCCCGGACCTGCGCCGGCCAAACATGCCGATCCCTGCGCTGGAACCCTTGCCGGCCACGGGACAATATCTCAACTCGCTCGTACGCGGCCTCGACCGGCCCACGGTGCTGGAGCTGGGGACGTCCTACGGCTACTCCGGGCTATGGCTCGCGGAAGCGGCAGCCGCCGTCGGCGGACGGTTGATCACCATGGATGAGGATCCGGAGACGACCGAATTTGCCCGCCTCCGGGCCGAGGAGGCCGGGATCGACGCCGTGATCGACTACTGGACCGGCGACATGCTGGGCCTGATCGATTGCCTTGAAGAGACGGTCGACTTTGTCCTCGTCGACCTGTGGCATCACGCAGATCTGGCGTACTTCGAGGCGCTGCTGCCCCGGCTCAATCCAGGTTCGCTGCTGGTGGCCGACCACGTGGCCCACCCCCTCCAAGAGAGAGCGCGCCGCTATGTCGACGCGCTTCGCGCTCTGCCGTGCATTTCAAGTGTCATGTCACCGCTGGGCGTTGGTGTCTCGGTTAGCCGCTACGATCCGATCCCCGCCGACATGAACCTGACCAACCGGCCCCTGGGAGGTTCCCTGCCGGCCTGGCGTGCTCCGCGGACTTAGACGCAACAGAAATCCCAAAGATCATCCGGTCGGATACGGAAGGGGGGAGCTGCGGCGCCCCCCTTCTGTGTTCGCAAGCGCGTCACTCGCGGAAGCGCTGGCGCGTGGCGACGCTCGCGATGATGGTCAGCACCAGGGTGGTGCCCATCAGCACGAAGGCGACAGCGGCGGCGGACGGCCAATTGTTGAGCTGGAACTGACTGTAGACGACCGGGGCCATCATGCGGAACTCGGGCCCGCCCAGCAGCACCGGGGTCGCATAGGCGTTCATCGCGAGAATGAACGTCAGGATCGAGCCTGCGGCGATCCCCGGCAGCGCCATCGGCCACAGCACGCGGCGGAACATGACGAGCGGCGCGGCGCCCAGGCTGAACGCGGCCTCCTCCAGATTGCGGTTGATGCCCTCCAGCACGCTCTGCAACGTCAGCACCATGTAGGGCAGGTTCACGGCGATGATGCCGATGATGACCGCGCCCTCGGTGAACATGATCTCGGTGGGCTCGGTGGTGATACCGAGGTCCATCAAGGTCACGCTGAGGAAGCCGCGGCTGCCGAACAGCGTCATCCAGCCCGCCGCGCGCACTGCGTTGCCAACGAACAGCGGGATCACCACCGCGATCAGAAGCAGGTTCTTGAACCGCGTTTGCGTGCGCGCCAGGACATATGCCAGCGGGAAGCCGAGGATGAGGCAGATGACGGTCGTCATCAGCGCCACGCGCACCGTCACGAAGAACACGCCGAGGAAGTAACTGTCCGTGAAAAACTCGACGTAGTTCTTGGCCGTGAACGCCTCGATCATCAGCATTCGCGGATCGAAGTCGTTGAGGCTGTAGCGGAACAGGATCAGCAGCGGCCCGATCACGCCCAGCGCCACGATGATGGTCGCCGGGCCGATCAGCGAGGACGCGCTGAGGACGAGACGTCCCCCGCGCGGCCCCGTATCGGAGAAGGTGGCGGCCACGTCAGGCCGCTCCTCGAGTGTTGGCCGTGGCCAGGATCAAGCCTTGAACTCCCGGTCCCACCAGTTCTTCAGGTCGACGTCGTTCTCCAGCATGGCGCCGAAGTCCATGGAGTTGAGCTGCTCGATCTCCTCGGGCTTGAAGCCGATGCGATCGTTGAGGTCTGTCGGCACTTCGGCGTTGGTGACGGTGGGGTTGTAGCCCATGTCGACGGCGAAGTTCTCCTGCGCGGCGGGCTCCAGCATAGCGTTGATGTAGGCCCACGCGCCCTCAGGGTGCGGCGCGTTCTTCGGAACCACGAAGCCGGAGACGTAGGACAGCGCCCCCTCGGACGGCCACATCGCCTTCACCGGGATGCCCGCGTTCTGCCACTGCACCACACGCGCCTTCCACATGATGCCGGTGCCGATTTCCTCGGCCTTCAGCCCCTGCGCGAAGGCCTCGTTGGTCGGGTAGATGCGGCAACCGGCCTCGCGGACCTTCATCAGAAGCTCCTTGCCGGCCTCGAAATCCGTCACGCCGCCGCCGGCCGCGAGGGCCGCCGCCACGATCGTGTACTGGTACTGAATGTCGATGATGCCGAGCTTGTCGCCCCACTTCGGATCGAAGACGTCAGCGTAGCTCGTCGGCGCCTCGGCCTCGGGGATCACGTCCGGATTGAAGACGGGGACCATCGCCGAGTAGATGTGGCCGACGCCATACTCGTACTTCATCGAGGGAAGCAGGTGCTCGGCGTTGGGGATCTGCGAGTAGTCGATCTCCTGCGTGAGCCCAAGCTCGTAGACCTGGTACATGTTCGGGCCGTTGAGGCCCTGCACGTCGGTCGAGCCGGTGGGCAGGCGGCGCTCGGCCATCATCTTGGCGCGGCGCTCCGGATCACCCGCCTGGTCCTGGATGACCTCCCAGCCGTTTTCGATCAGGAAGGGCTGCTCGATGTTCTTGTTCAGCAGGCGCGCATAGTCGCCGCCCCAGGTGCCGACGACCGCCGTCCCGGCGGACTGCGCCCGGACGATTGAGGGCATGCCCAGCGTCGACAGACCCGCCGTGGCCGCCATTCCCTTCAGCACGCCGCGGCGGCCGATCCCCTTGTCAAACTTCGTCATGCTCACTCTCCTTTGTTATCGGGCCCGGATCTCGTCAGGGCGCTTACTCTCGAAGGTCCGCGTCGGCGGGGAAGACGGCCGATGTGGCCGCCCATCCGACATGAACGGTCTCACCCACCTCGGGGAGCGCCATGTCGTGGTTCGGCACCTGCGCGATCACCCGGTCCTCCGGCGACAGGCGCACGTGGACATCGATCATGCCGCCCAGGTACGACACGAACTCCACCTCCCCGCGGAAGGCGTTGTCCACATCGGTGATGGGCTCGGCGCTCACGAAGACGCGCTCCGGCCGCACTGCGACCACGGCCGGTCCGGTGATCGACTTGCCACAGCGCACGGTGAGGCCGCCGTCGGTCTTGAGCGCATCCCCCGCCATGGTGCCGGCGAGGAAGCTGGAGCGGCCCACGAAGTCGGCGACGAAGTGGTCGGCGGGGCGCTCGTAGAGGTCGCGCTGGGTGCCGATCTGACGGATGCCGCCGCTGCGCATGACGACCAGGCGGTCGGCCATGGTCAGCGCCTCTTCCTGATCGTGCGTGACCATCACCGTGGTGATGCCGAGCCGCTGCTGCAGGTTGCGGATCTCGACGCGCACGTCGTTGCGGAGCTTGGCGTCGAGGTTGGAGAGCGGCTCATCGAGAAGCAGCACGTCCGGGCGGAAGGCGAGTGCGCGGGCCAGCGCCACGCGCTGCTGCTGGCCGCCCGAGAGCTGGCGCGGCAGACGGTCCTCGAGGTGGCCGAGCTGCACAAGGCGCAATGCCTCACTCACCTTCTCGCCGATCTCGCCCGTCGGGACCTTCCGCATCTCCAGCCCGAACGCGACGTTCTGGGCCACCGTGAGGTGCGGGAAGAGCGCATAGTTCTGGAACACCAGCCCGGTGTTGCGCTTCCACGGCGGCAGCGTGGTGACGTCGGTCCCACCGATGCGCACCGAGCCCGACGTCGGCTCGACGAAGCCGGCGATCATGCGCAGCGTGGTTGTCTTGCCGCAGCCGGACGGACCGAGGAGGACGACGAACTCACCCTCGGCCACATCCAGCGACACGTCGCGCGCCGCATGAAATTCGCCGTAGCGCTTGGTGAGTTGCTCGAGTTCAAGGCGCGCCATCAGACCACCCGCGAAAGTTTGACGAAACGGTCGGTGATCAGCATGGCGACCGCGATGACGAGGATCTGCAGAACGGAGATAGCCGCGATGGTCGGGTCGATCTTCCACTGCAGGTACTGAAGGATGGCGATCGGCAGCGTCGTGCGCCCCGGTCCGACGAGGAACAGCGAGAGCTCCAGGTTGCCGAAGGACGCCACGAAGCCGAACATCGACCCCGCCACCACACCCGGCAGGATCCCGGGGATGGTTATCCGCCGGAAGGTGGTGAAGCGGTTGGCGCCGAGGCTCTGCGCCGCCTCCTCCAACGTGCGGTCGAAGCCGGCGAGGCTCGCCATGATGAGGCGCACCATCCACGGAATGACCAGAAGCACATGGCCGAACACGAGCCCGCCGAACGAGTTGAGCACCGGCCACTGCGTGCGGATCGCGACCTCCACGAACATGACGTAGATGGCAAAGCCCAGCACGATGCCGGGCACGATCAGCGGCATCAGCAGGAGATTGTTGACCCCGGCGCGGCCGAAGAACTTGAGCCGTGACAGGCCAATCGATGCCGGGAGCGCGACGAGAAGGCCGATGAACGTCGCCACCACGCCGACCTCGGCGCTGATGATGAAGGCGTCGATGAAGCGGTCGTTGCGGATCGCCTGTCCGTACCACTGAAGGGAGTAGCCCTCCGGCGGATAGGACGGGATCTCCTGGGAATAGAACGACAGCCAGGTGATGAAGATGAGCGGCGTCAGGATGTAGATGAACGCGACGAAGGCCGCGGCCTTGAGGGCCCAGCGACCCGGTCGCAGCCGAAGCCACGACCGGCGCGCGGGGCGCGGGGCGGTGGGCGCTGCAGCGCTCAACCGGCCGCCCCGAGACGGTTCTTGTAGAACGCCCCGCCTTTGACGATGGCGGCCAGGTGCGCCCCCTGCCCTTCCAGGAGCGTGATGTCCCGGGTCGGATCGTCGTCGACGACGATGAGATCGGCCCAGGCGTCCGGCGCGATGGTGCCGAGTCGGCCCGGACGCCGCACCACCTCCGCCGCGATGGTCGTCGCGGCGCGGATGACGGTCATCGGCTTCTGCACCTCGGCGCGGATCGAGAACTCGCGGCTCTGATCCTCGGCGAGCGCGCCCAGGAGGTCCGACCCGTATGCGACCTTGACGCCCGCCGCCTCGCAGATCTCCAGCGACTTGTAGCCGCCTTCGAGGACCATGTCGTTCTTCTCGAGCATGTCGGCCGGCATGCCGAAGCTGGCGGCCCGCTCCTTCATCGCGACGTAGGCGACGAGGTTGGCGACCACGTAGGCCCCCTTCTCGGCCATCAGCTTCGCGGCGTCCTCGTCGATGAGGTTGCCGTGTTCGATGGTGCGTACGCCGTGGCCGACCGCGCGGGTGATCGCCTCGGCCGAATAGGCGTGGGCGCACACGTAGCGGCCGAACGCCTCGGCCTCCTCCACCGCCGCCTCGATCTCCTCGATGGAGAACTGGAGCGAATCCAGCGGATCGTTCGGCGAGGCGACGCCGCCCGAGGCCATGATCTTCACCTGATCGCAGCCCTGACGCATCTGCTCGCGCACCACCTTGCGGACCTCTTCCTCGCCGTCACACACGATGCGCAGATACGCGGCGGTGTTGCAGCAGGGACAGGCGAAGCCCGGATTGGTGCGGCTGCGGCCGTCCGAATGGCCGCCCGTCGGGCCGATGGAACGGCCGGCGATGAACAGGCGCGGCCCGGGGATCAGGCCCTTCTCGACCGCCGTCTTCATCCCCCAGTCGGTGCCGCCGGTGTCGCGCACCGTCGTGAAGCCGCGATCCAGCATCGCCTTCATGCGCTTGGCGCCGCGGGCCGCCGCGAGCGTCAGCGGCACGTCCTCCATCCGGCGCATGTAGACTTCGTCGTGCATGCAGTGGACGTGGCAGTCGATCAGCCCCGGCATCAGCACCTTGCCGCCGCAGTCGACGACGGTGGCGGTGTCGCGACGAGATCGGCCCGTCGGAGACTTCGCGAATCTTCTCACCCTCGGTGAGGACCTCGTAGCCGCCGCGCGGCTCGTCGAACGACGGATCGAGCAGGCGCAGGTTCTTGAAGAGGAACATTTCGCTCACGACCGTGCCTCCATGGGGTGGTTCACGTCAGCGCGGGTCAATGCAGTGTCCTCTTGTGGAAAGCGCCGTCTTTCATGATGACGCTCATGTGCTGGCCCTGACCGCCGAAGAGCGAGAGGTCCTTCAGCGGGTCGCCGTCGATCACCAGAAGATCGGCGAAGGCGCCCGGCGTCAGGCAGCCGAGCTTGCCCTCCTGGCGCAGCACCTTGGCGGCGATGGTCGTGGCCGACCGCACGATGTCCAGCGCCGGGACGACGTTGGAGCGCAGCTCGAACTCGCGGCTCTGGTCGATCTGGAGCTGGCCGAGGAGGTCGGACCCGTAGGCGACCGGGACGCCGGCGCGCTTGCAGATCTCGAGCGACTTCAGCCCCCCCTCGATGACGAGGTCGTTCTTCTCCAGCATCTCGCCGGACATGCCGTACTCGGACGCCTTCTCCTTCATCGCGTAGTAGGCGACGAGGTTGGCGACGAGGAACATGTCCTTCTCGGCCATCAGCTTTGCTGAGGCATCGTCGATCAGGTTGCCGTGCTCGATCGTGCGCACGCCGGCATGGGCGGCGCGGGTGATCGCCTCGGGCGAGTAGGCGTGGGCGCAGGTGTAGCGGCCGAAGGCGTTCGCCTCCTCCACCGCCGCCGCGACCTCGCCGACCGAGAATTGCATCGAGTTCGAGCGGGTCGAACGGCGAGGCGACGCCGCCGGACATCATGATCTTCACGTGATCGCAGCCCTGGCGCATTTCCTCGCGCACGGCCTTGCGGACCTCCGTCTTGCCGTCGGCGACGCCCATGACGAAGGCGAGCGCGTTGCAGCAGGGGCAGAGCGCGCCGGGATCGGTGCGGCGGCGCATGTCCGAGTGACCGCCCGTCGGCCCGAGGGCGCGGCCGGCGATGAACACGCGCGGACCGGGGCAATAGCCCTGATCGACGGCGGCCTTGATGCCCCAGTCGGCACCGCCGGTGTCACGCACGGTGGTGAAGCCGCGGTCGATCATCCCGCGGAGCGACGCCATGGCGTTGGCGGTCATCAGCGTCAGCGGCATGGTCTCGAGCCGGCTGATGAACACCTCGGCCAGCATGATGTGAACGTGACAGTCGATGAGGCCCGGCATCAGGGTGCCGCCCGCGCAGTCGATCACGGAAGCGTCCGGCGCGGTGATCGGCTTGTCCGACACCTCGCGGATGAGATTGTCTTCCACCAAGATCTCGTGACCGGGAAGGACATCGTCCTTCGTCGGATCGAGCATGGCGAAGTTTTTAAAGAGGATCTGCCCCAACGAGCGGTCTCCAATCAGAAGTAAGCGCCAATCTGATGCGCCGCGGCGCGATCATGTGTCAGCAACGATACACGATCAAGCCTTTGGCATGCCATTCTTTTGTGCGCGATTATGCCTCGTAACCGAACGGATCGTCGACGGTGTGGCAGGGGCCGGAAAACCACCTTGGTCCGTCTTCGGTTATTGTCACGCAGTCCTCCAACCTGATGCCGAACTCGCCGTAGATGCAGATCGTCGGCTCGATCGAGAAGCAGTGCCCCACCTTCAGCGGCGCGGTGTTGCCCCGCACGATGTAGCTCTCCTCGTGGACCTCCAGGCCGATGCCGTGGCCCGTGCGGTGCGGCAAGCCGGGCAAAGCATAATCCTTGCCAAACCCGGCCGCCTCGATGGTGCCCGCGCGCGGCATCGTCGACCGCGTGGTGCGGCGCGCCGGCCTTGGCCGCGGCGAACCCCGCCGCCTGCGCCTTCTGCTCCAGCTCCCAGATCTCGCGCTGGCGCGGGCTCGGCTCGCCGAAGACGTAGGTGCGGGTGATGTCGGAGCGGTAGCCGCCGACCCAGCCGCCGATGTCCATCAGCACCATGTCGCCGTCTTTCAGCGTCTGCGGATAGTCGACGCCGTGCGGATAGGCGGTGCACTCGCCGAACAGGATCAGCGGCGGGTAAGGCGTCGGCACCGCGCCGAGACGCCGGTGCGCCTCCTGAACGAACGCCTGGACCTCGGTGGTGGTGATGCCTTCGTGGAGGATGCGGGCGGCCGCCTTGTGCACCTCCTCGGAGACCTTGTTGGCCGCCGCCAGCAGCGCCACCTCGGTCGGCGTCTTCACGGCGCGCAGGGCCGCGGTGACGGCGTTGCCGTTGAGGAACTCGTAGCGGTTGCCGGCGCGGCGCAGGCCGTCGAACGTGAAGAACGGCGTCGCGGGGTCCACCGCGATCACGCCGCTCTCGTAGCCGAGGCTGGCGATGGTCTCGGCCACCAGCGCGGTCGGATCCTCGTGCTCCTGCCAGCCACGGATGTCGTCGCCGAACTTCAGCATGGAGCGCGTCTTCGGCTCCTCGAACGCGGGGCTGAGGTAGGTGACGGGGCCCTCGGCGGGGATGATCGCGCCGTGCAGCCGCTCGGTGGGCTTCAGATTGATGCCGGTGAAGTAGAAGAGGTTGGGCGAGGTATCGAGGTAGAGGGCGGAGATCCCCTCCTTCTTCATCAGCGCCTGCGCCCGCTCGACGCGCGCGAGGTTCTCGTCGATGCCGATGGGGACGATATCGCCCGTGATCGACGTCATCTTCTCGAGTTCGGCCGCCGCGGAGGAGCCACCAACGCCCAAGGTCATCGTGGGTCCATCCGTGCAGTCTCAGCCGGTCTCATCGTTCGCTCCATTGTCGTTGAAAAAGTGGACGCTTTGGCGTCCGGAACCAGATATCGATCACGTCCGGCCCGCACCGGGCGGGCCGACGAACGCCGCCTTAGACGAGAGGACGATCCATGGACTTCGATGCCTTCACAGAAGCCGTCGCCGCGCCCGCGCAGCCCGAGAGCGCCTTCCAGGCGCTGTGCGACATGGCCACCGAGCGTGTCGGCGTGAAGCTCTTCACGGTGCTGACGATCGACCAGACCGCCGGGCTGCTGCGCCGCAGCTTCTCCAACATGCCGGCGGCCTACCCCGCGAAGGGCACCAAGAAGATGACCGACACGGTCATCACCGACCGCATGCTGAACGAGCGCCAGCCGATCCTGAGCGACGGACGCGCCGCCGTCGAGGCCGCGTTCTACGACCACGAGCTGATCTTCTCGCTCGGCTGCGAGAGCTGCCTCAACGTCCCCGTCGTCGTCGCGGGTGAGGTCATCGGCTCGATCAACCTGCTGCACGCGGCCCGGCACTATACGCCCGAGCGCATCGCCACCGCCAAGGCGCTGCGCCTGCCGGCGGCGACGGCGTTCCTGATCGAGCGGCAGTGGGGGGAGGCGCTGCACGCGTAGGCTCATCGCGCCCCGGCCCCACGGGGTGGCTCCGTCGCGGCCACGGGTGGTCGCGGCGGTCGCTCGGCGAGCAGCCCCGCCGGCCGCAAACGCATGATGACGATGAGGAGGCTGCCGATCACCATCTCGCGCAGCGCCGCGCCCTGCGCGCCGGACAGATGCGGCAGCATCCCCTCGAGGAAGCGGCTCCCCTCCAGGATCACCATGACGATGACCGCGCCCAGGACCGCGCCGGTGGCGTTGCCCGTGCCGCCCGCCGTGAGCGACAGGAAGATGTAGATCGTCAGCAGCGGACGGAAGATGTCGGGCGCGATGTAGCTGGTGAAGTGGGCGTAGAGCACGCCGCCGAGGCCCAGCAGCGCCGCGCCGAGGGCGAACGCTTCCACCTTCATGCGCCGCACCGGCTTGCCGGCGACCGCGGCCGCCGTCTCGTCCTCCCGCAGTGCCCGCAGCGCGCGGCCGTAGGGGCTGACGCGCAGTCGTCGCGACAGGAACCACGCCACCGCGACGGCCACCACCGTGATCGCCGCGAAGAGCGCGTTGAACTGGAACGGCGTCAGCTCGCCGCGGAACGGGCCAGGAATGCCGGAGATGCCGTCCGACCCGTTGGTGAGCCAGATCTCGTTGGCCGCGAAGAGGCGCACCACCTCGCCAAAGCCGAGCGTGACGATGGCCAGATAGTCGCCCCGAAGCTTGAGCGTCAGCCGCGACAGAAGCCCGCCGACGAGCGCCGCCGCCGCCATCGCGCACAGCGCGGCCAGCGGGATCGGCAGCCCGGCGATGCTGAGGATGCGCCGAGACGTAGGCACCCACGGCGAAGAACCCGGCGAGGCCGAGGTTGATCATCCCCGTCATGCCCCAGATGACGTTCAGCCCGAGCGCCAGCATCGCGTAGATGCCGGCGAAGGTGAGCGTGGCGAGGAGGTAGCTCAGCATGGGCGAGCCTCCGGGCGTCGGGCGGGACTGGTCAAAATGCGCGCTCCCCGAGCAGGCCACGCGGGCGGAAGGTCAGCACGATGACGATGGCGAAGAAGCCGACCGCGCTGCGGTAGGACGGCGACAGCACGATGAGCGAGAGTTCCTCGCCCAGCCCCACGACCATCGCCCCCAACACCGCACCAGGGATGGAGCCGAGCCCGCCGACCACTGCGGCGGCGAAGATCGGCAGGATGAAGCGGAAGCCGGTCAGCGGATCGATGGACGTTCCGAGGCCGAGCAGCATCCCGCCCGCGCCGACGAGGCCCATGCCGAAGAACGCCGTCAGGCGCCCGACCATCACCGGATCGATTCCCTTCAGCTCGGCGAGCGCGGGATTGTCCGCCACCGCGCGCATCGACTTGCCGATCCGCGTGTAGCGCAGTGCCAGGAAGACGGCGACCATCAGCGCCAGCGCCAGGATGAGATTGTCCACCTGCTGTGGGCCGATGCGGATGCCCCAGACGCGCCAGTCGCGCACCAGAGGCAGGTCATAGCCCCGCAGCTCGTTGCCGTAGATGAAGCGGACGGCGTTCTCCAGGACGATGGTCAGCGCGATGGAGGCGATCGCCGTCGTCAACGCCCCGTGCGCGCGCAGCGGGCGCAGTGCGATCTCGTCCGACAGCACGCCCACCACGGCGGCGACCACGAAGGCCGCCACCAGCGAGAGCTCCACCGGCAGCCCCAGCCCCACGTTCGCGGCAAATCCCGCGAACGCACCGATGGTCGCATGCGAGGCGACCGAGAAGTTCGGGAACCGCAGCACGGCGAAGATCGCCGTGAAGCCGATGGCGGGGATCGCCAGAAGCGTCCCCATCACGATCCCGTTGACGATGAGCTGGGGGAGAAGGTCGAGCATCAGGTGCGCGAGAAGTCGACGGCCTGGCCGTCCTCGATCCGCTTGAACAGGAACTGCGTGCCGGTGATGTCGCCGACCTCGTTGAAGTCGCAGGGACCGCTGGCGCCGGAGTAGTTCACCGCGCCGCCGTCGGCGAGGATCTTCAGGCCGTCGACCGCGCTGTAGACCGTCTCGCCGTCGCCCTGGCTGATCGTGCGCAGCGAGTTCTTGATCGCCTCGCCCGTCGCCTCACCGCCCGCGGCCATGGAGAGGATCGCGAGGTTCGCGTGGTCGTAGCACTGCGCGGAATAGGGATCGACGCTCTCGACGCCGAGGATCTCCTGCACCGCCGGCGTAGGCCGGGCTGTCGATCGCAGGCGCGCGGCTCCCAGGTGAAGACGCCCTCCAGGACATCCGCCGGCAGCGCGTCGAGCACGGTCTGGTTCACCGCGTATGCGGGGCCGATGAGCTTGCCCTCGTAGCCCGCCTGCCAGAGATCGCGCAGGAGGACGGTGGTGTCGGCCGTGTAGCCGCCCAGGAGGATGAAGTCCGGACCGGCACGCATGATGGTGTCGACCTCGGAGCGGTAGGTGGACTTGTCGGCCTCGTAGATGAGGCTGTCCATCTCCATGCCGTTCTCTTCGGCGATGCGGGTCTGGTTGTCGATGTTGCCCTGGGCGAACGGCGTCTGCGGGCCGATCCAGCCGAGGTGCGTGGCGCCGTTCTCCAGCATGAACCGTGTGGCGACGTCGTTCTGCAGCTGCGAGTTGGGCTGCGTGCGGGCGATGTAGCCGAGGTGCGGAAGCAACGTGATGGAGTCTGCGCCCGAGACGCAGAACAGCATCGTCTGGTTCTCCCAGCACAGCGGCGCCACGGCCGTCGTCACCGATGAGGCCCAGGTGCCCATCACCGTCGCCACGCCGTCGACGTCGATCAGCTTGCGCGCGGCACGCACGGCGGCCTCCGGCGAAGTCTGCGTGTCCTCGGAGGTGAGGGCGATCTGGCGGCCGAGGACGCCGCCGGCGGCGTTGACCCGCTCGATCACGCCGGCGATCGCCTCGCGCATGGACGGGCCGTAGTTGCCGCCGACGCCGGTGAGAGGGGTCAGCGAGCCGACCCGGATCGGGCCGGTCTGGGCGCGGAGCACCGCGGGGGCGGCGAGGGTCGCCGTGAGGGCACCCATGCCGGCGAGGACGCTGCGTCGTGTCAGGCGGAACGTGGCCATCTTGGCTCCTTAGTGCATTCCGAGGAAGGTTCTGCGGATGTCGGGATCGGCGGAAAGGGCTGCGCCGGTGCCTTTGGCATGGTTCAGCCCGGCGGCCAGGATATAGGCGCGGTCGGCGACGTCGAGCGCCTCGAGGGCGTTCTGCTCCACCAGCACCACGGCGACCCCGGAGGCGGCGATCTCGCGGATGACGGCGAACATCTCCTGCGCCGCCTTCGGCGAGAGCCCGGCGGACGGCTCGTCCAGCAGCATGAGCTGCGGCTCGACCATCATGCCGATCGCCATGGCGAGGAGCTGGCGCTGGCCGCCCGAGAGCGTGCGCGCCGCGTCGTGCCGCTTCTGGGCTAGCACGGGGAAGCGGGCGAACAGCTTGTCGATCCGCTCGCGCACGTGCGCCCGGTCGACGGTGCCGCCGATCTCCAGATTCTCGCGCACGCTCATGGTGGCGAAGACGTTGGACTCCTGCGGCACGTAGGCGACGCCGCTCGCCACCACTTCGCGCGGCTTGAGGCCGGTGAGGTCCTTGCCGCCAACGACGACCTGCCCCTCGCGGACCGCGATCTGACCCGTCACCGCCTTCAGCATGGTCGACTTGCCGGCGCCGTTGGGGCCCAGGACGGCGACGATCTCGCCGGCGTCCGCCGTCATCGAGACGCCCTTCAGGATCATGTCGGCCTTGGTGTAGCCGGCGACGACGTTGTCGATGGTGAGCGTCGTCATGTGCGCTTGCCCAGATAGGCGTCCTGGACGCGTTCGTCGGATGTGACCTCCTCGAACGTGCCTTCGATGAGCGTCGTGCCCTCGGCCATCACCACCACCGTGTCGCAAAGCTCTGCGACGAGGGCCATGTCGTGCTCGACGATGAGGAAGGTGAGCCCCTCTGCCGCCAGCTCGCGGATCCGTTCGGCGATCTCCCGACCCAGCGTCGGGTTCACGCCCGCGACCGGCTCGTCGAGCAGGATCAGCTTGGGCTTGCCCATCAGCGCGCGGCCGATCTCCAGGAGCTTCTTCTGCCCGCCGGAGAGGTCGGCGGACATATTCGACAGCACGTGGTCGAGCTTCAGGCGCCGGGCGACCTCGCGGGCGCGGTCGGCCAGCTCGCGCTCACGCCCCATCCAGCGGCCCGGGCGGAACAGGGCCGTGCCGAGATGCTCGCCCGGCTGCTCTGCGCCGTGCAGCAGCAGCGTCTCGAACACCGAGAGCTTGGGGAAGCCCCGGGCGATCTGAAACGTCCGCACCAGGCCGCGCAGGCTGATGCGGTCGGGACGCCATCCGGTGATGTCGGTCCCGTCGAACGTCACGCGGCCGGCTTCGGGCGGAATGACGCCGGAGATACAGTTGAACGCCGTCGTCTTGCCGGCACCATTCGGGCCGATCAAGCCGGTGATGCTGCCGGGCGCCACGGTGAACGCCGCGCTCTGCAGAGCGTGGACGCCGTAGAAACTGCGCGTCAGACCCTCGACCGAGAGCAGGTCTGCCATCTTTACACCTTCACGCCGCGACCGGAGCTCGGCCGCGGAATTTCCTAGTCGATCCAAGGAAGCAACACGGGTGCCATCGCCGGGCCATCGCCTGCTTCTCCATCACCGCTATGCCGCGCGTGATATTTCTGACCAATATTTGTGCGCCGTCAATCATCGAACGCTTCATCACGAAGCGATGACACGGCATTTGCGTGCGCATCGAAGCCTTCGTAGCGGGCAAACCGGTAGGCGTCCGGGGCCAGTCGGGCATACCCCGCCCGGGTGACATGGCCGATGGAGGTGAGCTTCAGGTAGTCGTGGACACCCAGCGGCGAGCGGGTGAGCGCAGCCATGTTGGTCGGCAGCACCGCGTTGGGGCCGAGCATGAAGTTGCCGATGGCGATGGGCGTGTGCTCGCCCAGCAGGATCTCGCCGGCGTTTTTCAGGGCACCCAGGTAGTCGAATGGCGCCTTGGCGTGCACCTGGAGGTGCTCGGGCGCGTAGTCGTTCACGAACTCAATCGCCTCGTCCATCGTCTCCGTCACCACGATGCCGCCGCGCGCGCCGCAGAGCACCGCTTGGCTGAAGCCGACCCGCTCCGCGCCCATCTCTGCCCAATAGCGCGGCACGGCGGCCGCTGCCTCGTCCGCCACGCGGCGCGAGTTGGTGACCAGATAGGCCGAGGAGTCCGGACCGTGCTCGGCCTCGTTGAGGAGATCCAGCGCGGCGACGCGGCCGTTGGCGGTCTCGTCGGCGAGGATGATCGCCTCGGACGGGCCAGCCGGCGGACCGGGGTCGATCCTGTCCGCCAGCAGCCGCTTGGCGGCCACCACCCAGGGGCTGCCCGGCCCCACCACCTTGACGCACTTCGGCACCGTTGCCGTCCCGTAGGCGACCGCCGCAATGCCTTGCGCACCGCCGGCCTTGTACACCCGCTCGACCCCGGCAAGACGGGCCGCCACCAGGGTCGCCGCATCCACGCCCCCGTCCGGTCCCGGCGGGGTGATGATGATGGGCTGCGGCACGCCAGCGACCACCGCCGGCACCGCCGTCATCATGACGACCGACGGGAAGGCGCCCTTGCCGCGCGGCACATAGCAGGCGACCGACGGGATGGGGGTCGACCGCTCACCGGCGAAGACGCCGGGAGACATCTCCTTGAACCACATTTCCTCGGGCATCTGCGCCTCGTGGAAGCGGCGCACATTGTCGATCGCCCGCTCCAGCGTCGCGATCATCTCCGGGTCCACGGCCTGGAAGGCGGCGTCGAAGTCGGCCGGGGTGGCGGCGATCGCATCCGCTGTGACGGCGGCCTTGTCGAAGTCGCGGCCGAAGCGGGCGAGCGCCTCGTCGCCCTCGGTGCGGACCGCCTCGATGATGGGCGCGGCCTTCTCGAGGAACGGGCCGAGATCGCTCTCGGCGCGCTGCAGCAGGGCGCTGCGGGCGTCGGCGGAGAGATCCGCCAGGGTGTGGACGCTGATTTCGGGCATCACGTCATTTCGATCTGAGGAAGATGTCGAGGCCGACGAGCCAGTCGAGCAGCGCCACCGCGAGGAGAGCGATGGCGATGTAGACGACCGACACCGCCGCGAGGTCGGGCGTGATCACGCTGCGGATGGAATTGTAGATCTCCACCGGCAGCGTGACGGTCCGCGAGTTGGTGAGGAAGAGGCTCACCAGGAACTCGTTGAAGGCGAGGATGAACATCAGCAGCGCGCCGGTGATGACCCCGGGCATCACCGCCGGCAGCGTGACCGTGAAGAACGCCTGCACCGGCGGCGCGCCGCAGCTCGCGGCAGCGTTCTCCAGCTCCGGGTCCATGGCGTTCACCGACGAGGCGACGGACCAGATCATGAAGGGCAAATTGATGATGCACAGCGCCAGCCCCACCGGCCACAGGTTGCCGAGGATGCGGACCTCGCCGAACATCATCATCATCGAGAGGCCCGACACGACGAGCGGAATCGTGAACGGGAGCAGCAACAGCACCTGCAACGCGGTGCGCGCCCGCAGGCGATAGCGCGACAGGGCGATCGCGGCGAGCGTCCCGACCGGGATGGCGATGACGGTGCAGATCGCCGAGACGTAGAGCGAGCGCCAGAACGCGGCCTTGAACGAGGCGAGCTGCCACAGCTCGCCATACCACCGCAGCGAGAAGCCCTTGCGGGGGAAACGCGATGATCTCGCCCGACGTGAACGAGGCGCCGACGACGATGACCGTCGGCAGGCTCAACATCAGAACGCAGAACCGCGGTGACACCCCAGAGGAATGCGGCCTTGCGTGCCGGCGATCCTCACTTCACCCCCCGAAAGCCGAGGGTGCCGGTGCCGGCCGCCATGAACACCGCCGCGACGATGACGCTGCCGATGAGCGTCAACACGATGGAGAGCGCCGCGCCGAGGCCGGCGTTGGAGATCTGGAAGAACGAGTCGTAGATGGCGCTGGCGAAGAAGTCCTGCCCGCCGCCGCCGAGGATCTCCGGCATCGCGAAGTCCGTCAGCGTCAGCGTGAAGACCACCACCGCGGCGCCGATGAGCCCGGGCGCCGCCATCGGCAGCACCACGTGGCGGAAGGTGGACGGCCAGCGCGCGCCGAGCGACTTCGGAGGCGAGCTCCACCTCCTCACGGATCGCCGCAGATCGCCGGCACGACCAGGAGCACCGCGAACGGCAGCATGTACTGCACCAGGCCGAAGAGCACGGTCGGGTACGCGAACAGGAAATCCTGCGCCGGAAGGCCGATCGCGCGGAAGAGGTCGTTCATCGAGCCCCTCGCGCCCCAGGATGATGAGCCAGCCATAGGCGCGCACCACCTGGCCGATGAAGAAGGGCAGGAACAGCGCCACCAGAATCGCCTTTCGGGCCCACGGCGATGGCGTCCGCACCAGGAGGTAGGCGTAGGGGAACGCCAGCAGCAGCGTCGCCAGCGGTGACGATGCGCGGCCCCGCCCAACGTGCGGGCGAGGACGCGCCACGTCGACCGGGCGCTCCAGCGCGGTGTCGTAGTTCGCCAGCGTGTATTCCTCGCCGAGGCGGTAGGTGGCGAGGTCCAGCTCGTGCAGCGACGTCTCCAGCATCTGGCCGAGACCGATGACGAGGATGCCCACCAGCACGAGCGCCGGGGCGAGGAAGCGCCCACGCCAGCGCGCCCCGGAACGCGGGCCGGCCAGACACGCGCGCCGCCCACTCGACCCGTCGAGCAGCGCCCAGCGCACACGCATGGACCGGCGCCGGCCACCGGTCAGCCCTGGAAGATCTCGTTGAACTTGGCGAACCAGATCGGCTGGTTCTCCACCAGAACCGGCGAGGGCACGCGAGACGAGCTTGTCGAAGTCCTCCGGCTTCGTCGGGTACGAGGGATCGCCAACAAGGTCCGCCGGCGGCTCGATGCCCGGACGCACCGGCGGCAGGCCGAGCGCGCCGCACCAGGCCTTCTGTGCCGGCTCGGACAGTGCGTAGTTGACGAATTCCTTGGCCCAGAACTCCTCGTTGGCCGGCAGGCCCTTGGGGATCCACAGCCCGTCGGTGTCGACCTTGCAGCCCTCCTCGGGCACGGTCCACTCCACCTCGATACCCCTCTTGCTTGCGCAGCCCGCGCGTTCACCGAGATGGTGCAGGCGAGGTCGATCTCGCCGTTCTGGAACCAGGCGGTGAAGTCGGGATCCTCGCCGAGCAGCGGCTCGTTCTCCTTCAGCTCGCGATAGAACTCGTAGCCCGGCTCCATGTTCTCGGGGATGTCCGCCAACGTGCCGCCGCCGGCGATGACGGCGATGGGGTTGAAGCCGATGCCGTCGTCATAGAGCGCGACGCGGCCCTTGAACTTCGGGTCGAGCATCACCCGCCAGCTTGTCCGGCGGGCCGTCGGGGAAGGCCTCGGGCCGGTAGGCGCACACGTAGACGTAGGCGTAGGTGTTGACGAGCGGATAGCCGTCGAGCCCCATGGGCTTGGCGAGCGGCAGCAGTCCCTCGAGGATCGGACAGGTCCGACAGGTCCACCGTCACGCCGCGAAGCGCCGAGATGGTGGCGTTGGTGGTGGTGTCCCAGTTGACGTGGATGGGCGGCACGCGGCCCTGGTCCACCGCGGCCCAGATCTTCGGCTTGATCTCGTTGTCCTCGGTGAAGTCGAGGCGGACGGGATGCCGGTCTTCTCGGTGAACGGGATCGGCGACGCCCGACTTCAGCGCGTCGCCCCATGCGCCGCCCCAGGCGCGCACGATGAGCTCCGACGGCTCTGTCCTGCGCGCGCAGCGATCGACGGGGAGGGCGAGGGTGCCGACGAACGTGGCCGCGTGCCCTTGAGGGCGGTGCGGCGAGTAAGATCATGGCGGTCTCCTTGGATTGGCGGGGAGCTGGTGGTGGCGAACGGGAAAGCAGCGTCGCGCGGCGGCGAAGCTGAGCGTGACGGGGCGCCTTCGCAGATCGAGCGGTCGCGGCCGGGTCGTGGTCGAACACGAACACCGTCGGCGCCGAGTGTCCGGCAACGGACCGTGACCGCGATAAACCATGCGGTCGCCCTCGAAGATCGCTGCGCGATGGTGCCGGGACGGTGTTCTCGTGACCCGCCGCGGCGGCGTTGGCATCCTGTCCGTGGCGGCGAATCGTGACCTGCTCGGCGCGCAGGGTGCACTCCACCGCCTCGCCCGGCGAGAGGGGCCGTGGCCGCGCGCCTCAGCCGTGACTGGGCCCGCCTCAGCGTCACGTGTCGGCCCGTCCGTCGCCACGACGCGGGCGGCGGAAGATCGAGGTGACGCCCACGAACGTCGCGACGAAGCGGTTCGTGGGCGTGCGGTAGATGCGCCGCGGCGGGCCGCCTGCTGCACCACGCCGCCGTCCATCACGACGATGCGATCGCTCATGACGAGCGCCTCGCGCTGATCGTGGGTGACGTTGATGGTGGTGACGCCGAGGTCCTGCTGGATGCGGCGGAACTCCAGCTGCATCTCCTCGCGCAGCTTGCGGTCGAGCGCGGAGAGCGGCTCGTCCAGAAGCAAGAGGTCCGGGCCGAAGGCCAGCGCGCGGGCGATGGCGACGCGCTGCTGCTGCCCGCCGGAGAGCTCGTGCGGGCGCCGCTCACCGAGCCCGTCGAGCCGAACCAGCGACAGGAACCGCTCCACCCGTTCGGGGATCTCGCGCCGGGGCGAAGCGGCGCATCTTGAGGGGGTAGGCGACGTTCTGCGCTGCCGTCATGTGCGGAAAGAGCGCCAGGCGCTGGAACACCATGCCGATGGAGCGGCGGTAGGCCGGCACGTCGTTTCACGTCGCGCCCGTTGATGCGGATGGTGCCGCTGTCCGGCGGTCTCGAACCCGGCGATCATGCGCAGAAGGTGGTCTTGCCGCAGCCGGACGGGCCGACGATGGTCAGAAACGCGCCACGATCCACCGTGAACGACGCGCTCCCGCACGGCCATGCGTGTCGCCGAACGCCTTGGAGACATCGTGCGATCTCGACCATCGAGGCGCACGCCGCTGATGCGCTCATGGCCTACAGGGATGCAAGGGTGCCGCCATCCACGTAGACGATCTGACCGGTCAGGTATGCGGATGCGTCGCTGGCCAGGAAGACCGACACGCCGACGAGGTCGTCGAGCTCGCCGAAGCGGCGCATCGGGATCTTGCCCAGCATCGTCGCCTGCCAGTCCGCGTCATCTGGTAGAAGCCTTCGGTCATGGCGGTGCGGAAGTAGCCGGGTCCGATGGCGTTCACGCGGATCGCGGGCGCCCACTCGGCGGCGAGTGCCCGCGTCATGCCCAGCACGCCTGACTTGGACGCGGTGTAGGGCGTCGCCGTGGGGATGCCGACGGCCGAGGTCAGCGAGCCGAGGTTGATGATGGCGCCCGACCGTTGCGCCGCCAGCAGCGGCCGCGCGAAGGCCTGCGCGACGAAGAAGGCCGCCTTCAGGTTGGTGCCGACGATCTCGTCCCACAGCGCCTCGGTGACGTCGGCCGAGGGGGCGACATCCTCCACCCCGGCGTTGTTGACGAGGATGGTCGGGACGACGCCGGTCGCCTTCAGCGCCTCGAGTCGACTGGCGAGCGCATCGGGCACCGTCGCGTCGGCGACGTCATGGCGTGGCAGGTCCGCCCCGCCGCCTCGATCTGCGCACGCGTATCGTGCAAGCCCGTCCGCCGAGCGGGCGCATGCGACGACGTCGGCGCCCGCCTCGGCGAGGCCGACGGCAATCGCCTGCGCCGATCCCGCGACTGGCTCCGGTCACGAGCGCCGTGCGCCCGTCGAGGCTGAACCGTTGCAAACCCTTCATCGGCTGCAGCTTGTGGCATGCCATCGGCCGAAACGGAAGGCCGCACACGCGGCGTGTTGGGCGCGTATCCCGTCGATCTTCAGGATGCCGACGACGGCACGCAATGCATCGGCTGCCGGGACCTCCCACCGCGCCGCGGATGGATCTCGGCCGCCACCCTTTTCAAAGCCGGCTCATGGTCCATTATCGCAATGCAACAGCGGATTGAATTCAGCCGCGGCTCGGAGATGCGGCATCTGCGGCGGCTTTCCCGGTGGGCACAGCCGGATTTTTTTCGTATGTGACGGTTCGCTGTGGTCGGCGCCGGACCGTTCCGACGGCGGGACGATCGCCGACATCCAAATATTTGCCACGCAGGTTTCGAGGGCTCGGCATTTGGTAAAGACGCTTTTTAAGTTCGCGCGCGACGAGTTGCTCCTGCCGCTCCTGAAGCGCCCCCGGCGGCTTCAAGTGGCGGCGCTGTGCGTGCGGACGAAACCACGCGGGCCCGAGGTGCTGTTGATCACCAGCCGCGGCACGAAGCGCTGGATCCTCCCCAAAGGCTGGCCGGAAAAGGGCCATGACGCCGCGGGCACGGCCCTCCTGGAAGCCTGGGAAGAGGCCGGCGTAAAGCGGGCCACCGTCTCGCCCGAGCCCATCGGCCGCTACACCTCCACCAAGAACAACGACAGCGGTCTCGTCGAACCGTGCGACATGCTCGTCTTTCGGCTCGATGTGCACGAGATGACGTCGAATTTTCCGGAGCAAGGCGAGCGTCAGCTCAACTGGGTGTCGCCGGAGAAGGCCGCCGAAATGGTCTCCGAGCCTGAGTTGAAGGCCATCCTGCGTGCGCTGCCGAGGGCCTGAGGCAACCGCCCGCCGCTACCCTACCGCCCCCGTCCACCTCACCTGACGACCGCATCAAAGGATCCGCCGTGGCCCTCGAGGACAACCGGACGCGATGGAAATATCTCGACAAGGACCTGAAGCGCATCGGGTCGGTCGAGTACGCCACGCAGTCCGTCGGGCGGCCGCTCGTCGGGCCGGCGGTGGCGCTCGCGTTCATCACGCTGGCGGCGACCGTCGCGGGCCTCTTCGTCGATCTCGACCAGACACCGATCATGATCGTCGCGGCGGCCGCGCTCGGCGCCTACATGGCGCTGAACATCGGCGCCAACGACGTCGCCAACAACATGGGTCCCGCGGTCGGCGCGCGAGTGCTGACGATGGGCGGCGCCCTCGTCGTCGCCGCGGTGTTCGAGAGTGCGGGCGCGCTGCTGGCCGGCGGCGACGTGGTCGGGACGATCTCCAAGGGCATCATCGACCCCGCCGGCGTCGCCGCGCCGGAGATCTTCGTTTGGGCGATGACGGCGGCGCTGCTGTCATCGGCCATGTGGGTCAACCTCGCCACCGTGATCGGGGCGCCGGTGTCCACCACCCACGCCGTCGTCGGCGGCGTTCTGGGCGCCGGGATCGCGGCCGCGGGCTTTGCGGCCGTCAACTGGCCGACGATGGGGGCGATCGCCGCAAGCTGGGTCATCTCGCCGTTCATGGGCGGTGCGATCGCCGCAACCTTCCTCGCCTTCATCGAGTGGCGGATCGTCAAGCGGCCCGACCTCATTGCGGCGGCGCGGGTGTGGGTGCCGATACTCGTCGGCCTGATGGCGGGTGTCTTCGCCGCGTACATCTCGTTGAAAGGGTTGAAGCGCGTCGCCGACATCGACCTCGGCCTCGCCTTGCTCATCGGGCTCGGCGTCGGCGCGATGGCCTACGCGATCAGCGTCCCGATCATCCGCCACCGCGCGAAGGGGCTGGAGAACCGCAAGCGTTCGCTGAAGACGCTATTCGCCCTGCCGCTTGTGGTCTCTGCGGCGCTGTTGTCGTTCGCGCATGGCGCCAACGACGTCGCCAACGCGGTCGGCCCGCTGGCTGCGATCGTCCACGTGACCCTGGCGGGCGACGTCACGACCAGTGTCGCCATCCCCACCTGGGTGATGGTGATCGGCGCGTTCGGGATCTCGCTCGGTCTCTTCCTGTTCGGCCCGAAATTGATCCGCATGGTCGGCGACCAGATCACGAAGCTGAACCCGATGCGGGCCTACTGCGTCGCGCTGTCGGCGGCGATCACCGTCATCATCGCGTCCTGGCTGGGCCTTCCCGTCAGCTCGACGCACATCGCGGTAGGCGGCGTCTTCGGCGTCGGCTTCTACCGCGAGTGGGACGAAGGCCGGCGCACCCGGCGCCAGGACAAGCACACGAAGGCCAAGGACCACGCCGTGGAAGAACGCCGCCGGCGCAAGCTGGTCCGCCGCTCCCACTTCATGACCATCGTCGCGGCCTGGGTCGTGACGGTGCCGGCGACGGCGCTCCTGTCGGCGGTGCTGTTCCTGGTGATCGGCGCCGTGGCAGGCTAAGGCCAGCCCTCCCCTGAGCGCTCGTTTGGCCCGCGAATCGTGCGGCCGCGCGCGCCCAGTGCGGCATGAATGCCGAACGCGAGAACGAGAACGTATGGTCGCCCAGGACGTGCCGGTCGGCGCGCGGATCCGCCTCCGCCGGCGCGTTGGCGCCGATGACGGCGTACGCCAGCATTCCTCGCCCCGCATCTGCGGCGGCACGTCGAAGCCGGAGTGGCCGAAAGATGGCCGCCAAGTGTGACGACTGCCGCGATGGCCGTCGGGCGGGGTGGGCCGGAACGTTCGCGACCGCCGTCGTCCGTGGAAATTCGCCCGCGGCCGATGGGCCAGCCCTCAGATCCCCGGTCAACCTTGGGTCAGGCCTGTGCTATACCAATGCCAGCGATGCATCGACAGCGGCCTCGGCGCTCAGGCTGCCGGATCGCTGGGCTCGCGTCATAAGAAACGCTCCGGTTCGCTGGAATCGTAGGAAGGAAACCTCACCATGCGTTTGAAGACTTTGGCATCCGCGGCTGCCCTCTCCATGCTCTTCGCCGGCACCGGCTGGGCCCAGGAGATCGACAAGCCGGAGTGCATCGCCCCGGCCAAGCCTGGCGGTGGCTTCGACCTCACCTGCCGTATCGCCCAGTCGGGCCTCAAGGGCGAATTCGAGAGCCCGGTCCAGGTCACCTTCATGCCCGGCGGCATCGGCGCCGTCGCGATCAACCAGTTCAACACCAACCGCACCGACGATCCCAACGCCATCGTCGCGTTCTCCTCCGGCTCGCTGCTCAACATGGCGATCGGCAAGTACGGCCAGTGGAACGAGGACGACGTGAAGTTCACCGCCGCCGCGGGGCAGGACTACGGCGCAATCATCGTCAAGGCGGACTCCGAGTTCCAGAGCCTGGACGACGTACTCGCCGCGCTTAAGGAGAACCCGACCAGCGTGGTGCTGGGCGCCGGCGGCTCCGTCGGCTCGCAGGACTGGATGAAGGCGGCGCTTCTCGTCCGCTCGGAAGGCATCGACCCGCGCCAGATGCGCTACGTCGCGTTCGACGGCGGCGGCGACGCCATGGCCGGCCTGCTGGGCGGCTCGATCGCGGTCTACACCGGCGACGTCGGCGAGGTCACCTCGATGATGGACGCCGGGAACATCCGCGTGCTCGCCGTCATGAACGAGGAGCGCCTGCCCGCGCCGTTCGCCGACATCCCGACCACCGTCGAGCTCGGCTACGCGGACGCTGTCTGGCCGATCATCCGCGGCTACTACATGGGCAAGAACGTCTCCGACGAGGCGTACAACGCCTGGGTCTCCGCGTTCGAGAGCGCGTACGGAACCGACGGTTGGAACAAGACGGTGACCGACCAGGGTCTGCAGCCCGTCGCCCTCGCCGGTGAGGAGATGCAGGCCGAGATGCTGACCCGCGTGGAGCGGATGCGCTCCATCGCCAAGGAAGCCGGTCTCATCCAGTAAGCCACCGGTCCGCCTCCTGCGGCGCCCGCAAGCGCCGGCGGTTCACCCGCCGGCGCTTGCGACGTCGCCAGAGGCTCGCCCCGGGCCGCCGTGACGCGGTCCACCAACCCACGAAGGCATCACCGCTATGGTCGACAGGCTGTTCGCCGGCGCCCTGCTCCTGGTCGCGATCGGCTACACCTTCATCGCGTTCACCGCCATCAAGGCCCCGTTCCAGTACGACCCGCTGGGGCCGGAGTCCTGGCCGAGACTGCTCGGCGTCGCGGCGATCCTGTGCTCGGGCTATCTGGTCGCAAAGCCGGACGTCGCCGGCTTCGGCCTGACCCTGCCGACCTGGGGGCGCCTGGCGATCCTCGTCGTACTGCTCTTCGGCTACGCGCAGTTCTACGAGCCGGCCGGGTTCATCCTCTCCACGTTCGCCTTCTGCACCCTGCTGGCGTTCATGCTCGGCGCGCGCGTGCTGCCCGCCATCGGTTTTGGCGCCGTCACTGGTGTGGTCGGCTTCTTCCTCTGCACCGAGATCCTCGAACTCAACCTGCCCGACGGCGTCTTCGCCGCCTACCTCTAGGAGGCCAAATTGGACGCCATCCTCACCGGCCTCGGCGCAGGGCTTTGCGACCGCGCTCGACCCGCTCAACCTCTTCCTGGTGCTGGCCGGCTGCTTCGCCGGAACGCTGATCGGCGCGCTGCCGGGCATCGGCCCGATCAACGGCGTCGCCATCCTGCTGCCGATCGCCTACGGCTTCGGCCTGCCGCCGGAATCGGCCATCATCCTGCTCGCCGGCATCTACTACGGCGCCGAGTATGGCGGGCGCATCTCGTCGATCCTGCTCAACGTGCCGGGCGACGCGGGCGCGGTGATGACCACGCTCGACGGCAATCCGATGGCCAAGAACGGCGAAGCGGGCCGCGCCCTCTCCCTCTCCGCCATCGCCTCCTTCGTGGGCGGTACGTTCGCGGTCGTCCTGATGTCGCTGTTCGGGCCGCTGCTGGCGTCCTACGCGGTCACCTTCTCGCCGTCGGACTATGTGGCGCTGATGGTGTTCGCGTTCGCCTCGCTGGCCTCGCTGGTCGGCGCCAACCCGGTGAAGACGCTGCTGGGCGCCGTACTCGGGCTGATGCTGGCCTCCGTCGGCATCGACGCCAACACCGGCGTGGAGCGCTACACCTTCGGCATCCCGGACATTCTCGCCGGGATCGACTTCCTCGTCGTCGTCATCGGCCTCTTCGGCATGGCCGAGCTGATCACCCTGGTGGAGCACCAGGCGTCCGGGACGCTGAAAGCGCTGAAGATCGACAAGAGCTTCGTCAGCATGAAGGACCTCGCCCGCGTCAAGTGGACCATCCTGCGGTCGTCCTTCATCGGCTTCTTCATCGGCATCCTGCCGGGGACGGGGGCTTCGGTCGCCTCGGCCGTCGCCTACGGCACCGAGAAGCGCGTCGCCAAGGACAACGAGGGCGTTCGGCAAGGGCGACATCCGCGGCCTCGCGGCGCCGGAGGCGGCCAACAACGCGGCGGCCGGCGGGGCGATGGTGCCGATGCTGACCCTCGGCATCCCGGGTTCCGGCACGACGGCGATCCTGCTCGGCGCCCTCCTCCTGTTCAACGTGCAGCCGGGACCGCTGATGTTCACCCAGCGGCCGGAGATCGCCTGGGGCCTCATCGCGTCGATGTACATCGGCAATATCGCGCTGATCATCATCAACCTGCCGCTGGTGGGCCTGTTCGCCCGGATGCTGACGATCCCGCAGCAGTTCCTCACCCCGTTGATCGGCGTGCTCGCCTTCATCGGCGTCTACTCGGTGGTGTCCAACCCGCACGACCTCTTCATGATCACCGGGCTCGGCGTCATCGGCTGGATCATGCGCAAGCTCGATTTCTCGCTGGCCCCGGTCATCCTCGGGTTCGTCCTCGGATCCCTGTTCGAGAACAACCTCAGGCGCGCGCTGTCGATCTCCGGCGGCGACTGGGCGATCCTGATCCAGTCGGGCAACGCAATCGTCCTCTATATCCTGGCGCTGGTGGTGGTGATCGTGCCGATCGTCACCACCCGCCGCCGCCGCGCGGCCCGCGCCGAGGGCGATGCCCCCACCGCTCGGCCGTAACATGATGCGCGGTCTCGTCGTCGCGCTCGTCCCGGCGCTGGCCGGGGCGGGCGCATGCGTGGCGCTCGGCGTGCCGGCCGGCGCGCTGATCGGCTCCACGCTGGCGGTCACCGCCGTCGCGCTCGCCAAGCTGGGCCCGCGCGTCCCGCAGACGCTGCGCGACACCGCCTTCGCCACCATCGGCGTCACTCTCGGCTCGGGCGTGACGCCGCATCTCCTCTCGGATCTCGCGCGGTTCCCTCTCAGCCTCGCGGCGCTGACGGTCACGATCGTGGCCGCGATGCTGCTGTCCGGCATGATCCTGCGCCGCACCTTCGGCCTCGACCGGCCGACGTCGATCCTCGCCAGCTCGCCGGGGGCGATGTCCTACGCGCTGTCGCTCGCGGCGGGCGGCGGGCACGCCAAGCCGGACACGCAGACGGTGATGACGCTGCAGAGCCTGCGGCTCCTCCTCATCACCGTGCTGCTGCCGCCGATCATCACGCAGATCGACGGGGCCACCGGCGCACCTCATCCCGCTGTCGCGGTGATGCCGATCCTGACGCTGCTGCCGAGCGCCATCCTCATCGGCGCCGCATTCGCCGTGGGCATCCTGTTCGGCCGGCTCAAGGTTCCGGCGGCCTTCCTGCTGGCCGGCGTCGTCACCAGCGGACTGGCGCACGGCATCGGACCTCCTGGAGGGACGCCCGTCGGCGATCCTCACCTTCGTCGGCTTCTCGCTCGCCGGCGCGGTGATCGGCGAGCGCTTCGACCGCCTGGACCGAACCACGCTGAAGCGGCTCATGGTCGCCGGGCTGGTGACGGCGGCGGTCGCGGTGGGCTTGTCCGGGATCGTCAGCGCGGGCGTGGCTCACGTCCTGGCGCTGCCGTTCGGGCAAGTGTGGGTGTCGTTCGCGCCCGGCGGCGTGGAGGGCATGGGCGCCATGGCGCTGGCGCTGGGGTACGACCCCGTCTACGTCGCCACGCACCACATCTTCCGCCTGCTCCTGCTGATTGCGGTTCTGCCGCTCCTGCTGCGGCGGAGCTGATCGCCGGCGCGCCCGCACTTCGGCGGCGGCTCGCCGGCGTCGCGGCCATGGCGTGAGACGAATGGCCGAGTTGCCACCTCTCCCCCGACATTATACTGTTGAATTGGCGACAGCTTCTGCCATGCCGCCGACACAAAACAATAAGTGCCCGCCGAAACGAGCGGGACGGGAGGAAATTTCGAACATGCTTCGATCAGTTCTCACCACTATTGCAGCCACGTGCCTCGCGTCGACAGCGCTCGCACAGGCGCCCGCCCCGGATAACTTGGAAAAACTTTCGAATTTTCAGAGCACTGGCGTGACCGATTTCACGGTCATCGAACAGGGCGGCCAGAAGGCGGAGAACCTGAGCGCCATCCTCGAGAACGTGACCCTGCCGGACGGCTTCAAGATCGAGCTTTATGCGATCGTACCGGACGCGCGCCACATGGCGGTCGGACCACAGGGGATCGTGACGTTCGTCGGCACCCGCAAGACCAAGGTCTGGGCCGTGACGGATCGCGACAAGGATCGCGTCGCCGACGAGGTGAAGGATTTCGCCCCCTCGCTGGCGTTCACCATCCCCAACGGCCCGTGCTTCTCTCCGGACGGCTTCCTCTACATCGCCGAGCAGAACCGCGTCCTCGTCTTCCCCGCGGCGGAGTTCTTCTATGAGAGCCCGGACGTCGCGGCCTTCAACGTGGTGAAGCAGGGCGACCTCATTCCGCCGGCCGACGAGAGCTACAACCACACCGCCCGCGTCTGCAAGATCGGGCCGGACGGCAAGCTCTACATCTCGCTCGGTCAGCCCTTCAACGTGCCGGCCGAAGACAAGCTCGCCGGGTACAAGAAGCACGGCATCGGCGGCATCATCCGCATCGGCACCGACGGGAACGGGCGCGAGGTCTTCACCACCGGCGTGCGCAACTCGGTCGGCCACGATTTCCATCCGGAGACGGGCGAACTGTGGTTCACCGACAACCAGGTCGACGGGATGGGCGACGACATCCCGCCGGGCGAACTGAACCACCAGACCGCGGCGGGCCAGAACTTCGGCTTCCCCTGGTACGGCGGTGGTGACGTGCGCACCGACGAATACAAGGACGAGGAGCCGCCCGCGGACGTCGTCTTCCCCGCCGTCGAGATGACCGCCCACGCCGCCGACCTTGGCATGGAGTTCTACGAGGGCGACATGTTCCCGTCGCGATACAAGAACGCGATCTTCTCCGCCCAGCACGGCTCGTGGAACCGCACCACGCCAGTCGGGGCGCGGGTCATGGTGACGATGATCGACGAGGAGGGCAATGCCACCACGAAACCCTTCGCCGAAGGGTGGCTGACCGACAGCGGCGAATATCTCGGACGCCCGGTGGATATCGCCGAGCTGCGCGACGGCTCGCTCCTGGTGTCCGACGATCTCGCCGGCGCCATCTACCGCATCTCCTACGGCGACTAGGCCGCAAGACGAAGACGGCCGCGGCCCCGAGGGTCGCGGCCGCCCACAACAGGCGGACACGATGAGATCAGTTGCAATCGCCGCGGCGCTGGCCGCGACGTGGATGGGTGGCGGCACCGCCGCGGCGGACCCTGTCGCCGGACACAAGAAGGCGTCGACGTGCCAAGTGTGCCACGGCATGGACGGCATCGGCACAAACCCCGAAGTGCCGCATATCGCCGGCGAGAGCGAAATCTACCTGATGGCGCAGCTGCGCGCCTTCCGCTCCGGCGCGCGCCAGCACCAGCAGATGTCCATCATCGCGCAATCGCTCGACGACCAGGACATCCGCGATCTGGCCGACTACTACGCGTCGATCGAAATCGAGGTGACGGTCCCGGACTACTGACGACCGCGCGCGGTCTGATGGCTCGGTGGCAGCATCGGAGGTCCGGAAGGGAGTTCGCCCCCAAGGCCCTGGAGCCGATTAGGGAGCACGGGCCTTTCCGCGTCGCTCTTGAAACCCGGACAGCTCTGCGCGGGCGAGTTGTGTTCGTCGGCATGGATCGCCAGGCGCGGCACGCGACGAGGCTACGGCGGCCGCTCTTTTCCGCCAGTCGTCGTGGGACACGCTCGGTGATCCGTGCCGCCGCGCGCGCGTTGAAGAGATGCTATGGCGGAACCCGGGTGATTGGCCGGTCAGGCGGCGCGCTGATCGGCGGTCGCGGTGTGGGCGATACCGTCGGTGGATGATCCCAGTGCTCGGCCGGGAAGTCGAAGAAGGTGAGGAGCGCGTCCTGGTCCTTGACCAGGCATCGCGCAGGTCGGGCGACCCGACAGTCGACAGCTCCCGCCGCCCTGATCTCAGCCTATTTCGGTGGAGTTGATGATCCAGACGACCCGCGCCTCGCCCGCCCCGGCATTGTGAAAGGAATGCGGCCGGCCGCTGTCGAACTGGAATGAATCGCCCTCGCCCAGGGTGTAGACCTGATCGCCGATCGTCAGCTCGAATTGCCCAGAAAGAACGAGACCGCACTTTTCACCGCTGCGACGCAGCGGATCCTTGCCCGGAATTTCCTCCCGGCTTGAGTTTGAGCACGAAGAGTTCGAGTTGAGAGTTGCGCGTGGGCGACAAGAGCTCCTTGGTCAGCCCCATGGCCTCGAAGTCGAGAACGGGACGACTGCCGCGCCGGGTGACCACGCTCGCCTCGTCCGCCGCCGGATCGACATCCATCTCATCGAAGAAGCTACCGAACGAGACGCCGAGCGCGCGACGGATCCGGTCGAGCACCTTGATGGACGGCGCGCTTCGGCCGCGTTCGATATGACTTAACATCGCTGGAGACACCTGGCTCGCCGCCGCCAACTTCGTCAGCGTGATTCCGCGCTCGTTCCGCAGCCGGCGAACGTGCTTACCAAGCCCTGAGAGCGCCGCGTTTTCGCCCTCAGGATCATGTTTTTCCACCGCTTCAGGCAGGACGCCCTCCCTCGCTTGCCTCAAGACCATACACCACGGTGCATTTTTCGTGATACTAAATTCTCACTTGCAGAATAATAGTAGGTGTGAAAATCTTGGGGTGCGGCTCGGGACGCTCGGACGGGAACGCACGTCCGCAACGACCCCGGAGCAACAGGCCAACAGGCTGGTTTTAAAGTCGTTCTGACACGGAACCGTTCACGCCAGTCGACACGATCCACGACGGAAGTTCCCAGAATCGGACCGGAGATTTATCTGCATGATAAAATCACTAACGCGAAGCTTGCTGGGAGGCGCAGTCGCCCTCGGCAGCCTTCTCGGCGCGTCGACGCTTCAGGCGCAGCCGACCCAGGGTGGGATGATCACGATCACCACCACCCCTGAACCCGCCACGATCACCAACGCCCTCAGCTCCGCGCCGACGACCGCCGAAGTGGCCACGAAGATCTTCGACGGGTTGCTCGAGTACGATATGGATCTGAACCCGATCCCGTCGCTCGCCGAACGCTGGGAGGTCAGTGACGACGGCCTGACAGTCACCTTCCATCTGCGCGACGACGTCGTCTGGCACGACGGCGAGCCGTTCACCTCCGCCGACGTCCAGTTCTCTTTGATGGAGGTCGTCAAACCCTACCACCCTCGCGGCAAGGGCAATCTCGGTCCCGTCGAGAGCATCGAAACGCCTGACGACACCACCGCGATTTTCCACCTCGCCCATCCGTACATCCCGCTGATGCGCGGCCTGTCCAGCCTGGAGTTGCCCATCGTTCCGCGGCACATCTACGAGGGGACGGACTTCCGCAACAATCCTGCCGTCAACGAGCCGATCGGGACCGGCCCGTTCAAGTTCGCCGAATGGCGCAAGGGCAGCTACCTCCGCCTCGACCGCAATGAGAACTACTGGCGCGAGGGCAAGCCTTACCTCGACAGCATTGTCTTCCGCTTCATCGCCGACTCGGCGACCCGCGCCGCCGGCATCGAAAGCGGCGAGATCGACGTCGCCACCTTCGGCACGATCAATCCGGTCGAGATGCGCCGGCTGGAGACGCTCGACGACGTTTCGATCGTCGAGGGTGGCTACGAGGCCATCGCACCGGTGATGCTGCTCGAACTCAACACCCGCAAGCCGCCGTTCGACGACAAGCGGGTGCGGCAGGCGATCTCGTACGCTCTCGACCGCGATCAGATCATCAACAACGTCTGGTACGGTTTCGGCAAGCCGGCGATCGGCCCGATCTCGTCCTTCGTGGAGGGCAGCGGAGCGTTCACGTCCGAGGGCGTCACCGACTACGCGGTGGATGATCGTCTGGATAAGGCCAAGGCGCTTCTGGAAGAGGCTGGCTACACCGACGAGAACCCGCTCACCTTCGTTCACGATCCTGCGGCCTTCGGCGAGGATTGGCGCCGGATGGGCGAGTACATCAAGCAGTCGCTCGCCCGGATCGGCGTCGAGGTCACGCTGCGCAACCGCGATTATCCGACCTTTGTCCGCGCCGTGCACAACGAGTACGACTTCGACATGACGTCGTCCTGGTACATCGGCATGGCCGATCCGACCCTCGGCGTGCAGCGCAACACCTGGTCGCAGATGATCAACCCGGAAGTGCCCTACGGTAACGCCTCGGGTTACTCCAATCCCGAGGTGGACCGCCTTTGGGAAGCGGCCCAGACCGAGGCCGACGCCGACAAGCGGAACGAGTACTTCCACGAGCTGCAGCGCATCCTCGCCGACGACGTGCCGCTGATCTGGATCATGGAGATGGATCTCGTCGCCGTGGCGCGCGACCGGGTGCACGACCTCATCACCTCGCCGCTCGGCCTGCGTGGTGGCCTCTACGACACCTGGGTGGCCGAGTAAGCCTTGTTGACGCGCCGCCCCGTTGGAGGGGCGGCGCATGCCCCGCGCGATCCATTACCCGAGAGCATCGACCTCATGTGGACAGCAAAAGCGAAGTACGTTGCGGGGCGCATCCTGCACGGCCTGCCGATCATATTGGCGATCGTCGTCGTCAACTTCTTCCTGATCCGTCTCGCTCCGGGTGACGCGGCGTCGGTTCTCGCCGGCGAATCCGGCGCGGCCACGCAGGAGTACATGGACCAGATTCGCGCTCAGTTCGGCCTCGACCAGCCGTTGTGGGTGCAGTTCGTCAGCTACATGAAGAACCTCGTCGTCTTCGACCTCGGCTATTCCTTCCGCCACAGCCGCGAAGTGTCGGAGCTGATCCTCGAGCGCCTCGGCGCGACGGCGCTCCTGATGGGCGCGTCGATGCTGCTGTCCGTCGGGTTCGGCATCCTGCTGGGCGCCATTGCCGCGGTGCGCAACGGCACCTTCACGAGCCACGTCATCGTCATCCTCGCGATCGTCACCTATGCGACGCCGCTGTTCTGGGTCGGGCTGATGCTGATCATCGTGTTCGCACTCAATCTCGGCTGGTTTCCGACAAGCGGCATCGAAACGATCGGAAAGACCGCGACGCCGCTCGGCCACGCGCTCGATGTGCTTCACCATCTGGTGCTCCCGGCGATCGCGCTCTCGTTCTTCTACATGGCGCTCTACACCCGCCTGATGCGGGCCTCGATGCTGGAGACGCTCGGGCAGGACTTCATCAAGACCGCCCGCGCCAAGGGCCTCGCTCCGAGCAAGATCGTCTGGCGTCATGCGCTGCGCAACGCGATCCTGCCGGTGTTGACAATGGCCGGCGTCCAGGTGTCCGCGATGCTGGGCGGATCGGTCATCATCGAATCGGTGTTCGGCTGGCCGGGCCTCGGCCTGCTCGCCTACGAATCGCTCTTCGCCCGCGACCTCAACCTGCTGCTCGGGATCTTCTTCCTCAGCTCGATCCTCGTGGTCGTCACGAACGCCGTGGTGGACGTCATCTACACGATCGTCGATCCCCGCATTCAGCTCGGGGGCAACCGCAATGGCTGACCTTCGTTCCGGCCCGCCGGCGTACGTCCGCATCCTCATGACCCCCTCCGGGATCATCGGGCTGACGCTGCTCCTCGTCGTCGTGCTCCTCGCCGCTTTCGCCTCCACGCTCTACCCGGAGGATCCGTTCTACATGGCAGGCCCTCCGTTCCAGCCGCCTTTCGGGGAGTATCTTCTCGGCACGGACATGCTGGGGCGGTCGATCGCGGCGGGCATCGTCTACGGCGCGCGAGTGTCGCTGCTGGTGGGCGTGGTGTGCACGCTCTTCATCGTCGTGATCGGCACGGTGATCGGCGCGCTCGCCGGCTATTTCGGAGGCTGGGTCGATATCGCGGCGATGCGGCTGACCGAATTCTTCCAGACGATCCCGACGTTCATCGGCGCGATCGTCATCGTCGCCGTCCTCGGGCCGACCTTGCCGAACATCGTGGGCGCCATCGCCATCGTCTCCTGGGCGCCGCTCGCCCGGCTGGTGCGGGCCGAGGTGAGAGCCCTCAAGAACCGGGAATTCGTCGAGGCCTGCCAGGCGCTCGGGATGCACGACATGCGCATCCTCGTCGTGCAGATCCTGCCGAATGTCCTGTCCACGATCGTCGTTGCCGGTTCGCTGATGGTCGCGACGTCGATCCTCTTCGAGGCCGGTCTGTCCTTCCTCGGCCTCGGCGACCCGAACGTGATGACCTGGGGCTTCATGATCGGCGCCGGCCGGTCGGCCATCCGCACCGCGTGGTGGATGGTGACGATCCCTGGCCTCGCGGTCCTCTTCACCGTGCTCGCCATCAACCTTCTGGGGGATGCCCTGAACGAAGCGCTGAACCCGAGGTCCGAACGATGACCGCGCCCGTGCTCGAAGTCACCGGGCTTCGCACCGAGTTCCGCGACCGCCGCGGGAAGACGTGGTTTCCGGTCGTCAACAACGTCGATCTGTCCCTCTCCGCCGGGGAGACGCTGGCGGTCGTCGGAGAATCCGGCTGCGGCAAGAGCATGCTGGCCCATTCGATCATGCGCCTGCTTCCCCCGTCGATCTCGCGGCTTCAGGCGGGGACCATCCGCCTCGGCTCGCACGACCTCGCGACCACGAGCGAGGCGGAGATGCGTGCGCTGCGGGGCAACGAGGTGTCGATGGTCTTTCAGGAGCCCATGACCAGTCTCAATCCGCTGATGACCGCGGGCGAGCAGATCGCCGAGAGCATCATGGAGCACGAAGGCCGCGGCAAGGCGGCCGCGCGCCGGTCGAGCGTCGAGCTCATGGAGCTCGTCGGCATTCCCGAGCCCGCCAAACGCGCCGGACAGTACCCGTTTCAGCTTTCGGGCGGGATGCGTCAGCGCATCGTGATCGCGATCGCCCTCGCCTGCCGTCCGAAGGTCCTGATCGCCGACGAGCCGACCACCGCGCTCGACGTCACGATCCAGGCCCAGGTGCTCGAGCTCATCGACCGGCTGAAACGCGAGATCGGCATGGGCGTGATCCTCATCACCCATGACCTCGGTGTCGTCGCCGAATGGGCGCAGCGCGTGCTCGTCATGTATGCCGGGCGGAAGGTGGAGGAGGCCGACGCCGAGACATTCTTCTCCGCCCCCGCCCATCCGTACAGCCGCGCGCTGCTCGCCAGTGTGCCGCGTCCGGAACTCGTCATCCAATCCGGCGAAGCCCCCGCGCTCGCCGAAATCCCCGGGACGGTGCCGCCGATGCAAAAGCTCGGGGCCGGGTGCCCCTTCGCGCCCCGGTGCGACCGCCGGACGGCGATTTGCGAGCGCGACATGCCACCCCTCACCGAACACGGCGGCGCGCGCGTCGCCTGCTACCATCCGGGACAGATCGCATGAGCCAGGTCTCCCCCATTCTCGATGTTCGCGATCTGGTCAAATACCATCGCACCCCCGCGGGAACGGTCCGCGCGGTCGACCACGTCAGCCTCCAGATCGCGTCCGGCGGAACCCTCGGCCTCGTCGGCGAATCGGGCTGCGGGAAGTCGACCCTCGGCCGCACGCTGATCCGTCTTTACGAACCGGACGATGGACAGATCCTCCTCAACGGAGACGATATCGCCCACACCCGCCGCAAAGACCTCCGCGCGGCGCGCCGGGAAATCCAGATGGTCTTCCAGGACCCGTTCGCCTCCCTCAATCCGCGGCGCACGATCCGTCAGATCTTGTCCGAACCGTTCTCGGTCCATGGTATCGGCTCGGGCCGCGAGCGGCGTGCCCAGGTCGATGCGCTGATCGCTTTGGTCGGGCTTCACGCCGACTACGCCGAGCGCCATCCGCACGAACTGTCCGGTGGCCAGCGACAGCGCATCGCAATTGCGCGTGCGATCGCGCTTCGGCCCTCCGTGGTCGTCTGTGACGAGGCGGTTTCCGCGCTCGACGTCTCGGTGCAGGCGCAGATCATCAACCTTCTGCGCCGGCTGCAGGAGGAGATGGGCGTCGCCTACCTCTTCGTGTCGCACGACCTGTCGGTCATCGGCTATCTCGCCGACACCATTGCGGTGATGTACGTCGGCGAGATCGTCGAGGTCGCTCCGAAGCGGCAGCTCTGGACCGAACCGCTGCACCCCTACACGCGCACGCTGTTCTCCGCCATCGCCCGGCCCGATCCGCCGAGCGTCCAGCGTCCGCCGCGCACGCCGGTCCAGGGCGACGTTCCAAGCCCGATCGACCCGCCGAGCGGCTGCCGCTTCCGAACGCGCTGCCCCCACGCAATGCCGGTCTGCGCCGAGATTGCGCCGGTTCTGACGGACGTCGGCTCGGGTGCGAAAGTCGCGTGCCACCTCGTCAACCCGCCGGCGACCGCTGGCAATGCGGGCGCGGCCTCCCCGGCCCATCCCACCGTTTCTGCCTGATCGAGAAGGATCTATGAGCTACATTACCGCCCACATTCGCCCGCGTACCGTCCACCTCGGGTATGACGCCAATGGCGAGCTTCGCAAGTCCGACTTCGCCCCACGTGAATTCGTGGAAAAGGTGATAAAAATCGACCGGATCCTATCGGTCACCGAGGATCACCTGTTCGTCGCGTGTCCGCACGACACCGTGCAGGTGTGGGATTACAAGGGCGACCTTGCTTCGATCAAAGACCAGCTCCGCAGGGCGGGACTGTTGCTGGAGTGAACGAGATGGCGGGCGTCGGCGACTCCGAGGGCGCGGGCTTTCCGGTGCGGCTGACGGTCAACGCAAAAGAGGTTCGCCTCACCGTCGACCCGCGGCTCACGCTCCTGGACCTGCTGCGCGACACCCTCGGCCTCACGGGCACGAAGAAGGGCTGCGACCACGGCCAGTGCGGCGCCTGCACCGTCCACATCGACGGCGAACGGCGCCTGTCCTGCCTGCAACTCGCCGCCCTGGCCGACGGGTTTCGACGTGCGAACCATCGAGGAGGTCGCCGCCCCCGATGGCACGCTGCACCCCTTGCAGGAGGCGTTCATCCGGCACGACGGGCTGCAATGCGGTTTCTGTACGCCCGGCCAGATCATGTCCGCACTGGCGGTGCTTGCCGAGGGCGAGCCGCTCGACCGCGAAAGTCTGCGCGAACGGCTGAGTGGCAACCTTTGCCGGTGCGGCGCCTACGAAGGGATACTGAACGCCGTGCAGGAGCTGGCGGATGCAACCGTTCGACATCGTTAGGCCGACAACACTGGCCGAGGCCGCCGCACACCTCGCCGAACCGGGAAGCCATGCGGTCGCGGGAGGCACCGGCCTCGTCGACGTGATGAAGCTCGGCGCGGTCGTCCCGCGCCGACTGGTCGATATTCGCGGCCTTCCCCTCGGCGGCATCGAGATCTCGTCCGACAGGGCGATGATCGGCGCGCTGGTATCCAACACGGCGCTCGCCGAGCATGCGGCAATGAGCGGAGCGCGTTCCCGCGGTCTCTGCCGCCGTGCTCTCGGGCGCGAGCGGACAGATCAGAAACGCCGCGACCGTGGGCGGCAACCTCGTCCAGGCAACGCGCTGCCCCTACTTCCGCGCGCCCGATACCGCCTGCAACCGCCGCCTCCCGGCGAGCGAATGCGCCGCGCAAGAGGAGCCAACGTCCGCGCACGCCATCCTCGGCGGCGACGCCGGGTGCATCGCGGTCCATCCGTCCGATCTGGCGGTCGTGCTGGCCGCACTCGGGGCGAAGGTTCACCTTCTCGGCGATACCGGCGAACGCACGCTGAGCCTCGACGACTTCTACGCGGGTCCGCCGACCAATCCCGTCACGTTGCGGCCGGGCGAACTGATCGTCGGCATCGAGATCGCGTTGACCGAGACGGCACGCCATTCGCGTTATCTCAAGCTTCGCCAGCGGGCATCGTACGAGTTCGCCGCGGCCTCGGTCGCCGCCGCGCTCCACCTCGAGGCGGGGTCCATTCGGGCGGCCGGAATCGCCCTGGGCGGTGTCGCCCCGGCACCATGGCGGTGCGCGAGTGCCGAAGCCCTCATGATCGGCGCCCGACCGACCGCCACCCTTTGGCACGCGGTCGCCGACAAGCTGCTGCAGAGCGCAAAAACCAGCGCGGCGACGGCACACAAGGTGGCGCTCGCACGTGGCGCCATCATCTCGACGCTCGAGGAGCTTGGCACGCCGTGAAAGGCATCGGATCCCCAGTCCCCCGTCTGGACGCCTTCGCAAAGGTCACAGGCGCAGCGCGCTACGCGGCCGACTACCATCCGCTCGCGACAGGCACCGGCGCGCCACTGATCGCGCTGGGCCTCCAAAGCCGCGAGGCACGCGGTCGGATCACCGCGATCGATACCGCGCGGGCGTACGCGATGCCGGGCGTCGCTGCGGTCTACACGCATGAGAATGCGGCAATTCTCGGCTGGACGGGGACACCGCAGATCGATGCGCGCTTCGCGGAGCAACTCGGCCGCGACGCGCTTGGCGACGAGGCGTCGCGCCTCCCTGCCTACCGTCCGCTCACGTCGCCCGAGATCCTTTTTGCCGGACAGTGGATCGCTCTCGTCGTGGCGGACACGTTCGAAGTCGCGTGTGCCGCGCGTCGACGCCATCTCGGTCACGATAGAGCCGTGGCCGTCGACGGCCGGCGAGCCGATCGCGCCCGGGCCGTTCTTCGCGGGCGACATGCAACACGAGCGCGGTGCGCCGGAGGCGGCCGATGGCGCCCGGACACACCCTGCGCGAGGCGTACGACACGCCGATGCAGCTCCATCAGCCGATGGAGCCCTCGGCGACCACGGCCGTATGGACGCCTGACGGCGAGCTGACGCTGTACGATTCCACGCAGGGGACCCGGGCGACACGGGACGCGGTCGCCGACAGCCTCGGCATTTCGCCCGACTGCGTCCACGTCGTCGCGGCGTACGTCGGCGGCGGCTTCGGTGCAAAGAACCAGATCTGGCCGCACCAGGCCCTGGCCGCGCATGCGGCGCGGCATCTGAAGCGTGCGGTCCGCGTCCAGCTTTCGCGCTCGGACATGGCGGTTGCGACCGGGTACCGCTCACGCACGCGGCAGGAGATCACGCTGGCTGCGGATGCCGAGGGGCGTCTCCTGTCGTTGCGTCATCACAGCGAGGTGCCAACCTCGTTGCGCGGCGGCTTCTTCGAGCCGTGCGGCCTCAACGCGCTGATGCTCTATGCGAGCAAACACGTGGCAGTGACCCACACCGTCGTGCGGGAGGCGGTGTCCACACCGACCCCGTTCCGGGCCCCCGGCGAGACCCCTGGCAGCTTCGCGCTCGAAACCGCGCTCGACGAGCTCGCCGTTCGGATCGGTCTCGACCCCGTCGCCCTGCGGGTCCGCAACTTCGCCGATCGCGACGCCTTTCATGACCGGGCCTGGTCCACCAACGAACTCCTGGAGTGCTATCGCAGCGGGGCGGCTTGTTTCGGCTGGCCGGAGATGCCGTCACCCCCCCGCACCAAGCGCGACGGGCCGATCCTGATCGGGTACGGGATGGCAACGACCGCCTATCCGGCGCCCGCTCATCCGGCCACCGTCCGGCTCACGCTGAACGCGGACGGGGTTCTGGTCGAAACCTCGGCGACCGACATCGGCACCGGGATGCGCACGATCCTCGCGCAGGCGGCCGCCGATGGTCTGGCCCTGCCCCTGGAGGCCGTCGCGGTCAGCCTCGGCGCCTCGGACCTGCCCGCCGCGCCGACGGCCGGGCGCTCGAAGTCCACCGCCAGCGTGCTCCCAGCCCTCGCCGACGCATGCCGGGCGTTGATCGCGACACTGGATGCCAGTGATCCGGGTTCGACCAATCGACCGCTCATGGATCGCCTGGAGCACAGTGGACAGACTTGCCTGACCGTCGAGGGTCATGCCCACGGCCTCTCGGCTGACGGTCCCCTGAGCCATTATTCGTTCGGCGCCCATTTCGTGGAAATCAGGATCGACCCGCGCATCGGTCGCCTGAGGGTGTCCCGCGTCGTCAGCGCGGTCGATTGCGGCCGGATCCTCAACCCGTTGACTGCCGCCAGTCAGATCAAGGGCGGCGTCGTCTTCGGGATCGGGATGGCGCTGATGGAAGACGCGCGCAGGAGTGGCGCCACCGGCAGGGTCTGGGGCGACAACCTCGCCGACTACGCGATCCCCGTGAACGCGGACGTTCCGCCTATCGAGGTGATCTTCGCCGACACGCCCGACCTGGCGCACAACGAGTTCGGAGCTCGCGGGCTCGGCGAGATCGGCCTTCCGGGCATCGCCGCCGCCATCGGCAACGCCGTCTACGACGCCACCGGCCGGCGCTGCCGCTCTCTCCCCATCCCCATGCAGGCCCTGATCGACTGAGGGTCGGTCGCGGCCTGACGCACGTCCGCGCGGCCGGTCGCGACGCACCGAATACCCCCTTTGGCGGGCCGAGCGGGCTCGGCGCATCGCCTTCCAGGACGATCCGTTCATGCCGCAGGTGGCAGGGATCGGCAACGGGAACGGCCGACATCAGAGCTTGCGTGTCGGGGTGCTGCGGATCGCGGAAGATCGCGTCGCGCGGCCCCGTCTCGATGATGCGCCCGAGATACGTTACGGCGACGCGGTGACTGACGTGCTCCACTCCGCTTATGTCGTGCGATATGAAGAGGAGCGATCACGTCGGGGTGCGGTCCGCCCTCGAAATCATCGCCTCGCTTCGGGCCGATGAACGTCGTGGCACGGTGTCCTACACCCTGGCGGCCTCCGCGCCGGCGCAGATCTCGATGATCTCCGCCGTGATCTCCTCCTGGCGAAGTGTCTTCATGGTCGTCGAGAGGTCGGTCAGGCGCTGCTCGATGTTGGTGCGGGCCGCCGCCATGGCGCGCAGCCGCGCCTCGTTCTCGGACACGTACGCGTGCATGGCGGCGTGGCAGAGCGCGGCGAAGACGTATTCCGTCGCCAGCCGCTCCATCAGGAGCACTGGGTCCAGGGTCGTGAGCGGCGCCGCCCCCCGCACCGGGCGAACAGATTCGGGGGGCAGGATCGAGCGCCACTCCGGCGCGACGGCGCCATCCGCGCTCTGGCGGTTGTAGACCACCTCCAGCCTGGTGACCGCACCGGGCGCGAGGAGCGTGTAGACGTTATCGACGAGGTCCGCCGCGAGCGTTTGCACCTGCTCGACGTGGCTCGGCATCATGGCAACGTGGTCCGGCTCCATCCCGCGCTCTCGGGCGATCGCGGCGCCGCGCGTGCCGACAATCGAGAGGACGTCCGGCGCGGCGCCCTCGGCGACATCGAGGATGCGCTCGCTGAACGAGCCGGCGAAGCCTTCCTCGGCGCAAAATACGATCAGCGCAGTCCGGCGCCGGGCTGGTGTCGCGGCATCGCGGCCGGTCGGGAGTGCGAGCGTCGCCCTGCCGATGGCCTCCGTCATCAGCGTGCCGTAGGCGTCGATGGCCGGGAGCAGCGCGCGGCCGTGCTGGGCCCGGGCCGCTGCAATCCCGCGCATGGCCGTGACGACAGCTTGGAGCTGGGCGACGTTGGCCATGCGTGCCGCTATGTCGGCATACTTGTCAGCCATCGCCGGTCCTCCCGCCGTGCTTGGCCGCCAGCTGGGCCAATGCGCCGAGCAGCACCGCCTTACCCTCGTCGCTCAACGTGCCGGTCTCTTCGACGATCGCCACCTCGGCTCCGGCCGAACGGTCGAGGACATCCGGCAGCGCGCGGCGGAAGGCGGGGATCTCCTCAATCGGTACGGCGTCCAAAACCCCGTTCTGAACACCCAGCACGAGCGCGACCTCGTCGACCAGCCGCAACGGCGCGTATTGGTCCTGCGACAGCACCGCTCGGATGCGCCGCCCTCTGGCGATGCGGTCCTTCACCTTCGCGTCCGTGACGCCGCCGAAGCGCGTGAACATCTCGATCTCGAGGAACTGGGCATAGTCGAGCCGGAGCGCGCTGGCGGCCCGGCGCAGCGCCGGCGCCTGTGTCTTGCCGCCGACGCGGCTGACGCTGCGCCCGACGTCCACGGCCGGTTTCTGCCCGGCCTGAAAGAGACCGGAGTTGAGCACGATCTGGCCATCGGTGATCGAGATGAGGTTCGTCGGGATGTAGGCGCTCAGATTGCCGGCATCGAGCTCGGCGATCGGCAGCGCGGTCAGCGAGCCTCCGCCCCTCTCCTTCGAGAGCTTCGCCGCACGCTCCAGAAGCCGCGCGTGAACGTAGAAGACGTCGCCCGGGTAGGCTTCGCGACCGGGCGGCTGACGGGTGATCAGCGCGATCTCGCGGTGGGTGGCTGCGTGCTTGCTGAGATCGTCGATGACGATCAGAGCGTGCTGCCCGCGGTCACGGAAATACTCGGCCATCGTCATGGCGGCGAAGGGCGCGATCCATTGCAGCCCCAGGGCGCTCGATGGGGAGGCGACGACGATGATCGTGCGCTCCGGCGCGCCGTGGGTGGCGATCGCCTTGATCGCCCGCGCCACGGTGGACGACTTCTGCCCCACCGCGACGTAGACGCAGACGATGTCGCTCCGGCGCTGGTTGATGATAGTGTCGAGCGCCACGGCCGTCTTGCCGATCGCCCGGTCTCCGACGATGAGTTCGCGCTGCCCGCGTCCGAGGGCGAACATGGCGTCGACAACCAGAAGCCCCGTTTTCACCGGCTCTGTCACGAAGTCGCGCGCCTCGATCGGCGGGGCCGGCCGCTCGGCGGGATCGCGTATCTCCGTTTCAATCGCCGGGCCGCCGTCGAGCGGCTGGCCGAGAGGATCGACCACACGGCCGAGAAGCTCCGGTCCGACAGGGACGCGCACCACCTCGCCGCTTCCCGTGACCCGATCGCCGGCGAGGATACCAGCCGGATCGTCGAGCAGGACGATGGCGGCATCCTCGGCATTGAGCGTCGCGACATAGCCGACGCCGCCACGCTCGAACGTTACAAGTTCGTCGAGGCGGACGCCGGGGAGGCCGGAGACGAAGACCACGCCGTCCGCGATGGATTCGACATGGCCCACCTCCTCGCTCGCGGCACCGAGGTCGGTCTCGGCCACCTTGGAGCGGGCCGTGTGGAGCCAGTCGTCAAGCTGCGCGGCGTTGCCCACCCTCAACCTCCTTTCGAATGCGATCGAGGTCCGCCCGCCAGGTGTTGCGCACGACGAGGCCGGAGGAATGCACCTCAAGCCCCGCGATGAGGACCGGGTCGTAGGCCAGTCGAACCGAGACCTCTCCGCCCAGAGCGTCGCGGAGAGCGTCCCTCACGGCCCGTTCCTCTGCCTCACCGACGGGCGCGGCGGTCACGACATGCAGGTCATCCGTGGCGAGTCTCCGTCGCTGGTCTTCCGGCAGCGCAGCGATTTCGCGCGCGAGGCCGGTGAGGAACGCGGCGGCCAGCGCATCGGGCGGCACCCGTTCGGCCAGGCGGCGCGCGATGTCCACTGCGAGGCGGGTTGCATGGTCCGCGACGGCACGCTCCATGGCCGCGCGCTCGGTGAGCATCGTGGAGCGGGACTTCTCGACCATCTCCGCCGCTTCGGCCTGCGCGGCTGCCATGAGGGCCTGCCGTTGGCGCGCAGCGTGGTCGCTCGCCTCCGCGAGAAAGCGGTCGCGCTCGGCGGCGATGCCGGCGAGCTGCGCCTCGCGCTCAACCTTCAGCGCCTCCGCGGTCTTGCGCGTCTCGTCCGCTTCCGCCAGGGCCGAGGCGATCGCGGCCTGCCGCTTGGCCACGATCTCCGTGATGGGGCGGAAGAAGAAGTGCCCCAGCAGCGCCACGAGGACGAGGACGTTGACCGCCTGAAAGGCCAGCGTCCACCAATCGATTTCCATTAGCCGACGTACGGATTCGCGAACAGGAGCAGCAACGCGACGACGAGGCAGTAGATCGCCGTCGTCTCGATCATCGCAAGGCCGACGAACAGCGTGCGCGAGATCGTCCCGGCCGCCTCCGGCTGGCGCGCGATCGCGTCCATCGCCGCCGCGACGGACCGGCCCTCGCCGAGCGCGGGCCCGACCGCACCGCACGAGACCGCGATGCTGGCCGCGATGATGCTGGCAATCTCCACCCAGTTCATGACGTGATACTCCTTCGGGATTGGGGTTGGCCCTCTTCGAGGGCGCTGGCGATGAAGACCATCGTCAGGGCGGTGAAAATGTACGCCTGGACCGCACCCGTCAGCAGGTCGAGCGCCATCAACGGGATCGGCACCAGCACGGCGGCGAGCGAGAGCACGATGGCGATGACGAACACGCCGCTCATGACGTTCCCGAACAGCCGCACGATCAGCGAGAACGTGCGGGTGAAGATCTCGACGATGTTCACCGGGAGCATCAGGATCGTCGGCTGCGCGAAGGTCGACAGGTAGCCCCGCAGTCCAAGGCCTCGGATCCCGAACCAGAGCGTCGCGGCGAAGACGATCAGGCCGAGTGCCGCGTCCGTCTCGATGTGCGCCGTGGGCGGCTCGAGCCCGGGCACGAGGGACGACCAGTTCGCCGTCAGAATGAAGAGGAAAAGCGTGCCCACGAGGGCCCGGTATGGCCGAGGCTCCGCGCGCATCGTGCTGCGGATCTGACCGTCGATGACCGAAACGACGAGCTCCAGAACCGTCTGCCGCCGTCCGGGCTTCAGCGTGAGGCGCCGAGTGGCGAGGAAGGCGCCGCCGGCGAGCGCAGCCATGATGATCCATGTGATGACGACCGGCTCGGTGACGGGCACGGGGCCGATCCAGAACGAGACGCGCGCGATGAGGGGCGTGCTATCCATCGGCCCGCTCCCGCCGCAGCAGAACGGCGCGCGCCCCGAGGATGCCTGCCGCCAGCGCGAGAAGCGCCGGCGCGCCGCCGGACCACACGGCCACGAAGAGCGCCGCCGCCAACCCCGCGTGCCGCGCGAGCTGGAGCGCGATGGGGGCCAGAACCCGCCCCTCGGCCAGCCAGCGCACACTCACCTTCAGGGTCATGATGTGCGCGGCACCCAACATCGCGCCGAGGGCGAGACACGTCGATGCGACGAAGAACACGGGTCCGTTTGCGGCGAGGCTCATTGCCGGTGCATCCATCGCCACGCCGACCACCCGCCCAGCACCGCCCCCAGCATCAGGAGCGGCGCGGTGAAGAAAACCCGCGTGTCCGCCAAGTGGTCGAGCCACCGACCGAGGAGCACGGCGAGGAGCATGGGCGCGACCACCATCCAGCCGAGGAACCCGATCTGACCGACCAGCCGCATCGTCGCCGGGCCACCCTCCTCGCGCCCACGCCGTTCCCGCTCGCGGACCCGGCGCGCGGCTTCGGACAGGCCGTGCGTTTCGTTCTCCGGCGGTTTCGTCATGTCGCGCCTCCGAGGACATCGCCCGGTCGTGCGCCCAGATTGGCGACGATCTGGCGGATCGCCTTCACCTGAAGTTTGAGGCTGTCCGTCCGGGAGGCCCGCTCATCGTCCAGGCGTCTTGCGAAGGTGGCGAGCACTTCGGCCTCCAGGCGCTCCAGCTCGTCCGCCACCACCGCATCGCGTGTGGCGACGGCGACGTCGGTGCCGCCCGAGACGGTCAGCACGCCCCTCTGAACGGCGCAGTAGCGCCATGGCCCCTCGGCGGCCTCGCGCCAGCTCACGACACCGACGGTCAGCGCGGTGACGAAGTCGACATGCCCCGGCAGGATGCCGAACCCGCCGCTTTCGTCCTCGGCGCGCAGACTGACGGTCTCCGTTCTGACGACGATATCGGTCGGTGTCGTGACGATGAGATTCATGCCGCCTCCTTCGGGCGGGAGGCACGGCGGCCGGCGGCCTCGTCGAGACTGCCGATCATGTAGAGGTCCCCCTCGTCCCACTCGTCGCATTGGCCGTCGAGGATCGCGCGGCAGCCGGCGACCGTGTCGGCACGTGCGACCGAGCGGCCCGGGATGCCCGTGAACGCCTCGGTGACGGCGAAGGGCTGGGTGAGGAACCGCTGCAGCCGCCGCGCCCGGGTGACGGCGCGACGGTCGGCGACGGACAGCTCCTCCATGCCGAGCAGCGAGATGATGTCCTGAAGCTCGCGATACTGCGCGATTGTCGCCCGCACCGCCTGCGCGACCGCATAATGTTCGTGCCCCACCACCGTCGGATCGAGGAGCACCGAGGAGGAGGCGAGCGGGTCGACGGCCGGATACATGCCTTCCGCCGCCATCGCGCGGGACAGGACGATCGAACTGTCGAGATGGCTGGAGATGGCGGTGACGGCAGGGTCGGTGAAGTCGTCCGCGGGCACGTAGACCGCCTCGATCGCGGTGATCGACGCATCGGCGACGGAGGTGATCCGCTCCTGAAGCTCGGCGATCTCGGTGGCGAGCGTCGGCTGGTATCCCACGCGTGACGGCAGGCGGCCCAGCAGCCCCGAAACCTCGCTGCCCGCCTGAACGAAGCGGAAGACGTTGTCCATCAGCAGGAGAACGTTGCGCTTCTTCACGTCCCGGAAGTGCTCGGCGATGGTGAGCGCGGTCAGCCCCACGCGCCAGCGGGCGCCCGGCGGCTCGTTCATCTGGCCGAAGACGAGGGCGCACCGCTCCAGAACACCGGAGGCGCGCATCTCGTTGAGGAGCTCGTGCCCCTCGCGTGAGCGCTCGCCGATTCCCGCGAAAACGGAGATGCCGGCATAGCTCTCCACCATCGCGTGGATGAGCTCCATGACGACGACCGTCTTGCCGACGCCGGCACCGCCGAACATCGCCGCCTTGCCGCCCTCCGGCAGCGGCGCCAGAAGGTCGATGACCTTGATGCCGGTCTCGAAGATGGAGGTCGCCGAAGCGCGGTTCGCCAGCGCCGGAGCGGGTTGATGGATCGACCGGCGCTCGGCGTCCGCGGGGAGTGGCGGCCCGCCGTCGCGCACCGTGCCCAGGACGTCGATCAGCCGGCCCAGCACCGCCTCGTCCACCGGCACCGCGACCGGACCGCCGGTGGCGTGAACGGGCGTGCCGCGCTTGAGGCCGATCGTGGCGGACAGGGCGACACTGCGCACCGTCCGCACATCGAGGTGGGCCGCGACCTCCACGACGAGCGGCTCCGTGCCGTCCCACGCGACGGTGAGGGCCTCGTTGATGCGCGGCAGCTCACCGTCGAACATGACGTCGACCACGGCGCCGCGCACGGCGACGACGCGCCCGCTCGCTGTTTCACTCATCCGACGCCCCTCCCGGGCATCTCCCGCCAAAAGTCATCCGCACCATCCAGGCGTGGCGCGAGCGGTCGAACACCGCGATACCGTCAGACCCCGACCAGTGAGCCAGTCCCTCCGCCGGGCGCACCGGCCTAGTGGCGCTGTTCCACATTCCGCAGAGGCGCACGCGAGGCATCTTGGACGGGTGGCGTCGATTACGTTGAGACGCCGGTTGGACCGACCAGGTCATCGCCTACTCCAGCCTTCCGCTGCATGGGAGGGTTAGCCGCAAGCCCCCGGCGAACATTGACAATGATCAAAACGGCCACAGCATGTGTCGGAAATTGCCGGCTGATCTCCCCGCAGGCGCGGCCGCCGAGCGTCCCGGCTTGCAGATCCTGCCTGTGTCGGGGACGACAAGGAGCTGCGCCGCGACGCCGACGCCGGTTCCGTTCTCCGGCCCTGTCGGGCATAGGTCACAGCACAAGCGACGGAGGCCTCGTCGATGGAAATGAGCCGGCGTCTCATGCTCGCGCTCACGTCGAGCGCGTTCGTCTTCCCGCCCGTCCGGAGGTTTGCGATGTCGGCCCCGCTGCAAGTCATCGACGCGCTTGATCGACCCGAGCCATTGGCCACCATCGGCACCGAATGGGAGCTGATCGAGGACCGCGTCATGGGCGGCCAGTCGGCGGGCGCGATGACGCGCGAGCTCGTCGCCGGCCGGCCAGCGCTGCATCTGACCGGCGACGTTTCGCTCGAAAACAATGGCGGCTTCATTCAGGTCGCGCTCGACCTCTCCCCGGACGGCTCCAGCGTGGACGTGAGCGCATGGTCCGGGCTCGAAATCGACGTCGTAGGCAACGGCGAGACCTACAATCTCCACCTCAGGACGGCGGACGTTCAGCGGCCATGGCAGTCCTACCGCCAGAGCTTCGTCGCGTTGCCCGAGTGGCGGAGCGTGCGGCTGCCGTTCGCGGACTTCGAGCCCCACCGGATCGACGCATCGCTCGACCTGACGCGCGTTCGTCGTCTCGGGATCGTGGCGATCGGACGGGCGTTCTCAGTCGATATCGCGATCGGCGGCATTCGCTTCTACAGCTGACGTCCACCGCGATTGCGCGGTCGTCGCCTGCATCGCCGACGGTGGGGCTGGGAGCCGCTCACCCCTTGCGCGATCAAGCCGGCCAATCCAATGCTCCTGCGGAAAGGCCGCGAGGTCAGGCCACGCCGATGCCGGGCACGTCGACCTTCCGGAAAAGGTGCGGGCTTGCAGTCGTCGTGTCCGGGTAAGCTCCGAGCTGCGCCTGAAACTCGGGATTGTTGAAGGCCGCGCGGAAGTGGGCGGTGGACTGCCACACGGCGTAGTTCAGGAACGTCCCGCTTCCGGCGATGCCCCTGTGAAGCTGGGTCGAGATGAAGCCCGGTTGCCGTTTCATCACAGCGGCATCGTTCGTCCAGGCTTCGAGAAGCGCGTCGGCACTTTCTGGCGGAACGATGAGCGTGTTGATCAGGACCACGGGGCCACCCTCATCGTCCAGTTGGGCGGTGAGCGTTACGGCCGGGTCCATGTCTACGAACTTCACCATTTCATACTCCTCTGTTGATGCTCGGGTGCGCACTGGCAGGTCGCCGGACACGGCCCTTCATCCTGAAGCCGTCGCGCATGTTCAGACCCAGCAGCGTGATGTTGACGGCGCCGGCACAGAGTTCGAGTGCCTGCACCGCATAGAAAACGGAGCCGAGCTCACCGGCTTGCGCCTTGGAGGCGAGAAACAGCGCCGACGGCACGAGAACCAGGAGGCCGTTGGCTGCACAGACAGCGGTGCGCCGGATCTTCGTGGTGATCAGCTTCGGCCGTCGTCGTTGGGACAAGTTGAAGCCCGTCCCTCCGGTCGCCGCGAGCGCCGGAATGAGCAGCAAGAAGCCCCACGGTATGGTGCTCTTGATGGCGACGATCGTGCTCACCGAGCCGAACGTCTCGCCGATCACGGTCGACAGCCAGAAGATGATGATGGTGAGGAGGGCGATCCCTCCCGCAAGGGGATGAATGATGTTGACCACGTCCGCCGCTTCAATATGGTGTCATGATGTCAATGCAGGTATACCGTATTGACATCATGGTGTCAATTTGGGTGCATGTCTTGAAATGAGAAAAGCGAAGCGGACCCCATCAGGAACCGCCTTGAGCGATACGATCTTCGACCTGTTGAGACTCAACAGTCGCATCCTCACGGCGGGGGACAGGCTTGTCGCGGGCCTCGGACTGACCAGCGCCCGCTGGCAAGTCCTCGGGACGATGATCGAAGCGGAGCGCCCTCAACCGGTTGCATGGATCGCACGCGATATGGGCGCGAACCGTCAGAATGTTCAGCGCATCGTCAACGACCTGGTGAGGGACGGCTTGGTCGAGTTTCAGCCAAATCCTCACCACCGGCGAGCGCAGCTCGTCGTTCTGACCGACAAAGGGATGAAGGCTTACGATGATGCCATGCGGCTACAAACGCCATGGGTGAACGATCTTGCCGAAGGCCTTCAGCCTGAGGACATCGAGGTGACCCGCAAAGTCATCGCCACTCTGCGGCTCAAGCTGGAAGATGGCGACTCCGCCGGCTCCTAGAGCAGGTTCAACGATCCCGGAGTCGCAACGGTCGGTAAGTCTCACCGTGCTTCGCTTGTCCCGATTGATTTCGGGAGGACCGTATGGGGCGGGCGATGAGCATGGATCTTCGGCTTCGGGTGGTGCAGGCGATCGAGGACGGCCTGTCGACTCGCGAGGCCGCCCGCCGGTTCGCCATCGGCATCGCGACGGCCGGTGCGTGGCACCGCCTGTTGCGCCGGACCGGCAGCGTCGAGCCCGGCCGGCAAGGCCATCCTGTGCGCTCCAAGCTCGACGCGCACGAGGCCTTCATCATGGCGCTTGTCGAGGCCGACAAGGACATCACCCTCACCGAGATCGCCGAGCGGCTGGACGCCGAGCGCGGCGTCAGGGCAAGCCGCGCGCTCGTGTGGTACTTCTTCGACAAGCGCGGCGTGACGTTCAAAAAAAGACCGCGCCGCGGCCGAGCAGGATCGGCCGGACGTCGCGAGCCGACGCCGGGCCTGGTTCGAAGGCCAGCTCGACCTCGACCCGTCTCGCCTGATCTTCATCGACGAGACCGGCACCAACACCAAGATGGCCCGCCTCCGTGGCCGGGCGCCGCGCGGGGAGCGCTGCCGCGCCAGCATCCCGCATGACCATTGGAAGACGACGACGTTCACCTGCGGCATCCGCATGGACGGGCTGGTCGCGCCCTTCGTGCTCGACGGCGCAATGGATGCCGACGCCTTCCGCACCTATGTCGGGCGCATCCTCGTCCCCGAGCTGCGCCCCGGCGACGTCGTGATCATGGACAACCTGGCGACCCACAAGGTCGACGGTGTGCGCGAGGCCATCGCAGCCGCCGGCGCAAGCCTCCTGTACCTCCCGCCTTACTCGCCGGACTTCAACCCGATCGAGAAGGCCTTCGCCAAGCTGAAGGCTCTTCTGCGAAGAGCCGCCGCCCGAACCCGCGACGACCTTTGGGCAGCCATCGCCGATGCCGTCGATGCCTTCACACCCGATGAATGCCGCAACCTCTTCGCCGCCTGCGGATACGACTGCGAGTAGGTTGAATCTGCTCTAGGCGCTCTCACGTCGCCGTGCCAGCAGTGTCCGGAACTGTCAGCCTCCGCCGTCTCCAGCGCCATTCGAGCCCGGATGGTCGACAAACTTCATGAAGTCGATGAAGGCGCGCAGCGCTGGCGGAATGCGCGTTCGGCTGGGATAACGGAGGTGGAAGCCCGGCAGCGGGTTGTCGTGATCCGCCAGCACCCGAACCAGTTCCACACGTCCGATACAGGGGCGATGAAGTCTTCGAGCAGGAAGGCGATGCCCCTGTCCTGGAGAGGGTCCGCGAGCAGCAGAACGATATCGTTGGCGGTGAGCATGCTCCCGGTCGCGATCGCCGCGGCTGGCCTCCCGGCCCGCGCGAAGCTCCAGGGGAGAAGGGCGCCGCTTCCGGCACGGGCGTGGCGCCGCCGACATTCGCGAGGTTGAGCGATGGCTCAGTCCGGAGGCGTCAGCAGGGCCCGCCGTCACCTCCGAGACAGTCGCTGGCCGCGGGCGCGTGTGCCGTTCGCCGCACTTCACGAAGGGTCCGACGCCGCCATCCCGAATGGGCGGCAACTTCACTCGTCCGACCGCAACCGCGACCGGCCAGTGCAAACGTGACTATTCGCCCGCCTTGAGCGTCAGCGCCTTCTCGGTTGTCCAGACGCCGTCGGCTCCGCCCCAGTGTCCGCTCTTCACCTCGTGGACCCGCACCGACGTGTTTTCCTGCATCTTCTTTCCGGCAACCGTACCGAATGCTTTCGCCGTCTCCCTGATGAGCTTCGCTTTTTCGTCATCTGAGAAGACACCCTCCAGAACGTGAATGTCGATCAGCGGCATGCTCTTCTCCTCGGTGCGCGCGTGCGAAACCATACCAGCACAGGTGGCTCTGCCGCCAGGACACGCCCAGCAGCGAGCTGTCGTGCTGCATTTTGCGGGATCAGGTTCTTTCACGAGGTTGATGTCGACCGGGCGGACGTCGACGCCGTTCTGGCGCGCATCGCGCACGATCTGTGCCGGGCGGCGCACGGCGCTCCCTCCCCGGGTTACCAGCGCAGCGTGGCGCCGATGAGTCCGCCAAAAGCATGGCCGGGCGTGTCGTCCAGCCGCACGTAATAGTCGCCGGACGCGAACAGGCTCAGCTTGTCCGTCACCGCCACCGACGCGCCAAGTCCGAGGTCCAATCGCGTGCCGCCGAGCCCGGAATCGAACGACATGGCGTTACCGCCGCCAAGGCCTGCAAACGTCACCTCTGGGCCATCGCTGAAGGCGTGCCACAGGTTCGCCCTTGCCCAGCCCGTCAGCGTCTCGCCGCCCTCGAGCGACCAGCTCCGGCTGAGGCGCCCGCCGATCCGGCCGAAGACGTTGTTCGCCGCGTCATATTCGACGACGCCGAAACTGTCGGCCCCGTCGTCGAAGGATAGCGCCTGGTAGACGAGCTGCGCCTGCGGCTCGACCGCCCAGCCCTCGCCAAGGTCGAAACGGTAGCCGGCCTCCAGCGAGCCGATCACGCCGTAGCCGTCCGTCTGAAGCGTTTCGCCGAGTGACGAACTTGCGGTTGCTTGCTCGTACAGCGTGCCCTGCAGCACCGCATCGAGGCGGAGACCGCCTGCCTGTTCATGGTTGACGTAGGCGCCGAACGTATAGGCGTCCATCGACACCTTGCCCGCCGAACCGCCATAGACGGCATCCACGGTGCCGCGTGCCTGCCCTCCACCGACATAGAAGCCGATGAGGTTCTGCACGGTCTCGCCGGGCTGCGACAGGCGGTGGTCGTAACCCGCCTGGAAGCCGGCGAGGTTGACGTCGTAGCTCGGCCCATCGCTGCGGAAGCGGTCGAGCCGCGCGGCAGCGCTGCCGCCGCCGGACCCCTGGCGGCCGGTCTCGCCGAATACGCGGCCCCAGGCCGCGTTGCCCTTCCCCGGCACACGGCCCGCAACGCGATGGTCGCGGGTGCCGAGGATGGTGAGCCCATATTGCGTGGCAATGGCCGGCAGTGCCGTGTCGACGGCCACCTCCGGCCTCAGGTTCGGCAACGCGCCGGTCCCGGTGGCGCCGCCCTCGGTGGAGCGCAGGAACCAGTCGTCGGACGCCGCCGTGCCGCCACGGTACAGGCCGTACTCCAGCGCGCCACTCGCAACGCGGTTGCCGAGCGTGAATGCGCCGGGTGCGGTGCGGCCGCCATTGACGGTCTCGATCAGGCCGATGCCGTTGCCCGTGGTGAGCCTGCCGTCGCCGATGGGCGCGAGGACGACGCTGGTTCGCCCGCGCGCTGTCCCGCCGTCGATGACAACCCTGTCGGCCCCGTCCCGCTGGCCCAGCGCCGCGTTCATCACCAACGCGCCATTGGCACCAGTGTAGTTGCGGACCGTCACGCTCTGGAAACCGGCCCCCGCTGGTGGCGCGAACGATATCGTGCTGCGGTCGTTCGTGAGGTCGCCCAGCTGCGAAGGCGCCCCCAGCCCAGCGGCGGGCAGGATCCACCCACTGCCATCGCCGAGCTGCAGGTCGATTCTGGCACCGTCCGAACCGGTGATCGCGCCGACCACCTCGGATCCCGACGCCGTGAGCGAAAGGTCGCCCCCCGCCGCCAGAACCGCCGTGCCGCTCGCAGAATAAAGCATGGTGTTCGTCAGCGAGATCGAGCTGCCGCCGCTCGCTGGCAGCGACGCTGCGGAACCGCTGCCCACCAGCTCGTCCATGGAGAATGCCGCGACCGCCGCCGCCGATGGCCCGGACGCCGCAACATTCACACCGTCTGAGGGTGACCTGCGCACCCTGCGCTAGGCCGATGGCATGGGCGCCGGCGCCCGCCGTCACCACCGACCCGCCGGTTAGCCCCACATCGGCCCCCGCCCCGTAGGCGAGCACGCCGAAGCTGCCCGGCGCCAGGGTCTCCACCGTCAGGTTCGTCCCGCGCATCCGCGCCGCGCCGTCAATGCCGGAGACGTGGAGGCCCGTGCCTGCCCCGCCAAGCGTGATGGTGCTGTCGGTGAGGTCGACCTTACCGTTCGCCTCCACCCACACGCCGTCGCCCCTGGCAAGGTCGATGGCCACGCGCTCGCCGCGGATGGTCGCGGGCGCGTCACCGCCCGCATGAAGGCCCGCCAGCGCCGTGCCGCTGATGGTGACGCCGGTCAGCGACGCCACGGAATTGTCGCGCGCGTCGACGCCGATGCCGCTGATCTCGTCGCCGGACAGACGGATGTTCACGTCGCGCAGGGCGAGCGAGGCCAGTCCCCGTGGTCGTCGCCAGGAACGCGCCGTCGCCGCCGACGGAGGCGGTGATGTCGCCGCCGTCCGAGAGATCGACGCTGCCATCGCCGACGTAGATCGCGGGCACATAGTCTTGCATCGGCGCCAGCGTCACCCAGCCGTCCGCCGTGGCCGAGCCGCCATTGTCGGCGTAGACCGCAGCGCGCGTGAGGAACGGTCCGCTGACGAGCCCGGTCCAGACCGTGCCCGAGTCGACGACCTCGCGCGTTCCATCGGCGGCCACCTGGAACTGGTCGGCCGGCTCGGTCCACCCCATCACGTCCAGCAGTTCGCGGAAGATGTCGGCCGGCGCGTTGGAATCCTCGGGATTGCTGGCGTTGAGCAGGATGGTGATGGTGCGATCGTTCGCCCGATCGTACATCACCAGCGCTTCGAAGCCGAGACCGTTGCCGGTGTGCCCGATGTAGCCGTTGAGCTCCCCCATGCCGAAGCCGTAGCTGTCATATTCCGGGCTCTTCGGATCGGGCGCCGTGGAGCCGAACGATTTCAGCCGCTCGACGAAGTCGCGCCTCTCGATCAGCTCCCCGGTGCCGACAGCCTTGCCCCAGCGCTCGAGGTCGGCAAGGACGCCAACCAGGGCGCCCGAGGCCCCGGCCCCCGAGGCATTGAAGTTGGCGAGGGATTCCGGCCCGTCCCCGTCATCGGCGTCGACATAGCCGACCGCGTTCGGGGTCGGCATGGCGCCGGCGCCCTGATCGACCACCGAGTCGAGCCCGAGCTGGTTGGAGATCCGGCGCTTGACCTCCACAGACCAGTCGTTGCCCGTGACGGTCGAGATCACCTCGCCGAGCAGCACCGTGTTGCTGTTGGAGTACTCGTAGGACGTGCCCGGCTCGAACTCGAGCGGCTCCGCATAGGCGAAGGCGAGCAATTCGGGCCCGGTCCACGCCCGGCCGGGTTCCGCCAGCAACTCGGTGACGAAGGCCTCGGACGCCGTGTAATTGAAAAGCCCCGAGCGCATCTGGGCAAGCTGGCGGATCGTCATCTCGTCGCCGCCCGGCACACCGGTCACATACTGGCTGACCGGATCGTCGAGCCCCACCAGCCCCTCTTCCGCAAGCTGCATCACGACCGTGGTCACGAACGACTTGGTGACGCTGCGATAGGCGAAATAGGTGTCGGGCGTGGGGGCGGCACCGGTCGCCACATCCGCGATGCCGGCGTTGGACGTCCACCGCGCATCGCCCTGCCGCACGGAGACCGCGGCCCCCGGAATGCGCTTCGTCGCCAGCGCCTGCTCGATGGTCGCCTGCATCTGGGTCGCGGTGGTCGCATTGTCCCACGGAACGTCAGCCGCGGTCTGCGCCAGAGCGACCGTCCCATGCGACGAGACCACCGCAAGCGCGCCAACCGCGCAAAGCCAACCCTTATTCAAGGCGAACATCAGGTCTTACCGAGCTCCCAAGATGCGGATTTTTTCAATGCCTTTCACCATATCAGCCCCGCACCCGAAATCCACCGTCGGTACGACGGTGCGTGCGTCGCTCTTTATGGTCTTCTCGGCGCCGTCGAAGCTGCGGGCGGCACCGGCTGCCGGAGCCTTCACCCGCGCGTAACGTTGGCGTCGCCTGGTGCGGAGGCGGCGGCTCAAAGGCTCAAGTCGTCGGCGGTGAGCGTCGTCAGGTCGTCGAACTGGATCTGCAACTCCATCGCTGCGTCGTCGTCCGTGTTGGCGCTGAGGACGAGCGTCGTACCGTACACGATGTAGCCGATCTCCCCCGTCCCGATCGGGACGCCCGCGCCGACGAACGCGAACGTCTGGTTGCCGGCGGCCGTTGCGTCTGCGTCGATCCCGCCGAGATCCGCCAGGTCCTCGCCGCGAACGAAGTCGGTGATGATATCGCGGAGGCCGGGGCCGACACCGGTGTCGCCGGCGCGGAACAGCGCGACGTCGGCGCCGGCGCCGAGCGAGAGGATGTCGCGGCCCGCGCCACCGACGATGGTGTCGTTTCCGGCGAGGCCGCTCAGCTCATTGTCCGCCGCGCTGCCGATGATCGTATTGGCGCCGTCGTTGCCGGTCCCACGCACCGCGGGCCCGCGCAGCTCGAGCCGCTCGACATTGCTGCTCAGCGCCGTGTCCGCATAGGCGATGACTTGGTCGTACCCTTCGCCGGCGCGCTCCACGACGACGTCGTCGGACGAGCCCACGTAGTAGAGATCGTCCCCGGCACCGCCGATGGCCCGGTCGGTGCCGTCGCCGCCGTTGATCGTGTCGTCGCCCGCACCGCCGGCGAGCGTGTTGTCCGCGGCGTTACCGACGATCGTGTTCTCACCGTCGTTGCCGGTCCCGCGCACCGCGGGCCCGCGCAGCTCGAGCCGTTCGACGTTGGTGCCGAGCAGCCGTGTCCGCGTACGCGATGACGTAGTCGTATCCTTCGCCGGCGCGCTCCACGACGACGTCGTCGGACGAGCCCACGTAGTAGAGATCGTCCCCGGCACCGCCGACGGCGCGGTCCGTGCCGTCGCCGCCGTTGATCGTGTCGTCGCCCGCGCCGCCGACGAGCGTGTTGTCGTGCGCGTTGCCGATGATCGTGTTGGCACCGTCGTTACCGGTCCCGCGCACCGCGGGCCCGCGCAGCTCGAGCCGCTCGACGTTGGTGCCGAGAACCGTATCCGCGTACGCGATGACGTGGTCGTATCCTTCGCCGGCGCGCTCCGAGACGACGTCGTCGGATGAGCCCACGTAGTAGAGGTCGTCCCCGGCACCGCCGACGGCGTGGTCCGTGCCGTCTCCGCCGTTGATCGTGTCGTCGCCAGAACCGCCCTTGAGGAGATCGTCTCCGTCCGCGCCGTACAGATCGTTCGCCAGTTCGTTGCCGATGAGATGATTGTCGCGGGCGTTGCCGGTCGCGCGGACGCGGTCCCGAGGAGATGCAGCGCCTCGACGTTGTCGGTGAGGACGAGGCCGCTCGCGTAGGAGTAGACGATGTCCCAGCCCTCTCCGGCAGCCTCGACGATCACGTCGCTCCGGAGGCCGACGATGTACCGGTCGTTTCCAAGCCCACCGACCATCGTGTCGGAGCCGGCGCCGCCATCGAGCTCGTCCGCCCCTGCGCCGCCGCGCAGGATGTCGTCGCCAGCCGCGCCGAACAGCGTGTCGGCGTTGTCGGAGCCGGTCAGCTTGTCGTCGAAGCGGGTGCCGGTGAGAGGATTGCCGGCCTCCGCGACCGACAGATCCAAGCCGTAGCCGCGCTCGACCGTGATCGTGACGGTGGCCTCCTCGGTGATCACTTCGGTCGGCGCGACGCCGAGGTCGCTATCGCCGAAGATCAGATACAGTTGGTCGTCGGAGCTGCGGAGCAGATCTTCGAAGCCGTCGCCGTTGACGTCACCTGTCCCGTCGCTGACGGGTGTGGACCGGAGGGTCGGTAACGTATCGAACTCTTGCCCGGCGGTGGGATCCGATGGGTCAAACTGACCGAGGCTCGGAGAGCCGTAGAGAACCTGACTGGTTTCGGTCAGCGTATTGTAGATTGTATAGTCGTTGACGCCATCGCCGTCGATGTCGATGGGGCCGCTTTGTCCCGGGATTGCGAAGTATTTGGGAAAACCGGCGTCCCGGTCGTCCGCAAATCTGACCTGATTGCTCGGCCCCTCAAGAGCGAAATCAGCCGCCCCAAAGGTCAAACTATAGAATGTCGACCATAGCCCACCGTAGAATGAAACCTCCGTGCGGCTCCCGGAGACATCGTCGAAACCATCATCGTTGATGTCACCCAGGGGGACAATTTCGCTATCCGTGCCGAAGTGGGTTCCGGCACTATCCGCCGATGCCGTGAACTCGCTGATGAGAATGGGGCTGGAGACAGGTTCGGATTGCCCATAGATGAAATAGTTGTCGTAGGTTTCGTATTCTTCCTCGTCGAATTGGAAGGGCGGCCATTCGGTCGTCAGGGCAATGTCGGCATAACCATCGCCATTCACGTCGCCCGCCGCCACCACGCCGAAACCGGTCTGATCAGGGTGATCGGGTACGACGATAAACCCTTCGCTCGGGTCGAGGTCGTCGATATCGACGATGCCGCCGAAGCCGCCCTCGCGGCCGAAAAGCACGGTCAGGCGCTCCCGGCTCACGACGGCGAAATCGTCGATCCCGTCGCCGTTCACGTCGCCGACGCCTGCTTCGGAGACGAGTTCGGTGCCCTTCCACGTCGTGGGGACCGTCAAGGCGGAGGTATAGCCGTCGGAGTAGAGCGCTTGGACATCGGCCTCGGTCAGCTCCGCGGGCCAGTCGGGAGCGCCGTAGATGAAGCGGTTGGCGCCAAGCGCATAAAGATCGTCGAACCCGTCGCCGTTGATGTCACCGACGGCGATGGCGTCGGGGATCGCGAGACCGTCTCCCCCGCGGTCGGGTGTGAGAATCCTGGCGGCCGCGACGCTGTAGGTGAACGCATCGTCCGCCGTCGCACCGAGCTCCAGATCCGCGAACGCGTCCGCCTGATCGTATGAGAACGAAAGATCCGAATCCACCGTGAGGCGCGCGCCGGAGGGAAGCGTGACCGTTTCGCCGGAGGTGAGCAGCGTACCGTTCACGAGCACGAATCCCGGACCGCCGAACTGATCGGCGCCGTTGCCGTTGTCCGCGGCGAGGTTTCCACTCAGGACTTTGGTGAAGCCCGTGGTGAACCGATCGTCCTTTGCTGCATTGAGGTACGATGCTGTCGGGAGTTCTGTGGCCACGGGACTCTTCCTACTGAACGCTGCATGCGAGTCGGCGCCGCGCTCTCTGGCGCATCACTTCGAACGTCTCCCGCATTGAACATTTAGCTTCAGTAGCCGTCGAACGGCAAGCACCCCGCACTCTGCCCAGCGGCGCACACGCCGCCAAGCCCCGTCCGATGACGGCTGGGGCGTGCCCACCACGCGGCGCGGCTATTGTCAGCGGCGAGCGCGTAGACGGAATAGTCTGTGCGCTCGAACGGTGTCCGCCTGTTTCGCCTTCCGCGATGTGTTCGGGAGACGTGTCTGGCTTCGAGGCCTGCGTGGGAGCTTTGGCGGGCGTTTTGTTGCCTATGTCCTATGCGCGGCCCCCACCTGCCAGACACCAGCGCGACCAGCCTTGGGATGTCGGCCGCGCCGGTTTGCATGCTTGACGATCGACACACGATACGGACAGGTTTCGGCGTCAGCCGGAGTCGCCCGTCCCGATGTCAGTCCGCCCGACGATCGCGTGCCGCAGCCGAGTCGCCCCTGAGCCGTGAGTCCCGCAGCCACTCACCCAGGGGCCGAACTGCGCCGGCAGGAGCGGTTGATTCAGGCCATCACGCTGACCGAGTTCCTTGTCGCCGCCATGCTGCTGTGGTCCGCCGCGGCAACGTCGTCATTGAGCCAGCTCGGCGAGGCGCTTCGCGCGGCCTTCTTTCTTGTCGTCGAGATCTACGCACTCGTCATGTTCATGGCGATCAATCGTGGCCGCTTCACCCGCTTCGAGTACGGGACCCACAAGCTTGAGCTGACGGTCTGGTTGATCTTCGGCATCGCGCTTCTTGCCGGCTCGGCCTTCATGATGGACAGGACACTCGGTGTCGTCATCGGCGTGCGGGCGGCCGCTGACCAGCGCAATCTCATCGTCGCGGCGTTGGTCAGCGGGCTGGCCCTGGCCGCCTACACGCTATCGCTGTTCGCGGTGCGCGCCGCCCTCCAACGCAACCCGTCGTCGCTGGTGCTGGCAGCGGAGCTGAAGCTACGCGAGACCTACTTCTATGGGGGGCTCGGCGTGCAGCTCAGCCTTACCGCTGCGGTGCTCTCGCAGGACGCCATCCTCGCCGTCGTGTTCGATCTGATCGGCGCGGTCTACCTTGCCGTGCTCAAGCTGCGGCGTGGTCTTCGCGCGCTCGCCTACTGCCTGCCCGAGCTCCTCGACGCACCGCCGCGAGCAGATGTGCGTGCGGCGATCGAAGAGGTGGCGCGCCAGACGCTGCCGGTCGAAGAGTTTGCCGGCCTGCGCACGCGCCGGTCCGGCCGAATGGTGGCGGCGGAGGTCATTCTGGTGGGCCGGCATGCCTCGGGGGAGGAACTTCAGCGCTGGCGCGATGAGCTCGGCGAAAGGTTCGCCGAAAGGGGCCTCACGGTCGACCTTTCGTTCAATCTGGCGCCTGCGGCGGATGGCGCGGCCACAGCCGAACGTTTTGCCGCAATATGATCGTCTGCGCGTTGCACCACGTGGAGGTTGATCCATGCGCTGGCGTCTGACCACGGTTCTCGTCCTGGCGGCGTTCCTCGGCTACGCGCTCCTCATCCTGCGGCCCTACCTCGGGTCGGTACTGGTGCGCGATGCGGCTGTGACGAGCTGGTCCCACGTGCTTGCCGCAGACATCGAGGGGACGGTCCACTTTGCCGACATCAAGATCGGGGAGCGCATCGATGGCGGCCAGGTCGTCGCGACGATCCAGAACGAGCACCTGTCACGCGACAGCCTCGACGCGGCAGAGCTACAGGTCGCCGTGGCCGAGACGCGCGTGGAGAGCGCCGAGCAGAGCCTTGCCGAAATCAAGCTGATCGACGAGACGAGACGGGAATTCGTGGCGGTCTACGCCAAGCGCTTCCGTGAGCAGCTGGATCGCGAGATCACGCGCTACGAAGGCGAGATGGCGGTGATGGAGCGCCAGCTCGAGATCGTCAGCCGCATCGCCGGCCGGCGTGACGAACTTGCCAGCCGCGGGGTGAGTGCCGCGGCCGCCGCGGACGAGGCGAACCTGCGTCTTGCGGCGCTCGAAGTGGAGATCGCCCACAAGCGCGCCATGATCGAGGATGCCCGCGAGCGCCGCGCCGCGACCGCCGGAGGCGTGTTCATCGACGCCGCCGGCAGCGACCCCGATTGGGTACGCGGCGATCGCCTGACACTGAAGCTGCGCAAACAGGATGCCTGGTACGAGCTGCATTCCGCCAAAGCCCGGCTCGACGCGGCCCGCCTGCGCGTGAGCCGGGCGGAGGCGGACTTCCAGCGGCAACGCTCGGCCGAGCTCACGCTCCCTGGAGACGGTACCTTGTGGCGCAGGTTCATTGCCGAAAAGCGGACCGTGAGCCGGGGCGAGCCCATCCTCGCCTGGGTGGACTGCGATGACCTTCTCGTCGACATGCCAGCCTTCGACTCCGAGGCGGCGCTAATCGCGCCGGGCGATCCGGCCGAAGTCATCGTCGACGGGGAGGCCCGGCCCCGCGCGGCTACGGTCGCGTTCGTACGCGGCAGCGCGGCCACCTTGGGCGGCAGCGAGCTCGCAGCGTTGGCGAAGGGACGCAGCGCGGGCGAGGCGCAGGTGGTGCTGCGGCTCGACAACGCCGACGGCTTCGCGGGATGCCCCATCGGCAGGAGCGCTGCGGTGGACATTCCGGGCGTCGGCATCCTCGCTGTGCTGCGCTCGCGGCTGCGGTTCTGACGCGGCACCAACCGCCGCGCCGGCGCCGTGAGCGTTCTCGTGGTCCAGCGGGCGCGCACATCGGTGGCGGGCGATCGCCGCGCCAAGGCGCTCACCCCGACCGAGAACGGCAGAGCCATCCTCGCCGACGCAAAGCGGCGCGCTGGCGAAGCGGAGGCCGCCGTGATCGGCCTCAGTGAAGACGACGTCAGAGGGCTACGCGCGCTTCTCCACCAGTGCCTCGCCCGGCAAGAGCCGCGATGACCCTGCGCCAGCCGCACGCACAGGCGCGGGCGCGCTCACGCGAGAGGCCGGCACCACTCCTCGACGAACTCCAGAAACAATCTCACCTTCGCCGAGAGATACCGTGCCGGAGGGTGGATGACCTGCATCATGCGCACCGGAGCTGCGTGTTGCGGCAGAACCCGCGCCAGGATGCCCGCCTCCAACTCCGCGCGAACGTCGTGCAGGGGGACGATTGCGATGCCGAAACCCGCGCGCACCGCCGCGAGGACCGCGTCGAGGCTGTTGCTGACGAGAAACGGTTTCAGTGGAAAGCTGTCCAACCCCTCCGGGCCAATGAGCTGCCAGGTCGGCGCCGGGGTCGATGCGCCCAGATAAAGAAGGCGATGGCCGCGCAGATCGCCAAGCGTCGACGGCTGGCCGCGGTCTTCCAGGTAGTCTGCCCGCGCGCACAGGACGTAGTTGACCTCGAAGATCCTGTGATCGACGAGGTTCGTCCCCTCGTCGGGTACCGCGAGCCGGACCACAGCGTCGTAGCCCTCGGCAACCAGATCGACCAGCCGGGCCTCGAACCCGGCCTCCACCTCGACCTTGGGGTGGCGCTCCATGAAACGCACGAGGAGTTCGGCGAAATCGAGCCGGCCGGCGGACGGCGGAACGCTGACCCTCAGCCGCCCGACGGGTTCGCTGCTCGCCGAGCGGGCGTTCATCTCGAGCTCGTCGAGGTCATCGAGCACGTTTCGCGCCCGCTCGTGGACAGCGCGGCCGACGCTCGTCGCCGACACCGAGCGGGTCGTGCGGTGGAGGAGCTGCACGCCGAGCCTCTCCTCGAGGGCCATGACCAGTCGATTGACCGAGGAGCGTGACTGCCCCGTCTCGCGCGCCGCTGCGGAGAAGCCGCCTGCGTCGATGACGGCCCTGAAGGCACGGAGTTCGGCGAATTTGTCCATGCGCGACCTGACCGATTTTCAGGACAGTGCGTCCCACGGGGGCTCGATTGTCGAAAGTATCGCAGCGCGCAATTAGTTGTTCAAGTTGTGAACCGCGCGGCCCCAATCGGTCCGCGTGCCAGCCGCCATCGCCTGCAAAGCGCAAGAGAAGAGCATCATGTCGAACCCGAAGCTCGAGCAGCTGACGCCACAGAACAGCCAGGTCATCTTTATCGACCATCAGCCTCAGATGGCCTTCGGCGTCCAATCTATAGATCGGCAGACGCTGAAGAACAACACCGTCGCCCTCGCGAAGTCCGCGAACGTGTTCGGCGTTCCGGTGACGATCACGACCGTCGAGACCGAAGGTTTCTCCGGCCACACATACCCGGAGCTTCTGGCGGTCTTCCCGGACAACCCCTTGCTCGAGCGCTCGTCCATGAACTCGTGGGACGACCAGAAGGTGCGCGACGCGCTCGCCGCGAACGGACGCAGGAAAGTCATCGTCTCCGGCCTCTGGACCGAGGTCTGCAACAATACATTCGCCTTCGGGGCGATGCTGGAAGGCGGCTACGAGATCTACATGGTCGCCGACGCCTCCGGCGGCACCTCCAGGGAGGCGCACGACTATGCGATGCAGCGCATGATCCAGGCCGGCGTGGTGCCCGTCACCTGGCAGCAGGTGCTTCTCGAGTGGCAGCGCGACTGGGCCCGCCGCGAGACCTACGAGGCGGTGATGGCGATCGTCACCGAGCATTCCGGCGCCTATGGAATGGGGATCGATTACGCATCCACCATGGTCCACAAAGCGCCCGAGCGCGTCACGCACGGCCCGATGATCGCGCCCGCTCCAGCGAACGGCAGCGCGTCGGCGAGCTGACGACCGCGCCGACGATCTGCGTTCCGAGCCCAAGGAGCCGACGATGTCTCTCACCAGAAGGGCCGCCCTGAAGGCCGCCGGCGCAGCCGCAGCGATCGTCTCGGCCTCCCGCCTCGCCCACGCCCAAACGGACCCCGCGATGACGACGCTGATCCGCAATGCCCGCGTGACCACGCTGGACCCGGCGAGGCCCGAAGCGGAGGCCCTCGCGGTGCAGAACGGCCGCATCCTCGCCACCGGCAACGAGTCCGATGTCCGCACCGCCGCCGGCAGCGTCGGCACCGTGATCGACGCCGGCGGACGCCGCGTCATACCGGGCCTCAACGACAGCCACACCCACCTCATCCGCGGCGGGCTCAACTACAACATGGAGCTGAGGTGGGAGAACGTCCCCTCGGTCGCAGATGCGCTCAGGATGCTGCGCGAACAGGCGCTCCGAACGCCCGCACCGCAATGGGTGCGCGTCGTGGGCGGCTGGTCGGAGTTCCAGTTCGCGGAAGCGCGTATGCCGACGCTCACCGAGATCAACGCCGCCGCGCCGGATACGCCGGTCTTCATCCTCCACCTTTACGCCAGAGCGATGCTGAACCGCGCGGCGCTCGACGTGCTCGGCATCGACCGCGACACGCCGAACCCGCCAGGCGGCGTCATCGAAAAGGACGCGGCCGGCAATCCAACGGGGATGCTCGTCGCCAAACCCTCCGCGCTGATCCTCTACTCGACGCTATCGCGGGGGCCGAAGCTGCCGCGCGAGTACGCCGTCAACTCGACCCGGCACTACATGCGCGAGATGAACCGGCTCGGCATTACAAGCGTCATCGACGCCGGTGGCGGCGGCCAGAACTTCCCCGAAGACTATGACGTCATCCAGGAGCTGCACGACGCAGACGAGCTCACCGTGCGCATCGCCTACAATCTCTTCGCCCAGACCGCCGGCAAGGAGCTGTCGGACTACGAGCGCTGGGTGGAGATGACCGAGCCGGGCGCTGGATCGGCCATGCTGCGCATGAACGGGGCGGGCGAGAACCTCACATGGTCCGCCGCCGACTTCGAGAACTTCCTGGAGCCACGTCCCGAGCTCGGCCCCGTCATGGAGAGGGAGCTCGAGACCATCGTGGAGCTTCTCGCCGAGCGGCGCTGGCCGTACCGCATCCACGCCACGTACGACGAATCCATCGACCGCTTCCTGTCCGTGTTCGAACGGGTGAACCGGCGCCAGCCCTTCGAGGCGCGGTTCATCATCGACCACGCGGAAACGATCACGCCGAAGAATATCGAGCGCATCGGAGCGCTCGGCGGCGGCATTGCGGTGCAGCACCGCATGGCCTTCCAGGGCGAATACTTCGTCGACCGCTACGGCGCCGATGCCGCACGGGCGACGCCGCCCATAGGCCAGATGCTGTCCATAGGCGTCCCTGTCGGCGCCGGCACCGACGCGACGCGGGTGGCAAGCTACGATCCGTGGGTAGGGCTCTACTGGCTGGCGACGGGCAAGACGCTTGGCGGCCTGCCGCTCTACGCCGCGGACAACGTCCTATCGCGCGCGGAGGCGCTGCGCTTGTGGACCCACGGGTCGGCCTGGTTCTCCGGCGAGGAGACGGTGAAGGGCACGCTTGCGCCGGGGATGTATGCCGACCTCGCGATCCTCTCGGCCGACTACATGAGCGTGCCGCCGGAGGAGATCCGCGCGATTCACAGCGTCCTCACGATGGTGAACGGCCGCGTGGTCCACGGCGAGGGCGATTTTGCGGACCTCGCCCCGCCGCTGCCGGCCGCGATGCCCGACTGGTCGCCGGTCCGCAGCGTCCCGTCACCGGGGCAGCGACCACAGATGCCGCTCGAGCGCGCCTGTCACGACAACTGCACCAATCAATGTGGCCTTCACGGCCACCGCCACATCGCATGGGAGCGCCCGATCCCCGTGGCGGACCTCAAGTCGTTTTGGGGCGCGCTCGGCTGCTCATGCTTCGCCGTCTGATCGGTGGCGCGCCCACGCTGCCGCATACCGAGGCTGGTCATGTACCGTGTCACGGTCGCGGCCCTCGCGTTGCACGCCTCGTCGCACAGGAAGGAACCGGGTGCGGGACCCATCGTCCCTCCGACCGCGGGCTGAGCAGCGCTATGGAGCGGGCGGTATTTCGGATCTCGCGGCTCGCCATGGCGGCATGCGCGTGCGTGTCGATCGGCCCGAATGCCATGGCGGACGATGGGTCGAACAGGATGATCTTCGAGGGCCGGGTGGAGCCCTCTCGCACCGTCGTCGTCGCCAACCATGTGGACGGCGTGGTGGAGGACCTTCACTTCATGGGAGGCGAAAGCGTTGCCGCCGGCGACCTTCTGGCCGAGATCGACACGCGGGGCTTTGCGATCGCCCTCACCGCCGCACACGCCGCGCTTGCCGAGGCCGAGGCAACGCTTCGCCTGGCGCAGGACGACGCTGAGCGCCAGAGCGAGCTACTCTCCCGCGGCACCGGCCCGCGTGTCGCGGCGCTGCGAGCCGCGGTCGCCCGTGACATCGCGGCTGCGCAACGCGACGCGCGCCAGGCTGATGTGGACGCGGCGATTCTCGCACTGGAACGCGCACGGGTAAATGCGCCGATCGGCGGCACCATCTCGCCACCCCGCGTCGCCGAAGGCTCGTTCGTCGAAGCCGAGGCGGGCACGGCGCTCGCCGAGATCGTGGTCCTCGATCCTGTCCGCGTCGCCTACCATGTGCCCTATGCCGAACGGAGCCGAGCGCTGGCGAGTGCCGGTGTCGCCACGCCCGCGGAGCTGTTCGAGCGCATCGACCTCACCCTGACCCTGCCCTCGGGCGAGGTTCATCCGCATGCCGGCCGCCCGGTGTTTGAGAGCGCCGCCATCGACCCGGGGACGGAGACGCTCACCGTCTGGGGCCTGTTCCCCAATCCGGCCCGAACCCTCGTTCCCGGACTCGGCGTCAACGTGACGGCGACGATCCGCACATCGAAAGAGCCATGAGCGGTTCAGCCCGTCCAGCCGGCTCGGTTGGCGCATTCGCCCCATTCGCCCAAATCGCCTTTGCCGTCCTGTGGACGGCCACCGTTGCGTCCAACGTCGGCACCTGGATGCACGACGTCGGCGCCGCGTGGCTCATGACCGAGCTGTCGCCCTCACCCCTGATCGTCGCCGCGGTGCAGGCGTCCACCACGCTGCCGATGTTCCTCTTCGCGCTCTTCGCCGGTGCCCTCGCCGACATTGTCGACCGTCGCCGGCTGCTGCTCGTCGTCAACCTCGCGCTCGCCGGCGCGGCGGTGGCGCTCGCGGTACTGACGGCGGCGGGGCAGATGACGCCCGCACTTCTCCTTGCCTTCACGTTCGTGTTCGGCACAGGCGCGGCATTCATCGCGCCGGCGTGGCAGGCGATCGTGCCGCAGCTCGTCCCGCGTGACGCGTTGTCACCGGCCATCGCGCTCAATTCCATGGGGATCAACGTGGCGCGCGCGATCGGCCCGGCGCTCGCCGGCGTGCTCATCGTGGCAGCCGGGGCGGCTGCGCCCTTCGCGGTCAACGCTGTCTCCTACGTCGGGATCGTGGTCGCGCTCCTGTGGTGGCGCCCGCCGCCGCGGCCGGAGACGACGCTGCCGCGCGAACGGCTTGGCGGCGCGCTGGTCGGCGGACTGCGCTTCGCCCTCGCGAGCGACGCGTTGAAGGCGACGCTCGTGCGCGCCGCCGCATTCTTTCTGTTCGCCAGCGCCTACTGGGCGCTTCTCCCGCTTGTGGCGCGCTCGGTCCTCTCCGGCGGCCCCGGGCTCTACGGCAGCCTCATGGGTGCCGTCGGCGCCGGTGCGGTCGCAGGTGCGTTTCTCATGCCATGGCTGAAGGCGCGGCTCGGTGCCGACCGGCTGGTCGGGGCCGGCACCATCGGCACGGCACTCACGCTCGCCGTGTTCGCCGTCGTCCGCGAGCCGGCGGCGGCGCTCGCCGTCTCATTGCTCGCCGGCGCCTCCTGGATCGCCGTTCTCGCCAACCTCAACGTCTCCGCGCAGACCGCTTTGCCCGATTGGGTGCGAGCGCGGGGACTGTCGGTTTTCATCATGGTGTTCTACGGCGCCATGACCGCCGGTAGTCTTCTGTGGGGTCAGATCGCAAACGCCGCCGGCATCCCCGCGGCGTTGCTCGCCGCGGCCTCCGGCGCGGTTCTCGCCATTCCGCTCACGTGGCGCTTCAAGCTGTTGCAAGGGGCCGGCACCGACCACACCCCGTCCGCCCACTGGCCGCAGCCCGTGCTAGAGGACACCGTCGAGCCGGATCGCGGCCCCGTGCTCGTCACCGTGGAGTACGACGTCGCGCCCGGGGACGGGCAAGAGTTCGTGCGCGCTATGCAGGACGTTCGGCAGGAGCGGCGTCGCCACGGTGCCGTGGGCTGGTCGCTCCAGCAGGATGCCGCTGCGCCGCACCTGTGGCTCGAGACCTTTCGGCATGGATCATGGGTGGAGCACCAGCGCCAGCACGCGAGAGTGAGCCACGCCGAGACTGACGCAGAGATGGCCGCCCGCGCCTTCCACCGAGGCGCCGAGCCGCCCCGCGTGCGCCACCTGCTCGCGCCGCAGAAACAGGGCGCCGCAAGCTGAGACCCGGACGAAGGAACTCCGATCCGCTGGCCCCACGCTCGAGAACACCACCGAGACCGAGCCAGCACCTCGCTGAGATCTTGTCGCCCGGCGCAAGGCAGGCGGAGCGAGGAGCGTGGACCTCGACGGAAGAAGGATCGACAAGCTCCTCGTCTCGCAACAGGCCCAACCGACCGAAAGCGCCATCCCCGAGGGCGCCGAAGCGGACGCGGAACGATCCACACGTTGCGTCATCTCGGCATGACGATAGGATCGGCCGAGACCTCGCGGGTCGCACCGCGGCGAGATGTCCATACCGATCCGTTGGATGAAGGCACGCATCGCGGTTTCTCTTCGTGTACCAAGCGCAGATCGATCATGGCGAAGCCACCTCACAGACCCCGTACGAAACAATGAACGAGATCTACTGCGGACCCCCACCGTTGCCGGAGGCGATCTGGGCGAGCTGGAATTTCGATCCGGCCCTTCTCGCGGGGCTCGCGATCGCGATCGCGGTGCTTCGACGGAGCCCGGCCGGGCTGGCAGCCGTGCTCGTCCTCGCGATCACGTTCGTTTCGCCGCTCTGCGCGCTCTCGTCGGCGCTATTCAGCGCCCGGGTGGTACATCACGTCCTTCTCGTTGCGGTCGCGGCACCGCTGCTGGCGATCGCCGTGCCGGCGCGGCGGCCCGGATCGGCCGCCATCCCCTTCGCCGTTTCGACGGCGGTGCTGTGGGCCTGGCATGTTCCGCAAGCGTACGACCTCGCGCTCTCCAACGTCCTCGTCTACTGGGTGATGCAGCTGAGCCTCCTCGCCAGCGCAACATGGTTCTGGCGTGCGGTGATCCACGACGGCCGCTCGCCGGTGGATCGCCTCGCATTCGTCGTCGCGGCCTTCGCGCAGATGGGCATGCTGGGTGCCCTTCTCACCTTCGCGCCGGACCCGCTCTACGCGGCCCATGCGCTCGCGCCGTGGGCGTGGGGCTTGTCCCCACTGCAAGATCAGCAACTCGGCGGCCTCATCATGTGGGTCCCGGCCGGCATCCCCTACGCCGTCATCGCAGGGCTGACGGCGCGGCGAAGCTGGGGCCGTCTCGCAGGCGGTGCGGCGTGATCGAGTGGATCGTCTCCACGGTGCCGATCGTGAAGGGCGTGCACATCATGGCCCTTGCGCTCTGGTGCGCCGGGTTGATCGCCATGCCGCTCATGCTGTCACGTCACGATCCGGCAATCAGCCCGGACGACTACGACCGCATCCGCCGGGCGACGCACCTAACGTACACGCTGTGCACGACACCAGCCGCCGTCGTCGCGGTGGTCGCCGGGACGTGGCTGATCTTCATGCGCGAGGTCTTCACCCCCTGGCTATACGCGAAGCTGGCGTTCGTGGCGCTCCTCGTGGTGGCGCACGCCTGGATCGGGCACATACTCGCCAATGTCGCAGAGAAACCGGGCGACAGTCGCCCGCCGGAACCCTATTGGCCAATGGCGTCTGTCCTCGTGCCGGTCGTCGCAATCCTCATTCTGGTGCTCGGCAAGCCCGACATGGGCTGGATCAACTTTCCGAACTGGCTTCTCGAGCCCCGCGGCGGTCAGATGCTCTTCGATATCCCGAGCCGGTAATCGAAGACGAGTTTGCCACCATGCCACCCCGTGAAGGCTACAACCCCGACGCAAAGGGCCGACAGGAGGATGCCGTACGGCAGGACTGCGGCCTCGTACCCGTAGAGTCGATGACCCCAATTCGCCCCGAGCAGCGCCAGCAGCGTCACCGCGATGATGAAGTGCGTCCACGCCGCCGCCCTGGCTCGGATGCCGCGCACGAGGAGGAGTTCCAGCGTGCCGGAGAACCCGGCGAGCATCCCAAACAGGAAGCCCGTGCCTGCCGCCCACAGACCAGCGCGCGCCCAGAAGGCGTCGCCGGTCCACCAGTAGAGGCCGTCCGCGCCGAACGTGCAGAACGTGAGGGCGACTGGGAACGCCACGCTCATCGCATGGATGGGATGGCCCCAGATCGCAACAGTGGATTCCGTGTTCTCGAAGCCTGGCAGCTCGGAGATCGGGTCGATCAGCTCCGGGGATTCGGTCTCGCTCGGTTCGGTCGCCATTTCACCTCGCACTGTCTGAGGGCACTCGCGATAACAACGTGCGTCGCCCTTGCCGGTTGCGAGGGGGCATTGTCGATCGTCGATCCCGCCGGGCCCGGCGCGCGCGTGGTGGCGACCCTCTGGTGGGTGATGCTCGTGGGGGCGACGCTCATCTTCTGCGTCGTCATGGCGTTGGTCGCGGCGGCGTTCTACCGCGCCCAACCGCGCTCGGACGAGACCCGCATGCGCGGCGCCCCGGCGGGCTCGGACGAGACGCGCGTGGAGCGCCGCTTCATCGTCGGTCTCGGCCTCGTCTTCCCGATGGTCACGTTGTTCGCGCTGCTCGTCTACGGCATGGTGGTCGGCGAGCGGCTGCTGCCGCGCGCGGGACCGGAGGTTCTAAAGGTCGGCGCCGAGGGCCGGCGCTATGCCTGGCGCTTCTCGTACGAGGCGCTGCCGGAGCGGGTGACCGAAGGCGTCCTCCACATCCCGGCCGGCCGCCCGGTGGACGTCGCCATCACCACCGCGGACGTCATCCACAGCTTCTGGGTGCCGCGCCTCGCGGGCAAGCTCGACGCGATCCCAGGGCACGTCAACGTCCTACGGCTTGAAGCGGATGAGCCCGGAACCTACGCCGCGCTCAGCGCCGAATTCAGCGGACCGGGCTACGCCGGCTTCACCTTCTCCGTCGTCGCCCACGACGCCGCCGGATGGGACGCCTTCATGTCAGGTGAGACCGAATGAAGACGCTCGAACGTCATCGCAAGCTGACCGCCATCTGGTCGTCCGAGCCAGGACTGCGGGGCTGGTTCTCCACCGTGAACCACTCGGACGTCGGCAAGATGTTCCTCGTCACGGCGTTCTTCTTCTTCCTCGTCGGCGGCGTCCTGGCGATGCTCATCCGTGCGCAGCTCGCAACGCCGAATTCGGCGTTCGCGGGGCCGGAGATCTACAACCAGATCTTCACCATGCACGGAACCATCATGATGTTCCTGTTCGCCATTCCCACCTTCGAGGGATTGGCGATCTATCTCTTGCCCAAGCTTCTCGGGACGCGCGATCTCGCGTTCCCGCGCCTCACCGCCTACGGGTACTGGTGCTACGTCTTCGGCGGGTCGATGCTGCTCGTCTCGATGCTGTTCGGCATCGCGCCGGACGGGGGGTGGTTCATGTATCCGCCGCTCAGCGGCGCGATCCATTCCCCCGGCATCAACACCGACTTCTGGCTGATCGGCATCACCTTCGTCGAAATCTCGGCGATCGCGGCAGCGGTGGAGATCACCGTCTCCATCCTGAAGTACCGCGCGCCCGGCATGTCGCTCGACAAGATGCCGATCTTCGCCTGGTACGCACTCATCACCGCACTGATGATCCTGACGGGATTTCCGCCGCTGATCCTCGGCTCGGTCCTTCTGGAGCTGGAACGTGCGTTCGGCCTGCCGTTTTTCCAGGCTGATCTCGGCGGCGACAGCCTGCTGTGGCAACACCTCTTCTGGCTGTTCGGCCATCCGGAGGTGTACATCATCTTCCTGCCCGCAGCAGGCGCGATCTCCACCATCCTGCCCGTGATGTGCCGGACGACGCTGCTCGGCTACGGCTGGGTGGTGGCGGCCGCCGTGGCGCTGGCTTTCCTGTCGTTCGGCCTGTGGGTCCACCACATGTTCGCCACCGGCATCCCGCACATGGCGCTGGCGTTCTTCTCCGCCGCGTCGACGCTGGTGGCGGTGCCGACGGCGGTGCAGATCTTCGCTTGGATCGGCACCATGTGGAAGGGGCAGCCGCAGCTGCGGCTGCCGATGCTGCACATCCTCGGCTTCTTCGTGACCTTCGTGATCGGCGGGCTCACCGGCGTCATGGTGGCGGTGGTGCCGTTCGACTGGCAGGCGCACGACACCGCCTTCATCACCGCGCACCTGCATTATGTCCTGTTCGGTGGATTCGTGTTCCCGATGCTCGCGGCGCTGTACTACTGGCTGCCGCACGCGACAGGGCGCAAACGCTTCTTCCGCATCGGCGAGGTCGCGTTCGCCCTCATCTTCATCGGGTTCCACACCACGTTCCTGGCGATGCACTGGGTTGGCCTCCTCGGCCAGCGCCGGCGCATCGACACGTACCTGCCGGAGGACGGGTGGACGGCCGTCAACCTCATTTCCTCCGTCGGCGGCTTCGTCATGACGATCGGCATCGCCCTCGTCATCCTCGACGTCGTACTCCAGATCGCGACGTCGCTGCGGGGCGAGCGAAACCCCTGGCGGGCTGGGACCCTGGAATGGGCGATGACGACGCCGCCGCCGGCCTACAACTTCGCGAGCCTGCCGCACGTCACCTCCCGCGAGCCGCTCGGCGACGATCCCGACCTCGTGGTGAAGCTGGCGCGGGGAGAGGGCTACCTCGGCGAGCCGCGAAACGGGTGGCGCGAAACGATGATGGTCGAGGCCGCGAGCGGACGGCCGGAGACCCATGTGGTCTATCCGGCGAACACGCGGCTCCCGATCCTCATGTCCGCCGTGACGGGCATCTTCTTCCTCTCGCTGCTCGTGAAATTCTACTGGACCGTCCCGCTTGCGCTCGCCGGGGTCGCGGTATTGGCATGGCGCTGGGTGTGGGGGCTTGGCCGGCGGGAGGACATCGGGCCACTGCAAGTGGGCCACGGCATCGCCCTCCCGAGCGCGCATCAGGTTGAGCGGTCGCCGAGCTGGTGGGGCTCCCTGTTCCTCCTGACGGCCAACGCCACGTTCTTCGGCTCGCTCATCTTCGGCTTCGCGTTCCTCTGGACCGTCGCGCCAGGTTGGCCACCGCCCGTCTGGTTCGAGCCGTCGGCCGCCGAGCTCGCTGTCGGATTCGCGGGGGCCCTCACCGGCGTGATCGCGGTTCGTGTCGCGTCAGGCGCCAACCGCCGCGGACGATCGCCCGTTGCGGCGCTCTGCATCGCATTCGCCGGCGTCATCGCCGTCGCACTCGCATGTGGGGCGATGATGCTGCGCACGCCGGCGCCCGGCGAGCACGCCTACAATGCGACGCTGCTGGTGCTGGGCGGGTATGGCCTGTTCCACGCAACCCTCGCCGGGCTGATGGTCGCGTTCCTCGCTCGCGCGCGTCTCCCGCGGGTTCACATCGCCGGAAAGGAAGGCCGAGTTCCCGGTCGTCACGATCTGGATCGACTATCTGGCGGCGATCGGGCCGCTCGTGCTTCTGGCAGCGCACCTTCCCGGATGGCTGGCGTGACGGACCTCGTCCGCATCCTCGTCGCGCCGCTCGTCTGGCTCGCGGCCTTCAGCGCCGTGTACGGGCTTCACGGCCTCCTTTGCGGACATGGGATCGCCGGCTCGATCGGCGGGCTTCCCCTGCCTCGCGTCCTGCTGGTGGCAGCGTACGGCCTCACCATCCTGTTGCAGGCCGCGCTTCTCGCGGCGCTTCACGCGCCGGCATTCTCTTCGAAATCGCCGTTCGTGACCTTCGTCAGCCGTGCCGGTGGGTGGGTCGGCCTCGTCGCCACCGTCTGGTCGCTCCTACCGGTCCTGACGACGTCCTCTTGTCGGTAGCGCCGCATCGCAGTCCGGAACCGGGTTCTTCGATGACCTCGGCGTAGCGGCTGCTTTCGCGAATGTGGCTCATTCGGCCGGTGAAATGTCTCCAGATTCTGGCAGGAGCGGGTAGGCGACGGCCGTCAGGTGGGAATTGATGCGCTGCAGCTCGCGCAGAAGGTCGAGGTGGATGCGCGACGTGGCGACCGAGCTTTTGACCCCCTTCGACAGGCGGATCGCGTGGCGGCGCTGGGACTCCAGCGTGTGGGCGCGGAAGCGGCGTTTGGCCGACACGAGCTCGCGCGCACGATGCGGATCGCGCGAGAGGAAGACGGCCTGCGCGTGGCGGAAAATATCCGAAAGTTCCAGCGCGAGGCTCTCGAGCTCGGTTGCGCCGTCACTCGAGAATTCCAGCCCCATCTTGCGCTTTCGCTTGGCAAGGTCGGTGATGTTCTTCGTAATGATGTCGCCGACATGCTCCAGGTGCGTGATGAACTCGAACAGCTCGAACCAACGGCGGCGCTCCGCCTCGCCGAGCTCGGCGACCTTGATCGAGGCCATGTAGAGCGTGACCTGCTGGTGCAGGTGGTCGACGTCGTCCTCGAGCGACTTGATGCGGCCGTCCGCGTCGGCGGCCCGCATGATATCGGTAATCCCGCCGATCATGTCGTAGACGATGTGCGCGACGCGCGAGGTCTCGTTGGCCACGTTGAGGAAGGCGGTCTCCGGCTTCGCGACGTCCTGCGGGGCCAGGAACATCTGCTCGGCCATGCGCTCGGCTTCCGGGGTGGCGGACGTGGCCGGGAGCACCGCCTTGGCGATCCGCGCGATCGTGATCACGAGCGGGAGCGCCACAAGCGCCACGGCAAGGTTGAGAGTGAGGTGGGCGAGGACGACGTGAGATGCGGCGAGCTCCATCACCGGGAGAGCGGCAAGGCCGGGGATTGCAAGCACAGCGGCGCCGGCGGCAACGCCGGTGAGGCGCAGCGCCACCGCGCCGGCCACGAGCTGCCGCGCCTGCCCGCCGAGTGCCCAACCGCCGACGAAGGCTGGCAACGCTGCGCCCGCGTTGGCGCCGAGCACCATCCAAAGTCCGGCATCGTGCGGCAGCCCGCCCGCGGCTACGAGCTGCGCGATCATCAGGACCACGGCGATCGAGGAGTGCATCAGCCAGACCAGGATCGCGGTGGCGAGGACGAGCACCAAGCGGCTCGGCCGAAAGGATCGTCACGATCTCATTGGCTGCGGTGCTGCCGGCGAACGTCGCAGCCGCGTCGCCAAGGAAGCTCAGCGCGATGAGGACGAAGGCGAGGCCCAGCATGATCCGCCCGGCGTTCTTGCCGCGCCGGCCGGACGAGGCGCTGAACGTGGCGAAACCGGCAAACAGGAGGATCGGCGCCAGGATCGCGATGTCCACATTGAGGAGGACAACGGCAAGGCTCGACCCGACCTCAGCGCCGAGCACCGTGGCGAACGCGGCCGGCAGCGCGAGCACGCCGCCGGCGGAAAAGCTCGCCGCCATCAGGGTGACTGCCGTCGCCGACTGGAAGGCCAGCGCCGTACCGGCGCCAAGGCCGAACGCGGCGAGACGCCGCCCGGTCAGGACCGAGACGTGCGTTTCGATCTTCGGACCGAACATGCGCTCCACACCGGTGCGAACGGTGCGGATGCCCCACAAAAGCAGCGCAACGGCACCGCACAGGTGGATCAACGTCTCCACGCTCTATCGACCTCACTCAGTAAACAAGCCGCCACCACGACGAGCCGCATGGCCCGACGGGCGACCCGCGGCAAACAACCAACGCGCAAGATGTGCGCTTTTCCGATCTACATTATGACAGTGCGCGGGCAAATCCACCGGTCGCGGGGAAGAATCGTCGATGACGACCTGCCCACGACGGGCAGCTTATGGGCCGTTTCACGAGGGATCGTCCGTCTGCTCTGGCAATTGGTGCGAGCCGCTGGCAGATTGTGACAAAACCGAAGTCGCTCGCCGCCTATGCAGACGCGACTCACCCACAAAGGAGGATCCATGAAACACATTCTTGTCGCGCTTACAGCCGCGATGTTCATCGCATCGCCCGCGCTCGCAGACTTCACGCTCAGCGAGCGCTACACCGATGCGGACGGCGATCTCATCGCCGACATCCCGCAGGACGCGTCCGATCAGATCGATCCGGGCACGCTGATCTTCGCCTACACCCCTGTCGAAGATCCCGCCGTCTACCGGGAGGCATGGTCTGACTTCCTCGACTACCTGTCCGAGAAGACGGGCAAGAAGGTCCAGTTCTTCCCGGTTCAGTCCAACGCCGCTCAGATCGAGGCGATGCGGGCCGGGCGCCTGCACATCGCGGGCTTCAACACCGGCTCCAACCCGCTCGCCGTCGCCTGCGCGGGCTTCCGCCCATTCACCATCATGGCCGGTGAAGACGGCTCCTACGGCTACGAGATGGAAATCATCACGTATCCGGGCTCCGGCATCGATAGCGTCGAGGATCTGAAGGGCAAGGAACTGGCCTTCACGTCCGAGACGTCGAACTCCGGCTTCAAGGCGCCCTCGGCGATCCTGAAGTCCGAGTATGATTTGGAGGCCGGGCGCGACTTCGAGCCGGTGTTCTCCGGCAAGCACGACAACTCGATCCTGGGCGTCGCAAACAAGGACTATCCGGCCGCGGCCATCGCCAACTCGGTCAAGCAGCGGATGCTGGAGCGTGACGTCGTCTCGGACGATCAGCTGAAGGTCATCTACACCTCGCAGACCTTCCCGACGACCGGCTACGGCATCGTCAACAACCTGAAGCCGGAGCTGCAGCAGCAGATCCAGGACGCGTTCTTCGAGTTCGATTGGGAGGGGTCGTCCCTGCAGGAAGAATTCGGGCGTAACGGCGAGGCGCAGTTCATCCCGATCACCTTCCAGGAGGAGTGGTCGGTGATCCGCCAGATCGATGAGGCCAACGGCGTTTCCTACGACTGCGAGTAGCATTAGGGCGGCGGGGCACGCGTTGCCCCGCCACCCCGGTGCGCTTCGCGCCTCTGTCGGTGGGCGTGGCGCTCGGGCGCGCGGACGAGGCGGGCCCGGCAACCTGCGAGGCGGCGCCCGCCGCGATGGAGACTGACCCCGACATGAGACTCGACGAGATACCGTTCGATCCGAAGCGGATGACCCGGGGCGGCTTCAAGCCGATCCTTGACACCGGGCAATAACAGTCGCGAACGAACCTCGACGCGCTGATTACGGAGACATGGATTTTGCTCAAGATCGAGGGTCTGACGAAGACCTATAAGACTGGCGACAAAGCGCTGAAGAACGTCACGGCCGAAGTCCCGTCCGGACAGATCGTCGGTCTCATCGGCCCCTCGGGGGCCGGCAAGTCGACCCTCATTCGCTGCATCAACCGCCTCGTCGAGCCGACCGCCGGCACCGTAAAGCTCGGCGATCTCGACATCACCCGCCTGTCGCGCGGCGAGCTGCGGCGCGCGCGCCGGCGCATCGGCATGATCTTCCAGGAATACGCGCTCGTGGAACGGCTGACGGTGATGGAGAACGTCCTGTCCGGCCGGCTGGGGTACGTGCCGTTCTGGCGCTCCTTCGCCCGCAAGTTTCCGCCCGAGAGCGTGGAGAAGGCGTTCGCACTGCTCGACCGCGTGGGCCTCGCCGAGCACGCCGACAAACGGGCCGACGCGCTCTCCGGCGGGCAACGCCAGCGCGTCGGCATCGCCCGCGCGCTCGAGCAGGACCCGGAACTTCTGCTCGTCGATGAGCCGACCGCATCGCTCGATCCCAAGACGAGCCGCCAGATCATGCGCCTGATCCTCGAGATCTGTGACGAGCGCGGCCTGCCGGCGATCATCAACATCCACGATGTCGTGCTGGCGCAGGAATTTACGCAGCGCATTCTGGGCCTGCGCGCCGGTGAACTGGTGTTCGATGGTGCGCCCGCCAAGCTCAACGATAAGGCTCTGACCGACATCTACGGCGAGGAGGACTGGACCGCGATGCGCCGCAATCGATCGGAGGACGGCGAGCCGATCCACCAGTCCGAGCGAGAGATGGCGGAACGTCTCGAGGGCCTCGCGTGAGCGCATCGGCCGCGCGGCGGACGTGGCGTCGCCCGCCCATCCTGATCCGCGACCGGCGCTGGCGCATCGCAATCTATGGGGGGCTCTTCGCCTACCTCGTCGCCGCAATCCTCTCGATCGAGGTTGACTGGGCGCGCGTCTATGCGGGCCTGGAACGCGGTTGGCGCTTCGTCGAAGGCTTCCTGCAGCCGGACTTCACCTCCCGCTGGTCCGACATCTCCGCGGGGCTCGTCGAAAGTCTCACGATGACGGTCACGTCCACCGTCGTCGGCGTCATCATATCCGTGCCGATCGGCATCGGGGCGGCGCGCAATCTGTCGCCCTTGCCGGTCTACGCCGTCTGCCGCGCGATCATCGCGCTGTCGCGGGCGCTGCAGGAAATCATCATCGCCATTTTATTCGTGGCCATGTTCGGCTTCGGCCCGTTCGCCGGCTTCCTGACGCTCTCGTTCGCCACGATCGGCTTCCTCGCCAAGCTGCTCGCCGAGGACATCGAGGATATCGACGCGCGGCAGGTGGAGGCGATCCGTGCCACCGGCGCTTCGTGGTGGCAGCAGGTGAACTGGGCCGTCCAGCCGCAGGTGATGCCCCGCCTCATCGGCCTTTCCCTCTACCGGCTCGACATCAACTTCCGCGAATCCGCCGTCATCGGCATCGTCGGTGCCGGCGGCATCGGCGCGACGCTCAACACTGCGATCGACCGATACGAGTTCGAACTCGGCCGGCGCGATCCTTCTCATCATCATCGCCATCGTCATGGTTGCCGAGTACGCCTCGTCCACCGTGCGCAATTGGGTGCAGTAGATGCCGGTCTCCTCCGCCGCCGGCGCGCCCGTCTGGCGCAATCGCACCACGGGGCAGTCGCTTGCCCTATGGGCCGGTTGGCTCGCGCTCGTGGCGCTCTTCGTCTTCTGCTGGCAGGTGATGACGAAGGACACGATCTGGGCCTTCGTCTACGACGCGCCGACCCAGGCCGCCGACATCGGCGGGAGGATGTTTCCGCCGCGCTGGTCCTACATCGACAAGCTGCTCGTCCCGCTCTGGGATACGCTCAACATCGCGACGCTCGGCACCGTTCTGGGCATCATCTTCGCGATTCCCGTCGCTTTTCTTGCTGCGCGTAACACGACGCCGTCGCTTTGGATCGCACGGCCGATCGCGCTCTTCATCATCGTCGCCTCGCGGTCCATCAACTCGCTGATCTGGGCGCTGCTTCTGGTCTCGATCATAGGCCCGGGGGTCCTTGCCGGCGTGGTCGCCATCGGGCTGCGCTCCATCGGCTTCGTCGCCAAGCTGATGTACGAGGCGATCGAGGAGATCGACAGCAAGCAGGTGGAGGCGGTGCGCGCGACCGGCGCCTCCGGCGCACAGGTGATCGACTACGCGATCGTGCCGCAAATCCTGCCGACGTTCTTCGGCGTGGCGGTCTTTCGGTGGGACATCAACATCCGCGAGTCCACCATCCTCGGCCTCGTCGGCGCGGGCGGGATCGGGCTGCAGCTCCAGGCCTCGCTCAACGTGCTGGCCTGGCCGCAGGTGACGATGATCTTCGTTGTCATCCTGGGCACGGTGGTGCTGTCGGAATGGGTCTCGGCCAAAGTCCGCCACGCAATCATCTGATGGCCGGCTGCGGCCGTCGCGCGACGGCCGCAGCCGGCGAGCGCGCGGATTGCGAGGAAGATGACCACCGTCAGCTGGGCGGCAGTTGAAACCGTGATGATCCAGCCGCCGCGGATGAAGCGCCTCTGACACCGGCGCGCCTAAGTGATGACCTTCTCGATCCACGGCTGAAGGCATGGCGTGCCCAGGCGACCGGCCTCGCCGACGAGGGCGTTCCAGGCGTCGCAGCACGCGTCGACGATGGCCTCGGTGTCGGGCAGCAGGCGAAGGCTGAGGTGTCGTTCGCGCACGTACAGCCAGACCCGCTCCATCGGGTTCAGCTTCGGCGAGTAGGGCGGCAGCGGCACGAGCGTGATGCAGGGCGGGACCGCGAGTGCTCTCGCGCCGTGCCCAGCCGGCGCCGTCCTGGACCATGACGGCATGCTCGTCCGGGGGCGAGCGTTGCGGCGAAGCGATCGAGGAAGAGTTGCATCGCCGCCGTGCCGACCTCGGGCAGGACCAGGGCGAAGGCGGCCTCGCCGTCGGCATGGGCGGCGCCGAACAGGTCCGTGAAGGAGAAGCGCCGGTCCTGCCGTCCCGGCGCACGCTCGCCCCTCAGCCATCAGCGATGACACAGGCGTCCCTTCTGGCCGACGCGCATCTCGTCTTGGAACCAGAGGGCAACGCGCTAGCCCGGATGAGCTGCCGCAGCCTCGTTCAGCGCCCTGCGGAGCCCCTTTGTTTGAACTCCGCCCGGGCCTTTCGCCGACGCCTTCGGATGCACCGGTCGCGCCTTCTGGTGCGAGAAGCCCTCCCGCCGCAGGATGCGTGACAGGCTCTGCGGCGTGGCCGTCTTGCCGAAGCGCTCTTCGATGAAGCGACACAGATCCGGCAGCGTCCAGCTGAACACGACATCCTTCTCCGGATCGGGACCCCTGAAGATGCGCTCCGCGACGAGCGCCAGTTCGCCTTCGATCAGGGCCGGCGGATGGCCCGCCCTCGGGCGATCGACGAACCCGGCCACGCCTTCCGCGTTGTAGCGCACGACCGCATCGCGCAGCGCCTGCCGCTCCATGCCGGCCGCCGTGGCGGCCTGCGCGCGGCTCAGCCCGTCGAGTTCGTTGGCGATCGCCAACATCCGCCGCGCCGCAGGCCTCGACCCTTCGCGACGCGCGAGCCGCCGCAGTTCCTGCGCCGATGTCGAGCCATCGATCCTCAACCCGCGTCCCATCACCCGCCCCCGCGAATCGCTGCAACGGCGAGCAGGCAATCTGATCCGCCCCATCAAACCCTTACCGAGTCCGGAGTATGGCGCGCTGGTATGAGACCGGCAGGATCGCAGCGACACCCAGGGCGGTGACGAAGTGCCGGCCCGCTTTGGCGAGCGTGCAATTCGTTCGTCTGCCTCGCGGGTCGGTTCTCTGATCTTGCGCCACCCTGCCTTCGGCGTGGGGGCGCCCCGACCTCAGGCGACTTCGTGGACGGCGCCGAAGACGCGTTCCATCTCCTTGCGGGTGCGCACCGCGGCGTCGTCGGCGTCGAAATCGACGTCGGCCCAGGTGACGACCTCTCCCTCATGCTTGGCGGTCTTCAGGCGGACGTCGGCTGCGAGCCCCAGCGGCAGTGCGCCAATCGCGAGCGAGGCCTGAGCCGGCATCTGCTTGCCCCAAACGCAGGTGCCGCCCTCGCCGTCGAGCATTTCCCCGGGGGCGAGGGCGCGCTTCGCCGTCGCCACGCAATCGGACCGGAAGCCCGTGGGCGCGCCCGTCGCCTCGCCGCGCAGCGCGATGGACGCAACGGAGATGCCGAGTTCCAGTCCGATGAGGTGGGTCGGGCGGTACAGGGCCGAGTAGCGGAAGGTGCTGTCGGGCAGGAAGTTGAACTCCTCGTTGCAGTTGCGGACATACTCGGTGTCGGCCGCGACCACGACGTAGGTGCCGATCTGCAGGTGGTGCTCGACCGGCGAGCCGTCCCGATGAAGCGAGGAGACGACCTCCGTCGTCCCTTCATGGCTGAGCGTGCCGCCCGCCGCGACGGGCTTGCAGATCTCCGCCAGCTCGTAGCAGGACGCAGGCGGGAACGAGAGGCCATCGGGCTGGGGCGTGAGGCCGGCGGCGTTGCACACGGCGGTCATCTCGATGCCGGATTTCGTCCCGTCGATGAATGAGTTGTACATCTTGGGGTTCATCCCGCCGCGCTCGGCGATCTCCGGCGCAAGGCCGAAATTGCCCCACACCGTGTCGGGCGTAGAGGCGTGGAACGACGGGAGATACCGCGTGCCCTTGCCCGCGCTGACCACGCGGAAGCCGCAGGCGCGCGCCCAGTCGATGTGCTCGCAGATGATCGCGGGCTGATCGCCGTAGGCGAGGCTGTAGATGACGCCGGCCTCGCGCGCCTTTCGCGCCAGCAACGGTCCGGCTACGGCGTCCGCCTCGACATTCACCATGATGACGTGCCGATGCGCGTCGATCGCCCGCAGGCAGTGCGCGATGCCCGCGCCGGGATGGCCCGTCGCCTCGACGACGATGTCGAGCCCGTCGGTTTCGATCAGCCCCCGAGAATCATCCGTGATCCACGTCGCTCCGGTGCGTCGGGCCTCGTCCGGGCTCGTCGCGGCGAACTGCTCCGCCGGCCAGCCGGTGCGCTGGCACGTCTGGCGCGCGCGGTCGACGTTGAGATCGGCGATGCCGAGGATGTGCATTCCGCGCGTCAGCCGCGCTTGGGCGAGGAACATGGCGCCGAATTTGCCTGCCCCGATCAGGCCGACGCGGATCGGTCGGCCGTTTTCCGCGCGCGCAGCGAGCATTGAGGCCAAGTTCATTCTATTTCACTCCTCCGAAGGGCTATCCTTCGGCAGGCTTGCACAAGACCTAAGCTGAGATAAGCCTAACAATTCTCATCGTCGGATTAGATGACCCAATGTGATCCGGCATACCGAAAATCGTCATCAGCCGAATGCATCGCTCCCTCTTGTGCGGAGCAACGGTGCATGGGCTGGTCTGGATGACCTGATGTGGAAAGACGCCCCGTGCGTGAAGTTGGTCGAGGTCGGCTGCATCATGCCGCCGCTCGGGCTTGACGGCGTCGTCGTGAAGGGGGTGGTCAGCGACGCGGCGCCGCTCGGGACGATCTTCCGCGGCGTGCTGTAGGTCTTCGTCGTCGACGTGATCATCGTGGTGATGATTGTCGCGGTTCCCAGCTCTCGCGACGTGGCTGCCGTCCTCATTCCATCTGAACGCGGGCGATGGCCGTACCGCAAGTCACACCCGGCCGGATTTGGATACGGAGTCGAAGGACGACTGCGCTGTGTCGCTGAAAGTCATGTGACGTGGCCAGACGAGGCCGATGTCGAGCGTCGGCAGCTTGTCCTCGAGTTGGCGGAACTCGACGCGTCCGCCGTCCAGCCACCAAGGACGGTAGACAATCTTGGCGAGCACCGTGATCGCCGCGGCGGTGGCGACCATGACCCGCTCAGCTCGGTTGCCGAACTGTGCGGCTGATGGAGAGAACAATCGCATCGGCTCCGATGAACGGGATCATGAGCGCGACGGAGTGATCGACACGCAGGCGGCGCATCAGACCGACCGAACTCGGCGTCACCGCGTGCATGAACTGGAGCCGATCCGGCTCGATGCCGGGTGCCGCCTCGATGACGAGGGCCTCGAGTGCGGCGTTGGTCACTTCAGCGTCGATTAGGGCGCGACGGCTCGCGACCTCGATCGCGTTCGCCAGCGTGTGGCGCACCAAGAGGACTCGCCCGAAATCCAACGTGGCGATGACGACGACCACGAGGATGATTCCGACGAGCGCGAACTCCACCGCCGCTGCGCCGGAGTCGCAGCCCGCTATGCGGCGGGCGCGCCTCATTCCACTTGCACTCTGAGGCGCGACTCCAGCTGCATTGGCGGCAGGAGGATGCCGCGATAGCTCTTGGAGGCTGTCAGACTGAGATATCGGTAGCGCACGGAATCGTCCGAGCAAGGGGTGTCACAGGCGATGTCGGGCGCGGTGGGCGCGCTGCTTGCGCAGCGGCAGGCAGTATCGATCGCAAGCTGAAAAGTGCCACTTTCGCCCCCGGCGACATCGAAGTTCTCAGCCGCGGTCGTGTTCATTACCGCCAGTGCGCCGACCTCTCTTTCCCCGTCCATCACCGCCTGAGCGCCGACCCGCAGGGCATGATCCATCGCCATCCGCTCGTAGGCGGCGAGGCCGATGTCGACGGGAATGATTGCGCCGCCGATGAGTATGGGCGCCAAGAGCGCGAACTCCACCATCGACACACCGCTTAGGTCGCGTGCAAGGCGGCGCAGCGACCCCGCCGCCCGCGTGAGGCGGGTTCGGCGGCTCACGATGGCCTCCGCCGCGTCTTGCCGTCGGCGTCCCCCACCCTCGCGGACTGGCCCCGGCCCAGCAGGCGCCCGACGAGCGAGCGCCGACCGCGCCGGCTCTCCGCGGCGGAGGCCATCGTCCCAGCGATGGTACGGAAGGCGGCGGCGGCCGGAGACTTGGGCGCGGCCTCTTCGACCGGCAGGCCCTTGTTGATCGCATCGCCAAAGGCCGCCGCATCGAAGGGGATGCGGGCGATTTCCTCAATGCCCAGCGCGGCGGCGAAGTCCTTCGGCGCCAGCTCGGGCCGCTTGGGCATCCGCACGCGGTTGAGGATCAGTTTCGGAAAGGCGTCGTTTGGCCGATCCGCTTTCAGGACGTCCACCAGCGCTTTCGCGCTCTTGAGGTTGGGAAGGTCCGGCTCGGCCACGACGAATACCCTGTCTGCCCCGGACAACACGTGGCGCGCCCATCCCGTCCACGCATGCGGCATGTCGAGGACGGTGTGGCCGAATTGCGCGCGAGCCAGCTCCAGCAACGGGTCGAAGGCCTCGATGGCGAGATCGTAGGCGCGTTCGGTCGATCCGGGTGTTGCGAGAATGTCGAGAGCGTCGCGGCCGTCGCTCAGCAAGTTTTCGAGGAGGGAGCCATCGAGCTGGCTGCCATAGTCGAGCGCGTCGACGATGCCGCGGCCGGGTTCGACGTCGAAATGGAAGGCAGCCGATCCGAAGGCGAGGTCGAGATCGGCCAGCGCGACCTTCCCTTCGACCGACTGCGAAAGTGTCCAGGCCACGTTCTGAGCCACCACCGACGCCCCGACGCCTCCCTTCGCGCCGATGAAGGCGACGACCCGGCCCGTCGCCTTGGGGCTGGGGGCATCGCGGTAAATGCGCGAGATCACGTCGATCATATGCCCGGGCTCGATCGGGCCGAGGATATAGTCCTCGAGCCCTTGGTCGATGAGCGTCTTGTAGAGCCTCACGTCGTTCTCGTAGCCGATCAGCGCCACCTTGGTGGCGACGTCGCATACCTCCGCCAGGGCCTCGAGCCGCTCCAGTATGAGCGCCTGCGGCAACGTCGTCTCGATCAGGACGAGGTCGGGGGACGGCGTGGCGCGATAGCGTGTGATCGCGGCGTCGATGCCGCCCGCGGCCACCTCGGTGCTGGTGCGCGCCATCAGCCGATCCCGTGCGACGCGCTCGAAGGTGTCGCCGACTTCGGCGGTGTCGCAGAAGGCGTGGATGACCACGTGAGGCAGGAGCGCGATGGTCCGCTCGGGCGGTTCGGCGGCGCTTGCCGTTGGGCCGGACTGCAGCGTCTCGAGACGTCGCTCTTGTGTCGAGTGGCCGACTCCGGGATTCGCCGCGTCCGGCTCGATCTCTTCGTGGAAGGGGCGGGAGAAGGTCTGGTCCATGGCGATCAGAGCGGGATGCGCGGAATGGCGGCCGATCCGCCACCGGTGCGCGGGTCGAAGGTTGCGGCCTGCGCACCACCGTGAGGGATCGCCGGCCGTGCGACGGGGGCGTCTTCTTCGCGGATGCCCTTTTCGTGCGGGGCGGGGCTGGGGTCGCGTGCAGATGGAGCGTCGGCGGTCGTCACTTGCGTCGGCGTTTGGGCCCGGGGGACCTCGACCACGGTGCGCCGGCCGCCGCCCAGAATCTCGACCTTGTGCATGCCACCGGCGAAGACGGCCGGTGCGCTCGCCGGCGGGCGCGTGGTTTCGAGCATCTCCAGGTCGGGGCCGGGACGATGGACAGCCACCGCCTCCCCGCGGTCGACCGTCGCGCGGAGCGTGAGCGACAGCGAGCCGCTCACCTGTGCGCTCATGATCATCTCCGCCTGCTGCGGTGTCAGCTCCAGGGTGGCTGTCTTGCCCAGAGCCACCGAGCGACCCGGCGTCCCGTCGGCGGTCTGATCGATGGCGAGCACCTTGATGTTGGTGAGGATCGTGCGGCTCGCCTCGCGGCGCCTCGGTTGGCTCGGCTTCGAAATCGTCGGCATGGGGATCGGCAGCGGGCTCGACATTGAGCCCCCCGAAGCGTGGGTGTGGATCACATCGACCCGGTCGTCGGGCAGGATGAAGCCGCCGGCGGTGCTCTCGGCCGAGATGCGGATCGCCACGGCGCGTTTACCGGCGGGGAGCATGGCGGACATATAGCTGCTCCCCGCCTCCGCGAGCTTCGCATCCTGCAACGGCTCGCCCGCAAAAAGCCGAGCGCGGGCGATCGACCCCTGCAACGTCTCGAGGGCGTCCGGCCGTGCTGTGCGGGTGATGAACCCCGCAGCGAGGGCGCCGCCGGCCGGCCAGGCGCGCCAGGCGAGCATGTCCGCGCCCACGGGCATCCCTTTGGCGACGTCCTCGGCGCTGATGAGGATGTCGACCGTTTCGATCGGCTCGGCGGCCGGAACCTCGACGACCTGTGGCGCCGGGCCGGGCGTCACGGCGAAGGTCAGCCAACCCACGCCGACGGCGCAGGTGACGGCGATCAGGAGGATGAAAAGGCGGGCGAGCATTCGTTATGCTCCCAGGAGGGGCGCGAACCAGGGCGCGGCGGGCATGACGGCGAGTCCGCCGAGAGCGATGGCGAGGCCATAAGGGACATGCGCGCGCTGGTGGAGTTGCCGCACCCATGCGGGGGCGGGCCCGGCCGGCAGCGGCAGTCTGCGGAACGCCATGAGGACGAGGCACAACCCCGCGCCAGCAAACGAGACCGCGCACAGAAGAGACAAGATTTGATCGGCTCCCAACCACAGACTGACAATGGTGATGAGCTTGATGTCGCCGCCACCGATCCACCCTTGCGAGAAGAGGACCGCCCCGACGACGAATACGGCGAGTGCGGCGAGCGCGTCGCGGGCGAGAAGACTGAGCCCGGCAGCGTCTCCAGCGGCGGAATATCCGGATAGGACGAGAGCAGGGACGATCGCGAGATAGGCGATGCCGAACGCGAGGCACAGCGAGTTCGGAATGCGGAACGTCCTGATATCTTCGGCGGCTGCGGCGAGAAGAAGCCGAGAAGACGGCCGCGGCGATCAGATGCAACATGAAGATGCGGCGCCTCCGTGCGGTCTGCGAGCGGCGAGAAGCGAGAATGGCAGAGGCTTGTGAGCATTGCCGGAGCGCCGCGGCATCAAGTGCGACGTCGATCGGCGAGAGTGGGCGGGGGCGCGCGCCCCCGCCCAAGTGCGAGACGAAGGATCGCCGTTAAGCTTCCGGCTATTCACCGTCACCCGCATCAGGTGCCGCGCCGCTGACGGAGCCGGCGATGCTATTGAACGTATCGTTGATGTTGCCGCCGAGAAGAGCTGACTCCACCGATGAGTACAGCGGCGATGAGCGCTGCGATCAGGCCATACTCGATCGCGGTTGCGCCAGATTCATTTGAACGGATTTTCTTGATGATTGTCGTCATTGCTGTGTCAATCGTTCCCGTGTGGATTGGACAGAAGCGATATTGAGCGACATCGAAGAGGAGATCAACGCGGAAATGCCTATATAAAACCCTATACTACAATTAAACTACATATCGCCTTGGAATCAAACATTTCGGCAAAACTACGGCAAATCCGTGCCACGGGATTGTGACGAGATCGGAGCGGGGGTGGCCGTTTCACCCGCCGTGTAGTCCGCCATCACGCTGGCCATCCGGGGGCCGTTGCCGGGGATCCGGCGGCTGTTGTGCGGGGCAGGGTCCACGCTGTGAACGATGCGGTTCCATGTGGCCGCCTCGCCGGCCGAAACGCTGATCGTGTCCCAGTGGTTCGTGGTGTCTACGCACCCGCTCGCCAGCGCTGCCGCGGCAACGAGCACCGCCCCCGCCCGCGCCCGCGCGCCGACGCCTCGTTTGGCCTTAGTTCTTCGTGACAAGACGCGTCTCCGGCGGCAGCTCGATGATATGGCCGTAGGGTCCGATCACGCCGCTCCCCTTGGCAAAGCCCTCCAGCATGTCCTTGTCGACCTCGAGCAAGCCGAGCAGGAAAAGCTGGGCGTCGTTGCTGGAGCGGGTGGAGTCCAGCGGTGTCTTCAACGGTTGTCCCAAAGTCGCCGGCTGAACGAGATGCGGCGTGACGATGATGACGAGATCGGTCTCCTGCTTCTGGAAGGAGGCAGAGCGGAAGAGGGCGCCGATTACCGGCAGGCTGCCCACATAGGGGACCTGATCTTCGGTACGGGTGTTGGTCGCCTGCAAGAGGCCGGCGATGGCAAAGCTCTGCCCGTCGCGCAGATCCACCGTTGTGGTGGCGCGGCGCGTGGCGAATGACGGGACCTCAATCGTCCCGGTGCGCACGGTCGTGGTCGGATCGACCTGACTGACCTCGTGCTCCATCGCGATGTTGATGGTCCCGTCGTCGAGCACCACGGGCGTGAAATTCAGCCTCACACCGAACTCCTTGTAGGTGACAGTGACGACGCCTTCGTCCTCGTTGACCGGAATGGGGATCTCGCCGCCGGCGAGGAAGCTCGCCGTCGATCCCGAGAGCGCGGTGAGGTTGGGTTCCGCGAGACGCCGGGCGAGGCCTTTCGACTCCAACGCCTGGATGAGGACGTCCGCCGAGATGCCGCTTCCCAGAATCTGGACGAGGAGCGAGCCGAAGGGGGCGTTGCCGGACTGAAGCGTGCTGCCGAAGGGCGGCGTATCGCCCGCCTGAATGGCGCTCGTCGCTCCCACGACGGCGACGTTCCCGCCCGGCACGCCGAGCCCGACACTGAGACCAAGCTCGCGCCCCGCGTTGCGGCTCGCCTCGACGAAGCGGACCTCCAGCATCACCTGCTGCGAGCCCTTTACGGTCATCGAATTGATGATGTTGTCGGTTGTGTACTCGGCGGCGATCGCCAGGATGTCCTGAAGGGCGGGTGCGTTGGGCACGGTCCCGGCGAGACGGATGCGTCCGTTGACCCGCTGCACGTCGATCTTGGCGCGGGGGTGGGCCTGGGCGAGGGCGCGGGCCAGATCATCGGTGTTCGGCCCTACCTCGACGTTGAATGTGCCGATGATGTCGCCGTCCTGGTCATAGAGCGACACGTTGGTCATGCCGGGCGCATTGCCGAGCACGTTGAGGGACCGCTCGCCCAGCGGCACGAGCGACGCCACCTCGGGCGCGCCGATGATGCTGCGACCGATCTTGCTGCGTGTGCGCACGGTGACAAATTGGCCGACTGCGACATCGATCTCCTCGGCGCCGCCGGCCTCCAAGACGATCTCCTGGAGACCCTGCGCAGCGAGGGCGGGCCGAGGGAGGAGCTGTACGGCAACGAGCGCCAACGCGAGCTGGCATAGGCCGAGGCGGCCGATCGCGTGAGACAATGCCGCTCGTCCCGCCCGCCGCGGCGTCCGAGCCGATAGGCGAACGCGCCGTGCGTCAGCCCAAGATTTCACAAGAAATGCACATTTCATACAAGTAATACGCACCTACGGATCGCGCCACTCTGACCGGCGGCGAGCATAGACCCTGCGTTGTCGCCGCACTGTTACAGACTTGCATCACGCTTTCGGAAATGTTTCCTGATTTTGACTAATGCGCCCCGCATTTGCGGCATCGTGTGGCCGGCACCGCGCTAGGTGGAATAACCTCCGGTGGATTGTACAGAGTGAGTTCGCACCTCATGGGCCTCGCCCTTTTCCCCTTGTTTCTACGGCTCACCGCCGCCTGCTTGGCTCTGGCGGCGGCCGGCTGTGCGGGAATGCCCTCGACACTTTCGAGCTTCGGCAATACCGGTTCGGCGGCGGCGGTGGGGGAAGTGGCGACGATCCCGGATGAGGGCGATCTGGTCGGCAACGCCAAGGCGAACTTCGCCAACGGCAACTACGGCAAGGCGGCCGACCTCTACATCAGGGCATCGCGGCTGCGGCCACAGGAGGCGGAGCTATGGCTGGGGCTCGCCGCCTCCTACGACCATTTGCGCCGGTTCGACCAGGCCGATGCCCGGCCTATCGAAAGCTCTATGCGCTCATCGGCGACAGCCCAGCCTACTTCAACAATGTCGGCTACTCCTACCTTCTTCGCGGCGACCTGAAGCAGGCCCACCAGAGCCTCCGGCGCGCCTACCGAATGGACGAGGACAACCTCGTGGTGAAGAACAACCTCGCGCTCCTCGACCGGGCTGCCCGGCGCTGATCCCGGCCGTCGCGGCATGTCGTCATGCGCCGCCCTCGGCTCTCACTCGACCAAGCTGACTTTGCTGTCGACGTAGGCCGTCTTCTCTCCCACGAAGCGGCAGCTGGCGGAGAAGATGGCACCGCCGTCCACGCGGACGGTATCGGCAATCACTTGCAGGCAGCCGCCGACCGTGCCGGACCCGGCGGCGATGTGGAGCCCGTCGCTGGGAAAGTAGAAGGCGCCGTCCAACGCCGACCCGGCCGCGCCGGAGAACTCGTGCGTCATGCGATTGCCCTCAGTGCGGGAGGCGAAGAACAACAGTCCAGCGTAGGGACCGGTGGCCGGGGCCGTCATGGTGACCAGCGATCCGTTGCCGATCTTCAGCTTGCCCCCGTCGGCGAAGAAGAGCGTCACGTCCTCACCAGACAGCCTGGTGGCGCCCTCCACTTTGAAGGCGCCGTCGAAGATGTAGAGCCCGGGGTCGAGCACCACCTCCGGCTTGTTCAGCGCGACGTCGTTGCAGAAGCGCATCATCGGCATGCCGCTGGGGTGCGAGCGGTAGGGGGTTAGCGTGAGCCTGGCCCACACGTAGGGCTCGATGAGATGGTCGTCGCAACCCGGATAGATCTCCGGCTCTGGCACCTCGGCATAGGGATCGGCGACTGGAGGTGCGTTCTGGCGCACGCCGTCACACTCGAGGTCGGGCGAGAGCCAGTGCGAAATCGAGGCGCCGCCGGCGCTGTAGATGCACGTCCCCTCGATGGCCGAGCCGCCGTCCATGAAATAGGCGTCCGGCTGGGTGGAGTTGGTGGCGACGCTGCAGCCATTGAGGCTAAGGTGACCGGAGCCGGTCAGGTGTACTGCGCGGGATGCGTTTTGCGACAGGGCAATGACACAGCCGGCCGATCCGCCCGCCGAGAAGTCCTGCCACGGCGCGGGCCGAAACGACGATGGGATCGGAGTTCGAAGATCGCGGAGAGAAGGCGCGGACGGCTCTCGGTGAGGATCACTTCGACGGTGTTCGCTTCGCCCGCGCGGGGGCCGCTGAGCGGCGGCGTATTGACGACGATCGTCCCCATCTCGGGCGCGTATCCGCTGGCGGCGGCGACGGCTTCGGCGGCCGCCGTGATCGCCTCCTGCGACGCTCCGCCTTTCAGGCTTCGTGCGCCGGCATGGGCTGCAACGTCCGATGCGTTCTGAAGGGTGCGTTCGACGAGATACCAGTAGCTCAGCTCGGCGCTGAGGGCCATTGCGCCCACCAGCGCCGGCATGGTGAGGGCCGCCGCGACCATCGCCGCGCCCGACTGATCGCGCCGCAGCGCGCGCAGCCGCTCCCCAACGCGCCTGAGCCAGCCACGTGGCTCGTGGTCCCCGGCGGGTGCCGCCATCTCCGCGTCAGTTGCACGCATGGCTACTGGATCCGCGCGATCTGGATATCGCGGCCGGCGTGATGATGATCGCGAACAGGACCGGCAAGAAGAAAACGATCATAGGAACCGTCAGCTTTGGTGGAAGGGCGGCGGCGGTCTTCTCGGCGAGCGCCATGCGCTGATCGCGGTTCTCCTGGGCCAGGATGCGCAGCGACTGCCCGAGCGGCGTGCCGTATTTCTCCGCCTGGTTGAGGCTGGTGACGAGACCCTTGATGTCGTCGAGGCCGGTGCGCTTTGCTAAGTTATCGTACGCCTGGGTGCGACTCGACAGGAAAGCCAGCTCGGCCATCGTGATTGAGAATTCCTCGGCCAGCACCGGCGAGGCGCCGACGAGCTCGTTGGACACGCGCCGGAACGCCGAACTCGATGGTCATCCCCGACTCGACGCAAATCAACAGAAGGTCGAGCGCGTCCGGCCAGGCCAGCCTGAGCTCGGTCTGCCGCTTGGTGATCTTGTTGCGCAGATAGAGCGTCGGAGCATAGACGCCGCTCGCCCCGACGACCGAAGCGATCACCAGCTTGACGAAGGGCGACTGATCCAGCTTCAGCACCAGGAAAAGATAGACCATCGCCAGCAGGAAGAGCACCGCTGGGGCAATGATCCGAGCAGCGAGGAAGACCGTCACCGGCGCTTCGCCGCGGTAGCCGGCATTGCGCAGCATGGCGACGGTCTCGGAGTCGTCCTCCGGCGCGCGCAGGTTGAGCGCATCGACGATCAACCGATAGATGCGGCGCGGATCATTGGCGAGACGCAGTGATCCGCCGGGCCTGACCACGCGCCTGTCGCGATCGCGCAGGCGCGCCGCCTCTCGGTTCGTGGTGATCTTGTCGAGCCGCTGCTGCCGCGGGTTGAAGACGAGGCGTGGCCACACCAGGAAGAGGATGGCAGCGAAGACACCCAACCCGGACAGGAGCGCGATCAACAGCTCGCGGTTGTCGAAGAGTGTGGTGACAGCCATGGCATCCTCTGCAGTGTGTTCAGAAAGCGGTTGCGGACCATCTCAGAACTTGAAGTTAATCATCTTGCTCATCACCAAGATGCCGATGCTCATCCACACCGCGCTGATCGCCATGACAACACGGCCGGTGAATGTCTCGAAAAGAATCGAGATGTAATCCGGTGTCGTAAGGTAGACGATTAGCCCGACGAGGAAGGGCAGCGCACCGATGATCATGCCGGAGGCCTTCGACTCGGCGCTCATCGCCCTGATCTTACCTTCCATTTTCTTGCGCTCTCGCAAGACGCGCGAGAGGTTGCCGAGCGCCTCCGAAAGGCTGCCACCCGTCCGGCTCTGAATCGAGACGACGATGGCGAGAAAGTTCGCCTCGGGAATTGGCACGCGGTCGGCCATGCGCTTGACGGCCTCCTCCAAGGTGATGCCGACGGCTTGGTCGCCCACCAGGATCTGGAATTCGCTTCTCAGCGGCTCGCGTGTCTCACTGGCGATGATCCTGAGGCAATCACCCAGTGGCAGGCCGGACCGCACGCCGCGCACGATCACGTCGAGCGCGACGGGAAGCTCGGCGGTGAACGCTCTGAAGCGGGTCTTGCGCTTGCGAGCGACGTACGATCGGGGGAGAAACATCCCCGCCATGGCGCCGATGAAAATCGCGACGAGCGGAACGGCCGGAAGCGCCAATAGCGCAACGAGCGAGGCGACGACCCCAACCATGACGGACACGGTCGCGAACGTCGCCGGCGTCCAGTTCAGGCCGGCCTGAGCGAGCCGGGCGTCGAGCCTGTCGCGACTGCGCTTCTTCGCCTTCTGCTTGTCGTCGAGGTCGCGCAGAATGTCCTCGACGGACTTTTTCCGGCGCCGTTCCTCGCGAATCTCGGCCACCGATCGCGGTGCGCTGCGCTCCTGGGCAATGGCGCGAAACCGGCGCTCCTTCGCCGGCAGGCCGACGAGATGCGAGTAGAAAACAGCACACACCAACGCGAAAGCGCCGAATCCCCCCAGGATCGCCGTGACGCTGGGGAGGAGATGCGCGGGGATGGCGTTTAGCGCCTCACTCACGCCCGGTGCCCCGCTTCGAGAGCGGCGGCGAGACGCTTCTCCTCGTTGTAGTAGCGCGCGCGCTCCCAGAATCCGGGCCGTCCGAGACCGGTCGTGCGGTGTCGTCCGATGATGTTGCCGTCGGCGTCCTCGCCGGTCATCTCGTACAGCAACACATCCTGGGTGGTGATGACGTCACCTTCCAACCCCAGAACTTCGGTGATGTGGGTGATACGGCGCGAACCGTCGCGCAGGCGCTGCGCCTGCACGATGACGTCGACCGAGGAGACGATCATCTCGCGGATCGTCTTGGACGGAAGCGTAAAGCCGCCCATCGTGATCATGCTCTCGATGCGGCTGAGCGCCTCGCGCGGGGAGTTCGCATGGAGCGTGCCCATCGATCCGTCGTGGCCGGTGTTCATCGCCTGCAGGAGGTCGAACGCCTCGGGCCCGCGCACCTCGCCGACGATGATGCGCTCCGGGCGCATTCTGAGGCAGTTCTTGACGAGCTCACGCATGGTGATCGTTCCCTCGCCCTCGATGTTGGGCGGGCGGGTCTCGAGGCGCACCACGTGAGGCTGCTGCAGCTGCAACTCGGCCGCATCTTCGCACGTGATGATGCGCTCGGAATGCTCGATATAGCCGGTCAGACAGTTGAGCAGTGTCGTCTTGCCCGACCCCGTGCCACCCGAAATGATGACATTGCAGCGCGAGCGGCCGATAATCTCCAGGATCGTCGCCCCCTCCGGCGAGATCGAGCCGAATTGAACAAGCTGATTGAGAGTCAGCTTGTCCTTCTTGAACTTTCGGATGGTGAGCGTCGGCCCGTCGAGGGCCAGTGGCGGGGCGATCACATTGACGCGGGAGCCGTCGGCCAAGCGCGCGTCGCAGATTGGCGAGCGATTCGTCGACGCGCCGGCCGACTTGGCTGACGATCCGCTGGCAGATGTTGAGAAGCTGCTCATTGTCGCGAAAGGTCACGTTGGTGCGTGTGATCTTACCGTTTGCCTCGATGTAGACGGTCTCGGCGCCATTCACCATTATGTCAGCGATATCGTCCCGCGCGAGCAGCGGCTCCAGCGGCCCGTAGCCAAGGACGTCGTTACAGATGTCGTCGATGAGGTGAGTTTGTTGCTGGCTCGACAGGGCGAGCTTCTTCGCGGCGATAATATCGGCGACGATGTCCCGTATTTCGCCCCGCGCTTCGTCAAATGAGAGCTTGGCAAGCTGCGAAACGTTGATGGCCTCTATCAACGCAGAAAATATCTGTGCCTTTAGCGCGTAGTATTCGCGGCGCCGTTCGGGTAACTCAGTCGCCGTGGCTTCTGAAGCGAGATCGAGAAGAGGCGCGCTATGCGCTTCGGCGAGGGGGAGCGGCGCGACGTGTTCGGCCGGCGGGAGGCTCGGGGAAGCCGGGTCCGGCTCGATTTGCTTTCGTTTTCCAAACACGCCAATAAACTCGTCGCGCTGCGGCTCTCAGCATTTAGGACTTCGCCGGTCTCACTCGCCGTTGACGGTGACCTCCTTCTGAGTGCTTGTCATTCCACTGATGTTCAAGTGAAATGATGTAGGATTTTGTACGCCGCGGGAGGGGTTGGCGCCATAGCGCGCGGCAGAGACAACGTAGTAGTGACGCTGGCGAGGGGCGAGGAACCGGGGCGAGATGACGACCTTCAGGACAATTCACCGCGTCCGCCTGCACTGCGCGGCCGCTTTCGTCATTTTCGTCGCGGGTGCCTCCAACGTCGCCGCGCAATCGTTGGAGGTCACTGTTACAGTCGATTTAGCCAAGATCCTCCGCCTCGGCACGCCAGCGGAAACGATCATACTCGGCAATCCGGCTCTGGCCAGCGTCACTCTTTCCGACAGCAACACCGTCGTGCTGAGCGGGAAGACGGTCGGTGTCACCAACATGATTGTGCTCTCCGAGCAGGGGCGGACGCTTGCGGAATACCGGCTGGAGGTCGTGCCGCAGGTACAAGAACTGACGACCATCTACAGCGGCACCGCGCGCCGGACCTATAAGTGCGGCGCGACCTGCACACCGGTGCTGAGCACTGGCGACGAAGAAGGGCACTTCGCGGCCGCACAAGGTCAGATCAGCGCTCGCACCAAGGGGGACGCGCCGCAATAGCCCGGATCCATACCAGGTGTTCATGTGGCGTCCGCGGTCCGCCAGCGGCCAGCTTCTACAGCATCGGAGCGGAACAGATCGTCACATCGAACCGCGACCTGGGTTACCCCGACCGCGACGAATAGGAGCCGCTTGATCCCGGACCTCTCGACGACGACGGTTTGCTCGACGTGGACGAGGCCAGTCGTTCTGGCTCCAACCGCTGCTCGTCGGACAGCGCGCTGATTTCGAAGGCGCCGATCTCGTCATAGATCGATACCTCCGCGCTCTCTCGGCGAGGGTGATCCAGCCCCGTTCGAGCGGACGCCGATGATCGGCTTTCGAGCCAAAGACGGAGCTCGCCGAGCGGCTACAGGCCTGGTCAGCCCGCGACACGTTGGCATAATCGGGCAGCAGGTCCGGCCCTCGGAAAACACCGCACACATAAGCATATGGCAGCGGGTATTTCATATTCTTGTGCGGTGGAGTGTGACCCGCGGCCCGACGCTTGGATTACTCAACCGGTAGGAGTCGGTAGTGGCCCTGCTTGGTACCCACGTATTGTACTATGCCCTTGCGCGCAGGCCTGAGTGTTCGCGTGCGAATCTCGAAGACCCCGCTGAGGCCCTCGTATTTCCCCGATCCGCCGAGCCACCGGCCGGTGCCGACACGCGGGGCGTTGAGCGGCTGACGGTCGAAATCCGCACGTTCGTAGATCTGGTGGCCGTCCGCGTCGGTATAGGTGCAGTGGACGCGCTGCTCGAAAGTCTCGGCGGCCTCGTCGACTGTCCACTTGCCAATGCAACGGCCGGTCTGGTTGTGCAGGAACGCGGCGTTGTCGGCACTCATCGCGGTGAGCGTCGAGTCCGTGACACCGACGAGGCGACCCGGGCCGACGCGAAGCGGCTCCACATCCGTCTGCGCATAGCCGACGAAATTGGCTGCGAACGGCCCCTCGCCCGTGACGGACTGCGCACAGGCCTGACCGAACCATGGAAGGAAAACGATGACCGCCAGTGCGGCTGCAAACGACCACATCTCAACAACCCACAGGATAAAGCAAGCCAGAGACGAGCTCGACGTCGAGCATTTCGCTCGGAGTCGGAAGCTCCCGTTCACCTGCGTCTGCGGCCGAATGCCGGGAGACGGCCGCTCCGCCGTAGGCAGGACCGACCCAGAGAGTAGCCTCGTTAGGGCGGATTGCGGCAGGACCGGTCTGCCAGGGCGCAACCGCATTGAAGAGCACAAAGGCGATGCCGAAGGCGGCGGCGAAACTGGGCCAGGAAATCGAGTGTGTCGTCGCTGACATCGCCCCAGGCGCTGATTGTTCAACGGCAATCGGCCAGGCGGCGCGGACGCACCTTCGGTCAGCGGCGATTGCGAGCGCGGCATCGACCTCCGGTCCCGGCTCGACACCGAGTTCGTCGCTAAAGAGATGGTGGCAGGCAGCGTGCGCGTCCATGGCCTCCTTTCGCCTACCGAAGCCGGCGCAGAGTTCGATCAACGCAGCGTGGCCCGCGTCGTCGAACGGATCCAGCTCGAGCCGGCGCCGGGCTGTGGCAATGGCCTCGTCCGCCTGACTGCGTCCTGCAAGGATGGTCGCCGCTGCGCCCTGTACTGCCGCGGACGACCGGTCAAACTCGCCGCGCCGCGCTCTCAACCATGCCTCGACATTTTCGACACCCGTTTCGAGGCCGGCACAGAAGCGCCCGCGGACAGCGGCGGAGGCGGCGACGATCTCGTCGTCGGTACCACCGCGTTCGGCGGCGATCACCAGGGCAAGATCCAATGCAACGAGGTCCGGCTCAAGCCACACCGCGACGTCGTCGGCGCCGAGAGCTACCGCCGCGGGGCCGAGGCATGTCTTGAGCCTGACAAGGCATTGCCGCAGGGCGTGACGAGCGGACGAGGTCGTCGCCGCGTCGGCCCAAATCAGTTCAACGAGCACGGCACGATCCACGCGCAGGTCCGGCGCCACCGCGACACGGGCGAGGAGCGCCATCGCCTTCGGCCCGGGCGTCGCCAGAGCGACACCGGATGGGCCGGCGAGGCGAGGCTCGCCCAGAAGAGATATCCGTAAACAATGCATCGTCGGTCGGTTTCTCCAGGCCGAGCATAGCATAGGCGGCACCTCCCTTCCGACCAAATTAGAAAAATTCCCAGATGGCGAGGGACGTGACGGTCCTGGTGACGCTGACGTGACGGGCCGGCGGCCATCGTCGTCACACGCCGGAAGGGTTTCGGCGGATCACGACTGGGAGATCCGACCCATGCACCACGTTACAGCCTTCGCCTTCGCCGCGGTTGCGTCGGCAACGTTCATAGGGATGCCCGTCCGCGCGGCTAGCTGGCCCGACGATCGCGCGAAATTCAGCCACGAAACCTACTCCGCGGACGCAGTTGCTTTTCGAACACTGACTGAGGCCCGGATCGGCGCCAGCGGTGGCTCTATGGTTGAGCTCGCCTTTACGGCCTGCCTGTCGGCCGATCCGCAAACTTGCCGTGAAGAAGTCCTGATCTTCCTCGACATGCCGCTCCGCGCGTGCACAGTCCGTGGCCAAATCGAGTTGGCCCGATGGGGCGCCCATCATTCCGGATGGACGGTCCGCCGCTGGACGTGTCGCCGTCCAGACCCGGATGAGGCTGACATCTGACCGTTCGGATGCCGAGCCTGAGGGTTTCATAACGCTCCGCACTCGGACCTCAGCTCGGTGTCGAATTGGATGTAGGCGCCGAACGCCTACCGATCGAGCATGCTAAACTGCATCATCCCGGGCCGCGAGCCGCGATCATGCTGGCTGGCCCGCGGCGCGTTTTGGGCTGCTGTCACACGTGGCGTCCGGCGGTGATGTGGCTTACTGTTCGCCCGCCCACTGGGGCGGAACAGTCCGTGTTGATCGCGCCGCCTCAGCGGAGCATGACGAGACTGGTTCCCCTGCGGTGCGTTCACCTGGTTACCGCTTTGGTTGGCCGGGCGCGCCGGTCCGGGCTGATAATGCGGGCGCAGCTGGAGCTGCTGGTACTGGTTGCCCTGAGGCGCGTTCGCCTGGTTAGGCCAGCCGCGAGGCATCGTCGATCGCCACGTGCAGCACCTCCCAGCCGGTGCCACGCTTGGCGGACTGGCCGGTGCGATCGCCTGTGATGCGGCGGCCGATACCATCGATCCGGCCGAGCTTTTTCATGTCCATGTGGATCATCTCGCCCGGCCGCTCGCGCTGGTATCGAACGACCGGCGGCTTCGGGTCGAGCGGGCTCAGGCGGTTGAGACCGATGCGCCGCAGTTCGGCGCCGACGGTGGAGCGCGCCATGCCGAGAGTTCTGTCGATGGCCGGCCCGCTCATCCGCTGACGGCGCAGCCGAAGGCAGGCTCGGTGCCCTGTTCACTTCCCGCACCGCCTGATTTATCGAGAAGAAGGACGGCGTAAGCAACCTCCCGAAGAGACGTGGGAATGGCAGCCGGCGGCCCTCAAGTCAGGACGGAGGACGATATTGGCTGAGCGGATTTCCACAGGGGTCGAGGGCCTCGACAGCATCTTGCAGGGCGGCCTGGAAGCGGAGCATGTCTATCTCGTCGAAGGGGGGCCGGGAACGGGGAAGACGACCCTTGCGCTCCAGTTCCTTCTGGCCGGCGTGGAGCCGGACGCAGCGGGTACATGCCTCTACCTCACCCTCTCGCAAACCCGCGGCGAACTTGTGGGAATTGCGAACTCGCACGGGCTGGACCTGTCGGGCATCGAGATCGTCGAGCTGCTGGCGTCGGAGGTGGGCGACGTGTCGTACACGCAGACGGTCCTGCACACGGCGGAGGAGGAGCTCGCCGAGTTGATCGAGAATATCGGCGCGCGGATCGAGGAGCACAAACCCCGGCGCGTCGTCATCGACAGTCTCGCGGAATTGCGCCTCATCAGCACGTCGATGCTGCGCTTCCGCCGCGCGATCCTCGGGCTGAAGACCGCGCTTTCGAAGGCGAAGACGACGGCCCTTCTGGTCGAGGCGTTCGACGGGCTGGGGACGGTCGAGAGCACCGAACTGACGACCCACGGCACCATCCGGCTGGATTGTATGACGCCGGAATTCGGCGTGACGCACCGTCGCCTTCAGGTCATCAAGATGCGCGGGATCCCCTTCTTCGAGGGCTTTCACGACATGACGATCGAGAAAGGCGGGATTGCGGTGTTCCCTCGCCTCGTTCCGCGGCCCGAGCGCCGCGAGACCGGAAACTGGGAGGTCAAGACGGGGGACGAGACCCTCGACGAGCTTCTGGGCGGGGGATTGCCCGGCAACAGCACCACGCTCATCATCGGAGACACGGGCGCGGGGAAGTCCATCCTATCTGCCAAGCTGGTCGACGCTACCGCGCAGCGGGGCATCAAGGCGGGCTTCTTCCTGTTCGAGGAGATGTACGAAGACGTGCTCGGTCGGGCCCAGGACATCGGCATGGATTTCAAGGGCCAGATCAACAAGGGGCTGCTGCATCTGGAGCACTTCAACCCGACCGAGATCACCCAGGGGCAGCTCTTCCGGCGGATCGAGAGTGTCGTCGAGGATGGCGCTCGCCTGATCGTGATCGACAGCCTGACAGGCTTCGTCCGGACCCTGCGCGCGGGCGGCGAACTGCTGCCTCAGTTCAACGCGCTGCTGAATTCGCTCAAGCAGATGGGCGTTGCCACCGTGTTGACGCTGAACGAGTTCGCGGAACAGCAGGCCGGCCAATCCGAGATTGATTTCAGCTTCCTGACCGACAACGTGATCCGGCTGTCACAATATCGCCGCGAGGGCGAGATCGGCCGCTCCATCTGGGTGGGCAAGAAGCGGTTCGGGCCGCATTCCCGGGCCATCCGCGCTCTGCATATCGACCCGCCCGGCGTGACGATCCGCCCGATCGAGGGGGCGTTCGATGTCACCCGCGACGCCATCAATGACGAGGCGTGATGACGGCGAATCACTGGTGACATCGTGCGCTCGGAACGCCTCGTCGTTCTTGCCCCGTTCGCGCGCGATGCATCCGTACTCGAAGAGATCCTGCGGGAGCGATCGATAGACGTCGTTCGGCGCGATGCACTCGACTGCGAGCTGCGCGGCGCGCACAGGCTGGAGGTCGGCGCTTTCCTTCTGACCGCCGAGGCGATGAAGCCCGCGACGCTCGATGCGCTGGTCGATCTTCTGACGCGGGAGCCGCTCTGGTCCGCCCCGCCGGTCGTCCTGCTGGGGGAATCGGAAAATCAGGCGGAGCGCTGGGCCCGCCGGCTCCTGGACGCCCGAGACGGGCAGCCGATCACGGTTCTCATCCGGCCCAGCACCATCCTGGAGATCGCGACGGCTGTCCAAAGTGCGCTGGTCGCTCGACGCCGGCAGTACGACCTCGCCGATCTGATCGAAAAACACAGCCGCGCCGAGACCCATGCCAACTTTCTTTTCGAGGAACTCAGCCACCGGGTGAAGAACGTCTTCTCCATGGTCTCGTCGCTCGGGGTCTTAACGGAGGCGGCTGCGGGCAGCTCCGCAGATTTCCGGACCGCTTTCCGAGCGCGAATGAACGCACTTTCCCGAGCTTACGACGCGCTGCGCGAGGGCAACTGGCAAACGGCCCCGCTGAAGCTTGTGGTCGAGGAGACCGCCGGCGGCCTGCTGACGCCGGATGAGCGCGGCGTGCTGACGGTGGAGGGACCCGACATCGATCTGGCAAGCGATCAGGCAACGGGGCTTGGGCTCGTCATGCACGAACTAGCGTCCAACGCGCGCAAGTACGGCGCCCTCTCGACCCCGAACGGCCGGGTCGCGGTGACGTGGTCGCACGATGCAGGAGGCAAGGTCAGCTTGCTGTGGGCTGAGATGGACGGCCCCCGGGTGATCGCTCCCGAGCGAGACGGCTTCGGTACGACAGTCATCACGTCGTCCATGCCGAATGGAGAGGCAGAATTGTCCTACGATCCAACCGGCGTCCGTTGCCGACTGAGTTTCAGACTGCAGGAGTAAGGAGCCCCCACAGCCGTGCATAAGCCCCGCGAGCTCGAATCCCCTCCTGCAGATCCACTGTCGGCGGGAACGCAGCTCCGGCATGTCTGTTATATTGCGATGATCTACCTAACCGCGTTATTGATGATCGGCTTCTGTCTGATCCACCTTTTGATCGGTCGCCTGCGCTTCCTCGACGTGGCGCCCCGCAGCCGGTGGCTATCTGCAGCTGGCGGAATTGCCGTGGCCTACGTTTTCCTGCACGTCCTGCCCGAGCTCAGCGCGCACCAGAGCACCTTCGCGGAAGGACTGGGAGTAGCCCCGGAGGTGGCGGAGAGCTGGGTCTTCCTGGTCGCGCTCGTGGGGCTCGCGAGTTTCTACGGTCTGGAGCGACTGGCCAAGACATCCCGAGGCAGGGCACTGCACGCCGGCGCACAGGACAGGGTGGCAGCTGGACTGTTCCGGGTTCACCTCGGCTCGTTCGCCGTCTACAATTTGCTGATCGGCTACCTGCTGGTTCATCGGGAAGAAACGGGCCTCTGGTCCCTGATGATTTACTTCCTCGCAATGGCAATGCACTTTGTGACCGTTGATTTCGGGCTGCGCCAGCACCACAAGGACCGTTACGATACACCCGGACGCTGGATCCTCGTGGCTGCAGTCTGCGCCGGATGGGTCTTGGCGCTGGTCGTGAAGATCCCGGAACTGGCGACAGGACTGCTGTTCGCGTTCCTTGCCGGTGGCGTGGTATTGAACGTCTTGAAAGAAGAGCTGCCCGAAGAAAGGCAGAGCCGGTTCTGGCCGTTCGCCTTGGCCGCCGCCGGCTACGCCGCTTTGCTCATCGCTGCTTGAAACGACGCCTCGTGACCGGCCGCTGCCCGGTGTTCCGACGAGAGCCGGCAAACTCTACCCCCCCGCGGGGGCACGTCGGGGAGCACTCCACCTTCCGACGGCGTCCAGTTCAGACCGAGGAGAGTCCAGGGGGCAACGTCTGTTCCTTCTCAATTCTTTGCCCCTGTCGTCGAGGTGAATAGCCCCGCTCGCACAGAGCCGAACAAAATCAAATGGTTGCGGTAACTGAACTAGGCTGACGCAGTCATGAGATCCGGAGAATATCCGCCCCCAGAGATCGCTTCCGGGCCTCCTGGCGTCGTAGGCAGTCCTTAGTTCCTACGGCATAACCATTGAAAACAAGGGGAAAATCCGGCCGCAGCCTGGTGGGGAGAACGCTCTCGCGAGGGCAGCTGGCGGAGGGAAAGGATCTGGGGTCGAACGTTAGGATAGATGCGAGAAGGTTTTGCAATACGTGGGCTTTGCGCGGCGCTTGCGCTGGGCGGTGCCCTGACAGCTCTGCCGAAGATGGCAGCGGCAACCCAATCGACGTTCGTCGCGATCAGCGACGTCCACCTCGATATCTTCACCGGGAGCGACGCCGATGCCCGCCTCCTTGTCTCCACTTCCTCTGAATGGCCGGCAATCCTTGAGGATATGTCCACCATGCCGGTAGCGACGTACGGCAGCGACGCCAACGTGCCGCTACTCGATGCGGTGCTAGGCGATGCGGCCGACCGCGTCCCGTCGCCGGACTTCGTGATCTACTCCGGCGAACTCGGTGGTCCATCGCTTGGCCGATCGGGTCCGTGCGGTGGACCCCGGCGCCGGGCAGGACCTGATCACCGACATGGCTGTGAAGATCACGAAATTCCTCGCCAACCGGATCTCCGACACGTTTCCCAGTCGTCCGGTGCTGTTCGCGCTTGGCAACACCGATGCGGGGTGCGGCGATTACCAGGTCGAGCCAGGCGGAAGGTACCTCGCAGGGACGCTTCCGGTGCTACGTGCCCTCGTCGGCGCCGATCGGCTGGAGCCGGACGCCGACTCGACATGGCGAGCCGGCGGCTACTACGCCGCACGCCACCCGACGCTCGCGAGCACGACAATCGTTGTACTCAACACTGTCCTCTGGTCGCCCAAGTACGAAAACCGGTGCGGACCGACAGGCAGTGACAGCCGCTCGCCGGGCGACGCCATGTTGACCTGGCTGCAAGGTCGCCTCGCCGCGGCCGGTTCCGCCGGGGAGGCGGTGTGGCTCGTCTACCATGTGCCGGCCGGGGTCGACGCCTTCTCCACCGCGCATTCAAAACCGGTGGGCGGGGCCTGCAAAACGCAGTCGGTCCCCTTCTGGCGACAACCCTACGCGGCCGCGTTTGCGAACCTCATGGAGCGTCACCACGCAATCGTCACGACCGCATTCTCCGGCCACATCCACCGCGACAGCTGGCGGGTGTTTTCCGGGAGCGATGGTGCGCCGGTGACATTCGAGAGCATCGTGCCCGCGGTGAGCCCGATCTTTGGCAACGCGCCCGCCTATCAGTTGTTCGCCTACGATACGTCCAGCGGCCTGCTGTCTGAGAAGACGACATTCGCGGCGACGAACCTGCCAAAGGCCGCGAGCGGCGGAAATGTGGTCATTGAGGAGCTCTATGCGTTCACCGAGGCTTACCGCCTCGCGCCGTTCGGAACAACGTCACTCGCCGAGCTGACGGCGTCGCTGGCAGAGACCGCCCCATCGTCTGACCGTAGGTTATACGGCGACTTCTACGGCTCGGGTCACGGCGACGATCCTGGGACGAACTGGCCCGTGTATGGCTGCGCCCCAGGAGCGGCGACAGCCGCCGCATTCGACACTTGCCGCTGCGGGACGAATTAGAGCGGCCGGGAGCGAGAGCTTCCACTAGCAGGCTGTTGAAAAAGGCGCCTGCGAGTCCGCGTCCGGTATGCTGCGCCGGGTGAGGTGATTCGGGAGGCGGGCGTGCGCGGGACAGACGATCGGACGGGCCAGCTGTTCAGCTGTGTGGACCTCGGGCGCGGATCCGGCCCGATCATCCGCTGCGCAAGATCCGGGCGGTACCGCGGTGCGGCTGCCTCAGCGGTATGAGCACGACATCAGAGTCGGACTCGAAACTCATGACGTGCGTGCCAGTCGTCGGGCGAGGAGCATGACGGAAGCGGCGTAGAGGAAGGCCTCTGCCGACTTGATGGACGCCTCGAAGTCCTTGGCGAGGCGACGATTGCGGTTCAGCCAGGCGAGCAGGCGTTCCACGACCCAGCGCCGGGGGTGGACGGCGAAGCCCACCTGGTCGGGATGTTTGCGCACGATCTCGATGGTTATAGAGGTCGCGTCTGCGACGCGGTCGCTGCCGTAGGCGCTGTCCGCGAATGCGTGCTCGACGAACGGGAATGACGCCCGCGAGGCCTTCAGCAGAGGAACGGCGCCGTCTCGATCCTGCGTTGCGGCGGTGTGGGCCTGCAGCACCAGGGGACGGCCGTCGGTGTCGACCATTGACGTGCCGCTTGCGGCCCTTGATCTTCTTGCCCGCGTCGTAGCCGCGAGGACCGCCCGCCTCCGTGGTCTTGACGCTTTGGCTGTCGATGACCGCTGCGGAAGGGCTCGCGTCCCGCCCGGTACGCTCGCGGTCGCGCATCATGAGGTGGTGGTTCATCGTCTTGAAGACGCCGTCGTCACGCAGCCGCATGAACCAGCGGTAGACGGTGCTGGCGGGCGGGAAGCCGTCTGGCACCATGTGCCACGGACAGCCCGACCGCAGCACGTAGAAGATGGCGTTGATCAACTCGCGCATTGGCCAGCGCCGCGGCCGGCCCGTACGGCTCGGTGGCGGAAGGAACGGCTCAACAATCACCCACTCCGCGTCCGTCAAGTCGCTTCCGTAGCGCAGGCCCTTGCGATTATGTTGCCGACGGGTGGTCGGGGTCCACATGACGTTCTCCAAGCTGGCTTCAACAACCGCTTGGGAATCATGTTCGGCCACCGGCCATCCACCCCTCGATGGCACTTTCGAAACGGCCTCTCAGACGAGAAGGACATGCCCCCGCCAACCCGGGGAGATCTTGTCCCGCCAGTCCATCCCATACCGGTCAGCGCGGGATGAGGGCAGCGACCTGCAAACAATCACTTCGCCAGGTTCATGGACCGCGCCGGCCCCTTCGCGGAGCGCCGAGGGCTTGAAATCGTGGCCACTGCGACGACGCGCGTTGTATCGGCCGCGGCGGTCATCGGCGGACCGGCGCCGTCACAGAACGTCGCCCTCGTGGCCGCCGTCGCTCGCCGCGTAGCGGATGACCGTGTCCTGGCCGGGGACGTGGGGGAAGCCGCGGAAGTTTGCGACGGTGGCGAACTTTTCCGCGCAGGTCGCGACGTGCTTGTCGCAGCCGGCGCGGACTTCGAACGCGTCTCCTTCGGCGAGGCCGCGCACTGGCGCCTCGAGCATCGTGATTTTCACAAGCCCATCGGTCAGATCATGTGCGATGACCTCCGCGCGGCGGCCGGCGTTGGCCCCGCTCGTCCACTCCACGGTGCCGTGGACGAGCGGCCGGAAGGAACGCCGGGAAAGCGGGAAGACCTCCGGCGCAGCGGCGCCGTTTCGCCGAGGCCGCCCGACGGAACGCGCCGCCGATGAGCTCGACTGACATCGGGCCGTCGGCGGCCCCCGTCGGGCGGCCAAGGCAAGGGCATCCCGGTACGGTCTCTGTGCGCTCGGTCCGTCACGGCACGAGCGCGCACGCCGCCTGGATACGACGACGAAACACAGTGCAACGCGAGAAATTTGCGGATGAAGTTGAACAGGTTCGAACAGTTCCAAGGACAGCCCGATACCGGAAGACTTCCGGGGCGCGGTGATTGACGTGTGCGACACGGCGTTCATGGCCAAGATCTGGTTCGAGTTCTCACGACATCCCAGCAAGCGCCGAAGCTGTCGTCGCTCTTACCTCGCTCATCAGTTCCCGTGAGGAAGAGTTACGGGCGCGGCGCGACGACGACTGACGCACCGCCGGGGCGGCAGGGCCCGAGTCGCCTTTGGGTTGTACCCTCGGGTCCTTCCGGCCGGTTTTGATGAGAGGGGGCGGCGGTAGCGCAGGCTTCCAGTCTTTTGCAAAAGTTGAAATTGCCCTGAACATCAACACCTAGCGCGACGTGAGGCGGGCAAAATGGCAACTCGCGCAGCGGAGCCAAAGGCGAAGGCGGCAACGGCAAATGCGCCCAGCTCCCGGCACTTTTCACTGCAGCAAGCCGCCTCGGCGATAGGCGTTTCGCGCACCACGTTTTACGACTGGATTAACCACAAGGGGTGTCCAGTCGCGCAGACCGCGGACCGCGACGCCGGCCGCGAGTGGCAGCTTCACCTCGGCGACGTCATGAAGTGGCGAGTTCGAGCGCGCGGTCGCCGACGCGGTGGCGCGGTACGCCGGCGAGCCGGCGGACGGGGGAGCCATTTCGAAGGCCGAGGCCGACCGGCGGCGCGCCGTCGCCATGGCGATCAGCGCCGAGGTGGAAGTCGACCGGGCGCTCGGCGTTGCGGTCGACCGGCGCGAGGTCGAGGCGGATCTATCGGAGTTCACCGGCCTCTTGAATACCGGCCTCGGCAACGCCTGCGCCAAGATCGCGGCACGCGCGGCCGTAGTGCAAGACGCGCCGACGATCCAGCAGCTCGCCGAAACGGAGATCAACCGAGCCTACACCGCCGCGATTGCGACGCTGGCGGATGCGTGGAGGGTCGGCGACAAAGGCGAAACCTGATGGCACGGCGATCGACGACATACGACCGCGGCCGGCAGGACTTCCGCCGCGCGTTGCTGTCGATCGCCCTCGACGCGATGCCGAGCGTCGGGCGGGCGCTACGGCCGCCCGTCCGAAGCCCGAGACGCTTCACGAGGCGCATCCTTCAGCCGACGTGTAGCACCTCAGACACACCTATCGTCTCGAACTCGATGACCGCCACATTGGTGCACAGCATGCTCTGCAACGAGAAGCCGAAGCACGCAATTTTATAATCATTTAGGCAACAGACGTCGAAATTTTCGGTCAGCATTGGGCGCAACAGTGGGGACCGTGTCGTCCTCTCGTATCGATTGCCAGGTAGGTTCATCGCATCGTCGCGCAGTACTGCGCGAGCGGTTTCGGATTTGAAAATTGGCAGGAAAAACCGTGAAGCAGTACGACTTGGGTAAAGCCACTCTGCGTCATCTCATGATGACGACGCTGCTGTCTTCCAGCGCACTGCTGCTCCTGCCTTCCGCCGCCCTGGCGCAATTGAGCTGCACCCCATCAAACGGAACGTGCACGTTCTCCAACGGTCAGACATCGCTTGTCCCATTCGCGTTCGACAAGACCGGCGCCAACGGCACCGGCAGCACCGGTGGCGCGGCCGGTCCGTCCTATACGTTCGTCGTCGATTCCGATCCCGCTGTGACGCTGGGCGATTCCACGAACAATCCGGGAAGCGCTGCGAACGCGGTCTCGGTGCTCACCGCCGGCGGGGCCGGCTCGACGGATGGGCCCTCTCCGGGAGGAGATGGCGGCGACATCACGTTCACTGCGGCGCCAACCTCCACCTACACAATTTCTTCGCCGGCCTTCTCCGGCGAGAGCCCGATCGCCACAGTCTATCTGAGGTCGCTTGGCGGAAACGGGGCCGACAACAACACGAACGACAAGAGCAACGGCGCTCGGGGTGGCCAAAGCGGCGAGATCAGCTACGACAACGGTATGGCGTCCGTGACGCTCGCGGCGGAGGCGTCGGGCGGGTCGTCGGCCAACACGCTGGCGGCACTCGACGCACTCAGCCAGGGCGGGACCGGTGGGCGCGGCAACGAAGGTGCGTCCTTCGTCCCCACGGGCGGGGCCGGCGGGTTCGGTCAGTTCGTCAAGATAACGAGTGGGCAGATCCAGGCCGGAACGTCGAACGCGCCGCTTACGGGCGCCTCCCTATTCGGCATCAGGGCGCGCTCTATCGGTGGCCGCGGGCCTAATGGCGACAATAGCTCCGACGGAGAAACTCAGGGCGGCGGCGGCGCGAGCAACGGCGGTGAAGGCCTCGCGGTTACCGTCACGACCAATGAGCAGGTCAACCTCTATGGCCGATCCACCAACGGTTCAGTGCGGGCCATCAACGCGCAGAGCATCGGTGGCGATGGAGGGTGGGCTTACAACGTCGACGTCTCATCAGGCTTCACGAACGGTGGGCTGGGCGGCGCGGGCGGCGAAGTTACCGTAGTCGTAAACGATACGATGGAGCTGATTCAGACAGGCACGGGTGCGTCGACCGATCAAAGCGCTCTCGTCTTTTCCCTGTCCCAGGGGGGCACGGGCGGCAAGGGCCAATCGGGAACGACGGGCGGAACCGGCGGGCTCGGCAGCGACTTCGAGATCACCGTCAGCTCGGAGGTGGTCGCGACTGATGGGTCAGCCCTCGTCGCTGCGGGCACCGGGGTCGACGGCCTCTTCGCGAAGAGTATCGGCGGCGCGGGCGGTCCAGGCCTTGAGAGCGCCAACGACTCCACCGGCGGGCAGGGGCAGCAGGGCGGACGCGCCACCGTCACCGTCGACATCGCCGCCGGGCAGGTGATCGAGGCGCGCGCATCTTCGGCTGGCAATGACAGCGGCCGCGCCATCGTCGCGCAGTCCATCGGCAACTTCGGCGGTGAAGGCAGCAATGGCAACGCCGTCTTCGGCAGCCCGGGCGGGCCCGGCGCCGGTGGCAACGGTTTCGAGGTCGGCGTGACCGTCAACTCGGGCACTCTCACCACGGACGGGACATTTGACGCGGGCTCCGGCCTCAACTTCGCACATGGCATTCTGGCGCAGTCGATCGGCGGCGGCGGTGGTGACGGAGGCGACTTCGCAGGGCTGTTCGGCGGCGCCGCCGCGCCCGGTGGCAAGGGCGGGACCGGCGGAACGGTCACCGTCACCAATGCCGGCACGATCAACGCCCGCGGAATTCACGCCAACGGTATCCTGGCGCAGTCCATCGGCGGCGGCGGCGGGACCGGTGGCATCGCCGATGCCGGGCTCGTTGCGCTTGGCGGGTCTGGCGGTACCGGCGGTTCCAGCCAGACGGTCAACGTCACCAACTCCGGCACGATCACGACCAACGGCTACGGCGGCATCGGCATCCTGGCGCAGTCCATCGTCGGCGCCGGCGGCGCTGCCGGCGTCGCGGACTCGGCGGTCAGCCTCGGCGCCACCGCCGGTTAGGCTGGCACCCCGGCGCAAACCACCACCATTGTGAACACCGGCTCGGTCACCACGAGCGGCGACGCCGCCGCGGCGATCCTTGCCCAGTCGATCGGCGGTGGCGGCGGCAGCGCGACCGGTGAAGCCAACGGCAGCAACGGCATCTTTGTCCTGGGAACAGCCGGTGGCGCAGGCGGCGATGCCGGCGCCGTCTCCGTAACCGACATCGGAACGCTGACCACGACCGGCACCTACGCGCACGGGCTCTTCGCCCAATCCATCGGCGGCGGCGGGGGCAACGGCGGCAGCGCATTCGCCAGCGGCGTCCTGGGACAGGCGGCTGCGGCCATCGGCGGACAGTCGGGCGGTGGCGGCAACGGGGGGACGGTCATGATCGGCAACAATGTCGCTGCCGGCGTCACCACCTCCGGCACGGCGTCGGCCGGCATCCTCGCCCAGTCGATCGGCGGTGGCGGGGGCGCCGGCGGCGATGCGAGCACGTCGACGGTGCTCACTCTCTTCACGCTGTCGGTCGGCGGATCCGCCTCGGGGGCCGGTGCAGGCGGCGAGGTCGGCGTCACCCTCGACGACGCGACCATCACCACGGAAGGCAACCGTGCGGCGGGCATCATCGCCCAGTCCATCGGCGGGGGTGGTGGCAACGGCGGCTCGGGGACGAGCTCGTCGGACGGTGTCGTCTCCATCGGGTTCTCCGCAGGCGGTTTCGCGGGGGCTGGCGGGGATGGCGGCAAGGCTTCGGTCGACGTCACGCAGACCACCATCTCGACGGCCCGAAACATCGCAACGGCGACTGGAAACGACGCTATCGGTCTCCTCGTCCAGTCGATCGGCGGCGGCGGCGGCACCGGCGGTGCGGCGGCCGCGAGCGCGATCACTGCCGGTGTTCCCATCGATCCGGATGACCCGGACATGACGGTGAGCGTGAACGCGCAGTTCGCGATGGGTGGGCGCGGCGGTAGCGGCGGCAACGGGCAGAGCGCATCCGCCAGCATCTCGGACGGATCCAGCATCACCACGAACGGCGCGGGATCTCACGGCATCCTCGTCCAGTCCGTGGGCGGTGGCGGCGGATCGGGCGGCGACGCGTCCACGGCGACGACGACGTACCCCAACTCCACCATGCAGTACAATCTGGACATCAACGGCGCACTCGGCGGAACGGGCGGCAACGGCGGCTCCGGTGGCGCCGCGTCGGCGACGGTGGGGAGCAGCACGGCGGCGGCGACGCCCACGACCATCACCACCACGGGCGAGTACGCGAATGCAGTCGTGGTCCAGTCCATCGGCGGCGGCGGCGGCAACAGCGGTGTGCCGTCCAGCAGCACCGACGTCGTCCGGGGCGAAGCGAAGGTCACGCTGACGTTCGACGTCGGCGCAGCGAACCTCACCGCGGACGAGCAGGGCGTGGCAGGCGGAACGGCCGACGTGAACCTCGGCGCCGATGCGGTCATCGTGACGGAAGGCTCCGGCTCACGCGGCGTCGTCGCGCAGTCGATCGGCGGTGGTGGCGGCACCGTCCAGGGCGGCGAGATCCAGCTCGGCGCGGACATCAATACGGGTGGCGGCGCGGAGGAGGACGACGACGATTCCAACTCCTACCAGGGCAGCGTCACCGTCAATCTGGGGATGAAGGGCGGTCAGGGCGGCGCGGGTGGTCTTGTCACCGTCGATACGGCGGACGGAAGCGTCATCACGACCACCGGAGTGGACGCGGACGGCATCCTCGCCCAGTCGATCGGCGGTGGCGGAGGCCTGGCCGGCAGCCTCGGCTCCAGCTCCGGCGACGACAGCGGCGACCCGTCCGGCAGCGACGACGACGGAGGCGGCGATGACGAGAACGACATCGACGTCAGCACGACGGTCTCCGTCGGCGGGACCGGGGGCACCGGGGGTGACGGCGCCGGCGTGACGTTCGGATACGCCAGTCAGATCCAGACGACCGGCGACTGGGCCGACGGCATCGTCGGGCAGTCGATCGGTGGCGGCGGTGGCGCAGGCGGCACAGCGATGGCGTCCGGAACCGGCGAGACCGCGCAGATCAACGTCGGAGTTCGGCGGCTCCGGCGGGACCGCTGGCAACGCTGGACCCGTGACCTTTAATGCCGTTGCTCCCGGCGCCTCGGTCATGACGTCAGGCTACGGCGCACACGGCGTGGTCCTCCAGTCGATCGGCGGCGGCGGCGGCCAGGGTGGCGACGGGTCCGACACGTCGGGCGGAACGATCGGGCTCGGCGGCGGCGCGGGCGGCAGCGGCGGCAGCTCGGGCACCGGCGGCGCCGTTATCATCGAAACGGGCAGCTCCGCGGGGATCAACATCAGCGGCGACGACGCCTACGGCATCCTCGCCCAGTCGATCGGCGGCGGCGGCGGCGTTGCGGGGGCCGGTTCCAGCACCAAGTCCGGCTCGGTGACCGACGGCAACTATTCGTTCAACGTCGCCGTCGGCGGCAAGGGTGGCTCGACGGGCGATGGCGGCACGGTCGACATCTCGATGGGCGGGTCCATCAACACCTCCGGCGCGCGGTCCTTCGGCATCGTGGCGCAGTCGATCGGTGGTGGCGGTGGCATCGGCGGCGCAGCCAGCTCGGCGTCGCTCGCCAGCGTCGCCATCGGCGGCGACGGCTCCAACGGCGGCAGCAGTGATACGGTCACCGTGAACTATCTCGGCAACCTCTCGACCACCGGCGACGGTTCGGTCGGCATCATCGCCCAGTCGATCGGCGGTGGCGGCGGGATCGGCGGTGACGCCAGCGGCACGATCAAGGCGTTCGATGGGTTCCTCAGCGGACAAACCGGCGGCCTCGGCAACGGTAACAATGTATCTGTCACGGTCAGTGGCACGCTGACGACCGCCGGCGCGAACGCACACGGCATCATCGCGCAGGCCATTGCGGGCGGTGGCGGACTCATCGGGACGTCGAGCGGGGTGGAGATCGGCAGCGCAAGGAACCCTGATTCTGAAACCTCGGGTACCGTCACGGTGACCCAAAGCGGTGCTCTGAGCACCAGCGGTACCGGGTCGATCGGCATCTTTGCGCAAAGCCAGGCCTTAAGTCCTGAGGCCGTCACGGTGAATGTCGGTGGGTCGGTGACCGGCGGGCCGGGAGGCACGGGTGTGTTCGTGTCCGGGGGATTCCAGAACGTCCTCAATTTCGGGCAAGGCGCCAGCGTTTCCGCCGGGGGCCAACAGTCCTACGCCGTCGGCTACAAGGGGAGCTACCCGGCCCAGGACGGCGCCGTGCTCGACATCTACAACAGCGGCACGATCAACGGCGACATCTTCCTTGTCGACGGGAACGACGACACTGCCGGAACGCTCTACAACTCCGGCCAATGGAACCCCGACAGCGCAAGTTCGGGCAACCTCTTCAACGGCGGCACCGTCGACATCTCGTCCGCGCCTGCCGACGCAGCGGTCGCTGCGCCGCTCGTCGCGGGTGGCGAAACAGGCCCAGCCGCCAAGTACGGACAGGTGTCAATCACGGGCGACTTCACCCAGACCCGGACCGGCCGGCTGATCGTCGGCACGGACTTCGCCGCGGGCCGCGGCGACTCGCTGGCGGTCGGCGGCCGTGGCCGGCTCGGCGGCACGGTGGTGATCGATGCCGACACGCTGCTGAAAAGCGCCTACGTCCCCATCATTTCCTCGGACGGCGCGCTGACCGGCAGCATCGACGCGGTGGATACGCGCGCGGTCAACTTCGACACGCGGGTCCTCGGCAGGCGCGTCGCCGTGACGATCGCGGACACCCGCTTCGGTGCCGCGTTCGATACGCTCACCACGTCCGAGCGCAGCGCCGGCGGGCACCTCGATGCGATCTTCGACAACCGCTCGCGCCGTTATGCCGAGCTGCTCGCGCAGATGAACGTGCTGGCGGAGCAATCCGGCGACGGCGGCGCGTACGCGCAGGCGCTCACCTCGCTCACGCCGGGCGCGTCTCAGGCCATGGCCGCGGCGCAGGTGGCGCTCACCAAGGGTCGACTTGATGGCGCGATGCATTGCCCGACCCAGATCGGCACGCCGCAGACCGTTGACGAGGACGGCTGCGCCTGGGCCAGCGGTGGCGGCTCCTACGCGGACCAGTCAGGCACAAACGGGTACGATGGCTCGATGTTCGGATTCAGCGGCGGAGCACAGTTCTCGTTCAACGACAACTGGATCTGGGGCCTCGGCGCCGGCTACGAGCACTCCAGCTATGACGGCAACAACGGGATCTCCCGTGTCGACGGCGACACCGGCTTCCTCGCGATCGCGCTGGGGCGCCGCTTCGGCGATTTCACGTTGTCCGGCGCGGTGGCGGGGAGCTGGGGTGAGTTCGACACCGACCGGCAGGTCATGGTGCCAGGCTTCGTGGGCACGGCAACGGGCGGCACCGACGTAGGCACGCTCAGCGCTCGGATCCGCGCCGCGTACACCATGTCCAACGCCCTAGGCTACGTGACGCCGATCCTGGATCTCGACCTCGTCCACACGCGTGCCGGCGGCTACACGGAAAATGGTGCCGGGCTCTTCAACCTCGATGTGAATTCCGAGGCGAAGACCGCGCTGGTCGTCACGCCATCGGTGGAATTCGGTATAAGCCATGCCTTGCAAGGCGGCTGGGCCGTCGGCGCGTCGGCGACCGTCGGTGTCAGCCTGTCGACGGAGGACGACTGGTCGACATCGGCAAGCCTCGTTGCCGCCCCGGACGGAGCCGGCGAGTTTTCGACCTCGCTCCCGATCCCGACCGTCCTCGGGCGTCTGGGTTTCGGTGTTTCGCTGGCCAATGTCGACGCCGGCTTCGAAGCCAAGCTCGAATACAACGCTGCTCTGGGCGACGACTACCAAAGCTACGGCGGAATGTTCCGCCTTGAAAAGAGATTTTGACCGATGGCGTCATGCCGCCGGTCCTGCCGGCTGCATTTCGTGCCCAGCGCCATGCCGCCCCTCCCGATACGAAAGCGCCGCCTCCTCGGGCGGCGCTTTCGTATGCGAGCGCTTCGCGCCACCGCAGCGTCGCTGCTGTTCCGAGCGTGCGTGATGGTCTGTGACTAGCTCCGGCTCCCCAACGAGGTGGCTTCGGTCGAGAGACACTGCCACAGAATGTGTTTTGCGCGAGTTGATGGATGCGGAGGCGGCGCGGGGAAACCCACTTATATGACACTGCACTTTGCCACGCTGACGGTTGCGGGAGCTTTGGTCGCGCTCATCTGCGGCTTTCTCTTGATTGCTGCCTGGACGCAGTACGGCGATAGCCGCTTCTCGCATTCGCCGGGCTTCACGCTGCCGTGCCTGTCGCGCTCGCCCAGCCGGCCTTCGTGCTGGCGGCGTTCCTTGCGCTTTTCGCTGTTCTTGCATTCGATCGCCGGCGGGTCCCGCTTGGCGTCTGGGGCGCCGCCATCGCGGCCGTCGCCGTGAGCGCTGTGGCGAGCAGCACGCATCAGGATCCCGGCCAACTCCGCATTCTCCAACTTTCGATCGTACCTCCCACGTTCGCGGCAGCCGCTTTAATGCTCTTGTTGAGGCGGGACGGCCTACAGGCTCGGCTGCCGCTGGCTGCTCTGTTCGTGCTGCACACCATCATGAATGCTGTCGGCCTTGCCGAGGCGGTCCTGCAGGATGCGATCCCGTCAGGCATCGCATCCTTCACCAACTGGTATGGGGCGGTTCATGTCGAATTGATGGTCTACTTCATCGGTACGACACTGTTCGTCGTGGCCTTGCTGAAGGAGCGGAGCGAGCAGGGTCACCAGGCCGCTTCGCTGACCGACCCCCTCACCGGGCTGCCCAACAGACGTGCGTTCTACGCTGCCTGCGAACGGATATTGCCGCGCCGCCAGAGAAACAGCGCACCTATGACCGTTCTTGCGATTGATCTCGATCGCTTCAAAGGCGTGAACGACACCTTCGGCCATGCTGTGGGCGACCAGGTTCTGATGGTCTTCGCAGCCGTCGCAGGGGAGCACCTGAGGCCAGGCGACATTGTCGGCAGGCTCGGCGGGGAAGAGTTTGCTGTCCTCCTCCCCGAGACCAACACGAGCCAGGGGTACGAGATCGCGGACCGCCTCCGCTCCGCGTTCGCGGAGGCCGCGAAGTCTCTCGGTGGACACGACATCGGCGCGACGTTCAGCACCGGCATCGCATTGATCGTCGGGGCCGAGGCATCGATCTCCGATGCGCTGGAGGAGGCCGATGCTGCGCTATATCGGGCGAAGCTGAATGGCAGGAACAGGATCGAGATTGCCCCAAGAGAGCAAAGGATGCGTCTGGTGATCTAAAGGCCTGGATCGGGAGGGGCGGCTTCACATGGCCCATTTCGAGTATGCCTTTTATGAACAGCCATCGCTTGGTTCAGGCGATGGCTTTCATCGTCCAAAACGAACCGCTAAGATATGAACCATCCGAAACGGACCGTTGAGGGGCTAGATGGCCGTTCGGGCGTACCTGCGCGCATCGACCGAGGACCAGGACGCCGAGCGCGCCCGGTCCGAGCTCGAGCCCTTTCGCGGAGGAGCGCAAGCCCGAGATCGTCGCCACCTGCGTCGAGACGGTGTCGGGCGCGAAGCTCGACCGGCCCGAGCTGTTCCGCCTCCCGCGTGACGGCCGCAAGGGCGACGCCCTCCTCATCGAGCAGGTGGACCGGCTCTCGCGCCTCTCACCTCGGCGGACTACTTAGGCTAAGCTGAAGGCGGAGATCGCGCGCAAGCACGTCCGTATCGTCGCCCTCGACCTGCCCACCTCGTACCTGTTCCGCTCAGAAGCGCCTGTTCAAGGTGCCCCGCACCGTGCAACGTGTTGCACCGGAGGGACGATCCGGCGCGGCGGGGCGCGCGGCCGACGCCTGCCTCACGGCGTGGCTTCGATGGGCAGAGGGGCGATCCACTCGTGAAGAAGACGGCCGGCGCGAACGTAGCTGACGCGGATCGGTTCGCCGTCGCTGCGCGTGCTCTCGTCGAGCAGGTCCTGCTGGTAGCGCACCGGCTCGTCGGCGACGGTGACGATCAGACCGCCCCGCTCCAGACCCGCCGACTTCGCGGCCGATCCATCCATGACCTCGACCACGCGCGCGGCGCTCTCGAACGTGCGCCCGTCTGCATCGACGGCGCCATCCATCTGGTAGTGCACTCCGAGACGGTGCCTCGGGCTCGCCGGCGCACGCGCATGGTCGCCGCCGAATGTCGCGAGCGGATAGATCGTACCCTCGATGCTGCCGTCTGCGCGGCGCACGATCTCGTGGTCCTTCGTGCGAATGAACCGAACCTTGCGTGCACCGGCGAGGTACGGATGAATTTGCCAGGCCGGCCAGACGCCGATCGGCCGGCGCGAGCCATCCCGCAGGACAGCGGAGAATCAGCGCTTGTCGTAGTTGTACTCGAGGTGGGTGAAGGCGGCGAAATCCAGAGGCCGACTGAAAAAATGTATGACCTGCCCCGCCCGGGCAAGGCTCTTGTTCGATCAGACGACGGCAGTCCGCCTAAATGTATCCGGCCTCTCGCGAGTGGACTGCTGTTGCAGCCAGGCCATGATGAGATCCGCGCGCGTCGTTCTCAGATAAATGGTTCGTGCAGGAGCACGTTTTTTTGCACAGAGCTTACGACGCGCCGATCGACTGTTTCGTCATCACGTTTCCGAGCCTCGCTTTCCGCCGACAGTCGCCCTCAGGCGAGCGCCGGATCCCGTCGTTCGTAGAGCGCGCCGGGCCTGGTCACGATGGCCCATGCCGTGCGCGCGATCTTCGCCGCCAGAGCCACCGTCACCTTGTTCACGTGCATCCGGCTCTGCAGCCCATCGAGCCATCCGCCGAGCCTGTCGCGGCTACGGTCGAGATGCGTCACACAAGACCGGGCTCCATGGATCAGGAGCTTGCGGACGTAGCGGTTTCCCCTCTTGGTGACGCCCAACAGGACAGTTTTGCCGCCCGTCGAATGCTCGCGTGGCACGAGACCAAGCCAAGCGGCGAGATCGCGAGCACGGCGGAACTGCCGCCCGTCGCCGATGGCTGCGAGCAACGCAGTGGCCGTCATAGGTCCGATGCCGGGGATCGTCATCAGCCGACGCGCCCGGTCGTCGTTGGCGGCAATCGCTTCAATCTCCCGGGCAACCTGCGCGATCCGCGCGTCCAGGCGGGCCACGTCCTCGCTGAGCTCGGTGAGCATGCGCCGCATTGCCGGTGTCAAGTCATTGGTCTCGTCGGCCAGCACCCGCGGCAGATCACGCCGGAAGACCCCTGCGCCCTGCCGGATCGCCACGCCGTATTCAAGGCAGAAAGCTCGCGCTTGGTTGATGGTGCGGGTCCGGCTCGAGACGAGCTGATCACGGATGCGGTGCAGCGCCTGAAGATCGACCTGTTCGGTGGTCCGCACCTCAGTGAAGCGCATGGTGGGCCGCGTCACCGCCTCGGCGATCGCCTCGGCGTCGAGCGTGTCGTTCTTCTGTGACTTCACATACGGCTTCACGAATTGGGCCGGAATGATGCGCACCCGGTGTCCCATTGCCAGCAGCTTGCGCGCCAGCCACTGCGATCCGGGGCACGCCTCCATGCCGACGAGCACGCGCTCCGCGCGCTCGAAGAACGCGAGCAGCGTCTCACGCCGGAACTTCACACGTTGCAAGATGGCGCCGGTGGCGTCGACGCCAACGACGTGGAAGACGTTCTTACCGAGATCGACGCCGTAGACGGCGGCGTCGCGTGGAGCATTGCGGATCATGGTGAGTTCCTCCGTCCTTTCCAGACGCTTCGAAGAGTGAGGCAAGAAGGCGGGGCAGGTCATCCCATTAATGGTGACGTCGCCCGTCTTCAGCGTCACGTAGAGGTCAAACCCGTCTGGCTCGAAGATCGCCTCGCCACCCTGCGGCGGTACTCGGCTCGCGGACGGTCCCGTCGCGCATGGTCTTGGCGTCCTGCTCGTCGCGATAGGCGCCGAGTTGCACGTGCGTGATCCATTGGTCCGGTTTGAGGCCAGCGACCATGTCCTCGCGGTCCGGATGCGGCAGACCGAGCGTCCAGCGGGCCGACCAGCTCTTGCCGACCTTCTGGTAGCCGGGCTTCAGCGTCCACTTGCCCTCGTTGTCGGCGGCATACCAAAGCGGATGCGACGAGTGCCGCCGACCCGGCGTCCAGCGCACCATCCATGTCCGGTCGACCTGCTTGTAGCCCGGCAGCGGGCGCCAGGTGCCGGGCTGGCCGCCCGCCTACCACTTCCGATGGCGCGGGTGAAGATCCCCTGGAGACCAGCGGACCGCCCAGGACTTGCCGCGCTCGGCCCATCGGAACCCTGGGGCCGGCAGCCAGACCTTCTCCTGCTCGGCTGCCACGACGTTCGGTCGGCTGGGATGGCGGCTGCCGGGTTCCCACGGTTCCTCGGTCAGCTCTTTCAGCAGCGTGCCCAGGACGCGCGCGCCCCGAGTTCGAGGCGCTCCGTCGAGCGGCGCCTTGAGCGCGGCCGATTGCCCGGATCGCTCAGGGAGCGCCTGCACGGCCGACCCCGCAGATGAATGAACTTTGGGCGGCAAAGCGGTCATTGGGAGAGATCGGCCGGTTCGCCGACACGCAGGTACCGGTCGCTCGAAACGGGCTTGCGAGTGGGATCCGCCGTCAAACCCGATGTCGAGCCGGAGCGAACCTTCGCGCGCGCCTGCCGTTCGTTGACTGAGGCTGAGCGATGAACGGCGGTTCGTCGGGCAGGCTCATGTGGCTCGCCATTCTCGCAGGCGCTCGACGCAGCCTGCCGTTGGCCGAGTATTTTGGAATGACGCAACCCATGTGGTGAATCCCCATGCCGCAGGCACTCCGCCCGACCGTGATCATTACCGGCAGCAGCGGCTTTCTGGGCCAATCGCTCGCCCGGGCGATGGTCGATCGCTATCGCGTCGTGGGTCTCGACCGGCACCAGCCGGACGATCCACCATCCGGCATGGACACGTTCGAGTTCGACATCACGTCGGACGACAGTGTGGACGGTGCGTTAGCCGCGATCCGCGAGGCATGTGGCGAGCGCATCGCCTCCGTCATCCACCTCGCCGCGTATTACGACACGACCGGCGAGGAAAACCCGCTCTACGAGACGGTGACGGTGGAGGGCACGCGCCGTCTCCTGAACAAGCTGAAGGGCTTCCAGACGGAGCAGTTCCAGTTCGCCTCCACCATGCTCGTCCACGCGCCGAGCCCCGAGGTTGGGGCGAAGATCGACGAGGACTCGCCGATCGATCCGCCGTGGGCCTATCCGCAGTCGAAGGCGCGGACGGAAGCGCTAATCCGGGAAGAGCGCGGCGACATCAAGGCCGTGCTGTTCCGCTTCGCCGGCGTCTATGACGAGGATTGCGGCGCCGCCTTCATCGCCCAGCAGATCGCGCGCATCTACGAGCGGCTGCCGACGGCCTACCTCTTCACCGGCGACCTCAGCCATGGCCAGCCTTACGTCCATATCGACGATCTCGTTGACGCGGTGGTGCGGGCGGTCGACCGGCGGGACACGCTGCCGGACGAGACCGCCATCCTCATAGGCGAGGACGAGACGCCCTCGTATGCCGAGATGCAGAAGAGGATCGGCAAGCTGATCCACGGCGAAGAGTGGAAGACGTTGAGCCTGCCGAAGGGCGCCACCCAACTCGGCGCCTTCGTCCAGGACGAGGTCATGGGGGAGGACACGTACATCCAGTCCTGGATGGTCGAGAACTCCGACGACCACTACGAGCTCGACATCCGGAGGGCGCGGGACCTGCTGGGCTGGGCGCCGCACCACGCGTTGACGCAGACGCTGCCGGAGATGGTGCGCCGGCTGAAGGCGGACCCGACGGCGTGGTACGAGAGCAACGGGCTGAACCCGTCCGTCGTCGCCGGCGCGGACCCGGAGTTGGAGGAGGCGAAGGAGCGTCTCTCCAAACCGCTGGAGCGAAGCGAGGCGGAGGTGGAGGCGGCGATCCAGAACCATCGCCAGTTCACCTTGTGGGCACCGCTGTTGAACGTGGCGCTAGGGCTCTGGCTGGTGGTGTCTCCGTTCGCCTATGGGCTGTTCGATCCGGTCTCGGCGCCCGTTCCGCCTGCGCTCGGCCACGAGATCTGGCCGCAGGAGGTGCGCAACCTCTGGCTCGGTGTCAGCGAAATGGTGTCCGGACTCCTGATTATCGTGCTGTCGTTCGTCGGCATGCGACGCGAGCGGATTTGGGCACAGTGGGGTACTGCCGCGGTCGGGGTGTGGCTGCCGTTCGCGCCACTTCTGTTCTGGACGCCGAGCGCCGCCGCCTACAACATCGACACGCTGATCGGGATGCTGGTGGTGGCGTTCGCCGTCATCATCCCGCCGACGCCGGGCATCTCGCTCCGCGCGCTCGCGGCGGACGACGACCGCCCGCTCGGTTGGACCTACTCGCCGTCCGCGTTCACGCAGCGCCTGCCGATCATCGGCATGGCGTTCATCGGCCTGTTCGTCTCGCGCTATCTCACGGCGTACCAGCTCGGCCACATCGACAGCCTGTGGGATCCGCTTTTCGGTCCCGGCTCGGGCGGCACGATTGCCCCGGCGGGCGCGGGCGATGGTGCGCCCCCCGGCGCCACCAACGGCTCGGAGGCGGTGGTGACGAGCTGGGTCTCGAAAGTCTTCCCCGTGGCCGACGCGGAAGTCGGCGCGTTCGCCTATCTTCTCGACATCCTCGCCGGTTCGATCGGCGACCGGCGGCGATGGCGCACGATGCCGTGGATGGTGATCCTGTTCGGGCTGCTGATCATCCCGCTCGGCGCGGTCAGCGTCTCGTTCATCATGATCCAGCCGCCGCTGATCGGGGCGCTGTGCACCCTGTGCATCCTGCAGGCGGCAGTGACGGTGATCCTCATCCCCTATTCGATCGACGAGGTGCTCGCCTCTTGCCAATACCTCTACCAGGCGAAGAAGGCCGGCGAGCCGTTCTGGCGCACGTTCTTCTGCGGCGGCCCGGCGCTCGGCGAGGACCAGACGCCGAAGCCGGACCTCGACCGCCCGGCCCGGCCGATCCTCGTCGAGTTCGTCGTCGGCGGCGTTCTCTTCCCGTGGTCGCTGCTGGCGAGCGTGGGCGCGGGCGCGCTGTTGATGCTGTCGCCACTTCTGTTCGGGACCGAGGCGCCGCTTTACTTCAGCGACCACGTGGTCGGCTGCCTCGTCATCCTCATCGCCGTCACCGCGATGGCGGAGATCGCCCGCGCGTTGCGCTTTCTCAACGTGGCGCTGGGAGCGTGGGTGGCGCTCTCGCCCTTCGTGCTCGACGGCGCCGGAACGCTCGGCACGGTGGGTGACGTGGTTCTCGGCCTCGCGCTCATCGGCCTCAGTCTGCCGCGCGGCACCCGTAGCGATGAGCATTATGGTGGCTGGGACAGGTTGATCGTCTGAAAGGTTCCGCCGGAAAGACCCCTTCATGGCCTTCGGCACTTGGCCGATCTGGTTCAATGCGACGATCTTCGCGCTGAGCGCCGGCGCGGCTTGAACCGCCGGCACGCGGCTCGCCGTGTTCGTGGACGGCATCGCTTCGCACATGGGTCTCGGCGCGGCCTTCTCCGGCATGCTGCTTCTGGGGGGCATCACGTCCCTGCCGGAGATCGCCACGGTTTCGACGGCAGCCTGGACGGGGAACCCGTCGCTCGCCGTCAACAACCTATTGGGCAGCGCCGCGATCAACGTGCTCCTGCTGGCGGTGGCGGACGCGGCGATCGGCCGAGACGCGCTGACGTCGGTCGTGGCCAAGCCGTCGACGCTGCTGCAGGGCACCCTCGGTATGCTGCTGCTGACGACCGTCGCGATCGCAGCGACCGTGGGGGACGTCGCCGTCGTCGGCCTCGGCGCGTGGACGACGGCGCTGTTTCTCCTGTGCGTGGCAGCGGCGAGGACGAACTGCTCGTCGGCGCCGCGCAGACCGCGTAGCCGGAGGCGGTGGAGGCCATCGTTGTGCTTCACGCAGGCGAACAGCCGTTCGACGCGTTTGCGCAGCCGCAGCGAGAGCTCGAACGCCTCGGTGGCCTGGCGGGCCTGAACCGTCACCCGAACGTCCTGATGGAGTGATCGGCTGATCGCTCGCGTCGAGCTCGTCGTACAGCGCGTCTTGATCGGGCATCCCTTGCAGTCGCTGGCGCGGCTTCGATAGGCGGTCGTGCCGCTGCGTCGGGCCTCTCCGCTGACGTCGCCGACACGCCGCAACGGCTTGCCGTTGGGCAAAGATATCGGTCGCCCTCCTTGTCGTAACTGAAGTCGGCATGGGTCATCCGTCCCGCCGTCTGATGCGTGCGATCGATGACGGGAACATGCGCCTCGATCCCGCGCTTTTCGATCCACGCCAGGAACGGGCCCGACCCGTAGGCCTTGTCCGCGGTGAGAACCTGCGGGGCCGCGTCGTGCCGAACCCGCAGTCGTTCGATCATCCGGCGTGCGGCTTCGTGGAGTGGCCCCTGTTTCGCCGGACAGCCCGGCTATTGAACCTGAGCTCGGATGAACTCCCTTGGGGAGCGCGTTCTGAGCGACGAATGAGGATGGATCTCGTTGTAGTCCTCGATCCATCCGGCGATCTGCCGGAGCGCGGCTGGCGCATCCGGCAAGGGACTGATGCGAACGTAGTCCCGCTTTAGAGTTTTGACGAAGGCCACGGAGACCCCATTCGATTCCGGGCTCCTTACCGGCGTGAAGCACGGCACGAGAGCGCCGCGGCAAAGTCTCTCGTGTCCTTGGCGGTGTAGGGACTGCCGTTGTCTGAGAGGTGCTGGATCGGGTGCGGTGCCCGTGTCGTTCCGAAGCGCGTCTCGACCGCATCCAGCATCATGTCGCGTACGTCCGAGCCACTGATCCCGGCACCAGCCACGGCCTTGAATGCGATGATTTCGCGGTCGAAGGCGTCGATGATGAAGGCCGCCCTTACGACCGCGCCGTCCCAACAGGCGAACTCCAGACCGTCGGAACACCATCTGAGGTTCGAGCGCATCACCGCGACCTTGCCGTCGTGGACTCGCCCTTCGCGCCGGCCGGTGTGTCGTTCGAGAAGGAGCGCATGGCGCTGCATGATCCGGTGCACCCGCTTGCGGTTCGCCGGCGGCAGACCGGTCCTGGCGAGCTCGCGGTTGAGAAGAGCCGTGATGCGGCGATAGCCGTAGGTCGGCCGCTCGTCGACGAAGCGGCGAATGAGCGGTAGCAGCATCGCGTCATCGGCCTTCTCGTACGGGCCGCGCGGCTTGGACCGGCCATTCGATCGTTCGACGAGATTGGGTCGTGAGACGCCGAGCACCTCGGCGATCCGCTTCATCGGGAACCGCCCTTCGGCAGCGACAGCGGCCGCAACGTCTGTTTTTTTGCCTGCGCCTTGGTGAGCGCCTCGCGCAGGATCTCGTTCTCCATCGTCTTCTTGCCGAGGAGGCGCTCGAGCTCGCGGACCCGGTCCTCGAGCTTCTTCACCTCGGAGCTGCCCACAACCGGCTCGTCCGATCCCACGGCTGCGACGCCTCCCTCGTTCATCAGGCGTCGCCAGCGGTAGAGAAGGTTCGGCGCGACACCGTTGCGCCTGGCGACCGACGAGACCGTCTCGCCCGGCTCCAGGCTCTCCTCGATGATCCGCAGCTTCTCGTGCGTCGACCCGTACCGTCGACGCCGCGTCCCCGTGATCAGCTCGATCCGCTGATAGTCCTCCGACATAAGCCCGTCCTCAAGGATATCCTTGAGCCTTCCTGCTTACGCCGGCTGTCCGGTCGAAACGGGGGGCAGTTCACGAGTATGGGTTCGTGAGTGAAACAGAATTAGCAATTCTGTTTCAAATCGCGCGATCCACTGCCCAGCTCGACGGCCTCGATGCCAGGTAAAAATCTGTCGAGCTGCGGGCGCTTCGTGGCCGCGCCACTGACATGCTCGACGACGATCCGGGCGCATCCTGCCGTTTTAGCTCGATGGCCTCACAGGTGGACACCTCCGATAACCGGTGTATGTGCCGTCGTGCAGCAGCGTAGGCGCTGGTTCGGCGGGCAGCTTGGCTTCCGGCGAGGTCGATCAGCGCTTGAAAGGGCCGCGAAGGCCCCTTGGACCGCCGAGGCGGTCAGGCGGGCGCACTTCGCCTGTCGAGCCAGCACCAGCGCTTCATGTTGTACGCGATGTTGGCGAGGGTGATGCCGGCCTCGGCACGGGTCCGGCCGATGGTGCGCACCACGAGACCCATCACGCTCTTCTGGTGGCCGAAGCAGTGCTCCACACGGGCCCGCACGGTCGACTTCTTCGCGTTGGCTCGCGCCGTGGTGCCTCGGCATGGGCTTGCCGCGCGGCTTCTTGCGGTGGATCCGGCTCACCTTGCCGACGTCAGCCAGGTACCGCTCGTTCGCCTGCCGAGCGGTAGGCGGTGTCGGCCCACACGTCCGAGGCCGTGTTGTTCGGATCGATCAGCCCCTCGCGCAGCTGCGCGCCGTCGTGGGCTGCGGCATGGGTGACCCTGTGCCGCCGGATGATGCCGTGCCGCCGGTCGACCGAGATGTGGCTCTTGTAGCCGAACGTCGGCACGGCGATATCGATCTGCGGCGAGCCGTCCGCGGCAGGTTTGGCCTTGGAGAACTTCATCGTCCAGCGCGCGTCGGTGTCCTTCTGGCGCGCCTTCGCGGGCTTTTCGGGCCAGATCTCGCTCGGCCGAGCGGCCGCCCTTGATGGCCGCCTTCTCCACGTCCGTCAGCCGCTGGCGCGGGGCGGCCACCAGCGTGGCGTCGACGATCTGGCCGGACATCGGCAGATAGCCGGCTTCCGTGATGGCGCGGTCCAGCCGCGCGAACAGCGCCTCCAGCGCGCCGGCGGCGATCAGCGCCTCGCGAAAATCCCACAGCGTGTTCGCGTCGGGCACGCTGTCGCCGGGACCGAGCCTGCAAAACCGCATCCAGCTCAGCCGATCGCCCGACCAGATACTCGGTCTGCGCCAGCGACAGGCCGTGCATCGCCTGCAGCACCAGCATCCGGAACTTCAGCACCGCATCGAGCGGCGGCCGGCCTCCCTTCGACCGGTCGGGGCGCCCGATCGCGCGTTCGAGCTCGTCCCGGAACATCTCGAAATCCACGGTCGCTGCGAGCTTCTCCAGCGGATCACCCTGCGCCGAGAGATCCTGCAGCCGATGCTCGACGTCAAAGAAGCCCGGTTGATCCGACGCCATCCATCCCTCCCGACGAATCCCCTGCCGGAAAGGGAATCACGGGCTGTCACGTGGGTCCATAGGAATTTCCGGAGGCGTCCAGGTTGTGCCGGAGGGACGGTTGCGGCTCGATCAAGGTTTCGAAAAAAGCATTGGTGAGCGACGAACCAGGCATGGCTGCTTCGATGGCTGAGTTGCGGGAAATCGAAGCACAGCTTGTTCAGAACTATGAGAACGGCCAGAAGTCAACGTCGCATGCAAACCATGAGGCGCTCGGTAATCACCGCGCATTGATTGCGCGAATGTGGTGCAAGGCTTGCGATGTCGATGGATATGAAGGGCTTGCGGAGCAATACCTTTCGCATCCCGATTTTGTTGCGCGCTACGAAGCCTGGTCTGAGAGGCCGTTTCGAAAGTGCCATCGAGGGGTGGATGGCCGGTGGCCGAACATGATTCCCAAGCGGTTGTTGAAGCCAGCTTGGAGAACGTCATGTGGACCCCGACCACCCGTCGGCAACATAATCGCAAGGGCCTGCGCTACGGAAGCGACTTGACGGACGCGGAGTGGGTGATTGTTGAGCCGTTCCTTCCGCCACCGAGCCGTACGGGCCGGCCGCGGCGCTGGCCAATGCGCGAGTTGATCAACGCCATCTTCTACGTGCTGCGGTCGGGCTGTCCGTGGCACATGGTGCCAGACGGCTTCCCGCCCGCCAGCACCGTCTACCGCTGGTTCATGCGGCTGCGTGACGACGGCGTCTTCAAGACGATGAACCACCACCTCATGATGCGCGACCGCGAGCGTACCGGGCGGGACGCGAGCCCTTCCGCAGCGGTCATCGACAGCCAAAGCGTCAAGACCACGGAGGCGGGCGGTCCTCGCGGCTACGACGCGGGCAAGAAGATCAAGGGCCGCAAGCGGCACGTCATGGTCGACACCGACGGCCGTCCCCTGGTGCTGCAGGCCCACACCGCCGCAACGCAGGATCGAGACGGCGCCGTTCCTCTGCTGAAGGCCTCGCGGGCGTCATTCCCGTTCGTCGAGCACGCATTCGCGGACAGCGCCTACGGCAGCGACCGCGTCGCAGACGCGACCTCCATAACCATCGAGATCGTGCGCAAACATCCCGACCAGGTGGGCTTCGCCGTCCACCCCCGGCGCTGGGTCGTGGAACGCCTGCTCGCCTGGCTGAACCGCAATCGTCGCCTCGCCAAGGACTTCGAGGCGTCCATCAAGTCGGCAGAGGCCTTCCTCTACGCCGCTTCCGTCATGCTCCTCGCCCGACGACTGGCACGCACGTCATGAGTTTCGAGTCCGAACTCTGAACGTTTTCAGTCTGGCTCCCGGCGGCAATGAAGTCGTATGCGTCGCACTTGCGATCGTCCGTTAGCCGGTAGCGCGAAGCGGTGAAGGCAAGAACAACGCGGATGAAGGCAAGAACTTGAATTTGCTTCTTGAGAACGCGCCCTTCATTTGCCGTTGGCTTTGTTGCCTCGCCCTTCCTAACCGTATGGAAATACTATGCAAAAAGAACTGATAAAGACCGAACGTTTGACGCTCCGGCGACTGCAGCCACAAGACCTCGAATTGTGGGACAGCTTCTTCCTGAGTGATCGTGCCTGCTTCGTCGGCGGCGGGAGACAGGTATCGCCGGATCTTTCGTGGCGCGTCTTCGCTACGTTTCTGGGGCACTGGGACCTGTGGGGAACCGGACCGTTCGTGATGGTGACAGGAGGCAATGCCGGTCTCGTCGGTATGGCCGGTCCATGGATGCCGCGTGGCTGGCCCGAACGAGAGCTCACTTGGTCGCTCTGGGATCAATCCTGCGAAGGGCAAGGCCTTGCCAGCGAGGCGGTGCGTGCTCTGCGTCGGCATGTCCACGACGAGCTTGGCTGGACACGCGCGGTCAGTTACGTCGATCCGGCGAATGCGCGGTCCATCAAGCTATGCAAGTCGCTTGGGTGCATCGAAGACCCAAGCCTACCAGTCCCCGACGAGGATGAAACCATCACTTTTGTGCACCTGCGATGAGCTGACACACTGGCTGGGAGCCATGAGGTGACCGCGAATGGCCTTCTCGTCCGGCCATTTCCTTGAGGTGCTCCCCATCGGTTGGACGGTTTGCGGGGATGTTTTAAGCTACTGCCGGGATCTGCTGATCGGTTCGTTCCTGGTTGATGGTTGCATGGAATGCGGTGTGTGGTGTTCGTCCGCCAAGGGCGGAATGCGGGCGCCGCTGATTGTAGAACGTGATCCACTGCCCGATGCCAGCGCGGGCGTCGCGGCCGCCAGACCACGCTCGGTGAGATGTACAGCTTGCAGATCCGACTTCGGCTCGGCCGGCATTTTGTCCGATCGCCCGATCTCGGAACGGGACGCCTGCGTCAGTGGTGGGGTCTCAGTTCGGCGATCAGCTCGACGAGTTCGGCGAGCGACGCCGCGCCGAGTTTCTTCATCAGCGCGGCCCGGTGGACCTTCACGGTCGCCTCGGCGATGCCGAGCGCAGCGGCGGTCGTCTTGTTTGAATGGCCGGCCGCGACGAGGTCGGCGACGTCGCGTTCCCGCTCGGTCAGCGTCGACCATGCGCGCCCCAGAAGGTCGGCGCGGGCTGCGGCGATCCGGCGCTCCTCATCGCGTGCGAGGCCGAGGTGGACCGCGTCGATCAGGTCCTGCGGGCGCACCGGCTTCGTCAGAAACTCGATCGCGCCGCCCTTCATCGCGCGGACGGCCGTCGGCACGTCGGCGTGGCCGCTCATGAAGACGATGGGCGTTGCGATCCCGCGCCGCCCGAGCTCGGCCTGGAAGGCGATCCCGCTCTGTCCCGTCAGCCGCACGTCGAGGAGCAGCACGCCCGGTTGGTCGAGCGCGCCCGACGCGACATACTCTTCCACCGACGCGAACGCCTCCACCCTGAGGCCGACGGAGCGTAATAGCGCGTCGAGCGCCTCGCGAATGTCGGGATCGTCGTCGACGATGAAGACGGTAGGCTCGTGTGGGGGACGGTCAGGCGACATGGACCGGCAGAGTGAATGCAAAGGCCGCACCCCAATCGGTCGGGCGCGCCTCGATGCGACCTCCGTGCGCCTCGACGATGGATCGGCAGATCGACAACCCGAGCCCCATCCCGGCATGTTTCGTCGTCGCCAGCGGCTGGAAGACTTTGTCCGCGATCTCCGGGTCGAGGCCCGGTCCGGTGTCGGCGATGACGACAGTGACGCTGCCGTCCTCCGTCGCGGTGGAGATCGACAGCCGGCGCTCCGGCCCGCCGGCCATCGCCTCCAGCGCGTTGGTCACGAGGTTGAGCACCACCTGCTGCAGCTGCACCCGATCGCCGGCGACCGGGGGTGGCTTGCCGAGGGCGAGTTCCACCGCGCATTCGCACCGGCGGATCTCGGCACGCAGAATTTCGACCACCTCGGTGACAACGGAGTCGATCGCAACGGGACCGAGGGCCGGTGCCGACGGCTCCGCGAGGCGGCGGATGCTCTGAACGATCTCGCCCGCGCGCGCGCCGTTGCGCGCCATGCGGTCCGCCGCCGCGCGCGCCTCGTCGAGGTAGCGAATGCAGGTCTCGGCGTTGGAGAGTATCGCGGTCAGCGGCTGGTTCACCTCGTGCGCGATCGAGGCGGCGAGTTCGCCGAGCCGCGACAGGCGCGCGACCAGGGCGATCTGGGCCTGTGCCTCGCGCAGCGCATCGTCCATCGCACGCCGGTCGGAGATGTCCCGGAAGACGAGGACCGCGCCGGAAATCTCGCCGGCGTCGTCGATGATTGGGGCGCCGCAGTCGTCGATCGGGACCTCGCGCCCGTCGCGCGTGAGGAGCAGCGTGTGGTTGGCGAGCCCGACGACTGTGCCGAGACGCAGGACCTTCGCGACGGGGTCTTCCACCGTCGTGCGCGTCTCCTCGCTGACGATGTCGAACACGCGCTGCACCGCCACGCCAGTCGCGTCCGCCAGCGTCGCAGCCGGTCAGCGCCTCGGCGACGGCGTTCATGAACGTCACCCGCCCCGCCTCGTCGGTGGCGATGACGCCGTCGCCGATCGAGGCGAGCGTGGTCGCATAGCGGCGTTCGCTCGCCTCGAGCCGTCGCTCGGCCCTGTGCTTATAGAGCGCCATCTCGATGGCCGTCCGCAGCTGCTGGTCCTCGAAAGGCTTGAGGAGATAGCCGAAGGGCTCCGCGTGGGCGGCGCGGCGCACGGTCTCGTCGTCCGCGTAGGCCGTGAGGAACACCACCGGAGTGCGGTTCGCCTCGCGGATCTGCGCCGCTGCTTCGATGCCGTCCATCTCGCCCTCGAGGCGGATGTCCATCAGGACGAGGTCCGGCCGTTCGCGCGCGGCGAGCCTGATGGCATCCTCGCCGGTCGCAACGGCGCTGATCACCGCGTATCCGAGCCGGCGCAGCTGCTCCTCGATGTCGCGCGCGACGATTTGGTCGTCCTCGACGATCGAGATGCGCGCGCTCATGACGTCAGCCCGAAAGTGACGGCGACACGCGTTCCGGCGTCCGCCGTCACTTCGACGCGGCCGCGAAGCTGCTCGGCGAGGTCGTGCACAAGTTGGAGGCCCAATGTTCCGCGGCTTTGCCAGCCTTGCGGCAGGCCCACGCCGTCGTCGGTCACCGTCAGCGTGCAGCGGTCGAACCGCTTCGTCATTTTCACCTCAATGCGCCCACCGTGCCCGTCACGAAATGCATGCTTGAGCGAATTCGATACAAGCTCGTTGACGATCAGTCCGAGAGACACCGCACGGTCGAGATCCAGCGCGAAGTCCTCGGCCTTCACGATCAGGGCGGCGTCGGTCCCATAGGCGCGGCGCAGATGGGCGCAGAGCGTGCGCAGATGCTCGCCGATGGCGATCTTCGCGAAGCTTTCGGCGCGGTAGAGATTTCGTGAACCAGGGCCATGGAGCGGACGCGGTTGCGGCTCTCCGCGAAGAGCTCCGCCACCGCTGGATCGGCAGCGCGGGCCGCCTGGAGGTTCAGCAGGCTGGAGATGAGCTGAAGGTTGTTTTTTACGCGGTGGTGCACCTCCTTGAGGAGCTGCTCCTTCTCCTCCAGCGTGGCGTTGTGCAGCGCAATCGCGGCGTGGCTCGCGACAATGCGCAGAACACCGAGTTGGGCCGGCGTGAAGGCGTCCGCGCTCGCATGCTCGAGATAGACCACATGGCGCACCCGTCCCTGATGCACGAGCGGAAGAGCCAGGATAGATCGCGCCGCGTCGAACGCGAAGTATGGATCGGCGGCGTAGGCGTGCCGACCCTGTACGTCGCCGAGCAGCACCGAGCCGCGTGAGCGTACCGCCTCGCCGACGAGGGACAGCGGCAGATCGGCCGCCGTCGCCGCCCGTGACAGCGTGGCGACGGCAATGCCGTCCAATCGAGCCACCGCTTCCGCTTCGAGCGCGAAGCCATCCCGTTCCACCGCGACGAGGACCGCACGCTGTGCGCCGGCATTCTGCGCGACGTTCAGCATCAGCTTCTCGACGAGCGGCGCCACACCGGAACCCGCCGACAGCGCTTCGGACGATTTTACGAGGGTCGCGAGGTCGACGGCGGCGACGTCGGCGCTGGACGCCTGGGTCAGCTCGGCCGCGTCGACGCGCAGCTTCCCGCCGGCCCCCCAGCGGCGATAGGCGTCCTGGCTGCGTGCCGCGAACGCTTCGGCTGCCGTGGTCAGGCCGGCGCGGGCGCAGAATGTGGCGGCACGCTCCGCGGACAGCGCTTCCACATGCGTTGCACCTGCCTCGTTCGCCAGACGGGCGGCATCGTCGTACGCCTTGAACGCCGCGAGCGTGTCGCCGGTGACGCGAGCCACCTCGGCTTCGATGAGACGAAGGTCCTGGGCGAAGTTCTCGGGCGCGTTGGCCGCCCACACGGCGAACGCGTCGCGGTGGGAGAGAAGCGCGGCGAGATCGGCGGTGTCGCCCCCGGTGGCCTGGGCCGCGGCGTGTGCGTCGGCGTGCGCGAGCGCGGCATAGAACCGCCAGGCGACGTATTCGAGATGGCCGCTCGTCGTCCACATCAACGGCTCGGCCCGTGCCGCCGCCGCCAGCGCGCCCGCCGTGTCGCCGGCAAAGACGCACGCCTGCAGCTTGCGGATGTGAAACCAGCATGCAGCGATCGTCAGGCCATTGTCGGCGCTGAGCCTTGCCGCGAACGCCGCCTCGTCGAACACGCCGTCGTCGAACCTGTCCACCGCCAGCGTCAGGCCGCGGAGCGCTCGCACCAGCATCAGCTGCGTCGTGACGATATCGACGATCAGCCCGAATTTCCTCGCCCGGACGAAGGCCAGCCCTCGCTCGGCCTCCCGTTCGACGGTGATGAGCGATTTGCCGGCCGCCAGGAGGTTGCTGATGTAGGTGCAGGTCGAGAAGCCGGCATAGGTGAGGTCGCCGCCCTCCCGTGCCAACGCGAAGGCGCGGCGGAGCGGCTCGCGCCCCTCCTTCAGAGGTCGCGAGTACGGCATCACGTGGTAGGCGAAGGTCATCAGCGTGCGGCCACGGAACCGGCCGAGCCCGGGTCGGTCGGCGAGCTCGATGCCAAGTCGCCCGAAGCGGTAGCCCGCCTCGTATTCACCGAACACCGGCCCCAACACCATGCCGAGGTAGGCGTAGCCCAGCGCCGATGCCGCACTGTTGGCGCGTTGCGACAGGTTGGCCATCCGGCACAGGACCAGGTAGACGAGTTTGTTGTCGGTGAAGAACGCGGGCGGCAGCACGGCGGTCAGCACCTCGACGATCGGCGGGGTCGGGCCAGTCGGGGCAAGCGCCCGGTCGTCGATACGACCGGCGGCGATCTCGGCGCGGATCGGCGCGAACTCGGCCTCGACGTCCGCCATCGAGGGGTGTGCCGACCACTCGATCCCCGACGTCGCGAGGAAGGCGAGGCACAGCTCGACGGCGCGTTTCAGGTCACCCACCGCGGTCGCGATCGTGACCCGGAGGAAGGCGATGCGTGCGGCGGTCTCGGTGTCGCAGGCGTCAAGCATCGCAAGGTCGCGTTCCGCCGTGGCCGGGTCGCCCGCTAGGAACAGCGTCTCGGCGTGCGCGAGGTCGGCCTCGAAGCAGAGCCTGGGGTCGTCATGCGCGAGCGTTCTAGCGTTGCCGAGGTATTCGAGCGCTGCGGAATAACCGGCCGCCGCGTTCGCCTTGGCGGCCGCCTCGACGTTTAGCCGCGCCACTGCGGTTCTCTCTCCCGGCGCGATCAGCGGCAGGGCGCGACCGTACTGCGCGGCGGTTTCGAACACGGGAGCTGCGGCCGCGGCGAGTGCGCGGGCAAGGCGCAAGTGCAGTGCCGCCCGTGCATCCTCCGGCACGCTGGCGTAGACCGCCCCCTGGACCTGGTCGTGGATGAACGCGAAGTCGTCGCCGTGGCGGTAGACGAGGCCCGCCTCTAGCGCCTCGGCAAGCCGCCGCTCGACATCGGCCGACGGGCAGCCGAGGACGATGCCGAGCGTCTCCCTCCTCGCCGCGGCGCCGAGCGCCGCCATCGCCGACAGGTCGGCGAGCGTTGCGGGCGACACGCGCGTAAGCTCGTTCATCATCAGCGCCGCGAGATCGTCGCCGTCGGCCTCGCCGGCGATGTCCCAGCGCCAGGCGCCGGCGTCCGCATCGAACGCCAGTGCGCCGCGATCGGCAAGGTTCGACAGAAGGCGCACCGAGAACAGCGGATTGCCGGCCGTGCGCGCTGCGATCAGCGCAGCGAGTTCAGCGACCCGCGCGGGATCGGTGCCGAGGGCATCGCCTACGAGGTCGCAGAGCTCGCCCTGAGAGAGGGGGGCGAGCGGGAGGTCGGCGACGGTACGCCCCGCAGCGCGGATCCGCTCCAGCGCCGGGGCGAACGGATGGCCCGCGCCGAGCTCGTTGGAGCGATAGGCGCCGACGAAGAGGACATGCCCGATCGGCTTGTCGGCCACGAGCCGTTCGAGAAGTTCGGCCGTGGCAGGATCGATCCACTGGAGGTCGTCGAGGAACAGGACGAGCGGTTGTTCCGCGGTCGCGAAGGCGCTGAGGAACCGCTCCCACGCGAACGGCACCCGGTTCTGCGCTTCCTGCGCCGAGAGGCTCGCCGGCACCGAGTGGAGGAGATCCGCGAGCGGCGAGATCATCGTCGCTAACGGGCCGGCGTTGGCGCCGAGCGCATCGTTCAGGCGGCTGCGCCAGACGTCCCGCACGGGTGCATCCGAGGCCAGGATCGCGTCGATCTCCCGCGAGAACGACCGCGCCAGCGTCGCGAACGGGACGCCATGCCCCGCTTGGTCGAACTTGCCCGCAACGAGCCGCGCATCACGCCGCGCCAGACGCGAGAAGAATGCGTCCACCAGCGCCGACTTGCCCGCGCCGGAGTAACCGGAGACGAGCGCAACGCCCAGCGTGCCGGCGGTGGAGACCCGGTCGAACGCCGCGACCAGCGCGGCGAGCTCGTTGTCGCGGCCGTACAGCCGGTCGGGTATGACGAGGTGGTCGCGATTGTCGTGCTGGCGCAGGGCGAACGGCTCCGCTCTGCCGTCCGCCAGCATGTCACCAGCTTGTTGGAGGTCCGAAGCGAGACCGGCGGCCGTCTGGTAGCGCCGCTCCGGCGCCTTGGCGAGGAGGGTCATCACGATCTCGCCCAGCGCCGGTGGCGCGTCGCGGACCCATCGCCCCGGCGGCAGCGGCGGCCGGGCGATGTGGGCGTGGACCCACTCGGTGACGTCGCCTGCTACGAAAGGGAGCGCGCCCGTCATAAGCTGATAAAGCACGACCCCGAGGGAATAGAGGTCGCTCCGCGTGTCGACGGCGTGGCTTGTGCGTCCGGTCTGCTCTGGCGCGATGTAGACCGGCCCGAGCGACAGGGACACCGCGCCGGCGACACCCCGCCCGCGCCGCGCCACCCGTTCCGCGACGCCGAAGCCGACGAGCGCCGCCTTCCCCTCCGAGATGAGGAGCGTCGAGGGTCGCACCACGCCGTGAACGACCCCGTGCCCATGGACGCCGTCGAGGCAGAGCGCAAGCGATGTCGCGACGCGAAGGAACGCTTCTGTCCCGAGCGGGTCGCCGACCATGCCCGCGAGCGGCACGCCGCCGGGATCGGCGAGGATGTGAGCCGGGCGGTCCTCGTGGCGCACGAGCCCGAGACCGCGAGCTGCGTACGCGGTGTCCATGTCGCGCGTAATGGCGAACTCGTTTTCCAGACACGCGATGGTGGCGGCGTCCGGGTCCGGCGCGACCGGCAACGACATCAGAACCGTTCCGCCAACGCCCACACCGCGGAGCACCGAGAAGCGGCGGTACGTCATTAGCGGCGTGGTATTCGATAAGACGTCGGATCCATCGTACCTGCCCGGCCGCCGCCCGGCGACGGCGCACTGTGCACGTATTCGCGCGCATGCGTCGAGATCTTCATCGGTGGATTATCTCGCGCGCGTCATCGAGGCCGGCGCCATTTCCGGTGCCGTGGTCGACGAGGATGCCTCTCGCCGCCTCGTGGGGTTCCCTGCCGCGTCCAGTTGCGCTGCCGTTCGGGGAACAACACGCACGCCTCGGTCAGGAGGCCGGCGACGGCGCCGCGTGCCGCGTCATCGTCCCGAACGTTCATGTTGCGACACTCGATTGGCGCGACATCCAACAGCACCGCGCGACGCGCCGGCAACATCGGAACCAAATCGACCTTCGTGGCCGACGCGGGGGGCGAGCACCCGGAAACCAAACGTCGCCGCGACGAGGTCTGCGCGCAGGGACCGACAGTCGGCCGACCGCGCGGCAAAGGCGAGGCCGGGCTGCGCGCCCACCAGGATCACGGTACAGTCCGTCGGCGTGAGCAGAGAGTGTGTCATTGCAGGAACCTCGATCAGGTCTGAAAGTTAGGGCTGCGGCCGAGATCTTGCTTGTCGGAAATCGCTGCAACTTGCTCGCGTACGGCTTTATCTGCCGGTGCCGACCGCGGCGGGGCCGTAGACGGGGCCCACCCGCGCGATAGGTGCAGGCCGTTCGAGGGCGCCGGATGACGACAACAACAAACGACGCGGATACGGGTCTGCTGCTCATCTCGACCGCCAGGCCGACCCGTTCGGACCGGCGGCTGGCGCTCGCCGTCGTTGTGGCGCTGGCGATCGCGCTCGCGATTGCCGCACCGTTCGCCTCCGTGCGCTTGCCGGGGACCGAGGCGCTCGTCCGCCTACTTGACGGCGGTGTGCATCTGCCAGCTCGTCACGGCTGCGCTGCTGTTCGGCCTTTACAACGTCCAGCGCACGCCATGCATGCTCGTGCTCGCGGCGGGCTATCTGTGCGTCGCGCTGATGGTGGTGCCTTGGGCGCTGACCTTCCCCGGCGCGTTCCCGGCGTTCGGGCTTGACGAGCGCCTCCAGGCCACGGCATCGCTCGCGGCGATCAACCGGATCGGATTCCCGCTGATCGTCCTTCTATCGGCACTGATCTCCGCGGTGCCGACGTCCGACCATGCGAGCTCCGGCGCCGCTGCCATCGCGGTCACCATCGGCGTCGTGTCGTCGGGGGTTGCCGTTTTCTCGGCCGCCGTCTTGTTTTCGGACATGCCGCTACCGCCGTTCATGCTGGACCGCGGTACGCCGGCACCGCTGTGGCGCCTGGTGCCGCACACGGCGTTCGTCCTGTGTTTCGCCGGCATCGCCGTTCTCATAAAGCGCCGGCGTAGCGTGCTCGACCTGTGGCTAGTCGTGGTGCTTGCCTCGCTCCTAATCGAGATCCTGCTCATCAACTATCTCGGCGGCGGCACCCGTCTCACCCTCGGGTGGTGGGCGGGGCGGCTTTACGGCCTCGCCGCGGCGAGCGTCGTGCTTGTGGTGCTCCTGTTCGGCATAACGGCGCTGTACGCGCGGCTCGCACGCTCGATCGTCGCCGAGCGGCGGTCGCGGGAGAACCGGCTGACGATGATGGAGGTGTTCTCCGCCGCTCTGGCCGACGAGATGCGGCAGCCGCTGATCAGCGTCGTGCTCAGCGCCGCGGCAGGACGCCGCTGGCTGGCGCGCCATCCGCCCGATCTCGATGAAGCGAATGCCGCGCTCACGCGGATCGAGGCGGTGGGCGAGCGGGCCGGGCAGCTCGTCGAGACGCTCCGCACCACGTTTCGGGGCGGGGCGCGGCCGCCCGAGCGTATCGCGGTGGAGGCGATCGCGCGGGAGGTGCTGGCGCGATGCCGCGAGGAGGCGCGGCTCGACCGAGTGGCGGTGCGAACGGCCTTTTCGCCGGTCCCCGCGGTGACGATGGAGCCGGCAAGCCTGGAGCTCATCCTCTCCAATCTCATCACCAACGCGATCGACGCCATGGCCGGGATGGCGGGACCGCGCACGCTGTCGCTCGACGTCCGCGAGGATGCGGCAGGCGCGCTCATTGCCGTCGCCGATACCGGGCCGGGGCTCGATGCCGAGGCGAAGGATCGCATTTTCACGGCGTTCTACACCACGAAGGCGGACGGGATGGGGATCGGGCTCACCTTCTGTCGCGTGATCGTCGAGGCGGCCGGAGGCCGTCTCACCGTCAACGACAACATGCCGAGCGGCGCGGTGTTCTCGGTCTGGCTGCCGGCATCGGATCAGACGTAGCGCGGGATCGGCCGCGGGTGCGAAGTCGGCGCGCCGATGTCGACGAACGTCTCCTCGACGTAGCACCAGCCCCACCCCTCCGGCGGGTCGTAGCCCTCGATGATCGGATGTCCGGTGGCGGAGAAATGCTCCGAGGCATGACGGTTAGGCGACTGGTCGCAGCAACCGACATGGCCGCAGGTGCGGCACAGGCGCAGGTGGACCCACCAGCTCCCGCTCTTCAGGCACTCCTCGCACCCGTCGGCGCTGGGTGTGACGATCTGCACACTGTCGAGGTGTGAGCAGCCGGTCATGGCGTCACTTCATGGATCTCGGCGATGTAGCCGCCGGGGAATTCGACGATCGCGCTCCGGCGGTCCTCGATCGCGGTCGGACCCGCGAGCACGGTGGCGCCGGCCGCCTCGGCCTTCGCGAGCGTCGCCTGCAGCGAGGCGACCTCGTAGCCGGTGAGCTCGCGGCCGTAGGGCCAGGGGAGATGGCCGTCGGTGGCGTAGACCGTCATCCGGCCGAAGCCGTTCTCGATGCGGATGCGGCGGACGGGTCCGTCCGGCCGAGTTCCGCGCCCGGCGCCTCGCCGTCGGAGACGACGGTGCCACCCGCGAACGACGTGAAGGCCGCGACGAAGGCATCGGCCCTGTCGGCGGGCAGGTAGATCCGATTGTCCGGGGTCGTCTCGAGCTCGGCGTACTGCGGCGGGTCGGTGTGCCAATAGAACTGCATCAGCACGCCGCCGGGCCACAGGACGACGGCATCACGCCCGATCGGATCGTCGAACGGCGCAACGAGCAGGCTGGCGCCGGTCTCCTGCGCGGCGGCGACCGCATCGTCGACGTCGGTGACGAGATAGCCGTTGCGCTCAGCGCCAAACGGGTACGGCACAGGTGTCCTGAACCCGAAAACCGACAGGGTGCCGACCGGCGTCTTGAGGAGCTGCGTCGTGGTCTCGCTGGGCGTGGGCGTGACGGTCGCGACCACCTGCGGCGTCGAGGCGCCGCCGAAGGTCTTCGTGAAGCTCGTCACGAAGCGGTCGATGTCGGCGGAGGCGAGATAGACGTGCGTGGTGTCGTACTGCGGTCCGACGGAGAAATTCTCCGCCAGGGCGGGCGAGACGAGCAGCGCGACAAGGAGCGCTGCAGCGGGGCGGATCATGGCCGAAGCCTTTCTTTGAGGAGGACGGTAACGAGAGTGGCGCCAAGGACGAGGACGCCCGCGAGTGCGAGTGGCACCGCGAGTCCGGTGGCGAGCACGAGGACGGCGCCGAGCGCAGCCCCGGCGAAGAGCGCGACCACGCTTGCGATGCGGCGGCGCCAGTTCGGGTTGCCGGCGCCGACGTCGGCGGCAAGGCCCGTCAGCGTCAGGGTCAGCACCGTGGTCGTCATGTCGGCGATCTTCAGGCGGCGGACGGTCGCGTTGCGCACGCCCATTGCAAGGCCGGTCAGCGCGATCATCGCGTAGAGCTTCTCCGCCGGCGCGAGGGTGGCGACGTCGTAACCGATCGCGAGGGCCGCGGCCGAAAACAGGAGCACCGCCTCCACCACGGCCGCGACGAGGAGGGTGTGGCCGCGCGGACGACCCTCGAACCACTTGGCGCAACGGCCCGCCAGCAGCGCGCCGGCGAGGAAGGCCGCCAGCGCCGCGATGTACGGGGCGACGATGAACCCGGGCGTCCCCGCGACGGCGAAGCCTAGGAACACGATGTTGCCCGTCATGTTGGCGGTGAAGACCTTGCCGAGGCCGAGCACGCTGATCGCATCGACCAGCCCCGTCGTCAGCGACAGGACGACGAGGAGGAGGACCAGCGCGCTCTCGTTCTCCGGTTTGTCTGGCATCGTAACCTCAGAACTGGACGCCGGCTTCGAGGCCGAGCATCAGGATGGTGTCGGCCGGGCCGGTTTCCCGGATGAAGTCGCCGGCGGTGAAGAGCGAGGCGGAGGCGGAGAACTCGAGCGCGTCGGTCGCCTGCCAGCCGATCGTCGCCTCGGCCTGAGCGCCGATGAACCGGGCGTCCGACCCGGCGCCTGAGCGCACGAGGTGGCCGGGAACGTCGTAGATTCCGTCTTCAGTCGAAGCGCGGAAGTAGAGCCCGCCATTGAGGCCCGCCGCCACGCCACCGCCGAGGTCGAAGGTCGCCGTCGGGTTGATGTTGATGATGTTGTACGGGCCGACCGGCGACAGCTCGCCAAAGTATTTCCCTTTCGGAAACAGCGCGTTGAAGGTGCCGAGGTGGTTGTCGTTCCGGTTGCCGTCGCCGCTCGCCACGTTGATGCGAAGCGTCAGGTCGGGGCGGAACCGGGTGTCGAAGGTGTGGCCGAATTCGGTCGCGACCGACCAGGCGCCGATGGTGCCGCCGGCGAAGGTGCCGAGCTGGACGATCCCCTCGACGTTGAAGTGCAGCGGCGCTACCGAGTCGAACAGGCGGATGCCGAAGGTGTGGCGCTCTTCGCGTCCGGACCCGACGTCCCACCGCGCGTTGTCGTTCTCGTAGCCGAGATAATAGGCATCGACGCCGACCGGGCCGGTGCGGGTGGCGTAGAGGCCCCAGAGGCGCCGGTCGCGGGAGGCCTCGTCATCGAACGAGTCCGGCCCGGCCTCGACGGGCTGCACGTAGATGAGGTTCGCGATGTACGGACCGGCGGCGAGGATCGCCCGCGCCCCGTCGAAGCCGAGCGGGACGTTCGGACCCCAGCGTGTGCCGACGAGGCGTTCGCTGCCGAATGACAGAAGCTCGCGCCCGCCCCGCAGCGTGAGGGTGGTGTCGCCGAGCGGGAGCGCGACGTCCGCGAACCCCTGCAGGAAATCGACGCGGGTCTGGTCGACCGGGCCCGGCGCCGGATCCACGCCGAACGCGTAGGCGGCGATGGGCTGCACGAAGGCACGGGCCGGGCCGACGTGGAGATCGGCATAGGGCATCGCCCGCAGGAGGAGATAGCCGTCGTCCGGCGCTTCAGCCGCGCCCCAGAGGTTGTGGCGGTAATCCTCGTTGCGGGCACGCAGGTCGAGGCCGAGTGTGAGGTAAGCCGCCTCGACCAGCGGGATATATTTGAAGCGGTCGCTCCACCGCGTCGGTTCGGCGTCTCTGATGACCGACCACGCTTCGTCGTAGCGCGTGATCGTGAGAGCCGGGCGCTCGGTCTGAGCGGCCGCGCCTGTCGTCGCCAGCGCGAGGAGAAGCGCGGCACGCCCGATCACGGCCGGCGTCCGTTGACGAGGACGGCGACCGCGGCGAACCCGGCGACGATGGCGACGTGCTCGAAGAACGTCGCCATCTGGTGCGCGCGGTCGGGGCCGTCGACCTGCCAGAAGGCGTGCGCGATCAGCGTCGCCAGCGCGGTGAATACGGCGAGGATGCCCGCGCCGAGCCAGCACCAGCGGCGGGTCAGGACGAGGGCCGAGCCCGCGGCCTGCGTCGCGACCGTTGCGGCGGCGACGGCGGCGGGCGCGCCGAACCCCAACTCGCCGAAACCAAGCGAGGCGGCCTCTGCCACGGCGCCCGGCCAGTCGAGCAGCTTGCTCACCGCGCTGATCGCGAACGGCGCGACGAGGCCGAGGCGGACGAGCCAGACGGTGCCGGGCCACGCGAGGATTGTGCGCACCGCGCCCATCACACGGCCCAGCAGCTGCAGCCGAACGCGCCCCAGAACGAGCGGGTGTCCCGCACCGGAAGGTCCGCCCCCAACGCGGCGGCATGGTCGTGGCCATGGACGCCGCAGCCGGACCCGCAGGCGCATGCGTTGGCTAGGACGACCCGCTCGCTCTCGCGGTGGAAACCACCGTAGAGGGCGACGGGCGACCAGTCGGGCATCGCCGGCGGCAGCGTGGGCGCCAGCGGGCCGAAGCCGCCATCGCCGTGGACCACGGTACCGCCGAGCACGGTCAGCGCCGCCGTGATGTGGACGATCTCGCTCTCCGGCACGGCGAAGTAGTCCGCCGACAACAGCACGAAGTCGGCGAGCTGGCCGGCCTTGATTTGCCCCTTTTTGCCTTCTTCGTTGCTGAACCAAGTGTTGGCGGCGGTCCACAGCCACAGGGCCGTGTGTCGGTCCATCCGGTTGGCCGCGGGGTAAAGCTTTAGGCCACCGACGGTGCGGCCGGTAACGAGCCACGACAGCGAGACCCACGGGTTGTAGCTCGCCACGCGCGTCGCGTCGGTGCCGGCGCCGACCTTCAGGCCGGCGTCGAGCATCTTGGCGATCGGCGGGGTGTGCTCGGCCGCGCGGGCGCCATAGCGCTCCACGAAGTATTCGCCCTGGTAGGCCATGCGGTGCTGCACGGCGATGCCGCCGCCGAGCGCGGCGATGCGGTCGATGTTCCTATCCGAGATCGTCTCGGCGTGGTCGAAGAACCAGTTCAGCCCGGCGAGCGGGATGTCGCGGTCGACCTTTTCGTAGACGTCGAGCGCCCGCCCGATGGTCTCGTCGTACGTCGCGTGGAGGCGCCAGGGCCAACGGTGCTCGGCGAGGAGACGGATCACTGGCTCGAGGTCGCTCTCCATGTTGGCCGGCATCTCGGGCCGCGGGACGCGGAAATCCTCGAAATCGGCAGCGGAGTAGACGAGCATCTCGCCGGCGCCGTTGTGCCGGTATGTGTCGTCGCCGTGGCCGGGAGACACCTCCTTCACCCAGCCCGCGAAGTCGGCCAGCTCCTCCTTCGGCTTCTGCGTGAAGAGGTTGTAGCTGATGCGCAGGCGTCAACTCGCCGGCGGCGTGCAGCTCCTCGATGATGGCATAGTCGTCCGGATAGTTCTGGAAGCCGCCACCGGCGTCGATCACGCTGGTCACGCCGAGCCGGTTCAGCTCGCGCATGAAATGGCGCGTGGAGTTCTTCTGGTAGTCCGGCGGAAGCTTCGGCCCCTTCGCGAGGGTCGCGTATAGGATCGTCGCGTTGGGCTGGGCGAGCAGCAGGCCGGTCGGGTTGCCGGCCGCATCGCGGACGATCTCGCCGCCCGGCGGGTTGGGCGTGTCCTTGGTGTAGCCCACCACACGCAGCGCGGCGGCGTTGAGCAGCGCGCGGTCGTAGAGGTGGAGGATGAACACCGGCGTCTCGGGTGCGGCGGCGTTCAGCTCCTCGATCGTCGGCAGGCGCTTTTCGGCGAACTGGTGCTCGGTGAAGCCGCCGACCACGCGCACCCACTGCGGCGGCGGCGTCCGCTCCACCTGCCGCCGCAGCATCGCCATCGCCTCGGAGAGGCTGGGGACGCCGTCCCAACGCAGCTCCATGTTGTAGTTGAGGCCGCCCCGAATGACGTGAAGATGGCTGTCGATCAGGCCGGGGATCATCCGCCGGCCGCCGGCGTCGACGACCGTCGCATCCGGCAGCGCGGCGCGCGCTTCGGCCTCAGCTGCCGACCGCGAGGAAGCGGCCGTCCCGGATGGCGACCGCGGCCGCTTCGGGGTTCTCCCGATCGAGCGTGGTGATCTTGGCGTTGACGACGACGAGATCGCTCATGGCTCAGGCATCCTTCTGCGGGGCGGGGTGGGCGTCGTTGCCTGCGATGCCAAGGTTTGCGCTGTTGTCGGCGCAGTCGTCGTTGTGCGGCATGGCGCCGAAGACGTGGCGGGTGGCGGATGTCTTGAGGAACGAGACGACCTCATCGCCGCGCACCACGCGCTTGACGATCGGCACCACCTGCTCCCCGGCGAGGATGCCCAGAAGGCCGACGAGCGCGATCATCGGCGGGGCCGGCGAGCGGACGGTGATAAGGCCGTAGATGACCCCGACCAGGACGCCCGCCGCGAGGGAGACGATATATGTCTGCACGCGCGTCACTCCGCAGCCTGAGCGTGGCTTTCCTGCGCGCCCCACATCGTCTTTGCGTAGGTGATACCGAGACCGTAGGCGCCGGCGTACTTCCTCGCGACGCACGTGGTGCCGTCGTAGGTCTCGGTGCGCGCCCAGTCGCGCTGCAGTTCGAGGAGGTACTGGACCGACGTCATCGGTACGCAGCCCAGCTGGACCATGCGCGACACCGCGCGCTCGTGCGCTTCGGTCGAGACGTCGCCGCAGGCGTCGGTGATGACGTAGACCTCGAAGCCTTGGTCGATCGCCGACGCGGCCGGTCCGACGATGCACACCCCGGTCCAAAGCCCGCAGACGACCAACCGGGTCTTGCCGATGCGGTTGACTTCCTCAATCACCGCGGCGTCTTCCCAGGTGTTCATGGAGGTGCGGTCAAGTAGCGGCTGGCCGGGGAAGGCGTCGGTGATCTCAGAGAACATCGGACCCGAGAACGTGTCCTTCGCGACCGTGGTGAGGATCGTCGAGACGCCGAAAACCTTGGCGGCTCCCGCGACGAGGGCAGCATTGTTGCGCAGCACGGTCGCGTCGATCGAGTGGGTCGCGAACGCCATCTGGGACTGGAAGTCGATCATGATGAGCGTGTGGTCGGTCGGCGACAGGAGCGTCTTTCCGGGGGTCGGGGCGGCGGTCATCGTTGATTCCTTGGAATGTGGCATGAGGCAGCGGGGAAGAATCCGCGAAGCAGGACGCAAGGTCTTGGTGGTTCGGGTCGCGCCTTGGACAGCGCTGTCAGGCGGCGACGCGGAAGGTGCGGCGCCAGGCAAGGGGCGTGGTGCCGAGGTGGCGGCGGAACAGGCGCGACAGGTGGGCCTGATCGGTAAGGCCGACGGTCGAGGCGATCTGGCTGAGCGGATCGGGTGTCATCAGCATCAGCATCTTCGAACGCTCTATGCGGCAGGTGACGATGAAGGCGTGAGGCGTCTGCCCGGAGGTCGCCTTGAAAGCGCGGCAGAAGTGACCGGCGGACAGTCGCGCCACCGCGGCCAGATCGGCGACAGAGACGGGCTCGGAAAGGTTGGCGTCGATGTGCGCCACGACGCGCCGCATCTGCCAGGGCGCCAGGCCACCGCGCACTGCGTCCGGAGCCTCGTGGCCTGCGGCGAAAAGAACCGCGAGCTGCCGCAGGCAGTCACGGGCACGGCTGGGGTCGCGATCGATCGCATCCTCGGCGTCGGCGACGAGACGGACCGCAACGCGGTCAACTCGATCGGTGGGCGAAATATGCAGCACCAGAACCTCCTCGGTTTGATGCTGCAATTTTCCCCTGTGCTACCCCGCCCGGCTATCGCACGCTGTGGCATCCCGGTAGCGACACCGGGTGAGGTCGACTAGACCTTGGTGTGGTCCGCGGCCGCGGCGCGCGCCAGCGCCTCGGACATTCGCACGAGGTCGGCGACGGTGCGCGTTCCCATCTTCTTCAGCATGGTGGCCCGGTGGAGCTTCACCGTCACCTCGCTGAGATCGAGGCGGCCGGCGATCTGCTTGTTCATCAGACCCGCGACGACGAGCGCCATCACTTCGCGCTCGCGGACGGTGAGCGAGGCGTAGGCCGCGTGCAGCGCTGCGAGCTCATCGGCCTCGCCGAGCTGCCGGCGATGTTGCTCGAGGCCGCCCGCGACGGCGTCGAGCAGCTCCTGCTCGCGCACCGGCTTGGTCAGCACGTCGACGGCACCGGCCTTCATGGCACGGACGGTCATCGGCACGTCGCCGAACCCTGTGATGAATACGAATGGGATGCGGATGCCGCGTTCCGCCAACCGTTCCGGGAGTTCGAGCCCGGAGAGCTTCGGCAACAGCACGTCCACCACGAGGCAGCAGGGGCCGCTTGGCAAGGCGGCCTCGATCAATTCGTGCGCGGAGGCGAACAGCATGGTCTTAAGGCCGATCGAGCGAAACAGGCTGTCCATAGAGGAGCGCACGTCGCCGTCGTCGTCGACGATGACAACGTGCTCGATCTCGCGAACCGGCGTCGCCACGGCCGTCCGTTCCATCCTGACCTCCGCTGCGGTCACCCGGTGCCGTGGGCCATGGATGGCACAGACACTCAGCGAGGTGTTCGCCAACCGCGCCGGCATGAATGCCTCAAGTGCGGGCGAACGCAAGTAGGTCGGCGTCGAACCGCGCGCGGTGCGTCATCGGGATCATGTGCGGGGCGTCGTCGTAGATCGTCAGCTTCGCGTGCGGCAGAAGCCTCGCCGCGCGCTCGGCGCTGACAGCCGTGGGCACCACGGCGTCAGCACCGCCGTGGATCACCAGTGTCGGCACGCTCATGCGCTCGAGGTCCGCGGTGAAGTCGGTGGCGGCGAACGCGCTCACTGCCTCGATCTGGCCGCGGATGCCGCCCTGCATGGCGATCCGCCAGCAGTCCCGCCGCAATCCCTCGTAGGCGGTGCTTTCCGGCGCGACACCGAATATCGGCGCGGCGAACGCCTGGATGAAGTCCGCCCGGTCGGCCGCGAATTCGGCCCGGATCCCATCGAACACTTCCGCCGGCACACCGTCCGGATTGTCCGTGCCGCGTTGCAGCCACGGCGTGACCGACGCGACGAGCACGACCTTGCGCACCCGGTCCGTTCCGTGGCGACCGACATAGCGCGCGACCTCGCCGCCACCCATCGAGTGCCCGACCAGGATGATGTCCCTGAGGTCGAGCCGCTCGATGAGCGCGGCAAGGTCATCGGCGAAGGCGTCGATGTCGTTTTGCGACGGCTGCCCGGAGCGGCCATGACTGCGGCGATCGTGCGCGACGACCCGGTAGCCGGCCGCGGCGTAGGTCATCATCTGCGTGTCCCACTGATCCGCCGACAGCGTCCAGGCGTGGGACAGGACGATCGGCGAACCCTCGCCGAAGTCCTTGAAGAAGATCCTTGTCCCGTCGCGAGTCGTCAGCGTTCGCGGGGTCGTGCCAGCTGCCTTGGTGCTCGCCAGCGGCAACGCCGCGAGCACCGCCGCGCCGACCCCGGAGGCCAGCACGGCGCGACGAGTGATGGCGACCATCGCCTCAACCCTTGATGAAGGCGATGAGGTCGGCGTTGACCTCGGCCATGTGCGTCTGCGGAATGCCGTGCGGGGCGCCCTTGTACTCCTTCAGCGTGGCGTTCGGCAGGATCTTCGCGGACTTGCGGCCGGAGGCGTCGATCGGCACGATCTGGTCGTCGTCGCCGTGCAGGACGAGCACCGGGATCGTCATTTTCTGAAGATCGGGCGTGTAGTCCACTTCGGAGAACTCGTGGATGCAGTCGTACTGACCCTTGAGGCCGCCCATCATCCCCTGGCGCCAGAAATCTTCGCGGATGCCTTCTGACACCTTGGCGTCCATCGCGGTTGTAGCCGAAGAAAGGAATCGTGATATCCATGTAGAACTGCGCGCGATTCTCGAACGTCTGCTTGCGAATGTCGTCGAATACCTCGATCGGCAGGCCGCCCGGGTTCGCCTCGGTCTTCACCATGATCGGCGGCACCGACGAGATGAGCACCGCCTTGGCGACGCGGCCGAGGCCGTGCCGGCCGCAATAGTGGGCGATCTCGCCGCCGCCGGTGGAGTGGCCGACGAGGACGGCGTCCTTCAGGTCGAGCGCGTCCATCACCGCGGCGAGGTCGTCCGCGTACGTATCCATGTCGTTGCCGGTCCACGTCTGGTCCGAACGACCGTGGCTGCGGCGGTCGTGGGCGACGACGCGGAAGCCCGCCTCGCCGAGGGCCTGCATCTGGCCGTCCCAGGCATCGGCCGAGAGCGGCCAGCCGTGCGAGAAGACGACCGGCTGGCCGCTCCCCCAGTCCTTATAGAAGATATTCGTTCCGTCTTTCGTGGGTACGCTCGGCATGCCGGTCTCCATGGTTGGCTTCCGAACGTTGCCATTCCCCGGCGCGTCGATCTTGGCGAACGGAGGCGAGCTTTGGACGTCTCAGATGCGTTCGAGCGCCGTTTTGACGGCGCGCGGGTCGAGCGGCATGTCGCGGATGCGGACCTCTGTAGCGTCGGCGAAGGCGTTCGCGAGGGCCGCGGCTGTCGGCCCCATCGCCGCCTCCGCGACGCCGAGGAACGGCAGGCCGGGGCGGTCCACGATGTGCACCTCGATCGATCGGGGGACGTCGGCGAAGCGCAGGATCGGGTAGGCGCTCCAGTCGAAGCTGCCGCGCAGATGCGCGGTGCGAAGCGCCTCCTCCCATGTTGTCCAGCTGAGCGACTGCACGATGCCGCCCTCTATCTGGTTGCGGATCCCGTCCGGGTTGGCCGGCTGGCCGCAGTCGGTCGAGGCCACGGCGCGCAGGACGGCGATCCGCCCGGTATCCGGGTCTACCTCGATCTCCATCATGACGGCGCAGTAGGCGCCCTGGTACTTGTAGCGCGCGAACCCCATGCCCGAGCCGCGCCGACCGTCGCCCCGCGCCCAGCCACGCCAGCCGAATGCCTCCGCCGCCACCGTCATGACGTCCCAGGCGCGCGGATCCGCCATCGAGGCGAGGCGCAGGTCGAGTGGGTCGCGGCCGGCGGCGAGGGCCAGCTCGTCGAGCATCGATTCGATCGAGAAGACGTTGAGGTGTCCGCCGAGGGAGCGCATGGCCGAGCCCCTCAGCGGCGCATCGGGGATGAAACGGAACGTCACGTCCTGATGGGCGAAGTCGTAAAGCGGGTTGGAATTGCGACTGCCATCCCCCTCCGGCATCGGGATAGGCTCGATGCGGGGCGCGGGGAACGGGGGATCGACCTCGCCGCCGGCCACGACGCCGCCCGCGCCGGTGGGACGCGTGTTGTGCGCGCTCGACCAGACCACATGGCGCCACGCGGCGACACGCCCTTTCGGCCCGAGCGAGGCTTCAAGCTCGGTTGCCATGCCGGGGCCGAGCGGCTCCCAGCCGAACTCCTGCTCGCGCATCCACTGAAGGCGGATCGGCCGGCCCGGCATCAGCGTCGCGATCAGCGCGGCATCGGCGGCGGCGTCGTCGGCGCCGCTGTGCCCATAGCAGCCGGCGCCCTCGGCGTGGATCGCGTGGACGTTCTCGATGGGCGTGCCGGTCAGCTCCGCCGCGACCCGCCGCACGTCGAACACGCCCTGGCTGTGCGACCACATGGTGAGCGTCCCGTCCATAACCTGCGCGAGGGCGCAGGACGGGCCAATGGAACCGTGGTTCAGCCAAGGGCGCGAGTAGCTCGCCCGCACGGTGACGGCGGCCGGCGCCGCGCGGTCGTCCGGCTCGACGATCGCGATGGCGCGGGAGGGCAGCGCCTTCAGCGTCGCCGCGACGTCCCCGGTCGGGACCTCGGGCGTGGTCCGCGCGTACGCGCCGCCCGCGACGCGCAGCGCAGAGACGGCAGCGAAAGCGCCGCACCAGCGTCACGACACCCGGCACGGCGCGCATCGCAGCCTCGTCGATCTCCGAGAGGCGGGTGCCGAACAACCGAACAACGGGCCGCGCAGCACGCGGGCATGCAGCATCCCGCATAGCCGAGCTGGGTCTCCGTCGGGACCCAGTGCGCGATCGCGGACCCGGCGAAGTCGGCTTCGATGACCCGCAGCATCGAATGGTTGTAGTAGATGTTCGCGACGGCGATGCGTGCCGCCGCGGCCATCGCGAAGATCGTCTCGCACCGGGCGCCCGGACCTGCCGCGCTCTTCATCGCCTGTTCACCCTTTCGCCTTTCGGTTCGGATGACGATCGCGCGGGGAGACGTTCGGCGTCTTGGTCGGGGCGGCCGCATCTTGTCGATTTCGGCGCCGCCGCACGGCACCCGTCAGGAGCCGGAGCAATCCGTCGGGCCGCTCAGGCGACGCCCGGGCTCAGGAACGTGTGGATCGCCTGGACGACCACGGACCCCTCGCCGACGGCGGACGCGACGCGCTTCACCGAGCCGGACCGCACGTCCCCGACGGCGAAGACGCCCGGCCGGCTGGTGGCGTAGGGCGAAGAGAGCGCCATGCCGGCCTCGTCCCGGCCAGCGACGACGAAACCCTTATCGTCGAGCGCGAGGCAGCCCCCCAGCCATTCCGTGTTCGGTTCGGCGCCGATCATCACGAAGAGAGCGCTCGCCTCATGCCGCCGGGTGGCACCGCCGGACCTGAAGCTGACGCCGGCGAGCCAGCCGTCCCCGTCGAGCGCGACGATCTCGGCACGGGTGTGCAGCGTGATCTTCGGCGAGCGCGCGATGCGATTGACGAGATAGTCCGACATGGTCGCGGCAAGCCCTTCGCCGCGGACAAGGATATGGACGTGCGCGCTGGTCTCAGACAGAAACACCGCGGCCTGGCCGGCGGAATTTCCGCCGCCGACGACGATGACCTGCTGTCCGGCGCAAAGCCGGCTCTCCATCGCCGTCGCGGCGTAGGAGATGCCGCGGCCCTCGTACGCATCGTAGTTCGGCAGATCGAGTTTGCGGTAACGCGCGCCGCTCGCGACGACGACGGAGCGCGCCCGGATCGTGCCGCCGCCTGCGAGCAAGATTGCATAGGGGCGCTCGCCGCAGTCGAGTTCCACCGCCTCACGCGACAGGATGAGCCGGGCGCCGAACTTCTGCGCCTGTACCTGCGCGCGCCCGGCGAGAGCCTGGCCGGAGATGCCGGTGGGGAAGCCGAGATAGTTCTCGATCCGTGATGACGTCCCGGCTTGGCCGCCGGGGGCGAGGCTCTCGACCACCACCGTCTCGAGCCCCTCCGAGGCGGCGTAGACGGCGGCGGCGAGCCCCGCGGGACCGGCGCCGACGACGGCAACGTCGTGGACTTGGGCCGGATCGACAGTCTCGGCGAGGCCCAGCGCGTCGGCGAGGTGTCCGGTCGCGGGGTTGCGCAGGACGACGCCGCCCGGCGTTATCACCACGGGCAGGCAGTTCCCGAGCGCGAAGGTCTCGATAAGGCCGCCGCCCCCGGGGTCCGCCTCGGTGTCGACGAGGCGGTACGGGTAGGCGTTGCGGATGAGGAACCGCTCGATCCTCGAGACGTCCCGGTCGTGCTGCGGGCCGACGAGCGTCGCGCCGCCGGTGCCGTGCATGACGAGCCCGACCCGGCGCAGGATGAACGCGCGCATGAAGATCTCGCCGATCTCGGCCTCTTCGGCGACAAGGCGGCGGAAGGCAACGCGCGAGATCCGGGCCACGGTGCTCGGCTGAGCTGCCCTTGCCGACACGAGCGTTTCGCGGTCGTTCAAGAGGTCGAGCTCGCCGGTGAACTGGCCGGCGTGGTGGGTGGTGACGATCCGCTCGCCGTCGCCGCCGGTCGCGAAGACCTCGACCGCGCCGGCGAGGACGAGAAAGAAGTCGACACCGCGACGGTTCTGCTCGAACAGGATCGTTCCCGCCTGCACCGTCTCGGTCGTCCCGTAGGCGGCCGCCCGCGCGGCCATCTCGGCGGACAGGCGCGGAAAGATCTGCCCATCGCGCAGGTACGGGTCGGCCAAATCCGGCGTCGTCATATGTTGCCGCGGCGGGACGTCTCGAACAGGAACCAGCCGCGGCGCTCGCCTTCGTCGATCCAGTTCTCAAGGAGACTTGCGGTCGCGACGTCGCCGTGCTCGTCGGCGACGGCGTGCGCGGCGCGCATCCGGCCGACGAGATCGCGATTGTCGTCCCTGAGCTCGGCCAGCATGTCGAGTGGGGTGACGTAATCGGCATCGTTGTCGAGCACCCGCTGGAGGCTCGCGACGTGGCCGATCGAGCGGATCGTACCGCCGCCGACCTTGCGCACCCGTTCGGCGATCGGATCGGTTATCGCGAGGATCTCATCGCTCTGCTCGTCGAGCAGGAGGTGCCAGTCGCGGAAGTGCGGGCCCGACATGTGCCAGTGGAAGTTCTTGGTCTTCAGGTAGAGAGCGAAGACATCCGCGAGCAGCGCGTTGAGCGCGCCGGAAATGTCACGGGTCGCCGCGGCGGCGAGATCGCTCGGGGTCGCGAGGGGTGCGCGTGTCGGCGTGCTTGTGATGGTCATTGCGGGGGGCTCCCTGTCCTCGGCTCATGTGCATCCTCGGCGCATGTGCCGGCCTCCTGGCCTTAAGCGATTGTCGATTGGCGCGTCGTCTTGGACGTCCGGCATGCGCCGAACCGACAAGACGTGCCCGGCCCCGCCCCCCCAACCTCGGCGGGCACGCCAGGAACTCCCCATGGACGCGACCCCCACCGAGCCCCGCCCGCGGCTCATGCGACGACTTCTGTCGAGCTCGATCTTCCACGCGGTCGCCGCGATGGCGATCGTCGCCGCTGGCTGGACGATCGCGCGGAACTTCGACGCCTGGACGGGCCGTGCCCGCTACCACACAACGATCGACGCAATGCTTGCCGCCGACGTCACCCCGCTGTCGGCGCGGGTCGCGGGCGCCATCGTCGCTGTCGAGGTGGCCGACAACCAGCGGGTCGCGTCAGGCGACGTGATCGCGCGCATCGACCCTGCGGTTTACCGGGCGGCGCTCGTCCACGCGGAAGGCGCTCGCGACGCCGCGGCGGCCAGTCTCGATGCGCTGACCGACCGCGAGGCGGCGCAGCATGCGATCGTCGAGGGTGCCGCCGCCGCGATCGACGCCGCGCGGGCGCACGCGAAGGTAGCCCGCGCCGAGGCGAGGCGGCTGGATACGTTGGCGGCCGGGAACCTCTCGGTCTCCGAACAGCAGCGCGAGACGGCGTCGGCGGAAGCCGACAGCGCCGATGCGGCCGAGCGGGAGGCGGAGGCGAACCTCCGAGAGCAGCAAGCCGTCGAGGCGGGACTCGCGACCGAACGGCGTGCCCTGCGGGCCGCGCGGGCGCAGGCGGCAGGCGGACGTCAGTCTCGCCCGGACGAACCTCTCCTACGCTACCATCGTTGCCCCGGTGGACGGAACGGTCGCGACGCGGCAGGTGAGACCGGGCGTTTTCTAAGCTCGCTGGAACCGGAGAGAACTCGGCAGCTGGCGGAGGCAAAGGTACTGCCGTCTAACCTTCTCCACCTCGGTTGGGCCTGATGCAGCTCGGCTTCAGCTTTGTCTTTTGGTTTCGCTACAATGGCTTACCCATAGTCGTCCGTAAATCGGTCGATCTGGTGCATTCGCTCGTGCAGGATGGTGACAATCCCGATGTCCCCATTGCCAAGCCGTCTCCAGTACACGAAATGCCGCTCGTAGCGGAAGAAGTATCCGTCTACTCCGAACTCAGCCGGCACCGGCCTCGATATCACCCCGCGGGTTTCGATCTTCTCGAAGGCGTCGAACAGCCCGGTGATGTATGTCTCGGCCTGCGCGTCGCCCCAGTGGTCGCGGGTGTAGCGGTAGATCTCATCGAGACGCACCGAGGCCGCTTCCTGGACCCGGATCGCCATGAGCTCAGGCTCGCCGATTTCGAGCGATCACCTCGGCGGCGGTCATGGCCGTGTAGCTCTCCTCGGGCGCAGCGAACGCCCGGTTCAGTTCCGCCTTCAGGCGATCGAAGGCTTCACGCTCCGCACGCTCCTTGTCGCGGCGGATCAGGTCGCGGATGTACTCACTGACATTCTCATAGGCGCCGCCCTCGCCAACGTTCGTCGCGACGAACTCGCTGAGTGCGCCGCTCACGCGAACGGTCATCGTAGTGGTGCGCGGCATGGTGGCCGTCCTCCTCCTGCTGTATTCAAGATAACCAAAAACGAACACAGGGCAAGAGGCGCCATCGTCCCCTGCGGTAGCGCTTGTTCCTAGGCGTCGTCCTTGATCCACCGCTCCGCCAGCGCCAGGAGCACCAACACGATGGCGTCGGAGTGCTGCGCGAGTAAAATCAGGTGCTCGCCACTCGGCCCGCGCTCACCCGCGAACCAGTACTTCACGGTTCTCTCACTCGCCCCCGTCCACCGCATCGCGGTCTTGATCGCCCGATGAGTCGAGCCGAGCTCCGCATGCAAAGCCAAAGCTATCGCACTACGATAATCGCCCGGAATGCCATCCAGGTGCAAAACTGTGCACATCTTCGGCACAACTGTGCCCATCTTCACCCGCACCTCCATGTTTCTCTCCGCTAAATCTTTGAAGCCATGCAAACGGAGAATCTGCTTTGCGCCCGAGACGCCCCCCGGACTTCGTCTGGCTAGAGCAGATTCAAGCTACTCGCAGTCGTATCCGCAGGCGGCGAAGAGGTTGCGGCATTCATCGGGTGTGAAGGCATCGACGGCATCGGCGATGGCTGCCCAAAGGTCGTCGCGGGTTCGGGCGGCGGCTCTTCGCAGAAGAGCCTTCAGCTTGGCGAAGGCCTTCTCGATCGGGTTGAAGTCCGGCGAGTAAGGCGGGAGGTACAGGAGGCTTGCGCCGGCGGCTGCGATGGCCTCGCGCACACCGTCGACCTTGTGGGTCGCCAGGTTGTCCATGATCACGACGTCGCCGGGGCGCAGCTCGGGGACGAGGATGCGCCCGACATAGGTGCGGAAGGCGTCGGCATCCATTGCGCCGTCGAGCACGAAGGGCGCGACCAGCCCGTCCATGCGGATGCCGCAGGTGAACGTCGTCGTCTTCCAATGGTCATGCGGGATGCTGGCGCGGCAGCGCTCCCCGCGCGGCGCCCGGCCACGGAGGCGGGCCATCTTGGTGTTGGTGCCGGTCTCGTCGATGAAGATCAGGCGAGACGGGTCGAGGTCGAGCTGGCCTTCGAACCAGGCCCGGCGTCGGCTCGCGACGTCCGGCCGATCCTGCTCGGCCGCGTGCGCGGTCTTTTTTTGAACGTCACGCCGCGCTTGTCGAAGAAGTACCACACGAGCGCGCGGCTTGCCCTGACGCCGCGCTCGGCGTCCAGCCGCTCGGCGATCTCGGTGAGGGTGATGTCCTTGTCGGCCTCGACAAGCGCCATGATGAAGGCCTCGTGCGCGTCGAGCTTGGAGCGCACAGGATGGCCTTGCCGGCCGGGCTCGACGCTGCCGGTCCGGCGCAACAGGCGGTGCCACGCACCGGCCGTCGCGATGCCGATGGCGAACCGGCGGGCGGCCTCGCGAGTCGACAGGCCGTCCTCGATCGCCTGCACCACCCGAAGCCGAAGATCCATGCTCATCGCCCGCCCCATACGGTCCTCCCGAATCAATCGGGACAAGCGAAGCACGGTGAGACTACCGACCGTTGCGACTCCGGGATCGTTGAACCTGCTCTATGCAGATCTCTATGGGACGGTGACGACCATGTTTTTCAAATCTGCGCGTCGCGCCACCCAACGGTTGCAACGGCTGAATGGCAGGCTGGGAAAGGACCTGCCCCTATCGAAGAACGACTTTCCGACCGCTCAAGTGTCCCCTGTGTCCGACGATATTGACGAGTGCCCCGCACAGCGGTGCTGGCGTCGTTGGCGGTGATGGGGAGATTCACGTGTGAGAGGCGGTCGGGCGAGTAGTGAGGACGGTGGCGCCACAGCTGACCAGGACGTCCCGGCCGTCGCCTATGTCCGGATGTCGACCGATCACCAGAGATATTCGACCGAGAGCCAGCTCGACGTCCTCCGTAGCTATGCCACCGCCCGCGGGTTGCAGATCCTGCGCGTCTTCGAGGATTCGGGAGGCTCCGGGTTGCGGCTCGATGGCCGGGAGGCGCTGCAGAACCTGATGGCCGAGGTCCAATCCGGCCAGGCCGCCTTCAAGGCGATCCTCGTATATGACGTCAGCCGCTGGGGGCGGTTTCAGGACGCCGACGAAGGCGCCTATCACGAGCACGTCTGCTCCGCGCCGGCATCCGGGTCCATTACTGCGGCGAGCAGTTCGAGAACGACGGCAGTATCGGCTCGAACCTTCTGAAAACCGTCAAGCGCGTAATGGCAGGCGAGTACAGCCGCGAGCTGTCCGTGAAGGTCTTCGCCGGACAGTGCCGTCTAGTGGAACTCGGCTATCGTATCGGCAGGGCGGCCCGGCAGGATACGGGCTGCGACGGGTCCTGATCGACGAGCAAGGCAATTCGAAGGGCGAACTGTCTCGCGGCGAGCAGAAGAGCCTGCAGACCGACCGCGTGATCCTGCTTCCCGGCCCCGAGGAGGAGCAGCGGGTTGTCCAGCGCATGTACAAGATGTTCGTGAACGAGGGGCGCCCCGAGCGCGAGATCGCGGAGGTTCTGAACGCGGAAGGTCACCGCACCGATCTCAACCGTCCTTGGACGCGCGCGACATTCGCCGAGCAGAATGGGCTCGCGCTCGACGCGTACCGCTTCGACACGCTCGATTTCTTCTACGCGCTCGCCTCGCGGGCCCAGATCGCGGAGGTGGCGTGGTGCCCGACGACTTGGAGCCGACCAGCCAGAAGCAGGTGACACTGATTCCGACTGACAGGATCCGGATCCTCAATCCTCGCGTCCGCAACCGGCGCACCTTCGAGGCGATGGTGGAGAACATCGCCCGCATCGGCCTGAAGCGGCCGATCACCGTGGCGCCGCACCCCGGGACCGATCCGAAGGAATACGACCTCGTCTGCGGACAGGGCCGCCTTGAGGCCTTCATCGAATTCAAGCAGGACCGCATCCCGGCCATCGTGATCGAGGCCGACGAGAGCGACTGCCTCGTCATGAGCCTCGTCGAGAACTGTGCGCGGCGGCAGCACAACCCCATCGACCTGATGCGCGAGATCGGCACGCTCCGCCAGCGCGGCTACAACGACCGTCAGATCGGCGAGAAGATCGGCGTGTCCACCGAATACGTCAACATGATCGCCGGGCTGCTGGAAAAGGGAGAGGAGCGCCTGGTCGCGGCCGTGGAAAGCGGGCTTCTGCCCCTCAATCTCGCCATCAAGATTTCCAAGACGGACGGGAAGGGCGCGCAGAAGGCGCTGATGGACGCCTACACGCAGAACAAGCTGCGCGGCCGAAAGCTGGCGCTCGTGCGCCACCTGATCCAGCAGCGCGAACTGCGCGGCCCGCAGATCAAGAGCAATCCTCTCGGGCGCAGGGTGGGAAAACGGGCACTGACCAGTGAAGGCCTTGTCCGAGCCTATCAGCAGGAGGCCACGCGCCAGAAGCTGCTGATCAAGAAAGCCGAGCTGACACAGGGCCGATCGATGTTCGTGCGCGAGGCTTTCCGCGAGCTCTGCGCGGACGCGCACTTCATGACTTTGCTCCGGGCCGAGGGTCTCAAGTCGATGCCCGCCGATCTCGCCCGCACGGTCAGGGACGGTGCTCCAGCATGAAACGCGATGCGAACCATCCTCCGCCCGGCGTCACCCTCGGGTTCGAGGACGACTGTTTGACGCTCCCCATCAAGGCGATTCTGCCGTTGCGGTCCCTCGGCAAGAACGTGAAATCCAGCCGCAAGTATCGGCAGATCGTCGCCTCGATCGCCCAGATCGGGATCGTCGAGCCGCCCGTCGTCGTTCGAAACCCCGACCAATCCGCCACCTGGCTGCTGCTCGACGGCCACCTGCGGATCGAAGCCGTGAAGGACGCCGGCGCTCAGGAAGGCCGAATGCCTGGTCTCCACCGACGACGAAGCCGTCACCTACAACCGGCAGGTCAGCCGTCTCGCGCCGATCCAGGAGCACAGGATGATCCGCAAGGCGATCGAGCGCGGCGTGCCGGAGGAAAAGATCGCACTTGCGCTCGATCTGAACATGAGCAGCATCCGGCGCAAGGCCCGCCTGCTCGATGGCATCTGCGAGGAAGCGGTCGCGATTCTGAAGGACAAGCCCTGCACCAATGCGGTGTTCGAGACACTGCGCAAGATGAAGACCATGCGCCAGATCGAGGCGGCGGAGCTTCTGGTCAACGCGAACAACTATTCCGTCGCCTACATGAAGGCGATCCTCGCGGGCACGCCGCAGGCGCAGCTGGTCGAGTCATCCAAGCCGAAGAAGGTCAAGGGAATCACGCCGGAGGCGATGGCGCGGATGGAGCAGGAACTGGCCCGGCTGCAGGAGGGCATCGCCTCGATCCAGGACACCTACGGCCAGGACCACCTGCATCTGACCGTGATCAAGGGCTACGTCGGCAGGCTGCTCGGGAACGAGCGGGTCGTGCGCTATCTGGCGCAGAACCATCCCTGAGTTCCTCAGCGAGTTCCAGACGATCACCGAAATCATGCCGGTGCAAGCCCCGCCCCTTGACTGATCGAGGCGGTAGCAGACGATGGGGACCCGGACCCGACAAGCGCGGGGACCGCGGGAGACGCCGGACGGTGGGCCGGATCGAGCGCGGCGGTGGGGATGGCGGCGAACCCGCTCGGAGCCCACCAGGCTGGCTTGAGTTCTCGCCAGCCGCGTGGCGTTGGTTCGCCGCGACGATTAAAGTGGGCGTGTCGGAATGCTCCGACACGCCCACCCAACAAGGATTCAGGTAGACACCGCGAAACCCGAACGCGGCGTTTCACGGCGCGCCTGCTATCATATATTCTCTCTTGAACTCCTGAAGCTCTTTCAAGATCGTGTCCGAGGCCCCCTCGATCCACCCTCAGCGGTCCTCAAGGATCGATATGCGTGTTCCGTGCTCGGCCCTTGCGTCCACCGTCCGCCGAAGCGTGTCCAGGACCTGCGCGTTCACCGTAGACAGATCCCGGAGCGCCTCGATCTCGATCGCGGCCTCTCGACCCTCGCTGGCGCCAGTCGTCACAAACCAGGCCCACACACAAAACGAGACCAGGAAGCTGGCGCCCAGCCCGAGCGCCCAGCGGAACGAGGTCCAGAAGTCCCTCGCGCGCTTCTCCTGCGCCGCGTGCCATTCCGCCTTGAACGCCCGGAGCTCGGCGCGCACTTCGCTTTCTTCATCGACCGTCAACAGTGCCTCACCGCTAGCGCTCAAGCCGGCGCGGCGGGCGCGGATGACCGCATGCCCGCACCCCGGCCTCGACCGTTCCGTCGACCCACATCTGCCCGATATTGCTGTCCGCTCGGATCGAGTAGGGTGCCGGCTCCATCAACCGGCACTCTCCGTCTCGCGTCGCTCGGGGTGCTCGTCATGCACCCGCCGAGAGCAAGCGCAGCGCTAGTCGCAAGAACCAGTCGCCACATCCCATTTCCCTCCCATGGCTGCACAGGCGCGCACAGCGCGCCACCCCTTGCCGGCGGCATCCTCGGCACGCCTGTCCTGGCGCTCGTATCGCTCGATGACGGAGCGCGCGCCGTCGTGGCGTCCCGCCACGTAGACCGCCGCAAGGAGCAGGAGCACCGCGAACGCCGCCGCGCTGATGAGCGCGAGGCGCGGGCGAGCGACCAGCCAGGCCACGACGGTGGTCATGCCGAAGCCTCGGCCGCACGCTGGCTGGCGTAACGATACGGGAGGTAGCCGAGGAGCCCGGTCACAAGGGTCGCGACGAACACGAGACCGAACGCCGTGCCGTCCCAGAGCCCGCCAACATCTCGCGCGGCGCCGGACACGCCCGTGGCCGTCGTCACGACACCGCCGATGCCTGTCGCCACCGCCGCGGGCCGGGCCGCCTTTCTGGCGGTAGCTTCGGCCGCAGCCCGCGTGCGGGACGTGTCGGCCGCCCCCTGCAACGCGGAGAGCGTCGCCGGACCGACGATCCCGTCGATGAGCAGGTTCTCGCGGCGCTGAAAGGCGTGCACGGCGTCTTCCGTCGACGGGCCGAATGCCGCGATCTCGGGATCATTGTCCGTGAGCCCGAGCGCGTGGAGCATCACCTGCAGTTCCTCGACGTCGGTGCCGGTGTCGCCGCGGCGGAGCATGCGGACGCCGAGCGAGGCATCGGCGGGCGCCCCGCCATTGCCGCCTGCGCCTCCGCCGTCATCGGTGCGCCCGGCGGCCAGCGGATGCCGTCGACGAGCATGCGCGAGGCCCGGTAGACCGACCGCTTCACCGTGTCATCGACGTTGCCGTTGACGAGAACCACCGTGCCGTCGGTGCGCACCTCATCGACGATACCGACGTGTCCGTAGAGTGGGTTCGACCCGCGCGGGAAGACAACGATCGCGCCGCGGATCGGACGCGACAGGCGCGTACCATAACGACAGAACGAACGCGCCAGCGCCGATCCCGTCGACGGATAGCCCGCGTTCACGAGAGCGCCGTCGACGGCGACGGCGACGGCGACGGCGACGGCACACTAGGCGTCATCGTCCTTGTTCCACCAGCCGATGCCGGCTTGTTTGCCCCACTCGACAATGACCTCGTTGTGCTCGTCACCGGGGATTTCTCGAACGCCGATGTGCCGGGCGAGATAGTCGAGCCAGGGGAGTTCATCGGTTGCCATGGTTCCTCCAAACGCAAAAAGCCGCCCGGCGGGGCGGCGGAATGCAGAGCGGTCATCCTGAGGGACGTCAGGGTGAGACGGTTCGTCGATCGGAGTATTCGCCTGCCTCGCCATCGGGCTGAGGAGCCGAGGACGCGTACCAGATCATGTTGAAGACGGAGCCGGTTCCAAGGACTTCGGAGCCATCGGCGGAATGCCAGGTCTGACCCGTGACCTCCATCCCGACAAATCCGTACACACCGCGCGGGCCGGCGATCCGCTGCAGCTGCTGGAAGTCGACCACGCCCTGGTTTCCTTCAATGAGAGCCTTGAGGTTCGGGCTCGTCTCGATCACATCCGCGGCGATCGTTTCGAAGCCGTCGTACACGCGGCGGATCTCCGCTGTCGTGAACAGCCGAGGCGCCTTGCCCCGTCCGGCGCAAAGGGCCGACGGGTCCGCACCGTCAGCCCGAAAGACCGGAGTGTGAGTCATCAGAGGTGTCGCCATCCCATGGCACGAAGGCTTCGGGCGCAGCCGACGCAGAACCAATTGAAGATGCAATCGCTGTTCCGGTCCCGACTAGATTGGTCCCGTCCGCGCCACGCATCTCGGCGCCAGCCGCAACCGTGAAATGCTCGCTTCCGTTGTTCGCGGTGATGTAAATCCGCCAGTAACGATGTGCTGTTCGCTCGATGAGATGCTCCGGCGCTGGCATCGGGGCCCACGCACCGTCGTGGCGGACGTAGAGTTCGCCGTCCTCCGGCGCGTCGGCGATACTGCCGCCGCCCGTGCCGCTCGGCGCGTTGATCCATTCCAGTCCGTCGCCGGCGGGCGTGACCGCCAGCAGCTGGCCAGCCGTGCCGAATGCCTCCGGCACGGCCGCGATGGTTGCGGGAACACCGGTCAGGCCGGACCAGTCCACAGTGCCGGACACGGTGACGGAGACCCACGCTCCATCTTGCCGACCATAGAGCATCCCGTCGATCGAAGCGTCGGCGAGCCCACCACCGGAGGGCGGGTCGATCCACACAGCAGACGCGCCGCCGGCGGCGACCGCGAGAAGTTGCCCATCACTGCCGAAGGTCGCCGGGGTGTCAGTCAGGTCCGATAGGGACGCGGCGCCGCCGCCTGCCGGCAGTGTCGCCCACCCTCCGTCCTGCCGCACGTAGGACGTGCCGTCCTCCGGCGCTTCACCGACCGGCGCCACCGGGACCACTGCCCATGCACCCTCCTGACGACCATACAGAGCGCCGTCCGTAGGTGCCTCACCGATCCCCCGGATCCGGTACCGATCGGCATAAGCCGCTTGTAAAGTCGATTGCCGTTCCCGTCGGTCGCTGACGCGACGAAGGTGTCCGCCGAGGTGTGCGGACGCAGCACCAGGTAGAGCGCATCGTCCGACACCGCGACGAGATCCAGTTCGGCGTAGGCGACGCCTGCTGTCCACGCGTCGCGATAGTGCATGACGGCAACGGGCAGCGTGTAGGGACCGAACGCGGTGCCGTCATCCAGGAACACCGTCATCTGCGTGCCGACGACCTGGATGGTGGAAATCTGACGCGGTTCGGCCGGGTTCGTCTCCAGCGCAACGATACGCTGCGCGAGGTCCCAGAAGTTGCGGTCGACTTCGGTCGCGGAGAGCGGGGCGCCCTTGCCCGTCCCCCATCGATCGGTGTCGTCTGTGCGGTACGTCGTCATCCCTTGAACCACTCCGGCTTGCGCCCGGCCGATCTGATCTGCTGCGAAATGGCGTAGCGGGCGGGCCGCTCGGCGGTCTCCCGCGGCGCCTGCAGCCCTTCGAAGCGCTCGCTCCCGATCACCAGCGTGAGCGGGCTTGCGGACCTGCCGCCGAACTCTGCTCCCGCGCTCGCCACAGGAAGCGTGGTAACGGCGCTGACGAGGCCGCCGGCCGCGAAGCCGGGCATTGGCTGAAGCCTCATGTTGTTCAATGCATCGAAAAAGGCGGCCCCATAGCGACGCACCGCCCTGGCGCGGATCACGAACTCGCCGTCGGAGAGCCGCGCTGCGATGCTGTCGCTGTTGGAGGTGCCGGGACCGGCGACACGCCCGCCGCCGGCGTATCCGGAGCGCGACCCGTCACCGAGGCCGCCCTGTCGCTGGCATCGGAGAAGACGCGGCTGATCATCCGGCCGAGCGATCTCGCCCAGCTGACAACCTGATCGAACGCAGCTCCAATGCCGCCGATCCAGTCCACTGCGTCTGCATCGCCATCGAGACTACGGCGCTGATCTCGTCCCAGTGGCGGTAGATGACGACCGCCACTGCACCGACGGCGGCTGCGAGAAAAGCTGGCCACCCGAGCATGGGCGCGACCAGCATCATGACGCCGCGCATGGCGGTCGCGACGCCGCCGAAGGCACCGGCGAGCCCTGCGATCACCGGCATCAGGGCACCGCCGCTGGCCATCAGCGAGGCGAGGCCGGTGCTGAGAAAGCCGAGCCCCAGAACCACCTGGCCGACGATCAGCAGGATCGGGCCCAACGCGGCGGCGAGACCTGCAAGGACGATGATCACGCCTTGTGTTGATTTCGGGAGCGCGAGGATGGTCTCGACGAGACCCCTGAGCGCCTGCACCACCTTGAGTGCCGTCGGCAGGATCAGTTCGCCGAGCGCGATCCGCAGATCCTGCCACTGCCCCTGAAGGCCCGTCAGCTGGTTAGCGTAGGACCCGGCGGTGCGCGCAGCATCGCCCTGCGCCGCCGCGGTCTGCTCCATGATGACCGCGGCGCGCGCAATGACCTTCTGCTGGTCGGTGAACTCACCGTTCAGCGCCTGAAGCCCCAGTTCGAGTGCCTTGGCCTCCACGGCCGCGGCGTTGAGGAAGACGCCGAAATCGCGCATCGGCTCGGCTTCGCCCGAGAGGCCGCTCCGGAGCTTTGCCAGCGCATCGCTCTCGGCGACGTTGTAGAAGGACGCCAGGTCCTGCGCCAGCATGGCGAAGTCGTGGCTGAGCTTCACCGCCGCGTCGTTCTCGGTGACCTGCGAGAAGAGCTGCTGGAAGCTCATCGCCTGGTCCTGGATCGCCTGGCTGCCGCGGTTCATCGCGCGGGCGACAGTGCGAGACCAGGCCCGCACCTTCGCGGCGTTCTCCGCGAACAGGAAGTCGAACGCCGAGCGCGCCTCCTGCGCGTCCGAGGCGGCCTGAATGAACGAGCCGCCCAGCAGCGTGACCGGCGCCGTCACACCCGCCGAAAGGCCCGCGCCCCAGTTGCGTGCCTGCTCGCCGACCCGTTGCATCCGTTCGCCGAGCTCGCGAAGCTTGCGTTCCGCGCGGTCGAGGCTGCGGGCGAACTCCGCACCCGGGCCCTTCAGCTTGTCCGCGGCGTTCTGGATATCGCGGAACGCCCTCTCTCCGACCTCGCCGAGGTCCCGCAGCTGCGCTTCGATGGCCTCGCCGCCGGTCAGCGCGATACGCTGCGAGATCGTCGTGCGGGCCATGCGCTGGTCCTCAGTCCGGATGGAAGTGCTTGAGGTAAAGAGACGGTAGTCGCCGGGCAGCCCGGCGCACGATGGCGGTGACGCCGAACTGCTTGCGGATCCGAACGGTGCTGATGCCGACGAAGACCGGGACCGACCGAACGACCCGGTGCTTGCCGCCGGCACTCGCGCCTTTCCGGATCGTGCCGGCGGTGAGTCGCGATGGCCCGCCACGCTTGGCGGTGGCTCGGGACATGCCGATTTGGGCCATGAGCAGCGGCGGCCTGCCGGGACGCCGGACGAACTGCAGCGGTCCGGGATAACGCGCCGGCGTCATTCGAAAGCGGCCGATCTTGGGAGCCACATGCGGGAGCGCCAGCCACAACCACGGACGGCCCGAGATCCGAGCGCCGTCCTCGAACACGCCCGCATACCCGATCCTGTGGTAGATGTGCGCGGCCGCGTTCACCGACGTCTGGGCACCGCGAGGATAGGCGTCGGCGCGCAGCGCGTTCTGCCATTTGCGGCTGAACCCGGCGGCGGCGATATTCGCCCGCCCATCGGACTTTGCCTCGGCGGCCGCGTCCTCGATTGCGCGTGTCGCGGCGGTGGCGATAGGTTCCTCGGCTGCCATGAACGCCTTGAGGAACGCGCCGCGCTTGCGCTCGACCGTCGCCGTCATCCGTCCACGGGTCACGTCGTCCACTCCTTGAGCAGCTTGCGGACCTCCTTCATGTCGCCGCGGGCGGCCATGAACCGGACGAACATGGCGTCCGCGCCCAGGCGGCGATCTGGCGGGGCGTGTAGGCCCAAACCGAAGCGGGCGGGTGCCCGGCCGCGATCAGCGAACTCGATGGCGGCGGCGAGGTCGTATCCGGGGCCCCGGGCGATGGAGCGGCGACGTCTCGGACCCGACCGCCACCCCGAGCGCCGTCAGCTTTTCCACGAAAGGGCCGACACCGTTGGGCAGCGTCGCGCGGGCGATCGCCGCCATCAGATCCGCCTGCTCGTCGATGCTGAGCCGCCCGGCAGCCTGCTCGGCGTCCGGGTCGCCCGGCGCACCGGTGCCGGCGGCAAGAATCGCGTTCACGATCTCGCCGCCCATCGTCATCATCTGCTCGACCGGAACGTCCCGGCCGGCGAAAACACGCCGCAGCTCCGGAAACGGGCAAGCAGCCCCGCCACACCGGCCGCGGAGACCCCGACCACCGACACCTGCTGACCACGGATGCTGACCGTCTCGGCCGCCGGTGCGATATCGACAAGCCCCACCATCACGCCGCCTCGCGATGGATGATGGTCCCGAAGCTACCCTCGCTGACCAGGACGTCGCCGCTGACTTCGAGCGAACCCCATTCGTCGCTGATCGGGTTGATCGACGAGGACGGCGTGAATGCGACCAGGGGCAGCGTGATCGTCACCTGCGGACCGACGCTGTTCGCGCCCTCGAACCGGATTGCGCCGCGGACCTCGTCGACCGCGAGAAGGTTGAAGCTGTTGTTTCCGTTCCCGTCGTCGACCGGCGTGTCCCCCATCAGGGCCATCGCGAGGTTCTGCAGCGACCATTCTTCCAGCACGAGCCGCAAGGTCGCGGACTTCTCGACGACCACCTCGCGGTCCTTCGTGCGAACCCCCTGCCGCGAGCTGTAGTGCGACAGCTTTTCGAGCTCGGGGGTGAACTCGAACTCCGGGACGTTGCCGAGATCGCGCTCGGTGCCGCTCTCCGGCGTCCAGTACACGACGCCCTTGCCGATATAATAATTGTCGATGGACGGTGCCGCTGGCATCGCGTCAGTCCTCCAGTTCGGACGGTTTCAGGACGTATCGGAAGGCAAAGGACACGGCCATTTCACCTTCCATGCTGCGGCCCATCGCGAGCGCGGTCCCGCAGCCGGCGTACCGGACGGAGCCATTCGCGCCGACGAGCGCACGGAGCGTCGCGTCGGTGAGCACGCGACGGATGAGCTGGCACCGCAGGGCGTTGAGTTCGGCGCCGATGTCCTCGGCACGCTTGCTGACCAGGATGAAGGTTTCCGGGGTCATCACGACGATCTGCGGCGCGTTCGCCGGACGAGTCCCGCGAGGTCGCCTTCCTCCACCGCCTCGTCAGCGTCGAGCACGATGATCGCCGGACGGGCTCCCTCGGAGATGCCCGCGCGGTTGCGAAAGGTGTTGGCGATGGCGGGGACAGTGCCGGCCACCTCGGTCAATCGAGCGAGGATGGCTTCCCGAACGTCAGGCATAGGCGCTCTCGTCCGTGAGCCACATCAGGACCTCGCCCGACGCCTCGCCGTCGGGGCTGGGCTTCAGGCGATGCGAGTCGATCCGCCAGGTTCGGCCGTTGAAGGCGATCGTGCCGCCGTCGAGGTCGCCGGTGGGAACCGCCGCCTCGATCAGCTCGCGCATCCGCGCCGTCGCCGCGGGGCGGACGGTGTGCACGTCGAATTCCTCGGAGACCTCGACCGTCGCGGTCTTGTCGAGAACGGCCACAGTCACCGGCGTCCCACCCGTGTGGTTCGGCGTCAGGGCCGCCGGCACCCCGAGCCCGTCATAGATCGGGTTCAGCAGGAAGGCGGTGTAATCCATCGCGGTCAGGCGCCATTGATAGCCGCAGCCAGTTCCGCTTTCGTCCGGTAAGGTTCCGGATCAATCCCGGAGGCGCGGGCCATTTCCTCGAGTGCCGCGCGAGTCATGGACTTGTCGGCGTCGCCGGGCACCACGTCCGCCTGGTCGGCGGCCGGGTCAGCGGCCTGCGGCTCGCTCGTGTAGCCGCCGTCGATCGCCTGCTGCGCGATCGCGTCGTCCAGGTTACCGGCCCAGCCGGCGGGGATGGTCCGGCGGGTGCCATTCTCCTGGTCGTGGGAGAAGGTGCGGCGCATGCGCACGAACATTGGCGTGTCTCCGTCAAACGGGGTTGGGGATGCCTCGGCGGAGCGGGCGCGCCCCGCCGGCCTGGCTTTACTGGGTGACGCGGATCATCGCCTGCGGCCGAAGGCAGATCGGCAGGACGCTCGACTCGGTGTGGATGTCGCGGCCCTTGCCGTGCGGCAGGTCCTGCGTCGACACGAAGATCCGGCTGCCGACCGCGGGAGACGCGTTCGTGTCGAAGATCGTGTCCGGCGGCGCGATGTAGCGCCGGAAGTACGGCGTGCCCATCGGGATCGCCAACGCCTCACCGGCCGGGATCGCCGGGCGCGTCTCGAAGGTGTCGTCGTCGAGACGGACGTCGAACTCCTCGTCGACACGCTCGACCCAGACGCCCGCATGGTAGAATGCGTCCGAGATGTCGTCGCGGGCCGGGTTCACGGCCGGCGCGACAGGCGCATAGTTGCGGTAGGCCGCGTGGACGTTGGCGTGCCCGACATAGGCATCGTAGAAGTCGGGCGAGGCGAAGATCCGCACGCCCGTCGTCGGGGCACCCCCGAGGTTGCGCTGGATCGTGTGCTTCAGCGCCCGGTTCCGAGCCGCCACATCGGTCGTTTCGACGTCGAGGCCGAATGCGAAGGTTTCCCGCGTCAGGCCGAACTCGCCATAGGTGTCCAGCAGGACCTTGTTCTCGGCGTCGATGGTCATGCCGTTGAGCGCGCCCCACTCAGCATGCGCGAGCGTGAGATCGTGCTTGCCGCGCATGTCCCGCAGGCGCTCGTTCACGATGCCCGCCAGCGTCAGGAACTGGTTGGCCGTCCCGTACGCCAGGACGTTCTGAAGGTCGCTCGGCGTGATGGCGTCGTCGAGCGGGAAGTGCGGGACCGGCACGATCACCTCGGATCGGCCGCCGCCCATGTTCTTGTTCGACGGGCCCCCGCGCTCCCGACTCGGGATGATGGTGAGCGTCTGCTCCCCCAGGCCGATCTTCACGTAGGTCGTGGCAATCGGGCTGTCACGGAACAGCCCGAGCTGTGCAAGTCGCCCCGTCTGGAACGGCGGGAGGTTGATCGCCTCCGTCAGACGGCCGTCGGCGAACTCCGGCTCGTCGAGAAGGTCCAGGGTCGTCGGCATCGTTCACACTCCCTTCCGGGTCACGATGCCCAGACCCCTGAGCGCCGCGATGGCTGCATCCTGATCGGCGGCCGCATACCCGACCGGCCAGCGACGCTCCTGGAGGGGCACTTCGGCATGGCGGCTCAGCACCACGACGCGCCTCTCAGGGTTGTCGACCACGACCGCTTCGAGCAGCACGCAGTTGGCGGCTTCGCCGGCATCGGCGGCGAGCGTGGCCAGCGTGCCGTCGGATGCGCGCACCATGATCGTACCGACCTGCAGCGGACCGATGGCCGCCGGCGCTGTGGCCTCGTCGCGCGAATATCGGTTCGGCCCCTCCGTCTTGACGATGGAGTTGGTTCGGATCACGCCGATCTCTGTCCTCGGCATCGCTCAACCCTCCTTGATGCCCGCGCGCCGGCGCATGTCGGCGGCAAGGTCGACGCGAAGCGGCGCCTCCTGCTGGCCGCTGCCACCGGCGTTGTGTGTGACGATCTCGCCGCCGTCCGGCGCCGCGCCCTGCACGCGCTGCTCCTGCAATGCCGCGACGACATCGCCGAGCGGCTTGCCGGCGGCGATGAACCCGGCGGCGAGGTCGTGCCGGCCAACGAGATTGCAGGCGGCCATGATGTCGGCCGCGCGTCGGCGTTCCTCCGCAACGATGGCCTCCCGGTCGGCATTCCCCGTGGCCGCGGGCGGTTCGACCGGCGCCTGCGGCTGCGTAGCGGCGGGCGGCTGCGGATCGGGCTGTGCCGGCACGCCCGGCTGCACGTCTGGCCGATTACGGGTCCCTGTCATGCGTCTCTCCTCATGATTGTTGCGGGCCGTCAGCCCAGGCGGCGGATGGCGGAAGCGGCTCAAATCGAAGCGCGCCTCCATCCGGACGGGCTCCTCGATCCCGTCCGCGAGCCCCAGATCGACCGCGTCCTGCGCCGTAAGCCGGGTCTCCTCGGCCATGAGCCGCGCGATCTCGTCGTGTGCGGCGCCACTCTTCGCGGCGTAGGCGCTGACGAGGCTCTGCTTGATCTTGTCGAGCGCGTCGGCGAGCTCGCGCATCTCCTTCGACGTGCCGATGATCACGCCCGAAGGATCGTGGATCGGTCGGGCGCAGCAGTCGTCCGAGGTCGATCGAGAAAGCCCCGGCCAGCGCCGCGTCGGCGAACCACCGTGTCCAGACGGGGCGGCAGAGCTGGTAGATCATGACGTGGTGCTGCAGCGCCTCGACCCGCCGGCGGAACTCCACCAGCCCGGCACGGATGCTGCTGTAGCTCGTCCGCCGGAGATCGCCCGTCATCGCCGCGTAGGGCACGCCGAAGCCCGACGCGATCGCCGTCAGCGTGCGGTACGGGAAAACCTCGTAGTTGCCGCCGACGTCCGCCGGGCTCGAGAAGGTCACATCCTCGCCCGGTTCGAGCGGCACGAAGGCGCCGGGTTCGAGGCCTGCGCCAAGCGGCTCCGCCTGGTCGAGAACGCCCGGCAGCGGGATCTCGCCGTCCTCGTCGATCGCCGGCTGCCGGGTGATGAAGCCGCCGAAGAGCGCCGCGGAGCGCTTCCGTTCCAGCTCGGCGTCGTCGTACTGGTCCATCATCGCCAGCTTCGCCACCGACGAGACAGTGTGCGGCACGCCGCGGATCTGGCCGGCGACGGTCGGGCGGAACAGGTGCAGCACCTCCTCGGCCGGCGCGCGGATTGCCGGGGTGCTCGCGCAGGAAATGGTACGCGGCCCGTCGCCCGATGGCGTCGAACTCGATGCCCATCTCGACCCGCGCCGCACCGGCGCCGCGCGTTTCGCGGTTGTCCATGTGCGGCAACATCTCCGCCGGGATCAGCTGCAACTGCATCGGCACCAAGAGCCCGTCCTAGGGACGGCGCGGCCGGATGCGAACGATGCACTCGCCGGCGCTCGAACATCTCCGCGGCGACGATCGCCTGCAGTCCATAGAAGTCGGTCAACCAGTCGGCGTCGGCCTCGTCGGTCCAGGCGAGAAAGACCTGCTGGATCTCTTCCTTCAGGTCCGGCTCGCCCTCGATCAGCGAGGACCGTTTGATCCCGTCGCCCACCAGCGCGGCGATGAAGGACTCCTTCGCCGCGGCAGCGTAGGGATTGTTGCGCGCAAGGTACCGCGACCGGGCAAGGACCGTCGCGCCATAGAACCGTATCTGCGCGTTGATCGCCTGCGTGGAGGTCGGGATGGACCGGAGCCGCCGGCCCGACTTGCCGGCGTCGAACGCTCTGACCGCCGGAACGCGAATGCGTGGCCTGGTCGTCATCTACAGGCCCTTTCCACGTTGGTAGACGTAACCCGGCCGGCGACGGCGATCACGCCGCTCGGCCCGGGCGAGTTCGATGTTCAACGCGCGCAGCGCGCGCTCCATCTCGGCCTGGCTGCGATAGGTGGTCCGGGTGTCGCCGTGCTGGATGGTCAGCACCCCGGAGTTGATCGCCTGCCGCAGACGCTCGATCCGCGATTTGATCTCGTCCGCCGTCATGACATCCACGCGCTCCTTCGCGCCGGCTGGCGCCGGGCGGGCGCAACCGGCTGTCGACGCCGGATGAGACCGGCGGACGGTTCTTCGGTCGTTCTGCTCTCGGGGGCCGACCAGCCGTGAGCGGCCGAGGGAGCGTCCTGCTGCGGCGCGACCTGCGCCTCCAGATCGCGCCACACTGCATCGGACCAGCGATCGGCGCCGGCGATCCAGACCGCGGCCCGCGCGTACACCCGGCAGTCCAGCGCCTCGTTGCGCTCGCGCAGCTTCTGCCATTCGAGTCGGCCGAAGCCGCGCCTGTTCCTGACCGTCACGAGTTGCTCGGCAACGAGCTGCTTCAGCCACTCGGCGTCGGCCCACGTCGGGACGTGCACCGTTCCGGGCGGGAAGGCGTCGCCGTCCATGTCCGGCCGGTCGAGGCGCAGGAAACGATAGGTCTCGGCCTTGAAGGTCGAGACCGCGACCGTCCACAACCGCGCACCACGCCGCAGGCGCTTGCCGCCCAGGCTCAGGTCGACGAACGTCGGGCCCGTCACCGGGCTGGCGCGGTTGAAGCCGTCCGCTCCCTTGATCGGCGCCACCTGCGCGACACCGGCCCGGCGTGCCCAGGAATAGACGGCCGAGCTCTCATACCCGGTGTCGATCGCAAGCCGCGCCAGGCGCACGGCGGCAGCATGCGCATGCTGCCACGTCCGGCCGAGCATCTGGTCGAGCGCGGCCCACGCGCGAGGATCGCCGGGCGCGTGCGGGATGACGATGTGGTCGATCAACCAGGACTCCAGGCCGCGGCCCCACCCCCAGACGTCGACCTCGATCCGATCCTTTTGAACGTCCGCGCCCGCCGTCAGGAACAGTGCGCCTGCGGGCACCGCACCGGCCGCCCAATCCTCGCGGCGGTCCGCGATCCGCTGCCAGTCCGGCGCGTCGCCGCTCTCGACCCACGTCTCGCCGAGCACTGTGTTGCGAAAGACGCGCTCCGCCTCGTCCGACCCCGAAGCCATCTCCTTGTCCCGCGCAATGTCGATCCATGACTTCCAGCCCGGCGGCGAGTAGAGCGCCGACAGGTGGAAGCCGATCGTCCGTGGGTTCTGGCTCGTCGCCGTCGCCCGCCACTCACCCGCGCCGAGCATCGCCGCCTTGTGGTGCTCGCCGAACGGCTGCTCACAGCCCTCGCAGTGGTACGCCGCCGTCTCCGGCCGGCCCTTCTCCCAGCGCAGGCGCTCGAACGTCAGCCACTGCCTGTGGCCGCAGAGCGGGCACGGCACGACGTACCGCCGCTGGTCGCTCGCCTCGTACTCGCGTTCGATGCGAGACACGCCGCGGATCGTGGGCGTCGACACCAGGAAGACCTTGCGCCGGTGCGCGAACGTCAGCGACCGCGCTTCGGCGAGCGCGACCGGATCGCCTTCTTCGTCGGCCGAGGCCGGATACGCGTCGACCTCGTCGAGGAAGACGTAGCGCGCCGGCATCGAGCGCAGGCCAACGGCCGAGTTCGCGCCCGTCATCACGAGGACGCCGCCCGGAAAATCCTTGGACAGCTGCGTGTTGCCGGCGTCGCGTGAGCGGGCCGGCTGCACGCGCTCGCGCAGCGCCGGGCTCTCCTCGATCAGCGGGTCGATCCGCTGGCGCGAGTTGCGCTTGGCCAGCTCGACCGTCGGCTGCACCGCCAGCATGGGACCGGGCGCGTGGTGCATCACGAACCCGATGAACGAGTTGCCGGCTTCCGTCGCGCCGATCTGAGCGGCCTTCATGAAAACCACCCGCTGCGCCGGATGGCTCGGGCTCAGCGCATTCATGATCTCCCGCATGTACGGCGTGCGCGCCGTGCGATAGCGACCGGGCTCCGCCGAGGCGCGGGACGACAGCCAGCGGTGCAGGTCGGCCCACTCCGACACCGTAAACGCCGGGTCGGGCGTCAGGCCCTCGCGCCACGCCTTTGCCAGATCCTGGGCGCCGTCGAAGCTCTCGATCTCAACGGAAGGCGACGCGCAGCTCGCCAAGCTCGTCGAGGTGGGCGCGGACATGGTTCTCCAGGACCCTCTGTACGGTCGCGACGTCGGCGTTCATCTCGGCCGCCATCAGCGCTGCAACGCGCGCCGGCCACGTCACCCAGGTATCGCGTTCCTCCCTCGCCAGCTTGAACACCATTGCCTTCGCCCGATCCCGGTCGACCAGCTCGCCCTTCAGCGTCGACAGCCGGATCCGGCGCTCCTGCGCCTTCAGCACCTCGTTCGCAGTCTTGGCCTGGAGGAACGTGGTGCCGCCGGTGGACGGAGGCGGCGTCAGACCGTTCTCCTTCAGCGTCTCGCTGACGCCGGAGAGGGCGGCCTCCGGCACGGGCTTCATGCCGGCAGCGCGCTGCGCCGAACGGCTTTTCGACACGTCCGTCGCGCCAGCGCGCTGCGCGTCCGACCGCTCCGGATCGATGGAGCCGTCCTCATGGAGAACCAGTCGTCCCGCGGCTCTTCGCCTTCTGGATCGCGCCGCGCGAGAGCCCGACGCGGGCTGCGTACTGGCGCTCGCTCATGCCCTTCATCGGATCGAAATCAGCAACGATGTGATCCGCTTATCCGCTTGGCTCCTGCGGCAATCGGAGCGTGTATGGCGCGGACGCACCGCGCCGGAGCCACCACCGATGACCATCGAAACGACCCTTCCGACCAACAACGAGACTTGGGGCTACTGGGGCACGATCGACCGCAGCGGGCACGCGACCGACACCGCCGCCGCATGGACGATCGCCTACAAGACGATCGCCAACGCTACCACGTGCTCGGCCGAGGGTGTGCGCGACTTCCTCGACTCCCGCCATGGCCGGCACTTGGCCGACCACGTGATCAACGAGCTCTTCGCCGGACGCCCACTCCGCGAGGCGATCGAGCTGCCACCCAGCGCTGGATGGGTTGGCGCATCGGCCGGCGCATGAGCCGCGCGTCCGGCATCCCGTACGGTCTGCCGTATCTGACGGGCCTCGTCGCCGATTGCGCGATCATGGCCGAGCTTCCTTACTGACCGCAGCTCCTGCCGCGACCAGCCGCGCATCTCATCTGGGAGCGCGGCTCGGGGTCGTAGGAGCGCCCGATCGTGCGGGCGCGATGGAGATCCCACCATGTACGACCTCACCGAGACCCAGCGCACCGTTCTCACCGCCGCTGCCGAACGACCCCGCCGGCACATCCTGCCGCTGCCCGACCGCATCAAGGGCGGCGCCGCGAAGAAGGTACTCACGGCGCTCGCGGCGCGCGGGCTCATCCGCGACAACGGCGACGGCGCCAGCCTCGTGGTGACCGACGACGGCCTCCGCGCGATCGGACTTGAGCCGACCCCGACGGAGCCGTGCACCGACGCGACAACCCGAGCGAGCATGGTGCGCCGAAGGTCCGGCCTGGAACGAAGCAGGCGACGCTGATCGCCATGCTCGAAGCGCCGGAGGGCGCCACTATCGCCGAGACCGCGGACGCCACCGGATGGCAGCAGCATACGGTCCGCGGCGCCATCACCAGCGCGCTGAAGAAGCGTCCCGGCCTCGACGTGACCTCCGAGAAGATCGACGGCCGGGGCCGGGTGTATCGCGTCACGGCCTAAGAGCCGGACCCCACGCCACTCGCGTCACTCGCCGTGACGCCCATGATGGAATCGCCTACCATCGCGGCCGCGTTCCCGCCCACCTCCCGCTACTGGGGTCTTCATGGCATACACATCCAGCGACATTGGAAGCGTGCTTCCAGCCGGTTCCTCCGCTCTTGTTGTCGACGACGCCGGGGAGTGGGCCTTAATGCTCGCTCCGTACGAGGACGATGAACCTGTGCCGCGCATGGTTCAGCTCCTCGTCGCCGTCACACTCCGGAGCGCTGACGCCGAATGGGTTGAGGAGATGCTCCACTACCTTGGTGACACGACAGCGAACTGACCGTCGGCCCATCCGCCCTGCACTGATCGTCTGTCACAGCAGGAATACGCTCCCGGGACGGGATCGCCTCGAACACCCGCCGCAGCGCGAAGCTGCGCGCGATGCTCACGATGGTGAAGATCCCGCCGCTCGCAACCGCATCCGACAACCGAGCCGGCAGCCCGAACCACGGGAACACGACGAGTTGCGTCGCGACGGCGATCCCATAGCCGACGATGACATTCGTGATCGCCTCGACCAGCGACATGAGCCGCGACTGCCTAGGGCGCGGATGGTGTTGATGACGGACGTCATACTCGATCGGCGGCCTCGCTATCGCCGGGCACGACGAGCCTCTTAGTCACATTGTGTTTCGAGGGGCCCTCCGTCCATGACACCGCACGAATCGCCGCATGGTCGCGCCGGAGACTCAAGATAGGCAACGACTTGCCGTTGCCGCTGTCATCCAGATCGGGCGGCACGTCTGGTGACGGCGTTGGTGGCGCGGATGAGGATGGCGGAGAGGATCAGCCGCGAGCCCCCTTTCCGAAGGCTTAATGCTTCCGGTCGATGACGCTGGAGAGGGCGATGAGAGCCATCATTGTTTCCTCCGCCCAGGGGAGACGAGGCATGGTTGTGAAGTTGCCGCACTGCCCGTCCACCCGCCGATCAAAAATCGTGCGATGACACCCTAGTTCGTCCGTGACGAGGAGATCGCGTCGTGTTTGTGGATCTTGGTTCATTTGCCCCCGTGGCGTCGCTGCTGCTGGTCGGTGCGGTCTTCATAGCCTTCGTGACAGAGCGCCGGCCGGCCGACATGGTGGCCTTTGTCGGCGCCGCGGCGGCGCTGGCCCTCGGGCTCGTCACCACCGACGACGTCCTGAGAGCCATCGCCAATCCCGCGCCGGCGACCATCGCCGCCATGTTCATCCTGAGCGCAGCGCTGGTTCGAACCGGCGCGCTCGAGGCGTTGATCGGCGCCTTATCGCGGCTTGCCGCGCAGAACGCGTGGCTTGCCCTCATCGGCTTCTTCGCCGCCGCTGCGACGGCCTCGGCTTTTCTCAACAATACGCCCGTGGTGATGGTTCTGATCCCCGTCGCCATCGGCCTTGCCCGCGAAGTCAAGAGTGTGCCTTCCCGGCTCCTGATCCCGCTGTCCTACATTGTCATTCTCGGCGGGACGGTCACGCTGATCGGCACCTCGACCAATCTGCTCGTCGACGGCATCGCGCGCGACCTTGGATTGGCTCCGTTCGGCCTCTTCGAAATCGCGCCTCTCGGTCTGATCGTCGCGGCGGTGGGCGGTGGATTTCTCGCATTTGCCGCGCCGCGCCTGTTGCCCGAGCGCGAGGGCGTGGCGGGCCGCAATACCGAGCGAGAAGCCCGGTCCTGGCTGGCGGACGTGTTCATCCCGGAAGGATCGCCGCTCGCCGGAACTCCAGTTCCGCTGGCCTCGGTCCTGACGAGGGGCGGTGGCGAGGTCATCGATGTGGTTCGCGGCGACGCGTCGCTGCGGCGCGATCTCGGAGCCGTGCGGCTGGAGCCCGGCGACATCGTGGTCATCAGGACGCGCGACGTCGATCTGATGGCGCTTCGCGAGGGACTGTCGCGGGGGGCGGAGCTCTCCGGGATGGCGGCACCGCGGCCCCGGCCCGCGCAGCTGGTGGAGCTCCTGGTCGGGCCCGACTCCAAAGCGATCGGCCGGACGCTCGGCCGGCTGAGGTGGCGCAGGCGCTTCGGGGTCTATCCTCTGGCACTGCACCGGCTGAGCGATGTGGTGGGCGAGCGCCTCGAGGCGACCCCCTTGCGTGTCGGCGACACCCTGCTCATCGACGGCGCACCCGCGGACATCGCGCGCCTCGTCGAAGACCAGCGCCTGATCGATCTGCGACCCAATACTGCCCGCGCCTTCCGCCGCAGCAAGGCCCCGTTGGCGGTGGCGATCCTCGTCGGGGTTGTGCTCTTCGCCGGTCTCGACATTGCGCCGATCCTGCCGCTCGCCCTGATCGGCGCGGCGCTGGTGCTGGCGACCGGCTGCATCGAGCCCGACGAAGGCATAGCGGCGATGGACGGACGCCTGCTCCTCCTCATCGTGTCGATGCTGATTCTCGGCAGCGCGCTCGATCGCACCGGCGCCGTCGCCGTCATCGTAGGCACGCTGTCACCAATGCTCGGCGGGCTCAATCCCTGGCTTGCCCTGGCCCTGGTCTACGTCTTCACGTCCATCTTGACCGAATTGGTGACCAACAACGCGGTCGCGGTTCTCATGACGCCGATCGCCGTCGGCCTTGCCACAAGTCTGGGCGCCGATCCGCGGCCCTTTGTGATCGCCGTCATGTTCGCTGCCTCCGCGAGCTTCGCGACGCCCATCGGCTACCAGACCAACACCCTCGTCTATGGCGCAGGCGGGTATCGGTTCTCCGATTATTTACGGATCGGCGTGCCCATGAACATCATCGTCGGCGCGGCCACGGTGCTGCTGGTGCCGCATTTGTGGTCCTTCAAATGAGCCTTCGAAGCCGGCGAAGGACTGTCGCAGGCCGCCTCGGCGCTCGCGTGTCAGCCGCTGATCCACTGCAAGAGCCATCCGATGGCTTCGATCGCAAGGGCGCCACTGAAGGCCAACGCGGCCACCGAGACGATGAGACCGATCCAGGACGATCAGGACGATCAAGCCGTCGCGTTCCGTGAGGCCGAGCGCGATCACGATCGTCGCGACCGCCGGCGGCATGTTGCCGAGCACCGGGATCGGGATCGGGATCGGGATCGGGATCGGGATCGGGATCGGGATCGGGATCGGGACGATGAACGAGAGGACCATGACGACAAGACCGACGAGGCGATAACCGACGGGACCGGTCATGAAGCCGAGCCGCGGCCGTGCGATCCGCTCCACACGCTCCACCCAAGGCGCCGCCCGCGCGACGAACCGCGCCACGTCGTGCTTTGAGCTTTCGCCGGGCGAGGATTCGCGGCAAGCGCAGCGGCTCGAGACCGACGATCATCTGGGCCGTCACCACAAGAAGGATGATGCCGCAAATGGTCGCAACGCCTGGTGGGGTCGGCAGGCAGCTCGGAATCGAGAACAACAGCAGCGCGAATCCGTAGGCCCTAAGGCGCATGCGATGCAGCAGCCAGGCAATGCTGACGTCGTTGCGACAAACTTGCGCAACAAGTGACCGTAAAATTTGTGAGGTTAGTGGCTCGAGTTCGAGCTGGGATAAGTGCTGCCTGAGCTCTCGATCACTATGCGTCACGACGTGCATCCCGTTGCGTGAGGGGCGAACCGAGCCTCACGCAACAAACGTGGCTCGTCTCGGCCGCTGACGCGAACACCATTTGCGCGCGGTCCCATGACCGTATTGCGCCCGGTGAGATTGGGCCACATCGTGCCGGTAGGCGGAGGAATTGTGAGATGGCGCCCGCGTCGGCTCGAACAAGAACGGCCGCAATTCCTCGGGCGAGAGCAATGCAGCGCGCGGCCTCGGCGATAACTCCAGGGTGCTGCTTGGTTCGGCGCCAGACGCCGACGACAGAGACTATGCCGTAGGACACAGGGAGGAGAAAAAAGACCCAGGCAAGGCCCGAAGGGCCGTCTTCGGCGATGACGAGGAAACGGGCGAAACTGCATACGAGGTTGGTCATTCCGACGCCGATGATGGCGTGCATCCAGAACGCGTCGACGAGGGGGATCTCGCCGCGCAATTACTTGACCGGCGACTTCCGCGACGGCGCGCAAACACATCCAAAGGGCGAGGCGCGCCCATAGGACGGAGCTGTCGGGGGCTGCGCTGAGCGTCGCGCGGCCCTCGCAACGTTGCCGCCAGTCGCCGATGAGGATGAGGATGAGGATCAATCCGGCGATATAAAGTTGAAGAGCTCGCGGCGACGACGATGCCGGAGGCCATCGGGACGGAAGATCTTTCAACAGCGCTGCCTCCGAAGACGGCAAGCGGCAGGATCGCAAGGAGCGCGGCCAGCGAGGTGAAGAGGGAGCGGCCGCGCGACTGTTTGATCGACAGGTCGATGAGGTCGCGGAAGGGCATTGCTTTATAGAGCCGCATGCTCTCGCGCATCCTGTCGTATACGACGGATGAGATCGACAAGCACTTTCGCGGTTTTCGTGCTATTTCCCGTTTGCGCAGACGACCTCGTGGCGAAGCACGGCGCATCGGCTGCAAGCGTCGTCAGGCCGCCCATGGATGCCCTGCCGGTTCGAGGCGTCTGCGCACCCTCGATGCCTGTGGGAAGGCCGCGCGCGGAGCCTCCGGCGTAGCGCAGCGCGCGGCCGGCGGTTCCGATTTTCGGAAACTTCTGAGCTGGCGCCAGCAGGCGCTTGTCTAATTGCCGTGTTATCGAGACGGTACACTGGGACTTCGAGCACTGGCCGGCGCCTTGGGCGGCCGCGTCTTCCAGCGCGTTACGAACTGCTCGTAGGTCCGCTCCGCCTGGCGCGCGAGTTCGGCCTCCTGCGCACGCAGCTCCTTGACGTTGTAGGCGTAGGTCGGCCCACGCCGGTTGCCCTTCTTCTGCGGCAACCCGGCCCGGAGCTCCATGTCGCGCGTCTTCTTGGCGACCAGCGCCGGGCGCGCCCAGAGATAATCCTCTTCCTTCGTCAGCAGATGCCAGCAGAGCACCGTCAACTTCCGCGCCAGTGCGACCGCGGCGACCTGATGGCCTCGCTTCGCCCGGATGCGCACGAAGAAGGCGTGCAGCGGTCCCGGGGCCTTTGCCGCCGCCCAGGCCGCCTCGACCAGCATGGCGCGGGCGTGGCTGCGGCCGGCCTTGCTGATCCGGCCGTGATGCGCGGCGCCAAGACCCGACTGGCGTACGCGCGGGTTCAGGCCGAAGTAGCTCACGAGCTTGCCGGGGCTGTCGAAACGTTTGATGCCGGCGGCCACGGTGAGGTTCACCCCCGTGATCGTCATCAGCCGCCGCACGGAGGCGTCTTCCATGACGCCGAGTGCGATCTCGAGGTCCAGGTCGGCCTGATCCTCGGTGTGAGATGCTCCCCGGAGATTGGACGGTGGCGTAAGCTATGGAAGGGGCCTGCTGGTCTTCGATGAGAGGAGATCAGCGATGACGACACGCAAGCAGCACAAGGCGGCGTTCAAGGCGAAGGTGGCGCTAGAGGCCTTGAAGGGTGAAGAGACGGTGGCGGAGCTGGCTGCCCGTTTTGGCGTCCACCCGACGATGATCCACCAATGGAAGAAGCAGCTGCTGGAGGGCGCGTCGGACGTCTTCGAGCGCGGCCGCAAGGGGCGCGAACCGGCGGCCAGCGACGATACTGTCCGCGACCTCCACGCCAAGATCGGCGAGCTGGCGGTGGCCAACGATTTTTTGTCGCGAAAGCTCAAGCCCTGGGGCGGGACGTGAGGCGCGCGATGGTGGAGAAAGACCACCCCGCGCTGTCGGTCACGGCGCAGTGCCGGCTGCTGGCGATCCCGCGCTCGACCTTTTACCACTCACCTCGCGGCGAGACGGCCGAGAACCTGGCGCTGATGCGCCGGATCGACGAGCAGTTTCTGCAGACGCCGTTCTACGGGGTGCGGCAGATGACGTTGCACCTGCGGGGCGAGGGTGAGACGGTGAACCCCAAGCGGATCCGGCGGCTGATGCGGCTCATGGGTCTGATGCCGATCTACCAGCGGCCGAACACGAGCGCCCCTGCCAAGGGGCACAAGGTCTGGCCATATCTACTGCGCGGCAGAACGATCGACCGACCGGGCGAGGTCTGGTGCGCCGATGTCACTCGGAGTAATTGATCTCCCGCGCTCTCCGCCGCCCAAATGGGCCACATCGAACAGGAGAGTGATCATGGAACGCTTCTTTGCCGGTTTGGATGTCTCGAAGGATGAGACTGCGATTTGCGTCCGCCGCGAGGATGGCAGTGTCGTCATCGCGCGGAAGACGTCGACGGACCCAGATGCGATTCTGGAGGTCTTGAAAGGGGTTGGGTCCAGCCTGGTGCGGGTGATCCTTGAGACCGGGCGCATGGCCAACTGGCTCCATGGCGAGCTTGCAAGACGCGACCTGCCGGTGATCTGCGTCGACGCGCGTCAGGCTCATGCGGTGCTGAGCCAGATGCACAACAAGACCGATGCCAATGACGCGGCCATGCTGGCGGACCTGGCGCGGACCGGCTTCTTCCGCAAAGTCGAGGTGAAGAGCCGACGAGGCCAGGAACTTCGAGCTCTGCTGGCCGCGCGGGAAGCCGCTATCGGGGCCCGCAGGAACGCGGAGAACACGATCCGAGGATTGCTCGCCAGTTTCGGGTCACGTCTTCCAAAGGAGCCGAGAACTTATGAGGCCCGTGTCCGCTCGGTCCTCGAAGGACACGATGCGCTGGCCCGGATCATTCTACCGCTACTCGCCCTTCGCACCGAGGCCCTGCGGCAGGCCGCGTCTTTGACCAAGGAATTGGTACGCCAAACAAGAGGGAGCGAAGAATGTGTGCGGCTGATGACGATCCCCGGCGTCGGCACCGTGACGGCAGCGGCGTTCGTCGCAACGATCGATACGCCGGAACGCTTCTCCAGGTCGCGGTCGGTCGGCGCTTATGCCGGTCTCACGTCGCGACGGTACCAATCGGGTGCGGTCGACTATGGCGGGCGAATCTCCAAGCGTGGGGACCGGCTGCTGCGCACAATGCTCTACGAGGCCGCGAACAGTCTTCTATGCCGTGTCAGGCCGGGGGTCGGACAGCAGCTCAAGGACTGGGCGATGGCCTTGAAACAGCGGACAAGTCACAAGAAGGCGGTTGTCGCTCTGGCCCGCAAGCTCGCCGTCATGATGCACGCAATCTGGGTGAGCGGTGGCATCTTCGAACTCCGGGAGGCATGACGAAGAGATTGAGCTGAGAATTACCCCGCTCAACAGCTGCCGCGTCGGCCAGAGCGGCAGGCATCGGACCGAGCCCGTGTGATCTACCTGCGGCCATGATTGTACCGCGCATCTCACCCTGGGGCCGTCCGAGCCTTGAACGCCGAGATGAAGCCCCGCAACGGGTGACTTCGGAAAGAACCTTGCAGGCGGCCGACGTCGACGACAAACTGCCCGAGCGCGGGTGATCAATTAAAGAACCTACATCCCGATGGCGCGCGGCTTCCTCTACCTCGTGGCGATCATGGACTGGGCCAGCCGCAAGGTGCTGGCCTGGCGCCTCAGCAACACGTTGGAGGCAGACCCCTGCGTGGAAGCGCTGGAGGAGGCCCTTGCCCGGTTCGCTCCGCCATCGATCATGAATACGGACCAGGGCAGCCAGTTCACGTCCTGGGCCTGGATAAAGCCGCCTTCAGACGGCCGAGGTGAAGATCTCGATGGACGGCAAAGGCCGGTTCCTGGACAATATCTTCATCGAGCGCCTGTGGCGCTCTCTGAAATACGAATGCGTCTATCTCCACGCGTGGTCTGGCGGCCGCGACGCCCGCGCTGGCATCGGGCAGTGGATCACGTTCTACAATCAGCGGCGCCCGCATTCCGCCCTTGGCGGACGAACACCACACACCGCATTCCATGCAACCATCAACCAGGAACGAACCGATCAGCAGATCCCGGCAGTAGCTTAAAACACCGCGCAAGCCGTCCAACCGATGGGGAGCACCTCAATATATCGCCAAGACGGGCGATACGTTAGCCTGCTGACCCGATCGATCGAATTGCAGACACGGCTCATGTTTAGAATTCTTAGCCTCGATGGCGGAGGCATCCTCGGCACCTTTTCCGCGTCCGTTCTCGCTACCATTGAGGAGGACACGGGCAGACCGATCTCCGAGCATTTTGACCTCATCACCGGCACGTCTACCGGCGGCATGCTCGCCATCGGCCTCGCCTTCGGGCTGACGCCGGCGCAACTGCTAAACTTCTACCTTACCCACGGGCCCTCGATCTTCCCTGTCACGGGTCGCTTCGCGCGTACCCGCGGACTGTTGCGCCAGCTTCTTGGCGTCATATTTTCGCACGAGCCGCTGACCGAGGCGCTGAAGGAGATTCTCGGGGACCGGCCGTTTGGCGAGGCGGGGCGCCGGCTCGTCATCCCGACGTATGATGCGGTCGGCGGGCGGATCTACCTCTTCAAGACGCCGCATCATCCGCACCTGGCGCAGGACGCGAAGGTTCAAGCGGCAGAGGTCGCTCGCGTGACCTCCGCGGCGCCGACCTACTTCGAGGCGGCGCGGCCGGAGGCCCGCTTTGGCGCGCAGTTCATTGACGGCGGGGTGTGGGCGAACAGCCCATGCCTCGTCGGCCTCGTGGAGGCGGTGACCTTTCTCGGCGTGCCCCTCGACAAGATTGACATCTCAGCATCGGCACCACGACGGCTCCGTTCAGCATCGCCGATCACGAGCGTTCCGGCGCGCTGGACTGGAAGTTCGGGCTGGTAACGCTGCTGATGAGCTCTCAGGTCGAGTTTGCCAGCGCCGCGGCGGGTCTGCTGCTGCACGGGCGCTACCATCGAGTCAACCACGTTGCACCGCACGGGCGCTATACGATGGACGACGCGAGGCCGGCGACGATCGACGAGCTGACCGCGGTGGGCCGCGCCACCACCGAGCTCAAGCTCCACGCGGACGCGATTAAGCGCTTTGTGGACGGACAAGCGGCGGCGCCTTACGTGCCGCTCGCCGCCGCACCCGGCCCGCATCCCGGTCCGCCGAGGGGAGGCGTTCATGGCTGACCTGCTGCTGCAATCCGACCTGCGTCGTCCGGCGAGGAGCTGCCTGGAGCTGCGGGACATTCCGGCGCCGCAGGACGTCCGCGTCGTCGTCTCGGCGGCGCGGGGCGCCAATCGCGCGACCCTCAGAGACGCCGTGCGTCTGTTCGGCGCGATATGTAACCATGTCGGTGGGTGGGGCACCCTCGGAAGCGTCGGTGCGTGCAGCGGGTGCTATCACGGGACAGGCCATTGCATGGCGGACGGAGATCCGGCGGCCGTCCGGGGCATCAACATCCTCGTCGTCGTCGAGGATCCCCTCGTCGACTACTGCGCCGCGACGATTGCGCACTTCCTGACCCTGCCGAACGCGACAATCATCCCGATCGCGCGAAACGGCGGGCGGACCGCTCCGTCACCGGGGATCTGGCAGCACATCATGTACCGCTATGCGCGGGTCGAGGACGTGGTGCCCGAGGTCCTGCTGGCCGGGCAGATTGGCGAGGAGGAACTCGCCATCTTCGTGAGCTACCAGCATGCGGACAGCGCCGAGGTGGCGGGGCAAGTCTTCCAAGCCCTCGCGGAGGCGCGCTTCGCGGTGTTCCTCGACCGCTTCCGCGGCACGCCGGGGCAGAGCTTCATGCAACGCATCATGGCGGAGTTGCTCGAGAAAGGCAGCCTGCTCGTACTCGAGGGGGTCGATACGCACCAATCGCCGTGGGTGCGGGCGGAATTGGCGACGGCCGCGGTGTACCGGCTTGGCATCATCAAGATTAACCTGCCGGGCTCTCCCGACCTGCTGCCGGCGGATCGGGTCCTCACGCTCGCCGGAACCCCGGTCACTCCGGCCACGTCCCTGACGAAGCCCGACATCGACGCCATCGTCGCGCTCGTGCGCGCGGAAATCGCGATCCTCGGCGCGCGCCGGCGCGCGCAACACCCTGGATCGCGCGCTGCGCGCCGCGACACCAGCGATGCACAGCGTCGGGACGACGGGCCGCCTGACGCAATTGCGCAACGCGCAACGGCGGGATTTCGCGGTCGACTTGTCCGCCCGCCCGCCCGGCGTCGGGCGCTTTCGCGACGTGGTCGCGAGGCCGCCCGCGGCGACGCCCGTGATATTCGGCCCGCTCGTGCAGCAGTTGCCGGGCGACGCCGTCGACACCGCCTGGCTGGCGCGGATCGCCGGGGTCCGTGCGGTCGACGAGGGAGCGATCGTCCCCGAAATCATGCAGATGGCGAGGGAACTACGACGGACCACCGGCGCCCCTTGCATGCGTTCGCCATATATGCCGGCGAAAAGGAGGCGCGCGACATCAACGTCTGGGTGGCCGCTGCCGAGGGCTGCGAAGCGCCGTGTTCGCCGCCGACCGTGTGGTCGTTCCGCCGCCACTTCTGCCGATCGCCGCCGTCGTCGCGCATGCAGTCGCACGGCGACCCGGCCCCCGCGCACCCGACCGTGAGGAGCCGGACGATCGACGGCTCGGACCCGGACGGTTCGGCGTGTACCGTGAGGTGTCGAGCGGAGATGCTTTCGCCCGCCCGCTCGCTGCGGCACAGCGCGGCGAGGTCGTCGACGATCCCGGTGTGTTCGACGCCGTCCTCTGGCTCTCGTCTCCCGGTTACGACTCGGACGATCTCCTTCGGAGCGCACGGACGCACCTAGTATTCGCGTCCATCGGCGGCCGTGGCATTCTGCCCGACGACGTCGTCACGCGCGTGCTCGGCACCGACTGGACGCCGTCAGAGCGGGAGGATCCGGAGACGGGGCGCGACCGCTCCGACTACGGACCGCCGCCGTTCGGCGCGATTCTACAGCAATATCTCTGGAACGACACGGAACTCCGATAATGTCGGAATCGAAGGTCGCGATGACACCTAGCATTCGCGCTGGAATCACTTTGCCTCACGGCATAGGTAGTGCCTACTATCTTCTAGCACGCTGTTGGAAGCGGTGACCTGAAGCCGAAGTCCGGCGAGGTAATACCAACGCGCCTTCCCGCTGACTCGGTAACGGTTCGGCATTCTGGCTCTGATTCCCTTCGTCGGATCAGATGATTCGCGGGGGGCGGCAGATGAACAGGGCTGGTGATCGACGACGCAGTGCCGGCGCGAGAGCTGAGGCGGCTTGCGTTTCGGGAACGCTCGGTGCGAACGGCGAGGCGGATGCTAGCGATCGCCAACGCGCTCGATGGCATGAGCCGCGGATGCAGCGGCTGCGGCAGGCATCGAGCGTCAGGCGCTGCGCAATGCCGTAACCCGCTATAATGCCGAAGGTCTGGCGGGTCTCGTCGACCGTCCGGGCCCCGGACGTCGTCCCGCCCTCAGCGATGGCGAGCTCGCGCTTCTGGCCGAGCGGATCTTCAAGGGCCCCGACGCCGCGGTGGACGGCCTGTCGCGCTGGACGCTGCCGGACCTTGCCGCCTTCATCGAAGGGCGGTTCGGCAAAAGGGTCGCGCCGCAGAGCCTGTCCCGAATTCTGCGGCGCGAAGGCTTCTCGCACCAGAAGACGCGGCCGGTGCATCCGAAGGCGCGGGCCGCATTTGAAAAAAGGGGCTCCGCGATGCGCTGAACGAGGCCGCGGCGGCCCACCCGGACAAGCGCATCATGTTGTATTTCCAGGACGAGATGCGTGTCGGCCAGAAGGGCCGTCTTTGTCACCGCTGGTGGCTGAAGGGCGAGCGCGCACCGGGACGACAGGGCCGACGCTATTCCTTCACGTACCTGCAAAGCGGCGGCAGCGGCCATGTCCAGCCCCTCGGGCACGATCCACGTTCTGGTCGCCTTCACGGCCCGCAACTCTGCATGTGACCCGCTCATGTCGAAGCTCGTCACCTTCTGGCCGATAAAGCGGTCCCTGACATCCGCGCCGACGGCGACGATCTCGCCCGCGGCTGCATAGCCCAGAATGTGTTTTGGGTTGGGAGGGCGGGTCGATGCCCGGTTGATGAGATCCCCGCCTTCGATGGAAATCGCTTCGGCCTTGATCAACACTTCGTCGCGAGCACAGGGAGGATCCGGAACGTCCTCGTAGATCAGGACGTCCGGCTCGCCCGGAGCGTCATAAGTGGCCGCCTTCATTTGCTGTCGGCCTCTGCCGCCCCGTGGGCCGCCGCATCAATCACGTCGGCGACTGCTTCGGGCTGGGTCAGGAACACGACGTGGCTGCCAGACACCTCGGTCGTATCGGCACCGATCCGGCGAGCCGTGCTGCGGAGGAGGTCGGGCGCGATGGCGCCGTCCTCGGTCGCGACGACATACCAGCTGGGCTTCGTCTTCCACGCCGCGACGGTCACCGGCGCCTGGAGGGCGGCCATCGCTATCGGCACCTGGGCATCGCGAAGGAACGCCGCATCGGCCGCATCGGTGTCCCCTGCAAAGCCGGCGCGGAACCGGTCCGCATTCAGGAAGGCAAAGCCGTCCGGCTGCTCTTCGGGCACGAAGTTCGGAGGCCACGGAATCTCGGCGTACTGATCGAGCGTGGACTGGCCGACCTACGGCGCGAATGCGGCGACGTAGACGAGGCCCGCAACCTTCGGATCGGCGCCGGCCTCGGTGATGACGCTGCCGCCATAGGAATGGCCGACGAGGATCACCGCGCCGTCCTGCCTGTTCAGCACGCGCCGGGTCGCCGCGACATCGTCGGAGAAAGAGGTCAGAGGATTCTGCACGATGCTCACGGCATAGCCGCGGCCAGTCAGCTCGTCATAGACACCGCGCCAACCCGACCCGTCGGCGAATGCGCCGTGGACGAGCACAATGTTGCGGACGGGCTCTGCATCGGCGGCGAACGCGACGCAGCAGGCCACAGCCGCGGCTGCCCAGATTTTCAGCGTGTTGGTCACGGTCATCTCTCCTTTATTGGCGGGAACATAAGGTGGCCGCAGACCGTCGCGCCGTAAAACGTGATGAGGCAGGTACCAAGCGGAATGCGCGTTGAACGGATTGGCAAGGCACAATTGATGACGCCAATCGCGAGACCGACGAGCTGCGAACTGCGAACTGTCACCGAGTTGAAGATGGCGCACGCGTTCGTGGCCCGCGGAAAGTCAACGTAAGCGATCATTAGCGAGCGCTCTTGTGCCCTGCGGCGCTGAAGCTGCCGCGAAAGTGCCGATCTTGCTGTGTTGCTGATCTGCGCCAATGAAACCGGATCGTGAGGCGGAGGCTGCTCCAAACGAGCAACGGCGCGCGCACGGGTACGGCCACTGCGATAGCCGTCACATCATCGATGCAGCCTGCACCGCCACCACCACGAGGCCCGCGCCTGGCAAAGTCGGCATCACAGCAAGATCGGCACTTTCGCGGCAGCATTCGCGCCGCGCTCCTCTGGCATCGTCTCTAGCTCTAGCCAGGAATTCGGCTCTTCCTCAGATGCAACGGATGCCAACATGACCTTCCGCAACGGCCTCGGCTCGCTTCTTCGTCCCGAAGATTCGGTCCTCGTTCTGATCGACCACCAGCCCTATCAGCTCACGAACCTAAACAGCCACGAACCGCACATGGTGGTGAACAACGCACGGGCTGGCGAAGGCGGCCAAGACGTTCGACGTACCCATCATCCTGACCAGCGTACTCGCGGAGCGCGGCGGCCTGATCTTTCCCCATGTCACCGACGTGTTCCCCGGCAGGAGGTGATCGACCGGACGCTCATCAACACCTGGGAGGACCGGCGGTCGTCGACGTGGTCGCGGCGACCGGCCGCAAGCAGCTGGTCATCGCCGGCCTGTGGACCGAGGTCTGCGTCGCGATGCCGGTGATCCAGGCGCCGGCGAAGGCTGGGACGTCACCGTGATCACCGACGCGTCCGGTGGCACGTCGGTCGAGGCGCACCAGGTCGCGATCCAGCGCATGATCGCGGCCGGCGTCAACATGATGACGTGGCTGGCGATCGCCGCCGAATGGCAACGGGACTGGGCGCGGATAACACGGCGATGGCCCTGATCGACGTGATCCATCACCACGCCGGCGGCAGCGCCATCGCGTATCTGTGGGAGCAGCAGCTGCTGAACACACCGGTGCCGAGCGCGGCCGCCTGATTGAGCGGGCGGCTGGCGACCTTCCGCGGAAGCGGCACACGGATCGCCCTCCGCCCCTCCCTTGCGACCTTACCGACGCGTTCCGGGCACATAGGGAAGCCTTCTGGATGTGGTCGACGATGGATCTGCCCGCCTACCTCACATTCGTGATTGTGAGCGCCGCGCAATCCGCGACACCCGGGCCGTCGACATTGTTCATCGTCAACAACGCCGTCGCTTACGGCTGGGCTCGCGCGCTGGGTGCTCTCGGCGGTGATCTCACGGCGATCGCAATGCTGGCAACGCTCTCGGTCGTGGGATTGGGCGCTCTCATTGAAACCTATCCCGCGGCCTTCCTCGGCCTCCGCCTTGCCGGCGCATCGTACATCCTCTGGCTCGGTTGGACCTTCCTTCGCTCCGGCGGGCCGCACGCCGCTCCGGCCTCGGGGCGAACGCCGCTCCCGCGAAGCGCGCGGGCGCTTTGGCTTCACTCGTTCGGCGTCGGTATCAGCAACCCGAAGGCCGTTTTGTTTTTCGCTGCTCTGTTCCCTCAGTTTCTCCCTGCCAACAGCGGGACAGGCGTCATCGCCCTTCTGGTCGCAACCTTCGTCGTCGTGAAATTCCTCGTGCTGGGCAGCTACGCGGTGGGAGCAAGGCACGTCGTCAGGCTCTTCCGCAAAGAGAAGCACGCCAGACGGGGGCGGATGCTGACGGGCCTCTTCTTCGCGGCGTTCGGAGCGCTGATGGTCTGGTCCGCCCTCACGGACGCCTGAGACCGCGCGTTGCCATCTCAAAGGTAAGAAATCATATCCATCGACCTTTTCCCAATCGGCCTCGAAATGGACGTCTCGTTCCCAACTTCGCCGTGCGTCTCACACTTCTCGTCGGCCGAACGATTGACGTTCGAAGATCAAGGAAGGCAGGATGCAGAGGTACCCGATGCGTTGC